>NZ_VTPB01000001.1:0-2605000 GCF_008274755.1 Agrobacterium sp. B1(2019) | reverse complement strand
GGTTAGCCGGCCCCTAAGACGAGGCGGACACGCGTAGTCGATGGGAACCACGTTAATATTCGTGGGCCTGGTGGTAGTGACGGATCTCGTGTGTTGTTCAACCTTACTGGATTGGTTGGGCGGCGAAGAGGTTCCAGGAAATAGCTCCACCGTATAGACCGTACCCGAAACCGACACAGGTGGTCAGGTAGAGTATACCAAGGCGCTTGAGAGAACTATGTTGAAGGAACTCGGCAAATTGCACGCGTAACTTCGGAAGAAGCGTGACCCTTTTGTACGCAAGTATGATGGGGTGGCACAGACCAGGGGGTAGCGACTGTTTATCAAAAACACAGGGCTCTGCGAAGTAGCAATACGACGTATAGGGTCTGACGCCTGCCCGGTGCTGGAAGGTTAAAGGGAGGGGTGCAAGCTCTGAACTGAAGCCCCAGTAAACGGCGGCCGTAACTATAACGGTCCTAAGGTAGCGAAATTCCTTGTCGGGTAAGTTCCGACCTGCACGAATGGCGTAACGACTTCCCCGCTGTCTCCAACATAGACTCAGTGAAATTGAATTCCCCGTGAAGATGCGGGGTTCCTGCGGTCAGACGGAAAGACCCCGTGCACCTTTACTATAGCTTTACACTGGCATTCGCCAAGGCATGTGTAGGATAGGTGGTAGGCTTTGAAGCAGGGACGCCAGTTTCTGTGGAGCCATCCTTGAAATACCACCCTTATCTTCGTGGATGTCTAACCGCGGTCCGTTATCCGGATCCGGGACAGTGTATGGTGGGTAGTTTGACTGGGGCGGTCGCCTCCGAAAGAGTAACGGAGGCGCGCGATGGTTAGCTCAGACCGGTCGGAAATCGGTCGTCGAGTGCAATGGCATAAGCTAGCCTGACTGCGAGACTGACAAGTCGAGCAGAGACGAAAGTCGGTCATAGTGATCCGGTGGTCCCGTGTGGAAGGGCCATCGCTCAACGGATAAAAGGTACGCCGGGGATAACAGGCTGATGACCCCCAAGAGTCCATATCGACGGGGTTGTTTGGCACCTCGATGTCGACTCATCGCATCCTGGGGCTGGAGCAGGTCCCAAGGGTATGGCTGTTCGCCATTTAAAGCGGTACGTGAGTTGGGTTCAGAACGTCGTGAGACAGTTCGGTCCCTATCTGCCGTGGGTGTAGGAATATTGACAGGATCTGTCCCTAGTACGAGAGGACCGGGATGGACGTATCTCTGGTGGATCTGTTGTCCTGCCAAGGGCATAGCAGAGTAGCTATATACGGAATGGATAACCGCTGAAGGCATCTAAGCGGGAAACCAACCTGAAAACGAGTGTTCCCTATCAGAGCCGTGGAAGACGACCACGTTGATAGGACGGGTGTGGAAGCACAGCAATGTGTGAAGCTTCCCGTTACTAATAGCTCGATCGACTTCTTCGTTCCCATTGTTCATGCTCATCGAAGATGAGCATTATTCTTCTGTCCTGACGCCCGATGGGCTCCGGACGGGCCGCGCCACAAGGCGTGACGACCTCTGGTCTGTATGGCTGCCTCGCTCGCTGTCGAGCAAAGGTAGAATACGGACAGGTCAAGAAAAGACGTGTAAATTAAAACGAAGCGCAAGCTTCCCAGCTTCTCGAAACAACAGTTTCCATGTGAAAACATGAACTAGGTTGCTTTGGTCACATGGTCCCTCATACATGAGGTGTCCGTATGGCCCATTGGCGTCCCCCGTGAGCGACAAGCAAACGGGATAAGGCATGCCAATCCAGAAAAGAACAACATATGTTCATGCTACCGCATGAACATATGTTGCGTTTTGCCGACCTGGTGGTTATCGCGGGGCGGCCGCACCCGTTCCCATTCCGAACACGGCCGTGAAACGCCCCAGCGCCAATGGTACTTCGTCTCAAGACGCGGGAGAGTAGGTCGCTGCCAGGTCTGCAAAACGCAACACAAAATCTTCTCAATCACAAATCGGGCAAAAGCCCAAACCAAAAGGCCGCAAATGCGGCCTTTATGCTATAATAAAAATAATCAACGCGGGGTGGAGCAGCCCGGTAGCTCGTCAGGCTCATAACCTGAAGGCCGCAGGTTCAAATCCTGCCCCCGCAACCAAAATTTACGAAGACTTATCAAAGGGCTCCAAGGAAACGCGGAGCCCTTTTTGCATTCGCTGTGGCTGGTCAAAAATCAATAACGCTATCTACTGCCATGGCCAACTGCATCTTCGGCATTGCCATCGATCCCAAAACCGTGATGATGCACCATCATTCCACTTCGGATAAAAACCGCCGTGACCGCCGATCCCTTGCATATTCTCAAGACCGTCTATGGCTACGATGCGTTTCGCGGAAGGCAGGCCGACATCATTGGGCATGTAATGGCGGGAAACAATGCTTTCGTTTTGATGCCGACCGGCGGCGGAAAGTCCATTTGTTACCAGATTCCGGCGCTTGCTCGCAATGGCATGGGGTTGATCGTTTCGCCGCTTATCGCGCTGATGGTCGATCAGGTCGCTGCCCTGCGTCAGGCCGGCGTGCGGGCCGAAGCTCTCAATTCCGATCTTTCCCTGGAAGAGCGGCGCGCGCTCTGGCGGGACATGCGGGCCGGCAAGGTCGATATTCTTTATGCCGCGCCGGAAACCCTGCTCAAGCCGGATGTCCTCGATGCGTTGCAATCCATTGCCCTGTCGCTGATCGCCATCGATGAGGCTCATTGCCTTTCGCAATGGGGGCATGATTTCCGACCGCCCTACCGCCAGCTCGACGCGCTGATTGAGCGTTTTCCCGATACGCCGCGCATGGCGTTGACGGCGACGGCCGACGAGCCGACGCGCGCCGAAATTCTCGGTCACCTGGGGATTGAAGAACATGATGCCTTCATTGCCGGGTTCGACCGACCCAATATCCGCTATGCGATCATGGAAAAGGACAATCCGCGCGCGCAGCTGAAGCGCTTTTTGAAGGATCGCGACGGTGAGAGCGGTATCGTCTATTGCCTTTCCAAACGCAAGGTGGACGAAACGGCGGCATGGCTGCGGGAGGAGGGGCGCGATGCGTTGTCCTATCACGCCGGCATGGACAAGGCCGCCCGTGAGGAAAACCAGAGCCGTTTCCAGCACGGCGAGGCGGTCATCATTGTCGCGACCGTTGCTTTCGGCATGGGTATAGACAAGCCGGATGTGCGCTTCGTGGTGCATGTCGACCTGCCCGGCAGTATCGAGGCCTATTATCAGGAAACAGGCCGAGCCGGTCGTGATGGTTTGCCGTCGGACGTGCTCATGCTCTATGGCTATGAAGATATTGCCCTGCGCAATCGTTTCATCGAAGAATCTGATGCCGCGGACCAGCGCAAATATATGGAGCGCCAGAAGCTCGATGCGCTGCTCGGCCTCGCAGAAACGGCCAGTTGCCGCCGGCAGGTTCTGCTCTCCTATTTCGGCGACCGGTGCGAGCCCTGCGGCAATTGCGATACCTGCGCCGAGCCGCCGGACCTGTTTGACGGGGCCATCGCCGCGCAGAAACTTCTGTCCTGTATTTATCGCACGGGTGAACGTTTTGGCCAGGCCTATGTCATCCGCGTATTGCTGGGTGTCGAGGACGAGCGGATTTCCCGCTTCGGCCATGACCGCATTACCACCTACGGGATAGGGAAGGAGCACGACAACCGCACATGGCGCGCCATCCTGCGTCAGCTGGTTGCGTTACGTATGATTGAAGTGGATCTGTCCGGACATGGCGGCCTGTCCATCTCCGAGGATGGACGGCGGTTCCTGCGCGAAAAACCGGCATTGATGCTGAGGATACCATCCGCTCCCCGTTCCGCACGGCAGCAGACGCCGCGCAACACGGTATCGACGGTCTTGCCGGAATCCGATCGCAGCCTTTTTGAGGCGCTGCGTGCCAAGCGTATGGAGATCGCCCGGGCACAGAACGTTCCACCCTATGTGATTTTCCACGACAAGACCCTCATGGAACTCGCGGCGATAAAACCGGCCTCGGCGAAGGAAATGGCTGAGATTCCCGGCGTCGGGGACACCAAGCTGGAGCGATACGGGCCTGCCTTTCTGGCGGCGATCATGCAGCACGCCGCTGGCGAGTGACCTGAAGATATCCAAATTGATAGCCTATTCATGAAATCCGAGAGCGCTGCGAAGGCTCAGCCGGTCGTGTCCTTGAACAGAACGTTCTGATCGATGAGATAGCGCGAAAACAGGGGCAAGCTGGCGCCGCCGATTGCCCTCGCCTGGCTGCCAACCGCGCCTTCGATGATGTCGGGTACCGTGACGCCCTGCAGATCGTGGTGTTTAAGGGCAAGGCGGGTGGCGGCGACGATCCTTGTTCTGACCCAATCGGGAAAACCGCCATCGATGATGACGCTTGAAAAATCGATGATTGAGGCTGCGGCAATGACGGCCTGCGCCAGCGCTGCGGCGGTTTTCCTGATCCAGCTTTCCAGCGGCTCGCCGAAATCGATCCACTCGTCGGGAGAAAACCACAGGGGGCGCGGATCGATGCCCTTTTCGCGCAACATGTTTTCCAGAACGAAGATCGACGCGATTTTCAGAAGCTGGACGGTATTGCCATCCTGCCCCTGCACCGGCAGGGGGCCGATGGCGCCGGCCGTTCCCGTCTTTCCGGAAAATAGCGCCGAATTCAAAACGACGCCGCCGCCTATGAAGGAGCCGATGAAAACGTAAAGAAAATCCGGATAGTGCTGGCCTGCACCAAAAACCAGTTCGGCGCCGCAGGCACTGGTGGCGTCGTTCTGCAGAAAAACCGGATAGCTGACATTTTCAGCAATTTCCGACCGGATATCGACGCCCCGCCACCGTTCCATTTCAATCTGCGGTGCGCCCACTTCCTGTGCCCAGTTCCATAATTCGAATGGAGCGGCGATGCCGACACCGGCAATTTTCTCCCGCTCGGCAGGGGAAAGCTTCGATTCGAGTTCTGTTATGCCGTCGATCACGAACGGCAATATCCATTCCGGCAGGGGGTAGGGATATGTTCTGCGCAGCTTGAGCCTGATCCGGCCGACAAAATCCATCAGCACGAGATCGACGCTGCGTCGGCCGATCTTCACACCGAAAGAAAAAACGGCGTCGGGATTAAGCCGCATCGGCGTGGACGGCTGGCCGACTTTGCCGCGCAGCCTTTCACCGCGAATGAGAAGCCCGTCCTTTTCAAGCGAGCGCATGATAACCGAGACGGTCTGTGCTGAAAGGCCGCAAAGTCTTGATATCTCAGCTTTTGACAGTCCGCCGTGGCGACGAACGAGAGACAGCACGAGCCGCTCATTATAAGCGCGCACGCCGATCTGGTTGGCGCCGCCGCTTATATCCATGGTGGTGGGCGCCGCCGGGGGCGCCGTCTCGACAGATTGTCTCATTGTGTCATCCTCCCGCCCGCAACATCCGCCGCGACCGATACAGCAGGCTTTATGGCAATCTTGCTATCGCAACGTTAAACGACGCGGCGATATTCCTCCCTGCCGGGTATTAGAATGCCATAGAGAATTAATAATTCAATCGGATTTATTTATTGACAGGCGTTTCCATTGGTGGTTCCATCTGAGCCAACGGTCGTTGATCTCGGAGGAGACGGGGCCGTCGGGTAACCGTAACGGTGCTCAAATATCCATTGGGAGGATCTCATGAAGACCACTGTTTCCGCTCTTCTGGGCGCGCTTGCGCTTGGCGTTTCTTTCGCGTCCGTTGCGTCTGCAGCCGATACCTCGGTTTGCCTCATCACCAAAACCGATACCAATCCCTTTTTCGTCAAGATGAAAGAAGGTGCGACCGCCAAGGCTAAAGAACTTGGCGTGACGCTGAAATCCTATGCCGGCAAGATCGACGGCGATTCCGAAAGCCAGGTGGCCGCCATCGAAACCTGCATTGCCGATGGTGCCAAGGGTATCCTGATTACCGCATCGGATACGAAGGGCATCGTTCCAGCAGTACAGAAGGCGCGTGATGCCGGCCTTCTGGTCATTGCCCTCGATACGCCGCTCGAACCCGTTGATGCTGCCGATTCCACCTTCGCCACCGACAATCTTCTTGCCGGTGAACTGATCGGCAAATGGGCTGCCGGTACGCTTGGCGACAAGGCCAAGGATGCGAAAATCGCCTTCCTTAACCTCACCCCCTCCCAGCCGACAGTGGACGTGCTGCGCAACCAGGGCTTCATGAAAGGCTTTGGCATCGACGTGAAGGACATCAACAAGATCGGCGACGAGGACGATCCGCGCATCGTTGGCCATGACGTCACCAATGGTAACGAAGAAGGCGGCCGCGCTGCGATGGAAAATCTGCTGCAGAAGGATCCGACTATCAATGTCGTCCACACCATCAACGAGCCCGCAGCAGCCGGCGCTTATGAGGCGCTGAAAGCGGTCGGCCGTGAAAAGGATGTTCTGATCGTTTCTGTCGACGGCGGTTGCCCGGGCGTCAAGAACGTGGCGGAAGGCGTGATCGGCGCGACCTCGCAGCAATACCCGCTGCTGATGGCGGCTCTCGGCGTCGAAGCCGTCAAGAAGTTTGCCGACACGGGTGAAAAGCCGAAGCCGACCGAAGGCAAGAACTTCGTCGATACCGGCGTGACGCTGGTAACCGACAAGCCGGTCAAGGGCCTCGATTCGATCGATACGAAGGAAGGTCTCAACAAGTGCTGGGGCTGATGCCTCGCCGTTGAAACCCGCGGGGGCATTCGTGCCCCCGCCCTTGGACCAGAATGAATATCAGGCACGATCCGGGGGATCGGACAAAGGAACAAACGAGCGCGGCGAGCGTCCCTGCGGGGATGGTATGGGCGGCTTTACAACACTTTGAAATCTACGCGTCATTCTCTTTGGAGATAGACCCCGGCGTCAGGGCGGGTGCGATAGAGCGATCGGGAGGAAAATCCATGAGCGATCAACCGGTGCGGCCTCAGCCGCATAATGAATTTGAAAAGGTGCTTTCGGGAAGCTCGACGCAGGTCGCCGCTTTCGATACGCACGACAAGAGTGTGCTGGAAAAACTGCAGCACTTTCTCCATTCCAGCCCGGCGGCCGTTCCGCTTATCGTTTTGGTGCTGTCGCTGATTGTTTTCGGCCTGCTTCTCGGCGGCAAGTTTTTCTCGGCCTTCACGCTGACCCTTATTTTGCAGCAGGTCGCCATCGTCGGTATTGTCGGCGCGGCGCAGTCGCTGGTCATCCTGACGGCGGGCATCGATCTGTCGGTTGGCGCGATCATGGTCCTGTCCTCCGTCATCATGGGGCAGTTCACCTTCCGTTACGGCTTGCCGGCGGAATTCGCCATTCTCTGTGGCCTTGCAGTCGGCGCATTTTGCGGTTTCATCAACGGTATTCTGGTGTCGCGCATGCGGCTGCCTCCCTTCATCGTCACGCTCGGCATGTGGCAGATCGTGCTGGCCACCAATTTTCTCTACTCCGCCAACGAAACAATCCGCGCCCAGGACATTGCCCAGCAAGCGCCTATCCTGCAATTTTTCGGTAGCAGCGTCCGCTTCGGCAGTGCGGTCTTCACCTATGGCGTCATCGCCATGGTTCTGCTCGTCGCACTGCTCTGGTATGTGCTAAATCGTACCGCCTGGGGTCGCCATCTTTATGCGGTGGGTGACGATCCGGATGCCGCCGAACTTGCCGGTGTCAACGTAAAGCGCATGCTGACGACCGTTTACACCCTGTCCGGCCTCATCTGCGCCTTCGCCGGCTGGGCCTTGATCGGGCGCATCGGCTCGGTTTCACCGACGGCCGGCCAGTTCGCCAATATCGAATCCATCACTGCGGTGGTTATCGGCGGCCTTTCACTGTTCGGCGGGCGCGGCTCGATTATGGGTATGATTTTCGGTGCGTTGATCGTCGGCGTCTTTTCGCTCGGCCTCCGGCTTATCGGAACAGATCCACAATGGACCTATCTCTTGATCGGCGTCCTCATCATCATGGCTGTAGCAATCGACCAGTGGATCAGAAAGGTAGCAGGCTGATGGCAAAAGAACCCATTCTCACAGCACGCAGTCTCGTCAAGCGCTATGGTCGTGTGACCGCCCTCGACCATGCCGATTTCGATCTCTATCCCGGAGAAATCCTGGCCGTGATCGGCGACAACGGCGCCGGCAAATCCTCTCTCATCAAGGCGATTTCCGGTGCTGTGACACCCGATGAAGGGGAGATCAGACTGGAAGGCCAGCCCGTCCAGTTCCGCTCGCCAATCGAGGCGCGAAAGGCCGGCATCGAGACGGTCTATCAGAACCTCGCGCTTTCGCCGGCGCTTTCTATAGCCGACAATATGTTTCTCGGGCGGGAAATCCGTAAACCCGGCATTCAGGGCAGTTTGTTCCGGGCGCTGGACCGCCCGGCCATGGAAAAATTCGCCCGCGAGAAACTGTCGGAACTCGGCCTGATGACGATCCAGAACATCAATCAGGCGGTCGAAACCCTTTCCGGGGGTCAGCGCCAGGGTGTGGCGGTGGCGCGTGCGGCAGCCTTTGGCTCCAAGGTCGTCATCCTCGACGAGCCGACGGCGGCACTTGGTGTCAAGGAAAGCCGACGTGTTCTAGAGCTTATCCTCGACGTGCGCTCTCGCGGCCTGCCAATTGTCCTCATCTCGCATAACATGCCGCATGTGTTCGAAGTTGCGGATCGCATCCATATCCATCGGCTCGGCAAGCGCCTCTGCGTCATCAATCCGAAGGACTATTCCATGTCGGATGCGGTCGCCTTCATGACGGGGGCCAAGGAGGCGCCGAAGGAAACGCTTGCTGCATGACGCTGAAGCTTGAAATGATCGCCGAAGACGTTCTTCGGCGGGCAGAAGGTAAATCCCGTTTTATCGTCGCTATTGCCGGTCCTCCTGGGGCCGGCAAATCCACGCTGGCAGATGCGCTTTGCGATGCTTTGCTCGCACGAGGCGAAACGGCCGCTGTCCTGCCCATGGACGGCTTCCATATGGATAATGGCATCCTTGAAGAACGGGGGCTGCTGCCGCGAAAGGGCGCGCCGGAAACATTCGACGTGCGCGGTTTTCTCGATATCGTCTCCGCTGTCCGCGAGAGCGGGCAGGAGGTCCTTGTTCCGGTTTTCGACCGATCCCGTGAAATCGCCATAGCGTCTGCTCGGGCGATCGCGCCGGAAACACGCTTTATCCTCGCGGAGGGCAATTATCTGCTGCTGAACGAAGCGCCCTGGACAAGCCTTTCGGAAAGCTTTGACCTCACCATCTTCGTGGGCCCGTCCTTCGCCGTGCTGGAAGAGAGGCTGCGGAACAGATGGCAGGGTTATGGTCTCGATGCGGCCGAGATCCACGCCAAGCTTTTCGAAAACGATCTTCCTAACGGAAAAAGGGTGATCGAAAACGCCCGTCCCGCCGATATTCGCATCGATATCTGGGAATAGATTAACGCTTTTCTCTCTTTGAGCGACGGCGCGCATGCGCTGTTAAGCCATTGTTAGCCATGTGTTGAATCTTTTTGATCCACAGGGTGGGGCTTTCGTATGTCTATTTATTGACGAGAAAATTTCCTCATATACTATATGTGGTGTTCGAGGTTCTTCCGATTCGCAAGGATTGGGAGCTAAGACGGGAATTCGGTGCGCAACGCCATCATGGCGGAACAATGCCGAAACTGCCCCCGCAACTGTAAGCGGCGAGCATCGTTCCGATTTGGGTCACTGGAGCCAAAAGCTCCGGGAAGGCTGGAATAGATGTTGTGACCCGCAAGTCAGGAGACCTGCCTTGAGCGCAAACGTCCACGGGCGGGGTGTCCGGAGGAAGGTGTATGACGCAAATGATTTGCGTGCGCCCTTTTCTGCCCCCTCCAGAACAAGCTTCGGGGTGAAGTCATGCCAGTGCATTTGTTTGAGTTGCTGCGCTCGTCGGCGTAGAGAGTGATTTTACGCGGCTAAAAGCTGCGCACGCCCACCCGAATGAAAGATCCATCGCCGCCCGATTGCGATTGCAATCGGCAATGTTGAGCCGTGTCCGAAACCGGCTTCGAGAGAGGAAATCATGACCGTCACCGTTTACAGCAAGCCCGCCTGCGTCCAGTGCTCCGCCACCTATCGTGCGCTCGACCGCATCGGCGTTCCCTATGAGATCATCGATATTTCCGAAGATGCGGATGCGCTCGATCATGTCCGTGGCCTAGGCTATATGCAGGTGCCCGTGGTGGTTGCCGGCGAACGCCATTGGGCGGGTTTCCGGCCTGATATGATCGGGGCGATTAGCTGAGGCGGCAGGGCGGTGGGCCTGATCGTCTATTATTCCAGCCGTTCTGAAAACACCCATCGTTTCCTTCTGAAACTGGGACGGCGTCTGTTTCGTCTGCCGCTTGGCGTTGAGGAAGATGTTCCCCAAATGTCCGAGCCCTATGTGCTCGTCACCCCCACCTATGGGGGCGGCGGCACCAAAGGGGCCGTGCCGAAGCCGGTGATCCGGTTTTTGAACGAGCCCTCCAACCGCAATCTCATTCGCGGCGTCATCGCGGCGGGCAACACGAATTTTGGCGCAGCTTTCGCATCCGCCGGAGATATCGTCTCGCGCAAATGCGCGGTGCCGTTTCTCTATCGCTTCGAGCTTCTCGGCACGGAAGAAGATGTCGCCAACGTCAAACATGGATTGGAACGATTTTGGACACGCTGACCTCAAGCGCGCTGCGCAAGGACGCCAAACAGCCGGCCGCCGTTACCCAGAAGCCGCTTGATGCGGCTCTGGACTATCACGCGCTGAACGCGATGCTGAACCTTTATGACGAGAACGGGAAAATCCAGCTCGACAAGGATCGCCTTGCCGCCCGGCAATATTTCCTCCAGCACGTCAACCAGAACACGGTTTTTTTCCATAACCTCCGGGAAAAGCTCGATTATCTGGTAAACGAGGGATATTACGAACAGGAGGTGCTGGATCAGTACTCCTTCAATTTCGTTCGCGACCTCTATAACGAAGCCTATGCCCGGAAATTCCGTTTTCCGACCTTTCTCGGCGCCTTCAAATATTACACCTCCTACACGCTGAAGACCTTCGACGGAAAACGTTATCTCGAGCGTTATGAGGATCGCGTCTGCATGGTGGCGCTGGCCCTTGCGCGCGGTGATGAGCAGCTTGCCCGCAATCTGGTCGATGAAATCATTTCAGGCCGCTTCCAGCCGGCAACGCCGACATTCCTCAACGCCGGCAAGAAGAGCCGCGGCGAGCTGGTCTCGTGTTTTCTGCTGCGTGTGGAAGACAATATGGAAAGTATTGGCCGCTCCATCAATTCGGCGTTGCAGCTTTCCAAGCGCGGCGGCGGCGTGGCCCTGTCCTTGACCAATATTCGCGAGGCCGGCGCGCCGATCAAGCAGATCGAGAACCAGTCATCCGGCGTCATTCCCGTGATGAAGCTGCTGGAAGACAGCTTTTCCTATGCCAACCAGCTTGGCGCGCGCCAGGGTGCCGGTGCGGTCTATCTGCACGCCCACCACCCGGATATCATGCGCTTCCTCGATACCAAGCGCGAAAATGCCGACGAAAAAATCCGCATCAAGACGCTGTCACTCGGCGTGGTGATCCCCGATATCACCTTCGAACTCGCCCGCAATAATGAGGATATGTATCTGTTTTCGCCTTATGATGTGGAGCGGATCTATGGCGTGCCTTTCACTGAAATCTCGGTCACCGAAAAATATCATGAAATGGTAGCCGACAGCCGCATCCGTAAGAAGAAGATCAAGGCGCGCGAATTCTTCCAGGTGATCGCCGAAATCCAGTTCGAGAGCGGTTACCCCTACATCATGTTCGAAGATACGGTGAACCGCGCTAATCCGATTGCCGGCCGTATCAGCATGAGCAATCTCTGCTCGGAAATTCTGCAGGTCAGCGAAGCGAGTGAGTTCAACGCCGATCTCTCCTATAGCCATATGGGCAAGGATATCTCCTGCAATCTCGGCTCGCTCAACATCGCCTCGGCAATGGATTCGGCCGATTTCGGCAAGACGATCGAGACCTCCATCCGGGCGCTGACGGCCGTGTCGGACATGAGCCATATTTCCTCCGTGCCATCGGTCGAAAAGGGCAATGATGCGAGCCACGCGATCGGGCTTGGCCAGATGAACTTGCACGGCTATCTGGCGCGCGAGCGCATTTTCTATGGCTCGGAAGAAGGCGTCGATTTCACCAATATCTATTTCTACACCGTCACCTATCACGCCATCCGCGCCAGCAACCGGTTGGCCGCGGAGCGGGGCCAGAGCTTCAAGGGCTTTGAAAACTCCAAATATGCCTCGGGCGACTATTTCGACAAATATACCGACCGGGAATGGTTGCCCGCGACGGAAAAGGTCCGTGAGTTGTTCGAAAAGGCTGGCATTGCCATTCCGACACAGGAGGACTGGAAGGTTTTGAAGCAGGAGGTCATGGTATCAGGTCTCTATAACCAGAACCTGCAGGCTGTACCGCCGACAGGCTCGATTTCCTACATCAACCACTCCACCTCCTCCATTCATCCGATAGTCTCGAAGATCGAAATCCGTAAAGAGGGCAAGATCGGCCGCGTTTATTACCCGGCTTCCTATCTCTCGAACGACAATCTCGAATATTATCAGGACGCCTATGAAATTGGCCCTGAAAAGATCATCGATACCTATGCGGCGGCCACCCAGCATGTCGATCAGGGCCTGTCGCTGACGCTGTTCTTCCGCGATACGGCGACGACGCGCGATATCAACCGCGCGCAGATCTACGCCTGGAAGAAGGGCATCAAGACCATCTACTACATCCGTTTGCGCCAGATGGCGCTGGAAGGCACGCAGGTTCAGGGCTGCGTTTCCTGCACGCTCTGATTTGAGGGACAAGAGAATGAACATCGCCGTAAAACCCGCGTCCCGCGTCCGCGCGGTCAACTGGAACCGCATCGAAGACGACAAGGACCTCGAAGTCTGGAACCGCCTGACCTCGAATTTCTGGCTACCGGAAAAGGTGCCGCTCTCCAACGATATTCCCTCCTGGGGGACGCTGAAGCCGGAAGAACAGAAACTGACGATCCGCGTCTTCACCGGGCTGACATTGCTGGACACCATCCAGAACGGTGTCGGCGCGGTGCGTCTGATGGCGGATTCGTCCACACCGCATGAGGAGGCGGTGCTTTCCAATATCTCCTTCATGGAGGCCGTGCACGCGCGCTCCTACTCGTCGATCTTTTCGACGCTGTGCCTCACCCCTGACGTGGACGACGCCTATCGCTGGTCGGAGGAAAACGAGTTCCTGCAACGCAAATCGGCACTCGTCATGCGGGAATATGACAGCGGCGATCCGCTGAAGAAGAAGATAGCCAGTGTGTTTCTGGAGAGCTTCCTGTTCTATTCCGGCTTCTACCTGCCGATGTTCTGGTCAAGCCGCGCCAAGCTCACCAATACAGCCGATCTCATCCGCCTCATCATCCGCGACGAGGCCGTGCATGGCTATTATATCGGCTACAAGTTCCAGCGGGCGGTGGATCGTCTCGGCGAGCAGGAAAGGCAGGAAATCAAGGATTTCGCCTTCGACCTGCTTTTAGAGCTTTATGACAACGAGGCGAAATATACGGAGGACCTCTATGACGGCGTCGGTCTGACAGAAGACGTCAAGCAGTTCCTGCATTACAACGCCAACAAGGCCCTGATGAATCTGGGTTACGAGGCGTTGTTTCCGGCCGAGGCCTGCCGGGTCAATCCGGCCATCCTGTCGGCGCTCTCTCCCAATGCCGACGAGAACCACGACTTTTTCTCCGGCTCCGGATCGTCCTACGTCATCGGCAAGGCGGTTGCGACCGAAGACGAAGACTGGGATTTCTGAAACCGGTTTGTCGGCAGGAGCCCGCAAAAGCTATTGCGGGTTCACCACCTGGCTCGCAAGGCGGAAGGGGCTGGCGACGGTGGCGCCGATCGCATCGAACACGAAGGCGCCTGCGCGGCCGATGCCATTTTGGCCGTTGCCGTTCCGGCTTGCTTCCAGCTGCGGCACCAGCGACGCCAGCGCGGCATAGCGGTCATGGTTGAGCGGGTCAGATGCCTTGAGGTTGGAGATATCCACGAACTGAACCCCTTCTTTCAGGGCGGCTTCCTGGACCTTTGGATCGGTGACATCCAGTGCGCCAATCCGTGTCACGTCTGCGCCCAGTATAGAAGACGCTTTCAGGGCGCGGTCGTCCTTGGACACGAGGACTGTGAGTGGTGGGGTTAGGCGTCCAACCACATCGATCTGCTTGCGGAAGACATCGGCATCGATATCTGGGGCGGCCAGAACCACCTGCAGCTTTGCGATGACGTCGTTTCTGCCCTCGAAGCGCAACTGTCGCAACGCCTCCATGACCAGCCAGCCACCCATGCTGTGCCCGAAGACGACGATGTTCTTGCGCGGAGATCGGCGTGTTAGATCCGTCAGGAGATTGGCAAGCGCATCGCGCGAATAGGTCGCCGATTCCTTGTCCGCCACATAGCCTGTGACATTGGCCTGCGATGGCCAGGAAAAAACCAGCGGAACACCATTCAGATTGGCATCGGCAGCCATCTGCGCTGCGCGGAAGAGCGCTTCCTGATAGCTGTAATTATAACCATGCACGAAAAGCGCGATCTGCTTGCCGGATCGCGTAATATCTCCAAGGTCGCTGTTGAAATTCGCCCTGTCCAGCATCTGCGCCTGCGTGACGACGAAATCCTTCTTGGCATCCGGTTTTCCGGTCGACCATTCGATTTTTCCGCTCTTGTGGGTCGGCGGTATCGAAATATCGAAGCGGGCATAGTTTGGGTCGGTAGCCCGCAGGGTGCTGAACCCCTTTTTCGCTTCTTCGTTTTTCTCACGGGTGCTGGCAACATAGGCGGTCACGATTTTTGTATCTTCGACCTGGGTGTTGACGGCTTGCAGCACTTCCGCTCCCGGCCGTCCGGCGCAGGATGAAAGAAGGCTGACCGTGAGAAGCAGGGAAATAAAGAAGCGCATGGATGGTTACCGGTGACAACGAACCGCCCATAAATAGCCGTCCGCTAAAAAAGTTGCCACTACTGAATAATATGCCTGGTTTTGACGCTCGCTGATGGTCGCGGGACGTTCGCCGCCTTGCTATCCATCTACGTTCGTTTTAGGCCGTAAAGATGACGAACAAGGTGTCGCTTTTACGGCTGAAACTCACGAACTTCCGCAATTATGCGGCGGCTGCGCTCACGCTTGATGACCGCCATGTCGTGCTGACGGGCGACAACGGTTCCGGCAAGACCAATCTTCTGGAGGCTGTCTCTTTCCTCTCTCCCGGAAGGGGGCTGCGCCGCGCCACCCTGTCTGACGTGACGCGGGTAGGGGCCGAAGCCGGCTTCTCGATCTTCGCCGATGTCGAGGGTATGGATGGCGAAGTCGCCATCGGCACGGGAATTGAAGGCGATGGCGAGGTGGTGTCGCGTCGCCTGAGACTGAACGGGACGCCGGTGAAATCCGTCGATGAATTGACCGACCATCTGCGGGTATTGTGGCTGACGCCCGCCATGGACGGTCTCTTCACTGGTTCGTCCACGGACCGCCGGCGCTTCCTCGATCGGCTGGTCTTGTCGCTCGATCCCGCTCACGGAAGGCGGGCAAGCGATTTCGAGAAAGCCATGCGCGGCCGCAACCGCCTGCTTTCGGAAGGCCGTTTCGATCCGGTCTGGCTGGACGGTATCGAAAAGCAGATGGCCGAACTCGGCATCTCAATGGCGATTGCACGTTTTGAGATGCTTGGCCTTTTAAAGAGCCTGATCGAGGGGCGGGCGGGCAATGCCGTTTTCCCTTCTGCGGCGCTTTCTCTCTCCGGTTTCATGGACGATGGGCTCAATCGTCCCGCCGTCGATCTGGAGGATGAATACAGGCTTATGCTGCGTGATGGCCGGTATCGTGACGCCGCTGCCGGCCGCACACTGGATGGGCCGCACCGCGTCGATCTGTTCGTGCGCCATGCGGAAAAGGATATGGAGGCCGAGCGCTGTTCAACCGGGGAACAGAAGGCGTTGCTGGTGGGGCTGGTGCTTGCGCATGCGCAACTGACCGCCAACATGACCGGCCACGCGCCGGTCCTGCTGCTGGACGAGATCGCCGCCCATCTGGATGAAGGCAGGCGGGCGGCTCTGTTCGATCTCATTCATGCCCTTGGCGGCCAGAGTTTTATGACCGGAACGGATACGGCGATGTTCTCCGCCCTCGGCGACAGGGCGCAATTCTTCAACGTATCCCACGGGAGCATCACCGCATGACGGCTAAGAAATGGAGGGCGATATGGACCCGCTGAGCCCGGAAGAAATCGAGCGCTACAAGCGCCATATCCTGTTGCCGGAAATCGGCGGCGTGGGCCAGCAGCGGTTGAAGGGGGCGCGCGTGCTGGTTATCGGGGCCGGCGGTCTCGGCGCTCCTGTGCTGCATTATCTTGCCGCTGCCGGTGTCGGCACGCTCGGCATGATCGATGACGATGTGGTTTCCCTGTCCAATCTGCAGCGACAGGTCATCCACGATACCGGTACGATTGGGGAGCTGAAGACGGAGAGCGCGCGCAAGGCCGTCGCCCGGCTCAATCCGCATGTCCGAACGCTTGTTTATGAAGAGCGCTTTTCGCAGGTCTGGGCGCATGACCATCTGCAATCCTTCGATCTCCTTATAGATGGATCGGATAATTTCGATACGCGTTATACGGCCGCCGATGCCGCGGAAGCTGCGAAAAGACCATTGGTAACGGGAGCTGTCGGCCGTTTTGATGGTTCGGTGACGGTGCTGAAACCCTATGAGACAAATACCGAGGGCGCTCGGCTGCCCGGCTATCGTGACCTGTTTCCGGAACCGCCGCCGCAGGGCCTCATTCCCAGTTGCGCGGAAACAGGCATTGTCGGCGCGCTGACGGGGGTTATCGGTACGCTTATGGCCATGGAGGCGATCAAGGTTATCACCGGTGCCGGCGAGCCGCTGATCGGCCGCCTGCTCCTCTATGACGCCCTGTCGGCCCGTTTCGAAACCGTGCGATACAGGCGGCGGCCAGAAGGGAAAAAACCATGACGGAGATTGTCAGGATCGGGGAGGATTTCGATCGCTGGCAGGAATTGCTGGCGCTCATCATGTCCTCCTTCGCTTATATGGATGGCGTCATCGACCCGCCGTCGTCGGCTCATCGCCTGACGCTGGAAAATCTTGCCGAGAAGGCGAGGGTGGAGATCGCTTTCGTGGCGCTTGATGGCGATGAGATTGTGGGCTGCGTATTTTGCCGACCGGAGCCGCCGGCCTGTCTTTATGTCGGCAAACTCTGCGTTTTCCCAAAAGCGCAGGGAAAGGGTATAGGCGGAATGCTTCTGGAGCAGGCCGAAGCGCTCGCCCGCGAATTGGCGTTACCGGCGCTGCGGCTGGAAACTCGTATCGAGCTTATCGCCAATCATACCAAATTCGCCGCCTGGGGTTTCGTCAAGACCGCCGAAAACGCCCATGCCGGTTATAATCGCACGACCTCGGTCGAAATGACCAAATTCCTCGGCTGAACCGGCTCAGTTCCGCCCCGGCAGCACCCGGTTCGGCGGGCGGTGGCCGTCGAATAGCGTGCGGATGTTGATGATGACCTTATCACCCATCTCGATACGGCCCTCGATTGTTGCAGAGCCCATATGCGGAAGCAGCACGACCTTGCCTTCCTTGGCGAGCTTGATGAGCTTGGGGTTTACGGCAGGCTCGTTCTCATAGACATCGAGACCGGCGCCTGCGATCTTGTCTTCGCGCAGGCACTGGATCATCGCCGCCTCGTCGATAATATCGCCGCGCGCGGTATTGACGATGTAGCTGGTGGGCTGCATCAGGGCCAGCCGCCGGGCCGAGATCAGGTGATAGGTCGCGGGCGTCGAGGGGCAATTGACGGAGACGATATCCACCCGCGCCAGCATCTGGTCGAGACTGTCCCAATAGGTCGCTTCAAGCTCTGCTTCCGTTGCCGGATTGACGCGTTTGCGATTGTGATAATGAATGGAGAGGCCAAAGGCCTTGGCGCGCCGCGCCACCGCCGTTCCGATGCGGCCCATCCCGACAATGCCGATGCGCTTGCCGGAAATGCGCCGTCCCAGCATCCATGTCGGCGACCAGCCGAGCCACTCGTCCGCGCCATTGGCAAGCACCCGCGTGCCTTCGATCATGCGGCGCGGCACGGCGAGCACGAGAGCCATGGTGATGTCGGCGCTGTCCTCAGTCAGCACATTGGGCGTGTTGGTGACTGTAATGCCCTTTCGGGCCGCAGCATCCACATCCACATGGTCGATACCGTTGGAGAAGCTGGCGATGAGTTTCAGTTGCGGCCCTGCCTGCTCGATCATCGCCGCGGTGATGCGGTCAGTAACGGTGGGCACGAGCACGTCCACCCTTTGCATGGCGGCGACAAGCTCCGCCTCGCTGCGCGGCGTATCGTCTATATTCAGTTCGGCATCGAAGAGTTCGCGCATTCTGGTTTCGACGACGTCAGGCAATTTGCGGGTTATATAGACTGTCGGTCTCTTCTTGTGGGTCATCGTTTGCCGCTGCCTTGTTCAGAAGTCATTAACCAGAAAGAGCGATAATTTCTTTCAATCAGGGCGTTTCTACCAGACCCACCGGCGAAGACAAACAAAACTCGCTGAAGCTTGAGGCATGTGGAAACGAGCCTCCTTAAATATCATCCGGTTTGCAGAAGGCGGGAAACGGAAATGGGCATGCGCAGTGTGGTTTCTATCGTTTGCATTGCATTGTCTTTGGGCCTCTTCGGTGCGGCAACCGAAGTCATGGCGCAGGGCGCCGCCAAAGGCGCAAGCGGCCTGCCGCTGCCGCGTTTTGTCAGCCTGAAATCAAAGCGCGTCAATATGCGCATCGGCCCGAGTACGGATTATGCCGTGTCCTGGATGTATTTGAAATCGGGAATGCCGGTCGAAATCATCCAGGAATATGAAAACTGGCGGCGTATCCGCGATGCCGATGGTACGGAAGGCTGGGTCAATCAGGCCCTGCTCTCCGGTGAGCGAACGGCCGTTGCGGCCCCGTGGATGCGTGGCAAGGGCAAGGAAGTTTATGTGAACATGCGCCGCGAGGCGCAGTCGGGCGCTGCCGTTGTGGCGCGGCTTGAGCCGGGCGTCGTCTTCAGGATCGGCGAATGCAATGGCGACTGGTGCCGCGCCGAGGCCGGTCAGGCCTCGGGCTGGGTTTCGCAGGGTGAAATCTGGGGTGCTTACCCGGGCGAAGCCTTTAAATAAGGCCGTGCTTTTCACCAAGCGCCTTGAGCGATGACATGGGGCGCGGGCCGATCTGCTGAATGACGGCTGCAGCCGCAAGGCAGCCGAGCTTGCCGCAATCTTCGAGCGACCGGTCCTGCGTATAACCGAAGAGGAAACCGGCGGCGAAAAGATCGCCGGCGCCCGTCGTGTCGACAACGTCATGCACCGGATAGGCTTCAACCTTCACACGTTCCGTTCCGCGCAGGATGACGGCGCCTTCTTCGCTCATCGTCACCGCGGCGATCTTGCAGTCGGCGGCGATTTTGGTCAGCGCAAGCTCGAAGTCGTCGGTTTCGTAAAGCGAAAGCGCTTCCTGCTTGTTGGCGAAAACAATGTCCACAGTACCGGAACGCATCAGGTCGAGGAATTCGTCGCGATAGCGGCCGACGCAAAAGCTGTCGGAAAGCGTCATGGAGACTTCACGGCCATTCTCATGCGCAATGCGGGCGCATTCGCGAATGGCGTCCTTGGCGCGCGGCGGGTCCCACAGGTAACCTTCGAAATAGGTAACCTTTGTCTCAGCCACCACGTCTTCTTCCACGTCTTCCGGGCCGAGATCGACGCAGGCGCCGAGATAGGTGTTCATCGAACGCTCGCCGTCTTCGGTCACGAAGATCATTGAGCGGGCGGTCGGCGGGAACGTGCCTTCCGGCTTGGTTTCGAAATAAACGCCCTGCGCGCGGATGTCGTGCTGGAAGATTTCCCCAAGCTGGTCTTCGGCCACCTTACCGAAATAAGCGGCTCTGCCGCCGAAATTCGCCACGCCCGCCGCTGTGTTGCCAGCACTGCCGCCGGAGGCTTCGAGAGCCGGCCCCATCAGCGAATAAAGCAGCTCGGCCCGTTCCGCATCGATGAGGTTCATCGCGCCTTTGGTAATGGCATTGTCGTTGAGAAAGCGATCGTCGCAGCGGGAAATGATGTCGACGATGGCGTTGCCGACAGTCAGTACGTCGAATTTCGTCATAGGCCCTATCCGTTTCGCACGGGGTGTGCGTATTTTTTCGAAAGGTCTTAAACATTTCTGGCGGCAAGAAAAGCCCAAACAGAAAATATGCGGTTCTGCGCGAGGAGCGAAAACGCGTCATCTGACTGTAATGTAAGTAGGTTATTTCATTTGTCAGAGCAAAAGGTGTGTGAATGCATATCGGAATGGAAGACATGATGGTCTTCTGGCTCAACCGTTATCTCCGCCACGGATGTACTGGCGGCATATAACGGACATAAAAGGCGGGGGAGACCCCGCTTTTTCTTTTTTAGTAACGTTAGGCCTTGCGGATTTTACGGGCCAAGATGAGCTTTCTACCCAAAGCGGCTCAAGAGTTTTGTCTTTCTTGGGCACCATGTGGAGAAAACAAAGAGTGGGAGCGTTTTCGCGATTCCATTCCCGTGGAAAACGCTCTAAAGCGGATTATCTCCCGCAAAAGCCGCGAAAGCTTTCCCTCCATGTCTGCCGTTGCCGCGAATGTCGCCCCGATTTTCATTCTCATCCTTATCGGCTGGCTCACCGTCAAGGCCGGTCTGTTCAGGGCCGATGCCGGCGATATTCTCAGTGACTTCGTGTTCAAGATCGCGGTGCCGACATTGATTTTCCGCACCCTTGCGGAAGCGAATTTTCACGGCGCATCGCCGTTCCGGCTCTGGATCACCTATTTCGCCGGCGTCGCCATCACCTGGACGGTCGGGCATATCGTCACCCGTTATGTCTTCAAGCAGGATGTGCGCATCGCCGTCATTGCCGGCATTTCCTCGGCATTTGCCAACAATATCTTCATCGGCCTGCCGTTGGTCGGACGCTCCGTCGGGGATGAGGGGCTGGTGGCTCTCTCCATCCTGCTCGCCATCCACCTGCCGGTGATGATGATCGCCGGCACGATCCTCATGGAAAACGCCACACACAAGGCGGTCGGCGGCGAAAGGCGTAGCATGGCTGCGGTGTTCAGGCAGGTGGGCCGCAATCTCATCACCAATCCGCTGGTGATCGGCCTTGTCATCGGGCTTTCGACCAATGTCTCCGGCGTTGCATTAACGCCCATTTTGAAAACCGTGGTCGATCAGATCGCGTCTATGGCGGGGCCGGCGGCGCTGATTTCGCTTGGCATGGCGCTGACCAAATACACCATTCGCGGCAATATGGGCATTGCCGTCACTATGACGGTGTTCAAGCTGCTGCTGCTGCCCGCCTGCGTTTGGGCAATGGGTCATGCGCTCGGTCTCAGCCGGGAATGGACGGCGGCGCTCGTGCTCACCTCGTCGGTGCCGACTGGGGTGAATGCCTGGCTTATCGCCAACCGCTTCGGCATCGGCCACAGCGTGGCCGCCTCCACCATCAGCATTTCCACAGCGACCGGCGTTCTTTCCGTGTCGCTATGGGCATGGCTGTTGAGCTGATTATTCCGCTGTGTTGATTACTTCTGGGCACTCAGAATCTTGAAGCGGGCGTTGCGGCACACTTCAGTGCTGGTGCGGAATTCAGCCGCGAGCACCGGCTCATAGGGCATGCCGCGATTGGCGACCATCAGCAGCTTGCCGCCGCTGCGCAGTGCGCCGGCGGCAGCCTTGATGAAGGCCTGGCCGAGGGCAGGTTCTGCTGCCTGTCCCGCCGCATGGAAAGGCGGGTTCATAATGATGAGGTCGTATTTTTCTTTCGGCGGCTCGTTTGCCAGATCCTGCCAGAAGAAGCGCGCCGTCAGCCGCGGATTGTTTTCGAGAAGATTGGTCTTTGCAAATTCCAGCGCGTTCCAGTCTGCTTCGAACAGATCGATACGGGCCGTGCGCGGCGATTTCTCGGCCAGCATGACGGAGAGATAACCCCAGCCCGCGCCGAAATCGGCGGCGTTGCCGTCAAAATCGGTCGGCAGGCGCGATGCGAGCAGTTCCGAGCCGTCATCCACGCGGTCATGGGAAAACATGCCGGGGAGGGCGGTGAACCGGCCTTCAACCGTTACCGGCTTCTGGGCGAGCTTCGATACGACGGCCGCAACATCGTCCGGTCGTTTGAACCAGAGTGCGACGCCATGGTATTTGGGTGTCGATTCCGCTTCGATGCCAAGCTTTGCCAGCGTCTTGCGCAGCGTCACGATACCGTCTTCCTTCGATCCGGCTGCGACGATGAGGCCGCCGGCCTTTACGCGCGAAAGCGCTTCGGCGACGCGGTTTTCATTCTCGCCGCGATGTTTGCCGCAAAGCAGCAGAGCTACATCGTAATCTTCGCCCGAAATATCAGGAGTCACTTCTGCGCCTTGAGCCTGCAGAGCACGATAAAGCGGACGTAGATGTTGAACCGCGACGATCTCCGCGTCGAATCCATCCAGCCGAGGACCGGCTTCCGCTCCCAGAAACAGAACGCGTTCGCCCTCCTTCGGCATGGAAAGCATGTCCGAGGCAAAGGGGTGGAAAAGGGTTTTCACGGCGTCACGGCTCATGGGAGCATCCTCAAGGTCAAATAGAAAAAAGGCGCGGGCAAAACCCGCGCCTCGATAGGGTCTGGCGGGGCTGCCTTATTCGGCAGCGGCTTCGCCGTCTTCCTTCTTCTTGTCGGCAACGACTTCCTTGCCAGTCGCCTGGTCGACAACCTTCATGGACAGGCGAACCTTGCCGCGCTCGTCAAAGCCCATCAGCTTGACCCAGACCTTGTCGCCTTCTTTGACGACGTCGGAGGTCTTGGCAACACGCTCGGAAGCGAGCTGCGAGATGTGGACGAGGCCGTCACGCGCGCCGAAGAAGTTGACGAAAGCGCCGAAGTCGGCTGTCTTGACAACAGTGCCTTCATAGATGGCGCCGACTTCCGGTTCCGCAACGATGGAGTGGATCCACTTGCGGGCCGCTTCGATTTCCTTGCCAGAAGAAGAGGCGATCTTGACGGTGCCGTCGTCTTCGATGTTGATCTTCGCGCCGGTCTTTTCGACGATTTCGCGAATAATCTTGCCGCCGGAACCGATGACTTCACGAATCTTGTCGACCGGAATGTTCATCACTTCGATGCGCGGTGCGAATTCGCCGAGCTGGCCACGGCTCTCGGTGATGGCGTTGGCCATTTCGCCGAGAATGTGCTTGCGGCCGCCCTGTGCCTGCTCCAGAGCGATCTTCATGATCTCTTCGGTGATACCGGCGATCTTGATGTCCATCTGCAGCGAAGTGATGCCGTCGGCCGTACCCGCAACCTTGAAGTCCATGTCGCCGAGGTGGTCTTCGTCACCGAGAATGTCGGAGAGAACCGCAAAGCGCTCGCCTTCGAGGATGAGGCCCATGGCGATACCGGCAACAGGCTTGGCCAGCGGAACGCCGGCGTCCATCAGTGCAAGCGAGGTGCCGCAAACGGTTGCCATCGACGAGGAGCCGTTGGACTCGGTGATTTCGGAAACGACGCGCAGCGTGTATGGGAACTGCTCCGCAGTCGGCAGCATCGGGCGGATAGCGCGCCATGCGAGCTTGCCGTGACCGATTTCGCGACGGCCCGGGGAACCCATGCGGCCAGTTTCACCGACCGAGTAGGGCGGGAAGTTATAGTGCAGCAGGAAGCGTTCCTTGTACATGCCGGTCAGGCTGTCGACATACTGCTCGTCTTCGCCGGTGCCGAGCGTTGCGACAACGATCGCCTGGGTCTCGCCGCGGGTGAAGAGAGCCGAACCGTGGGTACGCGGCAGCAGGCCAACTTCCGAAACGATCGGACGAACGGTCGACAGGTCGCGGCCGTCGATACGGCTCTTGGTGTCGAGAACGTTCCAGCGAACGATCTTCGCCTGGAGGTGCTTGAAGACAGCGCCGATTTCTTCCGGCGTGTACTTGGCTTCGCCTTCTTCCGGCAGGAAGTGCGCCTTTACCTTCGCCTTGACGGCGTCGACGGCGGCGTAACGGGCGGCCTTTTCGGTGATCTTGTAGGCGGCGCGCAGTTCGGTTTCAGCAAGACCGAGCATTTCGTTTTCGAGAGCGGAAAAATCTTCCGGTTCGAATTCGCGCGGTTCCTTGGCGGCAACTTCGGCGAGCTTGATGATCGCGTCGATAACGGGCTGGAAGCCGCGATGACCGAACATGACGGCGCCGAGCATGATTTCTTCGTTGAGTTCCTTGGCCTCGGACTCAACCATCAAAACGGCGTCCTGCGTACCGGCAACGACGAGATCGAGAACAGACTCGTCCATTTCGTCCAGATGCGGGTTGAGGACATATTCACCGTTGATGTAGCCAACGCGCGCGCCGCCAACCGGGCCCATGAAGGGAACGCCAGACAGCGTAAGCGCTGCGGAAGCCGCAACCATCGACAGGACGTCCGGGTTATTTTCCAGATCGTGCTGGATAACGGTGACGACAACCTGCGTGTCGTTCTTGTAGCCTTCAGGGAAGAGCGGGCGGATCGGGCGGTCGATCAGGCGCGAAACGAGGGTCTCGTTTTCGCTCGGGCGGCCTTCGCGCTTGAAGTAACCGCCGGGGATCTTGCCGGCTGCGTAGGTCTTTTCCTGGTAGTTGACCGTCAGCGGGAAGAAGTCCTGGCCCGGCTTCGGAGACTTTGCGGAAACCACAGTCGCGAGAACCATCGTCTCGCCGTAGGTTGCGATGACGGCGCCGTCAGCCTGACGGGCAACCTTGCCGGTCTCGAGCTTCAGCGGGCGGCCTGCCCATTCGATTTCCACGGAGTGTTGATTGAACATATCTTGTCCTTGGTTGTGGCTGCCGCACCGGCATCGTGCCGGCGGTGGCAGCGCGGTGACTCAATCACGGGCAAGACAGCGGGAGGCTTTCGACAAGCAAGCATCCGGCAATCCTGCCCCATGACAGGTCTGCGGTTGAAAAAGGCGGCGCCGGCCCATCCGGGTCACCCTTATCGTCCGGGGGCCACATCAGCGGCAAGCGCCCGGAAATTCATGCGGCCTCAGAAGACCGGATATAAAAACCGGCGGGCATCGTTGCGAAACCCGCCGGAGAAGTTATTAGCGGCGAATGCCGAGAGCACCGATCAGCTTGGAGTAACGGGCTTCGTCCTTCTTCTTCAGATAGTCGAGAAGCGAACGACGGCTCGAAACCAGCGTCAGAAGGCCACGACGGGAGTGGTTGTCCTTCTTGTGGTCCTTGAAGTGACCGGTCAGGTTGTTGATCCGCTCGGTCAGGATAGCGACCTGAACTTCCGGAGAACCGGTGTCGCCTTCCTTCGTGGCATATTCCTTGATGAGGGCGGCTTTGCGCTCTGCAGTAATCGACATCGGACGATCCTTTCTATTTTAAGGAAAAATGGGACGCCAAAGAGCCGGGATGTCGTCCAGCTCTGGCCATTCAGTAGCGCAGGCAAAGCCTAAGCTGGCGCTGCCTATAAACTATTCCGGGTGCAATGGAAAGAGGCGATTGATTCCCACCCGCGCCGCCCGGCTCAGCCGAAAACCCGCTTCGGCCTGAACTCGCCTTCGCCGATCTCGCCGATGGCGACGAGCTTGCCATGCGCGGTGGCATAGGCTTCCGGATGGTTGGCAGGCGCATCGCGCCCGCGCAGCAGGATGGGGTTGCCCATCTTCAGCCGGTGCGCCTGGTCGTCGTTGATGATGAGGCGGGGAAGGGCGGAAAGCGCCTCCGCCGTGTCGATCAGATAGGCATCCAGTGCTTCCAACCGCTCGTCGCGGTCTTCTATGGCTTCCAGTGCCGTCAGCGTTTCCAGTGGCACCATCATGTCTTCGCCGAAGGGTGCGACCATGGTGCGGCGCAGTTCCGAGATGTGGCCGAAACAGCCGAGATCGCGGCCCATGTCGCGGGCCAGCGCCCGCACATAGGTGCCCTTGCCGCACTCCACTTCAAAATGCGCTGTATCGGCATCGGGGCAGGCCAGCAGCGTCAGGCGATGGATTTCCACCTCGCGTGCGGGAATTTCCACGGTCTCGCCGTCTCGCGCCAGGTCATAGGCACGCTCGCCGGCGATCTTGATGGCGGAAAATTGCGGCGGCGTCTGCATGATCACGCCGGTATAATGGGGTAGAATATCGCGGATTGCCTGTTCGTCCGGGCGCCGATCAGAGGAATCGACCACCTCGCCTTCCAGATCGTCGGTCGCGCGTTGCTCGCCCCAGGTAACGGTGAATTCGTAGATCTTCCGGCCGTCCATGACGTAAGGCACGGTCTTGGTGGCGTCACCGAGCGCAATTGGCAGCATGCCGGACGCGAGCGGATCAAGCGTACCGGCATGGCCGGCCTTCTGGGCGTTGAACAGCCACTTGATCTTGGAAACGGCCTCGGTGGAGCCGAAATCGAGCGGTTTGTCGAGGATGAGCCAACCGGAAATCGGGCGGCCCTTGGGTTTGCGGTTGTGCTGTTTGCGTGGTTTGGACATGCTTCAGTTCTGTTCGTCGTCTTTTTCGTTTGAAGGCCCAAGATCGCGCTGCACTTCGGGTGAGCGCAGAAGCGCGTCGATCTTCTGGTAATTGTCGAAACTCGTATCGTCGCGGAAACGCAGTTCCGGCATATATTTCATCTGCCGAAGCTGCGGGCCGAGGCGGCCGCGCATGAACTTGGCGTGGCGGTTGAGTGCCGTGATGATGTCGGTGTGATCGGCAACGCCAAGCGGCGTCACATAAGCGGTTGCGATCTTCAGATCGGGAGACATGCGCACTTCCGAAATGGAAATGACGGTGCCTTCGATCAGGTCGTCGCGGACTTCGCCGCGCTGGAGAATTTGCGTCAGTGCGGCGCGCACCTGTTCGCCGACGCGCAGCATGCGTTGGGAAGGGGCCGATGATGTAGCTTTTGCCATTGGTAATGCCTCAAACGGAGCGAGCGCCGGTTAAGCCGGCGCCCGACAGTAAAGTCCTGTTTTGCGGCGAGAACGCTCTTTGTTCTATCGCATTTCCGGACGGAAAACCGGGGTCCAATTTTCCTGGAAGTGCTTTAGAGCGATCTCGTGATGTGTTCGACGCGGAAGCACTCGATGGTGTCGCCGGCGCGGATGTCTTCGTAGTTTTCGAAGGCCATACCGCACTCCTGACCGACCGGCACTTCGTTGACTTCGTCCTTGAAGCGCTTGAGGGTCTTGAGCTTGCCTTCGTGGATGACGACGTTGTCGCGTACCAGACGCACGCCCGCACCACGTTCCACCTTGCCTTCGACGACGCGGCAACCCGCGACCTTGCCGACCTTGGTGATGTTGAACACCTCGAGGATTTCGGCATTGCCGAGGAAGGTCTCGCGACGCTCCGGCGAAAGCAGACCCGACATCGCCGCCTTCACGTCATCCACCAGATCGTAGATGATGTTGTAGTAGCGGATTTCGATGCCGGCGCGTTCGGAAGCCGTCCGTGCCTGTGCGTTGGCGCGAACGTTGAAGCCGATGATCGCGGCGTTGGAGGCCTCGGCAAGCGAGATATCCGATTCCGTGATGGCGCCAGCACCCGAGTGAACGATACGAGCGCGGACTTCGTCGGTGCCGAGTTTGTCGAGCGAAGCGATAATGGCTTCGACCGAACCCTGCACGTCTGCCTTGATGACCAGCGGGAATTCCTTCATGCCCGAGGTCTGAAGCTGGCTCATCATCTGTTCCAGCGAACCGCGCTGGCCCGTCTGACGGGCGACAGCCTTGTCGCGTGCCAGACGCTGGCGGTACTCGGAAATCTCGCGAGCACGGCTTTCGTTTTCGACAACCGCGAAACGGTCACCGGCAGATGGCGTGCCGGAAAGACCGAGAATCTCGACTGGCATAGCCGGACCGGCTTCCTTGACGTGTTCACCCTTGTCATTGACGAGGGCGCGAACGCGGCCCCACTGGTCGCCGGCCACGATGATCTGACCAGGCTTCAGCGTACCCTTCTGCACGAGAACTGTCGCGACGGCGCCACGGCCGCGGTCGAGTTCCGCTTCGATGACGGTACCTTCTGCGGTACGGTTCGGATCCGCCTTGAGGTCGAGAATTTCAGCCTGCAGCAGGATCGCTTCAAGCAGTTTGTCGAGACCAAGCTGTTTCTTGGCGGAGACTTCCACGTCAAGAACTTCACCGCCCATCGATTCCACGAAGACTTCGTGCTGCAGCAGCTGCTGGCGAACCTTCTCCGGGTTTGCTTCGTGCTTGTCGATCTTGTTGATCGCAACGACGATCGGAACACCCGCCGCCTTGGCATGGTTGATGGACTCGATCGTCTGCGGCATCACGCTGTCGTCAGCGGCGACCACGAGAACGGCGATATCTGTTGCCTGCGCACCACGGGCACGCATGGCCGTGAAGGCGGCGTGGCCGGGAGTGTCGATGAAGGTGATCTTCTGACCGTTCTTCTCGACCTGATAGGCACCGATATGCTGGGTAATGCCACCGGCTTCACCGGCAACCACATTCGCCTGACGGATGGCGTCGAGCAGCGAGGTCTTGCCGTGGTCGACGTGACCCATGATGGTGACGACGGGCGGGCGGGAAACCATCTCGCCTTCATCGTCCGTCTGGTTGAAGATGCCTTCTTCGACGTCGGATTCAGAAACGCGCTTGACGGTATGGCCGAATTCGACCGCGATCAGTTCCGCCAGATCGGCGTCGATCACGTCGCCCGGCTTCATCATCTGGCCTTCCTTCATCAGGAACTTGATGACGTCGACGGCGCGTTCGGACATGCGCTGCGACAGTTCCTGAATGGTAATGGTTTCCGGCAGGATCACTTCGCGCATAACCTTTTCACGGGTTTCCTGCATCTGGCTGCGGCGGAATTTCTCCTGGCGGCGGCGCATCGATGCCATCGAGCGACCGCGCTGCGTGCCGTCTTCTTCCAGATTGGAAGTGACGGTGAGCTTGCCGCGACGACGCTCTTCTTCGGTCTTGAGGCGGGCAGCGGGCTTGGCCGGAACCGGAGTAGGGGCCTTGCCGCGAGCCGGAAGATTGCTGCCGCGACGCACGGCACCGCGATCGTCCTCATCGTCGCCATCAGTACGACGCCCACGCGGAGCGACGGTTTCCGCAGTTGCGCGACCAGGTGCGGCAGCGGCGGACTGAGGGCGAGCCTCCGAGCGCGGCGCTGGCTGAGTGGCGACTGCCGGCTTTTCAGCGGCCTGTTCGGATTTCGCTTCCACGGCCGGCTGGCTTGCCGCAACCTTGGCGGCTTCGGCTTCCTCGGCGGCACGGCGCGCAGCTTCTTCCTTTTCGGCGGCAATGCGACGTTCTTCCTCGACCTTGCGGCGGGCTTCGTCTTCGGCCCGCTGTTTGGCTTCGATCACGTCACGAGCCTGCGCTTCCATCAGCGCGCGGCGGCGGGCTTCCATCTCGCCTGCGGACAGATCGTGCAGGACGTTTCCGCGGGGACGCTCAGGCTGGCGCTGCTGCGGTGCGGACGAGCCGGGACGCTGCTGCGACTGGGAGGAACCCGGACGCTGCTGCTGGCTGCTGGGCTGGTGGATGCGCTGCTGCGGAGCCTGCGGACGCGGTGCTGCCGCGGGGGCAGGGGCGGCCGGCTTCGGAGCGGGCGCTGCGGTCGAATGAACCTGCTTCTCGTCTTCCGGACGCAGGGGGCGGCGCTTGCGTGTTTCCACGACAACCGCGTTCGTGCGACCTCGACCCATATCCTGCCGCACGGTGCCCTGATTCATCCCGCCCGGCTTGAGGGTGAGAGTCTTCTTAGGCTGTGCGTTAAGTGTCTTGTCGTCGTTGTTGTCGGTCATTCCGTTCCCGTTCCTTCGGACGAGAACCGGATGACGTCCATCAGGTCTCGTCGTTCAATTGCTGCATCGGAACGCGGCGACCGTTGATGTCGGTTAACCGCGTCATTGTTCTGTCCGGGCAGCGTCGCGTTCCGCCTGAGATTGGCCGCCAAGGCGGTACTGCTCAAGCATCGTTGCGCGCTTCACTACACCCTCACCCGCCTGCCCTGCAAGCGCGCAGGCATGGATAAAAGCATTCTGGCCCATCAACTCGTCCATTTCGGCTTCGCTAAAGAGCCGGAAGGACGGAATTTCACTGCCGGCATCGCTGCCGAGCGCCCAGGCCTTGCGGGCCTGGTCCAGTTTTCTGACGCCATCGGCCGCAGCATCGGTCGCATGGAACACGGCGATCGCGTTCCCGGACCGGACGGCAGCATCGACCTTCGTCGCGCCGCTGATGAACTGGCCCGCCTTGCGCGCCATATTCATCATACCAGCCACATGCTGCGCCATCAGCCGGTCGAGAAGAGCAAGAAGCTCGGGCCCGGCCTTGACGTCGCGTTTGAGAGCCCGCGCGAAGAACTTCTTCGCGATTGCCTTCTCGATCAGGGCGCGCTCGGGTGTCACCCAGCAACCGCGCCCCGGCAATTGGCGTTTCAGGTCCGGCACGACGTTGCCGTCCGGTCCTGCGACGAAGCGGATCAGTTCATCTGGCGATCCGCTCTGCCGTGTCACAATGCACATACGTCCGTTGACGTCGCCCTTGATCCGCCCGTCATCGTCAGTCTCGGGCAGGTCGTCCGGCTCATGCGCCTGCGATGTCATTCCTGCTCGGCGGTATCCGCCTCCTCGGCAGCTTCCACATCGGCTTCCTGCTCGGAAGCGAGCTCTTCGGCGGTGATCCAGCCTGCCAGAAGGCGAGCCTGCACCACCATGTTCTCTGCTTCGACGCGCGAAACATCGAGCTTGGAGAAGATGCCTTCGAACTTCTTCGTCTCGCCGTCCTTGCGCTCGCTCCAGCCAACGAGATCGTCCGCTGCACAGCCGGCAAAGTCCTCGATGGTCTTGATGCCGTCTTCACCGAGCGCAACCATCATCTGCGAGGTCAGGCCGTCGATCTGGCGCAGCTCGTCGGAAACGCCGAGTTCCTTGCGCTTGGCATCCATTTCGGCTTCCAGGCGCTCCAGATATTCGCGGGCGCGGGTCTGGATTTCGTCGGCGGTATCTTCGTCGAAGCCATCGATCGAGGTAATTTCGTCGAGATCGACATAAGCGAGCTCTTCAACCTGCGCGAAGCCTTCCGAAGCCAGAACCTGGCCGACCATTTCGTCGACGTCGAGCGCTTCCATGAAGAGGGCCGTGCGCTCGTTGAATTCCTTCTGGCGACGCTCGGATTCTTCCTGCTCGGTCATGATGTCGATATCCCAGCCGGTCAACTGCGATGCCAGACGCACGTTCTGACCGCGGCGGCCGATGGCGAGCGACAGCTGCTCGTCGGGAACAACCACTTCGATACGCTCGGATTCTTCATCCAGAACGACCTTGGCGACTTCCGCCGGCTGCAGGGCGTTGACGATGAAGGACGCCGGCTCCTGGCTCCACGGAATGATGTCGATCTTCTCACCCTGAAGTTCGCCGACAACTGCCTGGACGCGCGAACCGCGCATACCGACGCAGGCGCCGACCGGATCGATCGAACTATCGTTCGAGATCACGGCGATCTTGGCGCGCGAACCAGGATCACGGGCCACCGACTTGATCTGGATGATGCCGTCGTAAATTTCCGGAACTTCCATGGTGAAGAGCTTCACCATGAACTGCGGATGCGTACGCGACAGGAAAATCTGCGGGCCGCGCTGTTCGCGGCGAACGTCGTAGACGTAAGCGCGCACGCGGTCGCCGTAGCGCATGTTTTCACGCGGGATCATCTCGTCGCGACGGATGATGCCTTCGCCACGGCCGAGATCGACGATGACGTTGCCGTATTCGACGCGCTTGACGGTGCCGTTGACGATTTCGCCGATGCGGTCCTTGAACTCGTCATATTGACGGTCACGCTCGGCTTCACGCACCTTCTGCACGATCACCTGCTTGGCCGACTGCGCGGCGATACGGCCGAAATCCATCGGCGGCAGCGGATCGGCAATGAAATCGCCAAGCTTGGCGTCCGGATTGCGGTCGCGGGCAAGCTCCAGCGGGATCTGGGTCGAATAGTCCTCAGCCGCTTCGACAACTTCCAGAAGACGCTGCAGGCGGATTTCGCCGGTCTTGGAGTTGATGTCGGCGCGAATGTTGGTTTCCGAACCATAGCGCGAGCGTGCGGCTTTCTGGATAGCGTCGGCCATTGCGGCAAGCACGATTTCGCGGTCGATGACCTTTTCGCGCGCCACAGCATCGGCGATCTGCAGAAGCTCAAGCCGGTTAGCACTCACTGCCATTTTTATATCTCCGTAAGTCGCATAATTGCGGGGATCGCCCGTTTTCCGGGCTTTACGTTGGAATTAGTCTTCGTCTGCTTCGTTTTCGTCGTTCTGGTTTGCGGCAGCGGCCTTGGCCGCCTTGTCTGCCCGAAGCGCATCACGAATAAGGTCGTCCGTCAGAATGAGCTTTGCATCCGAAAGCGCGGTGAACGGAACAATGACTGTCGGCTCTTCGCCATAAGCGATCTGGTCGCGTTCCAGCTTGAAGCCGTCAGCATCAACCTCAACGATCTTGCCGCGAAACCGCTTGCGGTTCTCGACCAGAATGGAGGTTTCGACCTTCACCAGATGGCCCTGCCAGCGGGTGAAATCCGATTTGCGAACCATCGGCCGGTCGATACCGGGCGATGAAACTTCGAGATGATACGCTTTATCGACCGGATCTTCCACATCAAGAACCGGTGAAATCGCCATCGAAATGGCTTCGCAGTCCTGAACGGTCATGGTTCCGTCTTCGCGCTCGGCCATCACCTGCAGCGTCATGCCGTTCTGGTTGGAGAGCCGCACGCGCACCAGGAGATATCCCATGCCCGTCAGAACAGGCTCGATGATCTCGGCAATGCGCTGGTCGATGCCTGTTTCGGTTATCAGTCGCGGTTCTTGTGCGGTATCTGCCATCTGGCCTTCCGGTCTTTGATGTTCATCGGGCAGTCAGCCCGTGGTTTCCGGTTCGCCTAACGAAAAAGAGCGGAGCCTTGCGGCCCCACTCTTCATCAAGCGATCAAGAATTTCAAAGGTCATATAGACCTATTGGGGCAGGATTGCAAGGTTTTCGCAGGCGTCTGTGTTTCGGTAACGGTCCGGCCACATTTTCACCCTTACCATGCCGGAAAGGCTGGCATGATCGCCGGCGCTGTCTATAGTTGCCGTTTGACAAATCGCAGTTGCATCAAGTGGACAGAGCGTGCCTGACCGTAAATCGCCACTCGCGCCTTTAAGGCATTTGACTTACAGACGAATCTGGATCGCCAGCCTCGCCTCGAATTTCGGCGGACTGATCCAGGCGGTGGGCGCCGCATGGATGATGACGTCGCTCTCAAGTTCGGAAAACATGATCGCGCTGGTGCAGGCCTCCACCTCTTTGCCGATCATGCTGTTCTCGCTGATTTCAGGCGCGCTGGCAGATAGTTTCGACCGCCGCCGCATCATGATTTCGGCGCAGCTCCTGATGCTGACGGCCTCCGTGCTGCTCACCGTCTTTGCCTGGTCCGGCTGGCTCACGCCCTGGCTGCTTCTCTTCTTCACCTTCATGATCGGCTGCGGCACCGCGCTCAACAATCCGTCCTGGCAGGCATCCGTCGGCGAGATGGTGCCGCGCGAGGATCTGCCCGCCGCCGTGACGCTGAACAGCGTCGGTTTCAATATTACCCGCAGTGTCGGCCCGGCCATCGGCGGCATCATCGTCGCGGCCGCCGGCGCAGCTGCCGCCTTTTTCGTGAATGCGCTGAGCTATTTCACGCTGATTTACGCCCTGTTTCGCTGGCAGCCGCCCAAATATGCCTCGACGCTGCCACGCGAGCAGCTTCTGGCCGCCATATCGGCCGGCATGCGCTATGTGGCGATGTCGCCCAATATCGGCAAGGTGCTGGTGCGAGGCTTCCTATTCGGCCTTTCCGCCAGCGCCATCCTTGCCTTGATGCCCATCGTCGCCCGCGATCTGGTCGAGGGCGGCCCCTTGACCTACGGCGTCATGCTGGGTGCATTCGGCGTCGGCGCCATCGGCGGCGCGCTGATCAGCGCCAGATTGCGCGAGGTTCTGTCCAGCGAATGGATCGTGCGCGTTGCCTTTTTAGGCTTCGCCTTCAGCGCCGGTGTGACGGCGGTGAGCACGAGCGCCATCATCACTTCACTGGTGCTGACCGTTGCTGGCGCCTGCTGGGTTCTGGCGCTGTCGCTCTTCAACACCATCGTCCAGCTCTCCACCCCGCGATGGGTGGTGGGCAGGGCGCTGTCGCTTTACCAGACGCTCACCTTCGGCGGCATTGCGGTCGGCAGCTGGCTGTGGGGCGAGCTGGCGGAAGATTACGGCATTTCCTATTCGCTGCTCTGTTCCTGCGCGCTGATGTTGCTTGGCGTCGTCGTCGGTCTCAAGCTCGCCATGCCGGCTTTCGCCTCGCTCAACCTCGATCCGCTCAACCGCTTCGTGGAGCCGCCGCTCAGACTTGATATCAAACCGCGCAGCGGGCCGATCGCCATTCTGATCGATTACGAAATCCATGACGAGGATCTCGGCGAATTCCTGCCGCTGATGGCCGAGCGCCGCCGTATCCGCATCCGGGACGGCGCCCGCAACTGGAACCTGATGCGCGATCTGGAAAACCCCGACATCTGGACCGAAAGCTACCATGTGCCGACATGGGTGGAGTATGTCCGCCACAACCACCGCCGCACCCAGGCGGATGCGGAGGCCTGGGACCGGCTGCTCGAGCTTCACCGTGGCAAGACGCGACCCCGGGTTCATCGGATGATCGAGCGGCAGACCATTCCACCGACCGACGATATCTTTCACAAGCCCCATACCGATCAACATTGAGAGGCGAGGGCTAAGGCGGATTATCTCAGTTTCGCCTTCAGCGTCGCATCGGGAAAGCAGGTCGGCGACAGGCCGTTCTTCACCTGCCAGTTCCCGAGCGACCGGCGCGTCTTGAAACCGGCCAGCCCGTCCGCCTTGCCGACATCGTAACCTTTGGCCACAAGCGCCTTCTGCATGGCGAGAACATCCGAGCGCAGCATCGATCCGACATTGCCCCACTCACCCTTGAAAGGTCCCGCCCCATGGGCGATGCGGTCAGCGAGATTGCCGATGAACAGCGCGTAGAGATCGGAATTGTTATATTCTTTGATGACGTAGAAATTCGGCGTCACCACAAATTCCGGCCCGTGCCGCCCGGCCGGCACCAGCATCATGCCGTCGGCGGTCAGGTCATTGGCCGGAAAAGCTTTTCCGGAAATGCGGGTAATGCCCATCTTCGCCCAGTCGGCCACCGGCCGGGCAAGATCAGGGCCTTCCTGCGCGCAGGAGACATTGGCGGGGATCGCAACTTCAAAACCCCAATCGCGATTGCGCTGCCAGCCGCGCTGGGAAAGATAGTTCGCTATGGATGCCAGCGCATCCGGCACGGAACTCCAGATATCGCGGTGGCCGTCGCCATCGAAATCCACGGCATATTTGAGGTAGCTCGACGGCATGAATTGTGGCTGGCCAAGCGCGCCGGCCCAGGAACCCATCATGCGCGAGGCCGCGATATCGCCGCTTTCGACGATCTTCAGCGCGTCGATCAGCTCGGCGCGGAACATCTCCTTGCGGGTCGACATATAGGCTTTCGTGGCCAGCACATCGACCACGGAATGCGGCAGTTTTGCCCGGCCGAAACCGGATTCGCGGCCCCAAATCGCAACGATGATCTCGCCGGGCACACCATATTCCGCTTCAATCCGCCGCAGCGTCGCGGCGTGCGTGGCGGCAAGCGAACGACCGGTGCTGGCAAGCCCCTGCAGTCGCTTTTCGGAGAAATAAGCGCCGGGCGATGAAAATTCCGCCTGGCTCTGGCTCTGCTCCTTTGGCGGCTTCTGACCGGGAATGACGAGATCGGGCAGGTTCCAGCTGATGGAGAGACCGCTGAGCGTGGCTTCAAGCGTCTTTTGGGAAATGCCAGCCTTACGGGCTTCCGGCCAGATTTCCTTTTTCAGCCACGCGTTAAATTCGGAGTCATATCGGGCTGCCGCTGCGCCTGTCGGCACCGACTGCGCCAGGGCCGTCGTTGCGGAAAAAATGGAAAGAAGTGCAGCCAGTGCCTTCGAGGCGAAATGGTGTCGCATTTGGTCTCCTCTTGAATGACGGGGAGTATAGAGACTTCAGATCGTCGTTCGCGCCCGAAGCGCCGCCGTCAACGTACCCTCATCGAGATAGTCAAGTTCGCCGCCCACCGGCACGCCATGCGCAAGCCGGGTGATCTTGATGTCGAGACCGGAAAGGCGGTCGGTGATGTAGTGGGCGGTTGCCTGTCCCTCCACCGTCGCATTGACGGCGATGATAAGCTCGCGGATACCGCCGGCGCTGACACGGTCGATCAGGCCCTTGATATTCAGGTCCTCCGGTCCGACGCCATCAAGCGGCGACAATGTACCGCCCAGAACGTGATAGGCTGTGTTCATCGCGCCCGTGCGTTCCAGCGCCCACAAATCCGACACGTCTTCCACCACGATGATGACTGACTGGTCGCGCCGGTCATCGGCGCAGACGGTGCAGGGATCGATCGTATCGACATTGCCGCAGCAGGAGCAAATCTTCACCTTGTCATAGGCTTCGCCCATGGCATGACCCAGCGGCCCGAGAAGTTGCTCTTTCTTCTTGATGAGATGCAACGCCGCACGCCGCGCCGAACGGGGGCCGAGCCCCGGCACTTTTGCCAGAAGCTGGATCAGTTTTTCAATTTCGGGACCGGTGACTCGTTTTGCCATGAGCGCTTTCTACTGCATAAATCGGGAAACGGGAATCATGAAGCTCAAGGGGCAAACCATGAAAATTAGGGCGGTATGCCGCGGCGAGGCAAAAAGCCTGCCGGGAAAGACGACGAAGACAGGCATCTTCAAACACGCCGTGCAGGGCCCGGTCATGGTTGACGCGGAAGGTATCGTCAGTGACGCCGTCTGCAATCGCAAACATCACGGCGGGCCGGATCAGGCGATTTACGTCATGGGGTCCGTCGATCTCGACTTCTGGTCCCGCTCTCTGGATTTTGTGGTCGAACCGGGATTTTTCGGTGAAAACCTCGTGCTGGAGGATGTCGACAGCGCAAAACTCCATGTCGGCGACAGGTTTTCGGCCAGCGAAGTCGTGCTGGAGGTGACCGCCGCCCGTATTCCCTGCGCCACGCTGTCGGCCCACATCGGCGATCCCGATTTCGCACCGCGCTTCCGGCAGGCTGGTCAGCCAGGTTTTTATTGCCGGGTGTTGAAAGGCGGAATGCTCACGGCCGGAGAGGATATCGCCTTCGAACCCTATCGGGGAACGAAACTGCCGATACCGACTATTCTGCAGCGCTTCCGCCCCATGCAACTCGGTGCAGCCGAACGCAGGGCCTATCTCGAAACGCCGCTTGCAAGCCGGTTCCGCGCGATGCTGGAAGCCTAGACCCTGTCTTGACGCGAGGATGGCGTGCGTCACGCCATCCTCTTCGGTCGGATTATATCAGAACGGGAATTTCATGCCGGGCGGCAGCGGCAGACCGGCGGTCAGGCCGGCCATCTTTTCCTGCGCCTGCGCTTCGCCCTTTTCCTTGGCGTCCTTGTGGGCAGCCACGATCAGGTCTTCGAGGATTTCTACCTCGTCTTCCTTGAACAGCGAAGGATCGATTTTCAGGCCGCGCATTTCGCCCTTGCCGTTGAGAATGACGGTCACCAGACCGCCGCCGGCCCTGCCTTCGACTTCAAGGGCGGCGATTTCTTCCTGCACCTTCTCCATCTTGGACTGCATTTCCTTGACCTTGCCCATCATGCCCATGATGTCACGCATGTGCCAAACTCCTGTTCTTCTTGCTTAAAATTCGATGTCGTCGCCGGGAAGGATGTCGCCTTCGCTCGATTCGGCGACCGATGGCGGCGCGATCTCTTCGGCCTCATCCTGTGCGGCGGCGCGGATGCGCACGTCGGTGATTTTTGCACCGGGAAACTGCGCCAGAATGGCGGCGACGTCAGGATCCTGGCGCGCATCGACAAGACGGGCATCCCGGGCATTGCCTTCAGCTTCGACGAGGGTCGGTTCGCCCTGTTCCTTGCTGAGGCTTATGATCCAGTGGATACCGGTCCATTCCTTGAGCTTGACGCCAAGCTCGCCGGGCAGAGAGCCGGGCGCGCCTTCGCCGAGGCGCATATCAAGTCGGCCGGGCTCCAGCCGCACCAGCCGCACAAAGTTGCGCACCTTCGCCCGCATGACGGGATCCCGGTTCTTCTGGCAGAGATCGGCAATATCCTGCACCGAATTGACAGGAACCTTTGGCTCCGGGCGATCTTCGGTTTTCGGGGCTGCAACCTGCATTTCCTGTGGGCGGCTGTCTGGAACGGCGCGCAGCATCGTGGAGGGCTGCAGACCGGCCTGCCTCGGGGCGGCAAATTCTGCAGGTCTTGCCGCTGCCACGGTCTGCGCCGACGAATAGGCGCGCGCGCCACCACCATTGCCGCCGCCTGAAGGCCCGCCATTGGCGTAACCGCCCTCGCCACTGGAAAGCTCCGCCAAGCGCCGCGCGGCATCTTCCGGTGCGGGCAGATTGGCGGCGTGCGAAAGCCTGATCAGCACCATTTCGGCCGCACCCGCCGGGCGTGAGGCGTTTTCCGTTTCCGGAATGCCCTTCAGCAGCATCTGCCAGATGCGCGACAGCGCCGTCACCGCGATGGTTTCGGCAAACTCCGCGCCACGCACGCGTTCGATCTCGGAAAGCGAGGGGTCTTCCGCCGCGTCAGGCACATATTTCATGCGGGTGACGAGATGGGTGAAATCGGCAAGATCGTTCAATACGACGACGGGGTTCGCGCCCGCCTCATATTGTCCGTTGAATTCCGAAAGGGCTGCTGCGACATCGCCTTTGACGACATGCTGGAAGAGATCGACGATGCGGGCACGGTCGGCAAGGCCGAGCATACCGCGCACCGCTTCGGCCTCCACGCGGCCTCCGCCATGGGCAATAGCCTGATCGAGCAGGGAAAGGCCGTCACGCGCGGAACCTTCGGCGGCGCGGGCGATCATCGACAGCGCCTGCGAATCGGCTTCGAAACCCTCCTTGCCCGCAATGGCGGTGAACAGGCCGACCAGATCGGCGGCGCTGATGCGGCGCAGGTCGAAACGCTGGCAGCGCGACAGCACGGTGATCGGAACCTTGCGGATTTCGGTGGTCGCAAAGATGAATTTCACATGCTCCGGCGGCTCTTCCAAGGTCTTCAGAAGACCGTTGAAAGCCTGCGTCGACAGCATGTGCACTTCGTCGATGATGTAGACCTTGTAGCGCGCCGAGACCGGGCGATAGCGCACCTGTTCGATGATCTCGCGAATATCGTCGATGCCGGTATGGGAGGCGGCGTCCATTTCGATGACGTCGACATGCCGACCTTCCATGATCGCCTGGCAATGCTCGCCGGGAATACGAAGGTCGATGGTCGGTTTGTCGATGGTGTCGGTCTTGTAGTTCAACGCGCGGGCGAGAATACGGGCCGTGGTTGTCTTGCCCACGCCGCGAACGCCGGTCAGCATATAGGCCTGAGCGATGCGTCCGGTCTCGAACGCGTTGGTCAGCGTGCGGACCATCGGCTCCTGGCCGACCATCAGATCGGAAAAATCCTTGGGGCGATATTTGCGCGCCAGTACCCGGTAGCCGGTCCCGACCTGGGATTCGCTTGTTGTGGTGGGTACGGTGTCGCTCATCGCCTCGCCAGTTTGTTTTGCCAGTTATCTTGGGGCGCTGAACTGGCCCGGCGAAAGCTGAGCACGTCTTTTAAAAAAAGGTGGGAGGCTGGCACGGCGACCCGTGCCGGGCTCGTTAGGGCTGCTTCCTTCCGGACCTGACCCGGTTGGCGAGTGGCTCGTCCACCACCAACCTCCCGGGCCACATATCGGCAATATCGAAAGCAAATGCAAGCCAAGCCTTCAAAAAACTGCTATCACAATGAAAACAAACATGGAGGACACCTTGGAGACATTCCGGCTGGACGACAGACTGGCGCGCGACAGCGTGCTTGTGACGCGTTTGGGACTATGTGAACTGCGTTTGCAAAACGACAAACGCTGGCCCTGGCTGGTGCTGGTGCCGCAGCGGGACGGCGTCAGCGAATTGTTCGATCTCACCCCGCTTGACCAGGCGGTGCTGACATTCGAGACCAATCTCGTCGCCTCTGCCTTGAAAGAAATCACCGGAGCCACCAAGATCAATGTCGGTGCTTTGGGCAATATCGTCCGGCAGCTTCATGTCCATATAATCGCCCGTAATGAAGGCGATACCTGCTGGCCGGGTCCCATCTGGGGTCACGGAACGGCGGTGCCTTACGCGGCGGGTGAAAAGGAAGTTTTGATGAAAAAGATCTCCGGCGCGCTCTGATGATTTCCATGAAAATTTTTGAAACCACTGCCCCCCATCCCGAAGCAAGCCTGCTGACAGCCTTTTCCAAGAACGCCCTCGACCGTTTTGCCGAAAAACGGTCGGAAGAGTGCGTTGCCGATGCGCTCAAAGTCGATGGCACTCATATTTTTGCCTTCTCGGGAAACCGGCTTGTCCTGAAACATGACGAGCAGGTCATCGATCCCCTGTTTTCCGCCTATGAGTTGGCCGAGTTGCAGCCGGATTTCGACAATGCCGTGCTGCTCGGATATCGCGAAACCGGCGAGCCGAGAATTGCGGTGCCGGTCGCCGTGGCCGAGGATCAGCTGGCGAGCCACTATAAACTCGCCGACGCCCGTACCCTTTATCGCGATCATCTTCTCGATGAGGAATTGCTGAGCGAGGTTGCCCAGGCCGTCAGCCTCACCCATTGGAACGCCGACAATCGATTTTGCGGTAAGTGCGGCGGTGCCATGGAGCTGCGCATCGGTGGCTACAAGCGTATCTGCGCCGCCTGCAACCACACGATTTTTCCCCGCACGGATCCTGTCGTCATCATGATGACGATCGATATCGAGCGTGATCTCTGCCTGCTCGGCCGCGGTGCGCATTTTGCACCGGGCATGTATTCGTGTCTTGCCGGCTTTGTGGAGCCGGGCGAAACCATCGAGCAGGCCGTCCGCCGCGAAACGCATGAGGAATCCGGTGTTGAAGTCGGTCGCGTGCGTTATCACGCGTCGCAGCCCTGGCCGATGCCGCATACACTGATGATCGGCTGTTATGCAGAGGCGCTGTCTTTCGATATTGCCCGCGATGAGATCGAACTGGAGGATTGCCGCTGGTTCACACGGGCGGACGTCGCAAAGATGCTGGAGACTGCAACGGGTGAGGGCTTTTCCGCGCCTCCCGGCGGCGCCATCGCGCACCGGCTGATGCGCGACTGGGTGGAATGGACGAAATAATCGCGTTTGGCAGGCTCAACCCTGATTGAGCTTGCCGCGCATCGCATGGCCCTTGTAGACGCCGAGAATGCGGACTTTTTCAGAGAAGAAGCGCAGCTCGTCCAGCGCATGCCGCACCGGCTCGTCATCGGGATGGCCTTCGATATCGGCATAAAACTGCGTCGCCACGAATTTACCGCCGAGCTGATAGCTTTCGAGCTTCGTCATGTTGATGCCGTTCGTCGCGAAACCGCCCATGGCCTTGTAGAGCGCAGCCGGAATATTGCGAACATTGAAAACGAAGGTGGTGACGACGATTTCGTCGCTCGATTGACGCTTGGCCCAGTTTTCATCGCGGGAAAGCACAACGAAACGCGTGACGTTGTTTTCCGAATCCTCGACGTTTTCAGCGAGAATATCGAGGCCGTAGAGGCTGGCGGCAAGGCGCGGCGCAAGTGCCGCCATGCTGCGGTCGCCCTTTTCAGATACCAGTCTCGCGGAGCCCGCCGTGTCGCCGGCGATGACGGGCTTCCAGCCGTTCGAGCGGATGATTTTCCGGCATTGGCCCAGCGCGTGAATGTGGCTGTGGACAGTTCGGATCTCGTCCTTTTTCACGCCCGGCATCACCATCAGCTGAAAGCGGATCGGCATAAAATATTCGCCGATGATGTGCAGACGCGATTCCGGCAGCAGGTGATGAATATCCGCAACGCGGCCGGCCAGCGTGTTTTCAATCGGGATCATGCCGAGATCGGCTTCGCCGTTTTCAATGGCGTTGAAGGCGTCCTCGAATGTCGGGCAAGGCAAGGGCTCCATATCCGGGAACATGTCACGGCAGGCCATATCGGAATTCGCACCGAATTCGCCCTGGAAGGCAATGCGATTTGTGCTCAAGGTCATGGGACTTTCCGTTAGAGAGTTCTGCTTGCGAGGATTTTGCGGGCTTTTTCCAGATCGTGTGGCGTGTCGACACCGAGCGGCACGGAACTGACGATTTCGGCGTCGATGCGCATGCCCGCTTCCAGCGCGCGCAGCTGTTCCAGCCTTTCGCGCTTTTCCAGCGGCGAAGGCGGCAGGCTCACGAATGTCTCAAGTGCTGCACGGCGATAGGTGTAAAGCCCGATATGATGATAAAGCGGACCATCGCCATATGGGGCGGTGGTGCGGGTAAAATAAAGCGCCCGCAGCCGTGTGTCGGAAAGCGGGCTGCCAACGACTTTCACCACGTTCGGATTGGTTTTTTCTTCCTCGTCGGTGATTTCGACCGTCAGTGTCGCAATATCGACGGCGGCATTTTCCAGCGGACGCAGCGAAGCGCGGATCGTCTCCGCTTCGATGGTCGGAAGATCGCCCTGGACATTGATGACATATTCCGCATTGCCGTAGGGGTCGGCTTTCTGCAGCGCTTCGAAAATCCGGTCCGACCCTGATTGGTGGTCGTCGCGAGTCATCATCACGTCAAAACCGGCATTCTGAACCGCGGAAAATACCTGTTCGTCATCGACCGCAACGACGATTCGTTCGGCGCCTGCCTCGCGCGCCCGAAGGGCCACCTGCACGATCATCGGCTTGCCGCCAATGTCGGCGAGCGGCTTGCCCGGCAGGCGCGTGGATGCCATCCGCGCCGGTATGAGGACGACAGCTTTCTCGAATTCCCGATTCTTCATCCGACACCCTTCAAATCCCGCCCGAAAAGTGTCAAAACGTCACGGTGTGGGGACCATTATTCAAGTTGCGCAGGCTGTGCAAAAGCCATAGCTTTCGAGTAATTTCAAGATGCCCGGTTATATGGAGCGGATGCGAGGGAGCGCATATAGATGAATTCTTATGTTAATATGGGCGTTGGGGCGTTGCTGGGCACGGTTTTCGTTCTGATGTCGGTGTCGATTGCCTCTGAGGGCATTTTTCATGCGCCGGCGCCCGAGAAGGAAGGTTACGCCATTGCTGCGGCAGAGGGTGGCGGCGAAGCAGCCGGCGGAGAAGCCGCGGCAGCCGCGACGCCGATCGCGCAATTGCTTGCGAGCGCCGATGCCGCCAAAGGCGAGACGGTCTTCAAGAAATGTACGAGCTGTCATACCGGAGAGAGTGGTGGTGCAAACAAGGTCGGCCCCAATCTCTTCGATGTCGTCAACCGGCCGATCGCCAGCCACGAAGGTTTCAGCTATTCTGCGGGGATGAAGGATTTCTCCAAAGGCGGTTCCGTTCACTGGGATTACGATCATCTCAACTACTTCCTCGAAGCTCCGAAGAAACACGTTCCCGGCACGGCCATGGGCTTTGCAGGCGTGAAGAAGGAAACCGAAAGAGCCGATCTCATCGCTTATCTGCGCTCGCTGTCGGCAAACCCGGCACCGCTTCCGGATCCGAATGCGGCGCCCGCACCGATGAACTGATGGTCATGATGGTTTCATGGATAAAAGCCCGGCATCGCTGCCGGGCTTTTATTTTTGTGCGGGTTGCTAATGCGGCAATGGCGCCTGATGAATCAGAAGCCCTTGCCGCCGCGCAATTCGGAAATCACCGTTCCGACCATGATCTTGATATCCAGCCAGATCGAAAAATTGTCGACGTAATAAAGATCGGAGACGATTCGGGCGCGGGCCTTGTCGCTGCGATCCGTCGGGCCGCGCAATCCTCGCATCTGGGCTAGGCCGGTAATGCCCGGTCGCACCCTGTGCCGCATATGGTAGTGTGGCACAAGCTCTTCATAAAGACGACCGGCCGCCAGCATGCCGATGGCATGGCAGCGAGGCCCGACCAGTGACATATCGCCTTTCAGCACATTCAGAAGCTGCGGCAGTTCATCGATATTGGTGCGGCGAAGAATTGCGCCGATCCGGGTTATTCTGGGATCGTTCTTCACCGTTTGCGCCACGCCGGTGGCATCACAAAGGTCGGTCCTCATGGAGCGGAATTTATAGACACGGATTTTCCGCCCGTTCATGCCCCACCGGACCTGCGAAAACAGGACCGGCCCCTTGCTGTCGAGTTTGACCATCACTGCTACAGTGAGCAACACCGGCGCGAGCGCGACAAGGGCGATGGACGCCCCTGCAATATCCATCGTTCTTTTGAGCGCGAACTGGCCGCGCAGGAACGCGGAGACGGTTTTTTCCGAAGAGGAAGGTTGCGTTTCCGGCGATTCGAAAGTTGTGGCTGCGGAATAGGAGGCACCGTAAAAAACGGCATGCGATGAGCCTTTAGTACCCAGCATAATATAAAGCCCTGAAAAGTTATTTTGATAGAAGAAAATTAATTTATATGAACGATTAATAATTCATTTACCGTAAAAAGTCATCCGAAATGTAACCGCCACGGCGGAAATGGCAATCTACGGTTAATACGACTACACGCGGATGTTGCGGCGCTGGCATCATCTCCGCTCGTGGCTGCGGAGACGGCCAGTCGCATGGAACCAAATCCTGCAAAATCGGGAGTTTCCATGCAGTGCTGGCGAAATCGCCATCGGCCCTGAGAGCAGCGCCTTTCGGTCACTCTAAGCCGTCAGTTTCCCATCAGAATATCGAGCAGGGTCGTCTGCTTCGGTCCGGATGGCGCCTGACCGCCGATATCGGCGGGAGGTACAGGCCCGTTGCCGGCTGAATAGCCAGGCTCGATATCGCGGGAAGGGATATTTGCCGGCGGCATCGGCATACCCGGCTGATTCGGGTTCGGCGCAACCGGGGCTTGGGGATAGGCACGGGTATCCGCAGTACCGCCTCCAAGCGCATTGGAAATGATATCGCCGATGGAGGAGGGTGCGTTTTCCGGTGCCGGCTGCTGCATTTCCCCAAGCGGCGGCACGCCGCCTGCGCCAAGCCCGAAGAGCGGCGAGGGCGAAAGCCCCGAATGGGCGGCGGTCATGAAGTCTTTCCAGGCCTTTGCGGGAAGCCCACCGCCGGTGACCTTCTTCATTGATGTGCCGTCGTCATTGCCGAACCAGACGCCTGTGGTCAGGTTGCTTGTATAACCGACAAAAAGGGCGTCGCGGAAGGACTGGGTCGTGCCGGATTTTCCTGCCGCCTGCCAGCCCTTCAGCCGTGCCGCCCTGCCGGTGCCTTCGGTGATGACGCGCGACAGCATGCTGTTCATGGTCGCGGCGATCTCTTCGCTCAGCACGCGCGGCGGATTGTCGTATTTGTTTTCGTAAAGCACTTTGCCGTCGGCATCGGTGATGCGTTTGACGATATGTGGTGTCGCCTTGTAGCCACCATTCATGAAGGGAGCATAGGAGGCGGTCAGCTCCATCAGCGACACTTCCGAGGTGCCGAGCGCGATGGAAGCATTGTTCTGCAGCTCGGATTCGATGCCCATGCGATGGGCCACCTGTGTCACCCGTTCCGGGCCGACTTCCATCACCAGTTGTGCGGCGATCGTGTTCAGCGAATTGGCAAGCGCAGTGGCGAGCGTGACTTCGCCGCGATATTTCTTCTCGTAATTTTCCGGTGTCCAGTTGCCAATTCGCACCGGTGCGTCATTGCGGATCGTGTAGGGGGTAAGCCCCGATTCGAGTGCGGCGACGTAAACGAAGGGCTTGAAAGCCGAGCCGGGTTGCCGTTTTGCCTTCACGGCGCGGTTGAACTGGCTTTCCGCATAATCCGCTCCACCGACGACCGCGCGGATCGCACCCGTACCATCGATGGAAACCAGCGCCGCCTGCGAAGCGCCCTGCTTCTTGCCGTCACCCTGCAGCACATGGGTCAGCGCCTTCTCGGCGTCGCGCTCGAGATTGGGGTCGATGGTGGTATCGACAACGATGTCCTGCTTGACCTCGCCGACCAGGCTGCGCACTTCTTCCAGCACCATATCGGCGGCGTAATGCTCGGCGCCCGACCAGAAACGTTTCGCCTTGGTCGGGGGCTGCGACATGGCGGTCTTGATTTCGTCATCGGTGATGAAACCGACATCGCGCATGGATTGCAGCACGACCTGCGCCCGTTCTTCTGCCGCCTGCGGATCGCGCGCCGGTGAAAGGCGTGAAGGGGCTTTGAGAAGCCCGGCGAGCATGGCCGCCTCGCCCAGATTGACGTCGCGCGCGGATTTGTTGAAGTAGCGCCTAGACGCCGCCTCGACGCCATAGGCGTTGGAGCCGAAATAGACGCGATTGAGATACATCGCGAGAATCTGATCCTTGGTGAACTTGTGCTCCAGCCAGAAGGACAGCAGCACTTCCTGAACCTTGCGTTCCAGCGTCCTGTCCGGCGAAAGGAACAGGTTTTTCGCGAGCTGCTGCGTCAGAGTCGAGCCGCCCTGCACGGCCCGCCCCGTCAGCACATTCGTGACGATGGCGCGTCCGAGGCCGAGCGGATCGACCCCGAAATGCGAATAAAACCGCCGATCCTCGATCGCCATGACGGCCTGCGGAATATAGGGCGACATATCTTCCAGCGCGAGCGCCTCACCGCCGGTGGTGCCGCGATTGGCCAGCACGCTGCCATTGACCGAAACGATCTTCACATTCGGCGGACGTTCGGGAATGGACCAGCTGCTGGCGCTCGGCATGCGCGCGCCGTAATAGAGAACAAGACCTGCGACACCGATGCCGCCCCAGATGCCGAGTACGATGCACCAATAAACGAGGGAGCGAATGAAACCTGCTGCGCCGCGGCCGAAACTGCGGGTGTGCTTTTCTTTTTTTCTGGATTTTGTGCGGCCGGATGTCGGCTTGGGTTTTCTGGCTTGATGCTTTGTGGTTCCGCTGATGCGCTCGCTGGCGTCAAGACGCAGGTCATCACCGGACTCGTGGAAATCCCCGAAGGAGGGTTCTACCCGTTCGCGTGATTTACCTTTGCCTGCCATCCAGCCGAAGTCGCTCCTATTTGCGAAACCGCGCACATCCCGTTCGGGTTTAAGGCGTCTATGCCTGCGCGATTCTTAATCCAGGATGAAGAGTTTAAATGCGGCAATTTAAGGCGGGGTTAAGTCTTGGCCGGATCAAATCGGCGTCATTGGCAGACGTCGACCCATTCCGCTCCAGTCAATTCGGCCATAATCTCCGGCGAAATCTTCACCGCCGCATTGGTGGCGCCGGCCGCGGGAACCACCTCGCGGTAGTTTTTCAGCGATATGTCGCAAAACACCGGAAGCCGGGAAGGCAGGCCGAAAGGGCACACGCCGCCGATGGGATGGCTGGTCACGGCAACAACCTCTTCCGGTCCGAGCATACGCGGCTTTACGCCGAAATGATCGCGGAATTTGCGGTTGTCGAGCCGCTTCATGCCGGCGGCGACGACGAGAAGAATGGTTTCACCCGCCTTCAGGCAAATGGTTTTCGCAATCTGGTCAGGGTCGACACCATGCGCTTCGGCGGCCAAGGCGACGGTCGCCGAACTCGTTTCCGTTTCAATCACGACAATTTCGGGTGACTTTTCGGTGAAAAAAGCTCTGACGGATTCGATAGACATGCGTGTTTATTAGGCGTTACGCGGAGAAGCTTCAAGTCGCCCCGGAATAGCTATGCAATATACGCAATGCTGCGCTGCGATGAAACGTCTGTTTTTTAAGCGGCGATCCTGTATCTTCAAATCATCGAAGCGACGCACTCCTCCTCCCAGCGTCGCCCGATTGGACTGACAATACTCCTCCTCCCAATTGTCAGTCAGTTTCAAGAACCCGGCGCACCTCCTCCCGCGCCGGGTTTTTGCTTTTTGGCGATTTGGTTGTCGCCTCGCCCGTCTCCTCTCGGCGACTGCTCTGTTCAAAGAAACTTGACTTTGAGCCCCTTCCAACCTACGTACTTCGCCATCGATATTTGTTTGACGACCAGAGCTTCGGCGTCTTTTTAGACGCTCACGACGATCTTTTCCTTCAAATTCGACCCAAGTCCGCACTGCTTGCAGTGCAAATACAATTGCCAACGGAAGGAAATCGTTATGGCGACTGGTACAGTAAAGTGGTTCAACGCAACCAAGGGCTACGGCTTCATTCAGCCTGACGACGGTTCGCAGGACGTATTCGTTCACATCTCCGCTGTTGAGCGTGCGGGCCTTACCGCTCTCAACGACGGCCAGAAGCTCTCCTACGAGCTGATGCAGGACCGCCGCTCGGGCAAGATGTCCGCAGGCAACCTCGTTGCTGCCTGATAAGCGTTTTGGCCCGAAAGGGTCACTCGCATGAATGGAAAGGCCGGATTTTTCCGGCCTTTTTTCTTTTGAAAGACGCGGCGAACAGGCGGGCCTTGAAAAGGCGCAAGTGCATACCAATATAGGGTTCAACAGTGTTTCGGATGAGAGCTGTCAGGCGGGCATTTTGAAAGTGCCGCTGTTATCGTGTTAACCAAAGATTAACCGAAGCAGCCGATCCTGATGGTGAAATGCAGCGGCCATGGAAGTGGACGCGCTCTGGAACATCACCGTTGAACGCTTTGACCACGGATGTACTGGCATTGGCGGAAAACGGATGGAAAGGTCGGGCTTGCCCGGCCTTTTTGTTTTTGCGATGAGCAAACGGAAAGGGAGGAAGCGCCGGGTAACCGGTGCTTCCTCTTTTTTTGTCATTTTGCCGCGAGCGCGTCCAGAATGCGGACCCAGGAGCGGATGCCCTTGTGGAAGGACTGCAGATCGTATTTTTCATTCGGTGAATGAATGCGGTCGTCGGTAAGGCCGAACCCGACAAGCAGCGAATCCATGCCCAGCATCGTCTGGAAATCGCCGACGATCGGGATCGAGCCGCCCATGCCGATGACAACGGCGGGTTTTGGCCACTCTTCCGAAAGGGCATTCTTGGCTTTGGTGAGCACGGGCGAATCGTAGGACAGCTGGATGGCCGGTGATGCGCCATGTTCGTGGAACTCCACGGAGCAATCGGCCGGAATTCTGGATCGCACATAGGCCCGGAAGCTGTCGCGAATGGCTGCGGGGTTCTGCTCGCCGACGAGGCGGAACGACACCTTCGCCGAGGCTTTCGCGGCGATCACGGTCTTGAAACCGTCGCCGGTATAACCGCCGATGATGCCGTTGACTTCCGCCGTCGGCCGCGCCCAGGTCTGCTCCAGCACGGAGCGGCCCTTTTCGCCCGAGGGGACCGAAAGGCCGACTTCACCGAGGAAGGCTTCCGCCGTGCGGCCAAGCGTTTCCCAGGAGGCCTTGATGTTGGCAGGGGTTTCTTCCACACCGTCATAAAAACCGGCAAGCGTCACGCGGCCCGTCTCGTCATGCAGTCCGGCGAGGACATCGGTGAGGATGTGGATCGGGTTTGCGGCGGCGCCGCCAAAAAGGCCGGAATGCAGGTCGCGATCAGCCGCAGTAATGGTGATCTCTTCGCCAACCAGGCCGCGAAGGGCAGCGGCGATGGCGGGCGTATCCCGGTCCCACATGCCGGTATCGCAGACCAGCGCGTAATCGGCCTTCAGCTCCTGCGCATTGGCGTCGAGGAACGGCTTCAGTGAAGGCGAGCCGGATTCCTCTTCGCCTTCAAAAAGAATGGTAACGCGCACCGGCAGGCCGCCATTGACAGCCTTGTACGCTCGGCAGGCTTCCACGAAGGTCATCAGCTGGCCTTTGTCGTCCGCCGTACCGCGCCCCGTGATCACCTTACGGCCGGCGCCGATATCCTTGATAGCAGGTTCGAACGGATCGTTTTCCCAGAGCTCGAGCGGATCGACCGGCTGTACGTCATAATGGCCGTAGAAAAGCACATGCGGCGCGTCCTTGGTGGCGGCGTCATGGTGCGCGACCACCATGGGGTGGCCAGCGGTGTCGCGCACGGAGGCCGTAAAGCCGAGCGCTGAAAGCGTTCTGACCAGCCATTCCGCCGCCTTGCGGCATTCCGCCTTGTAGGCAGGGTCCGTCGAAATCGAGGGAATGCGCACGAGTTCGAACAGTCGCTCAAGGCTGGAGGTGAGATTGTCGTCGGCGGTGGAAAGAATGGGGGAAACGTCTGTCATCGCTGATCCTGTCATGTCTGTCGTGACCCGGCGATAAGATGAAACATCCGGGCATCGCGCATCGCGGGAAACAAGGGGGCCGGCACGTCGTGAATCGGCAGACGTGCGGCCGCCGGAACGATAGAGCAGTTCAGGGAAAGTGCGAAGCGGTTTCGGGCTGTAAATGCTATTTCGCTTTTTTGGCGCTTTCGATCGCCCGGCGCATATATTCCAGCAGAAGCTGTTTCTCGAAACGCCGGAAATCCTTGAGTAACGCACCTTCGGTGGCTTCGGAGGCGGCAATGGCGTTGGCTTCCAAATCCCTACCGCGCTGGGTCAGTTCGATGATCTGGGCGCGGCGGTCGCTCGGATGGGATTTGCGGACGATCAGCCCGTCGCGCTCCATGCGCGAGAGCGTATTGGCGAGCGTTGCCTGTTCGACATCGATTCTATCGAGCAATTGCCGCTGCGTCAGGCCGTCCTCATGCCAGAGTTCGATGAGGATGGGGAATTGCCCGGGCGAGAAACCCAGGGCGGCGGCTCTTTTCTGCAGCGCCATCGTGAATTCCCGCGCCATTCTCGAGGCGAGATAGATTGCCGATTCGTCCCGGGAAAAACCCATTCTTCCGCCCATAAAGCATCACGGCCGGCTCCGCCCGGCAATTCAATAGCGCGATATATATCGCATGGTATGTTTAAGCCAGCCCGAAATAGCGCATAAAATAAAACCGCCATGGCCGGGAGGGGTCGGCCATGGCGGTCATATTGGAGGACAAAGGCCCGGAGAGGGGGAAAGGCCTTTGTCCGGTCTGACGCGGCGGGGGACGAGCCAGCTATCAGACTACGGCGTGATCAGGCGCCGTCCTCTATGAAATGTGTCTCCAAATGCGGCTTTTCAAGGGAAATGCGGATTACAAATCGGTAACGTTCAGGTGAATTTTGAAGGCCTTTGGCAAGGCCTCATTCCCCGCTCTTTACGGTGCGTTGTGCGAAGTTTCGGTAGACGCCAAAACGGCCCCGCGCTATCCATGCTACCCATGAAAAAAGGCGATCATCTCTTTCTCGTTGACGGTTCCGGTTTCATTTTCCGGGCCTTCCATGCAATTCCGCCGCTGAACCGCAAGTCGGACGGTCTGCCGGTCAACGCCGTCTCGGGCTTCTGCAACATGTTGTGGAAGCTTCTGAAGGATGCCCGCAACACCGATGTCGGTGTGACGCCGACCCATTTTGCGGTGATTTTCGATTATTCATCGAAGACCTTCCGCAACGAGCTTTACGATCTCTACAAGGCCAACCGTACCGCGCCGCCGGAAGATCTGGTGCCGCAATTCGGCCTGATCCGTGAGGCGACGCGCGCCTTCAACCTTCCCTGCATTGAGACGGAAGGCTTCGAGGCGGACGATATCATCGCCACCTATGCCCGGCAGGCCGAGGCGATCGGAGCCGATGTCACGATCATCTCCTCAGACAAGGATCTGATGCAGCTCGTCACGGCTAATGTACATATGTACGACGCCATGAAGGACAAGCAGATCGGCGTTCCGGACGTTGTCGAGAAGTGGGGCGTAGGCCCGGAAAAGATGATCGACCTGCAGGCGATGACGGGCGATTCCACTGACAATGTTCCTGGCATTCCCGGCATCGGGCCGAAGACGGCGGCGCAATTGCTGGAGGAATACGGCGATCTCGATACGCTGCTGGCGCGAGCGGGCGAAATCAAGCAGCAGAAGCGCCGGGAGAATATCATCGCCAATGCGGAGCTTGCCCGCCTTTCCAGGCAGCTTGTGGCGCTCAGGACCGATGTGCCGCTCGATCAGTCTCTCGAAGCGCTGGTGCTCGAACCGCAGAACGGGCCGAAACTGATCGCCTTCCTGAAGGCGATGGAGTTTACGACGCTGACACGCCGGGTTGCCGAGGCGACTGAAACCGACGCTTCCGCCATCGACCCTGCCAATGTGCCGGTGCAATGGGGCGCCGATGCCCATGGTCCTGATCTTGATGCGCAGGCTCCTGCTTTTCAGGCTGGGGAAGCGGCCACGAACACAGCTGGCGCTACGACCGCGCCCGCCGCTCAGGCAAGGGCGGGGGAGGGCAGCGCGCCCGCTGATCTCGCCACAGCGCGACAGGCGCTTTTTTCCGCGGCCAAGATCGATACGACCGCCTATCTGACGATCAGGGATATCGCGACGCTCGACCGCTGGATCGCGGCGGCCCGGGAGACGGGCGTTGTCGCCTTCGATACGGAAACGACATCGCTCGACCCGATGCAGGCGGAACTTGTCGGTTTTTCTCTGGCCATTGCCGATAACGGCAAGGATGCCACGGGCACCGATATCCGCGCCGCCTATGTTCCTTTGACGCACAAGACCGGGTCCGGCGGCGATCTCTTCAGCGACGGCATCAAACTGGCAGAAGGGCAGGTGCCCTTTGCCGGAGCGCTGGAGCGTCTGAAGGATCTGCTCGAGGATGAAGCCGTTCTGAAGGTCGCGCAGAACCTCAAATATGATTATCTGCTGATGAAGCGCCATGGCGTCGTCATGCGGAGCTTCGACGACACGATGCTGATTTCTTATGTCCTTGAGGCCGGCAAGGCCACGCATGGCATGGATTCGCTGTCCGAACGCTGGCTCGGCCACACGCCGATCGCCTATAAGGACGTGGCGGGATCGGGCAAGTCGAGCGTCACCTTCGATTTTGTCGATATCGACAAGGCCACCGCTTATGCTGCGGAAGATGCCGATGTCACCCTGCGGCTCTGGATGGCGCTGAAGCCGAGGCTTGTCTCGGAACGGCTGACCAAGGTTTATGAGCGGCTGGAACGCCCCCTCGTGCCGGTTCTGGCACATATGGAAGAGCGCGGCATTACCGTGGACCGGCAGATTCTCTCGCGTCTTTCCGGCGAACTCGCCCAGAAGGCCGCGTCCTTCGAAGAAGAAATCTACGAGCTGGCGGGCGAGCGTTTCAATATCGGATCGCCAAAGCAGCTCGGCGATATTCTGTTCGGCAGGATGGGTCTGCCCGGCGGCTCAAAAACAAAGACCGGCCAATGGTCGACCTCGGCGCAGGTTCTGGAAGATCTTGCGGCGGAAGGTGCCGAACTGCCGCGCAAGATCGTCGACTGGCGGCAGCTGACGAAGTTGAAATCGACCTATACGGATGCACTGCCGGGATATATCCATCCCGAGACGAAGCGGGTGCACACGTCCTATGCGCTTGCCTCCACCACCACGGGACGCCTGTCCTCCTCGGAGCCGAACCTTCAGAACATCCCGGTTCGCACGGCTGAAGGCCGCAAGATCCGCACGGCTTTCATCTCTACGCCCGGTCACAAGCTTTTGTCGGCCGATTACAGCCAGATCGAACTGCGCGTGCTCGCCCATGTCGCCGATATTCCGCAGCTGCGCAAGGCCTTCGAAAACGGCATCGACATTCATGCCATGACGGCATCGGAAATGTTCGGCGTGCCGGTTGAAGGCATGCCATCGGAAGTGCGCCGCCGCGCCAAGGCCATCAACTTCGGTATCATCTACGGCATTTCCGCTTTTGGTCTCGCCAATCAGCTCGGCATCGCCCGCTCCGAAGCCGGCGACTATATCAAGAAATATTTCGAGCGTTTTCCCGGCATTCGCGATTACATGGAAGCGACCAAAGCCTTCGCGCGCGAAAACGGCTATGTCGAGACGATTTTTGGCCGCCGCGCCCATTATCCGGAAATCCGCTCCTCCAACCCTTCGGTAAAAGCCTTCAATGAGCGCGCGGCCATCAACGCGCCGATCCAGGGTTCGGCCGCCGATATCATCCGCCGGGCCATGGTCCGCATCGAGCCGGCGCTGGAGGCGGAAAAGCTTTCCGCCCGCATGCTGTTGCAGGTGCATGACGAACTCATCTTCGAAGTCGAGGAAGCGGAAATCGAAAAGACCCTGCCGGTCGTCGTCTCCGTCATGGAAAATGCGGCCATGCCGGCGATTTCCATGAGGGTGCCGCTGAAAGTGGACGCCCGCGCGGCGGACAATTGGGATGAGGCGCATTGATCGGTCAATGAGCGGCGGATGTCATTGCTTTGTCGCGTGCTGGGACTAGGGGAAACGTCTCACAAGGAGTTTCCCATGCACGCCCCGCTCGTCTCGAAAGATCTCGACTATATTTCCGCCGCCAACCATGATCAGCCGCCGCGCCATCTCGGCAGCCGCTTCAATGCGGATGGCGAGTTTCTGCCGGAGCCCGGCAATACCGTTGTAAGCCATCTCGTCAGCGGATCGCAGACCGAAAAAGCGATCATCGCAACCCGCCAGCGCTTTCTGGACATGCCGGAGGCGTCGCAGCTTGCCTTCACGCCGATTTCCAGCCTGCATATGACCGTGTTTCAGGGCATCATCGAGTTCCGTCGTGCCTTGCCCTACTGGCCGGAAAACATTCCTCTCGATACGCCGATTGAGGTGATGACCGATTATTATCGCGACCGGCTCTCCGCCTTTCCGGCCCTGCCGGCATTCAACATGCAGGTGACAGGCCTGCGTCCGACGGGCCTTGTCATGAAGGGTGCTACGGCCGAGGATGACCGGATCGTGGCTCTCTGGCGGGATGAATTTGCCAAGTTGTTCGGCTATCGCCACCCGGATCATGAAACCTACGAATTTCACATCACCCTGTCTTACATCATCAGCTGGTTCGAGCCGGAATCCTTGCCGCGCTGGCAGGCGATGCTGGACGAAGAACTTGAAAAACTGCGCGCTGCCGCGCCTGTTATCGAGATGCGACCGCCAGCTTTCTGTGAATTCAAGGATATGAACCACTTCAAGGAACTCGTTGTTTTCGATAAACCGCACCTCTGATTTCCGATATCTGAGACAGGCCTGCCGCGCTGATTTCCCTGAATCGGAAAAAATGCGCATCAGGGCTGGTCAAAGCCCGTTTGGGCATGTATAAGCGCGCCAAATTTCCGATATCGAGACATCCGACATTCGGCCTTTGGTTCTGGCCGGTTCCGTTGTTTCGCCGCTTAAGTGGAGTAACAAAAATGGCTGTACCAAAAAGAAAAACAAGCCCGTCCAAGCGCGGTATGCGCCGCTCGGCTGACGGTCTCAAGTCTGCAACCTACGTTGAAGACAAGAACTCCGGCGAACTGCGCCGTCCGCACCATATCGATCTGAAGACCGGTATGTATCGCGGCCGTCAGGTTCTGACGCCGAAGGAAAGCGCATAAGCTTTTCTGAAAGCATCTATGCAAAAAACCGGCCCTCGTGGCCGGTTTTTTTGTTTTGAGGGCCGTTCTGCTGTCTTTTCCGCTCACTTGGAAAATTCGGCCACTCCTCCTACACTCTTTTAGAGAGAGCAGGTTTCGATGCCTGCAACAGGAGGGGAGCTTCGGTGAAATATCGCTGGATTTTGTTGATGCTTCTCAGCCTGGGCCTCGGTTATGGCGCCGTGACCAGAGGTGGCGGCATCATTGCGGAAAGCTATTTCGGCGAAATGTCCGATCAGGGCCGCACCACTCTCCGGCTGGCCGTTTCCGCCCTCGGCGGGCTTTTAAGCCGCTACGAGCCGCTACCGGCGCTGATTGCCGATCATGACGACATTGAGGAACTGGTCGCACATCCCAAGGATGCCGAACTGCGCCAGCGCGCCAATGTCTATCTCAAATCCATCAACACCCTGCTGGAGTCCTCCGATATTTACATCATCACGCTGGATGGGGAGACAATCGCCGCCAGCAACTACGATGGTCCGACCAGCTTCGTCGGTGAGAATTTCAGCTACCGTCCCTATTTTCAGGATGCCGCCAAAGGTTTCCAGTCGCGGTTCTTCGCGCTTGGCACCACCTCCCACAAGCGTGGCTATTATTTTTCGGCGCCCATCCTTTTTAATGAGGAGATCAAGGGCGTCATCGTCTTTAAGGTCGACATTGAAGGCATAGAAGCCTCCTTCGGCAATGGCGAGAACCGAATTCTGGTATCGGACCCGGAAGGCATCATCTTCATGACCGGAACGCCGCAATGGCTTTATTCCGGCCTGATGCCGCTGACGCCCGAGAGGCTGGCGCGCACGGAGACTTCTCGCCGCTACGCCAATGCAACGCTGAAGGAGCTGCCGGTGAAAAACGGCAATTTTGGCTCCCATCAACTGATGACAATCACCCAAAATGACGGTGAAAGGGAATATATGCTCTTGTCGCAGCCGATGCCGGACGCGGGCTGGACAGTCAGTGTGCTGATGGACACAGGTTCCCTCCGAACGCAGGTGAAGACGGCGATGATAGCCATCATCCTCTGCCTGTGTCTTGCTGCCGCGCTGATTGCCGCCATGCTGCAAAGGCGTCGTCGTCTGCGGGAACGCCTGACCCATCAGGCGGAGGCGCAGGCGGAGCTGGAACGCCGGGTGGAGGAGCGCACGGCCGATCTGGCGCGGGTCAATCAGGAGATCGAACACGAAGTCGCCGAGCGCCGCCAGACGGAAAAACAGTTGCGCAAGATGCAGAACGATCTGGTGCAGGCGGGCAAGCTCGCAGCGCTCGGCCAGATGTCGGCGGCGTTGTCGCATGAGTTTAACCAGCCGCTCGCAGCCGCCAAGAATTATGCCGAAAACGCCTCGCTTCTCGTGGAACGGGGACGGCTGGAGGAGGTGACAGAAAACCTCAGACGCATTTCGGGCCTTATCGACCGTATGGCCTCCATCAGCAAGCATCTCAGGAATTTTGCCCGTAAACCCAATGAAAAAACGGCCGCGGTAAGTCTGGAAGCCGTCCTTCGCGATACGCTCGAAATCGTCGGCGCGCGGCTGAAGGCCGCCGATGCGGTGCTGGATGTGGATCTCGGTCGGGTTCCGCTTGCCGTGAAAGCCGGCCCGGTGCGGCTGCAGCAGGTGCTCGTGAACATCATATCCAATGCTGCCGATGCGGTGGAGGGACGCGAGGAACGCCGCATTGCGCTGCGGGCCGTGCAGCACGGCCAGTCGGTGTCGATTTTCATTCGCGATCGCGGTCCGGGCGTGCCGGCGGCTATTTCAGAACGCATTTTCGATCCCTTCTTCACCACCAAGGGCGTGGGGCGCGGCCTCGGCCTTGGCCTTTCCATCTCCTATAACATCATCAAGGATTTTGGCGGCCAGCTGCGCGTCAGAAACCATGAAGACGGCGGAGCGGAGTTCGAGATCGAATTGCCAGCCGCCGCCTGGCGCGTGGAGGCGGCTGCGGAATGACCATGTCGCGGGTTCTGTTGATCGACGATGAGGAAGAGCTGCGCTTTTCCACGGCGCAGGCGCTGGAGCTCTCAGGCTTTGACGTCACCACGCTCGCAAGCGCCGAACATGCGTTGGAACTCATTGGCTACAGCTTCGACGGCGTGGTCGTCAGCGATATCAGAATGCCCGGCATGGATGGCATGACGCTGCTGCAAAAGGTGCGGGAGCTTGATGCGGAGATACCTGTCATCCTGATGACGGGCCATGGCGATGTGCAGCTCGCGGTCAACGCCATGCGCAACGGCGCTTATGATTTCATCGAAAAGCCGTTCACGCCGCAATATCTCGCCGGCATCATCAAAAGGGCCAATGATCGGCGGGCGCTGGTGCTGGAAAACCGCCGCCTCAAGGCGGTAGCAGGCAAGCATGACGATCTCGAAACACGCCTGCCCGGCAGAACCCAGGTCATGGTCGATCTGCGGTATCGTATCCGCGCCATCGGTGCGACGGACGCCGATACGCTGATCGTCGGTGACACGGGCGCCGGCAAGGAGGTCGTGGCGCGTGCGCTTCACGATATCAGCGCCAGGGCCAACCGGCCCTTCGTAGCGATCAATTGCGCCGCCCTTCCGCAGACACTGATTGAAAGTGAACTATTCGGCCATGAGGCCGGCGCCTTCCCCGGCGCGCTGCGCCCGCGCTACGGCAAGTTCGAACATGCTCGCGGCGGCACCATATTGCTGGATGAGATCGGCTCCATGCCCTTCGAATTGCAGGGCCGCTTCCTGCGTGTCTTGCAGGAACGGATGATTACCCGTCTCGGCTCGAATGAAACGGTCGAACTCGATGTCCGTTTCATCGCCACCAGCAAGGTCGATCTGGAACAGGAAGTCGCGGCCGGCCGGTTCCGTGCGGATCTTCTTTATCGGCTCAACGTGGCGACACTTCTCGTTCCGTCGCTCTCGCAGCGCAGCGCAGATATACCGTTACTTTTCCTTCACCTCGTGCGGGAAGCCGCTGCCCGCTACGGGCGGGAAGACATGGAGGTGCCGCAAAGTCTGCTTTCGGCTGTCTCCCTGCGTGAGTGGCCGGGCAACGTGCGTGAGCTGCGCAATGCCGCAGACCGTTTCGTTCTCGGTCTGGAAAGCGATGTGTCCGAAGCCTCCCTGCCGTTTCATGATGACGGAAAAGCGGCCCTTGCCACACGGGTTGCGGCTTATGAAAAAAGCCTGATCGCACAGGCAATCGCCGTGCACGGCGGAAATCTGAAATCCGTTTATGAAAATCTCGGCATTTCGCGCAAAACGCTCTACGAAAAAATGCAGAGATACGGCCTGCACCGGCACATGACCGAGGTCTGATGGGTGGATTTCCACCCATAAATCATTCCTTATGGGTAGAAATCCACCCATTGCCGTCGGGGATGGCAATAAAAGCGCACCGCACGACAAGACCGCCATTGCTGAACGGTGATCCCAGATCGCAAATATCTCACCCCGGTCGCCATGGAGGAGCATGCGCGGCTGAAGTGGCGAACATTTTCATCCGGGAGGAATCGATGAAAATACTGAAGACAGTCACCGGCCTTGCTGCTGCCGCTGCCGTTTCCCTTTTTGCGCTGTCCGCATCCGCTCAGAACTATCCAGAGCGCAACATCACCATGGTCGTGCCCTTTTCCGCTGGCGGCCCCACGGATACGGTCGCGCGTCTTGTCGCTGAATCCATGTCGAAGGACCTCGGCCAGCAGATCATCGTCGAAAATGTCGGCGGCGCAGGCGGCACGCTGGGTGCTGGTCGCGTGGCGTCGGCCGATCCGGACGGTTATACCGTTCTTCTCCACCATATCGGCATGGCGACCAGCGCCACGCTCTACCGCAAGCTCGCCTATGACACACTGAACGCTTTTGAATATGTCGGTCTGGTCACCGAAGTGCCGATGACCATCCTGTCGCGCAAGACCCTCGAGACGACGGATCTGAAAAGTCTGATCGACTATGCCAAGGCGAACAAGGACAAGGTGACCGTCGCCAATGCCGGCATCGGCGCCGCCTCGCATCTGTGCGGCATGCTGTTCATGAGCGCCATAGAGACACCGCTCGTCACCGTTCCCTATAAGGGCACCGGTCCGGCCATGACCGATCTGCTCGGCGGCCAGGTCGACATCATGTGCGATCAGACCACCAACACCACCAAGCAGATTCAGGGCGGAACCGTGAAGGCCTATGCCGTAACCACGGCCAAGCGGCTGGACGTGCTTCCGGATGTGCCGACGGTTGTCGAAGCAGGCCTGCCGAAGCTCGAAGTGGGTATCTGGCACGGCATCTATACGCCGAAGGGCACGTCTGCTGAAATCAACGAAAAGCTCTCCAAGTCGCTGCAGGCCGCGCTGAAGGATGAGAATGTCGTAGCTCGTTTTGCTGAACTCGGCACCACGCCCTCCACTGAAAGCGATGCGACGCCTGCGGCGCTGAAGGCCAAGCTTGAAAGCGAAATCGCCCGCTGGAAGCCGGTGATCGAAGCTGCCGGCCAATATGCCGACTGATGGCTGAAAGAATTACCGGCGGCGTCATGCCGCCGGTTTTTTGCCATCGGTTTAACGCGCGGGACGGTGGGTTGCCGGCCGCAGTGGAGGGGCATCTTTCATGAAGTCGTTTTTTATTGACCCTGCCGAAGCAGTCTGCGGGGCAATTTTTATGGGGCTCGGCGCATTTTTTGCCCTGCAGTCCTATGGGCTGGAGATTGGGACCGCGTTCCGAATGGGACCCGGCTATTTCCCGCTTGTTTTGGCGATCATTCTGGTCCTGCTCGGTGGGGTGATATTCATGCGGTCCACGCGCATACAGGGTGAGATTATTGGCGCGATTGCCTGGCGGGGGATATTTTTCATTCTGCCCGCGCCGATCTTCTTCGGCCTCACTGTCCGGGGCCTCGGTTTCGTTCCGGCGCTTTTTTTCAGCGCCCTCATCGCTTCCTTCGCCTCGCACAAGATGAGCCCGGTCATGGCGGTCATTCTTTCCGCGGCGATCACGGTCTTTTCCGTCGCTGTTTTTAACTACGGTCTCGGCCTGCCGTTCCAGCGCTTCGGTCCCTGGCTTAAATTTTGAGGTGCCGTGATGGATTTGCTCGATAATCTCGCTCTCGGTTTCGTCACGGCTTCTTCGCTGGCAAACCTGTTTTTCTGCCTTATCGGCGTGTTGCTCGGCACTCTGATCGGCGTGCTGCCCGGCATCGGTGCAACGGCGACCATCGCCATGCTGCTGCCGATTACCTTCCAGTTGGAGCCCGTTTCGTCGCTGATCATGCTCGCCGGCATTTATTACGGCGCGCAATATGGCGGCTCGACCACGGCCATCCTGATCAACATGCCCGGCGAATCCTCTTCTGCCGTCACCGCTATCGATGGCTATCAGATGGCACGCAAGGGCAAGGCGGGTGCCGCTCTCGCCATCGCCGCCATCGGCTCGTTCTTTGCCGGTACGGTATCTACCTTCCTTGTGGCGATCTTCGCACCGCCCTTGACGGCGATCGCGCTGGAGTTCGGCGCGGCGGAATATTTCTCGCTGATGGTCGTGGGCCTCGTCTCATCCATTGCGCTCGCCCATGGCTCCATCGTCAAGGCTCTGGCCATGGTCGTGCTCGGCCTGCTGCTCGGTCTGGTCGGCACGGATATTTACAGCGGCACGCCGCGCTTCACTCTCGGTATTCGCGAATATGCCGACGGTCTGAACTTCGTGGCTGTGGCCGTTGGCGTCTTTGGTATCGCCGAAATCCTTCGCAATCTCGAAAACGAGCGGACCCGTTCGGTGCTGATCGCCAAGGTAAGCAGCCTGATGCCGTCAAAGGAGGATTTCAAGCGCATGGTCGGACCAGTGCTGCGTGGCACCGCCATTGGTTCGGCGTTGGGCATTCTGCCGGGCGGCGGGGCGATCCTTGCGGCATTTGCATCCTATACGGTTGAAAAACGCGTCTCCAAGAACCCGAAAGAATTCGGGCATGGCGCGGTGGCCGGGGTGGCCGGTCCGGAATCCGCAAACAACGCGGGTGCGCAGACATCCTTCATCCCGCTGCTCACGCTCGGCATTCCCGCCAATCCGGTCATGGCGCTGATGATTGGCGCGATGATCATTCAGGGTATCGTGCCGGGTCCGAACGTTGCGACCGAACAGCCGGCGCTGTTCTGGGGCATCATCGCCTCCATGTGGATCGGCAACCTGATGCTCGTCATCCTGAACCTGCCCCTGATCGGGCTGTGGGTGAAGCTTCTGACGGTGCCTTATTATGTGCTGTTCCCCATCATCATGGCCTTCTGCGCCATCGGGGTCTACAGCGTCAATTCCAACGTCTTCGATCTCTATGCCGTCGCCTTCTTCGGCTTCATTGGCTATGTGCTGGTGAAACTGCGCTGCGAACCTGCACCGTTGCTGCTGGGCTTCGTGCTCGGTCCGCTGCTGGAGGAGAACCTGAGGCGCGCCATGATTCTGTCGCGTGGCGATCCATCGACCTTCGTCACCCGGCCGATCAGCGCCACCTTGCTTTTCATCGCGTTGGCCGTGCTGATCGTCGTCTTTCTGCCCAGCGTGAAGAAGAAACGCGAAGAGGTTTTCGTAGAAGAAGACTGAGCAATCTCGAAACGTGAGAGGCCGGCGATGGAAACATCGCCGGCTTTTTTGTGCCTGGATCGGTCGTGACGAATTCGCTTCACGAAAGCGACATATGGTTGACTCTGGCGCTTTTAAGCCCAAGGAAGGGCGGGAAAGAGAGGTCGATATGACGTCGGAAACCGAAAAACGCATCATCATACTCGAGGAAACGGCCGCGCATCAGGCGAAGGTGATAGAAGAACTCTCTGATCAGCTGGCGGAGCAGTGGAAGGTGGTGGAGCAGACCCGTGCCAAGCTGGACCGCCTGACGGAGAGGTTTCTGAGCCTCGAAGAGCAATCGCTGGACGCGCCTGCAATTACCCGGCCGCCGCATTATTGACAGGGAAGAGCCAATGAAAAACGACACCGCCGCGCTGGCCGCCGATATCGTCGATTTCTGGAAGAAGGCCGGACCGGAGAAGTGGTTCGACAAGGACGCCGCCTTCGATAACCACTTTCACGACCGTTTCCGCGATGACCATTTTGCGGCCGCAAGACGCGAATTGGACAAGTGGCTGGAGGAGGCGGAAAGCAGCCTCGCGCTGATGCTTCTGCTGGATCAGTTTCCGCGCAACTGCTTTCGCGACACGGCACACATGTATGCGACCGATCCTCTAGCGCGGCGACTGGCCGATGAAGCCATCCGGCGCGGGCATGATCAGGCGGTGGGTGAAGATTTGCGGGTTTTCTTCTATCTGCCATTTTCTCACGCGGAGGATATTGAGGCCCAGCAGCGTGCCTGCGTGCTGAACCATCCGCTTGGCGGGCTTTATCTTCACCATGCCGAAGAACATCGCGATATCATCCAGCGTTTCGGCCGCTTTCCGCATCGTAACAAGATATTGTTGCGAGAAACGACACCGGAGGAGCGGCAATATCTGGATGAAGGCGGCTTTTCCGGTTGAGCCAGAAACGAAAACGTCGCCAGTCCCTGATGGCGGCGGCGTTCTAAACGGGGGAAGCGGCAGCGATCAGCCGTCGAAGAATTCCTTCATCCGGGCAAAGAAGCCCGTCGATTCCGGATTATTCTCCTTGGAGGAGAGCTGCTCGAATTCCTGCAACAGCTCGCGCTGGCGCTTGCTGAGTTTCTGCGGCGTCTCGATCTGGATTTGGATGTAGAGATCGCCCGTCTGCGCCGAACGCAGCACCGGCATGCCCTTGCCCTTCAGACGGAACTGCTTGCCCGGCTGGGTTCCTTCCGGAACCGTAACGCGCGATTTGGTGCCGTCGAGCGTCGTCACATCGAAAGTGCCGCCGAGCGCCGCCGTCGTCATCGAAATCGGCACGGTGCAATAAAGGTCGGCGCCGTCGCGCTGGAAGAATTCATGCGGACGCACGGACAGGAAGATGTAAAGATCGCCAGCCGGACCACCGCGCATGCCAGCTTCGCCTTCGCCCTGCAGGCGAATGCGGGTTCCGTCCTCGATACCGGAGGGAATATTGACCGAGAGCGAACGCTCTTCGGTCACACGACCCTGACCGTGGCACTTGCCGCATGGATCGGAAATCGTCTGGCCGCGACCGTGGCAGGTCGGGCAGGTGCGCTCCACCGAGAAGAAGCCCTGTGCGGCGCGCACGCGGCCGGAACCCTGACAGGTGGCGCAGGTCTTGGGCTGCGTGCCAGGCTTTGCGCCCGAGCCGGAACAGACATCGCAGGTGATCGAGGTCGGAACCCTGATCTGCGCCGTTTTGCCGGTGAAGGCCTCTTCGAGCGTGATTTCCATATTGTAGCGAAGGTCGGCGCCCCGCTCGCGCCCGCCGGAAGAGCGGCGCGCACGGCCGCCGCCCATCATCTCGCCGAAGATGTCTTCGAAAATATCCGAGAAACCGCCATTGGCGAAACCGCCGCCACCCATGCCGCCGCCGCCCATGCCGCCATTTTCAAATGCGGCGTGGCCGAAACGGTCATAGGCCGCTCGTTTCTGAGGGTCCTTCAGCGTTTCATAGGCTTCGTTGATTTCCTTGAATTTCCGTTCGGAATCGGCATCGTCCGGGTTCTTGTCCGGATGGTATTTCATCGCGAGTTTGCGGAAGGCGCTTTTCAGCTCTTTTTCGTCCGCAGTCTTGCTGACGCCAAGTGTTTCGTAAAAGTCTGCTTTCGCCATTCAGTTAACAAGCCTCGCAAATGGATTTCCGGCTGCACGTCGGCAGCCGGATGTCTTGCATAAATTGTCAGGAGACGGAAAGTCACGCGATTAAGCGGACTTCTTGTCGTCCTTGATTTCTTCGTAGTCGGCATCGACAACGTCGTCCTTGCCTTCTTCGGAAGCGTCGCCGGCCTCGGCCTGCTGCGCTTCATAGATGGCCTGACCAAGCTTCATGGAAACTTCCATGAGGGTCTGAGTCTTGGCCTGAATGTCGTCTGCATCCGGCTCAGCGGCTTCGACGGCGGTCTTCAGGCTGGCAATGGCGTCTTCGATAGCCTTGCGGTCAGTTTCGGAAACCTTGTCGCCATATTCCTTCACCGACTTTTCGGTGGAGTGGATGAGGCTTTCGGCCTGGTTCTTGGCTTCCACACCCGCACGACGCTTCTTGTCGGCCTCGGCATTGGCTTCGGCGTCCTTCACCATCTTTTCGATGTCGGCGTCAGAGAGACCGCCGGAGGCCTGGATGCGGATCTGCTGTTCCTTGCCGGTGCCCTTGTCTTTCGCCGAAACCTGCACGATGCCGTTGGCGTCGATATCGAAGGTCACTTCGATCTGCGGAACGCCACGCGGTGCCGGCGGCAGGCCGACGAGGTCGAACTGGCCGAGCAGCTTGTTGTCCTGCGCCATTTCGCGCTCACCCTGCGAGACGCGAATGGTCACGGCCGACTGGTTGTCTTCGGCGGTCGAGAAGGTCTGGCTCTTCTTCGTCGGGATCGTCGTGTTGCGATCGATCAGACGGGTGAAGACGCCACCCAGCGTTTCGATGCCGAGCGACAGCGGGGTCACGTCGAGCAGCAGAACGTCCTTGACGTCGCCCTGCAGAACGCCAGCCTGGATGGCGGCGCCCATGGCAACCACTTCATCCGGGTTTACGCCCTTGTGCGGTTCCTTGCCGAACAACTGCTTGACGACTTCCTGCACCTTCGGCATGCGGCTCATGCCACCGACGAGAACGACTTCGTCGATCTCGGAAGCGGAAACGCCGGCATCCTTGAGCGCCGCCTTGCACGGTGCGACGGTGCGCTGCACCAGATCGTCAACCAGGCTTTCGAATTTGGCGCGGGTCAGCTTCAGCGTCAGGTGCTTCGGACCGGAAGCATCCGCCGTGATGAACGGCAGGTTGATTTCGGTCTGCTGCGAGGAAGACAGTTCGATCTTTGCCTTTTCGGCAGCTTCCTTGAGGCGCTGCAGGGCGAGCTTGTCGTTCTTCAGGTCGATACCCTGATCCTTCTTGAACTCGCCGGCCAGATATTCGACCAGACGCATGTCGAAGTCTTCACCACCAAGGAAGGTATCGCCATTGGTGGACTTCACTTCGAAGACGCCGTCGCCGATTTCCAGGACGGAAATATCGAAGGTGCCGCCGCCAAGGTCGTAAACGGCGATGGTCTTGCCGTCCTTCTTGTCGAGACCGTAAGCGAGCGCTGCCGCAGTCGGCTCGTTGATGATACGCAGGACGTCCAGACCGGCAATGCGGCCGGCATCCTTGGTTGCCTGGCGCTGCGCGTCGTTGAAGTACGCGGGAACGGTGATGACGGCCTTCTCGACCTTTTCACCGAGATAAGATTCAGCCGTTTCCTTCATTTTCTGAAGGATCATCGCGGAAATCTGCGAAGGGGAATAGGGCTTGTCCTGCGCCTTCACCCATGCGTCGCCATTGTCACCCTTGACGATCTCGAAGGGAACAAGAGCCTTGTCCTTCTCGACGGTCGGGTCTTCGTAACGGCGGCCGATCAGGCGCTTGACCGCAAACAGGGTGTTGGTCGGGTTGGTGACCGCCTGGCGCTTGGCCGGCTGGCCGACAAGGCGCTCGCCATCGTCGGAAAATGCCACCATGGACGGCGTGGTGCGCGCGCCTTCCGCGTTTTCAATTACTTTCGTGTCCTTGCCGTCCATCACTGCGACGCAGGAATTGGTCGTGCCAAGGTCGATACCGATTACTTTTGCCATGCTCTTCTCTCCTTGAAGCGAGCTGCCGGAACCCCGTGAGGCATTCTTGTGGCAACTCCTTGACTTGGATTTGCAGCCTTCGCTGCTGTTATGCGGCGTATATAAGGAGCGATTTTTCCTGCTGCAAGGCGCAAGACAGGGGGAAGCGCAGCAAAAAAGCGCAAGAAACACCTGTCTGTGCAGAAGCATAGCCATCACGGCTTGCGGAAGCGGGAAAACGCGGCTCGGGCTCTACGCGGCGTTGCCGGTCGGCATCGCGGCGAGCGACCCGTTGAGACTGGATTTTAACGGTATCGGGGTGGGGTGAAATGGCGGACAGGGTGGGATTCGAACCCACGGTACGCTTTCACGCACACACGCGTTCCAGGCGTGCGCCTTAAACCACTCGGCCACCTGTCCTTTTTCAAATCTGCATGTTTTGAAGAATGCAAATCACTGGAACGGCGCGATATATACCGATGAATTCGCAGGGATCAACACGAATCTGACAGTTTTTTGAAATGTCGGCAATTTCCTGTGTTCCGATGCGATTGCAAACCGGTTTTCCCGCCTTTATCGATGCATTATAGATTTGAAAATATGTCTGTCTGACCGACAGATCGTAAGCGAGGTGTCTTTGATGAAAGCTTTTTTGCGGTTTTTGAGCTTTCTTTTCCTCGTTGCGGCGGTTTTTCTGGGCGTGCTCGATTCGATCCGCTCGGTTTCCACATCCTCGGTCAACATCGCTGGCGTCCTGTCCGTCTGGAACTATCTTCTTCCTGCTTCCCGCACCATGGTGGAAGCGGCCATGGCTCACTATATTCACCCTGAAGCGTGGCGCTTCATTGAAAATGCCCTGTCGGCGGTGCCCGCATTTGCCGTTTCCCTGGCGCTTTCGCTGCTCTGCTGGATGGCGGGTTACAGCAAACACAAGGCGATGAGGCGTTTATCGGTCTGACTATGTGTCTGTCGAAAGGATGCGCCCGCAGATGTGAACCATAAGAAGCGGCGGAACTGGCCGCATGGAGGACCGAATGTTTCTGTTCGATACGCTTTCAAAAAAAACCACGATGCCGACTGAAGAAACCGCTTTGCCCGGCCGTGAAGAGGCGATTGCGGTGCCGGAAGCCCATTTCGTCAATGGCCGGCCCTTGAAAGGGCCTTATCCTGAGGGACTTGAAACCATTTATCTCGGCATGGGCTGCTTTTGGGGTGCAGAACGGCTGTTCTGGAAAACGCCGGGCGTCTGGTTGACGGCGGTTGGTTATGCCGGCGGCTTCACCCGCAACCCCACCTATCAGGAGACGACGACCGGCCAGACGGGCCACGCCGAAGTGGTCAAGGTTGTATACGATCCGGCGGTTATCCCGCTTTCGGGCCTGCTGAAGATATTCTTCGAGGAGCATGATCCGACGCAAGGGATGCGGCAGGGCAACGATGTCGGCACGACCTACCGTTCCGCCATTTACGCGACGACGGAAGGGCAGTTGCAGCAGGCGCAGAAGGCGAGCGATGCTTTTCAACAAGCTTTGGACGAGGCCGGTCATGGCAGCGCCATCACCACCGAGATCGGGCCGCTGGAGACGTTTTATTACGCTGAAGACTACCATCAGCAATACCTTGCCAAGAACCCTGGCGGCTACTGCGGCTTAAGGGGAACTGGCGTAAGCTGCAATATCGACTAGATTTTTTGCAAGTCGCCCCGGTGGAAAGACCAAAAAAGCGCCAGAATAAAGTTTTTCCACCGGGTCAAAAAAACCGGATGAATTTTTCATTGAGCCATGCAAGGATATGAGGCAAGCACAGCCGGGATAACGGCTGGCGGTTCCGCAGACATTCCCGGTAAACGGGATTGCGGGAGGACCCTTAAAATATCAATTGCAACAACAGGGCTGCACAATGAAAAAATCCCTTCTGACGCTTTTTGCGCTCGCCGCAATGTCGGCTTCCGCGCTGGCCGCCGATATCAAGCCGGCGCTGGTCTATGGCACGGGCGGCAAGTTCGACAAATCGTTCAACGAAGCCGCTGCGGCCGGCGCTGAAAAGTTCAAGGCGGAAACGGGCATCGAATTCCGCGATTTCGAACCGACCAGCGACACGCAGGGCGAACAAGCCATCCGCAACTTTGCGAGCAAGGGCTTCAACCCGGTCGTTGCCGTTTCTTTCGCCTGGACCTCGGCCATGGAAAAGGTCGCAGCAGAATTCCCCGACACCAAGTTCGTGATCGTCGATTCCGTCGTCGAGCTGCCGAATGTCCGCTCCGTGGTCTACAAGGAGCATGAAGGTTCCTATCTCGTCGGTCTTCTGGCCGGCATGGCCTCCAAGACCGGCAAGGTCGGCTTCATCGGCGGCATGGATATTCCGCTGATCCGCAAGTTCGCCTGTGGTTATGCGCAGGGCGCGAAGGCCGCAAACGACAAGATCGAAGTCTTCCAGAACATGACCGGAACGACAGGTGCAGCCTGGAACGATCCGGTGCGCGGCGGTGAACTCACCAAGAACCAGATCGATCAGGGCGCTGATGTGATCTATGCGGCAGCCGGTGCGACTGGTCTCGGCGTTCTGCAGACTGCCGCCGATAACAAGAAGCTCTCCATCGGCGTTGACTCCAACCAGAACCATCTGCATCCGGGTTCCGTTCTGACCTCCATGGTCAAGCGGGTCGATCTGGCTGTCTATAACGCCTACAAGGATGCCAAGGACGACAAGTTCACCCCCGGCATTGTTGCGCTCGGCGTCAAGGAAGATGGCGTCGCTTATGCGCTCGACGACAACAACAAGGCGCTCATCACACCTGAAATGACTGCCGCCGTGGATAAGGCCAAGGCCGATATCATTTCCGGCGCCGTCAAGGTCCATGACTATATGGCGGACAATTCCTGCCCGAAATGATATGATATCTGACTGGGGCGCATGGTGATTTTTCACCTTGCGCCCTTTTCATATCCAGCCTTCGGAGAGGTTTCGGTTTGAATATGGATCCTGCAATCGAGCTCGTGGGCATCGACAAGAAATTCGGTGCCGTTCACGCCAACAAGAATATCAATCTGACCGTCGCCAAGGGTACGATCCACGGCGTCATCGGGGAAAACGGCGCCGGGAAGTCGACCCTGATGTCGATCCTCTACGGCTTTTACCAGGCGGATGCCGGTGAAATCCGGGTGAATGGCGCGCCCGTCGCGATCCGTGACAGCCAGGCGGCCATCAATGCCGGCATCGGCATGGTGCATCAGCACTTCATGCTGGTGGAAAATTTCACCGTGCTGGAAAACGTCATGCTCGGTGCAGAAGGCGGCGCATCGCTTGCCAAGGGGCGGGCGGCGGCCCGCAGGGAGTTGAAGCGCCTCGAGGACGACTACGGTCTGGAAGTCGATCCGGATGCGGTCATCGAGGAACTGCCGGTCGGTCTGCAACAGCGCGTCGAAATCCTCAAGGCCATGTATCGTGGCGCCGAAATCCTGATCCTCGATGAGCCGACTGGTGTTCTGACGCCGGCTGAGGCCGATCACCTTTTCAAAATCCTCGGTGTCCTGCGCGAGCAGGGCAAGACGGTCATCCTTATTACCCACAAGCTGCGCGAGATCATGGCCATCACGGATTCAGTCTCCGTCATGCGCCGCGGCGAAATGGTGGCAACCCGCAAGACCTCAGAAACCAGCGTCGAGGAGCTGGCCGAACTGATGGTTGGCCGTCGCGTGCTGCTCAGGGTGGAAAAGGGTGAGACGACGCCGGGCGATGTTCTGCTCTCCATCCGCAATCTGACGGTCAAGGACAACCGTGGCGTTACCATGGTGGATGATGTCTCTCTTGATGTCCGCGCCGGTGAAATCGTCGGCATCGCCGGTGTGGCGGGCAATGGCCAGTCGGAATTGCTCGAAGCCATCGCCGGCATCCGCAAGCCCTATTCGGGCGAGATATGGGTGGATGGCCAGAAGGTAGACCGCCCCGATCCGGCAATTTTGCGCAGGCTCGGCCTCGCGCATATTCCGGAAGACCGCCACCATATGGGGCTGGTGCTGAAATTCGAGGAATATGAAAACTCCATCCTCGGTTATCACCATGATGAGCGATACGGCAAAGGGCCTTTCCTTAACCCCGAGGCCATCCGCAGGGATGCGGTCGAAAAGATCGAGAAATACGATATCCGCCCGCCGAACCCGCAGCTGAAGACCGCCAATTTTTCCGGCGGCAACCAGCAGAAGATCGTCGTCGCCCGCGAAATCGAACGCGACCCGAAGATGCTGATCATCGGCCAGCCGACCCGCGGCGTGGACATTGGCGCCATCGAATTCATCCATCGCCGCATCATCGAAATGCGCGATGCCGGCAAGGCGATTTTGCTGGTTTCGGTCGAACTCGATGAAATCCGTTCCCTTTCGGACCGGATCATGGTCATGTTCGCCGGCCGTATCGTTGGAGAGAAAACGGCGGAAGCCGAAGAACAGACGCTGGGCCTGATGATGGCCGGCATCGCCGCATGAGGCATGAATGAGCACCGCTTCCGTTCCCCTACCAAACTGGATCAGCTACGGCCTTTTGCCGTTGCTGAACGTCGTCACCGCCTTTCTGATTTCCGGCCTCGTTGTCTGGTCGATTGGTGAAAATCCGCTGGCGGCGCTTCGCCTGCTCATCGAAGGAGCGCTCGGCCGCGGCGACGCCATCGGCTTCACGCTGTTTTACACGACGAGCTTCATCTTCACCGGTCTCTCCGTCGCCGTGGCTTTCCATGCCGGCCTGTTCAATATCGGCTCCGAAGGTCAGGCCTATATTGGCGGGCTGGGTGCTGCGCTGGTGGCGCTGGCGCTTGATCGTTACGTGCCGTGGTATGTGACGATGCCATTCGCCGTCATCGGCGCTGCCGTTTTCGGCGCGGCCTGGGCTTTCATTCCGGCTTGGCTGCAGGCGAAACGCGGCAGCCACGTTGTCATCACCACCATCATGTTCAACTTCATCGCGGCTGCGCTGATGGTCTATCTGCTGGTGAATGTGCTGATCGTGCCGGGCAAAATGGCGCCGGAAACACGCACCTTTCTGCCGGGCGGGCAATTGCCGAAGCTTGACTGGCTGATGGCGCTGTTCGGCCTCAAGCTCGGGCCGGCGCCATTCAACGTCTCCTTCATCATCGCGCTGGTCATGTGTTTCCTCGTCTGGGTTCTGATCTGGCGCACCAAGCTCGGTTATGAGATGCGCACGCTCGGCATCAGCCCGTCGGCCGCCGTCTATGCCGGCATTCCCTATGCGCGCACTGTCATCATCGCCATGCTGATTTCCGGCGGTCTGGCGGGCATGATGGCGCTGAACCCGGTCATGGGCGCTTCCGCCCGCCTGCAGGTGGAATTCGTCGGCGGTGCGGGTTTCGTCGGCATCGCCGTGTCACTGATGGGGCGAAGCCATCCGCTTGGCATCATCTTTTCGGCATTGCTGTTCGGTATTCTCTATCAGGGCGGTGCGGATCTTTCTTTCGAGATGCCGAACATCACCCGTGAGATGATCGTTGTCATCCAGGGCCTGGTGATCCTTTTCGCAGGCGCATTGGAATATATGTACCGGCCGGCGGTTGTGCGCATCTACCAGCGTTTGGCAAAGGGGTGAGTTGATATGGATTTTTTCGATATGCTGGTCAGCATCCTCGGCTCGACCGTCCGTCTCACTATCCCGCTGCTCTTCACCGCGCTCGCCGGGCTCTTTTCCGAGCGCGCCGGCGTGTTCGATATCGGCCTTGAAGGCAAGATGCTGGCGGCGGCCTTCGCTTCCGCCTGTGTGGCCTATATCACGGCCAATCCCTGGGCCGGTCTGCTGGCGGGCATCACCATCTCCATTCTGTTCTCGCTGACCCATGGTTTTGCCGTCATCACCAACCGTGGCAACCAGATCGTATCCGGCGTGGCGCTGAATTTCATCGCCGCCGGCCTGACGGTTGTTCTGGGGCAGGCCTGGTTCGGGCAGGGCGGCCGCACGCCGCAATTGTCGGCAGAGGGCCGTTTTGCGCCGATCATCCTGCCAGGTGCGGACACGATACGTGAGGTGCCCTTCATCGGCCCGCTTTATGCCAATGTCATTTCCGGCAACAATATCCTCACCTATCTGGCATTTCTGGCGGTACCGCTGTCCTGGTGGGTGCTTTACCGGACCCGTTTCGGCCTGCGCCTGCGCGCCGTCGGTGAAAACCCGGGTGCCGTCGATACGGCGGGCATTTCGGTGACGTGGATGCGTTACCGCGCCGTCATCGTCGCCGGCTTTCTCTGCGGTTTCTCAGGCGCCTATCTTGCCGTTGCGCAATCGGCGGCCTTCATCGCCAACATGTCGGCGGGCAAGGGCTATATCGCGCTGGCAGCGCTGATCTTCGCGAAATGGAAGCCGGTGCCGGTCATGTTCGCCTGCCTGCTCTTCGGTTTTCTGGACGCCTTCGCCAACTTCATGCAGGGCAAATCCGTGCCCGGTATCGGCGAAGTGCCGGTGCAGATTTTCCAGGCCATGCCCTATATTCTGACCTGCATTCTGCTTGCCGGTTTCATCGGCGTCGCCAAGCCCCCCAAGGCCGGTGGCGTTGCCTATGCGAAGGAGCGTTAAACCCATGTCCCGAGATCCGATGTCCCATGCCCTGTTCGAGGCGGCGGTGGAGGCCATGGCCTTTGCCCACGCGCCTTATTCGAAATTTCCGGTCGGCGCGGCGATCCGCGCGGAAGACGGGAAGATTTACAAGGGCGCCAATATCGAGAATCTCTCCTTCCCTCAAGGCTGGTGCGCCGAACCTTCCGCCATCAGCGCCATGATCATGGGTGGGGCAAAGAAGATCAGCGAAATCGCCGTCATCGCCGAAAAACTTGCTCTTTGCCCTCCCTGCGGCGGATGCCGGCAAAAGATCGCCGAATTCGCCACGCCGGAAACGCGAGTCTATCTGTGCGACGAAACCGGCGTCCAGAAGGTCATGACCATGGAAGAGCTTTTGCCCTTCAGCTTTAAGACAGAGCTGCCCTGATGCCGGATACGCTGATCGATATTCTGGTGGAGCGCCTGAACGGCCTAATGCCGCGCGTAGCCATCGTCCTCGGCTCGGGTTTGGGTTCTTTGGTGGAAGAGGTCAGCGATCCGATCCGCGTGCCCTATGCCGAGCTTCCCGGTTTTCCCGCAAGCGGTGTTTCCGGCCATGCGGGCGAGCTGGTGGCCGGTTATCTCGGTGGGGAGCCGGTCATGATGCTCTCCGGTCGGGTGCACTTTTACGAAAAGGGCGATCCGTCCGCGATGCGGGTTGTCATCGAAGCGCTGGCTGGTCTCGGCGTGCAGTCGCTCATCCTCACCAATTCGGCAGGCTCGGTCAGGCAGGATATACCGCCCGGTTCAGTCATGCAGATCACCGATCACATCAACTATTCCGGCATGAACCCGCTGATCGGCGAGGAAAGCGACCGTCGCTTCGTTGGCATGACCACCGCTTACGATCCTGATCTGATGCTTGCCATGCGCAACGCCGCCATCCGCGCGACGGTGCCTTTGTTTGGCGGCGTCTATATGTGGTTTTCCGGCCCGAGCTTCGAAACGCCGGCGGAAATCCGCATGGCGCGGCTGCTGGGGGCGGATGCCGTCGGCATGTCCACCGTGCCGGAAGTCATCCTCGCCCGCTTTTTCGGGATGCGCGTCGCCGCCGCATCGGTTATTACCAATTACGGTGCCGGCATGACCGGCGCGGAACTGAGCCATGAAGAAACCAAGGATATGGCTCCCGTGGGTGGCAAGAGGCTTGCCGCCATTTTGAAGGAAATGATCGCAGGAGGAGCGTGACCATGGAACTCCAGCGTCCGCGCGAAGCGGCTGCCCTCACTCTGTCCTTGCTGGACCTGACCAATCTCAAGGAAGACTGCACGCCTGAGCAGATCGCCGCTCTGTGCCAGCGGGCGCATACGGAATACGGCAATACGGCCGCAATCTGCATCTGGCCGCGTTTCGTGGCGCAGGCGCGTGCAGCGTTCGGAAAAGACCATGCGATCCGCATCGCCACGGTCGTCAATTTTCCTTCGGGCGATCTCGAGGTTGCGGCCGTGGTTGCGGAAACCGAAGCGGCGATCCGCGACGGCGCTGACGAAATCGATCTGGTCATTCCCTATCGAAAGTTCATAGCAGGCGATGAAACGGCGGTTTCGAACATGGTGGCTGCCGTTCGCAAAGCCTGCGCGGCACCTGTGTTGCTCAAGGTTATTCTTGAAACCGGCGAGTTGAAGGACAAGGCGCTGATCCGTCGCGCATCCGAACTCGCCATTGCCGAAGGGGCCGATTTCATCAAGACCTCGACTGGCAAGGTTGCCATCAATGCCACGCTGGAGGCCGCCGACATCATGTTGCAGGCGATCCGCGACAGCCGGCAGAAGGTGGGTTTCAAGCCCGCCGGCGGCATCGGCACGGTGGAGGACGCAACGCTTTACTTGAGGCTTGCGGAAACCATAATGGCGCCCAACTGGGCCATGCCGTCCACCTTCCGTTTCGGCGCGTCGGGTGTTCTCGATGATGTGTTGAACGTGCTGGCAGGCGGCGAGCCCGCCAGGGCCGCCAGCGGATATTGAGCTTGATCCCGCAGGAAATCATCCGTCGCAAACGCGATGGCCTGTCACTTGAGCCTCGGGAGATTGCCGCTTTCATAGAGGCGCTTTCAAAAGACGGCATCTCGGAAGGGCAGGCGGCCGCCTTTGCCATGGCGGTGTTCTTTCGCGGCATGAACCGCGATGAGATGGTGGCGCTGACGCTTGCCATGCGCGACAGCGGTGATGTCCTGTCCTGGTGCGATATTGGCAGGCCGGTGGCGGACAAGCATTCCACCGGCGGCGTCGGCGATAATGTCTCCCTGATGCTCGCGCCCATCGTTGCCGCCTGCGGTCTCGCCGTGCCGATGATTTCCGGCAGGGGCCTTGGCCATACCGGCGGCACGCTGGACAAGCTGGAAGCGATCCCCGGTTACAACGTCATGCCGGACGAGGTGTTGTTTCGCCAGACGGTAAAGACGGTCGGCTGCGCCATCATCGGCCAGACGGGTGATCTCGCCCCAGCCGACAAACGTCTTTACGCCATTCGCGATGTGACCGCGACGGTGGATTCCATACCGCTGATCACGGCCTCCATCCTGTCGAAAAAGCTTGCGGCCGGGCTGCAGACGCTGGTTCTGGATGTGAAGGTGGGCAACGGCGCCTTCATGCAGAGTGTGGAGGATGCCCGCAATCTGGCTCGCGCACTGGTCGATGTGGCGAATGGCGCGGGCCTGCCGACGACGGCGCTGATAACCGACATGAACCAGCCGCTTGGCGATGCAGCTGGCAATGCGGTCGAGATCGTTAACTGCCTGGATTTTCTGGCTGGTCGCAAAGCGGGAACCCGTCTCGAAAAGGTCGTGCTCACCTTCGCTGCGGAAATGCTGGCGCAGGCCGGGAGCGCGACTACGCTTGATGAAGGCGAGGTGCTGGCGCTGGCCGCTCTTTCCTCCGGCCGGGCCATGGAGGTCTTTGCGCGGATGGTTTCAGCACTCGGCGGGCCTTCGGATTTCGTTGTACGCCCGTCCCATTACCTGCCGTCCGCGCCGGTCACTCTCCCGGTTTCGGCTCCGCGCAGCGGTTGGCTCTCATCCTGCGCGACGCGCGATCTCGGTATGGTGGTTGTGGAGCTTGGCGGCGGCAGAAGAAAGCCGTCGGATACCGTTGACGCTGCGGTCGGTATTTCTGACATCCTGCCGCTCGGCACAAAAGTGGAAAAGGGCGAGCCTGTCGCCATAGTCCATGCGGCTTCGAAAGAAGAAGCGGAACGCGCCGCCGAAATGATTGCGGCTTGTTACGGGATTGATGACGCTGCGACAGAGACCGGCAACGTGGTTCTTGAGAGGATCACCTGACCAGCCGCATTTCGCCGCCCGATACCTTGAATGACGACAACTGCTTGAGGAAGCTCATGCCGATCAGCATGTTGCTAAGCGCATTGTCCTTCAGCACCATGGCGTCGACATTCTGAACCCGGATAGCGCCGATTTCCACCCGGTCGAGCTTCACATAGGCGGCCATGGTCTGGCCGTTGGCCGTTGAAATCGCATACTTAAAATCGAGGCTATTGACCCCGTAACCGAGTCGGCGCGCAATCGTCTCGTTGATGGCCACCATGGAAGCGCCGGTATCGACAAGGCCGTCGAAGGATTTGCCATTGATGCGGAAGGTGGCGTTGAAGTGGCCGCGGGCATCCGCTTTCAGATTGACGCCGCCCAGCGAAACGGACTCCGGTTTGGCTGCTTCGGGTCTGACTTCCGCTTTCTCAATGCCTGCTTCCGGGCGCGGCTGAAATTTTTCCACCAGCGCCGGAATTTGCGTGGCACCGAGCGAAAGACCAACAAGCAGAAAAATGGCGCGCGTCAGCAAGTCTTTGCTCCTCCAGGGGCAGGTTATTCTCGCCCAGAATAGACGCAAAACATGCTGAAACCTTAAAATAAAAAGCCATTCGCCGCTGGTGGAGGCGGCGAATGGCTCAAACGGTTAAGCGATGATGAACGGCGTTATTTGGTGCCATACATGCGGTCGCCGGCATCGCCGAGGCCGGGAACGATATAGCCCTTCTCGTTCAGATGGCTGTCGATGGCGGCTGTGTAGATATGCACATCGGGATGCGCTTCACGGAAGTTTTTAATGCCTTCGGGCGCCGCCAGCAGACACAGGAAGCGGATGTTCTTTGCACCGCGTTCCTTCAGCTTTTCAACGGCTGCGATGGAGGAGTTTCCGGTCGCTAGCATGGGGTCGACAACGATGACCAGACGGGCATCGAGGCTTTCGGGAGCCTTGAAATAATATTCGACGGCCTCAAGCGTATCATGGTCGCGATAGACGCCGACATGGGCGACGCGCGCCGAAGGCACCAGTTCGAGCATGCCTTCCAGAAGGCCGTTGCCGGCGCGCAGGATGGAGGCAAAAACCAGCTTCTTGCCTTCCAGCACCGGTGCCTGAATGGTCTCGAGCGGCGTATCGATGGTTTCCATCGTCATTTCAAGATCGCGCGTCACTTCATAGCAGAGCAGCGTTGAAATCTCTCTCAGCAGACGGCGGAAGCCGGCCGTGGAAGTTTCCTTCTTGCGCATGATGGTAAGTTTGTGCCGCACCAGCGGATGTTCGATGACTGTGACGCCGTCCATGAAACTGGCCTTCCTTTTATCTTATGCCCTGTAATTCACCGAAAGCACGTTTTTCGCAAGCCTTCTTCGCGGTTTTACCCTGTCAACAACAGCTCAGGACTGATCGATCCGGGCGAGCAGCCGTGCGCGGGTGGCTTCGTCCACAAAGGCGCATTCGAGCGCGGTGCGGGTCATGCGGTTGATCTCGGCATCGCTGAAACCGAAAGCCTCCGCAGCCAGCGCATATTCCCGCGCAAGCGAGGTGAAGAAGAACGGCGGGTCGTCGGAACTGATGCAGACCCGCACACCGGCATCGCTCAGAGCTTTCAGCGGGTGGCTGGCGAAATCCGGATAGACGCCGAGCGCGATATTCGAGCCGGGGCAGACTTCAAGAACGGTTCCCGTCTCGACCAGCCGGGAGACGAGAGCGGCATCTTCGATGGCGCGCACGCCATGACCGATACGCGACGGTTTGACGAGGTCGAGCGCATCGGTAACGCTTTCCGGTCCGCAAACCTCGCCCGCGTGAATGGTCAGCCCGAGACCCGCATCGCGGGCGATATCGAAGGCGCGCGCATAATCGGCGACGCGGCCCATGCGCTCCTCGCCGGCCATGTTGAAACCCGTTACCAGCGGATGCCGGGCGCGTGCTGCATATTCCGCCGCTGCGATCACCCGTTCTGGACCGAAGTGGCGTTCACCGGTGACGATGATGCGGGTTTCGATCCCCGTCTTTTCCCTTGCGATGCGGATGCCTTCGGCAATGCCGGCCAGATAGGCGTCGGCGCCAAGCCCGATGCGGTCGCCATGATCGGGCGAAATGATCAGTTCGCTATAGATCGTATTGGCTTGCGCAAGTTCGGTCAGATAGGTTTCAGTCAGAACGGCATAATCCTCATCCGTCTTGAACACCTGCGCCACCGCATCGTAACAACGGATGAATTGCGCAAAATCCGACCAGACATATTGGCCGTCCCGCAGAAAACCGCTGGTGTCGATGCCGTATTTCTCCGCCTGTTTAGCGACAAGGGCGGGCGGAGCCGCACCTTCGATGTGGCAGTGAATTTCCGCTTTCAGCAAATGCGATGTCAAATGAAGCTCCTGCCGTGAGAACCGGCCTCGATGCCAAGATGGTGGGCGATACTTTCGCCGATATCGGCGTAGCTTGAGCGGATGCCGACATCCCGGGACCGGATGCCCGGCCCGAATGCCATGATCGGCACCCGTTCGCGTGTATGGTCCGTGCCCCGCCATGTGGGGTCGCAGCCGTGATCGGCGGTCAGAAGGGCGATGTCACCCGGCGCCATCTTGCGATGGATTTCGGGGATGCGCGCATCGAAGGCCTCAAGGGCGGCGGCGTAACCGGCGACATCGCGGCGATGGCCGTAAAGCATGTCGAAATCGACAAAATTAGTGAAGACGAGATCGCCATTTTCAGCCTCGTCTATGGCCTGCAACGTCGCATCCATCAGGGCGGCATTACCATTGGCCTTGATGACGCGCGAGACGCCTTGATGGGCGTAGATATCGCCGATCTTGCCGATGGCGTGCACTTTTCGGCCGGCCTCCACAAGTCTGTCGAGCAGGGTCGGTTCAGGCGGCAGAACGGAGAAATCGCGGCGGTTGCCGGTGCGCTCGAAGGTCGCGACCGTTTCGCCGATGAAGGGGCGGGCGATGACGCGGCCGATATTCAGCGGATCGAGCAGCTTGCGCACCGTCTCGCAGAGCGAGATGAGCCGCTCCAGACCGAAATGCGTTTCGTGCGCGGCGATCTGGAAAACGGAATCGGATGAGGTGTAGCAGATCGGTTTACCGGTCCTGATATGTTCCTCGCCGAGCGCAGCGATGATCTCAGTGCCGGAAGCATGGCAATTGCCGAGAATACCGGGAATATCGGCTTGCCTGCAAATGGCCTCCACCAAATCAGGAGAAAATGCGTCGCCCTCCGTCGGGAAATATCCCCAGTCGAAAGTCACCGGCGTGCCCGCGATCTCCCAGTGGCCTGAAGGGGTGTCCTTGCCCTTGGAGATTTCGCTGGCAGAGCCGTGCAGGCCGAAAATGCGCTCCGGCGGTTCCATGCCGGCGGGAATGTCACCGCTTGCCTGTTTCGCGATCTCCAGCAGGCCGAGCGAACACATATTCGGCAGCTTCAACGGCCCGGAGCGAAGTCCCGCTTTATCGGCAGCGCCCGCTGCACAGAATTCCGCGATATGGCCGACTGTGTTTGCGCCAAGATCGCCATAGCGTTCCGCGTCGGGTGCGCCGCCGACGCCAAAGGAATCCAGAACGAGAAGAAATGCTCTTGCCATAACTCACCGAAACAAAATGCGCCGACGGGCAATGTCAGGCCGAACTGTCGTTATAGATCAGCAAAACGTGAAGAAGGAAGTGCTTTTGTGAACCATCCGGTAAAACCGGCTGCTTAGTCCTCGTCCCGTTTCGGTTTGGGGGCGTTGAGGTTGCGCAGGACATACCACCCCGCGGCCACCACCATCGCCGCCAGAATATACCACGTAACGGCATAGGAGAGGTGGTTGTTGGGAAAGGTGAGCATGGTCTTGCCGCCGACCGGCAGGCCGCCCGGATTGGGTGTCGCATCGGCGTCGACATAGAACGGTGCGACATCGGACAGGCCGGATGCCTGCGAGATTTGCGGAATGTTGCGGGAATACCAGCGGCCATTTGCCGGATCGTTGGTGCGCAGGAAAAGCCCGCCGGTTTCGGGCGCGCGCATCAGCCCGACGATCTCGACGTTTCCGGCCGGTTCGCCTTCCTGGCGGGAGGATGGGTCGCGCCTGTCGGACGGCACGAAGCCGCGATTGACGATGATGCTGGAGCCATCGTCGCGCTGGAGCGGCGTCATCACCCAGTAACCGGGGCCGAGATCCGTGACCGTATAGACCTGAACCTCCCTGTCATTGAGGAAGGTGCCGGACAGTTTCACACGGCGATATTCGTATTCCGCCGGATCGCCGAGCGCCGGCCATTCTTTGGCGTCAGGGGCGTCGACGGGATCGGCATGGACGCGGGCTTCGACGCGCTCGATGAGATCGAGCTTCCAGGAAAGGCGTTTGACCTGCCATGTGCCAAGGACCAGCAGCAGTCCCGTCAGGACAATGGTCAGGAGCAGGACGACGATCGCAGCAGGGCGGATTCGCCGGTTATTTGGTGTGGTTTCACTCATCTCACAGTCCTTGGGAAGCCGCGGCGAGCGGCAAAGACCATCTGGCGTCCACCGGGGCATCCTCCAGCAAATAACCCCATAAATCGCACCACGATTCATGGGGTTATGTGTTGGCGCGAAAGCGGCCCGCCGGAAACCCGGCAGGCCGTTGGTCTATGCTGCTCAGGGCAGGTTTTTCACATCCTCGATGTGCAGCGGCATCATGTTCTTGTTCATGTTGTACATGACCCAGAGCGAGCCGGAGAGCGTGATCAGGAGCACCACGACGGTGAAGATCAGCGCCATGAAGGTCCAGCCGCCTTCTGACTTGGTGTCCATGTGCAGGAAGTAGATCATGTGAACGAAGATCTGGATGACGCCGAGACCCATGATGGCGATGACCAGCAGGGTCTTGTTTTCAAGAACGTCGCCCATGACCAGCCAGAAGGGGATCGCCGTCAGGATGACCGACAGGACGAAGCCGATCATGTAGCTTTTGAACGTGCCGTGGCTTGCACCATCATGGTGATGATGGTCGTCGCCATGCGCGTCGTGATGTGCGTGTGCTTCGGAACTCATCAAAGAACTCCCATGAGGTAAACGAAGGAGAAGACGCCGATCCAGATGACGTCAAGGAAGTGCCAGAACATCGACAGGCACATCAGGCGGCGCTTGTTTGCCGCGATCAGGCCGTGCTTGGCGACCTGGAACATCAGCGTGACGAGCCAGATGATGCCGAAGGTGACGTGCAGACCGTGCGTACCGACCAGCGCGAAGAAGGCCGACAGGAACGCTGAACGCTGCGGGCCGGCGCCTTCCGCGATCAGGTGATGGAACTCGTAGAGTTCGACGGCGAGGAAGGCGAGGCCGAAGAGGCCGGTCACACCCAGCCAGACCAGCGTGGCCTTTACCTTCTGCTTTTCCATTTCCAGCATGGCAAAGCCATAGGTGATGGAGGAGAAAAGCAGGAAGCCGGTATTGATGGCGACCAGCTTGAGATCAAACAGGTCCGCACCCGAAGGACCGGCCGCATAGCTGCGGCCGACAACGGCATAGGTGGCAAACAGCGTCGCGAAGATGAGGCAGTCGCTCATCAGGTAGAGCCAGAAGCCCAGCGACGTGCCGTTCTCCGGGTGGTGGTCTTCCTTCAGGTAAAAGACCGGTTCAGCGCCGTCGACGCTTTGTGCAGGTGTATGAGCCATATTCGTTACGCCTGTTCAGCAAGCAGCTTCGTACGTTCCGCCTCGACCGTCGAAACGTCGGAAGCCGGAATGTAATAATCGCGATTGTAGTTGAAGGTATGGGCGATGGAGACCGCGATGATGGCGAGCATGGACAGAGCCGCAAGCCACCAGATGTGCCATACCAGGGCGAAGCCGAGAACCACGCTGATGGCGCTGATGATCACGCCCGCGCCGGTGTTTTTCGGCATATGGATCGGAATGAAACCTTCCTTGGGACGGCTGTAACCGCGCTTTTTCATATCCGCCCAGGCGTCCACATCATGGATGACGGGCGTGAAGGCGAAGTTGTAGGCGGGCGGCGGCGAAGACGTCGACCATTCCAGCGTGCGGCCGTTATAGGGGTCACCGGTCACGTCACGCAGCTTTTCGCGATTGAGGAAGCTTACGATGAGCTGGATGACGAAGGAGGCGATGCCGAGCGCGATCAGGAAGGCGCCGAAGGCGGCGATGACGAACCAAATCTGTAGCGAATTGTCTTCAAACTGGCTGAGGCGGCGGGTGATGCCCATCAGGCCGAGGATATAGAGCGGCATGAAGGCGAAATAGAAGCCGATGAACCAGAACCAGAAGGACAGCTTGCCCCAGAACGGATCGAGCCGGTAACCGAAGGCTTTCGGGAACCAGTAGACGATGCCCGCAAGCACACCGAAAACGACGCCACCGATGATGGTGTTGTGGAAGTGGGCGATGAGGAACAGCGAGTTGTGCAGCACGAAGTCCGCCGGCGGAACGGCAAGGAGAACGCCGGTCATGCCGCCGATAACGAAGGTGATCATGAAGCCGATCGTCCAGAGCATCGGAACGTCGAACTTGATGCGGCCCTTATACATGGTGAAGAGCCAGTTGAAAATCTTCGCGCCGGTCGGGATCGAGATGATCATCGTTGTGATGCCGAAGAAAGCGTTGACGCTTGCACCGGAACCCATTGTGAAGAAGTGATGCAGCCACACGATATAAGCGAGGATGGTGATGACGCCCGTGGCGTAGACCATCGAGGCGTAACCGAAAAGGCGCTTGTTGGAGAAGGTCGAGACGATTTCCGAGAAGACGCCGAAGGCGGGCAGCACCAGGATATAGACTTCGGGATGACCCCAGATCCAGATGAGATTGACATACATCATCGGATTGCCGCCGAGATCGTTGGTGAAGAAATTCGTGCCAACGTAACGGTCGAGGGTGAGAAGCGCCAGCGTGCCGGTCAGGATCGGGAAGGAGGCCACGATCAGGATGTTCGAACACAGCGATGTCCACACGAAGATCGGCAGGCGCATCATGGTCATGCCAGGCGCGCGCATCTTGATGATGGTCACGATCAGGTTGATGCCCGATAGCGTCGTTCCCACACCGGCGATCTGCAGACCCCAGATATAATAATCGACCCCGACCCCGGGGCTTCCATCGATGCCGGAGAGGGGCGGATAGGCCAGCCAGCCGGTCTGCGCATATTCACCGATGAACAGCGAGATCATGGTGATGACGGCGCCGGCCGTGGTCATCCAGAAGGAGAAGTTGTTGAGGAAGGGGAACGAAACGTCGCGGGCGCCGATCTGTAGCGGCACGACGAAGTTCATCAGGCCCGTGATCATCGGCATGGCCATGAAGAAGATCATGATGACGCCGTGGGCCGTGAAGATCTGGTCGTAATGGTGCGGCGGAAGGTAACCCTCCGATCCGCCCGACGCGATCGCCTGCTGGACGCGCATCATGATCGCATCGGCGAAACCGCGCAGCAGCATGACCAGCGCCAGAATGATGTACATGATACCGATCTTCTTGTGATCGATGCTCGTGAACCATTCGTTCCAGAGATAGCCCCAGAGGCGGAAATAGGTGAGGGCGCCGACGACGGCGATACCGCCCAGAGCCACGGCCGCGAAGGTCGCGACAAGAATGGGCTCGTGAAGCGGGATGGACTCCCATGTCAGCTTCCCGAACAGGAACGACGTTTGATCGGAATTGACGATCATTTTTAGCCTCTTGCGATTCTAAGACATAAGATCGGCGCAGCCATTGGCCGCGCCGCATAATGCCGGGACGTATCCGTCAGCCAGCGACTTGTTTCGTTTCCGGCAGCGCCGCAGGTTCGAAAGTCTGGCCTTCGAGCGCAGCCGGAGTGGATTGGGGGCCGCTGGCGACGCCAAAGGGCGCAAGCGGCGTGCAGACGACGGAATTCAGCGCCTTGGCGATGTCGATGCCTTCCTTGCCGCCGCCGCCATTGGCGTCGATATGCATCATGTCACGCATGCAGAGCTTGTTGGGCTCGACGCAGCGGTTGAGGATGGCGCTGTAGAGTTCGGGATCGACCGAAGCGAAATATTGTACCGGTTCGCGTTCGGAAGGCTTGGCGAATTCCAGATATTCCTGACGGCCGAAGCCCTTGCCGCTTTCTTTCGCCTTCGCCACCCACTGATCGAAGCCCTGCTGGCTCAGGCCATGGAACTTGAAGCGCATGTGCGAGAAACCTGGGCCGGAGAAATTGGCCGAGAAGCCGTCATAAACGCCTTCCTTGTTGATGACCGCGTGCAGCTTGGTCTGCATGCCGCCCATGGCGTAGATCTGGCCGGCGAGCGCGGGAACGAAGAAGGAGTTCATCGCCGTCGTGCCGGTGATCTTGAAATTGATCGGAACATCGACCGGAGCGGCGAATTCATTGACGCTGCCAATGCCGAGTTCGGGATAGAAGAACAGCCACTTCCAGTCCATGGCCACCACTTCCACCGTGATAGGCTTGGTTTCGGCGGTCACCTGGCGGTTCTCGTCGATACGCTCCAGCGGGCGATAGGGGTCGAGACGGTGCGTGGAAATCCAGGTCACCGTGCCGAGCATCAGGATGATGGCGACCGGAGCCGACCAGATCACCATTTCCAGGCGGGTGGAGTGGTGCCACTCGGGATCGTAGTCCTCGGCCTTTGCCGATTCGCGATACTTCCATGCGAAGAACAGCGTCAGGGCAATGACCGGGACGATGATCAGCAGCATCAGAACCGTGGACGTGATGATAAGATCGCGCTGCTGGATCGCGATGTCGCCCGAAGGGTTCATGACGACGAGGTTGCAGCCGCTGAGCAGCAGCAGAGCCGGGATTGCCAGAAGGGCGGATAGGATTTTTTTGATCGTGCGCACGTTCTTTGAACTCGTACAGTTTGGATTATGCCGCGAATAATTGCCGAACATCATTTTTAGAATGAGGTATATTGTCGCGGTGCAGCGAAACCTTCGCGATGCACCATGTCTCGGGCAGAGCTGCGTTTAGGACGGAGCCCGTGCATTATCGCATGGTCGGCTGACTGGGCAACCCTTTATTGCCAAACTTCAATTGACGTTACGTAGGGTGCGTGTGACAATCCGTCGCATCGTAACGCAACGGATGAGGAGCCGGCGCGTTACAGGAAATGGTTCGTCCATGACGCAGGAGGGATATTATGAGTTATACGAATGCTGCTCCATCCTTTGGGCAGGCGCCGGAAGCGAACGGACATGGGGCCGGTCCCGTCAAGGTCGATCCGGATCGCATCACGATTGCAGTCATTCTCGCGAGAATGACGGAGTTTTTTGACTTTTTTATCTACGCCATCGCCTCCGCGCTCGTTTTCCCCCACGTCTTCTTTTCCTTCGTCGATCCGCTAACGGCCACGCTCTATTCTTTCGCGGTTTTCTCATTGGCCTTTATCGCAAGGCCGATCGGTTCGCTGATCTTCCTCCAGATAGACCGAAAATTCGGGCGCGCCGTTAAGTTGATGGCTGCCCTCTTCACGCTCTGTGGTTCCACGATGGCGATCAGCTTTCTTCCGTCCTATGCGGAAGCGGGCATGCTCGCGCCTGTCCTGCTGGCGGTATTCCGTATCGGCCAGGGTCTTGGTCTTGGCGGCGCGTGGGATGGCCTCGTCTCGCTGCTCGCCATGAATGCACCGCACAAGCAGCGCGGATGGTACGCCATGATGCCGCAGATCGGTGCGGCCATGGGGTTCGGTCTCGCCAGCGCCTTCTTCATCGTCTTCGTCACGCAGCTTTCCAATGCGGAATTCCTCGCCTGGGGCTGGCGTTTCCCGTTCTTCGTGGCGCTGGCGCTGAATGTTCTGGCGCTCTTTGCCCGCCTTCGCATGATCGTGACGCCGGAATTCCAGGCCATGCTGGAGCAGCACGAGCTGGAACCGCGCCCAATGTTCAAGATGCTGCGGTCACAGTTTCCGGTGGTCGTCACCGGTGCCTTCGTGCCGCTGGCGAGCTTCGCGCTCTTCCATCTCGTCACGGTCTTTCCGCTGAGCTGGGTTTCGCTCAACACCAGCCAGCGTGTGTCGGACTTCCTGTTCGTGCAATTCGTCAGCGCCATCATCGCCGGCGGGATGATCGTGATCTCCGGCATTCTGGCCGACCGGATCGGACGGCGGAAGCTTCTGGCTGTCGCGGCGGTGCTGATCGGGCTCTTCAGCCTCGTGGCTCCCGTTCTCCTGAATTCGGGCGATATCGGTCGATATCTGTTCGTGCTGATCGGCTTCTCGTTACTGGGCCTGTCCTTCGGTCAGGCGGGCGGCGCGCTTGCTTCCCGCTTCAGCCGTGAGTACCGCTATACCGGCGCGTCGCTCACCTCGGATATTTCCTGGCTGATCGGCGCCGGTTTCGCACCGCTCGTCGCGCTCGGATTTTCGTCCAAATTCGGCCTTTTCGCCGTCGGCATTTACCTGATGTCGGGTGCGCTCTGCACGCTGATCGCCCTCTGGTTTAGCCGCACGCTGGACATGCCTTCGGAGTGATCCGGGCAATTTAAAAATCTCTGCAGCCATCGCGCCGCGGAATCCTGTCGGATTTCGCGGCGTTTTTGTTTTTTTATTGCGCTGGATCGATTTTAATCTTGACTCGGTCGATCATGAAATATTATGTAAGCAATGCTGACATAATTCAGTGTATCTCACCGCCGGAAAGCCGGCCATCAGGGAACGCGATGCGAACGACGACGATCATTATTTGCGAAAAAGCGGCCATCGCCGCCAAGCCGTTTGCCGGCCGCAAAACGACCGTTCGCGCCATTAAACGCCGATAAGCAAAAGAATGAGGAGCAGCCAGGTCGCCTGCGGCTCCGCCCGCAGAGTGCCGGCTGCCGCGCCGGGTTTCGGGAAAGAGGGCGATGCCGCGCGAAATGCGCAACGAGAGGAGAGTGCCTTGAGCGTGACGGAGCAAAAATTCGGCCTTTACGATGCGGCTTTTGAAAAAAGCAGCTGTGGCGTCGGTTTCATCACCCGCAAGGACGGCGTGCAGACGCATGATGTGCTGAAGCGCGGCAACGAAGCGCTCTGTGCCGTGCCGCATCGCGGCGGCATGTCGGCGGAAGGTGTCGGTGACGGTGCGGGCGTGTCGATGGATCTGTCGCTCTCCTTCTTTCGCGAATTGACCCGCGAAGGCGGTTTGAAGGCTGGCCGGTTCGGTGTTGGCAATTTCTTTTTGCCGCAGAATCCGGCTTTCCATGCAGAGGCGGTTGGCATCATCGGCAGCGCGTTGCGGGAACAGGGCTTTTCGGTCCTTCTCGTCCGCGATGTGCCAGTAAATGACGCGGCCATCCGCCCGGCTGCCATCCCTTACCAGTTGCCGATCCGGCAATGGGTGTTTTCCGCGCCAGCGGAATGCGCAACCCTTGCCGAATTCGACTGGCGCATTCACAAGGCGCTGCTCGCCATTGAGGCGCTCGCCTATACCGTTCCGGATCTTGCCGGCTTTTATCCGCTGTCTCTCAGCGCGCGCACGCAGGTGCTCAAGGGGCGTCTGAATTCGCACGAGGTCATGCCCTATTTCTGTGACCTGACCGATCCGCGCCATGAAGTGCATACGATGTATTTCCACACGCGGTTCTCCACCAATACCGATCCGCATCCCTCCATGGCGCAGCCCTTCCGCCTGATGGCGCATAATGGTGAGCTCAACACCGACAAGAAGAACCGGCTGTCTGAAGCGGCTGTGGCGCTGGCGAAGAATGCCAGCATCGTCAGGCCCAAGGGCCAGTCGGACAGCTGCCGTCTGGACCAGACATTGCAGGCGCGGGTAATGGAGGATGGTCTCGACCTCGTCACTGCCGTGGTCTCGATGATGCCGCCGGCATGGGAAAACGACGATACTCTCTCGCCGGGCGTCAAGGCGATGCTGGAATATTTCTCGCTCTATGAGGAGAAGAATGACGGTCCGGCCGCGCTGATCTTCGGTGACGGCACTATCATCGGCGCCCGTCTCGATCGCCTCGGCCTGCGCCCGCTGCGCACCGTCGAGACGGAGGATTATCTCTGTGTCATGTCGGAGGCGGGGCAGATTGCCTTCCCGGCCGAAAGCGTCATCCGCCGCGGCCGCATCGAGGCGGGCGGCATGCTTTATTACGACCATGCAGAACGCCGCGCCTTTTCCACCGTCGAGGCGCTGGAGCTTCTCGCCTCGCGCCGCGATTATTCATCCCTGCTGCGCGAAGCCCGTGTCATGCTGGAGGATCTGCCGGAAGTGCCGGCCGAAAAGCAGGGATCGCCGCTGCGCTACAACGGCGATCTGGAACGCCACCAGCGTTATGTCGCCTATTCGCACAATCAGGAAAGCTTCAAGTTCCTGATGGACCCGATGCTGGCGTCGGGCGCGGAAAAAATCTCGGCCATGGGTTATGGCAATGCCATCAACGCGCTGTCCGATCAGGAAGGCGGCGTCGCGAAGTATTTCTCACAGCGCTTCGCGCAGGTCACCAATCCGCCGCTCGACAGTATTCGTGAGGCCGACGGCATGACGTTGCGTGTCGCCCTCGGTGCGAAGCCGAACAGCGGTGCGAAGAAGGCCCGCCAGATCGTCGTGCGCTCCCCGATCCTCACCCATCTCGATATGCTGCGCATCCGCGAACAGTCTGAGATGCCCCGTCGCCGTTTCGAAATGCTCTATTCGCCGGTCTTCGATGCTGGGGAGGCCAACGAAGCTGCGCTGCGGCAGGCAATCGATGGGCTCTGCGATGAAGTTGCGGCTTTTGCGGCTGAGGAAGGCGGCATCGCCATCATCACCGACCGGCACGTTTCGGCAAGCCGCGCCGCCCTGCCGATGATCATGGTCGTCTCCGCCATCAACCAGCGGCTGATCGAGGAAGGACTGCGGCTGCGCGTGTCCCTGATCGTCGAAAGCGGGCAGTTTTCCTCCTCGCATCACATCGCAGCCGGCCTCGGTTTTGGCGCTTCGGCTGTCTATCCACTCGGCGTGCAGTTCCGTGCCGAGGAGAAATTCGGTGCCGATGCCGACAAGGCCTTCAAGCGCTTCGCCAAGGCGGCTGAAAAGTCGCTTATGAAGACCATGGGCAAGGTGGGCCTGTGCACGGCGGAAAGCTATATCGGCGGCGAGTTCTTCGAACCGAACTTCCTCGATACCGACGATCCGGTACTGAAGCGTTATTTCCCCAACGTGAAGACCCCGGTTGGTGGCGTCAACTTCGCCGTCATCGCGCAGGCGGTAGCAGACTGGCATCGCAAGGCGCTGTCGGTAAAAGGTGAAAACGACATTCCGCTGCTCGGTCTTTTCAAGGAGCGTGCGGAAGGTGCTGGCCATTCTTATGGCACGACGGCTGTTCGCGGTTTCGTGGATATGACCGAGGAAAAGATCGGTTTCGACAAGGGAACCGAAAACGAGGACGCCGTGCGCCTCCTGCCGCTCCACCGGCTCGAAGACGCCTTCGGTCTCAACGATGCGGCCTATTATCACAACAGCTTCGACCGGCTGACCCCGGAGGCGATCGACGCATTCGAGGTGACGCCCGGCTACCGCGCCTTTGCACGCATGATGACGGAAGAAAGGGCGCGCCGCCCGGCCGCTCTGCGCGACGTTCTGGAATTGCCGGCCGATGTGACCTTCGCCGGTTCCGCGGAAGAATTCCGTCGGGAAATGGGCCGTTTTTCCCGGCAGGGCAATAACAGCTTCATGGTGCGCGGATTACGCTGTGAAGAGGCGGGAGACGGCGCGTTCCGGCTGCAATTGACCGGCTCGCAGGGCCATGAGCTTGCCCGGCTTGCTGCACTCGGCCAGTCGTTGCTCGACCGTTTCGGCGCGGATATTCCCGGCCATTGGCTGGAAGGCGGTGCACTTCTGGTTCAGGCGAAGGGCGAAGCCTCCGCCTATCTCTCGCTCATCCGAACTGCACCGGAAAGCATTCCGCTCCATGCCGTTCAGAAGGCGAGCGAGATCACCAAGACCCTCGCATCGGGTGCCATGAGCCATGGCGCGCTCGTAGCCGCCGCCCATGAGGCGGTCGCCCATGGCGTCAACATGGTCGGCGGCATGTCGAATTCGGGCGAGGGCGGTGAGCATATTTCCCGTTACGGCACCATCCGTGCCTCGCGCATCAAGCAGTTCGCCTCCGGCCGCTTCGGCGTCTGGGCCGGTTATCTTGCCGATCCGATGCTGGAAGAGATCGAGATCAAGATCGGCCAAGGCGCAAAGCCTGGCGAAGGCGGGCAGTTGCCGTCTCCCAAGGTGACGGTGGAAATCGCCGCTGCGCGTGGCGGCACGCCAGGTGTTGAGCTTGTCTCACCGCCGCCGCATCACGATACCTATTCCATTGAGGATCTGGCCCAGCTCATCCACGACGCCAAGGCAGCGCGCGTGCGCGTCATCGTCAAGCTGGTCTCGTCGGAAGGCATCGGCACGATTGCGGTTGGCGTCGCCAAGGCTGGGGCGGATGTCATCAATGTCGCCGGCAATACCGGCGGCACGGGTGCGGCGGCCGTCACCAGCCTCAAATATACCGGCCGCGCGGCGGAAATCGGTATCGCGGAAGTGCATCAGGCGCTCTGCGCCACGGGTCTTCGCGCCAAGGTGCTGCTGCGTTGCTCCGGCGCGCACCAGACAGCGAGCGACGTGGTGAAATCCGCACTTCTTGGCGGCGACAGTTTCGAGTTCGGCACGACGGCGCTGATGATGCTGAAATGCGTCATGGCGAAGAACTGCAACATCAAGTGCCCGGCCGGTCTCACCACCAATCAGGAAGCCTTTAACGGTGATCCGCGCGCGCTGGCGCAATATCTCATGAACATCGCCCATGAAACGCGTGAGATTCTGGCCGCACTCGGGCTGCGCTCGCTGCGGGAAGCACGCGGCCGTTCCGATCTTCTTCACCTCCTCGATCACCCGGCAAGCGTCGGCCAGCTTGACCTCCGGGCAATGCTTGCCGTGGTCGAAGAGGTGAAGATCGACAGCCCTGTCTATATGGAAAAGGATTTTGCGCTGGACGACGCCTTCATCGAACTTGTGCGCTCGGCCCTTGTCGACAGCCGCCGAGAGAACATCGAGCTCGGCGGCAATCGTTTCCTCAACAATTGCAACAAGAGCGTTGGCGGCCAGCTTGCCGTCGATATCGAGCGCATGCTGAACCATGAACTTTCCGAGGAAGAGGCGGATGCGCTGCCTGCGGTGAAGCGGGACAGCCGTGGCCGCCGGTTCCTGGAGGCGGGTTCGGTGCGTATCGAGACATCAGGTTCCGCCGGGCAGTCCTTCGGCGCTTTCTGCAATGACGGCATGGTCATCGTCCATACCGGCACCTGCAATGACGGTGTCGGCAAAAGCGCCTGCGGGGGCACCATCGTCGTGCGCTCACCCGGCGGCGGATCCGAAGAGGCGGGCGGTAATGTGCTGGTCGGCAATTTCGCGCTGTTCGGCGCCACCGGCGGCCGCACCTTCGTAGAAGGGCAAGCGGGAGACCGTTTCGCAGTGCGTAACTCCGGCGCCACCGCCGTGGTCGAAGGCGTGGGTGATTTCGCCTGCGAATATATGACCAACGGCGCGGTGCTAAACCTTGGCAGCTTCGGCAAAGGTTTTGGCAACGGCATGAGCGGTGGTTTTGTCTACCAGTATGATCCCTATGGCGATCTGCCGAAGAAGATCAGCCATGATTCCATCTTGCTCGGCGCGATCACCGGTGAGGATGAACAGGCCGCCATTCATAATAAGGCCGTCCACCAGCTTCTGACCTGGCATGCCGTGGAGACCGGCTCGGCCAAGGCGGCATGGCTTCTGGAAAACTGGGAAAGCGAACAGCATAATTTCGTCTATGGCATGCCACGCGCCCTGCTGCTTTATCAGGATAGCGACGAGATTCTGAAGGCGAAGCCCCACAAGGAACTGCTGGAGGAACTGGCATCCGCGCTTGCCGCCCATCAGCTGCGTAAGTTCAAGCTCGCCTATCGCGACCGCAAGGCCGTTCTCAATGGAACGGTGCCGGGTTATGGCGAGACGGATACGGAGGAGATGTATGCGCTGCTTAACAATTATACCGTGTTGAGCATGGCGCAAGCCGTCGCCCTGCAAAGGTTGCCGACAGCATCCGGCCCCTCCGATCCCGCTATTGAAAAAGCCGTGCGCAATCTCATCCTCACGGAAGATTATGCGCTAATGCAAAGGCTGCTGAAATATGCGCGCGAGGCACTTTCAAACCATAGCGATGAACAACTTGCGGTGATGATCGCCGCCAAGCGTCTCGACGATTACAAGCAGGCGCTGGCGCGCAGGAACATCTGGTCGGTGGACAGCCCCGGCACCTATGGCTGGATCATTCAGCAGAACCGGAAAAACATCGAGAAGATCGGCCGCCTGCCGGGCTTTGAGGAGCTTTTCGCAGCCCGCGCAATTCCCGACCTCGCCATCGCATCTGGCCATAGGGCAGCATGATGAAGATACCTTATATTCCCGAAGACGCGCCCTTCAACGGTGATCAGCGCGCATGGCTTTCCGGTTTTCTGGCGGGGCTTCATTCGCGCGCCGCCATCGGCCTGGAGACCTCGGTTGCCGCCGCTGCTCCAAAGGCGGCGGCGAGTGTGCTGAATATTCTCTTCGGCACCCAGACCGGCAATGCGGAGGCGCTGGCGATGGATATTGCCGGCGCCGCCCGCGCGCAGGGCATGCAGCCGGTGGTGACAGCGCTTGATGATGTCTCGATGGATGGTCTCGGGGCCATGAAACGGGTCATCGTCGTCACCTCGACCTATGGCGAAGGTGAAATGCCTGATAATGCCCAGCTTTTCTGGGAAGCACTTGCCGCTGACAGCGCGCCGCGTCTGGACGGGATGAATTTTGCTGTCCTCGCGCTGGGCGATACCGGCTATGACGGCTTCTGCCAGGCAGGCAAGCTCATCGATACGCGGTTCGAACAACTCGGCGGCAAGCGTATGAAGACGCGTATCGACTGCGATATCGACTTTGAGGACGCCGCCGCCGCATGGATCGGCGAGACGCTGCCGCTCGCGGTTGCTGTCGATGGCGGCAATGCGGCATCTGTCACCATGCCCGATGTCGCCGAGCCGCCCGTGCGGGCAAAACAGGGCTGGAGCCGCAAAAATCCCTATTCGGCTGAGGTAAGCGTCAATCGTCGCCTCTCCGGTCCCGGCTCGTCCAAGGAAATTCGCCACTACGAATTCGACCTCGGCGAAAGCGGTCTGGACTATGAGGCGGGTGACGCTCTTGGCGTCGTTCCCCTCAACGACCCGAAACTGGTCGGCGCGCTGCTGGAACACTTCGGAGCGGCTGCGGACAGCCAAATCGCCGGACTGGATCGGCCGGTCGGCGATGCGCTTCTCAACATGTTCGAGATATCGACGCCCTCGCGCGAACTCGTCGCCGAGATCGGCAAGCGGGCTGGGCATGACGAACTCAGCCATGTTCTTGCAAACGGAGACAGGGAGCAGCTCGCCGCCTTTCTCTGGGGCAAGGATATTCTCGACCTCATCAATCTCGGCGAAAAGCCGCTATTTGACGTTGCGGAATTCCTGACATTCCTGAAGCCGCTGCAACATCGCGCCTATTCCATCTCCTCCAGCCCGCTGGTTGCAAAAAACAGCGTGCATCTGACCATCGCCAGCGTGCGTTATCGCGCCGAGGGTCGTGAGCGAGGCGGCGTGTGCTCCACCTATCTCGCAGACCGCGTGGAGGTCGGGCAGAGCGCCGGGATTTTCGTCTCGCCGAACAAGGCGTTTCGCGTGCCGCAGGACAATGACGCGCCTGTTATCATGGTGGGGCCGGGCACGGGCATCGCGCCATTCCGGGCATTTTTGCAGGAACGGCAAGCCAGAGGCGCAAAGGGCAAAAACTGGCTGTTTTTCGGTGATCAGCACCGGCAGTCGGATTTCATCTATGAAAACGAGCTTGGCGACATGAGTCGCGATGGCGTTCTGACCCGCCTCGACCTCGCTTTCTCGCGGGATCAGGCGGAGAAGATCTATGTCCAGACCCGCATGCGGCAGAACGGTAAGGCGCTCTATCAATGGCTTGAAGAGGGTGCCTTTTTCTATGTCTGCGGGGATGCGACCCGTATGGCGAAGGATGTCGATGATGCCTTGCGCGGCATCGTCAGCGAAGAGGCCGGCATCTCCGCCGAGGCGGCAAGCGAGTATGTGAACCGGCTGAAGCGCGAAAAACGTTATCTGCGCGACGTCTATTAACTATTGCCATGACGGGACCGTCCTGACGCACCGATTGGTTCAGCAATTGGTGCAGACGGTCTCGGCGTCGCGCTGCTTGAAGAAATACTCCCGCCCGATCGTGATCGACTTTACCCCGGACGAGGCAATGTCGGGCATGAACATCAGCAATTCATGCGGGATGGAAAGTTCGACGTGGATGAGAAAGCTGTTTTCCACAAGGAGGCGCGTCGGAACGGCAACCGGGGAACCCACCGCATAGGGTCTCAGATTTTTCTCATCCCAGGACCAGGTGATTTTCGCCTGTTTTTGCGCATCGATCTTGATGCCGCTGATCTTTAGCTGCAGACCCTTGGTGCTGTACGGCGCAAACACGGCGGCAGCGACGTCCTGCATGCCCGCGAGGTAGGTCTTATCGACGGAACCTGTTTTCGATATCAGATCGTTGATGGAGGCTGCGGCGGTGCTTGCACGCTTGTAGGTGTTGTATCCGATCGTCAATTCGAAAGAGGTTAGATAAAGCGCAAGCAATATCGGAAAGAGGATCGCGAACTCCACCGCGCCCACGCCACGGCGATCTTTGGCAAAGCGTGAAACGAGCGCCACAAGGCGTCGTTTGCCGTTTGCCGCAACGGACACCAGCCCTGCCATCATGAGCCCCCGCCTGTGATGTATTTCTCATTCATGAACGCATTTGTCGCGACGATGAGGAAATGTGAGGGCATCGATCCATCGGCCGGACGTATTTTTGTGAGATATGGCCGGATGATATCGGCAACGACACGCCAGCGATAATAGACACGCAACATGTTGATGGTTTCCGGGCCGCCCGGCGTGAAGCCGAATTGAGCGGTATCAAGATCGTAATATTCGCCATAGGCCTTCAGCGGTATCGTGGTCGGAATATCCTTGAAGGCGGCAAAGGAGCGAAGGTCGATATAGAGCTTCTGTTCTTTATCGATCTCATCCGCCGAGCAGGTAATCATCACTGAAACTTCGTCGCAGAAACTCTTGCGGAAATCCTCTTTCGAAATCGAGCTGCTGATTTGCCCTGTGCGCAAACGCCGCGCCATGGTCTCGGTGGCGTTGGCGACGACCTGTTCCGCCATCAGGGCGACGAAGGTCTCGATGATCGCAAAGACGACGAGGAAATAGGGGATCGCGAGTATCGCGAATTCGATAGCCGCTGTCCCGTCGCGCGAGACTCCGAATTTTTCCAGCAATGGCTTCAGTCTGGCCAGTCGCATGAGGCGATGTCGATCTCTAAGAATATGCGGCAAGCGCAACCGTTTAATTTGTTGCGGACCATAACCACCCCGATATTTAAATTCAGTTACTTCAATAAATTATACTTTAGTGATTTCCGAAATTGATACGGCTCGCAATATAAAAGCCCGGCACATGGCCGGGCTTTGTCGAAGTTAAGTACAGACGCTTATTCCGCATCCGCTTTGGAGAGAACCTCCAGCGTGGGTGTGGAGGTGATGTTATAACCACAGTCCACGTAATGGCATTCGCCGGTCACGCCGCGCGACATATTGGACAGCAGGTAAAGCGCCGATCCGCCGATATCATCGATATCCGCCGTCCGGCGAAGCGGTGCGTTTTTCTGGTTCCATGCGTAGATCGCCCGCGCATCCGAAATGCCGGCGCCCGCCAGCGTGCGGACCGGGCCGGCCGAGATGGCGTTGACGCGGATATCGCGCGGGCCGTAATCGGCGGCGAGATAACGCACGGACGCCTCGAGAGCCGCCTTGGCGACGCCCATGACGTTGTAGTTCGGAATGACGCGTTGCGAACCATTATAGGTCAGCGTCAGCATGGAGCCGCCATTGGTCATCAGCTCCGCGGCGCGCTTTGCGATTTCCGTGAAGGAGAAACAGGAAATGACCATGGTGCGGCTGAAATTCTCGCGCGTCGTATCCGCGTAGAGGCCCTTCAGCTCGTTCTTGTCAGAGAAGCCGATGGCGTGCACGACGAAATCGAGCGAGCCCCATTTTTCGCGGATCGTCGCAAACAGCGCGTCCACGGAAGCGATATCCTCGACATCGCAAGGCACGATGAAATCGGAACCAAGTTCCGCAGCGAGCGGCTTGACGCGCTTGCCAAGCGCTTCACCCTGGTAGGTGAAGGCGAGTTCCGCGCCCTGTGCCGCAAGCGCCTTGGAGATACCCCAGGCGATCGAATGATTGTTTGCGACGCCCATGATGAGGCCGCGCTTACCTTGCATGATGCCGTTCATGGGCAATTATCCGTTATGACGCTGGAAGACGAGCGTGGCGTTGGTGCCGCCGAAGCCGAAGGAATTGGAAAGGATGGTGTCGATCCTGGCGTTGTCGATGCGGTTGCGAACGATCGGAACGCCCGCAAATTCCGGATCAAGCTCGGAAATATGCGCGCTCTCGCCGATGAAGCGTTCCTGCATCATCAAGAGGCCGTAGATCGATTCCTGCACGCCGGCCGCACCCAGCGAATGGCCGGTGAGAGATTTTGTCGACTGGATGTGCGGGATCTTGTCGCCGAAAACTTCGCGGATCGCGCCGATTTCCTTGCTGTCGCCAACCGGCGTCGAGGTGCCATGGGTATTGATGTAGTCGATATCGCCCTTCACGGTGGAAAGCGCCTGCCGCATGCAGCGGATCGCGCCTTCGCCTGACGGGGCAACCATGTCGTAACCGTCCGAGGTCGCGCCATAACCGACGATTTCGGCATAGATTTTTGCACCGCGTGCCTTCGCATGCTCCAGCTCTTCGAGAACCAGAACGCCCGCACCTCCGGCGATGACGAAGCCGTCGCGGTTGACGTCATAGGCGCGCGAGGCGACGTCGGGTGTTTCGTTGTATTTGGACGACATGGCGCCCATGGCGTCGAAAAGGTTCGACATCGACCAGTCGAGATCCTCGTGGCCTCCGGCGAACATCACGTCCTGCTTGCCCCACTGGATCATTTCGGCGGCGTTGCCGATGCAGTGCGCCGAGGTGGAGCAGGCCGACGAGATGGAATAGTTGACGCCGTGGATCTTGAACCAGGTCGCGAGTGTGGCCGAAGCGGTGGAGGACATCGCCTTCGGCACGGCGAAGGGGCCGATGCGCTTCGGGCTGTTGTTCTTCAGCGTAATGTCTGCGGCCTCGACGATGGTGCGGGTGGAAGGTCCACCCGAACCCATGATGATGCCGGTGCGCTCATTGCCGCTGATGTCGTTCTCTTCGAGGCCGGAATCGGCGATCGCCTGCTTCATGGCCACATGGTTCCACGCGCCGCCCTGCGACAGGAAGCGCATGGCGCGGCGGTCGACCAGATCGGTCGGGTCGAGAGAGGGCTTGCCCCAGACCTGGCATTTGAAGCCGTGTTCGGCAAAATCCGGCGAAAATGAAATGCCGGATTTTGCATCGCGCAGCGACGCGGTGACCTCAGCGGCATCACCGCCGATGGAGGAAACAATACCGAGGCCGGTGACAACAACTCGTCTCATCAAAGGGACCTTTTCTTTAGATTTCGGCTGGGCGACTCAAGGCCGTCCGGCGTTTGTCTGGACTATTTCGTCTGCCTCAGGCAGCCTTTTCCTTGGACAGGCCGACCCGCAGATCCGATGCCTGATAAATGGTTTCACCATCCGCCTTCAGCCAGCCATCGGCGGTGCCAAGCACCAGACGGCCGCGCATCACGCGCTTGAAATCAATACCATATTGCAGGAGCTTGGTGTGAGGGCGAACCATGCCCTTGAACTTCACTTCGCCGGTGGAAAGCGCCATGCCGCGGCCTTCTTCGCCAAGCCAGCCCAGGAAGAAGCCGGTTAGCTGCCACATGCCGTCAAGGCCGAGGCAGCCCGGCATGATCGGGTTGCCCTGGAAATGGCAGGGGAAATACCAGTCGTCGGGGCTGACATCGTATTCGGCGCGGATGAAACCCTTATCGAAGGCGCCGCCGGTTTCGGAAATTTCGGTAATGCGATGGACCATGAGCATGGGGGGCAATGGGAGCTGTGCATTTCCCGGGCCGAACAATTCGCCGCGACCGCAGGACAGGATCTCCTCGTAATTGTAACTTGATTGCCTCGTTGCCATACCGCTTTCACTTCCCCAATTACTGGTGTTGATCGACTTCACTAGAGCAAGTTAGGTTCAAAATGAAGCGCTGCAAGGGCAAAGGCCGCTCCGCCCCCATTCTTTATCTTCGAACCTTCTTCGCAGAAGTCATTACCTCAATATGCCGTCCGCATACAGGAACCGTACGGCTGGAACCAGAGGAAATTTGCAGGAATGGCCGGTTTGCCGCCATTTGCCGCGTCTAAGCGACGCCGAAACTATTGAAAGCACTCGCCGCAAAAGATATATGCTAATGCAATTGGTAAGTTTCATACCTCTGTTTGGAATGGGATTGCATGGCATTTGACGCCACATTGGATATCGGAACGAGGCTGCGGCGCTCGGGGCTGCGCCCCACGCGCCAGCGCGTTGCTTTGGGCGATCTTCTTTTCGCAAAGGGTGATCGCCACCTGACGGTCGAGGAACTGCACGATGAGGCGGTCACCGCCGGCGTGCCCGTTTCTCTCGCCACGGTCTACAATACGCTGCACCAGTTCACCGAAGCCGGTCTCATCCGTGTTCTCGCCGTCGAAGGTGCGCGCACCTACTTCGATACTAACGTCTCGGATCACCATCACTTCTTCGTGGAAGGTGAGAACGAGGTTCTCGATATTCCCGTCAACAATCTTCAGATCGACAATCTGCCGGAAGCGCCCGAGGGCATGGAAATCGCCCATGTGGACGTGGTGATCCGCCTTCGCCGCAAGCGCGGCTGAAGCTTCTATCTGATGACGGATATGAAAATGGCGCCGAAGGGCGCCATTTCTGTTTTCAGCGTCTCTTTCGACAGGTCACTTCATCACGTCTTCCGGCCGTCTTCCGGGCTTGGCCTTATAGGGTGGGAAAGTCCAGCCGAACAGCAACGCGCCGGAGCGCACGGATAAGGCTGTCAGGAAACCCGCGGCGGATGCGGCATAAAGCGGTACGCCGAAGAAATAAACGATAATGAAGGTGGAGGAACCCAGAAGCGCGCAGGTGATATAGATTTCCGGGCGCAACAGAACGGAAGGCTCCCCGGCCATAATATCGCGCAGCACCCCTCCGAATGTCGCCGTCAGAACGCCTGTGACGATGGCGACGGTTGCCGAGCCGCTGGCCGCAAGACCCTTGGCTGCTCCCATGACACAATAGGCGGACAGGCCGAGCGCATCGAGCCAGATCAGTACCCGGTAACGGGATTCGAAAAGATGCGCGGTGAAGAACAGCAGCACCGCGACCGAGACGCAGACGAGAATATAGGTGGGGTTTATCACCCAGAACACCGGCGTTCTGCCCAGTACCTGATCGCGCACCGTACCGCCGCCGATGCCGGTCGCGGCTGCGAAAAACAGGAAGCCGATCAGGTCGAGCTGTTTGCGTGAGGCGGCGAGTGCACCGGTTGCGGCGAAGACGGCGACGCCGGCATAATCGAGAAAACCCAGAAGTGTCATGAAAAGGTTCCCCCCGGAACACGGGCAGCGAACACGTCAGTGTCGCGCAAGCACTAAACTCTAGGCTGGGCGCCCGGATGATCGCAACATCCATAACTCAAACGGATGCAAAGGAAAATGCCGTGCGAATCGCTCTCGTTGCCGCTCTTCAGGCGCTGGTTCTCTTGATGTTCCCGGTGGCGCTCGCGGCGCAGCAGCAGCTGGTGAACGATCCGGAGATTTACGAGAAGGATCATTTCCGCAACGAGTGCAAGGTGGCGGCCTTCGGCGACGATTTCGTTACACGGCTGGATATCAACAATGACGGGCTGATGGATGCCGTTGTCAATCATGGCGTTCTGGATTGCGACGGCGAAAAGGGCCGCAGCTGCGACGACGAGGGATGCCCCTATAATTTCTATGTCCAGGTGAAAGAGGGCGGCTATCTGATGATCGCGACCGCCCGGATTTACGGTTATGATTTCATCAAGCGGTTCGGCAACATGGTTTTCGTGCTGAAGATGCATCCGCGTTATTGCGAGCGTACCGACAAGGAACCCTGCCTGATGACGGTGCGGGTGCGCGGCACGAAATTCGTCACCATTTCGCGAAAGTGACGGCGGCGATTTTCAGGGCGCAATCCGCCGGATTTTGACCCGTTGATTGTAGCGCTGGCGAAGCGAGCGCGGAATGATGAAGGTGGCGATGGCAACGGCGAAAACCGTGGCGGCAACCACCCAAAGGGCATTCGATTGCAGCGTGGCGGCGAGAACGGCACCGCAGATCGCGCCGCAGATCATGCCGAGCCAGGGCACGATCTGAATGCCCCAGTCGAGGCTCCGTTCGCCGAGAAGAAAACGACCGATGCCGCGACCGAAGCGGGACAGCGCGCCGGTAACATAGGTAAGCCCGATCGGCAGTCCCTCTATGTGTTCGACAGCGGCATTGACCATGCCCATCGCGAAGACGACGAGGTAAAACTGCGCAAGAGCGGACGTCTCGCGGCTAAGCAGCGCGGCAATTGTTACCAGCAATCCCACCGCCATCAGAACGGCGAAGATGCGCCGGTCGAACTTATGCGCCACCACGATGCCGCCGGCGTTGCCCGCCACGAAGGCAACGACCGCAAAAAGCAGTTTTGCGGCATGGGAATAGAGACCCGCCTCCATCGAGACTGCGGCGCGCGTGGTGTTGCCGGTCATGAAGGACACGAAGTCACCTGAAATATGCAGGCCCACCGCATCCGTCATGCCGGCGATGAAGGAAATGGCGGCAACCAGCGCAATTCCGGTTCCGGTTCGCCTTGCCCTGATGATACTGCGGCGTCTTTGTCTGGTCATGGAGCGCTCGATATGGAAAAACGCGGGCCTGTGGGTGGGGCCGTGTTATCCTATGTCTAAAATGCCGGATGGTATATTTGCAATCTTTCTGGAAGGCCTTCAGAAGCTTCTATTTTGTCTAGACAAATACAAAATCCCTGCCTACCATGCCTCAAATAAAGCGATAAACAACATCGCACAAAAATAAATCAAAAGGGGTTCAGATCATGAAGAAAACATGGGTTCTCGCCACAGTCGCCGCGCTCTTTTCATCCGCTTCCGCCTATGCCGAGACGTCGGTGACGATCGGCATGTCCGGCTGGACCGGTTTTGCGCCGCTGACGCTCGCTAAACAGGCCGGCATTTTCGAAAAGAACGGTCTGAAAGTCGATATCAAGAAAATACCGCAGGCGAGCCGCCATCTTGCCCTTGCATCAGGTGATATCCAGTGCGCCGCCACCACGGTGGAGACATGGATCGCCTGGAACGCCAATGGCGTGAAATCTACCCAGATTTTCCAGATGGATAAATCGCATGGCGCCGATGGCATTGCCGTGCGCAGTGATGTGGCAAAGGTCGAAGACCTGAAAGGCAAGACGGTTGCCGCTTCCGCGCCGGGCACTTCGCCTTATTTCTTCCTTGCCTGGATCCTCAAGGAAAACGGCCTCACCCTGAAGGACCTCAAGGTTGTCAACCTCGAACCGGGGCCGGCCGCGCAGGCGTTCGTTGCCGGTCAAAATGACGCGGCCATGACCTACGAGCCCTATCTGTCCACCGTCCGCGCCGCCCCTGACAAGGGTAAAATCCTCGCCACGACGCTGGATTATCCCGCCGTCATGGATACGTTCGGTTGTACCCCGGATTTCCTGAAGGCCAATCCGCAGGCGGCGAAAGCCCTGGCGGACAGCTACTTCCAGGCCCTTGAGCTCATCAAGGCCGATCCCGAAAAGTCCTATGCGACGATGGGGGCGGATGTGAAGCAGACCGGCGAGGCCTTTGCCGCCTCGGCAAAGTTCCTTGAATGGCAGGACAAGGCCGCCAACCAGAAGTTTTTCGAGGGTGAATTCAAGACATTCTCGGAAAAATCGGCCGACCTGCTGCTGGAAATCGGCGTGATAAAATCGAAACCTGATCTTTCGACCCTCGCGGATACGTCCTTCATCAAGTAACAGAAAAGGCGGCCGTTTCCCTGCAGGGAATATTGTGCGTCACGAAACGCGCACGGCGTTCTAATGGCGCGGCAAAGGTGCCGCGCCGGTTTTCCGGACAGGCGACAGATGCAACCTCTTCAACCCATCAGGAAAAGCACGAGAATTGCTCTCGGCATCCTGTTCTTCGTGCTATTTTTTTCCGCCTGGGGCTTTGCCACGCTGGGCGGTTTCGTATCGCCGACCTTTCTGGCTGACCCCATCACCATGCTGAAGGACGGCATCTACCTGCTCACCGATCAGGGGTTTGCCAGTGATATAGGCATGACGATCTGGCGCGTGGTGGGCGGTTTTGTGCTGGCATCCCTCGTCGCCGTGCCTGTTGGCATCGCCATGGGGGCTTATAAGCCGATCGAAGCGCTGCTGGAGCCTTTCGTCTCCTTCGCGCGCTATCTGCCGGCTTCAGCCTTTGTGCCGCTCCTCATTCTCTGGGCCGGCATCGGCGAGATGCAGAAGCTGCTGGTGATCTTCATTGGCGCAGTTTTCCAGATCATCCTGATGGTGGCCGTGGCTGTCGCCGGCACGCGGCGTGATCTGGTGGAGGCCGCCTATACGCTGGGTGCGAAGGATCGGGGTGTTGTTCGCCGTGTTCTCATTCCTGCCAATGCGCCCGATATCGCGGAAATCCTCCGTCTCGTTCTCGGCTGGGCCTGGACCTATGTCATTGTCGCGGAACTGATCGGCGCCTCCTCGGGCATCGGTTATATGATCATCAACAGCCAGGCGCTTATGGCGACCGGGCAGATCATCTTCGGCATCATCGTCATCGGCATTATCGGTCTTATTTCGGACTTCGCGTTCAAATCGCTGAACCGGAAGCTTTTCGCCTGGAGGCTTGCCTGATGAACGAACTCGTTATCAAGGGCGTCAGCCGCACTTTTCCGGGCGTGCAGGGCGGACAGCCGACGCTGGCCTTGCAGACCACCGATCTGGAAATCCCCCGCAATGATTTCGTCACCATCCTCGGCCCGTCGGGATGCGGAAAATCCACCTTGCTGCGCATCATCGCTGGTCTCGACCGTCCGACAACCGGCGAAGTCCTGCTGTCCGGCAAGGCGGTGACGGGCCCGGGCGCGGATCGCGGCATGGTGTTCCAGTCCTACACCCTGTTTCCCTGGCTGACGATCCGCGAAAACGTCGCCTTCGGCCTGCGCGAACGCGGCGTCGCCGAGACGGAAAAATGGGAGATCGTCGATAGCTATATCGACAAGGTCGGCCTGCGCGGTTTCGAAAACCATTGGCCGAAACAATTGTCCGGCGGCATGCAGCAAAGAACCGCCATTGCCCGTGCGCTCGCGAACGGCCCGAAAATTCTGCTGCTTGATGAGCCCTTCGGCGCTCTCGACAACCAGACACGCGGCCTGATGCAGGAGCTGCTGCTCGGCATATGGGAGCGTGAGCAGAAGACAGTCATTTTCGTCACCCATGATATCGAAGAGGCGGTCTTCATGGCGTCGCGTGTGGTTACCATGTCCGCAAGGCCGGGTCGCATCAAGTCGATCACGCCGGTCGACCTGCCGCATCCGCGTCATTACACCATCAAGGCCAGTCCGGAATTTTCGCAGCTGCGCGCGAAGCTTACGGAGGAAATCCGCAGTGAGGCGATTGCCGCTGCGGCCCATGGATAGGCGAAAGGGGAGGATAAAGGCATCGGGATGAGGAGTGCTGGCGCCGATCTTCAAGAAAAATCGTTGCATGAGCGCATCCGCAATGATGTCGAGCGCCACATCATGTCGGGCGAATGGCCGCCGGGTTATCGCATTCCCTTCGAACACGAGATGACCCGGCAATATGCCTGTTCACGCATGACGGTGAACAAGGCTCTCGGTGAATTGGTGCAGCGCGGACTCATCGAAAGACGCCGCCGGCTTGGCACCTTCGTTCGCCAACCCCATGCGCAATCCGCCGTTCTGGAAATACACGATATTGAACGGGAGGTGCAGGCGCTGGGTCTGGTCTACGGTTACCATCTCGACAAACGGCGGCTGCGCCCCGCGGGGGAAAAAGACGGTGCGGCCATGGCGCTTGCCGCCGACGCCCAGATCCTGGAACTCACCTGCACGCATTTCGCTGGCGGCGTTCCCTTTTGCCTTGAGGAACGCATCATCAATGTTACCGCCGTTCCGGATGCGGAAGCTGCGGATTTTTCACAGATCGGGCCAGGGACGTGGCTGCTGAAAATGGTGCCTTGGAGCGCTGCCGAACACCGCATCAGCGCCGTTTCCGCCGACCGTAAAATTGCGGCGGCGCTTGGTATTGCCGCCGGTGCTGCCTGTCTGGTCATCGATCGGCGGACCTGGCATGGGGCGGATTATGTCACCCGCGTCCGTGTCACCTATCCGGGTGACCGCCATGCGCTCGTCGCACAGTTTTCGCCCTCGCAGAACAGCTGAGGGCCGTCGATCGGTCAATTTTTTGTAAAGAAGAGTTTACGAGTCGTCTTTTGACAATATAATAGTTGTCAAAAGAACTCAGGTTTATTATCGGAACGTCAAGCTTTCACGACGGCATCCGTTCAAGGCCCCGGTTTTCAGGAACCGGTCAATCTGCGGATGAGTTCATCGACGGAAATCCGGGATAAAATTATGTCAGCTGAGACCTCAACTTCTTCCGCATCCTTCAACAAGGCAAACACAACTAGGCATATCTCGCTTGCCTTGGCTGTCACCTTGCTGGCCGGCTTGAGTGCCGGCGCGGTTTTCGCTCAGACGGCATCGGAAACCCAGACACAGCCCGCACCGCAAACGCAAGCGGTTCAGCCGACAACTCCTGTAACGCCGAGCGCTCCGGCCGCCGCGCCCGTCCAGCCCTCCGCAACTGTACCGGATCAGCCGGCTGCCACCGCACCCGCGCAGCCTCAGTCAACTCAGCCCGCAGCGGTCCAGCCTGCACCCGCTCAGCCTGCGACGAATACCGCACCGGGAGCCGAAGGCCTGGCGCCGCAGTCGACGCAAACCGAGCAACCCGCACAGACGGGCCAGACGACCGCGCCGAATGAAGCCGCGACCCCGATAGAGCCTCTCAGCACCGAGCCCGCGAGCGCTGAACATCGTGCGGATATCCCGCACAACCTTTCTCCCTGGGGCATGTTCATGGCGGCCGACTGGGTCGTGAAGGGTGTCATGATCGGCCTTGCCTTCGCATCGCTGGTCACGTGGACGGTCTGGGTCGCGAAGTCTATCGAGCTTGCAGGTGCGCGGGTGCGCGCCGGCTCGACACTCAAGGTCATTCGCAGGGCAAAAACCCTGACCGAGGCCACCGAGGCCGTCGAGAAGAAGGGCGGCCCGGCAGCCTTGATGCTGCGCATGGCAACCCATGAAATGCAGCTTTCCGATGCGGTGGTCGAACATACCGATGGCGGCGGTATCAAGGAACGTGTCTCTTCGGCCCTGTCGCGTATCGAAACCCATGCGGGCCGCCGCATGTCGCGCGGAACGGGTGTTCTGGCAACCATCGGTTCCACCGCCCCCTTCGTCGGCCTGTTCGGCACCGTCTGGGGCATCATGAACTCCTTCATCAGCATTTCGGAATCGCAGACCACTAATCTCGCCGTTGTTGCGCCGGGCATTGCCGAGGCACTGCTCGCCACCGCCATCGGTCTCGTCGCCGCTATTCCGGCTGTCGTCATCTACAACGTCTTTGCCCGCTCCATCACCGGATACCGCCATCTGCTGGCGGATGCCGCAGCCGGCGTGGAACGCCTTGTCAGCCGCGACCTCGATTTCCGCCGCATTCCGCCGGGCAGCGCCAGCAAGCCCGCCGTGTCGCTGGTTGGACGGTGATCGGTCATGGCTGGCGGCATTCGCGAAAATAGCGGAGACGATCTCTCCGAAAACCACGAGATCAACGTCACGCCCTTCATCGACGTGATGCTTGTTCTGCTCATCATCTTTATGGTGGCCGCACCGCTTGCCACCGTTGACGTGAATGTCGATCTGCCGGCATCCACTGCCAAACCGGCGGAGCGCCCGGAAGAGCCGCTTTATCTGACGGTCAAGGACGATCTGTCGCTCAATCTCGGAAATGATGCGGTTGCCCGCGAAGCCTTGGCGTCCGCCATCGACCGGCAGACCGGCGGCAAGAAGGATACGCGCATCTTCCTGCGGGCCGACAAGGCCGTCGACTACGGCCACTTCATGGAAATCATGAACCTGCTGAGAGATGCCGGCTATCTGAAGATCGCCCTTGTAGGGCTGGAAAACGCGGCTGCCGCATCGCAGCCCGCTGCCGTTGGCCAACCCGCAGCGCCGGGAACCGCGCCATGAGTGAAAACGGCTACCCGCAGGCCCGCCATTCCCGTCTCGGGGAAGTGACGCTGTGGTCTGCCGCGGCGCTGCTCATGCTGGGCGTTCACGCCGGTTTTGCCTATTATCTGATGCAGGAGCCCGAGGAGGTGGATGCCGGTGGGCCACCGCCTGCCGCGATCATGATCGAAATGGCGGCGATACCGGAAGCCGTCCACACCGAAGAAACGACGCAGGCGCAGGATGTCGAAGACGCCGAAGAGGTAAAGAGCGACAGCATCGAACCGGTGGAGGAAGCCGCTCCGGAAGAGCCGCCACCGGAGCCGGTTGCGGAAACGCCTCCGCCGGAGCCAGTACAGCCGCCCGAACCGCCGGTCGAGGAAATCGTCGAACCGCAGGAAATTCCCGAGCCGGTGGAGCCGATCGATCCCGTTCAGGAGCAGATGATGGCGGAACTCGACAATATCGAGGTTCCGTTGCCCGTCATGCGTCCTCCGCCGCCACCTGTTGAAAAGAAGGTGGAAAAGAAAGAGCCGGAAGAGAAAAAGAAAGTCGAGCGCCAACGTCCCAAACCGCAGCAGGCATCGGACTTTCGCGAAACGGCAAAAGCTGAAGCGCAGCAGTCCGACCGGACGGCGGCATCGCGCAGCAACGCCGGCTTCTTCTCGTCATCGTCCGCCTCACCGGCGAAATGGGGGTCGAAGGTCCGCTCGCATATTCAACGGCGCAAGCCCCGGTCTCTGCGTAGTGATGCTATGACCGCGACGGTTCGCTTCCGGGTCAACGATGCTGGCGCCATCAGCGGGGTCAGCGTTGTGCAGTCCACAGGCGATTCCTCTATCGACCAGCAGATCGCGGCATGGATTCAGAGCGCATCACCTGTGCCTGCTCCACCTCCGGACGCAAACAAAACGATCACACTGCCGATCAGCATCCGCTAGGCCGTCTGCTTAAGTCACTCCTTGGCTATGCTCACTATTCCTCATGCGCGGCCCGTTTGGGCATGAATAACATTTCACGAATGTTTTTGATGGTGTAGGTCTTATCGACTTCAAAAGCAGAGGCATTCCGGAATGAAATTCTCAATCGCAGAGGCGGAGGATCTCGTATCCTCTATCTTTGAGCGCAATGGCGTTCTGCCGCAAAACGCCCGTTCGGTGGCAAAGGCGCTTGTCGCCTCCGAGGCGGCTGGTCAGGGTGGCCACGGTTTTCGTCGCATCCCCGTTTATGTTCGTCAGGCGCGGGTTGGAAAGGTTGATGGCAAGGCGCGTCCGGTGGCGGCGCGCGTGAAGCCGGGTCTGCTCTCCATCGACGCCAACCACGGTTATGCCTATCCGGCGATCGATTGCGCCCTCGAGGAATTGCCTGAAATGGTCCGGCAGCAGGGCATCGCGCTTGCAGCGATCCACCGCTCCCATCATGCGGGCGTTATGGCGCTGACCGTCGAACGGCTTGCCGAAATGGGTTTCGTCGCGCTCATGTTCGCCAACGCTCCGGCATCCATGGCGCCTTGGGGCGGCAACAAGCCGCTTTATGGAACCAATCCAATTGCCTTCGCCACCCCTGTCGGAGGCACCGATCCGCTGGTCATCGATCTCGCGCTCTCCAAGGTCGCTCGCGGAAAGATCATGGCCGCCCGCCAGAAGGGTGAAACGATACCCGGCGACTGGGCGCTTGACCGAAACGGCCGACCGACGACCGATCCCGAAGAGGCAATAGAGGGAACCATGGTGCCCGCGGGCGAGGCCAAGGGCGCTGCGCTGGCGTTGATGGTGGAGATCATGGCCGCTGCGATTACCGGTGGAAACTTCGCATTCCAGGCTTCTTCCCTTCTGGACGACAAGGGAGCGCCACCCTCTCTTGGCCACACGATCATCGCCATAGACCCGGTATCGTCAGGCGGCGCAACCTTTACCGAGCGGTTGGCGCTTATCGCCGGTGAGATAGAAAAGCAGGAAAATGTGCGTCTGCCCGGCCGCCGCAGTCAGGGAATTCGCAAACAGGCGCTGGAAAGCGGCATCGTGATCGAAAGCGATATTCTGGCCGAAATTCAATCGCTCTGACGTGATAATAAAAACCCGGCGGGTCGAATATGACCCGCCGGGCAAACCGTAAAGGGCTGCTTTGCATTTGCGTCGATAGGGCCGGACATCATCTCCGGCCCGCTTTGGTCCGCCATCCCGCCATTGATATGGAAGGATTTTGACGCAGAAAGCCGCTCATTCGGTTTTCAGCTTACGAGAGGGGACATTTCGCGTAAGCTTGGATTGATCAGGTGGCGATTACGCGTCCTGCTCGATCAGGCCACGCAACAGGGCGATGCTGACGGCATTCAGCAGATTGGTGGCGCCCAGCCTCTGGCGCGCCCTTTCAAGAGTTTCCTTCACGTCCGCTTCGTCCGCGCCGGTTATCAAGGCGATATGGGACGGATGCTTACCCCGCGCGACCAGCCCCAGATAATGCCGCTCACGCTCCGAAAGGATGATTTCACGCGTCTGGCGATGTTCATGCGGCGTATTTGAAGACATTTTCTTTCAGCCTTAAAAGAGATTGGCCTTCCCGGGGCACGATCAGTCAATGAGTCATTCCCCCGAAACCAACTCGTTTACCGCTCTGTCTATACGCGAACAGAAACGCTAAATTCGCCAATAGGTTTCATCCGGCATCGGGAATTATGCAATAAAAGCCAGTTTCGCAGCCAGCCGATCCCGGCGCGGACGCTCTATTCTGGGCATTGAGAGGAACTGCGACACCGATATCGCCAGAGACAAAATCGATCTGGCGAAAAATGCAGCTTCAAGGCCCTGGAATGTTTTCGTCACACCAGAAGGATATGCGGCGCTCTAATAGGCGATGAGCCGCACCGACAGAATAACATCGCGCGCCAAGTTTTTCGTTTTACTGTTATGTTTCGGCACATATTGCGATGAGGGCCGACATATTTCTTAAGCTTAATGCGTCATTGCTAAATATTGATGCCGTCAACATGTATTATCCGACGGAATGATGTGCGTGTTTCTTGCGAATATCGGTCGGTGTCGCCCCGAACCAGCGGGAGACAGAACGCGAAAACGCACCGGGTGTCGAATAACCGAGCCTGTAACTAATGTCGGAGACAGGAAGATCGCTTTCCACGAGAAGCTTGAAACCGGCATTTTTGCGAATGGCGTCCTTTATCTCGTTGAGATTGGTGCCGAGCTCTGCGAGCCGCCGTTGAAAACTGCGTTCCGACAGGTTGAAATAAGGAGCGATCTCACCGAGTGAAAGCTCGGTATCCGAGAGGCGCATCTGCATGTACCGCTTTACCTGATCAATGAAATGGGTCGCATCCGCCGATGTTTCCGGTCGCAACATGCGGCATTGTAGGTTCATTAACTCGAACAGCCGCTCATCCGCATTCGGATTGACCACATCGAGAAGCGATATCGGAAGACGCATGGTGTGGAGCGGCTGGGAAAAACTGACGCGCCTGGTCATTCTTTCTTTAAATAGCTGAATATTATTCGGTTTCGGCCGCTCCAGACCGATCTCTATCTGGTTGATACGGTCTCCGAGAATATCACGCAGACGCTGCACTAGGACGGCAAGGGACAAATCCACATATTGATCACGTTTGGCGATAACCGGCGCGAAGGACCATGACAGGGTTACCTGCGTGGCATCCGTTACCATGGTGAAATTGCTGTTGTTGGTGGCGTAATAAACATGGTCCTGAAGAAAACGCAGGAACGCCCGTACCGTCGGTGCGCTGATCAGCCCATATCCGAACGCGCCGGACGCACCCGGCGGAAAACTGGAGGCGCATTGCAGACCGAAGGCGTCGTCGTCGGAAATCAGTGCGCAGGTTTCGAGCAGGCGGGAAAACCTATCGAGGCTGATGCGTTCCGTCAGGCTGCTGAATGTGGCTGGATCAATGTCCAAAGCCGCGCATATCGGCACGATATCGATGCCCCGGGACCGGGCATAATTGCTGACGCCGGCAGCCAGACCGGCCACCACAGTTATCTCGTCGCTGACCCTCTTTTCGGGCATCCCTCGCCTTGGCGTACCATGTTTGGAAATTGTCGTCTGATGGTAAGCCTTGAGAGAGCGTTTGTCGAGCAGCCCGGCTTCGGGATTTTAAGTGCGATTGGTGTCTGCGCTTTGCTCCAGCACCTGCATGATGGCTTGGCCGGCATCTTCGATAGCGCCGCTATTATCGACGGTCGTGACGTCGAAATCTCCAATGACCGTCAGCGAGCTGCGTTCCAGCCGCCGGAGTATATCGTCCCGGCTTTCCCGTCCGCGCTGCTCCAACCGCCTTGCCAGCACATCCGGCCGGGCAACGATGTTCACGACCTTAAGACGGGAAAAGGCGGTACCGAAATGCGGCAGGGCAGAACGCGAACCATTGGCGATGACCACGTCTCCCGCATTGAGATGATGATAGACAGTGGCCGGGATGCCGTATTTCAGCCCATGCGCCTGCCAGGATACCGCGAAGGCGCCCGCATCTTCCAACCGGGTGAATTCGTGCATCGAAACGGCATCGTGGCTTTCACCCCCGGCATCGCCGCTGCGGGTAATGACGCGGCGGGTGAAATGAAAACCCGGCCGTCCACACAATCGCGCTGCTGCATACTCCATCAGCGTGTCCTTGCCGGCCCCACTGGGGCCGACAACCACGATCATCGTACCGGGCGATTGCTCGCGCCGATTATCCTGCCCATCATCGTTCATGCCACGCGCTTGCCCTGACGCCAGACGGAACGGGCGACCGGCACACCGTCCTCGCGGTGAACCCGGACCAGATCGGCCCGCAATCCCGCCGCGATACGACCGCGATCAAGAAGGCCGACGGTGCGCGCCGGCGTGGCGGTGACCATGCGCAGCGCTTCCGGAAGGCTGATGGCTTCCACCTGATCGGCGAGCAGGAATGGCGCAAAGAGCAGGCTGAAAGGCACGTAGTCGGAAGAAAGAACATCCAGCACGCCGATCTCGGCAAGATCGCGGGCGGCGATGTTGCCGGAATGGGACTTGCCGCGAACGATGTTCGGCGCGCCCATCAGCACGCTCATGCCGGCGCTGTGCGAAGCTTTTGCGGCCTCGACGCTGGTGGGGAACTCCGCCAGTTTCACGCCGTGGCCGATAGCCTCGCCGACATGCGCTTCGGTAGCGTCGTCATGGCTCGCAACGGTAATGCCGCGCTCGGCGCAGCGGGCGGCCAGATAATCGCGGTGCTTGGCGGAATATTCGGCCGACGCCGCCTGCCGACGCCGCACGAACTCGGCGAAAGCCTCGTCGCTCAGCCCGCGCTTCTTCTGGTAATAGAATATATATTGATCCATCGACTGGAACTGGCGCTGCCCCGGGGAATGGTCCATCAGGGAAATCAGCCGCACGCGCGGATCGGTTTCGAAGTCTTCGAAATGTTCCAGCACATCCGAGGAGGCGACCTCACAGCGCAGATGCAGCAGATGATCCGAACGAAGGCGATTCTGATCGGCCGCGGCCTCGATGGCGTCAGCCATTTCGCGCATTTCGCCCTTCTTGAAGCCGCCGTCTTCATCCGAACCGAGCCGCAGGCAGTCGAATACAGTGGTGATGCCGGAAGCTGCCACCTGTGCATCATGGGCCTGAATGGCGGCAATCTTGTCCCAGATTACCCCGGGGCGCGGCGAATAATGCTGCTCAAGATGGTCGGTATGCAGTTCCACCAGACCGGGGATCAAATAATCACCTTCCAGGTCTTCGCCGGTTTTGGAGGCGCCTTCGCTGATATCGGCGATCTTGCCGTCACGGATCAGGACGGAGCCCAGAATAATATCGTCTTCCAGAACGATACGGGCATTGGAAAGGGCGTGCTCGGTCATGGGGTCGCATCTTTCTTTGGTGGCTGGCCAAGGGGGCGCCAGCTATGAACGGTAAATGGCGCGCCGCGCGTTTCTTCAATGAACAAGGCAAGGCCGGAAATGCTGAGAGGTCGATCGGTGAATTCGGAAAACCGCGCCGAAAGCACCTCGCGCATGGCGGGCTGCTCGCTCTCGCCGATGCGGCCGGTCAGCGTCATGTGAAAACGGAAATCATCCATGACATGCGGATAACCCCAAAGAGACAGATTTTGCCGCTGGCTCTCCGTCAGCATCTGTGGCCGCCGACGGGCAATATCTGTCTCGGACAGGGGCGCGCGAAACCGGTCGAAATAATCAACGATCTCGGCGGCAAAATCCTGCAGCGGTTGATAGGTGCGGTCCGGGACCAATGCGAAAAAGGGGCCAAGCGCACCGACGACGACGCGCGGAATTTCGAAGGCGGACTGGCTGGCCGCGAAATCTCCGAAGGCCGAGAGCAGATCCGCCTCGCTATATTTTTCGGCAAGTTCGAAAGGAGCCTTCAGGGTCGCGTGGAAACCGTAACGGCGGGGCTCTTCCGTCATGTCGGCATAGTCGTCGTTGTCGTCATGCAACGTGCCGGAAAATGCATTGCGGCCGAGCCAACGTGATGCTGTCTCAGTCAGCGGGTGATCTTTAGCCGGAGAGAAATAGATGGCATAGCGCACGGCAAGCACTCTTAAGTGTCATGGGAGACCAGGGATGAGAAGCTATTTGGCGTGACTCGCCAGCTTCCCGCAAGGTCAGGAGTGCGAGGTAATTGGTTTCCGTGACAGAATGATGATGCGGAGGGAAAAAAGCGTATTGGAAATGCGGCAGGCTTCGGAATGTGCTGAAGACACAGACGGAGATGATGACGACTGGCATAAATCGGGACTGCGCGGGTGTTCCGCGGAGAGGACGAACATCGTTACGATGTTCGCCATTCCATCCCTTCAGACTTAGTGTTGTGTTTTGCCGATCAGCCGCGAACGCAGAGAATTGGAGATGTGGTCGAAGAGGAAAACGACAAAGAGGATGAGCAGGACCATATAAGCGACCTTGTCCCAGTCGGCATTCGTACCCATCGCCTCTAGCAGTTTCAGGCCGATGCCGCCGGCGCCCACGGCGCCGATGATCGTGGCGGAGCGGGTGTTGCTCTCCCAGAAATACAGTGATTGGGAAATGAAGACCGGCAGGACCTGCGGCAACACGCCAAAGCGGTTGACGGCAATCGGGGATGCGCCGACCGACTTGACGCCCTCACGCTGCTTGTCGTCAACATTTTCTAGGGCTTCGGCATAGACCTTGCCGAGTGCGCCGGTATCGGTGAAGAAGATCGCGGCAATGCCGGGGATCGGTCCGGGACCGAAGCTACGGGTGAAAAACAGTGCCCAGATCAGCATGTCGATGGAACGCAGGAAGTCGAACAGCCGCTTCATGCCCCAGTTTGCGGCCCTGTTGGCGGTGATGTTGCGCGCGGCGATGAAGGCGAGCGGCAGGGCGACGAGCGTGCCGAACAGCGTGCCCACAAAGGCCATGACCAGTGTCTGCATCAGCTTGGAAAGAATATCGGCATGTTGCCAGACGCTGTTGTCGAGGAAATCATCCACCATGTGGCCGATATTGGAGCGTGCGGGATCGAGCCTTTCTCCCCATAGCGCCAGAGCGGCCAGCTCACCATAGCCTTTGCCCCAGAATTCCGATTTGGTGTCGAACAGGAAATTCGCCCATCCGAGGAACCGGCGCTGGACATAGACCTGGCTGGTACGGATTTCTGCCTGACCGGCAAAGCCATAATGGACGAGGACCTTCTTGCCGTCCTGCTGGATTTCGTCGGGTATCCCCTGTGGTGCGACAGCCCCGTCGTCGTTGATGATAATTGGATAGTTCCTGCCGTCGATATAGACATCCACTTGAGTCGGGGTCACGTCGAGGCGGTTTTCCATACCCTTATAAACGACGCTGTAACCACCACCCGGCAGGGGCTGCAGCCAGTCGATCTTTGCACCGTCTGGATATTGACCGCGGCTCGACCATTGGGCCAAGACCTTGCCGTCTTCGAAACGCAGGCGCGGTTGGGCGCGCCAGGAATACCAGTCCTGAATATAGCTGGAGGCGCGATCCCACCGGCCTTGCATGAAGGCCGGGCCGACATTGAAGAAGAAAAAGCAGCCGATGAGATAGGCGGTGACGGCGAGAAGGCCGACGAGCAGGCCATATCGCTGCATGAAACTGCGGTTGAACACGTGCGGATGCGCGGCCGTCAGCCTCTCGCGGTCGGCGGTGTTGAGAATGAAGCTGGACGACATCAGGCCGCTCCCCGTCCGAATTCGAAGGATTGTTGGCCGATCAGCCTGCGGCGCAGCCAGCTGGAAAACTGGTCGACGGCAATGATTGTGATCAGCAGAAGGATGATGATGGCATAGGTCTTTGACGCGTGATCGTTACCGATCGACAGCCGGAAGACCTCGCCGATGCCACCGCCGCCCACAGCGCCGATAATGGTGGAGGCGCGCACGTTGATTTCGGCGCGCAGCAGCGCATAAGAGACGAAATTGGGCAGAACCTGCGGCACGATGGCGAAACGCACCCGCTCCAGCCAGTTGGCGCCGGCGGCACGCAGGCCTTCATCCGGTTTCATGTCGGCATTTTCCACGACCTCGAAGAAGAGCTTGCCCAGCGCACCGATCGTATGGACCGAAATCGCGATGATGGCCGCGATCGGACCGATCGACAGGATGGCGGTCAACAGTCCGGCGACGACGATTTCCGGAAAGGCGCGCAGCACTTCCATCACCCGGCGCACCACCCAGCGCACGAGGCCGGCGCCGACGAGGTTGGTGGAGGCGAAGAAGCAGAGCACGAAGGCGAAACTTGTGCCGATGATTGTTGAGACCAGCGCAATATTGAGCGTGATGATCAGCTGGTAGATGAAGTGCGGGATGTAGAAGCCGTCGGCGATGTAAACCCGATCCGCGACATAGTTGTATTTCAGCGAACCGTTAGCGTAGGGTGACGGCAGATCGAACATCGCCCGAAAGACTTCCAGGGGACTATCCGGCACGAAGGTCTTCATGAAGTCGAAAAAATAGGGAAGGCGCTCGAAGAATTTGCCCGAATTTGCTTCGTTCGCGAAATTCAGGGAGGCGGCAAGGACGATGAGGAAGATCACGAGTGAAAGGACGGTATAAATCCGTCGTGTCTTCAGCTGCTGTTGATAATGACGCATGACCGTTTTGGACGATGCGCTCAAACCCTCGGGCGCGAGGGTCCCATTGTGCAATGTGGTCGCCATGCCGCTTTTCCTTTATTGGCAAAAGCGGCGGCGCCGCAAGGCACCGCCGCTTCCGTATGTGAGCTGAGGATCAGCCGCCGATGACGGACTTACGGGCGTCGATGATCGTCTGGTAGAAGGACGGATCAACCTTGATGTAGGCAGTGTTCTTGCCCTGGGTGAAGCCCTGGAAGCAGGCGAGGTCTTTCTTCGGCAGTTCCATGAAGAAGTCTTCGACCTTCTGCTTCATGCTGTCGCCGATCTTGTTGGCAACGAGAAGCGGGCCGTTCGGGATCAGCGGCGACTTCCAGACTTCAACGATATCGTCCATGTCGAGGTTGCCCTTCTTGACCATCTGGTGAAGGTTGCCACCGGAGTAGCCTTCTTCCCACTTGCCAACGCCCGAACCGAAGGTGGTGCCGACATCGAACTTCTTGTCGAGAACGGCGAGAACGAGGTTTTCATGGCCGCCGCCAAAGCCGGTTTCGGAGAAGTATTCCTTGATCGGCGTGCCGGTTTCCTTTGGGATGGCGACGTTCGGGATTAGGAAGCCGGAGGTGGAGTCAGGGTCGGCAAAGCCGATCTTCTTGCCCTTGGCGTCCGCCAGCGTCTTGATGCCGCTATCCTTGCGGGCAACCATGATCGTGTAGTAGCCGCTGGAGCCGTCGGAACCCGTATAGGTCAGGATCGGATCGACGGCCTTTGGATCGGCAATAGCGATCTTGGCGTAGGAAGAAGCGCCCATGGAGGCGATGTCGATGGTGCCGCCGAGCAGACCCTGGATGACGCCGTTATAGTCCGGCGACGGGAAAACCTGAACTTCGGAAACGCCGGTTGCAGCCTTGAGGCCATCGGCAACGCACTTGGTGTTGCGGATCTGGTCGGCTTCGTTTTCGGAGCCGTCGAGACCGATGCGCAGAACCTTGACGTCCTGAGCCATGGCGGAACCGGCCAGAACGCCAAGGGCGACTGCCGAAAGAAGGACTTTCTTCAACATGGACTTTCTCCTGTTTCCCGGCGAGCCGGAGTTTGTTGTGAAATATTGGCCCTTGACGCGGGCGCAAACGATGCTGAGCGGTTCCTCAGAGCCCGGCGAGAGCGAGCGGTTCAGGGCCGGCAGATTGCTGCACCGGACGCGCGGCAAGCTGCGCGCCGGGAATATTGATGCTGGTTGAGGTCATGGTCTCGTCGATGCCCGACCCCTGCGAATCCGTTCCGTAAATCTCCGTGACGGCCGCAGCCGTCAGTTCGGCAGGGGTTCCGTCGAAGACGACGCGGCCCTGCGACATGCCGATGATGCGTTCGCAATAATTGCGCGCCGTATCCAGCGTGTGCAGGTTGGTGATGACGGTGATGCCTTCGCGCTCGTTGATGTCGCGCAGCGCGTCCATCACGATCTTGGCATTGAGGGGATCGAGCGACGCGATCGGCTCATCGGCCAGTACCATCTTCGGAGATTGCATCAGTGCGCGCGCAATGGCGACACGCTGCTGCTGGCCGCCGGAAAGCGTGCCCGCAGCCTGCATGGCCACATGCTCGATGCCGAGCCGCTCCAGCGCGGCGATTGCCATCAGCCGCTCTTCATGGGTGAAGATGTTGAAGAGGCTGAGCGCGGTTGAACGGTGGTTGAGGCGGCCCAGCATGACGTTGGTGAGCACATCGAGGCGGGGCACCAGATTGAACTGCTGGAAGATCATGGCGCAGTCGCGCTGCCAGTTGCGCAGCGCCGCACCCTTCAGTGCAGACACTTCGGTATCGTTGAAATGAATGGAACCCGAGGACGGGTCGACGAGGCGGTTGATCATGCGCAGCAGCGTCGATTTTCCCGCACCGGAGCGCCCGATCACGCCGACCATCTGACCCTGCGGTATCTCGACATTTACGGAATCGACCGCAGTGTGGTTGCCGAAACGGCGCGTGACTTGCTTCAGGTGAAAGCTCATTTCCCCGTCCAATCTTCTTTTGACGGGGTTCCACGTAACAGCGGTGCGTGAAGCGCCGGTGTCAGTTTGATGAATAAAATATTACAGATTTCCGGAGTGCAGCTTGCGCCTGTTCGCCGACAAAGCTTTCAGGAGGTATCTCGGTGCGCTGAAATCCGCACATCTCCCAAGGGCCTGGAGACAAAAAATCCCGGAGTTTTGCTCCGGGATTTTTAGCTGTTTCAGAAAAGGGAGGTTTCATCCGCCATATTTCGCGACGAAATCCTCTGCCGCCAGATTGCGGAAGTCGTCCAGAGCGCGGCGCAGAGTTGCGTAGTCCCACCATTTCAGATCATCCATTTGCCAGCCCAGTTCAGCCGGGAAGCGTTCCCGGATCAGCTTGGCGGGCACGCCGCCGACGATGGTATAAGGGGCAACGTCTTTCGAAACGACCGCACCTGCGCCGATCACCGCCCCATTTCCAACGGTTACGCCGGGCAGGATGGTTGCGCCGTGGCCGATCCAGACATCGTGGCCGATGACAACGCGCTTGGCGCGGCGGGCGGCGAAGAAGTCCTTTTCATCCTCGGCGTCGTCCCAGTAGTTGTGGGCGCGATAGGTGAAATGGTGCAACGTGGCCCGTGACATCGGATGATTGGTGGCGTTGATGCGGACGGAAGCGGCGATATTGACGAATTTGCCGATGCTGGCGCACCAGATAGAGCCATCCTGCATGACATAGGAATAATCGCCCATTTCGACTTCCTCGATGCGGCAGCGTTCCGAAATTTCGGTATAGCGGCCGATAGAGGAATTGATGACGCGGGCACTGTCGTGGATGACGGGTTCGAGACCGACTCTGGAATTCATGCTGCGGCCTTTCGCGGAGAGAACTGCGAGACGTCGAGAATGCGGTCGGCCACGGCTTCGCGCACTTCTTCGTCATGGAAAATGCCAAGCAAGGCGGTCCCTTTGCGCTTCTTTTCGGCGATCATCTCAACGACGACCCGCCGATTGGCGGCATCCAGTGAGGCGGTGGGTTCGTCGAGAAGCAGGATGTCGTGATCGGTGATGAAACCGCGCGCAATGTTCACACGCTGCTGCTCACCGCCGGAGAAGGTTGCCGGCGGCAGCGACCACAATTCCTTCGGCAGGTTGAGCTTCGAAAGCAGCGTTGCTGCCTGCTCTCGCGCCTCCTCGACCGCAACCTTGCGCGCAAAAAGCGGTTCGGCGACGACGTCTATCGCTGGAACGCGAGGCACGGTGCGCAGGAACTGGCTGACATAACCAATCGTGCGGTGGCGTATTTCGAGGATCGTACGCGGCGAAGCGCTGCCGATATCGATGACCTGACCCTCGTGGCGGATGAGGATCTGGCCGCTGTCGATGGCATAGTTGCCATAGAGCATTTTCAGGATCGAGCTTTTGCCGATACCGGACGGGCCGCCGAGAACGACGCATTCGCCGCCCGAGACGGAGAAATTGACATCGCGGACGACTGGCAGCTCCAGACCGTCGCGAAGATGCATGGTGAAGCTTTTGAAGACTTCCGAAACGATGAGAGGCGTCGTCATGGTGGGTTCTTTCTTTCTGCGCGTGATTTTCTCCGAAAACCGGGGACCACTTTTCGGAGCGACGCGGCTAGACCTGCAAAATGGAGGAAACAAGCAATTGCGTGTAGGGCTCGCGCGGATCATCCAGCACCCGGTCGGTCAGACCGTGCTCGATGACGTCCCCCCCCTTCATCACCATCATGCGGTGAGAGAGAAGTCGCGCCACCGCGAGATCATGGGTGACGACGACGACCGCAAGACCGAGATCGTTGACGAGGCCGCGAACCAGATCGAGCAGGCGTGCCTGCACCGAGACATCGAGGCCGCCCGTCGGCTCATCCATGAAAACGAGACGCGGCGAGGTGACGAGGTTGCGGGCGATCTGCAGGCGCTGGCGCATGCCGCCGGAAAAGGCGCGCGGCTGGTCGTCGATACGGTCGGTGCCGATTTCCACCCGCTCCAGCCATTCGCTGGCCGATTGCCTTATATTGCCATAATGCCTGTTACCGACGGCCATCAGCCGCTCGCCGACATTGGCGCCGGCGGAAACCGCCATGCGCAGCCCATCTGCCGGGTTCTGGTGCACGAAACCCCAGTCGGTGCGCATCAGGAAACGCCGTTCGGCCTCACCCATATGATAGAGGTCACGCACCGAGCCGTCGCGCATGCGATATTCCACACTGCCCGCCGTTGGCATGAGACGGGTGGAAATGCAGTTGAGAAGCGTGGTTTTGCCGGAGCCGGATTCACCGACGATTGCCAGAACCTCGCCCGGATAGAGGTCGAAGGACACGTTGCGGCAGCCGGCGCGGTCGCCATAATATTTGGAAACGTCCCGGACTTTCAGAAGCGATGCGTCGCTCATTCTGCGGCCTCCTTCACATCTGCCAGCAGATGGCCCTTGTGGCCATGGGCGCGGCGGTCCTCGCAATGGTCGGTATCGGAGCAGACGAACATGCGTCCGCCCCTGTCGTCCAGCACCACCTCGTCCAGATAGACATTCTCGGCGCCGCACAGCGCACAGGGCTTGTCGAAGCGCTGGATTTCAAAAGGATGGTCCTCGAAATCGAGGCTGACGACATCGGTATAGGGCGGCACGGCATAGATGCGCTTTTCGCGCCCTGCGCCGAACAGCTGCAGGGCGTCAGATAGATGCATTTTCGGATTGTCGAATTTAGGGGTCGGCGACGGATCCATCACGTAACGCCCGGCCACCTTCACCGGATAGGCATAGGTGGTGGAGATGCGTCCGTTGCGGGCAATATCCTCGTAAAGCTTGACGTGCATCAGGCCGTATTCTTCGAGCGCGTGCATGACACGGGTTTCGGTCTCGCGCGGTTCGAGAAAGCGCAGGGGTTCGGGAATGGGAACCTGATAAACGAGCACCTGGCCCGAATGCAGCTCCTCTTCCGGGATTCGGTGCCGCGTCTGGATGATCGTTGCATCCTTCGTGCGGGTGGTGACCGCCACATTCGCGACCTTCTGGAAGAAGGCGCGAATGGAAACGGCGTTGGTCGTGTCGTCCGCGCCCTGGTCGATCACCTTCAGCACATCATCAGGACCGAGGATGGAGGCGGTCACCTGCACACCGCCGGTGCCCCAGCCATAGGGCATGGGCATTTCGCGGGAAGCGAAGGGGACCTGATAACCGGGAATGGCGATGGCTTTCAGGATCGCCCGGCGGATCATCCGCTTGGTCTGTTCGTCCAGATAGGCGAAGTTGTAGGCAGCGAGCCCGTCGTCAAATGAAACTTCTTCAAGCATTGCGCGTTAGCCTTGTGAAAAAAGGAGTACAAGCTCATGGAGATTGGAATTCTTGCAGCCGTGTTCTTTGCTGTGTTTGCAGCATCGACCGTCTTTTGCGCCCTTTGGTTCGGCGAGCAGCGCAGCCGTTGAGCTATTCGGCCGCATCGCCCACCCACTCCGCGCCATTGGCATTGATCGCCTCGAAATCTGCGCGCATCTTTCGCACCAGACCGAGTTCGGCCTGAAAATCCACGTAGTGCGGCAATTTCAGATGCTCGACGAAACCCGTCGCCTGCACATTGTCGGCATGTGAAATGACGAACTCCTCGTCCTGTGCCGGTGCGACGACATCTTCGCCGAATTCGCCGGCGCGCAGCGCCCGGTCGACCAGCGACATGGCCATTGCCTTGCGCTCGCTCTGGCCGAACACCAGACCGTAGCCGCGCGTGAATTGCGGCGGCGCCTTGGCCGAGCCCTTGAACTGGTTGACCATCTGGCATTCGGTGACCTGGATATCGCCAAGCGAGACGGAAAAGCCGAGTTCCGGGACATCAAGCTCGACCTCTACTTCGCCAATACGGATTTCGCCGACGAAGGGGTGCGTGCGGCCATACCCGCGTTGCGTCGAATAGGCGAGCGCCAGAAGGAAACCTTCGTCGCCGCGTGCCAGCGATTGCAGGCGCAGGTCACGCGGCATCGGAAACTCCATCGGCTCCCGCGTCAGGTCGCCGGCAATATGGTCATCCGGCATGTCGCCGTCGCTTTCAATCAGCCCTTCCTGGGCGAGGATATCGGAAACACGCATGACATATTCCGGCTCGCCTTCCCGCTGGGTAGCCGTTTCGACAGCCTCGTCTTCGAGAAGCGAGGGATCGAGCAGTCGGTGGGTGTAATCGAAGGTGGCCCCCAGCAATTGTCCGCCCGGCAAATCCTTGTATGTCGCGGAAACGCGCCGCTGCACAGTCATGGCAGCGGTATCCAGCGGAACCGAATAACCGAAGCGCGGCAGCGTCGTGCGGTAGGCGCGCAGCAGGAAGATGGCTTCGATCATGTCGCCGCGCGCCTGCTTGACGGCGAGGGCTGCAAGCGACTGATCGTAAAGAGACGCTTCCGCCATCACGCGGTCGACGGCGAGCGATAGCTGCGAAACGATCTGCGACACCGTCATCGCGGGCATGTCGCGGTCTCCACGCCGCTTGTCGGCCAGAAGCCGGTGGGCGTTGGCAATGGCGGTTTCCCCGCCTTTGACAGCAACATACATCTTATGCCTCCACGGGTTGAATGCGCGTCGTGCGCGGCAGGCAGACAAATCTGTCGGCGGATGTCAGGATGACGTCGACGCCGCGCGGGAAGATGGCGTTGTTCTCCGCCCACAGCCTCGGGAATATGTCCGGCAGGCCGGTGGGGCTGATGACGTTGACGTGGCGGATACCGGGGCCGGAGAGCAGCAGTTCCCGCCCTCCATCCAGATCAGGCAACTCGATGATGAGCGTCGTGGAGCGGTCGGGATATTCCTGACTTCCCTGCGCGAAGAGGCCGAAGGAGGCTATGGCGCTGCCCGCTTCGATGACGGCGAAATGCGCCACGCTCTTTTCGTCCGTCGCAACTGCGCCGGTATGAAATCCGATCCAGCTGGGGACGGTCGTTTTTCGCAATGCGCCGCTCAGCCAGACCGGCGTATCGTGATCGCAGAGCGCCAGAAGGACCGCACCGGTGGCAGCGGCCAGCGGCAGCGGCGGGGCGACAGCCGTTTCGATTGTCTGCGGCGTGCCGGGACGGGCCATGCCGTCCATCAGCTTCTTGAAAATACGCTGGGAATCGAACACGGCGCTGGAAAAGCCGCCCGTCAATGCTTCGGCTTTCACACCCATCAATCCTCTCCTCTAACCATGGTGAAGAAATCGACCCGCGTGGCGGCGGTTTCCCTTGTTTTCCGTTCCTTTTCCTCGCGCAGTCTTTTTTCGACCGGTGAAAGCAGCTCATTCTCGATGAAGTCCCGGGTCGGGCTTTCCTGCCAGAGTGCATCGAAAACGGCGGCATACCAGGCCTTCTTGCGGCCGGTGCCGAGAACATGGGCGTGGCCGACGGTTCCCGAGGCAAGCTTGACGGTTGCGCGGGTTACGGTGGTTTCACCGAGATTAAAGGGCGCGCCACCGCCGCCGATACGGCCCTTGACCATGACGAGGCCGGTTTCAGGCCCGCGCACGTTTTCCGTCTGCGGGCTGGCATCTTGCCGGTTCCAGAACGTTTCAAGTTCCAGAACGGTGGCGCGGGCAAGAAGCGCTGCCACCCGTTTCCTTTCACTATCTATATTCGCACCTTCGTTTTTCATCGCTTGACCTCAAATGTCTATTGGTGTAGACAACTATACAATATAAGTTATAATTAACGACGATGAATGACAAGCGTGTGACATGAGCCCTGCGGCAGCGATGAAAAGAAAGAACGGCGTGGCGCTCTGGCGGCAGATTGCCGACCGGATCAGAGGCGAGATTGCGGCTGGCGATCACGATGAAACCGGCATGTTGCCGCCGGAAATGATGCTGGCCGAAAAATTCGGCGTCAACCGTCATACTGTCCGAAGCGCCATTGCGGCGCTGGCCAGCGAAGGTATTCTCGAGCCGATGCAGGGGCGCGGCACGATGATCGCCCGCAAGGAGCGCCTGAGTTTTCCGATTTCACGGCGTACACGGTTCACGGCGGGCATTGCCGATCAGGTCAAGGAAATGGAAGCGCTGCTTCTTTCCCACACGACCGAGCCGGCAAGTGCCGATCTCGCAGCACGGCTGCAATTGCCGGTGGGTGCGCCGCTCACACGTCTCGAAACGCTGCGCAAGGCCGATAACCGGCCGGTGTCCCGCTCGACCACATGGTTTCCGGCGGATCGGTTTGCCGGAATAGGCGAGGCCTATCAGAAAAGCGGCTCGATCACCGCAGCCTTCAAAGCGCTGGGTGTAGCGGACTACGTGCGCATCTCCACCGTCATTTCCGCCAGCCACGCGGATACGCAGGATCTGGCCGATCTCGAATTGTCGCCGGGCGCAATTCTGCTCGTCACACAGGCGCTGAATGCCGATATGGATGGTGTGCCCGTGCAATATGCCGTCAGCCGCTTCTCGGCTGATACGGTCGAATTCACGGTTGAAAATTAGACTGCGGGATTATTCCGACTGCGACAATCCAAGCACGTCCAGCATGGAATAGAAGCCAGGCTTTTTGTCGAAGGCCCAGAGCGCTGCGACAATTGCCCCACGTGCGAAGATGGAGCGGTCACCGGCATAATGGGAGAGCTCGACGCGCTCGCCTTCGCCTGCAAAAATCACCGAATGTTCGCCGATTACCGAACCGCCGCGCAGCGTGGCAAAACCGATGGTCCCGGCTTCACGCGCACCCGTATGTCCGTCGCGTACGCGCACGGAAGAGGCGTTGAGATCGATCTTGCGGCCGGCCGCCGCCGCTTCGCCAAGCAGAAGTGCGGTGCCCGAAGGCGCATCCACCTTGTGCTTGTGGTGCATTTCCAGAATTTCGATATCCCAGTTCTGCGCATCCAGCGCCTGTGCCGCTTGCTGCGTCAAAACGCTGAGAAGGTTGACGCCGAGGCTCATATTGCCCGACTTGACGATGCGCGCATGGCGCGACGCCGCCTTGAATTTTTCCTCGTCTTCCGCCGAGCAGCCCGTGGTGCCGATGATGTGCACGATGCGTGCCTGTGCGGCGAGGCCCGCAAAGGTGACGCTGGTTGCCGGCGAAGTGAAATCGATCACCCCTTCCGCATGGAGAAATGCCTGCAACGGATCGCAGGTGATCTCGACGCCGATCGGGCCGAGACCGGCGATCTCGCCGGCATCGCGGCCGACAAAGGCGGAGCCTTCGCGCGCGACGGCGGCATGCAGCTGGACGCCGGGGGTCTGGTGAATGAGGCGGATCAGCGCCTGTCCCATGCGGCCTGCCGCGCCGACCACCACCAGTTTCATGCCGCTGCTACCCATGCTTTCACTCACTTTTCATGTCGGGCGGATTGGAACCCGCCGGTATCGGACGATTGCCGTTTGCAACGGCGACGTTAAAGACCGCCCGTCCGCTTCGCAAGGCATCACAAAGGGCTGGTCGTTGGAAACGATCAAGCCCTCCAGCGCCGCCCGTCCAGAGACAGGCCGAAATCGGACGGCGTTCTCGAATAGGTGGCAAGCCCGGAAAGCGCCGCCTGCGGATGGGTGACCACGAAGGTCGGAATGGTCCGCATCAGCGCGCTGTGCGGCGCCTTGTCTTCAAAAGCGGCCCGGAATTCCGGGCTCTTGAGCGCCGGAATGATCTTCTGCGAAATGCCACCGGCCAGATAGACACCGCCCTTGGCCATAAAGATCAGCGCGAGGTCACCCGCTACACGGCCGAGATAGGTGCTGAAAAGGGACAGGGTCTCTTTCGCCTGCGGGTTCTCGCCCGAAAGCCCCTGCGAGGTAATGTCGGCCGGATCGGCAAAGACAGGCTCGATGCCATCGGCGGTGCAGACCGCCCGGTAAAGATTGACCAGCCCGCGCCCGCACAGGATCTGCTCCCCGGCGACACGGCCTTCAATGGTTTCGATATGCGGGAAAACCGCATAGTCACGCGCGCTTCTTGGGCCGATGTCGATATGGCCGCCTTCGCCGGGCACCGGGAACCACATATGACGGGCATAAACCAGCCCGGCGACGCCAAGCCCCGTGCCCGGTCCAAGAACGACGCGCGACGCCAGCACATCCTTGCGGCCGGAGCCGATGGATTCGCGGTTGTCGTCGTCAAGTGCTGCAATCGCCAGAGCCTGCGCTTCGAAATCGTTGATGACGATGACATCCTTCAGGCCGAGATTGTTCAGCATGTCGTTCGGCTTGACGACCCAATGGCAGTTGGTGAGAGGTATCTCGTCACCTTCGATCGGGCCGGCAATGGCAAGAATGGTCGAGACCGGCTGAAGCGAGGTCTTGTCCAGAACCGCCTGCTGGATGGCGTCGTCGATCGTCGGATATTCCGCCGTCTTTACCGTGGTGAGGTGCACCGGTTCGGCAAAGGAATCGATCAGGATGGAAAAGCGGGCATTGGTGCCGCCGATGTCGCCAAGAAGGATCGGAAAGGACAGATATTCGGTATCGGACGTCTTCGGCATTGCCTGTTCCATGTTGGGGAGGTTCAGTTGGCGACGTGGAAGTCGATGAGATTTTCTGCGGTAGCGCGGTTGAGCGCCATGGGAATATCGTAAACCGTAGCAAGCCGCGTCAGCGCCTTCACGTCCACATCATGCGGCATGGCCGTCAGCGGGTCGGTGAAGAAGATCAGCATATCCACCTCGCCTGTGGCGATCATCGCGCCGATCTGCTGGTCGCCGCCGAGAGGACCGCTCTTGAGGCGGATGACTTCAAGACCCGGACACGCTTCCTGTACCCTTCCGCCGGTGGTGCCGGTGGCGACGATCCTGAAACCGGCAAGCGCTTTCTGGTGATGACGGGCGAAATCCGCCATATCGTCCTTTTTCTCGTCGTGAGCGATGAGCGCGATACAGCGTTGTTCTTCCATGGTCCCAGCCCGTTCCATCAAGAATTAAATCGATTTGAAGCCTTCTATAACAGCTTGCCGCCATTTGAAAAGGGAAGCTGTTGAATGCCTCATTTCTGTTTCAGTTCAATGTCGGGCGCTGGGTTGGAAGCGGAATATCCGAAGGCGGCTGTAGGGCGGGGGCTGCCTGAATGACCTGCTCCACACTTTGCTGGCGCGTTGCCGGAGCAGGCGAATAGGCCTGAGCCGCAATGCCTTCGGGGTTGGCTGAAGGAGCGGCAGCCACGGCGGCGCAGGCCGAGGGCAGATCGGAAACCATGACCGGGCGCGGTTTCACCGGCTTGGCATTCGGGTTCTTTTTCGGCGGCGCCCATGGTTCCTTGCTGAACCACCAGGCGAGCGACTTGTCGCAGCCGTCACCTTTGCCCACGGCCGCCTGCGGTTTGCAATTGGGGGCGCCGGGCGGGCATTCGAGACGGATGTGGAAATGCTCGTCATGGCCGTAGATCGGCCTGATCTTGCCCATGAAGGTGCGGTCGCCGGTCCATGTCTGGCAGAGCTTCTGCTTGATCGCCGGGTTGACGAAGACGCGCTCCACCTGCGGATAGCTTGCCGCCATCATCACCAGCCGGGCGTTGAGCGGCGACCATTTGCGGTCATCGACCGTCAGGAACTTGCTCTTGTCCAGCATGGAGATGAAAGGCACCGTTTCGCGCTGCTCCACGCTCAGCCGCGGGGTCGGCATCGGCCGCCACCAGATGTCGACATCGAGGCCGATCTGGTGTGACGCATGACCGGTCAGCATCGGCCCACCGCGCGGCTGGGAAATATCGCCCAGCAGCAGGCCCGGCCAGCCGATCTTCTGGGCATCCTGCGAAAATTGCTCGAGGAACGAAATCATCTGCGGCTGGCCCCAGCGCCGGTTGCGGGAAAGGCGCATGGCCTGCCAGCCGGGACCGTCCGTCGGGATGGCGATGGCGCCGGACTGGCAGCCCTTGGCATAGGAGCCGATCGGCTGCGAGCCCGTGGCGGAAGGCAGGGCCATGTGCCCGAACACCTCTTTCGCCGGCCTGTCTTCGGCCGATGCGGTTTCCATCTGCAACTGCAACGCAGAGACGACCGAAATCGCCAGCAAGGCCGCCTTGAAAACTCTCGATGATCCCGCCGTCATATAGTCGCGCCCGTCCGATCAGATGATTCTCTTCCCCTCAAGATAAACTGGAACGGGATTTTGTTGAAACCATGTTTCGCCCCGCATCTTGCAAAGCGGAAGGATAAAGGCGCCGATAAAGAGCTTGTGAGCCAGTACATCTGTTTTTTGCCAATCTTTGTTTTATGCTCTCTTCAACAAACGCGAAAACAGGGACATTCCCCGATGATATTGGCACCACTGAAATCCCGTCTCCTCATTGCTCTTGCGGCATCCGCCCTGCTGATACCGGCGGCGGCCTCCGCACAATCGGCCGATGTATGGCGGAAGGGGATTTCTACGGTCGGGGAACTGAAACATCCCGATGGCTTCGATCATTTCGACTATGTGAATACCAAGGCGCCGAAAGGCGGCACCCTTCGCCTGTCGACGGCGGGCACCTTCGATACCCTCAATCCGCTGCTCGCCAGGGGCGAGGCGGCGACCGGCCTTTCGCTGGTTTTCGATACATTGATGAAGTCAACCGAAGAGGAGTTGTCGGCCTCCTACGGACTTCTTGCCGAGGGAGTAAGCTATCCGGACGATATTTCGAAAGCCACCTTCCGGCTGCGTGCAGAGGCCAAATGGGCCGATGGCAAGCCGGTGACGCCGGAGGATGTCGTCTTCAGCTTCGAAAAAGCCAAGGATTTGAGCCCGCAGCTTGCGACCTATTACACCCACGTCACCAAGGCGGAGGTGAGCGGCGAAAGGGACATCACCTTCACTTTCGACGAAAAGAACAATCGCGAATTGCCGCAGATCGTCGGGCAATTGCTGATCGTTCCCAAGCACTGGTGGGAAGCTTCCGGCCCGGATGGCAAGCCGCGCGATATATCGCGTGGCACGCTGGAACCGGTGATGGGTTCCGGCCCCTACAAGATTGCCTCAGTCTCTCCCGGCTCGACAATCACCTATGAACGCCGCGACGACTACTGGGGCAAGGACGTCAATGTGAATGTGGGGATGAACAATTTCAAAATCATCGCCTACACTTTCTTTGCCGATCAGGATGTGGAATTTCAGGCCTTCAAGTCCGGCACCGTCGATTTCCGTCAGGAAGCCTCCTCCAGCCGCTGGGTCACGGGTTATGATTTTCCGGCGGTCAAGGAAGGCCGCGTCAAGAAGGAAGAGCTGCCAAACATCTATCGCTCCGTCGGTATCATGCAGGCCTTCGTGCCGAACATGCGCAGGGAGAAGTTCCAGAACCCGAAACTGCGCAAGGCGCTCAATTATGCTTTCGATTTCGAGGAGTTGAACCGGACGCTGGCTTACGGCCAGTTCCAGCGCATCAACAGCTTCTTCATGGGCAGTGAACTGGCCTCTTCCGGCCTGCCGACCGGTCGCGAGCTGGAAATTCTTCAGGAACTGAAGGATCAGGTTCCGCCGGAGGTTTTCACAACCGAATATCGCAATCCGGTCGCGGGTGATCCGGCCAAGCAGCGCGACAATCTGCGCGAGGCGGTCAAGCTGATGAAGGAAGCCGGCTACGAGCTGCGCGGCAACCGCATGGTCAATGCCAAAACCGGACAGCCGCTCGATATGGAGTTTCTGATCGATTCCTCCGGCATGGAAAGAACCATTCTTCCCTATGTCCAGAATCTGAAGAAAATCGGTATCAATGCGACGATCCGCACGGTCGACGCCTCGCAATATACCAACCGCACCCGCAGCTTTGATTTCGACGTAACTGTCAAGCTCTGGGCGACATCCGCCAATCCCGGAAACGAGCAGGCGGATTTCTGGGGTTCGGCGGCAGCCGACCGGCAGGGTTCGAACAACCTTGCCGGCATCAAGAACCCGGCAGTCGATGCTTTGGTAAGGAAGGTCATATTCGCGCCCAACCGAGATGAGCAGGTGGCCGCCGCCCGCGCACTTGACCGCGTGTTGCTGGCGAACAGCTATGTCATCCCGCAATTTTACCGCGGCGAGATGTTCATCGCTTACTGGAACACGCTTATCCGTCCGGAAAACCTGCCCCAATATGGCGTCGGTTTTCCCGAGGCATGGTGGTCCAGCCAGGCCGGAAACTGACGCCGGCCTTGCTTTCATGGCGAAGGCTTGATTCACATAGGGCGAGACGAATCGCTCAAAGCGCAGGCAGCGCTTTCAGGAAGGGACAGGGTTTGAAAGAAACGAAAACCGCTGACGTATCGGCCGGGAGCAGAGGCTGATGGGCGCCTATATCCTCAGACGTCTGGCGTTGATGATCCCGACCATCATCGGCATTATGGGCATTTCGTTTCTCGTCATCCAGTTCGCGCCGGGCGGGCCGGTGGAGCAGGTCGTCGCGCAATTGACGGGGCAGGGCGACAGCGCCTCCGACCGGCTATCGGGCGGCGGCGATCCTATGGGCCAGTCCGGCGGTTTCGATGACAGCGGTTCGAAATACCGTGGTGCGCAGGGTCTCGATCCGGAACTGATCGCCAAGCTCGAAAAACAGTTCGGTTTCGACAAGCCGCCGCTCACCCGCTTTCTCGAAATGATGTGGAATTATATCCGCTTCGATTTCGGCGACAGCTTCTTCCGCAATTCCTCGGTGATCGATCTCATCATTGACAAGCTGCCGGTCTCGGCCTCGCTCGGCTTCTGGATCCTGATCATTTCTTACATGATATCCATTCCGCTGGGCATCAAGAAGGCCGTATCCGACGGCTCGACCTTCGACGTGTGGACCTCCGGCATCATTATCATCGGTTATGCCGTGCCGAGCTTCCTGTTCGGTATCCTGCTTATCGTGCTCTTCGCCGGTGGATCCTTCTTCGACTGGTTTCCGCTGCGCGGTCTGGTGTCTGATAATTTTGATCAGCTGAACTGGTGGCAGAAGATCATCGACTATTTCTGGCACCTGACATTGCCGCTGATCGCGCTCTCGCTCTCGGCCTTCGCGACAACGACGCTGCTGACCAAGAACTCCTTCATCGACGAGATCAAGAAGCAATATGTCATCACCGCTCGCGCCAAGGGCCTCACCGAACGCAGGGTTCTTTATGGGCATGTCTTCCGTAACGCGATGCTGATCGTGATCGCCGGTTTTCCAGGCGCCTTCATCTCGGCCTTCTTCACCGGGTCGCTGCTGATCGAGAATATCTTCTCGCTCGACGGTCTCGGACGCCTCGGTTATCTCTCGGTCGTCAATCGCGATTACCCGATCGTGTTCGGCACGCTCTTCATCTTCTCGCTGATGGGTCTCGTGGTCGGCCTGATTTCCGACCTGATCTATACATGGATCGATCCGCGCATCGATTTCGAGCGGAGGGACGTGTGATGACACTTGTCCATACCGCCGAAACAGAAATGCCGGCAAAGCCGAAGCGCCCGTGGTTTTCGCCCACGACCAAGCGCCGCTGGCAGAATTTCAAGGCGAACCGGCGCGGTTACTGGTCCTTCTGGCTGTTCCTGGTCCTGTTTTTCCTGAGCCTGATCGCGGAATTCATCGCCAATGACAAACCCATTCTCGCTTCCTACAAGGGCGAGTTGCTGGTGCCGGTCATGGTGGATTATCCGGAAGAAAAATTCGGCGGGTTCCTGGCCCAGACCGACTATAAATCCTCTTTCATTCAGGATGAGATCAACGCCAATGGCTGGATGATCTGGCCGCCGATCCGCTATTCCTATCAGACGGTCAATTCCAATATTCCCCATTCGGCGCCGACTGCGCCCTTCTGGCTGATGGACAAAAAGGATCGCTGCTCGGCTTACCCACAGGGCGATGCCGATCCCGGCTGCACGCTCGGTAATCTCAATTGGCTTGGAACCGACAATCAGGCGCGCGATGTCACGGCGCGGATGATCTACGGTTTCCGCATTTCCGTGCTTTTCGGCCTGACGCTGACCATCGCGTCGGCCTTTGTCGGAGTCACCGCCGGTGCGATCCAGGGTTATTTCGGCGGTTGGACTGACCTTTTGTTGCAGCGTTTCATCGAAATCTGGTCGTCCATGCCGGTGCTTTATATCCTGCTCATCATCGCGGCCATCCTGCCGCCGGGATTCTTCGTGCTGCTCGGCATCATGCTGCTCTTCTCATGGGTCGGCTTCGTCGGCATCGTGCGTGCGGAATTCCTGCGGGCCAGAAACTTCGAATATGTTCGGGCTGCCCGCGCGCTCGGCGTCGGCAACTGGACGATCATGTTCCGCCATCTTCTGCCCAACGCCATGGTGGCGACGCTGACATTCCTGCCATTCATTCTCTCAGGGTCGATCACGACGCTCACCTCGCTCGACTTCCTCGGCTTCGGCATGCCGCCGGGGTCGCCGTCGCTGGGCGAGATGATCGCGCAAGGCAAGAACAACCTTCAGGCCCCCTGGCTCGGCCTCACTGCGTTTTTCACCATGTCCATCATGCTCTCGCTGTTGATCTTCGTGGGTGAAGCGGTGCGCGACGCTTTCGATCCACGCAAGACGTTCCGGTGATCGCCATGACGGAAACAAATATCCAGCCGCTTCTCTCCGTCCGTGATCTCTCCGTCGCCTTCCATCAGGGCGGCGCGACGAGCATCGCCGTCGATCATGTCTCTTTCGATCTGATGCCGGGCGAGGTCGTCGCCCTCGTCGGCGAGTCCGGTTCCGGCAAATCGGTCACGGCAAATTCCATTCTCAAATTGCTGCCCTATCCGGCAGCGAGCCATCCTTCGGGAAAAATCCTGTTCGACGGCAAGGATATGCTGACTTTGCCGGAACGCTCCCTGCGCGCGGTCCGCGGCAACGACGTCACCATGATTTTTCAGGAGCCGATGACCTCGCTCAACCCGCTCCACACCATTGAACGGCAGATCGGCGAGATTCTGGAACTGCATCAGGCAATTACCGGGGCGGAGGCGCGGTCGCGCACCCTGGAACTGTTGCTGCAGGTTGGCATACGTGAACCGGAAAAGCGCCTGAAGGCCTATCCGCACGAATTGTCCGGCGGCCAGCGGCAACGTGTAATGATCGCCATGGCGCTTGCCAACCGGCCAAAACTGCTGATCGCCGACGAGCCGACCACCGCGCTCGACGTGACGGTGCAGGCGCAAATCCTGGAACTACTCGGCGATCTGAAAAGGCAGCACGGCATGTCCATGCTGTTCATCACCCACGATCTCGGCATCGTCCGCAAATTTGCCGATCGCGTCTGCGTCATGACCAAGGGCAAGATCGTCGAGACCGGTACGGTGGAGCAGGTGTTTACCGATCCGCAACACGCCTATACGCGCCATCTCCTGGCGGCAGAGCCAAAGGGCGAGCCTCCCCATTCTGACGCAACCAAACCGGTGGTCATGCAGGGTGGCGATATCAAGGTCTGGTTCCCCATCAAGGCGGGGCTGATGCGCCGGGTGGTGGATCATGTGAAGGCGGTGGACGGCATCGATATCACCCTTCGCGCCGGGCAGACTGTGGGCGTTGTGGGCGAATCCGGCTCCGGCAAGACGACGCTCGGGCTGGCGCTCTCGCGGTTGATCGCATCTGAGGGTCGTATCAGCTTCATCGGCCAGTCGATCGACCACTATTCCTATGAAATGATGAAGCCGCTCAGAAACCGTTTGCAGGTGGTGTTTCAGGATCCTTATGGGTCGCTCAGCCCGCGCATGTCGGTAGGCGAGATCGTCGCCGAGGGCTTGAAGGTGCATGAACGGTCTCTGTCTGCCGATGAGCGCGATATGCGTGTCGCCACAGCGCTGGAAGAGGTCGGTCTCGATCCGGCCACCCGCTGGCGGTATCCGCATGAATTTTCCGGCGGCCAGCGCCAGCGCATCGCCATTGCCCGCGCCATGGTGCTGAAACCGCGTTTCGTCATGCTGGACGAGCCGACATCCGCGCTCGACATGAGCGTGCAGGCGCAGGTGGTCGATCTGCTGCGCGATCTGCAGTCGAAGCACGAACTCGCTTATCTCTTCATCAGCCACGATCTGAAAGTGGTGAAGGCGCTCGCCAACGACCTGATCGTCATGCGCCACGGCAAGGTGGTGGAGAGCGGCCCGGCGGCGGAGATTTTCGCCAATCCGCAGCAGGACTACACCAAAGCGCTGCTGGCTGCCGCCTTCAAAATTGAGGCGGTGAAAACGAAAGCGGTCAGCCAGTAAGACGCATCACCTTTCCATTAAGACGATGATTTTTCTGTTGCTTCGCGGAAAATGCCGACCCATGTTGAGGGGCAGTGACGCGGAAACGGATTGATTGCCATGGCAGCGGATGTGATCGTTTTGGGTGCGGGGATCATCGGGGTCTCCATCGCCCTGCAACTGGCCCGCAGGGGCAGGTCGGTGGTGCTGGTCGACCGGCGCGGACCGGGTGAGGAGACCTCCTTCGGCAATGCCGGGCTGATCCAGAGAGAAGGCGTCGTACCTTATGCCTTCCCGCAGGATCTCGCCCTTTTGCTGCGCTATTCCTTGAACAACAGCATCGATGCCCGCTATCACCTCTCCGCACTGCCGAAGATCGCGCCTTTTCTTGGTCGCTACTGGTACAATTCCGCAGCCTCGCGCCACGCGGTAATTGCCCGCGCCTATGCGCCGCTGATCGAGCATTCGGTTTCGGAACACAACATCCTGATCGAGGAAGCGAAAGCCGGTGATCTGATCGTCAAGAACGGCTGGATGGAGGCCTACAGGACCGCCGTAAGGCGGGATGCAGATTTTGCTTTCGCCGAGCGTCTGGCGCGCGACCACGGTATTTCCCATACGAAACTCGACGCCGAGGAGCTTGCCGCAGCCGAACCGCATCTCAGCCATGATTTCGTCGGCGGCCTGAAATGGAACGATCCCTGGTCGGTACGTGATCCGCATGCGCTGACGCTTGCTTATGTCCGGCTGTTCGAGAGCCTTGGCGGAAGTTTCGTCCGCGGTGATGCCTCCACCCTTAGCCAGACGGTGAGCGGGTGGACGGTGCGCACCGAAACCGGCGCGGTCGAGGCCGAACATGCTGTGGTGGCGCTAGGCCCTTGGGCGGATACAGTTACGGAACGGCTGGGTTACCGCTTTCCACTTGGCGTGAAACGTGGTTACCACATGCATTATGCGCCGCAGGAGGGCGCGAAGCTCAATAACTGGCTGATCGACGCCGAGCGCGGTTATTTCCTCGCGCCGATGCGAAAGGGTATCCGCCTGACGACGGGCGCGGAATTCGCCGAACGCGATGCACCGAAATCTCCCGTGCAGATAGAGCGGGCGGAGCGGGTGGCGCGTACCGTCTTTCCTCTCGGCGGCAGGCTGGATGCGGAACCGTGGATGGGTGCGCGGCCCTGTACGCCGGATATGATGCCGATCATCGGTAAAGCGCCGCGCCATAAAACATTGTGGTTTGCTTTCGGCCACGCCCACCATGGCCTTACACTTGGGCCGATCACCGGCCGTGTGCTGGCGGAAACCATGCTTGGCGAAACGCCGGTTATCGCCATCGACGCCTATCGCCCGGAAAGGTTCAATCCCTGATAGCTAAATCCGCTGGCCTTCCGGGGACAGGCCACGTAACATGGTCGCGTGCTGGAGCGGGATGGCGAAAAGTGTGAGCGGTTTTCGCCTGAAATCCCGTTCTAACTATAATTTAGATCATGTGACGATCTAAAGGGAAAAGGGGCAAAACGTCATCATGGTGGCGAGGTTTCTCATCTATCAGCAGCAGGACGACTTTCGTTAGCGCAACTCGCTGCGCATGAAACGAGATGGAAACGGCTTGCTGGTGCATGATGGATGATATTGAAAACGCAAAGAAATTTTTCGCCGATAATCCCGATATCGAAATTCTCGAAGCTTTCGTCATAGATGCGAACGGCGTGCCGCGCGGCAAGTGGATTCCGCGCGAACGGGCAATCGACGTTCTTGAAAAGGGAATGGCTATTCCCCGCTCGGTCTATGCGCTGGATATCTGGGGTCGGGATGTGCATGCCGCAGGTCTTGCGGAAGGCACGGGCGATCCGGACGGTTTTTGTTTCCCCGTTCCAGGCACGCTGTCGCGGGTGACATGGCTTGGCCGCCCGACGGCACAGGTTCTGCTGGCAATGAAAAATCCGGATGGGACCGGCTTTTATGGCGATCCGCGCCATGTTCTGGCGCAGGTTCTGAGCGCCTATAAAAAGGCGGGCCTCACGCCGGTCGTGGCGACCGAACTTGAATTTTACCTGATCGATCCTGTCCGCTCCGCGCTCGATCCAGTCCGCCCGCCGCGCAGCCGCGAGGGCCGATGGCACACGGGCCAGACACAGGTTCTGTCGATTTCCGAATTGCAGGATTTCGAGGATGTTTTCCATGATATTGCCACGGCCTGCCGCGCACAGGGCGTCCTTGCCGATACGACGCTGCGGGAAAACGGCCCCGGGCAATATGAGATCAACCTCAACCATGTGCCGGATGCATTGCAGGCGGCCGATTTCGCCGTCTTCCTGAAACGCATCGTCAAGGGCGTGGCGCGGCGGCATGACCTTGACGCCACCTTCATGGCCAAGCCCTACGGGTTGCAGGCCGGCAACGGCATGCACGTGCATTTTTCCGTTCTCGACAGGGACGGCAGGAATATCTACGCCGGGGAAGATGGGCCGTCCGATGCGTTGATGCATTCGGTCGGCGGCCTCTTGGAAAACATGGGTGAAAGCATGGCGATCTTCGCTCCCCATGCCAATTCCTATCGCCGCCTGACACCCAGCGAACATGCGCCGACCTACGCCTCCTGGGGCATCGACAACCGCTCGGCAGCGGTTCGAGTCATCGTCGCCAGCAAGGCGGCGACGCGCATCGAACATCGGGTCGCGGGCGCTGATACCAACCCCTATCTCGTTGTCGCGATGATCCTGAGCGCCGCATTGGCAGGCATGAAGGAGAAGCGCCAGCCGGGCGGTGCAATTGCCGGCGACAGCCACGCGATCAATCACGAGCCGCTGCCCACCAACTGGGACTACGCGTTGCAGCGCTTCACGCGCTCGAGCTTTGCCTATGCGACGCTCGGCCAGAAGTACCGCACGCTGTTTTCCGCCTGCAAACAGCAGGAGCTTTCCGAATTTTCCCTGCGTGTAACCGACGTCGAATATGACGCCTATATCAGGACGGTGTGAAATGGCTGAGGTAACGAACATTCCCAATCCCGGCCACACATCGTCATGGTATGCGGCCTCCGCCAATGTCAAAACCGTGCGGCCGACACTCGAAGGCGCGCTGGACACCGATGTCTGCATCATCGGCGGTGGCTTCACCGGCATTTCCGCCGCGCTGGAACTCAGTGAACGTGGTTATTCCGTCATTGTTCTGGAAGGCGTCCGCGTCGGCTTCGGTGCTTCAGGCCGCAATGGCGGCCAGATCGTCAACGGCTATAGCCGCGATCTCGAAACCATTGCCGGTCGCTACGGGCATGACAAGGCGGTGAAACTCGGCGAAATGTCGCTTGAAGGCGGTGCGATCATCCGCAACCGCATCGCCAACTACGCCATCGATTGCGATCTCGTCGATGGCGGTTTCTTTGCCGCCTTCACACCGAAACAAATCCGCGAGATGGAAGCTCACAAAGCCCATTGGGAAAAACACGGTCATGGCGGCCTCGAAATGGTCTCCAGGGCGGATGTCGGCCACTATGTGAAGACCGACCGTTATGCTGGCGGCATGATCGACCGCTTCGGTGGCCATATCCACCCGCTCAATCTGGTGCAGGGCGAGGCGGCGGCTGCCGAAAGCCTTGGAGCCCGCATATTCGAAAATTCGCGTGTCATCGCGGTGGAGCAGGGCGTCAATCCCATCGTGCGCACGGCAACGGGCAGCGTGAAGGCGAAATATGTTCTCGTCTGCGGCAACGCCTATCTTGGCACTTTGCTGCCGGAAATCGGCGAGCGGATGATGCCGGTCTCAAGCCAGGTCATGGCGACGGAGCCGCTTGATGCCGATTTGATCGAGGAGCTTCTGCCCGCCAATTATTGCGTCGAGGACGCCAATTACATTCTCGATTATTACCGCCGCACCTCCGACAATCGCCTGCTCTATGGCGGCGGCATCGGCTATGGCGGCAGCGATCCAGCCGATCTGACGGGTGTGATCCGGCCGAATATGCTGAAGACCTTTCCGCAACTGGAAAAGACGAAGATCGACTTTGCCTGGAGCGGCAATTTTGCGCTGACGCTCACGCGCATCCCGCATATGGGCAGGCTGTCAGACAATATCTATTTTTCGCATGGCGATAGCGGCCACGGTGTTACGACAACCCATCTGCTCGGCAAGATATTGGGCGAGGCCGTTGCCGGCCACGCCGAACGTTTCGATGTCTGGAGCTCGCTGCCGAACTATCCGTTCCCAGGCGGCAAGACCTTCCGGGTGCCGCTGACCGTGCTTGGCGCATGGTGGTACGGCCTGCGCGACAGGCTCGGATTTTAGAACGTTACCGTCTTCAAACCGGAAAGTGCGTTATTCGCAATATCCTCCGGTGTGGCATCGATGCTGACGGTCACGACGCCCGGTTCGCCGGTCGGCACTTCCAGCGTGGCAAGCTGGGTCTGCAGCAGCGAAAGCGGCATGAAATGGCCCTTGCGCTCACCCATGCGCCGGCTGAGAAGCTCCAGGCTGCCATCCAGATAAACGAAAGCCAGCGGGCCGCCGGTGGCCTTGCGAAGGCGGTCGCGATAGATTTTCTTAAGCGCCGAGCAGGAAACGACGACACCGTCGCTTTCGCTGCCCTTGCGCAGTTCCGCGCCGATCAGATCGAGCCAGGGCCAACGGTCTTCGTCCGTCAGCGGAATACCTTCGGACATTTTTTCGACATTGGATTTCGGGTGCAGCTTGTCGCCCTCTATGAAGGCAATGCCCAGTTTCTCCGCCACTGCTTCCGCGACTGTGGACTTGCCGGAGCCGCTCACTCCCATCACGACAATTGCCTGTGTCACCCGCACCTCGAATGTTTCTGTTTCGACCGTCAGCCCCTATCATGTGCGGCAGGCATCCGGAATATAAAAATGCGGGGGGCTTGCCTGTGTCAGTGCCCGGTTTTGCGCGCCGCAGTCTTTTCCATGGCGGAAAAGACTGCGTGAATCAGGATCGCCAGCGCCGCAACGATCAGCCCGCCCTGAAGAATGAAGGCGAGATTGTTGGATTGCAGGCCGGCAATGATCACTTCGCCGAGGGTGCGCGCCGCGACTGTCGAGCCGATGGTCGCGGTCGAAAGGCTGATGACCGCCGAAAGCCGGATGCCGGCGAGAATGGCTGGAAGGGCAAGGGGCAACTCCACTTTGACAAGGCGTTGCCAGCCGGTCATGCCGCTTCCTCTCGCGGCGTCCATCACCGCGGCGGGCAGGGTCGTAAGACCCGTCAGCGAATTTTCGAATACCGGCAAAAGCGCGTAGAGAAACAGGGCAATGAGCGTTGGTTTTTCGCCAAAACCGATCAGCGGCACGGCCAGCGCCAGCACCGCCACGGGCGGAAAGGTCTGGCCGATATTGACGATGCTGCGCGACAGCGGCAGGAAATCCGCCCCGAAAGGCCGGGTGACGAGGACCGCAAGGGCCCCCGCCGTGAGCGTGGCCAGGCCCGTGGCAATCGCCACGATAGTTAGATGCGACAGGGTGAGGGAAAGCAGATTGGCCTGCGTGTAGATTGCGGGTGCATTGGCCTGCACGAGAGGGCGGAACACCGGTGCGAAGACCTGCGGCGCTGCCAGAAAGATGATCAGCACCAGTAGCAGTAGCCCGAGAGCAAAGAAGGACAATGCGTTTTTCATAGGGCTCCGGCGGCGCGCTGGAGGAGAACGTCACGCCGCACCCGGCCGGCGGGTTGCCCATCGTCCCTGACGACTGGCAAGGCATCGCAGCCCGCCCATAACATCGCCGACAGGGCGTCGCGCTGGCTTGTATGTTCGGTGAGCGGTTCGCCCTTAGCATTTCCCGGCTCCACGACATCGGCAACGGAGAGAACGGACAGCAGTTTCAGCGCCCGTTCGTTTTCGCCGATCATGGTCCGCACGAAATCCGTCGCCGGTTTCAGCACCAGTTCGGCCGGGGGGCAGTCTTGGACGATACGGCCTTTGTCCATCACGGCGATACGATCCGCCAAATGAAAAGCCTCGTCCATATCGTGTGTGACGAGAACGACGGTCACGCCGAGCTTTTTCTGGATATCGAGAAGATCGTTCTGGGCCTTGGCGCGGATCACCGGGTCAAGTGCGCCGAAGGGTTCGTCCATCAGGAGAATGTTCGGCTCGGCGGCCAGCGCACGCGCTACGCCGACACGCTGCTGCTGACCGCCTGAGAGTTCATGCGGGAAACGGTCGGCATAAAGCGCGGGATCAAGCTGGAAGAGATACATCAGCGCGTCGATCTTCGCATCGATCCGCTTGCGATCCCAGCCGATCAACTGCGGAACGGTCGCAATATTTTCGGCCACCGTCCGGTGCGGAAAAAGGCCATGGCCCTGAATGGCGTAGCCGATCTGGCGGCGCAGCTTAAAGCCGGGTATGGCGCTGACATCCTCACCGTCGATACGGATCGTGCCGGAGGTGGGCTCCACCAGCCGGTTTATCATGCGCAGCAGGGTGGTTTTTCCCGAGCCGGAGGTGCCGACGATGACGGTGACGGTGCGCGGCGCGACAGTCAACGATACCTGATCCACGACGGCTGCATCGCCATATCGTTTCGTGATGGTGTCGATTTCGATCATGCCTTTTGCCTTCCGCCTGCGCTGAAGAGATTGCTGTCGATGAGGGCGTCGAGTGTTATTGCTGCGGCAAAGCCGAGAAGGACGGTCGGTACGGTGCCGAGCAGCACGAGGTCCATCGCTGTCTGCCCGATGCCCTGAAATACGAAAACCCCAAAACCGCCGCCGCCGATCAGGGCGGCGATCGTCGCCAGGCCGATATTCTGCACCAGTACGATGCGGATGCCGGTGAGGATGACCGGCATGGCCAGCGGAAATTCCACCTGCAGCAGCCGTTGCACCGGCGTCATACCAAGCCCGCGCGCCGCTTCCCGGACCGCCTGCGAAACGCCGGAAAGACCGACCACCGTGTTGGAAACGACCGGCAGCAGCGAATAGAGAAACAGCGCCACGAAGGCGGGCGCCATGCCGATGCCGGCAATACCGATCTTCGCCGCACCCGGCACAGTGGCAGCGATCCACCCCAGCGGGGCGATCAAAAGGCCGAAAAGGGCGATGGAAGGGATGGTCTGGACGATATTGAGGCCATTCAGTACACCCGCGCGCAACCACTCGACCCTGTAACAGAGTATCCCCAGGGGAATACCCACTACGGTCGCCGCGATCAGCGAGCCTATGGCAAGTTCCACGTGCCGCAAAGCCTCGGTCCAGAACGTATCGGCCCGGCCGGTATATTCCTTGATGATGGAGAGGTCGTTCCAGAGGCCGCTTGTCAGCACGGCCGCGAGTGCGGCAATGGCCGCCAGCAGCAACAAAATTCGGGCAGCGGGCTTCGGTTCAAGACGCGCAATACAATCCGTAGCGAGCAGAGCCAGACCGGCAAACATCAACCAGAAGCCGCTGGCGGGTGAAACACGGGCAAAACTGTTACCCTCTGGCGTGAGAAAAGATGCTGCCTGCCCGATGAAAACCGCCAGTGCCGCAAGACCGACCAGCGCGACTGCGAGTTTCAATCGCGTGGGAAAGCGGAAAAAGGCGATGAAGACTGAAACAAGAACGATGGTGACGAGAAGAGTTGCAGCTGAACCCGGAAGCGCTTCGAAGACCGTGCGTGTCTCGCCCTGAACGATCCGGTTGGCACGCAATGTCATGAAAGGCAACGCAAAAAGCGCATAAAGAAGCAGGGACGAAATCACCACGCCAACTTTGTCAGGCCACTTCGTCAAATCCTGCTCCCTGCCTTTTGTCTCGCCTACTCTGGATTCGGACCGGATCATGGGAACGTACCGGCTTCCGCAACCCGCTCCCGCGTCGCGAGCGGTTACTTGACGAAACCGTTCTTTGTCAGGAAGTCCAGCGCCACGGTCTTGGCCTGTTCACCGCCCACCTGCACGCGGGCGTTCAAATCCTGCAGCGTCGCCAGGTCGAGCTTTTCGAACACTGGTTTCAGCAGCTCTTCGATATTCGGGTGCTTTTTCAAAACCTCTTCGCGAATGATCGGCGCTGGCTGATAGACCGGCTGCACATGTTTGTCGTCCTCCAGCACCACGAGACCTGAAGGCGCGATGCCGCCATCCGTGCCATAGACCATGGCGGCATTGGCGTTGTTCGTCTGGTTGGCGGCGGCGGCGATCGTGGCCGCAGTGTCGCCGCCGGAAAGCGTGATCAACTGGTCAGACTTCATGGTGAAGCCATAGGTGCTCTGAAATGCAGGCAGCGCAGCGGCGGAATTGACGAATTCGGAAGAAGCGGCAAGAACCACCTCGCCACCATCGGCAACATATTTGCCGAAGTCGGAAAGCGTCTTGAGATTGTTCTTGTCGGCGACATCCTTGCGCAGCGCAATAGCCCAGGTGTTGTTGGCCGGCGATGGTGTCAGCCAGACGATCTTGTTGGCGTCGAAGTCGAGTGTTTTTGCTTCTTCATAGGCCTTGGCTGCATCTTTCCAGAGCGGATCGTCCGCCTTGGAGAAAAAGAAGGCGGCGTTGCCGGTATATTCCGGATAGATGTCGATCTCGCCGGCTGTGATCGCTTTTCGCACAACCGGCGTCGCGCCGAGCTGGATGCGATCCGTCGTTTCGATCTTGTTCTGATTGAGGACGGCGAGGATGATGTTTCCGAGAACACCGCCTTCCGTGTCGATCTTAGACGACACGACCACCTGCGCCTGCGCGATGGAAACAGAAAGGGCAAGCGCAAGTCCGGCGCCCGTCAACGTCATCAAGCGGTTCATGAATGTTCCTCCGGTGGGTCAGTCTGCGAACAGGCGAAAGATCGCCGCCGCAATTGCGGCCCAACATAAACAGCCGGACGGAAAAATGGTTGCATGCCATCTGCTTTTTTTTGCGTCGATGGCTCCGGCTGGACGCCGATAGTCAGGTTTCGCCGTCACGCTTGCGCGCATCCCTGCCCATGACGAGCGGCATGAGAACGGACAGAAACAAGAGCCTGATGACGTGATGGGAACCGACATAGGCGGTATCGGCATGCATCATCACCGCCATCGCCGCCATGGTTTCCAGACCGCCCGGCGAATAGGCGATCATGACGGCATTGAGAGGAACGCCGGTCACACCGGAAATCATCCAGGCAATGCTGCCAGCTATAACCATCACGGCGATGGTGACGACGAAGCCCGCCAGAAAGCCTTTCCGCACGTCCATCAATGAGACATTCGAAAAGCGCGTGCCGATCAGGCAGCCGATAAGCACATAGACGGGCAGGCTGAGCCAGGTGGGAACACCGCCTTCGGTAAGGCCGGTAATGTGGGTGCCGATGGAAATGGCGACACCTCCAAGCAGCAGGGCGGCCGGAAACTTCCAGCGCAGGAAGAGCCAGCCGGTCAGAAGCGATGCACCGATGGTCAGCGCCAACGTAAAAAGGCCCATTGGCGGGTTGGCCACAAGCGGTTCCCTGCTGACAAGATCGAAATATTCGACGATCAGCGGCACGGAAAGCGTGAGCGCCAGCACCCGCACGCTTTGCACGATGCTGACGGTCGCAAGGTCGCTTTTCGTTTCGGCGCCGAGGCTGATGATATAGCTGAGATGACCGGGAGAGGCGCCTAGCATCGCTGTCGTCCGGTCGTAACCGAAGCCGTAATGCAGGATCCAGTAGGCTACATAGAGCATGATGACGACGGCGACGAGCACGACGACGAAGCTCAGGGGCCAGGTCTTTGCGGCGTCGATCACGGACGGCGTCACGCTCGTTCCCATCGAAATGCCGACGACGACGAAACAGGCGTTGCGGATGAAGGCGGGAATACCAAGCCTTACACCGGCCAGTCCCGTAATCGTCACGGCAAGCGCCGGGCCGGAAAGAAAAGGCGCTGGGATATCGATGAGACTGGCGAGCAGCGCACCAATGCTGCCGACGAGCGCGGTGAGCGCGAATGTATGGAGTTCAGGCTTGATGATCATTGCGACGCTGAGTGTTTGCTTGAAAAAGCTTGCGACCAAATGCGCCGCTTCCGTTCAAGACGTCAACACGCAGGACCAGAAATATTACATTTCTTGCTTATTTACATAAGAAAAGCCCGTGGCCTATCGGGCACGGGCTATGGCAATTCTCAATGGGACAATGGAATGATCAGGCAGCCGGAAGGGGAGCGACCTTCGGCATTTCCGTGTCCAGGCCCAGCAGGAAGTTGATCTGGGGCCGCGCCTTGACGAGATCATCGATTGAGTATTCCGCCAGAACGTCAAAAAAGGCATTAAGCGCCTTGCGAAGCGCCGAGTTGAGGCCGCAGCTATCTACAAGCGGACATTCCACCGCACCATCCTCAAAGCACTCGGCCATGGCGAAACTGTCTTCGGTCACCTTCACCACGTCGAACAGGCTGATCTTGTCGGCGGGTTTGCCAAGACGCACGCCGCCGTTGCGGCCGCGCACGGTCTCCACCAGACCTGCCTTGTTGAGCGGCTGCAGGATTTTGAACAGGAACAGCTCCGAAACACCATAGGCCCTGGCAATCTCGGGAATGCGGCTCAGATGGCCTTCATTGGCGGCGCAATACATCAACATGCGAACGGCATAGTTGGTCTGTTTGGTCAAGCGCATGCTGGTCTCCTAACTCTCAATGTGGAGTTATATAGTCTCTTTTTCAGTTTAGAACAATTCCAGAAACTGAAAAAACTGGTCCCCATCCGATATTTCTCGAACAGCCTTGTTGACCGTCCGGATGATTCATGAACAAACAAGTCAAGAATCTGAATGTAATGGAGGCGTTCATAATGGCAAGCTTGAAATCATACTTTTCCGCTGCCGTTTTTTCAGGGCTGACGATCCTTGTCGCCGCGCCCGTCGCTTTGGCAGAGGGGGAGGTTAACGTCTATTCCTATCGCCAGCCTGAATTGATCCAGCCGCTGCTCGATGCTTTCACGAAGGAAACCGGGATAGAGGCGAATGTGCTTTTTCTCGACAAGGGGCTGGTGGAACGCATTCAGGCCGAGGGCGTCAATTCACCTGCGGATGTGCTGTTGACGGTCGATATTGCCCGTCTCGTCGAGGCGAAGGAGGGCAAGGTTACCCAGCCGGTCCTCAACGATCCCGTCATCGAAAAGGATATCCCCGCCAATCTGCGCGATCCCGAGGGCGAATGGTTTGGGCTCACCACGCGAGGCCGGGTTGTCTATGCGTCGAAGGAAAGGGTGACCCAGAAGGACATTACCTATGAGGAGCTTGCCGATCCAAAATGGAAGGGCAAGATCTGCATTCGCGACGGCCAGCATTCCTATAATATCGCGCTGATCGCCTCGATGATCGCCCATCACGGCGTCGATTATACCCGTACATGGCTGACGGGCCTGAAGAATAATCTCGCTCGCAAGCCTGATGGAACCGACCGCAGCCAGGCGAAATCGATCTTTTCCGGTGAATGCGACATCGCGCTCGGCAACACCTATTATGTCGGCCTTATGTTGACCAATGATCGCGAGCCGGAAGAAAAGGAATGGGCCGGATCGGTGCGGGTGATCTTCCCCAACGCAGGCGATCGCGGCACACATGTGAATATTTCCGGCATGGCGCTGACGAAATACGCCCCCAACAAAGACAATGCGCTGAAGCTGATGGAATTCCTGGCTTCGCGCGAGGCGCAGGAAATTTACGCCAGGCAGGTCTTCGAATATCCGGTGCTGCCCGGCGCGGAGCCCTCCGATGTCGTGAAGGGCTTCGGCCCCATCAATCCGGACAAGCTGCCGCTGACGGACATAGCCGCCCATCGCAAGCAGGCGTCCGAACTGGTTGATGAAGTGGGTTTCAACGACGGCCCGACCAACTGATCTTCGCGACAACTGGATTGCAAAAAGCCCCGCGGTGAAAACACGGCGGGGCTTTTTAGGTTTGTCGACTTGCTTACTTCATTGTCGGCATGACGAATTCGGCACCCGACTTGATGCCCGACGGCCAGCGCGAGGTGATCGTCTTGGTCTTTGTCCAGAATTTGATCGAATCCGTCCCGTGCTGGTTGAGGTCGCCGAAGCTCGAAGCTTTCCAGCCGCCGAAGGAATGGTAAGCGAGCGGAACCGGGATCGGAACGTTGACGCCGATCATGCCGATATTGACGCGGCTTGCGAAGTCGCGGGCGGCATCGCCGTCGCGGGTGTAGATCGCGACACCGTTGCCATATTCATGCTTCATCGGCAGTTCCAGCGCGTCTTCGTAATTCTTGGCACGAACGACCGACAGAACCGGTCCGAAGATCTCCGTCTTGTAGATGTCCATGTCAGGGGTGACGTGGTCGAACAGGCAGCCGCCGACGAAATAGCCGTCTTCATAGCCCTGCAGCTTGAAGTCGCGGCCATCGACCAGGAGCTTCGCACCCTGTGCGACGCCGCTGTCGATCAGGCCTTTGACGCGCGTTTGCGCTTCCTTGGTGACGAGCGGACCCATATCGGCCTTGTCGTCGGTATAAGGGCCGATCTTCAACGCTTCGATCTGCGGGATGAGCTTTTCAACGAGGCGATTTGCCGTTTCTTCGCCGACTGGAACCGCAACGGAAACCGCCATGCAGCGCTCGCCGGCGGAACCGTAACCTGCGCCCATCAACGCGTTTACCGCCTGGTCGAGATCGGCATCCGGCATGATGATCATGTGGTTCTTCGCACCGCCGAAGCACTGCGCACGCTTGCCGTTCATGGCGGCCGTGCCATAGACATAGCGGGCGATCGGCGTCGAACCGACGAAGGAGACCGCGCCAATATCGGGATCGGTCAGTATGGCGTCGACGGCGCCCTTGTCACCGTTGACAACGTTCAGGATGCCGGCCGGAAGACCGGCTTCGATCATTAGTTCAGCAAGGCGGATCGGCAGCGACGGATCGCGCTCGGAAGGCTTGAGGATGAAGGCGTTGCCGCAGGCAATTGCCGGCGCGAACATCCACATCGGGATCATGCCGGGGAAGTTGAATGGGGTGATGCCCGCGCCGATACCGACCGGCTGACGGATCGAATACATGTCGATGGCCGGGCCTGCGCCTTCTGTGAATTCGCCCTTCTGCAGATGCGGAATGCCGCAGACGAATTCGCAGACTTCGAGACCGCGGATGATGTCGCCCTTGGAATCCTCGACGGTCTTGCCATGCTCGCTGGAAAGCAGCACCGCCAGCTCGTTCATGTCGCGGTTCAGAAGTTCGACAAATTTGAAGAAGACGCGGGCACGGCGCTGCGGGTTGGTAGCGGCCCACTTCGGCTGTGCCGCCTTGGCGCTTTCGACGGCGGCGCGCAGTTCGGCGTCGCTGGCAAGCGCAACGGTCGCCTGCACTTCGCCGGTCGCCGGGTTATAGACATTCGATGTGCGGCCGCTGGTGCCCGGCACATGCTTGCCGTTAATAAAATGACCGATTTCCTTCATGGGTGTTCCTCCAGAATATGATGGTGCAGCATTACCTTTCGATTTGCACAAATCAATCACCTGAAATAAGCATCCATTGTGCAAAAATGGACATAAGGAGGGCGCCGTGAACTGGGATGATGTGCGGTTGTTTCTGAGCGTCGCGCGAAGCGGCCAGTTTCTTTCGGCGGCCAGAAAGCTTGGCGTCAACCATTCCACCCTCAGCCGGCGCATTTCCGCACTGGAAGCGGCCATCGGCACACAGCTCTTCTTGAGAAGCACCAATGGCTGCGAGTTGACGGAAGAGGGCCAGCGGCTTCTTGCCGGAGCCGAGCGCATGGAGACCGAAATGCTGAATGCCCAGGCAAATCTCGGTCGTGTTGATACGGCTGTGGCGGGAACGGTGCGCATCGGCGCACCCGATGGCCTCGGCGTATCCTTCCTTGCGCCAAGGCTTGGCAGACTGACGGCCCGTTATCCTGACCTGAAAATTCAGCTCGTGCCGGTGCCGCGCTCCTTCTCCCTGTCGCAGCGCGAGGCCGATATCGCCATCACCATCGAGCGGCCGGAGCAGGGCAGACTGATGTTTTCGAAACTCACCGATTATTCGTTGGGCCTCTATGCCTCGGCGGATTATCTGGCCGACTACGGAACGCCTGCTGATGTCGAGGCGCTGAAACGCCACCGGCGGATCGGCTATGTGGAGGACCTGATCTTTTCGCCGTCGCTCAACTATACCGGCGAGATCATGCGCGACTGGGATGCCGCTTTTGAAATTTCCAGCGCCACCGGGCAAACCGAGGCCGTGCGGTCGGGGGCCGGTATCGGCATCCTGCATAATTATATCGCCGGGCAATATCCCGAGCTTCTGCGGATCATGCCCCATCTTACCATAAGCCGATCCTACTGGACGGCCTATCATGAATCCGCCCGACAACTTGTCCGGGTCCGAACGGTGGTCGATTTTCTCCAGGAACTCGTGGCCGAAGAGCGACGCATCTTCACCTGATATCGGCGTGCTAATATATTAGTACTATTAATTGCGTGGGGCCAGCCGTTCGGGGCTTGACAAAGGATGGCTGGTTGGACGACCAATGCAACCATTGGGAGATCGGAACTGACATGTCGACTATGATACGAAAGCTTTCGCCGACGGGCCTCGGCGTGGCCGTCATGCTGCTTGGAATGCTGCTATTCGCGTTGAACGACGCCATGGGAAAATGGCTCGTCTCTACCTATAGCCAGGGTCAGGTTATCCTCATCCGTAGCGCCGCAGCGCTTGTCATCCTTGTTCCCATCGTCTGGAGAGCCGGTCTTTCTGGCCTCGTGAAAATCGAGCGGCCCGGCCTTCAGGTGGCGCGTGTCTTCTTCTCCACCGCAGAGCTTTTCTGTTTCTATTTCGCGGTCGCGTCTCTTCCGCTGGCCGACGTCATGACCTATTGGCTCGCGGCTCCGATTTACGTGGCGGCGCTCTCGCCGTTTCTGCTCGGAGAAAAGGTCGGCTGGCGTCGCTGGACGGCAATCGCCATCGGTTTTGTCGGTGTTCTCATCGCGCTCAAACCCAGCTCGGCAAGCCTCACTTCCGCTGCGCTCTTTTCCATACTCGGCAGTGCCGCCTTCGCCTTCATGATGTTGTCCGGCCGCCAGCTGCGCAATACGCCGGATACGGTGCTCGCCTTCTGGCAGATCATTGGTGCGGCACTTGCGGGCGTTGTCGCGGTGTTCCTCACGCCATCGGGCTGGCTGCCGGTTCAGTCCAGTTTCGATCTGGCCTTCCTCGGCCTGCTCGGCGTCGTCGCCATGGCGGCGCATGTGCTGGTCAACCGGGCGCTTAAACTTGCCGATGCCGCCACCGTCGCGCCGCTGCAATATACTCTGCTGCTCTGGGCGGTGATTTTCGGCTGGCTGTTCTTCGGTGATGTGCCGCAGACGAGTATCGTCGTCGGCGCGGGCCTGATCGTTCTTTCTGGTCTTTACATCTTCTTTCGTGAAAATACGCTCAAGCGCCGCCTTGAAACCGCCGAAAGACTGGCTGCGGAGCAGGTTTGATCTTTGGTCACAATCACGGGACTTGACGAAGGCGTGATCTTCAGGAAGTAAGAAGGGGTCCTGCGATGATTTGTCTCGCATGGGCAGAGGAAACAAAGGTGCCGGGCCCCTCTGGCGAGAGTTTTACGGCGCTCTCGTGATGTCGGTACCGCCTGCAAAATTGGCCGGCGGATTAAAAACTATGAAAAACCTGAATGTGCTTCGCGCGCGTGCTTTCTGCGTGCGGCCTGATGCCCCGCGTCCGTCCGCAAACGCCCTCGTTTTGGGAGGTGACCGGACATGAGCGCCACCCAGAAAAAAACGCTTTCCTACTTCAAATGGGCTTTTATCGTCACCGTGGTCGGTTTGATCCTCGGCGGTTATCTCGGTTGGGAAATGACCGGAACGGTGGGCGGCACGGCGACCATCTTCTTCATCTGCGTCGTTCTGGCGGTGCTGGAAATTTCGCTCTCCTTCGACAACGCCATCGTCAACGCCAACAAGCTCAAGGATATGACGCCGGTCTGGCAGCACCGCTTCCTGACCTGGGGTATCCTGATTGCCGTTTTCGGCATGCGTATCGTCTTCCCGCTGCTGATTGTCGTCGTTGCCGCCAATGTCGGCCCGTGGACGGCAATCGTAATGGCGGCCACGCAGCCGGAACGTTACGCGGAAATCATGCGGGACGCCCATCTGCCGATTGCGGCTTTCGGCGGCACCTTCCTGATGATGGTCGGCCTCAACTTCTTCTTCGACCATGAAAAGGATGTGCACTGGGTACGCTGGATCGAGGAAAAGGCTGCAATCTATTCCTCCGTCAAAGGCATCGAGATTGCCTTCGTGCTGGTCGTCATGCTGATCTTTTCCCGCATCATCGGCGCAAGCGACAATCCGGAACTTGGTCCGGTCGCGGCCAACACCTTCTTCCATTCGGCGATCTGGGGCCTTTTGACCTTCCTGCTGGTGGAAGTTGTCGGCGGCATTCTCGACCGCAGCCAGGAAATGCTGGAAGGTGCTGCTAAAGGCGGCTTCGGTGCGTTTCTTTATCTCGAAGTGCTGGATGCCAGCTTCTCCTTCGACGGCGTTATCGGCGCTTTCGCGCTGACGCAGAACCTCTTCATCATCGCCATCGGCCTCGGCATCGGCGCCATGTATGTGCGTTCGATGACCATCATGCTGGTCGAGAAGGGAACCCTGGCCGAATATCGCTATCTGGAGCACGGCGCCTTTTATGCGATCCTCATCCTGTCCGTCATCATGTACGTGCAGACCATGGTGCATATTCCGGAGGTCATCACGGGCCTTGGCGGCGCGGGCCTGATCGGTATCTCGCTCTGGTCGTCGATCCGCTATAACCGGCGACAGAATGCCGATGCGGTCGATGCCGCGCGCGGCGCGGAGATCTGATCTGCGTATCCTTGCCTTCCGCTGTCGCGGCGGAAGGCGGTTTTTAAGCATTGAGTTATTTTTGCCTATTTTTATTGCTGTTTATCCTTTGCGAAAAAATTCGCCACAAGATGAATTTTTTCCTTAAGTTACTGTTTTTACGAGTATTTGTGCGGCGCATCAAAACTGGCACGCTTCCTGCATATCATTCTGCAAGTCCAGAGGGGACATCATGGCCCGAAAACGGGTCAACAAATACCGCCGCGCCGCGCGATCTTCTGATCTGCGCCGTGCGGCGGTTCTGTTTGTGCGGGATGGTTCTTGAGTTTTCCGTTCTCTTGAATGAAAAAGGTAAGAAAACGACTGGAGGGGCAAGGTTTGCCTGCACAATTGTCGCCCTCGGAGGCGCTTGGCCTCTGGCATCGTGTGTCCACGACGCAGGTCATTGACGATCAGCCGGATTTGACCTTGCGTCAAACCGCCATCCTGCTGCAGATTTATCTCGTCACGCCACCACACACCGTCAGGGGTCTTGCGGCAACGCTGGGAGTCACCAAACCGGTCATTACCCGCGCCCTCGACAGCCTCGGCGCTCTCGGGCTCGTCGATCGGGTTCGGGATGAGCGGGACAAGCGCAATGTCGTGATAAAACGTACGGTGGCTGGTGCGCTTTATCTGGAAAAATTCGGCGATATGATTATTGATCAGGCGCGCAAGATCTAACCCCTGGATGTGAACCCATGATGCTCGACCGTCGCCTGAATGTCTTCCGCTCCGATCTCGCCGATGAAAAGTTGCAGGGCGTGGTGCAGGCCGAACGTTTTGTCAGCGGCTCGCCTGCCCAGATCGCGGTGCCGGTTATTGGCCTGCGGCCGACGCCGGACCTTGCCGTCGGCATCGATACCGAGCTGCTGTCTGGCGAAACCATCCGTGTTTTCGACCGGGCGAACGGCTGGGCATGGGTGCAGGCGGATGCAGATGGTTATGCCGGCTATGTGCCGGAAACGGCGATTGGCGATGTCGTTGTCGCCACCCATCGGGTGACTGCGCCGCGCACTTTTCTCTATCCAGCTGCTGAGTTGCGCAAACCGCCGGTCGCAGCACTGTCCATGGGTAGCCTGATCCAGATTGTAGGCGAGGCGGAGACACGCGGTACCCGTTACCTGCTGACCGAAAAAGGCGAAGGCATCATCGCCGCCCATTGCCAGGCCGTCGACGCGGCGCTTTACGAAGATTATGTGGCGGTGGCGCTGCGCTTTATCGAAACGCCCTATCTCTGGGGCGGCCGCTCCGGCTTCGGTATCGATTGTTCCGGCCTCGTGCAGCTTTCCATGGCCATGACGGGCCGGCGGGTTCTGCGCGATACCGACATGCAGGTGAAGTCGCTCGGCGTGGAAATCGAGCGTGATGAATTGCGCCGCGGCGATCTCGTTTTCTGGAAGGGCCATGTTGGCCTCATGGAAAACGAGGAAACGCTGCTGCATGCCAATGGCCATACGATGAATGTCGCACGGGAAAACCTCGACGCGGCCATCGAGCGCATCGGCTGGCTTTATGAAAAGCCGACGGCTTTCCGTCGCCTGGAAGGCTGAGACAGCGGCTTTCACGAAATTGTTCCCGTGCAGCCCTTTGTGCGAGAGCCCCCGACAGCCTACATCGGGTGGATGATGGTTCTGGACGGGCACCGATGAAGACAAGAACGGCGACACGGTTGGCAGCGATCCTCGCGGTGGCTTTGCTGAGCGCGTCTGCGCAGGCGCAGACTGTTTTCCAGAACGGTTTTGCCCCCGCGCCGGATGCCTATGCGAACCTGCCCGGCGTCAAGGATCCGCGCACGCTGCAGCCAAAGGTCCGTTACAACTGCCATAGCGCATTGGGTGTGACCGGTTATTCCCGAGGTCCCTACCGGGATGTTTTCGGCAGCCGTGGGCTTCCCGTTCAGGGGTATCGCTGTACCGACGAAAACGGCATTTCCAGTTTCGGCGGCAGAAATCCGGTCTCCAAGGACTGGTATCCCGGCATAAACCCCGTCGACCCGACCTTCTGAAGCCGCATGGTTTGAACACCGGACCGAAAACCCCTTTGCGGTCTTCGGAAAATCGATGCGTGAGCTGTGGCGGCAGGCATTTGCCTGGCGCGTGCTCTGGACTTGTTGTCGCTTTTTCAGATAAATCTTCCGCATGACAGGTTGATACCTGCCGGGGTGCGGAGTGACATCGGCTATTCTGACCTTTGGCCGATATTGGGGAATGCGAGTATGACGAAGACCGATATAGCCACGCGTGTCCATAATCATACCTGGAAACTCGACCCTATCGTGCGCAGCCTGATCGATACGGATTTCTACAAGCTGTTGATGTTGCAGATGATCTGGAAACTCTATCCGGAAGTCGACGCAACGTTCTCCCTGATCAACCGCACGAAGACGGTGCGACTGGCGGAAGAGATCGACGAGATGGAGCTGCGCGAACAGCTCGATCATGCGCGCACCCTTCGTCTTTCCAAGAAGGAAAACATCTGGCTTGCGGGTAACACGTTTTACGGCCGCTCGCAGATTTTCGAGCCGGAATTCCTCTCCTGGCTGTCCAGCTATCAATTGCCGGAATACGAGCTTTTCAAGCGCGATGGTCAATATGAGCTGAACTTCCACGGACGCTGGATGGATACGACGCTCTGGGAAATCCCGGCGCTCGCCATCATCAACGAGTTGCGCTCGCGCAGCGCCATGCGTTCGCTCGGTTATTTCACGCTCGATGTGCTCTATGCCCGCGCCAAGGCCAAGATGTGGGAGAAGGTCGAGCGGCTGCGGGAACTGCCGGGCCTGCGCATTTCCGATTTCGGTACCCGCCGCCGCCACAGTTTCCTTTGGCAGCGCTGGTGCGTGGAAGCGCTGAAGGAAGGCATCGGTCCTGCCTTTACCGGTACGAGCAATGTCCTGCTCGCCATGGATTCCGATCTCGAAGCTGTGGGCACGAACGCGCATGAACTGCCGATGGTGGTCGCGGCGCTGGCGCAAACGAATGAGGAACTGGCCGCAGCTCCCTATCAGGTCCTGAAGGACTGGAACCGGCTTTATGGCGGCAACCTGCTGATCGTGCTGCCTGACGCCTTCGGAACCGCCGCGTTCCTTCGCAATGCGCCGGAATGGGTGGCAGACTGGACGGGTTTCCGCCCTGACAGCGCGCCGCCGATCGAAGGCGGGGAAAAGATCATCGAGTGGTGGCAGAAGATGGGCCGTGACCCGCGCAAGAAGATGCTGATCTTCTCCGATGGTCTCGATGTCGACGCCATCATCGACACCTACAGGCACTTTGAAGGGCGGGTTCGCATGAGCTTTGGCTGGGGCACCAATCTGACGAATGATTTTGCCGGCTGCGCGCCAAAAACCATCGCCAGCCTCAAGCCGATCTCCATCGTCTGCAAGGTGAGTGACGCCAATGGCCGGCCGGCCGTGAAACTCTCGGACAATCCACAGAAGGCGACGGGCGATCCGGCCGAAGTGGAGCGTTACCTGAAGTTCTTTGGTGAAGAGGACCACAAGGAACAGAAAGTTCTGGTTTAAAGCTTTTCCAGGAAACTTGGAGCCCGGTTTTCCATCCGGAATGCTCCGAATTGAGAACGGGCGCCCCGTTGAGGAAGCGCCCGTGGAAGCCTGCACCTATCAGCAGATTACTTCGCGAACTGGTGTGCGATGTAATGGAAGAGTGCGCGGATGCCCTGCGCCTCCCCACCGATCGATGAATGATGCCTCTCGCTCAGAGACCAGCCGTAAATATCGAAATGCGCCCAGCGCCTGGTATTGGTGACGAAACGCTTCAGGAACAGGGCGGCGGTGATCGATCCGCCCATGCCGCCCGAAGGCGCGTTGGTGATATCGGCTGCGCGTGAGCGTATATCCTTATCGTAGCCCATGTAGAGCGGCATGCGCCACAACGGATCGTCCGTATCGATGCTGGCTTCCGCGATGTCATGCGCCAGATCCTCATCATCGGTGTAGAAGGGCGGCAGATCCGGGCCGAGCGCGACACGCGCCGCGCCGGTCAGCGTCGCCATGTCGATCATCAGGTCCGGCGCATCTTCGTCCGCATAGGCTAGCGCATCCGCCAGAACGAGACGGCCTTCCGCATCGGTATTGTCGATCTGCACCGTCAGCCCCTTGCGGCTGCGGTAGATATCGCCGGGGCGGAAGGCATTGGCGGAGATGGAGTTTTCGACGGCGGGAACGAGCACGCGAAGATCGACCGGCAGCTTCGCATCCATGATCATCAGCGCAAGGCCGAGAACATTGGCCGCACCTCCCATATCCTTCTTCATCAGCGCCATGGAGGCGGCAGGTTTGATATCGAGGCCGCCTGTATCGAAGCAGACGCCCTTGCCGACAAGGGTGAGGCGCGGATTTCCCTTCTTGCCCCAATTCATCTCCAGAAGCCGCGGCGCGCTTTCGCTGGCCCGGCCGACCGCATGGATCAGGGGTAAGTTTTCCTTGAGCAAATCATCGCCGGTGGTGACCTTCACCTTTGCCTTGTAATGGGCGGCAAGCGCGCGGAAGGCAATCTCAAGCTCATCCGGTCCCATATCGTTGGCCGGAACATTGATGAGGTCGCGCGCAAGGAAAACACCGGCCAGAACGCGCTTGATCTCGCCGTCCTCGGCATCTTGCGGAATGAGGAGCTTTGCCCCGTTCGTCTTGGTGGCCTTGTATTTGTCGAAACGATAGCTGCCGAGGCCGAAACCGAGAGCGAGGCGATTGGCCGTCAGTGGCGCGGTCTCGATGTGCCACTCACCTTCCGGCAGCTCACGGGCGAGTTTCCCGGTGATGAACGGGATTTCTGAGGGATTGCCGCCGAGGCCGAGAAGAACGCCGCCCAGCGAACCATCGGCGGAAGGAACGAGGAGGATGGCGCCCGTCTCCGCCTTGAACCCCGCCTTCTTCGCCCAGTCCAGAGCGACGGGATCGATGGCGCCCTGTTCGATATGGGCCGGCGTGACGGCGAAAACCGGCAATGTGCTGCCGGCCTTGGAGCTGAAAGGGGTCGGGCGTTCGATGAACTGATAGGGCGCCATTATATGCTTCCGTAAATGTCGAGAATCGGTGCGATTAACGCTCTGTTAGGGTTAACAGATTATTGCTTAAGCGAAAGTTGCGTCATGTGAGTCTGTCGTGTGTCGGGCGCAAGATCGATCATTCTTGGGCGGGGGCGCTGCCATGACTGCATTTTCTTTGGGCGATACAGGTCGGACAGGGTTGCTGCGGGGAGCATGTCTTGCCGCATTGGTTCTTGCGGTTTCAGGATGCGCGGGCACCAACAAGCCCGATCGCATGTCCACCGGCTCCATTCCCGCCGCCACACGGTCCTATGATCACATGAACATGGAGCAGCTTCGGCAGGCGGAGGAGAGCGCCGGCAAAGCTTATGAACGCAGCCCCAAGGACAAATCGGTCGGCATGAATTATGCCAGCGTGCTGATGATGACCGGCAAGAACACACAGGCTCTCGCCGTCATGCAGCAGATCGCCATCGCCAATCCGGCCGACCGCGATGTCCTTGCCGCCTATGGCAAATCGCAGGCCGCCGCCGGCCAGCTGGAACAGGCGCTTTCGACCATCCAGCGAGCACAGACGCCGGACCGGCCCGACTGGCGGCTGTATTCCGCCGAGGGCGCCGTGCTTGATCAGCTTGGGCGCTCGAACGAGGCGCGTTCCCGCTACAGGCAGGCGCTTGACCTGAAGCCGAACGACCCGAGCGTGTTGTCTAACCTCGGCATGTCCTATGTCCTGTCGAGCGATCCGCGTACGGCCGAAACATATCTGCAATCCGCCATCGCCCAGCCGGGCGCCGATAGCCGCGTTCGCCAGAACCTTGCGCTCGTGGTCGGCCTACAGGGCCGCTTTGCCGAAGCCGAGCGCATCGCGGTTCAGGAACTCTCGCCACAACAGGCGCAGGCAAACCTCACCTATCTGCGCGCAATGCTTTCGCAGCAGAACTCCTGGCAGCAACTGGCGAAAAAGGACGGTAAACCGGCCGGCTGATACGCTTTTGCAGGTATAGAAGGGTTGCGCCCTTATAGAATGATTTCCGGTTTCGCTCCTGCGCGTTTCCATCGTCAGAATGTGTCGGCGACACGAATGCCGGCAGGCCCGAGAATGACGGCGATCAGAACCGGCAGGAAGAATACTATCATTGGTACAGTCAGTTTGGGCGGCAGCGCTGCGGCCTTTTTCTCGGCTTCATTCATTCGCTCGTCCCGGCCTTCCTGCGCGAGAACGCGCAGGGCCTGGGCGAGCGGGGTGCCGTACCGCTCCGCCTGGATAAGGGCCTGCACCACGCTTTTGACACCGTCCAGTTGTGTGCGCATACCAAAATTCTCAAGCGCGACACGCCTGTCCTGAAGGAAGGACAATTCCGCTGTCGTCAGAATCATTTCTTCTGCAAGTTCAGGTGACTGCTCGCCCATCTCTTCCGCTACGCGGCGCATGGCGGCTTCCATCGATACACCGGATTCGATGCAGATCAGCATCAGGTCAAGCGCATCCGGCCATGCCCGTTTGATCGAGGCCTGTCGCTTGGTCATGCGGTTCGAAACATAGATATTGGGGGCGTAAAAGCCGACATAGCCGAAAAGAAGCACCGCCATCAGTCGAATGACAAAAGCCTGATCAGCCAGGTTTCCGAGAATAAAAACCCAGGTGAATGCCACGGCCAGGAAAATGAACGGGAAGATGAACCGGGCGGTGAGAAACGTATTAAGCGCATTTTGCGAACGAAAACCGGCTGCACGCAGCTTGTTCATTGTGTTCTTGTCGGCAAGTGCTTCCCGGAGGTTGAATTTTTCGACAATTCGACGTGCGGACTTATTGTTGTTGCCACGCAGGGAGGTCTTACCGTCTCTGGTTGCTGTCGCCAGTCGCTCGCGCTCGCGGCTGCGAATGAGTTCTCGCTCCGACGATACGGCTTTCATGCGCTTGGCAAAGTCTTTTCGCTCGAAGAAAGGCGTAATGAGCGTATAAAGAGTGGCGAAAACCGCCACTGTTACGAGAATCGCAATAATGGTCTGCGGATTCGTCAGGTCTGAAAGGAAATTCCTTGTCATTGATGACCCTCAAATATCGAAATTGATCATTTGACGCATGATGAAAATTCCTATGAGCATCCATAGTCCAGATGCACCCAGAATGATGTGCCCGCGCATATCCGTGAACAGGACTGAAAGATAGTCAGGTGACGTAAAGTGCACCATCAACATAACGATGAAAGGCAATGCGCCGATAATGACGGCAGACGCTTTTGCCTCCATGGATAGGGCGTTCACTTTTGCGCGCATTTTTTTTCGGTCGCGCAACACCTTTGAAAGGTTGGATAACGCCTCCGACAGATTGCCGCCTGCCTGTGCCTGGATATTGATGACAATGCTGAAGAAACTCACTTCGAAAAGCGGCATGGTCAGCATCATGCGCTCTATTCCTTGGGGAATCCCGATGCCAACCTGCTGCGCATCGACAACTCGCTGAAACTCTGTCTTTACCGGCTCCTGACCATCTGACGCGATCAGGCGTACCGCGTCGTTCAACGGCAAACCCGACTTGATCGAGCGGCACATGACATCAAGCGCATTGGGGAATTCCTCGAGGAATTTTTTCTGCCGGCGCTTGAGGAGAAACGCCAATACCCAGCGTGGCAATCCCAAGGCAGCAACGGCGGCGGCGAGGAGAGCTGTCGTTAACGACAGACCATAGATAAGTGCAATAAAAGCGGCGCAAGCTGCCGCGCCGAGGCTCAGAAGGTGAAACCGCCGAACGGAAATTACCAGCCCAGCCTGCACCAGTTTATCGCGCAGGCTGACATTCTTTGCTTTTTTCGCCTTTTCATTTTGTTTCTTCTCCATGTCCCGCAGGCTGTCCTGCATGGACTTGCGGCGCTTGCTGAGCTCCTGAACCCGATCGCGCGCAGCTTTGATATTTGCGTGATCCGTCTCTGCGGCCCGCACCCGCTTGAAACGACTGGTGGTCTTCTTTTCGACCTCTATCTGCTGGAAAAGAAACGCATAAGCGAGCGCTCCTGCCGAGATGGCGACGAGTACGGCCAGTAACACTATTGTCGGGTCCATGGCAGTCGCTTTCCCTTAGGATGTCTTTTCCATCTCATCGAGCGCAGCCGCCAGGCGTTTTTCTTCGCCATAATAGCGTGCACGATCCCAGAAGTTGGGCTTGCTGATACCGGTCGATACGTGTCTGCCGATCAGCCTGCCCTGCGCATCCTCGCCTTCGATCTCGTATCGCATCAGATCCTGGGTGACGATGACATCACCTTCCATGCCGATCACTTCCGTGATCTGCGTTATCCGGCGCGAGCCGTCGCGCAGACGCGCCGCCTGAATGACGACATCGATCGATCCCGAAATGATTTCGCGCACGGTCTTGGCGGGCAGGGTGAAGCCGCCCATGGCGATCATTGATTCGATACGGCTGAGGCACTCGCGTGGCGTATTGGCATGCAGCGTGCCCATCGAACCGTCGTGACCGGTGTTCATGGCCTGGAGAAGGTCGAAAACCTCCGGTCCGCGCACTTCGCCGACGATGATGCGTTCGGGCCGCATGCGAAGGCAGTTCTTGACGAGATCGCGCATGGTGATCTCGCCTTCTCCTTCGATATTCGGCGGCCGGGTTTCGAGCCTCACCACATGCGGCTGTTGAAGCTGCAGTTCGGCGGTGTCTTCGCAGGTGATGACGCGTTCATCCCTGTCGATGAAGCTCGTCAGGCAATTGAGAAGCGTGGTCTTGCCGGAGCCGGTGCCGCCCGAAATGACGACATTGCAGCGGACGCGACCGATGATCTTGAGCAATGTCGCGCCTTCCGGCGTGATCGCTCCGAAGCGCACCAGCTGGTCGAGTGTCAGCTTGTCCTTCTTGAATTTTCGGATCGTCAACGCCGGACCGTCGATGGCGAGCGGCGGCGCGATGACGTTGACACGCGATCCGTCCGGTAGGCGCGCGTCGCATATCGGGCTCGACTCATCCACCCGTCGGCCGACCTGGCTGACGATGCGCTGGCAGATGGAAAGCAACTGCGCATTGTCACGAAAACGAATATCGGATTCGATGGTTTTACCGCCGACTTCGATGAAGGTCTGGCCGGAACCGTTGACCATGATATCGGCGATATCATCGCGAGCGAGGAGTGGCTCCAGCGGCCCGTAACCAAGAACGTCATTGCAGATATCTTCGAGCAGCTCTTCCTGCTCGGCGATCGACATGGCGAAATTCTTGATCGTAATAATATCATTGACGATATCGCGAATTTCCTCGCGTGCGCTCTCCGCGTCGAGCTTGGCGAGTTGCGAAAGGTCGATCGTATCGATCAGTGCGGAAAATACCTGGCTCTTGGTATTGTAGTAATCTTCCGTGCGGGCGCGTTTTTTCTGTGCCGGCGGTACGTTTGCGGTCGCCTGACGCATTGCCGGCGATTGGCCGGGTTCAAGAGTGTCAATCGCAGCAGAACGAGGTTCAGGCGCCGTCACCGCCTGCATATGTACAGGTGCAACAGGTTCCGGCTTCGTGCTTCTGGCTGGGCCCTCAGGCCCGCGTTTTCCGAACATCGGCGTTTCCGTCTAAGGGCGCAGGCAAAAGACCTACTTGCGCTTGAGAATATTCTTCAGTTTTTCGAGGCCGCCGCGCCTGCTTTTGCGCAACACGGAGCGGCCTGTGATGGTGTGGGCGATCTGCGAGAAGGTTTCCGCTATTTGCGATTTTTCATCCATCTCGCTGATCATTCGGCCGCTATTGGCGGCATTTCCGAATAATGATGCGTCGAACGGGATGATCGCGATCGGTTCGATTTCAAGCGGCTCAAGGAAATCCGCCGGCGCGATTTCCGGCCGTTTGGGCATGCCGACCTGATTGAGAACGAGATGCGGCAACTTATCGTTGGGTCTCAGCTTTATCAGCGCGTCGAAGAGATTCTTCGTATTGCGCAGGTTTGCCAGATCGGGAACGGCCGTTATGACCACCTCGTCGGCTTCCGCAAGGACTGCCCGCGTCCAGTCGCACCATTGGTGGGGAAGATCGAGAACCGCAACCGGGGCGCTGCGCTGCAAAACTTCGAGGATCGGCAGAAAGGCCTGACGATCGAGATCGTAGGTGCGGTCGAGAAGAGACGGCGCTGCCAGAAGCGACAGATGATCGGAACATTTCGTCAAGAGACGGTCGAGAAACACCTCGTCCAGTCGCTCCGGCGAAAAGACCGCTTCAGCCATGCCCTGGGCAGGATCCTGATCGAAATCGATATTCGCCGTTCCATAGGCAAGGTCCATATCCGCCAGAATGGTTTCCGTGGAAAAAAGACTCGAAATACCGAAGGCGCAATTATGCGCGATGGTGGACGAGCCCACACCGCCCTTGGCGCCAATGAAGGCGATGTTGCGGCCGAGCGGCTCCGCTTCCGGATCGACGAAGATCGCGGCGATCGAACCCAAAAGATCGGCCATATTGACCGGGGCGACGAGATATTCGGAAATACCGTTGCGGATGAGATCGCGATAGAGCGTTATGTCATTGTGCCGGCCGACGATGATGACGCGGGTGGAAGGATCGCAAACCTCCGCCAAAGGGGCGAGATCGTCCAGCAGCGAGGCGGGTGCGCTTGCTGTTTCGAGAATGATGAGATTGGGCGTGGGTGACGTGGAAAACATCGTGGCTGCCGCATTGATGTCACCCTTGGTCACCCGCAGGGTTACCTTGCTCATGCGCCGGTCGCTGGACAATGCGTCCATGACACCTTGCATATTGTCGCTGACGCAGAAAGCGTGAACGGAAATGCGGGGCAGGGGCCGCAGGTGGTCCATATCCGAAGCGCGCACGGGCGGCTCGGCTTCTGTGCCGCCGCTTGGCTTGATATCGTATTCTACAGCGCTCATCGTCTTTCCTGCCGTGACAAATGTTGGATCCGCATCAATCTGTTGACGCGGTCGAAGTCTTACCGCGATAGGTGTCGATGACGACCGCGCGGCGCTCGGCATCGATCGGGCTCATGCCGCGCGGGCCGACGAGATCCATGGGGTTGGCGATCTGCGCCGCGAGATTGCTCTGGGACGCGCATCCGAAATTGTACCAGTTCTTGTTGGCGAAGGTATTATCCGAGAGGTCCTCGGGCCATTGGCCGCACTGGCCAGTCATGGCGGTAACCGCGACATAGCTCAGCCGGATGGGCGCGGCGTCGCCATTCGGGGAGGCGGCATAGTTCGTCTGCATGATTTTTCCTGGCGCGACACCCGCGCCTGAAAGCGCTGAGCGAATCTGTTTTGCCATTCGTGATGCTGCCGCGGAGTTGGCGGAGCCGGAAGGTATTTGAATATTGACTATGCCTGTCGACATGGATGCATAGTTCTGGGCGAAGCCACGAACATTATCTGCCATCGCAGTGGTCAAGCGGCTATCGCCGGCAGAAACGGGTATGTCGAGCGAGTGCTCGGCTTCGGACAGCGTAATCGGGTGGCGGGTGCGATAGTCATCGGGGATCGCGTTGGTCGTCATGGGGTCACGGGCGCAGCCCTGTAGCAACCCCGCAACAACAGCGACGACAGCCGCAAGGCCGATCTGTTTTGCGAAAGGGCGGTGAGTGTTTGCGTGCATGATGTCACCTGCGCGGTCCGGGCCTGTTGTGAAGATGGGATTTCGTGCACCTGTCGTCATTTGTAGATGAACCCCACTGATCCCTGATAGGGCGCCGCCTTAACCTGATCATTGCGGCCATAGACCTTGTTGACGCGGTTCATGAAATACATGGCGGCGTCGTTTTCCGGGTTGAAGTTGTCATCCGGCCGGGCGATCTGGTTGCGCGCGACGGGCCGTACCAGATAGGGCGTCGCGATGATAACCAGTTCCGTTTCGTTGCGCAGGAAGTCCTTGCTGCGGAAAAGCGTACCGAAGATCGGAATTTTCGAGATACCCGGAAGGCCGGACATAGCTTGCCTGACATTGTCCTGGACAAGGCCCGCGATCACGATCGATCCTCCCGAGGGAAGTTCGACCGTCGTGGAGGTCTCGCGCTTGCGCACGGACATATAGGTCGAGCCTGGAACGCCCCGCCCGTAATTACCGGTGACGACATTCCCTTCATAGGTGGGTTCGGAGACATTTGTCTCGATCTTGAGACTTATTCTGCCCGGTGAAAGCACCACCGGCTTGAAGTTCAAGGTGATGCCGTAGTCTACCGTCTGTGTCTCGCGTATGACTTTGCTCGGCTGTTTCGTCTCGTTATCAATCTCGATTTCTTGTGTAGCGGCAAGTCGGAAGTCACCGCCCACGTAAAATTTGGCCTGCTCGCCGGAAATGGCTGTCAGGCTCGGCTCTGCCAGGGTGCGCATGACGCCGGCCTGCTCCATGGCGTTGAGGTAGGAAGCGAATCTGAGGGAGCCAGAACCAATCGCACCACTGGCGATCCGGGACGCTCCATCGATTGCGTTGCCGAGATTGGACGGATTTGCGAATTCGAAACCATTGCCGCTCGTTGTACTGCCGATCGACCCATTGAAGCCGAGTTGTTTCAGAACCTGCCTGCTGACTTCGGCAACGGTGACCTTCAGTGTTACCTGATCTTCACCCTCAATCGTCAGCATGTTGACGATTTGCGATACCTGCCGGCGCTCGGCAAAAATCGCCGCATCGCCACCATTGTCGCCGCCCGTCAGCGATATGTTGCGTGTGGTGGCCTCACCGCCCTTTAGAAAGGCGTCCGCCAGTTGCACGGCGCGTGCGGAGTCCTGCGGTGTGCGCACCGATCCCGTCAGAACGATATTGTCCGAAACGATTTCCACCTTGATGTCAGACTCGGGAATGAAGCGGCGAATATTGGCCTCAAGCCCGGAAATATCGCGCTCCACCTCCAGATCGAGGCTGACGATTTCCCTGCCGCCGTCACCGAAAATGAAAATATTGGTCTGACCGACCGTTTTACCGAAGAGATAGATTCGTCTGGACGTGCGGGTCACGGCATCGGCAAGGCTCGGATCGGCAACAAGGATATCGTGAGCATCTTCAGGCAGGTCGATAACCAGCGCCTTGTTTAAACCCAGTTTCAAGCGTTTGCGAGTGCCGGCACCGCTTTCGGTGATCCGCACGACGCTTGCGCTTTGCGCCTCTGCTTCGCTGAAACGCAGAAATTTGGGGGAGTGCTGCCCGGGGATGCCTGAAAAGGCAAGGCAGAATGCGAGCCCACCCGCCATCGATGAACGCAGGCGTTGTTTGAGACGGTTTGTCATGAGCCCCCCGGTCATTGTGAAGCTCCTTGACCGCTCTTCACGATCGAGCCGGATTTGATTACCTGAATTTCCGGCTGCCCGGAGCTTCCGCTGAGAAGATGGCCGGCCGAAAGCGTATCGTTTTCCTGTGCATCGGCGACGGAGCGCAAGGCGAGCGTGAGACGATCAGCCATCTGTTGCGCCACTGTGATGATCTTTGCCTGTTCCGGGGTCAGTTCGAGTGTAGCGGTTGCGCCGACGACCGCCGACGTTCCGTCCTCGCCTTCCTTGATCTGCTGATCGATCGCCAGGACGCGGACATTGTTCAAAACGTTTTCGGTCAGAAAGTTATTGTTTTCGCCCTTGCGGACCATGATCACATCGACCCGGTCGTTCGGCAGTACGAAACCGCCTGCACCTGTCGAGACGGAAATCTCGGTGGCGACGGCGCGTTTTCCGGCCGGCAAAAGGGAGGACATGATGCGCGTGCTGGAATCGACCACTTTTTCCGGCCGGATCGGTTCACCTTCGAACAAAGGCAGTCGCACGACTGCGCCCGCGAGTTCGGTGATGGCGTCAGGCCTTTTTGTTTCCGTGATGAAACTGTCGACCACATTGCCCTGTGGCCAGGGTGTCCAGCGCACGGAGCTGTCGTTCAGGCGGCTGCCGACGGGCAGGTTGGCCGAAGAGACGAGAACGTTGACCGTCGGTTCTTTCTGGATGATCGTTTCCGCTTTCTCGATGACCTGCTTGGCACCGGAAATCTGCATGGCGACAATGCCGGCAAGACCGGCGGCTACAAGAGCGACAGAAAGAATGACAATACGCGACGGTTTCATGCTCGATCCTTGAGGGAATCAGATTCTTCTTCCCCGAGGATGGCGTGTGATTGGTATAATTATGGTTAATAGTGTGCTTGGATTTGTGGTTAAAGAGCTATTAAAGCTAGGCTGAGTAGCAATTATCTAGGAAAGACTGGCAATCGCGGCTTTAACAAGCGGTGCCTCGCCATAGGTCATCAGCCCGGCGGCGGCGATGCCGATACCGTAGGGAACTTTTTTCGCGACCAGCAGCGAATCCGGGATGGGCATACCAGCTGCCATGATTTGTTGTGAACGGGAGCGCAGAAGCAAAATGCCGATTGTAAGGAAGCCGCCAAGAAAGGCGACACCGAGCAAGAATTCTATGAGCGATATGTTGAAACCATACCAGCATGCCGCAGCTGTCAGGAGCTTAGCGTCGCCTCCGCCCATGACATTGGCGGCAAAAAGCGCAAAACAGGCAAAAAAAACGATGGCGGCGGCCAAAAGACTCATTGCCAAGGTCTGCCATCCCATGCCGGTGAAGGGGGCAACTACTATAAAACCTAGCAACAACACCAGCGGTATGCGGTTAGGTATTGTCATGTTGAACAGATCGTTCAGCGCAGCAAACGTCAGGCACAAAGGCAAAGTTAAAAAGATTGCTGCGACGACCATAAATTCGCCTTCCCAGAATATCGGTGTAGTGGTGATGACTGATATTCAGATGACTAAAAATACGAAAGATGGCCGCCCTTTGTAGGGCAGCCATCTCGAAATTTCTTAGCCTTTAATTGCCAGACGCCGTGGCGGCCGTCGTCATCTTAGTGCCAAGGTTTGTGAACAGCGTGCCGATCTGGGTGCCGACAGTCGTTGCACCGCCAATGATCGCAACGGAAATAAGCGCAGCAATCAGGCCGTATTCGATGGCGGTCGCACCGGATTCGTCCTTGAGGAAACGAGCGAAAATCTTGGTCATGAGGTCTCTCCTAAATCTTGTTTGGTTCAGCACGCCGACAACTGTTCTCCGTTGTTCGGTTGCCTTCAAACTACAGCCGAGCGATTTCCAAGCGCTTAAAAAAAACGATTAATTCAAAGTAAACGGCAGGATGAGTTTCTCTTGGTAAACAAACAAGAAAAGTAATTTCTGTATTTTTATATTTGCTGATAAACAAATGTATTTTGAGCCTGTCCGGTTATCTCTTCCCTGCAAGTGTCGTTTCACAGGGGCGCACATGTTCGGTTTTGGAGCGTGTCAAGAGACATGAAAATATCATCTTGTTACACACGGCCATGGTCTGCTTAGAGGATTTCAGCAATTTAACGCTTCATTCACTAAAACCACGCATTCTCTAGCGCAAGAAAATGTGCGGATAATGAGCAAGGGCCAAAAGCGTGACATCCGGAAAACTGACGAAAATCGTGGTCGGCTTGTCCGCTATTTTTGGAGCAGCGGCGCTGCCTGTTTTTGCTCAGGAAGATTTATTACGCGTTTCGATGAATCACGCCCGTGTTCTCCGTCTCGACCGTCCCGTGAGCAAGGTTATCGTCGGCAATTCCAAGGTTGCAGACGCCACGGTTGCCGATGCCACCACGATTGTTCTGACAGGCCGCAGTTTTGGCACGACCAATCTCGTGCTTCTGGATGCCGATGGCAATCCTATCGTGGATGAACGGATTCTCGTCTCCATCGACGAGGGCAATACGGTGCGTGTTTTCCGCCAGACGGAGCGGACCGTTCTGTCCTGTACGCCGAATTGCGAACAGCATTCGCAAAATAGCGGTGACAAGGACGCTCAGCCGTAACGCCGCAACATCAATCATAGATTCTGACAGGATGGCAGCCTTCCGCTAACACGGGAACGGCCTTTTTTCGGGTTTTCCCATCGGTGGGAAGGCAAAAAACAACATGCTCCCCGGCGTTTGCCGGTCGGCTATATGTTGCTGTTTTTTTGGCTAAGTATTTGATCTGGCTAAGATCAAAAATGGAATGGTGCCCAGAAGAGGACTCGAACCTCCACACCCTTGCGAGTACCAGCACCTGAAGCTGGCGCGTCTACCAATTCCGCCATCTGGGCGACGGAGAGCGATGTACGAGGGCAGCCGCCCGGTGTCAACAGACTTTTTGAACTTTTATGACGATCATTGATTTTAAAGGGAAAAAACTTGGTTGGCCTTGTTGAAACATGTCGCCGGGTCAGTTGTCGAGGCCTTCGTGCTTCGTTCTGTCCACATGGCCGAGGTCGCGTTCCGGGTCGATGATGTCACGGATTCTCTGTTTGAGTTCTTTTGGACCGGGAAAACCGCCATCGCGTTTGCGTTCCCATATGGTTGTGCCGTTAACGGTGATCTCGAACAGACCGCCGGTTGAGGGAACGAGGCTGACTTCGCCGACATCAGAAGCGAAGGTCTGCAGGATTTCCTGCGCCATCCAGCCTGCCCGAAGCAGCCAGTTGCATTGTGTGCAATAGCGGATGGTTATGCGGGGTTTGGTTTCGGTCATCCTCACGTCTCCTTCGCTGCCTGCCAGAAATAATGTTCACGATAATGTCAACTATAACACTCATGTTTTTACCGGGCGCATGCTTGTCCTTACCATGCGGCTTTGCGAACAGAGAAGCTGTTGAAGGCTGAAACGTGGAGATCCTATGGCCCAGTTCGAGAATAATCGTCAGCGTCTTTTCGTTCCGGCGGTCGCACCGCTTTACAATGCGACGCATGATCTGGTGGAGACGATCCTGCGCGTCACGGCAGGACTTCTTCTCGTTACCCATGGGTTCGGCAAGATCGTCAATCCTTTTGGCGCAGTCGGCATGGTGGAGAGCCTCGGCTTTTATCCAGGCGTCTTCTGGTCGCCGCTGCTTGCTGCCACGGAATTTTTCGGAGGAATTCTGGTCGCTATCGGCCTGTTTACACGGCCTGCGTCCTTTGCTGCCATGATCGTTCTTCTGGTAACGGTTTATTTTCATGGCATCGTGAAGGCGGAAGGTCTGGGCGGCGCGGAAAAATCGATTCTGTGGGCTGCGATTTTCCTGTTCTTCGCCGTGCGCGGCGGCAACCGGCATTCGGTAGACGCCAAGCTGGCGCGTGAATTCTAAGGCGGATCAGGTCGGGTCATCCGCCAGTTGTCGTTCTGACGTTACTGCGGCTCTTGAAAATAGATTTTTCTCGTGGTGAAGCTGGATTCGATCGGCACTTTTGGCCGGTTGAATCCATTGCCGTCTCCACGAGGTTTCATGCGCGTCGCAATTATAGAAAATATGGCGGGTACGCCGCATGGGCAGCTCGGTGTCGCGCTGCAAGAAGCGGGGGCGGAAATCCACGTCATCCGCGCCTATGCGGGTGAGCCTCTCCCAAGGGATGCCGCCGACCATGATGCGCTTGTCGTTCTGGGCGGTGAACAGAATGCGCTTGACGATGCGCTTTATCCCTATCTTGCCGATCTTTCCCTTCTCATGAAAGCCTTTGGCGATGCTGGCAAGGCGGTCATGGGTGTGTGCCTCGGCAGTCAGTTGCTGGCGCGTGCCTATGGCGGAGAGAATATTCTCTCGGGGCCGCCGGAATTCGGTTGGCAGGATGTCTCCCTGACGGAAGAGGGCGTGTCCGATCCGCTATTGGCCGGGCTGGAAAAGACCTTCCCCATTTTTCAGTGGCATTGCGATACATTTACGCTTCCGCCGGACGCCACGCGGCTTGCGACCAATGGCGCGACACGAAATCAGGCCTTTCGCATCGGCCGGGCAGTCTATGGCACGCAATTCCATTTTGAGGCCTCGACCGCCGTGGTTGATGGCTGGTGCGCGGCGTTTCCTGCTTCCGTCGAAAGAATGTCCCCAGGCTGGCTGGGGAATTATCGTGACAATCGTGGCCCGCGCGCAGAAATGGCGGATGCAGCCGGGCTGGAAATCGCTCGAGCCTGGGTACGGCTCATCCAGATCGCCGATTTTCCGGTGCGAAAGTGATCGAGGCCGAACAGAGTTGCGGCTGATGGACTACCGCGCGAAAGGAGACGCAAAGATCATGTACAAATTTGAAATCTATCAGGACAAGGCCGGCGAATACCGGTTCCGCTTCAAGGCATCCAACGGGGAAACAATGTTCTCGTCGGAAGGATACAAGGCAAAGGCTTCGGCCATCCATGCGATCGAATCGATCAAGAGAAACTCCCCCGGTGCCGACACCGTTGATCTGACCGCCATGACGGCCTGAACCCCGCCGCCGCGCGAGAATTCGATCCGTTTCGCCTGCCAGAAATGACGGGCGCATTGGCGGGTGCCGACGTAAAGATAAGATTCAGTCTTTTTTGATAATCTTCCGTTAGCATTTGTATTTCGAGGTCTCCGGGCGGCATCAGAGCGCCCCCGATTTGTTTTGCGTACGGGTTCTCATGCGTTCATCGGCTGTGCCAGCACTCTTCTTCGGTTGCTTCCTGCTTGGAGGCTGCACGTCCAGTTCCGGGCCGGAAAGCCTGATGGTCGGCTTGCCTTCAAAGGAAACGACGAGTTCGGTCACGCCATCCGCACCGGTGCCGCAGGCAGGCGTCGGTACCCAGGCCATCGCCGCTCAGCCACGGCAGGAAGTTCTGGCATGGGGTGGGCCGGTGCCTGACGAACCCAAGGCCTTTTCCGCTGTCACCCCCAAAGCGTCCTTGACGCAGGATGCGCCTGAAGTCCGTTTGCCGGTTCCGGCACAGTCGGCCGGAATGGTGCGGCCGACGGAGCGCCCGGTACAGTTGGCCATGGCGGCGGCCCCGGCGGCGAGCGCCGGCGCGCAGGTTCGTTCACGCATTTTCCGCTCCAGCTTCAGCGATGCCAAGCCGATCAATTTCGGCAGGGTCCAGCCGCGTCATTTCCAGGTCCACGGGGTGGATGTATCCCGTTGGCAGGCCAATATAAATTGGCCGCAGCTGCGCACGCGCGGCGCCAATTTCGCCTTCATCAAGGCGACGGATGGCGGCGATCATCTTGATCCGATGTTCCGCACCAACTGGCAGCGCGCGAAGGAAGCCGGTATTCGCCGCGGCGCTTACCACTTCTTCTACTGGTGCCGTAACGCCAGCGAACAGGCGGATTGGTTCATTCGCAATGTACCGCGCGATCCGGACGCGCTGCCGCCGGTGATCGACGTGGAATATAACGGCGAATCGAGCTGCAAGATGCGCCATTCGCGTGAGCGCGTTCTGGAAAAGATGCGCGTCTTCATGGACAAGCTCGAGCGCCATTACGGCCAGCGGCCGATCATTTATACGGCGCCCGATTTTTACAAGGACAACCTCAAGGGCGAATTCCAGGATTATCCCTTCTGGCTGCGCGCCGTCGCCCAGCATCCGTCCGTGGTGTATCCCGGCCGCAAGTGGCTGTTCTGGCAATATTCCGGTTCCGGCCTGTCGCATGGCGTCGATGGCCGCATCGATCTCAACGTCTTCAACGGCAGCGAGGACGCATGGCATCGCTGGGTGGAGCGTCGTTCGAGCTGACATCGTTCGAGCTGAGGATGGCAGCCGTCAGCGCGCGAATTTCCGCGCGCCTGCAACACAGAGAACCACCACAAGCGTAACGGCGATCATGGCCGGGCTCACCTCCTCATGCAGTAGGGTTGCGGCAAGTGCGAGCCCGAAGAAGGGCTGAAGCAATTGCAGCTGGCCGACGGCGGCAATGCCGCCAAGCGCCAGTCCGCGATACCAGAAGATGAAGCCGATCAGCATGCTGAACAGGGAAACATAGGCAAGGCCGGCCCAGGCCTGCGGGTCGATGCCGGCAAGCGTTTCCGGCCCGGTAAAGAAAGCAAGCGGCAGCATGACCGGCAGGGAAAGAACCAGCGCCCAGGAAATGACCTGCCAGCCGCCCAGCTTGCGGGAAAGGGCAGCACCTTCCGCATAGCCAAGCCCGCAGACGATGATTGCCCCGAGCATCAGAAGATCGCCGGCAAGTGAGGCCTCAATCCCGGCGGTAAACGAATTCGACAGGGAAAACCCCGCAACGAGCGCGCTTCCAAGGCAGGAAAAGAGCCAAAATACCGGGCGTGGGCGTTCTCCGCCGCGCAGCACCGCGAAGATTGCCGTTGCGAGCGGCAAGAGCCCCACGAAAACGATGGAATGCGCCGAGGTAACATGCCGCAGGGCCAGCGCTGTCAGTAGCGGGAAGCCCACCACGACACCCAGTGAGACGATGAAAAGCGATGTCAGGTCATCGCGCGCCGGGCGCCTTTGCCGGAACAGAAACAGCAGCGTCAGCGCCAGCAGGCCGGCAATGCTGGCGCGGGCGACAGTCAGGAACACCGGATCGAAACCCGTTACCGCAATGCGCGTCGCGGGCAGCGACCCGCTGAATATCACCACGCCTGTCAGGCCGCTCAGCCAGCCGCTCGTCATCTTGTCCATCGTCAACTCCTGCGTTTTGCCTTTCTTGATCTGGAACGGCTGGCAGGAACAGCGACAATCATATACAATTTCAACAAACTGTTATGGTATCAAAAACGGTACAGTTGGAGGAGAGTGTGGACGGACCGGTCGTTGCGGGCACGCGCATAGAAAAGGTGATGGCAAGTGTGCGGCAACGCATCGCCTCGCGCAGCCTCGTGCCGGGCGCGCGCCTGCCGTCGGTCAGGGCGCTGGCGAAAACCATGCAGGTTTCCACCTCCACCATTGTCGAGGCCTACGATCGGCTGGTGGCGGATGGTACGATAAGCTCGCGCCCCGGCTCCGGTTTTTTTGTTTCGGGTCCGCTTGCGCCCCTGTCGCTCGCCGATATCGAACCGCAGCTTGACAGGGCGGTGGATCCTTTGTGGGTTTCACGGCAGGCGCTGGATGAAAGTTCCGTTCTTGCCAAACCCGGTTGCGGCTGGCTTCCCACGTCGTGGATGCCGCAGGAGGCGTTGAGGCGAGCCATGCGCGGGCTTACCCGCGCCGACGCAGCCCTGCTGACGGATTATGGTGGCCCGATGGGGCTCTTGCCGCTGCGCCAGCTTCTCTCGCGCAGGTTGGCCGAACACGGGGTGCAGGCGGGCCTCAACCAGATCATGCTCACCGACTCCGGCACACAGGCGATCGATCTTCTGTGCCGTTTCCTGCTGCAACCGGGGGATACGGTTGTTGTCGACGACCCGTGTTACTTCAATTTCCACGCTCTCTTGCGGGCGCATCGCGTGAAGATCGTCGGTGTTCCCTATACGCCGACCGGACCGGATCTTGTGCTTTTCGAGCAGGCGCTGAAAGACCATCAGCCCCGGCTGTACATCACCAATTCCGCAATCCATAATCCGACAGGCGCAAGGCTTTCCGCCGTTTCCGCCCATCGCCTGCTAATGCTCGCCGAACAGGTGGGGCTGACCATCATCGAGGATGATATTTTTGCTGATTTCGAAACCCAGGCAGCGCCCCGCCTGGCTGCTTTTGATGGTCTGAACCGCGTCGTCCAGATAGGCAGTTTTTCAAAAACCCTGTCGGCCTCCGCACGGTGCGGTTTCATCGCAGCACCCATGGCATGGGTGGACCCCCTAACCGATCTCAAGATCGCCACCACTTTTGGCGGCACGCATTTTTCGGCGGCGCTCATCCTCTCGCTTTTGACCGATGGCAGCTACCGCAAACATGTCGAGGCGCTCAGGCAGCGTCTTGCGGCGGCGATGCCGGAGGTGGCGGCGCGTCTCAGGTCGGTTGGATGTGTGCCGTGGATCGAACCGCAGGCGGGCATGTTTTTGTGGTGCCGCCTGCCGGACGGGGTTGATGCCGCCGATGTGGCGCGCCGCGCCCTTTCGCAGCAGGTGGTGCTGGCCCCCGGCAATGTGTTCAGTTCCTCGCAGAGCGCGTCCGGTTTCATGCGTTTCAACGTGTCGCAAATGGCAGGTCCACAGGTCATGACGGTGCTGGCGGAGGCGCTTCAGCAGGCGGTTGAGCCTCGTCGGTCGTAAGCGCTCTGGGCCAAATCGGAACAAAATCTCGTGAACGCCGTTTTCTCCGCAGAATGAAGAGGAGGAAACACCATGACATTCGATCCCAACAACCCGCGTCCGGACCGCGATCTTCGTCCGGAAGTGAATATCAGTAATGAACCGCGTGCCCGCACGTCGTCGTCCTGGGTGCCGTGGTTGGCGATCATCGTCGTCGTATTGGTGGGCGTTTTCGCCTGGTCGCAGATGAGCGGCCCGACCACCGATCCGGCCACGACATCCTCCACCACGCCGCCTGCGGCAACGGATCAGGCACCGGCCCCCATGGCTCCGACCGCTCCGGCAACACCGCCTGCGAACGATACTGCACCGGCAAGCCCGAATACGGGCGGCACGCAGACCCAGCCGTAACGAGCCTACTCATACAATAAAACCGTCTGCCTCAGGGCAGGCGGTTTTTCTTTGCGAGATGGGCCCTTTTCCGCCCCCTAAAGCTGCTCCATTGCGGAAGGGTGGTTGGAAACCCTGGACCAGCGGCTGATGGACTCTTGCGCCAGCTGGGAAAGGGCAATGCCTCCGAAACGGGACAGCAGAATGTTTTCCGCTTCTTTCATGGCGTCAAAAAGTGCTGCATTGACAGCCTGTTCGATAACGCAGTTCGGGTTGTCGCCAGCCAGCCCGATCGAGAACAGTTCCGGCGCGCCAAGCGCCCGGTAAATATCGAGCAGCGTGATTTCGCTGAGCGGCCGCGCCAGTACCCACCCACCGCCATGGCCTTTTTCCGACGAGACATAACCATGCTCGCGCAAGCCCGCCATTGTCCTGCGCACCACCACCGGATTGGTCTGAAGCATCGCTGCGATGCTCTCGGATGTCGCTGCACCCTTATGATTTTCCATATGGATCAGAATATGCAGCACCCGTGAAAGGCGCGTGTCGTGTCTCATTGTCCAAACCCGCCTGTTTAAAACGACGCTACCACTTTCGATGTGACGTAACAATATAAGTTGCGTGACTATTGACTCCGAAAATCACGTAACAATATAAGTATCGTGAAATGAACGGGCACTTCCGCCTCTTTCCTGAAACGATGGGTGCATCATGAAATTCGACGTCATCATTATCGGCGGCAGCTATGCCGGCCTCTCAGCCGCCCTGCAGCTTGGACGCGCCAGAAAAAACATTCTGGTGGTGGACGCTGGGGAACGGAGAAACCGTTTCGCCAGCCATTCCCACGGTTTTCTCGGCCAGGATGGAAAGGCGCCGGGTGAAATTATCACCGAGGCGCGCCGCCAGATCGAACGTTACCCGACCATAGATTGGGCTGAGGGCAGGGTGACCGATGCCGAAGGCTCCTTCGGCGATTTTGTAGTCGAGATCGACGGCAGCCGCCGTGAGACAGCGGACCGGCTGATCCTCGCCATGGGCGTCACCGATGAATTGCCTGCTATTGCCGGGCTGAAAGAGCGTTGGGGCTCTTCGGTCTTCCATTGCCCCTATTGCCATGGTTACGAGCTCAATCAGGAAAAGATCGGCGTTATCGCCGCTTCACCTTTGGCCATTCACCACGCATTGATGCTGCCCGACTGGGGCGAGACGACCTTTTTCACCAATGGCGTCTTCGAGCCGGATGGGGATCAGCAGGCACTGTTGGCGGCCCGGCGCGTGCGGGTGGAAACAACCCGCATCCGGGAAATTACGGGGCATGCGGATGTCGTTCTGGCGGATGGACGCAGCATCGCATTGGCTGGCCTTTTCACCCAGCCGAAATTGCGTATCGCCTCGAACTGGCTGGAAAAACTTGGCTGCACCGTGGAGGAGGGGCCGATGGGATCAAGCATCGTGACAGACCAGATGAAACAGACCACCGTCCCCGGCATCTTCGCCTGCGGTGATGTGGCAAGGCCCGCCGGCTCGGTCGCCCTTGCGGTGGGAGACGGCGCCATGGCAGGTGCTGCGGCTCACCGGTCGATCCTGTTTCCGGAATGATCAATTCGAAACAAGGTTGAGCCAGCGTCCCGGCGGCATGCCAAAGGCATTTTTGAAGTGTCGGGTAAAATGCGCCTGATCCGCAAAACCGCAGGCAAATGCCGTTTCCGCAAGTCCCGCACCCGCACGCATCATGTCCTTGCATTTTTGCAGTCGGCGCATGATGAGATAGCGGTGCGGGCTGGTGCCGAACAGGAAACGAAAGTGCCGAAACAGCGTGAAGCGGTCGAGCCCGCTTATCCGTTCCAGCTCTTCAGAGCCGACGGTGCCGGCGCTATTCTCCAGCAGATAGTCCCGGCACCGTAAAACGGCAATACGGTCGATTCGTTTGATGGTTCTGGCGCTTCCGTTTGAATGTTTCCAGAGCAAGTCCGCCAGTCTCGACTGCCAGTCGGTGAGAAGCAGATTGTCAGGCTCGCCTTCTAGATTGCCAAGCGCCTCAATGAGGCATTGCCGGAATTCCTCATCCTCGATGACGGGATTTTGGGCGAAGGGCAGCGCATTATATCCCGCCTCAGTCGTTTTTTCAGGCGGAAGATAAAGCATACGGTAGCGCAGTCCGTCATCGGTGCCTGCGCCGCCATCGTGAACTTCGTCCGGATGCAGCACGATTACCTTTCCGGGCATGCTGAAATGCGATTTCCCCCGGTAGGAAAAGGTCTGTACGCCGGAAAGCGTGACACCCAGCGCATAGGTATCATGACGGTGCGGCGCATAGGCATTGCCATGAAAGCGCGCTTCGATGCGTTCTATGCCTTCGCTGGAGGGCGCCTGCACGATCCCTTCGAATTTGCACGAACGTTCAAGATCGCCGACGCCCCGAGGCGCTAGGATCGCTTCTCTTTCGTAACCACAGCCAGATTGAGTTCGCATGTTTGATACCAAGATCGCTGTCATCCTTCGCGATGACCTTGCCGTGTGGCAAAAACTGAACGTTACCGCATTCCTCATGTCCGGGATCGTCGCCCAGACACGAGAGATCATCGGCGAACCATACCGCGACGGGGCGGGCAACGTCTATAATCCCCTGTCCATCCAGCCGATTGTCGTCATGGCTACGGATCAGGAGGCGTTGCGCAAAATCCACCAGCGATCCCTCGAACGCGACGTCACGACATCGCTTTATATCGAGGAAATGTTCGCCACCGGGCACGATGTCGCCAATCGCCAGGTATTTTCGGAATTTTCTCCTGACAACGCCAAGGTAGTCGGCATGGCGCTGAGGGCCGACAGGAAGATCGTCGACAAGATCACCAAGGGTGCCAAGTTGCACGCGTGACCCTAAACGCAAAAGGGAGGCTATGGGCCTCCCTTCAATAGCGATGGCAATATGATTTTGCTGCTTATTCGTCGTTCATCTTCAGGGCGGCGATGAAGGCTTCCTGCGGAATTTCCACCTTGCCGAACTGGCGCATGCGCTTCTTGCCTTCCTTCTGCTTGTCCAGAAGCTTGCGTTTGCGCGTCGCGTCGCCGCCATAGCATTTCGCCGTCACGTCCTTGCGCAGCGCGCGCACGGTTTCACGGGCGATGACCTTGCCGCCGATGGCCGCCTGGATCGGGATCTGGAACATGTGTGGCGGAATGAGTTCCTTCAGCTTTTCACACATGCCGCGTCCGCGCCGGTCAGCCGCCGAGCGGTGCACCAGCATGGAGAGCGCATCCACCGGATCGCCATTGACGAGGATCGACATCTTGACGAGATCGCCAGCGCGATAGTCGATGATGTTGTAGTCGAATGAGGCGTAACCCTTGGAGATGGATTTCAGGCGGTCGTAGAAATCGAACACCACTTCGTTGAGCGGCAGTTCATAGGTGATCATTGCACGGTTGCCGACATAGGTCAGCTCCGTCTGCAGGCCGCGCCGGTCCTGACAGAGTTTCAGGATGCCGCCGAGATATTCGTCCGGCGTCATGATCGTCGCCTTGATCCAGGGCTCGCGGATTTCCTTGATCTTCACCACGTCAGGCATGTCGGCTGGGTTGTGAAGTTCCTTCTCCGTGCCATCGGTCAGCGTCATTTCATAGACGACCGACGGGGCAGTGGCGACGAGATCGAGATTGAATTCGCGCTCGAGGCGTTCCTGAATGATTTCGAGATGCAGCAGACCAAGGAAGCCACAGCGGAAACCGAAGCCGAGAGCGGCGGACGATTCCATTTCGAAGGAGAAGGAGGCGTCGTTGAGGCGAAGCTTGCCCACCGCCGCCCGCAAATCTTCGAAGTCGGCCGCATCAACCGGGAAGAGACCGCAGAACACAACGGGTTGCGCGGGCTTGAAGCCAGGCAGGGCCTGCGCCGTCGGGCGCTTGTCGTCGGTGATGGTGTCGCCGACGCGCGTATCGGCGACTTCCTTGATCGAGGCGGTGATGAAGCCGATCTCGCCGGGGCCGAGGCTATCGACAGTGACCATCTTGGGAGTCAGCACGCCAACACGCTCAATGCCGTATTTCGCGCCCGAACCCATCATGCGGATCTGCTGGCCCTTGCTCAGCACGCCATCGATGACGCGCACCAGAACCATAACGCCGAGATAGGTATCGTACCAGCTGTCAACCAGCAGCGCCTTCAGCGGCCCGTTTTCGCCGACATCGCTCTTCGGCGGCGGTAGACGGTTGACGATGGCTTCCAGCACATCGGGAATGCCAAGACCGGTTTTGGCCGAGATCATCACGGCGTCGGACGCATCGATGCCGATGACTTCCTCGATCTGTTCCTTGATGCGGTCGGGTTCGGCTGCCGGCAGGTCGATCTTGTTGAGCACCGTGACCAGCTCGTGATTATTGTCGATCGCCTGATAGACGTTGGCGAGCGTCTGGGCTTCCACGCCCTGCGATGCGTCGACCACCAGCAGCGAACCTTCGCAGGCCGAAAGCGAGCGGGACACCTCATAGGCGAAGTCGACGTGGCCGGGCGTGTCGATGAGGTTCAGCACATAGGTTTCGCCATCATTCGCCTTGTAATGCAGGCGCACGGTCTGCGCCTTGATGGTGATGCCGCGCTCGCGCTCGATATCCATCGAATCGAGGACCTGTTCCGACATGTCGCGTTCGGCAAGGCCGCCCGTCGACTGGATCAACCGGTCGGCCAGCGTCGATTTGCCATGATCGATGTGGGCAACGATCGAGAAGTTGCGGATATGGTCCAGGGGCGTGCGGGTCGAATTTGTGCTCATGTCCCGCGCTATAGCAGGGGCTTGTCATGCCGCAAAGCGGGAATTTGGTTAAAAGCCCTTTAAAATGGGCTTTCAGATCGCAAATTGCTCCGGCCAGTCACGCCGGGTGGCCACCTGTCCTTCGGTGCGCAGTCTTGCAACGGCGGCAAGATCGATATCTGCGATCAGCAACGTGCTTTGTGTGACCGCATCGTGCTCGCTTTCCGCAATGATGCCGGATGCCGGCATGCCGTAGTCTGACGGCACATAAAGGGCGGCGCGGCCGCGATTTTCATCGACGGCGGGAGACCACGGGGCCTCGCCCGCAGTGGGGGAGGAGAGGATGGCATATTGGTTTTCCAGCGCCCGGGCCTGCGCACCGATGCGAACCCGGTAGGCGCCCGCCAGCGTGTCGGTGCAGCTGGGGGCGAGAACGAGTTCGACGCCGAGCTCCGCCAGCCTGCGGCCCAGCATCGGAAACTCATTGTCGTAACAGACAAGGATGCCGAGCCTGCCGATCGGGGTCTCGAAGGCTTTCAGGCCCTCCACGCCAGCATGAATGTTCCATTGCTCCCGCTCGAAGCGGGTCATGATCTGCTTGTCCTGATATCCGATCAGGCCATCCGGGCCAAACAGCCATGCGCGGTTGCGGAACTTGCCGTCCGGATCCTTCACCGGCGCGCTGCCCGGCTGGAAGAGGATTTGATGTTGCCTTGCCAGTTCTTCGCAAAGCTCCACCCAGGAAGGGATCAATGGCTGTATCTCTTCGATGGAACGATGCAGATCGGAGCGGGCGTCGGGCGGCAACTGTCCGGTCAGCGCCATGGCTGAATATTCAGGAAGCAGCAGCAACTCAGCGCCTCTTTCCTTCGCCTCGCGAACGATGGCGGAAAGATGCGCGGCATAGGCCTCCCATGTTTCGATCAGTTCGATGGCATATTGACTGGCGGCTAACCGGGTCATTCGTTTCCGTCTCCGGCAATGTTCTTCATCCAGAAGGACAGCGGTTTTGCGCTTTCGCTGCCCTCGTCGAGGTCCTGCCATGTGAAGCTGGTGCGCAATTCTGGGTGATGGCGATAGCCGCGCTTTTCCCAGAAGGCATTGAGCGGCACGTAATCCGCTGGGCGACGCGGATGGTCGGCGGGCCGCTCGACCGCACAGAAGGTGCAGCGATCGAAGCCGAGCCTCTTTGCATGCGCCTCCCGCTCCTCGAAGAAGCGCACGCCGACGCCATGGCCGCGATAGCCGGGCAGCAGCACGCTTTCACCGAAGTAAAATATCCGCTCCGGATCGTAACCCGCCTTGACGAAGGGCGCCTTCACCTCATCGGTCTCCGCCGCCATGGGCATGCCGGTGGACATTCCGACAACTTTGCCGTCGTCGAGCGCCAGAACGAAGACAGCACCGTCCGTATCGGCGTAGGTCGCGAGATATTTGCGCTCATAGTCCAGCGAGCCGTCATAGAGATAGGGGAAGGCACGGAAGACGGTGATCCGCAGGCGCGCGAGGTCATCGAAATGATGCGCGGCGTCGATGCCGGAAAGAGACTTGATTTCGACGGTCATGGGCATTTTCACTCTCGTTTGCACTGGTTATACCGTCATGGAAAACCCGCGCAAGCATTGAACGGAGAAGACGATGACCGCTGCCGAGACCATCCGCGCCTATTATGATGCCTTCAACCGTCAGGACATGGATGCCTTCCTGGCGCTGCTTCACGATGAAGTGGTGCATGACATCAATCAGGGCGAGCGCCAGACCGGCAAGGCCGCCTTTACCTCCTTCATGGACCACATGAACCGCTGCTATAGGGAAAACCTCACCGACATGGTGATCATGGCGAGTGACGACGGGAAGCGCGCTTCCGCCGAATTCATCGTCAATGGCGAATATCTCAAGACTGACGAGGGGTTGCCCGAGGCGAATGGTCAGACATATGTGCTGCCGGCCGGTGCCTTTTTCGACCTGAAGGACGGAAAAGTTAGTCGAGTAACGAACTACTATAATCTGAACGACTGGATTGCGCAGGTCGGCGCCTGAGACGCCCTTTAGCCGCAAAGTGACCAGCGGCAAAGAAGATGATAATTTCCATTATCGTGGATATTGACTCCATCATGTGAGAGCGCAATTCTCATATGATGGAAAACGAAGATCATATTCTTGAACGCTCTATCGGCGAGCGGATCAAAACATTACGGGCTGAAAACGGCCTGACGCTGGACCGGCTCGCTTCCGAATCCGGCGTCAGCCGCGCCATGATCTCCCGCATCGAGCGCGGGGAGGCGAGCCCCACGGCCTCGCTGCTGGCCCGTATCTGCGCAGCTCTTGGCCTATCGCTCTCCGGTTTCTTCGCCGAAAACGAAGAGGCTGTTTCCCCGCTGGTGAGAAAACGCGACCAGCAGCTCTGGAAAGATCCGGAGACCGGTTATGTGCGCCGCGCCATTTCGCCGCCGCGTGTGGGATCCGATGTCGATATCGTCGAAGTCGAATTTCCCGCTGGCGCGCGGGTCGGTTTTCCGCCGCATGCGGCAAGCCGGGGAATGACGCAATATGTCTGGCTTTTCGAAGGTGTGCTGGAAATGACGAGCGGTGGAGACGTTCACCGGCTCGAGCCCGGCGATTGCCTTTTCATGCCGGTCGGCGACGGACATGTTTTCCACAATCCTTCCGAAAAACCTGCCCGCTACGCTGTCGTGCTGGATCGAAGACAGCGCTGATTTTCCCGACAGGAGTTATCATGACCACCATTCGCGTGCTGAACGGGCAAGAGACCATCGATGTCTTGCCCGAACTCTGTGAGGTTCTGGCTGCCTGCGTGAACGGCGGCGCATCCGTTGGTTTCATGTTGCCCTTTTCCCCGCAGGACGCCGAGTCATTTTGGCGGGATGTGGCAGCTGCCGTGGAAACAGGCGGCACAATTCATGTGGTGGCGGAAGTGGATGGCATGGTGGTGGGCACCGTACAGGTGGGCCTCGCCTCCAAACCCAACCAGCCGCATCGCGGCGATCTGATGAAGCTTCTGGTGCATCCCTCAGCGCGCGGTCTCGGGCTTGCCCGCGGGCTCATGCAGAAGGTGGAAGAAGAGGCGGCGAAGCGTGGCCGCACCCTTCTGGTGCTGGATACGGCCACGGGCAGCGATGCGGAGGCGATCTATCCCCGTCTCGGGTGGGAGCGGGTCGGCGTCATTCCTGACTACGCCCTGTTTCCCGATGGACGTTATTGCGGCACGACCCTGTTTTACAAGCGGATCGGCCAGAGCGTTTAGGCTGCTTATTGCCCCGGCTTCAGCGTGCGGTTGAAGGCGGCAACAATCATCTTTTCCAGTTCAGCATGAATATCTGCACGGTCGCGCGGCCCGGCCGGTTCGCAGATCGGATCGCGCTCACCGACGGATTTGAGAAACGCGTCGGCTTCCGGCTTGCAAAGGGGCAGAAAGCTGAAATGGTTAGCCGCATCCACCTGCTGATAGGTTGAACCGGGCACCTCGGCTGCGAGTTTGTCAGCCAGCACAGCCGGCGGTATTTTCCCTTTGCCGCCGAGATTAATGAACGTCAGTGGAATATCGATTTGTTTCAGGCTCTCCAGCTGGAAAGCGAGCGCCAGGCCGGGATCAATGAGCACGGCGGAACGGATGCGGGGATCGCGGTTCTGCTGCTCGAACTGCGTCTTATCGATGGTTCTGAGGTCGAGCTTCGGCACGCTGACCGGCTCGTTATTGACATAACCCCGGCCGCCGGCAAACCACTGGCAATCCATCATCGCCGCATAATCCTCGCAGTAGCGCCTATACGCGTTGAGATCGGCGCGTGCGCCCGAAATCTCCATTGCCGCACTGCCGCCCAGCGAAAAGCCAAGGACGCCGATCCTCTGCGCGTCAATGACGCTCGACCATTTGCCTTGCGTCGTCAGCGCCGTGAGAATCGAGGAAAGATCGTCTGTCCGTTCCCAGATTTTCGGCGTGTCCGCAGGTGTGGAATAGCCGCTGGTCGTACCGGGATGGTTGGTTCCAGCAACGATGAAGCCTTCGCTAGCGAGCTTCGCCGCAATCCAGGCCATGGCCTCCGCGCGCGAGCCGGAACCATGGGAGATCAGCACGAGTGGGAAATGTCCGTCCTTGATGGACGCGTCCTTCCGCACTGCCATCCCCTGAAATATGCGGTTATCGCCAGAAAGAGCGGGCGTGCCGGTCCCGCTTTTGGCCGGATACCAAATTGTCACATCAAGGTCCGTGTTGCGCGCCTTGGAGGACACCGGGACGTTCAGAAGTCCAACGTCATCAGCAGCCAATGCCTGCGAGGAAAACGCCGCGCATACCAGAAGTGCGACGAGGGTGTTTTTCAGTGTCATGAGAGCTTCTCCGTTTGACAAGGTGGATGCTCCCGTTCTCTCTTTTGGACACATAAATGCGTCCTTGATCGCGTTTGAGGTCGTACCGAAACGCGATCTGGTCCATGACAGGACAATAGATCGTCGATCCGGGATATTCTTTCGTGCTTTTCATTCCCCTGCCATTCGTCGTGGCGCTTCTGCTGGTCGTCATGTTTATCGTCTTTTTCCGAAGCGGAGACGATGTGCGGACAAACCGCGCCTTTCTGGCCCTGATCGCGCTTTGTGCGGCGCAATCGGTTCTTGTCGGCTTGCGCTGGGGGTATGGCGTTAATGCCGTGCGTTATGTCCTGCCGGTTCTCGCCGCCTGCCTGCCACCACTTGTCTATATCGCCTTTCGCGGCTTGATGAGGGTCGGGGCAGACAGCAGAAGAACGATGCTGGCAGGTCTTGTGCTCTCGCCTCTGTTGATTATCGTTCTGGAGTTCGCCCTGCCGGTGGCGATCGATCTTGCCTTGATCCTCATCTTTGTCGGCCATGCCGCCGCACTGCTTCTTCTTGGAGGAAGGGGGCCGGATGGGCTGGACGAGGCGCAATTCGCCAGTGTCAGTTCGGCGCATGGGGCGCTCATCATTGCTGCCATTGCCCTTTGCGTTTCGGCACTGTTCGACCTTCTGGTGTTTCTCGATTTTGAAGGGGCGCACGGAGAGAATGTCGCCGCACTCGTCAGCAATGCCAATCTTTTCGGGCTGTTGTTGATCGGTCTGATGGCCGCTATGGCTGGAAAAAGCAAAGCACCGCAAGCGGCTATAGAGCTTGCTGAGGAATCGCCGCTTTCGGTGGAACCATCGGAACAGGATCGAGACATTGTGGCAAGCCTCGACCAACTGATGACAACACAGGCGCTTTACCGTGACGAGAACCTCAATCTGACGCGGCTGGCCAGACGCCTCGGCCTGCCAAGCCGGCAGATTTCCGGGGCCATCAATCGTTCCCTCGGCATCAATGTCTCGCAATATGTCAACCAACTTCGTATCCGCGAAGCGTGCCGGCTGCTGGAGGAGACGGAGCAATCGGTAACGGCGATCATGTTTTCCTCGGGTTTCCAGACCAAGTCCAACTTCAACCGGGAATTCCGCCGCGTCACCGGCATGAGCCCGGTGGACTGGCGTGAGCGGCAGGTATGGAAGCTGGTCTCGCCAAACAAAACGGCCACCCGGCAGATGCCGGATGACCGTTTGAAGATCGTCGGGAAATGATGGGAATCAGAGCGTGCCGTTACGGTGCTGGATCATCATGTAGGTGTCGTAGGTGTATTCAGCGATCTGCGCCCAGAGATAAGCGTCCTTCTTGAAGGCCTGCTGGCTCTCGTAGATTTTCTTGAAGCTCTCGTTCTTGGCCGAAATCTCCGCGTAGGTTTCCTGCGCCGCCTTATGGCAGACATCGAGGATTTCCTGGCTGAACGGGCGCAAGATAGCGCCCTGCGCCACGAGTTCCTTCAGGGCTTGCGGATTGCGCGCATCGTAACGTTCCAGCATGCTGGCGCTGCCGGCGGCGCAGGCATCCTTCAGAATGCGCTTGTAGTTTTCGGGCAGCTCGTTGAACTTCTGCAGGTTCACGAAGGCATGAACGGCCGGGCCGCCTTCCCACCATGCCGGATAGTAGTAATATTTTGCGACCTTGTAGAAGCCGAGCTTCTGGTCGTCATAGGGGCCGACAAATTCGGTAGCGTCGATCGTGCCTTTTTCCAGCGCGGCATAAACGTCGCCGCCGGCGATCTGCTGCGGGGTCACGCCGACCTTCTGCATCACCTGGCCAGTCAGGCCGGCAATGCGCATCTTCAGGCCTTTGAGGTCGTCTATGGTGTTGATTTCCTTGCGGAACCAGCCGCCCATCTGGGCGCCGGTATTGCCGAGCAGGATCGAGTAGATATTGTGCTGGGCAAGGAATTCGTTGAGCAGCTCGTTGCCGCCGGCCTGGTTGAACCAGGCATTCGTCTGGCGTGCATTGAGACCGAAGGGAACCGAGGTTCCGAGTGCAAAGGTCGGATCCTTGCCGACATAATAATAGGAGCAGGTATGCGCCATCTCGACGGTGCCGGCCGTTACCGCATCCGCCGCCTGCAGCGCCGGCACGATTTCACCACCGGCAAAGTGCTGAATGACGAAGTTGCCGCCGGAGGCTTCCTTGACATGGTCGGCGACGATCTGGCCCGCGCCGAAAAGAATGTCGAGGCCCTTGGTGAAGGACGATGTCATGCGCCAGGTGATCTTGGGGTTTTCCTGTGCGATGGCCGGAGCGGCAAGCGCCGTTGCTGTAACACCGGCGCTAAGAGCGCCCGCCTTGCGGATAAATGATCTGCGATCCATGTCGATAAGCCCTGCTATGTCTACATATGACGGGCGAACCGTACGGTACGCCTCCCGCTGGCTACTAATCATTTATCCTTGCGGTCATCAAGAGGGAATGTTCGAAACTTGCGTGATGGTCGGTAATGCTTGGCAAATGTTGCTTCTTCACGTCTTTCCAAATCATTTGCTGCGCATCAACGCCGGGTCGTCCAGTGCAGGATTGTAAAACAGCGAAAGTGTCAGGCTTCTGGCGATGCGTTCGGCCGTTTCCATGAACCAGTCATGGGCCTGTCTGCTCGGCGCGATATCGTCGAGCGTGGTTGAAAAAAGCGCAAGCCATTGCGGGAAAAGCTCCGCCGACATACCCCTTACGCCGAGATGCGCCTGCACGGGCTTGCCGCCGTAACCGCCATTCCTGAAGGCCACTGCCGCCCAGAACTGTTTCATCCTTGTCATATGTTCCGGCCAGCGCCCGTCAAGCCGTGCATCAAAAACCGGGCCGAGCGTGGGATGGGCGAGAACGCGTCCGTAAAATGTTTCCACCAACACATCGATAAATCCGGCATCCACGCCGATCGCAGCCATGGCTTTTTCCGCCCTGTCCTGAATTTCCGCGCTGTGGGCGGCTCTGGCCGCAATGTCGTCCTGCATGGTGTTTCCTTTTTGGGCGAATTTACCCTGCTGCGATGCGACCCGCAATGCGACCTCTTGCCTTGTTAGAATTATTCTAAAATGACTTGATCCTGTCGCGGCAGGGATGTATTTAGAATTATTCTAAAAAAAGGTTTCAGCCATGTTTCGCAGTCTTTTTTCCCTGTCCAAACGCCCCTTTTCCTCGCTTGGAGAACAGGAAATCCTCGCTCTCGCCATCTCGTCCGAAGAAGACGATTCCCGCATCTATCGTTCCTATGCCGATCACCTGCGCGCGCAATATCCGCAATCGGCCAAAGTCTTCGACGATATGGCGGAGGTCGAGCAGCAGCATCGAAATGTCCTGATCGACATGCATCGTCGCCGTTTCGGAGAGACGATCCCGCTCATCCGTCGCGAACATGTACGTGGTTTTTACGAGCGTACCCCGGACTGGCTGGTGAAGAATCTGTCGCTGGAAAAAATCCGCGACCAGGCCGAATTGATGGAAGCCCAGGCAATCCGTTTTTACGATGAGGCCGTCAAACGCACCAGCGATGCCTCGACGCGTAAGCTCCTCGGCGATCTGGCCGAGGCTGAGCGGGGGCATGAAGACATCGCGCAGATGCTGGAAGAGAAACATCTCGATGAGGATGGCAAGACCGAAGAGGCGGAAACCGCAAGACGGCAATTTCTTCTGACCTATGTGCAGCCCGGTCTCGCGGGATTGATGGATGGTTCCGTTTCGACGCTCGCGCCAATCTTTGCGGCCGCCTTTGCAACGCAGGATACCTGGCAGACCTTTCTCATCGGTCTTTCCGCCTCCGTCGGTGCGGGTATCTCCATGGGCTTCACCGAGGCCGCCCACGACGATGGCAAGCTTTCGGGCCGTGGATCACCGCTGAAGCGCGGCCTGGCCTCGGGTATCATGACGGCCGTTGGCGGTCTCGGCCACGCGTTACCTTATCTCATTCCGCATTTCTGGACAGCAACGGCGATTGCCGCCATCGTTGTTTTCGTGGAACTCTGGGCCATCGCCTTCATTCAGAACCGTTTCATGGAAACGCCGTTTCTTCGCGCCGTATTTCAGGTGGTGCTGGGTGGTTCGCTGGTGCTCGCGGCGGGTATTATCATCGGCAATGGGTGAGAAAAGAAAGAGCCCGCTACTGCGGGCTCCAATCGCTCAGACGCGGAACTTTAAGCGTCAGCGCAATGCGCCAACCAGAACGTCGCGGCCATCCTCGATGGAGACCCAACGGCCCGTGTTGAAGGACGCCTGTCGCTTCAGATAGGTGTAGTTGGTGTCGGTCCAGAGCTTAACGCCGTCGGTGAGGTTGTCGAGAATGTAATCACCGTCCGTAGTGCGGAGCGTCAGCACGGCATGGCCTTCGCCGTCAGGCTTGCGCACGACGGTGATCAGCAGATCGGCCACGGAAAAACCGCGCTCGATCAGCTTCTTGCGCTTCAGCAGCACGAAATCTTCGCAGTCACCGGCGGTCGTCGGATATTCCCAGACTTCGTCCTTGCCGTAGATTTCCTGGTCGGTCATCGCCACGATTGTGGTGTTGACGGACGTATTGACCTCTCGAATGACGTCCCAGCCATAATCCGTTACGCGCGGCGGCGGTGTCGCCTTGCTACGGATGTTGCATTCGTCGGCATATTTCTGACAGAACTCGTAATGGCCAATCGGCTGGGACGTGATCCCGCCCGTCACCATGGAAGGGCTTCCTTTGATTTCCGCCATGGCGGAGGCAGCAGTCATTAGCCCGGCAGCAACTGCAAACAGCAGCGCACGCGCCAGCGGTGCGTTCATCATGAAACCCGTCCCTTAAATTCTTAATGAAAAGTTAAGAGGGATGTGGGGTAGGAGTCAATCATTAGCAATCGGCGGTGCGCAAGACTCGCTCAATATGGTTAAGAGCGTTGCGCAAATGCCTATATTGCAAGGGCTTTGACGGCAGCCAGCATCCGCTCGATATCCTGTGGCCGGGAAAGCCGATGGTCTCCGTCGCGGATCAGCGTCAGCACCACATCGTCGGCGGGAAGATGTTCGATGAGCTTCAGAGCATGCTGATAGGGAACATCGGGGTCGCGCATGCCCTGCAGAACATGAACCGGGCAGCCGGTGGTGATGATGCCGGTAAGCACGCGGTTCTGCTTTCCGTCTTCCATCAGCGCGCGGGTAAAGATGTTGGGCTCGGGGCTATAGTCCGAATGTTCCTCGAAATAACCCCGTTCTGCGAGAGAGGTCTTTTCCGCATCCGTGAGGCTCGGCTCTATCAGTTCCTGCGTGAAATCCGGCGCGGGCGCAATGAGGACCAGGCCGGCGACGGAGGGTGCGCCACCCGCCTTGCGCAGCTCCTCGACCATGCGCAACGCGATCCATCCGCCCATCGACGAGCCGACGAGAACGACACGCGACGGCGCCTTCGCGCGCACCACCGCAAGTGCCTCTTCGAGCCATCTCGAGATCGTGCCTTTGTTGAAATCGCCGCCGGAAGCCCCGTGCCCGGAATAATCGAGCCGCAGGCAATCAAGGCCGTTTTCCGCGGCGAAGCGGTCAAGCTCAATTGCCTTGGTGCCCGTCATATCGGAACGGTATCCGCCCAACCAGACGAGCATGGGCGCGTCCTGTTGCGATGTTGCGCGGCGATGAAGGAAAGCAATGTTGCGGGCGTCGTCGCCCATTCCTATATGCAGAAATTCAATGGCTTGTTCGGTCATGTATATGCAATTCTCCTGATTTTCCTGCAATATCGGCGGCGTATTTGCAAAATCCGTGGCAACAGGTGATCTTTTCGGGCAGATATGCTATTGACTTCGCTGCGGCAATAACGACATTTCCGCCGCTTGTACCAAACAAGCTGTTTTTTGCTGACGTGATCCAGAAACAGATCAGGAGAATACGACCATTCGCAGACCTTTCAAAGCCGATGCCCCCGTCAAGGAGGGGCCGCGCTCCAACCGGGAAATTCGGGTTCCCAGAGTTCAGCTTATTGATGAAGAGGGCCAGAACCTCGGTAGCATGCCGACGGATCAGGCTTTGAAAATGGCGGAAGAGGCCGGTCTCGATCTCGTCGAGATTTCGCCGAACGCAGAGCCGCCGGTATGCAAGATCCTCGATCTCGGCAAGCTTAAGTACTCGACCCAGAAAAAGGCCGCTGAAGCGCGCAAGAAACAGAAGATCGTCGAAGTCAAAGAAATCAAGATGCGCCCCAACATCGACACGCATGATTATGACGTGAAGATGAAGGCGATGAACCGTTTCTTTGACGAAGGTGACAAGGTGAAGGTGACGCTGAAGTTCCGTGGCCGTGAAATGGCCCACCAGGAACTCGGCATGAAGCTTCTCCTCCAGGTGAAGGAAGACACCCAGGCGATTGCCAAGGTTGAAGCCGAGCCGAAGCTGGAAGGCCGTCAGATGATGATGGTTCTTGCCCCGAAATAACTTGCGCCAGGCTTTATTGGCCGCATGAATAGCCATCGCAAGGGGAAGTTTGCTTTCCCCGTTGCGCTTTTAGCCGACTGCGGTTATAAGCGCGCGTCCGAACGGTCCGGCAGGGCATGCCGAGGCCGTTCCTGAATAGCTTGAAATAGGCCTCGTCTGCCTGTTTCGATACAAAAACGGAGTAGCAAAATGCCCAAGATGAAGACGAAGTCCGCTGCAAAAAAGCGGTTCAAGATCACCGCAACCGGCAAGGTTGTTGCAGCCGCCGCCGGTAAGCGCCACGGCATGATCAAGCGTACCAACAAGTTCATTCGCGACGCGCGTGGAACCATGGTTCTCGCCGAAGCTGACGGCAAGAAGGTCGTCAAGAACTACCTGCCGAACGGTCTCTGAGACTTTTCCGCACTTTTGGACACTTTAAGGAGATCATGACATGGCACGCGTAAAACGTGGCGTAACTTCCCGCGCCAAGCACACCAAGACACTCAAGGCAGCCAAGGGCTTCTACGGCCGCCGCAAGAACACCATCCGCGCAGCAAAGGCTGCCGTGGATCGTTCCAAGCAGTACGCCTACCGCGACCGCAAGGTCAACAAGCGCAACTTCCGCGCTCTGTGGATCCAGCGTATCAACGCCGCTGTTCGCGAATTCGGCCTGACCTATGGCCGCTTCATCGACGGCCTGAACAAGGCTGGCATCGAAGTCGACCGCAAGGTTCTGTCCGACATGGCTATCCATGAGCCGGCAGCATTCGGCGCGCTCGTTGAAGCAGCGAAGAAGGCGCTTGAGTACCTCAAGGATGCCGGCACGGCCAACGAGTTTGAAACCGCTGTAAAGTAATTACGGCGCGGACAATCTGTTGTTCATTTGAAACCCGCGTCGGGAAACCGGCGCGGGTTTTTCGTTTTGAGCTGCTGATACATTTCCATCGGTATTTTTTAATTTAGAAATTTAGAAGAGTTGGAGTATTCACGCCGTTTGGAGCGAAACCCTTGGTGGATGGAAATGCTGGTCAATAAAAGTGAGGTTGTGGAAGCGGAAGGTTTTCGCGTTCATCTCGACGACGATGACATCGCAACCGTGATGCGCGTCCTCCTGAAAAGTGACCGGCGCATTCAGAAGGTCGAGCTTTCGCAGCTGACGGTGTGGATCAAACGGCAGGGCACGGAACGGGTGACCTGGTGGATGAAAATGCAGAAGCTGCTGTCGAAACTTCTACCCTACACTTTTCTTCGTCCTTCCGAACCGCTTGACGGTGCGGGCCTCATGCAGCGAGAACTGGAAACATTGCAACAGTTCCAGCAACGCGGCTTCCCGGTTCCGCCTCTGATCTATTCTTCACGCACGGCGGTGGTGCTGGGAGATGTCGGACCGACGCTCATGGAGCGGATGGATGCGCTGAAGTCGTCCGATCCGGTGGAGCATGACGCCTTGCTTGTGAAATCGGCAGAAGCGCTCGGCGAGCTGCATGCTGCGGGCCTCTGCCACGGCCGCCCGCATGTGCGTGATTTCTTTTTGAAGGACGGCCGTGTCGGTTTCATGGATTTCGAGGAGCGCCCGCAGGAGGTCATGCCGCTTGAAACGGCGCAGGCCCGCGATATCTGGCTGCTGTTTCTGCAGGTCGCGACCCGTGCCTGTGACGCCGCTAAAACCCGCGATGCAGCCTTTTCACGCTGGCTTGAAAACGCCCCGCCCCGGGCAGTCGAAGAATTAAGCCGCCTGACCGGCATTCTCGGGCGATTTTTACCGCTTGCCCGGTTGATCGGGCGCGTGCGGATGGGTAGTGATCTGCGACGCTTTATCATGGCGACCGACTATCTGATGAATGCTGTGAACCCCGAAGCCGCTGTTAAAAAGACCGGCAAGGCAGGAAAAGATGACTGAACTTGATACCTTGAAATCGCAATTGATGTCGGAGATCGCCACGGCCGCCGATGAGCCGGCCATCGAAGCCGTGCGTGTTTCCGCGCTTGGCAAGAAAGGCTCGGTTTCGGAGCTTTTGAAGACGCTTGGCAGCATGACGCCGGAAGAGCGCCAGACCCGTGGCGCTGCCATCAACCAGCTCAAGACCGAAATCACCGACCTGATCGGCGAGCGCAAGAATGCGTTGAAAGACGCTGCCATCGCAGCACGCCTCAAGGCCGAAACGGTCGACGTCAGCCTGCCGGTGCGCCAGTCGCCCACGGAGCGTGGCCGCATCCATCCGATCAGCCAGATTGTCGATGAAATCACCGCGATCTTCGCAGATATGGGTTTCTCCATTGCGGAAGGTCCTGATATCGAGACCGATTATTATAACTTCACAGCTCTGAATTTCCCCGAAGGTCATCCGGCCCGCGAAATGCACGACACCTTCTTCTTGCCACCGGATGAAAACGGCGAGCGCAAGGTGCTGCGCACCCACACCTCGCCGGTGCAGATCCGCACCATGGAAAGCCAGAAGCCGCCGATCCGCATTGTCATTCCGGGCAAAACCTATCGCCAGGATTCCGACGCCACCCATTCGCCGATGTTCCATCAGGTCGAAGGCCTTGTCATCGACAAGAAGGCACATGTTGGCAATCTGCGCTGGATTCTGGAAGAATTCTGCAAGACCTTCTTCGAGGTCGACAGCGTCGTCATGCGCTTCCGCCCGTCCTTCTTCCCCTTCACCGAGCCGAGCTTCGAGGTGGATATCCAGTGCGACCGTTCCGGCCCAATCGTGAAGTTCGGCGAAGGCACGGACTGGATGGAAATCCTCGGTTGCGGCATGGTGCACCCCAATGTGCTGCGCGCCGGCGGGCTTGACCCGGATGAATATCAGGGCTTTGCCTGGGGCATGGGCCTCGACCGCATTGCCATGCTGAAATACGGCATGCCTGACCTGCGTGATTTCTTCAACGCCGATGTCCGCTGGATGACCCATTACGGCTTCCGCCCGCTCGACATGCCGACGCTGTTCGGCGGTCTGAGCGTTTAATCCGGTTAGCCAAGGAGCAAAGACATGAAATTCACTCTTTCCTGGCTGAAAGAGCATCTCGATACGGATGCGACGCTGGATGAGATTTGCGAGCGGCTGACGGCAATCGGCCTTGAGGTCGAGGACGTTGATGACAAGGCGGCCTACAGGCCCTTCGTCATTGCCAAGGTGATTTCCGCCGAAAAACACCCCGAGGCCGACCGCCTCAAGGTGCTGATGGTGGATGCCGGTGACGGCAAGCCGGTGCAGATCGTCTGCGGCGCGCCGAATGCACGCGCCGGCCTCGTCGGTGCGCTCGCGCGTCCGGGCGTCTATGTCCCGGGCATCGATGTCACCCTTGCTGTCGGTAAAATTCGCGGCGTGGAAAGCCACGGCATGATGTGCTCCGAAAAGGAGCTCAACATCTCCGACGATCATGACGGCATCATCGATCTGCCGGAAGATGCGCCTGTTGGTACCTCCTTCGCCGCCTATGCCGGGCTCGACGATCCGGTCATCGAAATCAACCTGACCCCGAACCGCCCGGACTGCACCTCGATCTACGGTATTGCCCGCGATCTTGCTGCTTCCGGTCTCGGTAAGCTGAAAACGAGACCCCTGCCGTCCTTCAAGATCGAGGGCGCAACCCCGGTCGATGTGAAGCTTGAGCTGGACGATGCGGCGCTCTGCCCCGGCTTTTCGCTGCGCATCGTTCGTGGCGTCAAGAACGGCCCCAGCCCGAAATGGATGCAGCAGCGCCTGCTGGCAATCGGCCTGCGCCCCATCAATGCGCTTGTCGACATCACCAACTACATGACCTTCGATCAGGGTCGGCCGATGCACGTCTTCGACGCTGCCAAGGTCAAGGGCGATCTTACCGTGCGCCGTGCGAAAGAAGGCGAGACGATCCTCGCGCTCGACCAGCGCGAATATAAGCTCGGTCCGAACAATGTCGTCATCGCCGATGAAAAAGGCCTCGAGTCCATCGGCGGCGTCATGGGTGGCGAACATTCCGGCTGCGACGAAAACACGGTCGATGTGCTGATCGAATCCGCTCTCTGGGATCCGATCAACATCGCCAAGACCGGTCGCTCGCTCGGCATCATCACCGATGCGCGTTATCGTTTCGAGCGCGGTGTCGATCCGGAATATATGGTTCCGGGTCTGGAGCGCACCACCGAACTGGTTCTTGAACTGTGCGGCGGCGTTGCCGGCGAAGCCAAGGTCGTTGGTTATAAGGGCCATCAGCCCAAGGTCGTGGATTTCCCGCTGGCGGAGGTGAAGCGCCTGACAGGTCTGGAAGTGTCGGCGGAGGAGAGCGTCACCATTCTCAAGGGTCTCGGTTTTGGCGTCGAGGGAACGGGCGAGCGCGTATCCGTCACCGTGCCGTCCTGGCGTCCTGATGTCGATGGCAAGGCCGATCTGGTTGAAGAGGTCATGCGCATTCATGGTGTTGATAATATCAAGCCGGAACCGCTGGAAAGCTTCGGTGCCGTCAACGGTCGCATCCTGACCACGCTGCAGATCCGCACCCGCACCGCGCGCCGTGCACTGGCAAGCCGTGGCATGCTCGAGGCCGTTACCTGGTCCTTCATCCCGGAAGCGCAGGCAAAGCTGTTCGGCGGCGGTTCACCCGCGTTGAAGCTCGCCAACCCCATCGCCGCCGATATGTCTGACATGCGGCCTTCGCTGCTGCCCGGCCTTCTGACCGCCGCACAGCGCAATGCCGACAAGGGCTATGGTGACGTCGCGATCTTCGAGGTTTCCGGCACCTATGAGGGTGATACGCCTGATAAGCAGCGCCGGGTTGCCGGCGGTGTTCGCCGTGGCACGGCCTCGCTGGCGGGCAGCGGCCGCATGTGGTCCAATGCTTTGAAGGGCGGCGGTAAGCCGGTCGATGTCTATGACGCCAAGGCCGATGCGCTGGCGGTGCTGGAAGCCTGCGGCCTGCCCATGGCCAATGTGCAGATCGAAGCCGGCGGCCCCGGCTGGTATCACCCCGGCCGCTCCGGCACCATCAAGATGGGCCCGAAGGTCGTGCTCGGCTATTTCGGCGAGTTCCATCCAAAAACGCTGTCCGAGCTGGATGTCTCCGGTGCCTATTGCGGTTTCGAGATTTATCTCGACGCCATGCAGGAGCCGAAGAAGAAGGCAACCCGCACCAAGCCTGCGCTTGAGCTTTCGCCCTTCCAGGCGGTGAAGCGCGACTTCGCCTTCGTGGTCGACAAGTCGGTGGAAGCGGGCGCCATCATCAAGGCTGCGACCAGCGCTGACCGCAAGCTGATCACCGGCGTCAATGTCTTCGATATTTTCGAGGGCGCATCGCTCGGTGAAAACCGCAAGTCGGTCGCTATCGAAGTACAGATCCAGCCGGTCGACAAGACGCTGACCGATGAGGATTTCGAGGCGCTGACGGCCAAGATCGTTGGCAATGTCGAGAAATCGACGGGCGGCGTTCTGCGCGCCTGAGCCAGAGGGCATCTGTCGGAATGAAAAAAGCCGCGGCGGTTGCCGCGGCTTTTTGTTTTTAGCGATTGGCCATCCGTGACATCTGTTCTGGGTAACGCGCGCCGGCGACTTTTGCGGGCGAAAGCAGCGCGCCGAGGCTGGCGGCTTCTTCTGCCGTCAGCGATACCTCCGCTGCGGCAACATTCTTCTCCAGATTGGCGATTTTTGTCGTGCCGGGAATAGGAACGATGAAGTCTCCCTGCGCCAGAACCCAAGCCAGCGCCAGTTGTCCGGCGGTCACGCCCTTCTCAGTCGCCATGTCCTCCAGAAGCTTGATGAGCGCCAGATTGGCGTCGAAGTTTTCGCTTTGAAAGCGCGGCAGGCCGCGGCGAAAGTCGTCCGATGCAAGTCCGTCGAGCGTCTTCAATGCGCCAGTCAAAGCGCCGCGTCCAAGTGGGCTGAAGGGTACGAAACCGATACCCAGTTCACGGCAGGTTTCCAGCACGCCGTTTTCCTCCACGTCGCGGGTCCACAGCGAATATTCGCTCTGAATGGCCGCAATCGGATGAACGGTGTGCGCTTTGCGAAGTGTTTCGGCGCTCGCTTCCGACAGGCCGAGATGCTTCACTTTGCCCTGTCGCACCAGCTCGGCCATGGCGCCCACCGTGTCTTCGATCGGAATATTTGGATCGACGCGATGCTGGTAGAACAGGTCGATCTCATCGACGCCAAGGCGTTTGAGAGAGGCTTCGGCGACGGCACGCACATTTTCCGGGCGACTGTCGGTACCCACCATCATCTGGCCAACGGGTTTGCTGCTGTCGATTTTGAAGCCGAACTTGGTGGCAATGACCACCTTGTCGCGATAGGGCTTCAAACCCTTGCCGACAAGGATTTCGTTATTGTAAGGCCCGTAAACCTCCGCCGTATCGAAAAAGGTGACGCCGAGTTCGACGGCGCGGTGCAGCGTTGCAATTGCGCTGCTCTCATCGCCGGTCGGGCTATAGGCATGGGTCATACCCATGCAGCCGAGGCCAAGCGCCGAAACGGAAAGGTTGTTTCCGAGGGTTCTTTTTTTCATTTGTACGTCCTTCCATAAGGAACCGCCCATCGCTAGGGGCGTGATTAGAAAATAGCGTCTCATGGCGATAAAAATAATCGCTGCAAATCCGTCTGGGTTGTTCTATCATTTAGAACAATGAACCGTGTGCAACTCTCCCAGCTGGCCGTTCTGGCCGCCGTTGCCGAAGGCCGCAGCTTTCGCAAGGCGGCCGCCGAACTTGCCATTGCTCCTTCCGCCGTCAGCCATGCGGTGTCATCGCTGGAGGCGAGCCTTGGGCTACGCCTGCTTCATCGTACCACCCGCAGCGTCTCACCGACAGAGGAGGGCAGGCGGCTTCTCGAGACGCTTGGCCCTGCACTTGCGGATATCGATGCGGTCATCGAGACGCTCGCCGAGCATGGCGGGAGACCGGCCGGCCCCCTGCGCATCACTCTGCCCAGACTGGCCGCCGAGGACCTCATCGTGCCACGGCTGGGTGAATTCCTGCGGCTCTATCCCGATATTTCACTCGAAATTTCAACCGACGACCGCTTCGAGGATATTGTCGCAAAGGGTTTCGATGCCGGGCTGCGGCTCGGGGAGCACCTCGATGCGGACATGATTGCGGTAAAGGCGAGCGGCGCATGGCGCGGCGCGATTGTTGGCGCTCCCTCTTATTTCGCAGAAAATCGACCACCGCAGGATCCAAGGGATCTTATTCGGCATCGCTGCATTCGCCGGCGTTTCGCCAGCGGCCTTATCTATCGCTGGGAACTGGAGAAGAATGGCAAGCCATTGGTGGTCGATGTCCAAGGGCCGCTGATCCTGTCGGACCAGAGCCTCATTCGAAGGGCGGCGATTGACGGCGCAGGGCTTGCCTTCGTTTTTGAGCAGCGTGTCGAGGACGATATCAGGGAGGGAAGGCTGATCCGCGTGCTGGAGGACTGGTGCGCGCCCTTTGACGGTTTTTACATTTATTATCCCTCGCGCCGGCAGATGCGTCCGGCGCTGAGGGCCTTTGTGGATTTCTTCCGTTTCCGGGGTTGATCAGAAGGTGATGCGATAGCGGATATGGCCGTCGCTTTTCACGTAGCTGTCATAGAGCTTCTGGGCGCGGTGGTTGTCCTCGCCCGTGTTCCAGTAAAGCCGTGACCAGCCCTTTGCCTTGCAGATGGCGATAAGATCCTCCATCAGCGCCCGACCTGTCCCCTTGCCACGGATTTCGCCATCGACGAACAGATCTTCCAGATAGCAGTCGGGCGTCTTTACCCAGGTGGAATCATGGAAGTGGTGAATGGCGAAACCGGCCATGCGGTCGCCAAGCATGGCCACGCGCATGGAGACGCGAGATGCGGGGTCGAGAATGCGTGCCCAGGTATGCTCGGTTACCTCATCGGCAAGATTAACATCATAGAAGGCGAGGTAGTCGTTCCACAGGCGTAGCCATTCTGTCCGGTCAGCCGGCTGCGCGTCGCGAATTTTGAGCAACATGTTACGCACCCGCCTTGTCGAGAAGTGTCATCATCTCGTCCGTCAGCTTTAACTCGACGGCGCGTTTGAAGCTTTCGAGCTGGGACAGGCTGGTGGCGCTGGCGATCGGCGCGGTTATCGCCCTCTTCCGCAACAGCCAGGCGAGCGCGATATCGGCGAGCTTGGCCCCGGTTTCCGCGGCTACTGCATCCATGGCGCCCAGAATGGCAAGCCCGCGCGTATTGACATATTCGCCTACACGGTAGCTGCGGGCGACGCCTTCCGTATCGGACTTGGCACGATATTTCCCGGTCAGGAAACCGGCGGCGAGGCTGTAATAATTGATGACGCCGATCTCTTCCTTCTGGCAAAGCTCGGCAAGCGGGCCTTCGAAATCCGCGCGATTATAGAGATTATACTCCGGCTGCAGCACGTCATATCGGGGAAGATTATTTTTCGCGGCCGCGTCCAGCGCGTCCTGAAGCTGGCTGGCGGAATAATTGGAGCAGCCGATGGCGCGGATTTTTCCCTGCTCCTTCAGCTTTGCGAAGGCGGCAAGCGTTTCCTCGAGCGGCACCTCCGCATCCGGCTTATGGGCGAGGTAAAGGTCGATATAGTCGGTTTGCAGCCGCTTCAGCGAGGCCTCCACGGCCTCCCCGATCCATTTGGCGCTGAGGCCTGTCTTCTGGCCGCGATTGTCGAAACCGACCTTGGTGACAATCACTGCATTTTCACGCCTGACGCTCGACTGCTTCAGCCATTTGCCGATGATCGTCTCGGACTCGCCGCCCTCATGGCCATCCACCCATGCGGAATAGACATCCGCCGTGTCGATGGCGTTGAACCCGGCGTCAAAAAAGGCGTCGAGCAGGGCAAAGGAAGTCTTCTCATCCGCTGTCCAGCCGAACACGTTGCCGCCGAAGACGATCGGGGCGATGGAGAGGCCGGTGCGGCCGAGGCTTCGTTTTTCCACGGGGAATGCTCCTGTTGCTGTCTTGGTGGCAAGGTTAGCAACTGCTCATCCGCATAACCATTCAATTCCTTTGATGGCATTCATCAGGCAGCGGCGGGGTCTGAGATTATCAGGACTGAAAACCGCGATAGTGGCTGGGCGGAAGGCGATTATGCTGTTGCCACACGCGCCGCAAATGTCGGGCGGAGGCAAAACCCGCCCGTTCGGCAATGGCTTCCATATCGAGACGGCTGTTGGCAAGAATGTCGCGGGCGAGATTGACCCGCATCAGGTTGACATAGTCGATGACGCTGATGCCGGTATGCTCGCGAAACAGGCGCGACAGATGCCTTTCGCTGAGCGCCGCAATATCGGCCAGCCGCTCCAGAGACCAGTCCTGCGCCGGCTCCGCCATCACACGGTCCTGAACCCGGTGAATGGCGGGGTGGATGTGGTTGCGGCCGGTGAGCCAGGGGGAGATTTGCGGATCGCTGCCACTGCGCCTGAGATAAACCACCATGGTTTTGGCAATACGCGCGGCGACCGCCGGGGATGTCAGCCGGGAAACCACATGCAGCATGAGGTCGATGCCGGTGGAAATGCCGGCGCTTGAGAAGCGGTTGCCATCCTCGACGAAAAGGCGGTTTTCAGCGACCTGGGACAGCGGCGCGATGCGGCGCAGCCCTTCAACGCAGTCGGCATGGGTCGTGCAGTTGCGCCCGTCAAAAAGCCCGGCTTCGCCCGCCAGCAGCGCGCCGGAACAGATGGAAATGACTGTCGTATCAGGGCGCACCGCGCGGCGCAGCCATGCCGCCAGCGCCTGCCGCTCTCGCCGTGTCTCCGGATCGTTGTCGAAGCGTGACGTGCTGCCCGAGATCAGCAGGAAAGCATTTTCCGGCAGGGTCGCGGGCAAGCTCTCCAGCCCTGAAAGCGCAAGGCCGATGGAGGATTGTTGTTTGTCAGTCGCAGCAATGTAGCGGCAGTCGAAATGGATGTCCCGCTGTTCCCCGTTGGCATAACGGATCACTTCGAGCGGACCGGCAATATCGAGCAACAGCGCATGGGGCGGCACAAGCGTATAAAAGGGAATGGTGCGCGTGCCGCCTCTATCCATCATGCGGCCTCTTTCACGGTGGCAAGTGCGTCGTCGACGGTCACGATGCGCGCGAAGCGACCAGCCAGCACCAGCTCGGTCCGCTTGCGGATATCGTCCGGGCTGAAGACGGTGCCGGAAGCATGTGTCATCGGGAAAGTCAGTGTCGCTTCGGTGACGTAATCGACGCTGTAACCAAGATCGGAAGCGTGCCGGGTGGTGGTTTCACAGCATTGTTCGGTGCGGATACCGGAGACGATCAGCCGGTTGATACCCTTCTGCGTCAGCCAGATTTCGAGGCCGGTGCCGGCAAAAGCCGAATGGCGGTTCTTGTGAAAGGTGACATCTGGGGTAATCCGCACACCCTCCAGCGCCCGGATATAGCCGCTGTCTTTTGAAAAAGCCCTGTCGCCATCGACATGGAAGATTTGCACGACGGGAATGCCCGCAGCCTTGGCGCCGTCGATCAGCACCTGCTGCTTCTCCAGATAAGCGGCAAGCTCGCTTTCTTCGAAGTAAGGGGCGTGCCGAAAGGATTCCTGAACGTCGATGACAAGCAGCGCTGTACGAGAAGAGGACATTTCATGTTTCTCCATTGGGTTCATGCATAGCATAATTCCTCTTATCTAGCTTAGAGAAAAGCAGGTATTCCGACAAAGACAGGACAAATTCAGCCATACACTGCTCTGTCATGCATGGGCGGCTTGCCAGGCCGTGTGACGATGGTAAGTTTCCAACGATGGCAGAACGGGAGAATGGAATGCTGCGTTTCGGAATAATCTCAACGGCGAAAATCGCTCAGGATCACGTCATCCCGGCGACGCAGGATGCGCGAAACTGCGTGGTCAGCGCCATCGCCAGCCGTGACCTCGCCAAGGCCCGCGCGGTGGCGGATCGTTTTTCCGTGCCCCACGCCTTCGGCTCCTATGAGGAGATGCTGGCCTCGGATGTCATCGACGCCGTCTATATTCCGCTTCCCACCTCGCAGCATGTGGAATGGACCGTCAAGGCCGCCGATGCCGGCAAGCATGTTCTGTGCGAAAAGCCGATTGCACTGAAGGCCGAGGAGATCGATACCCTCATCGCCGCGCGTGACCGCAACCGTGTTATCATCTCGGAAGCCTTCATGGTCACCTATGCGCCCGTCTGGGCGAAGGTGAAGGAATTGCTGGCGTCCGGCGCGATAGGGACACTGAAGCATATTCAGGGCGCTTTCAGCTATTTCAACCGCGATCCCGGCAATATGCGCAATATTCCCGAACTGGGTGGCGGCGCCTTGCCGGATATCGGCGTTTACCCGACCATCGTTACCCGCTTCGCTACCGGCGCGGAACCCCGGCGCGTACAGGCCACCGTCGAGCGCGATAAGGAATTCGGCACGGATATCTATTCCAGTGTCAGGGCCGATTTTGGTGATTTTGAACTGAGTTTTTATCTGGCCACACAGCTTGCCGCCCGTCAGCTCATGGTTTTCCATGGCACTGAGGGGTACATCGAGGTCAAGTCTCCGTTCAACGCCAATCGCTGGGGTGCGGAAGAGATCGAGCTGACCAATCAGGCCCACAACCAGTCGCAAATCTTCCGGTTTCAGGATAGCCGCCAATATAAGCTGGAGGCGGAGGCCTTTGCCCGTGCGGCGAAGGGTGAGGGCGACGTCGTGACGCTGGAAAGCTCGAGAAAGAACCAGCTTTTCATCGATGCTATCTACCGAGCAGCGGACAAGGATGGCTGGGAGACGGTTTAGTCCAGATCCTGCCGTTGCTTTTGAAGCCGCCAATAGCCGTAAAGCGCCAGCACAAATGCTGCGAGTGCTGAAAAAGCAAGCGGGACGAGCCTCTGCACCAGCGGGTTGCGCCATTGCAGCAGGGCAAACAGCCCGACGCTGACGATCCGTGAGGTAAGCGTGACAGCATTTGTCAGGAAGCTGTTCAGCCTGGCGGATGCCTCACCATTCAAACGGTTCAGCCGCCAGCTTGTTGCAAGCCCCGTTGCGGCGCCCGGCAAACGGGCGGCGAGCGGATCGACACCGAGATAGAAAATAAGCAGACAGGTAACGGTAAGGTCGGCGGCCAGTCCGCAAATCTCGGTCAGCGCAAAGTGCGGAAGCCTCAAGGCCGTGTGCTTTTAGAGGGTTGGCTGGGTGGAACGCGGGCGCTGCAGCACCAGAAGGCTGATAACGACACCCACGACACCGAAATTGTAACCGGCGAGCGCCAGCAGCAGCGACATCAAGGGCACGGCCGTGGAAGAAAGTGCAGTCGCAACGCCATAGGCGGTGATAATCATCATGCAGATGAAAACGATGCTGAAAACCGAACGGAGCGCAACTGCGGTTACGCCGAGCACTGTGGCGGTAAGAAAAATCATGATGCCGCCTCCTCTTTGATTGTCGGGCCTGAGGCAAGGCTTACCGCCGTTTTCCCTAACGAACCCTTGTTTCCTCCTCCCATCCTCATTTTCCTAACTCGTTAGTTGAGGATATGGTTTCATCGTCGTTAAAATGAGGCTGGTCGGCGCCGGCATTTCCGAATCGGCGGGTTTTGGTTACAAACGGGCATGAGCGATATCTTCTCCCACGCAGCATTGAGCAATCTTGCCGAATTTTCGGTCTCCGAACTGTCGGGTTCCATCAAGCGCACGGTGGAGACGGCTTTCGAACAGGTGCGGGTACGCGGTGAGATCTCCGGCTATCGTGGTCCGCATTCGTCCGGGCACGCTTATTTCTCGCTGAAGGACGATCGCGCCCGTATCGACGCGGTGATCTGGAAAGGCACCTTCTCGCGGCTGAAGTTCCGCCCCGAAGAGGGCATGGAAGTCATCGCCACCGGCAAGGTCACAACCTTTCCCGGCTCCTCGAAATACCAGATCGTCATCGAAAGCCTCGAGCCGGCCGGTGCCGGCGCGCTGATGGCGCTTCTGGAAGATCGACGTCGGCGGCTGGCGGCGGAAGGGCTGTTCGATGCGGCTCGCAAGCGCCGGCTGCCCTTCATGCCGCATGTCATCGGCGTCGTCACCTCGCCGACGGGCGCTGTCATTCGCGACATCCTTCACCGCATTTCGGATCGGTTTCCGGTCCACGTCGTCGTCTGGCCGGTCAAGGTGCAGGGCGAAGGTTCGGGCGAAGAGGTGGCGAACGCCATTCGCGGCTTCAACGCGCTTCAGCCCGGTGGCGAGATTGCCCGCCCCGATGTACTGATCGTTGCGCGCGGCGGCGGCAGCCTCGAAGACCTCTGGAGCTTCAACGATGAAATCGTCGTGCGCGCCGCTGCCGAAAGCGAAATCCCGCTGATTTCCGCCGTCGGGCATGAAACCGATACGACATTGATCGATTATGCCGCCGACGTGCGCGCCCCGACGCCTACGGGAGCCGCCGAAATGGCCGTGCCGGTGCGTGCGGAACTCGAAGCGCAGCTGTCCGGCCTCGCTGCCCGCCTTTCCGGTTCGGTCTTGCGGCAGATGGACAATCGCCGCCAGGGCGTGCGCGCTCTGGTGCGCGCTTTGCCGTCGCTCGATCAGCTTATGGCTTTGCCGCGCCGCCGTTTCGATGAGGCTGCAAACGGTCTCGGTCGCGGGTTGGAAATGACAACCCTCAACAAGCGCCGTGCTTTTGAGCGGTCCGCCTCCGGTCTCAGGCCGGAAACCCTGCTGAACGGTCTCAAACAGCACAGGCAACGGATTACCGAGCGCATGCATCGGGCCGAGACCCTGGTGGAGCGTCGTCTGCTGCAGGGAAAAGGCCGCGTCGATGCCTTCGATTCCGCGCTGCGTTCGCTTCCCGCCCGACTTCTCGGCCAGCTGGAGCGGCAGAAGGAGCGGGTCGTCACCGCGTCGCGCCGCGCCGATACCGCCGTGTTGCATCGCATGGCGCAGAACCGTTCCGGTCTCGCCGCCCATGATCGTATCCTGCAATCGCTGTCCTACAAGAACGTGCTGAAACGCGGTTATGCCGTGATCCGCGATGAGGAGAACCGGCCGCTGACCCGCGCTGCCGCTGTTGCTTCAGGTGCTGTGGTCTCGATGGAATTTGCCGATGGCCGCGTCTCGGCCATCACGACGGGGGAGGGCTCGCTATCCCCCGATAACCCTGTGGTGCCAAAAAAGAAGCCAGCGAAACCGGCTTCTTCCGATCCGGGCAATCAGGGCAGCCTGTTCTGATCAGATCGAGGCCGCATCCGAAAAACGGCGGCTGACAGTGAAGGTCTTTTCGATATCGGGGTGCAGTTCCATGCCAAGGCCGGCGCCCAGCGGGACGGTGATCATGCCGTTTTTCACCTCAGGCAATGCGGTGACGAGATCGCGATACCAGGTCTTGTAGAAGGCGCGCACGCTTTCCTGCACCAGCGCATTCGGCGCATTGAGCGACAGATGAGTGGAGGCGCAGAGCACGACCGGGCCGGTGCAATCATGCGGCGCGACCGGCAAATGCCAGGCCTCCGCCATGGAGGCGATCTTGCGCGCCTCCGAAAGCCCGCCGCACCAGCTGATATCAAGCATGACAACACCGGCAGCACCGGTTTCCAGCAGATCGCGGAAAGCCCAGCGGGAGCCGAGCGTTTCGGACGCGGAAATCGGCGCGGGCGACACGGCGGCATAACGTGTCAGGCTGGAAAGACTGTCCATCTTGATCGGGTCTTCATGCCAGAAGGTCTGGTAGGGGGTGAGCGCCTTGGCGATCTGCATGGCGGGCAGAAGCTGCCACATGGAGTGAAACTCCACCATGATATCCATCTTGTCGCCCACCGCCTTGCGGATTTTTTCAAACGGTTCGAGCGCGCTTTTCAGGTCCGGCATCGAGATATATTGCCCGCGCGTCTTTTCCGCGGCTGCATCAAAGGGCCAGATCTTCATGGCGGTGATACCGTCTTCCAGCAGCGAATGGGCAAGCTCGTCGGCCCGGTGCAGAAAGCCGTTCAGATCGTCATAGTCCTTGCCGCCGGAAAGGCCGTAATTGGCCGTCTGCTGCCCCGTGGCCTTCTTGATATATTCGGTGCCCGCGCAGGTATTGTAGGTGCGGATTTCCTTGCGGCTGAAACCGCCGAGAAGCTGGGCGATGGGCTGGTTTGTGGCCTTGCCGAAAATATCCCACAGCGCGATATCGAAAGCGGAGTTGCCGCGCACTTCCGCCCCCGATGAGCGGAAACCGAGATACCCGACGAGATCCTGCGCCAGGAGATCGATCTGCAACGGATCGCGGCCGATCACCCGGGGTGCGATATATTCATGCACATAGGTTTCCACCGTCTCGGCGCCATAAAAGGTTTCGCCAAGCCCGGTAATACCTTCATCCGTATGGACCAGAACCCAGAGCAGGTTTGCCCGTTCCGCCACACGGACGGTCTCAAGTTTCGTGATTTTCATGAAGTATCTCCTCCAGAAGCAGGTCGTGTTCCGCCTGGAACGGTGTTTGAAAAATCAGGCGATGCCGGCGGCCAGAAGCGCGTGCACGCTTTCATCGAAATGCCGCGCCATCAGCGTTGAGGCGGTTTGCGGGTCGCCCGCGGCAACCGCCTGTCCGATGGCGATGTGAAGCTCGCCCGCAGCGTGGCGCTGCGCATCGGATGTGCGGCTTTTCCAGCCGATCGGCCAGGTCTGACGCGTCACATTCTGGAAGGCGGCGAGAATGAGTTCGAAAACCGGGTTCTTGGAGGCCTTGGCAACAGCAAGATGAAAGGCAAGGTCGTGCTCCATCACCTTGTCATTGTCGCCGAAATCTCGCTCCATATTGTTGGCGTGATCGAGGATGGTAAGCGCTTCCGCATCCGTCCGCCTCAGTGCCGCGAGCGTCACGGTTCTGACTTCGATCGTGCGTCGCACGTCGTAAATCTGCTGAATGTTGATCTGTTCGGTATGAATGCCATGTTCGAACATCAGCGACATCGCGCCATGATCCAGCGTCGCCACGGTGGCGCGTTTGCCGGCGCTGACGTCGATCAGCCGCATGGCCGACAGGGACCGGAAAGCCTCGCGAACGACCGTGCGCGAGACACCGAGTTGTTGCGAGAGCGAAAGCTCGCTCGGCAGCTTCGCACCAGGCGCCAGCTCGTTCTCTCTGATATGGCGGGTGATTGCGCCGATCGTGCTGCTGACAAGGCCGGATTCATGCGAAATGGCGTTTAACATTTTTCCTCCAACCTGTAGTACAGGTTTATGGAAAATTGCTTACAGGATTTTTTCTGCGGAAACAAGCGCCCATGCCTGCTTGATTGCTGGTCCCATCAGCAGCGTAAATTAGTCCTCGAAGTTCTGCAGGAACCGCTTCAGCAGCCCGTCAAGCGCCGCGCGCTCCTCTTCGCTGAGATGGGCGACAAGACGATGCTGGTTTTCGACGTGCGCGCCAACCGCCTCCTCGACGACGGCAAAACCGCGATCCGTCAGCGATATCAAAACGCTGCGCCGGTCCTGCGGATTGTGAACGCGCTCCACCAGCCCGGCTTTTTCCAACTGGTCGATCCGGTTTGTCATGGTGCCGGAACTGACCATGGTCATGGCCAGCAGATCGCCGGGAGAAAGCCTGTAGGGTGAGCCCGCGCGCCGTAATGTCGCCAGCACGTCGAAAGCGGAGGAGGAAAGGCCGTGTTTCAAGAGCACCGCCTCCACCTCGCGGCCAAGATGCGTGCTGAGCCGGTGCAGGCGGCCAAGCAGCCCCATGGGGCCGACATCGAGATCGGGGCGTTCCTTACGCCATTGCGCCAGAATATGGTCGACGTGGTCCATGGGTTCCTCGCTCATCATCAAGGCATAACAATTGATATCTTGACGTCAAGATAAAATCGACTAAGCTGAATTTATCTTGATATAGAGATTCTTGAAATGAAGAAAAGTACGACCTATGCCGCCGATGTGCTGGTGACAGCACTTGCTCCCGCCATATGGGGAACCACCTATTTTGTCACGACGGAATTCCTGCCGCAGGGATATCCTCTGCATGTCGCCATGCTGCGTGCCTTGCCGGCCGGCCTCCTGCTGCTGCTTCTCGTCCGAAAGCTGCCGCAGGGCATCTGGTGGCCGCGCAGCTTCATTCTCGGCGCGCTGAATTTCTCGTTCTTCTGGGCGATGCTTTTCGTTTCGGCATATCGTTTGCCCGGCGGTGTCGCGGCGACGGTGGGCGCGGTGCAACCGCTCATCGTCATCGGGCTGTCGCGGCTGTTTCTTGCTGCGCCGGTGCGGCCGCTCGCCATCGTCGCCGGTTTTCTCGGCATTGCCGGCGTCGCGCTTCTGGTGCTGACCCCCGGCGCGGCATTGGATGGTATCGGCGTTGCCGCAGGTCTTGCCGGTGCCGTCTCCATGGCCTTCGGAACGGTGCTGACCCGCAAATGGCGCCCGCCGGTCTCGAACCTCACCTTCACCGCCTGGCAATTAACGGCGGGGGGCATTCTTCTTTTGCCGGTCGCTTATCTTCTTGAGCCGGCCCTGCCGGCGCCAACGGCGGCCAATGTTCTCGGTATGGTCTATCTCGGCCTTATCGGCGCGGCACTTACCTATCTTCTGTGGTTTCGTGGGCTTGCCCGCATCGAACCTTCCGCGGCCGCATCGCTCGGTTTCTTAAGCCCCGTCGTTGCAACTCTGCTGGGCTGGCTGGCGCTCGGTCAAAGCCTCGCGCCAGCGCAGATCGCCGGTTTCATTGCTGTGCTTTTCAGCATCTGGCTCAGTCAGCGCAGCCAGTTGCCGAGGTAGAGGCCCGTCAGGCCCATTCGCCCTTGCGCATGACAGGTACCGTGGAGCCATCCGGCTTCACACCGTCAATATCCACCTTGTCGGAACCGATCATCCAGTCGATATGGATCAGGCTGGAATTGCCGCCCTGCGCCTTGATCTGGTCCTGCGACAGCGAAGCGCCGTCAAGGAAGCATTTCGAATAGCACTGGCCAAGAGCGATATGGCACGAGGCGTTTTCATCGAACAGCGTGTTGTAGAACAGAATGCCGCTTGCCGAAATCGGCGAGGAATGCGGCACAAGCGCCACTTCACCCAGACGCCGCGCGCCCTCGTCGGTGTCGAGCACCTTGTTCAGCACCGCTTCACCCCTGGAAGCCTTGGCTTCGACGATGCGACCCGCTTCGAACTTCACCTGGATATCATCGATCAGCGTACCCTGATGCGACAGCGGCTTGGTGCTGGACACGTAGCCATCGACGCGCAGCGCATGCGGTGTGGTGAACACTTCTTCAGTCGGAATATTCGGGTTGCAGGTCACGCCGTTTTTGGCCGTGGAGGCGCCGCCGTGCCATTCGTGGCCATCCGCCAGACCGATCTTCACATCCGTGCCCGGGCCGGTGAAATGCAGCGCGGAAAAACGTTCGCCATTCAGCCAGGCGGAGCGCTTGGCGAGATTGGCATTGTGCTGCGCCCATGCGGCGACGGGATCGGCCACATCCACCCGCGAGGCGGCGAAGATGGCGTCTGCGAGCTTGCGAACCGCTTCATCCTCGGTGAGGCCGGGGAAGACCTGTTTTGCCCAGGAGGGGTTCGGATAGGAGATGATGTTCCAGTTGATATCGAAGTTGGAAATCTTCTCCAGCGCCGGCTTGTAGGCCGTGGAATTAGCCTTGTTGGCGCGCGCCACCTTGGCGGGGTCTTGCTCGGCCAGCAGCATGGGGTTGTCGCCGGCAATCGCCAGCCGCGCTGCGCCATTGGCATAGGCCTTGGCCATGCCCTCATAGAGCCAGCCGGAAGCCCGGTCGAAATTCGCGTCGCTCGCATGGCGGTAGCGGGAAAGCGTGGTTTCCTCGTCGGAATAGAAAGTGGTAACCAGCCCGCCGCCCGCGATATAGGCATGTTTGGTCAAAAGCCTGACCAACGGCAGGGCCGCCAGCGGCGCAGTGATCACCAGATCCTGATCCTTCTGTAATTGCAGGCCGACCTTGACGGCGACTTCCGCGAGTTTTTCGAGTTTGACGGGATCGATGGGGGAAACGGTCATGATCTGCCTTCGTCTATTTCAATAGGAGGCGCCGACCATAGCCCATTCCTTCCGAAAGCCAAATGCTTTCAGGGGCCGTCCCTTGCACCTCATTCGGCGACCAGCGGTGCGACAACGGCTTTCAGCGTTCGCTCGGCATCGCGGGGCGAAAGCCTCACCTGCAAACCACGTTGCCCGCCATTCATGTAGACGTAATCATGGGCCATGGCATTGGCTTCAATGGCTGTCGGCACCTGCTTCTTCTGCCCGAAAGGGCTGATACCGCCGACATGATAACCGGTCGCCCGTTCGGCATCGGCGGGTTTCATCATGGTGGCCGATTTGCCTCCGAAGGCGGCGGCAAGCTTCTTCATGCTCACTTCGCGGTCGGAGGGGACAACGACGCAGACCGGCCTGCCGTCCAGCTCCGCCATCAGCGTCTTCAGCACCAGATGCGGCGGCTCTCCGATCGCTTCGGCCGCCTGCAGGCCGATACGGTCGGCATTCGGGTCGTAATCATAGGTGACGGTGGTAAAGGCAATGCCGGCCTTCGTCAGCATCTGGGTGGCGCGGGTCGTTTTGGACATGGTGGGTTGCGTTCAGGCAAAAAGGGTCTGGTAGATTTCCGGCTTGAAGCCGACGGTTGTCTTGCCCTTCGCCTCCAGCACCGGGCGCTTGATCATCGAGGGCTGCGCCAGCATCAGCCCGATGGCCTTTTCGCGGGTAAGATCGGCCTTCTGGCTGTCGTCGAGTTTCTTGAAAGTCGTGCCGGCCCGGTTGAGAACCGTTTCCCAGCCGGCGGCATCACACCATGTTTCCAGATGGGCGCGGTCGATGCCGGCTGTCTTATAGTCGTGGAAAGAATAATCGACGCTGTTCGTCTCCAGCCAGCTTCTGGCCTTCTTCATCGTGTCGCAATTCTTGATGCCGTAAATCGTGACCGTCATGCTATCGCCTCTTCGTCTTCAAGCCTTCCGGCATAACAAAATATCCATCTTATTCAAGCCGCCCCCTGAGGCGCCTTGCGTCGATTGATCAAGCGTCATGCTTGAGCTATGCAAAATTGAGGCAGCTGACATCCAAACGAGCGCGAGCAAAGCTGCATGGCTTCCCTGCTACATCAAGAGTTGTAGAAGAGGCCTGAAATCCCCATTATCTGGACAACAAGGATGGAGATTAAAATGCGTCAGGTTGCAAAGACATCGCGTAACTTCTTCGGCGAAACTTTCGCCGTTCTCGGTGCAGCGCTCTCGGTTTCGGCCGCTGTTCGCGCACATCGCAAGCCCGCCCGTGCCGATCTCGAAGCTCTCGGCATCGACGGCAAGGCTTTCGACAAGGTCCAGCTCTAAGCTGGTTATCGTTTGAAGCGAGGCGACTTCGCCTCGCTCATGCGTATATTTTGGCGGGCCTTAGCGTTCGCCTATTTTCGGTTCGGCCGTTTTCTCGGACCGATCAGTTTATCCGGTAAATGCAGCTGGTTTTCGAGCGGCTCATACCGATCCGCTTTTGCGGAGAGTGCGAAGCGTCCGAGGGACTCATGTCGCGTTTCGCCGTTATGGCTGAAAACAAGCTCGAAATTACTCGCAAGCCAGCTATATGGCTTTCCGGCCGGCATCGGCTCTATCTTCCCGCAGCCATAAATCATCGTGACATGCGGCGTAGAAAATGGTGCAGGGATATAGGGAAGGTTCGCCTGTCGAAGCGCCCGTTGCAGCAACCTGACCAAAGCATTGATCTCCGGCTGATCACCACCGTTTCGTAGAACCAAACTGTTGCGATTGCCAAAAAGCGCGCTTCCGTCGAGCGTCACCGGAACCGGCCGCGCGCTCACCGCGCCCATTGCCGCCTTCAGTCTGCTTGTCAGTCCGTGAGGGATTGTCTCGAAACATCCCAAACACAACAGGGTCATGTGCAGAAGCTCGGCGGGATATGCCTCACGGGTTGTCCGACCCATGGCATGATGCGACGCATCGACAAACATTCTTTCCGCCAATTGCCGTGGCGGTTTGAGCATTAGCAGGAGCTTGTTTCGAAAGCGTGGATTGACGCGCCGTATTTTTTTCGGCTCCAGCCCATCAAAGCAAAGCTGCCTCAAGGCTCTTTCGTCCGCCAACTCCCGCTCCATGACGATGCTCCACAGCCTTATACCAAGGCCGGAAACCTATCATTATGAGGTAATAAAATAAAGAACAAAAGATGAACGGAAGGCGGAATTGCTCCGCCTTCGCTTATTCCCACTCGATCGTGCCGGGTGGCTTGCTCGTCACGTCGTAGACAACACGGTTGATGCCGCGCACTTCGTTGATGATGCGGGTTGCGGCACGGCCGAGGAAATTCATGTCGTAGGGATAAAAATCCGCCGTCATGCCATCCACCGAGGTTACGGCGCGCAGCGCGCAGACGAAGTCATAGGTGCGGTAATCGCCCATGACGCCCACGGTCTGCACCGGCAGCAGCACGGCAAAGGCCTGCCAGATGGTGTCGTAAAGACCAGCCTTGCGGATTTCGTCCAGATAGATCGCATCCGCCTTGCGCAGAATATCGAGCTTCTCACGGGTGATCGCGCCGGGGCAGCGGATGGCGAGACCCGGACCTGGGAAGGGATGGCGGCCGATGAAGCTGTCCGGCAGGCCGAGTTCACGGCCAAGCGCGCGCACTTCATCCTTGAAGAGCTCACGCAGCGGCTCGACGAGCTGCATGTTCATGCGCTCGGGAAGACCGCCGACATTGTGGTGGCTCTTGATGGTGACCGAAGGGCCACCGGAAAAGGAGACGCTTTCGATGACATCAGGGTACAGCGTTCCCTGCGCCAGGAACTTCGGTGCACCCTTGCCATCGGCAGCAATCTTGGCGGCTTCGGCCTCGAAGACCTCGATAAACAGGCGGCCGATGGTCTTGCGCTTCACTTCCGGATCGGAAACGCCCGAGAGTTCACCAAGGAACAGATCGGCGGCGTCAACGTGAACAAGCGGAATATTATAGTGGTCGCGGAACATACCGACCACTTGCTCGCTTTCGCCAAGGCGCATCAAGCCGTGGTCGACGTAAACGCAGGTCAGCTGGTCACCGATCGCTTCATGAATGAGAATAGCCGCGACCGAGGAATCGACGCCGCCGGAAAGCGCGCAAAGCACGCGGCCGGTGCCGACCTGCTCGCGGATCTTGCGGATCATCTCGGCGCGATAGGCTGCCATCGTCCAGTCGGATTTAAGACCGACGATCTTGTGCACGAAGTTGGAGAGCAGCTTGCCGCCGTCAGGCGTATGCACCACTTCCGGGTGGAACATGGTGGTGTAATAGTGACGCTTCTCGTCCGCGGCGATGGCAAAAGGTGCGTTCTCGGACGTTGCAATAACTTCGAAACCGTCCGGCAGCTTCGTGACGCGGTCGCCATGGCTCATCCAGACAGGATAACTCTTGCCCTGTTCCCAGAAACCGTCGAACAGCGGGCTGGCCTTCTTGATGTCGATATCGGCGCGGCCGAATTCCGCCGCGTGACCGCCCTCGACAACACCGCCGAGCTGGGTGCATAGGGTCTGCTGGCCGTAGCATATGCCGAGGATCGGAACCTTGCTGTCAAACACCGCCTGCGGTGCGCGCGGGCTTCCTTCCGCCGTCACGGATGCGGGGCCGCCGGAGAAGATCACGCCCTTTGGCTGAAGCTTCTCGAACGCCTCTGCGGCATTCTGGAACGGATGGATTTCACAATAGACCCCGGCTTCGCGGATGCGGCGCGCAATCAGCTGCGTCACCTGGCTGCCGAAATCGATGATGAGAATGCTGTCGGGATGGGCTATCTGGGTCATGGCGAGCCTTTAAAGAAAAGCGGGGCTTTAGGCAACCCGGAAGCGGGCGTCAAACGGCGGAAATTTGCGAAAATCGCAAGGTTCTAAAGGGCAATCACGCCGTCCTCGATGGCGCGGCAGAGCCGGTGGACGGCATCAGCCAGCTTTTCATCGATGACGTGCAGGTACTCCGTCCAGTCGTCCACATGGTTCACATCCTCCTTGCCGTCGGAAATGCCGCGCAGACTGATGAGCGGTACGCCGAAGCGCTGGCAGGCTCTTAAAACCGCAAAGGTTTCCATTTCCACCATATCGGCGTCGATCAGCCCGTAGGCCTCGCCTGAAACGACATTGGCGCCCGTGGAAAGCCGCGCCTCTGCAATGTCGGGTATCCGCAAAGGCAAGGCCACTTCGGCGGGCAGATCAAGCAGCGGCGTGCAGCCCTTTTCGAAACCGAAGGCGGAGGCATCCATGTCGCGATAGGAAACGGAAATGGCCTGATAGACGCCGGTTTGCTCCAGCGTCCGCGAACCGGCGGAACCGAGCGAAACGACGAGGTCCGGCAGGTGATCGGCCGCATCGAGACCGGCAAGAACGGCCGTGACGGCAATCGCCGCCTCGACCGGGCCAATACCGGTCATCAGCGGCGCAATGCGTGCCTGAAGATGGGGACCGTATTCGGGGGAGGCCGCCATGACGAAGAGGACGGATTTATCCGCAACATGCAAAAGCCGGTATCTCATCCGGTAATATCCTCGCGACCCTTCACCACCATCATCGTGCCCGTCATGGAGGCGATCAGCTTCGCCGGTCCGTCGGACAGCGCATAGGCGCGGCCATCGGCGACGATCAGGTTGTTGCCAGGCTTGATGATCTCGCCGCGAAACAGGAACCGCTCGCCGCGCCCGGGCGACATGAGGTTGACCTTGAATTCGATGGTCAGCAGCGAGGCTTCCGGCTCGATGATCGTATAAGCGGCATAGGTGCAGGCCGTATCCAGACCCGCGGCGATGACGCCCGCATGCAATATGCCGTGCTGCTGCGTCAGCTTTTCATGAAAAGGCAGTTCGATTTCCACCAGCCGGTGTTCGATACGGCTGATCTCGGCGCTGATCGCCTGAACCACGCCCTGTCGCGCAAAGCTTCTTTCTATCCGCTGACGAAAATCGCCGGGATCCGTGATCTCCATGGCCTACCTGCCTGCTTCTGCCTCATCGCAAACTGACATGGCGCGTGGCGGCAGGCAAGGCAAGGGCGGTGCGGCGAATTAGAACATTTCCAGAAAAAGTGGAGCCCGGTTTCCTTTCGGGAACGCGAAAACAGTCTAGTTGAGCATGCCGATGCTCACATTCAGTACCGTGGCGAAGGCGACCCATACGGCATAGGGCACGAAAAGCCACATGGATATGCGGTCACGGCGGTAGGTGAGCGCCACAAAGGCGACGATGCAGATCAGCATCGGAATGATAATGATGAGTGCACCTGCCGGGCTCTGCATTCCGAAAAAAATCGGAGACCACAGGAAGTTCAGCACCATCTGCGTGAACCAGAGCCGCATGCGCGTCCCCATCGGCTTGCGGATCCACGTCCGTGCGCCGGCAATGCCGATCAGCACGTAAAGCGCGGTCCAGACGGGCCCGAAAATCCAGTTGGGCGGATTGAAGAAAGGCTTCTGCAGCGATTGATACCATTCGCCGGGCACATTGTTGACGCCAATCAGCGCCCCCACGGCAACAACGACAACCACAAAAACGATATAGACGGCAAGGTTTCTCATAATCCGTCCAACGCAACGGGCGGGCTTTTGTTCCCCTTTCTTTTCAGTATTTTAGCTGGACAGACGCACGATGTGCTGGTCCCACGCCACGTCGCTGCGCCGGGTTTCAAAAAATCCGTCATAGGAAGATACCGCAATGCCCCTCGCGGCGGGCGCGACGCCTGCCGCTTCTCGCACGGTCGTCTCGGAAACGACGCGCCCGGTTTTCGCATCCAGCGTCACGGCGGCGTTGCCGTTGGGCGAGGTCAGGCCCACCAGCCCATCGCGCCGGTTGACGGCAATGGCCCCGACATAATTGGCGAGACGCACCGTCGTTTCTTCCGGCAGATCGACGAAGGCCACATCCTCACCCTTGGAGAAATGGCCGACAAGCGGCGGAAGATCGTTGCGCGGTCCCTCGTATTGACAGGCGAACCAGATACGGCCGTCATCGCCGAGATCGACATGACGGGTGGAAAGCTGCCGAAGCTGCTCCGGCATGGCGTGTTTCTGGATCAACTGCCCGGTCGTCGCATCCAGAAGCACGAGGGACGGCCGCATGCTGTCGATATTGAGCTTGGTTCGGCCGAAATCCGGATGGGTTTCGATGCCGCCATTGGCGATCACGATCAGCCGGCCGTCATCGCTTACCGTCATGTCATGTGTGCCGATGCCATGCGCATCATATTCGCCGATGCGGGCAAAGCCGTTGCGGGCGTCATAGAGTCCGATAACGCCGCGATTGCCGTCGAAGTCGTTTTCGCTGGCGTAAAGGATCGCGCCATCGGGTGAGAATTGCCCGTGGCCGTAGAAGTGGCGGTTTTCCGGTGTGTGCATCACAATCGGTTCGCCGCGTCGCGCGGGGTCGAAGGCCATGAAGAAGGTGCCGGGCCGGCGCGCAAAGGCCACAGTCATGCCGGTCGCATGGCTCGTCGCCATTCCATGGGCGCGGGCAGGAAGCGCGACGCGGTCGATGATCTCGCCGCCTTCGCTCACGGTCGCAATGCCGTAGGACCCGTCACGGGCGCGGAAGGCGGAAGCGAAGACCGCGTCCGCCCGTTCGAGTGCATAAAGTGAACGGGGAGCCAGCGCGGCGAGGAAGGGAACTCCTGCGGCCTTGGTGAAGCTGCGCCGATCTATCAGCATCCGTTTGGCGCCGGAGATCATCGGTTCAATCTCCATCGGCGAAGGAAAAGCCGGAACTGAGGCCGATCGCGCCGCCATATTGATCGTTCAGGCGGTAGATCAGGTCTTTGCCATTGAGCAGCAGATAATCCACCTTGGCGCGCTGATCGTCCTGATCCAGCGCTTTTTGCACATCCGTATCGATTGTCCCGGCAACACGGATCATCGATTTGGCGATGAAATCGATGGAGTTGACGATGGAGCGCTGATCCGGCGGTACGAGTTCGACCATATCCGCCGTGTGCAGCAGGGTCTGAACCGCCTTGATATTGGTGGAAATGCTTTGCCATGTCTGGCCGGAGCGCCAATAAATGGCGGTGCGGGGAAAACCTGCCTTGTCCGGTCCCTTGTAGAAGGTTTCGATCCGCTGGTCGCGGATGGCTTCGGAGCCGTGGACGAGAATACCGAGCAGGGCAACAAGCGCCTCGCGCTCATCACGAAAGACGGGGTTGTCCGTTCCGGGCTCCGTCCAGTTTTTCTGCGCACCGTCGGGCGCATTCCAGCTGTCGGAAAGTTCCGCCGCCACATTGGCGATATTGTCGGCGATCGCTGCGCCGTAGCGGCAGCGGAAATTACCTTTCCTGTCAAGCAGCTCTTCCGCTCCGGTTCCGTAAAGCACGAACTCAAGAGCGCCGAGCCCTTGCGCCGCAACGCTCTTGCCGCTGAGGCTATCCGCGCTCGTGACGCTTTCATCCTTTTCGGTGAGATAGCGCTGCACCTGTTTCAGCCCGAGACCCTTCTTGTCGGGATAATAAAGCACCCGTTCGAAACGGTTCTTCTCGATGACAGGGCCGACACGTACGATCTCGATTGTCGACCAGCTTGACACTGTATCGACAAAGGCAGCCTTGGCAGCCGCCGCCGTCGTTTCCGAGGGAGCGGTGCAGAAAGCTTTCATGCGGCCTTCCAGCCTCTCCGCCGACTGCCGGAAGCGGTCATAGCCGGGACGGATAAAGCCGTTCACCGCCTTTTCCATCACACGCTGCACCTTAACCGGGTCGAGCGGCGGCGGCGGCATCAGTTCGACATCCTGCGCCCTCGCCGGAGGCGTGGTCAGAAGCAGCAATACGGACATGACGCCGGAAATTTTTCGCATGGTATTTTTCATCAAAGGGACTCCAGAAAGGCCAGCAAAGCCTGCCGGTCGGATTTTTGCAAGGCGGCGAAGGCGTTTCGCGCTTTTTGCCCTTCGCCGCCATGCCACAATATCGCTTCCGGCAGACTGCGCGCCCGGCCGTCATGCAGATAAAAACCGTTGCCATTGACCTTTTGGGTGAGGCCTATGCCCCAGAGCGGCTGGGTTCGCCACTGCCGTCCGCTGGCTTCGCCCACCTGCTGGCCATCGGCAAGTCCTTCGCCCATGTCGTGCAGCAGAAAATCGGAATAGGGCCAGATCAACTGGAAAGCATGCATGGGATCGGCGACGTCGCGGCGGGTGACGAATTTCGGGGTGTGGCAGGCCGTACAGCCGGAGGCGTAGAAAAGCTGCTTTCCCTGCAGGACCGTCGGATCATCGACGTTGCGGCGGCGCGGCACGGCGAGGTTTTCGGTATAGAAGGTCACGAGATCAAGAACCGGATCTGGCGCCTCCACCGGCCCGAGCCTGGGCTGCACGCCGGTCGGCATGGCAAGACAGTCCTTCTGGGCCTCGGTGCAATCGCCATAGGCATTCGGCGCATCCGGTGTGGAAATGCCGATGTCGTGGGAAAAGGCGCTGGCGCTCTGGTCGCGCACGCTCGCATTTTGCGCTTTCCAACCAAACCGCCCGAGTTTCACCTCGCCAGTGCGATGGTCTTTGACCCATGCGGGACGCCCGGCAATGCCGTCGCCATCGTTGTCGTTTGGGTCGGCCTTGGCCAGAATATCGGCCTCGGCAATGGCCTCAATCAGGCCCAGCCCGAGGGTGGGCATGGCAATGCGCGCTGAAAGCGCCGTGTCGGCGCCAAGCGGGCCATATTGCAGATTCGCCACGGCATAGTCGGGCTTGCGTAACATCACCACCTCGCCACCCGCCAGCGGAACCGGTATTTCCGTATAGGTGATGATCGGCTTACCTTCCGAGGCAAGACCGGGAATGGCCAGGTTTTGAAGCTGCCGGCCATAGGTCTCATCGGGAAAATTCAGCACTTGGTGGCTGGCGATGGCCAGTCGTTCGGCTTCGTTGCGGGCCGGTCGCGCCAGCCGCAGAAACAGCGAGACGGCGTCTTCTCCGGCAAGCGGCGGTCGACCCCTGCCATCCTTCACATGGCAGGTCTGGCAGGATCGGGCATTAAAAAGCGGCCCGAGCCCGTCCGAGGCCTGTGTGGAAGAAGGGGAGGAGACCCAGAGCTTCTGGAACAGCGCATTGCCGAGCTTGAAATCCTGCTTTCGCTCGAGCGGCATGGTGGCGGAAGGATGTGAAAACGCGCCGCTGTCGGCCTTGCCGACGCTGGTCGTCGCTCCGCCTGACATGGCCTCGAAAGGTTCCGGTCTGGTAAAATACGTCGTTGGCGCGGTCACGGCCAGTACGCGACTTCGATCTTTTTCCGTCAGATCGTCCCGCAGCGGTTCGGCAAGCGCCATCGACGCTGCAAGGCAGGCTGCCGCGGCGAAGAAGAATGGCTTGCGGATCGGCGGCGGCAAAAATCGCATGAAACAAGGGTGGTGGATGGAGAATAGCGGGCCGCGGCGATCCACGGCCCGCTTTACCGCTTATTTGAAGACGGTGTTAGGATTGTCGAGACTGTCGGAGCCTTCAAGCTCTATCTTGCCGAGATCGAGCGCCGCAATGACGCGTTCGACAGTCTTCGTCTGGTCGAGCAGGCCGTCGATGGCCGTCTGAACCACGGCGTTGCCTTCCTTGTTGCCCTCGCCGATCATCTGGTCATAGGCCTCGACGGTCTGCGCGCGCTTTTCCATCGCGTGCATGGCGTCGAGCGTCTTGTTCAGCTTCGCCAGCATCTCGTCGTTCAGAGCCTTGTCCTTGGCGCCGACCAGTTCAGACAGCGAGGCGCCCGTCATCTTCGTTCCGTCTGCGCGGGTGTAGTCACCGGTATAGGCCGAGGCGATGCCGATGGCGTCGTAAAGATGCGAATTGTAGGTGTTGTCGGAGAAGCAATCATGCTCTTCTTCCGTGTCGTGTAGCAGAAGGCCGAGCTTCATGCGCTCACCCGCCAGCTCGCCATAGGAGAGCGAACCCATGCCGGTGAGGATGGCGGTGAGGCCCGCTTTCGGATCGGCTTCCAATGTTTTCGTGGCTTCGCCTTCCGGCGCCCAGACATCCACCATCTCCTGAAGATCCTTGATCAGCAGGGTCGAGGCGGATTTCAGGTAGTCAGCGCGGCGGTCGCAATTGCCGTTCGTGCATTTTGCCTTGTCGTAATCGGTGTAGGGGCGGTTGCCTGCGCCCGGTCCGGTGCCGTTCAGATCCTGACCCCAGAGCAGAAATTCGATGGCGTGGTAACCGGTCGTGACATTTGCTTCGACATCGCCCGCCTCGTGCAGGCTTTCGATCAGCTCGGGGGTGATCTTGGAAGCGTCGACCTCTTCACCGCTAATCTTGATCTTCGGATTGGCGATGATGTTGGCGACGTAAAGCTCGTTCTCGTCGCTTTCCGTTCCGTAAGAACCGTCGACATAGTCGATCAGGCCTTCATCCAGCGGCCAGGCGTTCACCTTGCCTTCCCAATCGTCGACGATCGGGTTGCCGAAACGATAGACTTCCGACTGCTGATAGGGAACGCGGGCCTTGATCCATGCTTCCCGGGCGGCTTTCAGGGCTTCTTCGCTCGGCGTTGCGATCAACGCATCGACGGCCTTGTCCAGCGCCTTTGCCGTGGTCAGCGAATCCTCATATTTCGCATGCGCGACATCGGCGTAATGCTTGACGACGGCGGCCGCATCAGTGGCGGCCCGGGCGGGAAGCGCGGTGAAAGCCGCAGATGCGGCAAGAAGCGCAAAAGAAGCGCTGAGAATGGTTTTGCGGATCATGATCCCTCTCCTTCGACAGGCACGAAATGACTTCGCGCCGCAGCAGGCGAGTTCTGACTCAATCACAAACTTGTGTCAAACATTCTAGTTTAGAATGCTTGGAAACAAGACCGGGCGTCGTATTCCAAGAAAAATCGGTGCTTGCACAGACGGTACTATGCTTTGCGCTTCATCAAGCAGAAGAAGAAGCCATCCGTATCTGTGGTTGCAGGCGTCAGCGTCACTGTCTTGCCGTCGGAAGAATGCGGTTTATTCGCGTTACCGCCGAAAGTCGTCTGCCAGCGTTCCAGTGCGGAGCCGATGGAAAATTCCGGATTTTCCGCGCAGAAACGCCTTACCTGCTGTTCGTTTTCTTCGGGCAGAACCGAGCAGGTGACATAAAGCAGCTCTCCGCCCGGGCGCACGAACCCCTTGGCCTGTGAAAGCGCCTCGCCTTGCTGCTGCACGCGCTCCTCCAGATTGCGGGCCGTCAGCCGCCATTTGGTGTCGGGCCGGCGGCGCCATGTCCCGGTTCCGGTGCAGGGCGCGTCCACCAGAACGCGATCGAATTTTTCCTGAAACGGCGTAAGGCCAGAGGCGCGGTCGTGCACCTGCACATTGCGCGTGCCGGCCCGCTTCAGCCGTTCTATGATCGGCGCAAGGCGTTTGCGGTCGGCGTCAAAGGCGTGGACCTGTCCCTTATTGTTCATGCTGGCCGCCATGGCCAGCGTCTTGCCGCCGCCGCCGGCACAATAATCGAGGATCTGTTCGCCTTCATGTGCACCGGCAAGATCGGCAACAATCTGCGAGCCCTCATCTTGCACTTCGAACCAGCCCTTCTGGAAGGACAGTTCGGCGGTGACGTTCGGCAGGCGGGAAGGGCCTTCGCCGGCGGGAATACGCACACCCTGCCGGGCGATATGCGTGGCTTCCGCGCCGCTCTCCTCCAGCGCCTTCAGCACCTTGTCGCGGGTCGCCTTCAAGGTGTTGGCACGCAGATCAAGCGTAGGCCGCTCGTTGAGCGCCTGAGCCTCACTGAGCCAGCGCTCTCCGAAGGCGGTTTCGAAGGAAGATTGTACCCATTCGGGTATGTCGCCCTGAATATAGGCCGGTGCGTCACCGAGGGAACGGGAAAGGAAGGCCTGCTGCCTTTCCGCATCGGGTGCGGTGGGCGCGAATTTGTCGCCGTCGAATTCCGCCTCAAGGTCCGAAAAGCTTTTGCCCCACTGCCGCAATAGAACCGCATAGGCGAGAGAGGCGGCGCTGTCGTCATCCATCAGCCAGGCGTGTGACAGTTTCATGCGCAGCGCGTCATAGACGATGTTGCCGATTGCGGCCCGGTCGCCGGAACCGGCGAAACGATGGGCAAGGCCCCAATCTTTCAGAGCATCGGCGACGGGACGCCTGCGTCCCTCAATATCCGCCAATACTTCGATTGCTCCGGCCAAACGCCCGCCCAAACGCATTGTCTACCTCGTTCTTGTGCTAAGCCCGGTTGGTAGACGCGAATGGCGGCGAGGGCAAGGCTCAATCGGCCTTGACGATCTCGTAGCAGACCTTGGCAGTGCCGGAATTGATCATGCCGATGTTCTTGGCGGCCGCCTTGGACAGATCGAGAACACGACCCTTGATGAACGGCCCGCGGTCATTGATGCGCACCACAACGGCCTTGCCATTGCGCGCATTGGTCACCTTGATCTTGGTGCCGAACCGCAAAGAGCGGTGGGCGGCGGTCAGGTGGGCGGCGTTCATGCGCTCACCCGAAGCAGTCTTGGAGGTCAACGCATACCACGATGCGCCTCCACAACCATTTGCCGCATTCGCCTGAAGAGGCGCAATGATGGAACAGGCGGCGATAGTTGCAGCGGTGAAAGTTATACGACGGATATTCAACAAACTGTACTTCCCTGAAAATCGGCCCCGCGCCGATTGATTGTGCCCTTGCTAAACGGCCATGAACTGACCTGAACGCCTTTTGATGCGAGATTGTAGGGCGAGGGAAAAATGGCGAAAAAAAGCTGAGCTCAAATCACGAACCGTTACGGCCTGTAATATTCGTGATCATTAGTCGGGAGCCTGTCAGAGCGTGTCTTGAGAAAAAAGTGGAAAAAATGACGCGGAATCAATAGTTAATCGAAATGCTGTTGCAGGTCACGACTTCGTGAATCTGGTTCACGAAATGTAAGTGAAATATTTTTCTAATTACTCTGAATTTACTGATTTTTGGGCGGTTAATAAAATCCTAATTGGCTGAAATGAGACGAAAACCATCCGCAAAAGCGGGCTTGGAAGGATTTTTCATCACTTTCCGACAGGGGATTTTTCAGCCCCGCCAGACGCCGTTTTCCCACAATTGTCTGAGAGAGAGCCTGTACTCCGGAAAGCGGAAATCGAAGCCGAGATCGCGTATTCTGGCGTTGGAAACGCGCTTGTTCTCGCCATAAAAAGAGCGCGCCATCGGCGTCAGATCGGCGGTCTCAAAGGCCTGTTCGGGTGGCGGTTCCACCCCCATTAGCGCTGCTGCGAAGCTCACCACATCCTGCGGCGGGCAGGGTTCATCGTCGGTCACGTTGAAGATGCCGCGTTCGTCTTTCGCTACAAGAAAGGCAAGTGCTGCACCGATATCCTCGACCCGGATGCGATTGAATACCTGATCTTTCTTCACTAGCCGCCGCGCCGTTCCCTTCTCGAAATTCATGAAGGCATTGCGTCCGGGGCCGTAAATTCCGGAAAGGCGCAGGATGGAAAGCGGCGCCCCCGCCTTTTCCGCTGCCGCAGTCCAGGCGGTTTCCGCACCCACCCGTTCCACGGATCGCGCGGAGACCGGGCGGCAGGGCGTTGTCTCGTCCACCCAGGCGCCGCCATGGTCGCCATAAACGCCGACGGTGGAAAGATAAGCGACCCATTTCAGATCGGGCATGAACTTTTTCAGATCGCCGCCCAGAAGCGCAAGCAGCGGATCGCCATCCTTGCCCGGCGCGACGGATTGTACGAGATGGGTAACATTGCCCATTGCGGCGACGAGTTCGTCGTTGAGTTGAACACCGTCGAAGAGCAACGGCGTCATGCCTGCGGCGGCGAGGTCTGGGAACTTGTTCTGGCTGCGTGTGGTGCCGGAAACGCTTGCTGCTTCGGTTTTTAGCGCGTTAGCGATGGCTTTTCCTGAATATCCCGCGCCGAAAATCATCACATGCATGCGTCACGCCTCCGCCAGTTGCCATTCCATTTCCGCCTCCGGATCAGGCTCCGGGGCGCGACCGGCAGAGTATGTACGGAATTCGTCCCTGTCCATAAGCCGTGACAAAGCCCATGCGGCCATGCCGCGCACCTCCGGCGAAGGGTCTGTTTCGGCAAGCGCCTTGCATTGTTCCACGAATTGCCGGTCGGCAGAGTTGCCCGCCGCGATCAGCACGTTGCGGATGAAGCGATTGCGGCCGATGCGCTTAACGGGCGAGCCGCTGAAGAAACTGCGAAAGGCGGCGTCATCGAGCGTGAGCAGGAAAGCGATGGAAGGTTCCTTCAGATCCTCGCGCGCCTGCAATTTCATCTCGGAGGCGCTGGCTGCGAATTTGTTCCACGGACAGGCGGCAAGGCAGTCGTCGCAGCCATAGATGCGATTGCCGATCATCGGCCGAAATTCGTGCGGGATCGGCCCCTTGTGCTCGATGGTGAGATAGGAAATGCAGCGGCGCGCGTCCAATTGATAGGGCGCGGGGAAAGCGGCCGTCGGACAGGCATCGAGACAGGCGCGGCAGGAGCCGCAATGGTCCCTCTCAGCGTCGTCAAGACAGAGTTCGGCCGTGGTAAACATGCTGCCGAGAAATAGCCACGAACCATGGGTGCGGCTGACGAGGTTGGTGTGCTTGCCCTGCCAGCCGAGACCAGCGGCGGCGGCAAGCGGTTTTTCCATTACGGGTGCGGTATCGACAAAGACCTTTACATCCTCGCCGGCGCGCGCGGCAAAACGGGTAGCGATTTCTTTCAGCCGCCCCTTGATAACGTCGTGGTAATCGCGATTGCGGGCGTAGACCGAAATGGCTGCCTTGTCGGGTTTTAAAAGCAGGCCGCGCGGATCTTCTTCCGGACCATAGTTCAGCCCGAACATGACGATGGAGCGCACGTCTCCCCAGAGCGTTCTCGGTTCTGCCCGGCGGGCCTCGGTTTCCTCCATCCACGCCATCGTGCCGTGATAGCCATTGTCGAGAAACTGTCTCAGCCGTTCGGGTGCGAGCGGAATGCTGTCTGGGGCAGTAATGCGGCAGAGATCGAAGCCAAGCGAAAGCGCTTCCTGGCGAACGAAGTCCGTCAGTTTACGCGCGCGTATTCGCTGCTTTTCGCTCGCGACGTCGATGGTCGTTTCTCCTGCGGGTTATTCTGCGGCATATATAATGCATGTCGCCCGAAAGTGTGCAGCGGTTTCGGGACAACGACATGCTTTACATACAGCCGCACGCCGCAGCAAATAACCGGATGGGCAGACCTCAGAAGTCCAGATCGGCGTAGTGGGAGGAAGGGGCAAGACGCGGAATGCGTTCGCTGAGGAACGGCCGGAAGGAAGGCCGGGATTTCACCCGCTGATACCATTCCTTGGCAATCGGCGCTTCGAGCCAGTTGATCTCACCGAGATAATCCAGCACCGAGACCGCGGCAGCCGCGGCAAGATCGGCATAGCTCAACCGGTCGCCGGCCAGCCAGGTGCGCGAGCCGGCCAGCCATTCCAGATATTTGATATGCTGGCGAATATTGTTGCGGGCGGTGCGCAGCAGCTTGGAATCTGGCGGTCCGCCACCCTGCGCCGCCGTCATTTGCAATTTATAGACCCGTTCCCGCACCAGCGGCCGGGTCACGTCGTTTTCCATCTTCTGCAGAAACCATTCCGTCAGGCGGCGGATTTCCGCGCGCTGAAAAGGGTCTTCCGCGAGAAGCCGCCTGTCCCGCTTCAACACGCCATGCGTTTCGTCGAGAAACTCGGCAAGCACATAGGGCCCGCTCAGCGAGCGCATATTGTCGTCCAGATAGACCGGCAAGGTGCCGGCAGGATTGAGCGCCAGAAACTCTCGCCGTCTTTCCCATGGCTGCTCCTCCACGAGATCGGTCTGAAACCCGTATTCCGCAAGGATCAGACGAACGAACCGGGATGCGGTCGACATCGGAGAGTGATAGAGAGTTGGCATCGGTACTCAATTTTTACGATTGGTTGTCATGATCGGCATTGCCGAAAAACTTTTTCAGTTTCGCTTCATCAAGACGCTATAAGAACTCGGCTACTTTAAAACAAGTTTAACGCTATGGCACGTCTCCCAAAAGTGTGCAGCGGTTTTGGGGCAAAGACGTGCATAAAAACAAAAATTTAAAGCGCGTCGCACCGGTTCGGTCGAACGCGTCGCGCTTTATTACCTTCCATTGCCGCTTTCCCCCTGAAAAGAAGGATACCTCATGGGTGACCAGTCGATCATCAGCGCACTTCTGCTGGGCATTATCGAGGGTCTGACGGAGTTCATCCCCGTCTCCTCAACGGCGCATGTGCTGCTGGCCGGGCATTTCCTAGGCTTCAAATCACCCGGCAACACCTTCGCCGTTCTTATTCAGCTCGGTGCGATCCTTGCGATCCTTCTTGTTTATTTCCAGAAGCTTGTGTCGATAGCCATGGCCTTGCCGACCAACGCCAAGGCGCGCCGTTTCGTGCTGGCCGTCGCTCTCGCCTTCCTGCCGGCGGCGATAATCGGTGCTTTGGCGCATGATTTCATCAAGACCGTGCTGTTTGAAACGCCGATGCTCATCTGTGCGGTGCTGATCATCGGCGGCATCATTCTGCTCGGCGTCGACCGCATGCCGCTGAAACCGAAATATACCGACATCATGGATTATCCGCCGTCGCTTGCCTTCAAGATCGGCCTCTTCCAGTGCCTTGCGATGATTCCCGGCACGTCGCGGTCTGGCGCCACAATCGTCGGATCGCTGCTGATGGGAACGGACAAGCGCTCCGCCGCCGAATTTTCGTTCTTTCTGGCGATGCCGACCATGCTCGGTGCTTTCACGCTCGATCTCTACAAGAACCGTGATGCGCTGAGCTTCGATGACGGCGCGCTGATCGCCGTGGGGTTCATCGCCGCTTTTGTCTCAGGCCTCTTCGTCGTTCGCTCTCTGCTGGATTTCGTATCGCGGCGAGGCTTTGCACCCTTTGCATGGTGGCGCATCGTCATCGGTTCGCTGGGACTGATCGCGCTTCTTGTGCTGGGGTGAGCCAGGGGCGGCAATAATCTGCGCCCGCAACGAACGAACAGAAAAAGCGCCCCCGGAGAACCGGCGACGCTTTTTCTTTGAAACTTTTAAAGTCCGATCAGTTGGTGCTGATCGAAGCCGTTGCGCAGGGGTCGACGCCATAGGCTGGAGCGCAACCGCTCTTGCCCGCTGCAACCGTTCCCGGCGCCATAAAAGAACCCGCCAGAACCACCAAAGCCGCACACGCAAAAAAGAGTGCGATAGATCTGCCCATTTATGATTGCCTTTCAGACGTTCGTTCGCGCGGATCATGCCGCCGTGTGTGAATTGAGGGTTCGGGATATGTTTGGAATGTGGCGAATATCAATAAAGCAGCTTGTTGAATACCGGGTTAATACGAAGTCTTTTCCACAGTTGCGCTTGTGCCACGCTTGCCTGTGGAGCCCGGACGACCGTTAACTTTTACCCAGCTTTGCAAAGCAGCCTTAGTTCATTCAACACCTCCCCCGCAGTTGAGGGGAAAATGCGCGAATAGCGGTTTGGTTGCGATTAAATTGCGCAAAAAAAGCGGGAATGGCTCCCGCTTTTACTTATGAGCAATGAGGCCAAAGGCGGGCCTCAGGCCGCTTTTCCGGCATTGGAGAACTGGCCGTGCGGGCGATATTGCACCATGTAGGAAGGTAGAACCGACGCAACGCGAACAGGGGTGATGCCGATACCTTCCAGCGTCAAGCCGTTCTTTTCGGTGTCAGTGGAAACGACATTGTCTTTTTTCAGCATGGTTACCTGATCGGGCGTCAGCGGTGGTGCAATCAGAGGTACCATTGAAGCGATCTTGCCAATCATCGACGCGACGCCGAAAGGCAGGTTGACGAAAGGACGCTCCCGATAGGTCGCGGCGAGAACCGCCTCGAGACAGTCACGGAACGTCATCACGTCCTGACCGCCGAGTTCATAGATCGCGCCGGGCTTCAGCTTGCCATCGACGCCACGGGCGACGGCTTCCGCTACATCCTCCACATAGACAGGCTGGAACCTGGTTTTTCCGCCGCCGATCAGCGGCAGGAATGGCATGCTTCGGGCCATCTTCGCGAACTTGTTGAAGAAATCGTCTTCCGGTCCAAAAATGATCGACGGGCGCAGGATCACGGCGTCAGGAAGGGCGGAATGAATGGCGGCCTCGGCGCGGCCCTTGGTGCGGCCATAACCGGTCGGCGAATTGGCGTCCGCGCCGATGGCGGAGATATGCGTCAGCGTCGCACCCGCGTCGCGGGCCGCCTCGGCAATGGCTTTCGCGCCGAATTCCTGGACGGCGTCAAACGTGTTGCGACCGCTTTCGGTCAGGATGCCGACGCAATTGACCACATGGTCGGCGTCCTCCACGGCTTTGACGATGGAATCGCGATAACGCAGGTTCGCCTGGGCGAATGAAATCTGGCCGACATTGCCGAGCGGCTGCAGGAAACCGGCGAGATCCGGGCGGCGCACGGCGACGCGGATGCGGTAACCGCGCTTTGCAAGTATCCGCACGACATGCCGCCCGACAAAACCCGAACCGCCGAATACGGTGACGAGGGGTGGAAGGTTGGCCAAGGTCATGGGAGGCTCCTCAGAAGCTGTCGATAAAGCGTTTTTCAGTCTCTTATCCCAAAGCCGCGCGCGCGTGAAGAGATGTTGTCGCGAGCCGAAAGGCCGGCTTGGGAAATACGGGTGACGGCCGTCAAATTCCTTCGACGATCATCATCTCTGCATCCGCGACTTCCTGGCGGATTTTGGCCGCGGCCTGATATTCGGGTGAATTATAGCAGTCGATTGCGTGCTGTACCGACGGGAATTCGATGACGACGTTGCGAGCACGCGCCTTGCCTTCCAGCTCGGTCAGCGCGCCGCCACGGGCCAGGAAATTCGCGCCAAACCGCTCGAAAGCGGGCTTTGCCGTCGTGACATAGTCCTTGTAACGCTCACTGTCACGCACATCGACCTGGGCGATCCAATATCCCTTTGCCATTTCATGTCCTCCGGTTGCGGTTACTGATTGGCTGGAAAGCTGGCGCGCAGCATATCGTCAAGAATGGCGCGGGCCGCCGCTTTAGGATCCTCCGCCCTAACGATGGGGCGGGCGACAACCAGATGGCTCGAGCCGGCCTTGATGGCGTCATAAGGCGTCATCACCCGCTTCTGATCGCCGAGATCTGCTCCGGCCGGGCGAATGCCGGGGGTAACCACGGCAAGGTCCGGGCCGAGGATTTCGCGCACGGCGGTCGATTCTTCCGCCGAACAGACGATGCCGCCCATGCCCGCCTCGCGTGCCTGCTCCGCCCGGCGCAGCACCAGCGAACGAGCGTCAGAAGCATAACCTGCCTCGGCGAGATCGACGTCGTCCATCGAGGTGAGCACGGTGACGCCCAGCAGGCAAAGGCCGGAGCCTTCAGCGGCCTTGACAGCAGCGCGCATCGCTTTGGGATAGGCGTGCAGCGTCAGCATCGACATGCCCATGCGGGCGATGTTTTCGACACCGGAGGCGACGGTATTGTCGATATCGAGCAGCTTCATGTCGAGAAAGACCTTCTTGCCGCTCTGGACAAGGTCACGCGCGAATTCGAGACCGCCGGCGAAGACCAGCTGATAACCGATCTTGTAGAAGAGAACCTCATCGCCGATTTTCGAAACGATGTCTTCAGCCTGCTGCACAGTCGGAACATCCAGCCCGACGATGAGTTTTTCGCGCGCGGTCATTGTCTTATCCCTGCCATGTTTCCATTGCCGTCCAGTCGCATGTGGGGGGCGCGGCTGCAAGTGAAAAGTCGGCGATGGAGAAGCGAAAGAGATTGCCACCGCCGGGCGGCTGGTCCTCGGCGCGGCTGATGCCTCGGCCTTCGATATGGCATTTCAGAAGCGTGCCAACGCCACCATGACCGACAAAGGCGATCGGCTGCTGCGGGTCGTGCCGGTCAAGAACGGCTTTGACCGCCCCGACGATACGCGCCTGCGCGTCGATTGCACGCTCCCAGCCGTGAAAGCTTTCCTCGGGATGGGCGAAGAACCAGTCCGCCGCCTTTTCGAATTCCGGCGACGGCAGGAAGCCGGTGGCGGACCGGTCATTTTCATGCATCGCCTCGACGATGTCCACGTCCGCCCCGGAGACTTCAGCCAGGATGCGGGCGGTTTCGATCGCCTTGGTCTCGGCGCTGGAAACGATGTGGCGCAATGACCTTGCCCAGGGCAGGCGGCTTGCCTTGCGCGTCCGCTCCGCGCCCCTGTCCGAAAGCCCCCATTCGGGAAGGGGAACGGCCGGATCGATCTTGACCTGCGGGTGGGTAATGTACAGCGCATGCATGGCAATCGGTCCTCAAGTGCGGCGGAAAGGGCAAATCAATACCCTAACCATTCGTCACGACCGGGAGGTGACGGGTTCCGGCGCTCTGTCGACTATCAGGCCCGCGTGTAGGTCCACAATTGCGCCGGCGGAATATTGCGCACGATGAAATCGAAATGACGGATGTGATAGAGATGCGGCTGCGCGACGATCGGGGAAATCGGACCGTAGGATATCTGCACGACGGGGCGGCCATGGGGGACGCGCTTCAGCAATTCGTCGAGAAGCTTGATACGGGCGGCCATGGGAAAATTCAGCATCGGCACGGCGGAAATGACGCTGTCGAACATCTGGCCCGCGTGTTCGCCAAGCGTCGCATCGAGATCGAAGGCGTCGCCATTGACGAAATTGACGCCCGGATAGCTCCTGAGCAGCTGATTGTAGAAATCGGTCGAATATTCGATGGCGGTGAGGTTCTCCGGCTTGATGCCGCGCGCCAGAATGGCCTTGGTGATGACACCCGTGCCCGGGCCGAGTTCGAGAACCGGCAGGCCGGAATGGGGATTGATGACACTCGCCATTTTTTTCGCCGTGATTGTCGATGTCGGAACAATGGCCCCGACTTTTTTCGGCTGGCTGACCATGCCTTTGAAAAAGCGGATTTCTTCCTCAAATTTCTGTTCAAGCCGTTGCTTCAGGTTAAGTGCCATAGTTCCCTCAGATGCATTTGGTCATTGTCAAAAAACTGTTACGTAATGTTGATCCCATTTGGCGCAAAAACAAGGCAAAATGTCGTAACTGGAAAAATTCGCCTACGGTTTAAAAAGCGCCGCCGAATCAAGAAAAGCCGGTGAAGCGTTCCACCGGCTTTTCGATGAAATTTGCGGAAGATTCCCGTTTCAAACGCGCATCGGCATCAAAACGTAAAGCGCATCGTCGCCGGCGGTGTCGCGAACGAGCGTCGGCGAGCCGGCGTCTGCCAGCAGGAAAATCGCGTCGTCGCCGGAAAGCTGCGAGGTGATGTCGAGGAGATATTTGGCGTTGAAGCCTATTTCCATCGAATCATTGTCGTAACCGACAGCCACTTCTTCCGTCGCACTGCCCGAATCCGGGTTGTTGACGGTCAGCGTTAGCTGGCCGTTGGTGAGCGCGAGCTTCACGGCGCGGCCGCGCTCGGAAGAAATGGTCGAGACGCGGTCGACAGCCTGCGCGAAGGTCTGGCAATCGACCCGCATTTCCTTGTCGTTGCCGGTCGGGATCACGCGCTGGTAATCCGGGAAGGTGCCGTCGATCAGCTTCGAGGTCAGAACGACAGAGCCGATTGTCAGGCGGATTTTCGCATCCGATACTTCAACCGTCACTTCCAGTTCAGGGTTGTCCATCAGCTTCTGTAGTTCGCCCACGGTCTTGCGCGGGATGATGATGCCCGGCATGCCTTCAGAACCGGAAGGCGCATCCACATCGGCGCGGGCCAGGCGGTGGCCGTCGGTCGCGACGGCGCGCAGCTTCAGGTCGCCATTGCTTTCGATGGTATGGAAAAAAATACCGTTCAGGTAATAACGCGTCTCTTCGGTCGAAATCGCAAACTGCGTCCGGTCGATCAGCATCTTCAGATCGGTCGCCTTCAGTTTGAAGGTGTGACTGAAGGTGCCGGCCGTGAGGTCGGGGAAGTCCCCTTCCGGCAGGCATTGCAGCGAGAATTTCGAACGGCCGGAGGCAACCGTCATCGAGGAGCCATCCGGGTTGGTGGCCAGAAGCACTTCGGAACCGTCCGGCAGCTTGCGCACGATTTCATATAGCAGATGCGCCGGCACGGTTGTGGCGCCCGCTTGTTCCACCATGGCCGGCGTCGCTTCGGTGATTTCGAGATCGAGGTCGGTCGCCTTCATGTCCAGATTGGCGCCGGAGGCGCGCAGGAGGACGTTGGAAAGGATCGGGATCGTGTTGCGACGCTCGACGACCCGGTGGACGTGGTTCAGCGATTTCAGAAGGTTCGACCGCTCAAGAGTAATACGCATGGACGCTACCGCTTTCAACCGTTGCGAGCCGGCCACCGCCGGATCGGCAAGAAGAGTCTTCACCGGCCAGAAAGCCGGATAATGTGGACCGGCAAAATGGCAGAGTTATTGCGGGAAATGCAAGAGCCGAGTGCATCTGCCCTGGGTCATTTTGCTGCTATACAGCATGATCCACAGGCTGGGGGCGTCCGTGGACCTTGTTCCCCGGTTTTCTATTGCCCATAAAGGGAGGAAACCAGAGCGACCGGCCGCGAATAATCGGCCAGAATGATTGGAAGCCGTGTGACGGAAGAAATATCGAACAGCGACAGCAGAGATACGAAGAGCTTCAGGATCGGCACGGCCATCATTGCCGCGCGACCGGTGGAACCCGCCCTCTATCTTGTTGCCACGCCCATCGGCAATCTCGGTGACATCACCATCCGCGCACTGGAAACGCTGGCCTCGGCCGATGTTCTCGCCTGCGAGGATACCCGCGTCACTCGCATCCTCCTCGAACGTTACGGCGTCCGCACACGTCCGCTCGCCTATCACGAGCACAATGCAAACGAAGCGGGGCCGAAGCTCATCGCGGCGCTTGAGGCGGGAAAATCCGTGGCGCTGGTCTCGGATGCCGGAACGCCGCTTGTTTCCGATCCCGGTTACCGCCTCGGCCAGCTCGCGCTCGAGGCCGGGCATCGTGTCGTGCCGGTGCCGGGAGCATCCGCGCCGCTCGCCGCCCTCGTGGGTTCGGGAATGCCGAGCGACGCTTTCCTGTTTGCGGGCTTCCTGCCAGTGAAGGATCGCGGCAAGCGCGACCGTTTCGCCGAACTCGCGAAAATTCCGGCCACCTTGATCTTTTTTGAATCGCCGCATCGCATCGGTGCTTCCGTCAAGGTGGCGTCCGAAGTGCTAGGCCGCGACCGCCGCGCCGTGGTTTGCCGCGAACTGACCAAGACCTTCGAGGAGTTCCGGCGCGGCACGCTGGGCGAGCTTGCGGACTATTACGATGGCGACCGTGTGGTGAAGGGCGAGGTCGTGCTGCTGGTGGAACCGCCATCCTATGACGAGATTCCCGATATCGAGGATGTCGAGAAACTGTTGAAGGATCTCGTCGCCACCATGCCCGCCGCCAAGGCGGCAGGTGAAGCGGCGAAGCTGACGGGCATGCCGCGCAAGGAGCTTTATCAAAGGCTGCTGGACATGAAGGAAACGGATGGCCGCTGACGGGCGAAGCAACAAAAGGCGCAAGGCCGAGCGACGCGGCCATGTCGCGGAATATTGGGCAGCACTTTATCTGCTGCTGAAGGGATATCGCATCCTCGCCATTCGTTATCGCACCCGGCTGGGGGAAATCGATCTCATCGCCCGCAAGAAGGACCTCGTCGCCATCGTCGAGGTCAAGGCGCGAACGTCCGGCGAAGGTGCCGTGGATGCCGTCGGTTTCCATTCGCAGCACCGTATTCGGGCGGCGGCCGATCTATGGCTCGCCCGCCGCAAGGACGCCGCGCGGTTCTCGCTGCGTTTCGATATCATCGCCGTTTTGCCGCGACGCCTGCCGCAGCATTTTATCGACGCCTTTTGAGGGGAGGGAAACAATGTCCACCGAGCGGGAAAAAATGGCCGCAGGCGAATGGTACAGCTGCATGGATGCCGAGCTGGATATATTGCGCTGGCGGGCAAGAGGGGCCGTCCACGAGCACAATACGATGGCGCCGGATGAGCGCGGCGCTGTCGCACCGCCGCTGCGCTCGCTCTTTGCGTCTGTCGGGGAAGGCGTATTTCTTGAAGCGCCGTTTCACTGCGCTTACGGTTTCAACATTACGCTGGGCAAAAATGTCTATGTCAATGCCGGCTGCACCATTCTCGATTCTGCGAAGATCACGATAGGCGACGGAGCGATGCTGGGACCTGCAGTGCAGATTTACTGCGCGGAACACCATCAGGACCCGGTGCTGCGAGCGCAAGGCATTGAAATCGCGAAGCCTGTCACGATCGGCCGCGATGTCTGGATTGGCGGCGGAGCGATCCTTCTGGCCGGCGTCACCATCGGTGACGGAGCGATTGTCGGCGCCGGTTCGGTGGTGACACGCAATGTGCCGCCGGGCGCGACGGTGGTGGGAAATCCGGCTCGGCCCATAAAGCGCATGGCCGACTAAGATTTTCCCCGGGCGCTGTAATAAATCTTACATGGAACTGTCAAAGAGGCGTCATGGAACGTCTCTATTCGCATCCTCACCCCAATAAATGGTGGAGAGGATTTAGTAATGTTGAAGAAGATTTCCATGGCCGCGGTGGCCGTCAGCATGTCGGCAACGTCTTCCATGGCTGCGACCAACATCACCTGGTGGCACGGCATGGGCGGCCGCAATGGCGAAGTCATCAACGAAGTCGCCCAGAAGTTCAACGAAGCCCAGAAAGAATGTGCTCTGACGCCGGTTTCCAAGGGCTCCTACGAAGAAGCCCTGGCCAGCGGCATCGCCGCTTTCCGCTCCGGCGAGCAGCCGAATATCCTCCAGGTTTTTGACGCTGGCGCCGCCACCATCATCAACGCCAAGGGCGCTGTCATTCCTGCCGAAGACCTCATCAACAAGGCCGGCTACAAGTTCGACCGCGACGCCTTCATCAACGGCGTGCGTTATTTCTACGCTGCCGCTGACGGCAAGTTCGTCGGCATGCCGTTCAACTCCTCCGCTCCTATCATGTACGTCAACGACGAAGCCCTGAAGAAGGCCGGCGTCGAAGCACCGAAGACCTGGGAAGAGTTCGAGCAGGTTGCGCCGAAGCTTAAGGAAGCCGGCTATATTCCGCTCGTCCAGTCGCAGCTGACCTGGCAGTTCACGGAGAACTTCTTCTCCCGCAACAACATCCAGTTCGCCACCAACAACAACGGTTATGAGAGCGTCACTGACACCAAGCTCAAGGTCACCGACCCCAACCTCGTCATGATGTTCGACAAGCTGAAGGACTGGAAGGACAAGGGCCTGTTCGCCTATTACGGCGCCGGCTGGAACGACAACCAGAAGCCCTTCGAAGAAGGCAAGGTCGCCTTCTGGATCGGTTCTTCGGGTTCCTTCGGCGGCCTGCAGAAGACGGCGACCATGCCGTTCTCGGCAACCTTCCTTCCCTACTGGGGTTCCATCAAGGGCGCCGGCACTAACTCCTTCATCGGCGGCGCTGCGCTCTTTGCAATGTCGGGCAAGTCTGAAGCCGAAAACAAGTGCGTGGCCGACTTCTTCCAGTTCCTGACCTCGCCGGAAATCCAGGTCTTCTACCACAAGGCAACCGGCTACGTCGCCATCACCAAGGCCGCTTACGAAAAGGCGAAGGCTGAAGGCTACTACAAGGAAAAGCCGGTCGCCGAAGTCGGTATTCAGCAGCTGTCGCTGCCGGGTGGTGAATGGTCCAAGGGTTACCGCCTCGGCTTCTACCCGCAGATACGCGCTGTCATGGAACGCGAATACAACCGCATCTTCTCCGGCGAAGTCACGCCGAAGGACGCCTTCGACATCATCGAGAAGGAAGGCAACGACCTGCTCGCCCGTTTCGCCAAGACGGCCGGCTGATCGATCTTTACGAAACCAATGACCATTGCCGAGCCTCCTTTCCCACGGAAGGGGGCTCGCTCTTGGATAAGGAAGCGCAAGCGTGGCCTATACATCGTCTCAACCGCGTCGGTTTTTGTCCGGCTGGTCCGCAAAGGCTGCAAAGCCAGCCAAACCTGCCGACGCCGGCATGAAGCGCGTGCAGTTCTCCTCGTCCTACGTGCCCTACCTGTTTCTGGCGCCGCAGCTTGCGGTGATTTTCATCTTCTTCTACTGGCCGTCGGTTCAGGCCATACATTCGTCCTTTTATATTGAAGACCCGTTCGGTTTTGGCGCTTCCTTCGTCGGACTTGCCAATTATTCGGATGCTATCTTCAGCCCCGAATATCTCAGCATCGCCAAATTCACGGTTGTCTTCACCGTGCTGGTCACCTTCTTTTCGCTGGCGCTTGGCTTGCTGCTCGCCGTCAAGGCGGATGCGGTCATTCGCGGCAGCTCGACATACAAGACATTGCTGATTTCCGTCTATGCCATCGCGCCGCCTGTCGCCGGTCTCATCGGCATGATGTTTTTCGACCAGCATATCGGCCCCTTTGTCAAAATGGCCGCGTTTCTCGGCTGGGACATGAAGGTTGGCCTGAATTATTTCGATACGGCCTTCGCCATGATCGTCGTCGCGGTCTGGAAGCAGATTCCTTACAATTTCATCTTCTTCCTTTCGGGGCTTCAGGGCGTCCCGGTTTCGGTGCGGGAAGCCGCCGCCATCGATTGCCGCTCGGGTTTTCGACGGTTCTGGACGGTGATCATGCCGCTTCTGGCGCCCACGGCCTTCTTCCTGCTGATCATCAACATCACCTATGCGCTCTTCGACACTTTCGGCGTCATCGACGTGATGGTGAAGGACAAGGCAGCCAATAATCCGATCACCCTGGTCTACAAGGTGTTTCTGGACGGTTTCCGCGGCAATGACATCGGTGGGTCTTCCGCCCAGTCCGTCATTCTGATGCTGGTCGTCTTTGTTCTCACCATCATCCAGTTCCGCTTCATCGAAAAGCGCATCCATTACAATTGAGGGAAAAGACCATGTACAAAACAAAACCCCTCGATCATCTCGTGCTGATCATCGGCGCGCTGTTCTTGATATTGCCGGTCATCGTGGCCTTCATGACCTCCACGCATACTGCTGCGGAAATTCACCGCAGTGGTCTGACGATGGTTCCCGGCGACAATTTCATCGAGACCTATGAAAAGGTCCTGACCCAGAAGGGCGGTTTCACCGGCCAGATCACGGGTCTCAACATGGTGTTGAATTCGCTGATCCTCGGCATCGGTTTTGCCGTCGGCAAGATCGTGCTGTCGATGACCGCCGCCTATGCGATCGTCTATTTCCGCTTCCGGTTCGCAACGCTCGCCTTCTGGATCATCTTCACCACGCTGCTTCTGCCGCTCGAAGTGCGCATCATGCCGTCCTACGAGGTGATGAGCAAACTCGGCCTTTTGAACTCCTATACCGGCCTCATCGTGCCGCTTCTTGCTTCGGCGACGGGCACCTTCTATTTCCGGCAGTTCTTCAAATCCGTGCCGGAGGAGTTGCTGGAGGCTGCCCGCATTGACGGCGCAGGGCCGGTGAAATTCTTTATCGATATTCTCATCCCGTTGTCCCGCACCATGATGGCGGCGATCTTCATCATCATGTTCGTTTACGGCTGGAACCAGTATCTCTGGCCCATGCTGATGACGACGGATGAGGGCTTCTTCACCCTGATGCGCGGCATCAAATCGATCCTGCAGGTCTGGGTCGGTTCGCAAATTCCCGATTACAACGAAGCTTTCGCGCTCGCCGTGCTGGCCATGCTGCCGCCGGTGCTGATCGTCGTCATTTTCCAGCGCTGGTTCATCAAGGGCCTGACCGAAAGCGATAAATAAGGAGACCGAAATGGCCGCGATAGAAATCAGTCAGGTCTGCAAGGATTATCATGGCGGCGTGCGCGCCGTGCATCACGTCGATATCGACATCAGGGACGGTGAATTCATCGTTCTGGTCGGCCCCTCCGGCTGCGGCAAGTCCACGCTTTTGCGCATGGTCGCCGGCCTCGAGGATATCTCCGAGGGTACGGTGAAGATCGGCGACCGGGTCGTCAACCAGACCGATCCGGCCGATCGCGATATCGCCATGGTGTTCCAGAACTACGCGCTTTACCCACATATGTCGGTGCGCGAAAACCTGGAATACGGGTTGAAGAACCGCAAGACACCGAAGGCGGAAATCGATGCGCGTGTGGCCGAAGCCGCGCGCATGCTGCAGCTCGAACCCTATCTGGACCGCAAGCCGCGCGCCCTTTCCGGCGGCCAACGGCAGCGTGTCGCCATGGGCCGCGCCATCGTGCGCAAACCGGCGGCCTTCCTGTTCGACGAGCCCCTGTCCAATCTCGACGCCAAGCTGCGCGTTTCCATGCGGGGCGAAATCAAGCGTCTGCAAAAGCGTCTCGGCACCACCTCGATTTATGTCACTCACGATCAGCTGGAAGCGATGACGCTGGCCGATCGTCTTGTGGTGTTGAATGGCGGTCGTATCGAACAGATCGGCGCACCGCTCGATGTCTATCACACCCCTGCCTCGACCTTCGTTGCGAGTTTCATCGGCTCTCCCGCCATGAACCTGCTGAACGCAGAGTTGCATGGTGATAGCCTCGCCATCGGTCCGTCGCTCTTTGCGCTCAACGGTTTCGCACCTGCCTCAGGGTCGGTGACGGTTGGCATGCGGGCGGAAGATCTCCGCCTCGCTGCGGCAGGTGAGCAGGGCTTCCCGCTTCGGGTCGATTATATCGAGGAACTGGGCTCGCAGCGTCTCATCCACGGCATGATCGGCGAACAGAACCTGACCGTTGCCTTCCCGCCGGATGTCGAGGTTCCGTCTGCGCTCTCGGTCACGATCGCGCCGGAAAAACTGCATTTCTTCTCCAGCGAAACCGGCAAGCGCATTGCCGGCAAAGCGGAGCAACTGGCGGCGCAGCCCGCGCAAATGGCGACGGCCTGAGCGCATCGCAGAAATCGGCGCGATGACTAAAATTGCGCCGATTGTCAAAACCGCTTTGTTACGATCCCGATGATAGAAGACCTCCAATATTTCACGGGGGTTTTCTCATATGTCCTTCAAAATGATGTTCGCTGCCGCGGCGACCATGGCGATCCGCACGGTGCCGATTTTGCCGGCCTACTTGCGCCGGTCAAAAGATGAGGCTGTTGTCAGCGCGTCCTGCACCGATCTGCGGCTTCAACCGGCGCCCATCAATCCGGACTGGATCATTTCCGGCAATCCTCAGGCGCGGGCGGCAGATCATTCCAGAAGCGGCGACCGTGCTTCCAGCACCGCCATGTGGGATTGTACGGCTGGTGAATTTCGATGGTTCTTCGGCTGGGATGAAACCGTCTATATTCTGGAGGGCGAGGTGCATGTGACGGCCGAAGACGGTTCGGTTAGCATCCTGCGGGTTGGCGACGTCGCCTATTTTCGGGCCGGAACATGGGCCACCTGGCGAGTGGATGATTATGTCCGCAAGGTCGCTTTCATGCGCCGTCCGTTCCCCAAGGCGCTGGCTTTTGCCTATCGCGTCAAGAATAAGCTGTTTGCCGGCCGTTCCTACAAGCTGGCGGCCTGAACCGATAAAACATTGCGGTTGGCGGGGCCTGCAAGGCTCCGCCGACGGAATTGTGAAGGTTCAATAAAACTCACACAAACCACCGCTTGCAGCCGTTGCCTTTGAAGGGTCGCTGCCCTACATCTTCAGGGTTTTCTGAAGCGTTTCCGGCTTTATACCGGTCCTGCCGGGAAGCTGGAAATGGTGAGGCAATGGGCACGGCGGGCCGGCAAAGCGTCCGCATGCTGCAAGAGGAACATGCGCATGGCGAAGATCAAGAACGTCGCGATCCAGATGGATCATGTCTCCGGCATCAATATCGCCGGTGACTCTACCTTCGCCATGAGCCTTGAGGCGCAGGCGCGCGGATATCGGTTGTTCCATTATACGCCCGAGCGCCTTTCCATGCGCGATGGCAAGATTTACGCCACCGTCGAGCAGATGGAACTGCGCGATATCAAGGGCGACCATTTTTCCCTGTCCGAACCGGAGCGTGTCGATCTGTCGACCATGGATGTCATCCATCTGCGTCAGGATCCGCCATTCGACATGGCTTACATCACCTCGACCCATCTGCTGGAGCGCATTCATCCGAAAACGCTGGTGGTCAACGATCCCGCCTGGGTGCGCAACTCGCCGGAAAAGATATTCGTCACCGAATTCGCCGATCTGATGCCGAAGACGCTGATCACCAAGGACGTGGAGGAAATCGCCCGCTTTCGCAATGAAATGGGGGATATCATCCTCAAGCCGCTTTACGGAAATGGTGGTGCAGGCGTCTTCCATTCTGCGCGCGACGACCGCAACTTCTCCTCTCTGCTGGAGATGTTCGGCCAGATGTTCCGCGAGCCTTATATCGCCCAGCAATATCTGCCTGACGTCCGCAAGGGCGACAAACGCATCCTCCTGGTAGACGGCGAGCCGGTTGGCGCAATCAACCGTGTGCCGGCGGAAAACGACGCCCGCTCCAACATGCATGCCGGCGGCCGGCCTGAACCGACGGAGCTGACGGCGCGTGAAAAGGAAATCTGCCGCCGCATCGGCCCTGCCTTGCGGGAACGTGGTTTCCTCTTCGTCGGCATCGATGTGATTGGCGACTATATGACGGAAATCAACGTTACCTCGCCCACCGGCATTCGCGAAGTGCGGAAATTCGGCGGCGCCGATGTCGCAAGCCTTTTGTGGGATGCGATCGAGAAAAAGCGCGAAGCCCAGAATTTCTGAGGCAAGCGTTCCGGTCCAGCTTTGTTCCACGAGTACAACTAGACACAACTAAAATACAGCGCCAGCGAGAAATTGTTCGCTGGATGTTCTTGTTTTATTCTTTGCCCTGTGGCACGTTGCTTATGGGTGGCCGTGATAGGGCATGCAGCTCTGCTGATGCGGCCGGTTTGCGGGGCAGGCCATGGTGGCAAGGGTCAATACGGTTGCATTTCAGGGCATAGAGGGTGTGCCCGTCGAGGTGCAGGTCATGGTCGCACCGGGAAAGGTGGGCATCCAGATTGTCGGTCTGCCCGACAAGGCGGTGGCCGAAAGCCGCGAGCGGGTGCAGGCCGCCCTGCATGCCTCGGGTCTGGCGCTGCCGGCAAAAAAGGTCACCGTCAATCTCGCGCCTGCGGATTTGCCCAAAGAGGGATCACATTTTGATCTTCCCATTGCGCTTGGCCTCATGGCCGCTTTGGGCGCGATACCGGCAGAAATGCTGGCACGTTATGTGGTTCTCGGCGAACTCAATCTCGATGGCACCATCGGCACGGTTTCGGGCGCCTTGCCGGCGGCGATCGGCGCAAATGCGCTTGGCAAGGGGCTGATCTGCCCGGCTGAAAGCGGGCCGGAAGCGGCCTGGGCCGGCGCCGGTATCGATATTCTCGCCCCGCGCAGCCTGATTGCACTGGCCAATCATTTTCGTGGCGCCCAGCTTCTCTCGCGCCCGACGCCTGCCATCCGCGCCAACCCCGTCAATCTGCCGGATTTAGCGGACATTAAGGGACAGGAGAGCGCCCGGCGCGCGCTGGAGGTGGCGGCCGCCGGCGGCCACAATCTGCTAATGGTCGGGCCGCCCGGCTCCGGTAAGTCGATGCTCGCAGCCCGCCTGCCGTCCATACTGCCGCCGCTGGAGGCTGCGGAACTGCTGGAAGTGTCCATGGTCCATTCCATCGCCGGCCAATTGTCCGGCGGCAAGCTTTCGGACCGCAGGCCGTTTCGCACCCCGCATCATTCCGCCACCATGGCGGCGCTAATCGGCGGGGGGCTTCGCGCCAAGCCGGGTGAGGCTTCGCTCGCCCATCACGGCGTTCTTTTTCTGGACGAGTTCCCGGAATTCCCACCCCAGGTGCTGGATGCGCTGCGCCAGCCGCTGGAGACTGGCGAATGCATCATTGCGCGGGCCAATCATCGCGTCAGCTATCCCGCGGAAATCCAGCTCGTTGCGGCGATGAACCCCTGCCGCTGCGGCATGGCGGGAGAGCCGGGTTTCACCTGTGCCCGAGGCCCGCGTTGTGTGACGGATTATCAGGCCCGTATTTCCGGCCCGTTGCTGGATCGTATCGATATCCGTATCGACGTTCCCGCGGTCTCCGCCGCCGATCTCATCCGCCCCGTCGCGTCCGAGCCGAGTGCGGCAGTGACCGGCCGTGTCGCCCGGGCTCGCCTTGCGCAGCAGGAACGCTACGCGGCGGCGGGATTTGCCGCCATTCGCACAAATGCCCGCTGCACGACGACCTTGATAGAAAAATATGCCGAGCCGGATGCGTCCGGGCTGCAATTGCTGCGCGATGCGGCTGAGCGGTTGAAGTTCTCCGCGCGCGGTTATCATCGCATTCTCAAGGTTGCCCGCACCCTGGCCGATCTGGATGGCAAACAAACGGTCGGCCGCATCCACGTGGCGGAAGCTGTGTCCTATCGTATCGCCGGCGAAAGGCTGACGGCTGCGGCCCAGAGCATCCAGTAGAGATATGAAGCAGTTTTTCGTCCGGAAAATTTGTAGAAACAAGGAGGTAGGGACCGCCCAACGATTCCGCTTAAACTGGAATTGCCCTAGAAGGCGTCCCTTTGCGCCTTGCCTGAAAAACATTGTGCCGCCAGCGGAGCCGGCGGCACGTAAGACAATTCGCAAATCGGCGCGCAATCGTACCGCGCTTGAAAGCGTTGCTTAAAGCCCAAGGCCTTCGAAAAGCGCCGTCGAAAGGTAGCGTTCCGCAAAGGAAGGAATGATGACGACGATGTTCTTGCCGGCATTTTCCTCACGCGCGCCGACCTTTATCGCGGCCGCCAGCGCGGCTCCCGAGGAGATGCCGACCGGCACGCCTTCCAGCCTTGCCGCCAGACGTGCGGTTTCGAAAGCCTCGTCATTGGTCACGGTGACGATCTCGTCATAAATGCCGGTATCGAGGATGGCTGGCGCAAAACCCGCGCCGATGCCCTGTATCTTGTGCGGGCCAGGGTTGCCGCCGGAAAGAACCGGACTGTCGGCAGGCTCGACGGCAATCACCTTCACTTCGGGCTTGCGCGATTTCAGCACCTGACCCGTGCCGGTGATCGTGCCGCCGGTGCCAATACCCGAGACGAGAATATCGACCGTGCCTTCGGTGTCGTTCCAGATTTCTTCCGCCGTCGTCTTGCGGTGAATATCGGGATTGGCGGGGTTTTCGAACTGCTGCGGAATGACGGCGTCGGTCAGCGTTTCAGCGAGTTCCTGCGCCTTGGCGATGGCGCCCTTCATGCCCTTCGGACCTTCTGTCAGCACCAGTTCGGCGCCGAGCAGGGCCAGCATTTTCCGGCGCTCCACAGACATGGTCTCAGGCATGGTCAGGATCAGCTTGTAACCCTTGGCAGCGGCGGCGAAGGCGAGCGCAATGCCCGTGTTGCCGGAGGTCGGCTCCACCAGTGTTGTCTTGCCGGGGATGATCTTGCCTTGCGCTTCCAGCGCTTCGATCATGGCGACGCCGATGCGGTCCTTCACGGAAGCGATGGGATTGAAAAATTCGAGTTTGGCGAGAAGGTTGGCCTTCACGCCCTTCTCCTTCGCCAGCTTGTCAAGCCGCACGATCGGTGTGTCGCCGATTGTTTCCGTAATCGAGGAATAGACGCGTCCGCGTCCGGGCTTTCTGGCTTCGGGCATGATGCTCTCCTGTGTAAAGGCCGCAAGATTTGAGCGGCAGAATAGGAGCAATAGCTTTCGCAAGCTAGCGAACGTTCGTCCGAATATCTCTAAATTGCAGGAATAATTTCACGATAAATCGCATAAACGCAAGAATTTGTTTTATGTGCTGCGGATCGCGATCATGGTCGCTGTTCCGGCTAGAATGCCCGCCGCCGTACGGTTGAGGATCGTCAAGGCACTCGGCCTTTTCAGGAGGTTACGCGCCTTGGCCGCAAGCAGGATGTAAGGCAGGAGAACCGCCATCAGCACGACGAAGGTGATGGCGAGAAGTGTCGCATATTCCGAAGGGCCGATCACGCGGATATCGATCAGTGTCGGCACCAGCGCCACATAAAACAGCATGGTTTTCGGGTTGCCGAGCGTGATCAGCAGGCCGGACAGGAAGGACATGGGCATGCTGGTGCTTTTCTTGGCTTTCAGCTCCTGCGGCAGCAGACCGGCGGTCCAAAGCTTCCAGGCAATATAAAGGAGATAGGCAGCACCCGCGAATTTCAGCACCATGAAGGCTTCCTGAAAGGTCTGCGCGACGAAGGCCAGGCCCAGGATCACAGCGGTCAGGTAAATCATGTCGCCCAGCACCAGCCCGAGACCCATGAAGAAGGTTTCGCGAAAGCCCGAACCCAGCGCCCGCGCCACAATCGCCGTCATGCCGGGGCCGGGAATGGCGGCGGCAATGAAGAGGGCGGTGGCATAGGCAAAAAGTGTCGTCAGCGTCATGATCGTGTTTCCCGAAAAATCCGCTAAATCCATAACGAAATTGCCGGGTAAAGACAATCAGTCCGCGCTTCTGCCTCAGTGGTGTCGCTAAACGCCGGTGGAGCCGAAACCGCCGGCGCCCCGCGCCGTCTGGGAGGTCTCCGTCACTTCGCTCACAATAACCTGGGTTACCGGTGCGATCACCATCTGCGCAATGCGCATACCGCGCTCGATGATGAAAACGTCCTGGCCAAGATTGGCGAGGATGACTTTCACCTCGCCGCGATAATCGCTGTCCACCGTGCCGGGAGAGTTGAGGCAGGTGATGCCGTTCTTGATGGCGAGGCCGGAGCGGGGGCGGATTTGCGCCTCATAACCCTGTGGAACCTCGAAGATGAAACCCGTCGGGACCAGGGCGCGTTCGCCCGGTTTCAGGGTCAGCGGTTCACCGGCAGGTACGGCAGCGCGCAGGTCCATGCCGGCGGCGCCACGGGTTTCATAGGACGGCAATTCGAGGTCGGCGCCATTGGCGAGGCGGACGAGCCGGAGAGGGGGTGTATTGTCGTTTTGAACGGTCATGCGGCATTAGTTTGCCGAGATCGCGGCAAGGTCAATTGCAAATGCGGCCCTGAAACGCTAGATAGCCCGCAATTCCACAGGATTTGTCAGATGGCCGAAACACTTGCCGAGGCGGTCTCCCGCCGCCGCACCTTTGCTATTATCGCGCACCCGGACGCGGGTAAGACCACGCTTACCGAAAAACTGCTGCTGTTCGGCGGAGCGATCCAGCTTGCCGGTGAGGTAAAGGCGAAGAAGGATCGCATCCAGACCCGTTCGGACTGGATGAAGATCGAACGCGAGCGCGGCATTTCGGTCGTCACCTCGGTTATGACCTTCGAATATAACGACCGTGTCTTCAACATTCTCGATACGCCCGGCCACGAGGACTTCGCCGACGATACCTACCGCACGCTGACGGCGGTGGATGCGGCGATCATGGTCATCGACGCCGCCAAGGGTATCGAGCCACGCACGCTGAAGCTCTTCGAAGTCTGCCGCATGCGCGATATTCCGATCATCACCTTCATCAACAAGATGGACCGCGAAAGCCGCGACCCCTTCGAGATTCTGGATGAGGTGGAAGAGAAGCTCGCGCTCGACACCGCGCCCATCACCTGGCCGGTCGGCCGGGCAAAGACCTTCTGCGGCGCCTATAATCTCGCCGACAACACCTTCCGTGGCGTCGATACCCAGGTGGAAGCCATGCCGGTCAACGGTCCGCAGGCGATTGCCGATCGCCTGCCGGAAAATGAGCGCAACGCCTTCATCGAAGAAACGGAGCTGGCGATGGAAGCCTGCCGTCCTTTCGATCGTCAGGCGTTTCTCGAAGGTCATATGACGCCGGTATTCTTCGGTTCGGCGCTGCGCAATTTCGGTGTCCGTGACCTCATCAATGCGCTTGGCGATTTCGCACCGCCGCCGCGCGATCAGGTGGCGGATACCCGCACCGTCCATGCAGCTGAAGAAAAAATGACAGCCTTTGTCTTTAAAATTCAGGCCAATATGGACCCGAATCATCGAGATCGCATCGCTTTTGCCCGCATCTGCTCTGGTAAGCTGGAGCGCGGCATGAAGGCGCGGCTCGCCCGCACCGGCAAACAGATGGGCCTCACTGCGCCGCAGTTCTTCTTCGCCTCGCAGCGCCAGCTTGCCGATACGGCCTTTGCGGGCGACGTGGTCGGCATCCCGAACCATGGTACGCTCCGCATCGGCGATACGCTGACCGAGGGTGAAAACCTGGTTTTCCAGGGCGTGCCGAACTTCTCGCCGGAAATCTTGCGCCGCGTGCGGCTTGAAGACGCCATGAAGGCGAAGAAGCTGAAGGAAGCCTTGCAACAGATGGCGGAAGAGGGTGTTGTGCAACTCTTTTCGCCGGAAGACGGCTCGCCGGCCATTGTCGGTGTCGTCGGCGCGCTGCAGCTCGACGTGTTGAAGGAGCGTCTGATGGGCGAATACGGCCTGCCGGTCTCCTTCGAAATGTCGCGCTTTTCGGTCTGCCGCTGGATTTCTTCCGATCAGCCGGCGGAAATGGAAAAGTTCCTCAACGTCAAGCGCGGCGATATCGCCCGCGATCTGGATGGCGATCCGGTGTTTCTGGCGCAGGACGCCTTCTCGCTCCGCTATGAGTCCGAGCGTTTTCCGGCGATCAAGATGGTCGCGATCAAGGAATATCACGTCGCCAAGGCGGCTTGATAAAGGCGTGATTGCACTTTGTATGCCAAGGGCTTAGTTTCCCGATGAAATGGGAAACTGGTCCGGCATCATGACGCTTTCAGGCAAGCATATTCTCCTTATTATCTCAGGCGGCATCGCGGCCTATAAGAGCCTTGATCTCATCCGCCGCCTGAAAGAGCGCGGCGCGAAGGTGACGCCGGTCATGACGAAGGGCGCGCAGGAATTCGTCACCCCGCTTGCCGTCGGCGCACTTTCCGCCACGCATGTCTTCACTGAGCTCTTTTCCCGGCAGGATGAACAGGATGTCGGCCATATCAGGCTGGCGCGCGATTGTGATCTCGTGCTGGTGGCACCGGCCACCGCCGATCTGATGGCGAAGATGGCACATGGTCTGGCCGACGATCTCGCTTCCACGATCCTTCTCGCGACGGATCGCAAGGTGCTGGCTGCGCCGGCGATGAATCCAAAAATGTGGTCGGCAAAGCCAACGGCGCGCAACATCGAAACGCTGAAGAAGGATGGCGTGTTTTTCATCGGGCCCATGGCCGGCGAGATGGCGGAGAAGGGCGAGACAGGGCTCGGCCGCATGGCGGAGCCTTTGCAGATCGTAGAAGCCGTCGAGTCGCTGCTGGATGGCACACCGAAGCCACTTAAAGGCAAAACGGCGATCGTCACATCAGGGCCGACACATGAGCCGATCGATCCGGTGCGGTATATCGCCAATCGCTCGTCGGGCAAGCAGGGCCATGCCATTGCGGCGGCTCTGGCGGAACTGGGGGCGGAGGTCGTGCTGGTTTCAGGCCCGGTTACCATCGCCGATCCTGCCGGGGTTACGACGATCCATGTTGAGCGCGCCGAGGAGATGCGCGATGCGGTGATATCGAGACTGCCGGCGGATATCGCCGTCATGGTTGCCGCCGTCGCCGACTGGCGGGTGACGGGCTCGTCGGAACAGAAGATCAAGAAGCAGCCAGGCGATGCGCCGCCGGCGCTGCAACTGACGGAAAATCCCGATATTCTCAAAACCGTCGGCCATCATGAAAAGCGCCCGAGGATTGTTGTGGGCTTCGCTGCCGAAACGCAGGATGTCGAGAAAAACGGCCGGGCGAAGCTGGAGCGCAAAGGGGCGGATTATATCGTCGCGAATGATGTTTCGGCGGAAACCGGCATCATGGGCGGAGACCGCAACAGCGTGAAGATCATTTCCGCAGAGGGCATCGACGTTTGGCCGGATCTCGACAAGGCCGAGGTTGCAAAACGTCTGGTGGCCCTGATCGCGGAGAAACTCGCATGAGCCTGTTCGATCGCAAGACTTTCGACAGGGTACTCGGCAAATGGCCGGGCGTGCGGTTTGTCGATCAGTGGGATTCCCATGTTGCCAAGGTGGGCGACAAGGTCTTTGCCGTGCTTGGCGAGCGGGAGGATTGGCGGCTGGTCGTGAAATGCTCGGAAGAGAGCTTCGAAATATTGACCTCGTTGGAAGGCATAGGGCAGGCGCCCTATTTCGCCAAACGCAAATGGATATCGATTGGCGATCATTCCCCGCTCGAACAGGAAGAACTGGAGCATTATGTGCGCCGCTCCTATGAGCTTGTCGCAGCCCGTCTGACCAAAAAACTGCGGGGCGAACTCGGTATCGTGATCGATACTGCGCGCGCCCTGTAGTCTTCGGTTCAGTCGAGTTTGGTGTCCTTGCCGACGATCTGGCGGACGCCTTCCTTGGTGAAAGGCTGTAGAAGCTGCGGCAGGAATCCTTTCGCAATCTTGCCCTTGATACCGATATCGGTGGAAGAAGGCCTGTCGGGATTATGGTAGGAGCCGAAGATCAAATCGAAGAAGACGAGATTCTCGCCGTAATTGGTGTTTCCTTCCGGAAGCTGTTTTGAATGGTGCCAGCGGTGCAGGCGCGGAGTGCTGAACACGTAATCGAGCGGTCCCGTTTTCATATCGACGTTGCAATGGGTCAAAATACCGATGAATGCGGTAACGGCGCCGAGCCACCAGAAAACCTGGAGCGGCGCACCCATGAAATAGAGCGGAATTTGGCTGAGCGCGATCTTGAACAGGGAGTCGGCCACATGGAACCGTCCCGTATTGACGACCCATAGCCGCACGACGCTGTGATGCAGCGCGTGGAAACGCCAGAAGAATAAAGTTTCATGTGCAATACGGTGGGACCAGTAGAGGCCGAATTCGGCAATCGTCACCGCAAGAGCGACCTGAACGATCATCGGCAGATGAGAGGGCCATAGATCGAACCGCATGGCGGCGAGCGGCTGCAGCACATTGGCGGTCACCATCGGGAAGATTGCCGCTGCGGCGGCTGCGAGCTGGACGAGCCCTTTCGTCAAAAGCGTGTGGCCGATGCTGTTTACGGTCTCGCCATCACCCTCAAGCCATTGGATTTCGTAGGGAATAAAGCGTTCCAGAAGAAACAGGCTCAAAACCGCGCCCGCATAGACAGTCAAAAAGGCTGCGATCGGATGGTTGCTGGTAAATGCGAAATAGGACCCCACGAGGCCGCCGACGAACACCAGCGGCCAGGAAGAATAGGAAAGAGCCTCTTTCAGTACCTGCACTTTTGCCATCAAAATCAAATCCCGTCCGGCATCATCCGTCTATACCGCCGGCGCAATTTCGCGCAGGCGTCAAAGCAGCCCTTACCCCGCATCGATCACCTGTCTCGATTGGAGATCAGGCCTTTATCGCTCGAATGCATTACACAAACATGGCATTCACCATTGCCGAAATGCTCAGCTTATCCTGATTGCGATGTAAACAAGCGTCAGCGCTATGACCCAGAGCGCTGCCCGTCCCCATTTGGTGTGGCGCGCTTCGGCCTTGCCGATGGCTTCCGCCGTCCGCGCGTCTAAACGCAGGCCGTTTTCGCTCATATACATCAGTTCTGAATGCAGCTTTTCCGTCTTGGCCGCGATCTCCGGCGCTGCCTCGGCGAGTTTGAGGGCCGCCTTCATGCCGTCCTTCAGATCGGTGACGATGCGTTTTGGACCGAGATTGTCGCGGATCCAGCCGCCGACGACCGGATCGGCCGCCTTCCACATGTTGAAGCGCGGATTGAGCATGCGCGATACGCCTTCGACCACCACCATGGTCTTTTGCAGCATCACCAGTTCCGGCCGCGTCTCCATGTCGAAAAGTTCGGTCACTTCAAACAGCAGGGTCAGGAGCTTGCCCATGGAAATCGTCTCGGCCGGCTGGCCATGGATCGGCTCGCCAATGGCGCGGATCGCCTGCGCGAAGCTGGCTTTGTCGTGATGGCCGGGCACGTAACCGGCCTCGAAATGCACCTCAGCCACCCTCATATAGTCGCGGGTAATGAAGCCGTAGAGGATCTCGGCAAGGAAGCGGCGTTCCTTTTTGCCAAGACGTCCGGCTATGCCCATGTCGACGGCGACGATCTCGCCCTCAGCGTCGACGAAGAGATTGCCGGGATGCATGTCGGCGTGGAAAAAACCATCGCGCAACGTGTGCCGCAGGAAGGACTGGATCAGCGTGTCGGCGAGTTTGTTCAGGTCATGGCCGGCGGCCTTCAACCCTTCAATGTTCGACATCTTGACGCCGTCGATCCACTCCATGGTAACGACATCGCGCCCGGTACGCTCCCAATCGACCTTGGGAACCCGGAATCCGGGATCGTCCTTGGTGTTCTCCGCAAGTTCGGAAAGAGCGGCGGCCTCAAGCCGCAGATCCATCTCGATCTTGGTGGTTTGCTCCAGCGTGCGTGTCACCTCGACGGGGCGTAGGCGACGCGCGGAGCGGACGAAACGCTGCTGCAGATCGGCGATCAGATACATCGCCTCGAGATCGTTCTGGAAACGCTGGCGAACACCCGGACGAATGACCTTGACGGCCACCTTGCGCGGCCCATTCGGCGTATCCACCATGGCCGGATGAACCTGGGCAATGGAGGCGGCGGCGATAGGATCGCCGAATTCCCTGTAGAGATCGGATACCGACCGTCCGAGCGAGCCCTCGATATTCGCCTTCGCCGCAGCCGCCGGGAAAAAGGCCATGCGGTCCTGAAGGCTCGCGAGATCGTCGGCGAAGTCGGCGCCCACCACGTCCGGCCGGGTGGCGAGAAACTGACCCATCTTCACATAAGATGGCCCAAGCCGCTCGACAGCCACCGCCAGACGGTCGCTGCGCTGCGCCCTTTTCGCCTTGCTGCGGGCGAATGGCTTCAGTAGCGCTTTCAACAATTGGGCGGGAGCAGGCAGGTCATCGGAAGGCAGGGCCAGCACGACGCCTTCGCGCACGAGAACCCAGCCAACCCTCGCGAGGCGGAAATATGCGCCCAAAGTACTCATGCTTATGCTTGTCTCCTGCGTCTGCCGGCCATGGTCTTAAAGCTTCCAGCCGGAATGCAGGGCGGCGATGCCGCCGGTGTAATTGGTATAGGCCACGCGGGAGAAGCCGGCAGTACGGATCATCGTCGCGAAATCCTCCTGATTGGGGAATTTGCGGATCGATTCGACCAGATATTGATAGGGCTCGGCATCACCGGTGATCATCTTGCCGAATTGCGGGATGGCATTGAATGACCAGGCGTCATAAACGCGGTCAAGCAGCGGCATTTCGACTTCGGAAAACTCCAGCACCAGCAGCCGTCCGCCACGTTTCAGCACGCGATGGGCCTCCTTCAGCGCGACATCGATGCGCGGCACGTTGCGAATGCCGAATGCGATCGTATAGGCGTCGAATGTATTCGCCTCGAAGGGCAGCTCCTCGGCATTGGCCTCAACGAAGGTCAGATTGTCGGAAAGTTTCTTTTTTGCCGCGCGCTCCTCGCCGACGGCCAGCATCGAGCCGTTGATGTCGAGAACCGTGGCGTGCGCCAGGCGGTTGGAGGCTTCGATGATGCGGAAGGCGATATCGCCAGTGCCGCCCGCTACGTCCAGGATCTTGTAGGAAGGATCCTTGCGCGGTGAAAGCGAGGAGACCATGGCGTCCTTCCACAGCCGGTGCAGGCCGGCCGACATCACATCGTTCATGATGTCGTAGCGCTTGGCCACCTTATGGAAAACCTCGTTGACCAGCCCCTGCTTTTTGCCTTCGTCCACCTTGTGGAAGCCATAGGACGTTTCCATGCCGCCTTGGGCAGTGGTACGGGCGTCGGTCATCGTCTGTCTCCATATTTATTGCGTGGCGGACCATAGCGGAAACGCCATGGCAACGCTATCTGTTGCCGCATCGCCTGGGCGCGACATTTCGCGTGCACTGTATAGACCACATGGTCCTAACGATAAACTGTCGGATAAGCCAGATGCCAGAATTGCCGGAAGTCGAAACGGTCAGACGCGGCCTTGCGCCCGCCATGGAAGGTGCAAAGGTCCGCAAGCTTCATCTCGGGCGCCCCGATTTGCGGTTTCCGTTTCCAGAGGATTTCGCGGAGCTTATTGAGGGAAAGACGATCATCTCGCTTGGTCGCAGGGCGAAATATCTCCTCATCGAGCTGGAGGGTGGGCTGACGATCGTGTCCCATCTCGGCATGTCCGGCTCGTTCCGCATTGAGGCGGAAAAGGGTGAGGGCGGTGAAGCGCCCGGCACGTTTCATTATGCCCGCTCGAAAGACGGTAAGCATGACCATGTAGTCTTTCATCTGGATAAAGGAGAGGAGCGCGTCTGCGTCATCTATAATGATCCGCGTCGCTTCGGCTTCATGCATCTGGTGGAGCGCAACAAGCTCGACCTTTACCCGGCCTTTGCCGGGCTTGGCCCGGAGCCGACTGGCAATGCGCTGAGCGCCGATTATCTCGCAAGCCGGTTTGAGGGCAAGAGCCAGCCTCTCAAAAGCACGTTGCTGGATCAGAAGGTCATTGCCGGCCTCGGCAATATCTATGTCTGCGAGGCCCTGTGGCGCGCGCATCTTTCGCCTCTGCGGGCAGCGGGAACGCTGGTGACGAAAGGCGGCAAGCCCAAAGCGCAGCTCATCGATCTGACGGAGAAAATCCGCGACGTGATCGCGGATGCGATCGCCGCTGGCGGCTCCTCATTGCGAGACCATATACAGACGGACGGAACGCTCGGTTATTTCCAGCATTCCTTTTCGGTCTACGACCAGGAAGGCCAGCCTTGCCGGACACCCGGCTGCGGGGGTACGGTTGAAAGGGTGGTGCAGGCCGGTCGTTCGACCTTTTATTGCGCCGCCTGCCAGAAGTAACGGAGCCGGAGCGCTGGAAGAGGAGATTGCCGTGGACTATGAAACGATACTGGTCGAGAAACGCGATGAGGTGGGTGTCATCACCCTCAACCGCCCCAAGGCGCTCAACGCTCTCAATTCGGTGCTTCTGAAAGAGCTGCGGCACATTCTGTCTTCCTTCTCCGCTGACGATTCCATCGGCGCGATCATTATCACCGGTTCGGAAAAGGCATTTGCGGCGGGCGCTGACATCAAGGAAATGCAGGGGCTGGATTTCGTCGATGCCTATGTCGGCGATTTTCTCGGCGGCTGGGACGAGGTTGCGGCCACCCGCAAGCCGGTCATCGCCGCCGTATCCGGCTTTGCGCTCGGCGGCGGCTGCGAACTGGCGATGATGTGCGATTTCATCATCGCTTCCGATACGGCAAAGTTCGGTCAACCGGAAATCACCCTCGGCGTCATTCCCGGGATGGGGGGCTCGCAGCGGCTGACGCGGGCGGTCGGCAAGGCAAAGGCCATGGATCTGGTTCTGACCGGCCGCATGATGGATGCGGCGGAAGCCGAACGCGCCGGTCTCGTATCGCGTGTCGTGCCGGCTGCAAATCTCATGGATGAGGCGGTGGAAGCGGCAACCCGCATCGCTTCTCTGTCGCGTGCTTCCGTTCTCATGGCCAAGGAAAGCGTCAACCGCTCCTTTGAAGTCCCGCTTGCGGAAGGACTGCGATATGAAAGACGATCCTTCCAGTCGCTCTTTGCCACCGCGGATCAGAAGGAGGGCATGGCGGCCTTCGTCGAAAAGCGCAAACCCGCTTTCCGGAATCGCTAAGGATTCGGAATATCGGCGCTTTTAAGCGTTTTGCGCGTTGACGGGCGTACGCTTTAGCGGTATATGCCCGCCCACGGTTAAGGAAAGCCATCCGGCTTGTCCGAAATTACTCCCGCATTCTTGGGTTACGTGAGGTCTTCGAACGACCCGATCCTATGGTTGCGGAATTTGGTTTGAATTCGAAGAGAGGCATACATGGCCAATACAACTTCGGCGAAAAAGGCGACCCGCAAGATCGCTCGCCGTACCGCAGTCAACAAGGCTCGCCGTTCGCGCGTTCGCGGCTTCATCCGCAAGGTCGAGGAAGCAATCGCTACCGGTGATCTGGCAGTCGCCACCGAAGCTCTGAAGGCAGCCCAGCCTGAGATCCAGCGCGCAGCGACCCGCGGCGTTCTGCACGGCAACACCGCATCTCGCAAGGTGTCGCGTCTTGCCCAGCGCGTTAAGGCTCTTTCCGCCTAATCCGGCTAATCACAAATAATTATTCAAAAAGCCTGGTCTTTTGACCGGGCTTTTTGTGATTCTAACTGCCCGTTAACCATTGCTGCCGTAACGTGACAAACGCATGTCAGCTGGACGACAGGAAATTTACAATAAAAACAATGGCTTGCTGGAGGTCTTCGGAAAACTCGGGGGCTTTCTCTACGGAAGTCGCAGCTAGTTTTGAGTCAAGAAGATTTTTATTTTTTTGCCAAAATCGGCTCTCAAAAAATGCCAAAATTGAATCTCATTGATTCATAAGCGATTCTGCTTAGCACCTCGTCGGTGATGCAAAACGGCCTTTGCGAGTCAATGGCCGATCTGAGTTTTTGCAGAAAAAACGCCATTGATCTCTCCCCATGATCCTGCCTAAATGCATTTCAACAAGGGGTGCGGATCTCAGTCCACAGATTATCTCGATGATCGTATCGACGATATTCACCTTCTTGCTGGCGGGTCTTTCGGGGTCCGTTTTTTCAGGTCATGGAGCTTTTTGCGCCGTTTCGGTCTCCGGAACGGGCAGGAGTTTTTTGTCCTCAAGAATGCGCCTTAAGGTTGTAGTGAAAGGAGCGTTTTAGCGTGTCGCAGGCCTCTCCATGAGGGGGAGGGAAATGGGATAACCGGCTCGCAAACAAGTAGTCGTCTTTGACGTTCTTTCGAGGGGAACGCTGGGGGCAAAAATAACGAGGGGGATCTCTGGCGATCGATCTTTGATCGTCAGGCTATGATTGGCAATTTGAAAGGCGGCAATATGCAATTGAATTTGGCGATGGGTGCTGTGGCTGATGGGGACCGCGCACCAAAGACGCGTGATGCAGCTTGCTCAGATGCGGCAGGGGACAAATCGGCAATGACGCACGATGCGCTGTTTGAACGTTTTAGCGCGCGGCTCAAGGCACAGGTTGGTCCGGAAGTCTATGCGAGCTGGTTTGCACGGCTCAAACTCCATTCCATTTCGAAAAGCGTCGTTCGTTTTACCGTTCCGACGACTTTTCTGAAGTCCTGGATCAACAACCGTTACATGGATCTGATCACGAACCTCGTCCAGAGCGAGGATCCGGATGTGCTGAAGGTGGAGATTCTGGTCCGCTCGGCCAGTCGCCCGGTCCGTCCGGCTCAGACCGAGGAAAGGGCGCAGCCCGTTCCGGAGGTCGGCGCGGCTCCACGTAACAAGTCCTTCATTCCGTCGCAGCCCGCGACGACGCCCGCCGCGCAGCCTGCGGCTTCGCAGGCAACCCTGCGTCAGGGCGGTTCCGGGCCGTTGTTCGGCTCGCCGCTCGACACACGTTTCACTTTCGACACCTTTGTCGAAGGCTCTTCCAACCGCGTCGCGCTTGCGGCGGCAAAGACGATCGCCGAAGCCGGCGCCGGCGCCGTGCGCTTCAATCCGCTGTTCATTCATGCGGGTGTTGGCCTTGGCAAGACACATCTTCTGCAGGCCATCGCCAATGCGGCGGTCGACAGCCCGCGCAATCCGCGTGTGGTCTATCTGACAGCCGAATATTTCATGTGGCGTTTCGCGACCGCAATCCGCGACAATGACGCGCTGACGCTGAAGGATACGCTTCGCAATATCGACCTGCTCGTCATCGACGACATGCAGTTCCTGCAGGGCAAGATGATCCAGCACGAATTCTGCCACTTGCTGAACATGCTGCTCGATAGCGCCAAGCAGGTCGTTGTCGCGGCTGACCGTGCGCCATGGGAGCTGGAATCGCTCGATCCGCGTGTCCGTTCCCGTCTTCAAGGCGGCATGGCCATCGAGATCGAAGGTCCCGATTACGACATGCGCTATGAAATGCTGAACCGTCGCCTCGGCTCGGCGCGCCAGGACGATCCGTCGTTCGAGATTTCGGACGAAATCCTGACCCATGTCGCCAAAAGCGTGACAGCAAGCGGACGCGAACTGGAAGGCGCTTTCAACCAGCTGATGTTCCGGCGTTCTTTCGAGCCGAACCTCTCGGTCGACCGTGTCGATGAGCTGCTGTCGCATCTTGTCGGGACGGGTGAGGCCAAGCGCGTGCGCATCGAGGATATTCAGCGCATCGTCGCCAAGCACTATAATGTGTCGCGGCAGGAGCTGGTGTCCAACCGTCGCACCCGCGTCATCGTCAAGCCGCGCCAGATCGCCATGTATCTGGCCAAGATGCTGACGCCGCGGTCTTTCCCCGAGATTGGCCGCCGTTTTGGCGGTCGCGATCACACCACGGTTCTGCACGCCGTGCGCAAGATCGAGGAGCTGATCTCCGGCGACACCAAGCTCGGCCATGAGGTCGAGTTGCTGAAGCGCCTGATCAACGAAAACAACGCATGAAAAAAGCGGCCTCCGGGCCGCTTTTTTATTGTCGTCTTGTTTATTGGGCTAAAGCTGGGGTGGAGGCTGGCGTCAGCAGGCGAGATCGGCCACCACCGCATCCAGAATGAGCATGCCGGACGGCGTGCAGCGCAGGCGGGAATTGCCGAGCCTCTCCACGAAACCGTGCTGGAGGAGGAATTCCTCCTTCTCCGGATCGAGATCGCGGCCGGAAAGGTCGCTCCAGCGGGCGAGATCGATGCCTTCGCGCAGGCGAAGTCCCATCAGCAGCAATTCATCGGCCTGCTCATCAACGCCGAGCAGCTCCTGATCGACCATGCCGTGGCCTTCCCGCTCCACGGTTTCAAGCCAGTTTTCCGGGTGGCGCTCGGTGGCGGTTGCGAGCTTGGAAGCGCCTCGCGTCAGGCGTCCATGTGCGCCGGGGCCGATGCCGGCATAATCGCCATAACGCCAGTAGGTCAGGTTGTGGCGGCTTTCGGCGCCGGGCCGCGCATGATTGGAAACCTCGTACGCCGGCATGCCGTAACGCTCGGTGATTTCCTGCGTCGCCTCATAAAGCACAGCCGAATGCTCGCCGTCAGGCACGATGAGCTTCCCGGCCTTGTGCAGGCCATAAAAGGGCGTACCTTCCTCGATCGTCAGCTGATAGAGCGACAGATGGTCGACGGCATAGGAGACGGCCTCCTTCAGCTCGGCGTCCCATTCCGCCACCGTCTGGTTCGGCCGGGCATAGATGAGGTCAAAGGACATGCGCGGAAAAATCTCCCGCGCCAGCCGGATGGCCTTCAGCGCGTCGGCGACATCATGCAGGCGGCCAAGGAATTTCAGGTCGCGGTCGTTGAGCGCCTGCACGCCAAGAGAGACACGATTGACACCCGCCGCTCGATAACCGCGAAACCGTTCGGCTTCGACGCTGGAGGGATTGGCCTCCATGGTGATCTCGATACCATCAGGCACATGCCAGAACCGCGCCACGCCATCCAGCAACGCACCAACCGTCTGCGGCTCCATCAGCGATGGCGTGCCGCCGCCCATGAAAATGCTGGTGACGACGCGCGGGCCGCTCAGCGTGCGCATATGTTCCATTTCCCGCAGGAAGGCAGTCGTAAACCGTTCCTGATCCACCGGCCGGTGGCGGACATGGCTGTTAAAGTCGCAATAAGGGCACTTGGCCGCGCAGAAGGGCCAATGCAGATAAATCCCGAAGCCGGGATCGCCCGTATCCGGCAGAAGCGATGCGCCGGGGGCAGAAAGTTGGTGCTCCCCGACCATCGGGTTCATGCCTCCAGGCAGGTTTCTACGAATTTCTTGAAGGCGCGGGCGCGGTGCGACAATGCAAAGGCGTCGCCATGTTTCCAGCCGTGTTTCTCATCCGCGCTCATTTCGCCGAATGTGGTCTCATATCCCTCGGGTTTAAAGATGGGATCATAACCGAAACCGCTCGTTCCGCGCGGCGGCCACACAACAGTGCCTTCCACCTCGCCACGGAAATATTCGACATGCCCGTCCGGCCAGGCGAGACACAGCACGCTGACGAAGCGGCCGGTGCGATCCTTGGGCTTCGAAGCTCCTCGCTCGGCCAGCGCATCCTCGACCTTCTGCATCGCCATGGCGAAATCGCGCGTCCCATCGGCCGTCTCCGCCCAATTGGCGGTATAGACGCCGGGGGCACCGTCAAGCGCGTCGATAACAAGACCGGAATCGTCGGACAAGGCGGGCAGGCCTGATGCCTTCGCGGAGGCAAGCGCCTTGATGGCGGCATTTTCCTCGAAGGTGGTGCCCGTTTCATCCGGCTCTGAGAAATTCAGCTCCGCCGCCGATTTGGCGGAGAAACCGAAAGGGCCGATCAGATCGGCGATTTCGGCGATCTTGCCCTTGTTGTGGCTGGCGACAACGATCGTTCTGGTATCGAGCTTGCGCATGGTTCTTTCCCGTCTGCTCAGGCGATCGCCTGTTTCTGAAGGGCGACCAGTTCGCTGCAGCCGGCCTTGGCGAGGCCGAGCAGCGTCAGGAATTCTTCTTCGGAGAAAGGCGCGCCTTCAGCCGTTCCCTGAACCTCGACGATACCGCCCGAGCCGGTGATGACGAAATTGGCATCGGTTTCGGCCGAGGAATCTTCGAGATAGTCGAGATCAATCACCGGCTGGTTGGCGAAGATGCCGCAGGAGATCGCGGCGATATGGTCCTTCAGAACTTTCTCGACCTTGATCATGTTGCGGGTTTCCATCCATTTCAGGCAGTCATGCAGGGCAATCCATGCGCCGGTAATGGAGGCGGTGCGGGTGCCGCCATCGGCCTGGATGACGTCGCAGTCGATGCTGATCTGGCGCTCGCCGAGCGCCTGCAGATCGACGACGGCGCGCAGCGAACGGCCGATGAGACGCTGGATTTCCTGCGTGCGACCGCCCTGCTTGCCGGAAGCGGCTTCGCGCTTCATGCGCTCATGGGTGGAGCGCGGCAGCATGCCATATTCGGCGGTGACCCAGCCCTTGCCGCTGTTGCGCAGCCACGGCGGTGTCTTTTCTTCAAGACTGGCGGTAACGAGCACATGCGTGTCGCCGAATTTCACGAGACAGGAGCCTTCGGCATGTTTCGAGAAATTGCGCTCGAAGGAAACCTTGCGCATCTGGTCGGTTTTTCTGCCTGAAGGCCGCATATGATCCACTCTCCATGTTGGTCCCTGCCTTCTAAGGCGAGGTCCGGGCTTTTGCAAAGCCAATTTCCATTTTGCCGCGGCGTTGCAACGCATTATATTGATGCAAGCTGGTTTGAACGACAAAGAACGGACGAAATGGGTTTTTCCGCACCGCTATCACAAGATCAGGCATCGCTGCTGGATGAACGGTCTCGGGAAATTTTCCGGCGCATCGTCGAAGGTTATCTCGATACGGGCGAACCGCTCGGATCGCGCAGCCTGTCGCGACTTCTGCCGATGTCGCTTTCGCCTGCCTCCGTGCGCAATGTTATGAGCGATCTCGAGGAGCTGGGTCTCATCTATTCGCCGCATATCAGCGCCGGGCGTTTGCCCACGCAGACGGGATTGCGCTTCTTTGTTGACGCTTTCATGCAGGTGGGCGATCTGCCCGCCGAGGAGAGGGCTAGTATCGACCGCCAGATCGGGCCGGTCGCCGGTCACGAACAGTCGCTGGAAGGGTTGCTGACGGAAGCAAGCCGCATGCTTTCCGGCATGTCGCGCGGCGCCGGCCTCGTGCTGACCGCCAAGAACGATGTCATCCTCAAACATGTGGAATTCATAAGGCTGGAGCCCACCAAGGCGCTCGCCGTGCTGGTGGGTGACCACAATCAGGTCGAAAACCGCATCATCGAATTGCCGGCCGGTATTTCCTCGTCGCAATTGACCGAGGCCGCGAATTTCATCAATGCTCATCTTTCCGGTCAGACGCTGCATGAATTGCGCGGTCAGTTTCAGACGCAGCAGGCGGAACTGCAATCGGAACTCGGCATATTGGCGCAGGACCTCGTGGAACGTGGTCTTGCGGTGTGGGCGGGAGACAACGAAGAGGGCAAGCTCGGCCGTCTCATCGTTCGCGGTCGCTCCAACCTGCTCGAAGGCCTCGCCGGTGAAGAGGATATCGATCGGGTGCGCCTGCTGTTCGACGATCTGGAGCGTAAGGAAAATCTCATCGAAATCCTCAACCTTGCGGAAAGCGGCTCGGGCGTCAGGATTTTTATCGGCTCGGAAAACAAGCTGTTTTCGCTGTCCGGTTCGTCGCTGATCGTCGCGCCCTATCGTGACGAGGACAATCGTGTCGTGGGCGCGGTCGGCGTCATCGGCCCGACCCGACTGAACTACGCCCGCATCGTGCCGATGGTGGACTATACCGCGCAGATCATGGCGCGCCTTTCCCGCAAGCAAAGATAGGACAGGCCCGCAAAGGTCAGAGAATGCGGCAAGCTTTTCGCCGCAAGCCTTGATTTTTGCCCGTCAAAGCTCGATATCGGGCGCAACCAACAATATTCAAATCTGGAGAACGTCATGACCGACGATACAAAAAAGCCCGGACCTGACGCGGACGTCGCGGAAGAGTTTGTCGATCCTGCCCTGGCAGGTGAAGAACAGGCCGAAACGGCAGAACTCGATCCGGTCGAGCTGCTCAAGGCTGAGAACGCCGATCTGCGCGATAAATTCCTTCGCCTTGCAGCCGAGATGGACAATCTTCGCCGTCGCACCGAGCGCGATGTCAAGGATGCCAAGGCCTATTCCCTGGCCGGTTTCGCACGCGACATGCTCGCCGTTTCCGATAATCTTCGCCGCGCGCTGGAAGCCATTCCCGAAGAGCTAAAGACCAATGGCGAAGCTGGTCTCAACGGCCTCATCGAAGGCGTCGAGATGACGGAACGCTCGATGCTGTCGACGCTGGAACGCCACGGCGTGAAGAAGATCGATGCCGAGGGCCAGAAATTCGATCCGAATTTCCATCAGGCCATGTTTGAGATTCCCAACACTAAGGTTCCAAACAACACCGTGTTGCAGGTGGTTCAGGCTGGTTTCACCATAGGCGATCGCGTCCTGCGTCCGGCGATGGTCGGCGTCGCCAAGGGCGGCCCGAAGGCGGACGTTGCAGCATCGTCTGAGCCGGGCACCTCGTCTCTTAATGAAAAGGACGCGTAAGGCTTCTGTCCCTACGTCATAAAAAACGCGCCTTCAGGGCGCGTTTTTTATTGCCGTTAAAACTAAGGTGGAACCCACGATCAGGCCGCTGTCGCTTGCTCCTGATTGAGGAAAGCGTAGATTGCGGTGTCGGAATCGGTAGCGCGCAATTTGGCGACCAGTTCAGGGTCGCGCAGGGCGCGTGCGATTCTGGACAAGGCCTTCAGGTGATCCGCGCCGGCGCCCTCGGGCGCGAGCAGCAGGAAAACCAGATCGACCGGTTGGTCGTCCAGCGCTTCGAAATCGACCGGTGTTTCAAGACGTGCGAAGACGCCGGTGATCTGATGGATGCTGTTGAGCTTGCCATGCGGAATGGCGATACCGTGGCCCACACCGGTGGAGCCGAGTTTCTCACGCTGGAGGATGACGTCGAAAACTTCCCGTTCCGAGACTCCGGTAATTCTGGCTGCCTTTGCGGCCAGCTCCTGAAGCAACTGCTTTTTGGAATTCACCTTGAGGGCGGGAATAATCGCATCTTGTTGCAGCAAATCTGCCAACGCCATTCTCTTTTTCCTTCATGCCATCGAGACGATGCAGGAGGCAGACTGCACTTTTGCGCCCTGCCTCCCACGTCTTGTCAGACTGTTCAGCTCTTGATCGTTTCCGCGTCGATCCAGCCAATATTGCCGTCATGACGCCGGTAAACGATGTTGAGATATTCCTTGCCCGGGCTGCGGAACAGCAGAACCGGTTCGTCCGTCATGTCGAGCGCCATCACGGCGCTGGCGACGGACATCGTCTTAATCTGTTTGGAACTCTCCGCAACGATGGTGGGTGCGTAATCGTCAGGAACCTCGTGGTCCTCATCGGGAACAGCATCCATCACCGTATAGGCGATTTCCTGCGACATGCCATTGGCGCCATTATGGTGGTCCTTAAGCTTGCGCTTGTAGCGGCGCAGGCGCTTCTCGATCCGCTCTGCGGCGGCATCGAAGCTCGCCTGCGGATCATTTGCCTGACCCGCCGCGTGCAATACAACGCCGGTATCGAGATGCAGCTTGCAATCGGCGGCAAAACGCGATCCGGATTTCTCCACGGTCACCTGGCCTGAATACCCCCCATCGAAGTATTTGGTAACCGCCAGACCTATATTGTCCTCGATCCGCTGGCGGAAAGATTCACCGATCTCCATATGTTTACCAGATACACGCACACTCATGGAAATTTTCCTTTTTGTAGTGATTTGCGAGTACCAGCTTACGTCAAGCCGCGCGCGCATCCAAGCGTTTCGAAGACCTTAAAAAGCCCTCATTCGAATTTTACGCCCATGGACGGTGGAGATGAATCCGTTACAAATGACCTTGCTGACGTGTGCGGCGGGCTTCTAGCCGCTGCCGTGGCAAGAGTCAATGGTGCGGCAAAAAACCGCCATAAACGTTGCGCGTGGCTACCGCTCAGAATACAGCCAGCTTGGCCAGCGCCTTCTTTTCCCGACGCCTCTGCACGGAGGAGGGGATGTTCATCGCCTCCCGATATTTGGCGACGGTGCGCCGGGCGATGTCGACGCCGCTCTTTTTCAGGTTGTCGACGATATCATCGTCTGAAAGAACCGCCTCGGCGGCTTCCTGCGCGATCATGGCCTTGATGCGGTGACGCACCGCTTCCGCCGAATGGCTGTCTCCGCCTTCCACGGCGCTGATCGAGACGCTGAAGAAATATTTCAGTTCGAACAGCCCGCGCGGCGTCAGCATGTATTTTTTGGTTGTCACCCGGCTGACGGTGGATTCATGCATCTTGATGGCGTCGGCCACCGTCTTGAGGTTCAGCGGGCGCAGCTGGTCGACACCATTGACGAGGAAGGCATCCTGCTGGCGAACGATTTCCGTCGCCACCTTCATGATCGTCCGGGCGCGCTGGTCGAGGCTGCGGGTCAGCCAATGGGCCGTTTGCATGCATTCGGCCAGAAAATCCTGATCCTCGCCCGCGCGCGCCTTATGTTTCGACACCTCGGCGAAGTAACTCTGATTGATGAGCACGCGCGGCAGGGTCTCTGGATTGATTTCCACCAGCCAGCCGCCGGTGGAGGAGGGGCGAACGATAATATCGGGAACGATGGTCTCCGAAACCATTGAATCGTACCCGGCGCCGGGGCGGGGATTGAGCGTGCGGATTTCCGCCAGCATATCGAGGAGATCTTCCTCATCGACGCCGCAGATTTTTTTCAAAGAGGCGAAGTCACGTTTCGCCAGAAGTTCCAGATTGTCGACGAAAGCCCGCATGGCCGGGTCGAGCCGGTCCTTCTGGGCAAGCTGGATCGACAGGCATTCGCTTAAGGAACGGGAAAATACACCCGGTGGGTCGAAGCCCTGAAGCGTCTTCAGAACGTTCTCTACAGCCGACGGGGCCGCTCCCAGTCGTTCAGCGACATCATCGACGGCATCCGCCGCAATATAGCCGGTTTCGTCAAGCTGGCCGATCAGCGCATCGGCGATCAGCCGGTCCTCGGCGGCGGATATGGCGAGCGGCAGTTGCTGATTGAGATGGTCGCCGAGGCTCTGTCTGGCCGCAACGAAATCGTCGAGATCGTAACTTTCTCCCGACTCCTGGCCAGGCATGGATTTCCATTGGCCGGCCAGTTCGGGCGCATCGGCCTTTCTGGGCTCGGCATCGTCGGGAAAGACGTTCTCAAAGCTGGTGTCAAGTTGCTCGCCGAGATTTGCGGCGCGGTCGCCGTACCAGTCGTCACTGTCTGACGTCACCGTGGCGGATATCTCCGAACTTTCGCTATCGGCGTCGCCAAAACTTTCCGTATCTACAGGTGCATCGCTGCTTAAATCGCCATCGTTTGCCGCAATTTCCAGCAGCGGATTGCGCTCCACCTCCTGCGCGATGAACTGCGTCAGCTCGAAATGCGTCATCTGAAGCAGCTGGATGGACTGCATCAGTTGTGGTGTCATCACGAGAGACTGGTTTTGACGCAGCAAAAGGCTGGCAGACAATGCCATGGCGGACGCGAAACTCCCCTTACAGCTTCTCCATCGTCTGATTTTCCAGAAATTTTACTGAGACGATAGGACTTGGCCCAAAAATTGCTTTTTTATCTTGTTTGGTCAAGCGTCAGGGCGGCGCGCGATGAAGAATCTTTCGCGCGCCGATCATGATGATTTTAAGCTGAAACGACCTAAAATCTTAAATCATGATCTAGATCATATAATTAGAGCCGGATTTCAAGCAAAACCGCACACAGCTTTCGCCGTCCGGCTCCAGGTCTCAAAGGCTGAAATTATTGCCGAGATAGAGGCGGCGCACATCCGGATTGTTGACGATATCGTCCGGACGCCCATGCGTCAGCACTTCGCCGGCATGGATGATGTATGCGCGGTCGATGAGACCGAGCGTTTCACGCACATTGTGGTCGGTCACGAGAACGCCGATGCCACGCGCTGTCAGGTGCCGCACCAGATTCTGGATATCGCTGACCGAAATCGGATCGACGCCCGCGAAGGGTTCATCCAGCAGCATGAAGGTCGGATCGGTCGCGAGCGCGCGGGCAATCTCCAGACGCCGCCGCTCGCCGCCCGAAAGCGCCACGGCAGGCGATTTCCGCAGTTGCGCAATATGAAACTCTTCCAGCAGCTCATCGAGCTTGCGGTTGCGCTTGGCAGCGTCCGGCTCATGCACTTCCAGTACGGCGCGGATGTTTTCCTCGACCGTCAATCCCCGGAAGATTGAAGCTTCCTGTGGCAGGTAACCGACGCCGAGACGGGCGCGCCTGTACATCGGCATGGTGGTGACATCATTACCGTTGATGGCGATCTTGCCGGTATCGACGGGCACCAGGCCCGTTATCATATAAAAACAGGTGGTTTTTCCGGCGCCGTTCGGGCCGAGCAGACCCACGGCTTCGCCACGGCGCACGACAAGCGAAACCCCGTTGACGACGCGGCGCGTATTATAGGTCTTCGTCAGGCCATGCGCGATCAGCGTGCCCTGATAGGGGGTCTTGTCCACCGGCGAAGCTGCGTCCGCGGATCGACCGCGCCCGCCGCCGAATATCTTTGAGATCGAGGGTATCTTCACGAGGAAAGACTACTGTTTTTTCTGGGATTTCGGATCAAGCATGATCCGAACAGGGCCGCCGCAGCTTTCCAGCTTGGCCTGCCCCGTATTCATCAGCACGGTCAGCTTGCAGCCGGTGAAGACATTCGTACCTTCAGACAGCACGACCTGCTTGCCCGTCAGAATGAAGGTCTGCGCCGCCATGTCGAATTCACCGTGGTCGGCCGTGGCTTTCTGGGTCTCGGACGTCAGATAGACATTATTGTCGACGAAGATTTTTTCGATATTGGCGTCGCCGCTGGTGAGCGAAGAACCCTCGCCCTTGTAATTCACCGTCATCTTGCCAGCCTGAAGGGTGGTCGTTCCCTGCACCACTTTCACATTGCCGGTGAAATAGGCCTTGCGCTCCTGATCGCGAATCTCGAGCTGATCGCTTTCAATCGCGATAGGCTGGTCGCCGGAGAGTTTGACGCCCTGCATGTTGCTGGTGGTGTTCTGGGCGAAAGCCACAGTTGCAAGACACGAAAGAACAAGACCTGCGGCTGCAAGGCCGGCGGATTTGCCGAGGGAAACGGGACGGGAAATTTGCATCATCTGGACCGGGCTCTCACTTGCCTTCATTCTTGATATTGGATGCAGCGATACGTGCCCGTACCTGCCCCGAAAATGTAATTGTTTTGCCATTATCGGCGATGTCAATCGATTGCGCAACAATCGAGCCATTGTTTGTTTTGATCGAAACCGGCTCTTTGCTGCTCATTTTTCCGGCCTTCAGATCGACATCCGCAGACTGGAACTTCGCTTGTATGCCATTGCTGAGATTGATGTCAAAAGGCGCAGTCATCTTCAGCGTGTTGGTCGCCCGGTCAAAAATGCCTTCCTGGGCGATCACCTGCGCGACACTGTCGTTTACCGGCACTGCCGCCAGAACCTTTTCAAGCGTCATGAGATTGGGGTTGGCGATGTCCTGCAACGCACGGTCGGCGTTCATGGAATAATCGATCCCCTTCTCGTTGCGGCCGGCGACAGCAGGCTTTTCCATCACGATCTTGCCGTCTTCAATTCGTGCGCTCTCAAGAGAGACCTCGTCGGGGGCCCAGGTTCGGATAACCGAAACCGCGATGAAGGCGAGCGAAATGATTGCCGCGCCGAGCGGCAGAATGATCTTCAGCCGCTTCACGCGCGTGGAATGCCGCAGCGCGGTGTCATAGGCGCCGTTCTGGTCATTGCGCAGCGAAAATGCTGGCGCGGGTTCGCGGAGTCTTTCGAGCATAAGAGCGGGTCCGGAATGCCTCTAGGACGCTATAGTGGCGCATCATCGAAGCTTGTGTCTCTATCTAAATGTCTTTGGCATGTGTGCTTTGTCCTGCCAATATGGTTTTTGTCTGGATAGGTGCAAGGGAAATGCGAATTTTATCTTAATTCTGGTTTCCTTATTGTTTCCTTGCGGCTTCGCGTTAGAAGAACCATATGGCCTGAAGCGCAAAAGCGGATGACAGGGGTTTTTATGGACAACATGGCGATAGCGGATCGCAGGCGGTTGCGCCGCAAGCTGAGTTTCTGGCGGATTGCCGCCGTTCTGCTGCTTGTCACCGGCGCTTTCGGTCTTTACCGGTTTTTATGGGATGGACCGCAGCAAAGTGCGAAGCCTCATATTGCCCGCGTCGAGGTTTCCGGCCTGATCACCGACAATACCGAACTGCTCGAGCGGCTCGACAAGATCGCAAGGAGCGAGAATGTCAAAGGGCTGATCGTGTCGATTTCCTCGCCAGGCGGCACCACCTATGGCGGGGAGCGCATCTTCAAGGCTATCAGAGGTGTGGCCGAAAAGAAGCCGGTTGTGTCCGATGTCCGCACGCTTGCCGCTTCCGCCGGTTATATGATCGCATCCGCAGGCGATGTCATCATTGCCGGCGAAACCTCGATCACCGGCTCGATCGGGGTAATTTTCCAATACCCCCAGATCGGCCAGCTGATGGACAAGCTCGGCGTCTCGCTGCAGGAAATCAAGTCGTCACCGATGAAGGCCGAGCCTTCCCCTTTCCATGAGGCGCCCGAAGAGGCAAAGACCATGATCCGCGCCATGGTGATGGACAGCTACGGCTGGTTTGTCGATCTTGTGGCCAATCGCCGCAAATTGCCGCGCGAAGACGTGCTGAAACTGGCGGACGGATCTATCTATACTGGCCGCCAGGCGCTTGCCAACAAGCTCGTCGACACGCTCGGCGGCGAAAAGGAAATTCGCAGCTATTTCGAAACACGCGGTGTTGCCAAGGATTTGCCGATCGTCGAATGGCGCGCGCCGTCATCCCGTTCGCCCCTTGCGCTTTTCAGCGTTGCGCAAATAGCGAAGTTTCTGGGATATGACGATTTAATTCCCTTCGCGGGCTCCGGCCAGCTCGGAACAGACAAGTTGTTTCTTGACGGTCTTGTTTCCGTTTGGCAGGTTGAGCCGCGTTAAAAATCCAATTCTTTCAGGGGGCAACCGTGATCAAGTCTGAACTGGTGCAGATCGTTGCTGCGCGAAACCCGCACCTTTATCACCGTGACGTGGAAAACATCGTCAATGCGGTGCTGGATGAAATCACCGACGCCCTGGCGGCAGGAAATCGTGTCGAACTTCGTGGTTTCGGCGCATTTTCGGTTAAAAACCGTCCGTCGCGTTCCGGTCGGAACCCGCGTACGGGTGAGTCGGTTTTCGTCGAGGAAAAATGGGTGCCCTTCTTCAAGACGGGCAAGGAACTGCGTGAGCGCCTGAACCCGGGTATGGGCGACGAAGAGGACGATTGATTGTCCCTGACGACTGGCGACTGAAAAGGAGCCAGCGGAACGCCCGCAGCGATGGAGTATTGTCGGATGTCGAAAAAAATCATCAACCTCATCATCCTGCTTCCGCTGGCGATCATCCTCGTCATCCTGTGCGTGGCCAATCGTCAGTCCGTGACGCTGGCGCTCAACCCGTTCCGGCCGGAGGACGGCGTTCTGTCCTTTACGGCGCCGTTTTTCGTTTTCCTGTTTCTGGCGGTCATTTTTGGCGTCCTGCTGGGATCGGCGGCCACCTGGTTCGCTCAGGGCAAACATCGCAAACGCGCCCGTATTGAAGCGAAAGAGGCCGTTCGCTGGCACGACGAGGCGAACCGCCAGAAGGCGGCCGCCACCGGTCAGCTGCCGAATGCGGGACAGCTCCCGGCAAAGTGAGGGCGCGGACGATCGCTCCGGCTCTAGTCGAGCGGCGTTCGGAATGCTATTTGCTGGCGCGATAAGACGCGGGCAGAAGCGGAAAGATTTCCATTGAAGAAAAAAGACAGTCGGCCGGGCAATCGCGCGCGAGCCGGGAACGAGAAAAAACAGGTTCATGCCGCAAAGCCGGCGCGCCGCGCGGATGCTGCAACCAAGAAGCGCGAGCCCGATGTGGTGCGCAGCGTACAGAAAGCCGCGCCAAAGGAAAAAACCGTTGTATCGGTTGCGGTCGAACAGGTTCCTGCGCGCGCGCTCATGCAGCGCACCGGTGAGCTGCCCGCAGAACAGGTTCCGGTCATTCTGGAATCGAGCGGCGCGGGTGATTTTCACCTGATCGACAGCGGCAACGGCCTGAAGCTCGAACAATACGGCGATTACCGTGTGGTTCGTCCCGAGGCGCAGGCGCTGTGGCGGCCTTCTGTTCCAGATCGCGTGTGGCAGAATGCTGATGCCGTCTTCACGGGCGACACGGATGAGGACGGTATGGGGCGCTGGCGGTTCCCCAAGGCGGCGCTGGGTGAAACCTGGCCTCTCTCCCTGCTCGGCGTTGAGTTTCTCGGCCGTTTTACGGCGTTCCGGCATGTTGGCGTCTTTCCGGAGCAGATCGTGCATTGGGAATGGCTGAAAAATGCCGTGGAGACCGCCGACCGGCCGCTGAAAGTGCTGAACCTCTTCGGTTATACCGGCGTCGCCTCGCTGGTTGCGGCCGCGGCTGGTGCTGAAGTCACCCATGTCGATGCGTCCAAGAAGGCGATAGGCTGGGCGAAGGAGAACCAGGCGCTCGCGGGACTGGAAAATGCGCCGATCCGTTGGATATGCGAAGACGCGATGAAGTTCATTCAGCGCGAAGAACGTCGTGGCAACAGCTACGATATCATCCTCACCGACCCGCCGAAATTCGGCCGCGGCACCCATGGCGAAGTCTGGCAATTATTCGACCATCTGCCGCTGATGCTGGATATCTGCCGCGAAATCCTGTCGCCCAAGGCGCTCGGCCTTGTGCTGACGGCCTATTCGATCAGGGCCAGCTTCTATTCGATGCATGAGCTGATGCGTGAAACCATGCGCGGCGCCGGCGGTGTCGTCGCGTCAGGCGAACTTGTCATTCGTGAAGCCGGTCTTGACGGCAAGACACCGGGCCGTGTGCTGTCCACATCGCTGTTCAGCCGCTGGGAGCCGAAATGATGAAAGAGATGCGCGAAAACACCACGCGCCGGGTTGGCCAGGTCAAGGAAGTGACCAGCCTTGCCAATCCCATCATCAAGGATATCAAGGCGCTCACCCAGAAAAAGGGCAGGGAAGAGACCGGCACCTTCATGGCGGAAGGCCTGAAGCTGGTCATCGACGCGCTCGAACTGGGCTGGACGATCAAGACGCTGGTTTACGCCAAGGCCGCAAAGGGCAAGCCGCTGGTGGAGCAGGCGGCGGTGAAGACGGTCGCGTCGGGCGGACTGGTTCTCGAAGTCAGTGAAAAGGTCATCGCCTCGATCACCCGCCGCGACAATCCGCAGATGGTCGTCGGCATTTTTGAACAGAAATGGAAGCCGTTGAAGGATATCCGCCCGGAAAAGGGCGAGACCTATATCGCGCTCGACCGGGTTCGCGATCCCGGCAATTTGGGCACCATCATCCGCACTGCCGATGCGGCGGGTGCTTCGGGCGTCATTCTTGTCGGCGACTGCACCGATCCGTTTTCGCTGGAAACAGTGCGCGCTACCATGGGGTCGGTCTTCGCCACGCCCGTCGCTCGCGCTTCGGTCGAAGAGTTCCTGTCCTGGAAAAAATCGGTGCAGGTCAGCGTCGTGGCCACGCATCTGGCAGGCTCGGTTGACTATCGAAAGATCGACTACGCCGGAAAGCCGGTCGTGCTCTTGATGGGCAACGAACAATCCGGCCTGCCGCCGGAACTCGCCAGCAAGGCCGACCAGTTGGCGCGCATTCCCCAGCAGGGCCGCGCCGATAGCCTCAATCTCGCCATCGCAACCGCCGTCATGCTGTTTGAGGCGCGGCGACATCTCCTCGAACTCGTACCGGTGACGTAATGGCCAAAGCGGCATTGTTCTCGAAACTCGGCCCGGCTTTCGCGCTGATCGCCGCCGCGCTGGTGCTGGACCAGATCGTCAAGCAGCTGGTCGAAGCCTATCTGCCGCTGCAGGAGATGGTTCCCGTTGCCCCGTTCCTGGCGCTTTATCGCACCTACAATCTCGGCGTGGCCTTTTCGATGCTGGAGGACATGCATGGCTGGTTCATCGTCAGCATGCGGCTCGTCATCGTGGTCTTCGTCTTATGGCTGTGGCGCAAGACGGCGGCAGACCGTACCTTCGCCCATCTCGGTTTCGCCTTCATCATCGCAGGTGCTGCCGGCAATCTTCTCGACCGTTTTTTTTATGGCCATGTCATCGACTATATCCTGTTTCATACGCAGACATGGTCTTTCGCAGTCTTCAATCTGGCTGACAGTTTCATAACCATCGGCGCAGCCTGCGTCATTCTCGACGAGTTTTTGCACGCCCGGACGGCTAAAAAGTAAAATTTTAGGGTTTCAGCCAAACATATCAAAACCGCTGCCGTGGTAGCGGTTGCCTATGAGCGAACTGGCAAGACTTCGTCAAAAAGTTTCAGATGAGCTGGGCCTGGCCGCCACGGCGGCGCAGCCGGCGGATCGTGTCGAGGCAATAACGCGCCATGCGGATGAAGAACATGCGCCCGATGCCAGATCGATCGCATTCTATGTCGCCGTGTCGTTATCGCTCGGGGCTTTTTCCGCCGCCTTGATTGCGCTTGCCATGCCTTACGCGATTACCGTCGCGCTGGCGACCTTGTTTGGCGCCGTGCTCGTCGGTGTCCTGCTCTACGCGCTCTTCAGCGAACCTTCCCGGCATCCCGTCGCGCTGGACGAAGGTTCCGATCTCCGGCTGAGACAAGCGCAAAACCGCTCGCTGATTGCCGAAATGCAGGAATTCATGGGTGATGTCGTCGTGGTCCGCGACATGAACCGGCGCATTATCGAGGCGAACCGGGTCTTTCGGGAAATCACCGGCTGCGCAGCGCCCGAAGGGCTCAGCTGCGAGGAAATCGGCATCGCTTTCCGTCCGGGCGACAAGGTCCATGCTTATGATGTGGAGATCGCGACCCCGTTCGGCCAGCGCATCTTTTCCTGGCATGATGTCGTGACCCGCGATCTGGCAAGCAGCCGTCTTCTCATCAGCAGCATTGCCCGGGATGTGACCGAGGAGCGCCTTGCGCTGGCCGAAAGGGAAGACGCCAGGCTGCGCGCCGAAAAGGCCGATGCTGAAAAAGCGCGGCTGCTTGCAACGGTAAGCCATGAAATCCGCCTGCCGCTTTCCGGTATGCTGGGCATGAACCATCTTCTGTCGCAGACGAAGCTCAACGAAGAGCAGCGAAATTATCTCGATGGCATGCGCCAATCCGGCCAGTCGCTGGTGCAGCTTGTCGAGGATCTTCTGGATTATTCGACCATGGAGGCCGGCCGCTTCAGGCTCAATCCGCGCGCGGAAAACCTGCGCCGGCTGATCGAGAGCATCGTCGAGATGCTGGCCCATCGCGCCCATGAAAAAGGCATAGAAATCACCTCTTTCGTCGCGCCGAATGTGCCTGATCATCTCGATTTTGATCCGGCGAGGCTACGTCAGGTCCTCTTCAATCTCCTCGGCAATGCCGTCAAATTCACGCAGGAAGGCGGCGTCGTCATCCGGGCGCGCATGTCCGACGACGAATTGCACATCACCGTTGAAGATACCGGCCCGGGCATGAGCCGGGCGGAACAGGCCCGTATTTTCGGGGAATTCGAACAGGCAGGCCCTTTGTCGCAACGAAGCGCCGGTACGGGCCTCGGACTTGCGATTTCCGCCCGTATCGTGCGGGAATTCGGCGGCCGCCTCACGGTCTCGAGCCGCAAGGGCAAGGGCAGTACTTTCAAACTGGCGTTTCGCCCGGCGGGCGCCCCTGCCGAAATGGCGAATCCAGGACGGCATCATTGCCTGCGGCACACAAATGTCGTGCTCATCGCACCAAAGGGCGTGGCGGCGGCGGTGACGATGGAGGCGATCGAGGCTTTCGGCGGTCGATGCACACTCATCCATCAGCCCGATGGTCTGGAAAAGCTGAGGAAGGGTTCTGCCGCGCAAGCGGTCGAGCTTACCGATATCATCGTCGACCAGCGCAGTTCGCCGCTGTTCAGGGATGCCCTGAAAGATTGGCCGCCGCAGAATGTTCGCCGCACGCTGTTGGTCAGCCCCGAAGAGCGGCCGTCGACCATGCATGCGGCCTTCGATGCCTGGTTGATTCGGCCGTTGCGGGAAAAATCCCTGATCGACGTCCTGTGCGGCCGTCTGCGCGGCATTGAGCGGCGCGACGCCATAAACGACAACCACCCGGATGTGGGTTTTTCCTCGCGGGTGACGGAAGGGGGGAGCGGTATCGAGATACTTGTTGCCGAAGACGATGCCGTCAATCAGCGCATCATTCGCGTCGTTCTGGAAAAAAGCGGCTACATCGTCCGCGCTGTCGAGGACTTTGAAGCGTTGCGGCAATCTGTGGAGCCGGGGGCATCCCGCCTCCCTGATCTCATCGTCTCCGACCTCAACATGCCGGGCGGCGAGGGGCTCAATGTTCTTCCCGAGCTTCTCCATACGCTGAAGGGCGAAAGAAATATTCCCGTCATCGTGCTCAGCGCAGATACGAGTGACGCAACCGCCGAAATCCTTCTAAAGGCTGGTGTCGGCGCGGTTTTGGCCAAGCCTGCCGACCCGCGACGGCTGATTGAGGAAATTCGCCGCCTGGTGGGGGCGAAACGCCTGTCGCTGTCATAACTTGACAGACTGGCACTGGCGGCGTTTTGTCACTATTCTGTCGTCAATTAGTGATTTATGACAGGAAAATTGTTTGGTGGCGGAGCGATTCCCCATGGTTGCCGAAATCCTCAATCACGACATTTGTGAAAACAATGTTGTCATTAGTCCCCGTCCCGAGACAGCTCAGGACAATGAGGGTCTTTTCGGCCGCATAGGCACGCTGGAAACGCGGCTCGCCAGAAATGAACGCGAAATCGATGCCGCGCAATCCGTGCGTTATCGGGTTTTCGTCGAGGAAATGAAGGCGCGGCTTCCCGCGGAAGCGATGCGCCGCAAGCGCGACATCGATGCGTGGGACAGCGTCTGCGACCATCTGCTCGTGCTCGACAAGTCGATTGAAGGCGACAGCGAAGACCAGATCGTCGGCACCTATCGCCTGCTGCGGCAGGAAATCGCGCTTGCCAATAACGGTTTTTATTCCGCCAGCGAATTCGATATTGCCGGTCTCGTTGCGCGCCACCCCGGCAAGCGCTTCATGGAGCTTGGCCGTTCCTGCGTGCTGCCGGAATATCGCACCAAGCGCACCGTGGAACTTCTGTGGCAGGGCAACTGGGCTTATGCCGTCAAACACCGCATGGATGCCATGATCGGCTGCGCCTCCTTTCCCGGCGTGCAGCCGGAAGCCCATGCGCTTGCTTTGTCTTTCCTGCACCATAATTGTCTGGCCAAAGGCGAGTGGGAAGCTTTCGCCCTTCCCGAGCTTTATCATGAGATGGACCTTGTGCCGGCAGAGGCGCTGAACGCGCGCAAGGCGCTGAACGCCATGCCGCCGCTGATCAAGGGCTATATGCGCCTCGGCGCCATGTTCGGCTCCGGCGCGGTCGTGGACCATGCCTTCAACACCACGGATGTGCTCGTGGTCCTGCCGGTTTCGTCCATCGCTGGCCGCTATATCAGCTATTATGGCGGCGAGGCCGAACGCATCAACGGCTGACCGGGTTTTGATCGAGACCTTCGGGATGTTCCTGTGGGCAGCGGTGCGGTGTGTGTTGTGTTGGTGCGGGCAAAGCCGCTAGTGTCGGCGCTCCTTTTCCGCAACACGATATGACATCGGCAGGCCATTGACGGACGTTCTGACAACCGCTTCCCTGATCTCGGAAGAGAGCCGCGCGACGGCCACTCCGATGATGGAGCAATATATCGAGATCAAGGCGAACAATCCCGGTTCGCTGCTGTTCTACCGCATGGGCGATTTTTACGAATTGTTCTTCGACGATGCGGTGGAGGCTTCCCGCGCTCTCGGCATCACGCTGACGAAACGCGGCCAGCATATGGGTCATGATATCCCGATGTGCGGCGTCCCCGTCCACGCGGCGGATGACTATCTCCAGAAACTCATCCTGCGCGGTTATCGTGTCGCCGTGTGCGAACAGGTGGAAGACCCGGCGGAAGCGAAGAAGCGCGGCTCGAAATCGGTGGTCAAGCGTGATGTGGTGCGACTTGTCACGCCCGGCACACTGACCGAAGAAAAACTGTTGTCGCCGACGGAATCCAACTATCTGATGGCGCTGGCCCGTATTCGGGGTAGTGCGGAGGCGCAGTTCGCGCTCGCCTGGATCGATATTTCCACCGGCGTCTTCCGTCTGGCGGAAACCACGCTGACCCGGCTTCTGGCCGATATCTGGCGCATCGATCCGCGCGAGCTGATCGTCGCCGAAAGCCTGTTCCATGACGAAGAGCTGCGGCCAGTTTTCGATGTGCTGGGCCGGGTCGCGGTGCCGCAGCCGGCGATCCTCTTTGACAGCGCCACGGCGGAAGGGCGCATTGCGCGCTATTTCAATGTCTCGACGCTTGATGGTTTCGGCACTTTTTCGCGCGTGGAACTGGCGGCCGCCGCCGCTGCCGTCGCTTATGTCGAAAAAACCCAGATCGCCGAACGCCCGCCGCTCGGCGCGCCGGAGCGCGAAAGCGCTGCCTCCACGCTTTTCATCGACCCCGCCACCCGCGCCAATCTGGAACTTGTGAAGACGCTGTCAGGCGAAAGGGACGGATCGCTCCTGCATGCCCTCAACCGCACCGTGACGGGCGGCGGTGCTCGGCTTCTGGCCGAGCGGCTGATGTCGCCCTTGACCGATCCCGAAAAGATCAATGCCCGCCTCGATGCGATCGCCTATCTCATCGATGACGTCTCGCTCAGCGACGGCCTGCGTGATGCACTGAAACAGGTGGCGGACATGCCGCGTGCGCTCTCTCGCCTTGCGCTGGAGCGCGGCGGCCCGCGCGATCTCGGCGCCATCAGGCAAGGCCTTGCTTCGGCAGAAAAGATAGCGGCCATTCTCGATCAGGGATTGTTGCCGGATGAGCTTGCCGCAGCGCTCGCGGATTTGAAAGCCCTTCCGGGTGGTCTGGAAGCCATGCTCGGCTCGATGCTGGCCGATGAACTTCCGCTTCTGAAGCGTGATGGCGGATTTCTGCGCGAAGGCGCTAATCCCGAACTCGATGAGGTGCGGGCGCTACGAGACCAGTCACGTCGTGTGGTCGCCGGGCTGCAGCTGAAATACGCCGATGAGACCGGCATTAAGTCGCTCAAGATCAAGCATAACAATGTGCTGGGTTATTTCATTGAGGTCACGGCGGGCAATGCCGATGTGATGACGACGACGGATGAGGCCAAGGCGCGCTTTATCCACCGCCAGACCATGGCCGGCGCCATGCGTTTCACCACCACCGAGCTGGCCGATCTCGAAAGCCGCATCGCCAACGCCGCTGCGCAGGCTTTGACCATGGAACTGGAAGCCTTCGAGCGCATGGTCAAGGCTGTTGTGCAACAGGCGGAAGCGATCAAGGCCGGTGCGTTGGCGCTTGCGGTGATCGATGTCGCCTCGAGTCTTGCCTATCTCGCCACCGAACAGGCCTATTGCCGCCCGATCGTCGATGCCTCCATGACCTTTTCCATCAAGGGCGGGCGGCATCCCGTGGTGGAGCAGGCCTTGCGGCGCCAATCCGCCGGACCGTTTATCGCCAATAATTGCGATCTGTCGGCCGTCAATAATGGCAAAAACGGTGCCATCTGGCTGCTCACCGGTCCCAATATGGGCGGTAAATCGACCTTCCTGCGCCAGAATGCCCTGATAGCCATCCTCGCGCAGATCGGGTCTTTCGTGCCGGCGGAAGCTGCCCATATCGGCGTCGTGGATCGCCTTTTCTCGCGTGTCGGCGCGTCCGACGATCTGGCGCGCGGCCGCTCGACCTTCATGGTGGAGATGGTGGAAACCGCCGCCATTCTCAATCAGGCGACGGATCGTTCGCTGGTCATTCTGGACGAGATCGGCCGCGGCACGGCGACCTTTGACGGTCTTTCCATCGCCTGGGCGGCGGTGGAGCATCTGCACGAGGTCAATCGTTGCCGCGGTCTCTTCGCCACCCATTTCCACGAATTGACGGTGCTGTCGGAAAAACTCGGCCGCCTTTCCAATGCCACGATGCGGGTGAAGGAGTGGGAAGGCGACGTCATCTTCCTGCACGAGGTTGGACCGGGGGCTGCGGATCGTTCCTATGGCATTCAGGTGGCGCGGCTTGCGGGCCTGCCTGCATCGGTTGTGGAGCGCGCCCGCGAGGTGTTGACGAAGCTCGAAGATGCCGACCGCAAGAACCCGGCTAGCCAGCTCATCGACGATCTGCCGCTGTTCCAGATCGCGGTTCGCCGCGAGGAAAACCGCAAGACTGGCGCATCAAAGGTGGAGGAAGCTCTGAAGGGGTTCAACCCTGACGAAATGACGCCGCGTGAGGCATTGGACGCGCTCTATGCGTTGAAGAAAGAACTTGGCAAGGCTTGAAGGGATAGATTGCCTGTCCATCGCCTTTAAAACTCGCTATAGGACACTCCCATCGCAAGTGGTGGGATTTCCCACAGGACATGGATACCGGCATAGATGGCCATCAAGGACCTGGATTTTTCCGACATTCTCGATGTATCGGCGCTCAAGCGCGAATGCGACATCATCTTCAGGGAAGACGGCAAACGCATTGCCGATATTCGCTCCGATCTGCTGCCGATCTTTCGCAGGGCCAGTACGGAAGGTCGGGAAAAGGCCAGAGATCTGCTGAAAGCCGATGGCAGCGGCATCGATTGCGCCAGACGTCTCTCCTGGCTTCAGGATCGGCTGATCGAAATCCTCTATGATCTCGCCTGCCAATATGTCTATCCGAAAGATGCGCCACAGATTGCCGTCGCTGCGGTCGGCGGTTACGGTCGCGGCACGCTGGCGCCGGGATCGGACATCGACCTCCTGTTCCTGCTGCCGGCCAAGAATACGCCGGATATGCACAAAGCCGTGGAGTTCGTGCTCTATCTGCTGTGGGATCTCGGCTTCAAGGTCGGACACGCCACCCGCACGGTGGATGAATCCATCCGCCTCTCCAAATCAGATATGACGATCCGCACCGCCATTCTGGAAGTGCGTGCGATCTGCGGCAAAAAATCCCTGACCGACGATCTCGAAAAACGCTTCGAGTCGGAAGTCGTTACCGGCACCGGCCCGGAATTCATCGCCGCGAAGCTCGCCGAGCGTGACCAGCGCCACCGCAAGGCAGGCGATACCCGTTATCTGGTGGAGCCGAACGTCAAGGAAGGCAAGGGCGGGTTGCGTGATCTGCACACGCTGTTCTGGATCGCCAAATATTATTACCACGTTCGTGATACGGCCGATCTCGTCAAGCTTGGCGTCCTGTCCAGACCCGAACTCAAGCTGTTCGAAAAGGCCGATGATTTTCTCTGGGCGGTTCGCTGCCAGATGCATTTCATCACCAACAAGGCCGAGGAACGATTGTCCTTCGACATTCAGCGCGAAATCGCAGATGCGCTGGGTTATCAGTCGCGCCCCGGCCTTTCCGCTGTCGAACGCTTCATGAAGCACTATTTCCTCGTGGCGAAGGACGTCGGAGACCTGACTCGTATCGTCTGCGCCGCACTTGAAGACCGGCAGGCGAAGGACGTGCCCGGTCTTTCCGGCGTCCTCAGCCGCTTTGCCCACCGTGTGCGCAAGATTCCCGGCTCGGTGGAATTCGTTGAGGATCGCGGCCGCATCGCGCTGGCCAAACCGGATGTCTTCAAGAACGATCCGGTCAATCTGATCCGGCTGTTCCACATTGCCGATATCAACAATCTCGAACTGCATCCGGATGCGCTTCGCGTCGTCACGCGCTCACTGTCGCTCATCAATGACGGGTTGAGGGAAAACGAAGAGGCAAACCGGCTTTTCCTGTCGATCCTGACGTCCCGGCGCGATCCGGCGCTGACCCTGCGCCGCATGAACGAGGCCGGCGTTCTCGGCAAGTTCATCCCCGAATTCGGCAAGATCGTCGCGATGATGCAGTTCAATATGTATCATCATTACACGGTGGATGAGCATTTGATCCGCTCCGTCGGCGTGCTGTCGGAAGTGGACAAGGGAACGGCCGTCGACGCCCACCCGCTCGCCAACCAGTTGATGCCAAGCGTCGAGGAACGCGAGGCGCTTTATGTGGCCGTGCTGCTGCACGATGTGGCGAAGGGCCGGCAGGAGGATCATTCGATTGCCGGTGCCCGCGTCGCCCGCAAGCTCTGCCAGCGTTTCCGCCTCACCGGCAAACAGACCGAAACGGTTGTCTGGCTGATCGAGCAGCATCTTTTGATGTCCATGGTCGCCCAGACGCGCGACCTGCACGACCGCAAGACTATTACCGATTTTGCCGACAAGGTGCAGTCCATGGAGCGGCTGAAGATGTTGCTCATCCTGACGGTCTGCGATATTCGCGCCGTCGGCCCGGGCGTCTGGAACGGCTGGAAGGGGCAGCTGCTGCGTTCGCTCTATTACGAGACCGAACTGCTACTGTCAGGCGGTTTCTCGGAAGTCTCCCGCAAGGAGCGCGCGCAGATCGCCCGGCAGGCGCTATACGACGCCCTTGAGGATTGGGGGCAGAAGGCGCGGCGCAAATACACCAAGCTGCACTATGAGCCCTATCTGCTGACGGTGGCGCTGGAAGATCAGGTGCGACACACCCGCTTCATCCGCGAGGCCGACAAGCAGGAAAAAGCGCTGTCAACCATGGTGCGCACCCACTCCTTCCATGCCATCACCGAAATCACCGTACTGGCGCCGGACCATCCGCGCCTGCTATCCATCATCACCGGCGCCTGTGCGGCGGCGGGCGCGAACATCGCCGATGCGCAAATCTTCACGACGTCCGACGGGCGGGCGCTGGATACGATCCTCATCAATCGCGAATTTCCGATCGATGAGGACGAGACACGGCGCGGTAATAATATCGGCAAGCTCATCGAGGAGGTCCTGTCCGGCAAGCAGCGCCTCCCGGAAATGATCGCCACGCGCACTAAAAGCCGCAAGAAGAAGAGCGCTTTCACCATTCCGCCGTCGGTCATCATTTCCAACGGGCTTTCGAATAAATTCACTGTCATCGAGGTCGAGTGCCTCGACCGGCCGGGGCTTCTGGCGGATATGACGGCCGTTATCGCCGATCTGTCGCTCGATATTCACTCCGCCCGTATCACCACCTTCGGCGAAAAGGTCATCGATACCTTTTATGTGACTGACCTCTTCGGCCAGAAGGTGACGAATGATAATCGGCAGGCCAGTATTGCGCAGCGCTTGAAGGCTGTGATGAGCGAGCAGGAAGACGAATTGCGCGACCGCATGCCGAACGGCATCATCGCCCATCCAGACGTGGCGGCTCTGCCGGCCGCGCGCACGGCGAAGGCTTGATATCATGAGCCTGATCGGCAAGTTCGCTACCGTTGGCACCGCTACGCTCGGCAGCCGCATTTTCGGCTTCCTGCGCGAAACCCTGATGGCCGCCGCCGTCGGCACGGGGCCTGTGGCCGACGCCTTCAACGCCGCGTTCCGGTTTCCCAACACCTTTCGGCGGCTTTTTGCCGAAGGTGCGTTCAACTCGGCTTTCGTGCCGCTTTTCGCCAAGGAGATCGAGGCGAACGGCATGGAGGGCGCAAGACGTTTTTCCGAAGAGGTCTTCGGCGTTCTGTTCACCGTGCTTCTGGCCCTGACAATTCTGATGGAATTGTCGATGCCGTTCATCGTGCGCACCGTGATTGCGCCGGGCTTTCTGGAAGACCCGGTGAAATTCGAAAACACCGTTCATCTCGCCACCATCATGTTTCCTTATCTCGCCTGCATGTCTTTGGCGGCGATGATGGGCGGCATGTTGAACTCGCTGCACCGTTATTTCGCGGCCGCGATCGCACCTGTCTTTCTAAACATCATCCTCATCGGCGTGCTCGCCTTGGCATGGTGGAAGAATTATGATCCTTTGCAGGTGGGGTATGCGCTCTCGTGGGGCGTGATGGCGGCGGGTCTGGTGCAACTCGCCATCGTCTGGATCGCCGTGCGCAATGCCGGCATGCGCATCGGTTTCCGCAGGCCGCGGCTGACGAAGAACGTGCAGCGCCTTCTGGTTCTTGCCCTGCCGGCAGCCATCACCGGCGGCATCACCCAGATCAATCTTTTGATCAACACCAATATCGCATCGGCCGGCGAAGGCGTGATCTCCTCGCTTGCCTATGCCGACCGGATTTACCAGCTGCCGCTCGGTGTTGTCGGCATCGCGGTGGCCACCGTGCTTCTGCCGGAACTGGCGCGGGCGTTGCGCGGCGGGCACATGGTGGAGGCGGGAAGCCTGCAGAACCGCTCGGTCGAATTCGTACTGTTCCTGACATTGCCCGCTGCCGCCGCCCTTTTGGTCATGGCGGAACCTATCGTTCGTTTTCTTTACGAACGCGGCAACTTCTCGCCTTCGGCCACCGTCACCGTCGCGCAAATCCTTGGCATTTACGGTCTGGGCCTGCCCGCTTTCGTGCTGATCAAGGCCTTCATTCCGGGTTTTTTCGCCCGCGAGGATACGCGGACACCGATGATCTTCGCGGCGATTTCCGTTGTCGTGAATATCTCCCTGGCGCTGACGCTTTTCCCGCGTCTTGGCGGTCCGGGCATCGCTATTGCCGAAATTACCGCCGGCTGGGTGAATGCCGCCCTGCTGTTCGGCATGCTTTTGTGGCGTGGGCATTGGCATGTGGATATTCCGCTGCTCACCCGCATTCCGCGCCTGCTGCTGGCCGCCGCCCTGATGGCCGGCTTCGTGCACTATGCGTTGACCTGGCTGAGGTTCGAGCTGTCGTCGGCCTCGTCCATTTTCGTGCGTGCGGGGACCATCATGGCTCTCATCTTTACGGCCATGCTGGTTTATTTCGTGCTCGCTTTCGTTTCCGGCGGCGCCGATATCGGCATGGTCAAACGAGCCATCCGCAAGCGCGGCAATAAGAACATCGAGACGGAGGCGGGCTGATGTGCTTTGCCGAGAACCGCCGTATCGCGCTTGTTACGCTTGTCGTGGATGATTACGACCGGGCGAAGGCGTTTTATTGCGACGTTCTCGGATTTGAATGCCTTTCCGATCAGCCGCTTGGCGACGGCAAAAGATGGCTGGTGGTGAAGCCGCAAGGAACCGAGGGCGGCGGCCTCCTGCTTGCCGAGGCGGATGGTGAGCCGCAGACGCTTGCCATCGGCAACCAGACCGGCGGGCGCGTCGGATTTTTCCTGCATACCGACGATTTTGCACGTGACTATGAAACGATGATTGCGCGCGGTGTGCGCTTTCTGGAAGAGCCCCGCCATGAGGTTTATGGTTCCGTCGCGGTCTTCACCGACCCCTATGGAAATCGCTGGGATCTTCTTCAGCCGCGTGGCTGACAGGCCCTGAAACCGCTTGATTGCTGGGGGCTGCGGGTGCATAAGCGCGCGTGCAATTCCAATCACGGGGCGGGGCCCTCCACAAGCCTTTTTCGAGGACGACAATGAACGCATTCAAGCCGCTGGTTTTCTCGGGCGTCCAGCCGACCGGCAATCTGCATCTCGGTAATTATCTCGGCGCCATCCGCAAGTTCGTGGCGCTGCAGGAAGATAACGACTGCATCTATTGCGTCGTCGACATGCATGCCATCACCGCTCAGCTCGTTCACTCCGACCTGAAGGCGCAGACCCGCTCGATTGCGGCCGCCTTCATCGCTGCCGGCATCGACCCCGTGAAGCACATCGTCTTCAACCAGTCAGCCGTACCGCAGCATGCGGAACTGGCCTGGGTGTTCAACTGCGTGGCGCGCATCGGCTGGATGGAGCGCATGACCCAGTTCAAGGACAAGTCCGGCAAGAACGCCGAGCAGGTCTCGCTTGGCCTGCTCGCCTATCCGAGCCTGATGGCCGCCGACATTCTCGTCTACCGCGCCACCCACGTTCCTGTCGGCGACGACCAGAAACAGCATCTGGAACTTGCCCGCGATATCGCCCAGAAATTCAACATCGATTTCGGCGATCATATCCGCAAGGCCGGGCTTGGCCTTGACATCACGGTCGGCGATGAGCCGGTGCACGCCTATTTCCCGATGGTGGAACCGCTGATCGGTGGTCCGGCGCCGCGCGTGATGTCGCTCAAGGACGGCACCAAGAAGATGTCGAAGTCCGATCCCTCCGATCTGTCGCGCATCAACCTGATGGATGATGTCGATGCGATCTCGAAGAAGATCAAGAAGGCGAAGACCGATCCGGACGCGCTGCCGAGCGAAGTGGAAGGCCTGAAGGGGCGCCCCGAGGCGGAAAACCTCGTCGGCATCTATGCCGCGCTTTCCGACAGGACCAAGGCGGATGTTCTTTCCGAATTCGGCGGACAGCAGTTCTCGGCCTTCAAGCCCGCCCTCGTGGAGCTTGCCGTCCATGTTCTGGCCCCCGTCAACAACGAGATGCGCCGCCTTCTCGATGACCCGACCCATATCGACGCCATCCTCAGCCAAGGCGGCGAGCGGGCGCGCACCATTGCCGAAAAGACGATGAACGAGGTGCGCGACATCATCGGCTTCCTGCGCTGACAGGTCGCTGCTGCGCGAATGCGGCGGGCGGTTTGCGCCTGCCGTGATTTGATATAATCTCCGCCCGAACCGTCGGGCGGTTTCTCGGATCACGGCGGACCTAAGGGAGTGCGGAATGGTTTCAAAACGGCTGTCGCGTCTGGAAGGGCATCGTCGCAAGTTTCTCGCTGTTATCGATGACACACCGGAATGCGAAAGGGCCGTGCACTATGCCGGTCGTCGCGCCAAGAACTCCAATGGCGGGTTGGTGCTGCTCTACATGATCCCGGAAGGCGATTTCCAGCAATGGCTGGGTGTCGAGCAGATAATGCGGGCCGAGGCGCGGGAGGAGGCGGAAGCCACGCTTGCGAAGATTGCCCAGAAGGTTCGTGAGACCATCGGCATCGAGCCGGAAGCGGTGATCCGCGAAGGCAGCGCAACCGAGCAGATCCACGGGTTGATCGAGGAAGACCGCGATATCGCGATTCTCGTTCTGGCGGCGGGATCGACCAAAGAAGGGCCGGGACCGCTCGTTTCCTCCATCGCCGGGCGAGGGGCAGCCTTCCCGATCCCCGTCACCGTGCTGCCGGATACGCTGTCGGACGAGGAAATCGACGCGCTTTGCTGATCCGGGTCCCGGACAAGATTTAGGGGCTGACGATTTCTTGAATGTAATTATCATGTCAGGGCTTGAAGTGTAGCTTCGCCGGGCGTATTTTTTGGAAGAATTCTAAATTACGGGGCGTGGATCGCGACCTCGAAGGAGACGACGATGTTCATTCAGACGGAAGCCACGCCCAATCCCGCCACGCTGAAGTTCCTGCCCGGCAAGGTGGTGCTGGAAAGCGGCACAGCGGAATTTCTCAATGCGTCGCAGGCGCAGGCCTCGCCCCTGGCGGAACGCCTCTTCACCATTCCGGGTGTGACCGGGGTCTATTTCGGTTTTGATTTCATCACCGTCACCAAGGACGATGCGGAATGGCAGCATCTTAAGCCTGCCATCCTCGGCTCGATCATGGAACATTTCATGTCCGGCCGGCCGATCATGGGCACCGCGATTGCGGCCGAAGTCTCGGATGAGGAAGGCGAGTTCTTCGAAGAGGGCGACGAAACCATCGTCGCCACCATCAAGGAACTGCTGGATACACGCGTTCGCCCGGCTGTGGCGCAGGATGGCGGCGATATCACTTTCCGCGGTTTCCGCGATGGTACGGTGTTCCTGAACATGAAGGGCGCCTGCTCGGGTTGCCCGTCCTCCACTGCCACGCTGAAACACGGCGTTCAGAATCTGCTTCGCCATTTCGTGCCGGAAGTGCGCGAAGTCGAAGCGGTATAAAAGCGCAAGCCAGGCCATCATGATTGTTCTTGCACTCGACACCTCAGGTGTGGATTGTTCCGCCTGCGTTTATGACAGCACCTCTGACAGGGTGCTCGGAGAGGTCTGCGAAACGATCGGCAAGGGCCATGCCGAAAGGCTGATGGCCGTGATCGACGGCGCTCTGGAGCAGGCGCAACTGTCGCTCCAGAATGTAGAACGCATTGCCGTGACGATCGGGCCGGGGTCTTTCACCGGTATCCGCGTCGGGGTCGCCGCCGCACGCGGCTTTGCCCTGTCACTCGGCGTCGAGGCCGTGGGCGTCACCACGCTTGAAACGCTGGCGCTTCATCATCTGCTCGAAAATCCCGACCGGCCCGTGGCCGTCGGGCTGGATGCCAAACGCGGCGAAGCCTATCTCCAAACATTCGCTGCAGATGGGTCGCCGCTGCGCGATGCCGCGCTTCTGTCTCTGGACGACGCCATAACGGGCACTAGCTGTTTCGACGGCGTCGTCATCGGTTCAGCCGCGCCGCTTTTGGCGGGGTTGGAGGCGGGTTCGGGGCCGGATCACTTCCCGGTCGCTTCGGTCGCGCGTGCTGCTGCGCGTAAGCCGGCTGGCCAGCCGAAACCTTCGCCGCTTTATCTGCGCGGGCCGGACGCCCGGCCGCAGACCGGTTTTGCGCTGGCACGTCAGGGCGTTGCCTGATAGGGCATTCGTCAGCCTGTGCGAATGATTCCCGTGATGCCCGATTCCTGTTATGTTTGACGACTATCTGACCTGGAAACCCTATTTCGAGATCGTGCCGATGCAGCATGAGGATTGCGCCGCGGTGGCGGAGTTGCATGCGCTGCGCTTTCCGCGCCCGTGGAACGACGGGGAGTTTTCCGGCCTGCTCACGCAAGGGGCTGTTTTCGGTGCTGTCGCACGCCAGACCAACGCCTTTTTCAGCAAGCCGCTCGGTGGTTTCGTGCTGGCGCGGGAAGTGGCGGGCGAGGCGGAAATCCTGACCGTTGCCGTGGCCGACAAGTTCGCACGCGCGGGTCTCGGCTGGCGTCTGATGCAGTCGGCTATCCGCGAGGCGATGATGCGCGGCGCGGAAACCATGTTTCTCGAGGTGGATAATAATAACGCCTCCGCCGTCGGGCTCTACAAGAAGCTCGGCTTCAAAACCGTCGCGGAACGCAAGGCCTATTACACCGCCAAGGATGGAACGAAGTCGACGGCGCTTGTCATGCGCCGCGATCTTCGCTAGTTCCCTGCGACAGGCATTTTTTCGGCGAAAGCCGCAAACCGGAAGTCTCAAAAGGCCAGAAGACGTGACAGACCTTTCGAAAACGCTGGAGGAGCTTTGTGCCGAACGCGGCATGCGGATGACGGATCAACGCCGTGTTATCGCCCGCGTCCTTCAGGAGTCAGCCGACCATCCCGATGTCGAAGAGCTTTACCGCCGTTCCTCCGCCGTGGACCCCCGCATCTCGATTTCCACCGTCTACAGAACGGTGAAGCTGTTCGAGGATGCCGGCATCATCGAGCGTCACGATTTTCGCGACGGCCGTTCGCGCTACGAGACCGTGCCCGAAGAACATCACGATCACCTGATCGATCTGAAGAACGGCGTGGTCATCGAATTTCATTCGGCCGAGATCGAGGCCCTTCAGGAAAAGATCGCCCGTGAGCACGGCTTCAAGCTCGTGGATCACCGGCTGGAACTTTACGGCGTGCCGTTGAAGCCAGGCGAACGTTGAGACCCCGGTGAACGAGCGGGCGTTTTTCCCATGATCTGGCTACGGACAGCCTATATTGCGGTCGTTCTCCTGATCGTCACGCTCGTCTTGCTGCCGCTTCAACTGCTGGGCCTTGCCTTCGACTGGCGGCTTCGCCGTCGCATTCCGCGCCTCTGGCACCGCATCGCCTGCCACGTTCTGGGCATCCGCGTTCATGTGCACGGCGATGTGGAGCGGGCGAAACCGTTGATGCTGGCGGTCAATCATGCCTCGTGGAAGGATATCCTCGTTTTGGGCAGCATTGCCGATGTGGTATTCATCGCCAAGACCGAAGTGCGGGACTGGCCGGTGTTCGGCTGGCTCGCCCGCTTGCAGAAAAGCATCTTCGTTCAGCGTGAGCAGAAGCGCAGCACCGGCGCGCAGGTGAGCGAGATCGCCAGTCGCATGGCGGATGGCGAAATTGTCGTCCTGTTCCCCGAAGGCACCACCTCGGACGGCAACCGCATGCTCGCCGTCAAATCCTCATTATTCGGCGCGGCCTCCACCGCCGCTGAACAGGTGCCGGGCAAGCTGGTTTATGTCCAGCCGGTCGCCATCGCCTATACAAGGGTGCACGGCATGGCCATGGGGCGTTACCATCGCGTCATCGCCGCCTGGCCGGGCAGCATCACGCTCGTGCCGCATCTGCTCGGCATCATCAGGGCCGGCGCCATCGATGTCGACGTGACGTTCGGTGACAGCGTTCCGTTTCACAGCACCGACAACCGCAAACGACTGGCGACCGACATTGCCGCCGCCATCCGCTCCATGCTGGCCTTCAGCCTGCGCGGCGGCTGGCGGAATTAGCGAGATCGTAGCTTTTCCGGCATTTTTCTGTTTAATCTGGCCGGGAAAAACACTAGATAGCCGCCATGACCCAGGAAACGCTCGGCCTTGACGCCGCACCCATGATCGCCCGCGAGGGTTCGAACAGCCAGCCCGCATCCATCGCGCGCGATGGGGCAAGCAGCCGTAAGGTCTTCATCAAGACCTATGGCTGTCAGATGAACGTCTACGATTCCGTCCGCATGAGCGATGCGCTGGCGAAGGATGGTTACGTTCAGACGGAGGATATGGGCGAGGCGGATCTGGTTCTACTGAACACCTGTCACATCCGCGAAAAGGCGGCGGAAAAGGTTTATTCCGCGCTTGGCCGTCTGCGTGACATGAAAAAGTCTCGCGAAGAGCAGGGCAGGGAATTCATGATCGGCGTTGCCGGCTGCGTGGCGCAGGCGGAAGGCGAGGAAATCCTGCGCCGTGCGCCCGCCGTCGATGTTGTCATCGGCCCGCAGACCTATCACCGCCTGCCCGACGCCCTGAAGCGGGTGCGCGGCGGTGAGCGCGTCATCGAGACCGAATATGCGGTTGAGGACAAGTTCGAGCACCTGCCGGTCGCGGAGAAAGCGACACTGCGGACACGCGGCGTCACGGCATTCCTGACCGTGCAGGAAGGCTGCGACAAGTTCTGTACCTTCTGTGTCGTGCCCTATACGCGCGGTTCGGAAGTCTCCCGACCCGTGCGCCAGATCGTCGATGAGGCGATGAAGCTCGTCGATGCTGGCGTGCGCGAGATCACGCTGCTGGGCCAAAACGTCAATGCCTGGCAGGGCGAAGGTCCGAAGGCCGAGAAATGGGGCCTTGCCGAACTGCTTTACCGGCTGGCGGAAATTCCCGGCCTTGCGCGGCTTCGCTACACCACCAGCCATCCGCGCGACATGGACGAGCGCCTGATCGGCGCGCATCGCGATCTGCGCATCCTGATGCCCTATCTGCACCTGCCTGTTCAGTCCGGCTCGGATCGCATTCTGAAAGCGATGAACCGTCGCCATACGAGTGAGGAATATATCCAGCTTATCGAAAAAATCCGCGCCGCCCGCCCTGATATTGCCATGTCGGGGGACTTTATTGTCGGTTTCCCCGGTGAGACGGATCGCGACTTCGAAGATACGATGGCGATGGTCGAGGCCGTGAAATATGCGCAGGCCTTCTCGTTCAAATACTCCACCCGCCCCGGCACGCCGGGAGCCGATCTCACCGATCAGGTTGCGGAAGAGGTGAAGGCCGAACGACTGGAAAGATTGCAGGCCCTGTTGCTGCGGCAGCAGAAGGAATTTGCTGAATCGCTGGTCGGAAAAACCATGGATGTGTTGCTGGAAAAGCCCGGTCGCATGCCTGAGCAGTTGATAGGTCGCTCTCCTTGGCTGCAATCCGTGAATCTTGATGCAAAGACGTTGAAAATCGGTGACATTGTTAATGTACGAATCACCGCAACGGGTCCAAACAGCTTGTTTGCCGAGGTGGCAGGCAGTTAGAGTGAGGAGCCGACACTGATTGGGACAGGAGCCTGACCGCTTGAACGCACACGAATTGGTATCAAATTCATCGCGCCAGCCACGCCAAGCCGCGACCGACGCCAATCACTTCGTCCTCACGTTCGAGAATAACAGGATAGCGGGAGAGCTATTCGGTCAGTTCGATCAGAACCTGAAGCTCCTGGAGCAGCGCCTCAATATCGACGCTCGACCGCGCGGCAATTCCGTCGCCATCACCGGCGATGTCGTTGCCACCAATCAGGCTCGTCGGGCGCTGGATTTCCTTTATGAACGGCTGCTCAAGGGCGGAACCGCCGAGGTTTCCGATGTCGAAGGCGCGATCCGCATGGCTGTGGCCGCGGACGACCAGTTGACCTTGCCGACGATGGAACGCAAGGCGAAGATTTCCATGGCGCAGATTTCCACACGCAAGAAGACCATCGCTGCCCGCACGCCGACGCAGGACGTCTATATGCGGGCGCTGGAGCAATCCGAACTGGTTTTCGGTGTCGGTCCCGCCGGCACCGGCAAGACCTATCTTGCCGTCGCTCATGCGGCGCAGCTTCTGGAGCGCGGCGCGGTTGACCGCATCATCCTCTCACGCCCTGCCGTCGAAGCGGGTGAGCGTCTTGGCTTTCTGCCGGGCGACATGAAGGAAAAGGTCGATCCGTATCTGCGCCCGCTTTACGACGCGCTTTATGACATGATGCCGGGCGACAAGGTGGAGCGCGCCATTCAGGCGGGCGTCATCGAAATCGCGCCGCTCGCCTTCATGCGCGGTCGCACGCTGGCCAATGCCGCCGTTATTCTGGACGAAGCCCAGAATACCACGACCATGCAGATGAAGATGTTCCTCACCCGCCTTGGCGAGAACGGCCGCATGATCGTGACCGGCGACCCGAGCCAGGTGGATTTGCCGCGCGGCGTGAAATCCGGTCTTGTCGAGGCCCTGCAAATCCTTGGCGATGTGGAAGGCGTGTCCGTCGTGCGCTTCAAGGATGTCGATGTCGTTCGTCATCCGATGGTGGCGCGTATCGTCCGGGCCTATGAGTCCCATACGGCGGTGCCGGATGAGAGCCTCCTGAAGGGCGACTGACATAAAGACGATGGCAGTTCTGGATATTCAAATCAGCGTCGAGGCCGAAGGCTGGTCTTCGGAAGAGGACTTGGCTGCCTTTGCCATCAGGGTGCTGGATGCGGCGGTCGATTTTCTGAAGCGGGAAGAGGACCAACCCTTCCCGAAAATGCCGGTGGAACTGTCGCTGGTCTTCACCGACGACGAAAATATCCGGGAAATCAACGCCGAATGGCGCGACAAGGACAAGGCGACCAATGTCCTGTCTTTCCCGGCTTTTCCGCTGGAGCCGGGCGGAATGCCAGGCCCCATGCTGGGCGATATCGTTATCGCACGCGAGACGGTTGAACGCGAGGCCCTTGAACTTGAGAAGAGTTTCGAGGATCATCTGACCCATCTGCTCGTTCATGGGTTCCTGCATTTGTTCGGTTATGACCACATGGACGGGGAAGAAGCGGAAGAAATGGAGTCGCTTGAGACTCGCATTTTGGCGGTGCTTGGCCTATCTGATCCTTACGCGGGTCAGGAACCGCTTTAAATATTGTCTGGAGCCATGAACGAACATTCTGCACGACCTGCCAATGAGGGCAGAGAAAACGGCGAGCAGTCCTCTTCGGAGGAGGGCAGTAGTCACTTACGTCAGGACTACAATGCCAAACCGAAATCGACCATCTGGTCACGCATTGCACGGTTGCTGAAACCATCTCAGGGCGAGCGCTTGCGCGAGGATTTGACCGACGCGCTGATGGACGACACCGAAATCGGTGCGGCCTTTTCGCCCGAAGAACGGGCTATGCTCAACAATATCCTGCGTTTCCGCGAGGTTCGGGTCGAAGACATCATGATCCCTCGCGTGGATATTGATGGCCTCGATGAGAATATGACGATCGGCGAGGCGCTGATCCTCTTTGAGGAAACCGGGCGTTCCCGTATGCCTGTCTATGACGAGACGCTGGATAACCCGAAGGGCATGATCCACATTCGCGATCTGCTGGCCTATGTCGCCAAGCAGGCCCGCAACAAACGCCGGGCCGGTTCGCGAAGCGTTGCTTACGGTGAGGTGAAGGCGCCGCGTTCACCGCGGCCGAATTTCGACCTGGGACGTGTCGATCTGGAGCAGACAGTCGCCGATGCCGGACTGGTTCGCAAAATTCTTTTTGCGCCGCCCTCCATGCTGGCTTCCGACCTTTTGAAGACGATGCAGGCCCAGAGAACCCAGCTTGCGCTGGTGATCGATGAATATGGCGGCACCGACGGTCTCGTCAGCCACGAGGATATCGTCGAAATGGTCATCGGCGACATCGATGACGAGCACGACAAGGACGAGGCGATGTTTTCGCGTCTTTCCGCCGATGTGCTTGTCGCGGATGCACGTGCGGAACTCACCGAACTTGCCGAGGCGATTGGTCCGGCATTCGATGTTCGTGAACACCTGGAGGAAATCGATACGCTCGGCGGTCTCATCTTCTTCGCGCTCGGCCGCATTCCGGCCAAGGGCGAGGTGGTCCGGGCCGTTCCAGGTTTCGAGTTCCAGATACTCGATGCGGATAGCAGGCGCATCAAGGGCGTTCGTATCGTCCGGGATCACGGCTCCGAAGGTGAGGATGATCGCGCTCCGGGCGAAGCGGACGCCAATGAGGTGATTGCGCTACCTGCGCCGGCTGTTCGCCTCATCACGCATCAGCATAATGCCGATTGAGAAAGGTCGACGGGGTTTTCCCCGTCGCGCCCTTCTTTCGACATCTCTCAATCCGACAGCTATGAATGCCTGTGTCCGGCGTCGAAAAGAACACATGGCGCTTCGGTCGCCATGCCTGCTGTGGACTGCGAATCTTTTTTCCTTTACGTCGGGTCTGAGGGGAAATTCCGCGGCGCGGCCTTGTCGGCTGCGGGCTTTTCCCGACGTGCATAAACGGAGATGGCATGGAGCGTCTTGCAGGCAGGGTAATGCTGGCCGGCGGCATGAGCCGCGCAGTTATGGCGATTGCTGCAGGTGCGGTCGGGGCGCTCGCTCTGCCTCCATTCGGCTTTTTCGCGGCGCTGTTTTTCTCTTTCACCCTGCTTGTCTGGCTCGTGGACGGCTGCACGGGCAAACCTGGGGGCGGCCTCTTCAGCCGCATCATGCCGGCCTTCGGCATCGGCTGGTGTTTCGGGCTCGGTTACTTCGTGGCGGGCCTATGGTGGCTCGGCAATGCTCTCCTGCTGGAGGCCGATGAATTCGCCTGGGCACTGCCGCTCGCCATTCTTGGCCTCCCCGCTTTTCTGGCGTTGTTTTACGGTTTTGCGGTTGCCGCAGCCAACCTCCTCTGGTCGGAGGGCCTTGGCCGTATCGCTGCACTTGCTGCCGCGTTCGGCTTTTCAGAATGGCTGCGCAGCTTCCTGGCCACCGGCTTTCCCTGGAACGCGATTGGCTACGGCATCATGCCCGTCCCGATCATGATGCAGTCGGTGCATCTGCTTGGCCTTTTCAGCATAACGACGCTTGCGGTTTTCATTTTCGCCTCGACCGCACTGATAGGCACGAAAAAAGGCATGTGGCCCGGTCTCGCCGTGGCGGGCCTGCTGCTGGTCGGCCATTTCGGGTATGGCTTTTACCGCCTCCAGACGCCGGCGGAGGTGCCCGCAGACGCACTGACCGTTCGGATCGTGCAGCCTTCCATCGATCAGTCACGCAAGATGCTGAACGCGGACAGGGCGGAGATTTTCGGCGAGCATCTGCGGCTCTCGGCTCTGCCGCCGGGCGAAGGGAAAAAGCGCCCTGATATCATTGTCTGGCCGGAAACCTCCGTGCCGTTCATTCTGACGCAGAATCCGGATGCTCTGGCGGAAATCGCCAAAACGCTGGAGGATGGGCAGGTGCTGTTCACCGGTGCCGTCAGAATGGAAGATCAGGGGGCAGGCCGCCCGCCGCGTTATTACAATTCGGTCTATGCGATCGATAGCCAGGGCGAGATCATCGGCGCGACCGACAAGGTGCATCTGACGCCCTTTGGCGAGTATGTGCCCTTTGAAGGTATCCTGCGGGAATTCGGCATCGACAATGTCATCGCTTTGCCGGGAGGCTTTTCCGCCGCCTCGTCGCGCACCCCGCTCACGCTTCCTTCGGGCAAGACCTTCTATCCTCTCATCTGTTACGAGATCATTTTCCCAGGTGAGATGACGCCGGGACTGGCCGGCTCGGCCGCCATCCTGAATGTGACCAATGATGGCTGGTTCGGTGATACGCCAGGCCCCTATCAGCATTTTCTGCAGGCGAGAGTCCGGGCCGTTGAGACGGGCGTGCCGGTGATTCGCGGCGCCAATACCGGGATTTCCGCCGTCATAGACCCTTATGGACGCATTATTGCGGGGCTCGATTACGGTCGGGTGGGAATTGTTGACGCCACTTTGAGTGGTGGGTCAAACGACGCATTCACTTACGACACACATCGGACGTATTTCTGGTTGATTTTTTCTATCTTGATGATCGTTGCGGTATTTCCCGCCTTGAGTTTCGCTCGGCGCTAGAATTGACCGGGAACCCCTGTAATTGCATAGTGAATACGTCAGTCGTAAAACAAGTTTAGACGCTGTCGAATTGCCGACTCATTTCTTCGAATAGTAATGAAGCGAGATATCAACCTTTTCCGAGTGTCAGGACCGCATGATGACCGAGAATAAGAAAAAGCCTAACCCGATCGACATTCATGTCGGAAGCCGAATTCGCCTTCGCAGAACCATGCTGGGCATGAGTCAGGAAAAGCTGGGCGAAAGCCTCGGAATTACCTTTCAGCAAATCCAGAAATATGAAAAAGGCACGAACCGCGTTGGCGCCAGCCGCCTCCAGAATATTTCCGGTATTCTCAATGTGCCGGTCTCCTTTTTCTTCGAAGATGCACCCGGCGATCAGGCTGGCGGCACACCTGGCATGGCGGAGGCGTCAAGCTCCAATTATGTCGTCGACTTCCTGTCCTCGGCTGAGGGTCTGCAGCTGAACCGCGCCTTCGTGAAGATCGCCGACCCGAAGGTCCGCCGTCGCCTCGTGGACCTCGTCAAGGCGCTCGCCGCTGAGGGTGACGCCGAGTAGGCGCAGCCCGCACGACGCAGAAAATTTCCGGCAGGGGACGCCGGACACTCAACGGTCCGCAAGGACCGTTTTTTTGTGAGCGATTAGAAAGGAATTCTCACATAAAGATATATTTATGTGGTTGTGTCCTTGTTTTTCACGGCCGAAATGACTAACAAACTCCAAGACCGTTCTTTGAGGGGAATCCCGCATGCGTGCCAATTACCTGTTCACCAGCGAGTCCGTGGCTGAGGGTCATCCGGACAAGGTTTGTGATCGTATCTCCGATGAAATCGTGGATCTCATCTATCGTGAAGCGTCCAAGACGGGCGTTGACCCGTGGACCGTGCGCATCGCATGCGAAACGCTTGCGACGACGAACCGCGTCGTTATCGCCGGTGAAGTTCGGGTTCCCGATACGCTTCTGAAGAAGGACAAGGACGGCAAGATTCTCAAGGACGCCGCTGGTCATCCGGTCATCAACCCTTCGAAGTTCAAGTCCGCCGCCCGCAAGGCGATCCGCGATATCGGCTACGAGCAGGATGGTTTCCACTGGAAGACCGCCAAGATCGACGTTCTCCTGCACCCGCAGTCGGCTGACATCGCGCAGGGCGTGGACAACGCCTCCGACAAGCAGGGCGACGAGGGCGCCGGCGATCAGGGCATCATGTTCGGTTATGCCTGCAAGGAAACGCCGGACCTCATGCCGGCTCCGATCTATTATTCTCACCGTATCCTGCAGTTGCTCGCCGCCGCCCGTAAAAGCGGCGAAGGCGAAGCGGCGAAGCTCGGCCCCGACGCCAAGAGCCAGGTCACGGTTCGTTATGTCGACGGCAAGGCGGCGGAAGCCGTATCCATCGTTCTGTCCACACAGCATCTCGATGCAAGCTGGGATTCGAAGAAGGTTCGCGCCGTTGTCGAACCCTATATCCGCGAAGCTCTGGGTGACCTGAAGATCGCTGACGATTGCCAGTGGTACATCAACCCGACCGGCAAGTTCGTCATCGGCGGTCCCGATGGTGACGCCGGCCTGACGGGCCGCAAGATCATCGTCGACACCTATGGCGGCGCTGCGCCCCACGGTGGCGGTGCATTCTCCGGCAAGGACACGACCAAGGTCGACCGTTCCGCCGCCTATGCCGCCCGTTATCTCGCCAAAAACGTCGTGGCGGCCGGTCTTGCCGAGCGCTGCACGATCCAGATTTCCTACGCAATCGGCGTCGCCCAGCCGCTGTCGATCTATGTCGATCTGCATGGCACCGGCAAGGTCAGCGAAGACCAGGTCGAGGCCGCGATCCGCAAGGTCATGGACCTGTCGCCGTCGGGCATTCGCCGTCATCTCGATCTTAACAAGCCGATCTACGCCAAGACCTCCTCCTACGGCCATTTCGGCCGCAAGGCCGGCCGTGACGGCTCCTTCTCCTGGGAGAAGCTCGATCTGGTGAAGCCGCTCAAGGAAGCTCTGAGCGCTTGAAGCATTTCCAGTAAAATTGCGTAGCGGTTTTATCTCCGGAAAATGCGTCAACTGGATATCGCGCTTGTTATTTGGCGGCGATTGAGGGATACCGTCACCAACTTTTGTAACCCGCACAGTGCCCAACGTGGTGCTGTGCGGGTTAAATCTATTTGTTGTTGAGAGTATGAGATGACGGAAGAACGGCGTTCGCGCGCGACGGAAGCGTTTTTTGGCAGACGCAAGGGCAAGCCTCTACGCAATCAGCAGGTCGATACAATCGAGAACCTGTTGCCTTTGCTGAAAATCGATCTGGAAAGCGCCCCGCCGCAAAATCTCGCCGCTCTTTTTCCCGCGGATGTGCGGTCAATCCGTCTGGAGATCGGCTTTGGCGGCGGCGAGCATCTCGCTCACCGCGCGGTTGAAAACCCGGAGACGGGTTTCATCGGCGTGGAGCCCTTCGTCAACTCCATGGCCAAGCTGCTCGCCGCCGTGCGCGAGCGCGAGTTGATGAATATCCGCCTTTACGACGATGATGCAACGCAATTGCTGGACTGGCTGCCCGAGGGATCGATCGATCATATCGACCTTCTCTATCCTGACCCGTGGCCGAAGAAGAAGCACTGGAAGCGTCGTTTCGTTTCAGACGTCAACCTCGCCCGTTTCCATCGCGTGTTGAAACCCGGTGGCAAGTTCTGCTTCGCGTCTGACATCGATACTTACGTCAACTGGACGCTGCAGCATTGCGCCCGGCATGGCGGCTTTGAGTGGACGGCGATGAGCGCTGACGACTGGCGCACGCCCTACGCCAACTGGCCGGGCACGCGTTACGAGAACAAGGCGAAAAGAGAAGGCCGCAGCTCGGCCTATCTCACCTTCATTCGCCGCTAAAGCATTTCCAGTAAAGTACGCAGCGGTTTTACGTCCGCAAAATGCGCTACCGGTAAGATCCCTCAGAGGGCCGCATCCACTTCGGCTGCCAGCGGAATGGAAGGTTGCGCGCCGGCGCGCGTGCAGGCGAGGGAGCCTGCAACGGCGGCACGCTTCAGCGCCTTTTCGAAATCCATCCCCTGATCGAGGCTGGCGGCCAGATATCCACAGAAGGTATCGCCCGCACCGACGGTATCGACCGGTTCGATCTTCAGCCCAGAAGCCCTGAAAACCTTGCCATTGCGCATGGCGATCACGCCATCTGCGCCAAGTGTGACGATCAAAGTCTGGCCGGTCCTCTCGTGAAGGGCCTTGAGTTCGTTTTCCCGCTCGGCGTTGGAGAGGCCATTCTTGCCGATCAGCAGCTCGAACTCGGTTTCATTGGCAATAACGATATCGGCGAGACCAGCGAGACGCGGTCCGTCTGCGGTCAGCGGTGCGGTGTTGATCACGGTGGTGATGCGTTTTGACTTTGCAGCCGTCAGCGCCGCTTCGATAGCGGACGCGGGTATCTCAAACTGCAGCATCAAGATATCGCCCGCCGACATTTCAGCCAGGGCTTTCACGGCGTCGGATGCGGAGACTTCACCATTGGCGGCGGGAATGACCGAGATCATGTTTTCCCCGCCTTCGCCGATAAGGATCACTGCCGTCCCCGTAGGCCCGGGCGTGGTCTTCACCAGTGAGAGATCGGTGCCGGCGTCGCGCAGCAATGTCAGCGCCGGCGCGGCAAAGGTGTCATCGCCCGCAGCCCCCGCCATCTTGACCGTAGCGCCCGCACGCCGTGCAGCCAGCGCCTGGTTGGCGCCCTTGCCACCGGCGGCCGTGGAGAAGGTCTCGCCCGTCACGGTTTCGCCGGGCTTTGGCAGGCGTTTGGCGGTGGCGACGAGGTCCATGTTGATGGAGCCGAAAACAGTAATCATGGGGCGCTGGGTCCGTATGAAATTTAAGCAAGGCGGCGACTTTGCCCGAGACGATCACTCGTCGTCAACCACCCGCAATTTCGCCGCACCGGCTCGGTTTTCCGCAAAGCGCCGGGCCTGCTCGATTTCCCCATGCGAAGTCTCTTTTTCCGTCGGCGAAAAATCGAGACCTTCGATTTTCTGGCCGCGCGCCAGCACCTTGTCGGAAGAAATCAGCATCATGTCGATGTCTTTCTGCGCCAGCCCGAAATGGGCCTGGAGCTTTCGTGTCCTGTCGTCCAGCCGCCGCACATCGTCCATGAGCAGCGCCACTTCACCCTGAATGAGATGCGCCTGCTCGCGCATGCGCTGGTCCTTCAGCACCGATTGGATAACCTGCACAGACAGCATCAAGAGCGACGGCGAAACAATGACGACCCGGGCGCGATGGGCGCGCTGCACCAGATATTCGAAATGCTGGTGAATATCGGCGAAGATCGATTCGGAGGGCACGAAGATGAAGGCCGTATCCTGCGTCTCGCCGCGGATGAGGTATTTCTCGGCCACATCACGAATATGCACTTCCATATCGCGGCGGAACTGTTGAACGGCGGCGCGTTTGGTTTCGGGCGTCTCGTCCGCCTTGATGGCGTTCCATGCTTCCAGTGGAAACTTGGCGTCGATGACGAGCGGCGGTGCATTATTGGGCATCTTGATGGTGCAGTCCGGCCGGTAGCCGTTCGAAAGCGTCGGCTGCAACTTGAAGGCTCCTGCCGGAAGCGCATCGGCAATCAACGTCTCCATGCGCGCCTGTCCGAAGGCGCCGCGCGTCTGCTTGTTGGAAAGGATTGCCTGCAATCCGACCACGTCCTTTGCCAGATCCTGAATATTGCCCTGCGCGGCGTCGATGACCGCCAAGCGCTCCTGCAGGCGGCTTAGATTCTCATGCGTCGACCGGGTCTGCTCCGTCAGCGTTTCACCAAGGCGTTGCGACATGCCGTCAAGGCGCTGGTTCAGTGTCTGGCTCATCTCGCTCTGCCGCGTGCCAAGCGTTTCCGCCATGGCCGCGATCCGCCCATGCAATTCGGACTGTGTTTTCAGAAGGTCGGAGATTTCACCATCGGCTCCCGCTTTTTTCGACCGGTTCGCCGTGACAAGCCACGTCACGGTGAGGCCGAAAACCGCGGCAGCGAGAAGCGCGCCGAAGCTGATATCGACGGAGCCGGCCCGCAGCGCGGGTTGGAGGAGAACTGAAAAGTCTATGCTCATGGCCAAATCTAACAGATTTCCAATGATTCGTAAGATCAAAACAAGAACATTCCTGCGGCAGAAATGAGTCGGTCGAAGCGCATGCCACCGGCGGTTTTCACTATCGTGTTTTTTATTTCCTCCGCGCGAGAGATACGTTATGGGAAGCCATGACCATCAAACCGCTTATCATTTTGCCCGATCCCGTGCTGCGCCAGCAATCCAGGCCCATCGAACAGGTGGATGCCGAGGTGCTGCGCCTTGCTGACGACATGCTGGAAACCATGTATGATGCGCCGGGCATCGGTCTCGCCGCCATTCAGATCGGCGTGCCGCGCCGCATGCTGGTGATCGACGTCGCGCGTGAAGGCGAAGAAAAGACCCCGATCGTCTTCATCAATCCGGAAATCCTCAAGGTGTCGGACGATGTCTCGACCTATGAGGAAGGCTGCCTCTCTATCCCCGATTATTACGCCGAGGTGGAGCGCCCCGCGTCGCTCACGGTGCAATATGTCGGCCGTGACGGCAAGCAGCAGACGGTCGAGGCCGATGGCCTGCTCGCGACCTGCCTGCAGCATGAGATCGACCACCTGAACGGCGTTCTCTTCATTGACCACATTTCGCGGCTGAAGCGCGACATGGTCATCAAGAAATTCACGAAAGCGGCCCGCGCAAAGATCTGATCCGTCCTCTTTGGGCTGGAGTGGACGACAGGGAAGGGGGCGACGATGGCTCTTCGCATCATTTTTATGGGCACGCCGGATTTTTCCGTTCCCACCCTGCGTGCACTGGTGGAGGCCGGCCACGAGATCGCTGCTGTCTACACCCAGCCGCCGCGTCCCAGCGGTCGCCGTGGTCTCGATCTGCAGAAGTCCCCTGTGCATCAGGCCGCTGAACTGCTGGGCCTGCCGGTGCTGACGCCGGTGAACTTCAAGGCAGAGGAAGATCGCCAGCAGTTCCGGGAATTCAATGCCGATGTTGCCGTTGTCGTGGCTTACGGACTGTTGCTGCCGGAACCGATCCTCAGCGGTACCCGCCTTGGTTGTTACAACGGCCACGCCTCGCTGCTGCCGCGCTGGCGCGGTGCTGCTCCCATTCAGCGGGCGATCATGGCCGGCGACCCCGAAACCGGCATGATGGTCATGAAAATGGAAAAGGGGCTCGATACCGGTCCCGTCGCGCTGACCGCCAAGGTCGCGATCGGCGATAACATGACGGCCGGCGAGCTGCATGACAGCCTGATGCTAACAGGTGCGCGGTTGATGCGGCAGGCGATGGAGAAGTTGGAAGCCGGCGACTTGCCCCTCGTCACGCAGGCGGAAGAGGGCGTGCTCTATGCCGCGAAGATCGACAAGGGCGAGACCCGCATCGATTTTTCGAGGCCGGCGCAGGATGTGCATAATCACATTCGCGGCCTTTCGCCGTTTCCCGGCGCATGGCTGGAAATGGACATTGGCGGCAAGACAGAGCGCGTGAAGGTTCTTTCCTCCGAACTGGCAAGCGGCATGGGAGAAGCGGGCGCAGCGCTCGACGATGCTCTGACCATTGCCTGCGGTAGCGGCGCCGTGCGGCTCACCCGTTTGCAGAAGGCAGGCGGCAAGCCGATGTCGGCTGCCGATTTCGTGCGCGGCACGCCGGTGCCGGCCACCACGAGGCTCGGCTGATGCCACGTTTCCGCATGACCGTTGAATATGACGGCACGCCTTATTACGGCTGGCAGAGACAGGATAACGGCCCCTCGGTTCAGGGAGCGCTGGAGGCTGCGGTTCGCTCGCTGACGGGAGAAAGCGTCTCCATTCGCGGCGCCGGCCGCACCGATTCCGGCGTGCATGCCGTCGGGCAGGTCGTCCACGTCGATCTTTCCCGAGACTGGGAGCCCTATAAGCTTCGCAACGCGCTCAATGCGCATCTCGCCATGGCGGGCGAAGCCGTGGCCGTGCTCGACGCCGCTTCCGTGACCGAGGATTTCGACGCCCGCTTTTCCGCCCTTCGTCGACACTACCTCTACCGCATCATCTGCCGCAAGGCCCGGCTGGCGCTGGAGCACAAGCGGGCCTGGTGGGTGTCGAAGGACCTCGAGCACGAGCGCATGCATGAAGCCGCCCAGATGCTGGTCGGCCGGCATGATTTTACCACCTTCCGTTCTGTCCATTGTCAGGCGAACAGCCCCGTGCGCACGCTGGACCGGCTGGATGTGACGCGCACCGGCGATCTCATCGAGATACGTGCGACGGCGCAGAGCTTCCTGCACAACCAGATCCGATCTTTCGCGGGCACGCTGAAACTGGCGGGTGAAGGCGCGATGACGCCGGAGGATGTGCGCGCCGCATTGGAGGCGCGGGATCGCAAGGCCTGCGGCCCGGTCGCGCCGCCGGACGGTCTCTATTTCATGCAGGTCGATTATCCCGACGTCATTCCGCCGCGTCGTAGATACCCTGAAGCCGATAGGGCTGAGGACGCAGACTGACCGTTAAAACCCAGGCCGGTTCTCAGGCCGGATAAACGCCGAGAAAGCGCTGCAGCGCTTCCGAAAGAAGCATGCCCGGCACCAAAAGCGTCATAACGATGGCCGAGACGAGCAACGACTGGTCGCGGATGAAGAACCGCACAATTCGCGAGAAGGCGAAAACCAGCGACAGAAGCAGCGCCAGCCAGAGAATGGCGATCAGCCCCTGCAAGGGCGGCAGGAAGAATGCGATCAGGATCAGAACCGCATAAGCGTAGGAAAATGGCAGCGACAGCCAGTTCATGGTGGTGACGAGCGGTGCGAATTTTTCCCGTGCGCCGAAGGCAAAGAGCAGCATACCGATCAACAGCAGCGGCACGATCCAACAGATGGCTTCGACCATCGCCAGACGGAAGAAGAAGATGAAGCCCGTTCCGGTGCCGGGTGGGTAGCTGGCGAGGAAGGCGGCGCGCAGCCAAAGCCATGAAACCAGCATGGCCGGCAGGCACCAGAGGACGGAATAGAAGGATCGCCACATGCCGCGCTCGGAGAGATCCAGATAACGTGCGCCATTATGGTCGCCGAGCAGCAGAAGCCACAGGCCCGTCAGATAAAGCCTTATTTCACTTGCCGTTGGCATGGGCGAACCAGCGTTCGATAAAGGTCTCGTAGATGCGTGTCAGTGTCTCGAGATCGGCAACGGCCACGCGTTCATCGACCATATGCATGGTCTGCCCGACGAGGCCGAATTCCACCACCGGGCAATAATCCTTGATGAAGCGCGCATCCGAGGTGCCGCCGGTGGTCGAAAGCTTCGGTTCTTTGCCTGTCACGGCCTCCACCGCGCCGGAAAGCGAGGAGATGAGCGCATTGTTCCGCGTCAGGAAAACATGGGCCGGGCGGTCCGCCCAGACGATGTCGTATTTCACCGGTGCGCGTTCAGGGCGAAGCTCGCCGTCTGCCGCAGCGGCGTCGAGGCGACGGATGATTTCCGCGCGTAGGCTTTCCGCCGTCCAGCTGTCGTTGAAACGAATGTTGAAGGAGGCTGTCGCCCGCGCCGGGATGACATTGGTGGCGACATTACCGGTGTCGACGGTCGTCACTTCCAGATTGGACGGCTGGAAATTGTCCGTGCCGTGATCGAAGGGCGGATGCATCAGCGCATGGGTCAGTTGCAGCAGACCGCGAACGGGGTTGTCGGCGAGATGCGGATAGGCCGCGTGGCCCTGAACGCCGTGGACCGTGATGCGGCCGGAAAGCGATCCCCGGCGGCCGATCTTGATCATGTCGCCAAGCTGGTCGGGATTGGTCGGCTCGCCAACCACGCAGGCGTCCCATGTCTCGCCTTTGGCGGCTGCCCATTCCAGCAGCTTGGAAGTGCCGTTGATCGACGGGCCTTCCTCATCGCCTGTAATCAGGAAAGAAACGGAGCCGTCCGGCTTGCCGTGTTTTTCGATATAGCGGGCGATCGCGGCCACGAAACAGGCAATCCCGCCCTTCATGTCCACCGCACCGCGACCGTACATTTCCCCGCTGGCAATCTCCGCCGAGAAGGGCGGATGGCTCCATGCGGCCTCGTCACCCACAGGCACGACATCCGTATGGCCCGCAAACATCAGATGCGGACCCTCCGTGCCGAGCCGGGCGTAAAGGTTTTCCACATCGGGTGTTCCCGCCTCGCTCGCCACCATCCTGTCCACCTTAAAGCCAAGCGGCGAAAGCAGGTTGTCGAGCAGGGAAAGCGCGCCGCCTTCCACAGGCGTTACCGAAGGGCAACGGATGAGGGCGGCGAGATTGGCAACGGGATCGGTTGTGGTCATGGCAGTCGCTTTATATCAGTCGCGCAGAAGCTCGTTGATGCCGGTCTTGGAACGGGTCTTTTCATCGACGCGCTTGACGATCACGGCGCAATAGAGGCTTGGGCCCGGTTCGCCGTTCGGGAAAGGCTTGCCCGGCATGGTGCCGGCAACGACGACGGAATAGGGCGGCACTTCGCCATAGGTGATCTCGCCGGTGGCGCGGTCGACGATCTTGGTGGACTTGCCGATGAAGACGCCCATACCGAGAACCGCGCCTTCACGCACGATGCAGCCTTCGACGACTTCCGAACGGGCGCCGATGAAGCAATTGTCCTCGATGATCGTCGGGCCCGCCTGCAAGGGCTCCAGAACGCCGCCGATGCCGACGCCGCCCGAAAGATGCACATTCTTGCCAATCTGCGCGCAGGAGCCGACCGTCGCCCAGGTGTCGACCATCGTGCCTTCATCGACATAGGCGCCGAGGTTGACGAAAGACGGCATCAGCACGACGTTCTTGGCAACGTAAGCCGAGCGGCGCACGACGGCGTTCGGCACGGCTCGGAAACCGGCGGCGCGGAACTGGTTTTCGCCCCAGTTTTCAAACTTCGACGGCACCTTGTCCCACCAGGTGGATTCGCCCGGTCCGCCGGTGACGATCTCCATATCGTTCAGGCGGAAGGAGAGAAGCACGGCTTTTTTCAGCCATTGGTTCACTTTCCAGCTTCCGTCAGCCTGCTTTTCGGCCACGCGCGCCTTGCCGCTGTCGAGAAGTTGAAGAGATGTGTCCACGGCGTCGCGAACCTCGCCCTTCGTCGATACGTTCACACCATCGCGGTTGTCGAATGCGGTTTCGATGATGGTTTCGAGGGAGGTTAGATCCGTAAGGCTCATGGAAAATTCCTTGAATGTCGCGTGTGTCGTGGTCACGGCGGGTCCCGCGCCGCTGGAAGGCTTTGGTCATTTGATCTAAGGGAGTGTTGGAAAGGCGTCAATGTGATTTGGGTGATTTGGCGCGTCAGACGAAAGGCATGGAAATGACACGACTGAAAAACGGCAAATTGCGGCGCAAAGACGGGGTATGGGACCCGTTGAAGCGCAGCTCTGCGGACAAGCAGCAGGCCGAGGTCATTCCCAGGACGCCACAGTCGGATTCCCCGTCCTACCGGCTTGCCTATGCGGACATGGATTTTCTCTGCCGCGAGGAACTGCGTCCCGTCAGGCTTCAGCTGGAACTTCTGAAGACAGAAATGGCGCTGGCCGAGCGGGGCATCAAATCCACCGTCGTCATGTTCGGCGGCGCCCGTATTCCTGAACCCGGCGGCGAAGCCTGGGCGGCGCGCAACGAGACGCAGAAGCGCAATCTGGAGCAATCCTCGGTTTATTACGACGAGGCGCGCAAGTTTGCCCGTCTCTGCACCGATTATGCCGCGAAATCAGATCACCTCGAATATGTCGTGGTCACCGGCGGCGGTCCCGGTGTCATGGAAGCGGGCAATCGCGGCGCTGCCGATGCCGGCGGCCCGTCTATCGGCCTCAACATCGTCCTGCCGCACGAGCAGGCGCCGAACCCCTATGTGACACCGGAGCTGAGCTTCAACTTCCACTATTTCGCCATTCGCAAGATGCATTTCCTGATGCGGGCGAAAGCGGTGGTGATCTTTCCCGGCGGTTTCGGCACGCTTGATGAGCTCTTCGAAACATTGACGCTTATCCAGACGAAGCGCATGGAGCCCATTCCACTCGTCCTGTTCGGTGAGAAATTCTGGCGATCGGTAATCAATTTCAAATTCCTGGCGGATTTCGGAACCATTGCACCGGACGATATGAATTTGCTGCATTTCGCCGAAACCGCCGAAGATGCATGGAAAGTCATCTCGGCCCACTACGAACACTGATTATGCTTGGCGCGGCGAAGTAATTTTAGGGTTTAATTAGCAATCTTCTTCTAATTTCACCTCGTCGCGCTGCAGCGCACTGTCCACTGTGGACGGGCCTCCATGACGGAGATTTATCATCCGTTGACGTCAGCCTTTTTCGGGGCGGGCGATTTGATCGAGGCCAAAATGTTCAATTTCCAAGTGAAGTCGCTTGCGACGAAGCTGATCCTCGTAACCGGCTGCGCCATCACCACGGTTCTCGTTGCATCGAATTCCTTTCTCATTTCCCAGACGAGTGAGCGCGTGCACGCGCTGACCATGGATCAGGCCAATACGGAAGCGCGCGCCATCGCCAATGTGATCGCCGCCGATGTGGGCGAACTCGGCAGCGCCGCACGCTCCATGGCCGGCGTCATCGGCCGCGCGCATCAGGCGAAATCGATGGACCGCCCCGGTATCGTCAACATCCTCAAGGCCAATGTCGAGCAGAATACTTTTGCTTTCGGAAGCTGGTTTTGCGAGCAGCTCGGCCTTTTTGATGGACAGAGCACGGAGATTGCGGGCAGGCTCGATCTTGGCACCAATGAAAACGGCGCGTTTGCGCCCTATTGGTCGAAGACCCAGAAGGGCGACATCCAGTTTTCGACCTTCAAGAACGATTATGCGGCGGAATGGTATGCGCTCGCCGCCAAATCCGGCAAGGGCGCCATTACCCAGCCCTATCTCGCCGAAGGCACGGAAGTACCCACAACCATGACCTCGCTTGCCTATCCGGTCATGTCAGACGGCAAGATGATTGGCGTGGCGGGTGTCGATATCTCGCTGGCCTCGCTGTCGCAGAAGCTGCAGGCGCTGCATCCTTTCGAGACCGGCCGCGTAACGCTCGTTTCGCAGGGCGGCCAGTGGCTGGTGCCGCCGACGCCCGAGCAGAACATGAAGGCTTACGACGGAGACGGTGCGAGCACCGTGCAGGCGGCGATTACCTCCGGCAAACAGGGCCTCATTGAAAATCTCGGCCTCGATACGGACGCGCCCTATAACCGTCTCGTTTATCCCTTCGCCGTTCCGGGTCTCAACGCGACCTGGGTGGTGCTCGTGGATATTCCCCATCAGGCCCTGAACGCACCGGTTCAGGAACAGACCTACATGATGATCATCGGCGCAATCGTCATTCTCGCCGCCGTCATCACCGCGCTTTATTTCGCCGTGCGCCATTTCGTCCGCAATCCGCTTGCCTCGCTGGTGTCCGACGTCAGGACGCTGAGCGACGGTCGCTACGATGTGCCGGTTTCCGGACAGGAACGCCGGGATGAGACGGGTGCGGTGGCTACTGCGCTTGAAGGTTTCCGCGCGAAGCTTGCCGGCATCCGCGAGATGGAGGCCGAAGCCGAGGCCCAGCGTGGTCACGCGGAAACGGCGCGCCAGCGCTCGGAATCCGAGCGTACTGAAAACAGCCGGATGCAGCAGCATATTGTCGGCGTGCTGGGTGCTGGTCTCAATGCGCTTTCGCAGGGCAATCTCACCTACCGTATCGAGGACGAGTTCCCCGGCGAATATGCGAAGCTGCGCGAAGACTTCAACTCGGCACTTGCGAGCCTTGAGGAAACTGTTTCCACCGTCAATGCAACCGTCGTCAGCATCGGCAACGGCACGGGCGAGATCACCCGCGCTGCCAGCGATCTTTCGCACCGCACGGAACAGCAGGCCGCAAGCCTGGAAGAAACCGCCGCCGCCCTCAATGAGCTGACCGCGCAGGTGAATTCCAGCGCGGAAAACGCCGCAGAGGCGGCCGGAGCCGTCAGCCATGCCTGCGACGATGCGGGCAAATCGGGTGAAGTCGTGCAGCAGGCCGTGAACTCCATGGAAGGCATCGCGCAATCGTCGGCCGAAATCTCCCGCATCATTGGGGTTATCGACGAGATCGCCTTCCAGACCAACCTTCTGGCGCTGAATGCGGGTGTGGAAGCCGCGCGCGCCGGTGATGCTGGCAAGGGCTTTGCCGTCGTAGCACAGGAAGTGCGCGAACTGGCGCAGCGGTCCGCCACCGCGGCCAAGGAGATCAAGGGCCTCATCAACACCTCGGCCACCCAGGTGGACGAGGGCGTTCAACTGGTCGGCAAGGCCGGTGCGACGATGAAAAAGATCGCCGATCAGGTTCTGCAGATCAACCAGTTGATACGGCAGATTTCCGCCTCCGCCAGCGAGCAGGCGGTAGGCCTTAAAGAGATCAATTCCGCCGTCACGCAGATGGATCAGGTTACCCAGCAGAATGCGGCGATGGTGGAAGAAACCACGGCGGCCAGCGTGACGCTGAACAGCGAGGCCGAAACGCTGAAGTCGCTCGTTGCCGGTTTCTCCGTTTCCGGCGGCCATTCCAGCCAGCAATTGCGCGCCACGGCAGCGGCAATGCGTGCGCCCGCTGCTCCGGCAAGGGCACCCGCTGCGGCTCCCCGCGCCCGTCCGAGAACCAGCGGTGCAAACGCGCTGGCGCAGGATGACTGGACGGAGTTCTGACAGGTCTTTCTGACTTCAAATAAAAAGGGCCGCTGGGGATACCAGCGGCCCTTTTTCGTATTCGTATTCCGTCACAGACGGGCGAAACGTTCCGTCAGCAATTCGAAGAAGCCGTCGGCGTTCACCTTGCGCATCACACGGGCATTGGCGGGTCGTTCGGTAACATTCCACCAGTCCACAACTGTCATGCCCATGGTGAGTTCGGAATGGACCTCGATTTCGACATTGCATTCGCGACCCTGAAACAGTTCGGGTTTGACGAGATAGGCAATGACGGTCGGATCATGCAGCGGGCCGCCGTCCGAACCGTACTTCTCAATGTCGAAACGCTCGAAGAACTCCAGCATTTCCGCCATAGCGATGGCAGGGCGCGTGCCGATATCGCGAATGCGGCTGACGCGCGCCTTGGTCGTCAGCAACTGATGGGTGACGTCGAGCGGCATCATGACGATCGGCATGCCGGAGCGGAAGACGATATCGGCGGCCTGCGGGTCGACATAGATGTTGAATTCCGCTGCCGGTGTGATGTTGCCGCCCTCGAAGAAGCCGCCGCCCATCATCACCAGCTCCTTGACGCGGTCGGCGATTTCCGGGGCCTTCAGGAGCGCCAGCGCCACATTGGTCAGTGCGCCGAGCGTGCAGAGCGTTACGGTGCCGGCGGGTTCCCGCATCAGCGTTTCGATGATGAAATCGACCGCATGCTGCTTTTGCGCTTCCATGGTCGGCTCATCGAGAACCGGGCCGTCGAGGCCGGTGCTGCCGTGAACGTGCTCGGCGGTGATGGGCTTGCGCACCAGCGGCTTCTCTGCGCCCTCATAGACGGGAATATCGGTGCGGCCGCACAATTCGCTGATAATGCGGATGTTGCGGCTGGTCAGCTTCAGCGGAACGTTGCCGGCGACGGCGCACAATCCGAGAATGTCGATTTCCTCGGGGCTTGCGAAGGCGAGCATGATTGCCGCCGCGTCGTCCTGGCCCGGATCGGTGTCGATGATGATTTTTCTGCGTTCTGCCATGTCTTGTCCGCCGTTGAGATGAGTGCTTTTTTCGAGCGGCGGGTGCTCACTTGTCAAGTCTCATTCCCCGGTGTCCCCTTTGCTCGTCGCCGCGTCTTGCGTATTGCGGTTGTGCTTCCCATATTGCAGGGGCCGGTGCGATTGACCGGCGAGGTTGCCGGAAGCGGGACCACGAAACGTCGCTTGGTTGCAAGGACAAAAGAGACATGAGCCGCATGACGCCATTCACCCACCCGCTTTTGCTGGGTTTTGATGCCATGGAAAAAACGCTGGAGCGCATGGCTAAGGCCAATGACGGCTATCCTCCCTACAATATCGAGCGCCTGCCGGGCAGTGACGATGTGCCGGAGCGCCTGCGCATCACCATCGCGGTTGCCGGTTTTTCACAGGACGATCTGGATGTGACGACGGCTGACAATCAGCTCGTCATTCGCGGACGCCAGCAGGAACAGGAGAAACGCGATTTTCTCTATCGCGGCATTGCGGCGCGCCAGTTCCAGCGGGTTTTCGTGCTTGCCGATGGCATGCAGGTCAGGGAAGCGCGCCTACGCAACGGCCTTCTTTCCATCGATCTGGTCCGGCCGGAAATTTCAAACGTGGTGAAGAAAATTAATATTTCCGTCTCAGAGTAGACCATGAACGCCAGAATCCGGCACGAATCGCTCGGCGTGAAGAAGGAGGCTGAAATATGCTGTTGAAAGAAGCGCATGCGCGTCTCACCCAATCCCAGTTCGCCCATATCGGCGAAGGTGAAGTGGGATATATTCGCAAGATCCGCGCGGAAGACGTCAACCGCTGTTTCCCGGAAGCGCCCGATCTTGATCCGCAGTTGGACCTTTGGGCGCTGTTCGGTGCAGATGGTACGCCGATCCTCCTGACGGACAACCGGTCCAGTACGTTTTTCAAGGCTGCCGAAGACGATCTCCAGACCGTCAGCCTGCATTGAAGAAAAAAGCCCGCTTTTGAGCGGGCTTTTCTTTCGCGGGTTAAAGGAACGGGCGGTCCGGCATGTCGTCGATGGAGATGACGCCGTCCTTGTTCTTGTCCAGCCGTTCAAACATCTTTTCGCCGGCGGCGGTGAATTCTGCCTTGCTGACCTGACCGTTCTCGTCGGCATCGGCCCAGCGGATCAGCGCGAAGCCTGCGCCCTTGCCGCCATGCTTGCCCCAGCCCTGATGGCCGAAACGGCCGCCATGTTCGCGCTCGGCATGTCTTTCGGCGCGCTTGCCCTCGGGGCCTTTGCCGTCTTCGGCTTTGGCCTCCTCACGCTCGGGACGGGGATTGGCGGCGCGGAAAGCTTCCATTTTCGCCTGGCGATACTCACGCATTTCCTTCGGCGTGATCGAGCCGTCCTTGTCCTTGTCGATCTCGGTGAAAAGCGCGTCCTGACGGGCGGCGAATTCTTCCTTGGAAATCTTGCCGTCCTTGTTGGTATCCGCAACCTTTAAGAGGTGAACGAAAGCGGCTTCCTGGCGGATTGGCATGCGATCCTTATGGCCTTTGCCGGGTGCGGCGAAACTTGCCGTTGCGGCCGTGCTGAGCACAAGGGCTGCGCCAAGAGCAGACAGGGCGATTTTTCGTGTGGTCATCGTCATTACCTTTCTTTGGTGTCCCTGAAGAGAAGATAATGACGTCTAGCAAACCCCACCACTTAAACATCCGTAAGGTGGATGAAGCTTCGGTAATGTTCGCTGCTCAGCCTGTGATGGTTTTCGTCAGGAAGCCGGTCAGGTCGTCGGTGATGTAGTCGATATGCGCATCCGTGACGGCGGGGATTTCCCAGCGCTCCATGACGACGTCCTCAAGATTGGCGGGGACGAGCAGCACGGTCTTCATGCCAAGCGCCTTGGGCGCCGCGAGATTGCGGGGTAAATCCTCGAACATGGCGGCTTTTTGCGTGTCGAGCTTCGCAAGCGCCGCGAACTTCTCATAGGTCGCGCTGGCCGGTTTCGGCAGATAGCCGGCGGCGACGATATCGAAAATATCCTCGAAATGATCGAGAATGCCGAGCGCACCGGCGGCGGCCTGCGCATGTTTGACGCTGCCGTTGGTAAGGATGAATTTGCGGCCCGGCAAAGCCTTGATTGCCTCACCCAGTTCCGGATGCGGCTTCAGCGCCGAATAATCGATGGCATGGGCGCGTTCCAGAAACTCGTCCGGGCTGATGCCGTAATGGATCATCAGGCCCTGCAGCGTCGTGCCGTGGTCGTGATAATAGCGCTTCTGCAGCACGCGGGCTTCGTCGGGGTCGAGCTTCAGAAGCTCCGCCACATAGGCCGTCATGTTACGGTCGATCTGCGAAAACAGATTGATGTGATGCGGATAGAGCGTGTTGTCGAGATCGAAGACCCATTCGCTCACATGGGCGAAATCGGCGGCTTCGGGCAGGTTTTTCGGCTTTGTGTCCATGAGCTGTTTTATGCCCGTTTCGAAGGCCGAAGAAAATCGAAAAGGCGACGATTGATCAGAAAATCGGGCTTGGCTGCGGCCTCCCGCGCATGATACCGCCAAAGCCATGGAACTCTGGATTGGCATCACTTTCGCAAGCGCGTTCTTGCAGAACCTGCGCTCGACCCTGCAGAAGCACCTCAAGGGCATGATGGGGACGACGGGCGCGACCTTCGTGCGCTTCGTGTTCGGCATGCCTTTCGCTCTCGCCTATCTTGCTTTCCTGCATTTCGGGCTCGGTCGCCCTCTGCCGGTGCCGAACATGTCCTTTGCGGTGTGGGCGACGGTCGGCGCCATGGCGCAGATTGCCGCCACCTTCCTGCTGGTGCACCTGTTCTCTTTCCGCAATTTCGCGGTTGGAACGGCCTATTCCCGTACAGAACCGGCACAGGCAGCACTGTTCGCGCTTATTTTCATCGGGGAAAGCGTCAACGGCGGCACATTGGCGGCCATCGCCATCTCGGTCGCCGGCGTCATGCTGATTTCGGTGGCGCGCACGGAAGTCACGCCCGCTTCCTTCTTCACTTCGATCTTCAGCCGGACGGCGGGTATTGGCCTTGCCTCGGGCGCTTTTTTTGGCCTCTCATCGGTCGCCTATCGATCGGCGTCGCTTGCGCTTGCGCCGAGCCTTCCGGCTCCGGATGCGATGATGCAGGCGGGCTTTACTCTGGTTGTCGTCATCGTCATGCAGACGGTGTCGATGTTCCTGTGGATCGTCTGGCGCGAGCGGGAAGAGTTGTGGCGCATCGCCCGGGTGTGGAAACCGTCACTTGCGGTCGGTTTCGTGGGCGCTACGGCCTCGTTCGGCTGGTTCACGGCGATGACCCTGCAGCAGGCCGCCGTGGTGAAGGCATTGGCGCAGGTGGAGATGCTTTTCGCCTTCGCCTCGACCGTGCTTTTCTTCAAGGAGAAGATCAACCGGCTCGAACTGTCCGGCTGCCTGCTGATTGTCGTGGGCGTGCTGTCGCTGCTGGCATTCGGCTGAATGCCAGCAGTGGCGGAGGGGCTTGCCATCCGCCGCTCCAGCGTATCAGGGCACGATGAGCGTGCCGGCGCCTTCAGTGAAGATTTCCAGAAGGACGGAGTGGGGCGTCTTGCCGTTGAGGATCACCACGCCCTGAACACCGGCCTTGATGGCGTCGATGCAGGTTTCGACCTTCGGGATCATACCGCCGGAAATCGTGCCGTCCTTGATGAGCGCACGCGCCTGAGAGACGGTGAGTTCCTTGATGAGTTCCTTGTTCTTGTCGAGAACGCCGGGAACGTCGGTGAGAAACAGCAGACGCGAGGCGTGAAGCGCACCCGCAATCGCGCCGGCAAAGGTATCGGCATTGATATTGTAGGTGGCGCCATCGCGGCCAGGCGCGACCGGGGCGATGACCGGGATCATTTCCGACTTGGCGAGCAGGTCGAGCAGGGTGCGGTCGACTTCGGTGACTTCGCCGACGAAGCCTAGATCGAGCACACGTTCGATATTGCTGTCAGGATCGATGACGGTCTTTTTCGCCTTTTCGGCAAAGACCATGTTGCCGTCCTTGCCGCACAGGCCGATCGCCCATTCGCCCGTCTGGTTGATGAGGGCGACGATTTCCTTGTTGATCGAGCCGGCCAGGACCATTTCGACGATCTCGACCGTCTTGGCGTCGGTGACGCGCAGACCGCCCTCGAATTTCGATTCGATACCCATCTTGGTCAGCATCGCGCCGATCTGCGGGCCGCCGCCATGTACGACGATGGGGTTAATGCCCGATTGCTTCAACAGGGCGATGTCTTCCGCGAAAGCCTTGCCGAGCGTGGAGTCCCCCATGGCGTGGCCGCCATATTTCACCACGATGGTCTTGTTCTCGTATTTCTGCATGAAAGGCAGAGCTTGTGCGAGCAGCCGCGCCTGAGTTTCGCTTTCGGAAGACGTCATCTAAAAACCTCGGTCTGTGGTTGCGGCCGTTGAAAGCCTGCCACCGCTCTAAAGCAAGTCTTTGACGGATGAAATAACCTCCTGGCCTTATTGTGTCGGCAGCGGTCAATTTTCTTTTTTTTGGCTGTCCCGGCCCTGTAATGAGATTGACATAAAGGCCCAATGGGACCAGCCTTGCACGGAAAAGGGGAGGGGTTAATTCAGGGTGACAGGTGATGTCGCGCGCCGCGGGAGCGATGCTGACCTGAACGACCGAGGAGCGAGAAACCACATGACGGCACCCGATCGAGACAAGCAAAGCGGCTTGCAGGATGAAGTGCTTGCGGGCGAATATGTGCTGGGTGCCCTGCCGCCGGAAAGCATGGCGGAGCTTGCCAAGCGCGTCAAACGCGACCGCCAGTTCGCGGCCATGGTCAGGCGCTGGCGGGACAATCTGGCGGAAACCGAATATCGCGAAAACGCGACTGTCGCCGCGCTACTGGAACGGGACCCAAGCCGCTCCGGCCTGCCATTCAGGGGCCAGCCGCTACGGGGCGGCAGCATGTTCGTAGCCATATTTTCGGAGGTCTGGCATTCCGTGCGCTTCTGGCGCCTTCTGGCGTTGACGGCGATGCTCTGGACCGCCGTTCTGCTTTTCACCATCGCCTGAGAGGCATGCCTCTCAAAGAGAGATCGTTCTGACGATCTCGGCCCGCAGGCTGTCCAGCCCGAATGATTTTTCCGAGGATGTGGCGAGAACTTCCGGATAGGCGGCGGGACGCTTGCGGATTTTCTCCAGCGTTTCGCCGATCAGCCGCGGAACGCCGGCATCCTTGATCTTGTCCGTCTTCGTCAGCACGATCTGGTAGGAAACGGCCGCCTTGTCGAGCAGGGTCAGAACCTCCTCGTCATTCTTTTTCACGCCATGGCGGGAATCGATCAGCACGTAAACGCGCTTCAGCGTCGCACGGCCGCGCAGATAATCGAAGACGAGCTTCGTCCAGGCGTCGACCTGATCTTTGGGGGCCTGCGCATAACCGTAACCGGGCATGTCGACCAGCGCCATCGGCGGCAGATCGCCCGCTTCGCCGGAATAACCATCCGGAACGAAATAGTTCAGTTCCTGCGTGCGTCCGGGCGTATTGGACGTGCGGGCAAGCCCCTTGTGGCCCACCAGCGCATTGATGAGCGAGGACTTGCCGACATTCGAACGACCGGCGAAGGCAATCTCCGGCGGGCCTTCGGGCGGCAGGAATTTCATTGCGGGAACGCCGCGAATGAAAATCCAGGGTCGCCCGAACAGGGGCTTTTCGGTTGCCGTGCCGGTCTCACTCATTTCGATTGCACCGGCTTTCGCTTGAACAGCCCCTTAATGTTATCGAACAGCTCGATCTTGGCGCCCTGGCGCTTCATGATGACGGCCTGCTGGGTGATGGAGAGCGTATTGTTCCATGCCCAGTAGATGACCAGACCGGCCGGGAAGGAGGCCAGCATGAAGGTGAAGATCAGCGGCATCCAGTTGAAGATCATCGCCTGCGTCGGATCGGGGGGCGTCGGGTTCATGCGCATCTGCAGGAACATGGTGATGCCCATGACAAGCGGCCAGACACCGATCATCAGGAAGTGCGGCACGTCGTAAGGCAGAAGGCCGAACAGGTTGAACAGCGAGGTCGGATCCGGCGCGGAAAGGTCGTGAATCCAGCCGAAGAACGGCGCATGCCGCATTTCAATGGTGACGTAGATGACCTTGTAGAGCGCGAAGAAGACCGGGATCTGCAAAAGCATGGGCCAGCAGCCGGCCACCGGGTTGATCTTCTCTTCCTTATAGAGCTGCATCATCGCCTGCTGCATGGCCATGCGGTCATCGCCATGCTTGGCTTTCAGCTCTTCCATCTTCGGCTGCACGCGCTTCATGTTCGCCATGGAGGCATATTGCTTGCTGGCGAGCGGGAAGAAGAGAGCCTTGACGACAATGGTCGTGAGCAGGATCGCCACGCCGAAATTGCCAAAATAACGGAAGAAGAAATCCATCAGTTTGAACATCGGCTTGGTGATGAAGTAGAACCAGCCCCAGTCGATCAGAAGGTCGAACTTCGGAATGGCGTAGGTCGTTTCGTAGCGGTCGACCAGCGGCACTTCCTTGGCGCCGGCAAAGACGAGGCTCTTCAGCTCGATCGACTGGCCAGGCTCGACCGTCAGTGCATCGCTCTTGAAGTCGGCCTGGTAGCTCGGCTGATTGCCGGTGATGTGCGAGTAGCGCGTCTCGAACGGTGTCGTCTGCGGCGGAACGATGGCCGCGGCCCAATATTTGTCGGTGATGCCGAGCCAACCGCCGGTCGCCTTTGCAACTGTTACCGGCGCTTCTTCGACGTCCTTGTATTTTTCTTCCGTCAGGCTGCCATCCTTGCCGGAGACGCCGAGGAAACCTTCATGAATGACGAAGACCGGGGGAACCGCGGGCTTGTTGTTGCGCGTCACACGGCCATAGGTGGCGAAGGAGATCGCCGCCTGTCCGGGGTTCTCCACCTTGTCGGCAACCGAGATCATATAGTGCTCGTCGATCGAAACCGTACGCGAGAAGATGACGCCCTTGGAATTGGTGTAGGTAAGCGTGACCGGAGTGGTTTCCGTCAGCTTGTCGCCGTTGGCAAGCGTCCAGACGGTGGTCGGGCCGGGCACGCCGCCGACGTCCTGTGCCGCAACGTAACCGAGTTCGGTGAAGTAGCCCTCCTTGGTGTCGGAGGGCGAGAACAGCGTGATGATCGGGCTCGAGTCATCGACGGTCTCATGGTAGTCCTTGAGCCGGATGTCGTCGAAGCGGGCGCCGGTAAGGTTGATCGAGCCGGCGATGGCGCTGGTGTCGATGGCGACACGCTGGGTTTTTGCGATTGCCTCTTCGCGGGTCGCGGTGGCGGCGGCCTGCGGGGAGGATGCGGGCGGTGCGCCTTCAACGGCGGCCCCTGGTGCGGCGCCTGGAGCCTGCTGCTGTTGCTGCGTCGTTTGCTGCTGCGCCTGGCGGGCCTCTTCGGCGCGGCGCTGCTGCTCGATACGCGGATTCATATAAAGGAATTGCCAGGCGAGGACGATGACAACCGAAAGGGCTATCGCGATGAAGTAATTGCGGTTCTTTTCCATCATTCTTTCCTGGAGCGGGTCTCCTGGGACCGTTTCGGTTTCGCCGTTCCTTCAATTCGCTCGTTAAGGAGAGACTGAAGTTTCGGGAAGGCTGTATCTAGCACGTCCCTGCGGGCGACAATCACATAGTCATGACCGGGCTTCATTGCGACCCCGGCAGAAAGCCTGACGGCTTCCTTGAGACGGCGGCGCATGCGATTTCGCTCGACCGCGTTGCCTTGTCTTTTCGTTACGGTAAAACCGACGCGAGGCTCGGTTTCCGGGGCTTTCCGGTCAAGCACTTCCAGAAGAAAGGTGCCTCCCCGCCGTTTTTCTCCTGCCTGAACGGCAAGGAAATCCGACCGGTTTTTAAGCCGGCCGGGCAGTTTTCCTGTCTTGCTCATGTGCCCGCGACTTTCACCGGGTCACAGAGACGGCAATTAAGCCGAAAGACGAGCGCGGCCGCGCGCACGGCGGGCTGCGAGAACCTTGCGGCCGCCGGCGGTAGCCATACGGGCGCGGAAGCCATGACGACGCTTGCGGACGAGCTTGGACGGTTGGTAAGTACGCTTCGACATTTATTTAATACCGCGGTGTGCGGCCCTTCTTGAATTTGCAATAATTTGCAAGAGCGTTTCGTTTTTTGCACGGCTAACCCCGCCTGGGCGAGCTTTCAATGGCCGAGCGTGCGCGGCTTATAAGGGCATAGGCCGAGCAAAGTCAATTGCCGAAGGGGTTTTCGCGCTTCACCTTTTTCGGAAAACGCATCGCCATCTCCTTCGCCGACAGCCGATAGAGGCCGATTCCAGCGCGTAGTCGGTAAAATCCGAAATTCTTTCTTAACGCGGCATTGATAAATCTTGTGACGCGAAAAGTTATGCCAGCTTCCCATTTTCATCGCGCAGCTGGTTTTTTGTTGGGGGAACGAAGTTGAGAATTCGCGGTCGTATCAATCTACTTGTCGGGCTGATGAGCCTTGTTGCCTGTACCATTGGCGGGCTGTCCATCTATGCGATCAACGAATTCTGGGTTCGTTCGCATCATTTCGAGAAAGCCGCCGAAAGGGCTTATAAGGGAGAAGCGCTCAACCGACTGGTGACGGCAGTCGTCATGGACGCGCGCGGTATCTATGCGGCCCCCGATGTGGCTGCGGCCACCCCCTTTGCTAACGGCATGGTGAAAAATCTCGACGCCATGGAAAAGCTGATCGCTACTTGGGCCCCGCTGGTGCCGGCCGAGCAAAAAGTGAGTTTCGACAAGCTTGTCAATCGATCCAAGGAGTTTCGGTCCTTCCGCTTGGAGACGGTTCGTCTCGGTAAGGAAGTCGGGCCCCAGGCGGCCAACCAGCAGGGTAATAACGAGGCTAACCGCGCCAACCGCAAGGCTTATCAGGCGGAGATCGACAGTGTCGTGAAAAACGACCTTGCCGAACTCGAAGTCGTGAAGGCCGGGGTTGATTCTTTCAGCACCGCTATATTCTGGGTGATTGTCGCGGTGACGGTTGCAGGTGTCGGCGCGGGAGCGGCCTTCGGCCTGTATATGGGAACGCGGCAACTCAGCGCACCCATCCGCAGGGTTTCGCAGGTGATGAATGCCGTGGCCGACGGAAATCTCGATGCCGCCGTCCCCTATCTCGGCCGCAACGATGAAATCGGCGAAATGGCCGCGGCCGTCGAGGTCTTCAAGAAAAACGGCAGCGAAGTGCGCCGCATGAATGCGCAGGAAGCCGCCATGCGCGCCAAGAGCGACGATCTGCAGGCCGGCATGGCCATCGTCGTCGACGCTGCGGCCCAAGGCGATTTCAGCCGCCGCATCAACAAGGATTATGGCGACGACAACCTCAATCGTTTCGCTGCGACGATCAATTCGCTCCTCATCGGCGTCCATAATGGCGTGTCCGAGACCAGCCGCGTCATTGAAGGCCTTGCGCGGGGCGATCTGACGGAGAGAATGGATGGCGAGTTCCGCGGCGTCTTCGCCGAACTTCAGGTGAACGTCAACCAGACGCTGACCAAGCTGCGCGAGACGATGCGCGAAGTGCGCGGCAGCACGGAAGGCATCAGCGGCAACGCGAACGAATTGCGCTCGGCGGCCGACGACCTGTCGAAGCGGACGGAACAGCAGGCGGCGGCGCTGGAGGAAACCTCAGCCGCTCTGGATGAGATTACCGCCGTTGTTCGCAATTCGACCGATCGTGCGCAGGAAGCCAGCGCCATGGTCGCCGAAACGAAGCAGAAGACGGAGGAGTCCGCCAATGTCGTGCGCGACGCCGTGTCCGCCATGGATCGTATCGAGCATGCCTCGCGCGAAATCAGCCAGATCATCAACGTCATCGACGAAATCGCCTTCCAGACGAACCTGCTGGCGCTGAATGCCGGTGTGGAAGCCGCCCGTGCAGGCGAAGCGGGCAAGGGCTTTGCCGTCGTCGCTCAGGAGGTGCGAGAACTTGCGCAACGATCCGCAACGGCTGCGAAGGACATCAAGGCGCTGATCACCAAATCCGGCGAGGAGGTCGGGCGCGGCGTATCGCTGGTGCAGAGAACTGGCGGCGCACTGAGCGAGATCGAGACCCGCGTTCTGGCAATCAACGAGCACATCCACTCGATCGCCACGGCCGCCAGGGAACAGTCCACCGGACTGCACGAGGTGAATACTGCCATCAACCAGATGGATCAGGTAACGCAGCGCAACGCCGCCATGGTGGAGGAGACCTCGGCCGCAACCCACAAGCTGAGCAGCGAGGCGGACCATCTCGTGACGCTCGTGGCGCGCTTTAACGTCGGCGTGGAGAATGTGCAGCGCAGCCCCCGCATCGAGCAGCCCGCGAGACCGATGGCGGTCTCCGCCGGTCCGGTGGCGGTCTCCGGCAGGACGCCGGCAGTGGCGTCTCCGGCCCGTAAATTGATGAACAGCGTCAGCCGCGCGCTCAATGCCCAGCCTGCGGCGGCACCCGCGCATGGCGACTGGCAGGAGTTTTAGACGACAAGCGGTCCGCTTCAGACTGGCTCATTTTCAAACGCCGCCCCTGCCGGGCGGCGTTTGTTTTTCCTGCAATGAAAACCTTTATTTTGCAGTGCATTGGAAAAATATCCATTAGGTCCTATTATCATCACTGCATATAAACCGAGCCGTTCCACGCAAGCAGCGGCGCGCATACAGGATCATGGCCCGGTGTTTTCTAAAGGCGTAGACAGCTTGGACCGCACGCAAGACGATCCGGTGCATTGCATGCCGGGATTGACCGCCGGTCTTTCGGGGCGGTTGCTGTTGCTCACGGTCATCTTCGTGATGATCGCCGAAGTGCTGATCTTCGTGCCTTCCGTCGCCAATATGCGCCTTTCATGGTTGCGCGACCGTCTGAATACGGCCGCCGCCGCAGGGGCTGTCATCGATGGCCTGCAGGCTGAACTGCCGCGAAGCGTGCAGAACGACACGCTGATGGCGACCGGAGCGAAGCTTATCGCCCTGCGCAAGGACGGCACGTCGCGCTTGCTCGCCGTGGCGGAAACGCCGCCGGGCGTCGATGAGCAATATGATCTTTCCGACGTTTCGCAGGTGGCGGCGGTGCGGGACGCCTTTTCCACCCTGCTGTTCGGCGGCAACCGCATCATCCGCGTTTTCGACGTCGTCGGCGACAGCGACACGATCATCGAACTGGTGCTTGGCGAAAACAAGCTGCGGGCGGCAATGCTTGCCTATGCCCGCAACGTTTTCCTGATTTCCATCGTCCTGTCGCTGATCACCGCAGGCCTGATCTTCGTCTCCATCAACCGCATCATGATCCGGCCCATACGCCGGCTGACGCTCGGCATGCAGAACTTCTCCGAGGACCCTGGCAATCCCGAGCGGATTTTCGTACCTGATGAGGGAACGGATGAACTATCGGTTGCCGGCCGCCACCTCGCCGATATGCAGACAGAACTGCAGAAGACCCTGCGGCAACAGAAGAACCTCGTGGATCTCGGCCTCGCGGTCTCGAAGATCAACCACGACATGCGCAACATCCTCTCCTCCGCCCAGCTCATGTCAGACCGTCTGGTCGATGCCAAGGATCCGATGGTCAGGAGCTTCGCGCCGAAACTCTTGCGCACCATCGACCGCGCCGTGGCCTATACGGGCGAGGTTCTGGCCTATGGCCAGGCGACCGAAGGCGCGCCGAAACGCAAGATGGTGCAGTTGAGCCTTCTGGTGCGGGATGTGCGCGATATTCTGGCGCTCGATCCGGATAGCGGCATCGAGTTTCAGGACAGCGTTCCCTCCGATCTCACGGTGGATGCGGATTCCGAGCAGCTCTTCCGGGTCATCCACAATCTCTGTCGCAATGCCGTTCAGGCCCTGCAATCCGATACCGCGAATGCCGGGCTTCGACACCTCTCCATCTCGGCACAGAGGGCTGGCAGCGTCGTCAGCATCGTCATCGATGACAATGGGCCGGGAATGCCGCGCAAGGCGAAGGAGAACCTGTTTTCTGCTTTCAGGGGGTCGGCGCGCTCCGGCGGCACGGGCCTCGGGCTGGTCATTGCCCGCGAACTCGTGCTTGCCCATGGCGGCACGATCGCGCTCGTCGAAAAGCCCGGTCCCGGCACGCAGTTCCGCATCGAGATCGCCGACCGCGCCGCTTCCGTGCAGGCGGCCAGAACCGCCTGAAAAACCTGCTCCGCAGCGGGTTCGCACAATCGTTCTCCCCGCCCAAACGGACATGGTATCTGGCCCGTGGAAAATGACCTTCATGGAATTTTAAATAAAATCAATTAGATACATGAATTGCTGCGGAAAAATGACAATTTCGAAGCGAAATCGCTTGCATTCGGAATGAGGACGTTTTAGAGGATCGCCACGCCACCGGAAACGACCGGAACGGCACGCACCCGTAGCTCAGCTGGATAGAGCACCAGACTACGAATCTGGGGGTCAGGAGTTCGAATCTCTTCGGGTGCGCCATTTCTCTTCCCATAAAATGAAGTCCTGAAACAATCGCTCTCACGCGCGATATCGCTGGTATTGGCAAGTCCTTCAGACGGATGCTTCGACGCTCCGTAGGGCCGCGTGAATTCCGAACGTTCCGAATATGTGCTAAAGTCACCCTTTCATCAGCTGTCCCCGGGGTGAAAGCCGCGTTGGAAACGGACAAGGTGTTTGCGGGTTCGATTCCGGAAAATACGACCACATGTGATTCTCGCCGCCGTTTAAACCGGCACTGCCGACCCGGTTCTCAGTCTTTAAATGCTAGTGGGGAATATCTGAGCAATGCCCCCTAAATATTAGTGGTTTTGGGTGAAGGCCTGTACCAAAGGGTTTTCCGATAGTCCGGGATTATCGGGCTTTCGAGTGTCATCGAACCTTCCTCAAACCTTCGTCATATTGTCATACAATAAAAGCATATGCGCTCCAGAAAAGGAGCGCAGAATGACGCCACAATCACTTGAACTTTCAGGAATCGGCAAGGGCTTCGGCGCCGACGATGTTCTGAAAGAGATCGATCTTTCCATCCGTCCCGGAGAGTTTTTGTCTCTCGTTGGTATGTCGGGCTGCGGCAAGTCCACGCTTCTGCGTATCATTGCGGGGCTGGAAACGCCGGATCGCGGTTCGGTGTCCATCGGCGAACAGGATGTGACGGAGGTTGATCCGAGCGATCGCAATCTGGCGATGGTTTTCCAATCCTACGCCCTTTATCCGCACATGAGCGTGCGCCAGAACATTGCCACACCGCTCAGGATGCGGCGCCTGCCCTTTGCTGCACGTCTGCCGCTGATCGGACGTTTTGCGGCCCCTGCGGAAACATTGAAGCAGATCGATGCCGCCGTCGAGCAGGCGGCCGAGACGCTACAGATCGCGCATCTGCTGGATCGCAAGCCGGCGCAGCTTTCCGGCGGCCAGCGTCAGCGTGTGGCGCTTGCAAGGGCGCTGGTGCGTTCGCCCGCCGCCTTCCTGATGGACGAGCCGCTTTCCAACCTCGATGCGAAGCTTCGCGCCCACATGCGTGAGGAACTGGCGGGCCTGCACCGTCGGCTGGGGGCGACCTTCATCTATGTCACCCATGACCAGATCGAAGCCATGACCATGTCCGACCGCATCGCGCTGATGTCGGAAGGCCGTATCGAGCAGCTTGGTACGCCGGACGAGCTTTACCGCAAGCCCGCGACCCTGACGGTTGCGCGTTTTATCGGCACGCCCTCGATCAACCTGCTGCCCGTCGAAATCGATGCGCAAGGCAAGATCGCGGCTTTTGGACGCGATCTTGGCATTGAAGGTGCTGGCCGTGATGCCGGCCCGGCGACGCTCGGCCTTCGTGCAGAAGATTTACGCCCGGGCGAAGAAGGTTTTGCCGTGCGCGTGGTGCGCAGCGAAACCCACGGCGCCGACCGTTTCGTAAGCTGCCGCCTGCTGAGCGACGAGACGGTCGCTATCACCCTGCGTCAGGGCGCCGGCGATGCCGTGGGCGCGGATATGAATGGCGTGATGAATCTCGGCTTTGCGCCGGAACGCGCGCATCTTTTCGCGGCCGACGGTCTGCGCCGCAAGTTGACGGTGCGCGAGCGGGTGCCGGCATGACGGCGGTCGATTTTTCCACGGCCGCGCGCGCGAAGGCTCGCCCGCGGCTTTCAAAGGCGGACCGGCGGATGATTTGGCGCGGCCTGATGTTCGCTGCTCCCGCAAGCCTGCTGCTGCTGGCGATCTATATCGTTCCGATGTTCGTTCTGGCCGGTTTTTCTGTCACCGATTATCAGCTCGGTTCGCTTTCCACCCGTTTTGTCGGCTTTGGAAACTTCATCAAGGCGTTTCAGGATCCGGTTTTCCTGCGCTCTCTGGCCAATACCGCCATCTATGTGCTCATCGTCATTCCCTTCGGTGTGTTTCTGGCACTCGGCGTGGCTTTGCTCGTGTATAATCGAAAGCGCAGCCGCGCTTTCTGGGAGGTGGCTTATTTCCTCCCCGTCACCGCAACCCTCGTCGCCATGGCGACCGTGTGGCAGTTCCTGCTGCATCCCTCGCTCGGTCCGGTGAATGCGGCGATCAAATGGTTCGGTCTCGAACCGGTCGCCTTCCTCTCCAATCCCGTCCTCCTCATTCCCACCATGGCGCTGATGGGCGTCTGGCAGATCCTGGGTTTCAACATGGTGCTGTTCCTCGCGGGCCTCACCGCCATTTCTAAGGATCTGCACGAGGCGGCGCGGCTGGATGGCGCCAAGAACCCGGTTGACCGGTTCCTGACCGTAACCTGGCCGATGCTCGGACCCACGACCATGTTCGTGGTGGTCACTACCTCCATTTCGGCCTTCAAGGTGTTCGAGACGGTGGCTGTGCTGACCAAGGGCCGCTTCGGCTCGGAAACCCTGCTGTTCGACCTCTATCTCGAAGGTTTCGAATATTCCAACACCGGTTATGCCGCCGCGCTGACGATCATCTTCCTTGTGATCGTGCTGGTCCTGTCGATCGGCCAGACGCTGCATATGGACCGGAAGGTGCATTACTGATGGCCGTACTCCGCAAATATTTCCCGCATCTCGTGCTTGCGCTCGGCGCTTTCGTGATGCTCCTGCCGTTCTACTGGATGGTGCTGACTTCGATCCGCTCGCCGGCGGAGATTTTCGATGTGTCGCTCTGGCCGATCCCGCAAAAATTCGACGCTGTCGACAACTATGCACGGGCTGCGGGTCAGGTGCCAATGGCGCGTTTCATGCTGAACGGCGTCATCGTTTGCGTCGGCATTCTCGTCGTGCAGATCCTGACCTCGGTTCCGGCGGCCTATGCGCTCGCGAAGCTCCGGTTCCCGGGCCGCAAGCTGCTGTTGGGCCTCGTCATTGCCGCGCTCTGCGTTCCCATTCAGGCCCTGGCATTGCCGCTCTTCGTCGGTCTGGCCAAGACAGAGCTGTTGAATACCTATTTCGCGATGATGATGCCGTTCTTCCTGTCGGTCTTCGCCATCTTCCTGTTCAACCAGTCCTTCCGCAGCTATCCGAATGAAATCATCGAGGCCGCCCGCATGGACGGGTTCTCGGAAATGGAGATTTGCTGGGGGCTGGTCCTTCGCGGTTCTCTGCCTTCGCTTGCCGCTTTCTCGATCTTTTCGCTCGTTGCCCACTGGAACGACCTTTATTGGCCGATGATCGTGGTCTCCGACACCAATCTCGCCCCGCCGCCGCTTGGCATGATGCTTTTCGCGGATGTCGAATCCGGCGCCAATTACGGTGCGCTGATGGCGGGCGCAACACTGATTACCGCGCCGATGGTGCTGTGCTTCCTCCTCGCACGGCGGCATTTCATCGCCGGTATTACCATGACCGGCGTCAAGTGACGCCGTTCAGATTTCCTCCTCACAACCTTTCTGGAGACTGACATGAAACTCAACCGACGCGCTGTGATGGGCGGTCTGGCTCTTGGCATGGCTTTTGCTGGCCTCGCTCAGCCGGTTCTGGCCAATGAAATCACGCTCAATGTTCTTTACAACCTGCCGGGCTTCACCAAGTTCCATCAGCCGCTGGCCGATGAATTCATGAAGAAGAACCCTGATGTGAAGATCAACTTCCTCGCTCCGGCCGCCGGTTACAATGAAGGCCAGCAGCAGGTTCTGCGCTCCGCCGTCACAGGCAATCTGCCGGATGTTTATTTCTCGGGTTACAACCTGACGGCTGAACTCGTTCACACGCTCGCACCGCGCAACCAGATCACCGATCTCGGCCCATTCATTGAGGCTGAAGGCGGTCAGGCTTTCCTCGACAAGAACTACAGCCCGAAGATGGCGGCACTCGGCCAGATCGACGGCAAGCAATATGGTCTGCCGGTCAACGCGTCCTCGCCGATCATCTACATCAACTCCGACCTCGTGACCAAGGCTGGCGGCGACCCGGACAAGATGCCGACGACCTTTGCGGAGCTCATTGCTCTCGCAAAGAAAATCAAGGCGCTCGACCCGAAGTTCGCCGGCATGAGCTACGATATCAACGGCTGGCCGGACGACTGGTTGTGGCAGGCGCTCATCGTCGAACAGGGCGGCAAGCTCGTTGACGAGAAGGCCAAGACCGTTGGCTTCGACAACGAGATCGGCCTCAACGCCCTGAAGATGACCCGTCAGTTCGTCACCGAAGGTGGTCAGAACCTGCTCGACTGGGATCAGTCTCGCCAGCAGTTCGGTGCAGGCCTCACCGGCTTCATCTTCTCGACGCCCGCCCACGTTCAGACGATCCAGGGTCTGGTCGGCGACCGCTTCAAGCTGAAGACCGCAACCTTCCCGCTCGACAACAAGGAAAAGGGCGGCGTTCCGACTGGCGGTAACTCGGCTGTTATTCTGACCCAGGACAAGGCCAAGCAGGACGCGGCGTGGAAGTACCTGAAGTGGATCACCGGTCCGGAAGCGCAGAACACTATCGTTCGCATCACCGGTTACCTGCCGACCAACAAGCTGGCCACCGGCCCGGACTTCCTCGCTCCTTATTATGTCGAGAACCCGAATGTGAAGACCGCTTCGCTTCAGGCTGACCGTTCGCTCCCCTGGGCCGGTTATCCGGGTGGCGATTCCGTCCGCATCTGGCGCACCCAGCGCGACATCATCGGCACCGTCATGCGCGGTGAGGTGACGCCGGAAGTTGGTCTCAAGCAGATCGTCGAGCAGACCAACGCCCTGCTGAAATAAGCAAAACCATTGAAAAGGCTGCGGGGAAATCCGTTCCCGCAGCTATTTTGCGCAGAAAGCCCTGTTATGAAGATCATCCAGATCACCGACACTCATCTCGTACCCCCCGGCATTGCTGTAAACGGCGTCGACCCGGAAAAGCAGCTGCGCGCGGCGGTGGCTGATATTGTCGAAAAACACGCCGACGCCGATCTTCTTGTGATGACGGGTGATCTTTGCAATTACGGCGAGCCGGAAGCCTATGAACTGCTGCGCGACATCCTCGCGCCGGTCTCGGTGCCTGTGCGGCTGATGCTCGGCAATCACGACCGTCGCCCGGAATTCGTGGCTGCCTTTCCCGAGCAGCCGCGTGATGACAACGGCTATATCCAGTCCTTCATCGACACTGAATTCGGTCGGCTGCTGTTTCTCGACAGCCACGAGGCCGATATGATCGGCGGCATGTATGGCGCGGATCGTCTGGCATGGCTGGAGAGTGCGCTGGAAAGCGCGGGCGAGTTGCCCGCGACAATTTTCATTCATCACCCGCCGATGGATTGCGGCATCCGCCATTTCGAACATATCGGTATGCATGATGAGGGCGCTGTCATGCGCCGGCTCGTCGCTCATCCGGCCGGTATACGTCACATCATTTTCGGCCATATACATGTGCCGATGGCAGGGACGACCGCCGAAGGTATCGCCTACAGTTCCGGTCAGGCCTGCGCGCATCGTTTCATCACCGATATCGATGTTGTCGATCCGCTGTGGACGGGTGGTAATCCCTGCTACCGGATCATAAGCCTTGGTGCATTCGGCCTGCGTGCCTATGACGCGGAAGTTGGGCAGGTCGTGCTCGGTCAGGCGCCTGTCTGCGAAGGTCCCTGACACCGGACGTTTCCGTGTTATACGGGGATGACCTCCGCCTCGTGCCTGGTCCCGGTGCAGGGTGCGAGGTTTTTTGCCGATTACAGGGTTGCGGTGGTGAGAAGATCCTGCGGCCTGTCGCGCCGATGCGCCACTTCTGGTTTGTTTAACGGGATGCGATGCATCGACACCATCGTTCCGTGCGCACCCTTGATCTATGTCAGTTTCATCGATGAAACTGCACGCCATAGTCGCCGAAAGATGGCCGACCAATGCCGTGCCATCGTGATGACAGATCATGGAGAATTGCATGCTTGAAAAGCGTATCCGCAACGCGTCCCTCTTGAACAGGATCGTCAGCGCCGAGGAGGCCGCCAGTCTCATTCAGGATGGCATGACGGTGGGCATGAGCGGCTTTACGCGCGCCGGTGAAGCCAAGGCAGTGCCGCTGGCGCTGGCCGAGCGCGCCAAGACGAACCCCATGAAAATCACCCTGATGACCGGCGCTTCCCTCGGCAACGACCTCGACAAGACCATGGTCGAGGCCGGCATGCTGGCACGCCGCATGCCGTTCCAGTCCGATCCCGCTTTGCGCAAGGCGATCAATGACGGGAAGGTGATGTTCATCGACCAGCATCTTTCCGAAACGGTGGAGCAACTTCGCGGCGGCCAGATTCACGGCGTTGACGTCGCCATTGTCGAGGCCGTGGCAATCACGGCGGAGGGCGGCATCGTGCCCACCACCTCCGTCGGCAATTCCGCAAGCTTCGCCATTCTGGCCGATAAGGTCATCGTCGAGATCAACCTGTCGCAGCCCGAGGTGCTGGAGGGGCTGCACGACATCTTCATTCCCGCCAAACGCCCGACCCGCATGCCCATTCCCGTGGTCGCGACGGATAGCCGTGTCGGCCTGCCATTCATTCCGGTGCCGTCGGAAAAGATCGCCGCCATCGTGCTGAGCGACAAGAGCGACAGTTTCTCCACGGTGCTGCCGCCGGATGACGAGACCAAGGCGATTGCCGGCCATCTCACCGAATTTCTTTTGAACGAGGTGCGTCATGGCCGCATGACCCACGAATTACAGCCGCTTCAGGCCGGCATCGGCACCATTGCCAACGCCGTGATGCACGGTTTCATCGATACGCCGTTTCACGATCTGAAAATGTATTCGGAAGTCCTGCAGGATTCGACCTTCGAACTGTTCGACGCTGGCAAGCTGACCTTTGCCTCTGGTTCGTCAATCACGCTTTCTTCTGCCATGAACGAGCAGGTCATGCCGCGACTGGCCGATTACAAAAGCAGGCTGATCCTGCGTCCGCAGGAGGTGAGCAACCATCCGGAAGTCATCCGTCGCCTTGGCATCATCGGCATCAACACCGCGCTGGAATTCGATATCTACGGAAACGTCAATTCCACCCATGTCGGCGGAACGCACATGATGAACGGCATCGGCGGCTCGGGGGATTTCGCCCGCAACGCCTATATGTCCATTTTCGTCACCAAGTCGATCGCCAAGGGCGGGGCTATTTCCAGTGTCGTACCGATGGTCAGCCATGTCGATCATACCGAACATGATGTCGATATTCTCGTCACCGAAATCGGGCTTGCCGATCTGCGCGGGCTGGCGCCTCGCGAGCGTGCGGCGGTCATCATCGCGAACTGCGTGCATCCTGATTATCGCGATGCGCTGATGGATTATTACCGCCGGGCGGCAGCGCGGGGCGGGCATACGCCGCATCTCATCGAAGAGGCGCTGTCGTGGCATCAGGCGTTGCGGGAAAAGGGCACGATGCGACCTCAGCAATAGGCGTTGAAACAGGTTGTCCACTTGCCGGTTTTTTGACCGGCAATTGGGTCTGTTTGGACACACCGCTGGGGAAAGTGCCCGTCACTCCGCTTAGGTTGCTGGCGCGACTGTTCCGCCTCCGGTAGAAAATCCTCTCCACCCGGCCGCTATCGAGCTGCCTCAGGGTTGCAGGAGAGTGATGTGATGCCCATTCGCTTCGTCGCCATGATCACGATTGTCGCCCTGCTTGCCGGTTGCGGCGGGCGGCCGATCGGTGTGATGACGCCAACGGGACAAACTGTGGCCGGTACGACGCCGGTCAATCTCCTCGTTGCGACAACGCGCGCCCCTTCCGAAAATCCTGCGGTTCTTTTCGGCGGCGAGCGGGGAACGGGGCTGAAGGTCGATGCGGTCACGGTCTCCATTCCGCCTGCTGCCAACCGCAAGGTTGGTCAGGTGCAATGGCCGAAAAAGCTGCCACCCAATCCGCTGACGGATTTCACCACGGTTGCGGTTGAGCCCATTCGCTCCGAAGCCGAAACCAGAAGCTGGATCAGTAAGCATATCGCGAAGGACCGCCGTGTGCTGGTCTTCGTGCATGGTTTCAACAATCGTTACGAGGAATCCGTCTATCGTTTCGCCCAGATCGTCCATGATTCCGGCACGGATGTCGTGCCTGTGGTGTTCACCTGGCCGTCGCGCGCGAGCATTTTCGACTATAATTACGATAAGGAAAGCACCAACTATTCCCGCGATTCCCTGGAGGAGATGCTGACGCGGCTGGCGAAAGATAAATCCATTCGCGAAGTCACCGTCATGGCCCATTCCATGGGCACCTGGCTTGCGGTGGAGGCGCTGCGCCAGATGGCCATCCGCAACGGCCGCGTTGATCCTAAGATCAGCAATGTCATTCTGGCCGCCCCGGATCTCGATGTCGACGTGTTCAGCCGGCAATTCAGCAGCCTCGGCAATATGCCGCCGAAATTTACGCTCTTCGTGTCGCAGGATGACCGCGCGCTCAGCCTGTCGCGCCGCATTTCCGGTAATGTCGATCGCCTCGGTCAGATCGATCCTTCCGTCGAGCCCTATCGCAGCCAGCTGGAAAAAGCTGGCATCACGGTTCTCGATCTCACAAAGCTGCAATCCGGTGATCGTCTGAACCACGGAAAATTTGCCGAGAGCCCGGAAGTCGTTCGCCTGATCGGTGACCGTCTTATTGCGGGCCAGACGGTGACGGATTCCGATGTCGGTCTGGGCGAGGCGCTGGGTGCCGTCAGCATCGGTGCCGCGCAAACAGTCGGAACGGCAGCCAGCGTCGTGGTCAGCGCACCGATCGCAGTCTTCGATCCGCGCACGCGGGAGAATTACGGCAGGCAGGTGGAGCGGCTCGGCCGTTCCGTCGAAAACACCGTCGGATCGGTGGGCGATACAGCCGGTTCCGTGGTGGATGATCAGGCGGTTCAATCCTCCAGAGTGAATTGCGATGCCGCCGCCAATCGAAGCCGGGCGGAATGCCGTAATCGCTAAACGACGACGCGTGCGGGGCGGCGAAAACGTTAAGCGATTTTGTCACGACGCTCCCGCAGATTTGTATACAGCTTGTATTTTTATCTGTATGGTCGGGTTAATAACCCAACTTCCGGAGTTTACCCCATGCGTTGGAAACGCACCCTCCAGCTTCTCGATGTTCATTGCGAAGGCGAAATCGGCCGTGTCGTCACCGGCGGCGCGCCGAAAATTCCCGGCAATACCGTGGCCGAACAGCTTCACTGGATGAATACCGATCCGCAGGGGGAGGCGCTTCGCCGCTTCCTGACGCTGGAACCGCGCGGCACGCCGATGGGATCAGTCAATCTACTCCTGCCGCCGAAGCACCCGGATGCGCACGCGGCTTTCGTCATTCTCCAGCCGGATCAGGCGCATGCCAGCTCCGGTTCCAATTCCATCTGCGCAACGACGGCGCTTCTGGAAAGCGGCATGGTGGAAATGCAGGAGCCGGAAACCGTCATCATCCTCGAAACGGCGGCCGGTCTGGTAAAGGCCACGGCCACCTGCCGCGATGGCCGTTGCGAAAAGGTCAAGCTGACCATGGTGCCATCCTTCGTGCACGAGCTGGATGTCAGCATCGACACGCCCGAATGGGGCAGGGTGACGATGGATATTTCCTATGGCGGCATTTTTTATGCGCTGGTCGATGTTCGCCAGATCGGCCTTACGATCGAAAAAGCCAATGCGGCAAAGCTGGTCTCGGCGGGTATGATCCTGAAGGACCGCGTCAACCGTGAAATGACGGTCGTTCATCCGGAAATTCCGGCCATTTCCGGCGTTGCCTATGTCATGTTCCGGGATGTGGATGCGGACGGTTCCATCCGCACCTGCACCACCATGTGGCCGGGCCGGGCGGATCGCTCGCCCTGTGGCACCGGCAATTCCGCCAATCTCGCCACGCTTTATGCGCGCGGCAAGGTGAAGGTGGGAGATGAGTATAAATCCCGCTCGATCATCGGGTCGGAATTCGATGTCGGCCTTTCCGCCGTCACCGAGGTGGCGGGCCGTCCAGCCGTCATTCCGACCATTGCCGGACGCGGCTTCACCTTCGGTCTGCACCAGGTGGGCCTCGATCCCTTTGACCCGCTGGCCGATGGTTTTGCCATGACCGATGTCTGGGGTCCGGAAGCGGGCAACATCTGAAGCGGGCTTCAAAAAAATGACATTTACAGCTGCCTGATGGTCTCTGGCGGCTGTTTTCCCGCGACAAAAGATGCTAAGCGGGCGCAATTCCATCATGCTCCGAGGTATCCCGATGAAGTCGCTCACCCTGCGCCGCCCTGATGACTGGCACCTGCATCTTCGTGATGGCGCCATGCTGGAAGGGGTGATCGGGGATACGAGCCGCCATTTCGCCCGCGCCATCATCATGCCGAATTTGGTGCCGCCGGTTGTTACCACGGCCGATGCCCGCGCCTATCGCGAACGCATCGTCAAGGCAATTCCGGCGGGTGACCGTTTCGAACCGTTGATGACCCTCTATCTGACCGAGGACACGCAGGCCGACGATGTGGAAGAGGGCAAAAAAAGCGGCCTCATCACTGCCGTAAAGCTCTATCCGGCGGGGGCGACCACCAATTCCCACGGCGGGGTGCGCGATTTCAACAAGGCCATGCCGGTTCTGGAACGCATGGCGAAGATCGGCCTGCCGCTTTGCGTGCATGGTGAGGTAACGACGCCGGAAGTCGATATTTTCGACCGCGAAAAGGCCTTCATCGATACGGTTCTGGAACCGCTGCGCCAGCGCCTGCCGGAACTGAAGGTGACGATGGAGCACATCACCACCCGCGACGGCGTGGATTACATCAAGTCTTCCAAGGCCAACATCGCCGGCTCAATCACCACCCATCATCTCATCATCAACCGCAACGCCATTCTGGTTGGCGGCATCAAGCCACATTATTACTGCCTGCCCGTCGCCAAGCGCGAGGAGCACAGGCTGGCGCTGCGGGCTGCTGCGACGTCGGGCGACGCGCGCTTCTTCCTCGGCACGGACTCCGCTCCGCATGTGGACCCGCTGAAGGAATGCGCCTGCGGCTGCGCCGGCATCTATACCTCGATCAACACCCTGAGCTGCCTCGCCCACGTCTTCGAGGATGAAAACGCCCTCGATAAACTGGAAGCCTTTGCCTCGCTCAACGGTCCGGCCTGGTACGGGCTGGCTCCGAACGAGGAGACGATCACGCTGGTCAAGCGCGAAGAACCTGTGTCATTCCCGGCCAAGATCGAAACGGGCGCGGGGCCGGTCACCGTGTTTGACCCGATGTTCCCGCTTCATTGGGATGTAGACTGATTTTATGACCGCCGGCACTGCCGGCGGTTTTGTTATGGTCTGCCAGTACCTTGGCGGGCGACGACATACCGAACAAAGACGCGTGCTTTCCGAACACCCATCCGGGTTTTCGGAGCGAGAAACAGGGCCCAAAAGGAGAACGCCTATGAACCACTTCACATTCACCGATCGCACCGTCGTTGCGGAACTGGTTGCGAAAATGTTGTGGGAAATCAAGGCGGTCCATTTCAATTCCGAAAGCCCCTATACCTTTGCCTCGGGCATGAAGAGCCCTGTCTATATCGACATGCGCAAGCTCATCTCTTTCCCGCGCATTCGCTCCGCAGTCATGGATTTTGCGGCGGCGGCGGTGATGCGCGAGGCGGGTTTCGAGAAATTCGACTGTGTCGCCGGCGGTGAAACGGCAGGCATTCCCTTTGCTGCTTTCCTTGCCGAGCGCCTCGGCCTGCCAATGATCTATTGCCGCAAGAAGCCGAAAGGCCACGGCCGCAATGCCCAGATCGAAGGCCATATGCCGGAAGGCGCTCGCGTTTTGGTCATCGAGGATCTGACGACGGCCGGAGGCTCGATGTTCACCTTCATCGACGCCATTCGCGCGGCGGGCGGGATTGTCGATCATGGTATCGCGCTGTTCTATTACGGCATCTTCGAAGAGGCTAAAGCACGCTTTTCCAACGGCAATGTCAAGCTGCATTACCTGACCACCTGGCGCGATGTTCTTGCGGTCGCCCGCACCGAAAAACTGTTCGACGAAAAGACCCTGTCGGAGGTCGAAGCCTTCCTCGATAACCCCCTGCCATGGTCGGCAAAGCACGGCGGTGTCAGCGAATTGCCGCAATCTTAATTTCGGATGCGGCCAGCCCGGTTTTGCGGCTGGCCTTCCGATCGATCTTCGTCTAAATCGATTTAAGTCCATTTGATTTGCTGTTTTGAGGAGGACCGTAATGATCCTGTGTTGTGGTGAAGCCCTGATCGACATGTTGCCCCGGCAGACGACGCTGGGCGAGGCGGGTTTTGCCCCCTATGCAGGCGGAGCGGTCTTCAACACGGCGATTGCGCTGGGGCGTCTCGGCGTTCCTTCCGCCTTCTTCACGGGTCTTTCCGATGACATGATGGGTGATATCCTGCGGGACACCCTGCGCGCCAGCAATGTCGATTTCAGCTATTGCGCCACCCTCTCGCGCCCGACCACCATCGCCTTCGTGAAGCTGGTGGAAGGTCATGCGACCTATGCGTTCTACGATGAGAACACCGCTGGCCGGATGATTACCGAGAAGGAGCTTCCGGCACTGGGCGCGGATTGCGAGGCGCTGCATTTCGGCGCGATCAGCCTCATCCCGGAGCCCTGCGGCAGCACCTATGAGGCGCTGATGACACGCGAGCATGAAAGCCGTGTCATTTCGCTCGATCCCAATATCCGCCCCGGTTTCATCAAGGACAAGCAGTCGCATATGGCCCGCATCCGCCGCATGGCCGCCATGTCTGACATCGTCAAGTTCTCGGATGAGGACCTCGCCTGGTTCGGTCTTGAAGGGGATGAGGACACGCTTGCCCGCCATTGGCTGCATCACGGTGCAAAGCTGGTCGTCGTCACACGTGGCGCCAAGGGCGCGGTGGGCTACACCTCCGGCTTGAAGGTTGAGGTCGCCTCTGAACGCGTCGAGGTCGTGGATACCGTTGGTGCTGGTGACACCTTCGATGCCGGCATTCTGGCTTCGCTGAAAATGCAGGGCCTTCTCGCCAAGGCGCAGGTTGCCTCACTGACGGAAGAGCAGATCAGAAAGGCGCTTGCGTTGGGGGCAAAGGCTGCGGCAGTCACCGTTTCGCGGGCTGGAGCGAATCCGCCCTTTGCGCATGAGATCGGTTTGTGATGGGCGCGGTTGAACCATTTTGAACAGGTGGTTCAACACTCTTCCCGGCGCCAAAGCCGTAAAAAACCGTTATTTCGATATTATGAAGCTTGTGTCCGCTGTTTTTTCACGAAACAAGCATCGCATGAGCGTTCCCAAGTCCCATCCTTTTGATTTCGACCCGACCTATGGCATGCAGCGTGAACAACTGCTGGCCATTACCCCGCCCGAGGCGCCACCGGGCTTCGATGATTTCTGGAAAAAGCGCTATCGCCGCGCGCTGGCCACGGATCCCCGGCCGGTGCTGCGCAAGAGCAGGCTCAGCGCCCCCCGCTGGCATGTCCTCGATATGACCTACACCTCCACCGGCGGTTTTCGTATCGGCGGGTGGCTGCTGCTACCGCGCGAGGGGCAGGTGCGTCGCGGCCTCGTTGTTGGCCATGGTTATGGCGGTCGCGAGGCGCCTGATTTTGACGTGCCGGTGGAAGAAACAGCCGTGTTGTTTCCCTGTTTTCGTGGGCTTTCGCTGAGCGCCTGTCCGCCGATCTCGTCCGACCCGGCCCTACATGTTCTCTATAATATCGACAGGAAGGACGATTACGTCATCGGCGGCTGCGTCGACGATCTGTGGGTTGCCGTTTCCATGCTCATAAGCCTTTATCCCTGGCTGGACGGGCAGGTGGGTTATAGCGGCATCAGCTTCGGCGGCGGCATCGGCGCCCTGGCCATCCCTTTCGACGAGCGTATTGATTGCGGCCATCTGGTGGTTCCCACATTCGGACACCGGCCGTTCTGGCTGACGCTGCCCACCGTCGGCAGCGCAGATGCGGTTCAGACGTACCAGAAGACCCATGCCAATGTGCTCGAAACGCTGCGCCTGTTCGATGCCGCCTGTGCTGCCGCCCGCATAAAAGTCCCGATGCTGGTCGCGCCTGCGCTTTTCGATCCGGCAGTGGCGCCGCCCTGCCAGTTCGCCGTGGCCAATGCTTTGCCAGAATCGAAATTTAATGAAATCTTCATCCTCGACGCCGGACATTTCGATTACCCTGACAGCGCATCGCAAGATGCGGTCCATAAGGACAAGGTCAGACGGTTTTTCAAGGTGCCATGAAACGCGAATATCTCCGCTGGTATAGTCAAAGGCTCCATCGCGACATGGAGCTCCTGATATTCGGTCATGCCGGTGCGAAGGTGCTGATGTTCCCGACACGCGACGGGCGATTTTTCGAATATGAGGAACTGGGCCTTGTCGGCAGTCTGGCCGACAAGCTGGAGGCGGGCCACCTTCAGCTCTATTGCATAGAGGGGCTGGCCAGAGAGACCTTCTATGCAGGCGGGCATCATCCCGCCGATCGCATTCGCCGCCATGCCGCTTTCGAAGAGTATATTCTGAACGAAGTGCTGCCGCTGATGTCAGAGAAAAATCCTCACGGCAGCACCATTGTGCAGGGTTGCAGTCTCGGTGCATTTCAGGCCGCCAGCCTCGTCTTTCGCCACCCGCATCTTTTTCGCAAGCTCGTCGCCTTTTCCGGTCGTTATGATCTGACGATGAAGGTGGAATCCTTCGGCGATCTGTTCGATGGCTATTACGACGACGACGTCTATTTCCATACACCCAGCCACTTTCTTCCGGGCCTTGACTGCCCATGGCGGCTTGATCACCTGCGGCGTATCGACATGGTCTTCACCATCGGCGATGCCGACCCGTTTCTGGACAACAATCATCATCTGAGCCGTGTCCTGTCGGACAAGCAGGTGGGGCATCGTATGCACGTCTGGGACGGCCGCGCCCACCGTGCGGGTGCGTGGCGCAAGATGGCGGCGCTTTATATTTGAGCCGCCCCATTAAAAAAGCCGGAGGTGTCTCCGGCTTTTTTGGATCTTGGTCGTAACGAGTCTCAGCCCGCCAGTCCCGCCAGCGCCTTTACCAGTCCCTGCGTCGAGCTGTCATGGCCGGCAGCGCTTTCCTTGCCTTCGACGACCGGAAGCAGACCGGTTGCCAGTTCCTTGCCAAGCTCCACGCCCCATTGGTCGAAGGAGTTGATGCGGAACAGCACGCCTTCGACGAAGACGCGGTGTTCGTAAAGCGCGATCAGGCGGCCAAGCGCGAACGGCGTCAGCTTGTCGTAGACGAAGGTGATGGACGGACGGTTGCCGGTGAAGACGCGGTGCGGCGCGATGAAATCGGCTTGGCTGTCTTCCATGCCCTTGGAGGTGAGCTGGGCTTTCGCTTCGGCGAGCGTGCGGCCCTTCATCAGCGCTTCTGATTGGGCCAGGCAATTGGCGATGAGAAGCTGATGCTGGTGACGCAGTTCCGGCTCAAAGCCATTGGCAGCGATCATGAATTCCGCCGGGATCACGCTCGTGCCCTGGTGGATGAGCTGGTAGAAGGCGTGCTGGCCGTTGGTGCCGGGTTCGCCCCAGACGACCGGTCCGGACTGGCCTTCGACCGGCGTGCCATCGATGGTGACACCCTTGCCGTTCGATTCCATGTCCAGCTGCTGCAGATAGGCGGGGAAACGCGACAGGCGCTGGTCATAGGGCAGGATCGCCCGGGTCGGATAATCCAGTACGTTGCGGTTATAAAAACCGATGAGGCCGAGCAGCATCGGCAGGTTTTCGCGGATTGGCGCCTCACGGAAATGCCTGTCCATGGCGTGTGCGCCATCCAGGAACTTGCCGAAATTATCCGGGCCGATGGCAAGCATCAGCGGCAGGCCGATGGCCGACCAGATCGAATAACGTCCGCCGACCCAGTCCCAGAAACCGAAGATGCGATCGCTTTCGATACCGAAGGCGGCGACCTTGTCCAGCGCGGTTGAAACGGCGGCGAAATGGTGCTTTACGGCCTCTTCACCCAGCTTTTCGGCGATGAAGCGGCGCGCGGTGGCGGCGTTCGTCATCGTTTCGATGGTGGTGAAGGTCTTCGATGCGACAATGAAGAGCGAGGTTTCCGGATCGATGAGCTTCAGCGTATCCGCAATATGCGCGCCATCGATGTTGGAAACGAAATGCGCGCGCGGGCCATCATGGAACGGTGCGAGCGCTAGCGTCGCCATGACCGGGCCGAGATCGGAGCCGCCAATGCCGATATTGATGACATCAGTAATCTTCTTGCCAGTCGCGCCCTTGAGAGAGCCGGAGCGGATGGCGTCGGCAAACTTGCCCATGGCCGCCAGAACGGCGTTCACATCGGGCATCACGTCCTTGCCGTCAACGAGAACCGGCGTGTTGGAGCGATTGCGCAGCGCGGTATGCAGCACGGCGCGGTCTTCGGTGAAGTTGATTGCCTTGCCGGAGAACATCTCCTCGCGCTTGGCCTCGACACCGCCTTCGCGTGCGAGCTGTTCGAGAAGCGTGACGATCTCCTCATTCACGGCGCATTTGGAATAATCCATCAGCAGGTCATCGAATTTGGCGTTGAAACGGCTGAATCTCTTGTCGTCGGCCGCAAAGGCGGCGCGAAGATCGGTTGCGGCTGTGCTGCTCGCCGTTGCTTTCAGTTTTTCGATGGTGGCCTGCATCTTGTGCTCCTCGGCTTCCGTGGAAGGATGAGGAAACTATTCTTTTTCCGACGGCCAAATCAAGGCGACTTTGATAAAAGAAAAGGGCCGGGATGAAAGAAAGAGCCGGTCGCCCGGCTCTCCCCATTGCGCGTGACAATCAGTTCAGATTGCGCAATTCGCGCCGCAAAATCTTGCCGACATTCGATTTCGGCAGCTCGGTGCGGAACTCGATGATTTTCGGCCTTTTGTAGTTCGTCAGGCTCTTGGCGCAGAAGGCCTTGAGTTCCGCTTCCGTGAGCGACTGGTCCTTCTTGACGACGAAAAGCTTGACGGTTTCGCCGGAATGCTCATCCGGAACACCGATTGCGGCGCATTCCAGCACGCCCGGATGGCTGGCGGCCACTTCTTCCACCTCGTTCGGATAGACGTTGAAACCGGAAACGAGGATCATGTCCTTCTTGCGATCAACGATCTTGGTGTAACCGCGCTCGTCCATGAAACCCATGTCACCGGAACGGAAGAAGCCGTCCGCCGTCATGGCTTTCGCGGTTTCATCCGGCCTCTGCCAATAGCCGGCCATGACCTGCGGGCCGCGAATGCAGATCTCGCCGACTTCGCCTGTCGGCAGGCTTTTGCCGTCCTCATCGCGAATATCGATTTCCGTCGAGGAGATCGGCAGGCCGATGGTGCCGCTGAATTCCGTGGAATCGAGACGATTGACTGTTGCAACGGGTGATGTCTCGGAGAGGCCGTAACCCTCGGCAATCGGGCAGCCGACGACGGAAAGCCAGCGCTCCGCAACGGGCCTCTGCACGGCCATGCCGCCGCCGAGAACCAGAATGAGCGATGACAGATCGAGTTTGCGGAAATCCTCATTGTTCATCAGCGCGTTGAAAAGCGTGTTGATGCCGGGGAAAATATGCGGCTGATAATGCGCCAGCTCCTTCACGAAGCCGGGAATGTCGCGCGGATTGGCGATCAACAGATTGTGGCCGCCGAGTGCAATGCCCATCAGCGAATTCACCGTCAATGCGAAGATGTGGCAGAGCGGCAGCGCGCAGATGAAGTTGAGAACTTCCGGGCGGTCTTTTTTGCCATTGAAGGCTGCGTCCAGCCACAGGCTGATCTGAAGCTTGTTTGCAAGAAGGTTAGCATGGGTGAGAACCGCACCCTTGGATACACCCGTCGTGCCGCCGGTATATTGCAGGAAGGCGATGTCCTGCGGCGTGAGGCTGACCGGCTTCAGCGAAAATCCCTGACCTTCCTTCAGCATGGCCTTGAAGCTGATGGAGCCGGGAATGGTGTAGGCGGGCACCAGTTTCTTGACCTTGCGAACCACCAGATTGACGATATGTCCCTTGAGACCGAGGAGATCGCCCATCGCTGCGACGACCAGATGCCGCACCGCGGTTTTCGGCACGGCCTGCTGGGCCACATGGGCGAAGTTTTCCAGCACGAAGAGCGCCTTTGCGCCGGAATCCTTGAGCTGATGTTCCAGCTCGCGCGGTGTGTAGAGCGGATTGACATTGACGACGATCATGCCCGCCCGCAAAATCCCGTATACGGCAACAGGATTTTGCAGAATATTCGGCATCATCACGGCAACCCGGTCGCCTTTTTCCAGCCCTCTGGATTGCAGCCAGGCAGCGACCGCGCGGGTTTCAGCGTCCAGTTCCCGATAGGTCAGGGACTTTCCCATGCTGGAAAAGGCCTTGCGGTCGGCAAATTGCGCACAGCTCTTTTCGAGCAGTTCGACAAGGGAGGCGTGGGCGGATGCGGGGATTTCGGAAGGTACGCCCGGCGGATAGGATGCCAGCCAGCGCTTCTCTGCGCTGACATTTTCCGGGTGTCCCAGGGACAGTTCACTCATGCTTCTCCTCCCAGAGTCTTTGTCGCGCCGCGCATTCCTTGAAATGCGTGAAGGGCGCTTTCGGCTGCCTGATTATTCATAAGGCTCCCGTATTCATCCGGCTCACTCGGCCGGATTGAGGGAACCCCATGTGGCGTCACCGGATCGACCGCTCCTCTCGCTCCCCGGTGACGAATGATAGACGCGTAATCCCTTTACGTCCATCGCATCGGTAAAGCCTATTTAACTCTAACGTAAACGTCAATATTGCTGCCGCACATCTCGCCGACTCATGAAGGGAAAAGCATTTCGCCAGCCTTTTTTGACTTTAATCCTGATTTGAGCGATCAACATAATTCGCAAAGCAGGGCAGGATTGGAAATGGCAGGCAGAGTAGCGCTGGAACTGAAATCGGTCGGGAAGAGATTCGGCGATACGGATGTGCTGTCCGATATCGATCTTTCCGTCGAACGCGGCGAAATCATTTGTCTGGTGGGGCGCTCCGGCTGTGGAAAATCGACCCTGCTGCGCATTGTGGCGGGCGTGGAGACGCCGGATCATGGCAGCGTTTCCCTGAATGGCGCTGTCGTTGCTGGTCCCGCTGTTTTCGTGGAGCCTGAAAAGCGCAATATCGGTTTCGTCTTTCAGGATTATGCGCTGTTTCCGCATCTGACCGTGGAACAGAATGTCATGTTCGGTCTTCGGTCTTTGCCAAAGGCGGACGCCCGCCGCCGCGCCGCAGAGATGATTGAACATGTCCACCTGCAGGAACTGGCGAAACGTTATCCGCATACGCTTTCGGGCGGCGAGCAGCAGCGTGTGGCTCTTGCCCGCGCGCTTGCCCCGCAGCCCGGCCTGCTTCTGATGGACGAACCCTTTTCCAATCTGGACAGGGGACTGCGAGACAGTGTGCGCGAGGAAACGCTCGGGCTCCTGCGGCAGCTGGGCACCACGGCGATCATGGTCACCCATGATCCGGAAGAAGCGCTTTCCGCAGGCGACCGTGTGGTTCTGATGCAGCAAGGTCGCATCGTGCAGAGCGGCACGGGTTACGAAATCCACGATCATCCCAAAACCCGTTATGCCGCTGATTTTTTCTGCGCCTTCAACAAGATCGAGGGCCGGGTGAGACAGGGCCGCGTCGAAACGCCGCTCGGGCTTCTGGGCGATGCGTCCGATCTGCCCGATGGCCTCGCCGCCGTTGCTTATGTTCGCCCAAATGCGATTTCGATCATCGAGGACGGCGCCGCGAAAGAAGGAATTGCCGGCGAAATATCGAGCCGTGTCTTCCTCGGGGAGATCGAGCAGCTTGGCATCGCCGTGCCCGGCCTGTCGGCAGATCTGCGTGTCAGGACGATGCAGCGCACACCCACCCGCACCAAGGCGGTGCGCTTCGGTATCGATCCCAAGGGAGTATTGATATTTACTGGAGGTTGAGTAAGCGGATTTGCATGTTAATTTTCGCTCCATTTTCAACTCTTGGTGATCGAATCTGCCCTGAAAGCAGAGAAATAAAACTTGATTTGGCGCGTCATGTATGATGTCTGCTCCTCCATATTGCCGCTATCGGAGAGGGAGACAAAACATGACGAAATTTACGAGATTTGCCCTGCTTGCCAGCACGGTTGCCTTTGCGGCCGGAACGGCCAGCGCTGCTGAACTCAACATTTATACCACCCGCGAACCGGGCCTGATCCAGCCGCTGCTCGACTCTTTCACTGCCTCGAGCGGCGTCAAGGTCAATACCGTGTTCCTGAAGGATGGTCTTGCCGAGCGCGTTCTGAGCGAGGGCGCAAGCTCGCCTGCCGACGTTCTGATGACGGTTGATGCCGGCAACCTCGTCGATCTCGCTGAAAAGGGCGTCACCCAGGCGGTCGAATCCGAAACCCTGACGAAGGCCATTCCCGCCGAGCTTCGCGACGCCAAGGGTCATTGGTTCGCGCTCTCCATGCGCGCCCGCGTTCTCTACGCAGCGAAGGATCTCGATCTCGCCGCCTTCCACTATGAAGATCTGGCGGATGCGAAGTGGAAGGGCAAGGTCTGCATTCGCGCTGGCCAGCACCCCTATAACACGGCGCTGTTTGCCGATTACATCGCCCATTACGGCGCTGAAGACACCGAGAAGTGGCTTGCCGGCGTCAAGGAAAACCTGGCCCGCAAGGCAGGCGGTGGTGACCGTGACGTTGCCAAGGACATTCTCGGCGGCATTTGCGATATCGGCATTGCCAACTCCTATTATGTCGGCCTGATGCGCTCGGGCAAGGGCGGCGAGGAGCAGGTGAAGTGGGGCGACGCCATCAAGGTGGTTCTGCCGACCTTCAAGAATGGTGGCACGCAGGTCAACATCAGCGGTGCGGCTGTGGCCAAGAATGCACCGAACAAGGCGGAAGCCGTCAAGCTGCTGGAATATCTCGTCTCCGACGAAGCCCAGAAGATCTATGCCGAAGCCAACTACGAATATCCGGTCAAGCAGGGTGCGGCTCTCAATGAGATCATCGCTTCCTTCGGCAAGCTGAAGATCGATAACAAGCCGCTGACGGAAATCGTCTCGCATCGCAAGCAGGCGAGCGAGCTGGTCGACAAGGTCGGTTTCGACAAGTAAGGCCACTCAACAGTAACAACATGGAAGGCGTTCGCACCCGCGGACGCCTTTCCGCGTATTTTCCCGAAGCACATGAACGCAGACGCCATCCAGCCATTGCCACCCAGCACGAGAGCCAGATTTTCCTCCACCTTCTGGTGGCTGGGCCTTTCTTTGCTGTCGGTCTGTGGCGCCATGGTGCCGGTTCTGGCGCTTGTATTGCAGGCGGTGCAGGGGTCTGAAGGCCTGTGGGCGCATCTCGGCTCAACCGTGCTCTGGACGGCGCTTCCGGATACGGCGATCCTTCTTGCCGGGGTCGGGCTGCTGGCAGGTGTCGTCGGAACCTACGCCGCCTGGCTGGTCACCGCTTATGATTTTCCCGGGCGCAGGATATTGGAATGGGCGCTGCTGCTGCCGCTGGCCATGCCCACCTATATCGTCGCTTACGCCTATCTGGATATTCTGCATCCGATAGGACCGGTGCAGGGTGCGATCCGCTGGCTGCTCGGTTATTCCAGCCCGCGTGAGTTCCGTCTGCCGGACATAAGGTCCATGACGGGCTGCATCGTCCTTCTCGGCTTCGTGCTGTTTCCCTATGTCTATATTCCCGTGCGCGCCATGTTCCTGACGCAGGCGGGCAACCTTCTGGAAGCGGCGCGAACGCTCGGCGTTTCCAGACGAGCGGCCTTCTTCAAGGTGGCGGTGCCGCTGGCGCGACCGGCGATTGCGGTCGGCATCAGCCTTGCGCTGATGGAAGCGCTGAACGATATAGGCGCTTCGGAATTCCTCGGCGTCCGCACCCTCACGGTTTCCATCTACACCACCTGGGTCACGAAATCGGACCTGCCGGGTGCAGCGCAGATCGCGCTGTCCATGCTGTTCATCGTTGTCGCCCTCGTGGCGCTTGAGCGCTGGGCGCGGCGCAGGCAGCGTTATGCGGTTTCGGCGCAGAAAAACAGGGAACTGGAGCCGCTGCGGTTGACCGGCCCGAAGGGCTGGGCGGCCTTTACGCTTGGCAGCCTGCCGGTCCTGATCGGCTTCGTGGCGCCGGCGAGCTATCTCGTCATCGAGGCATGGAAGCGGTTCCGCTTCAGTGGCCTGTCGGCGCGCTTTGCCGATGAGGCTCTGAGCACCATCCTCTTTGCCGGGTTGGCGACGGCGATCACCCTTATCCTCGGGCTCGCGGTTGCTTACGCAATGCGGCTTGCACCGGGACGTCTCTCGCGCTGGTCCTATCGCCTTTCGACGGTCGGATATGCGGCCCCGGGCACGGTCATCGCCATCGGCGTTCTGATCGCGCTTGGCGGTTTCGATCGTTTTGTAGATCAGACCATGCGTGACTGGTTCGGCATTTCTACCGGCCTTATCTTCATCGGCAGTGGTGCGGCCCTCATCTATGCCTATTGCGCCCGTTTCCTCACCATTGCCGCTGGTGGTGTTGATGCGGGGCTCAGCCGCATCCCGCAATCCTTCGATCATGCCTCGCGCACGCTTGGGCGATCCGCTACCCAGACCTTCCGCCAGATTCACCTGCCGCTTTCCAAGGCCTCGCTGGCGGCGGCGGCACTGCTGATCTTCGTCGATTGCGTCAAGGAGCTTCCCGCCACGCTTCTTTTGAGGCCGCTGAATTTCGAAACCTTCGCCACCCATCTTTATGGTGAAGCGGCACGCGGTACCTATGAGGAGGCGTCTATCGCAGCTCTGGCGATTGTCGTCATCGGCATGCTCCCTGTGGTGCTGCTCGCGAGGATCGGCCGACGCAAGGGCTGATTCCAAGTCCGCCCTTACAAATGGCGGGTCTGAAACTGTGCGAGAAGCCAATAAGCTTCAAATCAGCCCCGAAAACGACAAGCATCCTGCCTTAATCATGATGTAAACACTCATCTTAATTGAGGCGCTGCGGCCTGTCGGATAGGGACACCGGCTGCGATCTGTTTCGGGGCATATCTTGAAAAATTTGCATGGGATGTTTTTGAGCCGTCTGGCGTTGGGAACGGCTGCCATTGTTTTGCTGGCGCCAGCGATGGGCCACGCGCAGGACACGACCGTTCTGCAGCAGATTACCGTTGAAGGGCAGGGCGCGGAGAACGCGACGGGTCCGGTCCGGGGTTATGTCGCGACGAAAAGCGCGACCGGTTCGAAAACCGAGACGGAAACCAGGGATATTCCGCAATCCGTATCGGTCGTCGGCCGCCAGGAAATGGATGACCGTGGCGCGGTGACGAAAATCGACGAGGTGCTGCGTTATACTCCCGGTGTGACGGCGGAGCCCTTCGGCGCCGACCCCGACACGGACTGGTTTTATATTCGTGGCTTCCAGGCCACCCAGACGGGCGTGTTTCTGGATGGTCTGAACCTGTTCAGCTACGGTTTCGGCGGTTTCCAGATGGATGCCTACGGTCTGGAGCGCGTGGAAGTTCTGAAAGGCCCCGCCTCTGTGCTTTACGGTGGCGCCAATCCCGGTGGTATCGTGCAGATGGTCCGTAAGCGCCCGCAGGATGAGCCGGTTCGCGAAACGGAAATCGGTATCAATAATTTCGGCAATGCCTTCTTCGGTTTCGATCTCGGCGACAAGGTCGACGCCGACGGCGTGTGGAAATACCGGGTCACCGGCAAGGTCTCGGGCGGCGACAATTACACCGACTATTCGGAGGATCTGCGCGGTTTCATCATGCCGCAGATCACCTTCGAGCCGGATGCCCAGACGAGTGCCACGCTCTACGGCTATTTCTCGGCACTGGATCAGGTCCATGTCGGCAACGGTTTCCTGCCCTATGTCGGCACCGTGGTCGATGCGCCCTTCGGCAAGCTCGACCGCAAGGCCTTTTATGGCGAGCCGGATATCGACAATGGCCGCGTCTACCAGTCCATGGTGGGTTACGAGGTCAGCCATGAATTCGATAATGGCTGGAAGATCAGCCAGAACGCCCGCTATGGCCACCTCTACAAGCATGAGAAAGGGCCCTATCCGGGCGGCTGGGCTAATGCCGATGCCAACGGCCAGCCGTTCCTCGATGCCACCACCAACGACTACATGCTGACGCGCTTCGGTTATGACGGTCTGTCGAAGGTCGACAGCTTCGGCGTCGACAACCGCATCGATGGCCAGTTCGATACCGGCGCGGTCAGCCATTCGCTGCTGTTCGGCCTTGATTATAAATATTACCGGCTGGATCAGGTGCAGGCTTGCTGCGGATCGAATGCGATCGGCGCGCTGAAGCCGGTCTATGGCTCGATGCAGGGAACGAACTTCGTTTATGCCGACAATATCGTTACTCAGCAGCAGATCGGCATCTATGCCCAGGATCAGCTGCGTTTTGGCGATGGCTGGCTGGTGACGCTGAATGGCCGTTACGACTATGTCGATACCGAGCTGAACAACAGGCTGCCGGCGGGCCTCTCCCGCCGCTCGAATGACGATGCGTTGAGCGGCCGCGCCGGTCTCGCTTATGAATTCGACAATGGCCTGACACCTTATGTCTCGGCGGCCACCTTCTTCAATCCGCTCATCGATACGCTTGCGGATGGCACCCCCGCCGTACCGGAGGAGGGACACCAGTTCGAGGCCGGCATTAAATATGAGCCGACATTCTTCGATGGCGCCATCACCGCCTCCGTCTTCAAGCTGGTTAAGGACAATGCCATCGTTTCCTATACGGCCGGTGGCGTGACTACGAGCGGCCAGTTCGGGCAGGTGGAATCCACCGGCTTCGAGCTGGAGGCCAAAGCCAATCTCAGCGAGAACTGGAAGGCGCTCGCCTCCTATTCCTATACGGATCTGGAGATTACCCGCGATGCCAACCCGAGCCTTATCGGCAAATCGCCATGGATCGTGCCCACCCAAACTGCCTCGCTGTGGCTGGACTATACCTTCACCAATGATGCACTCGATGGGCTGAGCCTCGGCGGCGGCGTACGGTATCAGGGCAAATCCTGGGCCGATGCGGCAAATACGCTGCGCGTTCCGGATGCCGCCGTCTTCGACGCCGCAATCCGCTACGAGAAGAACGACTGGACCGCATCGATCAACGTCGCCAATGTCTTCGACAAGGAATATGTGAAGAGCTGCGCCGGCGTCTCCGTCTGCGGCTGGGGCGATAGCCGCACCGTCACCTTCAAGCTTTCCAAGAAGTGGTAAGGCTTGGCCGAAGGCCGGCAGTTGCGGGGTAAGCAGTTTGCCACTATAAACATGAATAGATTTATCATGTTTATAGTGGCGCCATGGCGCCCTGCGGGATCGAGAGGCCATGGCTTTCCGCGTGCGGATGGAAAATGAGATCGAGGGCTTTGCCGTCATCGGCGGGCCGCGCTCGCGGGTGTGGAACGGGGTCGTCGCCGATCTCTGGGATGTGCGTTGCGCGCCGAAGGCGGGCGGACGTTATGTCGGCAAGGATCCACGGTTTGTTTTCCTGCTGGATATGGACGGGACGGATGACAGCCGTTTCATGATGAACCGCTGCCGCCGCGACACTTACGGCTCGTCCAAGGCGAACCGTATTTCCTTCGTGCCCGCCGATCTCGATGTGCACGCCGAACTCAGCGATGTCTCCTTCGTGCGCCATCTCGATCTGCATTTCGATGCGGGATTGCTGGGCGCCCGGTTGGCGCAGGGCTTCGATCCGCACGGCCTGCTCGACCCGCATCTGATGTTCGAGGATGAGCGACTGCTTGCGCTGGCGCGACTGATTGCGGACGAATGCGATAATCCCGATCCGCTGCATGACCTTTATGGCGAAAGCCTCGTGCTGGCGCTATTGACGGATTTCCTGAAGGTCAAGCGGGAGCCGGTCAAAAAACGCAGCAAGCTCGCCGCCTGGCAGTTGAGGGCGGCGACGGATTACATCCGCGAACATTGCCTGCGGTCGATCCGGCTTGAGGAACTTGCGGAACTCACCAACCTGTCGCAATCGCATTTCAGCCACGCCTTCAAGGCCTCCACGGGCGTGCCGCCCCACCAATGGCAGATGCAGGCGCGCATCGATCGCGTCAAGGAACTGATGATGCGAACCGACATGGCGCTGACTGATATCGCGATTGCCGCCGGTTTTTCGGATCAGGCGCATTTTTCCCGCGTCTTCCGCAAGATGGTCGGCGTTTCCCCTTCCGTCTGGCAGAAAATCCGCCAATAGGCGCCGTTTCGTTCCATCCTCCCTCAAAAAAATCCGGTCACGAAGCCGGAAACTCTTCGGAACGATTTGCCGGGTGCCGGGGTTTACCGGGCGTGACACCAACGAAGAAAGCGATGGAGGAAACTATCATGTTGCATCAGGAACCCCGCGTCGGACAGGACCCCTATGTCAAGGATACGCCGAGCCTGATCGCCAGCGACAAGGTGGAAGGCACCCGTGTCTATGGAGCCGACGGCAAGCATATCGGCTCGATACAGCGCATCATTCTGGAAAAGCGCGGCGGGCGCGTCGCCTATGCGGTGTTGAGCTTCGGCGGCTTCCTCGGCATCGGCGACGATTATTATCCGCTGCCTTGGGAAAAGCTGCATTACGATGAAGAACTCGACGGCTATCGTATCGACCTCACCAAGGAAAAGATCGAACATGCGCCTCACTTCGCCAATCTCGATGACAACGACCTGCTGAACGCCAAGGACCGTAAGGTCTATGACTATTATGGCGTCGCACCATATTGGATGTAGGGTCAAGCAGAATGCGCTTCCGACTGTTTAATCATCGAAAGCGTCGCAAACAAAAGAACGGCTCCTTTTCAGGAGCCGTTTTCTTTTGGGTGCATCAATGCGGGTTTTTCTGCATCTCGGAAACCGCATCGGTGAAGCATTTGCGCGCTTCCTCCGGCGATTTTCGTCCGTCAAGGGCGGCGCGGCAGGCGCTTCTGGCTTTTACGAAGCTCAATCCGCCAATCCTGGGCCAGCTTTCGGTCAACAATGTCAGTGCTTCGAAGGGGCCGGCGACGACACTCTTGCCATTCGCCTCAAGATTGACCTCGACAGGTTCTGTCCATCTCTCGTTCTTCATCGTGCACCTCCCAGAGCAACGCGATCCCGAAATACACCCGACAGCGAAGTAACCCATGAACGCAGCCGTGTGTCACTGTTACTTAGGATATGCGCAAGCAAGCGAATTGACAACGGGGATCAGCGGAAGCCGAAAAACGACAGGATCGCGAGAACGATGACGACGAGGCCGACGATGTAGATGATCTGGTTCATGATTTTCTCCTTGGCTGGTGTCATCACCATAACGTGAAGGAGAAGACGAAGTTCCAACATCTAATAAGAATTTAATCACGTACTAAAATGTTGCGGACGTCCGATCGCCGATGAGCGCGGGTGTCATCTCCGCAGGATCACCCAGATCGCGTGGATGATGCCGGGAACATAACCGCAAAGCGTCAGGAGAATATTGAGCCAGAAATGCAGGCCTAGCCCGACCTGAAGAAATACGCCGACGGGCGGGAGGATGATGGCGATGAGAATACGAATGACGTCCACGAGGATTGGCTTTCCAGTTTGTGATAACTGGTCAGTCAACGTGTATAACCACAATTTGGTTTCAAATCTCGCTCTGACCGGCAAGGTCGTTGCAATGCGAAGATCAATCGCATGGACGCGTTGATCGAGTAATGATCACAACTTGGGAGGAAGAAATGGTGCCGCTTACGTGACTCGAACACGTGACCCCGTCATTACGAATGACGTGCTCTACCAACTGAGCTAAAGCGGCCCGATTTTGACCCGCTTGTTGCGGATCAGCTTCATGGCGGGCTGATACAGGCAATGTTCACGGATTTCAAGCCTTGAATGTGCTGGTTTTGAAATTTCCGCAAAAAGCTTTGCCTGTCCATTGTTTGCCGGTGACTTCAGCCTTTCCCGCAGACGCGCTTTTTGGCCGTTTCATATTCATTTGCCAAGCGATCGACGAGCGCCGCCACCGGTTCCACCGCCTTGACGGCGCCGATTCCTTGCCCCGCGCCCCAGATGTCTTTCCATGCCTTGGCGCCGCCGGAGGCTGTTTCGAAGTCCATTTTCGAAGGGTCGGCTTCGGGCAGATTGTCGGGGTCCATGCCCGAGGCGACGATCGAGCTTTTCAGGTAGTTGCCATGCACGCCCGTGAAATAGTTCGAATAGACGATATCCTTCGCCTGCGCTTCCACAATCGCCTGCTTGTAGCCTTCGGATGCGCGCGCTTCCTCGGTGGCGATGAAAGGGGAGCCGATATAGGCCATATCCGCGCCCATGGCCTGCGCCGCGAGAATGGAGCCGCCATTGGCGATGGCGCCTGCAAGCAGCAGCGGGCCGTCGAACCATTCGCGGATTTCCTGAACGAGGGCAAAGGGTGAAAGCGTGCCCGCATGTCCTCCGGCACCCGTCGCCACCGCGATAAGCCCATCCGCGCCCTTGCGAATGGCGGAGCGGGCATGGCGGTCGTTGATGACGTCATGCAGCACGATGCCGCCATAGGAATGCACGGCCGCATTGACCTCCGGCACCGCGCCAAGCGAGGAAATCACCACCGGCACCTTGTATTTCACGCAAAGGCTGAGGTCATGCTCCAGCCGCCGGTTGGACATGTGCACGATCTGGTTGACCGCGAAAGGCGCCGCCGGACGCTCGGGATTGGTCCGGTTATGCGCGGCAAGTTCTTCGGTGATCATTGCCAGCCATTCGTCAAGCTGGCTTTCAGGCCGCGCATTGAGTGCCGGGAAAGCGCCGATGACGCCGGCCTTGCATTGCGCCAGCGTCAGTTGCGGATGCGAAATAATGAATAGCGGTGATGCTATGACCGGAAGACGCAGATTGTCTTTCAGCACGGACGGTAGCATGTCTCCTCCCACGAATTACGTTTACGCGCACGTAAGTCAATATCGCGTTCGGAAGGAGATTGAAAGCGAAAACAGCGCGGCATTCGCCTCTCGAATCTGCGTTCGTAACGCCACAATGGATCGATTTTCCTGAAAGCAATCCGGTCTTTATCATAAACGAAGCTTGCGGAGGGGCGGTATAGCCGTTACCGAATCGTGAACCCATGGCGCAGCGCCGCATATTTTTGCAAAGCGCAATAGAACAAGGATCGGTCGTGAGCGGACTGGAAACGGCAATCAGAAATGCTCTGGAAAAATCGGACAGATCGAACGCCGAAGTTCGTGCGCGGATTTATCAATCTTCCCGCCAGGCGCTGGAAGCGGGCCTGCGCAAGCAGGGCATAGACGATCCGCAGGTTGTCGCCCAGCAGCGCCAGCGGCTTGAAGGCCTGATCCACCAGATCGAGAATGAAGAGCGCAACCGGCTTCTGGATATGGTGGAACAGCAGTTGCGCCCGCCCGCAGCGGAAAGTCCGGTGCAGGACGATCACTTCGTCGATCCCGTTTTGCAACCACCCCATCACGACGATATGGGTGTTGAGCCGGAGCTGCGCGGCGAAACGCGCGATGTACGGCCGGGCGCAGCCGCTGCTCCGGAGCCTCTGAGTGCGGGGCAGCGCAATGGCAGGCCGCCGAAGAGAGGTGCCCGCGCGGGCGATTCTTCACTTGCCTTCCGACCGGAAGGCGCGGTGGGCCGCCGCAAGCGCCGGGGGCTTTTCGCCGGGCTTTTCATCTACGTGACGCTTCTGGCCTTTATCGGTTTCGGCGCCTGGTGGGTTTATTCCTCCGGCCTCCTGCTCTCGCCGGAGCAGCGCGATACCAGCGTGCCCAATCCGCCGGCGCAGGTGCAGGCGGAGGATTTCAACGGGACGGAGCCCGCGCCGCGCCTTTCCGCCGGCCGTGGTTTTTCCGATGACTGGGTGGAAATCTTCAACGCGGAGCGTGGCGGTTCCGGTATTTCTGCCGGCCCGCGCGCCAATGTCGAAAACATCGCCACACCCGCCGGCAGGGCGATAAAGCTGACCTCAAGGAGTGTGTCGCAGGATGGCGCCGTCAGCGTCGAGGTTCCGGTGGAGGTGATGCGGGATATGGCGGGCAAGTCCTCGACCATTTCGATCACGCTGCAATCCTCCAGCGACCGGCAGACCCAGGTTTCCGTCGCCTGTGATTTCGCGACATTGGGCGATTGCTCCCGCCACCGCTTCACCGCCACGGCCGAGCGCGCGGACATGCTGCTAAATACGACATTCGAACGATCTCTCGCCCCCAATGCGCCGGGCAAGATCTTCATCAACAGCGATATCGATGGCAGCGGCCGCCCGGTTAATCTTTATTCCGTGCGCATTCTGCCGGGCCAGTAAGGGAAAAACAGGCGTCTCGAAAGGAGGCGCCTGTCAGCGTCTTGGGTCCTATTTGATAAAATCCGGCCCCGATCCCACAATCTTGTCGTCGATTTCGCCGATCGCCTTTTTGTCCTTACCCTCATAATCGAGCGCCAGAAGGATGTGGCGGATGAGGTTCACCCGTGCGCGGCGCTTGTCGTTGGCGCGCACCACCGTCCATGGGGCGTCGTCGGTGTGGGTATTTGCCAGCATTTCGTCGCGTTTTTGCGTGTAGTCGTCCCATTTCGTCAGCGCCGCTATATCCATATCCGAAAGCTTCCAGCATTTCAGCGGGCTGTGGCGGCGGTCATGAAAACGCTCGATCTGCGTTTCGCGGCCGATATCGAGCCAGAATTTGAACAGATGAACGTCGTCGTGGACCAGCATCTTTTCCAGGCGCGGCGTTTCCTTGAGGAAACGTTTGTGTTCCTCCGGCGTGCAGAAACCCATGACCGGCTCGACCCCGGCGCGGTTATACCAGGAGCGGTCGAAGAGAACGAATTCGCCGGCGGTCGGAAAATGCGAGATATAGCGCTGGAAATACCATTGGCCGCGTTCGGTTTCCGTCGGTTTGGTCAGCGCCACCACGCGCGCATAGCGGGGATTGAGATAGGCCCTCGCCGCGAAGATCGCGCCACCCTTTCCCGCCGCATCACGGCCCTCGAAAACCGCCATCACCCTTTTGCCGGTGGTCTGCAGCCAGAACTGCACCTTGACAAGCTCCACCTGCAGCGTCTCGAGAGTGGTGTCGTAGTCCTCCCGCTTCATCTTCTTGTCGTAGGGAAAGTTGCCGGCGGAAAGTTTCTTTTCCTCAACCCAGTCAGGAAGAACCGGATCGTCGATGTCGAAGCTGCGCAGTTTGCCGTCTACGGTGATATCGACCGTCCGCTTCTTCGTTTCTTCGCCCATGGTTTCCTCCGGCCGTTGTTGTGTAAAGGCAACTCAACGCCAATGAGTTCACATCCGTTGCCAGAATTCAAGTGAAACAGAACCGCCTGACCGGCCCGCGGCAGCGAGGGCAATTGCGGCGTCGATTTTGCGCATATACGTTGTGGAAAATGCGCGGTGATGAATCTCTGTCATGAAGCTGGCCTATGAGATTTCGATGCGCTGTCAGATGAAAGTGGAAAGAGCGGGCTTAAATGGCAGTCATGGAAGGCGATGGTGGATTAAGGCGTTTGGGAAAGAAGCTCGGCCGGAACTGGTTGCCCCTTCTCATCGTCAGCATGCTCGCCATCGTGGCCGTTGCCGAGCTTAACACGCCCTATATGCCCGCCGCCCTGTGGCTTTGCGCCGTCATTGCCATCCTCGCCGGTCGGGAGGGCCCCGCGCCAGATTCCGCAAAGGACGGTAGTCTGGCTGCCGAGACGGATGAACAAGAAGTGCCTGGCGAAAACGTCATTTCCGGCGTAAGGGCGGGGCTCGCGGTTCTGGACACGCCCGTTTTCATGCTCGACAGGAACGCCAGCGTGCTGTTCCAGAACGGCGCGGCCGAGCGCGCCTTCGGCCAGTTGCCTGCCGGCGCGCATATTTCCGCCCGGTTGCGCTCTCCCGGCCTTTTGGATGTCATTCGCGAAACCATCACCACCGGCCAGCCCAATCAGGTCGAACATTCGGAGCGCTTCCCTTCCGAACGGGTCTTCATCGTCCGTATTGCCCGTGCGGATGTGGGAGAGGGGGCGGGTCCGCCATTCTACATCCTGTCGTTCCGCGACGTCTCAGAACTCCGACGCATCGACCGCATGCGCAGCGACTTTGTCGCCAATGCAAGCCATGAGCTGCGAACGCCACTCGCTTCGCTCCGTGGCTTCATCGAAACCATGCAGGGGCCGGCGCGCAACGACCCCAAGGCGCAGGAACGTTTCCTCGCCATCATGCTGGATCAGGCAACCCGCATGAGCCGGCTGGTGGACGATCTCATGTCCCTTTCGCGGCTGGAACTGCGTGCAAATATCGCGCCGGACCAGAGGGTCGATCTCGTTCCCGTCATCGGCCATGTGCGCGATACGCTGCTGCCGCTTGCCGACGAGCTTGAGGTGACCATCACGCTGCACCTGCCGGATCGACCAGCGGAAGTGCAGGGAGATCGCGACGAACTGGTGCAGGTGTTCCAGAATCTCGTTGAAAATGCTTGCAAATACGGCCAGGAAGGCAAGGTCGTGGATGTCTGGTTGCGGGCCGAACCCGGCAAACCTGTGGAGGTGAGCGTCATCGACAAGGGGCCGGGCATTCCCGCCGAACACGTGCCCCGCCTGACAGAGCGTTTTTATCGTGTCAGCGTCGCCGACAGCCGTTCGAAAAAGGGCACGGGTCTCGGCCTTGCCATCGTCAAGCACATCCTCACCCGCCATCGCGCCCGCCTCATCATTAAATCGGAATTGGGCAGCGGCACGGACTTCACGGTGAGATTTTGACATAAAATATGCATCTGTTTTTGATGTGGTAAATATTTATAAATAAAATCAATGGCTTAAATTGTCACAAATCTTTCGTCAAAGTGACATAAAAGGAAGTGGCTACGGTGGTTAAGAAAAGGTCGCCGAGCGCAAGCTAAGAGCGAGTGTCGCTATCGGCTGCGTCCACAACAAAGCCCACGACGGGAGAGACAAATGAACATCGTTAAATTTTCCGCAGCAGCTCTGGTGGCTTCTGTCGCCTTCGCTGGCGCCGCCGCTGCTCGCGACCAGATCCAGGTTGCCGGTTCCTCCACGGTTCTGCCTTACGCCAAGATCGTTGCCGAGACCTTTGCCGAAACCTTCCCGAACTTCAAGGCTCCGGTTGTTGAGTCCGGCGGCACGGGCGGCGGTCTGAAGGCATTCTGCTCGGGCGTCGGCGAAGGCACCATCGACATCGCAAACGCTTCGCGCAAGATCAAGGCCGACGAACTGGCCGCCTGTAAGGCTGCTGGCGTTGCCGACGTTCAGGAAGTGAAGATCGGTTACGACGGTATCGTTTTTGCGATGGACTCTTCCAACAAGGACATCAAGCTGGAGCCGAAGGATCTTTACCTTGCTCTCGCTGCTGAAATCGTCAAGGACGGCAAGCTCGTTGCCAACCCCTACAAGAAGTGGTCGGAAATCAACAAGGAACTGCCTGACGTTGCTATCGCCGCTTACATCCCGGGCTCCAAGCACGGCACGCGCGAAGTCTTCGAAGAGAAGATCATGGCTGACGGCTGCAAGGAAGCCGGTGCCACCGACGTCATCAAGACGCTCATCACCGACGCCAAGCAGGCCGCTGCAAAGTGCGTTGCAGTTCGCAAGGACGGCGCAGCTGTCGATATCGACGGCGACTACACCGAAACGCTCGCTCGTATCGACGCCAACAAGACCGGCCTCGGCGTTTTCGGCCTCGCTTTCTATGAAAACAACGCTGACCGTCTGAAGGTTGCGACCGTTTCGGGCGTCGTTCCGTCCACCGAAACCGTTGCCAGCGGCAAGTACCCGGTTTCCCGCCCGCTGTTCTTCTACGTGAAGAAGGCTCACCTGGGCGTTATCCCGGGTCTTAAGGAATATGTCGAGTTCTTCACGTCCGACGAGATGATCGGCCCGGATTCCCCGCTCGCCAACTACGGCCTGGTTGCCGCCCCCGACGCAGAGCGTGAAGAAATCCGCTCGAAGTTCTCGGCCGGCTCCACGATGTAATGAAGAAGGAGGGGTGCGGCTTTGCCGTGCCCCTCATTCAGCCTCGCTGAGGCCGTCGTCCGCGGTTGACAGTTCCCATTCATCACCATCCACATGATTGTCGATGGATTTCAGATGGATAGGATGTATCAACCTTGACGCTTGCCAGACGATGATACAGTCAGACGGCAGGCATCACTGGATGGTCCAGCGGTCTCGTTTTGATGACTTTTTGATTTGCCCGATATCGCACCGTGCTCTTGAGGCACGCCGAGGGAACTCTAATGAACACATCGATCCTTTTGCTGCTACTGGCGCTCATCGGCATCGGCAGCTATTTGCTCGGCAGCCGACGCGCCGTCGCCCTGTCTGGCGGTCGCCCGTCCAGCATGCATTCCCGTGCCGGTTATCACGGCTCCTACGCGGTCGTCTGGGCGGTGCTGCCCGCGGCGTTCATCCTCTGCGCCTGGCTCATTGTCAGCCCGTTGCTCGTCACCTCGGCGGTGCGCGGCAATTTTCCCGAGGATGTGCGCGCGCAGTCCGAAGCGCAGCAGAGCCTGACCTACGGCATGGTGACCTCCATCGCCCGTGGCCTGCAGCGGCTGACGCCGGAGGAAACCGCGCAGGTCGAGGCGGATACGGCTGCGGTCCGGCCGCTCCTGGCTTCCAAGGGTGTTGCAATCGCCGGTGATCCCGAGCGTTTCATGATCGATGCCGCCCACACGCTCAATAGCATGACCGCCACCAGCCGCATCGCGATGATCGCCATCGTCCTGCTGGCCGCATTCGGTGGCGCCGCCTATGCGCTGCGTGCGATCGCGCCGCGTTTCCGGGCGCGCAACAAGGTCGAGAAAGTCATTCTCGCGGCCCTGCTCGTCGCTTCGTCCATCGCCATTCTCACGACCATCGGCATCGTCTTTTCGATGCTGACCGAGGCGATCCAGTTCTTTACCACGGTGCCGGCGCACCAGTTCTTTTTCGGAACGGTCTGGGATCCGCGTTTTGCTGCGGCGGGTGCTACAGACTCCTCCGGCCAGTTCGGCCTGATCCCGCTGCTCGCCGGCACGCTTTATATCGGTTTCGTCGCCATGCTGGTTGCGGTTCCGGTCGGTCTCTTCTCGGCGATCTACATGGCGGAATACGCCTCGCCGCGCTTCCGCTCCATGGCAAAGCCGCTGCTTGAAGTGCTCGCCGGCATTCCCACCATCGTCTACGGCTTCTTCGCGCTGACGACGGTCGGTCCTTTCCTCAGAGACATCTCCACGCAGATCAATGGTCTGGCGACGGGCGACTACGCCAACTTCATTCAGGCGCAGAGCGTCATCACCGCCGGCTTCGTCATGGGTATCATGCTGATCCCGTATGTGTCGTCGCTGTCGGACGATATCATCACCGCCGTGCCGCGCTCGCTGCGTGACGGTTCGCTCGGTCTTGGCGCCACGCGTTCCGAAACGATCAAGAGGGTCATTATTCCGGCCGCTCTTCCCGGCATCGTCGGCGCCGTGCTGATGACGGCTTCGCGCGCCATCGGCGAAACCATGATCGTGGTCCTTGCGGCAGGTGTTGCCGCCCGCCTGCAGCTCGATCCCTTCGAGCCCATGACCACGGTGACGGTCAAGATCGTCAGCCAGCTCACCGGCGACCTCGAATTCACTTCGCCGCAGACGCTGGTCGCCTTCGCGCTCGGCATCACGCTTTTCGCCATCACGCTTTGCCTGAATATCTACGCGCTTTACATCGTGCGCAAATACCGGGAGCAATATGAATGACCGACATCGTTTCTCCCGCAGCCGGCGCGAGCGCCGTCAACAGGGCCACGCGCCGTGATATCGGCATCAAGCGCCGCTATGCTGCCGAACGCCGCTTCCGCGCCTACGGCATGGCGGCGATTTCCTTCGGCCTCATCTTCCTCTTCCTGCTGCTCTGGTCGGTTTTCTCCAAGGGTTACACCGCCTTCCAGCAGACAATGATCACCGTTCCGGTCGAGTTTTCCGAACAGATCATCGATCCGAAGAATGAACGCGCCACAAACCCGACAAAGCTGATGACGGCGAATTATCCCGTCGTCGCCCGCGATGCGGTCGCCAAGGTTCTTGGTGTTGCGCCGACGGACCGCGCCGGCCTTCGCGCCGTCAATCTGCTGATTTCCGACAGCGTGCGCACGCAGCTTCGAGACATCGTCGTCGCCGATCCCGCCGTCATCGGCACCACGCGCACCGTCGCGCTGCTGGCGTCAGGCGATGTTGACAGCGCCTTCAAGGGTCAGGTCGACCTGACGGCGGATGAAGCCAATCGCCGCATCTCCAACCAGCAGCTCGGCTGGATGAACCAGCTTGCCGAAAGCGGCCAGCTCGGCAAACATTTCAATACCGGCATCTTCATCAACGGCGCCTCAAGCCGTCCGGAAGCGGCGGGCGTGGGTGTGGCGCTGATCGGCTCCTTCTACATGATGCTGATCGTGCTGGTGCTGTCATTGCCGATCGGCGTCGCGGCCTCCATCTATCTCGAGGAATTCGCCCCGAAGAACCGTCTGACGGATCTTATCGAGGTGAATATCAACAATCTCGCGGCTGTTCCTTCGATTGTCTACGGTCTGCTCGGCCTCTCGGTCTTCATCAACTTCATGGGCTTTCCGCGCTCGGCCTCGCTGGTCGGCGGTCTCGTCCTGACGCTGATGACCCTGCCGACGATCATCATCGCGACGCGCGCTGCCCTGAAAGCCGTGCCGCCGTCTATCCGCGCCGCCGCCCTCGGCCTCGGCGCTTCCAAGATGCAGACGATCTTCCACCATGTGCTGCCGCTCGCCATGCCCGGCATCCTCACCGGCACCATCATCGGCCTCGCCCATGCGCTGGGCGAAACGGCGCCGCTGCTCCTGATCGGCATGGTGGCATTCGTTGCGAATTACCCGACAACGCCGATGGATCCGTCCACGGCCCTGCCGGTGCAGATTTACATGTGGGCGAACGAAGCCGAGCGTGCCTTTGTCGAAAGGACATCCGGCGCTATCATCATCCTGCTTTTGTTCCTCATCGTCATGAATGTTGGCGCAATCCTGTTGCGTCGCCGCTTCGAACGACGCTGGTAGAGGGAGATTGAGCAATGAACATGTTGTCGGAAGCAGCAGTTGAAAAGGCGCTGGACAAGAAAATGAATGAAGTCTCATACAAGATGATCGGCAAGGACGTTTCGGTTTATTACGGCGAAAAGCGTGCGCTTTACGACGTGAACCTGAATGTTCGCGAAAATACGGTGACCGCGCTTATCGGCCCGTCTGGCTGCGGTAAATCCACCTTCCTGCGCACCCTGAACCGCATGAACGACACGATCGACGGTTGCCGGGTGACCGGCAAGATCACGCTCGATACCGACGATATCTACGATCAGGCAATCGATGTCGTGGAATTGCGCGCCCGCGTCGGCATGGTGTTCCAGAAGCCGAACCCTTTCCCGAAGTCGATCTACGAAAACATTTCCTACGGTCCGCGCATCCATGGTCTCGCCCGCAACAAGGCGGATATGGACCAGATCGTCGAACATAGCCTGCAGAAGGCCGGTCTCTGGAACGAAGTGAAGGATCGCCTGCAGGAATCCGGCACGGGTCTTTCCGGCGGTCAGCAGCAGCGCCTGTGCATCGCCCGCGCGGTTGCCGTCAGCCCGGAAGTGATCCTGATGGACGAACCCTGCTCGGCGCTGGACCCGATCGCGACCGCAAAGGTCGAAGAGCTGATCCACGAGCTGCGTACCAATTACACGATCGTCATCGTCACGCACTCCATGCAGCAGGCGGCGCGTGTTTCCCAGCGCACGGCCATGTTCCACCTTGGTCACCTTGTCGAGGAAAACGAAACCGACAAGATGTTCACCAATCCGGACGATCAGCGCACGCAGGACTACATCATGGGCCGCTTCGGCTGATACCCGGCCGGCGTTTTATCGAAACCGAACAAGACTGGTGCCTCTGCCGTGCCCGCTTCCGGGTACGCGCATGCAGGCCAAGCCGGAGGACTATACCATGACACAGACAACGACCCATTCGCATATCCTGTCGGCCTATGACGACGAACTGAAATTCCTGACGCGTCGTATCGCCGAAATGGGCGGTCTGGCGGAACAGATGTGCGCCGACGCCGTGCGTGCGCTCGTCAACTCCGACGCTGCACTCGCTCAGAAGGTCATTTCCGACGACGCGATCCTCGATCATTCCGAGCGTGAGATCGGCGACAAGGCCATCGTCACAATCGCCAGGCGCCAGCCGATGGCGGCAGACCTTCGCGAGATCATCGGCACCCTGCGTATCGCCGCCGACCTCGAACGCGTTGGCGACCTCGGTAAGAACACTGCCAAGCGTGTCATAGCGGTCGCCGGAACGGGCGTGCCGCGTAAGCTCGCCCGCGGCATCGAACACCTTTCGGAGCTGGCGCTGGTACAGCTCAAGGAAGTCCTCGACGTCTATTCGACACGTTCGGCGGAGAAGGCCAATGCCATCCGCGAGCGCGACGAGGAAATCGACGCCATGTATACGTCGCTCTTCCGTGAGCTTTTGACCTACATGATGGAAGATCCGCGTAACATCACCACCTGCACGCATCTTCTGTTCTGCGCCAAGAACATCGAGCGTATCGGTGACCATGCCACCAATATCGCCGAGACGATCTATTACATGACCACCGGCAGCCAGCCGGAAGGCGAACGTCCTAAGGATGACAGTTCCAACACGCTCGGTTCGGTGACCGAGTAACAGACAGGCAGCGGCTTGCGGAGTTAGTATATGGTGCCCAAGATTGCAGTTGTGGAAGATGAGGAAGCGCTGAGCGTCCTGCTTCGTTACAATCTCGAGGCTGAGGGATATGACGTCGACACGATACCCCGTGGAGACGAGGCCGAAATTCGGCTGCAGGAACGTATTCCGGACCTTCTTATCCTGGATTGGATGCTTCCCGGTGTTTCCGGCATCGAACTGTGCCGTCGGCTCAGAATGCGGCCGGAAACCGAACGCCTGCCCATCATCATGCTGACGGCGCGCGGCGAGGAAAGCGAGCGCGTTCGTGGTCTCGCAACAGGCGCAGACGACTATGTCGTCAAGCCGTTCTCGACACCGGAACTCATGGCCCGCGTCAAGGCCATGCTGCGGCGGGCCCGGCCTGAGGTTCTGTCGTCGGTGCTGAAATGCGGTGATATCGAGCTGGATCGCGAGACCCACCGTGTTCATCGTAAGAGCCGCGAAGTGCGCCTCGGTCCGACGGAATTCCGCCTGCTGGAGTTTCTGATGACCTCTCCCGGCCGGGTGTTTTCCCGCTCGCAGTTGCTGGATGGTGTCTGGGGTCACGATATCTATGTGGATGAGCGCACTGTTGACGTCCATGTCGGACGGCTACGCAAGGCGCTCAATTTTTCGCATATGCAGGATGTCATCCGCACCGTGCGCGGCGCCGGCTACTCGATGGAAGCCTGAGCGGGTATCATCCGACTGACGCGTTCTGTTTGAAGTAATTTCCCGCAAAAGCAATAGGCCCGAAACCGCATTGGTATCGGGCCTATTGTTTTGGTTCATTTCAATCCGCTCTGGTTTTGTCACAAAAAAACGGGCCCGAAGGCCCGTAGTTTTTGAGTGTCAAATGCGTGCCGCAACACTCAAGCTTTACGGCGCTCGCTCACCGGCTGGTAGGCGAGTTTCGCATGGAACTTGCAATAGGGCGAAGATTCCAGCGCTTCACAACCGCAGAAATGGAAATCGTCTTTCAAGGGATCGCCGACCGGCCACTTGCAGGTGCGCTCCGTCAGTTCCGTCAGCGTCAGGCGACGCGAAATCGGGGTGACGACGTTTCTGGAAGGAACGTAATCGAGGACTTCCGCGGTCTCGATGCCGATCTCTTCCTGAAGAGCCGTTGCTGCGTTGGAACGGGTAAGAACCCGAGCAGGCGCTGTGCCGACACGGCCCACGAAATTCGTCGCGCGTGGGGCAGGGGCCGCAGTCCGCTTGGGCGTGGAACGCGCCGAAGTGACCGGGCCGCCAGCCTTGACACGACCCGGCAGGTTGAGACGGTGCACCTTGCCGATAACGGCATTACGGCTGACGCCGCCCAGCTGTGCTGCTATCTGGCTGGCGCTAAGCCCCTCGGACCACAATTTCTTGAGTTTTTCGACCCGTTCGTCTGTCCAGTTCATGCCGCTTCTCCGCTCGTCGCGTATAATGTCGGCAGAATCCCTCTCCGCCTCGCGGGCGTGCCGCGAGCGTGGTTTCTGCCTGATTTTTGGTGACTAGTTCCGCCGCAATGCAGTCTAGTAATTAGCGATTAACCTAGTGCCACGCAGACTCCGTGGCAAGAGTCGCGGGAATCATCTCGAATCGATTTTCCGGTTTTCCCCAACTTGCTGGCGAATTGAGTCTGAAAGGCAACACCTTGGGCCTCATCCGCCGCCACCTACTAGGGCTTGAGAAGCCCGAGAAACGCGGACTTTTGTTGACATCGGCAGGCGAAGTGACAATAGTGCCCCTGCCGCCGCAAGGCGGCATTTTTGATTTTCAGGCGAGGGATAACCCCGAAAGCCTATTGACAACTGTCTGACAGCGCAACCGCGCAAGGAGTGATACAGCCATGGCCGAAGCCGCCGCGCCATTGTTCGATACGTTTGCAAGAGCCCCCCTGCGCTTTGAGCGAGGCGAGGGCGTCTGGCTGTACACGGAGAGCGGTGAGCGATATCTCGATTTTGCGGCTGGCGTTGCGGTCAATTCGCTGGGTCATGCCCATCCGCACCTCGTGGAGGCGATCAAGACGCAGGCCGAGAAGGTCTGGCACGTCTCGAACCTTTATGAAGTGCCGGGCCAGGAAAAGCTTGCAAAGCGCCTGACGGAAGCAACGTTTGCGGACAAGGTCTTCTTCACCAACTCCGGCGCGGAAGCGCTGGAATGTGCGATCAAGACTGCGCGCCGTTATCACTATTCCAAGGGACGTCCGGAAAAGTTCCGCATCATCACTTTCGAAGGCGCCTTCCACGGCCGCACGCTCGCGACGATCGCCGCCGGCGGTCAGCAGAAATATCTCGAAGGTTTCGGCCCAAAGGTCGAGGGTTTCGACCAGGTGCCCTTCGGTGACGTTGATGCGCTGAAAGCCGCTATCACGGACGAGACGGCCGCGCTTCTGATCGAGCCCATTCAGGGTGAGGGTGGTATCCGCGCGCCAGCCAAGGAATTCCTGCAGCTGCTGCGGTCGCTCTGCGACGACCAGGGCATGCTGCTGATTTTCGATGAGGTCCAGACCGGTGTCGGCCGCACGGGCAAATTCTTTGCCTATGAGCACACCGGTGTCGCGCCCGATATCATGGCGGTTGCCAAGGGTATCGGCGGCGGTTTCCCGCTCGGCGCCTGCCTTGCGACGGCCGATGCCGCGTCCGGCATGACAGCCGGCGTGCATGGCACCACCTATGGCGGCAATCCGCTGGCGATGGCTGTTGGTAATGCCGTGCTTGATGTCGTCCTTTCCGAGGGCTTCCTGGAAAAGGTTCGTGATGTCGCGCTGGTCTTCCGCCAGGGCCTTGCTTCGCTGAAAGATCGTTATCCCGATGTCATCGAGGAGATTCGCGGCGAAGGCCTGCTTCTCGGCATCAAGGCGAAGGTTCCCTCGGGTGAGCTGTTGCAGGCCATGCGCGCCGAGCATCTGCTGGGTGTGCCGGCGGGCGACAACGTCATCCGTCTTCTGCCGCCGCTCGTCACCACGGCGGAAGAGGCCCGCGAGGGCTTGGCGCGCGTGGAAGCGGCCGCCGCTTCACTGACAGTGAAACAGGCAAAGATCGCCTGAGGAAACAATAAATAGCGGGCCTCTCCCCCGAGGCTCGCGAGCATGGGACAGTTTGAAATGGCTTCACCTAAACATTTTCTCGACCTGTCGGCCGTTGGCTCGCAGGACCTGCGGGCAATTCTTGACGATGCCCGCGCACGCAAGGCCGCCACCAAGGCCGGAACGGCGGAAAAGCCGCTTGCCGGCAAGATGCTGGCAATGATCTTCGAAAAGCCCTCCACCCGCACCCGCGTCTCCTTCGATGTCGGTATGCGCCAGCTCGGCGGCGAGACGCTTTTCCTCTCCGGTACGGAAATGCAGCTCGGTCGCGCCGAAACGATCGGTGACACGGCCAAGGTGCTGTCGCGCTACGTCGACGCCATCATGATCCGCACGACGGATCATTCGCGCCTGCTGGAACTTGCCGAACATGCGACGGTGCCGGTCATCAACGCCCTGACGGATGACACGCATCCCTGCCAGATCATGGCTGACATCATGACCTTCGAGGAACATCGCGGCCCGGTCAAAGGCAAGACCATCGCCTGGACCGGTGACGGTAATAATGTTCTGCATTCCTTCGTCGAGGGCTCTGCCCGCTTCGGTTATCGCATGACGATGGCGGTGCCGATGGGTTCCGAACCCGATGACAAGTTCCTGAACTGGGCCCGCAACAATGGTGGCGAGATCGCGCTGTATCATGACGCCGACAAGGCGGTTGCGGGTGCCGATTGCGTCGTCACCGATACCTGGGTCTCCATGAACCAGGAACACAAGGCGCGCGGCCACAACATCTTCCAGCCCTATCAGGTCAACGAAGCCCTGATGGCCAAGGCGGAGAAGGACGCGCTGTTCATGCATTGCCTGCCGGCGCATCGTGGCGAAGAAGTGACGGATGCCGTGATCGACGGCCCGCAATCGGTGGTCTTCGACGAGGCGGAAAACCGTCTCCACGCGCAGAAGTCCATCATTGCCTGGTGCATGGGCGTCATCTGAGCAAGCACCCGGCCTGACATGTGTCACGCCGGTGCTTGAACTTGACCGTATAGATACTATCTGTGGGGCTTCGAAGAGGCTCGTCGGTTTTGCTGGCGGGCCATCATCACGATTTGCACGTTTTTCCCCGGAAGCGGTTTCTCTTCCCGGGTCTCTGTGCGACAAGCGAAAAAAGCACATTTTAAAAGCCGGACTTTTGGACGGTAGCGGCGCCACGGCTGCGCCAGGGAGTATGACATGGCAGATGTAACGGTTGAACTGGACGATCTCGATTTTGCTGGCGACGACAAGGTTGTGCCCTTTCAGGTCGAAGGTCTGGATGTGCGCGGCCGCGCCGTGCAGGTGGGTCCGCTGTTGAACGCCATTCTTGAGCGGCATGACTATCCCCCGACGGTCGCCCGCCTGCTGGCGGAAGCGACCGTTCTGACGGCGCTGATCGGCACGTCGCTCAAATTTTCCGGCAAGCTCACGCTTCAGACCAAGGGCGATGGTCCGGTCGACCTTCTGGTCGCGGATTTTACCGCGCCGGAAAGCATGCGCGCTTATGCCCGTTTCGACGAGGAGCGGCTGGCGGCGGCGGTTGCGGAAGGTGCAACCTCGCCGGAGCAATTGCTCGGCAACGGCATTCTGGCCTTCACAATCGATCAGGGCGCGGGCATGCAGCCCTATCAGGGCATAGTGCCGCTCGATGGCTCCTCGCTGGAAGACATTGCCGGCGTCTATTTCCGTCAGTCGGAACAGCTGCCCACCCGCGTACGGCTGGGCGTTGCCGAGTTCTTCGACCGTGATGGCGAAGGCAAGCCGCGTCATGGCTGGCGTGCGGGCGGCGTTATCGCGCAATTCCTGCCGCAGGCGCCCGAACGGCTGCGTATGCGTGACCTGCATGGCGGTGACGGCGATGAAAGCGGTCACGAGGTGCAGGAGGACGATGCCTGGACGGAAGCCGTCACGCTGTTGAACACGGTGGATACCGACGAACTGACCGATCCGCAGGTGCCGGTGGAACGCCTGCTTTTCAGGCTTTTCCATGAGAGCGGCGTGCGCATCTATGATCCGCAGGCGGTTTTCGACCGCTGCAGTTGCTCGCGGGACAAGATCAAGGGTGTTCTGTCAGGCTTCACCGCCGAGGAGATCAAGGCGAGCGAGGAAGACGGTGCCATTGCCGTGACCTGCGAGTTCTGCTCCACCACCTATCGCTACAATGTCAGCGAATTTGAAAGTGCCTGAATAGAAAGCCGCGCCCTATAAAGAGTGCGGCTTTTTCATTTGCCGGGCGCGTGGTCAGTTCAAAACCCGCATCAGACCCGGTGAATCCAGCGAAAAGGCGGGTATGGTGACGTTGAACACCTCGCCATTTTCCGTTTCCATTTCATAATGGCCGAACATCAGGCCGGAAGGTGTATCCAGCGGGCAGCCGGAGGAATATTCGTAGCTGTCGCCCGGTTTCAGATGCGGCTTCTCACCCACGACGCCCGGTCCATAGACCTCATCCACCTGACCGTTCTGATCGGTGATGTGCCAGTAGCGATTGACGAGGGTGACCGGAATATCGGAATTGTTTGCGATCACGACTTTGTAGCCCCAGACGTAACGATCGTCATCCGGGTCGGATTGTTCCTCGAGATAATACGGATCGACCGTTACCTCGATATCCCTTGTCAGAGCACGATACATACGCGCCACACCTCGATATTATGCCTGCCGCCGTATCCTACACTATAGGCTCTGGCTATCGTCAAGAAAATGAATGACTTGACGGGCAGGAGGCGTCTCCTGATGCGCTTTTTTCCACCGTTAGGGATAACGGTAGAGGTAAATATTGGTTGCCTGATGCGGTCTTTCGGGCTGGACAGGCGAACCATGGCCCGACACGCGGTCAGGCCATGGGGATTTGCCGATTGAATTTTCAGGCCGAAACAGCCGAAAGACCCTTTGCCAGATCCTCCAGCAGATCGTCGGTATCCTCGATACCGCAGGAAAGGCGCAGGGTGCCGCCGGAAATGCCGAGCTCGGCGCGCGCCTCGTCGGTGAGGTTCTTGTGCGTCGTCGTGCCGGGGTGGGTGATGAGGCTCTTGGCGTCGCCGAGATTGTTTGAAATCTTCACGATCTCAAGCGCGTTCTGCAGCTTGAAGGCCGCGTCCTTGCCGCCCTTCAGTTCGAAAGCCACAAGCGTCGAACCGCCCGACATCTGCCGGGCGATAATGTCCGCCTGCGGGTGATCGGCGCGACCGGGATAGATGACCTTGGCGACCTTGCCATTGTCCGCGAGAAAATCGGCGATTTTGCCAGCATTGGCCGTCTGTTGTTTGACGCGCAGCGGCAGCGTCTCGATACCCTTCAGAAGCGTCCAGGCATTGAAAGGCGACATGGCCGGGCCTGTATGGCGGAAATAATCCTGCAGTTCTTCCTCGATCCACTTCTTGTCGGAAAGGATCACGCCGCCGAGGCAGCGACCCTGGCCGTCAATATGCTTGGTTGCCGAATACACGACGATATGCGCGCCGAGTTCGAGCGGCTTCTGGAAAAGTGGCGTCGCAAACACATTGTCGACCACGACCTTCGCACCGATCTGGTTGGCGAGCTTCGCCACACCGGCAATATCCACCACTTCGAGCGTCGGGTTGGTTGGGCTTTCGAGGAAGAACAGCTTGGTGTTCGGCTGGATCGCCTTTTCCCAGTTGCCGAGATCGCGTCCGTCGATCAGCGTGCATTCGATGCCGTATTTCGGCGCAAGCGTCTCGACCACCCAGCGGCAGGAGCCGAAGAGGGCGCGGGCGGCAACGATGTGATCGCCGGCGCGTAGCTGGCACATGATGGCGGCGGTGACGGCGGCCATGCCCGAGGCAAGCGCGCGGGCGTCTTCAGCGCCTTCCAGCAGGCACATGCGCTTTTCGAACATGTCATTGGTGGGGCTCGCATAGCGGGCGTAGATGAAACCGTCTGTTTCGCCCTTGAAGCGCGCTTCGGCGGCTTCGGAGTTTTCGTATACGAAACCCTGGGTCAAATAGATCGCTTCCGACGTTTCACCATACGGTGAGCGTAGCGTACCGCCGTGAACCAGCTGGGTTGCCGGGCGCCATTTATTGCTCATGTGATCCCCTTCAAAACAAAAAAACCGGCCGCAAAAGCAGACCGGTTCCTAGCACCCGGTCTTTTTAGCCACTTGTTTAACGTGGCTGCAAGCCGACCGGCCAAATCACCACGGGATAAGCTTGCCATACTGCCGTTATCGGCTTGCGTCAATGCTTTCCTTTTGGTTTTGTCGCCGTAAAAAGGAATGACAACCATGACCAGAACCACGGGCATTTTGGCGGATGGCGCGATCAAGGCGTTGTTTGGGGGCGGCAAGCTGAAGAGCGAGGCCGATCTCGATGCTGATCAGGTGCAGCCCGCCAGCCTCGATCTCAGGCTCGGCTCCAAGGCCTATCGTGTTCGCGCCAGCTTCATGCCCGGTCCGGGAACCCGGGTGATCGACAAGCTCAATCGTCTGAGCCTCCACGAGATCGACCTCACCCAGGGCGCGGTGCTGGAAACCGGCTGCGTTTATATCGTCCCCTTGATGGAAAGCCTCGCGCTGCCGGCGGACATGTCGGCCTCGGCCAATCCGAAAAGCTCGACCGGCCGTCTTGATATCTTCACCCGCGTCATGACCGATAATGCGCAGGAATTCGACAAGATACCGGCAGGCTATGCCGGCCCGCTCTATCTGGAAATCAGCCCGCGCACTTTCCCCATCGTTGTGCGCCGCGGCTCGCGCCTGTCACAGATCCGCTTCCGCATCGGCCATTCGCTGCTCAACGAAAGTGAACTGCTGAAGCTGCACGAGACGGAAATGCTGGTCGCCAGCGACACGCCCAACGTGACCGGCGGCGGCATCGCGCTTTCGATCGACCTCAAGGGTTTCGGCGAAAACGGACTGATCGGTTATCGCGGCAAACATCACACGGCGGTGGTGGATGTCGACAAGAAGGCCCAGCATGACGTTCTCGATTTCTGGGAGCCGCTCTACGCGCGCGGCCGCGCCGAACTGATCCTCGACCCGGATGAATTCTATATTCTCGTCTCGCGCGAAGCCGTCCACGTTCCGCCGCTTTACGCGGCTGAAATGACGCCCTTCGACCCGCTGGTAGGCGAATTCCGTGTGCACTACGCCGGCTTCTTCGATCCGGGCTTCGGCCATGCGCAGGCGGGCGGCACCGGCAGCCGCGCCGTGCTCGAAGTGCGCAGCCACGAAGTGCCCTTCATCCTCGAACACGGGCAGATCGTCGGTCGGCTTGTTTACGAGCATATGCTGGAAAAACCGGAAGGCCTCTATGGCAGCGGCCTCGGCTCCAACTATCAGGCCCAAGGACTGAAGCTCTCCAAGCATTTTCGCGCAGAATAACAAACCCGGCGGGTGCTTGACACCCGCTACGAACTATCCGATGTCTTATGCGCGGCGCGGGTGTAGCTCAATGGTAGAGCAGCAGCTTCCCAAGCTGAATACGAGGGTTCGATTCCCTTCACCCGCTCCAATTCCACCCCAGCAAATAATAGGCCGCTTGCCGCCGTTATATTCGCGGACCGAGCGAATATGCGATTTAGCTTGACTACAATTAAATTGCACGTAATAGTTGATGCGATCGTAACATAGGGGAAGTGTTATGAGTCGCAAACTTCTTTCGGAATTTCTGGGAACCTTTTGGCTCGTGTTCGGAGGATGCGGCAGTGCGGTTTTTTCCGCAGCCTTTCCAGAACTCGGCATCGGCTTCCTTGGCGTCGCTTTCGCTTTCGGTCTGACGGTTCTGACCATGGCCTATGCGGTAGGCGGCATTTCGGGCGGTCACTTCAATCCGGCCGTTTCAGTCGGCCTCACCGTTGCGGGTAAATTCCCGGCAGCGAGCCTCGTGCCTTACATCGTGGTGCAGGTTCTGGGGGCGATCGTCGCGGCTGCGGCGCTTTATGTCATCTTCACCGGCAAGGCGGGGGCTGACATTGGCGGTTTTGCCGCCAATGGTTATGGCGAACACTCTCCGGGTGGATATTCTCTCGTATCGGCGCTGCTGATCGAAGTCATCCTGACGGCGTTTTTCGTGATCGTCATTCTGGGGTCGACACATGGCAGGGTTCCGGCCGGCTTCGCGCCGATCGCCATCGGTCTTGCCCTTACCCTTATTCATCTGATTTCCATTCCGGTCACCAACACATCCGTCAATCCGGCCCGCTCCACGGGACAGGCATTGTTCGTTGGCGGATGGGCGCTGCAGCAGCTCTGGCTGTTCTGGCTCGCTCCGATCCTCGGCGGCGCCATCGGAGCCGCGATCTGGAAAATCTTCGGCGAGGAAGAGAAGGCCGGCCATGCCGGTTCGGTTCAACCTGCCCAGACATGAATAAGAGGCTTTGTTTCCTCGAATGGTCGGGGAAACGACTGAGGAGGATGACATGGATCTTGCTTCGATATTGGCCCAGATCGTCGGCGGTGCGGTAGGCGGCACGGCAGGCGGAAAGATAGTGAAGGACTCCGATCTTGGTTCGCTCGGCAATCTGATTGCAGGTGCCATCGGCGGCCTCGGCGGCGGAACTGTGCTCGGTTCGTTGCTCGGCGCAGCGGGAGACGCGGCAGCTGGCGGCGTGGATATCGGCGCTCTCGCCGGCCAGCTGGTTGGCGGCGGTGTCGGCGGTCTGATCGTGCAGATCATCGTCGGCCTGATTAAGAACAAGCTCGTTGCCAAGTAGAGCGGTTCGGTCGCCTTCAGGATGAAATGAAGCACCTTGCCGAAGGAGGAGCTTCGTTCGGCAAGGCACCGGCTCGCGTTATCGATGACGGCGGTAATAACGTAAGGCCTGAGGCGGCTTTGCTGGCAGCGGTAATGTGATAGGAGCCGTGAGCCGCCGCTGCTCGAAACAAGTATCTCGACTGTTTTGGTTCTATCGAAGATGCCGGATCATGAGGTATTCCTGACGGCTGGCGCGTGGGGCGTTTTGTTCCATGCAAAGGGGTTGGTCCTGAGTTCCACCACGGCCCGCCAGGCCGCGATGGACAGCATCAGCCAATATGCGGGCATTGCCAGCCACCGCCTTCCGACATGCCGTCTTTCATAGGCGATCATTCTGGTTCGACCCATCAGCACGAAGATCGTGTAGCTTCCGACGATATTCAGCATATCGATAACAAACAGAAGACCCTGCCAGGTAAGTAGCAGATCGACGCCATCTTCCCGGAGGGCGATAGTCATGAATGCCAGGGAAACGAAGAGCAGGGGATGGGCCAGAGATGACAGAAGCATGCCGCCGATCAGCAGCTGAAAAACCATATAAGCAATCCATCCCATGTCACGTGCTGTCGCAAATGGCGAACGGGTCATCACAAGCCAGCTTTGCAGCCAACCTTTGTACCAGCGTGTTCGCTGGTTCAGCCACACCGGTGGCGAGGTTGGCGCATCCTCCAGCGTCTGTCGCCGGATGACGCCGGAGCGGTAACCGAGCCGATGCAGCCTGAGGCCGAGATCAGCGTCCTCGGTTACATTATAGGGATCCCAGGCGCCTGCCTTCCGCAGCACAGCGGTCCGGAAGTGATTGGAGGTGCCGCCAAGCGGCAGCGGTAAGCCATGTGCGGCAAGGGCAGGTAAGATGCAACGGAAGAGGCCGGAATATTCCAAGGCGAAACAGGCACTTAGCCAAGAGGAAGAGGCATTGCTGATGATAAGCGGCGCCTGCAGGCAGGCAACCTCGTCCGGTTCGTTGCGGAAGGCGGCATGGGCTTCGCGCAATTGCTGCGGGTGGGGCCGGTCCTCGGCGTCATAGACGACAACGAATGCACCGCGCGCGCCGGAAAGTGCATAGGTAAGGGCCTTTGGTTTGGTGCGCGGCAGGGAAGGGGGCACCCTCACGACCTCTATATGCGGGCCGGGATTTATCTTCTGGATGGCCTCGATAGTCGCGCTGTCGTCCGCCTCACAGACAAGCTTGATGTCCAGCCGGGATTTGGGCCAGTCCAGACGCTCCAATGCACCGATGAGCTGTCCGACCACGGCCTCTTCCCGGTAAAGCGCCACCAGAATGGTATAGACCGGCAGTTCGTCTTCCTGCCGAAGAGGCAAGACGGTTGTCGCGTCGTTTTCACGGGGTGCATGGACGAGAGCGAACAACCTGAAGAGCAGGGTCAAAAGGTACAGAAGCGTCAGGGTGACATGCAGATATGTCAATGCCGCTTCCGTGTAAAACAGTAGCGACATGATCAGCAGGGTGACGAGAACGCCGCTGCAAAAACCCTGCTCGCCATGCAGGGTGATCCTGGCGGAATGCTGCGGCGCCATGTTGAAAAGCCGGTGCTGGGTTTCCGCCGAGCGACGGGCCTCGCCGGCTTTCCAGATTGCGCTGCGCATGGCTTGCGGCGTTGTTACAGCAAATTCGTCGAGAAGGCGCGGACGCTGATCCAGCATGTTTTTCAGCGACGTCATCCGCGCCAGTTCCGGCACGATCAGAAGCGTGGGCGCGCCGTTCAGCGGCGTCAAGCGCAGAAACCTCGGCTCGGAGAGCTGAGTGTCCAGCTTGTTTAAGTCCGTCACCCGATCCGGCTCGATCTCCGGGAAAAACGGCAATCGCAGCAATCTGGCGAAAGCGCCGAAATAGGCGTCCGCCGTGACGAGACCGCTTGCCAGTAACTCGTCTTCCAAAGTCGAGCCATTTTCCAGAGCCCGCTGTTTGAATGCCTCGATATAGGGTCTGCCAAATCCCAGCGAAGAAAGAAAGCGGGCTTGTCCAGCCTGATCCTGTTCGGAAGCGGTTGAAAGGGGATCATCACTGGCGTGGGAAAATGCAATTTTTCGTGTCACTGGCGTCGTACAAAACGAATCTCGTGTATATTGCCTAAAATAATCCATGCATTGCCGCCGCCGTCATGGTGTCGCCCACTTCCTGTCGCGGATAGTATAGATGAGAATGACTGATGTAACGCGAAATATAACTTTCGGATTTACTTTAGCTTTCGCTTTACAATTGACATGTTTTATTGATGGCCTGCGCGCGGAGAACCTGTCGGACGGAAGCCGGATGCCGGTGCTTTTCGATGCGCAGGAGCGGTTTCCGGGCGGCGATCTTTCTTCCGTTCCCCGCATCAGATTTCTGATGTCGGTCGATTTCCCGCCCTTCAATTTTACCGATCAGGAAGGCCGGCTTGCGGGGTTCCATGTCGATCTGGTGCGTGAAATCTGCGCTCAGTTGAAGGTCGAAAGCAAATGCCAGGTGCAGGCGCTGCCATTTGACGAGCTGGAGGCGGCTTTGGAATTGGGCGAGGGTGAAGCTGTGATTTCCGGCCTCGCCACCACCGCCGACCTGCGCAAGAGTTTTACCTTCTCGCGGCCCTATCTCCTGATGCCCGCCCGTCTTGCGGTGAACAAGGCGGCGAAATTCACCGGCTCCGGTGCCGATGCGTTTTCGGGAAAGAAGGTGGGTGTGGTTGCCGGCTCGCGGCACGAGCAGATGCTGAAGGCGTTCTTTCCAAAGGCTGCGGCCGAGGGCTTCGACGGCTACGAACCGATGTATGACGCGCTGAAGAAAGGCAAGGTGGACGCCATTTTCGCCGACGGTCTGCGCCTGCCTTTCTGGGTTTCCGGAAGCGCGTCCGAAGGCTGCTGCGCGCTCTTCGGCGGTCCCTATATGTCCGACAGGTTTCTCGGTGAAGGCCTGTCCATCATGGCCGTCGATCCCGACAACGTGCTTGTTCCGGCTTTCGATCAGGCGCTGGCGGCCCTTTCCCGCAACGGTCGGCTGGAAGAAATCTACCGGCGTTATTTCCCTTATGGGCTCTATTAGGGAGAGCCGGCCACCAGATCGGCTCCTATGCCAGCTCTTATTTGGCTGGCGCGAAAACCTCTTCATTGCGGCGCAGGCGCAGCAGCGCGATCCATACGGCGGCGGCGATGGCGGTTTCCACCATGAAATAGCTGCCGATCGTTCCTGAAATGCTGAAGGACCATGTGAAGAAGGCGACGATGACGGAACCGATGAGATTGCCGCTGTTCCAGATCTTCGCGCGAATATCCTGCCGCCCGGATGCGCCGAGCGCCTCGAGTGCGGTGGCGGCAACAGCCATGGGCAGAACCGCCCAGCAAAGTACGCGGGTGATGATGGGTAGCGAAACATATTCATCGCCGAACAAAAGCGGCAGGAAGGGCGCGATGATGAAAATGACGAACGCGCTGCCGGTCGCGATGAAAAGCGCGGCCTTCAGCACGTTATAGGCGCGCTCGATGGTCTTGCTGATGCCCTGCAGGGCGGCGGAAGCCGAGCCGGGATAGATCAGCCGGTTAAGGGCCTCGACGGAGAGATAGGAACTGTCGAGAATGCGCCGGGCGATGGAATAGCTGCCCAGCACCTCGGCGCTGGCAATGGCGCCGAGAACGAGAATATCGGCATTGCCGCGCACGGCCTTGAACAGGAACTGGGTGGAAAACAGGATGCCGATCCGGATTTCCTCGCGCACGATGCGGAACACCGGGCTACCAAGTCTGGCTATCGCCTTGACCGATATCATGGCCGCAATGGTGTGGGCCGCAAGGTTCCACAGCGCCCAGGCTTCCACAGTCTCAACCTTGAAGATGAGGCAGGCGACCACCGCGGCAATGGTGCGGGCGACGGCAAACATCACTTCCAGCTTGTTGGCGGAAGCGAAGTCGGAATGGGCGATGAAGCTCTGCGTGGAAAGCGAGATGACTTTCAGGAGGACGAGGTTCGTGAACAGAATCAGGAAGGTGGTGATCAGCGTGTGCAGCAATGTTTCCGAGGTCGGGAAAAATACCGGGATCGTCACCATGCCGATGATCGTCAGCACGACGCCTGTCGCGGCGCTCAAGAGATAGCTGTGGCCGAGCATGACGGGAAACATGCTGCGATCCTGCGCGACGCGGCGGATCAGCGATTCCTGCGAACCGATGCCGCAGATCTGGACGCCGAGATTGGTGACGGCCGTGATGGAGGCGTAAAGCGCGAATTGTTCGACGCCGAGATGGCGGGCAAGCAGCGCGAAGGTCAGAAGCTGGGCGGCGCTGGACATGAGGAGCGCCCCGCCGGACGCCATGTAGGTCAATCCCAATCTGACTAGATGGCCGAGCCGCGGCGTATTGAACGACACCTCATTCTCCATGTTTTCCGGCATTGCCGGACGAATTCAAAAATGGCTGCGCTGCTTTTTAGAATTCAGCGAACTGAAAAAGCCGCAACTGGCCAATAATGTGAAAGTCCGCGATCCGTATGAATGGCAGTTTATCCTGTCTTATCCCTCTTGAGGTAAGAGAGGGTTAAAGCAATTGCATAATAATGATGATAATGACTGTTTATGGTTATTTGGACATGGCCCTGTATCAGAAGGGTTTCGTTGTTCGTCACAAGGCAGGCCAATGATCCGACGATCCATTTTCGATGCAGGCGACCATGCCGCGTTTGGCTGATACGCAGCCCGTGTCTGCGCAAGGTGGCGCCATTTCCCTTGCCGGCAGCCGGCGCGACGCGTTTTTTTTCGTCGCCACCATGCTCTATATCTGGATTTCCGTCGCGCCTTTCGAAAATCTCGCAGCACCGCCCGTGCCGCACGCCGCCGCAAACCAGCTGACCGGCCTCGTGATCGCATTGATCCTCGGCGTTTTTGCGCTGCGCCACCGGCTGACGGGGCTTCTGCTGCGGCCGCGGCTGCCCATTCTGCTGCTGTTCTTCTGGCTGGCGATATGCTCGGTGGTTGGAACCCAGCCCGGCACGTCGCTGCAACGTCTGATCTTCACGGCGCTCCTGTGCTTCATCACCAGCGTCCTTGTCGTCATGCCGCGCGACCGGCGGCAGTTCGACCGGATGATGGCCATCTTCGCCATCATTCTCTTGGCGCTGTGTTATCTGGGTGTGATCTTCCTCAGTTCGCGCTCGATCCATCAGCCCTATGATCTCGATGAAAAAGCGCTGGCGGGTGACTGGCGCGGTATCTTCAATCACAAGAATGCCGCCGCTCCGGCCATGATCATTCTGTTCATGATCGGGCTTTACCTGCGCAACGCCTGGTCGACGCTGGGCGGCCTCGCCATCACGCTGCTGGCAGGGTTCTTTCTCTGGAAGACCAACGGAAAAACCGCAGCCATGCTGCTGCCCGTCACCGTGGCGCTGATCTGGATCATGGAAAGGCATGCTCATCGCACTCTGCTGATGATTGGCGGTCTTCTGGCCTTCATCAACATATCCGCGGTCGGCTCCACCTATTTCCCGAGCATACAGAATTTTGTCGAAAGTCTGGGCATCGATTCCACCTTCACCGGGCGGACGGACATCTGGCGGCTATCCTTCGATACTTTCGCGCAATCACCGATCTTCGGTCAGGGGTTTCAGGCCTTCTGGATGAGTGACCAGCTCCTGTCGCAGGCCGATATCGCCGGCACCTGGGCGGTTTCAGCCTTCCATGCCCATAATGGCTATATCGAAAGCCTGCTGAACGGCGGCTTGCCCGCCTTCATTCTCACCGTCATCTGGCTGGTCATTATACCGGCGAATGATTTCCGCACGGCGGTGGACAAGGGCGCGGATCCAGGCCTGACCCGACTTTTTGCGAGAATTTGGGTGTATGCGCTACTTTCTTCGTGTCTAGAGAGTAATTTCTTTACCGGAACCGGGCCTATCTGGTCTTCTCTTCTGATCGCGATCTATTGTTTGAGGCATCAGGCTTACGACATACTCGAAGAGGGACAGTAATTTGCAGACAGGCCGGGGGGCTTTGTATGACGCAAAAAATCGGGACTTTTAGAGACCGGATCAATAACCGGCTGGTGCGCTGTTTCCCGGGACCGGCGGTGCGGATCGAAACGTCCGAACCTATCGTTTCCTTCACATTCGACGATGTGCCGGCAACCGCCTGGACGGCGGGTGCGCGCATTCTGGAAAACGAGGGCGTTTGCGGCACGTTTTACATCGCCGGCGTGTTCATCGACCAATACGATGAACAACAGCAGATGATTTCCGCGAAAGGGTGTTCGGAACTGGCGGCGGCCGGCCATGAGCTTGCCTGCCACACCTTTTCCCATCGCAAACTCTCGAGCTTTTCCCGACGGGGGCTAGAGGAGGATCTCGATCGCAATGACCGCGTGCTTGGCTCGTTCGATGCAAGCCGCCACGGGCGCAATTTCTCCGTTCCCTTCGGCATGGCCTCACCGGTCATGCAGCCGCTGCTGCGGCGCCGGTTCAGGACTGCACGCGGCATCATGCCTGGCATCAACAGGGGCAACGTCGACCCACATAATCTTGCCGCTGTCGAATTGCGTGCGGATCAGAGCTACCTCGACGCTGCTGACCTCTGGCTGGAAGATGTTTTGCAAGAAGGCGGCTGGCTCATCATCTTCACCCATGATGTTTCGCGCACACCAAGTTTTTATGGCTGTCCTGAAGACAGATTGCAGAGGCTCGTCCGCAGGGCGGTGTCCGGTGGTGCGAAGATCATGACGGTCGACGCTGCGGCGACGGCACTCGGCCTGTAGGGGATATTCTCTTCCCGCTTACGGGCCGCGACGGCTGAAACGGGAAGTCCGTATCCGCAATTGCAGGCTACTGGCTGGCCCAGATGATGCGGGCGATCCATTCCACGTCCGCCATGTCGAAGCTGCGGTTGGGATGTTCCGGGTTGAGCGAAAGAAGCTCGATGTTTTTGGGGCTTTGCCGCGCCAGCACCTTGGCCATCACTTCGCCGTCGCGGCTTTTCAGCACCACGCGGTCACCGCGCCGCACCTGTGCGCCGGGCTCCACGATGAGGATGTCGCCGTCGCGGTAGAGCGGCATCATGCTCTCGCCCTGCACCTCCAGCGCATAGACGCCCTGTCTGCGCTCGGGAGAGGAGGGGAACTCCACCACATCCCAGCCCTGACCCGCCGGAAAGCCGCCATCGTCGAAAAAACCGCCGGAACCCGCCTGCGCGAAACCGAGAAGCGGGATGGCGTTGTCAGCGCTGGCAGGCTGCATGGTCTGCGCCCTGCCGAAAGCATAACCGAAAAACTGGTCGACGCTTGCCCCCGTCGCCTCCAGCACCTTGGAGACGGATTCCGTCGAAGGCCAGCGTTTGCGGCCATCCGGGCCGAAACGTTTCGATTTATTGAACGAGGTGGGGTCGAGGCCGGCACGCTTCGCCAATGCCGAAGGCGTTAGCTGGTGGCGTTCGGCAAGCGTATCGATGGCGCTCCAGATCGTCTCGTGTGACAGCATGATAGAAAGCCCGCAAGTGGAGCCGATAGCGGAAAGCTCCTGTCGTTTACTGACCGGAATCTAGACCATGTCCGGTCAGGAGTAAAGCAAAGAAAGGAATAAAATCCTTTTCTACGCCACCATGGCCGATGTATTTATCTTGGCGAGCTGGATCACCGCCTGGGTGCGGCTGTCGACCTTGAGCTTCAGCAGGATGGCGGAGACATGCGCCTTGATGGTGGCTTCGGAAACATTGAGCTCGTAGGCGATCTGCTTGTTCAGCAGCCCTTCGGCTAGCATGCCCAGAACCCGGCTTTGCTGCGGCGTCAGCGTTCTGAGCCGGCCGATGAGATCGGCCACGTCAGGATCCTGCTCCTTCTCGCCCTGATGACCCGACGGTATCCAGACATCGCCTTCCAGAACCGCGCGGATGCCGTCCCTGATATCGTCGATACCCGAGGATTTGGAAATGAAACCGGAAGCACCGAGTTCGATGGAACGGCGCACGGTGGTCGCATCGTCCGTCGCCGAAACGATGACGATCGGCAGGCTGGAGAATTCCGCCCGGAGCGCCATCAGGCCTGAAAATCCGCTGACCCCCGGCATGGCGAGGTCGAGAAGCATGAGATCGGCATCGTTGCGCGCTGCGGCTGCACTGCGGGCAGCCTCGAAATCCCCGGCTTCAATAATGCTCTGTTGCCCGTCGAGGCCGGATACGGCCTGTTTCAGGGCACCGCGAAAAAGCGGGTGGTCATCTGCTATGATAATGACAAGTTCCGACATTCTGGCCCCCTCCCAAGGGCGTTATGCGGTTCTTTTTCTGATACTGGCTCACTCCCGTTTGCCGGTGGTCGAAACACACCCGGCTCCTCCGCCAAAGGTTGCGCCAATCGGTCCCGCATTACAAGAAAAAGCTTGTGGACAGGCGGTCTTTCAGGCTCTCCGCAATAAAATGCCGTGGAAACTGTGGACAATCTTCGAGCTTTGCGGCAAATCCCGCTGAGTGGAAAGCCTTGGAGAGCCCTATGCAGGAAACGCCCGCGATCATCTATAAAATCGTGCCGGAGACGTTATGGAGCGCGGCAAAGGCGAAGGGCGTCTTCGAAGGTGCGGCCATCGACCAGACCGACGGCTTCATTCATTTTTCAACGGCGAAACAGGCGGCAGAGACCGCCGCACGGCATTTTTCCGGCCAGGTCGATCTGCTTCTGATCGCGGTCGACGGCGCGGCCCTCGGCGACAAGCTGGTCTATGAACCCTCCAGAGGCGGCGATCTTTTCCCGCATCTTTATGCGCCTCTTCCCTTGACCGCCGTGCTTTGGGAAACGCCGCTTTCACTCGGTCACGACGGCCAGCACCAGTTTCCGGAGATTTTGTGATGAGCGGATTATTTTCCTCGATCGGCCGCAAGGGCCTTTTTCTGGTCGATCCGGAAAAGGCCCATGGCCTGTCCATTGCGGCGCTGAAAAGCGGCTTCCTGCCCACCTGCATGGTGCCGCACGATCCGCGTCTGCAACAGACCGTGGCTGGCCTCGTCTTCCCCAATCCGCTCGGCATGGCGGCGGGTTACGACAAGAATGCGGAAGTGCCGGGGCCGCTTCTGAGACTCGGTTTCGGCTTTACCGAAATCGGCACCGTCACGCCCAGGGCGCAATCCGGCAATCCCAGGCCGCGCATCTTCCGTCTGGTCGAAGACGAAGGTGTCATCAACCGCCTCGGTTTCAACAATGAAGGCCATGCCGCTGCGCTGGAGCGTCTGAAGCAGGCAAAGCTGCGCGGCATCGTCGGTGTCAATATCGGCGCCAACAAGGATAGCGAAGACCGCATCGCCGACTATGTGCAGGGCATCGAGGCGTTTTATGCGGTGGCATCCTATTTCACCGTCAATATTTCCTCGCCCAACACGCCCGGCCTGCGCGATCTTCAAGCGCGCGAAAGCCTTGCCGCGCTTCTCGCCGCCGTGCTGGAACGCCGGAAAGTGGAAGCCGAACGCTTCGGCAAACGCATCCCGGTCTTCCTCAAGATCGCGCCGGATCTCACCGAAGAGGGGCTGGACGATGTTGCCGAAGAGGCGCTCGCCCATGATCTCGATGGCCTGATCGTTTCGAACACCACGCTTTCCCGCGAAGGCTTGAGGCCGGGTCCACACAAGGGCGAGGCAGGCGGTCTCTCGGGCAAGCCGCTCTTCGAGCTTTCCACCACGGTTCTCGCCAAGATGCGCCGCCGCGTCGGCGGCAACCTGCCGATCATCGGCGTCGGCGGTGTGTCATCGGCAGAAACCGCTTTGGAAAAGATGAGGGCAGGGGCCGATCTCGTGCAGCTCTATTCCTGCATGGTCTATGAAGGCCCGGGCCTGCCCTCGGCCATCGTCAAGGGCCTGTCGAAGCTGGTCGCCCGCGAGGGCGTACAGTCCATTCGCGACCTGCGTGACAGCGCGGTGGACCGCTGGGCGGATCGCAATCTCGGCTGAGAGCGGGTCTGAACGGTTGAGGTAGCGTTTCCTCAGGGGGCTCTCCTTCCTCATCCCTGTAACATCCTCGGGCTTGTTCCGGGGAACAGGAATGAGGGAAGATGGTGGTTCCCGCCGCTTTGCCTCAGGCGCAGAGCACCATCGCCCAATAGGGCCGGTTGCGGCTGGCCGTATCATAGGCGACCGCGACGCCGAGGCCGTTATAAGGCCCGAGCATGTTTTCAAGGTGATGTTGTGAGCCGATCCAGGCCTTGACCACCCGCTCGACGCTGTCCTGCCCGGCGGCCACGTTCTCCGCTGCCGGAAGCGGCACATTGCCGTCCTTCATGCGAAGCAGGAAACTGTCGGTCAGGCCGATAAGATGCGCCATTTTCTGCGCCTTGACCATGCGGCCGGCCTGATAGGCGGCAGCACCGCTTGCCGCGCCATTGATGGCAAGCGGCGAAAGCCCTTTGGATCGGCGCAGATCGTTGACCATGGGAAGCGCCGCCGCCGTCTCGTCGCGAGTGCCGGAGGGGATGCCCTTGTTGGTGGGCATGGAAACGCAGGCGGAAAGAACGGAGCTGGCGGAAAGCAGCACGAAGCCGCGCCGTGAAAGCGTCTGAAACGTGGGTTGGGTCATGTCAGCGACGGTAGCTCAGGAGGCGCAGGATGATGAAAACCGGAATGACGATCGTTGCCCCGAGGATCAGATAGTCGCCGATTGCGCCCAGCGCATGGAAACCGCTGCGCCACAGGTCGACCACGAAATCGCGCGCGCCGTAAATGATGTTCCATGGCGTCAATCCGAAGATAGCCATCAGAAAGCCGACGAGCAATGAAACCACCAGCAGTTTCACCACGGTACGGGCCACCGTGTCACCCAGCATTTTGTTGACCTCACCGGCCATCAGCACGTCTCCTGTTTTGTCCTGACATATAAAGCACGATGCTTCGATGCAAGTTTTGGCGACTATATCGCGTCATATTCGTCAATTCCACGCAGGGCCATGAAATAGGACTTGAGTTTTTTTGTGGCTTGATAAATGACAGCCGGCATCTTCTCAGGAATCTTGAATGGCCCCAAACCAGTTTTCTTCCGGTGACGTCATTGCCGACCGCCGGGCTGACTATGCTCGCATGCTGGCGGAGAGCGGTGACTATCCCGCCGCCGCCGAACTCATGGAGCAGGCGCTTGAACTTGCGCCGCAGTGGACGGCAGGCTGGTTTCGCTTCGGGGAATATCACGAAAAAGCGGGCGAAACTGAAAAAGCCGTAGCGGCTTACGGGAAAGTCGCTGAACTGGACGCCGAAGGACTGTTTGCAGCCGAGTTGAAACTCGCGGTTCTCGGCGCCGCCGAAACACCGGAGCAACCGCCCAGCCGCTATGTGGAAGGGCTGTTCGACGATTACGCCGACCGTTTCGAAACCTCGCTCGTGGAAAAGCTGGATTACAGCGTGCCGCAAAAGCTGGCGAAACTGATCGGCAAGGCGGCGAAAGGCGGCGTCTTCGATACCATTGTCGATATTGGCTGCGGCACCGGTCTCCTTGGCGTTGAAATCCGCACTTTCGCAAACCGGCTGGAAGGTTTCGATATTTCCCAGAACATGCTGGCCAAGGCGGAGGAAAAGGGGCTTTACGATCATCTCGAGCAGGCCGATCTTTCGCTGGAGCCGGAGGCCTCGGGGCTCTTCACATCCACGCTCGCGCAGCACCGCGCCGACCTCGTCGCCGCCGCCGATGTGATGATGTATCTCGGCAGTCTCGATACTGTCATGCCGCTCGTTTCCGCCCTGCTTGCGCCTTCAGGCTTTTTCGCCTTTTCGGTGGAGGATGCGGGGGAGGAAGACGGTTTCGTGCTTCGGGAATCCCTTCGTTACGCCCATTCTAAGAGCTACGTGACCGAGCTTCTTGAGCGGACGGGCTTTGCCCTCATCGAAATCCGCAAAACCACCATTCGCAAGGATGCCGGAAAACCCCTTTCCGGCATTCTTTTTCTTGCCCGTGCCAAAGCCTGAACATTCCGTTTCTTGCCATTTTCGCGATAGGTCAGGCTTCCTTACGTATCCATCTTGCTCAGATGTTTTTTGCAGTGCAAAATATGTCTGAAGCTGAGGAAAAAAGCGTGAGCAGAACGAGAAGCGTTTACGGCATGTGGAGTTCCGATCCGGCCAAACATGCGCCGGTGGAAGACGTGCAGGGCATCGTCACCGGCGCCATCGTCTCAGCGCTCGGCTTTTATCTTCTGAACAAGGTCGGCCTTCTGACCGGCGGCACCGCCGGCGTCGCCTTTCTCCTGCATTATGCTTTCGGCATCAGCTTTGGCCTCCTGTTCTTCCTCGTCAATCTGCCGTTTTATTACCTGTCCTTCCGCCGCCTCGGTCTTGCTTTTTCCTTCAAGACCTTCATCGCCATCGGCCTTGTTTCTGTGCTGACGGAAGTGGAGGCACGCTGGATGGTGATCGACAGCATCAACCCGCTCTGGGCGGCGCTGCTCGGCGGCCTGCTGCTAGGTTATGGACTACTGGCGCTCTATCGCCACCGCGCCAGCCTTGGCGGTATCGGCATTCTCGCCATCTATATTCAGGATCGCTTCGGCATTCGCGCCGGTCTGATCCAGCTCGCCTTCGACGCCTTCGTGATGCTCTGCGCCTTCCTCGTCATCGATCCGGCGACCGTCGTTTATTCGATTGTCGGCGCGTTTGTCCTCAACATGTTTCTGGCCATCAATCACCGCTCGGATAGATACATCGTCGTGCGTTGAGCAAAGGTGGTTGAAATCCGGAGCACTTCAGCGCAATAGCTCGGTAGAGACCAAAATTCGGGGAAAAAGTGCATGGATGATACGAGCGCACGCAGGCGTCTGAACCTTTGGGCCTCCGCGCCGGATCGTCATTCATTGCTGGAGGACGCGCAGGGCGTTCTCGCGGGCAGCATGCTGGTTTCGCTCGGCGTCACGCTGTTTTCCGCTGCCGGCCTTTTGACGGGCGGCACGGTCGGTCTGGCGTTTCTCGTGCATTACGGCGCAGATCTCAGCTTCGGTACGGTCTTCTTCCTCGTCAATCTGCCGTTTTATTATCTCGCCTTCCGTCGCCTCGGCCTTGCCTTCACGGTCAAGACCTTCTGCGCCATCGCCATGACGGCGCTGCTTTCCGAATATATGCCGGGCTTCTTTGCCTTTGAGAGCATCAACCCGATTGCCGCGGCACTGTTCGGCGGGTTGACGGTGGCGGCCGGCATGCTGGCGCTGTTCCGGCATCGCACCAGCCTCGGCGGCTTCGGCATCCTGGCGCTCTATCTTCAGGATCGCTTCGGCTGGCGCGCCGGCCTCGTGCAGCTCGCCTTTGATGGCATGGTGCTCGCCTGCTCCTTCTTCGTTGCGACGCCTTTCGTTATCCTTTGTTCCATTCTCGGCGCGATGGTCATGAATCTCACGCTCGCCGTCAACCACAGAAACGACCGCTACATCGCCATGTAGCGGCCGCCCGTTTCGGGTTTAAGAGGTCACGCCGCCTTCGCGGCCGCATCGATCGGATGCTGCGAGCGGAAACCAACGGCAATGCGGTTCCAGGTGTTGATCGCGCCGATCGCAACCGTGATCTTCACGATGTCCTCATCGGAAAAATGCGCCTTCAGCGTCTCGAAGGCATCATCCGGAGCGCCGGTTTCGGCAATCTTCGTCACCGCATCCACCCAGCCAAGCAGAGCCCGTTCCTGTTCGGTGTAAACGGGGGATTCGCGCCAGACGCTCATCAGGTTGATCCATTGTTCGGAAAGCCCGTCATGGCGGCTTTCCTTCACATGCATGTCCACACAGAAGGCGCAGCCGTTGATGATCGAGGCACGCAGCTTGATGAGGTGGATGAAGCGGCGCTCAAGACCGCTGGTCTGAACATAATTTTCAAAAGCCATCATGGCCTTGAAAGCTTCGGGGGATGCTTTGGCATAGTTGACGCGGGTTTTCATGTGTTTCTCCGTTGGTTGGGTTGGTTGAAGGCGTGTGTCATCGGTCCGGAAAGCGGTAAAGCTGTCCGGGAACGTGATTGGTGGTTATTACGGGCCTCGTTTTCGGGTTCAGCGCATCGTCGTCTTACGCTCATTCATGTCCAGAAAGGCGCAGCCACGCGCGGCAATCCCGCCATCATCATTGGCAGCAAGATCACCCAGAATATCGGCGATGGTGGTTTTGGCGAGTTCGGCCCGGTAGACTTTCTCTGCTTTCAACATTGCGGCATTGATTCCGCAGGGCTTGGTGAAATAACGGCCGGGCAGCGGGTTCGGCCCGCGCTGGCGGATTTCCGCGCAACGAAACGCTGGCTGCGGTCCTTCGACCGCCAGAACGATGTCAAGCAGGGTGATCTTGTCGGTCGGTCGCGCCAGACGATATCCGCCCTTAGGCCCCGGCACCGTGGCGACAATGCCCGCGCTGGACAATGATTGCAGGTGCTTCAGAAGATAGCTCGTGGAAACGCCGTGAAATTCCGCCAGCGCCGCTGCCGACAACACGCCGCCTTCGGAAAGTCCCGCCAGCATGCCCACGCTGTGAATGGCCTGTTCAACGCCGTCGCCGAGTTTCATTGGTTCCTCACGTCTTGTTGCTATATCGTGGATATTATTTATCCACGATTCTGATTTCCTGTCAAGCGTCGCTGGAGCGCTCTTCTTTTTCTCAGGTTTTTCACTACCTTGAAGGGGTGAAACATACCGAGTCTCCCACGTCCGGCACGCATGTCGGCACCTTGCCCCTTCCATTCCAGAAATGGTTTGCCGAAAAAGGGTGGTCTCCACGCGCCCATCAGCTGGAGCTGACGGCACGGGCGAGGGGCGGGGAAAACATGCTCCTGATCGCACCAACAGGCGCAGGCAAAACGCTGGGTGGCTTCCTAGCCTCGCTCACCGCTCTCACAGAGCGCGGCAAGGTTCCGCCCGGCTCCGGCTTTGTCGGCGTGCACACCCTCTACATATCGCCGCTGAAGGCGCTTGCAGTCGATATCGAGCGAAATCTCACCAAACCCGTTTCCGAAATGGGTCTGCCGATTGTCATCGAAACCCGCACCGGCGATACGCCCCAGGCGAAACGCCAGCGCCAGAAGGTCCGGCCGCCGGATATCCTGCTGACGACACCGGAGCAGGTCTCGCTGCTGCTTGCCAATAAGGAGGCTGAGCGCTTTTTCCGCGACCTGAAATATGTGGTGCTTGATGAGTTGCACTCGCTCGTCACATCAAAACGCGGCCATCTGCTGTCGCTGGCGCTCGCGCGGGTGCGCAGGCACGCGCCGGATGTGCGTTTTATCGGCCTGTCGGCCACGGTCGCCGATCCGATGGATTTGCGCCGTTACCTTGCGCCGCAGAGACAGGGCGAGCCGCCGGCTGGCCTTATCACGGTCGAAGGCGGCGCAAAGCCGGATATCTCCATTCTGCAAACGGAAGAGCGCATTCCGTGGTCCGGCCATTCCGCGCGTTATGCCGGCAAGGACTTGTACGAGGCGTTGAAGCGGCATCAGACCACGCTGGTCTTCGTGAATACGCGCTCGCAGGCCGAAAGGGTCTTCCAGGAACTCTGGACCGTCAATGACGACAACCTGCCGATTGCACTGCATCACGGTTCGCTGGATGCCGGCCAGCGCCGCAGGGTGGAGGCGGCAATGGCGGAAAACAAGCTGCGCGCTGTTGTCGCGACCTCTACGCTCGATCTCGGCATAGACTGGGGCGATGTGGACTTGGTCGTGCATGTCGGCGCGCCAAAAGGCGCAAGCCGTCTTGCCCAGCGTATCGGGCGCGCCAATCACCGTATGGACGAGCCTTCAAAGGCGATTCTCGTTCCCGCCAACCGCTTCGAGGTGATGGAGTGCCGGGCGGCGCTGGATGCCAATTACATCGGCGCGCAGGATACCCCGCCCATTGCCGAAGGCGCGCTCGATGTTCTCGCCCAGCATGTGCTTGGCATGGCCTGCGCCGAACCCTTCGATGCGGATGAGCTCTATCGAGAAGTGACCAGCGCCTCGCCCTATGCCGATTTGCCGCGCCCCACCTTCGACCGGGTGGTGGATTTTACCGCCACCGGCGGTTATGCGCTGCGCACCTATGAGCGTTATGCGCGCATCCGCCAGATGAAGGATGGGCGCTGGCGCGTTTCCAATCCAGCCGTTGCCCAGCAATATCGCCTTAACCTTGGCACCATCGTCGAGGCAGCAGAACTCAATGTCCGCATGGTCAAGCGCAACGCCAAGGGCACGGTCGGGCGCGGCGGCATGTCACTCGGCAAGGTCGAGGAATATTTTCTCGAACAGCTGGTGCAGGGGGACACATTCCTGTTTGCCGGCAAGGTGCTGCGTTTTGAAGGTATCCGCGAGAACGAATGTCTGGTTTCGCAGGCTTTCTCCCTCGATCCGAAGATTCCCTCCTATGCAGGCGGCAAATTTCCGCTCTCGACCTATCTTGCCGATCAGGTGCGTTCCATGCTTGCCGATCCGGCCCGATGGCAGGCATTGCCGGATCAGGTCCGTGACTGGCTTGAAATCCAGAAGGAAAAGTCGATCATCCCAAAGCGCGACGAGCTGCTGGTGGAAACCTTTCCCTTCCGCAAGCGCTTCTTCATGGTCATGTATCCCTTTGAGGGACGGCTCGCGCATCAGACGCTCGGCATGCTTCTGACCCGCCGGCTGGAGCGGGCCGGCGCCAAGCCGATGGGTTTCGTCGCCACCGATTATTCACTCGCCATCTGGGCCATGGAAGATATCGGCATGCGGCTGAAATCCCGCCGCCTGTCGCTGGCAGACCTGCTCGACGAGGACATGCTGGGCGACGATCTGGAGGCCTGGCTGGACGAATCCTTCATGCTGAAGCGCACCTTCCGCAACTGCGCCATCATCTCGGGCCTCATCGAACGCCGCCACCCCGGCAAGGAAAAGACCGGCAGGCAGGTGACCGTGTCGGCCGATCTTATTTATGACGTTCTTCGCAGTCACGAGCCGGATCATATCCTGCTGGAAGCCACGCGACGCGATGCCGCGGCAGGACTTTTGGACATTGGCCGTCTTGGAGATATGCTGAAGCGAATCAAGGGACACACCACGCATCGCGCGCTGGAGCATGTCTCACCTCTCGCCGTTCCGGTCATGCTGGAAATCGGCCGGGAGACGGTGGCGGGCGAAGCGATGGACGATGTGCTGGCGGAAGCCGCCGATGAGCTGATCGCCGAGGCCATGTCCTGAAAGACCCATTGAAGGAACGACGACAACATTGCTGAGCCGGCTGACATTGAGCGACAGATTTTCCAATGGCTTCGAATGCCTTGGCAGCGAGACCGTCATCAATGGCGTTGCTGCCTGGTGCGACCCGCTGGGCGGGCTGTATCTGCCTGACCTCTCGCTGCTGGTCGTCTCCGATCTGCATCTGGAAAAGGGCGCGGCCTTTGCCCGGCGCGGCTCCATGCTGCCGCCCTACGACACCATCGCCACGCTTAAAATCCTGTCTTCGCTGATCAGCCGCTACGATCCGAGGATCGTCGTCAGCCTCGGTGACAATTTCCATGATCGCGTCGGCTCGCAGCATCTGCCGCTGCCGCTGCGCGAACTCATTCGCGAGATGGCGCGTGGCCGCGAATGGATATGGATCAACGGCAACCATGATCCCGATGGTACGGTCGATCTGCCGGGCTCTTCGGTAGACGAGATGTTTTACGGCGCTCTCGTCTTCCGCCACGAGCCGAAACCGGGAGATGCCGCCGGCGAAATCGCCGGGCACCTGCATCCCTCCGCCACGGTCCGCCGCCGCGAAAAGACGGTGCGGCGGCCCTGTTTCGCCACAGACGGTTCGCGTCTGTTGATGCCGGCTTTCGGGGTGATGAGCGGCGGGCTGGATTTGCGCCATAAGGCCATGCGCGGCCTCTTCGATCATGCCGCTCTTGTCGCACATCTGATGGGGCGGGACCGCATCTATTCTGTGCGGTTTTCAAATCTCATCGGCTGAGCGTATTTTCCGAACGTAAAGCCGCTACGTAGTTACCGGAAATGCTCTATTGCCGGTAGACCAGCACCGGTATCTTCGAATTCTTGAGCACCTTGGCCGTGACGCTGCCGAGCAGCAATTCCACGAAGCGCCTGTGTCGGTGCGAGGCCATGGCGATGAGATCGCAGCCGCTCTTGTCGGCGATTTCGATAATCGCTTCGTCCGGCCGTCCCGCGCGCGCAAGCAGGGCCTCGCAATCGAGCCCCATGGCGGCGGCGTGCGCCTGCGTATCGCGCAGCAGATGCTCCGCCTCTTCACACCGGTGAAATTCCTCTTCGGCAATAGCGGCAATGTCCTCGACATCGCTGGCAATCACGTGAAAGGGTTCCGATACCGTCACCACGGTCACCTTTGCGCCTGCCTCCCTGGCGAGAGCGAACCCTTGGTCGATTGCAATCTGCGCCAGCGGCGAGCCATCGGTGGGAATGAGAATGTGCTTGAACATGACATTTCTCCTTTTCATCCCCGTCACAACCGCACATACCGCCATAACCTGGGTGCGGGGTTGTAACGCCTTGAATTTTACCGCAAACCGCTGGCGGAAGCGAATGCTATCTTCGCCGACTGGGACGGCAGACACTCTCTTTTTCGGGAAAAAGGGTCAGTCCTTGCGGAAGATGATGCTGGCGCCCCAGCCGGTCACGACCGCTAGCAGAACGCAGAGCGCGCCATAGGCAAGGGGCGTCTGATGCGCGGCATCGGTGATCGCCTGTTCCATGCCCGTCTTGACGACGCGCAGTTTCAGTTCGCGCTGGGCGATGAATTTGCCGCTCTTGAAGAGATAGGCGCGGGCGGTGTGCACGCCATTCGGCACGTTGGCCGGCAGGCGCAAAGTCGCCCAGAACAGGCCGGTGCGTTCCAGCCGCACCCCGGTTGTGTCGTTGCGATAGATGCCGCTGGAAAGCTTCAGACGCCGATAGGCCTCCTGAAAGTCGAAAACATTGTCCGGCACGCCGGAGAAGACCGCGCTTTTCAGTGACAGATGGTCGACGCCGAGCCCCATGGCGCGGAGCGTTCCGGGCGAGGCGATGTCGGCGGTATTGCGCGTGCTGGCCATGGAATAGGATTCCGGCAGCGGCGTGAAGGTGATGGCGCTGGTATTGATCCATATGCCCGCCACGCGCTGTTTCTTGCGCACGGTCATATAGTCGCTCGGCCCTTCCAGCGTTACGACAATGTCATATTGTCCGATGGCCAGCAGCAGCTGGTCGGTATTGTTGAGTGCGCCGAAGAGGGTGAAATCCGCGCCGCGAAAATCCGAAGCGATGGGAATTTCGGTCGTCGATGCGCCGATTTCGATGTTTTCCTGCAGCGGCGGCTGCTGCGGACCGGGCGGCAGGGCAAGCGGCGGCGTCTGGGCCGAAGCCGGTTGTCCGAGGGAAAGACATGAGGCCAGCGCAAGGGCGGCAAGCAGCAAATGGCGGATCAATAACCTAACCCCCCAACGGCGACTGAAAACAGGTCTTCCGGGCGCACCACTAGCGATACGGCAAGGCGAAGCGCAACAGCGAGGACGAGAAGCGCCAGCAGGGCGCGCAGCTGTTCGCCGCGCAGTTTTTGGCCGACGCGCACGCCATATTGCGCGCCAATGACGCCCGCCACCATCAGGATGAAGGCCAGCACCACATCGACGGAATAGTTGGTCGCTGCCTGAACGACGGTCGTATAGGCGGTCACGAAAATGATCTGGAACAGCGAGGTGCCGACGACCACATTGGTCGGAATACGCAGAAGATAGATCAGTGCCGGCACCATGATGAAGCCGCCGCCGACACCCATGACGGAGGTGAGGATGCCGATGGCGAAACCCAGCGTGACGACGGGAATGATGCTGAGATAGATCTTCGATTTCTTGAACCGCATTTTCAGCGGCAGGCGGTGCACCCAATTATGATGGCCCGGCCGGCGCAACGTCACGGCTTCGTTGCGTGCAGCGCGGCGGAGCGCCGAAATGCTTTCCTTCAGCATCAGGCCGCCGACGGCGCCGAGCAGGATGACATAGAGGAGCGAAACGATGAGATCGAGCTGGCCGATGCTGCGCAGGAAGGAGAATATCCAGACGCCGACCGTCGCGCCCACAAGACCGCCGATGAGCAGGACGGTGCCGAGCTTGACATCGAGCGTGCCGCGCCGGAAATGCGTGATCGCGCCGGAAACGGAGGAAGCCACCACCTGGTTCGCGCCCGTCGCCACGGCCACCACAGGCGGAATATTGTAGAAAATCAGAAGCGGGGTAATCAAAAAGCCGCCGCCCACGCCAAACATGCCGGACAGAAAACCGACGGCCGCGCCCATGCCGAGAATGATGAAAATATTCACCGACAGTTCTGCGATCGGCAGATAGACAGTCACGGCTCGGACCTCGGGCAAATGGTTCCGGGCGGCATGGCTTGTCCGGGTGAGGGGGCCGCGCCGCGATTTACACTTTCTGTCTGAAAAGACCGGGCATGCCCGACCTTTATCCGTCATGCCCACGAGGGCCTGACCTGTCAACATTCAACGGCAAATACGTTGATAATTTGGAAAGATAGCGGCTGTGTGTCGGCAGCGGGCCACATTCCTGCGCCGGGCTGAGCGAAAGCGGCCAACGGGCCGCTTCGCATGTTCTTGAATGTTTATTTGTTGCGGGCGAGAAGCGCGGTCACCAGTTCGTTAGTAATGCGGCCGTCCGGCGTCTGGCCCACGGATTTCTGGAAGTCCTTGATGGCCGTCACGGTGTTCTTGCCGAGCTTGCCGTCAGGTTGGCCGGCATCGAAACCGTTTTTGTTCAGGATCGCCTGAATGTTGCGGATCGCCTTTTCCATGTCCACGGAGGCGGTCTTCACGCCTTCCTTGCCAGCCCATTCCTCAGGCGGGTTGACGCTGTTGGCGTCTTCCGAAAGCGGCTTGACCTTCCAGGCGTCCACCCTGGCCTTTGCGCTCTGAAGCTGCTGCGGGCTCAAGGCCCCCGCCACTTCGTCGCGCTTCTGGGCGGCGTCGGCGTCACCATCCTTGGCTGCGATGGCGAACCACTTGTAGGATTCCTCGATGTCCTGCTTCACGCCGCTGCCGCGTGCATAAAGAATGGCGAGATTGAACTGGCTGTCACGAACGCCGAGGTCGGAGGCTTTGATGAACCATTGCGCGGCGGCGGCGAAATCCGGCTGACCGGCCGCATCGGAAGCGAGCAGGACGGCGAGATTGTGCATGGCGCCCGCATTGCCCTGTTCCGCGGCCAGCGTGTAATAGCGCTTGGCTTCGGGAAGGTTACGTTCGACGCCGTTCGCCTTCTCGTAAAGATTGGCGAGACGATATTGCGCCGGTGCGAGGCCGCGGTCTGCGGCGAGTTTGTACCACTTTGCCGCCTCGGTGCGGTCGGCGGCAACGCCGCGGCCATCGGTGTAACGGGCTGCGATCTCGAACAGCGCCTGCGTGTCCCCCTTGGCGGCCGCTTCGGCAAGCGAAGCGGGTTCGATGCCGGCGGGAACGGTGATGGCGTCCTGGACGGGAACAGTCGTGGCGGCAACCTGTGCCGGAGCCGAGGGTTCGTTCTGCGCGACGGTGCCGGAATTTGCCGCATCCACGGCGGGAACGTCGGCAACCGGCGGCTCGTCAGGCAGCGGCGCGCCGCCGATGGTGCGTGGATCGATGATATTTTCCGCCGGTGCGGTGTTTTCGATGCTGTCGGCGGATGCGGCCTGTTCCGGATCGATGGCAAGATCGGACGGAATGGTCACGGCCTTCTCGCCGGTTTCTGGAAGCGCGGAGACCGGGCCATTGTCCTGCTTCTGCTCGATGATCGGCGTCGGGGCTTCCGCGCCGCCGATCAGCGTCTTGACGAGCGGCATGGCCATCATCGCCAGAAGAATGGCGCCGATGCCGAGCAGCAGCGGGCGACGATAGCGCGAAAGCGCCGAGGTGTCGGTCTTGCGGCTCTTCTTGCCTGTGTCCAGCTTCTCCGGCGATGTTTCCATGGCGGCGGCCTGCGCCGCACGGCGGGCGGCGGCAATGAAATCCGTCCGTCCTTCGGCGTCTGCGGCCTTGCCGCTGGCGGCCACCTGGCTGGCGCGAACGCGCTCAAGGATTTTCTTGATATCGGGCGCGCCCGAACCAGGCTCCAGAAGTTCGTTCTCCTGACCGGCAGGCAGAACGTCGATCGGATCGAGTGACGGGGCGGGCTCAACCTGTGTGCGGGAGGAGGAGGCCGATATCGGTTCTTCTTCGGCTTTGACGGTTTTTGCAGTACCCGTTTTGAAACGCTTCGTAAGACCGGCGAGCAGGCTCTTTTTTTCCACCTTCGCGGGCTTTGCTGCAGCAGGAGGCAGGATGGCGTCCGCATCCTTCTCGTCGGCGTCGAGAATGGCCTGTTCTTCGGCAATATAACCCTCTTCCGGGAAGACGGCGGCCGGCATGGACACATCTTCGTGCGCGGGGGCTGCCGCAGGTTGCGCAACGCTGCGCTGCGCTGCCTGTTCGCGATAGACTGGAGCATTGTCGAGGTTGTCCAGCCGGCCGGCAATCTGCACCAGCGTTTCATGCAGCGCTTCGAATGTGCGGTGCGTACGTTCTTCGGTATTGCGGCTCAAGGCTTCGAGACTGCGCAGATCGGTCGCAAGATCGGTCAGCATGCTCATGTCGGCAAGGTTTGCGCCGGCCGAGAGATTGTTGCGGGTGTAGGCGTCCAGAACGGCCTCGGCCGCCTGCCGGGCTGCCTCGATGATATATTCGTCGTTGGACGCCATGTAGTCTTCGATGGCCGCCATGCGGGCGTCGAGTTCAGGCGGCATGCCCGCGGCCTGCATCTGCACCGGCTGGCTGATCAGCGTCGAGAGATGGGCGATCTGGTTTTCGAGGCTCGCGAGCGCATGGCTGTCGGCGGGCGCGGCATGGGCGGTCTCGTCGAGGCGGGCGGCAATGTTGCCGAGCCGCTCTTCCAGACGCGAGAAAGCGCTTTCGCTGAGGCCCGATGCCGGCTGCGGCTGGCTGTAACGATAATCGAGTTCCTCGATCCGCCGGGAGAGCAGGTCCAGCCGCTCGGCCAGGCCGTCATTGACGGCGCCGTGATCCAGCGCGTCGATCTTGCGGGAAATATCGCTGAGGAAGGACGTCAGTTCCGCCTGTTGCGAGGGGCGCTGCGACCGTTCCAGAAGCAGCGACAGCTGGTCTAGCCGCTCATGCAACTGCGCGGCGTCGCGGGCGGTGCTGAGTTCGTCGATCTTGCCGGCCAGCGCTTCAAGGCGGGCGGTGAGGTCCGGCGCCGGTTCAGGTTTTGCGGCGGCAAGGCGGTTGATGTCGCCAAGCTGTTCGGCAAGGCCGTTCAGCCGGTTCTCCAGACGCTGCGCCAGCGCATTGTCCGTTGCCTGCGCATTGGCGCGCGTGCCGGATGCGGCAATGGCGCGGCTGATTTCATCCAGCCGCTGGTCGAGACCGGAAAACTGTTCGGTAAAGGCCGCTTCGTTCGGCTGGATGTGCTTGCCGAGCTGCTCCACGGCGCTGGCAATCGCGATCAGCTTGTCTTCGAGCACACGCACGGCCGGATTGTTGCTCATGCCGCCAAGCTGCGTCTTGATGTCATCGAGACGATAGGCGAGCGAAACGATCTCATCCTGCAACGCGCCGGCGTCGAAACCGCGCAGCGTGTCTTCCACATTGTTCCAGCGGCTTTCGATCCGGTGTACGCTGTCTTCGCGCGCCAGCTGGTCGATGGTGAGGCGCAGGTCCTCGAATTCGTTGCGCAGGCCATAAGCGTCAGGGGACGCCAGATTGCCGAGCTGGTCGATGCTGCCGGCCAACCGCGCGATGTCGTCGCGCAGATCGCCGATGAATTGCTGGTCTTCCGCCACCGCGCGGATATTGCGGATTTCGGCACGCAGTCCCTGCGCTTCGCGGGCAACGCCCTCGGCAATATCGTGCTTCAGCTCGTGCCGCAGATTGACCAGCGCCTGGGCGATCTCCTGCAGGGCTGCGTCATCGCGCTGCGCTTCCTGATAGGGCGGCATGGCGCGGGCGCGCGGCGCGGGAGCGGCCGTCTGCTGGGTTTCCCTCGAGCCATATGCCGGCGCGAGCGGCCGGGTAATCGTCCGTTCCGGGCGGACGGCGGGTTCCTGCGGGCGCTGGAAGCTTGCTTCGAGAAGACGCTGGCGCTGGCGGATTTCGTTGACGGGATCAAGCTGCGGTGGCGTAACGGCAGCGCGGGGCTCACGCGGCGCGGCATAGGCCTCGGTCTTGGGCTCTGCCTGAGCGCTCGCGGTTCGCGGATCGCGCGGGAACTTCTGGCTCATCAGCCCCTCAATGCGGGCTTCAAGGCCTTCAATGGTGCGATTGAGAGCATCAAGAGACGATCTGTCGCTTGGCTGTTGGTTTTTCGATCGCAATCCGTTCATCTTTTCGCTCGCTTCGCTTCCGCCCGCCGTGCCCGGTTATCTGTCGCGACGTTGCCTGCCTGAACACGCCGTCGCCGCAACATGCAGCAATTCCAGAGCCGGTATTTGCCCCCGTTGAGGAAAATGCGCCGAGTACGAAGCAGTTACCTCTGTCGGGAGAATTCACGAAACGTGGTAAAGAAGTGGTTAACTATGGTCGGAATTTTTTAACTTTTACGGCGCATGGCCGCCTGACGCCGGGCCGGATATGCGTCGCGCGAAAAAGGAGAAGGGATATTCCGCCGAAATTTATTTGACGTTTACGCGCACGTCAAATATTGTCATCCCATATCGGCCGGATTATCGCCGGCGCCCACGATGCGGAGGAACATCGGTAATGCCTGTTTACAAGGCCCCAGTTAAAGACACGCTTTTTATCCTGAACGACGTTCTCGGCCTGGAGCGGTATAACAACCTGCCCGGCTTCGAGGACGCAACCCCCGATATGATCGAGGCCATTACCGGTGAAGCCGCAAAGCTTGCCGAAGAGCGGCTTTTCCCGCTCAACCTTTCCGGTGATCAGCAGGGCTGCAAGCGCGCCGATGACGGTTCGGTTTCGGTGCCGGATGGGTTCAAGGCCGCTTATGACGCCTATTGCGAAGGGGGCTGGATCGGCCTTGCCGTTCCCCAGGAATTTGGCGGTCAGGGACTGCCCTATACGCTGCATGCGGCCATTGGCGAATATATGTCGTCCGCCAACCTTTCCTTGATGATGTATCCCGGCCTGACGCAGGGCGCGATCGCTGCGATCCTCGTGCACGGCACGCAGGAACAGAAAGAAACCTATCTGCCGAATATGGTGGGTGGCACATGGTCCGGCACCATGAACCTCACCGAACCCCATTGCGGCACCGATCTCGGCCTGCTGCGCACCAAGGCAGTGCCGCAAGGCGATGGCAGCTACAAGATTTCCGGCCAGAAGATTTTCATCTCGGCCGGCGAACACTCCATGACTGACAATATCGTTCATCTGGTGCTCGCCCGCATTGAGGGCGCGCCTGAAGGCACCAAGGGTATTTCGCTGTTCATCGTGCCGAAGTTCCTTGTCAAGGAAGACGGCACGCCGGGTGAGCGCAATGGCGTCACCTGCGGCGCCATCGAACACAAGATGGGCATTCACGGCAACGCCACCTGCGTCATGAACTACGATGATGCGACGGGTTATCTGCTCGGCGCTGAGAACAAGGGCCTGTCGGCCATGTTCGTGATGATGAACGAAGCCCGCCTAGGCGTCGGCCTGCAGGGCCTTTCGGTCGGCGAGATCGCCTATCAGAACGCTGTCGAATATGCCCGAGAGCGCATTCAGGGCCGCTCCCTTTCCGGCGCGAAATTCCCGGACAAGAAGGCCGATCCGATCATCGTGCATCCCGATATCCGTCGCACGCTGATGACCATCAAGGCCTATAACGAGGCGGGCCGCGCCTTCCTTCTGTGGACGGCGCTGCAATCCGACATCGCCCATCGCTCGACCGATGAGAAGGCGCGGCAGGCGGCGGACGACCTGCTCGGTCTCGTCACCCCGATCCTCAAGGGCGTGCTGACCGACAAGGGCTTCGACCACGCCGTGATGGCGCAGCAGGTCTTCGGCGGCCATGGCTACATCGAAGAACATGGCATGAGCCAATATGTCCGCGATGCGCGTATCACCATGATCTACGAAGGCGCCAACGGCATTCAGGCGCTCGATCTGGTCGGTCGCAAGCTCGGCATGAATGGCGGCCGTGCCGTCATGGCGCTGTTCAAGGAAATCGGCGATTTCTGCGAGGAAAACCGCGCTGATGAAAAGCTCAGTCTTTACACCAAGGGCCTGAAGAAGGGCTTGAACGACCTGCAGGCCGCAACCATGTGGTTCATGCAGAACGCCATGGCCAAGCCCGACAATGCCGGTGCCGGCTCGACCGACTACATGCACCTCTTCGGCATCGTGGTGCTGGGTTACATGCAGGCGCGCATGGCGAAAGCCGCCAGCGAAGCGCTTGCGGCAGGCAGCGCTTCGGATGAGGATTACCTCAAGACCAAGCTTGTCACGGCGAAGTTTTATATGGAGCGCATCATGCCGGAAACGGCGCTGCGCAAGGCCCGCATCGAAACCGGCGCGGACACCATGATGGAACTGGCCGCGGAAGCATTCTGAGACATCTGGCGCGGACCGCGCCGCAGGGAGAGAGTTTATGACCGACGTATTTATCTACGACCATGTCCGCACCCCGCGCGGACGCGGCAAGAAGGATGGCAGCCTGCATGAGGTGCCCTCCGTTCGCCTTGCCGCCAAGACGCTGGAAGCCATCCGCGACCGCAACGGGCTCGACACATCCACGGTAGACGACATCATCATGGGCTGCGTCGATCCTGTCATGGATGCCGGCGCGGTGATCCCGAAGGCCGCCGCCTTCGAGGCGGGTTACTCCAACAAGGCGCCGGGCATGCAGATCTCGCGCTTCTGCGCTTCGGGTCTTGACGCCATCAACTTCGCGGCCGGCAAGGTGAAGGCTGGCTCGGATGATATCGTCATTGCCGGTGGCGTGGAAAGCATGTCGCGTGTCGGCATGGGCATGTCCGGCGGCGCCTGGTATATGGACCCCTCGGTCAACTTCCCCGCCTTCTTCATGCCGCAGGGCGTATCGGCCGATCTCATCGCCACCAAATACGGCTTCTCCCGTGACGATGTCGATGCCTATGCTGTCGAGAGCCAGAAGCGTGCGGCGCATGCCTGGGAAAAGGGCTATTTCAACAAGTCCGTCATTCCGGTGAAGGACCAGAACGGCCTTACGATCCTCGATCGCGACGAGCATATGCGCCCCGGCACGGATATGCAGGCGCTGGCTTCGCTCAACCCGTCCTTCCAGATGCCGGGCGAAATGGGTGGCTTTGAAGCCGTCGGCATCATGGCGCATCCAGAAGTGGAGCGGATCAACTACGTTCATCATGCGGGCAATTCGTCCGGTATCGTCGATGGCGCGGCCGCCGTGCTGGTTGGTTCCAAGGCTGGCGGCGAGGCGATGGGTGTTAAACCCCGCGCCCGCATCAAGGCTTTCGCCAATATCGGCTCCGACCCGGCGCTGATGCTGACCGGCCCGGTGGACGTAACCGAAAAGCTTCTGAAGAAGACCGGCATGTCGCTTGCCGATATCGATCTCTTCGAACTTAACGAAGCCTTCGCCGCCGTGGTCCTGCGCTACATGCAGGCTTTCGACATCAGCCACGACCGGATGAACGTCAATGGCGGCGCAATCGCCATGGGCCATCCGCTGGGTGCAACCGGCGCGATGATCCTCGGCACGGTGCTGGATGAGCTGGAACGGCGCGATCTGAACACCGCGCTCGTGACGCTCTGCATCGGCGCGGGCATGGGCACGGCGACGGTTATCGAGCGGGTTTGAGTTGCGGAGGGTAACCCAACCTCCTCATCCCTGTGCTTGTCACAGGGATCCAGCAGCGCCGCGTCTGCGGCGCGAGAGGGTCTTCCAGCCCAAAGACTTGGGCTGACTGGATTCCTGTGACGAGCACAGGAATGAGGGATCGGGAAGTCCGGCAAAACGAAATTCAGGGAAGAGGAATCCCAAATGAGCACTTACACCAATTTCACCATCGAGACGGACGCAGACGGCATTGCCCTCGTCACCTGGGACATGCCGGAAAAATCCATGAATGTCTTCACGTCAGAGGTGATGGACGAGCTGAACGCCATTCTCGACGCCACCGTCGCCGATAGCGCCGTCAAGGGCGTTGTCTTCACGTCGGGCAAAAGCACCTTTTCCGGCGGCGCCGATCTGTCGATGATCAAGTCGATGTTCTCCTTCTACAATGACGAGAAGATGAAGAACCCGGATCAGGCGGCAGCAAAGCTGTTCGAGCTGGTGGGCCGCATGACCGGCCTGTTCCGCAAGATCGAGACCAACGGCAAACCCTGGGTTTCCGCCATCAACGGCACCTGCATGGGCGGCGCTTTCGAACTCTCGCTCGCCTGCCATGGCCGCGTCGCCTCCAGCGCCAAGAGCCTCAAGATGGCCCTGCCGGAAGTCAAGGTCGGCATTTTCCCCGGTGCTGGCGGCACCCAGCGCGTGCCGCGCCTGACGGATGCGCAATCCGCCTTGCAGATGATGACCACGGGCCAGTCGCTGACCGGCGCGCGCGCCAAGGCCATGGGGCTGGTGCACCAGGTGGTCGAACCTGATCAGCTTGTCGCAACCGCAAAGCAGATGATCAAAGACGGCCTGAAGCCGGTAGCACCCTGGGATGAGAAGGGCTTCAAGGCCCCCGGCGGCGGCATCTGGACGCCTGCGGCTGCCCAGCTGTGGCCCGCCGCCCCAGCGATCCTGCGTCGTGAAAGCGCAGGCAATTATCCGGCTGCCCTCGCCATCCTCAAATGCGTCTATGAAGGCCTGCAGTTGCCTTTTGATACCGCACTGAAGGTGGAGCAGCGTTATTTCACCGAAATCCTTCGCTCGAAGGAAGCCTTCGGCATGATCCGCTCGCTGTTCATTTCCATGCAGGAACTGGGCAAGGGCGCGCGCCGCCCGGCCGGTCAGCCGAAAACGGAGTTCAAAAAGGTCGGCGTCGTCGGCGCGGGCTTCATGGGTGCTGCCGTGGCTTATGTCACTGCTGCTGCCGGCATTCCCGTGACGCTGGTGGATCGCGATCAGGAAGCGGCCGACAAGGGCAAGGGCCATTGCGAGGAAAGCGTCAAGGCCGCCATCGGCAAGGGTAAGTTGACGCAGGATGAAGGCAAGGCCCTGCTCGACCTCGTCACCCCCACAGCGGATTACAAGGCGCTCTCCGATGCTGATCTCGTCATCGAAGCCGTCTTTGAAGACCGCGATGTGAAGAAGGCCGTTATCGAGGCTGTGGAAGCCGTGTTGCCCGAAGGCGCGATCTTCGCCTCTAACACCTCCACTTTACCAATCACCGGCCTTGCGAAGAACTCGAAACGCCCGGCGGATTTCATCGGCATCCACTTCTTCTCGCCGGTCGAGAAGATGATGTTGACGGAAGTGATCCTCGGCAAGGAAACCGGTGACAAGGCGCTCGCCGTCGCGCTGGATTACGTCGCGAAGATCAAGAAGACCCCGATCGTCGTCAACGATACGCGCGGCTTTTTCGTCAATCGCTGCGTGCTGCGTTACATGGCGGAAAGCTACGATATGCTGATCGAAGGCGTCCCGCCCGCCATGATCGAAAACGCCGCGAAATTCGCCGGCATGCCGGTCGGCCCGCTGGCGCTGAACGACGAGGTGGCGATAGATCTTTCCTACAAGATCCTGAAAGCCACCGTCGCCGATCTTGGCGAAAAGGCCGTCGACCCGCGCCATATGGAGCTGGTGAAGACGCTGGTGGAAGGTGAGGGCCGTTTCGGCCGCAAGAACGCCAAGGGCTTTTACGACTATCCGCCAAAGCCCGCCAAAAAATCCCTCTGGCCCGGCCTGAAGGACCTTTATCCGCAGCAGAAGCCTGAAGCGGTGGATATGGAGGTGCTGAAACAGCGCTTCCTCGTCACCGTGGCGCTGGAAGCCGCCCGCACGGTGGAAGAGGGCATCGTCACCGACCCGCGTGAGGCTGATGTCGGCTCCATCCTCGGTTTTGGCTTTGCGCCCTATACCGGTGGTGCACTGTCCTACATCGACGGCATGGGCGTGAAGACCTTCGTGGCGCTCGCGGAAAAGCTTAGCGAGACCTATGGCCCGCGCTTCAGGCCGACGCCGCTGCTGAAGGAGATGGCCGCCAAGGGCGAGACCTTCTACGGACGCTTCGATCCCTATGCCAGCGCCGCCAAGGCGGCCTGAGGCTTCAAGACAGAACAAAAAACAGGCCCTCCGGGGCCTGTTTTTTTTGAGCCAAATTTCCCGCATCGATCGCTTTCCGTGCATCCTTTGCCCAGCTGGGGCGTTGAAAAGGCGAGACAGGGCAAAGACGCCCGTCACCGCAATTCAGCACGCCTCAGGAGACAATGATGAAAGCACCACTGCGATCCCACGGTTTCGACAAACCCACGGACCTCGACGACCATCTGGCGGAGTTGGACGAGGAGGCTGAGGCGATAGCCGCGGAAGCAAAGACGGAAAAAACCGCGGTGAAGAGGACGCATGCGGAGAATAACGTTGATTCTGCGCTGCGCGCCGAACTGGAAGAGCTTCGCAAACAGATCGACAAGATCCGCCGTGATGTCCAACGGCTGGAGGTCGCACAGCATTCCCGCCACAGGCCCGCACAGGCGCACCATGAACGAGACCGCGAGAACTCCCGCCTGATGACGGTGGTGCGCTCTGTTGCCGTCACCTCGCTTGCCAGCCGCATCTTCGCTTCTTCGCCAGTCATGGCGGCGCTGGTGGCCGTGGTGCCTTTCGCGCTTGGAATTGCCGCACGACGCAGCGAAACGGCCTAGTTGCTGCCCGTGGTGCCGCAATGCCGGGGAGGGTCGGCTGCTGCCGAACCCGGCTAGCGGCCGGATGCTGCACGGCGCGGTACACGCACGATAACGGGTTTTCCACCGCAATCCGGCCTGCGCCGGGCAGACATTTCAGCCATCCACAGCCCTCGTGAAAAAACTGTCAAAAAACTTCGCAAGGGCGCTTGCCATGTCCGAACAAGATGTTATAACCCCGCTCACTTTCGGGGCGCCAAACAGTCCCGCCCGCCAAAAGCGGAGGTTCTTCAAGGACCTGAAGTGCCCGGATAGCTCAGTTGGTAGAGCAGCGGATTGAAAATCCGCGTGTCGGTGGTTCAAATCCGCCTCCGGGCACCATTTTTCTCAATTTTCCTTTTTTGAATTGATTGTATGGTACGCGTTCCATCTATAGCGCAGCGGCTCCGATTATGGCTTCGCCTTGATACGCTTTTGACAGGTTCAATTTAGTCATACGCTGAGCTCGATTGTCTCAAGCGGTGAAAAGAGAAATCTGCAATGGACGAAGCCGCAGACCCATCTCTTCTGCCGCCCGGCATCGTTTTTTTGAACCGCCCGAAGCAGAAGGATTTCCCTCACTTTTCGCAAGGTCATTGCTTCAAGACAGCCCTGATCAGTGCAATTACAAATGCTCCCGATTATCCGTATTCTGCTCCGCCCGATCCCGATAAAGCGCAGCCCGCCCCAGCAGCATCAGGGAAACCGGCGTCGTCACCGTCATGAAAATGCCGATGAAGATTTCGTGGAAGGCGAAGCGGTCGCCGGAGACGGAGAAATAGATAATCGAGGCCATGACAATGCCGCCGGTGCCCCAGCTGGTGCCGAGTGTGGGCGCATGCAGGCGCTCATAGAAGCTGTTCAGTCTGGCAAAGCCGATGGTGCCGATCAGCGTCAGCGAGGCGCCGAGCAGCACGAAGAAGGCCACGGCAATGGCGGCCCAGAGGGGAAATTCGTGCGCCTCGCTCATTCGATCACCTCGCCGCGCATCAGGAATTTGGAAAGGGCGACGGTGGAGACGAAGCCGAGGATGGCGATCAGCAGCGATGCCTCGAAGTAGATGTCATTGCCGGTGCGCAGGCCGAAGGTCAGGAGAAGCAGCATGGCGTTGACATAGAGCGTATCCATGCCCAGCACCCGGTCCTGCGCGCGTGGGCCGATGGCGATGCGATAGACGGAGATCGCCATGGCGATGGCGAGCATCAGCTGCGCCAGCGAAAAGGACCAGAAAAGGATAATCGAACTCATTCGAATATCTCCATCAGCAGTTTTTCATAACGGTTCTTGATAAGGCTTATCCAGGCGGCCTCGTCCACATCGTCGAGAACGTGAAGTAGAAGCGTGCCCTGGCTGGAATTATATTCAAGCCATGCGCTTCCGGGCGTCGAGGTCAGGATCGTCGCCAAAACCGCAAGCGCCATCGGGTCGCGAATATCGAGCGGCACAGCCAGGAAGCCGGATTTGCGGTCCCTTTCGCGCTTGAACAGGATGATTTTCACGACTGAGATATTGGACCTGATGATATCGTAAAGCACGATCAGGATCAGCAGCACGAGCTTGTGCCAGTTACGGATGCGCGGCTTGGCGGGCCGTAGCGACGCCATCGCCCAGGAGGCGATGAGCGCCACGGCGGTGCCGAGCAGCAGATGACCGGGCGAAAAGCTGTTGATCGTCAACCAGAAGAAGATCAGCGAAACGGTCAGCAGCGGATAGGGGAGGATACGGCTCATCATGGCTCCGCCTCCGGATTGGTGCCCGCTCGCGGTGCGGAAATGACGCCCTGAATATAGCTCGCCGGCAGGTCGAGAATACGCGCCGTTTCCTGCATGTATCGCATCACGGGTCCTGCCTGCACGGTCATGGCGAGTGTCAGGCCGAGCAGCAGCATCACGGGGGCGATTTCGATGACGAGCACGCGCGGCACGGTGCCTTCGATGGAGGCCCAGAAGGTGCGGATGCCGGCGCGGGTCATCGAGATCAGTGAGGCGAAACCGGCAAAGACGATCAGGAAGACCAGCCACCAGGAAAGCGTCGAGACGCTGTCATTGGCGCCAAGGCCCGAAGGGTTGAGAATGGCGGTCAGCATTGAGAACTTGGCGATGAAACCCGAAAGCGGCGGCAGCCCGGCCAGAAGAATACCGCAGGCGGCAAAACACGCGCCGAGCACCGCCATGGTGGCGGGCATGGTCACGCCGACCTCTTCTTCCTCCTCTTCCTCCTCGCCCTCGCCATAGGCCTCCATGGTCACGGCAAGAACGTTCGCACCCGCATCCTGTCCGCGCTCCACGAGTTCGATCAGCATGAAGAAGGCGCTGATGGTGAGGGTGGAACTGACCATGTAATAGAGCGCGCCGGCCGCAACCGTCGGATTGCCGGTGCCCATGGCGGCGAGAAGCGTTCCTGACGAGACGAGGACCGAAAAACCGGCAAGCCTCCCCAGCGCCTGCGACGCCAGAACGCCGATAGCCCCGAAAATGATGGTGGCGATGCCGCCGACAAGCAGGGCATCATGGCCAAAGCCGGCAGATTCTCCCGCCGTCTGCCCGAAGAGCAGAAAGGACAGGCGGGCGATGACATAAATCCCGACCTTGCTCATGATGGCGAAGAGCCCGCCCACCGGGGCCGACGCCGCACCATAGGCGGAGGGCAGCCAGAAATTCAACGGCCACATGCCGGCCTTGACCAGAAAGGCGATGCCGAGGACGGCAGAGCCGGTTTCCAAGAGCATACGCTGATCGGGGTTGAGGCCCTCGATACGATGGGCGAGGTCGCCCATGTTCAGTGTGCCGGTCACGCCATAGATGAGGCTGACGCCGATCAGGAAGAACAGGGCGGCCACGAGGTTGATGGCGATGTAGTGCAGCCCTGCCTTCACGCGCTGCTGGCCGGAACCATGCAGCAGCAGGCCATAGGAAGCCGCCAGCATCACTTCGAAGAACACGAAGAGATTGAACAGGTCCCCGGTCAGGAACGCGCCGTTGACACCCATCAGCATCATCTGGAACAGCGAATGGAAATGCGCGCCCGACCTGTGCCACTTCGCCATCGAATAGATCAAGGAGGGAATGGCAAGCAGCGCCGTCAGCAGCACCATCAGGCCTGAAAGACGGTCGGCGACGAGCACGATGCCGAAGGGCGCCGGCCAGTTGCCGAGCAGATAGACGCCGCTCGAAACCACGGCGGCGATTTCGGTATTGACCGTCGAGTTCACTTCGCGGAACAGCAATATGGCGACTACCAGCAACAGCACGGTAGAGGTGAGGCTGATGGCGGCCTTCGCCACGCGCTGGCGCTCGTCGAAGAACAGCAGAAGGGCCGCGGTAATCAGCGGCAGCAGGATGGGCGCGATGACGATGTGGAAGGGGAAAGGGAAAGACATCATTTCGTCTCCCTCCCGTCCACATGGTCGGTGCCGGTGAGGCCGCGGGCGGCAAGCAGCACGACGAGGAACAATGCGGTGGTGGCGAAACCGATGACGATGGCCGTCAGCACCAGCGCCTGAGGCACGGGGTCGGCAAGCGTGGAGCTGTCGACGCCATTTACCAGCACCGGCGGCGCGTTGGTCTTGATGCCGCCGACGCCGAAGATGAAGAGATTGACGGCGTAAGACAGCAGCGAAAGCCCGACGATGACCTGATAGGTGCGCGGGCGCAGCACCAGCCAAACGCCGGAGCCGGTCATGATGCCGATGCCGATGGCGAGAATGAGTTCCATTACACGTCCTCCGCTCTTGCGGCTTCAGGCGTGCGAACGCGGTAGTTACGCAACGATTGGTGTGCCAGTGCTATCAGGATAAGAACAACGGAGCCGACGACCAGCGAGAAGACGCCGAGATCGAACAGCAGGGCGGATGCGGTTGGCATTTTGCCGATATAGGGTATCTCCGTGTACTGGAAATAGGAGGTCAGGAACGGGTAGCCGAAATACCATGAGCCGATACCCGTCGCCGCCGCCATCAAAAGGCCGAAACCCATCCAGCGCAGCGGCAGGATGCGGATGCGGTCCTCCGCCCACCGTGCGCCGCCGGCGAGATATTGCAGTAGAAAGCCGATGGCCATGGTGATGCCGGCCGCAAAGCCGCCGCCCGGCAGGTCGTGCCCGCGCATGAACAGGAAGATCGAGAAGGTGATGATGACCGGGAACATCCACTGCATCACGATCGAAGGCACATAGAGATAGTCTCGGACCGTATCGCCCTTGCTGCGGTCCGGCCGTTCGGCATCGAAGGCGTTCTGCATCTGCTGCTGTTCCGGCATGCCGACACTTTCATGGGCGGGGCGGAAACGGCGAAGCAGCGCAAAGACGGTGAGCGCGACGATGGCCAGAACCGCGATTTCGCCGAAGGTATCGAAGCCGCGGAAATCGACCAGGATGACGTTGACGACATTGGTGCCGCCGCCTTCGGTATAGGCGCGTTCGAGGAAATAGGTCGCAATCGCGTTCGGCACGGGCAACGTCATCACGGCATAGGCGATGACGGACATGCCGATGCCGCTTGCGGCCGCCAGCAGGAAGTCACGGGCGCGGCGAAGCTGCGCAGGAAACTCGTTGCTGCTGTCGACTTTCTCGAAGCGTTTCGGCAGCCATCTGAGACCAAGCAGGATGAGAACCGTGGTGACGATTTCCACCAGCAGCTGGGTGATGGCCAGATCCGGCGCGGAAAGCCACACGAAGGTGAGGCAGGTAACAAGCCCGGAAACGCCGAGCATGACGAGGGCGGCGAGGCGATGATATTTCGCCTGCCAGGCCGCACCCATGGCCGCGATCATGCCGATCAGCCAGAGAATGGCGAAGATCGGATCGAAGGTCGTGACGCGTGGCAGCGAGAGGGAGAATTCCGAAAGGAAGAGCGGCGAGAAACCGGCAAGAAGCGCCACGAGGATGAGAAGCCTGAGCTGCGGCTGCAGACGCCGCGTGCCGAGCGTGCTTTCCAGCCACCGCGCCCATTTCCAGGATACGGTGACGAGAATGCGCTCGAAGATGCGCTGTCCCCGCAAATGCCGGAAGACCGGCGGACCGTCGTCGCAGCGCGAGAAATAACCGCCGAGCAGGGCATAGATCGTAACGCCGCCGATCAGCGCCGCGATACTCATGATCAGCGGCAGGTTGAAACCGTGCCAGATCGACAGGCTGTAGACCGGCGTTTGTGCGCCGAGAACGGAAAGCACGGCCGAATGCAGGAACGGGCCGATGGAGAGGCTCGGAACGATGCCGACGATCAGGCAGGCGAAGACGAGGAATTCGATGGGGAAGCGCATCCAGCGCGGCGGCTCGTGCGGATGCGGGTTCGGCAGATCGACGGGTTTGGGGCCGAAGAAGACCGTGTGGATGAAGCGCAGCGAATAGGCGACGGCGAATGCGCCCGACAGCGTCGCGACATAGGGCAGCGCCCGATCCAGGAGCGAGTCGGCATGGGTTTCGACGGCTTCGGCAAAGAACATTTCCTTGGAAAGGAAGCCGTTGAACAGCGGCACGCCGGCCATGGCTGCGCTCGCTGCCATGGCGAGCGTCGCGGTCGCCGGCATATAAGTGTAAAGCCCGCTTAAGCGCCGCATGTCGCGGGTGCCGGTTTCATGGTCGATGATGCCGGCCGCCATGAAGAGCGAGGCCTTGAAGGTGGCGTGGTTGACCATGTGGAAGATGGCCGCAACCGCCGCAAGCGGGCTGCCGAGGCTGAGCAGCGTGGTGATGAGGCCGAGATGGCTGATGGTGGAATACGCGAGCAGTCCCTTCAGATCCTGCTGGAACATGGCGAAATAGGCGCCGAGCAGCAGGGTTATGATGCCGGCCGCACCCACCAGCCAGAACCATTCCGGCGTGCCCGCCAGCACCGGCCAGAACCGCGCCAGCAGGAAAACTCCTGCCTTCACCATGGTGGCCGAATGCAGATAGGCGGAAACGGGTGTAGGCGCCGCCATGGCGTTGGGCAGCCAGAAATGGAACGGAAACTGTGCGCTCTTGGTCAGCGCACCGCCGAGGATAAGGATAAGCGCCGGTAGATAGAGAGAATGGGCGCGGATGGTGGCCCCTGCCTCGATGATCTTGTCGAGGTCATAGCTTCCCGCCATGTGCCCGAGGATCAGCAAACCGGCCAGCAGGCTGAAGCCGCCGATCCCGGTCACGGTCAGCGCCATGCGCGCGCCGTCGCGTGCGCCGGCGTTCTGATGCCAGTATCCGATCAGCAGGAACGAAAAGATGCTGGTCATTTCCCAGAAGATCGACAGCAGGATGACGTTGCCGGAGAGCACCACGCCAATCATTGAACCCATGAAGGCGAGCAGGAAGGCGAAGAAGCGCGGGATCGGGTCTTCGGCCGACATGTAATAGCGGGCGTAGAGCACCACCAACAGGCCGATGCCGGTAATCAGCATCGTGAAAATCCAGGCAAATCCGTCCAGCCGCAGGGTAAAGTTCAGGCCGAGCTGGGGCAACCATTCCACATCATATTTAAGGACCGCGCCGCCGCTGACGCTTGTATAAAGAAAGATGCTGCTGACAAGGCCGAAAAGGGCGACTGCGCCCGCGACGGCGGCGGGACCGGCGGCCGCACCCTCGCGCGGCATGAAAGCCGTCAGGAGCGCGCCAATGAAGGGCAAGGCGACAATGAATGGAAGAATGGTTGCAAGTGTCATATGCGGCGGCGGTTTTCTCTCTGGAATGGGAGCCTACGGCGGGTTTCCGACGCCTCCGATCCCTCAAGGTTCGCGATGAACCTGATGATGCTGACCGCCGGAATGACTAGTACATAATATGCGGAGGCGCGCGTGGAACCACACTGGCAAAGTCTCGGGAAGTTTGTGGCACGATGGCAACAGCAGCGAGCGAGACTTCGGCGTCATCCCTGAGGTTTGGGGAGAATGAAGCGAACTCGCTATAACGAAGGCCCGAACCGGCGTCGCCGGTCCTGCAGCCGAAATCGTTGCCGCTATCGCAAGCTTTTTCGCGAAGAGAAACCGAACGGCCCGGATCGACGCTCTGCAATCGCTCAAGGCGGCTGGTTTTGGAAAGGGTCTTGACGCCAGCCTGGGCTTGAAAGCCGATCATGACGAGCAGGCTCGCGACCACGATACCGATCAGCACTTGCGGATGGCGCCTTGAACTGCGGCCTTTCTCCATCCGTGGCAAGTTGGCATCTCCTTGATCGTAAAGGTCTCTTTAAGCGTCACCGTTGAGCGAATATCGTGTTGATTTGTTTTAGGGGAAGCCTGACATGCTTGTCCAGCGCGCGTGCGGGAAAAAGCGCCGGCCGTGTTCGATTCATTTTTGTTTTTGTGCGTTTGCGGCAAAGTGAGGGCGCCATTGGCTAAAAGCTTTTACAAATTTTACCGTTTGACGCCGTCGCCTTTGTTTCTTAACTTTCAAGCAAGGAATTAACCATAAAGATTGATGGTATTTCGACGGCGGAATGGGGTTCTCTCCCCTTCCAGGCATGACGCCGCACTGCCGTACCGGTGCCGATCCGGTATTTTCGTTTCTTGGTTCAAGAAGGTCTGGCAAGCGTCGATGCCGCATCGTCCGCGATGGGTATGTGCGTTCAAAAATCCCCTTAGGGTGCTGGCATTCTGAACCTTGGCAAAATTGGCCGGGTTTCACCGGCCGTCATGTTGTTGGGGACGTCGGTTGGGGCAGGACTTGCCATCAGATCAAGCGCGCAGATCGGCAGGCGGAAGCCTGGCGGGACGGTTGCGTTTTGCCGGCCTCGACGAGACACAGTCCGATTTCCTGCGCAGCTATCGCAGCATGCTGGAGCCTTACGTCAAGGCCGGCCTGCGGGACGTGATGACCCGTTTCCAGTCCATGCCGGACTGTTCCCCGTCTTTCGAAAGTGAAAACCAGCTTGAGCGCCTGCACGATCTGCAATCCTCGCACTGGAGCGTTCTGACCGATGCGCGTTTCGATGCGCTCTATGCAGAGCGGGTGAAGGTTCTTTCCGACAATGCCAGCCGCATGGGGCTCGATCCGCGCTGGCAGATCGCCAGCCATGCGGTGGTTCTGGAACATCTCGTCGGCGGGCTGGTGGCCGAACATGCGCCGCGCTCTATCCTGCCCGGCAACCGCAAGAAAACCCGTGAACTGGCGGAAGCCGTCAAGAATGTCGTCCGTCTGGTGATGGTCGATACCGAAATCGCCGTCTCGCTGCGCTTTAACGAATTGCGCCTGCGCCACGGCCGCGAACTGGCGGAGCAGCGCGACAATGACCGCTCGGAAGCGGCGAGGTTGCTGGGCACGGCGCTGACGGCCTTTGCTGCGGGCGATTTGCAGGCCCGTATCGGCGGCGATGTGCCGGAAGCCTATCGCGATGTTGCGGCGTCCTTTAATGCGGCTCTGGAAACGATTGGCGCATCGCTGATCGAGGCGCAGAGCAGCATCGGCGAGGCCGAGGCGCTGGGCGCGCGGTTTGCCGATATGGGCCGCTCGATTGCCGAGCGTTCCCGCCAACAGGCCGAAGCCCTTGTTGAAACCTCCCGCGCCATTCAGACGATGATCGAAAACGTCGCTGAAAATGGCGCGCGCATATCGGCCACGGAAACGGCCGTTTCCCGCGCCCGTGAGGCGGCGGTCGAAAGCGGCCGGGCGATCGGCGAGGCCATTGACGCCATGTCGGACATCGAACAATCCGCCGAACAGATCGGCAGGATCATCGGTACGATTGACGAGATTGCTTTTCAGACCAACCTTCTCGCCCTCAATGCCGGCATCGAGGCGGCGCGGGCGGGTGAAAGCGGACGTGGTTTCGCGGTCGTCGCGCAGGAGGTCCGGGCGCTCGCCCAGCGTTCCGCCGACGCTGCAAGAGAGATCAAGAGTCTCGTCGGCACCACGAAGACGCAAGTCGAGGACGGCGTGCGCATGGTCAACCGCACGCAGGACGCAATCGGCGGCGTCGTCCGGCAGGTCTCGGGCATCAACGACATGATCGCGGAAGTCTCCCGGCATACGGCCGAGCAGGCTGGCGCACTGCAATCGGTTGCCGCCGATATTGGCGAGCAGCAAAGGCAGGCAGGCCGGAACGCCGTCGATATCAGCGCAAGCGCCTCCGAGGCCGACGCGCTTCAAACCGTCATTCTCGAACTCGGCCGCACCGTCCGCGAATTCCGCATCGCCCGTCAGGGGCAGGCGAGAGCGGCGTCCGGCGCGGACCGGCAGGACGCTTCATTTATGGCCCGTGCGGATAACCGCCCGGATTACGGCCAGGATTACCAACAATTCAGACGTCAGGGAGTCATGTAATGGCAGCCAGAAAAGCAGCTGAGGCGACGCTGAAACTGTCACCGGTGCTGGATCTCAACGAAGCATCGGCCCTGCACGGCAAGCTGATGACGCTGAGGGGAGCACCTTTGTCGGTAGACGCGTCCGAGGTGGAGCGTATCGGTGCGCTTTGCGTCCAGGTCCTCATGGCCGGCGCGAAGTCCTGGGAAGAGGATGGCAAGCCCTTCGGTTTTGCCAGGGTGTCCGATGCATTCGACAAGACGATGAAACTGATAGGCGTCGATATTGACCATTTGCTCCCCAAGGAGATGCAAAAGTGAAGAAAAAAGTTCTTACCGTGGATGATTCCCGGACGATCAGGAACATGCTCCTGGTCACCCTCAACAATGCCGGTTTCGAAACCATTCAGGCTGAAGACGGCATTGAGGGTCTCGAAGTGCTCGAGCAGAGCAACCCCGATGTTATCGTGACGGACATCAACATGCCCCGTCTGGATGGTTTCGGCTTCATCGAGGGTGTGCGTCGCAACGAAAAGTATCGTGCGATCCCGATCCTCGTCCTGACGACCGAAAGCGACGCTGAGAAAAAGAACCGCGCCCGTCAGGCCGGTGCGACGGGCTGGATCGTCAAGCCGTTCGACCCCGCGAAACTCATCGATGCCATTGAACGCGTAACCGCCTGATACGGGACATTTCACGATGGATATGAACGAAATCAAGGAAATCTTTTTCCAGGAATGCGAGGAGCAGCTCGCCGAACTGGAATCGGGGCTTCTTAAATTGAATGACGGCGATCGCGATCCGGAAACCGTCAACGCTGTTTTCCGTGCCGTTCATTCCATCAAGGGCGGGGCGGGTGCCTTCGGTCTCGATGATCTCGTGGCCTTCGCCCACGTTTTCGAAACGACCCTCGACTGTGTTCGCTCCAACAAGCTGGAGCCAGGCCCAGACGTTCTGAAAGTCATGCTGCGCTCCGCCGACGTGCTGGCGGACCTGACCAATGCGGCACGAGACGGCGGCAGCGTCGATGAAACCCGCACCCGCGGCCTCGTCAAGGAACTGGAAGCGCTGGCGAACGGCGAGACCGTGCAGGTTTCCGCGCCTGTGGCGGCGCCGGCTGCCGTCAAGGCGCCGCAACCCGTCGTACCCAAGCCGACGGATGAGAGCGGCTTCGAGCCGATCCCGTTCTCCTTCACGGACTTTGCCGACGAAACCACACCTCTGATGGAAGCGCCGTCCTTCCAGATCACCTTCAAGCCGCATGCGTCGCTTTATTCGAAGGGTAACGAGGCGGCGCTCCTCCTGCGCGATCTTTCGCGCATCGGCGAGATGAGCATTAATTGCGACCTGTCGGAACTGCCTTCGCTCGACAAGCTCGATCCTGAAACATCCTATCTCTCCTGGACGGTTTCGATCACGACCGACAAGGGCGAAGAGGGCATCCGCAGCGTCTTCGAATTCGCCGAATGGGATTGCGATCTGGAAATCGTGCCGGTTGTTTCGGACGCCGCAGACGACGCGGAAGAGCTTCCGATGATCCCGGTGCCGTTCGACCTTTCGGCCCTCGATAGCGGACCGGAAGAGCAGCCCGTTGATGAAATCGCCAAAGCGGAAACGCCTTATGTTGCCGCAGCCGTTGAAACGGCTGTCGCGACGACGCAGATCGCCCAGAGCGTCAATGCCGCCATCGAAAAGCGCGAAGCGGCGGCAGCGCCTGCCGCAGCCCAGGCGAACGCCAATGCTGCGGCCAATGCCAGCGCCGGCCAGACCATCCGCGTCGACCTCGACCGTGTCGATCGCCTGATCAACCTCGTCGGCGAGCTCGTCATCAATCAGGCCATGCTGTCGCAGAGCGTCATCGAAAACGATGCGAGCGGCACCTCCGCCGTCAATATGGGCCTCGACGAGCTGCAGCAGCTGACGCGCGAAATCCAGGACAGCGTCATGGCGATCCGCGCGCAACCGGTGAAGCCCGTCTTCCAGCGCATGTCGCGTATCGTCCGCGAAGTCGCCGACATGATCGGCAAGCAGATCCGCCTCGTCACCGAAGGTGAGAACACCGAAGTCGACAAGACGGTCATCGACAAGCTGGCCGAACCCCTGACGCATATGATCCGCAATGCCGTCGACCACGGCATCGAAACGCCGGAAAAACGCGAAGCGGCGGGCAAGAACCCGGAAGGCACCATCAAGCTTTCGGCCAAGCACCGCTCTGGCCGTATTCTCATCGAACTTCAGGATGATGGCGCCGGCATCAACCGCGAGCGCGTTCGCCAGAAAGCGATCGACAACGATCTCATTGCTGCCGATGCGAACCTGACCGATGAGGAGATCGACAATCTGATCTTCGCGCCGGGCTTCTCTACGGCGGACAAGATTTCCGATATTTCCGGCCGCGGTGTGGGCATGGATGTGGTCAAGCGTTCCATTCAGGCGCTTGGCGGCCGCATCAACATCTCATCGCGCCCCGGCTTCGGCTCGACCTTCACCATGAGCCTGCCGCTGACGCTCGCGGTTCTCGACGGCATGGTGGTGACCGTTGCCGGCCAGACGCTGGTGGTGCCGCTGACGGCAATCGTGGAAACGCTGCAGCCGGAAGCGAAAAACATTCACTCCTTCGGTTCCAACCAGCGGCTGATCTCCATCCGCAACTCCTTCTGCCCGCTGGTCGATGTCGGTCGCGTTCTGAATTTCCGCCCGACCCAGGCCGATCCAGTCGAGGGCGTCGCCCTTCTGGTGGAATCGGAAGGCGGCGGCCAGCGCGCCCTGATGGTCGACGCGATCCAGGGTCAGCGCCAGGTTGTCATCAAGTCGTTGGAAGCCAACTATACCCATGTTCCGGGCATTGCCGCCGCCACCATCCTCGGTGACGGACGCGTTGCGCTTATCCTGGATGTCGATGCCATCGTCAGCGCCTCGCGCGGACAGCCCCTGAAACAGGAAATGTCGCTCGCGGCGACGGGTTGAAAGCGGATTATCCATGGCAGCACTTAATTTCAGCGACCAGCGCCAGTCTCCCGACGAGGTTCTTGCCAGCGGCGAATACCCGCTGACGAGGCGCGACCTGTCGGAAATCGCGGCGATGATCTATGCCGATGCGGGCATTTATCTCAACGACACCAAGGCGTCGCTGGTCTACTCCCGCCTGTCGAAGCATATCCGCAATCTCGGCCTGTCGGGTTTCCGCGAATATTGCGCGCTGGTGTCCTCGCCGGATGGCGCGCAGGCGCGGCGCGAAATGCTGTCGCATCTCACGACCAATTTCACCCGCTTCTTCCGTGAGAACCATCATTTCGAACATCTGCGTGACGAGGTCCTGCCGGGTCTCATCGCCCGGGCGAAGAGCGGCGGACGTGTCCGCATCTGGTCGGCGGCCTGCTCGGACGGGCAGGAGCCCTATTCCATTGCGCTTACCGTGCTCGCCATGTTTCCGAATGCGGCGGACTACGATTTCAAGATTCTCGCAACGGATATCGACCCGAAGATTTTGGCGCAGGCCCGGGCAGGGATCTATGACGACAATGCGCTCGAGACGGTGTCTCCCGCCATGCGCAAGCAATGGTTCACGGAGGTCGATGCAGGCGGTCGCCGCAAGTTCCGCATCGATGACAAGGTCAAGCGCCTCATCACCTTCAACGAATTGAACCTGATGACGCAATGGCCCTTCAAGGGTAATTTCGACGTGATCTTCTGCCGCAACGTCGTGATCTATTTCGACGAGCCGACGCAGATGCGCATATGGTCGCGTTTCGCCGGGCTGCTGCCGGAAGGCGGTCATCTTTATATCGGGCATTCCGAACGCGTCTCCGGTGACGCCAAGAACCTGTTCGACAATACGGGCATCACCACCTACCGCTTCACTGGCAACGCTTCGGGGAGGAAGGCATGAGCGCACTCGCACGGGTACTCGTTGTCGATGATTCCCCCACCATGCGCGGCCTGATTTCGGCTGTCCTCAAGGCCGATCCGGAGGTTGAGGTGGTTGGGCAGGCCGGCAACGCCATGGAAGCGCGTGCCGCCATCAAGCAGCTCAATCCCGATGTCGTGACGCTCGATATCGAGATGCCGGAAATGAACGGGCTGGAATTTCTCGAAAAGATCATGCGCCTGCGGCCCATGCCGGTCATCATGGTCTCGTCGCTGACCCATCGCGGCGCGGATGCTTCGCTTGCCGCGCTTGAAATCGGCGCGTTCGACTGTGTCGGCAAGCCGGCGCCGGGCGATGTACGCCCTTTCGGTGATCTGGCCGACAAGGTGAAGGCCGCCGCCCGCTCACAACACGCCGCCTACCGCGCGGCGCGCCCGGACGCCGCAGCAGCGCCGCAGCCGACCCCGGTCGGTGAATATCGCGCCGGCCGCAAGGTCGTGGCCATCGGTTCCTCCACGGGCGGTGTCGAAGCGTTGATCGCCGTGCTGCAGAAGTTCCCGGCCAATTGCCCGCCGACCGTCATCACCCAGCACATGCCGCCGACCTTCACCAAGAGTTTCGCCGAACGGCTGAACCGCATCTGCGCGCCCGTGGTGGAAGAGGCGACGGACGGTGCGCGTCTGCAGACCGGCAAGATCTATCTTGCGCCAGGCGGCGAGCGCCATTTGCAGATCGCCAACCGGTCCGCACCCTGCTGCCGGCTTGTTGAGCGCGATCCCGTCAACGGCCACCGTCCTTCAGTCGACGTGTTGTTCGATTCGGTGGCCGAGCTTGCCGGTCGCAACGCCGTCGGCGTCATTCTCACAGGTATGGGCCGCGATGGCGCTGCCGGCCTGTTGAAGATGCGTCATGCCGGCGCACGCACCGTCGGCCAGAACGAAAAAACATGTGTCGTCTACGGCATGCCCCGCGTGGCCTATGAACTTGGCGCCGTGGAACAGCAACTCCCGCTGCCCTCCATAGGCGAAGAAATCCTGAAACTAACCACTGCCCGCAAAGAAGGTGCTGACTAATGTCTCTCGCAGAAAAGATCAAAGTTCTGATCGTTGACGATCAGGTGACCAGCCGGCTGCTCCTCAGCGATGCGCTGACACAGCTCGGCTTCAAGCAGATCACCGCCGCCGGTGACGGCGAGCAGGGAATGAAGATCATGGAGCAGCAGCCCCATCATCTCGTCATCTCCGATTTCAACATGCCGAAGATGGACGGTCTCGGTTTCCTGCACGCCGTCAGGGCCAACCCGACGACCAAGAAGGCCGCCTTCATCATCCTCACCGCGCAGGGCGACCGCGCGCTGGTGCAGAAGGCGGCCCAGCTCGGCGCCAACAACGTGCTGGCCAAACCCTTCACGATCGACAAGATGCGCGCCGCGATCGAGGCGGTTTTCGGATCGCTGAAATGATTGAAGCTGCGGCCAAGCGCGTACATATCATTCAGGGCGAGTACAAGGTCGTCAGCGATCCCGATGTGGTGATGACGACGATACTCGGCTCGTGCGTGGCCGCCTGTCTGAGAGATCCCGTTGCCGGCCTGGGAGGCATGAACCACTTCCTGCTGCCGGGAACGGGGAGCGTGACCGGCGGAGATGCGACGCGTTACGGCGTGCATCTCATGGAGCTTCTCATCAACGGGCTGTTGAAGAAGGGTGCGCGGCGCGACCGGCTGGAAGCCAAGGTTTTCGGCGGCGCCAAGACGATTGCCAGCTTCTCCAATGTCGGCGAGCAGAACGCCATCTTCGCCATGCAGTTTCTGAAGGACGAAGGCATTCCGGTCATAAGCTCCTCCACGGGGGGCGATCATGGTCGCAAGATCGAATTCTGGCCGGTCTCCGGTCGCGCCCGTCAACATCCGCTCAGCGGCGCGGAAACCCAGAAGACGGTTGCTCTGGAAACGCGTCCGGCGCCGGCCCCAAAGCCAGTCGCCAACGACATCGAATTTTTTTAGTCACGGAGTTTCCAATGCAGCTTGCTGAACCCACCGCCGCAACTCCGTTCGAAGAAGCCCTGCCGGATGTGCTGATGCGGGTGGTATCGGAACTGCACGATGTCGCCTATCTCATCGAGCGCATCGAACCGCAGTTGCTGGAGGTGACCAGCGGTCAATTGTCCACCGACGGCGTAAAGCTTCTGCAGGGTATCGACCTGGCCGTGCAGAAGACCCGTGGCCTTGCCGAATTCATCGATACCATCACAGGCTCCATATCCAGTGAGTGGATCGTGGATGTCAGCACCGCGCTCAGCCTCGTGAAGCTGGCCGAGATGCAAAAAGCCCTTGGCGCTGCCTACCGCCACGGCCACTCGCAGCCTCTGGATAAGGCCTCGGGCGACTTCGACCTGTTCTAGAGCAGGTCGGCGTTTCCTGCCTTCCTGCGCGGAATGCGGAGAAAGGCAACGCTCGCGCAAGCTTCGCACCCTATTGTCATTACGGGGCCAAAAGGTCTCGGACTCTATGAATGACGGTGCGGAACAGAATGAATCTGTTAAATCAAATCCCTCAGGTCTTGAAGAACGTCGCGGCGCTGGGGCAGACGCGGCTGCTGATGTTGGGTGGCGTGGGCGTTGTATCCATGGCCATTATCCTCGCGGCGGCTCTTTATGTGAACCGTCCCGCTTACGAGACCCTCTATGTGGGGCTTGAAAAGAGCGACCTCAACAAGATTAGCATTGCGCTCGCCGAGTCGGGTCTCGACTTTCAGGTGGGAACCGATGGCTCCAGTCTTCAGGTCCCCGTTGGGCTCACGTCCAAGGCGCGGCTGCTTCTGGCAGAACGCGGCCTGCCCGACAGCGCCAATGCCGGTTACGAGCTTTTCGACAATGTCGGCTCCCTTGGCCTGACCTCCTTCATGCAGGAAGTAACACGCGTTCGGGCCCTTGAGGGCGAGATCGGCCGCTCCATCCAGCAGATCGACGGCATCGCGGCTGCACGCGTCCATATCGTCATGCCTGACGTCGGTAATTTCCGCCGAGGCGAGCAGAAGCCCACCGCATCGGTGATGATTCGCGCCAGTGCCTCGGCCGGCCGCAAGGCGTCCGCATCCATCCGTCACCTCGTAGCCTCGGCGGTTCCCGGCCTTGAAGTCGACGATGTGACCCTGCTTGATTCGACAGGCCAGCTTCTGGCTTCCGGCGACGATGTCACCAATGCCGCCATGAACCGTTCGCTGACGCTGGCGCAGAACGTGCAGCAGGAAATCGAAACCAATATCGACAAGGCGCTGGCGCCTTTCCTCGGCATGGACAATTTCCGCTCCAGCGTCACGGCCCAGCTCAATACCGACAGCCGCCAGATCCAGGAAACCGTCTACGATCCGGAATCGCGCGTCGAGCGCTCCGTGCGCACGGTAAAGGAAGACCAGAAGTCCCAGGAAACGCAGCCGGACACGGCCGCGACCGTGGAACAGAACGTACCGCAGGCAGCACCCCAGGGCGGTGGCGGCGGCCCGCAGTCCTCCGACCAGTCGGCCAAGAAGGAAGAACAGACCAATTACGAGATCAATTCTAAGACGGTCGCTACGGTCAAGAACGGCTACACCGTCGAGAAGATTTCGGTCGCAGTCGTCGTCAACAAGGGCCGGATCGCCAAGATGGTCGGCGAGCCAGCCGATCAGGCGAAAATCGACGCCTATCTTGCCGAAATGCAGAAGATCGTCACCTCGGCAGCGGGCATTTCTTCCGATCGCGGCGACATGGTCACCCTGACGGCAATGGACTTCCTCGAAACGCAATTGCTGGACGAGGCCGCAACCGGACCCGGCGTCATGGAAGTGCTGAGCCGCAATTCCGCAGGTATCATCAACTCGCTCGCCTTTGTCGCCGTCGCCTTCCTTGTCGTCTGGCTCGGTGTGCGCCCCCTGGTCCGCACGGTGACCGGCAACGCTGCCGCCGCGGGTCAGCTCAGCCAGGAGGCCGCTGGTCTCGAACTGCCGGATTTCTCTCCCGGCATGGATGCGGGCGCAGGCGGTCTCATGGAAGGTTTCGGGGCGGATTTCGGCTTCGACAGCACCGACGACCTTCTGGCGGGCGGCGATGGAGAGGGCACATTCAACCGCCGGGTGCGCGAAGGGCCGGAACGCAGGCTCTCCCGCATGGTGGAAATCAGCGAGGAAAGAGCCGCCAAGATCCTGCGCAAATGGGCGGTGGAAAAAGCAGCATAATATCGAAAAGGCCGGTTTTACCCGGCCTTTTTCCGTTTTTGGGCTTTTTGCTATGCTTGGCGGGCGAGCCGTGGCAATCTCATTTCAGGACAGTGTTTACAAAAAATTCAGCAACGATACAGTTTGCTGGGAATTGGCTCAGAATGCCGTTTATGGATTGAACAGCTTTTCAGTATGTTTTTTTAGTAATAGACGAGCAGGGAAATACGTGGAAAGGCTGGTGTCAGGTAATGGCAAATCCCAGTCCGTTCCATAAAATGAAGTGATTCGGTCTCCGGGGGCTTGCCGTCCCATTTTGGTAAGTTCTCGAATGGAATGATTCCATCCCGAGGTATAATCTCCCACTGGGAGCAAGAGGGCGTAGGCGATTGAAAGTCGATGTTGATATCCGCAGGCTGTCTGCCAAGCCTATGGAGGGCATGGGTAAGCCCCTGCCGCGCGATCAGCTTGCTAAAAACGTCGCGGCCACGGCTGCTGCCGGTAACGTTGCAGGTGCGCTGGATCTGCTCGTAACCTATGCTGGCGCCTCGCACTATCTGCTGGCGCGGGATGATCTTCTCGAAGAAACCGGGCTGAAATTCATCGTCACATCGGACTGGCCTTTCGATCTGGTCCGCAGGCTTGGCGTCGAACTGGCCAACAGCCAGAACAGATCGAGCGAAATGGAGAAATGCCTTTCGCTTCTGCAGCCGCGCCTGCTCTTTCTTCCCGACGATGTTTCGATTCCCTACGGCATAGACCGGCAATATTCGGCCCTGTCTTTCTGTGTGGGCCGCATCAGGCTTTCCCTTCTGCTGCTGTTTCCCGAAGAAGCGGTGCCTTCACCGGAAAGACTGCGGGAAATCGCCCTGCTGACGGGTTATTGCGTCAGCTTCGGCATTGCCAGCGAAGCAAAGGCTGTGCGCGATATCGATCTCACGGAGCGCGAGCTCGAATGCCTGTTCTGGATCGCGGAAGGCAAGACGAGCGATGAAATTGCGATGATCCTTGGCATTTCGCGCAATACGATCAATAATTACATTACAAGCGTGATGCGTAAAACCGCGACGAAAACCCGCTCGGAGGCGATTGCCTACGCCGTGCGCAACAACCTCGTATAATGGTCGGACGGATGGTACAGACGAAAGACACTGAGGGTACAGGCCAGACGGGCATGTTTTATCGCAGCCCTGTCGTGACGAGCCGGTCGGATCTTTTTCCGAAGCTCGTGGCCATGCAGAAGCTGGTCGGCGCGCGTAATTTCGTGGTGACGAAGGCTGCCGCTTCCGGTTTCCCCAACAAGAAAAAGCTGACCTGCGAGCTGGAAAACTGGGGCATGAATGCCGCAGAGCAGAGCGCGCAGTTCATCCGCGCCGTCGGCGACATTCTTCTCGATCATATCGAGACATCGCTCCTGCCGGTCATCTGGCGCAACAAGAACGCCGGCGGTTTTGCCGACCTTCCCGATGTGCCTGCACTTCTGCGCCGCATCGAGAACGACATATTGCCTTATGCGGGGCTCGCGCTTCCGGTGCGGCTCGGCACCATTGGCAATGGTTATATCGTTTTCTGTGGCGCCAACCTCGTTCTCGACAATGAGGTCGTGATCGAACAGCACATCAAATGCTGTGAGATCATGGTAGACATGCTGGCGCTGGACGAGCGCAAGGCGGCGCCTTCCGAGGCCCTGAGCGAGAGGGAAATCGCCTGCCTGCAACTGGCGGGGGACGGCCGTATCAGCGAAGAGATCGCGGTCAAGCTCGGGCTTTCCGTGCACACCGTCAACGCCTATCTCGGTTCGGCGACGATCAAGCTCGATAGCGTCAACCGCATCCAGGCGATCGCCAAGGCCATCCGGCTCGGTTATATCCACTGATGGTGGACGGGGTCTCCGTGCCGTAAATCAGTCGTTTCGGGCCGCTCCATTGCCGTATATGGGCCGGGAGACCGGTGGTTTCCTGTATTTCGCGTTTTTTAACAGTTGCCGGCTAAAACTGTCGCAGGTTTGGCTTTGGGGAACTGTTTCATGCATAACCGCCTCTTTAAGTCCGTTGCTGGAAAGGTCGTCGCACTGACGATCGGCATGATCGCGCTCAGCGTGGCGGCAGTTGGGTTTTCGACCTACATTCGCTTGAAGGACAACATTATCACCACCGCCTTACGCGACACGCGCGGCGCGATGCGCAGCATGGCTATCCTTTACGAGATGAAAGTCGGCGGCGTCGCTCTTGAACTGGTCGAAGCTGAGTTGAAGAGTGTCGGCCGCGCCAGTATCGGGACATTGCGCGACAACGATCTCGTCGATCGCACGGCCGCAGCAAACGGAGGCATCGCCACCGTCTTTGAAACCAAGGCTGGGGATTACGTCCGTTTAACCACCAATCTGAAAAATGAAAAGGGCGAACGGGCAACTGGCACTAAACTCGCCGCCGATCACCCTGCTTTCGCGAAAGTCTCGAAAGGCGAATCCTATTTTGGTCCCGCCACACTTTTCGGCACCAACTACATGACGGGTTACATGCCCGTTCTGAACAAGACAGGCGCAACCGTTGGCATCCTGTTCGTGGGTGTTCCCATGGAAGTTTACAATGCGCAGATATACAGCCTGCGTGACCTGATGCTGATCTGTGGCGCGCTCGCCATGCTTGGCGTCGGATTGCTCGCCTATTTCGTCATCAAGCGCACACTTCAGCCGCTTGGCAAGCTGACCGATGCGGTGAAATCGCTTTCGGACGGCAATCTCGACACACAGATTCCCTACGCCGCCAACACCAATGAGTTCGGTAATATCGCCCGCGCGCTGGTAATTTTCCGCGAGAACGCGATCGAGAAACTGGCGATTGAGGGCAAGAGCGCGGAGGAACGCTCCGCAGCCGAGTCCGAACGTTCTCGCAACGATGCCGAGAAGCAGGAAATGGATAGCCAGATCGAATTTGCGGTCAGCGAGATTGCTTCCGGTCTCGGCAGGCTTTCGCGTGGCGATCTGAGCCGCACCATCGAGACGCCTTTCGCGGGCCGCCTTGATCGTCTGCGCACGGATTTCAACGAATCCCTCCTCAACCTGCGCGATGCGCTGGGGCAGATTCGCGAGCGCACGCTTATCATTCAGCATAGCGGCTTCGAAATCGAGCAGTCGTCGGTCGATCTGTCGAAGCGCACCGAAAATCAGGCCGCCTCGCTGGAAGAGACCGCCGCCGCCGTCGATGAAATCACGGTTACCGTCAGATCATCGGCCGAGCGGGCGCGGGAGGCCAATGAGGCCGTCCTCGTCACCAAACAGAGCGCCGACAGTTCCGGTTCGGTCGTCAGCAACGCCGTGGACGCCATGGGCCGCATCGAAGACGCCTCGCGCAAGATCGAGCAGATCATCGAGGTTATCGACGACATCGCCTTCCAGACCAATCTTCTTGCGCTCAATGCCGGCATCGAGGCGGCGCGTGCGGGCGAGGCGGGCAAGGGTTTTGCTGTTGTGGCCCAGGAAGTGCGCGAGCTTGCCCAGCGCTCCGCCGACGCGGCCCGCGAGATCAAGCAGCTCATCAACCAGTCGACGCATGAGGTCAGCTCCGGTTCGAAGCTGGTGCAGGAGGCGGGTACGGTTCTTTCCGCCATCAGCCAGCAGATCGTGACCGTCAGCCAGCATGTCGAAACCATCGCGACGGCAACGCAGGACCAGTCTTCCGCGCTTCACAACGTCAACAGCTCCGTCAACCAGATGGACCAGATGACGCAGCAGAATGCGGCGCTTGCCGAACAGTCGAGTGCGGCCAGCCGGGTACTGTCCGGTGAGGTGGAAGCGCTGCTCGATCTGGTGCAGCGGTTCCAGATGGAGCAGGGGTCAGTGACCGGCAAGGATCGCTACAATCGGGCGGCCTGATACGTCTGTTTTTTTGAAGGCCAATACCGCTCCCGGATCGCAAGGTCCGGGAGTTTTTATTCGGCCGCTGCCCGCACCGTGCCGGATATCTGGTTGATATAGGCGCGCAATGCCGCCGGTTTGACCGGTTTGTGCTGAACCGAAATCCCATATTTTTCGGCATCGCTGCGCACTTCCGGGCTGCGATCCGCCGTCACAAGCAGGGCAGGGATCGTCTTGCCGTAAAAAGCCCGGATGAGACGGATGGCGCTGATGCCGTCGCCATCGTCCAGATGGTAATCTGCAACGATGACGTCGGGTGCTGCGGCCAAAGCGAGGAAGGGTTCCTCCAGCGTCGCTACGGAACCTGCGGGTAAAACCTCGCAACCCCACCCCGTCAGCAGCAGAGTCATGCCCTCGAGGATCTTCGGCTCGTTGTCGATGCAAAGGACGCGGACGCCCTGAAGGCGGTCGCTGGCTGCGGGATTGGTTATGCCGCCATCGGCTTTGGCCGGTGGGAGGCGGTCCGCCTCACGCGGCAGGTGGATGCGGAAGGTCGTGCCTTTTCCGGGGGTGGAAATCAGCTGTACCGGATGGTGCAGCATGCGCGAAAGCCGATCGACGATAGATAGGCCAAGCCCAAGCCCGGACGCCGTTTTTGCGCCCTCGTCCAATCGGGCGAATTCCTTGAAAACGGTGCGAAATTTGGATGAGGGGATGCCGATACCGGAGTCCGTCACCTGAATGACCACTTCGCCGCCCCGGCGGCGCGCACCGACGATCACCTTGCCCCTCAACGTATATTTGATGGCGTTGGAAACCAGATTTTGGATCAGACGCCGCAGCAGATTGGGGTCGGAGCGGACCGTGAGCGAGGTCGGCATGACGACAAGGTCGAGGTTCTTCTCCTGCGCCATTGGCGCGAAATCGGTTTCGATGCGTTTCAGCAACTCGTTCAGCGGCACCGATGTCATGCGCGCCTTCATCGAGCCGGTGTCGAGGCGGGAAATATCGAGAACCGCTCCGAGAATGGTTTCGACCGATTCCAGCGCCGAATCGATATTGTGGACGAGATCGCTTTCTCCCGATGCGCCAAGCCGCTCGACCAGCGAGGAAGAATAGAGGCGGGCGGCATTCAGCGGCTGGAGAATATCGTGGCCGGCGGCGGCGAAAAACCGTGTCTTGCCGATATTCGCCTCGTCGGCGGATGCCCTCGCTTCCGCCAGTTCGCGGTTGACGCGGGTAAGCTCCACTGTTCGCTCCGCCACGCGCTGCTCCAGCGTCTCGTTTGCCTGTTTCAGTGCCTGATCGCTCGCCACACGCTGGGTAATATCGGTGAAGGTGGCGACGATGCCCTTGTCCGGCATGGTGTTGGAGCGCACTTCGATGATGCGTTCGCCGCCCGCCAGCACCAGCGAGAAGGGCAGGTCCATGGTCAGGAAGCTGGTAATCAGCTCATTCGTGTCGCCGTCAGGCATGTCGCCGCGTTCCTGCAGCATCGAAACGATATCCGTGAGCGGTACGCCCACCTGCCCGAATTGCTCGGGCAAATCCAGAAGGGTGCGGAAGCGCCGGTTCCAGATGGTCAGCTGCTGCGAACTGTCGAAAACCGCAATGCCCTGATCCATCTGCGCCAGCGCCGTTTGCAGCATGTCCTGATTATATTGCAGGGCCTCGCTTGCCTGGTCGAGCAGCCATGCCGTATCCGCGCTGGTGTCTTCCGCCTTCTGAAGAATGATCGAGAGCACCAGACGGGCGGAAGAGGAGCCGATGGCGCTGCCCAGCAGCTGTTCGGAGAAATGGATCAGCGCCATATCCGCCGGCTGGTCGTCATTCAGCTTCCTGCCAGCCGTCTTTTCATAGGTCGCGAGTGACCGCAGCATGCGCTCCTCGCCGAGATAACGGGCGACCGCGCTTTTGAGATCGCCGACGCTGACACGGGTTTTCCAGCCGCGCGTGGCGAATTGCGATTTGGAGTGGCGCTTGACAAAAATGCCGGACTGGATGCGCTCCACCGGCCTCGGATTGCGCGAAAGCGAGCCCAGCACGAAGGCAAGGCTGTTGACGAGCAGGCTGAGAATGACCGCATTCACGAATGGATCGGCTTCAGGCCCGTTGAACACCGTGCTGCCGGAGAACAGGAAGCCGAGAATATTTGCGGCGACTTCGGAATTATCCGGCCCGCCGAAGCTGGGCAGGAACAGCAGATAGGCCCAGACGAAAAAGCCGGAAGTCAGCCCGGCGATTGCGCCGCGCGCATTGGCGCGCCGCCAGAACAGCCCGCCGAACAAAGCAGGGGCCATCTGGGCGATGGCGGCGAATGCAAGAAGGCCGATGGAGGCGAGGCCCGTGGCGCTGTCGGCGGCGCGATAATAGCCATAGCCCAGAAGCAGCACCGCAAAGATTGCCGTCCTGCGGATGTTGAGCAGCGTCTTGGCGAAGTCGTCCCGGTGCGGCGAACGGTTCAGCAGCTTCTGCCGCAGGAAGATCGGCATGACGATATCGTTGGAAATCATGATCGATAGCGCCACCGAAGCGACGATCACCATCGCAGTCGCCGCCGAAAATCCGCCGATGAAGGTGATCAGCGACACCACCGGCATCTGATGATTGAGCGGCAATTGCAGCACGTAGAGGTCGGCGTCGCCATTGGCGCCGAGTGTCAGAATGCCGGCCAGCGCAATCGGCAACACGAAGATATTGATCGCGACAAGATAGAGCGGCAGCAGGAACCCCGCCATGCGCAGCTCTTGCGGCGTGCGGTTTTCAACCACGGTAACGTGGAACTGGCGCGGCAGCAGGATGATGGCGAAGCAGGAAAGCAGCGTCATCACGACCCAGCGGCTGACGGGCGTGTGATGGGATATGGCCCGCATGGCCTGTTCGTTGTCGGAGGCCAGCTGCCACAGATGCACGGGGCCGTCGAAAAGCACGAAGAGCACATAAAAGCCGACGGTGCACATGGCGACAAGCTTGATCAGCGATTCCATCGAAATCGCCAGAATGAGCCCGTCCTGATGTTCGGTGGCGTCGGTGTGGCGGGTCCCGAACATAACGGCAAAACCCGCCATGACAATGGTGACGACCAGCGGCAGATCGAGGAAATAAAGATTGCCGCTGCCAATGCCGTAATCGCCGGGATCGACCATTGTCGCTACCGAGCTGGAAACGGCTTTCAGCTGCAGCGCGATATAGGGAATGGCGCCGACGAGAGCGATGATGGCGACGATCATCGCCACGGTGGAGTTCTTGCCGTAACGGGCGGCAATGAAATCCGCAACGGACGTCAGCTTTTCCGTTTTCGCCAGTTCGACGATGCGACGGATGATCGGCATGCCGATGGTGAAGGCAAGGATCGGACCGGTATAAATGCCGAGAAATTCCAGCCCCCTGTCTGCCGCGAGCCCCACACCGCCGAAATAGGTCCAGGAGGTGCAATAAATTGCCAGGCTGAGCGCATAAACGAACGGGCGCCCCTTGTTCGGAGCGTTTCTCTTACGGCTCTTCCTGTCCCCATAGCTTGCAACCGCAAACAGCAGCAGGACGTAAGCGAAGGCCGAACCGAATATGATCCACCCAGGAAGCACGCATCCTCCCCATGCAAGAATTCCTTGATATAAGCATAGGCGAATTCTTCGCCGTTGAGAATGAGCGCGAAATGAGCATAAAGTTCAAGGCGAGCGTGCAGAAAAACTAATAATTGCAATCCCGCGGATTCCAAATGATGCCCGGACCTTATATGGTTCCACCCGTAGGGACAGTCACATAGCTTCAGCTCGCGAAGCAGGAGAGAGGGACAATCTGAATGCTTAACGAATTTAAAACCTTCATTGCCCGCGGCAATGTCATGGATCTGGCCGTGGGTGTTATTATCGGTGCGGCTTTCAGCAAGATCGTCGATTCCGTCGTCAACGATCTCATCATGCCGATTGTCGGCGCGATCTTCGGCGGTTTCGATTTTTCAAACTACTTTCTGCCGCTGAGTTCCAATGTCAACGCCACGTCGCTCGCCGCCGCCCGCGATCAGGGCGCCGTCTTCGCCTATGGCAACTTTCTGACGGTTCTCATCAACTTCCTTATCCTTGCGTGGATCATTTTCCTGATGATCAAGGGCGTCAACAAGCTTCGTGATTCCGTTGAACGCAAGAAGGTAGAGGAAAAGCCGGCCGCTGCCCCGCCGCCGGAAGACGTCAGGCTCCTGACCGAAATCCGCGATCTTTTGAAGACGCGCTGATCCGGTTACGCCCGCCTTTATCCGCCGGCCTGTAGTGGCCGGCGGTTTCCCGTTAGCGCCGATCCATAAAGAAAATCCATGATCGCCTCACGGAATATCATGCACATGGCCGGTTCGATGCGATAAGAAGGCACCAAACGGAGTGTCTTTAATGTCCATTTTGAACAGTCTGAGTGCGCGCTCTCTGGCGGCTCCCGAGAGCGGCATCGTTGAAGTCGTGAATTATGCCCGGGGGCGGGACAATCTCCTGCCGTTGTGGGTCGGCGAGGGCGACCTGCCGAGCCCGGATTTCATCAATCAGGCCGCCATCGATGGGCTGAACAATGGCGAAACCTTCTACACCTGGCAGCGCGGCATTCCCGAATTGCGCCAGGCGCTGAGCCGCTATTATCAACGTCATTTCGCGGCGTCGCTGCCGCCGGAACATTTTTATGCGACCGGTTCCGGCATGCAGGCTATCGTGCTTGCCGTGCAGGCGCTGACCTCGCCCGGTGACGAAATGGTCTATCTGTCTCCGACATGGCCGAATATCGTCGCCGCCATCGGCGTGGCGGGTGCGAAGGCCGTTCCGGTCGGTATCGATTTCCGCGACGGCCGCTGGGATCTCGATATCAACAGGCTGGAAAGCGCGATCACGGATAAGACGAAGGCGCTTTTCATCAATACGCCTTCCAATCCCACCGGCTGGACGGCGACCCTCGACAATCTTCGTGATGTTCTGGCGCTTGCCCGCAAACACGATCTGTGGATCGTCGCCGACGAGATTTATGCGCTTTATCACTATTCCGGCAGCCGTGCGCCGTCCTTCCTTGATGTCATGGAACCGGACGACAAGATCGTTTTCGCCAATTCCTTCTCGAAGAACTGGTCCATGACCGGCTGGCGCGTCGGCTGGCTTGTCGCCCCGCCTGCCATCGGCCAGGTGATCGAGAATCTCATTCAATATTCCACCTCAGGCGTGGCACAATTCATGCAGCGCGGCGCGGTTGCCGCCCTCGATCACGGCGACGGTTTCGTCCGCGAGAATTACGAACGCGCTTTGACCTCCCGCGACATTCTCTGCGATGCGCTGATCGCGACGAACCGTGTGGAAACCCTGAAGCCCGACGGCGCTCTCTATGCCTTTCTCAAGATAGACGGCGTGACGGACAGCCGGGCCACGGCGCTTGATATCGTCGACAAGACCGGGGTCGGTCTTGCGCCCGGCACGGCCTTTGGCCCGGGAGGGGAGCTGTTTCTCCGCGCCTGCTTCCTGCGCAACCCCAGGCAGATGGAAGACGCGGCCGAACGGCTGGCATCCTATATCCTCGGCAGGTAAGCGTCGGCTTTCCGTGCCAGGGTTTCCCCTGCCGTGTCGGGATCGCGCTGCGGCAGGGAAATCGTTAACAAAATCACAGCGAAGACCTAAAACTGCAACCCCACGGCGCAACCATCGACGTGGGGCGTTTTCTGTGATATGCGCTCCTTGTTCCATTTATGAGAACATTTTCACTAATAAATAAAAAGCACTTCATTGCGCTAACCAATCGTAAGCCACCTTTCTAATGGGGCGGTGGTTTGGCCGCGTATTCGCTGTGCAAGTAATCAATGATGAAGAATTATTGGCTTTGATGAGCTCAAGAAAAGCAAACAGGGAAGTAGTGTCATGGCTGTTCTGGTCACGGGTGGGGCCGGTTATATAGGAAGCCACATGGTGTGGGCTTTGCTCGATGCCGGGGAAGAGGTCGTTGTTGTCGACCGGCTTTCAACGGGGTCGCGCTGGGCTGTTGCGCCTGCGGCGCGTTTTTACCTAGGCGATGCGGCGGACCACGCCCTGCTCGACCAGATTTTCGAAGAAAACCGGATCGAGACCATTTTCCATTTCGCAGGCTCTGTCAGCGTTCCTGAATCAATCAGCCAGCCGCTCGAATATTACGAAAACAATACGGGCACCACCCGCGCCCTCGTCGCTGCGGCGGTGAGCCATGGCATTCGCAATTTCATCTTCTCCTCGACAGCCGCCGTTTATGGAAACCAGCCCTTTGATGGTCCGGTTCCTGAGGCCGCGATCCTCAGCCCGGAAAATCCTTACGGCCTGTCGAAACTCGCTTCCGAAATCATGCTGCGCGATGTCGTGCAGGCGCATGATTTCAACTATGTGGCGCTGCGTTATTTCAATGTCGCCGGAGCCGACCCGCAGGGCCGCGCCGGGCCTTCGCCCACGGGCGTTGCGAACCTCATCAAAGTCGCCTGTGAAACGGCAACCGGTCGCCGCGACCGGGTGGAGGTTTATGGAACGGATTACCCGACCGCCGATGGCACCGGTGTTCGCGACTATATTCACGTCAGCGACCTGATTGACGCACATATGCTGGCCATGGCGCATCTGCGCGCCGGTGGCGGCACCCGCACACTCAATTGCGGTTATGGCGTCGGTTATTCGGTTCTGGAGGTCCTGCAGGCCGTGCAGCAGGAATCGGGACGCGATTTCCCGATCATCCATTGTCCGCGCCGCCCGGGCGATATTGCGGCCATGGTGGCGGATTCGTCGCGTATCCAGTCGGAACTGGGCTGGCGTCCCCGCTTCAACGATCTGGCGACAATCGTTCGCACGGCGCTTCAGTGGGAGGCCAAACGTCAGGCCCTGCAAAGCGACAGGATTCCGCCGGTGCGGCGCAAGCTGGCTGCAATAGGCTGAGCGGCCTTCGCCTTACCGTACACGGTCTTTCTTGGCGGAAGCATAGATCGCCGGCCGATCCAGTGGAGCGGCTGGGCTAAGCCAGCGATCCCGGTCAAAGAAACTGCGTGTCAGCTTCAACCCCGGCGATTGTTCGCTTGCGAGCAAAATCACGTTCAGGCGATGCGGCGCCGTTGGTTCCGGTTTTATGGAAACCGAAATACCGAAATGTTGTGCCTGATAGGGCTGCATCCGCCGTGCCGGCTCAAGCATGTCCGCCAGATCGGCCCAGCGTGTCTGTCCGATAATCAGGGTGAGCACTGCATCGAGCTTTGTCAGAACGGCCGCCCCGTCCGGTGTCTTGGGCGCAACGGCCTTCATCCTGATGGAGCGAATTTGTCCCGAGGCTTCCCCCCTGATTTCGAGAAACAGCGATGCCCGCTCGGCTGGGTCTGATGCGTTTCCTGCCGCAAGATCGGCCATGCATTCGAAATTGCGGATGTTGACCGGGCTCGCGTGCCAGCCCTGTGGGTTGGAAAAACCTGCGGCAGTAATGCGGTCGCAAAGCTCCTTGCCGGAAAGAACGAAATCGCGGGCGAAGGATGCTCTGTCGCCCAGTTGCTCGAACTTCAGCAGATGCGGCGGCAGAGAGACTTTTGGGGCCACCGGTTTCTGCCGTTTGACAGGTTTCATCTTCGGCGGTGGCTCCGCGGAGCCTGTGGTGGATGCCAGATTGAGGTAAATCACCAGGCTTTTGAGATGTTTCCTGTCATTGGCCAGCAGCACCGTCGCCCCGATGGCAAGGCAAACGGCCAGCACCGCAAACAGCAGCGCGCCATGGCTCACTCTCTTCTGCAAGCCTGCGTCCATCGCAAGACCTTAAAGGGCTGGCGGAAAAGGCGTCAGCCGGTTCTGATATGGCTTTTTCGGGCTGTCGGCAGCCCGGTGAATAAATGGTGGGAGCGGAGGCTCTGAAAATCTTATGTAATTCACCGCCGAAGTTCCCGGCGGCGCAGGTCTTATTCGCCGTTGTTCTTGGCCGTGTCCTGTCCGCCGGCGCTGCTTTCATCGTCCGCGACCGGAATGGCGTAAGAGCCGTTCAACCAGCGGGCAAGATCGAGCGAGCGACAGCGATCCGAACAGAAAGGGTAGTCTTCGCGCGTCGAGGGCCGCCCGCATTCCGGGCATGGCTGCGATTTGCGAAGCGGTGTGACGGTTCCAGCGCTTTCATTGGTGGACTTTGCCATGGCCTATCCTTCGAGCCAGCCCGAAGTCACTTCAAATCCTTCTCCAGAAAGAAGCGACATGGTTTCATAAAGCGGCAGACCGACGACATTGGTATAGGAGCCGGTCAGTTTCTGTACGAATGCGCCGGCAATGCCCTGGATGCCATAGGCTCCCGCTTTGCCGCGCCACTGGCCTGAGGCGATATAAGCGTCGATCTCGCGCGTGGAGAGGCGCTTGAAGCGCACCTTTGTCTCCGCCACCTTCTGCCGGATCTTGCCACCGGGGGTCACAAGACAGATGCCGGTATAGACCCAATGGCTGCGCCCCGAGAGAAGATGCAGCGCCGCCGAGGCCTCTTCCGTATATTCCGCCTTGCCGACGATGCGGCGACCGACGGCGACCACCGTATCGGACCCCAGAACATAGGCGTCTTTCCACGCCTGCTCGTTCTTCAACGCCGCCTGCGCGGCTTCCGCCTTCTGCAATGACAGACGGCGGCAGAGCGTGCGCGGGTGCTCGAGCTTGGCCGGCGTCTCGTCAATATCCATCGGCATCAGACGTGCAGGCTCGATGCCGATCTGATGCAGCAGCTCCAGACGCCGCGGCGAGCCGGATGCCAGAACGAGCTTTTGTTTTGAATTGGTCATTGCGCTGCCCGGGCGTCCGATGCGGAAGGTGGATTACTTGAAGCGATAGGTGATGCGGCCCTTGGTGAGGTCGTAAGGCGTCATTTCGACCAGTACCTTGTCGCCGGCCAGAACGCGGATACGGTTCTTGCGCATGCGGCCCGCCGTGTGGGCGATGATTTCGTGGTCGTTCTCAAGCTTCACGCGGAATGTTGCGTTCGGCAGCAATTCGGTTACGATGCCCGGGAATTCAAGGACTTCTTCTTTTGTCATGTAAGGGTTTTCTTCCTGTTGATAGTGCCGGACATATCGAGTCCGGGAAAATTGCGCGGAAACTACACAATCCCGGCACATTTGTGAACCTCTAAAGCATCGGCTTGGAAATCGCGATTGATTTTAACAGGCCGGGCAAGTTTTCAGTCTTTTGAAAGCGTATCCGCCACTGGCTGCTGCCGCCTCGGCAGTCGTTCCGAGATCAACCTTGCCAGATGGTCCCGCACCTCGCGATAGGCGTCGAGGATCTGCTCGCGCGTGCCTGTGATCACCGTCGGGTCCATGGTTGGCCAATAGACCACGTCCAGTGAGTTCGAGCGCGTCAGTTCCAGTGCGGCATGATGGGCTTCGGGTGTCAATGTAATGATCAGATCGAAAAAATCATCCTCGATCTCGTCAAGAGTGCGTGGTTTGTGCTTGCCGAGCGAAAATCCCTGTTCTTCCAGCACAGCATCCACGAAAGGATCGCGCTCGCCGGCCCGCACGCCTGCCGACTGTATATAGATGCCGGGCGCCACCAGCCGTTTGGCGATGACCTCCGCCATTGGAGAACGGATGGAGTTCATGCCGCACATGAAGAGGACCGATTTGGGCGGTCGCCCCTCGTTTGGTGCTGCGGCAGGATCGATCATCTCTAACCCCGCCAATAAAGCACACAGACAAGGGTGAAGAGGCGGCGCGCCGTGTCGAAATCTATCCTGATCTTGCCCGAAAGCCGGTCCATCAGCGTCTGCGAGCCGTCATTGTGAATGCCGCGCCGGCCCATGTCGATAGCCTCGATCTGGCTCGGCGTAGAGGAGCGGATCGCCTCGTAATAGCTTTCGCAGATCAGGAAATAATCCTTGATGATGCGGCGGAACGGCGTCAGCGACAGAATATGGGTCGCGACATCCTTCTCGTCTTCGGTGCGGATTGAGAAAACCAGCTTGGAATCGACCAGCGATATATGCAGCCGATAGGGGCCGCCATCATGGCCGAAGGGTTCGAAGCTGTTTTCTTCAATCAGATCGAAAATGGCGACGGCGCGTTCATGCTCAACGTCGGGCGTGGACCGGCCGATGCTGTCGTCCAGTACCACGTCGCAGAGCCGGAAATCGCCTGAAGCCATCGCTTAACTTTCCGGATTGAGGCGAATTGAGACCGAACGCGCATGCGCATCCAGTCCCTCGGAGCGGGCAAGGGTGATGGCTGCGGGCGCAAGCTGTCGCAACTGCTCCAGCCCAAGCCGCAGGATCGAGGTGCGCTTGACGAAATCCAGCACCGAGAGGCCAGAGGAGAAGCGCGCCGACCGTGCCGTCGGAAGCACGTGGTTGGAGCCGCCGACATAATCGCCGATCACTTCCGGCGTATGGCGTCCGACGAAGATCGCACCCGCATTGCGGATGTGGGCCATCAGCGTATCCGGGTCATCGACGGCAAGTTCCAGATGCTCGGCGGCGATGCGGTTGGCGAGCGGAATGGCGTCGGCGAGATTTTCGACCAGAATGATCGCGCCGAAATCGGCCCAGCTTGCCGCCGCCGTCTCGGAGCGCGACAGGCGCTTCAGCTGCCGCTCGACGGCGACTTCAACGGCCTTGCCGAGTTCGGCGTTGTCGGTGATGAGGATGGATTGCGCGCCGCGATCATGCTCCGCCTGCGCGAGAAGATCGGCGGCCAGCCAGTCAGGGTCGTTATCCTTGTCGGCGATGACAAGCACTTCGGAGGGGCCGGCGATCATGTCGATGCCGACGGTGCCGAAGACCTGGCGCTTGGCGGCCGCCACATAGGCATTGCCGGGGCCGACGATCTTGGCGACCGGCGCGATGGTTTGCGTACCATAGGCAAGTGCGGCGACGGCCTGCGCGCCGCCGATGCGATAGATTTCCTCGACGCCCGCAATACGCGCCGCAGCCAGCACCGCCGGATTGACCGCGCCACCATTGGCCGGCACGACCATGACGATGCGCTCCACACCTGCAACCTTTGCCGGCACCGCGTTCATCAGGACGGAGCTTGGATAGCTGGCGGTGCCACCCGGCACATAAAGGCCGACGGCCTCGATGGCGGTCCAGCGCGAGCCTAGGCCTACGCCGATTTCGTCCTCGTAAATGTCGTCCTTCGGCATCTGCCGCGCATGGTGTTTTTCGATGCGCCGGGCCGCGAGTTTGAGGGCTTCGATCACGCTGCTGTCGACGGCGGCAAAGGACGCGTCGATCTCGTCCGCCGTGACACGCATCGAAACCTTGGTGAAATCGATACCGTCGAATTTCTGGGAATAATGGGCAAGGGCCGCATCGCCGCGATGGCGGACATCGTCGATGATGTCGCGAACGGTTGCGTTGACGTCTTCGGAAACTTCTCTCTTGGTTGTCAGGAAGGTCGCGAATTTCTGTTCGAAATCAGCCGATGCCCGCTCCAGCCAGATTGCCACACCATTACCCTTTCATAGTCCCCGCGGGTGGACCCGCGAGGTGCACGAACTCACCGCAGAAAAATTGCGGCTCTGGTATGTGGCATAAATCGAAACGGTGACGAAAGGCAACCGTTGCAATGGCGCGGTGTGCTTATTCGCTGTCTGGATGATGCGGTTTGGCAGCCGTTTCCCATGCACCGCTCACATCGGTCAATTGCGCCTCGATGCATTCGACATCAAGAGCGATGGTGCCGCCGCCGGAAAGCGCCAGTTCCACAAGGCCATCAGGGCCTTCGCCGTTTGGTTTGAAGCGCATCGCAAGAAGCGAAAGCACCTGCTCCCTGTCGGCAAGATTGATTGACTGCGAGCGAACGGCGGAGACGCGTTTCAGGAAAACGACGCTACGGCAGCGTTCCGGCGGCAGGTTCTTTTTGTCAGTGCTTTCCCAGACGAAACGGTTGGCGGAAAGCGTGAATTGGCCATGCTTCGGCTCGAAGGCGACATCCTTCAGCTTGAAGACACTGTCCTGCATATGCGTCGAAATGACGGAGAGATCTTCAGTATCCAGCGCGAGTAATTTCAGGCCGCTCATCTTTTTCTTCCTTCTTCTGCGGTGCGGACCGCTATTTCCATGACTTACATTGGAAATAGGCAGTCCGGGCCCACTCTGCAACGGGTAGAAAACGGATGAGCGGCGAAGACAGGATCAATCGCTGACGCGTTCGACCAGCGCACCGCAGCGGTTGAGCTTTTCCTCAAGGCGTTCGAAGCCGCGATCCAGGTGGTAGACGCGCGACACCATGGTTTCGCCTTCCGCCACGAGGCCGGCAATGACCAGCGATACGGAAGCGCGCAGGTCGGTCGCCATGACAGGCGCGCCCTTCAGGCGGGAGACGCCTTCGATGCGGGCCATCTGGCCGGAAAGCGAAATCTTCGCACCGAGACGGGCGAGTTCCTGCACATGCATGAAGCGGTTTTCAAAGATGGTTTCGGTGATGTGGGAGACGCCCTGCGAACGGGTCATCAGCGCCATGAACTGCGCCTGCAGATCGGTGGGGAAGCCGGGGAAGGGCTCGGTGACGATATCGACCGGCTGGATGCCGTTGCCGTTGCGCACGACGCGAAGGCCTGTCTCCGTCTCGCTGATCGTGGCGCCTGCAAGCCTGAGCGTATCGAGCGCGTTATCGAGCAGCGCTGCGCGCGTGCCTTCCAGCACCACGTCTCCGCCGGTCATTGCAACCGCCATGGCATAGGTGCCGGTTTCGATACGATCCGGCAGAACGCGATGGCGCGCGCCGGAGAGAGAGGTAACGCCTTCGATGGTGATGGTGGAGGTGCCGGCGCCTTCGATCTTCGCACCCATGGCGATCAGGCAATGGGCCAGATCGACCACTTCCGGCTCGCGCGCGGCGTTGTGGATGACGGTGGTGCCGCGGGCGAGGCTTGCCGCCATCAGCATCACATGCGTCGCGCCGACGGAGACTTTCGGGAAGGTATAGACAGCGCCGATCAAGCCGCCCTTGGGAGCGGTGGCGTTGATGTAGCCGCCGTCGATCTCCATCGTTGCGCCGAGCGCCTCAAGTCCCTCGATGAACAGGTCGACCGGGCGCGTGCCGATGGCGCAGCCGCCGGGCAGGGAAACGCGGGCGCGGCCCTCACGCGCCAGAAGCGGGCCGATGACCCAGAAGCTTGCGCGCATCTTGGACACCAGCTCGTAAGGGGCGGTGGTATCGACAATGGTGCGGCAGGTGAAGTGCACGGTGCGGGAATAGGCCTCGCCCTGGCTTTCGCGGCGACCGTTGACGGAAATATCGACGCCGTGATTGCCAAGAATGCGGATGAGCTGCTCCACGTCCGCCAGATGCGGCACATTTTCGAGCGTCAGCGTGTCGCTGGTCAGAAGCGATGCGATCATCAACGGCAAGGCGGCGTTTTTTGCGCCGGAGATGGGGATGACGCCGTTGAGCTTGTTGCCACCCGTAATTCTGATGCGATCCATGCGTCCCTACGGGCCTGTGCCCGCCTTTCTATCGTGCCTTGCGGAAAGGCGTCTCCTTAGACGAGTTTCCGCGGCGTTTCAATTTTATGCTGGTGAATTCTCTATGAGGATGATTCGTCCGTTTTTGCGGCAGGCAGGCCAATCGTCTGGTCTTCTTCGCCTGCGCGGCGCGCACGAACCTGCTGTTTGCGCTTCAAAAGGTTTTCACGAAGCTTCTTCGCCGCCCGTGCCTTGCGTTCCGCCTCGCGCTGCCGCGCCTTTTCGCCGGGCCCTGCCTGCGGCTTACCCTCGGCCACCGGGGCGGATGCTTCTGCGGAAGCGCCGGCGAAAAGCGCTGCCTTTGCCTGTTTGTCATGATGTTCGTTCATAGAGTGAGCAATATCTGAAAAATGCATTTTTCAACAGGGGGCACGCTTTTTTGCCCCGCTGGATGAAGAATATCGTTTTGCGACTTGCGCTCGTCAAAAACCTATGGCAATAGGCCGCCACGCTTGATGCTGAAGCAAACGCTTCGGCACCGGATGCTGCTATAGCTCAGGGGTAGAGCACTCCCTTGGTAAGGGAGAGGCCGAGAGTTCAAATCTCTCTAGCAGCACCATTTCTCTCCAAAGTTTCAAATGTTTATGTGGTTTTTGAACCGGTCGCCTGCGGCTGCACGATCCATGCGTGCGCCACGCAGTTAGCGGCAAATGGAAAACCGCGCCCCTTGCGAAGCGCGGTTTCCGTATCCGAATATTCTGTTGCTGCCAGAGCGGGACGAAACCGCCCGTAGCCATCGGGCGCCGCTTACTGACGGAATAGCGACAGGATATTTTCGGAACTGGTATTGGCGATGGAGAGCGACTGGATGCCCAGCTGCTGTTGTGTCTGCAATGCCTTGAGGCGTGTTGATTCTTCGTTCATGTCCGCATCCACCAGGCGGCCGATGCCGCTGTCGATGGAGTCGGTGAGCTTGGAGATGAAATCTTCCTGCAGGCCGATGCGCATCTTGATGGAGCCGAGGGCGGAGGAGGCGCTGCTTAGAGACTGAAACGCGGTTTCGACATCGGTGAGAAGATTGCCGATCGTGTAGGTTGGCGGCGTTGCGCTATCGAAAAGTTTGAGATCGATGCTCCATACGGAAATGCCCGAGGCTACTCCGGCCTCTCCGATGATGCCTTTTGTGGTGTCGAGCGTTGCGGGCGTGCCGGTCAGTCCAAAAATCACATTGGGTGTTTCTGTCGCGGTCGTCGTATCGACAAGCGTATAGTCGGTTTTCGTAACGTTGACGGAACCGCTGCCGTCACGGACAAAGCCGGAAACGACGGTCTTTGCGCCGGTGCCCAGCAACCAGTTTTCGCCGCTGAAAGACGCGCCCTGCGCAATCGATTCCAGCTGCTTTTTCAGTTGGTCGATTTCTTCCTGGATCTTTGTCTTGTCGACGCCCTCTTCGGTTGCCGCAACGATTTTCGATTTGATTTCTTTCACGACTTCGACGGCGCTTTCCATTGCGGAGTAGGCGACATCAATCTTCGCCGCACCGAGTCCAAGTGCATCCTGTACTGCGGAAAGGGCCATGTTGTCCGAACGCATGGTGGTCGCGATCGACCAGTAAGCGGCGTTGTCGGAAGCGGTTTTGACGCGCAGCCCCGAAGATACTCTGGATTGTGTTTCTTCGAGCTGGCCGCTGATTGCACGCAGTGTCTGAAGCGCCGACATGGCGGCGGTGTTTGTCAGAATACTTGTCATAATTGCCCCTCTGAGCTGGCTAAATTGGGAAGGGACATTCCGGGATCGCCGGAAACGACTGAGCGGCGTGATGCCTGTTAACCTCTTTTTCGTCTTGGTTAACGAGTCGTTTCGATGCGCTGATTTAGCCGTGATTTGGTTAATGAACTCTTAATCAAAAAATCTCTTAATTTTTCGGGTCCATTGGACAAACAAAAACCGCGCCTTTCGGCGCGGTTGATTTTTTCGCTTTCGGTCTTCGATTAACGGAAGAGCGAAAGGATGCTTTCGGAGTTGCTGTTGGCAATCGAGAGAGCCTGAACGCCGAGCTGCTGCTGGGTCTGCAGGGCCTTGAGGCGGGTGGACTCTTCGTTCATGTCAGCGTCCACGAGGCGGCCGACGCCCTTGTCGATGGAGTCGGACAGCTTGGAAGCGAAATCTTCCTGCAGGCCGATACGCATGGAGAGCGAACCGAGCTTTGCAGCGGCGCTGGTCATTGCCTTGAGCGAGTTTTCAACCAGCGTCAGGGCTTCTGCCATGTTGGTGGCGCGGTCTGCGGCTGCGTACTGGGTGATATCCAGCGTGTAGACCGACTGGGCGGCAACCGTCGTGAACGTGCCGACAGTGCCGAGAATGCCGGTCGTGTCCGGAACGCCTGCCGAGTCGACCGAGCCGAAGAGCGTATTGCCGGTAGCGGTGCTGTCGAGGGCGTATTTCGTGGTCGTGACGTTAACGGCGCCACCGGTGGAGCGAACGAAGCCGGCAACGACCGACTTGTCCGGGGCCGTGCCGGGCGTTGCTGCGCCGAGGGTTGAAGCGCCTACCAGCCAGTTTTCGCCGTAGAAGGATGCGCCCTGTGCGATCGATGCGAGCTGCTTCTGGAGCTGGCCGATTTCTTCCTGAACCTTGGTGCGGTCGACGCCTTCTTCCGTTGCCGTGACCAGCTTTGCCTTGATTTCCTTCACGACTTCGATTGCCGATTCCATACCGGCAGAAGCGGTGTCTACCTTGGCGGCGCCGAGGCCGAGAGCGTCGGAAACCGAGGAAAGCGCCATGTTGTCGGAGCGCATGGTGGTCGCGATCGACCAGTAAGCAGCATTGTCCGCAGCTTCGCCGACGCGAAGGCCGGAGGAAACGCGTGCCTGGGTGGATTCCATGTTCTGGCCGATAGAGCGCAGGGTCTGGAGCGCAGACATTGCTGCGACATTCGTGATAATGCTCGTCATAGTAGTGTGCCCCTTGAATGGCTGATTAAAGAAGGGACATTCCGGTTTCACCGGGAACGGCGTACAGCATCATGCCTGCTAACTGGCTGATTTTTAACGTTAGCTCGCCGTTTCGATGAGCATTAGGTAACGCGGGTTTGGTTAATGAATTGATAAGCGTGGAAAGAAATTCATCCCCGGCAAATTTAAAATTGCAACCCTCGCGCGCACGCGCGCGTATCCCCGAAAGTTTAAGAAAAAGATAAGGCCGCATCCGTTTCCGGATGCGGCCTCATGCATGCATTCAGTCCGATTCAGCCTTTCGGACCTTTATGCTTTCTATCCCAATCTGCGTTCGGTCAGCCCCCGTTTGCTTATGGGAAGAAATGGATCCCCCAGCCCCGAAGGGCTATGAGAAGCTCGGCTCTTAGCGGAAGAGCGACAGAATGTTCTGCGAGTCGCTGTTGGCGATCGACAGAGCCTGGATTGCCAGCTGCTGCTGCGTCTGCAGAGCCTTCAGCTTGGTGGACTCTTCGTTCATGTCGGCGTCGACGAGGCGGCCAATGCCCTTTTCGAGGGAGTCGGAGAGCTTCGTTGCGAAGTCCTGCTGCAGGTCGATACGCATGGAAACAGAGCCGAGCTTGGCGCCAGCGCTCGTCATCGCCTTCAGAGCGGTTTCGACGGTGCTGAGGTTGGTTGCGACGGTTGCATCGGTCGTCGTCGCGTCCATGTCCGCCAGAGCGTAGGAGGCGCCCAGAATACCGCCGGTGCCGGCAGCAGCTTCGAACAGTACGTTGGTTGCCGAAAGTGTATAAGCCGTCGTCTTAACGGACGTCGTGCCGTCAGCAGCACGGACAAAGCCGGAAACCACCGTTTTGTTCGCGGAGCTGAGATCATTGAGCAGCCAGTTTTCGCCGTTGAACGAACCGCTTTCTGCGATCGAAATAAGCTGCGACTTCAACTGGGTGATTTCTTCCTGGATCTTGGCGCGGTCCGCAGTCTGCTCGCTGGCGGCAACGTACTTGTTCTTGATTTCCTTCACGACGTCGATAGCAGCTTCCATGCCTGCATAGGCCGTGTCTACTTTCGCAGCGCCGAGGCCGAGGGCGTCCTGAACGGCACCAAGAGCTTCATTGTCCGAACGCATGGTCGTTGCGATCGACCAGTAAGCAGCGTTGTCGGAAGCCGAGCCAACGCGCAGACCGGAGGAAATGCGGCCCTGCGTGTCTTCCATGTTGGAAGCAATCGAGCGGAGAGTCTGGAGAGCGGCGGTTGCGCCGACATTGGTGAGAATGCTTGCCATAATAAATGTGTCCCTTGTTTTTACGAGATACTGGAGTGGGGACATTCCGGACTTGGTATTACCGGTCACAACGTTTCGGCTTCATGCCACTCGGTCCAGAAATTCTTAGTTTCGGAAACCAAACCCGCTGCGTGTGATTGGAATTTCGCAGCGAAAAATTGCGCAATTATTAATTTGAGCGCCAAGAAATACTGGAAAATACTTATGGTTACTGAGTTGTTTAGTTAAATGGTGATTTTTTTGTTTATAAATATAGTTACTCAGGCGCTAGCGAAGATGGTAAACAAAGCATCAAAATGCGAAAACCCCGCGGCCTTGGGCACGCGGGGTTAAAGAACAGGGTTAACGGGTGTCAATCCGGCACAAAGGCCGTCAGTTGAACGATCTGACGAGGCTGCCGACGAGCAGGTTCCAGCCGTCGATCAGCACGAAGAACAAAATCTTGAACGGCAGGGAGATCGAGGTGGGCGGCAGCATCATCATGCCCATGGCCATGGTGATGGTGGCGACGATCAGATCGATGACCAGAAACGGCAGGATAATGAGGAAGCCGATCTCGAAACCGCGCCGGATTTCCGACAGCATGAAGGCCGGAACCAGCACGCGGTAGTCGACGACATTGTCGGTCATCACTTCTTGTCCACGCTCGCGGGCGATATCGACGAACAGCTTCAGATCCTTGTCACGCGTATTGGCGTTCATGAAAGTACGGAAGGGCTCCGCAATGCGCTGCACGGCCTGCTGTTCGTTGATCTGGTTCTGCAGAAGCGGCTGCACGCCATCGGTCCAGGCTTTGTCGAAGGTGGGCGACATGACGTAGAAGGTCATGAACATAGCCATCGACAGCAGGATCATGTTGGAAGGGGTCGAAGCCAGTCCCATGCCGGATCTGAGGATCGAGAAGGCGATCACGAAGCGCGGAAAGCTCGTGACCATGATCAGGATGCCCGGCGCGACCGACAGAACCGTCAGCAGGCCGAAGGTGCGGATGATCCAAGCCGCGACGGAGCCGTCTATCTGCGTATTGAACAGATCGGACGGGAATTGCTGGGCACTGGCAAGACCCGGCAAGGCGAGGAGGACGGCGATGGTTACAAGAAATCGAATCATTCGATGACAAAGGTCCGGAACATGACCTTGGATACGCGCCCTTGAGAGCGCAGGTCAACTCGTTCCTGAATGTCATCCTTAAGATATTGAAAGCCGCGCGGCCCTTCCAGCTGCTGAAGGGAAACGGTACGGACATAGGCGAGAATATCCTGGTGTATGTCTTCCGCCAGACCCACCTCGACCGGCCCCTTGAACATCAGCGCCACTTCCAGCCGCACCCAGTTCGTTGAGGGATAAGCGAGGTTGGTGGTGATGGGATCGAGCTGGACGATGCCGTTCGCCTCAGCCGAGATTTTCTCGATACCCTCGTCTTTTTTGTCACCATGCCCGCCGGCAGCGGCCGTGGCATGGGCCTCCGCGCCAGCGATCTTCGGCGCAATCATGCCGCCCACGAGCCAGCCGCCACCCGCACCGAGCAGGGTGAGGATCGCAACGCCTGCGATGGTCATGACCAGAGGGGAAGATTTTTTCTTGCCCTCTACCTGTTCGTTTTCCATGGGTCAGTCCGTTCCCGTGTACCGGCGTCAGAGCGGCGAGAACAGGTCGACGACCTGTTGCCCGACCGGGGGCTGCTGCACTTCCGTCAGACGTCCGCGGCCGCCATAGGAGATGCGTGCTTCGGCGATGCGCTCGTAGGAGATCATGTTCTGGGCATCGACATCCTGCGGCCGGACGATACCGCCGACGTTGAGGATGCGGATTTCGTGGTTCACGCGCACTTCCTGCGAGCCACTGATGATGAGGTTGCCGTTTTCCAGAATGCCTGTCACCACGGCGGCCACCAGCAGCGTCAGCTTTTCGGAACGCTTGGTCTTGCCCTTCGCCTGGGTGTCGGTGTCGGAGCCGTATTTGATGCTCGAGTCCGCTTCCGGGGTCCAGCCGAAGATTTCGGCCTTGGCCTTCCAGTTCAGGCCGCTGGCATTGGTGCGGTTGCGCTCGGTCTCATTGTCGAAATCGGCCTTGTCATTGATCTGGATGTTGACGGTCAGAATGTCGCCGATGTTGAGCGCGCGAAGGTCCTTGAACAGCGCACCCTGGCTGTCGCTCCATAGCGAATAGCCGCTGGCCATGTGCTTCGGCTGCTTGGGATACATGCCCATCTGCGGCGTCTGGCTGAATTGCAGGCCACTGCCGATCGGGCTCATCGCAGGTGCGTTGCCGATTTCCTTCAGGGTCTGGTTGTTCTGGCAGCCGGCAAGCAGAGCGAGCGGCAGGAGGAGGGCCGGAAGACGACGCGCGGTCATGAAGGATCCTTCGAAGTGTTTTTGTCGGTTGCCTGCGACATGATGCCGGCGACGGTTGCGGCTTTCGCCGCATCCATTTCGCTGAGGATCAGGCCGGATTGGCGCGGCGGCAGCTGCATGATGATGGCGGCGGCGATCTCCACATGCATCTTTTCGAGCTGGGGTGCTGCGGCATCCGGCTTCATCGTCTTGTAGACATCAACGAGATTGGCTTTCGCCTGGGCGAGAAAATGTTCGCGGCGCGCCAGCCAGTCCTCATATTCCGCCTTGCGGTCTTCCAGCACGGCAATACGTTCGTTGACGTCGGACTGCAGCTTTTCCAGCTCCTGCTTCTGCATGAGATAACGCTGGTCGCGGGCCGCATCGGCGATGTTGGTGCAGAATTTCTGGATTTCATCCTGCGTGCTGAGTTCGGACACCACATTCTGCTGGCTTTCCGCGCCGGCGGCCGGCAGCAGGACTAGCAGCGAGGCGACGGCCGCGAAGCGAGTAAGGCCATTCGGGAATACGTTTTTCTTCTGATGTTCCATCATTGCAGCACAAGCTCCGCCTGAAGGGCGCCGGCGGATTTGATGCCTTGCAGAATGGCGATGATACCGTCCGCCTTGAGCCCGATGCTGTTGAGACCGGCAACCAGCGTGCGAAGGTCAGGCCCTTCAACGATGGCGACCTTGCTGCCTTCCTGCATGGCCATGATATCCGTCTGCGGCTGCACGGCTGTCTGGCCGCGCGAAAATGGCGCCGGCTGGATGACCTGCGGCGATTCCGTCACCTGCACGGTCAGCGTTCCGTAGCTGACGGCGACGCGGGAAATGCGCACATCCGCACCGATGACGATGGTGCCGGTACGTTCGTTGATGACGACCTTGGCAGGCGTATCCGTCTCGACCGTCAGATTTTCGATTTCCGCCATCAGTCGCGTCAGATCAGCGGTGCGCGGCTTCTGCACCGCGATTTCCTGCGAATCGCGCGGCTCGGCGATGCCATCTCCGTAACGGGCGCGGGCAAAGGCGTTGACGACATCGGCGACGCGCACAGCGGTCGAAAAATCGGGATTGCGCAGCTGAAGGACCAGATTGACCGAATCCTTGAACTTGGACGGCAGTTCGCGCTCGATGATTGCGCCGTTCGGCACGCGGGCGGAGGTGGTGACGCCTTGGGTCAGCGTTGCGGCATCGCCCTGTGCGGAAAAGCCGTTGACGATCAGCGCACCCTGAGCGACCGCGTAAATCTGGCCGTCTGCGCCGGAAAGCGAAGTCATGATGAGGGTGCCGCCGCGCAGCGACGAGGCGTCGCCCAGCGAGCTGACTGTCACGTCGACACGGCTGCCGGGGCTGGCGAAGGGTGGCAGATTGGTTGTCACCATCACGGCGGCGATGTTCTTGGCGTTCGACTGGCCGCCCTGCGTGGTGATGCCGAGGTTTTGCAGCATCGCGCGCATGGATTGCTCGGTAAACGGCGAGGAGCGCAGGCTGTCGCCCGTGCCCTGCAGGCCGACCACGAGACCGTAGCCGATCAGCTGGTTGTCACGCCCGGCCTGTAGCGATGCGATATCCTTGATACGGGAGGTATCCGCATGGGCTGCGGGCAGCGAGAGGAAAGGTTGGGCCGAAAACAGAACGGCCGCGGCCAGGATAGGAAGCACTCTCATTTCGCCATCACCTGAATGGTTCCGTCCCTCATGACCGTGCCGCTGACCATCACGCCGGAATCGATGTTGCGTACCCGCACGACTTCGCCGAGCGAGCCGTCGGTCATCGGCGTTCCCGAAGCCATCAGCGTCATATTGCCGATTGTGAAGACGAGTTTGACGCTGGTGCCGCGCGTGACGAGCGACGGTTCACGCAAGGCGGCAACGGGGATCGTGCGGCCGGGAAGCAGGGTCTGCTTGGAGATCATGCCTTCCACTTCGCTGATATCGCTCGCATAACCCGAGGAAATATTAGGATTGGTCACTTCGACAGGCTTCACCTGGTCGGGCGAGATGGTCTCGCCCGGATAGATGGTGCGCGTCGGGACCAGCGCCATCGGCGCCTGCGCAAGGGCGGGGGCAAGAGCCCCCAGTGAAAAGGCAGACGCAAGGCACATACGGACAAGCGCCGTTCTGCTGCTGCTATGTTTCCGGCCAAACCTCATGTTCGCCTGCCTTTCCGTTCTTACTTCAGGTTCTTGCTGACAATCGAAGCCATTTCGTCAGCGGTGGTGATGACCTTGGAATTCATCTCGTAGGCGCGCTGCGCCGTGATCAGATCGGTGATTTCCTTGACGGCGTCGACGTTCGAGCCTTCGAGGTAGGATTGCTTGATGTAGCCGTAGCTCGGATCGTCCGGCACGCCGACGACCGCATCGCCGGAGGCCGGCGTCTGGGCAAAGAGGTTGTCGCCCAGCGGCTTCAGGCCTGCTTCATTGGCAAAGTTGGCGATGGTCAGCTGGCCGAGTTCGGTGAAATCGGTGGCATTGCCGATGCGGGCCGTGACCTGACCGGTGCGGGTCACGGTGATGTCCTGCGCGTCCGTCGGGATATTGATGTTGGGAATGACGTTATAGCCGTCGACCGTCACGAGATTGCCGTCGGCATTCTTGTTGAAGGCGCCTGCGCGGCTGTAGAGCGTCGAACCGTCGGCCGCCTCGATCTGGAACCAGCCCTGGCCGATGATCGCGACGTCCAGCTTGTTGCCGGTCTCGATCAGATTGCCCTGGGTGTGGATGTTGCGCACGGCCGAGGTCTGTACGCCGAGACCGATATTGGCGCCCTCGGGCACGATCGCCTGGTTGGCTCGGTTCGGCACGCCCTGCATGCGCTCGGTCTGGTAAAGAAGGTCGGTGAACTCCGCACGCGCGCGCTTGTAGCCGGTGGTGTTGATGTTGGCGATGTTGTTGGCAATGACTTCCAGATTGGTCTGCTGGGCGTCCATACCGGTGGCAGCGATGGCAAGAGCTCTCATGTCAATATTCCTGTGGGCTAGATCTGCATTTTGGTAATGTCGAGATAGGCCGACACGATCTTGTCTCGGAGCGCGATGGCGGTCTGCAGCGACTGTTCGGCCGAAAGCATGGCATCGACCACTTCACGCGTATTCGCCTTGCCCTGAATGCCTTCGAAGGAAGCGACTTCCGCCTTCTTCAGATTGTTCATCGCATCAATCGATACGTTGCCGAGAACGCTGGCGAAGCTTGCGCCCGTCTGCTGGGCGGGCGTCGTCTGCTCGCTGCCGAAAACACTTTCCGTCAGCGAGGAAATACCGCTTGCGCCGCGGGTGAGCGAAAGGGAACTGACTTGCTTGATACCGTCGATCATTGCGATGCCTTCAGAAGGTCGATTGTGGAGGCGACGAGGTCGCGTGTCTGGCGGATGACCTGAAGATTGGCGTCGTAGCTGCGGTTGGCTTCGCGCATGTCCGCCATTTCAATCAGGATGTTGACGTTCGGCATCTTCACCATGCCGTTGCTGTCGGCGGCCGGGTTGCCGGGGTCGTATTCGTTGATGAAATCGCCACGGTCGACGCCGAGCTTCTTCACCGTCACGCGCTCCACGCCGCTGACGCGGTCGAGCTCGGACCCGAAAGTGATGGTCTTGCGGCGATAGGGGTCGGCTCCGGGGGTGTCGCCGGTCGATCTGGCGTTGGCGATGTTTTCGGAGACGATGCGCAGTCGCGTGGACTGCACTTCCAGGCCGCTGCCGGCAATCTTGCTCGCTGCACTCAAGGGATCCATGGCTTACCTCTTAACCGTCATCAGCATCATGCGATGGAAGGATTTGACGAGATTGGCGTTCAGCTCGTACTGCCGCTTGATCTCGCCGGTCTTGGTCATTTCTTCCGCAAGCGCGACCGAATTGCCCGATTCCTGCATGCCGATCTCGTTATTGACCGGGTTGTCGCGCACCGCGATATTGTCGCTGAGGGTGCTCTCGCCAAAGTGGGCAGGATTGGTCCTGGCCATGCCGACCTGCTGGCTGGTGGCCTGCATGACCGCTTCGAAAGGGCTGACATCCTTGGCGCGGAACTGGGGTGTGTTGGCGTTGGCGATGTTGGTCGCCACGACTTCCTGCCGCACGCTCAGCCATTCCGCTTGGCGGGATGCCAGTTCGAACAGTTGAATCGGTTGCATAGACTTCTCCATCTCGTATGGCCCGAACCTACGGGGCTAATCTTGCGTCAGACTTGCGGGGAGGGGAGACGGCGCTGGCCAAGGGCCGGACGCGGGACGGAAGAGGGTCTGCCGGAGATAAAAGCGCATGTCTCCATTGCGGCACGCGTCGCTTTGAATGACCAAATGCGGCTGTCACGCCCATTCCAGAGAGCGCCGTGCAGGGTGGGTCGGAAGCGGATTCGATTCACCTTGAACGCGGCCCGATATTAGCGCTAGAGTGGTGAGAACGATGGGAGACAATCATGGATCTGGTAATTCCAAGTGCCGCCAATCTCGGCCTGTTCATCAGCGCTACGCTGGTGCTGCTTCTCGTGCCCGGCCCCGCAGTCCTTTATATCTTCGCACGCTCGGTCGAGCAGGGTCGTTCCGCCGGTCTCGTTTCGATCCTTGGCATCCATACGGCGACGCTTGTTCATGTCGTCGCTGCCGCTGTCGGATTGTCGGCGCTGCTCGCCTCGTCTGCGCTCGCCTTCAGCGTGGTGAAATATGCCGGTGCGGCCTATCTGATCTGGCTTGGCCTCAAAAAGCTCTTCGGCTCGTCGGACATTCCCGATATCGAGGGCGGTTTGCCGACGCGCAGCCGCATGCGCATCTTTCGCGAGGGCTTCATCGTCAACCTCCTCAATCCGAAGACGGCTTTGTTCTTTCTGGCTTTCCTGCCGCAGTTCGTGGAGGTCGGAAGGGGCCATGTGGCAATGCAGATCGCTTTTCTCGGCATTCTCTACACGGTGATCGGCGTTTTGACGGATGGGACATATGCCCTTGTGGCGGGAACGGCCGGCAACTGGCTGAAGCGCAGCCCGGTTTATCTCAGCGCCGAACGTTGGGTCAGCGGTTTCGTCTATATCGGTCTCGGTGTGACGGCGGCTTTTGCCGGCAACCAGAGAAAATAAACCGCGGGACTTGCAGAGCCGTCCCTGAAGGCTACTGCGGGGATAGCCAAGATTACCGATGGAATGCCGCCGCAAAGAGGTCTTTGCGGCGGTCATCGGGAAGTTTTGCTTTGGGAGTGTTGTCACCGAGATCCGCAACACGGCCTTCCGCTCAAGGGTGGCCGGACTATTTTTCCGGATGATAGGTTCTTCCGGAGGACGTCTCTATCAGCCACTCGCCGTTGCGTTGCTCGATCTTCGTCAGCAGCGCATTGTCAGGCAGGGTCGAGCCGACCCTCACCATATACATGCCCGAACCGTCTTCGATCAGGGCGCGGCCATTGGATACATGCAGCAAACGAAAGGATGTCTGGCCGGGGAAAGGCTGGTCCTCGATCCCGGCCGCCAGGTCGTTCTGTTTTTCCTTGCCGCCTGCATTCACGGTTGCCGTCGTCAGCATGTCGGGCAGCTCCGCCGGCGGTGGGGTGTCTTCCTTGTTGCGGTTGGTCATGGCCATCGGCGAAACGCTGAAGACTTCCCGCGGGCCGGTATGGGGCAGATCGCGCGTGCGATCGCCGCCCGCCACCTTCATGCCGAATTTTTCTTCGTTGAAAAACACGTACCAGGGGAAAAAGGCTGCTGCTGCGGCGAGCCCGATGCCCGTCCACGCGAGAATACGGTCGGGTGTAAAGAAAACGGGCCTGGGCAGCACGTCTTCATCGTGGCTATTGTCGTTCCGCTTTTTCCTCACGGGTCAGCCTCTCATTCTCGGGGTTACCTGCGGCTGACCGTTCTGCGCGCCGCCGCGCAATGCGGTGGCAAGGTCAGCATAGGCATCCTGCGCCGCCGGCTCGCTCGGCAGTTGTTTCAGCGTTTCATAGATGATCGGCACCTGCTTCACCGCCATGTCGAGATCGGGGTCGGTGCCGGGCCGATAACCGCCGATGAGGCGAAGATCCCGGGTTTCCTCGAAGCGATGCACCAGCGCCTTGAGGCGCGAGACCAGCTTCTCCTGATCCGGCGTCCAGGCCTTCTTGGCGAGACGCGAGATCGAGGCGAGCGGATTGATCGGCGGGTAACGGCCTTCTTCGGCAAGGCTGCGGTCAAGCACGATATGGCCATCGAGAATACCGCGGGTCGAATCGGCAATCGGGTCGTTGTGATTGTCGCCATCCACGAGGATGGAGACGATGGCGGTGATGGTGCCAGTGCCTTCGGCGCCCGGTCCCGCCCGCTCGAGAAGGCGCGGCAGTTCGGTAAAGACCGAGGCGGGATAACCGCGTGCGACGGGCGGTTCGCCGGAAGCGACCGCCACTTCGCGGATCGCATGGGCAAATCGCGTCACGCTGTCGATGATGAGTAGGACATTGTCGCCCTGATCGCGAAAATGCTCGGCGATGGTAACGGCGGAAAGCGGGGCCATTTTTCGCAGCATCGGGCTTTCGTCGCTCGTGGCGACAACCGCGATGGACTTGCTCATATTCTCGCCCATCGTGTCTTCGATGAATTCGCGCACTTCACGGCCGCGTTCGCCGACAAGCGCAATCACCACCTTGTCGAAGGCGTCTGCCTTGGCGAGCATTGACAGCAACGTGGATTTGCCCACACCCGAACCGGCGAAAATGCCGAGGCGCTGGCCGAGGCAAAGCGGCGAGAAGATATCGATAGCGCGGACACCCGTCTTAAAGGGTGTCTCCACGCGCTTGCGGGTCATTGAAGGTGGTGCGTTGTTTGAAATCGAGCGGCGTTCAATGCCCGGCGCAAGCGGCCCCTGATTGTCGATAGGTTCGCCCAGCGCGTTGATCGTGCGGCCGCACCAGCTATCGTCGGGCGCGACGCGGAAAGCGCCCTTGCGGATGACGGTGTCGTGAATGCCGATCGGCTCGCCGGGCTCGATGGGGCAGACATAGCAGATGTCCGGCTCCACGCGCACCACTTCGCCGAGATGAATGCCGGTCGCGCTGCGATGGGCGACGAATTCTCCGAGCCGCACATGCCGTGACAGGCCGGAAACCGTATAGTGCCCGGCGGCGATCGTGCGGACATGACCGCCATGCGCCACCGAAAACTCCGGATCGGCATAATGCCCGGCAAGGCTCGCCAGCTGCGCGAGCTTCGGTGAAATGGCATCAGCCGAGAGCATGGATTCCGGCATTGTCATCACTCAGTTCCTCAACGCGCGCCGCCAAGCGTCTTGATGCCCTCGCCGAAGGTCGATTCGGTATCGCGCATCAGCGAGGAGATGCTTTCAAAGGCGCGGTTGACCTGGATGAGCTGGGTCATCTGGGAAATGCCGTTGACATTTGACTGTTCGAGGTAACCCTGAACGACGCCGACTTCATGATTGTTGACCACCGGAACCGGCTGGGCCACCGGCTTCACGCCGCTATTGGGATGACGCAGGAAACCTTGCGAAAAATCCGCCTGAAAGATACCGAGGGTAGCGACGATGTTTTCGTTCTGCCGGATGGCTCCATCGAGACCGACGGTGATCGGGCCGCCATTCGGATTGAGCTGGATCGGACCGCCGCCGGCATCTAGAACGGGATAACCGCTCGAGGAGATGAGCGCGCCGTCCGGACGCATGGTGAAACGGCCGTCGCGGGTCAGAATCTGGCCATCGGGGGTATCCAGCGAAAACCAGGCATCGCCCTTGATGGCGAAATCGAAGGAATTGCCAGTCTGCTCGAAAGCGCCCTGACGAGTGGAAAGATAGTCGTTGCCCTGCGAAACGAAGGCCACCCGGGCGTTCATGTCATTGTGGTTCTTGGCGACCATTTCGTCGAATTTCACTTCGGAACCGCGAAAACCGACGGTATTCACATTCGCCATATTGTCGGAAATGGTGGTGAGACGGCGCTCCAGCGCGATCTGTGAGGAGAGGGCGACATATAGTCCGGATTGCATATCATTTGCCTCCGAGTTTCAGGGAGTTGATCGAGATCAGCAGGTCAGGGGAAATGCCGTAGCCGCTGGAGGAGCCGAAAACGGCCAAAGGGTCGTAGGTCGTCGAGGGGTTTTGCATTTCCCACATGATGGTGAAACGCTCGAGCAGCTTTCTAACTTTTTCGGGGTCCTGCAGATCCTTGATATTGATGCTCTTTTCGATGAGCGCCGCCTGTTTGTCGATATCGGCCGCGGAAAATGCGTCGGGCAGGTTGAACGTTGTGCGAAACACCTGCGCGAGCGCGTCGTCGGCGAGAAAATCGAGGCCGGATGTGATGGTTGATGCCTTGCGTTCGAAATAAAGGGCGAGCCGGACACCGTTATTGTCGTCACCGGCTTCCTGTTCCAGGGTCTGGCGCGTGTATTTGCTGATGACGCCCGTTTGGGCCGCGTCGACCGAAGTCGCCGCTGCGCCAAGGCCGGCAAAATCCAGCGACTTCGCAAAATCCGCATAACGGCTGTCGGAAAGCTTGTTGGCGAAAGCGTCCTTGTCCGAGGCACCTTCTGTCAGCACCTTGCGGATGAAGGCCTTCGCATAGGCCATGTCCTCAAGGCCGTGGGCCTTCAGAGCGTAATTGTAAAGGCGCGTATCGGCCATGAAGTCGTCGATGGATTTCACGGCGCCGATCTTCGCGCGATAATATTCGGTCTCGCGCGCCACGTCGGGCTGCTCCGACACCCGCTCAAGCGATTTGCCGATATCCTGACTGATCAGTCTGTAGCTGGTGTAGGTGGAAGTCACTGAACCGCCGCTCTCGTTTGATCCCGATCTCAAGGCGCACGTCCGCCTTTGTCGGCATAGTGCCGTGGCTTGCTTGTGCGAAACTGGCTGGAGACAGGAATGCGAGAGAGGCTTTGCGGACAGGTTCACGCAAGCCACATTTTTTAGACATGGCGTCATGGAACACTGTTCGAGCGTGGTCGATCAATGAATATTGTAATTGGACTTATAATCACCTTCGGCTGCATCATCGGCGGCTACATGGCGATGGGCGGTCATCTGGACGTGCTGGTTCAGCCGTTCGAATTGATGATCATCGGCGGCGCCGGTCTCGGCGGCTTCATCATGGCGAACCCCATGAAAGTCGTGAAGGATTCGGGCAAGGCGCTCGGCGAGGCCTTCAAGCATTCGGTCCCGAAGGAGCGAAACTATCTCGACGTGCTCGGCGTGCTCTATTCGCTGATGCGCGACCTGCGCACGAAATCGCGCAACGAGATCGAGGCCCATATCGACAATCCGGAAGAATCCTCGATATTCCAGAGCGCGCCATCGGTTCTGAAGAACAAGGAACTGACCTCGTTCATCTGCGACTATGTTCGCCTCATCATCATCGGCAACGCCCGCAGCCACGAAATCGAGGCGCTGATGGATGAAGAAATCGAAACCATCCTGAACGACAAGCTGAAACCTTATCACGCGATTACCACCATGGGGGATTCCTTCCCCGCCATCGGTATCGTCGCGGCGGTTCTCGGCGTCATCAAGGCCATGGGCAAGATCAACGAATCGCCGGAAGTGCTGGGCGGCCTCATCGGCGCCGCACTGGTCGGCACCATGCTCGGCATCATCCTGTCTTATTCGATCTGCAACCCGCTGGCGTCCCAGGTCAAGATCGTCCGCACCAAGCAGCACCGCCTCTACATCATCGTCAAGCAGACGCTGATCGCCTACATGAACGGCTCGGTGCCGCAGGTCGCGCTCGAATATGGTCGCAAGACCATCTCCAACTATGAGCGGCCGTCTATTGACGCCGTCGAGCAGGAGATGATGAACCCCGGCGGCGAAAACAAGGCGGCATGACGATGGCAAAAGCTGCAGCGCAACAAGCACCGACCATCGACACGGCCCTTCTGGCAAAGTTGACGGGCGGGTTATCCGATCGCAAGACGATCGCCAAGATCGGTTCCGATATCGGCCATCTCTACAGCGAGTTCCTGCCAGACATCTTCCACAGCGAGACCGGCATCGCGATCGACGTCGAATATGTCGGTTCCGAATCGGGACTGATGACCGATCTCATTGCCAATGTCGGGCGCAATGTCGCGGTTGCCGATTGTTCCCTGCGCAACTGGTGCCCCAATTTCATGATGACGGTCGGCAACGGTTTCGTCATCGCGCTCATGGAGCGCATGCTGGGCGCGTCGCCGGACATGATTGGCGAGCCGGACGAGCGCAGCCTCTCCCATATCGAGCTTGATCTCGCGGCCATGGTTCTTGGCCGCATCGCAGGTGTCCTGCGCTCGGGTGTCAACGCGCCGGGCGGTTTTGAGGCGACCATCGATCCGCCCTTCAATTCCAGCGGTAAAAGCGCCTTTGACGAGATGATCGCCGGCCTTTACGGCGTGACCATCCGCCTGAAGGTCGATATTGGCAAGGTATCGTCGGAGTTCTCGCTGATCGTGCCGCAGCGCCCCCTGCTCAAGACTTCCATCGTCGCCCCCAAGGCTTCAGCCCAGGCGCTGAAGAAGCAGGAGGAATGGATGGAGATGATTTCGGAGCAGGTGAAGCGATCGCAGGTCACGCTCGAGGCGCGAATCAAGCTCGAAACACTGACGCTCAGGACGATTTCCAAGCTGGTGGCCGGCGATGTCATTCCGTTTCAGGCTCTGAAGCAGGACGATATCGGCGTTGAGGTCAGCGCCAACGGTTCCAAGCTCTACAATTGCGAATTCGGCAAGTCCGGCGACCGCTACATGGTTCGGGTGAAGAACAATGTCAGCTCTGACGACGAGATCTTACGACATTTGATGGGTTAAAATCCTGCCCGGCCTTCGAGGATTTGGGCAGGTTGACGCAAGTTTCAAAGGGAATAATCAGCGCATGGCTACGAAGAAAACACCTGTGACCGATGATGCGGCGCTGCCGTCGTTTGAAGACGGCGGCGACCTCGACCAGGCTATCGGCGATCTGCGTGGCGTCCTCAAGACGGATGCGGAAGGCTCGCTATCCGACTTCGGCGACTTTGGCGATTTCGGAACGACGGACGAGGTTTCGACGGACACCGACCTATCCGCCTTCGGTGGCGGAACGGACGATTTTGCGATGGACGATTTCGCCGCCGCCCCCCAGGTTGCGGGTGTGAAGGCGCCGCTTGGCAGCGGATTGTCCGAAAACATGGAAATGATCATGGACATCCCGATCGATGTCCAGATCGTTCTCGGCACCAGCAGAATGCTCGTTTCGGGGCTGATGAGCCTTGAAGAAGGAGCAACAATCGCACTCGACCGCAAGATCGGCGAGCCGGTTGAAATCATGGTGAATGGCCGCCGTATTGCGCGCGGTGAAATAACGGTTCTGGAAGACGACGATACGCGCTTCGGCGTAAAATTGATTGAAGTACTGAGTACGAAGAAAGCCTGATCCCTGTGGGGACGGAGAGGAAAGACCATGATGGACTTTGAAGATTTCGGTAACCCCATTGCGGGCAAGCCGTTGTCTCAGGCCGACAAGGCGGCCGCGGTGCTTCTTGCCATGGGCAAGGGCGTCGCCGGCAAGCTGCTGAAGTTTTTCACGCAGCACGAATTGCAGATGATCATTTCCTCGGCCCAGACCCTGCGCGTCATTCCTCCGGACGAACTCGCGCAGATCGTGGCGGAATTCGAAGACCTGTTCACCGAAGGAACAGGCCTGATGGACAATGCCAAGGCAATCGAAAGCATTCTCGAAGAGGGGCTGACGCCTGAAGAGGTCGACAGCCTTCTCGGTCGCCGTGCCGCCTTCCAGGCCTATGAAGCGTCGATCTGGGACCGTCTGCAGGAAGCCGAGCCGGAATTCGTCGGCAAGTTCCTGTTGCGCGAGCATCCGCAGACCATCGCCTATATCCTCTCCATGCTGCCTTCTTCCTTCGGCGCGAAGGTTCTCCTGACCATTCCGGAAGAGCAGCGCGCCGATATCATGAATCGTACCGTCAACATGAAGGAAGTCAGCCCCACGGCCGCCCAGATCATCGAGAAACGTGTGGTCAATCTGATCAATGAAATCGAGGCCGAGCGCAATGCCGGCGGTTCCACGAAGGTTGCGGATCTGATGAACGAACTGGACAAGCCGCAGGTCGATACGCTGCTCAGCTCGCTCGAGACGCTCAGCAAGGAAGCCGCAAACAAGGTCAAGCCGAAGATCTTCCTCTTCGACGACCTCATGTTCATGCCGCAGCGCAGCCGCGTCCTGCTGCTCAACGATGTCTCGGCCGATGTTCTGACGATGGCGCTGCGCGGCGCCACGATGGAAATCAAGGAATGCGTGCTCTCCAGCATCAGCCCGCGCCAGCGCCGTATGATCGAATCGGACCTTTCCGTGCCGCAAGCCTCGATCAATACCCGCGAAGTGGCGATCGCACGTCGCGCCGTCGCTCAAGAAGCGATCCGGCTCGCCAATTCCGGCCAGATCCAGCTGAAGGAAACTTCCGCGGAAGACCAGCCAGCCGCAGCTTAAGCGGAAGCCGGTTGATAACCGGCTTTTACGCCGAAACCGGCCATTGCGGTGGCCGCTCACGGGCGCTAGTTTCGGGATGACGGCCTGCCGGGATCGGCGGGCCTTTTTTATTTCGGGAACGTGCCTTGGCAGACGATCAGGACAAGGACAGTAAAACAGAAGACCCCACGGAGAAAAAACTTCGTGATGCGGCGGAAAAAGGCAATCTTCCATTTTCGCGCGAAGTGCCGATCTTTGCATCGTCGCTCGCCTTTTACTGCTATCTGGTTTTTTTCCTGCCCGATGGTGCCGGTCGTCTCGGTGTTACCCTGAAGGACCTGTTCGGCCAGCCCGAACAATGGAACCTCAGCACCCGGCCGGATGCCCTGTCGCTGCTCTATTTTCTCGGCACGTCCGTTGCTTATCTGCTTATGCCGGCCATGATCATGTTCATCGTGTTCGGGCTTGCCTCGTCTTTCCTGCAGAACCTGCCGTCGCCGGTGCTGGAGCGGGTGCGTCCGCAATGGTCGCGCATTTCACCGGCAAAGGGCTTCACCCGTATCTATAGCAAGCAGGGCTTTGTGGAATTCGCCAAATCGGTGTTCAAGATCATGATCGTTTCGGTCATCATGTTCTTCGCGCTTCGCGGTGATTTCTACAGTCTCATCGATCTGATGTTTTCCGATCCGCAGGTGATTTTCGTGCGGGTGGTTGAAATCGTCAAGAAAATGATGGTGGTCATCCTGCTCTCGACAGCGCTGCTCGCCGCCGTGGACGTCTTGTGGACGCGCCATCATTGGTTCAGCCAGCTGAAAATGACGAAGCACGAGGTGAAGGAAGAATACAAACAGTCGCAGGGTGACCCGGTGGTCAAGTCCCGCCAGCGCTCGATTGCCCGTGACCGTGCCCGCCGCCGCATGATCAACAACGTGCCGCGCGCGACGCTCGTGATCGCCAACCCGACGCACTTCGCGGTAGCACTTCGTTACGTGCGCGAAGAAGGCGACGCCCCTGTCGTCGTCGCCAAGGGCCAGGACCTTATCGCATTGAAAATCCGCGAGATTGCGGAAGAAAATAATATCCCCGTTTTTGAAGACCCGCCGCTTGCACGCTCCATGTTTGCGCAAGTCTCGGTAGATAGTGTGATTCCACCAGTCTTTTACAAGGCTGTGGCGGAACTCGTTCACCGGGTTTACGCCATGAAGTCACCGAAAATACGGGTTCAATAAAACCAATGAAAAAATCCGCCTATTCCGAACAGCGGGAAATGATCGTCGCAGAGGCGATCAACCCGATCGCCACCGAACTTCGATTGTTAGACCCGGCCGACCTGATTTCGCTGCTCCGATTCGAGTGCTACGGCAGCATCGCCGACCTCGTTTCCTCGGCGGCTGAGCTTTATTACCATCCTGGTACGATCAATTTCGGCACCGGCGGCGAATATAAGCTCGAATGGGAAGGCGCGCCGGAGATCGTTCTCGATCTCGAGCTGAAGCCGAAGGGCGCCACGGTCTATGCGCGATTGACACTCGCCAACGAGCATGCGGCGATCGAGATCAATCACGTCTCTTTTCAGAACCCTTCCGAAAACCCGGACGAGAACACCGAGTTTCTTCGTCAAAGCCTCACGGCTGCCCGATTCGTGCCCACCCGTCAGGGCGAAGCGGCTTAATCGGATCACCCGCTGCATATTTCCATCATGTCTGTTGCGCGCGCCGAAATCGCGGGCGCAACGGCCTCCTTCCGGTGCGTTTTAACCCGAGCTTGCCTGAAGCCTGCCGGTTTATGCGAAACCCGGCTGCGAAGGTCAGGAACGCCTTGCAAATCAGTCTCGTTCTTTGTTACCTATCGCATTAACGATTTGTTAACGAACGGCAGGTCGCGGTGGTCGGTTCAGACCATTGGCGATGCGCATGATGCTTCTGCTCGTTGTCGGCACCGCGCCGGATTTCTTTTTAAATTTTGAGTTGGGTGGACCCCATGACCAGCATTTTGACCAATGCGGCGGCGATGGCCGCGCTGCAAACCCTGCGCATGATCGACAAGAGCCTTGAGACAACACAGGCGCGCGTATCTTCCGGCTACCGTGTCGAGACGGCCGCGGATAATGCCGCCTACTGGTCCATTGCAACGACGATGCGCTCTGACAATAATGCGCTTTCGGCCGTGCAGGATGCTTTGGGTCTGGGAGCGGCCAAGGTCGACACCGCCTACGATGCGCTTGAAAGCACGATTGAGGTCGTCAAGCAGATTAAGGCCAAGCTGGTTGCGGCCTACGGCGTGGGCGCCGACCGCAGCAAGATTCAGGATGAAATCAAACAGCTTCAGGAACAGCTGAAGAGCATCTCCGAATCGGCCTCCTTCTCGGGTGAAAACTGGCTGCAGGCCAGCATCAGCAACGGCGGCACGCCGCCGGTTGAAGAAGCGATCATCAAAAAGGTCGTTGCATCCTTCACGCGCACGGGCTCGGGCAATGTCGGGGTCACCACCGTCGACTACACGCTCGACGGCAGCACCGTGCTTTTCGACCTCAGTGGCGGAAAGCTCGGGATTCTCGACAAGAACGCCGTTTTTGTCAGCAAGACGGAATATGAAGTCACCCAGACGTCAACGACGGCTGGAACGACGACGGATACGGGTTATGTCGTCCCGAAGCTGACCGATGCACAGATCGGCGCGCTGAATGCCGCGACGGCGGACACGAATACGGATCCGAATGTCTACGGCAACGGAACCGACAATTATCTGCGACTCGCCGAAAATGTATGGGTCAAGGTAACGGCGACAGATCCGTCGAGCGGCGGCGTCACCGTTTCCCCAGCCTATCGGGACACCGGCAGCAACGACTGGTTTTACGACACCAGCAGTGGAACGGCTTCAACCGGTCGTTCCCTCGAGTTTTCCGTCTCCACCCTCGATCTCGCCAAGCTTGACGTCGTCGCGGCAGCCATGGGCGGTTTTGCCGGCGGCGGCACGACCTATACCGATGCCGACGCCATCGACATGATGATGTCTTTCGTGGACCGGCGGCTTGAGGCGATGACCAGCACGGCTTCCAGCCTCGGTTCGCTGCAGAGCCGCATCAGCATGCAGGACAATTTCGTCTCCAGCCTGATGGATGTGATCGACAAGGGCGTCGGCCGTCTCGTCGATGCTGACATGAACGAGGAATCGACCAGGTTGAAAGCGCTGCAGACGCAGCAGCAGCTCGGCATCCAGGCGCTCTCCATCGCCAACGCAAATGCGGAAAATATCCTCCAGCTCTTCAAGTAACGGATCTGGCCGGCGTGGCCGCGAGGGGGTGAAGGGGCGCAGGCTTGCTGATCGAGCCCGCCTTCATCTTCGCACAAGTTTGAACACCTAACGTCGGGTCAATATGGGGCGGATTGCATGGCGTGATCTGGCCGGGAAACGTGGAAGAGACGGGCAGGGTAGCAAGGATGACGGTGGTGCCGCCAAACGGCTTAGAGCATTTCCAGGAAAAGTGGGTTCCGGTTTTCCGTCCGGAAATGCGACAGAACGCGTCAGATCGCAGGCAGCGAAACATGTACCACCCCTTTGGCCTGTTTTGCCGGGGGCGGGCATGAGCGCGTCCATTGCACGATATCTCAAGGATTTTGGTGACACCCAGCCTGCCGGGATGGCCTTTGGCGATCCATTGGCGGATGGCGACGCCACATCAGCTTTTCCCGATCTCGCAACGGGTTTCGATGACTTCGAAACCGTCGATGTTGAAAGTGAGAAACAGGCGGCTTACGCCCGCGGTCGCGAAGACGCCACCCGCGAGATCACTGAAAAGATGCAGGCGGAGCGGGAAGAGCTGATCGCTGCCCATGCGGCCGAGCTGGAAACCCTGTGTTCGGGCCATCTTGAAGAAATCGCAGCTTCCCTGTCCCGGGGTCTGCGCGAGGGCATCGACGCGATTGCGGCCAATCTCAGCGAGCAGACCGCCAATATCCTTGCTCCGGTCCTGACGGAAAAGCTGTCGCTCAAGGCGGTCTCCGCGCTGGCGGATGTGGTGCGTAGCGCCATGCCGGATGGCGAAGGGGTCACGCTTGTCGTGAAAGGCCCGAAAGATTTGTTCGAGCGACTGAAGACGCAGCCGGGCTTTGAAGAAGAAACGATGAAATTTACCGAGACCACCGATATCGATCTTTCCGTCGAGTTGGGTGAAAGCGTGTTCGTGACGCGCATGTCCGCCTGGGCCTCCAGTCTTCGCAAGGTGATGAAATGAGTGAAGGCGAGAACCACCACCACGGCAAGAACGAGATCATCATCGTCAAGCGCCACAAGGGCGGGCATGACGGCGCCCATGGCGGTGCGTGGAAAATCGCCTATGCTGACTTCATGACGGCGATGATGGCGTTCTTCCTCGTCATGTGGCTGGTCAATGCCGCCAACGAGGAGACCAAGGCCTCGGTCGCCAGCTATTTCAATCCGATCAAGCTGTCCGATGAGAAACCGTCCTCCAAGGGGTTGGAAAAGCCTGTCGACAAGGAAGAGGGCGTCCAGAAGAAGGATCAGTCCAACATCCAGGCGGAAAAAGTCACCAAGGGCTCCGCCGCGGCGACGGGCGAAGATCTGACCTCCCAGACCGGTGAACAGTCGAATTTCTCCGAAGCGGACTTTTTCGAAAATCCTTACTCCGTGCTCGCCGAAATTGCCCAGCAGGTGGGGCAGCAGGCTAATGTCAGCGCCAAGGGCGAGGGCGGCGCTGCTGATTCCGGCCCGGCGACGGGCGCTAGCGGCGGTGAAGCCTATCGCGATCCCTTCGATCCCGATTTCTGGACCCAGCAGGTGAAAATCACTCGCGCCGATCAACCCCAAAAACCGGTTGAACAGCAGCAGCTCGCCGAAAACAAGCAAGAGGATGCGGCCGAAAACGCTCAGGCGGTCGCACTCAAGGCGTCCGAGACACCGGCCGACAAGGCGGAAGACGGCAAGCCGACCGAAGTCGCCGCCGTCGTGCCGCAGCAGCGTCCGGACGCCGCCGAGCAGGCAGCGCTTTCTCAGCCAAGGCCGGAGCAGCAGCAAAAGGCCAGCGACACCGAGTGGGAACAGGCCGACGCGCTGCGCGAGGAAATCGAGAAGCAGATCTCAGGCATTACCGGCAAGCTTTCCGAAGGTCTGGTGGTGACGCCGGCCGAAGGTGGATTGCTGCTTACCATTTCCGACCAGACGGAGACACCGATGTTCAACATCGGATCGGCCGTTCCCCGGCGTGAAATGGTTCTGGCCATGGAAAAAATCGGCAAACTGCTTCAGGAGCGCGGCGGCAGCGTGGTGATCCGCGGCCATACCGACGGGAGGCAGTTCAAGGGCGAGGCCAATGACAACTGGCGGCTCTCCATGGATCGCGCTCACAGCGCCTATTACATGTTGGTGCGCGGCGGCCTGTCAGAAGAGCGGGTAAAGCAGGTCTCGGGTTTTGCGGACCGAAGATTGCAAGTGCCGGCAGACCCTATGGCGGACGCCAACCGCCGCATCGAAATTCTGCTTGAGGCCGATCGGGGGTGAAAGTGACGAAAACCTCGAAACGCTGGCTTCTTCTTGCAGCGACGCTTTGCGGTCTCGGCTCCGAGCCGGGCAGGGCGTTGTCGCAGTCGCAAGACAATCTTATGCCCTATTCCATGCTGCGCTCCCTGCAATTCGTACAGGATTCGGTCGCCATGGGCGACCATTCCGCCTCGGAAATGCAGCGATTTCTACTCCAGACCATCGATGAACGGCTGAAGAGCGCGCCTTCGGCGATCTTTAAGGATCCGCGCAATGTCGATGCGGCGCTCATCTATGCGATGAGCGGCGGCAATCCGTCCACGCTGGAATTTCTGGTCGCGCGCGATGTGGATGGCAATTTCGACAGCCGCGTCGCCGATGTCCTGCGCAAATACCTCTCCGGCAAGGGAACCCTTGTCGCGCAGAGCATTGCGGCCATGGTGCCGGAATATCGCGGCAAGCGGATTGGCGCCTATCTGGCGCTGATCAGCGGGAATGTGACAATCCCGCGCGATCCGTTGGCTGCGCTCGGCTTTTACGACATCGCCCGGCTCGAAGCGCCGGGCACCATAGTTGAGGAGGCCGCATTGCGCCGCTCGCTCGCCATTGCGGTCGAGGACGGCGATGCGGCGCGCGGCGTCGATTATGCGCAGCGTTATGCGCGGCGGTTCCTGCATTCGCCCTATGCCAGCCAGTTCGCAGACCTTCTGGTTTCGCTGGTGGTCAAGCGCGCCGATTCCATCGGCCATGAGGCGATACAGGAAACCTTCGCCATGATGGATACGGAAAGGCAGAAGGAAGCCTATCTGCGGCTTTCGCGGCTGGCGGCGATCAGCGGCAAGGATTCGCTGGCGCGCATGGCGGCGTTGAAGGCGAAGGCGCTGTCTCCGGCACTGCCGGGTGAGCCGGAAGTGCAGGCAAATCTCTATGAAAGCCTTTCCAATATCGGCACGCCCGATGTGGTGAGCGCGATCGAGACAATCGGGCAAATTCCCGAAGCGCAGCTTTCGGATCGGGACAAGGCCTTGCGGGAGGCGGCAAGGACGATTGCCGACCAGGTGGTTCGTCCTCCCTCCCCGCAGGCCGGTGTTGAGGCCGAGACTGCGACCGCGAAGGAGACCGGACGGAATCCGCCCGAAAACGAGGCGAGCGCTGCCGATGCAAAAAGCATATGGCGGGTCGAAACCCAGAAGGTTGACGATGAGGGCGATAATGTGCGGCAGCTCGTGACGAGTGGCCGCAGCAAGCTCGATGAAATCGACAGCCTGTTGAAGAAAGGCGAGGGGGCACCATGATCGACGCAACCATCAACACGATAGTGAATGCGCCGCCATCCGATCCGCGCGCCGGCGGCGCCAGTGTCAGGGACGACGCCAAGGGCGGCAGTTTCGGTGATGCCCTTTCCACGGTCCGGGACGAGCGGCCGCCGCAGGCGCTGCATTCGCGGCGTCAGCAGGACGAAAATCCGGCTGAAGGACAGCAATCGCAGCCTGATGGCGAGGCGGAAAAGATGGATGTCCCGGTCAAGCGGCCCCCAACATTTCTCAATGCGATGGTCAAGCAGCATGCCGACGAAGGTCGTGCTCAGGACGCTGTGGCCGAGTTTCAAAACGCTGTGAAAACGGTCCGCGCGACGCCGGAAAACGGCAAGACGGGTAAGAAGCTCAAAGACAACGTCGACAGGGGCGCCGAAGCGGCGGACGATACGATCGATCCGAAGTTGACGGAACTGCAGTTGGCGACGGCCGCTGCCGCCGATATGGCGACCGCCAAGACGCCGCTTGAGGAAATTGCCCAGGCGATTGCCGGTAAGGCCGACACGGTTAAGTCAGACCGGGGTGAACCCGTCCGGAGCAAGGGCGAGCACTTGATCAAGGACATGCCGACAGGGATTGCACCCGCCGGTAACGAGGCGGGTTCGGGTTCGGAAAACGAGGGCGACGCCGCGGCATTCCGTTTTTCCTCGCCGCGTTCGGGCGCGGCCCGGGCTTTGGATATGAGCACGGTTCAGCGTGACGGCCGTGTCGAGTTCGATGCGCGGGAAAGCACCGGCAAGACGACCGACACCATAACGGTTCTCGATTCACGGCGGTTCATTGGCCTCGCGCCTTCGACCAACGCCTCGGCGCTGACCGGCCTGATCGTCAATGATCCGGAATGGGTGAGCGCCATGCAGCCCGGTTCGTCGCTGTCCAATGCGGCGGCCCAGAGCAGCACAGGCAAGGTCGTCCATACGCTGAAGCTGCACATGACGCCGATCGAGCTTGGGTCGGTGACGATGTCACTGCGTCTTGCCGGTGACGAGCTTTCCGTTCACATGACGGTGGAGAGTGTTGCGGCCTATAAAAAGCTGCAGGAAGACAGCAAGAGCATCCTCGACGGCCTCAAGGCGCAGGGGCTGACGGTCGACAACATCACCATCAGCATCGCTTCTTCCGACAAGAGTGACCAATCGGGCACACAAGGCAACAATCAGCAAAATCAGCAGGCGCAGCAGCAGGGCCAGCAAGCCGCCGCCGGGCGCAACCGTGACGAGTCCGGGGGGCGCGGCGACCGGCAAGGCAATGGCAATAATTTGGGGGTGCATAATGAAGGCATGGATGGCGCTCTTGGGTCTGGCCGCACTTCTGCTGACAATGGCGTCTACCTCTGACAACGCGTCCGCTTCGGCCACATCAGGTGTCTGTGAAAGAGAGATTCAGTCGGCGGCACGCAAATATGGCGTGCCGGAGGGAATTCTCTATTCGGTGGGGCTGACGGAAACCGGCCGCAAGGGACGGCTCGACCCCAACGCCATGAATATTGAGGGAAAACCGGTGTTTGCCGCCTCCACGGAGGAGGCTTTGACCACTTTCGAGGCGGCGAAGCGCAACGGCGCAAAGCTTATCGACCTCGGATGCATGCAGATCAATCATTATTTCCATGGCGAAAACTTCACATCCGCGCGGGAAATGTTCGATCCGCGTCGCAATGTGGAATATGCCGCCATGTTCCTGCGCAACCTTCACAACAGGCATGAAACCTGGACCATGGCGGTTGCCCGTTATCATGCCGGCCCGAACAACGACCCGGCACAGAAGAAATATGTCTGCCGTGTCATCGCCAATCTGGTGGCGACAGGCTACGGGAAATGGACCCCCAATGCGAAAAGTTTCTGCGACGGATAACAACCTGAAATTGCTTTCAGACGCTGCGGGACTCGTATTTCGAAATGTGGCGATAGATTGATCGAAAAAAGGCACTTCAAGTGGTTTTTTCGGAATTTTGAAATTTCTACACAAAAATTTTGTGCCATATATGGTTAATACCCACTATATATAGATCAAATCGGCACAAAATGGTTAATCAATTATTAATATCTATCGATGATTTTCTACAGTTGTTCGTGAATCCCCCGATTCGTACCAATGCCACATTGGAAAACACCACACTGATTCGGAGGCGGACGAATGATCGTAGTGGTTGATGAGCGCGAGCTCGTTAAAGACGGCTATACATCTCTATTTGGGCGTGAGGGCATTCCCTCGACCGGGTTCGATCCGGTCGAATTCGGGGAATGGGTCTCGACGGCGGCGGAAAGCGATCTTGCGGCTGTTGAAGCCTTCCTGATCGGCCAGGGCGACCGGAGCTTTTCTTTGCCGAAGGCGATCAGGGATCGCACGACGGCCCCGGTGATCGCGGTCAGCGACCAGCCCTCGCTGGAATCGACGCTGGCGCTTTTCGACAGCGGCGTTGATGACGTCGTGCGCAAGCCGGTGCACCCCCGTGAGATCCTTGCTCGTGCAGCGGCGATCCGTCGCCGATTGCAGGTCATCTCGAATTTCACCGATGCGGGACCGATCCGGGTTTTCTCTGATGGCCGCGACCCGGAGGTGGGTGGTGAAGTGTTCCCCTTGCCGCGCCGTGAGCGCCGCATCCTCGAATACTTGATTGCCAATCGCGGACGCCGCGTTTCCAAGACGCAGATTTTCAATGCCATCTACGGCATCTTCGATGACGACGTCGAAGAGAACGTCGTCGAAAGCCATATCAGCAAGCTGCGCAAGAAGCTGCGCAAGAAGCTTGGCTACGATCCGGTCGATTCCAAGCGGTTCCTCGGCTACAGCATCGACTGGCAGTGATTTTCATTGACCCGCGTGGTCTTTTTCAAACGCGGTATTTCCGACAGCTTCACGCAAGCCAAACGCTTTACCTTCTCCCTGAAAGATGACCACGAGGGTTTTTGAATGAGTATTTTCGGCACTATGCGAACCGGTGTGTCCGGCATGAATGCGCAGGCGAACAAGCTGGGCACCGTGGGCGACAACATCGCCAACGCAAGCACCACCGGCTACAAGCGCGCTTCGACGTCGTTCTCCTCGCTCGTTCTGCCCTCCTCGTCGGGCAGCTATGCGTCCGGCGGCGTACAGTCCAACGTTCGCTACAGCATTTCGGAGCAGGGCAACCTCTCCTACACCACCTCGAGCACGGACCTTGCCGTTCAGGGCAACGGTTTCTTTGTGGTCCAGGACGGTGCGGGCACGCCCTACCTCACGCGTGCCGGTTCTTTCGTGAAGAACTCGGAAGGCTATCTGGAAAACGCGGCTGGTTTTCAGCTGATGGGTTATCCTTACGGCTCCAACCCGCCGGCGGCTGTCGTCAACGGTTTCACGGGTCTTGAGGCCATCAACGTCAATAATTTCGGCCTGACGGCATCGCCCTCCACGCAGGGCAGTTTCCCGGCCAATCTTAACCGTGACGATACGGCTGCAACGGCACCGCTTCCGAGCGGCAACTTGGCGACTGCGGCATTCGGCAACAAGACTTCGTTGACGGCATTCGATAGCGGCGGTGCGAAGGTACTTTACGATTTCTATTACACGAAGACCGCAGACAATACCTGGGAAGTTGCGGTTTATCGTCAGGATCAGTCGACGAATGGCGGTTTCCCCTACACGGCAACGGCACCTGCGACGCTTGTCCAGGAAACGGTGACCCTCACTTTCGATCCCGCCACCAACAAGCTCACGACCACGTCGCCCACGTCAATCACGATTAATGACAGCAACAGCGGTGTGGCGCAGGCGATCAACATTGATCTGTCTGAAATGACGCAATTCTCGACCAAGTTTACGCCTGGCACCGCAATTCTGGACGGCAACGGCCCAAGCCAGATCAAGGATGTGGAAATCGGCAAGGATGGCGTGGTAACGGCGGTCTATCAGGATGGTGGTCGGCGCAACATTTACCAGCTGGCGCTGGCCACGGTACCGAGCGTCGACAATCTCAGCCCGCAGAACGGCAACGTCTATCTGCCGAGCAACGAGTCAGGTGTCGTCACCATCGGCTTCCCGCAATCGGGCAGCTTCGGTTACATCCAGAAGGGTGCGCTGGAAGGCTCGAACGTCGATATCGCCAGCGAACTCACCGACATGATTGAATCCCAGCGTATCTACACAGCGAATTCGAAAGTCTTCCAGACTGGATCGGATTTGATGGACGTCCTGATCAATCTGAAGAGATAATACTTCTCACGAGGACAGATGAATGTCGCTCACGTCAGCAATGAATACTGCGCAATCGATTTTCAATAACACAGGTAAGCAGACCGACGTTACTTCGAAAAACATTGCCAATGTTGGTAATGCGAACTACGTCAAGCGAACCGCCATTCTTGGCACGACCATGGCCGGAGCGAGTATCGTCTCCAATGGCCGTGCCCAGAATGAAAGTCTTTTCAGGCAGACGATTTCCAGTTCTTCTCTCGCTTCCGGGCAGAAAACCGTTTTGACCGGTCTTGAGGAGATGAAAAGCATTTTCGGCGGGAATGACTACGAAAGCTCTCCTTCAACCTATATGAAGGCGCTGCTCAAGAGCCTTGAGGGTTATGCCGCCAAGCCGAGCGATTCCGCTTTGGCGGCGACGGTGGTGACTTCCGCCACTGACGTCGCCAGTTCCCTGAACAAGGCTTCGGCCGAATTGCAGGCGATACGCCTGCGCGCCGACAAGGAAATCACCCTTCAGGTCGACAAGCTGAATGGTCTGCTTGCGAAATTCGAGGAAGCCAATAACGAGGTCAAGGCGCAGACGTCGCTTGGCGGCGATCCGAGCGACGCTCTCGATCAGCGCGAGGCGCTTCTGAAGGACATCTCGTCCATTATCGGCGTCAATGCCGTTACGCGTCCAAACAACGATGTCGCACTTTATACGACGGATGGCGCGACGCTGTTCGAGATCGTACCGCGCAAGGTGACCTTCAGCGCGCAGCCCGGCTACGATGCGACGACCACGGGCAACGCAATCTATGTCGATGGCGTAGCGCTGAAGGCCGGCAGCGGCAACAACACGACGGCGGAGGGTTCGCTTCAGGGCCTGATGCAGGTTCGTGACGATCTGGCGCCGACGATGCAGAGCCAGCTCGATGAAATCGCCCGAGGGCTCATCACCATGTTTGCGGAAAAGCCGGCGGATCCAACCGCAGGTTTGCCGAATATGCCGGGTCTGTTCATCTACGGCTCACCCCCGGTGACGACCATTCCGGCGGATGGGATTGTCTCTCCGGGGCTCGCCGCCAGCATTACTGTCAACCCGGCGTTAATTATTTCTAAAGGTGGCAATCCGGAATTGTTGCGCGACGGCGGCATCAACGGTACCGATTACGTCATCAATAGTACAACTTCGGGCGGAACCGGTTTTTCCGCACTGATCGACAGCTATGTCACTGCTTTCGACGCGCCCATGAATTTTGCCGCGTCGACACGTATCGATACGAACACCAGCATCCTGAAATATGGCACCAACTCAATGGGTTGGCTCGAACAGGAACGGTCCGGCGCGACTTCGGCGAACGAAGCGAAAAGCGCACTTTATGAGCGCTCATCCGCTTCCTATTCGAACAATACGGCGGTCAGCCTGGATGAGGAGCTCTCGCTGCTCATGGATATCGAACAATCTTACAAGGCGGCCACGAAGCTGGTGACGACAGTGGATGAGATGCTCAAGTCGCTGATGGACATGGTGAGGTAAACGATGAAAACATCCTTCATTTCATCGCTGGCGATGCAGAACAGCATGCGCAGCACCATCCTCAAGGCTCAACTTGAGATGACCAATCTCAATACTGAGCTGACGACGGGTAAACATGCGGATCTCGGCGTGACGCTGGGCGCCAACACGGCGCGCAGCCTCGATCTCAACCGCGATGTCGACCGTCTCCAGTCGAACATCACCATCAATGCCTTCGCGACCCAGCGTCTGGAATCCTCCCAGGCTGCCCTCAAGTCGATGGCGACGGCGGCCAACAAGATCCAGAGCGTCGTGCTGACGACAAACGGAGCGGAGGCGCCGACCACGGCAGTCGTGCTTCAGACGATTACCGACGCCTACAAGACCTTTACGGGTTTTGCCAATACGGCTGTCGGTGGTGAGTACCTGTTTTCAGGCATCAATACCGATGTGCAGCCGGTCGATGACTATTTTGCAGAAGGATCGACACTGAAGGCGGCCTATGATGTCGAGCTGAACAGCTTCCTCGCGACTGCGGGTGTGTCCAAGCCATCGGACCTCACCAAGGACCAGGTCAGCGCGTTCATGACTCATATCGAAGGAGTGTTCAACGGCACCACCACGGTGACAAACCCGCCGCATACCGGTCTCGACGGCACGCAGAATTACGATTTCTGGACGACCTTCGGCTCCAAGGCGAGCGACACCAATATGACGAGCCGCATCAGCCAGAATGAGGTGGTGGAAAGCTCGACGAACAGCAATTCCCAGGGGATGCGCTATTTCGCGATGACGTCCGTAACGGCCATGACCTTTCTCGATGACAGCGTGAGCAGCGAGATTCGCGCCATGGTGGCGTCTCAGGCCGGTACGAACATCGGCAAAGCCATAGACGGCCTGAACCAGCAGGCGAGCAGCCTTGGTCTTTCACAGGAGCGCGTTACGAAAGCCAACGATTCGCTTTCAGCCCAGAAAAAGATCATCGAAACGCATCTCTTGGATATCGAGGGGATCGATACCTACGAGGCGAAGACACGCCTCGACCTGCTGCAGCAGCAGATTGAAATCGCATACAGCCTCACGTCGCGTCTGCAAAAAATGAGTCTGGTCAACTACCTCTGATGATCAGGGGTGGCGGCAGATAAAGGATACATGAATGTACCAGTTTTCCTACGCCGAAATCATGGAGGATGGTGTCGCCAACGCGAAAGATCGCGAGCGGCAGGCGTTGACCAAATCGATCGAACTTCTGGTGGAGGCAAGGGACTCCTCCTCGCAGCGGCCGACGATTGAGGCACTTTTTTACACTCGCCGTGTCTGGATCCGCTTCATTGAGGATCTCAAACAGCCGGACAACCAGCTTGCCATCGAGCTCAGAGCCAATCTGATCTCCATCGCGATCTGGATTTTGAAAGAGTGCGAACTGATCCGGAAACGTCAGTCGACGAATTTCCAGGGCATAATTGACGTGACAACCATCATCAGGGATGGACTGAAATGAAAAGTACACTTCGGATTTCGCTGAAATCGGGCGAAAAGATCTTCATCAACGGCGCAGTTCTGCGTGTGGATCGCAAGGTAGCGCTCGAATTCCTGAACGATGTCACGTTCCTGCTTGAAAACCACGTTCTGCAGCCCGATCAGGCGACGACGCCGCTCAGACAGCTTTATTTCATCGCGCAGATGATCCTCATCAACCCGGAAGGGCGCGAGCAGTCCACCAACATGTTCCGCAAGTCGGTGAGCATGCTCTTGAACTGCTTCCAGCATGACGAGGTTCTGGCGGAACTGAAGCGGATCGACGGGCTTGTCGCATCCGGCAAGGCTTTCGAAGCGCTGAAAGCCATTCGCGGTCTATACCCGATCGAGGAGAAAATCCTCAACAATCAGGAAATGACCCCCGCAACGATCGAACAGATTCGCAAGGAGATCGCACCATGGCGGTAGATGCAGTCACTTCGGCAGCGTCAAATCCCTGGGCTAATGCCGGGGCGAGCGGCTCCGACAGCAGCGCGGCGTCGCTGAACTATGACAGCTTCCTGAAGCTCCTCATCGCGCAGATGAAGAACCAGGATCCGACCAGCCCGATGGATGCCGGCGAGCAGATGTCGCAGCTCGCAAGTTTCTCTCAGGTCGAGCAGACGATCAAGACCAACACCCATCTGAAGAGCATGCTGCAGGCGGAAGCCCTGACGCGCGCCTCCGATCTGGTTGGCAAGACGGTCAAGAGCGCCGACGACACCGTCACCGGCGTGGTGAAGGAAGTCGAGGTCTATTCGGACGGCGTTGTCGCCATCACCGAAGCTGGTGACAAGGTGCTGCTGCAGGCCGGCGTGACCTTCTCCAACGGCCCGATTACGAGTACATCTGATGGCGGAACCGATTCGGATAGCCCGCCCGGTTCCTGACATTGAAGAGGCGGCATGATGCCGCCTTTATGAAACAAGGATGCGACGATGAACGAGGCAGATGCGCTTGATATCATGCAGGCGGCTGTCTGGACTGTTCTCGTCGCGGCAGGTCCGGCTGTTCTCGCCGCCATGATCGTCGGCGTCGTCATCGCCTTCATTCAGGCCCTGACCCAGGTTCAGGAAATGACGCTGACCTTCGTTCCCAAAATCGTAACGATCATGATCGTTCTTGGCGTCGCCGCCCCCTTTGTGGGCGCGCAGATATCGCTCTTTTCCAATCTCGTTTTTTCCCGCATCCAGTCCGGCTTCTGACCTCCGTTCGATCCCGATGCCACCCTCGCGCAAGCTTCAGCGGCTAGGGATAGGCGCGAAGCATCGGCCCGGATTGTGTGCGCTTTTCGAAAACCGGTGCTTCGGAACCGTGCGGCGGCTTTTCCGTCGCCCTTCTCATGAAGAGACAGGACGAAATCATGGCGCAACCACCAGTCATTTCCTTACCGAAGGTCAGTCCGAGCACGCGTGATATCGGCTTCGCCCTCGGCATTGTGGCGATCCTCTGCGTCCTCTTCCTGCCCATTCCGGTCATGCTGGTCGATATTGGCCTGGCCTTTTCGATCGCGCTCTCGGTCCTTATCCTCATGGTGGCGCTCTGGATCCAGCGGCCCCTGGACTTCTCGTCTTTCCCGACCGTGCTGCTGATAGCGACCATGATTCGCCTGTCGCTGAACATCGCGACAACGCGCGTCATTCTCTCGCACGGCAGCGAGGGGCCGACGGCGGCCGGTGGCGTCATTGCGGGTTTCTCCAGTCTCGTCATGTCCGGCGATTTCGTGATCGGTCTGATCGTCTTCCTGATCCTGATCACGGTCAACTTCATCGTCATTACCAAGGGTGCGACGCGTATCGCGGAAGTCGGCGCGCGCTTCACCCTCGATGCCATCCCCGGCAAGCAGATGTCGATCGACGCCGATCTCTCCGCCGGCATCATCGATGAAAAGGAAGCCCAGCGCCGCCGCCGCGAACTGGAAGAGGAAAGCTCCTTCTTCGGCTCGATGGACGGCGCCTCCAAGTTCGTTCGTGGCGACGCCATCGCCGGCCTCATCGTCACCGCGATCAATATCTTCGGCGGTATCATCATTGGTTATTTCCGCCACGGCATGCCCATCGGTGAAGCGGCCGACGTCTTCGTCAAACTTTCGGTCGGCGACGGTATTGTCTCGCAGATCCCGGCCCTGATCGTATCGCTCGCCGCCGGCCTTCTGGTCTCTCGCGGCGGTACCGCCGGCTCGACGGACCAGGCCGTTGTCAACCAGCTGAGCGGCTATCCGCGTGCGTTGATGGTTTCAGCCATGCTGATGGGCCTGCTCGCCATCATTCCAGGCCTGCCGTTCCTGCCCTTCATCTTCCTCGGCGGCATCATGGCTTTTGGCAGCTGGTATATTCCACGCCAGGCCGAAGCCGAAAGCGCCCTTCGTCGGCAGGAAGAGGAGAACAAGGTTCTCCAGAACACCGAGGCGGAGAAGGATTCCGTCAAGCAGGTACTCAAGACCGCCGAAATCGAGCTCGCACTTGGCAAGCAGGTTTCCACCCGCCTTCTTGGCGCGCATCAGGAGCTGGCTTTCCGTGTCGGCAAGATGCGCAAGAAATTCGCGAGCCAGTATGGTTTCGTCGTGCCGGAGATCAAGGTCTCCGACGACATCATGATCCAGGAAAAAGCTTACCAGATCCGCGTCCACGGCACGACCATCGCATCCAGCAGCCTGCGCGTCGGCGATGTCCTCGTGGTGACTGGGGCAGGGCGCAAGCCGAGCATTCCCGGCGACGAAATCCGCGAACCCGCTTTCGGCATGCCTGCGGTCTCGATCCTCGAAACCTTCACCGAAGATCTCAAGCGCGAAGGCTTCCATCCGATCGATAACGTCTCCGTGGTGCTGACGCATCTGAGCGAGGTCATCCGCAACAACCTGCCGCAGCTTCTGTCTTACAAGGATGTCAAAATCCTCATCGACAGGCTCGATCCCGAATACAAAAAGCTTGCCGACGAGATTTGCTCGTCGCACATGTCCTATTCCGGCCTGCAGGCGGTTCTGAAGCTGCTGCTCGCCGAACGCGTGTCGATCCGCAACCTGCATCTCATTCTCGAAGCGGTTGCAGAACTCGCGCCGCATGTGCGCAAGACGGAACAGATCGTCGAACATGTTCGGGTGCGCATGTCGCAGCAGCTCTGCGGCGATCTGGCCGACAATGGCGTGCTGCGCGTCCTGCGCCTCGGCAACAAATGGGACATGGTCTTCCATCAGGCGCTCAAGCGCGACCAGAAGGGCGAAATCGTCGAATTCGACATCGATCCCCGCCATCTCGAGGAGTTTTCAGAGCAGGCGTCGAAAGTTATCCGTGAATTCATGGATCGCGGCCTGCCCTTTGTCCTTGTAACCTCGCCGGAAACGCGGTCCTATGTGCGCATGATTATCGAGCGACTCTTTGCGACCCTGCCGGTTCTTTCGCATGTGGAACTGGCCAAGGGTCTTGAGATCAAGATTCTGGGCGCCATTTCATGATAACCGACCCGCAGGGGACAATCATTGCATTGTTCCTTGCCATCTGCCGTATCGGCGCATGCTTCATGACCATGCCGGGTTTTTCAAGCTCGCGCATTTCGCCGCAGATACGCATGCTGCTCTGCGTGGCCGTGTCGATGGCGCTTCTGCCGGTGCTATGGGACACGATCTATCCGAAAGTTTCCGGCGCAAGCCAGGGCACGGTTGTCGGCCTCATCTTCACCGAGGTCGTCATCGGTTCGATGTATGGCCTGATCGCGCGGTTCTACACGCTCGGCTTCCAGTTCACAGGCGCGGTCATCGGCGCTTCCATTGGCCTCAGTGCGCCGGGTGGCGCCGATGTCATTGAAGACGTGCAGGAAAACCAGATATCCAATTTCATCACTTTCGGCGGCCTGCTGGTTCTGTTCATATTCGATTTCCACCATATCGTCCTCAAGGCGCTGGTGGATTCTTATACCGCCACACCGGTCGGCGCGCTGATCAGCGGCCAGAAAATGCTGATTACGCTGACCGACACGCTCAGGGCTTCCTTTTCCATCATGCTGCGGCTTGCCAGCCCCTTCGTGATCTATGGCTTGATGTTTAACGTCGCGGTCGGCCTCATCAACAAGCTCGCGCCGCAGATACCGGTCTTCTTTATATCGACGCCCTTCGTTCTCGCGGGGGGTATTTTCATGCTCTACCTGTCGGTCGCAGCCCTTATCCGTCAGTTCGTGGATGGTTTCGGCCCCGTCTTTATCGGCTTTTGATCGGGAGAAGACATTATGGCTTCGGACAAACGCTCGGAAAAACTCAAACGTCTGGTAACGGTTCAGCGGCACATGGAAAAAATGGCTGAGGTGGAACTGGCCGACACCACCCGCGCCCGTACCGAAGTGGCGCAATCCATGGAGAGCGTGCTGGAGGCCATGAGCTCCATGGAGCCGGTGCATCAGACATTCTCCCGGCACTATTCGGATCGCTACGGCCGTCTCGTCGTCCAGGACCGCCAGCTTGAGGGCGTTCAGCAATTTCAGGAAAACAAAGTTCTGAAGGAAAAGACCAAGGCAGACCGGCTGGAGGACAGGATGCACCTGGCGCGCGATCTCGAGCAGCGCGAGGCCGACGATAATGCAATCTATGATTTGTTAGAAATTACGAATGTTTCCCACACACCAGCCTCCAGCAAGGTTGGCGATCCATAATCTGTCCCATTGTTGCATCGCGGGCGTCCTTGAGGACGTTTCCGGCGATGTTTCTTGATTGAGCGAATGCGCCGGCTTTTGCGCCGAGCATTCGTCAGCTCGGGAGATCTGGACGTGGCGATATCGGTGATAAGTGATCTGGTGATGGATGTGGTTCGCGCTGCGGACCCTCAGGAAGTTCAGGTCGCGCAGGAAAAACTCAAGGCGAACAAGGCGGCTTTTGCCGCAACCAGCCTTGCCGATGCCGGCAAGGGTTTCGGTGCCGCGGTCGATATGCTGGATGGCGCTTCCTCGAAGGCTGGCCTCGGCGACACCAATATTCGCGCGGCCCGCACCGAAATCCCGGAAACCTACCGCAAATATGAAGCCTCGGTACTCCAGACCTTCGTGGCCAACATGCTGCCGAAAGACAGCGAGGAAGTTTACGGCAAGGGCAATGCCGGCGAGATCTGGAAAAGCATGATGGCCGAACAGTTTGCTGACACGATCTCCAGAAATGGCGGTGTCGGCATTGCGGAGCAGGCTTACAAGGATGCGTTGCGGAAAGCCGAAAGCAAAGGCATTACCGACGTATCGATGAATGAAAAAGACCATAATGCTGCAATTCGGATGGTGGCGGAGTTCGAGCGGCAGGTCCTCGGCGTTTCCAATGATAAAACGGACGAGGCTTGAGAATGAAAACCCCTAACGAGGAGACAAGCATGGACCTTATGTCGAACGACCACCGTATCCAATCCGTTCTCGGCCGCCTTGAGATGATCATCGACAATGAGAACGACAATATCGGTAAAGACCCCAAGTTCGACTTCAAGGTATCCAACGCCCACAAGAGCCGTTGCCTCTATGAGCTGACGATGCTGTTTCGCGACACACCGCGCGAGGAAATCGCCGCCGGTTACATGGAACAGGTCACGGGCATCAAGTCCAAGCTCGCCACCAATGCCAGCCGTGTCGAGGCGCATCTGAACGCGGTTCGCGCCGTTGCGGATTTGCTCAAGAACGCGATCCAGGAAGCCGATACGGACGGCACCTATTCGCAGGAACAGTTCATGTACGGCGCAGCCTCCTGATGTTGAAGCTTCTTCTCACCGGCGTCTGGGTTTGCGCCGTCACGCTCGGCGCGGTGTATTTCTCCGTCCAGTTGGCGACGGCGCCCGCGCCGGATGAGGCGGGGGCCAAAAAGGCCAATCTGCAATTGGTCAAGGGCGAAAGCATCACGATCCCCGTCATCAATGACGGCGGGGTGAACGGCTATTTCCTTAGCCGTATTTCGCTGCGCGTCGACAAGACCAAGATGGCGAAGATCGAGTTGCCGGCAACGCAGTTGATGACGGACGAACTGTTCACGCTGCTTGCGGGTTCTTCCATGGTCAATATCGCCAATATTTCCACCTTCGACCCCGAAGCCTTCAAACAGCGCATCCGCGAGGGGCTGAACAAAAGGCTCGATGACGAGGTGGTCGAGGATGTGCTGATCGAACAGCTGGATTATCTGTCGAAATCCGATATCCGCGAGCAGGACGGCAATGGCACGCCCCGCTCGGTCAAGCTCGTCGAGGGCGAAAAGACCGAGGCCGGAAAAGAAGCGACGCCAAGCCACTGACGACCGAGGGGAGGGGCGTCGGCCGGATAGGGGATACGGGGCGTCTTTCTGGTTAATTGTCTCTTGCCGCATCCCCAGGCATTCGAGAGATTGCTTTCAGGCTAAATTCAACCAGCACCTGTATAACAAACCCATGAACCACCATCCCGCAGACCATGCGTCGGGTCGGTGGCGACGGCTTTGGCATTTGGGGGTTGGCAATGAGTTTTGCGTCAGGTCTCGCGCGGTCGGGACCGCAACGGAATATCCACGGACTGCGCGTCTGTGATCTCGATTGGAATGGGGCGCTGGAATTGATCAGCGGCAGGGCGTCTGCCTGTGAAGGGCATACGATGCTGTCCTTTCTCACCATCGAAAAGGTGAAGCTTTCGCTCAAGGACAACGCCTACCGGCAGGTTCTTGAGAGCTGTCTGCTCTTGCCGCAGGGAAAGACAATGAGGACCGCTGTGCGCAACGAGAATGGCGAGCCTTTGTCTGCACCCATCGACGGCGTCGCCTTCACCATGGCGCTTCTGACCTATATGGCCGTGCCGAAGCGTATCGGTGTGGCGGGAGATGATTCGGCGCAGATCGGCGAGGTTCTCGCCAGGTTGCGGGCGCATGCGCCCTGGCATGATTTCGTCATGCTGAACCGCGACGCATCGGGTGTTAAGGTGGATGTTCTGCTCGCGGGAATGTTGAAGGAAAACCAGGAAACGTGGCTGCACCGCACCGTCAGCAGCGAGAATGCGCGGGTCACCATTGCGGTTGGGCAACTGTTCAAGGTCCTGTCTTCGGAAGTGGCCGGCATGCCGGAAATTTTCCGCAAGCTTCACATGAGCTGGCTTTACAGCCTCTGTGCCGAACCCTGGCACATTGCGCTCGGCAAGAGCTGAGGCTGCTTTTGAAAGTGTCACGTTAACCATTTGTTTGCCACGATCCTTTAACCTCTCGTAAGGTTTTGACAGTCGCCCGTGGCGGGCGGCGCCGAGGGCGGCAGACGGCTTCAGATGGTTGATGACAATCCGGACATGATGGCGATCCGCCCTGACGAGGATGATGGCGCTGGGCCCGTATCGCAATGGCGCAGACATTGCCGTCGGCTCCTGACGTCCGGCTGCATCGCCGCCGCCGCCGTTACCAGTGCTGCCCTTCCGCTTCTGCTCGTCGATTCGGGCTTTCGCGGCTATATTTCGCAGGCCCGGATCGAGGTTATCCAGACCGCTTACGATGCCCCGGATGCTGCCCGCTTTCTGGCGATGGCGCGTCGTACGCTGCTTTCACCCTCTGGGCTCGACCGTATAACCGCCGATCTCAGGCTGAAGTCCGCCGATATGGTCGGCGTTCGCAATCAGGGCGAGCTTGGCTTGCTTTTCGAGCTTCTGACCGGCGCGGATGCGCGTCCGCTGTCTGAGCGTGAGGCGCTGAACGGCGCGGTGGGAGAAGCGATCCGGCTGGAACTTACCCCGGATGAAAACACGCTGATCGTGACCGGCAAGGCCGCGACGCCGGACGCCGCCATGCGACTGACTGACTATCTTTCGATGCGCGTCATCGCGGATGGTAAGGCCGGCACCATGACGCCCGTCATGCGCGAGACGGAAAGGGCGCGGGCAAGGCTCGATGAGGCGGAAGCGGCGCTGAACGGTTTCCAGATGCGCCACGGTGACGCGGTGATGGCCGAGGCGCAGCAGCTCGAGCAGCAGCTGCGCGACGTAAATGACAGTCTGGCGCGTAGTACCCGGCAGCAACTGTCCATCCAGACCGATCTGAAAGCGGCTTCGGCCCTGAAGCCGAATGATGTAGTTGCGAAGCCTTTGCCGGCCGGTGCGGGTTTTTCGGCGCTTGAGGATGTCAGGCAGAAGTATTCAACCGCCAGCATGGCGCTTGCTGCAGTTTCGGTCGATTACGGCCCGAAACATCCCCGTCGCATCGCCGCCCAGAATGCGGTGGATGCCGCACAGGCGCTTGCCGCCCCCGCATTGCGGCAATTGCTGGAAGGCCTGCAGGCGGATGAAAAGCGTATCTCTCAGGAGATCGCGGCCGCCAATGGCGAGCAAAAGAAGTATCTCGACCGCCTCAATGAGCTGGGTGTCGCCCCCGGCGAGTTTTCCAGATTGCAGGGGGAACTGGAAACGGCGCGAAATGCCTATCTGGAGGCAAGCGAACGCCGAGACCTGTCCGCATCCGCCACGCCCGCGGTCGAAACCCGTTTGACCAAGAAGGCGGCGCCGGGCGAGTTGACCCGCGACCTGACGCAGGCCGCCATGCTGGCGGGCGGCGGTGCGTTGATCGGCCTGCTGGGCAGTCTCTATCTCCTGAGCTATCGTCGTCACGACGAGGAAGAGGAGGGCGCATTGCTCATCGAAGAGGGCGCGCAACGTCCATCCTCCGTCGAGCCGTCGGTTGAGTCTCTGCAGATTTCTGAATTCGAACCGATAGAGCCGGCCGTGTTCGACGATCTGCAGGATCTTGCCGCAAAGGACAACATCGAGCCGGAGGAAGACGGCTTTGCCGACTATTACGGCGAGGCCGTCAATGACGACGACGACATGCCGCTGGACGAGCGCGTGCGGCAGGTGCTGATGGGCAACCGCACGGTCAGGAGCGCTGATCCAGCCCCTTACGAACTTCCGCCGCTTCTGGCTGACGCCCTTGCCGGGCACGTCGATCATGCCCAGGCCGAAGCAGAGGAACTGATGGAATTGCGACGCGAACTGGCGTTCCTGAGGGAGTGTCTTACCGATTACGCCGATCGCCGCGAAGACTACCGCAAAACAGCCTGAAAACGCCGCATTTTAGCTTGCATTCCTGTGGCGGGGGCACCATACGGAGCCGACGTAACCCAGCAGGAGCAGGACGCATGGCAGTTGTGATTGACGGGAAGGCGAAGGCGGCTTCGGTAACGGAGGCGGTCCGCAAATCGGCAGAAGCGCTTGAGGCGGAAATGGGCGTAAAGCCCGGTCTCGCGGTTGTCATCGTCGGGAATGATCCGGCCAGCCACGCTTACGTGAACTCCAAGAGCAAGATGGCCAAGCAGTGCGGTTTCAACTCCATCCAGCACACGCTGCCGGAAGAAACCACGCAAGCTGATCTTCTGAAGCTGGTCGGCGAACTGAACGCCGATGCCTCCATTCACGGCATTCTCGTGCAGCTGCCGCTGCCGAAACACTTCAATGCCGACGAGATCATCCAGTCGATCCTGCCGGAGAAGGACGTGGATGGTCTGAGCGTGCTGAATGCCGGCAAGCTCGCGACCGGCGATCTCGCCACCGGCCTCATCTCCTGCACGCCCGCCGGCGCCATGCTTCTGGTGCGCGGCATTCACGGTGACGATCTTTCCGGCCTCAACGCCGTTGTCATCGGCCGCTCCAACCTGTTCGGCAAGCCCATGGGCCAGCTTCTGCTGAATGCCAATGCTACGGTGACCATGGCGCATTCCCGCACCAAGGATCTGGCCGGCATCTGCAAGACGGCGGATATTCTCGTCGCGGCGGTGGGTCGCGCCGCAATGGTGAAGGGTGACTGGGTGAAATCGGGCGCGACCGTCATCGATGTCGGCATCAACCGCATCCCCGCGCCGGAAAAGGGCGAAGGAAAGTCGAAGCTGGTTGGCGATGTCGCCTTTGATGAGGCGAGCGCCGTGGCTGCCGCCATCACGCCTGTTCCCGGCGGCGTCGGCCCGATGACGATCGCCATGCTGATGGCCAACACCGTCATCGCCGCCCATCGCGCGCTGGGCCTGACCGCGCCGAAATTCTAAGCGGTTAGAAACGGCCGGCTACACTTTCGGGGCCGGCCCCGTCGAGGCGCGCACCACCAGTTCCGCCTTCCAGAGTTCCTGATGCGGTTCGGTCTGGTTGAGTTTGATCCGGTTGATCAGGCGCTGGCCTACGCGCACGCCCGCCGCCCGGAGCGACGAACGGGTGGTGGTGAGCGGCACGGAGAAATTATCCGGCTTCAAAAGCGGCAGCACGTCGTCATGGGCGATCAGCGAAATATCCTTGCCGGGTTTCAGGCCGCGCTGGTTGAGAGAACGGATCGCGCCGAGCGCAAGCGCGGTACTGGCGCAGAGAATGGCGGTCGGCTTTTCCGGTTGTGACAGCAACGCTTCCATGCCGAGATAACCATCCTCGTCGGTCATGCTGCTGTGTCTCTTGTTGTTCGCATGCAATGTCAGGCCATTTGCCGAAAGCGCCTTTTCCACCCCGAGACAGCGCCGATAGGTGAAATCATAACCCTCCGGGCCATTCAGAAGCCCGATACGCGTGTGGCCTAGCTGGAGGAGAAGCTGGGTCGCATCGCGAAACGCGCCCTCATTGTCCACGTCGAGATAGGGATAGTCCTCCTCCACGCCGACGGAGCGGCCATGAACGAGGAAGGGCAGGGAGAGCGACTGCAACATGGCGATGCGCGGGTCGTTCTTCTTCATATAGGCGAGATAGATGCCATCGACGCTGCCGTTTGTGGCGAGCCCCCGCAGAGCTTCGCGCTCCTTTTCCGGCTCGGTGGGCATGATCACGAGATGAAAGCCGCTGCGCGACGCCTCTTCACCGAGGCCGCTCAGGAATTCGCCGAAATGCACGTCGGAACGGTGGTGTTCGCCAATCGGCATGACAAGCCCGATGGAGCCGACCTTGCCCGTCGCCAGCCGTTGCGCTGCCGCATTCGGGCGATATCCCGTCTTTTCGGCAGCTTCCATGACGCGGCGGCGCGTTTCGGCGCTGACTTCCGGATAGCCGTTGAGCGCCCTGCTGATGGTCGTTTGCGAAATGCCCAGCAGTTGCGACAACTGTTTCAGGTTCATGTCTCTAATTTCCTCCATGCGCGCGCCTAAGAATACGGCAAAGCCTCTCCTCAATTCCCAAAGCGCTTTAGATTTTTACCAGCCTCCACTGCATTTCTCAATCGAAAAGGATAGCCGCCTTCCGAATTAAATATGACTATTTATAAGGCGCTGCAACGTTTCCGAACAAAGAGCCTCTTGACTCTGTCTTGATGACAATGAGATGAATAGACAGCCAAAGCGCTTTGATTGGAGAGGACGCTTTGAGCCTTTTATGTGATGGGAGGTAAATCACATGCAGAAGACTCTTTTGGCGACGGCTGCTGTCATGGCATTGCTGTCCAGTGCGGCCTTTGCCGCCGACCTTAAATTTGCACCCGGCGGCGACGCCAAGTTCAACTGGAAAAGCTACGAGGACTTCAAGGCGGCCCATGCCGACCTGAAAGGCCAGACGCTGACGATTTTCGGTCCGTGGCGTGGTGAAGACGAGGCCCTGTTCCAGTCGGTGCTCGCCTATTTCGCCGATGCGACCGGCGTGAATGTCCGTTATTCATCTTCGGAAAACTACGAGCAGCAGATCGTCATCGATACGCAGGCGGGCTCGCCGCCCAATATCGCCATCCTGCCGCAGCCCGGTCTTCTGGCAGATCTGGCGGCCAAGGGCTTCCTCGTGCCGCTCGGCGACGAGACCGCCAACTGGGTCAAGGAAAATTACGGCGCGGGCCAGTCCTGGGTCGATCTCGGCAGCTACAAGGGCAAGGACGGCAACAAGGCCTATTTCGCCTTCCCGTTCAAGGCGGACGTGAAGTCGCTCGTCTGGTACGTGCCTGAGAACTTCGAGGAAGCGGGTTATAAAGTGCCCGAGACCATGGAAGACCTCTTCAAGCTGACGGACCAGATCGTTGCCGATGGCGGCACGCCCTGGTGCATCGGCCTCGGCTCCGGCGGCGCTACCGGCTGGCCGGCGACCGACTGGGTGGAAGACCTGATGCTGCGCACGCAGCCGCTCGACGTTTACCAGAAATGGACGACCAACGAGGTGAAGTTCACTGATCCGGCCGTGGTCGAGGCGATCAACGAATTCGGCAAATTCGCCAAGAACGAAAAATATGTCAGCGGCGGCGTCGCGGCCGTGGCCTCCACCGACTTCCGCGACAGCCCCAAGGGCCTCTTCGACATTCCGCCGAAGTGCTACCTGCACCATCAGGCGTCGTTCATTCCCTCCTTCTTCCCTGAGGGCACGAAGGTCGGAACGGATGCGGATTTCTTCTACATGCCGACCTACGCGTCCAAGCCTGAACTCGGCAAGCCGGTTCTCGGCGCTGGCACGCTCGTCACCATCACCAAGGAAGCGCCGGCTGCCAAGGCATTCGTAGAATTCCTGCAGACCCCGATCGCGCATGAAGTCTGGATGGCGCAGTCCAGCTTCCTGACGCCGTATAAGGGCGTGAATGTCGACACCTATGCCAATGAGCAGATGAAGCGCCAGGGTGAAATCCTGACGACTGCGACCAGCTTCGGCTTCGATGGTTCCGACCTGATGCCCGGCAAGATCGGCGCCGGCGCGTTCTGGACCGGCATGATCGATTTCGTCGGCGGCAAGTCCGCCGATCAGGTCGCCGCCGATATCCAGAAGGCCTGGGACGGCCTGAAATAAAATCGGATCAGGCCCGGCGGTTTTCTGCCGGGCCTTAACCAACGGAACGGCCCCGACGACCGCATAAATCAGCGCGGCGCGGAGAGGATCAAGGGAGGGAACATGGCTCAACAACTCGTGTCAGCCATCGGCGTCATGGTGGCGGGCGTTTTTGCCTGCGCTGCCTATTATTGGCTATCCGACAAGGCGCTGCAGGCGATCTTTCCCGTACGCTCGGGAGACGTCATTCACGCATCCCGCAATCTCAATCGCCGCGCCGCCGTCCGGCCCTGGCTGTTCATTGGCCCGGCGTTGATCCTTCTGCTGGTCTATCTGGTGTACCCTGTCATCGCCACGCTGATCCTGTCCTTTTATGATCGGACCGGCAGCGAATTCGTTGGGCTTGCCAATTATCGCTGGGCGATTTTCGATGCCGGTTTCCGGCAGTCGATCTTTAACAATATCCTCTGGCTCGCTGTCGTACCGGCCGCCTGCACCTTCTTCGGCCTCGTCATCGCCGTCATGACCGACCGCATCTGGTGGGGCAATATCGCCAAATCAATCGTCTTCATGCCGATGGCGATTTCCTTCGTTGGCGCCTCGGTCATCTGGAAGTTCATCTATGAATACCGTGCTGAAGGGCAGGTGCAGATCGGCCTCTTGAACGCCGTCGTCGAATTTTTCGGCGGTAGCCCGGAAGTGTGGATTTCCATGCCCTTCTGGAACAACTTCTTCCTGATGGTCATCCTTATCTGGATTCAGACCGGTTTCGCGATGGTCATCCTGTCCGCGGCGCTGCGCGGTATCCCGGAAGAAACCATCGAGGCGGCCGTCATCGATGGCGCCAATGGCTGGCAGATTTTCTGGAAGATCATGGTCCCGCAGATCTGGGGCACCATCGCCGTCGTCTGGACGACGATTACCATTCTCGTGCTCAAGGTCTTCGATATCGTGCTCACCATGACCAACGGGCAGTGGAACACCATGGTTCTCGCCAACCTCATGTTCGACTGGATGTTCCGCGGTGGCGGAGACAGCGGCCGAAGCGCCGTCATCGCGCTCATCATCATGGCGGCCGTCACCCCGATCATGGTCTGGAACATCCGCCAGGCAAACCGCGAGATGGAGGGCCGCTGAGATGAATATCGTCAAACGTCTTCGCCGCGTCGGCCTGCCGCGCCTCATCGTCCACGCCAGCGTTCTGGTCGTCGTGCTTCTCTGGCTTTTGCCAACGCTCGGCATTCTCGTCAGCTCGCTGCGCGACAAGGACCAGATCACCGTTTCCGGCTGGTGGACGGCCTTCTCCAGTTCCGAACAGACTTCTGCGGTTCGCCTCGCCGATGCTTCCGTGCAGAAGCAGGACGGCAGCCGCTATGTCATATCAGGCAATGTTTTCGAAAACGGACAGGACGGCAAGGTTGCAGCCTTCGGCGTTCGCGTACAGGAGCCCACGGCGTTCAAAGCTGGCGAGGCGGCCGATATCGGTGACGGCGAAACGCTGCTCGTCAATACGGACGGCACCTACGAATATAGCAAGGCCTCCAGCTTTGAAGGCTCTCGCGGCAAGCGCGTCTATATTTCCGTCGCGACGCCGCCCGTCTTCACGCTCGATAATTATCGCACGGTCCTGACCTCGGAAGGCATCGGTCAATCCTTCGTCAATTCGCTTACCGTGGCGGTGCCTGCGACTGTCATCCCCATCCTCATTGCCGCCTTCGCCGCCTATGCCCTGTCATGGATGAGCTTTTCCGGCCGCAATCTCTTGATTGCCATGGTGGTGGGCCTGATCGTCGTGCCGCTGCAGATGTCGCTGATCCCGCTTCTCAGGCTCTATAATGAAATCGGCACCATCTTCGGCGTGCCGTCCAAGACCTATGCCGGCATCTGGCTGGCGCACACCGCTTTCGGCCTGCCGCTCGCCATCTACCTGCTGCGCAACTATATTTCCGGCCTGCCGAAAGAGATCATCGAAAGCGCTCGTGTCGATGGCGCGAGCGACTTCGAAATCTTCGTCAAGATCATCCTGCCGCTGTCCTTCCCGGCGCTCGCCTCCTTCGCCATCTTCCAGTTCCTGTGGACTTGGAACGACCTGCTCGTTGCCATGGTCTTCCTCGGCACGCAGAAGAACGAGCTGGTATTGACCGGTGCGCTCAACGCGCTGCTCGGTTCGCGTGGCGGTAATTGGGAAATCCTTACCGCCTCGGCCTTCGTCACCATTGTCGTGCCGCTCGGCGTCTTCTTTGCCCTTCAACGTTATCTCGTGCGTGGCCTGCTCTCCGGCTCCGTCAAGGGAGGCTGATAATTCCATGAACGCCCATACCAGACAGGATGAGACAATGACCGCTTCGGTGACTTCCGCTTTGACGCCCAACAAGGATTGGTGGCGCGGCGCTGTTATCTATCAGATCTATCCGCGCTCCTATCAGGACTCCAATGGCGACGGCATCGGCGATCTCAAGGGCATCACCGACCGGCTGGCGCATATTGCCGCTCTCGGTGCCGATGCGATCTGGATTTCCCCCTTTTTCACCTCGCCGATGAAGGATTTCGGATACGACGTCTCGAATTATGTCGATGTCGACCCGATGTTCGGCACGCTTGCCGATTTCGACGGGTTGATTGCCGAAGCCCACCGCCTCGGTATTCGCGTCATGATCGATCTCGTTCTGTCGCACACCTCGGACCAGCATCCGTGGTTCGTGGAAAGCCGCGCCAGCCGCAACAATCCCAAAGCGGATTGGTACGTCTGGTCTGACGCCAAGCCGGATGGCACGCCGCCCAACAACTGGCTGTCGATCTTCGGTGGTTCGGGCTGGCAGTGGGACCCGACCCGCATGCAATATTACATGCACAACTTCCTGACCTCGCAGCCGGACCTCAACCTGCATAATCCGGAAGTGCAGGAAGAGCTGTTGAACATCACCCGTTTCTGGCTGAAGCGCGGCGTCGACGGTTTCCGCCTGGATACCATCAATTTCTATTTCCACGACCTTGAGCTGCGCGACAACCCGGCGCTGGCTCCGGAGCGCCGCAATGCCTCCACGGCACCTGCCGTTAATCCCTATAACTTCCAGGAACATCTCTACGACAAGAACCGCCCGGAAAATATTGCTTTCCTGAAGCGCTTCCGCGCGGTGCTGGACGAGTTTCCGGATATCGCCGCCGTGGGTGAAGTCGGCGATAGCCAGCGCGGTCTCGAAATCGTCGGCGAATATACGTCGGGCGATGACAAGATGCAGATGTGCTACGCCTTTGAATTCCTCGCACCGGACGCGCTCACCCCGCAGCGCGTTGCCGATGTGCAGGCGGATTTTGCGAGAGCCGCGCCGGAAGGCTGGGCTTGCTGGGCCTTCTCCAACCACGATGTCGTGCGCCATGTCAGCCGTTGGGGCGAGCATGTCGAAGATAAGGATGCCTTCGCCAAGGTGCTTTCGGCGCTGCTGATGACGCAGCGCGGTTCCGTCTGCATCTATGAGGGCGAGGAACTCGGCCTCACCGAAGCCGATATCGCGTTCGAGGATTTGCAGGATCCCTATGGCATCCAGTTCTGGCCGGAATTCAAGGGGCGCGACGGTTGCCGCACGCCGATGGTATGGGATGCCGGTCATGCGCAGGCCGGTTTCTCGACCGCCGACAGGACGTGGTTGCCCATTCCGGCCGAGCATAAGCAGCGCGCCGTCAGTGCCCAGCAGGGTAATGAAGCATCAGTGCTTGAGCACTATCGCCGTTTTCTGGCTTTCCGCAAAAAACACCCCGCTTTTGCCAAGGGCGGTATCGAATTCCAGCCGGTTGAGGGCGAAGTGCTGAGCTACACCCGCACGCTCGGCAACGAAACCGTGCTATGCCTCTTCAATCTCGCCGCAACGCCGGCAAAGGCCACGCTGCCGGAAGGGAACTGGGAGGTTCTTGAAGGCCACGGCTTTGCAAGCGGTCTTGAAGGCAGAAGCGTAGAACTTCCGGCATGGGGCGCATTCTTCGCCCGTTACGCCTGACAGATGAGGGAGGAACACCCATGACAAGTCTCGTTCTCAAGGATATCCGCAAATCATACGGGCAGGTGAAAGTCCTGCACGGCATCGATCTTTCGATCGAACAGGGCGAATTCATCGTTTTCGTCGGTCCGTCCGGCTGCGGAAAATCGACGCTGCTGCGCATGATCGCCGGGCTGGAGGAAATCACCGGCGGCGAGATGTTCATCGATGGCCAGATCGTCAACGAAATCCCGCCCTCGCGTCGCGGCATCGCCATGGTGTTCCAGTCCTATGCGCTCTATCCGCATATGACAGTTTACGACAACATGGCCTTCGGCATGAAGATCGCCAAGGAAAACAAGCAGGAGATCGACCGCCGCGTGCGCGCCGCCGCCGAAATCCTGCAGCTGACGCAATATCTGGAACGTCTGCCCAAGGCTCTGTCAGGCGGCCAGCGACAGCGTGTCGCCATCGGTCGCGCCATCTGCCGCAACCCGAAGGTCTTCCTGTTCGATGAGCCGCTTTCGAACCTCGATGCGGCGCTGCGCGTCGCTACCCGTATCGAGATCGCCAAGCTCAACGAGCAGATGGCCGATACGACGATGATCTACGTCACCCATGACCAGGTGGAGGCGATGACGCTGGCTGACCGTATCGTGGTTCTGAATGCCGGCCGCGTGGAGCAGGTCGGGGCGCCGCTCGAACTTTACGAGAACCCGGCCAATCTCTTCGTGGCGAAATTCATCGGCTCGCCGGCCATGAACATCATCGAAGGGAAGATCGTCGGGACCGGCGAGCGGACGTCGATCGAGCTGGCCGGCGGCAAGACGCTTGCCGTCGATGTTCCGACCCCCGCATCCGAACAGGGCAAGGCCGCAAGCTTCGGTGTGCGGCCGGAAGATCTGAGCATCGTCACCGGTGATGATTATCTTTTCGAAGGGAAAGTGTCGATTGTCGAGGCTCTGGGCGAGGTGACGCTTCTGTATCTCGAAGCGCCGAAGGGCCAGGAGCCCATCATCGTCAAGGCACCGGGCATTGTCGCGGTCGCCAAGGGGCAAACCCTGCGTTTCGCCGCGCCGCAGGAAAAGCTTCACCTCTTTAATGCCGAGGGCAAGACTTACCGCGTCTGATTGCAGTCGCCCCCCAAAACACCCCGGAACGTCCTCGTTCCGGGGTTTTCCTGAGCTTTTTACGGCTGTGGAAAAATGACGGAAATGTCCCGCTCTCGGTCTGTTTAAGCCTGCGCTGATATGAATTGTTAAAGACTATGGCCTAGTCTCGATCCATTGATCGAGCATGGGAGTCTGGGCGTGCAGAGCGGTACGGGTGTCATCAGGAACCATTACCTGAGCAAGGAAGAATCCTTCATGTATGACCGCGAAAACCGGTTCCGCATGGAAGATACCATGAATGCGGCACGCATCGAATATACCGAAAAGGCCGTGATGCACATGGCGGCGCGCCGCTGCGATGTCATCCGCATCTCCCAGACCGAAGCGGTGCTGGCGCTGCTGACGAAATACAATCTGCCGAACCAGTTCTATCTCGATATTCCCGACGCCCGCATCACCAAGATCGGCTGCGTGATGTTGCGCGTCAACGCCAATAACACGATCCACGTCCGCTTCCTGCGCATGCTGACACAGAAGGAACTGGACCGCATCTTCGTGTTCAGCACACACCCGGCGCACAAGGACCGCAAGCTCGATATCAGGTCGTTCTGAGACCATCTGCGGATCGGCGAAAATGGTTTAACCGGCTGTTTCGACCGTCCGCATCACCCCGTGTCATATCCTGCCGTTGCTAACTATTATCACTGGATGATATAGGTGGTGGAAAGGATATGGCTATGGCAAGCAGTGCAAATCTCGGTCGTCATCTGGAAACTTACGTCTCAGACCTTGTGAAGTCGGGGCGTTATAATTCTCGCAGCGAGGTGTTGCGGGAGGGCGTTCGGCTGGTGGAAGAGCGTGAGAAGAAACTCGCCGTTCTTGATCTGGCAATTGCGCGCGGAGTCGCAGACGCAGATGCGGGACGCGTGACGCCAATCAAGGACGTTGCATCGCAACTTAGCGCGAAGTACCGAAAAATTGCGGAAGAAAGCGGGCTGTGATCGTCGTTCTCACCGACGAGGCCAAGGCAGGCCTTGAACGCATCGGTGATTTTATTGCGGCTGATAATCCGCGACGCGCAGAAACATTCGTTGTCGAGTTGCTGGACCGATGTTCAAGACTGGCGGAGATGCCTCGTGCTTACCCGCTGGTGCCCCGTTACGAGCAAACCGGTGTTCGTCGCCGTCCCTATGAAAACTATCTTGTTTTTTATCGTGTTACCGAAACACGGGTGGAAATTCTGCACATTCTGAACGGTGCACAGGATCACGAGTCCATCCTCTTCCCGCAAGACTGATTCACACATCGATCCCGAAAACGCGGCATGAATCAAGAATTTGCAGGCTCGCGACTGTCTCTGCCTTCGATGCCTGTGAGCTTAAGAAAGCCCGCCCAGAGCAGTCTGCTTCAGCTTTACATCCGGCACCTCGGTGAAGGTCAGATCGCCGCGACCGAAATAGGATTTCTGGTTGGTCGCGGACCAGTCGTTGCAGACCAGCTTGTAACGCTCTTTGTTTTCCGGCTTTTCCGGCATGGCGTAGAGATAGTCGCCGGTGCGTGCGGCGAGCGGAATGTCGCCATCCTGGTTGCATCGCTTGAGGATTTGCGCAAGCGCCTCGCCGTCCACTTCCGTCACCATCAGCTTGCCGTCGAAACGCAGCGATGCGTTGAAATCATAACGGCGAATATCGCCCTCAGGCAGGCCCGCACCGAAGGAGGTGTGGCCGACGAAACCGACATCTGCGCCGGTTTTTGCGGCGATAAGCTGCGCCACATGGCGGCCCGCCTCGTCGACGGTCATCGCCTTCGCCGATTTGCCGACAACTTCCCGTTCTTCCGAGGTCAGGTGCTTTGCAAGCGTCTGCTCGATCAGGGCCTTGAGGGCAGGGGATGCCGGAGCGGCGCGATCAATGGCGATCGTCTCGATGGCCGCAGCCTTGCCGGGTGCCGCAATGGTCGCCACCGTCATGGAGGTGCACCATGAGCCGGTATGGACATAGCGGGTGGCGCCCTGTTCATGCACGAAATTCAGATGGTCATGGCCGCCGACAAGCAGCGTGCCATCCGGCAGCAGCGGCAGGATATCGCGGTCGGCGACGACGCCGGCATGGCTGAGAACGATATTGATCGCGTCCGGTTTGACGATACCGGGAAGATTGGCCTTGGCCCATTCCACGGGTTGCGGAATGTCGAGCATTTCGCGCGTGGCCTTCGGGTAGGTGTTGATCGCATTGGTGGCGAGGCCCGCCACGACGACCCGCTGCTCCCCGACGCTCACCTCGACGCGATCAGCCGCATAGGGTTTGCCGCTGCGCTTGTCGATGATGTTGGAAAGCACGGTGATGCCGAGCGCGCCGGCGCGGCTGACGAAATTGGCAAGATCATTGTCGATATCGGGTTCATGATTACCGATATTGATGACCGTGGGGGCGAGCTTGGCGAGCGCCGCAAGGAAGGTCCATTCGATTTCGCCGGCAGACCGTGTGGCCACCGCGTTGCCGAGCTCGAAAAGGTCGCCATTCAGCAGGATGATGTGGGGCGTCTTGTCGGCGGCGATGCGCGTTTCGATGGCCGCGAGAAGCTGGCCGATACGCTCATAGGCCGAATGCAGGTCGGAGATGACGATCGCGCGAAGGGCTACATCCTGCGCCATAACGGGCGTCGCCGCCACCAGCAGCGGCAGCATGGCGGTGCCTGCCATAAGCTTCAGCACGTCGCGGCGTTTGCTTGAAAAAATCGTCATGTCATTGCCCCATCATCCGAAACTGCGCCGTCGTCCCACGGTCGGCCGGAGAAGGCCCTATAGGGCGATCATCACAGCCGCATGACAAGTCTGACGTTTAAGATGTGGGAAATAAAGCGGTTTCTGGCGGCATCCCGGCGACACCGCAAAGCAGGGTTGAAAGGCGAAAGCCGCATCCGGCCTTCGCCTCCACAAAATCAATGGAAGAGCACGCTGGCGCCTTGATCGGCCGGGCCGGCACTACGGCGGAAGGGGGCGAACAGTTCACGGCCCATGCCCCATTCATTGCCGGAAAGATCGGCCCGCGCCGGTTCGCGTTTTGCCAGCTCGGCGGCGGAAACCAGCACCTCTAGCGAGCCGGAAATGGCGTCGAGACGAATGATATCGCCATCGCGGATGAGGGAGATCGGCCCGCAATCGGAAGCCTCAGGCGTGACATGGATCGCGGCCGGCACCTTGCCGGAGGCGCCTGACATGCGCCCATCGGTCACCAGCGCCACCTTGAAGCCGCGATCCTGCAGCACGCCAAGCGGCGGCGTCAGGCGGTGCAGCTCCGGCATGCCGTTGGCCTTCGGCCCCTGGAAGCGGACGACGGCGATGAAATCGCGGTTGAGCTTCCCGTCCTTGAAGGCGTCCTGAAGTTCCTGCTGGTCGTGGAAGACGATCGCCGGTGCTTCGATGATATGGCGTTCCGGCTTGACGGCGGAAATCTTGATGACCGATTTGCCGAGATTGCCCGTCAGCATCTTCAGACCGCCCGTTGGCTGGAACGGGGTTTCGATGCTGGAAAGAACCTTCGGGTCGTGGCTCTGTTCGGGTGAGGGCTGGCGGGTGACGGCGCCCTTCTCGTCCAGCAGGGCATCCACGGTGTAGGCTGCAAGCCCCTGTCCGAAGACGGTACGGACATCGTCATGCACGAAGCCTTGCTTCAGGAGCTGCTTGATGAGGAAGCCCATGCCGCCGGCGGCGTGGAAATGGTTCACATCCGCAAGACCGTTGGGATAGACGCGGGCGAGCAGCGGCACGATGTCCGAAAGATCGGAAATATCCTGCCAGGTGAGGATGATGCCGGCGGCACGCGCCATGGCGATCAGATGCATGGTGTGGTTGGTGGACCCCCCCGTCGCATGCAGACCGACGACACCGTTGACGACTGACCGCTCGTCGATCATCTCGCCGGCGGGCGTGAATTCATTGCCCTGCGCGGTGATGGCGAGCGCGCGCTTGGTGGCCTCGCGGGTCAAGGCATCACGCAGCGGCGTGCCGGGATTGATGAAGGAGGAACCGGGCATATGGAAGCCCATGATTTCCATCAGCATCTGGTTAGAATTGGCGGTGCCGTAGAAGGTGCAGGTGCCGGGGCCGTGATAGGATTTGGATTCCGCTTCGAGCAACTCGGCGCGACCGACCTTGCCTTCGGCATAAAGCTGGCGAATGCGCGACTTCTCGTCATTCGGCAGGCCTGACGTCATCGGGCCGGCGGGAACGAAGACGGCGGGCAGGTGACCGAAGGCGAGGGCCGCGATCACGAGGCCGGGCACGATCTTGTCGCATACGCCGAGATATAGAGCCGCATCGAACATGTTGTGCGACAGGCCGATACCGGCAGCCATGGCGATGGCATCGCGGGAAAACAGCGAAAGCTCCATGCCGGGCTGCCCCTGGGTCACGCCATCGCACATGGCGGGAACCGCGCCTGCCACCTGCGCTATGCCGCCGGCCTCCTTGGCCGCATCACGGATGATCGCCGGGAAGGTCTCATAGGGCTGGTGAGCCGACAGCATGTCGTTATAGGCGGTGATGATGCCGAGATTGGGAACCCGGTCGCCGGCAAGGATGTCCTTGTCGGCGGGGGAACAGACGGCAAAGCCGTGCGCAAGATTGCCGCAGGAAAGCACGGAACGGTGAACGCCTTTGGAAACCTGCAGCCGCAGCCGCTCGAGATAAGTCTCGCGGTAGGGCTTGGAACGTTCGACGATGCGGGCGGTAATGGCCTGAATGCGGGAATCGGCGGACATGGGCGTTCATCCTGTTCGTTGGTCGGCAACCGGCGTTCCGGGAGGTGAGCGGCCGGTTGTCGTGGTTCAGTCTTCATGTCTTCGGGGCGCTCGTCGCGGGCCGCAAAGGCGGCAACCGCGTTGGCTTATGGCGCCCAGTATATATCCACTGGCGTTTCGGCCCGGTTCAGCACGGCGCGGATCGGCATTTCATCCTCATCCTCACCGGACTGCGCTTTCTCCAGCGTTGCCTTCTTGGCCGCACCTTCGATATGCAGTACCAGAAACTCGGCATCGTGCAGGCTGGAGAAGTTGAAGGTCAACCGCTCCTCACCGGCATTTTCCGCCGCCATGGTCAGAACGCCGCGCGGTTCATCGAGATCAAGCGCTTCGTAGAGATTGTCTCCACCGGGGAAGAACGATGCCGTGTGGCCATCCGTTCCCATGCCGAGAATGACGACATCGAAGGGATCGCAGATCGCTTCGGTCTTGACGGTCGCAAGGGTTGCGGCATCTTCCGGCGAGGCCGCCGGCTGGAACAGCGGCACGAAATAAGCCGCCTTCGCCTTGTCCTGCAAAAGGTTCTCGGCGACGAGACGATGGTTCGACCGGTCGCTTTCCGGTGGCACGAAACGCTCGTCCACCAGCGTTACGCTGATATTGGGCCAATCGAGTTCGTGGCGGGAAAGCGCCTGAAAGAACAGCTTCGGTGTCGAGCCGCCAGAGACCGCAATGCTTGCGGCCCCGCGTTCCTTGGTTGCCTCATCAAGGCGTTTGGCGACCTCAGCCGCAAGCGCGGTCGCCAGCGCTGCGGGGGTGTCGAAGACGTGAATGGTTTCGCTCATCGCCCGCCCTCAGTCGGCATCGTGCCAGGTGCGGCCGTCGCGCTCGATCAGCGCGATGGAACCGCTTGGACCCCAGGTGCCTGCGGTGTAGCCCTGCACGCCCTGGCCAAGCTCTTCCCAGCTCTTGAGAATGGGATCGATCCAGTCCCAGGCGGCCTCGACCTCGTCGCGGCGCATGAACAGTGTCTGGTTGGAGCGGATCGTGTCCATCAGCAGCCGCTCATAGGCATCGGGGCTGCGCACGTTAAAGGCTTCCGCAAAGCTCATGTCCAGCGACACCTGACGCAGACGCATGCCGCCCGGACCGGGGTCCTTGATGAGCAGCGACTGCTTGACGCCTTCATCCGGTTGCAGGCGAATGACCAGCTTGTTGGCCTCGATCTTGCCGGCCGCATCGTCAAAGATCGAATGCGGGATTTGCTTGAAGGTCACGACGATTTCCGAAACGCGGGTCGCGAGGCGTTTTCCCGTCCGGATGTAGAAGGGCACGCCGGCCCAGCGCCAGTTGGCAATTTCAGCCTTGATGGCGACGAAGGTCTCGGTGTTGGAAACGCCGCCTTCCAGCTCTTCCAGATAACCCTTCACCGGGCCACCGGCGGAAGCGCCAGCGCGATACTGGCCGCGAACCGTCAGCTTTTCAACATTGCTGGTGTCGATCGGCTTCAGCGAGCGCAGAACCTTCAGCTTTTCGTCGCGCACGGCTTCCGCATTCATGGAAGCAGGCGGCTCCATGGCGACGAGGCAAAGCAGCTGAAGGATATGGTTCTGCACCATGTCGCGCAGCGCGCCGGCCTTGTCATAATAGCCGGCGCGGCCTTCGAGACCGACCGCTTCCGCAACCGTGATCTGCACATGGTCGATATGGGCGGAATTCCACAGCGGCTCATAAAGCGCATTGGCGAAACGCAGCGCCATCAGGTTCTGCACCGTCTCCTTGCCGAGATAGTGGTCGATGCGGAAGATCTGCTCTTCCTTGAAGACATGGCCGATGGTGTCGTTCAGTTCCTGCGCGGAAGCCAGATCGCGGCCGATAGGCTTTTCAACGACGATGCGGGTCGAGCGAGTGATGAGCTTGTGCTCGCGGATCTTGTCGGCGATATCGCCGAAAATGCCGGGCGCGACGGCCAGATAGAAGGCGCGCACGCGCTCCTTGCCCTCGTCCAGCAGCTTCTTCAGCACGTCCCAGCCATTATTGCCCTTGGCATCGACTGGCACGTAGAAAAGCCTGTTCAGAAAGGTGGCGACCTGCGCATCGTCATATTCGCCGGCCTTCAGATGCTCCTTCAGCGCGTCCTGCGCGAATTTGCGATATTCCTCGTGGGTCATGACCGAACGCGACGCGCCAATGATGCGGGTCGGCTCCGTGAACTGGCCTTCGACCTGCCGGTGATAAAGGGCCGGCAGAAGCTTGCGCTCGGCAAGATCGCCCGTGCCGCCGAAAACGACACAATCAAAAGGTTCAACAGGAATGATCTGACTGCTCATATCGATTCTCTCGATCTTCAAAGGGTTGGGGCATCAATAATCTAATCGATTTAAAAATGCCAGACTCAGTTATGTGAAATTATGAATTTTGCTTCCGCCGACTCGTCCACCGCCGGCAACAGTCTGTAAACATTGGCCTAAAACCTGTCTCGCAACGCGTACCAGGAAAGCGCGAGGAAAAGCAGCGGCGCGCGCAGCGACGCCCCGCCGGGGAAAGAGGGCACCTTCAGCTGCGCGAAGGGCGCCAGCATGTCCTTTTTACCGAGAATGAGATCGGCATAAAGCTTGCCGCAATAATTCGACAGCATCACCCCGTGGCCGGAATAACCGCCGATGGAGGTGACGCCGGGCATGACGTCGCGCACGAAGACTTTGCGCGGCAGGGTGATGCCAACGGAGCCGCCCCAGGAATGGGTGATTTCGACGGCTTTCAGCTCGGGATAGATTTCCGCGATCTGCCGGCGGATATGGCTGGAAATATCGCGCGGCGCATCGGCCGTATAGGCCTCACGCCCGCCGAACAGCAGCCGGTTGTCGGCCGTCTTGCGAAAATAACGCACCACGAAACGGGAGTCGGCCACGGCCTCCCGGTCGGGAATGATGTCAGGAAACGCATCCAGCGGCGCGGTGGCGCCGATAAAGGAACGGATCGGCATGATATGGGCGGCCGTTACCGGTTCCAGATTGCCGATATAGGCATTGGTGGCGATCAGCACCCGTGGCGCGGTGATCGTACCGAAAGGCGTTTCGATGATGGTCTTGCCGCCCACTTGCCGGATCGATTTCGCCGGCGTCATTTCGTAAATCTGAGCGCCCGCATCTTTCGCCGCTTTCGCAAGCCCGACCAGCAGCTTCAAGGGGTGGATATGGCCGGTGCCGGTATCGCGTGTACCACCGAAATAATGGGTGGAGCCGACGCGTTTGCGTGCTTCTGAACGTTCCATGTAGGAAATATGCGGATAGCCATAACGGTTGTTCATCGCATCGACGCTTCGGCGGTAATCATCCTCATAAGCGGCTTTGTGCGCCACATAGAGCTGGCCGGGAAGATATTCCATGTCGATGCCGCGGCTGACGGCGAAGCCGCGCAGGTAGTTTTTGGCGTCCTCGGCAATGTCGAACAGCAGCTTCGATTGCTCGAAACCGATCTCTTCTTCCATCTCGTCGGGGAAGGAACGCTGGCCGGTGCCAAATTGCCCGCCATTGCGGCCGGAAGCGCCATCGCCGAAACGATGCGCTTCGATGAGGGCGACGGAGACGCCGTTTTCGGCAAGGTTGCAGGCGGCCTGAAGGCCGGTATAACCGCCGCCGATGATCGCGACATCCACCTGCTTCGACCCGTCGAGGGCGGGATAGTCAGGCCGCTCGCCGACGCTTGCCTGATACCAGGATAGTCCCGGCGCAATCGGGCTTTGCCATGTCATGCTCGCGGCTCCTCACACGTTGAGAAGCAGGAATTCCCGCTCCCAGGGGCTGATGACCTGCATGAACGTCTCAAACTCCCCGCGCTTCAGACCGGCATAAAGGCCCACGAATTCGTGGCCGAACACCCGGTCGAATTGCTCCTCGCCTTCCAGCAGGGCAACGGCTTCTAGCAGGCCGCGCGGCAGGTCGATGGAGCCTTCATTGGCCGTATCGGCAGTCGGTTCGGTCGGCTCGATATTGTTGACGATGCCGAGCCAGCCGCAGCCCAGAGAGGCGGCAAGCGCCAGATAGGGGTTGGCGTCCGAACTCGGCAGGCGGTTTTCGACACGCCGCGCCTGCGGGCCGGAAATCGGCACGCGGAAGGCAGTCGTGCGGTTGTCGTAACCCCAGGCATTGTTGACCGGGCAGGCCATGTCGGGCGTCAGGCGGCGATAGGAATTCACATAGGGCGCCAGCATGACGAGCGCGTTGGGAACATAACGCTGCATGCCGCCCACGAAGGAGAAGAATTCTTTCGAGGGACTGCCATCGGCATTGGAAAAGATATTGCGGCCGCTGTCGATGTCCACCACCGACTGGTGGATATGCATGGCCGAACCCGGCTGGCCCTGCATGGGCTTGGCCATGAAGGTGGCGTAGATGCCGTGCTTCAGCGCTGCTTCACGAATGGTGCGCTTGAACAGGAACACCTGGTCGGCAAGCTCGATCGGATCGCCATGACGCAGGTTGATTTCCAGCTGCGCCGGGCCTTCCTCATGGATCAGCGTATCGATCTCGAGGCCCTGTTTTTCCGAGAAATGGTAGATATCATCGATCAGCTCGTCGAATTCGTTGATGCCGGCGATGGAATAGCTCTGACCGCCAACGATGGAGCGTCCGGACCGGCCCTTCGGCGGATGCAGCGGATAGTCAGGGTCGTCATTCATGGCGACGAGGTAGAATTCGATTTCCGGCGCCACGACCGGTTTCCAGCCCTTTTCCGTATAAAGCGACAGCACGTTCTTCAAGACGTTGCGCGGTGTGTAGGGCACGAAATTGCCTTCCGCGTCCACCACGTCGCAGATCACCTGCGCGGTCGGGTCCGTTTCCCACGGCACGACGGAGAGCGTCGAAAGATCAGGCACCAGCTTCAGGTCGCTGTCGCGCGGCTCATAGCGGAAATTCGCGGTCTCATCGGGATATTCGCCTGAAATCGTGTGGCGATAGAGCGCCGAGGGCAAAGCGAGCGAGGTATCGCCGGTGAATTTCGCGGTTGGCATCATTTTGCCACGGGGAACGCCGGCAAGGTCGGGCGTGATGCATTCTATGTCCTCGATCCCGCGCGCGCGGAGCCATTGCGCGGCTTCGCGCCAGGTGGAAACACCACGGGTGGAAGAAAGGTCGAGGGGAGGGGACTTCTTTGCCATGGTTGCCTGTTTCTTCGGGCGGAGCATGGTTTTCTTGGCGGGCATGTATCACCGGGTCTGTGTTTCTGGTGGCGCCATCATAACCGTAGTTTGGCAATTGGCGAGGGGGAAAGCGCCATTGACAAGCGGCGACACTTGGAAAAAGAGGAAGGAAACGGATCGAATGGAATGATGGCAGAGAAATGTGACGTGCTGATTTTGGGGGCGGGCGCCGCCGGCATGATGTGCGCCATCCGCGCCGGCCAGCGCGGCCGCTCCGTCGTCGTTCTCGACCATGCGAAAGCGCCGGGCGAAAAGATCCGCATCTCCGGCGGCGGCCGCTGTAACTTCACCAATATCCATGCCGGGCCGAAGAATTATCTCTCCGCCAATCCGCATTTCGCCAAATCCGCGCTTGCCCGGTACACACCGCGCGATTTCATTGCCCTTGTCGAAAAACACCGCATCGGCTGGCATGAAAAGACGCTCGGCCAGCTCTTTTGTGACGACAGCGCCAAGGACATCATCCGCATGCTGCTTGGCGAAATGCAGGCGGTGAATGCGAAACTGCGGCTCGAAACGTCAGTTTCGGCCGTCACCCATGATGGCGCCCGTTTCCGCGTCACGACATCCGCCGGCGTCATCGAGGCGGAAAGCCTCATTGTGGCGACAGGCGGCAAGTCCATCCCGAAAATGGGCGCGACCGGATTTGCCTACCAGATCGCCGAGCAATTCGGTCTGAAGCTCATCGAAACGCGGCCCGGTCTCGTGCCGCTGACGCTCGATCCTGCAGCACTTGAAAGGCTGAGCCCTCTTGCCGGCGTTTCGGTTCCAGCCGAGGTTTTCCATGGCAAGACGTCGTTTGAGGAAGCGCTGCTCTTCACCCATCGCGGTTTGAGCGGGCCCTCGATCCTGCAAATCTCATCCTACTGGCGCGAGGGTGATGTGGTCCGCCTGAAGCTCGAGCCGCATCGCGATATAGCCGCGCTGCTGAAGCAGGCGAAGCAGAAGAACGGCCGCCAGTCGCCCCAGACGGCCCTGTCGGAAATCTTACCGAAACGGCTTGCCCAGCACGTTGTCGAACAATCCGGTCTCACCGGCCATTTGGCGGATATGTCCGACAAGGTGCTGGCGAAGCTGGCGGGCGAGGTGCAGGACTGGCAGATCAAGCCCGCCGGGTCCGAAGGCTACCGCACGGCGGAAGTCACGCTTGGTGGTGTGGACACGACCGGCCTCGATTCCCGCAGCATGGCGGCAAAATCCGTGCCCGGCCTCTACTTCATCGGCGAATGTGTTGATGTGACCGGCTGGCTCGGCGGTTATAATTTCCAGTGGGCCTGGGCCTCCGGGCAGGCGGCTGGCGAATTCGCCTGAAAGCGCCTGCCTTAAGGCCTTGTTAAGGTGCATGGAGTCATCCTGATCAAATGCCAGCAAGGCCGGATCGCTCAATGATCCCGCTGCACATGATGTCCTGCTGGAGGCCCTCAACAGGGCATGGGTCGGTTGAGTTTTTCGTCAGGAGCCCGCGCATGAACATATCCGCACATCGCCGCCCTCGCGCCATTGCCATCGCCCGCGCTGAAAGCGAGAGCCGGCAGCTTGCTTTTCGTCTGACCGTCATCGCCGCAGGCGCTGTCGCGGCACTGATCGCTCTCTTTTACTGATCGGCGGCTTTTTGCCTTCATCAAGCCGATAAGCGCGCTGAAAAGCCGTGACGGGCGAGATGCCTGCGCCATATCAGTATAAAATTTCTCTTCCTGTAGAATGGCCTCGCGTCGGGTGCGCGGTTGCTCGATTTCGATGATGGCCCGAGCTGCAAAAATCGCGTGCATGTCGCTCTCCTTCTAATGCGGAGGGCCATGATGCACGCCGTTTTTTGATTTATCTGCGCAAGAAAATGAGCTACGCTTTTCACCAATGAAAAACGTCACCTGGGATTCCTACCAGCTTTTCCTTGATGTGTCACGCAGTGGCGGCTTGACGGGCGCTGCCAGCGTGACGGGTCTGAGCCCCGCGACCGTCGGGCGTCGCATGCTGGAGCTGGAGGAGCGCCTCGGCAAGGCCCTGTTTCATCGCAGCCAGACGGGATATGCCCTGACCGCGGATGGCCGCGCGTTGTTCGACCGTCTTCAGGCGATGGAAAATGCAGCCAAGGACATCGAGGGATGGCAGAAGGCGTCGTCAGCCTCTTCCGTCGTGCGTATCGCCGTCGGGACCTGGAATGCCTGGCTGCTGACCGGTAACTTCTCCGCCATCTGCACCGACCGCGATGATTTCCGCATTGATCTTTTCATTGCCGAACAGAGGGCGTCTCTCGCCCATCGCGAAAACGATATCGGTATCCGCGCTTTCGAGCCGCAGGAAAAGAACCTCGCCGCCATCAGGACGGGGGAGGTGGCCTATGCGCCCTACAGGCTGCGCAATGCAGCTAGATCGGTTGCCGACCGTTGGTTGGCGGTGGCGGAAGATGGCGCTATTTCCACCTATCTGCGCTGGCCGCATGAGAACCGTAGCAGCGATATCGTGGTGACGGTGAACCGCCCGGTGGCGCTGCTCGATCTGGTGCTGGCCGGGGCCGGGGTCGCTGTGCTCCCTTGTTTCGTGGGTGATGCGGATGCGCGGCTTGCTCGGGAAGGCGGCGAAATCGAACCACTTCGCCACAATCAATGGATTGTCATGAACAATGACGATCGCCACCGCCGTGATATCAGGACGGTGGCGGATCGGATGACCCGTCTCATCAAGGGGCATTCCGATCTATATGCCGGACGCAAGAGCCGCCCGGCATGAAAAGGCCGTCATTGGTTGTGTATAATTATATCGATAATTTCTGGTTGCATATGCCTCAAATTAGCTTTAGGTTGTTTTTGTATAGTTAACTCTTTTAGGTTGAGTCCGCCATGATAATTTCAGCATCCTATTTAAATGCAATGTCCGCAGCAGGAACACCGGAAGAAGCAGCAAAGCTTTTTTATGCAGCAGTCAGCAGGGGTCTCGCAGCAATCGTAGCCGACGCTCTTTCGCAATCTGTAACGGCAATTGCGCCGGCAGCCGCAGGCACCAAGATCGCGGGTTGGGAAAAGCTCGTGGCGGGCGTGACGATGCAGTTGGCGTGGGAATCTCCGGCCATTCTGAACCCGATTCCTCTAACGCAGCTGTCCTGCTTTGCTCCATATGCACCTCAACTCCAGGGTAACGTCGAAGCGATGGGCGTCAATGTAAGCGTCGGCGTTTCCCTATCTGCGAGCTTCTGAGGCGTTTCTTCTCAGTTTTGCATTAAGGGCCGGAGCATCGATTATGATGCTCCGGTCTTTCGTTTCAGGCCGCAGCACTTCCCTGCGCGACGATGACGGGGATAAGCAGATCGCCCCAGTTGCCGCCGCCGCCATGGTGGCGGGCCGAGCGGACCAGCTCGACGGAAACGCCGGCCTCGACGGCTTTCATGACGGCCTGGTTGAGGCGGTGCAGGTCATTGGCCAGCATGCGGATGGCGGCCTGCTGATCCTGCGTCATGGCGGAGGACTGCTCCTCGGCGCGTTCCTTGACGTGGGTCTTGATGGGGTTATGGGCGTTCATGGCATTTCTCCTCTCATTATTGGTTGGGGTTCTTGATCCGGTTTGCAAGCCCTTCCCGGTCTCTAATCGTTGCCGAGAAGGGCAGTTTTTCGATTTTATTCGGCCGCCGGGCGGAACTGGTCGTGCTCGGTAGATTCCTTCATGGCTGTCGTGGACGACGTGCCGCCGGAAATGGCGAGCGATACGGCGTCGAAATAGCCGGTGCCGACTTCGCGCTGGTGCTTGGTGGCGGTGTAACCATTGGCTTCGGCCGCGAATTCCGCTTCCTGAAGCTCGGAATAGGCCGCCATCTGCCGGTCCTTGTAACCGCGCGCCAGTTCGAACATGCCGAAATTCAGCTGGTGGAAACCGGCGAGCGTGATGAACTGGAACTTGTAGCCCATCGCGCCGAGTTCCCGCTGGAACTTGGCGATCGTTGCGTCGTCGAGGTTCTTTTTCCAGTTGAACGACGGCGAGCAGTTGTAAGCCAGCTTCTTGCCGGGATGCACCTTGTGCACGCCTTCCGCAAACCTGCGCGCCTGTTCGAGATCCGGCTTGGATGTCTCGCACCAGATCAGGTCGCAATAAGGCGCATAGGCAACGGCGCGGGCGATGCAGGGCTCAAGCCCATTCTTGACCTGATAAAAGCCTTCCACGGTGCGCCCGGCATCGTAGTCCACGAAGGGACGGTCGCGCTCGTCGATATCGGAGGTCAGAAGCTTGGCGGCCTCCGCATCCGTGCGGGCAATAACCAGCGTCGGTACACCCATGACATCAGCCGCGAGCCGGGCCGCCGTCAGGTTGCGGATATGCGCCGCCGTCGGGATCAGCACCTTGCCGCCGAGATGGCCGCATTTCTTTTCCGATGCCAGCTGGTCTTCATAATGAACACCCGCAGCACCTGCCTCGATGAAAGCCTTCATGATCTCGAAGGCGTTCAGCGGCCCGCCGAAACCGGCCTCCGCATCAGCAACGATCGGCGCGAACCAGGTATCGACCGAAAGGCCCTTGCCCTCCGCCGTTTCGATCTGGTCGGCACGCTGCAAGGTGCGGTTAATGCGTTTCGCCAGCTCCGGTGCCGCATTGGCCGGATAAAGCGACTGGTCCGGATACATGGCCGACGCCGTATTGGCGTCCGCCGCAACCTGCCAGCCGGAGAGATAGATCGCCTTCAGTCCGGCGCGAACCATCTGCATGGCCTGATTGCCGGAAAGCGCGCCGAGCGCGTTGACGAAATTTTCCTCGTTGATCAGCTTCCACAGCCGGTTCGCGCCCATTTCGGCCAGCGAATGCCGAATTTCGACGGAGCCGCGCAGCCGTTCCACATCGGCGGCGGTATAGGTACGCTCAATGCCGTCAAAACGTCCCTGCGGCGCGCCCGGAACAAGCTTGTAAAAATCCGTCATACTTCTCTCTCCCAAGATAAATACAGTTACAAGAACCGGCGACTGTGCGTTGCGTGTGTCGCGGTTCGATGTGACTACATTTACATTTTTTGAGATTTGAGCGCCAGAACAAACATAAAAACAGTGACTTGAAAGAGGTTATCCTGTAGGGTGCGTGACAGAGTGGCGCTGTAAAATTGTAAATTTTGTAAAAGAGTTTGAGTTTTCGAGTTTGTAACAAGCTTGTATGAGTTGACGAGGTTGGAGGGGCGACGCAGTGTCGGAAAACAAGATTTTTGCAGGCCCGCGCGTGCGCCGCATTCGCAACGGTCTCGCGCTGACGCAGACGGCCATGGCCGAGGCGCTGGCGATTTCGCCGTCCTATCTCAACCTCATCGAGCGCAACCAGCGACCGCTCACCGTGCAGCTGCTGTTGAAGCTTGCCTCCGTCTACAAGGTCGATCTGGACGACCTGCAGGGCGAAAGCGCCGGTTCCGCGGGGCAGCTGCGCGAGGTCTTCGCCGATCCGCTGCTTGCCGGTGAAGTGCCGTCGCCACAGGAGCTGATCGAGGTTGCCGATGCCGCGCCCAATGCGGCAAGCGGTGTCCTCAAGCTTTACCGGGCCTATCGGGAACAGGCGCAGCGCCTTTCCGATCTCTCCGATCTTCTGGCGCGGGAAGGGCACGAGACGGCGCTCTCCTCCACCCGCCTGCCGATTGACGAGGTGCGACATGTCTTTGAAAACCGGCCGGCCTATTTCCATGCTATCGATGCGACGGCCGAAGAACTCCACAAACATCTGTCGGCGGGCGACGATCTGGCTTCTGGGCTGAGGGCATGGCTTCAGAAAAACCACGGCATCGTGGTCCGCACTCTGCCGGTTCATGCCATGCCGAACCTTAGAAGGCGTTATGATCGCCATTCCATGCGGCTGTTTTTATCCGAACGCCTGTCGCAGCCGGACCAATTGCGGGAAATGGCCATGGAGACCTGTCTTCTGGCGCTTCGCGAAGAAATCGGCACGGAGCTTGAAGGGCTCGGTCTGAAAGGGGAGGAGGCAAGGCGCATCGCCCGCTTCGAACTGGCGCGTTACGCCGCCCATGCGTTGATGATGCCCTATGGCGCGTTCCTGAACGCCGCCCAGCGGGCGAAATACGATCTCGAGGTTTTGCGGTCGCGCTTCAACGTTTCTTTCGAACAGGCGGCCAACCGTCTTGTCAGTCTGCAACGGCCGTCAGCCGCGGCGATCCCGTTTTTCCTGATGGAAATCGACAATGCCGGCAACCGTTTCCGCCTTGCAGGGGCGGGCGGTTTTCCAAGGGCGCGCTTCGGCGGCCTCTGCCCGCGGCTCAACATCCATGCCGCTTTCGCACAGCCGGGACAGGTGCTGGTGGAAGCAGTCGAGATGCCGGATGGCGACGCGTTCCTCACTGTGTCGCGCACGCTGGAAGGCCCGCAGGCGGGTTTCGGCGAAAGGGTGCGGCGAACGGCCGTGCTTCTCGGCTGCGATCTCGCCCAGGCCGGAGAGACCGTCTATGGCCCCACCGCCTCGGGTGCTGCGCCCGTCGCCGTCGGGCCTTCGTGCCGGCTGTGCGAAAGGCAGGGCTGTCTGTCGCGGGCGGAAGCGCCGCTGACGCGGCCGCTGGGGCTCGATGAAATGGTCACCGGTCTCAGTGTTTTCGACTTCCAGTAGGTGCTTCCATTCGCTTTTTTGTGGTCGGAACACATTTGGTTGAAAATGCTGTGCTGCACATTTCCCGCTTGCTCCCTTTTGTTTTCCTTTCTAGTCTCTCCAAAAAAAGGGGATCACGCTTCCACCGTGAGGATGCGTTAACAGGAGACATCATGAAAAACCGTTCTCTCCGTCTGACCTTGGCTCTCACCACCGTGCTCGTTGCAGCAGGCTCGGCAATGGCCCAGGAGAAGGTCGTCCACGTCTATAACTGGTCGGATTATATCGACGAATCGATCCTTGCCGATTTCACCAAGGAAACCGGTATCAAGGTCGTCTATGATGTTTTCGACAGTAACGAGCTTGTGGAAACCAAGCTTCTGGCCGGCAGCTCCGGTTATGATGTCGTGGTGCCGACTGGGCCCTTCCTCGCCCGCCAGATCAATGCCGGCGTGTTCCAGAAACTCGACAAGTCCAAGTTGCCGAATCTGAAGAACATGTGGCCCGAGGTTTCCGAGCGTCTGGCCAAATACGATCCCGGCAACGAATATGCCGTGAACTACATGTGGGGCACCACTGGCATCGGCTATAATGTCGCCAAGGTGAAGGCGGCGCTCGGCGATGTTCCGGTCGACAGCTGGGATATTCTCTTCAAGCCGGAAAATGCCGAAAAGCTGAAATCCTGCGGCATCAATATTCTCGATGCGTCGGACGAGACCTTCGCCATCGCCATGAACTATCTCGGCAAGAATCCGGATAGCAAGGAAACCGCCGATCTCGAGGCGGGCGGCGACGTCTACATGAAGATCCGCCCCTATGTGAAGACCTTCAATTCCTCCGCCTATATCGATGAACTGGCGAACGGCGACAGCTGCATCACCATCGGCTGGTCGGGCGATATCCTGCAGGCGAAGAGCCGTGCCGAGGAAGCCAAGAACGGCGTCGAGGTGAACTACGTCATTCCGAAGGAAGGCACCTACATGTGGTTCGACAACCTTGCCATCCCGGCGGATGCCAAAAATGTCGAGGAAGCCCACGCCTTCATCAACTATCTGATGCGACCGGAAGTCATCGCCAAGGCCTCCAACTATGTTCAGTATGCGAATGGCAATCTCGCGGCGCAGGCGGTGATGGATGAGTCCGTCGTCAAGAACCCGGCGGTCTATCCCGATGCCGAGACGCTGAAGAAGCTCTTCACCATCTCGCCCTACGGACCGAAGGAACAGCGCGTCCTGAACCGCGTCTGGACGCAGATAAAGACCGGCAGCTGACACTTCCGCCCGCTGGTTGAGGAACGGCCGGCGGGCCTGTTTCTCTGATCCTTTGCCGGCAGGTTCTGTTACCTGCCGGTGCCGCCCGCCTCAAAGCATCGGACCGAAAGTCGGAAAATCCGATGCTCAAATCTACAAGACCAACGGGATTTGAGGGTAGGGTGAATGGCGAAAACTCTGGGGCCGGTCAAACGCAAATTTAGCCCTTGGGACAATCCCGATGCGGTGCCCTTCATCCGCTTTGAAAACGTCACCAAACGTTTCGGCGATTTCGTCGCCGTCAACAATCTGACGCTCGATATCTACGAACGCGAATTCTTCTCGCTGCTTGGTCCCTCCGGGTGCGGCAAGACTACGCTGATGCGCATGCTGGCCGGTTTCGAGGAACCGACCGAGGGCCGCATCCTGCTGCAGGGCAAGGATATTTCCGGCGTGCCGCCCTATAAGCGCCCCACCAACATGATGTTCCAGTCCTACGCGCTTTTCCCGCATATGTCGGTGGAAAAGAACGTTGCTTTCGGCCTGGAGCAGGATGGCCTGCCCAGGGCGGATATCGCCGCGCGCGTCGAAGAAATGCTGCGGCTCGTCAAGCTCACGGAATTCGCCAAACGCAAGCCCAGCCAGCTTTCCGGAGGCCAGCGGCAGCGTGTGGCGCTTGCCCGTTCGCTTGCCAAGCGGCCGAAGGTGCTGCTTCTCGACGAACCGCTCGGTGCGCTCGACAAGAAGCTGCGCGAGGAAACGCAGTTCGAGCTGATGGACATCCAGACCAATCTCGGCCTTACCTTCCTCATCGTCACCCACGATCAGGAAGAAGCGATGACGGTCTCGGACCGCATCGCTGTCATGGACAAGGGCAATGTCGTGCAGGTGGCGACGCCGGCTGAGATCTATGAAGCGCCGAACAGTCGCTACGTGGCGGACTTCATCGGCGATATCAATATTTTCGACGCCAATGTCGTCGCCAATGCCTCCGATATCGGCAAACCCGGCCCGGTGACGTTGGATTGTGACGGGCTGAAGGTGGCGGTGGAGCAGGAATGCGCCGCCGCGACCGGCAGCCAGGTGGCTTTCGCCATCCGCCCGGAAAAGGTCCGCATCTCGCTCGACCAGCCCGCCGATAGCAGCGTCAATTCCGCCTATGGCGAGGTCTGGGATATCGGCTATCTCGGCGATTTCTCGGTCTTCATCGTCAAGCTCGCCGATGGCCGCGTCATTCGCGCAGCGCAGGCGAATGTTTCGCGTCTCGTCGATCGCCCGATCACCTTCGGCGATATGGTATGGCTGAACTGGAAGCCGGATTCCGGCCTCGTCCTGACGCGCTGAGGGAGGCTTCGATGGCGATCTCCATTCCTGAAAACCGGCAAAGCCCCTGGCGCTGGCTGGTCGTCGCGGTTCCCTATGTCTGGCTGCTGCTGTTTTTCGCAGCGCCCTTTTTCATCATTTTCAAAATATCGCTGTCGGATACGGCGATCTCCATGCCGCCCTATACGCCGGTCTTCGAAGGGTTTTCGAAGCTCGGCGCGTTCTTCTCCGAACTGGACTTTGAGAATTACCTCTTCCTGACGGAAGACCCGCTCTATATCGACGCCTATCTGTCGTCGCTGCGCATCGCATTCATCTCCACCTTCCTGTTGTTGCTGATCGGTTATCCCATGGCGCTTGCCATGGCGCGTTCGCCATCATCCATCCGCCCGACGCTGGTAATGCTGGTCATCCTGCCGTTCTGGACCTCGTTCCTGATCCGCGTTTACGCCTGGATCGGTATTCTGAAGCCCGAAGGTCTACTGACGGTGCTGTTTCAGTGGCTCGGGTTTCTGGGGCCGGACCAGCAGGTCAACATCTTCCGCACAGAGACGGCGATCTTCATCGGCATCGTTTATTCCTATCTGCCCTTCATGGTGCTGCCGCTCTATTCGGCGCTGGAAAAGCTCGACAATACGCTGCTGGAAGCGGCGGCCGACCTCGGCTGCCCGCCCTGGAAGGCCTTCTGGAAGATCACCTTCCCGCTGTCGCTGCCGGGCGTCGTGGCCGGTTCGATGATCTGCTTCATTCCGATAACAGGGGAATTCGTCATCCCCGATCTGCTTGGCGGCGCCCAGACGCTGATGATCGGCAAGACGCTGTGGACGGAATTCTTCGGCAACCGCGACTGGCCCTTGGCATCCGCCGTCGCCGTGCTGCTTCTTATCTTGCTGGTGGTGCCAATCGCCATCTTCCAGAACCAGCAGAAGAAGGCGGGGTGAGGCCATGAAGCGAGGAAAATTCGACATTACCGTCCTCACCCTCGGTTTTGCCTTCCTTTATATCCCGATCATCATCCTGATTGTTTATTCCTTCAATGCTTCCAAGCTCGTCACCGTCTGGGGCGGCTTTTCACTGCAATGGTATCGCTCCATGTGGTCGAACCAGGGGCTGATGGATGCGGCCTGGGTGACGCTGCGCGTCGGTATCCTCAGCGCCACCATCGGCACCATTCTCGGAACGCTTGCGGCGCTGTCGCTGACGCGGTTCGCGCGGTTTCCGGGCCGGGTGCTGTTTTCCGGCATGATCTATGCGCCGCTCGTCATGCCGGAAGTGATCACCGGCCTGTCGCTCCTGTTGCTCTTCGTGGCCGTCGGGGTGGATCGCGGCTTCTGGACGGTGGTTATAGCCCATACGACTTTCACCATGTGTTACGTGGCGATTGTCGTGCAGTCGCGGCTCCTGACCTTCGATCGCAGTCTTGAGGAAGCAGCGCTCGATCTTGGCTGCCCACCAGTCAAGACCTTCTTCCGCATCACCCTGCCGCTCATCTTCCCCGCCGTCATCGCCGGCTGGATGCTGGCCTTCACGCTGTCGCTGGACGATCTGGTGATCGCCAGCTTCGCCACCGGCCCCGGCGCAACCACGCTGCCGATCAAGATCTATTCGCAGGTTCGCCTCGGCGTAACGCCGGAAATCAACGCCATCTGCACGATCCTGATCGGACTCGTCACCATCGGCGTGATTGTCGCCTCCATCGCTTCCAAACGCACGGAATTGCAACGCATGCGGGACGAACATGCGGCGGCGCGGAACTGATCGAATATCCCTCGTCAATTTTTACGCGTTACTGTTGAAATCGCGAGGAAAGTAGAAACTGTTAATTTAGTTTCGGCGTTTTACGGTCTCAGAATAGGAATTTTCGTGGGTAATTGATCGATTTTGGTTTTAACCGCTTGTTAATAGGAGTTGGCGGAAAGTAAACCCAACGCAGGGCCGTCAAATTTTTGATGGCCGGGACTGATAATTTCCATATGGCGAGATTGTCCCCCTTTCTCTCGTTGAAAAGCACAACTCATTCAGGCGGCCGCAAGGCCGCCTTTCTTTTTGCCGCAAAGGCCCGCGCCACTCAGCGGTTTTCAGGATGATCCATTGATTTCGAGACGAGAAGCACGGGAATAAGTCCGGCAATGATGATGATGATCGCCGGCACGGCCGCATCCTGCACCCTTGCGCGCGACGCATCCTCATAAACCAGCGTGGCCAGCGTGTTGAAGCCGAATGGCCGTAGCAGGATGGTGGCCGGCAGTTCCTTCATGGATTCGATCAGGACGAGCAGAAAAGCCGTCAGCGCTGCGGGCCGCATGTTGGGCAACAGCACCTTGAACAGCGTCTGCGTCCGGTTGCGCCCAAGCGTCCGCGAGGCCATGTCGATATGCGGAGAGAGCTTGTGGAAACCGGCATCAAGCGTACCCTCCGCCATGGTCATGAAGCGCACGGCATGGGCGTAAATGATGGCGAAGGCGGTGCCGGAAAGCAGCAGCCCGGTGGAAAAACCGAAATGTGCACGGATGAAGCCATCGACGCCATTGTCGAGACTGGCCAGCGGAATGAGCACCCCGATGGCGAGCACGGTTCCCGGCACGCCATATCCCATGGAGCCGAAGCGGACGGCCGCTTTCGATATGCGCGAGCGCTCGGTGCGAATGGCATAGGAAAACACGAGAGCGGCAATCAGGGTCACGAAGGCGACGGAAAGCGAGACTTCGAGACTGTGTCCGAGTGCTTTCAGAAGCTTCGGCGCAAACAGCGCATCGAGCCTTTTGGCGGCGTAACCGCCCAGCACGATGACGGGAATGAAAAAGCCGCTCGCCACGGGAAGGAAGCATAGAAGGCTCGCGCCCCAGCGCCGCCAGCCGGCGAGCGCCTTCAGCCGGTGACGCTGCGCCATGCTTGTCGCTTTCGGCGCGCCGAAACGCTGCTTTTCCCGCGCATTGCGTTCGATGACGATCAGCGCACCGACGATGACGAGGATGACGGCGGCGATCTGCGTCGCATTGGCGAGGTTGCCGCGATTGAGCCAGGTTTCGTAAATGGTGAAGGTAAGCGTCTGGACGCCGAGATATTCAACCGCGCCGATATCGTTCAGCGTTTCCATCAGGACCAGAGACAGTCCGATGGCGATGGCCGGCCGGGCCATCGGCAATTGCACGGAGAAGAACACGTTCAGCGGTTTTGCGCCAAGCGTGCGGGCCGCTTCGGCCGCAAACCGCCCCTGCATGGAGAAGGCGGCGCGGGCCGAGAGATAGACGTAAGGATAGAGGACCGAACTTAGAACCAGCACCGCACCGCCGAGCGAGCGTATGTCCGGAAACCAGTAATCGCGGATGCTGTGATACCCGAAAGCGGCGCGCAACGCGCTCTGCACCGGGCCGGTAAAGTCGAGAAACTCGCCAAACGCATAGGCGGCAAGATAGGAAGGGATGGCGAGCGGCAGGACGAGCGCCGCGGACAATAACCGCCGCAGCGGAAATTCGAATGTGGTGACAAGCCAGGCGCAGACGATACCGAAGAATGCCGTCGTCGCGGCCGTCATCCCCAAGAGCAGGAAGGTGCGAAACCCGGCGCGCGGCAGGACATTGACGAGAAGATGCTGCCATCCCTCCGTGCTGCCCGTCAGCGCCAGCCAGAAAATTGCCAGAATGGGCATGGCGGCAATGGCCGCGACGATGACCGCCGTGATGGGCAAGAGCGAAACGCGTTTTGACGCTGGAGGGGAAATGGTCATGGGCATGCGGGCCTGCTGTTTTGCGAAAGCCACAACGTGTCATGCATCCCGCGGCACACTGTATGACCTAACGAATTCTTATGCTCTCGCATCCGCATTTCCCTCATTCCTGTGCTTGTCACAGGAATCCAGCCGACGCGCGTCTGCGCGGCGAGAAGAGTCTTTTCAGCCCAAGGACTTGGGCTGGCTAGATTCCTGTGACGAGCACAGGAATGAGGGAGAGATGGTATCTTCGGAAAACCACCCGCTTCCTACCGTCGCATTGCTACGCCCGCATGGCCTCAGTTGGCAAGAACCCGCTGCGACGGAAAGGTAATTTCCACCAGCGTGCCTTCATTCGGCGTGGAGGTGATGGAGAAATTCGCCCGGTTGGCGTCCACCATGGCTTTGGTCAGCGGCAGGCCGAGCCCGGTGCCGTCGCCGCGTATACGCTTACCGGACGAAGCAACTTGCCGGAACGGCTTCATCGCCTGTTCCAGTTCCGCCCGTGTCATGCCGATGCCGGTGTCGCGAATGCGCAGCGACACGCTGCCATTGGCCTCATAGGCGGTGGACACCACGATCTGGCCGCCGGATGGCGTGAAGCGGATGGCGTTGGACAGGATGTTCAGCACGATCTGCTTGATCGAACGCAGGTCGGCGACGATCTGCGGCACGGATTGCGCAAGCGCGGTGCGGATGATGACGCGCTGGTTATTGGCCTGCGGCTGCACCAGCGAGACCGCCTCGGCCACCGTTTCATTAAGCGGTACGGCAATGAAATCCACATCCATTTGCCCGGCCTCGATCTTGGAAATATCGAGCAGATCGTTGACGATGTCGAGCACATGCCGGCCCGAACGGCCGATATCATTGGCATATTCCACATAACGCGGATTGCCGATCGGCCCGAAACGTTCGGTCGCCATCATGTCGGAGAAACCGATGATGGCGTTGAGCGGCGTGCGGATTTCATGGCTGACGCGCGCCAGGAAGTCTGTCTTGTGGGCATTGGCGGTTTCCGCAGCCCGCTTGGCGTTGCGCAGTTCTTCTTCCGTGCGCTTCCACTGGGTGATATCGCGGATAACCACGCAATAGCCATGCGAGGATTTTAGCCGGCCGATGGTCATGAACAGCGGCAGGAAGCCGCCGGAGGCTTCGCGGCCGATCACTTCGCGGCCGTCGTTCAGCACGCTGGCGACACCGTTATTGGCAAGGCCGGAGAGATAATCCAGCACGGCGCGCTGGCTCTCATGGGCAAAGAGGGTGACGAAAGGCTTGCCAGCGATTTCAGCATTGTCATAGTTGAACAACGCGCTGGCGGAACGGTTGAGCGAGCGGATTTCGCCTTCGTCTCCCAGAAGCACAACCCCGTCGGTGGCTGTTTCCAGAATGGAATGCAGCTCCTCTACTTCCCCCTGCAACAGCGAGAGACTGCCTGCTTCCGCACCTTCGGCATCGCCAGCGGCAATATTTTCGTTGGCGGCCGCAACCGGCGCCTGCTTTTCCTCAAGCGGCACCAGAGACAGCATCAGCGCCTTGGTCTCTTCCCAGCGGATGGATTGCAGCCGCGCCTTGACGGGAATGATGTCGTTTTCGGCGCTCACGACCACCATGCCGCCTTCATTGTCCGGCATTTCTTCCAGCTCCTGCCGCTGCAGCAGCGCTTCCAGACCGCCCACCTCTTCGAGTTCGGCGAGAGAGCCATAGCCCGTCAAGCGCAGGAAATCCGGATTGGCGTGGATCAGCCTGTCGCCGGCATGCACCAGAAGCGCCACGGGCATCTGGTCCAGCGTCTCGGCCGTCAAGGCATTCGCGGGACGAACGGACGGGCTGACCATGGCGGCGGCAATATCGGCAGCCGGCCGCTCGTCAGCCGCAGGTTCCTGCTTTTCGTCGGAACCGCTTTCATCCACGGGTGCACGAATGGCCGCAGGCTGCTCGCCACGAACATAATCGGCGAAAAGATCGTCTTCCTCCGCGGGCTCGGCTTTATTGCCGTCATTTTCCGTTTCGCAGGGCGCGCTTTCCGAAGCATCCGCATCGATATCCTGGTGGATATCCTGCATGACCGGCTCAGCGGAGATGGCCTCCTCATCCGTTTCCCGGTCGTCTTCGCAAGCAGCATCCGCCGGCGCAAGGGCTCGGCCGATTTCGCGGAAGGCGGCCTGCTCGCCTGCGGTCAGCCCCTCGCGGGAGCGCGAGCGGCGCTCCTCCAGATGGACGACCTTGTCGGAATAGGCCGGTTCCAGAGCGGGCGCCGCAACCGGCGCTTCGAATTCCGGCGGGGTATAATCATGGTGCTGTTCTTCTGCCGAAGCCACGTCCGATGCATCATGCGCCGCATCGGCTTGCGTTACGGGGGCCTCATTATCAGCGACGGAACTTGCGTCTTGCGCCGCGTCGTCATCCTCATCGATAAAGGCCAGCAATTCGTGGCTTTCATCCTCGATGGCGGGCTGCGGCAGGGCTTCCGCCGGATGGGCCTCTTCGCCGTTGATGAAGGTCAGGCCCGTGGCATGCGGGTCTTCGGCGGCGTCGGCAAGCCGCACGATGCCGAAACCGCGGAAGCCGTCGAATTCGCGTGAGCGCGTGTAGGTGGGCAGGGCGGCAAGATCGATCGGCACCATCAGCGATGTGCCTTCCACCGGCCAGTAGATCGTCTTGCCCGACCATGTGTCGCGACGGCCGAGAAGCTCGCGGATCTTGCCGTCGGGATCGAGATTGAACAGGGCCGCGACATCGGCAAAGCCCATGCCTTCCACGGCAGCCGCCTTGGCGCCCACAGCCTCTGCAAATTCATGCGAGATCGAACTGAAGCGCCCTTCCGCATCGATTTTCCAGACGAAACGGGAAGCGCGCGCACCGGCATTGAAAACAAAAGGCTGCGCTTCTGCGCCAGCGCCGATATTCGTCTCTTCGGTCTCCGTCTCCGCCGCTACCTCTTCATCCGCCGCAGGAGCAGCTTCTGACGGCGCGGTTTCTACGATTTCATCGTAAGCGACTACGTTTTCTTCGGTCACGGCCTCTTCGGCAGGGGCATCGGCGATCGCCCGCTCGGTTAAGGGCGCTTCTGCTTCATCTTCATCGAGTTCGAAAAGATCGGCGATGTCGTCCGTCATCGCCACATTCGCAGCGGCGTCGGTGTCCTGCGCGGAAAGCGCCGCCGGGGTTTCCGTTTCGTCTTCAGGCGAGGACAGGATGCTGTCATCATCCTGCTGCACTGGCGCTTCTTCTTCGGGATCGACCGGCAGTTCCTGCACCTCTTCCACATCCTCGATGCCGGCAACAGCGTCGAGCACGGAATCGAAAGAGGAAGTTGCAACGACGACAGTCGTGGTCTCCGCAACCGGCAGGGCTGGCGCTTCCTGCGACCTGTCTTCGAAAAAACCATTGACGGGATCGAGTGTACCCAGCGCGGTTTCGACCACGAACATCAGGTTCAGTTCGGGCGATGTCGCGATCTGGCCGGTGGCCGCGGGCAGATAACCCTTGCCGGTCGGCACCGGCCGCTTGACGAGATGGCCGGACTGTCCGGCTGCCATTTTCACCAGCGTCCGCGCAGTGTGAGGCGTAATACCGAGAGAAGAAAAGCCGGGGGAAGCAGCGACAATCTCGTTCTCGCCGTTCAGAACCGCCATATGGATATCAGGGTCGTCGAAACCTTCGATCATGCGCCGGGCGCATTCCGCCGTGTCAGGTTCGGCCTGATCGGTGAGGGCGGAAAACAGGATGGCGGGCTGGCCGGGTTCGGCCTCGATGACTTCTGCGCGCGCGGTAACGGCAAGGCTGCGGAAACCCGACGTGATGCGAATGGTAAACGGCAGGCTGTCGCCCGCTTTGGAAAGCCGCGCCGCCGCGGCCGCCAGTTGCCGGAAGGTCACGTCCTGCGGTTTCGGGCCCTGTTCCAGAAAATCATAGACCATCGGCGTGCCAAACAGCGCCGCACCCCGGCCATTGGCCCAAAGGGCGTTTTTAAGGTCTAGCGAGAACAACGCCATGGCCTCGCCGCGCCCGAAACCGTCACGCACCCGTTCATGTACTGCGATATCGATAAAGGGATACTGGACGGCGGGCATGTCGAAACCTATTCTGGCACTACCGGACCTCGCGGGCTTTCGGCTTCCTCATGAAGCTCTAAACGTAAACCCGCCGAGGCATCACGTTAACAGAATTTTAAATAACTTCACAGGGCGATCCGGTCCACCATCCGCCGGATGAATCGCCAAATAGAGTTAACATCAACAGGCCGCCGCGGCCTCTTAATGACAATCCGGCCCATTGAAAAGCGCTTGCCTTTCTTCGCCTTTTTTCGCAAAATTCGAACAGGCACTTGCAAATGGGCAAAACACCTTTTATGTCACCCCCCGTGACGCCGCTTCGGCGTTTCATGTGCGGTTGTAGCTCAGTTGGTTAGAGCGCAGGTTTGTGGCACCTGAGGTCGGTGGTTCGACCCCACTCAACCGTACCATTCCCCTCTCCCAGTAAGTTTATATGTCACAAGGACTTACCGGGAGAGGGGAATATTTTCTCCACATTGGCGCCCGTTCATGACTTGTGGGTGTTTGCGCAAGTCCCGGCGGCGAGCTGACCTGCCTTCCGATTTCGAAATATCCGGAAATCATAGCCGCGATCGTGACGATCCTTGCCCAGCCTTGGCGAGGCATCAGCGCTTCCCATGTGGGGCCTGGCAAAAACCATTTGGCTAAAATCGCTTGCGCTGGTATTGTCGGCCCAACGAAACCTTATGAAAGCCAGCAGCATAGCGTCTACGCTTGTGCGCGGCGAAATGGACAAGACAGTGATCGACCCCGGAAACGGCCCAAAGCCGTCGGAACAAGGGGAGTCGGTGGCGAACAAAGGGAAAGCGAAGCGATCCCGTCGTGGCAAGAAACACAAGCGTGACGGTCAGCCCCGTGACGCTGCTGTGCTGTCGCATGATGTTGCCGCGGATGTTCCGGCCGGTTCCTCCTACGTATCGGCTCTTGAGCCGGATGCCGAGCCGCGCAAGAGAAAGCGTCGCAGGCGCTCTCGCGGCAAGGGGACCTCTCAACAGGTTGCCCCAGCTTCCAGCGTGCAGACGCAGGCGCCAGCCGCAACCGATGCGGTCAATCCTTCCTCCGTGCCGCCGGGCGGCGGGCGAAAGTCGCGCCACCGCAAGCGTGGGCATCGCGATCCGCGCGGGCGCGATCCACAGGGTCGCCCGCTGGTTCCTACCCATGCGCCGAAACATGTCGGCAAGCAGAATGGCCGCGCCAACGGGGCCGGGCAGGAGCCGCATCGGCAGTCCGAAACATCCGCCCGCCACGCAGGCCGCCAGCACGAGCATGGCCAGGAGCCGCCGACGGATATGTACGCCGCGCTCGATCTCGGCACCAATAATTGCCGGCTTCTAATCGCGCAGCCGACGAGGCCCGGCCAGTTTCGGGTCGTCGACGCCTTTTCGCGCATCGTCCGGCTGGGCGAGGGGCTGGTGTCGAGCGGCCGGCTTTCCGACGATGCCATGGATCGAGCTGTCGAGGCGCTGAAAGTCTGCTCCGCGAAGCTTTCCGGTCGTCCGATCAGGCGCATGCGGCTCATCGCCACCGAGGCCTGCCGCGCTGCGTCGAATGGCGAGGAATTTCTGGCGCGAGTTACGCGGGAGACGGGACTGAAGCTCGAAATCATCAGCCGCGAGACGGAAGCCCGCCTTGCGGTGTCTGGCTGCGCCTCGCTTGTCGGGCGCGAAGCGCGCTCTGTCGTGCTGTTCGATATTGGTGGCGGATCGTCGGAAATCGCCGTTATCAAGGTCGGGGAAAATCGCTCGAACCGGCTCGCCAATCACATCACCCACTGGACCTCATTGCCGGTCGGTGTCGTCACGCTTTCGGAACGTCATGGCGGGCGCGATGTGACGCCGGATGTTTTCGCCGCCATGGTGGGGGAAGTCGAAGGGCTGCTCGACGCCTTCCATTGCCCCCCTCTCGCGCCGCAGACCCACCACGAGGATTTTCACCTGATCGGGACCTCGGGCACCGTGACGACGCTTGCCGGCGTCCATCTCGATCTGCCACGCTATGACCGCCGCAAGGTGGATGGCCTCTGGCTTTCCGATGCCGAGGTGACGGCGATGCAGGACAAGCTGCTGGCATGGGATTTCGCGGGTCGCGCCGCCAATGCCTGCATCGGGCCTGACAGGGCCGATCTGGTTCTGGCCGGCTGCGCCATCCTTGAGGCCATTCGCCGCCGCTGGCCGGCGCGCCGCATGCGCGTGGCGGATCGCGGCCTTCGCGAAGGCCTGCTGACGGATATGATGGCGGATGACGGCGCATGGCGGCGCAACCGGATAAGGCGCATGCAGATGGCACGGCAGGACAGGACGGAAGGTTTGACATGAGCAAGGCGCCGACAAGCAACAACCGCACCGGCCGCAAGATCGGCCAGAAGGTCAAGAAGACCAAGCTAAAGGCCTCGTCGCGCCGCTGGCTGGAACGTCATATCAATGACCCTTATGTGCAGCGCGCCAGGCTTGAGGGCTATCGCGCCCGCGCCGCCTTCAAGCTGTTGGAAATCAACGACAAGCATGAGATTCTGAAGGGCGCACGCCGCATCATCGATCTTGGCGCCGCACCCGGCAGCTGGTCGCAGATCGCCTCCAAGGTGACGGATTCGACAGAAGATGACATTCGCGTTGCGGCCATCGATTTCCTCGAGATCGATCCTATTCCCGGCGTGAAAATCCTGCAGCTGGACTTCCTCGATCCGAGCGCGCCGGAAAAGCTGATGGAGGCCGTCGGCGGTACGCCTGATCTGGTGCTGTCGGATATGGCCGCGCCCACCACCGGACACCAGAAGACCGACCACATCCGCACCATGCATCTGTGCGAAGTCGCGGCCGATTTTGCCGTTCAGGTGCTGGCGGAGGGCGGGCACTTCCTTGCCAAGACCTTCCAGGGCGGCACGGAAAAGCAGCTGCTGGACATGCTCAAGAAGAACTTCAAGCAGGTCTTGCATATCAAACCGGCCTCGTCACGTTCGGAGTCGGTGGAAATGTTCCTGCTTGCCAAACACTTCAAGGGCCGCAAGACCGAGCCGCAGGTCGATGCGGAGGCCGGAGAGGCTTCCGAAGACTAGCGAATGGGACAGAAAATCGTATTCGATTTTTGTCCGAAACGATGCGCAGATTCAAAGAGTTAAAGCGTCCTTTGTGCGCCCAAACGGGCGCACGGCGCTTTAATCACTCCGCCGGTTGCGAGACCTTGCCGCGATGGCCGGAAACGGCCGCCCCGGCATTGCCGTCCATGCGGATGATCGGCACGATGGCGAACAGCGACACCAGTGCGACGATAGTGAAAGCGATGTGGAAATCGGCAAGCTGCAGATGTGTGCCGGACATCATGCTGCTGACTTCCAGAATGGAAGCGGCGAAAGCCACGCCCAGCGCGAGGCTGATCTGCTGCAACACCGACGCCATCGAGGTCGCCTGGCTGGCCTGCCTGTCCTCGATGTCGGAATAGCTGAGCGCATTCGACCCGGTGAAGAAGAAGGATCGGGCAAATCCCGCCGTCACCAGAAAGATCATGATGAGCGCATAAGGCGTTTCCGGGGTGAAGAAGCTGTTGGCAAGCGTTGTGCAGGCGCCGACGATGCCGGCACCGATCAGCGTCGAGCGAAATCCGGTTGCCGCAAACACTCGCTTGGCCATGAATTTCGTCGTGATCGCACCGATTGCGCCGGCAAAGGTGATCATGCCCGACTGGAACGGGTTCAGCCCGAAACCGATCTGCAGCATCAGCGGCATCAGGAAGGGTATGGCGCCCGTGGAAATGCGGAAAACGGTGCCGCCGACGGAAGCCGCCCGGAAGGTCGCGTTCTGGAATATGCGAAAATCCAGAATGGGGGCGGGGTGGCGCGCGGCGTGGCGCAGATAAAGAAAACCGCAGATGAAACCGATGAGGGTCGAGGCGATTCCGATGGCGGGCGGTAGCGCGGGCAGGCTGACGACGGAGAGGCCGAACACCACGCCAGAGGCGGCGATGCCTGAGAGCAAGAACCCCTTGCCGTCCATCGGCGGCGGATTTGTCGTTTCGATTTCCGGCAGGAAGATTGTCGACAGCCAGATGCCGATAATACCGATCGGCACGTTGATAAGGAAAATCCAGTGCCATGAGAAATAGGTGGTGATGAAACCGCCGATGGGCGGTCCGGTGAGCGGTCCGACAAGTCCCGGAATTGTCAGCAGTGCCATGGCGGAGACGAGTTCGCTGCGCTTGGTCGTGCGCAAAAGCACGAGACGTCCGACGGGCGTCATCATCGCCCCGCCCATGCCTTGCAAAAAACGCGAAAGCACGAACTCGAACACCGAGGAGGAAACTGCGCAGCAGATCGATCCCACCACAAAAACGCCGATGGCGAAACGGAAGATTTTCTTCGCGCCATATTTGTCGGCCATCCAGCCGCTGATGGGAATGAAGATCGCCAGCGCCACCATATACGCCGTCAATGCGAGCTTGAGCGTGATCGGGCCGACATGAAGATCGGCGGCGATTGCCGGAAGCGAGGTGGCGATGACGGTGGAGTCCATCTGCTCCATGAAGAGAGCGACTGCCAGGATGAGTGGAATGATGCGGTTCATTGAGGCTGCCTGCGGCTTTCCGCTGCGACAAAGGATATCGCCGTTCCTCCTACGCCTGATAAACGGGCTTGCCAACACGTTAATTATCAATTTCTCAAGTTCCGATCAAACCTGCGTGAGGCCGGTTTTCTTGCAACTTTCTCGCTTTATTGTCCGTTGGGTGAGTTCAGTTGGCGATCACGGCCAGTTGGCGATATCGGGAGAAAGATGATGACCCAATCCTTGAGCATGAGCAGACGCGGCCTTATCGGTGCGGCCGGTGCAAGCGTTCTCGGCGCGCCGCTTTTGATGGCGCGTAGCGCAAATGCCCAGACCAACCAGCCGCAGACATCCATGGAGATAGAACACGCGATGCCGCCTGAAACCAATCGCTTCAAGCTCGGCAATTTCGAAGTGCTGGTGGTGAAGGATGGCGCACGCGCGGCCCCCAATCCCGGCGAGACCTTCGGCACGGATCAATCACCCGAGACGGTCGGAAAATTGCTGGAAGACAATTTTCTGCCGAAAGAGCAATTCGTCAATTCCTTCTCGCCGGTCCTCGTCAATACCGGCACCGATCTCGTGCTGTTCGATACCGGCTTCGGTGAAGCCGGGCGCGGTGCGGGCAATGGCCGGTTGATCGAGGGCATGGCGGCCGCCGGTTATACGCCGGAGGATGTGACCGTGGTGGTGCTGACCCATATGCATGGCGATCATATTGGCGGGCTGATGGAGAAGGGCGTACCGGCTTTTTCCAAGGCCCGCTATGTGTTCGGCCAGATGGAATATGATTTCTGGACGGACGACAAGCGCGTCGGCACGCCTGCGGAAGGCGGTCACAAGGGCGTTCTCACAAACGTCAAGCCGCTGGCGGAAAAGGCGACCTTCATCGGCGACGGCGCCAGCGTCGTATCCGGGATTACCGGCGTGGCGGCCTTCGGTCACTCACCGGGGCACATGATCTTCCGTGTCGAATCGGAAGGCAAACAACTCATTCTGACGGCGGATACTGCCAACCATTTCGTCCTTTCCCTGCAAAAGCCGGACTGGGAGGTGAAGTTCGACATGGACAAGGCGGCAGCCGCCGCGACCCGCAAGAAGGTCTATGACATGATCGCCACCGACCGTTTGCCTTTCCTTGGGTATCACATGCCTTTCCCGGCGGTCGGTTACGCGGAGAAGCTGGATACGGGCTATCGTTTCGTGCCGAAATCCTATCAGTTCGACATCTGATATCTGCTGCAACGCAGCAACAGAGAAAGCCCGGAAGGTTATTCCGGGTTTTTTCTATTCCCTTCCTGTCATGAACGTGTTACCAGCCCTCGCCAACTTCCAAGCAATCCTTGCAGGGCGCCGGGGTGAACTTTTCGTTCCGGAACGGCCACGCATTTTCATTATGAAGGAATTTGGTCATGGCACGCATCATTCAAACACCCACTGGTTTGGACGCTCTCACATTTGACGATGTGTTGCTGCAACCCGGACATTCCGAGGTTATGCCGGGACAGACGAATATCGCCACCCGCATCGCCCGCGATATCGATCTCAACCTGCCGATCCTCTCTTCCGCCATGGATACGGTGACCGAAGGCCGTCTTGCCATCGCCATGGCCCAGGCCGGCGGCATTGGCGTTATCCACCGCAACCTGACCCCCATCGAACAGGCCGAAGAAGTCCGGCAGGTGAAGAAGTTCGAAAGCGGTATGGTCGTCAACCCCGTCACCATCGGCCCGGATGCAACGCTCGCAGAAGCACAGGCCTTGATGAAGGCGCACGGCATTTCCGGCATTCCGGTTGTTGAAAACGGCGGTTCCGGCGGCCACAAGAACGGTCGCCTCGTCGGCATTCTGACCAACCGCGACGTGCGCTTCGCCTCCGATCCGCAGCAGAAGATTTACGAACTGATGACCCGCGAAAATCTGGTCACGGTCAAGGAAAGCAGCGTTGATCAGCAGGAAGCGCGCCGCCTGTTGCACAAGCACCGCATTGAAAAGCTGCTTGTGGTGGACGCCAAGGGCAATTGCGTCGGCCTCATCACCGTCAAGGATATCGAGAAGTCGCAGCTGAACCCCAACGCCACCAAGGATGCGCAGGGCCGCCTTCGCGCCGCAGCCGCCATCAGTGTCGGTGCTGACGCCATCGAGCGCGCCGAGCGTCTCATCGATGCCGGCGTCGACCTTCTGGTCGTCGATACCGCGCACGGCCATTCGCAGCGCGTGCTGGATGCCGTTTCGCTCGTCAAGAAAATGTCGAACTCGGTTCGCATCATCGCCGGCAATGTCGCGACAGCCGACGGCACCAAGGCGCTGATCGATGCCGGGGCCGACGGCGTCAAGGTCGGTATCGGCCCCGGCTCCATCTGCACCACCCGCATCGTCGCCGGCGTCGGCGTGCCGCAGCTCGCGGCCATCATGTCGTCGGTTGAAGTCGCCAATGCGGCTGACATCCCCGTTATCGCCGATGGCGGCATCAAGTTCTCGGGCGATCTGGCCAAGGCGATCGCCGCCGGCGCTTCCGCTGTCATGATCGGCTCGCTGCTGGCAGGCACGGATGAAAGCCCGGGCGAAGTGTTCCTCTACCAGGGCCGTTCCTTCAAGGCTTATCGCGGCATGGGCTCCGTTGGCGCTATGGCGCGCGGTTCGGCAGACCGTTATTTCCAGGCGGAAGTGCGCGACACGCTGAAGCTCGTGCCTGAAGGCATCGAAGGTCAGGTTCCCTATAAGGGCCCGGTTTCCGGCGTGCTGCACCAGCTGGCAGGTGGCCTGAAAGCCGCCATGGGTTACGTCGGCGGCAGCAACATCAAGGAATTCCAGGAGCGGGCCACTTTCGTTCGCATCTCCAGCGCGGGCCTGCGTGAAAGCCACGCCCATGACGTGACAATCACCCGCGAAAGCCCGAACTACCCCGGCGCGGTTTGATCTTTCGAGGTGAATCCGTAAAAGGATACTGAGTATTTGGCGCTCCCCGATTCATGCCGGATCGGGGAGCGTTTTGATGATTGGAGAAGAAAGCATGTCACCCACGACCGCAATGTTCTGGCCGATGATCGCCCATGTCTTTCTGGTCTTCTGCCTTTACGCGCTCCTGATCGTCCGGCGTAACAAATACACCTTCAAGGATCGCGAATCCGCGATCAAGCTGCGCGACCGCGGCGAGGAAGCGCGCGAAAGCCATCTGGTGAACCGCAACATCGCCAACCAGTTCGAACTACCGGTCCTGTTCCACATCGCCTGCCTGCTGCTTTACATCACGGATGCGGACAACATCGTCACCGTCGTTCTGGCATGGCTGTTCGTGCTTTCGCGTTACGCCCATTCCTATGTCCATGTCACCAGCAACCGCTTGCGTCAGCGCGGCGCATTGTTCGGCATCGGTTTTGCGCTGGTCGTCTGCCTGTGGGCATGGCTCGCCATATGGTTGGCGCTGGAGTAAATCAGCACCATCAGGTTGTTTCATAAGTGAGACAATCCCGGCGCGCAAAATGCTCCGGCTTGCGATGGGTCAATTCCATGAAACTCCATCCCCATTAATCTCTGAGTGCCGTCGAGGATTTCAAGCGAGCAGAGATTAGGGAGTATGTCATGGCTAAGACAATGAAGGCGGCGGTTGTCCGCGCATTTGGAAAACCGCTGACCATTGAGGAAGTGGCGATACCGGATCCCGGTCCCGGTGAGATTCTCATCAACTACAAGGCGACGGGCATTTGCCACACCGACCTGCACGCCGCAACTGGCGACTGGCCGGTCAAACCCAACCCACCCTTCATTCCCGGCCACGAAGGTGTGGGTTACGTCGCCAAGATCGGCGCTGGCGTCACCGGCATCAAGGAAGGCGACCGCGCCGGCACGCCCTGGCTCTACACCGCCTGCGGATGCTGCATTCCTTGCCGCACGGGCTGGGAAACGCTTTGCCCGAGCCAGAAGAATTCGGGCTATTCCGTGAATGGCAGCTTTGCCGAATACGGCCTCGCCGACCCGAAATTCGTCGGCCGCCTGCCGGATAATCTCGATTTCGGTCCGGCCGCACCGGTGCTCTGCGCCGGCGTCACCGTCTATAAGGGCCTCAAGGAAACCGAAGTCAGGCCCGGTGAGTGGGTGGTCATTTCAGGCATTGGCGGGCTTGGCCACATGGCCGTGCAATATGCCAAGGCCATGGGCATGCATGTCGTTGCCGCCGATATTTTCGACGACAAGCTGGCGCTTGCGAAAAAGCTCGGAGCCGATGTCACCGTCAACGGCCGTGCGCCTGACGCGGTGGAGCAGGTGCAGAAGGCGACCGGCGGCGTCCACGGCGCGCTGGTGACGGCGGTGTCGCCGAAGGCCATGGAACAGGCTTACGGTTTCCTGCGCGCCAAGGGCACCATGGCGCTTGTCGGCCTGCCGCCGGGCTTCATCTCCATTCCGGTGTTCGACACGGTGCTGAAGCGCATCACGGTGCGTGGCTCCATCGTTGGAACACGTCAGGATCTGGAGGAGGCGCTGACCTTTGCCGGCGAAGGCAAGGTGGCGGCCCACTTCTCCTGGGACAAGCTCGAAAACATCAACGATATCTTCCACCGCATGGAAGAGGGCAAGATCGACGGCCGTATTGTCGTGGATCTCGCCGCCTGATGTGAAAAACCGGAGGCGGCGCTCACGCAAATGTGTGACGCCGCTTGCCCCCGCCTCGTTCCCCACCCTGCGATCTGCGCTATCTTTCCGCATCCGAGCGTTCAAGGAGGATAGAGCGATGGACAAGCCCAAGATTACGCAGGCCATGATCGACGCTTACGATGAATATACCCATCTCAGCCTCGATCGCCGCAAATTCATGGAAAAGCTCACCGTGCTGGCCGGGTCGGGCGCGGCGGCGGCGGCCATTGCCCCGCTTCTTTCGGCCAACAGTGCCCGAGCGGCGGTCATCGCGGCTGATGATGACAGGATCGTCGCCGAAGAGGTGACCTATCCCGCTTCCGGTGGCGAGATGAAGGGTTACCTCGTTACGCCGAAATCCGTTTCCGGCCCCATCGGCTCGGTCATCGTCATCCACGAAAACCGCGGCTTGAACGACCATATTCGTGACGTGGCAAGACGGGTGGCGCTCGCCGGTTTCCGGGCGCTCGCGGTCGATTTCCTCTCACCGCAGGGCGGTACGCCCGCCGATGAAGAGAAGGCGCGGCAGATGTTCAGCGGTCTCGACATGGACGCGACCGTCGCTAATGCAGAAGCGGGCCGGGTATGGCTTGCGGCCCGGCAGGGGGCGAATGGCAAGGTGGGCGCGGTCGGTTTCTGCTGGGGCGGCGGGCTGGTCAACCGTTTCGCCACGAAATCGGCGGACCTGAATGCCGGCGTCGCCTATTACGGCCAGCAGGCCCCGGCGGCCGATGTACCTGCCATCAAGGCGCCGCTGCTTTTGCACTATGCGGGTCTCGACGAGCGCATCAATGCCGGCCTCGATGCCTATAAGAAAGCGCTGGAGGAAAACGGCAAGACCTTTGAAATCTTCGTCTATGACGGCGTCAACCACGCTTTCAATAACGACACGTCCTCGGCGCGCTACGACAAGGCGGCCGCCGATCTCGCCTGGGGCCGGACGGTGGAGTTCTTCAAGAAATATCTGGCGTGATGGGGCTTTGGGCGGGCATTGTCTGCGAACCGGAGGTGCGTGCGGCTTCACCCCCCTCTGCCCTGCCGGGCATCTCCCCCTCAAGGGGGGAGATCGGCAGGAGGCGCAGCCACCAATTCATTCGCGAATGTTGAGATGGGCGAGACCCAACCACGAGTCGATCTCCCCCCTTGAGGGGGAGATGCCCGGCAGGGCAGAGGGGGGTAAGCCCCACGCGCCCTCAATCCGCTGATCTAAACCCCACCACTCCCACGCCTCAAATGCTCGTCAAGCCTCGGCATGATCTCCACGAAATTGCAGGGCAGGTGGCGATAATCGAGTTGGGCTTTCAGAATGCCGTCCCACGCATCCTTGCACGCACCCGGCGAGCCGGGCAGCACGAAGATGAAGGTTGCGTTCGCCACGCCGCCGGTCGCCCGCGACTGGATGGTGGCGGTGCCGATCTTGTCATAGGAGATGCGGTGGAAGAGGGCGGAAAACCCATCCATGCGCTTTTCGAACAGCGGCTCCAGCGCTTCCGGCGTCACATCGCGGCCGGTAAAACCGGTGCCGCCGGTGGTGATGACCACATCCACGCCTTCAGCGAGCGTCCAGTCGCGCACGGTACCGGCAATCGCTGCCTTGTCATCAGGCACGATGGCGCGGGCCGCGAGCCTGTGGCCCGCTTCCTCCAGCCTTGCGACGAGCGTATCACCGGATTTGTCGTTCTCCAGCGTGCGGCTGTCCGAAACGGTCAAAACCGCAATGCCAAGGGGAATGAAGGGTCTTTCGCCTGCCATGGCCTTATCCTCAAATGGTCCGCGTCGCCTGAAAATACCAGCCGGGGCGTTTCTTCCGAAGCGATGTTTCCGCGTTTTGGGCGGCATCGAAGGAATGAAAAATCCCGAAACAGGTTGCTCCCGAACCGGACATGCGCACAAGCGCTGCATCTTCCTGCGAAAGTAACCCGATGATCTCCCCGATCTCCGGCAGCAACGCCTGTGCCGGCAGCTGAAGATCGTTACGGCTTTGAGCGAGAAAATCCATCCAGCCGATTGTCGCAGAGGCAGGCAGGGGTGGATTGGTCTTGTTCTGCAATCGCCGGAAAATCTCCGGCGTCGAGACCGCCTTCAGCGGATTGGCCAGAACCATCGCCAGTTCCGGCAGATCGGTGAGTAGTTCGATGTCCTCGCCGATGCCGCGCGCGATCAGGGATCGGCTCTCAAGGCACATCGGCACATCCGCCCCGAGCGTCAGCGCCATGGATGCAAGCGCATCCGGCGCAATCCCGGCACGCCAGTGCCGCAAAAGCCCGCGCAGTGTCGCCGCCGCATCCGCCGAGCCGCCGCCGATGCCGGAAGCCACTGGCAGGTTCTTTTCAAGATGAATGGCGACCGGGGGTGCCGGTTGACCTGTCGATGCGAGCGCATCGCGCAACAGGTCCCTGGCGCTGGTGACGAGGTTATCGCCGCCATCGCCCGCGCGCAAAAGATCGCCGAAGGGGCCTGAGATGGAGAAACTGTCGGCATCGGCGTTGCGAATACGGATCTTGTCGCCGGCTTCGGTAAAGGTCACCAGCGTTTCCAGCAGGTGATATCCATCCGCTCGCTGGCCGGTCACATGCAGCGCCAGATTGATCTTGGCCGGGGCCGCCTCGATGGTCTCAGCGGCCCCGGAAACCTCATGCCCGCGCATGCGGCGTCAGGATTTCTTGTCCGGAGTGGTGGCCGGTGCCGGTGCCGGAGGAGCCGGCGGCTGTGGCGTGACGTCCTTCTTGGCGGTATTTTCGGCATCCTTTTCCACCGGCGGCAGGCCGTTGGCGATCTTTTCCTTCACCTTGGCCTTGTCCACGTCGTCGCTGTCGCCGATCAATGCGCGGTTCCACTGATAGACCGCCTCGATCTTGCGGCCGACCCGCCAGTAGGCGTCGCCCAGATGGTCGTTGATGGTGGGATCGCCAGCTTTCAGTTCGATCGCCCGTTCCAGCTCGGTCACGGCTTCATCGAAATCGCCAAGGCGATAATGGGCCCAGCCGAGAGAATCGACGATATAGCCGTCATTCGGCCGAAGCTCGACGGCACGGCTGATCATTTTCATGCCTTCATCGAGATTGATGCCCTTGTCCACCCAGGAATAACCCAGATAGTTCAGAACCTGCGGCTGTTCCGGGTTCAGTTCCAGCGCCCGCTTGAAATTCGGTTCCGCCTTGTCCCATTCCTTCAGCCGCTCATAGGCGATGCCGCGCTGGAAGAAGATGGACCAGTCGGATTTCTGCGGCACCGAGCCGATGACCTCGATGGCCTTGTCGTAGTTCTCGGCCATCGCCTTGTAGTCCTTGGCGTCCGAAAGCACGCTGCCATAGGCGAGATAGGAACGGATGTCCTTCGGATCGGATTCGAGCAGCGATTTGAGATGCTTGCGCGCCTCGTCCACCTTGCCCGTCTGTGCAAGCGTCAATCCGAGCTGGAGCTCGGAGATGCGATACATCGGCGAATCCTTCGGCACCTCACGATAGAAGGCAATGGCGCGGTCAGGCTGTTTCAGCGCTTCTGAAAGGCCGCCGAGCAGGATGAGCGTATCCGGGCTCTTCGGATTGAGCGCGCGCGACGTCTGCAGATAAAGCGTCACGATCTCTTCGGCGCCTTCGCGGTTCAGCGCGCCGGCGATGGAGAACATGACGCTGGCGGCGCCTTCAACCGCATTGGTGATCTGCTGTTCCGGCTTTTCACCGTTTTCGATGGACTGGCGAAGCGCTTTCAGCGGCGCGTAATTCGGCGCGAAAGTGTCTCCGACCGCAATCGCATCCAGCGCCTTCTGCTTGTTGCCGGCGGAAGCTTCCAGCCGGGCAAGCGCCATCACCGCGCGCATATAGGTATCGGAGGCGGTTGCCCCGCCTTCGCGGTCCGTCACCGCTTCGTTGAGGCTTTTGCGGGCCGCTTCATTGTTGCCGGAAACGAGGGCGATGGCCGCCGCATTGTATTTCTGGAAGATCGAAATCCAGCCCGGGCCCTTCATGTTGTTGACCAGCGCCAGCGCTTCCTTCGGCTTGCCGGAACCGGCGCGCGCCCAGGCGGTCAAAAGCGTGTTGACCATGCGGTCGAGATCGTTCGGACCGGTATATTTCAGGATCTTCTCGGCCTTGGTGAATTCCTTGTCCTTGATCGCATCCAGACCACGAACGATGGTCGTCACGCGCTCCACCGAGGTATCGTCCTTCATCGAATCGGCGATCTTCGCGCCGGCCTCGAAATTGCCGCTCAGAAGTTCGGCGATCATCAGCCGCTGGCGGATTTCCGTATTGGCCGGATCAAATTCCAGCGCCTTTTTATAAAGCGAAATCGCGGTGGGATAATCCTGATCGACATCGGCATTACGGCCAGCGAGGAACGCGCCGGAGAAGGTGTTCACCTTGGCCGGATCGAACGTAACGGCCTTGTCTTCCGGTGTCGCCTTCGTCTCCGCAAAGCCGGGGCTTGCACCCGCGCCGATTGCGAGAGCAGCGGCAAGAGCCGCGCTGCAGAGAAGACGGAGTGCTGGTTTACGCCGCATGAGGGAACCTTTGCCTTTGTGCAGAAGCACGGAAAAATCAGTTTCCATTACTGGTCACGATAGAATGGCTTTTTTGAAGCAGCCCCGCAAGAAATTATGGCCCCGGCCACAATCACGCCTTGCGGAGAAGCTGGCCCGGAACCTCGGGCGGATGGTCTTTTTCATCCGCCGTTGTTCCGGTCTTCCAGCGTCAGTTCAGACGCTCGATGCAGAAGTCGATGACTTCCAGAAGCGCATCTTTCCACGGGCTCTGCGGCAGCGGCGCGAGCGCGTCGCGGGCAATGGTGCCGTAATGCGTGGCGCGGCCGATCGTGTCACCTAGGCCGTTATATTTGGTGATCAGGCCAAGCGCCTTCTCGAGGTTCTCATCGCTGCTTTCGCCCTTTTCGATGGCTGTGCGCCAGAAAGCGCGCTCATCCTGCGTGCCGCGACGATAGGAGAGGATGACCGGCAGGGTGATCTTGCCTTCGCGGAAATCGTCACCGGTATTTTTGCCGAGATCGGCGGACTTTCCACCGTAGTCAAGAACATCGTCGACCAGCTGGAAGGCGAGGCCGAGATTCATGCCGTAGGATTTCAGCGCGCTGCGGGTCGCCTTGTCTGTCTTGGCGACGATGGGGCCGACTTCCGCCGCCGCCGCAAAAAGGGCGGCCGTCTTGGCGCGAATCACCTGCAGGTAATCATCTTCCGTCGTTTCCATGTTCTTGGCGACGGAAAGCTGCAGCACCTCGCCCTCGGCGATGACGGAGGCGGCGGTGGACAGCACGTCAAGCGCATCGAGAGAGCCGACATCCACCATCATGCGGAACGCCTGGCCAAGCAGGAAGTCGCCGACCAGAACGCTCGCCTGGTTGCCCCAGATGGTGCGGGCGGTGGATTTGCCGCGGCGCAGATCGCTTTCATCCACCACATCGTCATGCAGAAGCGTCGCCGTGTGCATGAATTCGACGCTGGTGGCGAGCTTGATGTGGTGGTCGCCCTCGTAACCGAACATCGAGGCCGAAGCGAGCGTCAGCATCGGCCGCAGGCGCTTGCCGCCTGACGAGATCAGGTGATTGGCCACTTCGGGGATCATCTGGACATCGGAACCGGCTTTGGAAAGGATAAGCTGGTTCACCCGTTCCATGTCGGGGCGGGTCAGGTCGACAAGCGGCTTGACGGATGCGAGTTTGTTTTTGCTTTCTTCAAGCGGTATGACGACGCCCAAGGGACAGGACTCCAGTTCGAATTTGAATTCGACAATAAAAACTGACGCCTTGCGCGGCAAGGGGCGAATTGCCGCTAGCCATTCAAAAAGATGGGAATTTAAGGTCTATCCATGCGTGAACTGATCCGTACCAACGATGCCGTGCTTCTTTCCTTCGCCGAAAGCCTGATGAAGGACGCCGGCATTCACTGCCTCATTGCCGATCAGGCGATGAGTATTCTGGAGGGATCGCTCGGCCTTTTGCCGCGAAGGTTCCTGGTGGAAGACGACCGCGCCGATCAGGCCCGCCGCATTCTCATCGATGCCGGGCTCGGCGACGAGCTGCGCAACGAAGAGGCTTGAACGGCGGTGGGCGACGGCATTTCCGAAACGATCGACGCCTTTCACCGGGGCCGGTTTCACATCGTCCAGCCGAAGGGCAGGGGGCACCGGGCCGGCATGGACGCCATGCTTCTGGCCTCGCTGGTGGCGGATGACCGCGCCTGCCGGATCGCCGATCTCGGCGCAGGTGCGGGCGCTGCCGGCGTGGCGGTTGCGGCAAGGCTCGAAAAGGCGCAGGTGACGCTCTATGAGCGCTCGCCGGAAATGGTTCAATTTGCTCGCCGCAGCCTCGAATTGCCCGAGAATGCCGCGTTTTCCGCGCGGGTGAATGTGTGCGAGGCGGATGTGACGCTGCGTGCGAAAGCGCGTGTCGCGGCCGGATTGCCCGATGATTATTTCCATCACGTCATCATGAACCCGCCCTATAATGATGCGGGTGACCGCCGCACGCCGGATGCCCTGAAGGCTGAAGCGCACGCCATGACGGACGGCCTGTTCGAGGACTGGATCAGGACGGCGGGCGCGATCATGGTTTCGGGCGGGCAGCTTTCACTCATTGCACGGCCGCAATCTGTGGCGGAAATCATTGCCGCCTGCGGCAGCCGTTTTGGTGGCCTCGAAATCACCCTTATCCATCCGCGCCCTGGCGAGGATGCGGTACGTATGCTCGCCACCGCCATCAAGGGTTCGCGGGCGCGGCTGTCCTTCCGCGCGCCGCTCATCATGCATGAGACCGGCAGCCATGCCTTCACACCATTCGTCGATGACCTGAACAATGGCCGCGCCGCCTATTCGCGTAATGTAAGGGCAATCCGGACCGCGTCATAAATATCGCTGTTCCGCCGGCCGCAAACCATTGTGTTTTCCGGGGCGATACATACATCCCTGACGAACGGATAAATGCTGCGAGGATTGAGTAGTGGGTTTTCTGAAGTATCTGGTGCCGAAACGCTTTCGTAAAAAAGAGCTCGTCATCCCGGTGGTGCGCATGCATGGCGCGATCATGGCCGGCGGCAACCAGTTCCGCCCCGCCCTCAACCTCGCTTCCTATGCACCGCTTCTGGAAAAGGCCTTCGCCTTCAAGGATGCGCCGGCCGTCGCCATTTCGCTCAATTCGCCCGGCGGTTCACCGGTGCAGGCACGGATGATCTATAACCGCATCCGCCAGCTCGCCGAGGAAAAGGACAAGAAAGTCCTGATCTTCGTGGAGGATGTTGCAGCCTCCGGCGGTTACATGATCGCGCTTGCCGGCGACGAGATCATCGCTGACCCTACCTCTATTGTCGGCTCGATCGGCGTCGTTTCCGGCGGTTTCGGTTTTCCGGAAATGCTGAAGAAGATCGGCGTGGAGCGCCGCGTCTATACGGCCGGCGAGAACAAGGTCATCCTCGATCCCTTCCAGCCGGAAAAGGAAGGCGATATCGATTACCTGAAATCGCTTCAGGTCGAAATCCACAATGTTTTCATTGATATGGTGAAGATGCGCCGCGGCTCGAAACTGAAGGGCGAAGAGGCGATCTTTTCCGGCCTGTTCTGGACCGGCATGCGCGGCCTCGACCTCGGCCTGATCGATGGGCTGGGCGACATGCGGGACGTGCTGCGCCGCCGTTACGGCACCAAGGTCAAGCTCCAGCTCATCAGCGGCGGGCGTTCGCTGTTCGGCAAAAAGGTGCCTGGCGTCAACGCGGCGCTCGGCCTCAATGCCGAAGGCCTCGCGGCAGGCGCCGTATCGGGGCTTGCGGAGGTTGCTGAAGAAAAGGCATTGTGGTCACGTTTTGGTCTGTGATGTCGCAGGAATAGGGCCTTATGGCGCAGCTTATTACAATTATTCTTCTGGTGGTGGGATCCGTCATCCTTTACCGCCGCTTTGTCCGCGATGCGGAAAAGCTTTCGGCGAAATCGAAGCAGCGTGAGAAGGAACGCGAAACCGGCGCCATCGGCACGCTGATCAAGGACCCTGAAACCGGCGAATACCGGGTGAAACGCGAGGATGAGCCGTAAGGCGGCTTCTCCACGCATAAAACCTTGACCCCTTCGCCATGCCGTGGCACCAGTCCGCATCCGAAGTAAGTCACTGCTTACTTGTCCTCCTAACGCCGCGATGACTGAAATGACCGATGTTCCCGACCATATGAACCCGAAGCGTTCCTTTCAGGCGCTGATCCTGACGCTGCACAATTACTGGGCCGACAAGGGCTGCGCGGTGTTGCAGCCTTACGATATGGAAGTGGGCGCGGGTACGTTCCATCCGGCGACGACGCTTCGCGCGCTCGGTCCCAAGCCGTGGAAGGCCGCTTACGTGCAGCCGTCGCGCCGTCCGTCCGATGGTCGTTACGGGGAAAACCCCAACCGTTTGCAGCACTATTACCAGTATCAGGTCATTCTGAAGCCCAACCCGTCGAACCTGCAGGAACTCTATCTCGGTTCGCTGAAGGCGATCGGCCTCGATCCCTTGCTGCACGATGTGCGCTTCGTTGAGGACGACTGGGAAAGCCCGACGCTCGGCGCCTGGGGTCTTGGCTGGGAATGCTGGTGCGACGGCATGGAAGTCTCGCAGTTCACTTACTTCCAGCAGGTTTGCGGCATCGAATGCTCGCCGGTCGCCGGCGAACTGACCTATGGTCTGGAGCGTCTGGCCATGTATGTTCAGGGCGTCGACAACGTCTATGACCTGAACTTCAACGGCCGCGAAGGCGAAGAGAAGATTTCCTATGGCGACGTCTTCCTGCAAGCCGAGCAGGAATATTCCCGCCACAACTTCGAATTTGCCGATACATCAATGCTGCATCGCCATTTCATCGACGCCGAAAAGGAATGCCAGGCGCTTCTCGCCGCCGGTGCGCCGGGTGATAACGACAATCAGCGCCTGCATAAATGTGTGTTCCCGGCCTATGACCAGTGCATCAAGGCCAGCCATGTCTTCAACCTTCTGGATGCGCGCGGCGTAATTTCGGTCACGGAACGCCAGAGCTATATCTTGCGTGTGCGTACGCTGGCGAAAGCCTGCGGCGAAGCCTTCCTGCTGACGGATGCGGGCGGGGTGAACTGGAACAGGGCCGCCTGAACGTTTATGTAAGGCGGGGCAGCAGTCTAACGTGCGGACGCCACCATGGTGTCCGCGCCTCTTGAGGAGGGGTCGGGAATGTTCATCACGCTGGCAATCATCGCGGCGATCGCGCTTTATGTCGTCTTCATCTATAACGGTCTCGTCAAGGCGCGGCAGATGAAGGAAGAGGCGTGGTCGGGCATCGACGTGCAGCTGAAGCGCCGCGCCGATCTCATCCCCAACCTCATCGAGACCGTGAAGGGCTACGCGGCGCATGAAAAGAGCACCTTTGAAGAAGTGATTGCCATGCGCAACCGGGCGCAGGCCGTGCCGGCGGGAGACGTTGAAGGCCGCGCCCAGGCGGAAGGCTTGCTGTCGCAGGCGCTCGGCAAGCTCTTTGCGCTCGCCGAAGCCTATCCCGACCTGAAAGCCAATACGAACTTTCTGGAATTGCAGCGCTCGCTGGAAACCATCGAAGGCGAACTCCAGATGTCGCGCCGTTATTACAATGGCGCGGCGCGCGATCTCAACGTCAAGGTGGAGAGCTTCCCCTCCAATCTGGTCGCAGGCCAGTTCGGCTTTGCGAAGGCGCCTTATTTCGAGATCGAAAACCCGGCCGACCGCGCCGTGCCGACGGTGAAATTCTAAGCTTACTGTTCTTCCGGCGGCTTAAGACCACCCGTTCAAATTCCGATAATCCGGCCCCGCGCTGCATTCTTTGACAAGACGACAATCATGATCGAATTGACCATCACCCCGCCCGACCACCCGCTTTCCGGCAAGGTCGAGCCGCCCGGCTCCAAGTCCATTACCAACCGTGCGCTTCTGCTCGCTGGCCTCGCCAAGGGCAGAAGCCGGTTGACTGGCGCACTGAAAAGCGACGACACGCTTTATATGGCCGAAGCCCTGCGCGAGATGGGCGTCAAGGTCACCGAGCCGGATGCGACGACCTTTGTGGTCGAAAGCTCCGGCGCACTGCAGCAGCCGGAAAAGCCGCTTTTCCTCGGCAATGCCGGCACCGCCACGCGCTTCCTCACCGCCGCTGCCGCCCTTGTGGATGGCGCCGTCATCATCGATGGCGACGAGCATATGCGCAAACGCCCGATCATGCCGCTGGTGGAAGCCCTGCGCTCCCTCGGCGTCGAGGCCGAAGCGCCGACCGGCTGCCCGCCCGTCACCGTCTGCGGCAAGGGCACTGGCTTCCCGAAGGGCAGCGTCACCATCGATGCCAACCTTTCCAGCCAATATGTGTCGGCGCTCTTGATGGCCGCCGCCTGCGGCGACAAGCCTGTCGATATCATCCTCAAGGGCGAGGAAATCGGCGCGAAGGGCTATATCGACCTTACCACATCGGCCATGGAGGCTTTCGGCGCGAAGATTGAGCGGGTGAGCAACGCCATCTGGCGCGTGCACCCGACGGGTTACACGGCGACCGATTTCCACATCGAGCCGGATGCCTCCGCGGCCACCTATCTCTGGGGTGCCGAACTTCTGACCGGCGGTGCTATCGATATCGGCACGCCGGCCGACAAGTTCACCCAGCCGGATGCCAAGGCCTATGAAGTCATGGCGCAGTTTCCGCACCTGCCCGCCGAAATCGACGGTTCGCAGATGCAGGACGCCATTCCAACCATCGCGGTTCTGGCCGCCTTCAACGAGACGCCGGTGCGTTTCGTCGGCATCGCCAATCTGCGCGTGAAGGAATGCGACCGTATCCGCGCCGTTTCGCTCGGCCTCAACGAAATCCGTGATGGTCTGGCGCATGAGGAAGGCGACGACCTGATCGTGCATTCCGATCCCTCGCTCGCGGGCCAGACTGTCGATGCCTCCATCGATACCTTTGCCGACCACCGCATCGCCATGAGCTTTGCGCTGGCGGCGCTGAAGATCGGCGGCATCGCCATCCAGAACCCGGCCTGCGTGGGCAAGACCTATCCGGGCTACTGGAAGGCGCTCGCCTCGCTCGGCGTGGACTATACCGAAAAGGAAAGCGCTGCCGAGCCGCAGCACTGAGCCATTGAGGAGGGATCGCCCGTGAAGACTATCGCCGTTAGACTTCTCGCGCTGTTCGTCTTCCTGGGCGCGACCTTCCCGGCCTTTGCGGAGGAATTCATCCGCTCCTACCATTCCGTCGTCGAGGTGGCGACGGACGGCAAGCTGACGGTGACCGAAACCATCACCGCCCGCGCCGAAGGCCAGAATATCAAGCGCGGCATCTTCCGCGACTTCCCGCTTTATGCGCTGGATGCGAATAATCGCCGCACCAAGGTGGATTTCAACGTCGTTTCGGTGGAGCGCGATGGCGCGCCGGAAAACTGGCGCACCGAAAATATCGATGGCGGCATCCGGATCTATACCGGCAGCGCCGAGCGTTTTCTGCCGACCGGCGAACATATCTTCCAGATTACCTACACCACTGCCCGGCAGATCCGCTATTTCAGCGATTATGACGAGCTGACCTGGAACGTCACCGGCAATGGCTGGCAATTCCCGATGGGCGAGATTTCCGCGACCATCACGCTGCCGCAGGGTGTAAAGGCCACCGATACCGCCGTCTTCACTGGCCCGCTTGGCGCGAAAGGCAAGGATGCGCGCATCCTCAGCGAAGGCAACGAGGTTTTCTTCGCCACCACCCGCCCGTTTTCGGTTGGCGAGGGCATGACGGTTGCCGTGAAGCTGCCCAAGGGTGCAATTGCCGCGCCGGACGCCTCACAGGAGGCGGGCTGGTGGCTGCGGGATAATCTCGCCATCCTGCTCTCAGGCGGCGGGCTTTTTGCCGTGCTGCTCTATTACCTGCGGGCGTGGTTTGCCGTCGGCCGCGATCCGGCGAGGGGCGTGGTCGTGCCACGCTGGGATGCGCCGGAGGGGCTTTCGCCGGCTCTGGTCAATTACGTCGATAATCGCGGTTTCTCAGGTGCCGGCTGGACGGCGCTCTCTGCTTCGGCCCTTGATCTTGCGGTGAAGGGTTATGTCGTTCTGGAGGATTTGAAGAACGCCATCGTCATTCGCCGCACGGAAAAGGCAACCGCTGCCGATCTGCCGAGCGGGCAGAAAACGCTGCTTGCCTCCATCGGCGGTTCGGGGAAGGCGCTGACCATCGACAAGGCCCATGGGCCGGAGGTGGAGAAAGTCGGAAAACAGTTCCGCGCGGCGATAGAAAAAGAGCATCGCGGCAAATATTACCGCAGCAATGCCGGTTACACCGTCTTCGGCATCTTCCTCAGCATCGCCCTCATCGTCGCGACGTTGATCTTCGGCGATCTGGATGAAAGCGCCATTGCCGCCGTGCTGGTCTTCGGCTTTTTCGCCTTCTTCTTCAGCATCCTGTCGATCGGCATCGGCCGCCAGTTTTCGCGCGGCGCACCGCTGCGCAAGCGGATCGGCGGCATCGTCATGCTGGCCTTTGCCGGTTTCGTGGCCTTTTCAGCCATTGGCGGCATCGCCACGCAAATCCTGCTGGATGTCACCCATGACACCAAGTCGCTGGCGCTGGCCGCCATCGGCGGCATCGTGCTCACCAATGCGCTGTTCCTGTTCCTGATGGGCGCGCCGACGCCGCTCGGCCGCAAGCTGATGGACGGTATCGAAGGTCTCAGAACCTATCTGACGCTGGCGGAAAAAGACCGGATGAACATGGCGGGTGCGCCCGCCATGTCGCCGCAGCATTTCGAGACATTGCTGCCCTATGCGGTGGCGCTCGGCGTCGAAAAACCGTGGAACCGCACCTTCGAGGCCTGGCTGGCAACGGCCGCTGCCGGTGCCGCGGCTGCAAGTTATGCGCCCGGCTGGTATGCGGGCAGCAATTACGGCAGCTTTGGCGACAGGATCGGCGGCTTTTCCACCTCCATGGCGAACACTATCGCCTCCACCATTCCCCAGCCCGTCAGCTCTTCCGGCTCCAGCTTTTCGGGCGGTGGCGGCGGCGGTTTTTCCGGCTCCGGCGGTGGTGGCGGCGGCGGCGGCGGCTGGTAACGCCCGCCGGCGCTAATTTAACCGATAGCTGGTGACTTTTGCCGCTGGTCTTGCTAAGTCCGCGACACTCTTTTGCAACAGATTAAAGTCCTTATCCCATGCCCGATCTTCTGCTTGAACTTCGCTCCGAAGAAATCCCCGCCCGCATGCAGCGCAAGGCGGCGGGCGATCTGAAGAAACTCGTCACCGATGCGCTGGTGGAGAGAGGGCTGACCTATGAGGGTGCGCGCGAATATTGGACGCCGCGCCGCCTGACGCTGGATATTCGCGGTCTCAACGCCCGCTCTGCCGATGTTCGCGAGGAAAAGAAGGGCCCGCGCACCGACGCCAATGAAAAGGCCATCGAGGGCTTTCTGCGCGGCGCTGGCCTCAGCGACATCTCGGAAGCGCAGGTCGTTTCCGATCCGAAGAAGGGCGATTTCTATGTCGCCATCATCAACAAGCCCGGCCGCCCGGCGGAAGAGATCATCGCCGAGGTTATGCCCGGTATCATCCGCTCTTTCCCCTGGCCGAAATCCATGCGCTCCGGCCCGGCCTCGATGCCCAAGGGTTCCAGCTACGGTGGCATCGAAGGCAAGGGCTCGGAAAGCCTGCGCTGGGTGCGCCCGCTGCAATCCATCGTCTGCCTGTTCGGCCCCGAACATGACGAAACGCAGGTCATTCCCTTCGTCATCGACGGCATCGTCGCCGGCAACGTCACCTATGGCCATCGGTTCCACGCGCCGGGTCCCATCACCGTGCGCCGTTTCGAGGACTATGTCTCGAGCCTCGAAAAGGCGAAGGTCGTGCTGGATGCCGAGCGTCGCAAGGACATCATCCTGCACGACGCCAAGGATCTGGCTTTCGCCAACGGTCTTGAACTGGTGGAAGACGAGGGGCTGCTCGAAGAAGTCTCCGGCCTCGTCGAATGGCCGCAGGTGCTGATGGGCACCTTCGAGGAAGACTATCTGCAAATTCCGGCGGAAATCATTCGCCTCACCATCAAGACCAACCAGAAGTGTTTCGTTACCCGCAATCAGGGTGCGGAAGAGGGTCTTTCCAACCGCTTCATCCTGATCTCGAACATCGAGGCGAGCGACGGCGGCAAGGAAATCATCCATGGCAATGGCAAGGTCGTTCGCGCCCGCCTGTCGGATGCCCGCCACTTCTGGAACCGCGACCAGGGCGATCTGCCCGATCTGGAAACGCTCAAGGATTCGGCTGCGAAATTCGGTCTCGATCTCAAGAAGCCGCTCGACCAGCGCATGGCCAAGCTCGATGCGCTGAACGTCACCTTCCATGCCAAGCTCGGCACGCAGGGTGAGCGTGTGGCCCGCATTCGCGAACTGGCGAAGGCGCTGGCCCCCGTCGTGGGTGCCGATGCCGATCTGGTGGACCGTGCTGTCGTGCTGGCCAAGGCCGACCTGCGCACTGAAGCTGTCGGTGAGTTCCCTGAGCTTCAGGGCCTGATGGGCCGCAAATATGCGGCGCTGCAGGGCGAAAACGAAAGCGTCGCTGCGGCGATTGAAGACCACTACAAGCCGCAGGGTCCTTCCGACCGCCTGCCGGCCGACAAGGTGGCGATCACGGTGGCTCTGGCCGACAAGCTCGACACGCTCGTCGGTTTCTGGGCCATCGATGAGAAGCCGACCGGCTCGAAGGACCCCTTTGCGCTGCGCCGCGCGGCGCTGGGTGTGGTGCGCATTTTGCTTGAGAAAAACGTGCGGCTTTCGCTGCTAAGCGTTGCGAAGGACCCGGATCTCCTCTCCTTCTTCCACGACCGCCTGAAGGTCTATCTGCGCGACCTCGGTGCCCGTTACGATCTGATCGACGCCGTTCTGACGCCGGAATCCGATGATCTTTTGATGATCGCCCGCCGTGTCGAAGCGCTCACCGCCTTCATCACCGGCGAGGATGGCCGCAACCTTCTGGCGGGCGCCAAGCGCGCTACCCAGCTTCTGGCCGCCGAGGAAAAGAAGGGCACCGTGGTGGCCGATGGCGTTTCGGAAGAGCTGCTGAAGCTCGATGCCGAAAAGGCGCTTTATGCGGCGATCAGGACGGCTTCTGCCGATGCCGCGAAGGCCGTCGAAGGTGAGGATTTCCGCTCGGCCATGCAGGCGCTTTCGACGCTGCGCGCGCCCGTCGACAAGTTTTTCGAGGATGTGCTCGTTAATGACGAGGATGCGGCCATCCGCGCCAATCGGCTGGCGCTGCTGAAGGCTATCCGCGAGGCCACTGGTACGGTTGCGGATTTCTCGAAGATTACCGGGTGAGGGAATTTGGAGGGACCGTGGCGTCGCGTGCGCGGTTCACCCCCTCTGTCCTGCCGGACATCTCCCCCTCAAGGGGGGAGATCGACCAGCGGCGGCCTACCAACTACATTGAACGTCGCGGGAAGAGCGGGGAGCATGCCTCTTGCCGATCTCCCCCCTTGAGGGGGAGATGCCCGGCAGGGCAGAGGGGGTAGGCCGCGACCGCGACCCCCGCAGGATGATTTCCCAATGACCCACACACCTGCCAAAATCCTCATCAGCGCCTGCCTCCTCGGCCAGCCCGTCCGCTACGACGGCAAGGGCAAACCTCTATCCCACCCAACAATCGAGCGCTGGCGCAGCGAAGGCAGGCTGGTAACGATCTGTCCGGAGATGGCGGGCGGTATGCCCGTGCCGCGCCCGCCGGCGGAAATCGAGAAGGGTGCCTCCGGCCTCGATGTGCTGGAGGGTCGCGCCCGTGTGCTGGAGGTGACCGGCGGCGATGTCACGGCGCAATTTATCGCCGGTGCGGAAAGGGCGCTGGCCTTCGCCAAGGCCAATGGCTGTACTTACGCGCTGCTGATCGACGGCAGTCCGTCCTGCGGTTCAGTCGCGATCTATGACGGTTCGTTTTCTGGCGTCAAACACGCGGGCAATGGCGTGACGGCGGCGCTGCTCGAAAAAGCCGGTATTGCGGTCTTTTCCCCGGCCGATATCGACCGGCTGGATGCGCTGACCCATTGAAATAAAGAGCGCCGGAGTTACCCCCGGCGCCGTTTTCATCGATAGCTCTCGGGCCAATCACCCCGCCATGCGCATCCGCTCTGCCATCCCATGCAGTTGGTGGCCGGAAGAGACGCGGAAGCCGCGGATGAGGTTCAGCAGCTCCTCGGTGTCGACGGCCAGCGCTTCCGCCGAAGCCGTGGTCTCTTCCGCCATCGCCGCATTGTGCTGGGTGGCGACGTCGAGCTGGTTGAGCGATGAGGAGATCGAGCGCAGCGTCGTATCCTGTTCGGCGGCCGAATGGGCGATCTTGCTGACGATCTCGTTGGCGGATTTGATCTGGTCGGAGATGCGTTTCAGCGCGTCGCCGGCCTCGCCGACGAGCCGCACGCCGTTTTCCACCTGGGCGGAAGAGCGGGCGATCTGGTCCTTGATCTCCTTGGCGGCGGCGGCGGATTTTTGCGCCAGTTCGCGCACTTCCTGCGCCACCACGGCAAAGCCCTTGCCGGCCTCACCCGCACGCGCCGCCTCCACACCGGCATTCAGCGCCAGAAGGTTGGTCTGGAAGGCGATGTCGTCGATCACGCCAATGATGTTGGAAATTTGGTCGGAAGACTGCTCGATACCGCTCATCGCGGTGATCGCTTCTTCCACCACCCGGTCGCTGCGGATGGCTTCGGAGCTGACGGTGGTGACGCGCTTGGCGGCGTCGGCAGCCCCTTCCGCGGTCTGGCGCACCGCAACCGTCAATTCATCAAGAGCGGCCGAGGTTTCTTCCAGATTTGCTGCCTGCCGTTCGGTGCGCTGCGAAAGCTCGTTGGAGGCCTTGCGGATTTCCTCCTTGGAGCCGCCAATATCGATGCTTTTGGAGTTCACTTTGGCCATGGCTGCGTCAAGATGGGTCAGGGCTTCGTTGAAATTGTCGCGCAGCGCCGCATAACGGTTGCCGAGATCGCCGCAGCGCACGGTTAGATCTCCGCCGGCGAGCTTTTCCAGCGCCTCGCCGATGGTGGTGACGACGCGCGCCTGCAGTTCCGCCTCGTCGCGCTGCATGTCGAGATTGTTCTGGCGCTCGGCATTGAGCTGCCGCTGCTGCTCTTCCTCACGGCGCTGCATGGCGTGGCGCTCGCGCACCTTGTCCTGAAGCGAGGCGGTGGCCTTCGCCATCATGCCCACCTCATTGGTGAGGCCGGTATGGGGAATGGCGACCGAGACGTTTTCATTGGCCACTTCACCGAGCGCAAGGTGAATATCGCCAAGCGGTTTGGAAATGCCACGGATGACGTAGAAAGCGGCGGCAAGCGCCAGTACGAAGATCAGCGCGCCCATGGACAGCGCCTTCATCACATCGCCACGCACCTGCGCGTTCAGATCGTCGATGTAAACGCCTGTCACGACCACCACCTGCCAGGGGTCGAATGCAAGCGCATAGGCGCTCTTGGCGTAGTCATTGCCTTCCATGCCGGGCTTCGGACCGTAAAAATCCGTCTGGCCGCCGCCATTGCGGCCAAGCCGCACCAGTTCGTCGCGATAGGCGAAACCCTTGCTGTCGGGCTTGCCCTTGTAGTTTTCCCCGACCCGTTTTGCATCAGGATGGAACTTCATCGTCACGTCATAGTCGTAACCGAAGAGATAGCCGTCCGGCGTGAAGCGCATGGCGCTGACGGTTGCGTAAGCCTGTTTCATGGCTTCGTCGCGCGAAAGTGTTCCGGCCTTTTCCTTGTCGTGGAAGGATTTCAGGATGGAGATCGCCGATTGCACCTGCGTCCGCAGCATGCCGTAGCGTTCCTCATAGATAGCATCGGTGGCGGATTTCAGCTGGTAAAACGTCGCCACGGCGAAGGCGGCCATCAGGGCCAACACGAGAACGATCAGTTGACGGGAAATGGAAAGGTTCTTCATGGGCGCTCACAAGCGTTTGGAATCGCACGCCTGAAAATGCCGCGCGGTACCGATGTTTCGGAGAGGGGAGAGGCGCATGATGCGCGATAAAAAGGGCCGAAAAGCGCGTATCCGCGCCGAGGCCTCATCCTGTGCTGCATCGCACTATAGAAGCACTTAGTGACTAAAAATTTGAATAAATATTTAATTAGAGAAAGCTCTATCTGGCCCGATAGGCAGAATAAGCGGCGGAGAAGGCAATATTCCCCGCATGGTTGCGGCGTCATTTCGAGAATGCAGCGATGACGCGATTAACTGACGTTCGTCATGATGATGCGTCATCGGCCGGTCAGTTGCCGCGCAATTTGAAATCCGGGAACTGGGGCGCGCCGATTATCGAGGCGCTGGCCGGCTCGGCTGCGTTTTCGGCGGAAAGTTCCTTGACGGCTGCCGTGGTCGTCGTCACGTCGATACCGGTCGGTGTCGAAACCGTCTCAGCCGGATGTGCCGCGGGCTCGGCCTCGTCATAGGTCGCGATGGCCGTGCTGGAGGTTTCCGCCATCCATGCCGGATTGGTGCTGACGAAGGTGACGGGCGCGCCGCCAAGCCAGGCTTCGGTGCGCACCAGGGTGCGCTTGCCGTCGACTTCGCGCATTTCCGTGTGCTGCGTGCCTGGCTCAATGGAGGGCACGGCATAACCCTGCGCCACGGCTTTTGCCTTCATGGGCTTGCAGCCCGCGCAATCGCGACGAATGAAGCTGCCATTGGCCACATGCACGCCGTTTATATATTCGATGGAAGACGCCATCGCCGACCCGCCGGTCAGCGTGATAACAGCTGTCAGAAAAAGACGACGCATCGAAAAACCCCCGAAATGACGGCGCGGCCTTGTGATCGAGACACAGTGCGCCATTCAATGTTCCGGCAAGTATTACCGATGTTTCGTTTCCATCGGGTCAGCAAACTTGGTAAAAATTGAACGAAATATTCGTGTCCAATCCCGTTTGCCTTAGGGATCAGGTCTTTTCGCGCGCGACGGCCTGCCAGCCGATATCGCGGCGGCAAAAGCCGTTTTCCCACTCCACCTTGTCCGCCAGCGCATAGGCGCGGGCCTGCGCCTCCGTCACGGTCTTTCCAAGGGCGGTGACGTTCAGCACGCGTCCACCCGTGGCCACCAGCCTGCCGTCCTTCAGCGCGGTTCCGGCATGGAACACCTTCGCCTCTTCGCTGGCCTCGGGAATACGGGCGATCGGCGTGTTTTTGTCGTAAGCGCCGGGATAGCCCTTCGAGGCGAGAACGACGGTCAGCGCCGCATCGTCGCGCCATTCCGCCTCAACCTTGTCCAGCGTGCCGGTGGCGGTGGCATATAGGATCGGCAGCAGATCGCTTTTCAGGCGCATCATCAGCACCTGGCATTCGGGGTCGCCGAAACGGACGTTATATTCGATCAGTTCCGGACCCTTGGCGGTAATCATCAACCCGGCGAAGAAAACGCCGGAGAAGGGATTGCCATCCTTGGCCATGCCCGAGATCGTCGGCTCGATGATCTCCTTCATGGTGCGCTCCACCATGGCCGGTGTCATGACAGGGGCGGGGGAATAGGCGCCCATGCCGCCGGTATTCGGGCCGGTATCGCCATCGCCGACGCGCTTGTGATCCTGCGCGGTGGCGAGCGCCAGCGCGGTCTTGCCGTCGGAAAGGCAGAAGAAGCTCGCTTCCTCGCCATCGAGAAAGGCCTCCACCACCACTTCAGCGCCAGCCGCGCCGAAAGCGCCGTCGAAACAGTCGTCAACTGCGGCAAGCGCTTCCGCTTCGGTCATGGCCACGGTCACGCCCTTGCCGGCGGCAAGCCCGTCGGCCTTGATGACGATCGGTGCGCCCTGTTGGCGAACATAGTCCTTGGCGGGTTCTGCGGCCTTGAAGCGCTGGTAAGCGCCGGTCGGAATATCGTAGCGGGCGCAGAGGTCCTTGGTGAAGCCCTTGGAGCCCTCAAGCTGGGCGGCGGCTTTCGAGGGTCCGAAAGTGGCAATGCCGGCGGCACGCAGGTCATCCGCAAGGCCCGCCACCAGCGGCGCTTCCGGGCCGACGACGACGAAGTCGATTGCCTTTTCTTTCGCAAAGGCGATGACGGCCGCGTGGTCTTCCACGTTCAGAGCCACCAGCGTCGCGTGGTCGGCGATGCCGGGGTTGCCGGGGGCGGCAAAAAGCGCATCGAGCAGGGGAGACTGGGCGATTTTCCACGCCAGCGCATGTTCGCGTCCGCCGGAACCGATCAACAGAACTTTCATGGTCAACACCCCTGCAAATTCGCCAGTAATCTTGTGTCAGGGGCGTTAAGGGCAGGGGGGCGAAAGGTCAAGGAGAAAGCGCCGCAAATGCCTGTCTTTCCCTTGGAGTGAGCCTTTCCTGTGGAATCGTTCCCGCCTCTTGTTGTCACGCCACAATCAGACATTATGTTCGCTGCTTCAGATGTGACATCAGAGAACCTCATGACCGCAGATAATGCCCGCCTCGCCACGCTCATCGCCTCCGAAATCAACGCACGCCCCGATCAGGTGAAGGCGGCGGTGGCCTTGCTGGACGAGGGCGCGACCGTTCCCTTCATCGCCCGTTACCGAAAGGAAGTGACGGGAGGGCTTGACGATACCCAGCTGCGCACGCTTTCGGAACGCCTTGTCTATCTGCGCGAACTGAATGCGCGCCGCGCCTCCATCGTCGAAACCATCACCGGCCAAGGCAAGATGAGCGATGAGCTGATGCTCAAAATCATGCAGGCGGGCACCAAGGCGGAGCTGGAAGACCTTTATCTGCCCTATAAGCCGAAGCGCCGCACCCGCGCGGAAATCGCCCGTGAGCGTGGCCTCGGCCCGCTTGCCGAAGCCATCTGGGAGAACCGCGCCGCCGATCCGGCGAAGCTGGCGGAGGCCTATGTTAAGGGCGAGGTGGCCGAAGTGAAGGCCGCCCTTGAGGGCGCGCGCGACATCGTGGCAGAGACCATGACGGAAAATGCCGATCTTCTCGGCCGCTTGCGCGATTACATGCGCCAGAACGCCACCTTCCGCGCCAAGGTCGTGGATGGTAAACAGGCGGCGGGCGAGAAGTTCTCGGATTATTTCGACCATTCAGAACGCTGGGCAACCGTGCCGGGCCACCGGGCGCTTGCCATGCTGCGCGGCTGGAATGAGGAAATTCTGACGCTGACCATCGATGTCGATGCGGATGATCCCTCTCCGGTCAAACCTGCGCAGCGCACCGTCGCGGCCGCCTTCGATATCCGCAATGCCGGCCCCGCCGATCAGTGGCTGATGGAAGTGGCAGGCTGGACCTGGCGTGTGAAGCTCTCCATGTCGCTTTCGCTCGATCTGATGCGCGAGTTGCGCGAGCGGGCGGAAGAAGAGGCGATCAATGTCTTTGCCCGAAACCTCAAGGATCTTCTGCTGGCCGCCCCCGCCGGATCGCGCGCCACCATGGGCCTCGATCCGGGCATCCGCACCGGTGTCAAGGTCGCCGTGGTGGATGGCACCGGCAAGCTGCTGGACACCTCGACGGTTTACCCCTTCCAGCCGAAGAACGATGTGCGCGGCGCGCAGGCGGAACTTGCCTTGCTCATTCGCAAGCATAATGTCGAGCTGATCGCCATCGGCAATGGTACCGGCAGCCGCGAGACGGAAAAGCTGGTCGCCGATCTTCTGGCGCAGCTGCCGGCTTCCGCTTCCGGCGCAAAGCCCACCAAGGTCATCGTCTCGGAGGCGGGCGCATCGGTCTATTCCGCTTCGGAACGGGCGGCGGCCGAATTCCCCAATCTCGACGTTTCGCTACGCGGTGCCGTCTCCATTGCCCGCCGTCTTCAGGACCCGCTGGCGGAACTGGTGAAGATCGAGCCGAAATCCATCGGCGTCGGTCAGTACCAGCACGATGTCGATCAGGGCCGCCTCAGCCGTTCGCTCGATGCTGTGGTGGAAGATGCCGTGAATGCCGTTGGCGTCGATCTCAACACGGCCTCGTCGCCGCTTCTGGCACGGGTATCGGGCCTTGGCAGCTCGATTGCCGATGCCATTGTCACCCATCGCGATCAGACCGGTCCTTTCGCCAGCCGCAAGGAGCTTCTGAAAGTGCCGCGCCTTGGCCAGCGCACCTTCGAACAATGCGCCGGCTTCCTGCGCATCCCGAACGGCAAGGAGCCGCTGGATGCCTCATCGGTGCACCCGGAAGCCTATGGCGTGGCGAAAAAGATCGTCGCTGCCTGCGGCCGTGATCTGCGTTCGCTGATGGGTGACAGTGCCGCGCTGAAGGCGCTTGACCCCAAGCGCTTCATCGACGAGCAATTCGGCCTGCCTACCGTGAAAGACATCATCGCCGAACTGGAAAAGCCCGGCCGTGATCCGCGCCCGAGCTTCAAGACCGCGACCTTTGCCGAGGGTGTGGACGAGATAACCGATCTGAAACCGGGCATGCTGCTCGAAGGCACTGTCACCAATGTCGCCGCCTTCGGCGCTTTCGTGGATATCGGCGTGCATCAGGACGGGCTGGTGCATGTGTCGCAACTCGCCGATCGTTTCGTGAAAGACCCGCATGAGGTCGTCAAGGCGGGCGATGTCGTCAAGGTGCGAGTCGTGGAAGTGGACGTGAAGCGCAAGCGCATCGGGCTGACCATGCGCAAGGATGGCGGCGAGGCGGCGCCGCAGCCGATGCGCGAGAAGGCCAACGCCAGCGCCATGCGGCACGCGACAGCCAAGCCCAAAGACCGCAACGAGGGGTCGCAATCCGGTGGTGCGCTCGCCGCCGCTCTGGCAGAAGCCATGAAGCGACGCTGACCTGCGGTTGAAATGATTTTTTACCAAAAAAGCCTCGCCGGTGTGTCCGGTGGGGCTTTTTGCTTGATGAAATCGTTCAATTTTTTTGAAATAAGACTATCTTGCAACTTGTGCTGAAAGGAATACGGTCAGCGAAATTGATAAGTGAGACTTAGCAATTGGGGGTGCCATGGCGTCGTCTCTGCATGTTCTTCTCGAAAAGATAATCAAGAACGGTGATCTCACCGTGAATAGTCCGGGCGGCAGCCGCACTTTCGGCAACGGCACGGGAAAAAAGGTGGTTCTGGACTTCACCGATGAAGCCGCCATGCAGGAGATCGCCGCCGATCCGGCGCTGAAGCTCGCTGAAATGTACATGGAAGGGCGGGCGAAGGTCGCGGAAGGCGACATTTACGATTTCCTGGCGCTGGTCAAAAGCAACACGCTCAGCGAAGCGCTGTCCTTCGGCATGATCTGGCGCGGCATGGCCCGCATCATCGCCGCCCGCATCAAGATGCATCTGCCGGTCAACCACAACAAGAGCAATGTCGCCCACCATTATGATCTGAGCGCCAAGCTGTTCGACCTCTTCCTCGATGAGGACTGGCAATATTCCTGCGCCTATTTCAATCCGCCCGGCATCAGCCTTTATGAGGCGCAGGTCGCCAAGAAACGTCACATCGCCGCCAAGCTGATGACCGAGCCCGGCCAGAGCGTGCTGGAAATCGGCTCCGGCTGGGGCGGCATGGCGATGTATATCGCCGAAAGTGCCGGTGCGGATGTGACCGGCATTACGCTCAGCGAGGAACAGCTGCGCGTCTCCCGTGATCGTGCCGCTAAACGGGGTCTTGCCACAAATGTCCGTTTCGAATTGCAGGACTACCGCTACTTGCCGGCTTCGAAAAAATATGATCGCATCGTCTCCGTCGGCATGTTTGAACATGTCGGGCCGACCCATTATCGTGATTATTTCGACAAGGTGGCGGAGGTGCTTGATGACAAGGGCGTGATGGTGCTGCATTCCATCGGCCAACCCTATCCGGCGATGGCGACCAATCCCTTCATCGAAAAATACATCTTCCCGGGTGGGTATATCCCTTCGCTTGCCGAGGTGCTGCCGGCCATCGAAAAGTCAAGGCTGCTGGTGAAGGATATCGAAATCCTGCCCATGCATTACGCCCATACGCTACGCCACTGGCGGGAGCGTTTCGTGGCGCGCAGGGCCGAAGCGGTCGCACTTTACGACGAACGGTTCTTCCGCATGTGGGAGTTTTATCTGGCGGGCTCGGAAATGGCCTTCACCCACGAAAACTTCCATATTTTCCAGATTCAGATCGCCAAGGATCGAGATGCCGTACCGCATAATCGCGACTACATCGCGCAGAACGAGGCAAGGCTGCTGGAGTTTGAAAAGACCCGGGCACCACTGGAGACGGTGACGTTCTGACGACGGCGGACGAACGCTTCCGCACTCGCGGCGTCATCCTCGGGTCCCGAGGATCTATCCACGTTGCATAAAGTCCTTCGGTTGCAGATGCTCGGGACAGGGCCGAGCATGACGGAGGTGAGGTTTGGCCCCTGTCGCGAGCCTCGCAGTACTGTTCTGCTTTGCCTGCTCTGGTTAATGGAATGGAAAGACAATCCCTCTAATTCTACGGACACCTGTCTGTATTGCGTTTCTGGGGTTGTTTCATGTTCAAGCCATCAGCGGCAGCCGCCGCCTGTGTCCTGTCGCTTTTTGCCGTGGGCAATGCTCATGCGGAAGGCTGGTTTTCCGGTGACTGGTATCTGAAACTCGGCGGCGCCGGTTTCAGCGCGCCGAAGTACCAGGGCGACAACAAGAATGAATTCGGCTTCTCGCCCATCATTTCGCTCGGCCGCCAGGGCCAAGGCGCGCGTTTCACCTCGCGTAACGACAGCGCCTCGATTTCGCTTCTGGATAGCGGCCCGATCAGTATGGGTCTTGCCGGAAAGCTGGTGTCCCCGCGCGACGAGGGCGACTCGTCCGATCTGAAGGGCATGACCCGCATCAAGCGCGGCGGCGAGCTCGGCGGTTTCGCCGAGGCCTATCCGACCGACTGGCTGCGCGTTCGCGGGGAAGTCCGTCAGGGTATTCGCAGCCACAGCGGCATTGTCGGCGACGTTGCCGTCGATGCCTTCACCGAAATCGCCCCCGGCATCCAGATTTCCGCCGGTCCGCGCGCGACATGGGTGAGCAGCAAATACAATGAGCGTTATTACGGCGTAAGCGCCGCACAGACGGCTGCCGGCGCGCCATCGCCCTACAGCCCGGGCGGCGGCCTGCATTCGGCCGGCGTTGGCGCTGCCATTACCTGGAAAGTCACCGAAAACGCCGAAGTCGGCTCGTTTGCGGAATATCGCCGCCTGACCGGTGACGCCGCCGACAGTTCGCTGGTGCGCGAGCGCGGCTCTAAAAACCAGTTCATCGTCGGTGTTCAGGCCAGCTACAAATTCAATTTCTCGCTGCCCTGAGGGGACGGGCGATAAGGTCATACAAAGCCCCGTTGCGAAGTTGCAGCGGGGCTTTTTGCATTCAGGACCGGGTGCTGAAATCCATTCCGATTTTTTTGCCAATGCTGTAGAACCATCCCATGGTTCACCACAGCGATTTGTCAGACCGCGTTTCCGACGCGCCATCCAACAACTGGGTCTATCGGATTTTGCCGAGGTCCCTCTGGCCTTATGCGCAATTGGCCCGGTGGGATCGCCCCATTGGCTGGCAACTACTGATGTGGCCGTGTTTCTGGTCCGCAGCCCTTGCGGCCAATGCAGCATTAGTGACGGGCGGCTTTTCCTGGGCGACGCTGGTCTGGCATCTGGCGCTATTCTTCATCGGATCGGTGGCGATGCGCGGCGCGGGCTGCACCTATAATGATCTGGCCGACCACAAGATTGACATGGCCGTGGCGCGCACACGCTCTCGGCCGTTGCCTTCCGGTCGTGTAACCCGGACGCAGGCTAAGGTCTTCATCGTGTTGCAGGCGCTTGCCGGGCTCGTGGTGCTTTTGCAGTTCAACAATTTCGCCATTCTCACCGGGATCGCGTCACTCATGTTTGTGGCGATCTATCCTTTCGCCAAGCGCTTCACCCACTGGCCGCAGTTTTTCCTCGGGCTGGCTTTTTCCTGGGGCGCGCTCATGGGCTGGGCCGGACAGTTCGCTTCACTCGCCTGGCCGCCTGTCCTGCTTTATGTCGGCGCGATCGCCTGGACGATCGGTTATGATACAATCTACGCCCATCAGGACAAGGAAGACGACACGGCCGTGGGCATCGGTTCGACTGCCCTGCTGTTTGGAGAAAACACACATCGCTGGCTGGTTTTCCTTTATGGCACAGCCCTTGTCATGATTTTCCTGTCGTTCTGGACGGCAGGCGTTAACATCATTGCCTATAGCGGTCTTGCCGCCGCTGCCCTTATGCTGTTCCGGCAGGTCTGGGTGCTCGATATCGATGACGTTGACCAATGCCTCGTGCTGTTTAAATCCAACAACAGGGTTGGGGTTCTGATTTTCGCCGGCCTCATCCTGCCGCTTCTGCTGGCCTGAAGCCGGAAACATAAGATGCAAAAAGCCCGGTCGCGTTGCGCGCCGGGCTTTTGATTGTCTTGCTGAAGATTGTCAGCTGCGGGCGATGATTTCCTTGCCCTCGATCTTCATGCTCATGCCCAGCGAACCGGTGGAGCGGCGAACGAGGAAGCGCGGGCGACGCTCAGCGAAATAGGAATGGCGGCGGCGCGGGCGGGTATTCTGGGTGCGCACCTTGCCGAGATGTTCTTCCAACGGACGGGCGACGCCATCGGCTTCCACCATCAGCATGGGAATGCGATAGGCCTCGGACCAGCTGCGCCAGTCGGCGGCGATATCGCAGAGATCGTGGGCGACGAGAAGCGGAACGCAGAGATCGGGATCGTCATGGTGAAGTTCGAGCGTCACGGTAACCTGTCCATCGCCATGATCGATGGCGCGGGCGGCGACACCCTTGAAAGCGCGGGCAGGCAGGGCGAAGGACAGAGGCAGGCCGGAAGAGGACAGAACCTTTCTCAGAACGGCGCCCCGTTCATCGAGAGTGACGGCGACATCGGTCGTGCCATTGCCTTTTCCATAGGTGACCTGTTGCGGAAAACGTGCCGGGTCTAACCTGAGTGTGGCGACGGCCCAGTCGGGCTTCAGAACGGTCTTGGTCATGTTTAATCTACCCTTGTTTTACCTGAGAGCCGGTTTCCGGTCTTCTCATCGGGACTTTTCGTCCTCTGATGTCAGGAGATTATCCGCCGCATGTTCGAGACTGCTTAAAAATCGCGGTTAAGAAAACTTTGCATTCCCAAATGGTTAGCAAAACCCACTGTGGCATGGTTTCGCGTAGGTAAAAGAGATCGAGACAATGCGATTTTTATGCCCGCCGAAAATGTGCTCTTTCAAGCTACAGGCAAGGCGCGTCACGCATAGTGGCGCCAAGGCTTGCCGTGCGCCCGGATGGGACGCGCGAGGGGTGGATTTAAAACCGGAGCTTTTGGTGCCCTAAGGGATGCACTGCGCTCCAGGGGGCATTCGGATGGTATCGACTTTTCTCAGCTACGACCTCATCAACCGCGATATGAAGACGAGCATTTCGCGCGTGTCGCAGCAGGGAATCGTGGAGCGGCAGACGAAATATTACAAGGAAAACATCGGCAATGTGAAAAGCGCCGATGAGTTCCTCAATAATTACCAGCTCTATTCCTATGCCATGGACGCTTTTGGTCTCGGCGAGATGACCTATGCCAAGGCCTTCATGAAAAAGGTGCTCGACAGCGACCTGAACGATCAGAACAGCTTCGCCAACAAGCTGACCGACGAGCGCTATCGGGAATTTGCCGCCGCCTTCAATTTCAGCTCTTCGACGAAGACCGTGCAGACGGACGCGCAGCTCGACAAGATGATCGGGCTGTATGATACGTCGATCACCAATCTGAACGACAGCCTTGCGGAAGAGACACGTTATTACAAGGCAATCATCGGCACGGTCACCAATGCCGATCAGCTGCTTCGCAACGACCGCACGCGCGCCTACATCTTCCAGGTCTTCGGCATTGATGAGAAGACCTATTCCTATGCCCACATCAAGGGCTTGATGACGAGCGACGTTTCCGATCCGGACAGCTACATCAACCAGAAATTCGGCGCGGCCTATAATGACGCGGTCGAAAAACTGACGATGAAGGGCAATATCGAACTGCATGCACAGGTCACGGACCGTATTACGGCAATCGATACCGAACTTGCCGGCACCGGCCTGACGGCTGATGAGCGCTCCAAACTCGAGGCGGAGAAGGTGACCCGTCAGGACCAGCTCACCCAGCTGGAGGCCGTTCTGCCGCCGCAGGATCAGTGGGAGGCAAAGCTCGCGGCAATCAAGGCGGAACAGACGACGCTGTCGAACACCGTCAACCAATATAACAAGATGGCGCAACTGGCCAATGCCTTCGAATTCGGGAATGACGGTACGGTCGTCGCCGGCGGGGCAATGACAGCCGAAAATCTGAAAGCCGTCACGGACTCTTATATCGGCAGCGCGCCGCGCGTGACGCCGACCGTCGCGACGCTGAATCGGGATTATTTCGAATCCAAGATTGGGTCCATCACGACGGTAGAGGAACTGATGTCGGATGCGCGGCTTCTCAATTACATCAGAACGGCCTTCGACCTGAACGACCTGACCATCGTGCCAGCGACGATCAAGAACATCCTCACCAGCGATCTCAGCGATCCGAACAATTACATCGCGACCCTGGGCAGGAACGACAAACGTTACCTCGCCCTGAAAAACGCATTCAATTTTCTCCCCGATGGGACGCTCGCGGCCGGCGCGACGCCGCAGACAACAACACAGACCGCGACGACCACCGGCGGTTACATGACGCATTACAATGATGCGGACGAGGCAGCTGACGCAAAGGCGCTCACGCTGTTCAAGAGCAGTATTGGCAATGTCAGAAGCGTCAATGATTTTCTTGGAACCAATGCCGTCTATACCTATGCGCTGAAAGCCGTCGGTCTCGATCCTGCCAAGGTGAACATCTCCGATATCAAGAAGGTACTGACCAGCGACCTTCAGGACAAGAAGAGCTACGTTTATACGCTCAAGGACGACCGGTATGTGAAGCTTGCCGAACTCTTCAACTTCGCCAAGGACGGTTCGGTCGGCACACCCATTCTGGCGCAGTCCGAAATCGAACTGCAGACCATGTCGGCCGAATACATCAAGAAGAAATCGGCTTTCGGCACCGACAAGGACAAGGAAGCGGCAACGACCGAGGCAAAATATTTCTCGGGCGAGATGCAGAAGATCAAGACGCTGAGTGAATTCCTCGCGAATGATCGCCTGACCAAATTCGCGATGGAATCGCTCGGTATCGACCCCAAAAGCGTGACCAAGGAACAGCTGCAGAAAATCTTCACGTCTGACCTCGATGACAAGAATAGCTACGTCAACAAGGAGATGGACCCGGTCTTTCGCCGCCTCGTCACCGCGTTCAATTTCGACAAGGAGGGCAAACTCCTTCATGAAGACCGCAGCCTGATCCAGACACGGCGCGGACTTTATGAAACGCTCGACAATTATCTGACCCAGACGCTGGAAACGCAGGCGGGTGAAGAAAACGCCGGTGTGCGACTGGCGCTCTATTTCAAGCGCATGGCGGCGGGGACGACGTCCTATTATTCGATCCTTGCCGATACTGCGATCCAGAACTTCATCAAGACCACCTTTGGCATTCCCGATGAACTCGGCAATGCGGGCGTCGATACCCAAGTGGCGATGATGAAGAAATACTTCGACATCAAGGATTTTCAGGACCCGGAAAAGGTCAAGAAGCTCATCGCCCGCTTCACCATCATGTACGACAACCAGCAGAACGTCGCCGATCCCATCATGACGCTCTTCAACGGCAGCGGCTCGGCGGGTATTAGCGGCGACACGCTGCTGGCGGTCGCAACGTTGCGAGCACGGTAGGTGAGAAAGGCCGGGTTTGCCCGGCCTTCAAGAGAGTCACCATCCCGGCAGCATATGCCCGGCGCGCAGGCGCGGCATCTTGGGAAACGTCTTCACGTCGCTATCCATCTCGTCAACCACGGCCATCGGTGAGATGTTGTCGAGGCAAGCTGTGATGTGATCGGTAATCGCATTCACCAGCGAGGGGGAGAGGCCCGGCCGTTTCATCAGGCCGATCTGCACCGGCGGCAGGGGCGGGAAACCGTCGGCGGCGGTCAGAACCTTCATGCCAGTGCGCAGCGCCGATTCCGGCAACACTGAAACGGCCATGCCCGCCAGCACGGCGGCGGCGACGACGGTCGAGGACCAGCTCGTGAACAGCACCTGATAGTCCCGCCCGTCAGCGTCGAGCGCCGAACAGGCAAGCTGACGCCAATGGCAGTCGCGCCGCCCGACGGCAAGCGGCACGGGTGCATCGTCCTTCAGCGGATGGTTGGCGGAGGCGACCCAGCAGAGCGGTTCGGTGCGCACCACATCGGAGGAACGGGCACGCGGATTATGGGTAACAAGCGCGATATCGAGATCGCCGCGGTTCATTTTTTCGGCAAGGCTCGCTGAGGGTTCGCAGACGATATAAAGCTCGACATTCGGATGGGTTTTGGCGAAGCGCCCGATGATTTCAGGCATGTAGCGGTCGGCGTAATCGTCAGGGGTGCCGATGCGTAGCGTGCCTTCCAGCCGGTTGTCGTCGAAGGCGGCGATCGCCTCATTATTCAGACGGATGATCCGCCGGGCGTAATTCATCAGTTTTTCACCCTCCGCCGTCAGGCGGTTGCCGCGCCCGTCCTTGGCGAAAAGCTGCTTGCCGATCCGTTCTTCAAGCCGCCGCATCTGCATGGAGACGGCGGATTGCGTCTTGAAAACGCGGTCAGCGGCTTTGGTAAAGCTGCCCGTATCGACGATGGCGATGAAGGTGTGCAGCTGGTCTATGTCGAGCGGTGCGGACATGGATAGTGATCCATCAGAATGATTGATGTCTCACATTAGAAACATTCGTTGGACTGATCAATAGTCTTGCGACATTTTGACACCAAGCAAATCAGGATCAACCCGGGCCGACGAGACGTCGGGCCCTAACCCAAGGCAGCTTCTCGCGCGTGGTGCGTCGGGGGCGGTGCCGCCTCGTGCCGTTACGAAAGGATAAGTATCATGCGCACGGCAGAACGGAGAATGGAACTGGAACTTGTAACCGCACGGCCGGGGGACGCCTGGCGTCGCGCCGCTGTGCTGGGTGTTTCCGGCGTTAAAACCTTCGTGCAGCGCATCTACAATCGTATCGTGGCCAATGGTCTCACGGAACTTGATGACCGTCTTCTTGCCGATATCGGTCTGGCGCGGTCGGATGTCAGCGATGCTCTCAATACCGGCCTGTTGGAAGATCCGACGGCACATCTCACCCGGGCCGCACGCAAACGCGCGGTCACGCGCTTCAAGACGCTTTGAAATTCCGCCTCCGGCAGACCTCCAGCTGCCGGACGTGGCTTCCAGCCGCAAGGTTTTCCCCGCAGGGTGATTTGCCAATAGCCCTGCCTTTGCCCGGTGTCAGGCCCCCTCGGCCGCGCCGGGCTTTTTTAATTGTGGTGCAGCTTCAGCACCATTACCTCAATATTGATATTCTTCGAAGATAGGCAGCACCGAGCCGCCCCAGCGGCCGTGATAAAGCGCAAGCAGGTCTTCCGCGAGTGTGGTCTTCTTGGCCAGCACCTCGTCCAGCGACGAGAGGAACACGGTCTCGTCCTGACCTTCGCCATTCAGCCGCTTGCGGTTTTTGAGGCCGGTGCGGGAAATGTCGACAACCTCGCGGGCAATGCCGAGAAGCGGCTTGCCGGCGATCTCGGCGGAGAGACCCTTTGCCGGAACGGCGTTGCGAAGCGCGATCACCTCATCGAAGCTCCAGTCGGCGGTCAGCGCATCGGCAGCGGTCAACGCCTCGTCATCGTAAAGAAGACCGACCCAGAAAGCGGGCAGGGCGCAGATGCGCCGCCATGGGCCGCCATCCGCACCGCGCATTTCGAGGAAACGCTTCAGGCGCACATCCGGGAACAGCGTGGAGAGATGGTTCGTCCAGTCGCCCATGGTGGGCTGCCAGTCGGCGATTTCGCCCTTCAGCGCACCGTTCATGAACTGCCGGAAGGTGACATGGGTGCAATCGTGATATTTGCCGTCGCGCACGATGAAATACATCGGCACATCAAGCGCCCATTCGACATAATCCCTGAAGCCGAAATCATCGTTGAAGGTGAAGGGCAGCACACCCGCGCGGCGATTGTCGGTGTCGCGCCAGATATCGCCGCGCCAGGAAAGAAGACCGTTCGGCTTGCCCTCGGTAAAGGGCGACGAGGCGAAAAGCGCGGTTGCCAGCGATTGCAGCTTCATGGAAACGCGCATCTTCCGGCGCATGTCCGCTTCGGAGGAGAAGTCGAGATTAACCTGAATGGTGCAGGTGCGGTACATCATGTCGAGACCCTTGGTCCCGACCTTCGGCATATAGCGCGTCATGATCGCGTAGCGCGATTTCGGCATACGCGGCGTTTCGTCGTAGCTCCACAGCGGGCTGCCGCCGATGCCGAGGAAACGGATGCCCATCGGCTCGGCTACTTCGCGCAGCATCGCCAGATGCTGGTTGGATTCCTTGCACGTCTGGTGCAGGTTTTCGAGCGGCGCACCCGATAGTTCGAACTGGCCGCCCGGCTCGATGGAGATGGCGCCCATGCCGTGCTGCTCGCCAAGGCCGATGATGTTCCCGCCGTCCATGATCGGCTCCCAGCCGAGCTTTTCCTGCATGCCCTTCAAGAGCGCGGAAATGCTGGCCTCGCCAAAATAGGGGACGGGACTGTTATCCTCTCGGAAAAACGCGAATTTTTCGTGCTCGGTGCCGATGCGGAAGTCGGCTTCAGCTTTGCAACCGCCCGCCAGATAATCTGTAAGCTCCGTGACGGAGGAGAGGGGGGTCTGGTCGGTCGTGTCGCGTGCCATGGCTTACCTTGTTATGACGTCTCTGTTGCGGCGAGGCATATGATTGGCAGATAGGGCCGGATCGTATCCGCTGGCAAATGAATTTCTTTTAAAGATGCATGAAGCGCAACGGGGCCGTTCAATTCCAGTCGCCGATCGCCGCCTGAATGACCGCGAGTGCGGCGACGGCGGCCGTATCGGCCCTCAGGATACGCGGCCCGAGCGGAATGGGGGTAACGAAGGTAAGGCCGCGCAGAAGTTCCCTTTCTTCCTCGGAAAATCCGCCTTCCGGGCCGACCAGCAGGGCAAGTTTGCGCTCCGTGACGGCTTGCAGGATCGGCAGCGGATTTTGCCCCGCATCGCCTTCGTCGCAATAGATGATGCGCCGGTCGTGGGGCCAGGTCTCGAGCATGTCCTTCAGTTTTACCGGCTCGGCTACCTCGGGCAGGGACAGTATGCCGCACTGCTCGGCGGCTTCGATAGCGTTGGCGCGCAGTTTTTCGGTATTGTGGATCTTGCCCTGAACATGCTGCGTCATCACCGGCTGCAACAGCCCGGCGCCCATCTCCACCGCCTTCTGCACCAGATAATCCATGCGCCCGGTTTTCAGCGGCGCGAAAAGATAATGCAGGTCCGGGGCGTTCGGCTGGGGCCGTGTCTGCTCGATGGGGACGAGAACGATCTTCTTGCGGCTCGGAAACGCAAGTTTCGCTTTCCATTCGCCGTCGCGACCGTTGAACAAAAGGATTTCCGCGCCGTCGGTCATGCGCAGCACATTGGCGAGATAGTTGAATTGTTCGGCTGTTGCCTCCTGCGCGACGCCTTCGGCAAGGCTGGCTTCGATATAAAGGCGTTGCATCCGGAAATTTGCGCGCATGGGGTTCTGTTTCAGGTTCAGAGAAAGAGAGAGGACATGAGCCAGTAGAGCAGCGCCGCAAGCGTTGCACTGGAAGGAACGGTGACCAGCCAGGCGGCGATGATCGTCATGAAGTGGGAGCGGCGGACGAGATAACGGCGGCGTATCTCGGAAGGATTGTCGGCATATCTTTCGGATCGGCGGGGCCTACCGTCACCAGCCTGAACAAGCTCCTGTCGCCGCCGCGACGATTGCGTGTACCATTCGCGAAAGAAACCAACGCCGAACACCGCGCCGATTGCCGTGTGGGTGGTGCTGACCGGCAGACCGAAGCGCGAGGCAATGAGCACGGTGAGCGCCGTGGCCACGGAAACGCAGAAGGCGCGCATCGGATTGAGCTTGGTGATCTGCTCGCCGACGAGGCGGATGAGGCGCGGGCCATAAAGAAGAATGCCGCAGGAAAGCCCGAAGGCGCCGACCAGCATGACCCATAGCGGCGCACGGGCGGATGTCTGCACCGCCTCGTCATGCAGGGCCCGCACGATGGCCACGACCGGACCGATGGCGTTCGAAACGTCATTCGCCCCATGAGCGAAGGACATCAGGCCGGCGGCGAGAACCAGCGGCCACTGGAACAGCGTCCGAAGCGACTGGTTGCGGTTTTCCAATCCCTCCGATTGTTTTCGGATGATCGGCACGCAGAGCCGCCAGACCACGAGCCCGGTCACAAGCCCAATGAGGCTTGCATGGCCAAGCGACACATGCATCAACTGCCGCAATCCGACCCAGATGAGGTAGGCCATGAAGACGCCCGCCATCAAACCAATGAGAACCGGAACCCACAGCCTGGCGGCGGCGAGCTTGTCCTCGCGGTAAATGATGAATTCCTTGATGAAAGCAAGGATGGCGACGGCGATGATGGCGCTGATGAAGGGTGCCAGTACCCATGCGAAGGCGATGCTGCCGAGCGAAAGCCAGTCGACCGCCTTCGCTCCATAGGCCGCCATTCCAGCGCCCGCAACCCCGCCCACCACCGTATGGGTGGTGGAAATCGGCGCCTTTGTCCATGTCGAGACATTGACGAGAAGGCCGGCGGCGAGAAGCGCCGAGAGCATAGCCCATGAAAAGGCGGTCCTGTCGGGAATGGTGCCGATGTTGATGATGCCGCTGGAAATGGTCTCGACGACGTTGCCGCCGGTTATCAGCGCTCCGGCAATCTCGCAGATGGCGGCGATGATGAGGGCGGCGGCAAGCGGCATGGCCTTGGCGCCCACCGCCGGGCCGACATTGTTCGTAACGTCGTTCGCACCGATGTTGATCGCCATATAGGCGCCGATGGCGACGGCGGCGATAATAATGACCGAACCCGCGGTGCCGGTGACGAAGACGCCGGCGAAGATGGCCGCCAGAACAACGAACATGAACCCCGCGCCAAGGCCGGCAAGCTGCTGCGTGACATGCAGCGTCGCTTCCTCGACACGGGTAATCTTGTCGAGATCCTTATCGAGCGTTTGTTTCATGTTCAATGACGGCTTGATTGCCATTCACACCTCGTTTGCCAGCATTCCCTTTCGTCCGGCAGCGTCGCAGGTTGAAGGCAATTTTACAGAAAGACTGTTACATCTCGCACATCTTTCCAAAAGGAAAGACGATAAAAGCCAGGTTGGAAAAACAAACTGCTCATTGCCATGTCAAGGGCGGTCGCACTATTTCGAATGCGCCATCCGCTTGTCGAAAGCGAGCATCAGTGCTTTCAGTTCCGGCTCGTTGACACGTTTTCCCGCCTCCTGCGGGCTGACCCATTCCAGCCGCCTCGATTCCTTCTCGGGAAAGCTTTCCTGCATTTCCGAAACTTCGAGCAGATGCACCTGAACCCTGCACGGCACGTTGACGCCGCTGTTCAGCTTTTTCTCGTAGTCGTAATAACCGAAGGGCGCCTTTTCCACCGTGCCTTTGACGCCGGCTTCCTCATAGGCTTCCTGCTCGGCCACGGCATGGGCTTTCTTGTTGGCCATAGGCCAGCCCTTGGGAATGACCCATCGGCCCGTATCCCTGCTGGTCAGCAGCAATACTTCCGGCTCCGGATTCTTCTTGGACAATCGATAGCACAGCGCCGCATATTGCTGTCGCGGCGGTCTGCGCAACATCAACCCAACATCTGTCGCCAATCGATTCAAAATCTTCAATCCGAATAGGTCCTTCTTTGCCCGTTAATGATAATTGCTAATATAGATACTCCGTAAATTCCGCCAATCCCTCATCACCCATAACCCACTACTGTCTTCATGCTGATGAAGCCTGCAGGCCCGGAAAAAATACGGAAGATGTGCGAACAGGGCTTCGACCGGGCAGCTTCCCGGGCAAACAGCCGATTGCGGCAATCGCGTTTTTGTCTGCTTTCAGGTCCTGAAACGCAAAACCGCTATGAATAATTGCCGATATTGCGCCTGTCGGGATTTAATCCCCAATGTCGTAGACCTTCGATCACGCCGTCGGCCTCCGTCGCACGGGCCTGGAAGAAGCGATTGCCGCGGCCCGCCAGTGAGACAAGCTCCGGCAATGCATTGCCCACGATCACGCCGCGAATTTCATTCAGTTCGAACATCGCCCGATCATTGCCAGTATCGCCCGCGACCGCTGATTCGTCGAGGCCGATGCGCAATTGTCCACATAACCATGCAAGCGCCGCACCCTTGTCAGCGGCCTTCGGCAATATGTCCAGATCGCGGTCGCTGGAATAGACGATGCGGGCATCGATATCGGCCGCCACAAGCGCTGCTTCGATCTCGCCAAGCGCCGCATCATCAGCGCCATGCAGGAACCAGCTGGATTTCAGGCCGTGCTGATAGCGCTCCTCCTGCATCGTCACGCCCGGCACGCCGGCCATCACGTCGATGATCCTCTGGGGATCGAAACCCGTGCCGAGAGAGGTTTTATAGGCGCTTTCGAGTTCGCCACGCTCTTTCGCGTGCAGCATGGTGCCGACCCCGCCGATGATATAGTCGGGCTGGGGCAGCGGCACCTCTTCGAGCAGCGCAAGCTGGTCGTCGATCAGCCTGCCGCTGTTGAAAACCAGAAGGGGACGTTGACCGTCCGGCAACGAATGCCAGAAATCGCGGAACCGGCGCGTGGCGTCGTTATCGCCGACGACGGTTCCGTCGAGATCGGTGGAAAAAAGGCGAAGCGGTCTCAATCGCCGTCGTTCCATGGTTCGGCCCAATCGGCTTCTTCCAGAACCGGCATCATGGTCCTGCCTTCCACAAGGGCGAGAAGCTGCTGGGCGATGCCGGTCCATGTGAACAGGCTGCGCGCCTTATGCGCCCCCATGCGGGAAAGCCGCCCGTAAAGCCGCTCATGCTTGAACGGCTTCATCATGGTGATGCCAAGGTCTTCCTTGTCGAAAGGATCGGCAAACAGCGCATGGCGGCCATAGCTGATGGCCCGGAACAATCCGCCATGGGTGGTGACGACGGTGGGCGTACCGCTCGCCATCGCCTCGATCGCCGTCATGCCAAAGGGTTCATAACGGCTTGAGAGCACGAAGAGATCGGCGGCGCGATAAATATCCGGCAGGTCCTCATCCGTGACGTATCCGGAAAAGGCCACCTTGTCTTCGAGACCGAGCGCTTTCACCCGCTCCTTCAGCTGGTTGAGGATCGTGGTTTCCTGCTCGTCCATATTCTCGCCGCCGACCGCCAGATGCAGCCGGGCTTCCGGTTCTCGCTCGGAAAGAACGGAGAAACCGTCGATCAGCAGGTCGTAACCCTTGTTGGTGGCGAGACGTCCGAGCGCCAGCACCGTCTTGCCCTCGAAACCGAAACGCTGGCGGATCATCTGCCGCGTCGCATCGGAAACCGGGAAGAAACGGTTGTCGTCATAACCCGGCGGGATCATGTGGATGTGCTTGCGCTTCAGGCCATAATCCTCGATCAGAACATCGAGTTGCACCGGCGTCGTGGCGATTACCATGTCGCAGCTGCGATAGATGATCAGCTCGTGCTGGATACGTTCCTTGAAGTTGAATTCGAGTTCGAACGTATCGGCCTTTTCCGGATAGTCGGTCTCCATCTGGCGTTTTTTCCAGATGCCGAGCGAATGCGGCGTGTGCAGATGCGGGATTTTCAGCGCTTCGGAGAGCCGCTGCCCCGCCACGCCGGCATCCCAGTAATGGCTGTTGATGAAAGAATAATTCAGGTCGTTTTTCTTGATGAAACGCAACGCATTTTCGCACCACTCCATCAGGTGGCGGTGCAGGTATTCCTTGGGAATGAAATCGCGGCCGCCGCAGGGAATGCGCACCACGCGGACGCGCTCGTCAACCTCATCAAATTCCGGCTGGTCTTCAAAACGGCGGGTATAAAGATCGACAGTATAACCGAGCTGTCCGAGTTTGCGTGCAAGCTCAAGCACATAAACCACCTGCCCCCCGGTGTCCGCCGCGCCGAGTGGCGGGTGCGCGGCGACATAGCCATGCGTCGATATGAGAGCTATCCGCGGATAGCGTTCAGTTTCGCTCGTGGTCGTCATGGGTCCCATCTTGGTAAATTTTTCCAATTAACCCGATAAAAAGACCGAAGGGCACAAAAGGTTCCATCAAAAACTGAAAAAAGATGCCGTATTTTGCCGGATAGTGTTTTCAACCGCTGCGCTGCTGCTGCCTCAGACGCGAAATTCGGTCCCATTCCCGCGCCTGGTGGGCCCTGGATGTCGTCTCCACGATGAAGTCGATATGGATCTCCGCCGCCGCCCTTGCCGCTGCCGGGTCGCCGGCGGCGATCGCATCGTGAATTGCGATATGTTGCCTCAGCACCTCGTCATGGGCGCCCGCGACAGTGAAGATGAGATGGCGATTGTAGAAGATGTCGTCGCTCAGAAGCCGATAGCAGGACCGCAACGTGTGCATCAGCACGATATTGTGCGCCGCCTCGCCGATGGCGTTGTGAAACTCCACATCGCCCGCAAGCTCCTCTTCGAAACGGCCCGCCTCATGCGCCTCCCGCATTCTGTCTACGATGGCGGCGAGGTTGCGCCTGTCCGGTTCCGTCGCTCTCTGTGCGGCAAGTTCGGCGGTCATGCCTTCGATATAGCGGCGATATTCGAGGAAATCCCGCGTCGCCCGGCTGTGGCGGGTGATCAGCGCGCTCAAGGGATCGGAAAAGACCGGGCCGACAATATCGGCGACATAGGTGCCGCCGCCATGCCGGCTGGTAAGGAGGCCGCGGGTCTCAAGCTCCTTCAGCGCTTCCCGCAGGATGGGCCGCGAGACATCGAGGCGTTGCGCCAGTTCGCGCTCGCCGGGCAGCCTGTCGCCGTCCCGCAATATGCCATCGAGGATCAGTTCCTCGAAACGCAAGATCACCTCCTGCGATGTGCGGCTGTGCTCGATGCGCGCAAAAAGCATTTCGTCCATCGCAGAAGTCTCCGGCGAAATCCCGCCCCGTATTTCGATCGGGGGCAAATTATCAGCGAAGCATCGCACTGGTCAAATATTCTATCCAGTTCCGCGCGAGTGGCGTCTTGTGTACCTGCGGCAACTCGGCATCTGCCTTTCCAAACTGGCTTTTGTTAAAGCAGGCTTGGGGCAGGGTGACGATGGCGGTTTTTTGTCGTCAGATGGATCAAAACAATTACATCGGCTTCGATTGCGATGTTTTCATTGCGATCGATGTTTTAGAAATCCGGGATACGAAGCGGGGACGAAATCGCAATGGCCAAGGGTAGATTTGCTTTCGCAAGCGCGCCGGAAAGGTCGCTGGCGCTCGGGGAGGTGCATGCGCGGCCGACGGTGCTTCTCGCGCCCTCGCGCATCATCGTCCAGCTCGCCTTCATGATGGATGGCGGTTCGGCCGTGCATCACTCGGTCATCGCGGAAATGTCGCGCAGCCGCGGTGTTGCGCCGCCGGAGCGCGATGCCCGTCACCATGCCATGCCCTGGGGGCAGGGGACCTTGCGCTGGGAGCGGCACACGGAATTCTCGACCTGGTTCTGGGATGGCCCTGCGCCGGAAAAATTCGGCGGCGAGATTGCCGGCGATCCTTTCGGCGACGGCTTTTCGCCGCCCGGCTCGCTGATCTCGGGCGTGCGGCTGGAAATCCGCCCGGAAAATGGCGTGGCGTCTCAGGCGGAGACGATTTTCGAGCCGACCAGCCTCTGTCACAGTGACGTGCGTGACGGTCAGGCGGCGATCCTCACCGATTTCCGGCAGGATCGCGACGGGCTGACGCAGATATTGGTGATCGACCGGGGCCTCAGCGATTACAGCCGCGGTGCGCTGGTGCAGCGGCTGCTGGATATCGAGACCTATCGCACCCTTGCCATGCTCGGCCTTCCTATGGCGCAGACGCTGTCGCCGGAAATCCGCCGCATCGAGGACGGTTTGACGGGTATCACCCAGCGCATGAAAAACGGTGCGCGCGACGAGGCCGATGCGCCCTTGGCGGAAATGACCCGGCTTGCCGCGGAGCTGGAAGCCAATGCCGCGCTCAGCCTCTATCGTTTTGGCGCCAGCCGCGCCTATGACGGCATCGTGCGCGAACGCATCCGGGCGCTTGCGGAAACCCCGGTGCAGGGCCATGAGACCATGGGCAGCTTTCTGGAACGGCGTATGGCGCCGGCCATGCGCACCTGCCAGTCGGTGGAAGAGCGGCAGGCCAACCTGTCGCGCAAGCTCTATCGCGCCACGGCGTTGGTTCGAAGCTGGATCGACGTGGAACTGGAACGGCAGAATACGGTGCTCTTGAACACCATGAACAAGCGCGCCGCCATGCAGCTTCGCCTGCAGCAGACGGTGGAAGGCCTCTCCGTCGCCGCCATTTCCTATTATGTCGTCGGCCTCATCGGTTATCTCACCAAGGCGATCAGCCATGATGTGCTGCCGCTCGACCCTGCCGTGGTCACCGGCATCTCCGTTCCCTTCGCGGTTCTCGGCGTCTGGTGGGTGGTGCGCCGCATCCGCCGCTCCCATGCCGAGGCCGGGCATTAAGGGGTAATCCCATTTCCCTCAACCCTGCTCCCAATAGGGTGAAGGCCCATAAAGCCCGGCGAGATAATCGATGAACAGCCGCACTTTCGCAGGCAGGAATTGCCGGCTCGGATAAACCGCCGAGAGCGTGACGTTTCGCGACCCCTCGTAACCCGGCAGAACCTGCACCAGCTTGCCGCTGCGCAATTCATGGCCGATATCCCAGGTGGAGCGCAGCGCAATGCCGAGCCCTGATATCACCGCCTCGCGGATCACCTCGCTGGAATTGGTGATGAGCATCCCCTCCGGGCGAATGCTCATCGCACCGCTCGGCCCCTCCAGTCGCCAGACATCGTTATTATGGGCCGGCAGGCAGCGGTGCTTCTTCAAGTCCTCGATTGTTGTCGGCATACCGTGGGCGGCCACATAGTCCGCTGAAGCGCAAAGCATGCGACGCACCGGGGCCAGCCTGCGGGCCACGAGGCTGGAGGAATTGAGATCGGCGATACGGATCGCCAGATCGTAACCACCCTCGATGATGTCGATGAATTCGTCGCTCAGCACCAGATTGACCGAAAGATCCGGATGCCGCTCCATGAAACCCTTCAGATGCGGCGCGATATGCATGCGCCCGAAGGAGGTCGGCGCGGAAACCTTTAGTGTGCCGTTGACTGTATTGGCGCGGCCGGACACGAAATCCTCGGCCTCCTCCAGCCCTTCCAGCACGGCGAGCACCCGCTCGTAAAAGCCCTGTCCCGCTTCGGTCAAAGAGATTTGCCGTGTGGTGCGCTGGAAAAGTCGCGCGCCGAGCTTTTCTTCCAGCCGTTTGATGCGCTTGGAAATGACGGCGGGCGAATAACCGAGCTCCCTTGCGGCCAACGACATGCTGCCGGAGGCGGCAACGCTTGCGAAGACTTCCAGATCGCCCAGATTCGTCATAGTTGCCCTCGATTGTTTCCAGAATGGAAAAAATCCATAACATTTGATTGCGTCGTTTCAAAGTGGTAAAGAAAGAATACCAGTTGGTAAGATGGCATGGAGGAGGGACGGTGACGCAGCCGATCAAGTTTCTGGAGCCGCGCGCGAAAGTCGTCGCAGGCCGCGACCGCATCATAGCGGACCTCAAGGATATTCTGCCGGCGGACTGCCTTGTGCACGAACCGCGCGAACTCGTGCCTTTCGAAACCGATGCCTTCGTCTCCTATCGCCGCCTGCCGCTGGCCGTGGCGTTACCGAAAACGACGGAAGAGGTGGCGGCGGTGATGACATATTGCCACCGCTACGGCATTCCCGTCGTGCCGCGCGGGGCTGGCACCTCGCTCTCCGGCGGCGCGATCCCGCAGGAGGATGCGGTGGTGATCGGCCTTTCGAAAATGGCTTCGATCCTCGAACTGGATTTTTACAATCGCACGGCGCGGGTGCAGGCGGGCGTCACCAATCTTTCCATTTCCGATGCGGCAGGTGCTGAAGGTTTCTTTTATGCGCCGGACCCCAGTTCCCAGCTTGCCTGCACCATCGGCGGCAATATCGGCATGAATTCCGGCGGCGCCCATTGCCTGAAATACGGCGTCACCACCAATAATCTGCTTGGCGTGAAAATGGTGCTTGTCGATGGCACAGTGCTTGAACTGGGCGGCAAGCACCTCGATGCGGCCGGCTACGATCTGCTCGCCCTCGTCTGCGGCTCGGAAGGCCAGCTCGGTATCGTCACGGAAGCGACAGTGCGGCTGATCGCCAGGCCGGAAGGCGCGCGACCGGTGCTGTTCGGCTTCGAGACGTCCGAGGAGGCCGGTTCCTGCGTGGCCGATATTATCGGCGCGGGCATCATCCCGGTCGCTATCGAATTCATGGACAAGCCGGCCATCGAAATTTGCGAGGCCTTCGCCAAAGCGGGCTATCCGCTGGATGTCGGCGCGCTGCTGATCGTCGAGGTCGAAGGCTCCGAGGCGGAAATGGACGCCATGCTGGCCGACATCGTGGCGATTGCCCGAAAACATGGCGTGAAGACCGTGAAGGAATGCCAGTCGGCCATGGAAGCTGCGGCAATCTGGAAAGGCCGAAAATCCGCCTTCGGAGCGACGGGTCGCATCGCGGATTATATCTGCATGGATGGAACGGTGCCGCTCTCGCAGCTTTCCTATGTGTTGAAAAAGACCAGCGAAATCACCGACCGCCTCGGCCTGCGCGTCGCCAACGTCTTCCATGCCGGCGATGGCAACATGCACCCGCTCATCCTGTTCAACGCCAACGATCCGGGGGATGCGGCCCGCGCCGAAGAGGCAGGCAATGAAATATTGAAGCTCTGCGTCGATGCCGGCGGCTGTCTGACCGGGGAACATGGTGTGGGCATCGAAAAACGGGATTTGATGCGCCACCAGTATGGCGAGGCCGATCTTGCCCAGCAGATGGCGGTGCGCGCGGCTTTCGATGAGGGCTGGCTGATGAACCCTTCCAAGGTGTTTCCGCTGGAGGGGAGGGGATGATGGGTGTGAACTTTATGATCTCTGTGGGGGCGGCTTATCCCCCTCGCGCAAACCTCGCTATCCCATGCCCGGAGCCCGCCGCCCCATGCTGACCCCCTATGCAGAAACCCAGGTCGCCGACATTATCCGCGACCACGCCGCGCGTAAAAGCCCGCTGAAAATCATCGGCGGCAACACCCGCTCCGGTTTCGGCAATTCTGTCGCAGCAGATGAAGCACTCTCTTCCCGCGCGATGAACGGCATCGTCTCCTATCTGCCCGCCGAAATGGTCATGACCGTCAGGGCCGGCACCCCGCTCGCCACCGTCGACGCGGCTCTCACTGAAAACCGCCAGATGATGGCCTTCGAGCCGATGGATCACCGCCCGATCATGGGCACCGAAGGTGAACCGACCATTGGTGGCGTCTTCGCCGCCAATGTTTCCGGCCCGCGCCGTTATGTGGCCGGTGCGGCCCGCGACAGCCTGCTGGGTATCCGTTTCGTCAATGGCAGTGGTGAGATCATCAAGGCCGGCGGCCGGGTGATGAAGAATGTCACCGGGCTCGATCTGTCGAAGTTCCTGGCCGGGTCTTTCGGCACGCTCGGTTTCCTCACCGAAGTCACATTCCGCGTGCTGCCGAAACCGCCGGTGGAAAAAACGGTCGTTGTATCCGGGCTGGATGACGAGGCGGCGACACGCATCATGGCGGCGGCGATGGCGATGAGCGTCGAGGTTTCCGGTGCGGCGCATCTGCCGGAAAGCGTGCGTTCCCGTTTCATCGATGGCGGATTGCCGGATGGCCCGGCGACCATCCTGCGGCTGGAAGGGCTTTCCGCCTCGGTGGAGGCGCGCACGGCCAAACTCCTTTCCGTCATGGACCGGGTCGGGCCGTGGGCGCTGCTGGAGGCCGAGGAGAGCAGGATTTTGTGGTGTCAGGTGCGCGATGTCGCGCCCTATGCCGGACAGGCAGCGAAGCCCTTGTGGAAAGTCTCGGTCGCGCCTTCGGTGGGTCATCAGCTTGTCGCGGCGCTGCGCATGGAGGCGGGCATCGACGCCTTTTACGACTGGCAGGGCGGCCTTGTCTGGATGCAGATGGAGGCGGACCCCGAGGCGGATTTGCTGCGGGGCGCGATCCGTGCGCTCGGCGGCGGCCATGCCACGCTGGTGAGGGCAAGCGATGCGGCGCGCGCCACGGTCGCTGCCTTCGAACCGCGCCCGGCGGCGGAAGCGCTGCTTTCTGCGCGTATCAGGGAGAAGCTCGATCCGGAGGGCATCTTCAATCCCGGCAAGATGGCCGTAAAGATGGAAAGGGCCGTCTGAACCATGCAAACATCCTTCACGCCCGAACAACTGGCCGATCCGCATGTGGCGGAATCCGAAAAAATCCTGCGCAAATGCGTGCATTGCGGCTTCTGCACCGCCACCTGTCCCACCTATGTCACGCTCGGCAACGAGCTGGACAGCCCGCGCGGCCGCATCTACCTCATCAAGGATATGCTGGAAAACAGCCGCCCGGCCGACCGCGAGGTCGTCACCCATATCGACCGCTGTCTTTCCTGCCTTGCCTGCATCACTACCTGTCCCTCCGGCGTGGATTACATGCATCTGGTCGATCATGCCCGCGCCCATATCGAACAGACATACAAGCGCCCCTTCATGGATAGGCTGATCCGCAATCTTCTGGTTGCTGTCCTGCCCCATCCCGCCCGTTTCCGGCTCGCCCTGCATCTGGCCCGGCTGGCGCGGCCTTTCTCCGGTCTGCTAGCCAAAGTTCCGGCGCTGAATCCGCTGCAATCCATGCTCGCTCTCGCCCCCGTCGCCGTGCCTGCGGCCTCCGCATCGACCCGTCCGGGAGAGCGGCCGGCCGAAGGCGAGAAACGTGGACGCGTCGCGATCCTCACCGGCTGCGCCCAGCCGGTGCTCGATCCTGGCATCAACGAGGCGACGTTGCGCCTGCTGGCGCGGCTCGGCATCGAGGTCGTGGTGCCGAAGGGGGAGGGCTGCTGCGGTTCGCTGGTGCATCATATGGGGCGCGAGGAAGAGGCGCTCACCTCCGCAAGGCGCAACGTTGACGCCTGGACGCGTGAGATGGAGAGTGCCGGTCTTGACGCCATCATCATCACCGCTTCCGGCTGCGGCACCACCATCAAGGATTACGGCCATATGCTGCGGCTCGATCCGGCCTATGCCGAAAAAGCCGCGCGGGTCTCGGCTTTGGCGAAGGACATCACCGAATATCTCGCCACCCTCGATCTGCCGCAAAAGCAGAATCAGGGTCTGACGGTGGCCTATCATTCCGCCTGCTCCATGCAGCACGGCCAGAAAATAACGCTCGCCCCAAAACAATTGCTGAAGGCGGCGGGTTTCACCGTGCGCGATCCGGCGGAAGGGCATCTCTGCTGCGGCTCGGCCGGAACATACAACATTCTGCAGCCGGAGATTTCCGGCAAGCTGAAGGCGCGCAAGGTGAAGAACATCGAGGCCACACGGGCGGATGTCATCGCCACCGGTAATATCGGCTGCATCACGCAGATCGGAACCGGCACGGACATGCCGGTCCTGCATACCGTGGAGCTGCTGGACTGGGCCTATGGCGGGCCGAAACCGGCGAGGCTTTTGGTTTAGAACGCCGTGTGCCGATAAGGCAGTGATCCAGTGCGCCATAACGTGTGCCGCAAAGATTGGGTCGTGAGGGTTTTCTTTGTTCTCTCCTCATCCCTGTGCTTGTCACAGGGATCCAGGCAACCCAAGTCTTTGGGCTTGAAGGACTCTCCCCGCCGTGCAGACGCACGTCGGCTGGATTCCTGTGACAAGCACAGGAATGAGGGAAGAGAGCTAGAATTTATATGCCACGCCGAAATTCACCGCATTGGTGATGATATCGGTCTTCAACGAGCCGCCATTGTCAATATCGACGTCGACGAAGGAATAGGTGCCCTTATATTCCACGAAGGTCGACCAGTTGTCGGTGATGCGGTAGCTGAGGCCGGCCTGCGCCTGCAGGGTTGCGCCGCCGAACTGGTATTCGAAGGTCCTGCCTGAGGGACGGTACACTTCCACATGCGGCACGTTGATGCCGACGCCGGCGCCCACATAAGGGGTGATCGGCAGGGATTCCAGCGGGAAGCGATAGAGCGCATTCAGCGTCAAAAGGTTCAGGCCGTCGGTAAACTCGAAATGCGACCAGCCGGAACGGGCAAGCGTCTCGTCGTCGGCATAGACCTTGTCATGGGTGAAATCGAGCGAGATGCCGAAATTCCTGAGCTGGCCCTCATCGAACCAGTAGGTGCCGCGCACGCCCCAATAGGGCGGATTGGAAAACGACTTGCCTTCCCATCCGGCCCGGAAATCCGGCCCGTCGGAAACCGTCACATCGCTGTGCGGCGCGCTTTGCCAGCCGCCATAACCGGAAATTTCAAATTCGCCCGCGATTGCGGCAGAGAAGGAAACGCCGCTGAAGAGCAGGGCGCAAACAAATGAAGTATGGCGCGGCATGAAGTGAATCCAGATTGATATCAGTAATTCACCAAACCGTTTTTTGATAACATTTGAATGACAGAAACGAAAAACGGGCGGTCAGTTGACCACCCGTTTCAAGGCCGTTCCGTCATCTTTGTGAGAGAGGTCCGGCGCCTGGCGTCCCCCGCCAAGTCTCCTTCAATCAATCTAGCGACGATTGTACCGCTGCGGGACGTCAATTCAAGCGCGATGCGCCGCCACGCCGAATATAAACCTACGTATTAGCGGTGCCGTTGCCATCATATCACTATGACCTTGGTGCCCACATTCACGCGTTCATAGAGATCGGTGACGTCCTCGTTGCGCATGCGGATGCAGCCGGAGGAATTGTTGCTGCCGATTGTCCAGGGTTGGTTGGTGCCGTGGATGCGGTAAAGCGTCGAGCCTAGATACATGGCGCGCGCGCCCATCGGGTTCGCCGGGCCGCCTTCCATGAAGGCCGGCAGGTAATGTCCCTTCCTCGCCTCGCGGGTGATCATTTCCTTCGGCGGGGTCCAGCTCGGCCATTCCGCCTTGCGGGTCACCTTGTGGGTGCCTGCCCATTCGAAACCGGGCTTGCCGACACCGACGCCGTACCGCCGGGCCTTGCCATCGGCGAGAACGAGATAAAGGAAACGGTTCGGCGTATCGATGACGATGGTCCCGGGTTTTTCACTGGTCGTATAGGTGACGATCTGCGGCAGGAATTGCGGTGCGATCTGGGTGCGCACCGGCGCGTTGGGGCGTACTGCGGCATTCTGCACCCTTGCCGGGCGCTGCGATGTGACGCCGGAGCTGGGGCGCTGCGGCATGGCGGCCTGACGCCGCTGGAAGAACGGCTGGCGTGCGGCAGGGGCGCGCGGATAAACCACGGGGCGGACATTGCCGCGACCGCCGAGCTGGGTGACCCAGGGGGCGGAAAGATCGGGGCTGACGACAATGGGCGGACGCTCGCGATAACGCTCATTGGCCATGGCGGCCGGAACGGCAAAGGTGGAAACGAGGCTCAGCGCCAGAAAAACGGACTTCATCGTCATCGGGTGGACTCTCTCTGCGGTATGTCGCAACTATGGATTTGCGGGACTGTTCGCCCGCTTTGACGGACAGGTTCGCATCTCGACGCCAGCGAATCGTAAATGGATGTTCATTAAAAAGCGCTTGATTAGGGAAAGCTGTATTTAAGGTTAGCACCCGGTTTTGAAACGTGGTGAATGAGTGGTAAGTGCGCGGTCTGAACCGGTCGCGGGCTGGAGTGAGAAGGGTAATTGCGGAATGAATGAAGCGGGACTTGAAACGGGCGCGGATGGCCTGGTGCGGTGTTTCTGGCAGCAGGGGCTTGCGGATTACAGCCGTTACCACGACGAGGAATGGGGTTATCCCGTCACCGACGATCGCCGCCTTTTCGAGAAGATTTGCCTGGAAGGTTTCCAGTCCGGCCTTTCCTGGCTGACCGTTCTGCGCAAGCGCGAGGCTTTCCGTCTCGCTTTCGCCAATTTCGAATTCGAAAAGGTGGCGGAATTCGGTGAGGCCGATATCGAGCGCTGCCTCGCCGACAAGGGCATCATCCGCCATCGCGGCAAGATCGTTTCGACCATCAACAATGCCCGCCGCGCCATGGCGCTGCGCGATGAATTCGGTTCGCTCGCCCGTTATTTCTGGAGTTTCGAACCGGCCGCCGCAGAAAGGCCGCAAAGGCTGGACTATGCGACGTTAAGGGCCAACCCCACCAGCGCCGCCTCCATCCGCCTTTCCAAGGATTTGAAGAAGCGGGGCTGGACCTTCGTCGGCCCGACGACCGTCTATGCATTCATGCAGGCCATGGGTATGGTCAACGACCATATCGAAGGCTGCCATTGCCGCCAGCCGATTGAGGCCATGCGGCGGGAGTTTGTACGTCCATGAAGGTAACCTCCCTTCTTCTGGCTCTCACCCTGGCCGTCGCCGCCCTGCCGCATGCCTCCTTCGCGGAAGGCCGCAATGTCGACGGCATATGGCTCGATGACGGCGAAAGGCTGAAGGAAGTGGCGCTGCCGCCGGCCGGGCCGCTGAAGCTTGACGGCTGGACGCGGCGCGGGCGCGGCGATGTCTATCGCCTGAAGGTGAAGGCCGGGCAGACGGTGAAGATCGAGCTTGCCGCCTCCAGCGAATTCGTGCTGATGGCGGTCTTCGATTTTTCGACGCCGGATGAGGATGCGATCTTCTTCAGCGATTCCGAAGGCAAGGTCGCAACGCTGACGCCGAAGGCGGATACGGAGTGGCTGATCCGCCCGACGCTCATCCTGGGATCGCCACGCCGCGGTCTCGGCGCGCATTACACGCTGACTGTCAGCACCGGAAAATAACGCCACGCCTTTTGCTCAGGCCGCCTGGGTCAGCACGATCAGGCCGAAACTTAGAACACCCAGCAGCACGAGCGACAGGCTGGCGGCGACGATGACCTTACCGCCGGCATGGCGAAGGCTGCGAATATCGACCGAAAGACCCAGCGCTGCCATCGACATGATGGTGAGGATATTGGAAAGCGAGGCGACAGGGCCGATCAGAGCCTCTGGAATGAGGCCGAAAGACCGGGCCATGATCATCAGCACGAAAGCGACGATGAACCACGGAACCATCTGTTGCAATCTCAAGCGTCCCTTGTCGGACTGGCCATGGATAACGGAGAGGGCGGCGATCACAGGTCCCAGCATCAGCACGCGGATGAGCTTGACAATAGTGCCGGTCTGCACGGCGATTGCGCCGAGCGGGGCAGTGGCGGCCAGAACCTGCGGCACGGCATAGACCGTAAGCCCGGCGAAAATGCCATATTGGGTGGCGTCGAGGCCCAGAAGCTGCGGCAGGAACGGCATCAGCAGCACGGCGGCGACGCCGAGAACGGCCGTGAAGGCAATCGAGGCGGCAACATCCTCCGGCTTGGCGCCAATGGCGGGTGCTGCGGCGGCAATTGCGGAGTTGCCGCAGATGGAATTGCCGCAGGCGATCAGCGTCGCAAGCTTGGGCGGCAGGCCAAGCATCCGCCCGGCGGCATAGCTGACGATCAGCGACAGCGCGACGATCAGCGCAATGCCGCCGATCAGCAAACCGCCAGCCCCCTTGAGAATGGAAAGGCTCAAGGACTCGCCGAGAAGCGCCACCGCGATTTCGAGCAACGTCTTGGCGCTGAACTTGATGCCGGCCGAGGCGACGGCGGGCAGCGACACCAGCGAACGCAGCAATGTGCCGATCAGGATGGCGAGCACGAGATCGCCGAGCCATGCGTGGCCTGCAAGCCGCACCTGAAAGCGCTCCGCCAGAATGGCGGCGCAGCTGACCGCCGCGCAGAGAAGAATGCCCGGCAGGAGCGGGGTGATCCAGCGGAGCGAAAAATGAAAAGGGTGGGTAAGGGTGCGATGGTGTGCCATGGCCAGACAATGCCTTAGCCGCCTGTTTTATTCTATCAAATAGTATGGCATATATTATTCGATAAAATCGAATGAAAAGTCCATGACCTTCGAACAACTCCGTATTTTCATCGCCGTTGCCGAACGCGAGCACCTCACGAGGGCGGCCGAAGCTATCGGTTTGACCGCCTCCGCCGTCAGCTCGGCCATCAAAAATCTCGAGGCCTTTTATAATGTCGAGCTGTTCCATCGCGTCGGCCGCAACATTGAATTGACCGAAAGCGGCCGGGCGTTTCTGGGCGAAGCAAAGGCGACGCTGGCGCGTGTGCGCAATGCGGAATTGATTCTCTCCGAAATGGGCGGCTTGACGCGCGGCGAAATTACCGTCTGCGCCAGCCAGACGATTGCCAGCTACTGGCTGCCGCCAATCCTGATGCAGTTCAAGAAACTCTATCCCGGCGTGACCGTGCGGCTTGATATCGGCAATACCAAGACGGTGACGGAGGCGGTGCTGGAAGGTCTGGCGGAGGTCGGTTTCATCGAAGGCAGGATCGATGAGCCCGCATTGATGGTGCAACCCGTCGTGTCCGACAAGCTGCTGGTCGTTACCGGTTCGGCCCACCCCTTTGCCGATGGCCGCCACCTCACCGCGCTCGATATGCTGTATGGCACCTCCTGGGTTCTGCGCGAACAGGGCTCCGGCACCCGCTCCGCCTTCGAGGCGGCGGTACGGCAAATGGGCGTGGACCCCGGCGAACTTGCCGTCATGCTCGAACTGCCGTCCAACGAGGCGGTGGTGATGGCGGCACGCGCCGGCGGTGCGGCCACGGCCGTTTCAGCCTCGGTGGCATCCCTCTTCCTGCGGCAAGGGTTGCTCGTCCGCGCCGGTATCGATCTGCCCGCCCGCAACTTCGCTTTGCTGCGCCATAAGGAACGCCATACCAGCCGGGCGGCCATGGAACTGGAACGCCTCAGCCGTGCGGCTTCGGAGGACTACAAGGCCGGTCTCGCGGGGTTGTAGGCCGTAGACGCACGACGTGCGACGATCACGTCATTTCCCGCGCGGTGACGTGATGCACGATGCGATAATCCCGGCTTTCCTCCCCGAAGGGGGCTAGCGGCCAGTCCCATGTCACAGCAGGCCCGGCAATCTCGATGCCATGCAGCAGGTCTTCATGCTGCTGGACGCTTCCATCCTTGCCAATGACATCGAAGGCCGTATCCGTCATCAGACAGACCTTGCAGGGCAGGCCGGCCAGCGCTTCCAGATGGGTGTGAATGAGCTTCGGCAGAAGATCGTCCGGGGCATCTGCGATCTTTTCGCGCTCCAGCCGGTGGCGTGCGCCGGTGCCGATCTGTGACAGGAGATTGGCCGATACGACGAGATCGAGATAGGGCACGCGCCGCAGGAAATCGAGCGGTTCCGCCGGCCGACCGGCGAGAACATCGTCAAAGCCCGAAAGATCGCGGTTGGCGATGCGGACATTCTTTTTGGCATTGAGGCGCAGCTTTGCCTGTATGCTGGCAAGATGCACCAGATCGACCAGCACGACCGTATCGAACATCGCCACCAGCGCATTATGGGGCACATCGCGCAGCAGGCCCGAGCCCAGCACGACCGCCGTTCGCCGCTGCTTCAGCTTTCTGGCCGATTGCAGCACGAATTGCCGGCTGTTGTTTTCATGCTCCGCCCATGCCTTGGCGCAACGGTTGGCACGCGCCCAGAGATTTACGGAATAGCGGATATGCGGCCGGAATTCTTTCGGCGTGACCGCGCGTGTGGCGGCATATTGCAGGGCTTCGAGGATCATGAATGCCTAACGGTATATTTCACGGCGATGGCCGATTTCGACCACCAGCACGACGAGCTTGTGATCCTGTATATCGCAGATGATGCGGTAATCGCCCACCCGGTAACGCCAGAAATTTCCAAGCTCGGAACCTTGGAGAGTGGTGCCGGTCTGACGCGGATCATCTAGCGCCGCTATTCTCTCATGGAGAAAGCTCCGGATGCGTCGGCGCACTTCCGGGTGAATCTTGCGCATCTCTTTCTGGACAAGCGTGTCATATTCAATTGTCCAGATCACGCCAGAACTCCTCGGCGCTTATCACCTTTGATTCACCGCGCTGGATGCGCCGCATCGCCTCTTCCGCAAGATAGAGGTCTTCCATATCCTCGATATGCTTCTCGATCGCCTCGCGGATGTAATAGGCGGATGTACGGCCGGTGCGCTCGGAAAGCGCCTTCAGCCGCTCATAGGTCTCATCCGGCAGGCGAATGGCCGTCTGTTTGCTCATTGATTTAAGTCCTTTCCGACTAAAATGGGATACATGCATCCCATATAGCATCGCTTGCCCTGCGCTGCCAGCAGAACCAAAGCCTTTGCGGCTTGCCGCACCGGGCTTCATCCTCTAAAGCATGTCTCCCAAAAGTGCGCAGCGGTTTTGGGATAAAGACATGCGTAAAAACAGAATTTAAAGCGCGGCGCGCTTTAACACCGGCATAATTTCAGGAAAATATCGGATCGGCATCATGAGCGAAAAAGCAAAAAAGCCTCAGAAACTGAAAGCCCGCCTGCCGCGCGGCTTCGTGGATCGTTCGGCTGCCGATATCCATGCCACCAATGAGATGATCGACAAGATCCGCAAGGTCTACGAGCTTTACGGTTTCGATCCGATCGAGACCCCTCAGTTCGAATATACCGATGCGCTCGGAAAATTCCTGCCCGATAGCGACCGTCCGAACGAAGGCGTGTTTTCTCTACAGGATGACGACGACCAATGGATGAGCCTGCGCTACGATCTGACCGCGCCGCTCGCCCGTCATGTCGCGGAGAACTTCAACGAAATCCAGCTGCCATACCGCACCTATCGCGCCGGTTATGTCTTCCGCAATGAAAAGCCCGGCCCCGGCCGCTTCCGGCAGTTCATGCAGTTCGATGCCGATACGGTGGGTGCCGCCGGCGTGCAGGCCGATGCCGAAATGTGCATGATGATGGCCGATACGCTGGAAGCGCTCGGCATCAAGCGCGGCGATTACGTCATTCGCGTCAACAACCGCAAGGTGCTTGATGGCGTCATGGAAGCCATCGGCCTCGGTGGCGAAGACAATGCCGGCCGCCGTCTCAACGTGCTGCGCGCCATCGACAAGCTCGACAAGTTCGGCCCTGAGGGGGTGAAGCTGCTGCTCGGCCCCGGCCGCAAGGACGAGTCCGGCGATTTCACCAAGGGTGCGGGTCTTGGCGAGGAGCAGATCGAAAAGGTGCTGTTTTTCGTCAGCATCAAGGATTATGCGGCAAGCGCCGATGATCTGGCCAAGCTGGTCGCAGGCACCTCGAAAGGCGAGGAAGGCGTTGAGGAGCTGAACATCATCGGCGCTCTGGTCACCAGTGCCGGTTACGATGCTGATCGCATCAAGATCGATCCCTCGGTCGTTCGCGGCCTCGAATATTACACCGGCCCGGTCTATGAGGCCGAGCTGACCTTCGATGTCACCAACGAAAAGGGCGAAAAAGTCGTATTCGGCTCCGTCGGTGGCGGCGGGCGTTATGACGGCCTCGTTTCGCGCTTCATGGGCCAGCCGGTCCCGGCCACGGGCTTCTCCATCGGCGTTTCGCGCCTGATGACGGCGCTGAAGAACCTCGGCAAGCTCGGCAAGGTGAAGCCGCTCGCCCCTGTTCTCGTCACCGTCATGGATGGCGATGTGGAAAGCATGAGCCGTTACCAGCGCTTCACCCAGGCGCTGCGGGCCGAAGGCATCCGCGCTGAAATGTATCAGGGCAACTGGAAGAAATTCGGCAACCAGCTGAAATATGCCGACCGTCTCGGCTCCCCCATCGCCATCATCCAGGGCGGTGACGAGCGCGCCGAGGGCGTGGTGCAGATCAAGGATCTGATCGAAGGCAAGCGCCTTTCCGGCGAAATCGAGGATAATGCCAGCTGGCGCGAGGCGCGTGTGGCGCAGGTCAGCGTGCCGGAGGCCGAGCTGGTGGCGAAGGTCCGCGAGATTCTGGAGCATCAGGCAGAGGACGTTCGCCGCGCCGCCGAAGGGCGCTGAAGCCATGGCGATCCTCGCGCTCGACCATGTTCAACTGGCGATGCCGGCGGGCCGCGAAGATGAGGCGCGCGCTTTCTATGGCGGCCTGCTCGGCTTTGCGGAGCAGGCAAAACCTGCCAATCTGGCCGCGCGCGGCGGCTGCTGGTTCACTTGCGGCCCGATAAAACTGCATCTCGGCGTCGAGCAGGATTTCCGCCCGGCGCGCAAAGCCCATCCGGCCTTTCTGGTCGATGATATGGCAACCTTGCGAAAAACACTTGAAACAGCAGGCTGCCATGTGGTTGAGGATGAGCCGCTGGAAGGGTATCACCGGTTTTATGTCCATGATCCCTTCGGAAACCGCATCGAAATGATGCAACCGCTCGAACCGTGACGAAAAGTACCGCTCCATGCCCCTGATCGACATGCCGGAATTTTCCGGAGAGCTACTGGAAGAATTCGCCGCGCGCCGCACGAGCCGCGTGAACACGCCCGTTATCCAGCCCGCCGAACCGTTTCTGGATATGGCCGGCGAGGACTTGCGCCGCCGTATCTTCATGACAGAGAGCGAGGCGGGTACGAGCCTTTGCCTTCGCCCGGAATTCACCATCCCCGTCTGTCTGCGCCATATCGAAACGGCGACCGGCACGCCGAAGCGTTACTCCTATCTTGGCGAAGTCTTCCGCCAGCGCCGTGAGGGTGCCAACGAGTTTTATCAGGCCGGTATCGAGGATCTCGGTGACACCGATATCGCCGCCGCCGATGCCCGTGCCGTTGTTGACGCCACCGGCATTCTGCAGCGCCTGCTGCCGGGCCGGGCGCTCGCCGTCACGCTGGGCGACCAGCAGGTATTCGAGGCGGTGGTTGCCGCCCTTGGCCTGCCGCTGGGCTGGCAGAAGCGGCTGGTGCAGGCCTTCGGCGATATGGCGCAGCTGGACGCGTTGCTGGAAAGCCTCGTGCATCCCAAGCCGATGACCGGCCTTGACGCCCGGGTCGCCGGCCTTTTGGCGACGGGCGACGAGACGGTGCTGGTCGATTATCTCGACACGGTGATGCAGGAGACCGGCTATTCCACCAATGCCAGCCGTTCGCCGCAGGAAATCGCCCGCCGCCTCAGGGAAAAACTGGCGCTTGCGGCCACCCGCCTGCCGGATGAAAGCTTCGCGTTGCTCAAGCAGTTTCTGGCCCTGAAAGCGCCGTTGCCGCAGGCCTCGCAGATTCTGGCTGATTTTGCCGCAAAGGCGAAGCTGAAGCTGGATGGCGCGCTGTCCGCTTTCGATAAACGCGTTGCAGCGCTCGCCAATGCCGGCGTCGATCTCGAAACCGTCACCTATGGCGCCGCCTTCGGTCGTCCGCTCGATTATTATACCGGCCTTGTTTTCGAGGTGGTGGAAGCGGGCGGAGACAGCGTTCTGGCCGGCGGCGGTCGTTTCGACCGGTTGCTGACCCTGCTCGGCGCACAGGAAAAAATCCCGGCCGTGGGCTTCTCACTCTGGCTGGATCGCATCGAAGCCGTGCGCGGGAGCGACAAGCCATGATCACCATCGCATTGCCCTCCAAGGGCCGGATGAAGGAAGACGCCTCCGCCGTTCTGGAACGCGCCGGGCTGAAAGTCGCGGTCGTCGGCAATGATCGGTCCTATCGCGGCCGTATCGAAGGGCGCGACGATATCGAGATCGCCTATCTGTCGGCCTCCGAAATCGCCCGCGAAATCGGCGCAGGCACGGTGGATTTCGGCGTGACCGGTGAAGACCTGGTGCGCGAAGGACTGACCAATGCCGATGCGCAGGTGGAATTCTGCGCCCGTCTCGGTTTCGGCCATGCGGATGTCGTTGTCGCCGTGCCTGAAATCTGGCTCGATGTGGACAGCATGGCCGATCTGGGCGATGTGGCGTCCGAATTCCGCGCCCGTCATGGCCGCAGGCTCGCCATCGCCACTAAATATTGGCGGCTGACGCAGCAGTTCTTTTCGCGCCAGCACGGCATTCAGCTGTATCGCATCGTTGAAAGCCTCGGCGCGACCGAGGGTGCGCCGGCGGCGGGGCAGGCGGATATCATCGTCGATATTACTTCAACCGGTTCGACGTTGAAGGCCAACCACCTGAAAATCCTCTCGGACGGCATCATCGTCCGTTCGGAAGCGTGCTTCGTGCGTGCCCGCAAGCCTGACCATGAAGGCGATGCGGCGGTTCAGGAAATCGCCTCGCGCATAAGGGCTGCGGTCTGATGACGTAAAAAAAGCCGCCGGAGCGATCCGGCGGCTTTTTTATTGGTAATCGATTCGGCTTACGCGTGGGCGATAGCCGCGCCGCGCTTAGCGTCGACGGAATAGGCGCCGGCGCCGAAGGCGGCAAGCAGGATGTAAGCGCCGGCAAGGGTGATGTTCTTGACCATCATGATGCCGTTCAGCGTGTTGATCCAGCCAAGAGCCGGCTCAGGCCAGCCGGGAACGGCAACGGTGCCGCTGTGGAAAACCAGACCCGTGAAGATGCAGAAGACCGCAAGCGCCCAGGCAGCGATCTTGGTCTGGAAACCAGCGAGAATGGCAAGACCGGCGACGAGTTCGAACAGGCCTGCAATATAGGCAAGCGCGGTTGCGGCAGGCAGGCCGGCGCCGGTGATCATGCCGGCCGTGCCGGCCGGATCGACGAGCTTGCTGAAGCCCGAGGTGATGAAGATGAAGGAAAGCAGAAGACGGGCGATGAGAACGAGAACGTTCTGGCTGGTGGACATGGATATCTCCGGTAAATAATCGGCGTGTCGCCGGTTGAACTGCAATGTCTGGAGATATCAATGCCCGAAAATAACTCACCCATAAAGATGAACAATAGAAGACAAATCGTCTTCATTTTGTGAACGAAGCTGGGCGTCCGCCCGGCTATTTTCATGCGGCGAAGCGAATATCTTCAAAGCGCGGGAACAGGAAAAGCCCTGATATGCGCCCTTGCTGCCCGTCTTCGAAGCCGGAAGATTCACCCATGCAGATGACCGGCTGCCGCATTGCCGGCAAGATGGAGAGGCCGGTTGAAAAACAGAAACGTGAGGGTGCGGTGGAAACCTGCTCGAAAAGTTCCAGCACGCGGGCGTGGTCAGAGCGGTCGTAACAGCGGACAAGGCTGAGCAATCCGCACTCGCCCGGCGGCAGGCCGTGCATGAATGACGCATGTTCGCCGAGCCGGATGACGCCACTGGAAAGATCGCTGCTCCACTCATCCGACATGAAGAAATGCGACAGGGTCCGGGGATCGGGCGTGGTTGTTACCGCCGCAGGCAGAGCATCGTTGCGTCTTGATATTTCAAACAAATCGCGCCCCCGCATGAACACATGCCAGCGCCGCCGCTTCAAGCGCCGCTGCCAGGTTGAACCCTTACCGCCACCCGCAGTCGAGCGTATTTGCCATACATCGAAACCCCTTCAATGCGTGGCCGCCTCGGCGCGGAACCCTTACGGGGGGTGACTTATAGTTTATTTTCCCCTGTCTACAACAACCACTCAGGGAGAAAATCAAAAATATTATGTATTTCTTCTTCAAAGTCGCGAGGGACGTGAAAAAACACAACTAAATAGCGCACTTATAAGTAGGGCAAAATGGAAATCGGCCGCTTGCGGCGCCATGATTCGCCTATCGTAATGTCATTATTGCACGGTTTGTCCAGTACAGGCCGGGGTGAAATTATGAATGTCCCAAAAAGAAACAATATTTGGGCCGCTGGTTTCGGTGCAGGGCCGCCAGGAGGGCAGGGACGCCAAAGAAAAAGGGCGGTCCGAAGACCGCCCTTTCCTTATTCCGGTGACAGGACTGATTAGAAGTCCATGCCGCCCATGCCGCCGCCCGGCATTGCCGGCATCGGAGCGTCCTTCTTCGGAAGCTCGGCGATCATGGCTTCGGTGGTGATCAGCAGCGAAGCAACCGAAGCTGCGTTCTGCAGAGCCGTGCGAACAACCTTGACCGGGTCAACGATGCCGAGCTGGATCAGGTCGCCATATTCGCCGGTCTGGGCGTTGTAACCGTAGTTGTCTTCGTTCTTCTCGAGGATCTTGCCAACAACGATCGAAGCTTCGTCACCCGCGTTGTCTGCAATCTGGCGAACCAGGGCCTGCAGGGCGCGGCGGATGATGTTGACACCAGCTTCCTGATCGTCGTTTTCACCCTTGACGGTGATCTTCGTGGAGGAACGCAGCAGGGCAACGCCGCCGCCCGGTACGATGCCTTCCTGAACGGCTGCGCGCGTCGCGTTGAGAGCGTCGTCGATGCGGTCCTTCTTTTCCTTCACTTCGACTTCCGTCGAACCGCCGACGCGGATAACGGCAACGCCGCCAGCGAGCTTGGCAAGACGTTCCTGCAGCTTTTCGCGGTCGTAGTCGGAGGTGGTTTCTTCGATCTGGGCCTTGATCTGGGCAACACGGCCTTCGATGTCGGACTTCTGGCCGGCGCCGTCAACGATCGTGGTGTTTTCCTTGGAGATCGAAACCTTCTTCGACTTGCCGAGCATGTCGAGGGTCACGTTTTCGAGCTTGATGCCGAGGTCTTCGGAGATGACGGTACCACCGGTCAGGATGGCGATGTCTTCCAGCATGGCCTTGCGGCGGTCGCCGAAGCCAGGAGCCTTGACAGCAGCGATCTTGAGGCCACCACGCAGCTTGTTGACGACGAGCGTTGCAAGAGCTTCGCCTTCGACGTCTTCAGCGATGATGACGAGCGGCTTGCCGGTCTGAACGACAGCTTCGAGAACAGGCAGCATGGCCTGAAGGTTCGAGAGCTTCTTCTCGTGCAGGAGGATGTATGCGTCTTCGAGGTCCGCAATCATCTTTTCCGGGTTGGTCACGAAGTAGGGCGACAGGTAGCCGCGGTCGAACTGCATGCCTTCGACGACTTCGAGTTCGGTTTCAGCGGTCTTGGCTTCTTCAACGGTGATGACGCCTTCGTTGCCGACCTTCTGCATTGCTTCAGCAATGTCGAGACCGATCTGACGCTCGCCGTTTGCAGAGATCGTGCCGACCTGTGCAACTTCTTCGGACGTGTTGATCTTCTTGGCCTTGGCCTGAAGGTCCTTGACGACTTCAGCGACGGCCAGATCGATACCGCGCTTCAGGTCCATCGGGTTCATGCCGGCAGCAACTGCCTTGGAACCTTCGCGAACGATGGCCTGGGCCAGAACGGTCGCGGTGGTCGTGCCGTCACCGGCGATGTCGTTGGTCTTGGAGGCAACTTCGCGAACGAGCTGCGCGCCCATGTTCTCGAACTTGTCTTCCAGTTCGATTTCCTTGGCGACGGAAACGCCGTCCTTGGTGATGCGCGGAGCGCCGAAGGACTTGTCGATAACGACGTTACGACCCTTCGGGCCGAGGGTGACCTTCACTGCATCAGCAAGAATGTCGACGCCCTTGAGCATCTTTTCGCGTGCTGTGCGGCCGAATTTTACTTCTTTGGCTGCCATGTTCAAAACTCCTGGTTTCGAATGGCCGGACTGGGTCCGGCTTGAAATTTAAGGAAGGACGGGTCCGGCTAAATCAGCCGATGATGCCCATGATGTCGGCTTCCTTCATGATCAGAAGGTCTTCGCCGTTGAGCTTGACTTCGGTGCCCGACCACTTGCCGAACAGAACGCGGTCGCCAGCCTTGACGTCGAGAGCGACGACCTTGCCGGACTCATCGCGTGCGCCGGAACCGACGGCGACGATTTCGCCTTCCTGCGGCTTTTCCTTGGCGGTATCGGGAATGATGATGCCGCCCTTGGTCTTTTCTTCGGACTCAACGCGACGAACGACGACGCGATCGTGAAGCGGGCGGAAGTTGGTGCTTGTCATTGTCTAATCCCTCGATCAAATGACTGCGCGAGCTTTTGCACTCGCCTGATGGGTGTTAGCACTCTCGTTTATCGAGTGCCAGCGGAACCGAGATAAGGAGGGCTTCTGCCGGAGTCAAGAACGCCCTGTCTGAAAAATTTCATGGCTTATGGTTATCAGCGTTCCATGACAGAAATTTCCCATGTGCGGGCAGGCGCCGCGACGACATTCTTTTCGCGCGTTGCGGCCGCATCGTATCTAGGGGGTATTTGTGTTCATGCTGCGTCAGGCGGGTCAAAGACCGCTCTGGCGGCGCTTTTTTTCTTGCCATTGGCGTCCCGCTTTGCGATGTGACGCTCACCCTTTTCTAGCATCCGGAAAGCATCTCATGGCCCATCGCATTCTCACCCTCGGCGAAATCACGGCTGGGTTCGACGTTATTCTTTCGGATGTCTGGGGCGTGTTGCACAATGGCGTCAGCGCCTTTCCGGATGCGGCGGTTGCGCTGCGGGAAGCGCGCAAGGCCGGCAAGACGGTGGTGCTCATCACCAATTCGCCGCGCCCCGCTCCCGGCGTCATCGCCCAGCTTCGCGTTCTCGGCGTGCCGGATGAGGCTTATGATCGGATCATCACCTCCGGTGACGTGACCCGCGGACTGATCGCGGAAGGCCCGAAAAAGGTCTTCCTGCTCGGCCCCGAGCGCGACATGCCGCTGCTGGAAGGCCTTGATGTTGACGTCGTTGGCGAGGTGGAAGCGCAGTCCGTGGTCTGCACCGGCTTTTTCGACGACGAGACGGAAACGCCGGAAGATTATACCGAAATGCTCAAGGGCTTCATCGCCCGCAACGCACCGATGATCTGCGCCAACCCCGATCTGGTGGTGGAGCGCGGCGAGCGCATCATTCCCTGCGCCGGCGCCATGGCGGCCTATTACGAACAGCTCGGCGGCGAGGTCCGCATTGCAGGCAAACCGCATGCGCCGATCTATGAGGCCTGCCTGGCTGCTGCCAAGGAAGTGCGCGGCGAATTCGCCAAGGACCGCGTGCTCGCGATCGGTGACGGCATGCCGACGGATGTGAAGGGCGCGATTGCGAGCGGCCTCAACCTTCTTTATATCAGCGGCGGCATTCACGCCGCCGAATATACGCTGAACGGCCAGACGGACGAGGCGCTTCTCAACGCCTATCTCAAGGGGCAGGGTGCTGCTCCCGGCTGGTGGATGCCCCGTCTTGCTTGAAGCCGTCTCGGCTAAGGAATAGCTGGCGCAGGAATGGATCGATTGCCATGACCGTCTTTCACCGCAATGAAAAAAAGGAGCCGCTGCCGGAAGCCCTTCGCGGTGGCGTCATCGCCATCGGTAATTTCGACGGCGTGCATCGCGGCCACCGGGCTGTGCTGGATCGTGCCCTGGAACTGGCGGAAGCCCGCGGCGTGCCCGCGCTGGTTTTGACCTTCGAGCCGCATCCCCGTTCCGTCTTCCGTCCCGATACGCCGGTCTTCCGCCTCACGCCCGCGCCGCTGAAGGCGCGCATTCTCGAGGCCATCGGTTTCCGCTCCGTCATCGAATATCCCTTCGACCGGGAATTTTCGCAGCGCTCGGCGGAGGAATTCGTCCAGTCCATTCTGGTCGACTGGCTTCACGCTAGCGCTGTCGTCACCGGCTTCGATTTCCATTTCGGCAAGGGCCGCGAAGGCGGCCCGGCATTTCTGATGGCAGCCGGCAAGCGCCACGGTTTCGACGTGACGCTGGTGGATGCCTTCCGCGACGAGGGTGCGGATGTCGTCTCCTCCAGCCGCATCCGCTCGCTCCTGTGCGAAGGCGATGTGGCGGGTGCCGCCGGCCTGCTCGGTTATCGCTTCACGGTGGAAAGCGAAGTCATTGGCGGCCAGAAACTGGGGCGCACGCTGGGTTATCCCACCGCCAACATGGCGCTGGCGCCGGAAACGGAACTGAAGGCGGGCATCTATGCCGTGCGGTTCCACCGCCCGGACGGTTCGATCCGCGATGGCGTGGCGAGCTTCGGTTACCGCCCGACCGTCACCGAAAACGGTGCGGCGCTGCTCGAAACATTCGTCTTCGATTTTTCCGGCGATCTTTATGGCGAGGTCTGTTCGGTCTCCTTTTTCGGGCGTCTGCGCGATGAATTGAAATTCGACGGTCTCGATCCGCTCGTCGCCCAGATCAGGCGCGATGAAGAAGAGGCGAGAGCGATGTTATCGGGCGTGCGCCCGCTCAGCGAACTGGACGCCAGGATCGCGTTCTGACCGGGTAAGGCCGGTCAGCACTGTTCTGGCCGAGAACGCCGTCGCTTTTCTCTTCCTTTTTGCCGGAAAACCGCATAAACAACCGGCCATGTCCCAATACCGGTTGATGTTTAAAACTCAGATTGGCCGAATTATTGGCCCGGCCTTCCGCCCGCTCTGACGAGCCGGAAGGTCCGGGATTTTGGCGCTTGTCATGACTTTGATCATGGCGCTTTCCGTATTTGCCCTCTTTGAAATTGAGACGGCGCGACCGACACGGCGCGCAACAACGGTATGATTATGAGCGACACCGCAGAAAAACTGGATTACTCCTCCACCCTCTATCTGCCGCAGACGGATTTTCCGATGCGCGCCGGCCTGCCGCAGAAGGAACCGGAAACGGTCAAGCGCTGGCAGGAAATGGGCCTTTACAAGAAGCTGCGCGCTTCCGCCGCCGGCCGCGAGAAATTCGTGCTGCATGACGGCCCGCCCTATGCCAACGGCAACATCCACATCGGCCACGCGCTGAACAAGATCCTGAAGGATGTCATCACCCGCTCGTTCCAGATGCGCGGTTACGACGCCAATTATGTGCCGGGCTGGGATTGCCACGGCCTGCCGATCGAATGGAAGATCGAGGAAGCCTATCGCGCCAGGGGCAAGAACAAGGATGAGGTTCCGGTCAACGAATTCCGCAAGGAATGCCGTGACTTCGCGGCCGGCTGGATCAAGGTTCAGTCGGAGGAGTTCAAGCGCCTCGGCATCGAGGGCGATTTTGAAAACCCCTATACGACGATGAACTTCCACGCCGAAGCGCGCATCGCCGGCGAGTTGCTGAAGATCGCCCGCACCGGCCAGCTTTATCGCGGCTCGAAGCCGATCATGTGGTCGGTGGTCGAGCGCACGGCGCTGGCGGAAGCCGAAGTCGAATATGCGGATGTCGAGAGCGACATGATCTGGGTGAAGTTCCCGGTGAGGCCCTTCACGCCAGAGCAAATGTGGCATGACAAAGAGAAAAATTTACCGGTAGCGATCCCCGCGTCGTTAAAGGAGTTGTATGGAACCTCCGTCGTCATCTGGACGACCACGCCGTGGACCATCCCCGGCAACCGCGCCATCGCGTTTTCTTCGCGGGTCGAATACGGCCTCTACGAAGTCGAAAGCGCGCAGAACGATTTCGGTCCGCAGCCGGGTGAAAAGCTGATCTTCGCCAAGAAACTCGCCGACGAGGCCGCAGCCAAGGCAAAACTGACCTTCAAGCTCGTTCGCGACGTGAAAACCGAAGAACTGGCCGCCATCACCTGCGCCCATCCTTTGGCGTCGCTCGGTTACGATTTCCCGGTTCCGCTTCTCGACGGCGATCACGTCACCGACGATGCCGGCACGGGCTTCGTGCACACCGCGCCGAGCCATGGCCGCGAGGACTTTGACGTCTGGACCGCGCATCAGCGTGAGTTGGAAGCGCGCGGCGTCTCGTCGGCCATCCCGTTCCCGGTTGGTGACGACGGTTTCTACACCGAAGACGCCCCCGGTTTCGGCCCGTCCGCCGAAGGCGGCGCTGCCCGCGTCATGGACGATAACGGCAAGAAGGGCGATGCCAATGACCGCGTCATCAAGGCGCTGATCGCTGCCAATAACCTCTTTGCCCGTGGCCGCCTGAAGCACAGCTATCCGCATAGCTGGCGCTCCAAGAAGCCGGTCATCTTCCGCAACACGCCGCAATGGTTCGTCTACATGGACAAGGACCTCGGCGACGGCACGACGCTGCGGTCTCGTTCGCTTGACGCCATCGACCAGACGCGCTTCGTGCCAGCGTCTGGCCAGAACCGCCTGCGCGCCATGATCGAAGGTCGCCCCGACTGGGTTCTGTCGCGCCAGCGCAGCTGGGGCGTGCCGATCGCCGTCTTCGCCGATGAGAAGGGTGAAGTTCTGGTCGACGAAGCCGTCAACGCCCGCATCCTCGAAGCCTTCGAGGCTGAAGGCGCGGATGCCTGGTTCGCCGAAGGCGCCAAGGAACGTTTCCTCGGCAACGACCACGACCATGCCAGATGGCAGCAGGTCATGGACATCCTCGACGTCTGGTTCGACAGCGGCTGCACCCACACCTTCACGCTGGAAGACCGCCCGGACATGAAATGGCCGGCGGATGTCTATCTTGAAGGCTCCGACCAGCATCGCGGCTGGTTCCATTCGTCGCTCTTGGAAAGCTGCGCCACGCGTGGCCGCGCGCCTTATAACGCCGTTGTGACCCATGGTTTCACCATGGACGAGCAGGGCCGCAAACAGTCGAAGTCGCTCGGCAACGTGGTCGCCCCGCAGGAAGTCATGAGCCAGTCGGGTGCCGATATCCTGCGCCTGTGGGTCATGACCACGGACTATTGGGAAGACCAGCGTCTCGGCAAGGCCATCATCCAGACAAATGTTGATGCCTATCGCAAGCTGCGCAACACCATCCGCTGGATGCTCGGCACCCTTGCCCATTACAAGGGCGAGGAGATCGCCTATGACGATCTGCCGGAACTGGAAAAGCTGGTGCTGCATCGCCTGTCCGAACTGGATGGCGTCGTTCGCGAAGGTTATGACGGCTTCGAATTCAAGAAGATCACCCGCGCGCTGATCGACTTTGCCAATGTCGAGCTTTCCGCCTTCTATTTCGATATCCGCAAGGACACGCTTTATTGCGACGCGCCGTCGTCGCTGAAGCGCCGCGCGGCCCTGTCCGTCATCGCCAAGCTGTTCGATTGCCTGGTCTCGTGGCTGGCACCCATGCTGCCCTTCACCACGGAAGAGGCGTGGCTGTCGCGTTATCCGGATGCGGAATCGGTGCATCTCGTCCAGTTCCCGGAAATCCCGGCGGAGTGGAAGAACGATGCGCTGGAAGCGAAGTGGGAAAAAATCCGCAAGGTTCGCACCGTCGTGACGGGCGCGCTGGAAGTGGAACGCCGTGAAAAGCGTATTGGCTCTTCGTTGGAAGCCGCTCCGGTTGTGCACGTCGCCGACGCCGATCTTCTTGCGGCGCTGCAGGGGCAGGATTTTGCCGAAATCTGCATCACTTCGGCCATCTCGGTGGTGGGCGATGAAGGCCCGGCCGATGGCTTTAGCCTGCCGGAAGTGGCAAAGGTCGTGGTCGAGCAGAAGCTGGCGGAGGGCGTAAAATGCGCCCGTTCCTGGCGCATCACCACCGATGTCGGCTCCGATCCGCAATATCCCGACGTATCGGCCCGCGATGCGGCGGCACTGCGTGAGCTAGCCGCACTCTCGTAACGAAAATGACCGGATGAATTGCGCTTTGCCTCTTCATCCGGTACACCTGCCTGAAAATGGCCGGATTTGCACGGCAATGCGGGCTGCCGCCTGCCGAAAGACGATGTCTGGCGAAGTGGGACGGACGGCTGGAAGGGTTTCAATGAAGATGATGAAGGCTTTTGGGCAGGGTAGTGCGCAGGGTTTGGGCATGTTTCGCACGGTTGTTGGCGTCACGACGATAGGCGTGCTGCTGGGCGCCTGCACCAGCCCGACCTATGGTACGGGCAAGACGGCAGCCGAACAGCTGGTCGACGACCTCGGCAACGCGACCTCGATCACCGGTGACCAGAGCAAGCGCAACCTGAAATACGGCCCGCGACCCGGCCTCGTCGTTCCCGCCCAGGCCCGCGCCGAACAGCTGACCACGCCGCAGCAGAACATGGCCAACCGCGAAAACAATCCGCAATGGGTCGAATCGCCGGAAGAAACCCGCGAGCGTCTGCGTGATGAGGCGGATGCCAACAAGAACAACCCGCATTACCGCTCGCCGCTGCTCGCAGGCAATGGCACGGCTGGCCAGATGACCGAAACCCAGAAGTGGGAAGCCTTCCGCAAGGCCAAGGCTGACGCCCAGGGCGGCTCCGTGGTCAATGCCCAGCGCAAGTTCCTGACCGATCCGCCAGCCGAATATCGCAGCCTTCCGCAGGATCAGCTGACCGATCTGGGTGAGCCGGAGCAGAAGAAGGCAAAGCGCCGCAAGAAAGAAGCGGCCGTGGCGAACACCGGCAAGAGCTGGTGGAACCCCTTTCAGTAAAATATGACTGATGGCTGGCGGGAAGTTCGTTTCTCCCGCTCGCCGCTCAATCCTCGAGGCGTTTCTCTCGGAAAAATTGCCGCAGGATTTCCGCGCTTTCACTTTCCGCCAGACCCGAATAGACATCCGGCGCATGGTGGCATGTCGGCTGGCTGAAGAAACGCACGCCGCTCTCCACTGCCCCGCCCTTCGGGTCCTGGGCGCCGTAATAAAGCCGGCGGATACGGGCGAATGAAATCGCCGCCGCGCACATGGTGCAGGGCTCCAGTGTCACGTAGAGATCGGCGCCGGGCAGGCGTTCCTGCTCCAGCGCCTCGCAGGCCATGCGGATCACGGCGATTTCGGCGTGCGCCGTCACATCGTTCAATTCACGGGTGCGATTGCCGGAACGGGCGATGACGCGGCCGTCCAGTACCAGTACCGCGCCGATCGGAACCTCCTGCCGCTCAGCTGCGGCACGGGCTTCGACAAGCGCCAGCTCCATGAAATGCGTCCTTTCGGCCATTGCGTTTCAATTTCCTCTTAACCCTTGTGCTTGGACCTGATAGGACAGCCCAAACAACAGGCAAACAGCAAATGACTTTTAAAGACAAGCCGAAGCGTGACGGCGGCAAGACAATTAGCCGCGACAGGAAGCCGAAAGGCCCCGGCAAGCCCGCCGCAGAGCGCGAAAAGAAACCGACCGAGGCAAAGGCCGCCCCGGCGCCGGAAACCGTTGGCGCTTCCAAGCCCGAGCGCATTTCCAAGATCATGGCGCGCGCAGGCGTCGCCTCGCGTCGCGATGTCGAGCGCATGATCATGGAAGGCCGCGTATCGCTGAATGGCGTCAAGCTGGATACGCCGGTGGTGAACGCCACGCTGTCCGACAAGATCGAGGTCGACGGCATGCCTATTCGCGGCGCCGAGCGCACGCGCCTGTGGCTTTACCACAAGCCCGCCGGTCTGGTGACGACCAATTCCGACCCGGAAGGCCGCCCGACCGTGTTCGACAATCTGCCGGGTGAACTGCCGCGCGTGCTCTCCATCGGCCGTCTCGATATCAATACCGAAGGCCTGCTGCTGCTCACCAACGATGGCGGTCTTTCCCGCGTGCTGGAACTGCCGACCACCGGCTGGCTGCGGCGCTACCGCGTGCGCGCCCATGGCGAGGTCGATCAGGCCGCACTCGACAAGCTGAAGGAAGGCAATGCCGTCGACGGCGTGCTCTACGGCGCAATCGATGCCACACTCGACCGCACCCAGGGCCACAATGTCTGGATCAGCATGGGCCTGCGTGAAGGCAAAAACCGCGAGATCAAGAACGTGCTCGGCGCGCTCGGTCTCGAGGTCAACCGCCTGATCCGCGTTTCCTACGGTCCGTTCCAGCTCGGCGATCTGCCCGAAGGCAAGGTGTTGGAAGTGCGCGGCCGCATGCTGCGCGACCAGCTCGGCCCGCGTCTGATCGAACAGGCCGGCGCCAATTTCGACGCGCCGATCTACAATGCGCCCGTTGAGGATGAAGAAGACGACACGCCGAAGCGGCCCGTGAAATCCGAATGGGCAAAGAGCGATGCGCCGGAAGGCAAGCCGCGTTTCGAAAAGAGCGGCAAGTCCGAGGATCGTCGTGAAAAGGCGCTTGGCCGTCTCGACACCAAGCGCGGCGACAAGCCGGCCGGCAAGTTCGGTTCCAAGCCCGCCGGGAAATTTGGCGCCAAGGGCCGCAACGAGGATGAAGGCGACGACCGCCGCCCCCGCCAGCCCGCCGGCACCAGCCGCACGGCGAATGTCTGGATGGCGCCCGGTGCAAGGCCCACCCGTGACGGCAAGGAGCGCAAGTCTTCCGCCCGCGCGGAAGCCGAAAACCTCTTCAAGAAGCCTTCCGCCCAGGACGAGGCGCGCCGCAACGTCGTGCGGCATGCGGATGCCGAGGGCGAGTGGATTCGCTCGGATTCTCCCCGCGAAGAAGAAGGTGGTCGCGGACGCGGCGACCGTCCGCGCGGCGAAAAGAGCTTCGGCGATCGTGGTGGACGCGGCGGAAAGCCTTTCGGCGACCGGCCATTCCGCGACAGGCCGCGTGAAGAAGGCGACCGCCCGCGTGGCGACCGTCCGCGCGGTGAAAAGAGCTTCGGTGACCGCCCGGCACGCGGCGGCAAGCCTTTCGGCGACCGTCCGTTCCGTGACAAGCCGCGCGAAGATGGCGACCGTCCACGCAGCGACCGCCCACGCGGCGAAAAGAGTTTTGGTGATCGCACCGCCCGCGGTGAAAAACCCTTCGGCGACCGTCCGTTCCGCGACAGGCCCCGTGAAGACGGTGACCGCCCACGCGGCGAGCGCCCGGCGGGCGAAAAGCCCCGTGGCGGCAAGCCGGGCGGCAAACCCGGTTTCGGCAAGCCGTCCTTCGGAAAGTCGGGCGAGCGCGGCGAGCGTTCGGGTTTCTCAGGCAAGAGCAAAGGCCCCGGTGGTCCCGGCGGCGGCAAGCCGGGTGGCAAAGGCCCGGGTGGCAAACCTTCTGGAGGCAGGGGAATGACACGTAATGCGGATCGTAGGCGGTGAGTTCCGCGGCCGGAGTTTGGCCGCGCCGAAATCGAATTCCATTCGTCCGACCATCGACAGGACGCGGGAAAGCCTCTTCAACATTTTAAGCCACGCCTATCCGGAAAGTCTGGACGGCACGCGCGTTCTGGACGTTTTTGCCGGAACGGGCGCGGTTGGTCTGGAGGCGCTTTCGCGCGGCTGTCGTGTGGCGCTCTTCGTCGAAAACGGCGTCGAGGGCAGGGGGCTTCTGTGGGAAAACATCGATGCGCTCGGCCTGCACGGCCGCGCCCGCATCCTGCGGCGTGACGCAACCAAGCTCGGCGGCGTCAACAATATCGAGCCCTTCGATCTTCTCTTCGCCGACCCGCCCTATGGCCATGGCCATGGTGAGAAGGCGTTCGCGGCAGCGCACAGCGGCGGCTGGCTGACACCTGGCGCGCTTGCCATTCTGGAAGAGCGCGGCGATGTGGCGGTGAAGGTCGATCCAGCTTTCAAACCGCTCGAAAGCCGCGTCTTCGGCGATACGAAAATGCATTTCTACCGTTACGAGCCCTGACGCATTTCCAGGAAAAGTGGAGCCCGGTTTTCCGTCCGGAAATGCGACATAACAAAGAGTTGGAGTGTTTTCGCGATTTGAAGAAAAGCGAAAACGCTCTAACAGGATCACCTTCCCGTCACGCCACGGTCTTGTCTTGTTTGCGCAATAGGCAGGGTCTTTGCCGTGGAAAGAATTTGGGTATTCGCATGGAGCAGGGTGTAAACGAGAGCATAACGACCGTCCGCGCCGGGGAAAAGGTTCTCGAAGGTGACGGCGCGGGCGGCCATGAGCCGACTTTCGGACTGGCGCTCGGCGGCGGCGGCGCACGCGGCATCTGCCACATCAACGTCATCGAGGCGCTGGACGAACTCGGCATCCGGCCTGTTGCGATTTCCGGCTCTTCCATCGGCTCCATCATAGGCGCGGGCATGGCGGCCGGCATGACCGGCCGGGAAATCCGCGAATACACGCTTGAACTCATGGGACGAAAAGGCTCAGTCGCCAACCGGCTCTGGAGCCTCGGCCCGGCATCGATGCGCCATGCGGTGGACGGTTTTCGCCTCGGGCAGTTCAACCTCGAACTCATTCTGCACGCCTTGATGCCGCAGGCCCTGCCGAAGGATTTTTCCGAGCTTGCCATTCCGCTCAAAGTGATAACGACGGATTATTACGCCCAGACCGAAGTTGTGGTGGAACGCGGTGAGATCATTCAGGCCCTGGCGGCATCTGCCGCCATTCCCGCATTGTTCATGCCGGTGCGTATCGATGGCCGCATCATGATCGACGGCGGCATCTTCAATCCCGTGCCCTATGAACATCTGCTGGACCGTGCCGATATCGTCATCGGCGTCGATGTCGTCGGTGGCCCGGAAGGTGACGGCACCACCATGCCGAACCGGCTGGATAGCCTGTTCGGCGCCAGCCAGTTGATGATGCAGGCGGCGATTGCCCTGAAACTGAGGCTACGCCCGCCGCATATTTTCCTGCGCCCGCCCGTGCACCGTTTCGGTGTGCTGGATTTCCTGAAGTCCGAAGAGGTGCTGAACGCATCGGCCGGCATCAAGGACGATCTGAAGCGGCAGATCGACATGCAGGTGGAACTGTTTCACCGCGGGCAGGGCGTGGAGGCGTGACGGAGCAAGCCGAGGTTGCCACTTGTTTCTTCTCCCCGGCGGGGAGAAGAAACAAGCGGATTGATCCCTGCATTCCCTTAAAATTACAGCGAAACTTCCGTCTCGCTGTCTTGCGCATCCTCTTCCCACTTTTCCGCCTTGGTCTTCGGTTTCATCAGCGGTTCCGGCTTCACTTCGCGTACCGGCTTGTTATGCAGCATCTGCCGGCCGGCGGCGAGGCCCTCCACGGCCTGTAGCTGAAGCCGTTCCTCGTCGCGTTCGCGAATGTCGTCGGCAATCGCCAGCGCCCTTTCGCCATCCATATCCAGCCCTTCCAGAATGCGCCTGCCGAACAGCAGGCCGGATTCCAGCGTCTCGCGGATTTCGTATTCCACGCCCTTTTTCCTGAGGTCCAGCGAATGGATGCGGTCATAGGAGCGAGCATAGATACGCACGCTTGGAAATTCTGACTGGATCATGTCGATGATGCGGTCGGTCACCTCCTTTTTGTGGGTGCAGACCGCAACCAGATCCGCCCGCTCGATGCCGGCGGCGATCAGCACGTCCTTGCGGGTGCCATCGCCGAAAAAGATGCGGAAGCCGAAACGGGCGGCTTGCCGCACGCGGTCTGCCGAACTGTCGATGACGGTCACGTCGCGCCCGCCGGCGAGCAGGATCTGCGAGGCGATCTGGCCGAAGCGGGAAAAACCGATCATCAGCACATCCGCGCCCGCGCCGTCGAAATCCTCTTCCAGCTTGTCCTCTTCCGAATCCTCCGCCGTCAGCCGGCGCGAAATCACCGCCAGAAGCGGCGTCAGCGCCATGGAAAGCGTGACGACGGCAACCAGGATCGAGGCCGTCGCCTGCGGAAACAGCCCGGAGGCGGCAGCCGTGGTGAAGAGCACGAAGCCGAATTCGCCGCCCTGCGCCAGAAGCAAGGCGATGCGGCTCGACGCGTAGCGCGAAGAGCCGGCGATGCGGCAGAGGCCATAGATCAGCCCCGCCTTCACCGCCATCATCGCCGGCACTGTGATCAGGATGAGCAGGATGTTTTCATAGACGATACGGATATGCAGCGACATGCCGACGGCCATGAAGAACAGCGCCAGAAGCAGGCCGCGAAACGGCTCGATATCGGCCTCCAGCTCGTGCCGGTAGGAGGATTCCGACAGCATCAGCCCCGCCAGCAGCGCGCCCATGCCCATCGACAAGCCCACTAATTCCATGACGGCGGCAGCGCCGATGACGACGAAGAGGGCGGCGGCGATCATCACCTCGCGTGCACCCGTGCGGGCGATGATCTGGAACATTGGCGTCAGAAGATAGCGCCCGGCAAGGATCATGCCCGCCACTGCAACGACGGAGGCGATGAGATCGGATACCATGGAATCCGTCGGCACATCCGGCCGGTTTGAAAGAATGGTGACGAGGGCAAGAAGCGGCACGATGGCGAGATCCTGAAACAGCAGGATCGAGAAGGACCGGTTGCCGTGCCGCGTATTCATGTCGCCGTCATCGGCAAGAATTTGCAGCGCAAAGGCGGTGGAAGAAAGCGCAAGGCCGAAACCCGCGACGAGGCTGCCGCGCCAGTCGATCAGCCCTGCCCACCAGGCAATCGCCGCCAGCACGCTGCCCGTCACCAGCACTTGCGCCATCCCCAGCCCTAAAATATCGCGCCGCATCTGCCAGATGCGCGAGGGCTTCAGTTCCAGCCCGATGATGAAGAGCAGGAAAACCACGCCCAGTTCCGAGACATTGAAGATGTCCTTCGCATCGGTGACCAGATGCAGGAACGGTCCGATGACGATGCCCGCCACCAGATAACCCAGCACGGTGCCAAGCCCGAGCTTGCGGAAAACGGAGGCCGCGATGACCGCGCCGGCCAGAAGCAGCAATGGTTCGGAAAAGAGAGCGTCGTGCTCGGTCATGGCTGCGGACTTTCAAATAGGGTGGCGATGGAGCCGTCTGAATGGAGAAAGCGGCGTTTCGCCCTTGATGCGGGGTTCCTGGCACAATAAATGGAACAGGAATGAAAGGCCAACTCATGTCCTCAGAAATAGATTCTTCCAAACTTCTCGACCGCGCCAGCCAGCTTGTCGATCTTGCCCGCGCCGCCGGCGCGGATGAGGCGGATGCCGTTGTCGTCCGCTCCCGCTCGCAGTCGGTCGGCGTGCGGCTCGGCAAGGTGGAAAGCACCGAATCCTCCGAAAGTGACGATTTTTCCCTGCGCGTCTTCGTTGGCCGCCGGGTGGCGAGCGTTTCGGCCAATCCCGGCTTTGACCTGAAGACGCTGGCGGAACGGGCCGTCGCCATGGCGAAGGTCTCGCCGGAAGATCCCTTTGCCTGCCTGGCGGATAAGGAACGGCTGGCGACGTCCTATGACGATCTGGAGCTTTTCGATGCCACCGAGGTCTCAGCCGATCAGCTGCGTGAGGCGGCCCTTGCTTCGGAAGAGGCAGCGCTGGCCGTCAAGGGCGTCAGCAATTCGTCCGGTGCCGGCGCATCGAGCGGCATGGGCGGCCTCGTCCTTGCCACCTCGCACGGTTTTTCCGGCAGCTATATGGGTAGCCGTTTCAGCCGCTCCGTCAGCGTCATCGCCGGCGAAGGCACCAAGATGGAGCGCGACTACGATTTCGACAGCCGTCTTTATTATGCCGATCTCGATGCCGCCGAAGAAATTGGCCGCCGCGCCGGGGAAAAAGTCGTGCGGCGTGTCGGTCCGCGTCAGGTCGATACCGGCAGCAACATCACCGTGGTCTTCGATCCGCGCATCGCTCGCGGTTTCGTCGGTGCGATTGCCGGCGCCATCAACGGCGCGTCGGTTGCCCGCAAGACCAGCTTCCTGCGCGATAAAATGGGTCAGCAGGTTCTGAAAAAGGGTCTTTATCTCACCGACGACCCGCAGATCGTGCGCGGCCCGTCCTCGCGTCCCTTTGATGGCGAGGGTGTTCGCGGCGAGAAGATGACGATGATCGAAGACGGTGTTTTGAAACACTGGTTCCTCTCCACCTCGGCGGCGCGGGAACTCGGCCTTGAAACCAATGGCCGCGGCGTGCGCGGCGGCACCGCGGTCTCGCCGGCCTCCACCAATCTGGCGCTGGAGCCGGGCGATCTGTCGCCGGAGGACCTGCTGAGACAGGTCGGAACCGGCTTTTACGTCACCGAGCTGATCGGCCACGGCGCCAATATGATCACGGGTGAATATAGCTGCGGCGCGAGCGGTTTCTGGATCGAGAATGGCGAAAAGACCTTCGCGGTTTCCGAAGTCACCATCGCGTCCAACCTGAAGGACATGTTCATGCGGGTGACGCCGGCCAATGATATCGACCGCAAATACGGCGTCGCGGCCCCGACGCTCGCCATCGAAGGCATGACGATCGCTGGCAAGTGAGGCGGCCTGCGGGTTGTTTTCGCGGGCACTTTATGTGCAAGTGCGAAGTGAAAAACGGGCGCGCCGTGTGAGGCGCGCGGAAAAGACGGCAAAATGAACGATATGGCTGAGGCCCGCTGGGCCTCCGATCTGAGGCTGGTGCTTGAAGCCGCGCGCAAGGCGGGCGAGACGGCGCTGGGTTTCTTCCGCAAGGATCCCGAGGTCTGGTGGAAGAATGGCGGGCTTTCGCCGGTCAGCGCGGCCGACTACGCCGCCAATGAAATCCTCGAAACCATTCTTCGCTCCGCCCGGCCGGATTACGGCTGGCTTTCCGAAGAGACGGATGACGATACGGAGAGGCTGTCGCGCTCCACCGTCTTCGTCGTTGACCCCATTGACGGAACCCGCGCCTTCATCGGCGGCCGGGATACCTGGTGCGTCAGCGTTGCGGTGGTGCATGAGGGCCGACCGGTGGTCGCGGCGCTCGTCGCACCGGCGCTTGCCGAGGAGTTTACCGCATTTGAAGGCGGTGAAGCTCTGAAGAACGGGTTGCCCGTTTTTGCAGCGCGCGAAAATGCCGGCATCTTCCATCTGGCGGCGCCCGAAGATGTGATCACGCATCTGCCGGAAGAGGTGCGGGGCGGCGTCAAGCGCATTCCGCATGTGCCCTCGCTTGCCTACCGGCTGGCCATGGTCGCGGATGGCCGCATCGACGGAACGCTGGTCAAGGCGAACTCGCATGAGTGGGATCTCGCCGCCGCCGACCTCATTCTTGAACGGTCCGGCGGCCAGCTTGTCGGCCTCGATGGCAAACCTCTGATGTATAATCGCCGCCAGGTAAACCACCCCGCCTTGTGCGCCGCAGCAAATTATGCGCTGCCCGCACTTTTGAAAGCGTTTTCACATCTGTCTGACAGTTGACGTTTGCCGGGAAATCCCGCAGATGAAGGCCTCTCTCAGAGTTTAAGAAAGAGACAAAGACATGACGGAATCTGGCAAACCGAAACAGCTGCTGCACCTCGTCTTCGGCGGCGAACTGGAAAACCTTCAGGATGTTCAGTTCCGGGATTTGAACGCGCTCGATATCGTCGGCATCTATCCGGATTATGCTTCCGCGCTGACTGCGTGGAAGTCCAAGGCGCAGATGACCGTCGATAACGCCCATATGCGTTATTTTATCGTGCATATGCACCGTCTTCTCAATCCCGACGATAAAATTTGAGTCCTTTTGCCCTTGCGTTGTAATACTATTGGGTGAAGGCGAGCTTGTCCGTGATTCCTGCTTGAGACAGCAGGACACGGTATAGCGACACGAGAAAATGTGATCGCGCTTTCGTTTCCGATGACAAAAAATGACGCAATTTGAGAAGAAGTAGGCGGCGATAACAACCAGAACAGGGGCAGGGCATTGCGCGGAATGATCAAGGGCAGAATGTCATGAGCAGCCGTCTCGCACGTTTCGCTCTTTCCGGTTACCGCATTGCCGGTATCGCCGCTTACCCGTTCGCCAAGCCCTATCTTTCCTATCGGGCCGCGAAGGGCAAGGAAGACAAGCGCCGCCGGCTTGAACGTTTCGGTTATGCGAGCGCCGAGCGCCCGCGCGGGCCGCTCGTCTGGTTCCATGCCGCAAGTGTCGGTGAAACGCTCGCGCTTATTCCGCTGATCCGTGAAATCCGCAAGCGCGATATCTTCGTGCTTCTGACCACCGGCACCGTCACGTCTGCTGAGTTGACCCGCACCCGGCTCGGCGATGACGTGATCCACCAATATGTGCCGCTCGATATCAAGATCGCTGTCAATCGCTTCCTCACCTACTGGGCGCCGGATGCTGCCATAACGGCGGAATCGGAAATCTGGCCGGTGACGATGATGGAACTGGAGCGCCGGCACATTCCGCAGATCCGGGTCAATGCGCGTCTCTCCGACCGTTCCTTTGACCGCTGGCAAGCCCGGCATGAGATTGCGGAATCACTGTTTTCCAAGCTGGCGCTGGTGGTTGCGCAGTCCGATCTCGATGCCGAACGTTTCCGCGATCTCGGCTCATGGCCGGTGGTGATTTCGGGTAACCTCAAGGGTGATACCGACCCGCCGCCCTGTGACGAGGCGCTTTTGGAGCACTATCGCAAGCAGGTCGGCAATCGAAAGACATGGGCCGCCATCTCCACCTTCGACGGCGAGGAAAAGGCTGCCGCCACCGTCCATGCGGCGATCAAGTCGCGCAACGGCCAACTGACCATCATCGTGCCGCGCCATCCCGAGCGCGGCGATGATGTGGAAGCCATGCTGAAAGGCATGGGGCTTACCGTGGCGCGTCGCAGCCGCAATGACGTGATCACGCCGGAAACCGATATTTTCCTTGGCGATTCCATTGGCGAAATGGGGCTTTACCTGCGGCTGACCGAACTTGCCTTTGTCGGCCGGTCACTGACGGCCGAGGGCGGGCAGAACCCGCTGGAGCCGGCGATGCTCGGCTGCGCCGTCCTGTCTGGCGCGCATGTGCAGAATTTCCGCGAGGCCTATCAGAAGCTGATCCGCGCCGGCGGCGGTCGTATCATCCGCGATGTGGAGATGTTGGCCAAGGCGGTGCATTACCTGCTGGTCAACGACAATGAGCGTTACAAGATGATCGATGCGGGCAATCGGGTCATTCAGGATATGCGCGGTGCGCTGTCCTCCACCGTCAAGGCGCTGGAACCCTATATCAATCCGCTCACCGTTTCCGCCAAGCTGCAACCGCGGAGCGCCATCGGTTCATGGTAGCGGATATCGAACTCAACGCGGCGCAATCGATTGCCGCAGTCCTTTTCGACAAGGACGGCACGCTTCTCGGCTATGACGCCAGCTGGGGTCCGGTGAACCGCGAACTTGCGGCGATTGCCGCCAATGGCGATCCCGTTCTTGCCGACCGGCTTCTTTCCGCCTGCGGCATGGACCCCGTTACCGGTCATGTGGTGCCGGACAGCCTGCTGGCCGCCGGCAACACGTCGGAAATCGCCGCCGGTCTGGTTGCCGCCGGCTCGCCCTGCGATGTCGGGGAACTGACGGCGCGCCTCGACAGGTTGTTCACCGAGGCTGCGGATAAATCCGTGCCGGTGACCGATCTCAAAGCATTTTTCGCAAGGCTGAAGGCGCGGGGCTACAAGCTCGGCATCGCCTCCAGCGACAATGAAAACTCCATCCGCCAGACCGCCATCCGCTTCGGCTTCGAAAAGGACCTCGATTTCGTTGCGGGATATGACAGCGGTTACGGCACCAAGCCGCAGCCCGGTATGGTCCTGGGCTTCTGCGAGGCGATAGGCTTCCCGCCGGAACGCGTGGCTGTTGTCGGCGACAATAACCACGATCTGCACATGGCAAAGAGTGCTGGCGCCGGTCTGCGCATCGCCGTTTTGACCGGAACAGGCTCACGCGAAAGCCTTGGCGCGGATGCCGATTATTGTTTCGACGACATCACCGCGCTCGAAGCGCTTTTGCCGGAACGGGCTCTCTGAACCCGGTGGGTTTCCGCCGGGCGGGGTGCGGCTCCGTCAAACCCGTTTATTCCATTTTTGCAATTTACGGTTTTTTCTGGCAAACAACCTGCTGACATGTGACGGGCGAACGGAATGCCGTGGGCGACGCGGCCGGGAGCGGGAATAGATGGTTTCTGAAGCGCCGCCGTTCTGGTGGCAGAAAGCGGGATGGCAGGCGTGGCTCCTGTCTCCTTTCTCGCTTGTTTACGGCAAGATAGCCGGCCGGCGGATGCAAACGGCGAAGAGGGCAAGTGTCGCCGTTCCGGTCATCTGCATCGGCAACTTCACCGTGGGAGGGGCCGGCAAGACGCCGACGGCGTTGGCAATTGCGAGAGCCGCCGTCGCCAAGGGCCTGAAACCCGGATTTCTCAGTCGTGGCTACGGCGGCACGCTCGACGTCACCACCCTTGTCGATCCCCGGCGTCACCGCTCGGCCGATGTCGGCGATGAGCCGTTGCTTCTGGCGCGAGAGGCGGTCACGGTCATTTCCCGCAAGCGCGTGGAAGGCGCACACCGGCTGGTGAAGGAAGGCGTCGATCTCATCATCATGGATGACGGTTTCCAGAGCGCGCGCCTGACCCTGGATTATGCGCTTGTCGTCATCGATACGATGCGCGGCATCGGCAACGGCCATCTCGTGCCGGGCGGTCCGGTGAGGGCGCCGCTTGCCGAACAGATGCGGCACATGACAGGGCTCCTGAAGGTCGGCAACGGCCACGCGGCCGATGCGCTGGTCAGGCAGGCGGCAAAGGCCGCCAAGCCCGTCTTCGTTGCGGCGATCACGCCGCAGGAGCCGCAGGATTTCAGGGGGAGGCGCGTGCTGGCCTATGCGGGCATCGCCGACCCCGCCAAGTTTTATCGAACCGTCGAGGCACTCGGCGGCGACATCGCGCTGCAGCGCTCTTTCCCGGATCATCATCACTTCAGCGATGACGAGATCGCCGATCTTTTGCAGGACGCCGGCAAAGATGATCTGCAGCTGGTGACGACGGCCAAGGACGCCGTGCGGCTCAACGGGCACCACGGCAGGGCGGAAGAATTGCTGTGGAACAGCCTGGTGATCGAAATCGACATGGTGTTCGACGACCCTAACGCGGCCACGGCGATCATTGAGACCGCGGTGAGGAACTGCCGTGCGCGCCTGCTGCGGGAAAATGCCCGGACGTCGGTTTAGAGTACCGAAGAAGATAAACCGCCGTGCACCCACTTCTCCTCATTCCTGTGCTTGTCACAGGAATCTAGTCGACGGGCGTCCGCGCGGCGGGAAGAGTCCTCTCAGCCCAAGGATTTGGGCTGGCTGGATCCCTGTGACAAGCACAGGGATGAGGGAAGGCACATGACGCGCAATACTCAACGCGCCGCTTCCCCACTCACGCGGGCAAATCGCCAGCCTTCTTTTCGGCTTCCAGCGAAGCCGCCGCATCCACATAGGCCTCCTGCCGCGCCACGCTCCAATAGCGCAGCTCATCGAGCGGAATGCTTTTGCCGGTGATGGCGCAGATGACGTGCGAGCCGGTCTGGACGATGCGGAAGTCACCGTCGAGATATTCGATGACGGCGAGGCGGTTGCCGCCTCCTTCAAATCTGTTCATCCGTTTTCGTCTCCTGCTCTGTCCTGTGAGCGCACCCAGTCCGAAACGGCGCAGCGTTTTCCTGAACAATTGGGTGCTCCAGTATCTCAAATTTATATAGCCCGGCGCGGCGCAAGACCAGCCCCGCCGCCCATGCATGTAGGAAGGCGTCAGCTGCGGCCGAAGAGCCGTTCTATATCGGAAAGTTTCAGTTCGATATAGGTCGGACGGCCGTGATTGCACTGGCCCGAACCCGGTGTGTTTTCCATCTGCCGCAGAAGCGCGTTCATCTCTTCCGGCCGCATGCGCCGGCCGGAGCGCACCGAGCCGTGGCAGGCCATGGTGGCTGCGACATATTCCAGCTTGTTGGCAAGGGTGGAGGCGGCATCCCATTCGGCGATCTCGTCGGCGAGCTGACGCACCAGCCCCTGCACATTGACCTCGCCCAGCATGGCAGGCGTTTCCCGGACGGCGACCGCGCCCGGCCCGAAACGCTCGATGACGAGCCCCAGCGCATCGAAACCGGCGGCGTGATCCATCAGCCGGTCGCAGTCCTCTTCCGGCAGGTCGATGATCTCGGGGATGAGCAGCACCTGCGAAGACGGCCGCCTGGAATGCAGCGCATTGCGCATCTGTTCGAACACCAGCCGCTCATGCGCGGCATGCTGGTCGACGATGACGAGGCCGTTTTCCGTCTGCGCGATGATGTAGTTCTCGTGCAGTTGCGCCCGCGCCGCTCCGAGAGGATAAAGCAAAGGTTCAGGCGGGGGGCCTGCGGCGGTCTCGTCAGTGTCCCGAGGCTCGGCCCTCGCAGTCGGCATGGTGATGTCGGAAAAACGTGACTGCACCGCCTCGGCAAATTGCATGTCCCCGGAAACGGCGAGCGGTCGCGAAGGCGAGGTGGCAGCGGACCATGGCGCGGCGGCTGCCATGGAAGGCGAAGGTCTAAGGCCGGAGGGGCTGTAGCCGGGGCGGAAAGCGTTCATCATCTGGCTCGTGCCCGTCGTTGCGGCCCTGTCGCCGTCGCGCGTCAACGCCTGCCGGATCGCGCCGACGATCAGCCCGCGAATGAGGCCAGGATCGCGAAAACGCACGTCGGACTTCGCAGGATGCACGTTCACATCCACAAAGGCGGGGTCGAGCGTGATGGACAGCACCGCGACCGGATATCGCCCATGCGGCACGGTTTCGGCATAGGCGCCGCGAATGGCGGATAAAAGCAACTTGTCCTGCACCGGCCGGCCGTTGACGAAGACATATTGATGCGCCGAGTTGCCGCGATTGAAGGTCGGAACACCGGCAAAACCGGTCAGCGTCACATCCTCGCGCCCGGCGTCGATCTCTATCGCATTGTCCTTGAACTCGGCGCCGAGAATTTGCGCCATGCGGGCCAGATGGTCATCGCCGGTGGAGGGGATTTCAAGCGTCGAACGATCGGTGCCGGAGAGCACGAAACGAATATGCGGGAAGGCGATCGCCATGCGCTTGACGACTTCGGTGATGGCGGCCGCCTCCGCCCGTTCCGTCTTCAGGAATTTCAGCCGCGCGGGGGTGGCGAAGAACAGGTCGCGCACCTCGACGATGGTGCCGGCATTGGCGGCGGCGGGCCGGACATCGGACACCTTGCCGCCGGTGACGGAAATCACCGAACCCTGTTCAGCGCCCTGTTGTCGGCTGGTAATCGTCAGCTTGGCGACGGAGCCGATGGAGGGAAGCGCCTCGCCGCGAAACCCGAGCGTGCGGATATCGTCCAGCGTATCGGAAATTTTCGAGGTGCAGTGACGCCTGACCGCAAGCTCCAGATCGGCAGGAGACATGCCGGAACCGTTATCGGTAATCCGCACCAGTCCCTTACCGCCGCCCGCTGTGGCGATCTCGATCCGGGTCGCGCCCGCGTCGATGGCGTTTTCCACCAGTTCCTTCGTGGCGCTGGAGGGTCTTTCGATGACCTCGCCGGCGGCGATCTGGTTGATAAGGGTTTCTGAAAGCTGCTTGATGGCCATGATCGTCATTTTCGCGGATTCGCGACGGCTTCGAAAGCAAAAAACTCGGGCTACGGAAATTTGCACATGTTTTGCGGCCTGTCTGGCATTCGATCATTTCCGTCAACATGGCGCTAAGCGTTAATCCGCCTTTAATCGGCCTTGATTATGGTGAGGCGGCTTGAAATGACCGCAGGAACGGGGGCCGCCTTCGCCGGGCGGCGTGTGACGTCGACTATGGGTGAACGTCATCTTCCCCTCAAGACTGCTTCAAGTTGCAAACCCTGATGTCTCTTTTGCGGAATTTTTCGTTTCATCCCGGCATTTGCCCTGGACGATTCCACTAGAAACATAAGCCTGACCCCTGAAAAACAGGCGGGAGTTTGCAGTTGAGTGATTTGGCGTCCTCTGGCGCGGGCGTTCATACGGTGATGCTTGATGCGCTTTGCGACGCGCTTGGCGCGGCGATCGTCGTTTACGACCGGAACGATCACATTATTTTCGCAAGCCGGAAACTCTTGAGCTTTTTTCCACTGGAAGAGGCCGTTATCGGCCCGGGCGCGCGGCTGCGCGACTATCTGAGCGCGCTATATGATTGTTATCTGCTTGAAGCGGAAAGCCTTTCCGCCAATGCCCGCCCGCTCGGCCGGGAGGAATGGATCGGCGAACGGCTGGCGCTGCACTGGAAGGAAAGATCGGAAAAAACCGAACGGCTGAAGGGAGAGCGGTTCCTGCGCTTCGTCATGAACCGCCTGCCATCCGGCCTCGGCATCAGCGTGGTTGCGGATATTTCCGAACAAAAGAAACGTGAAGAGCAATGGCGCATCGACCTCGAGCGCGTGCAGCTCATCGAGGATATTCTCGACAATCTGCCATTTCCCGTCTTCGTCAAGGATCGGAACATGGCCTATGCCGCTGTCAACAAATCCGCCTGCGCCCTTGTCGAGACAAGTCCCGAGAGCATTCTTGGCCGTACCGTTTTCGATCTCCACTCGCGCAAGGTTGCCGGACGGATCGATATCGCCGATCGTATGGTGCTGGATAGCGGCGTGCCGAGCATCATTCCGGAAAGGGTGCGGCGTCTGAACGGCGAAGAGGTGCTGACCATCACTCGCAAGCAGCGTGTGGGCAGGCCCGGCCGATATTTTCTGGTGACGACGATGGAGGACGTGACCGCTCTCGCTACCATCGATGCCAACGGCACGCCCGTCATACCCTCGCTCGAACATGTCCCCTTCGTCGCCTCCACCTATGGCAAGGACGAAGAGCCGGACAATCATGGCGGGGTATTAAAAAGCAAGGCAGTGCTGATCGTCTCTGCAAGCGGACATTTTGCGGAAGCCGCCGGTCGCCGGCTGACGGCGGGCGACATGGACCATGCAGCGGTGACGAGTGAGGACGAACAGCGTGCCTTCATCGAGGTCGCAGCCTCCGCCGGGGTGAGCATCGATGTGGTGGTTGTCGATGCCCAGATGAGCGTTGCATGCCTCGATATTGCCTCGGCGCATGCCCTGCCCGTCGTCACTATCGAGGAAGAGGAGATTGAGGCTTCCCTGCTGCATTATCTCGCCGCTGCCTCCCCGAAGGAGAAAGCCGCTGACGAAGACTGGGAGATCATGACGGATGATCTGCCTGCAATCTTGAAGACCGGCGGTGTCTGCGAAATACTTCTCGTCGAGGACAACAGGGTTAACCAGATCGTCTTTTCGCAGATACTCGAAGGCCTTGGGCTTTCCTGGCGGCTCGCCACCTCGGGCGAAGAGGCGCTGCGGCTCTTTGCCGAACAGCCGCCTTCCGCCGTCCTGCTCGATACGACGCTGGGCGATATCGACGGCTTCGAAGTCGCCCGCCGCATGCGCAGCCTTGGCGGGGACAAGCACATTCCCATCGTCGGCGTCATCACCCACGCTTTCGAGGGCGATCTCGACAAATGCCGGGCATCCGGCATGGACGACATGCTTTTGAAACCCGTCAGCCCGGACATGGTCGAGGCGGTTTTCCTGCGGCTTTTCGGCAAGGACGGCTTGCGGCTACGGGCCTGAAATTGCCATTGCCGGAAGGCTATGGCTTTTTTAATACTTGCACTGCATTGTGACCGCGGGCGACACAGGATTCACGAGATGCAGAAATGAAACGGGCAGAGCCGCAAACGTTGCAGGTCAGCCAGAACGAGCTGCAGGCGATGGCCTACAGCGACCCGCTGACGGGGCTCGGCAACCGCTACCGTCTGCGGGACAAGATTCGCATGCTTGCCAGCGAGCGCTCCAGCGATCCGGCGCCCTTCACGGTCGGCATCGCCAATATAGACGGCTTCAAACCTATCAACGATCTGTTCGGCGTGCAGGCGGGCGATGAAATCCTCTGCCAGGTCGCGCACCGGCTGAAAGCCTGCATTCCCGATGGCGCGATCGTGACGCGCCATGACGGCGACGAATTCGCCTTCGTGCTGCCGCTGGTCTTTGAGCGCATCGGCGCGGAGCGCATCGGCAACATGATCAAGGACGTGCTTTCGGCCCCTTACGATCTCGGCGACCGCAACGTCCGTCTGTCCTCCTCCTTCGGTTTTGCCATCTATCCCTTCGCCGGCGATGAGTTCGAGGATTTGCTGAAAAGCGCCGAGACGGCGCTTTATCGCTCCAAGAGACGCGGCCGCGGCCAGATCACCGTCTATTCGCGCGAGATCGCGCAGGAAATGAAGCGCGCCACGCAGCTGGAACAGGCGCTCAGAAACGCCATCATCACCGACGCCATCGACGTACATTTCCAGCCCATCGTCAGACTGGAAGAGGCGAAGGTCATCGGTTTCGAGGCGCTCGCCCGTTGGAACGACCCGGATCTCGGCTTCGTATCGCCTGCCGTTTTCGTGCCGCTGGCAGAAGAGCGCGGCTTTATCGACGCACTGTCGGAAGCTTTGCTCCGAAAGGCGGCGGAGGCGGCCCTGTTCTGGCCGCGCGAGCTTTTCCTGTCTTTCAACCTCTCTTCCGCGCAATTGATGGACCCCAGCACGGCGGACAATATTTTGTCCATTCTCTCGCGTGTCGGCCTCGACCCGCACCGGCTGGAGCTTGAAATCACCGAAACGGCTGTCATGACGTCTGCCGATACCGCGCAGCGTATCATCAGCGAATTGCAGAGCGCGGGTGTTCGCATCTCCCTCGACGATTTCGGTACCGGCCAGTCCAGCCTCGGCCGCCTGCGGGATTTCACCTTCGACAAGGTGAAGATCGACCGCGCCTTCGTCTCGCGCATCAGCAGCGACCGCCCTTCCGAACATATCATCAAGGCCATCGTCGCCATGTGCGAAGGGCTCGATCTCGAGGTGGTGGCCGAGGGGATAGAAGAACGGGCGGAAGAGGAAAAGCTGCTCGCACTTGGCTGCGCCATGGGGCAGGGCTATTTCTACGGCCGCCCCGCCGACGCCGCCGCGACCCAGCGTTATCTGCACGAGAATTACCGCGAGATATTGTCGGATATTTCGTGAGGCGGTGCGGTCTGGCCGCGGCTGCAAGGCGGCGGACGCAATCTCCAACTTCCCTCATTCCTGTGACAAGTACAGGAATGAGGAGAGGGCGGTGCGTGCCGCGCTTCACAACCGGTAAAGCGGCTCAAACCGGCCCTTCACCTCAACCCCGAGCTCGAACGTCAACCCATGCTGCGGATTGGCGGCAAGGGCGTCGTCGTCAAGATGTTCGCACGCGGATGTCACGAGAAGGCGCGATGCGTCGGGGCCGATGAAGGCGGGGCAGGTCGTCTGTCCGCCAGGCACCTCATATCGGGCGATGTGATTGCCGTCCGTGTCGTAACGATCCACGGCGCCCATGCCCCAGCGGGCGTTCCAGATATGCCCTTCGGCATCGCAGACCGACCCGTCGATGCCGCCTTTGATGCCGGTGGAATCGATGAAGACTTCAGCTTTGCCGAAGGGCAGGCCGGTCTCGGCATCGAGCGGCACCCGCATCAGCTTGTTCACCTTGGTATCGACGTAATATCCTGTCGCGCCATCGGGCGAGAAGCAGATCGAATTCGGAATGCTGATCTCGGCAAACAGCTTCGTCACGGTGCCTTTTGAAACATGATAGATGCTGCCCGCGCCGGTCTCCGCCTTGCGGCCCATGGTGCCGATCCACAGCGCGCCGGAGGGGTGCATGCGCCCGTCATTGGAGCGGTTGCCGGGCAGGTCCTTTTCCAGCTCGGCGTGCAGCGTCAGCACGCCGGTTGCCGTGTCGCGCAGGAAAAGCCCGTCGTCGGAGGCGATCAGCTGCTTGCTGTCGCTGACCTTGGCGAGCGCACTGCCCATGAAGGGCAACGCGTGCACGGTCTTGCGGCCGGAGGCGAGATGCAGCTCATGCAGTTCCCGCTCGAGAATATTGAACCACCAGGCGGTGCCGGTCGCGGGGTCGAAGGTCGGGCCTTCGCCGAGTAACATCGGCGTTTCGTCCAGAACGCGTCCGGTAAAGGGAAAAACAGTGGCCAAGCTCTTATCCTCCGATGGCAGTATCATAGGCTGAAAGTGTGACAGTGGCGCGTTCCCGCACCTCCGCCGCCGTCATGCCCGGCTTGTACAGGCTGGTGCCAAGGCCGAAAGCTACAATACCGGCCGAGGTATATTCAGAAAAATTCTTGTCCGAGACGCCGCCGACGGCGGCGATGACCAGATCCTTCGGCAGAATCGTCCGGATCGCATTGATGCCGGCGGGGCCGATGATGCTGGCAGGAAAAAACTTCAGCCCGGTCGCACCGGCCTTTGCTGCCACCAGCGCCTCGGTGGGGGTGAGAACCCCCGGCATCGTTACCATGCCTTTTTCACGCGCAGCGGTAATGACCTCCGCATCCGCATTCGGACTCACCATCAGCTTTCCACCGGCCGCATCCAGCGACGCCACGTCTTCAACGCTGAGAACGGTGCCGGCGCCGATCAGGCAATCGGCGGGCGCCATCTTCGCGGCGATCTCGATGGAGCGGAACGGATCGGGCGAGTTGAGCGGAATTTCAATGGCGCGGAAGCCGGTTTCGATCAGCGCGCCGACGACGCCTTCGGTTTCCTCGGGTTTCAGACCGCGCAGAATGGCGATCAGCGGATATTGGATGGAAGGGAAGGGAATACGCATGGTCGATCTTTCTTCTTATGGCCAGATGGCATTTGCAGCGGCCAGCAATCCGCGCCGCACGGCCTCGTCTGCATCGATGACCGTATAGTGGATATCAAGGGCGGTGAAGGCGCCTTCGTAAAGCGCACCAAGCGCGCCGGAGCCGATCAGCACCACCGGCGTCTCGCGCCGGGCGGAGGAATGCGCGCCGGCGATTTCCAGCCCGATCATGATACCGGAGAGCTTGGCCTTGGCGTCGGTGGCGGTGAGGCCGTGCAGCAACTGGCCGGAGCGAAGGGTGAAAAAGCGATTGGTCGCAAGCTGCGGATTGGCATAGATGTCGCGCACCGCCGCCGTGAAGGCCTCATGCTCGCCGGTAAAGGCTTCGGCCTCGGCCACCGCATGGGAAAGGATCGTCTGTTTCGAGACGACTTCGAAGAGCTCGCCGGTCATGAACGTGGCGAAGCCGGTCACGCCGCCATCCTTCACGGTCACCCATTTGGAATGGGTGCCTGGCATGCAGACGAGCTTTTCACCGGCATCCGAGGAGGCGAGAGCGCCGAGCAATTGCGTTTCCTCGCCGCGCATCACGTCGGGTGCGGTTTTGTCCCGCTGCGCCAGCCCTGGCAGAATGCGCACATCCCGCGCCTGGCCCGGCACACAAACCGCGCCGCCCGGAACCGCCGAAAGCGACGCCGGCACGTCGATATAACCCGCCTCGACCCAGCCCTGCCGCGCCCCTGCCATGCCGCAGACGATAACCGGCAGATCTTCGGGCGCGCCGATGGCGTCGAGATGCGATTGCAGTACGTCGGCGAAACCGGTCCGCATGGCGGTGGTCATACCTTCCGTGCTTCTGCGCTCCGCCAGCACCGCGCCCGATCGGCTCATGAGCCAGAGCCGGAAACTGGTCGTACCCCAGTCGACGGCGATGAAAGCGGGTTCAGACATTATAGAAGGCCTCCGTCTACGATTATGGATTGCGCCGTGATGGCGCCCGATGCCGATGATGCGAGAAACAGGCAGGGACCCGCCAGGTCGGCGGCGACGAGCGTGCGTTTCAGACATTGCCGCGCCGTGGTGGCCGCAATGCCCTCATCCGTCAGCCATAGCTCCTTCTGCCGCTCCGTCACGACCATGCCGGGCAGTAGCGTGTTGACGCGGATCTTTTCCGGCCCCAGCCGGCCGGCGAGGCTTTTCGTCAGCCCGATGATACCGGCCTTGGCCGCCGCATAGGAGGGCAGCTCGCCCATATTGAGCAGAAACGAGATGGATGAAAAATTGACGATGGACGCGTCTTTCGCCTGCCGGAGATAGGGCAGGGCTGCCTGAACCGTGAAGAACATCTGCTTCAGATTGACCGCCTGATTGGCGTCCCAATAGGCCTCCGTCACCGTGTCTATGTCGTGGCGGTCGTCCCAGGCGGCGTTATTGACCAGCACCTTGATCCCGCCAGTGGCGGAGGCCGCCGCCTCCACCGTCTTTCCGATCGCCCCAATATCGCGAAGGTCGGTCTTGAAGAAGTAAACCGGATGCGGCGTCGTCGTTGCAAGCCGCTTGACGAGCGCCAGGCTTGGTTCTTCGGCGATGTCGATGAAAGAAACCTTCGCGCCTTGCATCGCAAAGGCTTCCACCAACGATGCTCCGATGCCGGAGCCGCCGCCGGTGACGAGCACGCCCGCATCCTTGAGGTCCGGAAACTGGGCTTGCATCATCGGCGTCATCTCGTCCATTGAAAGGCTTGATTGTTCCAATATTTGGAACTAGATTTTACTAAATGGAATTATTCTCTTGGCGTCACGCTTATGTCAAGGCAGATGACGGTGGATGTTGCCATGCCCGATAATAAAAAGCCCAATGGTCAAAAGCCTGATGCGGTTCCAATGGCGCAGCGGAAGGCCGGCGTTGAGACGGGCACGCTCGGCAAAGCTGTCTCGCTGCTGGAGCTGATCGCCTTTGCTGAAAAACCGATGCGCTTTACCGATGTGGTCGAAGCCTGTGGCCAGCCGCGCGGCACGGTTCACCGCCAGCTCGCCCATCTCGTTGCCGAAGGCCTTGTCGATCACGCTGCCGATCAGACCTATGCCGTGGGGCTGAGGTTGCTGCAACTGGCCGCGAAAGCCTGGAGCGGCAACGACCTGCGCAGCGTCGCGGCCCCCCATCTGGCGGCCCTGCAGGAATTAACGCAGGAGTCGGTGCATCTCGCCGTTCTGAACGGCGGACAGGTGACCTATCTGGACAAGATGGAGGGCCGGCACACATTGCGCATGCATTCGCAGGTCGGCAAAACCTCCCCAGCCTATTGCACCGGCGTGGGCAAGGCGGCGCTGTCGCTGCTCCCCGCCAACGATCTGGCGCAGCTGGCCGCGGAACTGGATTTTCATCGCTTCACGGAAAGCACGGTCACGACGTCGGAAGGGCTTATGGGGGAAGTGGCGACAATTCGAGACAACGGCTACGGTTTCGACCTTCAGGAGCACGAGATCGGAATTCACTGCGTCGCAGCCCCGGTTCGGGCGCCCGGCCGCAATTTTTGCGCGGCGATTTCCGTTACCGGTCCGGCCTATCGCGTGGATGTGGAGCAGCTTCGCAAATGGGCCCCCCTGGTGCGCGAGACCGCCGACAGAATTTCCGACGATCTTGCGTGCAGATTATCCCCGGTGGCGGATGGTTGAGGAAAACGAGGATTTCCGGCCCGTGGATTTTGCAGGGTGAAACTGCCGGCCTTGCACCCATTCAGACACGTTCAATATTATTTTCGACTATTCTGAATTAAGTTTTCAACTTTCGTTTGCATGAATCGATTTGGTGAGTAACATCCGCAACAATTTCCGGGCAAGGGCAGGCCTTTGCGGCGGCATTTTCTCATTCTCGAAGAACAGCTTTGATGCAAAAAACAGAGGCGGCCGCCGTTCAGTCGATTGGTGTTGATTGCGTTCGCGAGATCGCCGGTCTGAACACGCAATTCGATATATTCCGGTTCCTGAAACGGCTGACGGAAGCCTGGGAATTCAGGGCTTTCATGGTTCTTGACCTGTCGTCGGAAGCGGCGAGCGAATTGTCGCAATATACGATCATCACCAGCTGGCCGGCGGAGCTTCTGCAGCGTTACGATGAAGAGGGCATGCTGCAAAACAGCCGGGTGATGGCGCAGTTGAAAAAATCGACCGTTCCTTTTTCCGTCTCAATGGATTTTCTGGTCGGAGGTGAGGGAGAAATCGCCAGGAAAACCGTGATCAACCTTTTAGAACGTTTCGAGATGATCAACTCGGTCTGGTTTCCCGTTCACGACATTACCATGCGACGCGGCGCGGTATCTTTTTCCGGCAACAAGACGGTCGTACCCACCGTCCGGCTTGCCGAGCTTTTATATATTTCCAGCCATGTCTTCGCCCGGCTGTCTGAAATCCGCCGGCTCGATCTCAGGGTCCCCGAAACACTGAGCGAGCGGGAGATCGACTGCCTGAACTGGACCGCCGCTGGCAAGACCAGCGCCGAAATCGCTGAAATCATGATGCTGTCGGAACATACCATCAATCATTACCTGAACCGCGCGACGAAAAAACTCGACACGGTCAACCGCACCCAGGCCGTCGCAAAAGCGCTGCGGGTCGGCCTGATAAAATAGCGAAACCGTAATTTTATCATTGTGATAAACCGTTTCCTGGGCGATCCTCTTTTCGAATCACCGGAAAGGAGAAATCGTTTGCCGGAACGGCATAGGGTAAAAGCAGGATTTTCTCCGACTATCGATTGCGCCGTGCTGATAGCCGCTGCCGAAAAAGGCTTTGCTGCCGATGAAGGCATAGAACTTGAACTTTTCCGAAAACAGTCCGCCCGCGCCGTGCTTGCGGCGCTTGGCGAGGATGGCGTTCACGTCGCGCACCTGCCCGCCCCGGTTCCGGTCGGCTCGGCTGTCGGCCTCGACGATCTGCCGGCCGATATTGTCGGCGTTTTCACGCTTTCCCTCGGCGGATCGGCGACGACCGTTTCCCACGGATTTTATGACGAGCTCTACCGCGAAGGGCTGAAGTTACCGGACCCGGCGGCTTTTGGACGCGCCATGGCCCGTGTCTGCGCCGCGCGCCGGGCGGCGGGTGGAAATCCGCCGGTCTTTGCGGTGGAAGATATCGTCTCCACGCCTTTTTATACCCTGCGTTACCTGCTCGGAAGCTGCGGCGTGCTGCTCGGCCGGGATATGGAAATCGTCGAGGCCGTGCCGAAGGCCATGCCGGCGCTCCTGGAAAGCGGCAAGGTCGATGCACTCTGTACCGCCGAGCCGGCGGGCAGCGCCGTGGTGCTCGGCGGCGCGGGGCGTATCGTCACCACCGGGGCGTTGATCTGGCGCAATGCGCCCGAAAAGATGCTGGCTGCGAAGAAGCACTGGGCGGAAGAAAACCCAGCCCTACTGGAAGGGCTGCTGCGCGCGCTCTACCGCGCCGGCGAATGGTGCGCCAATACCGCCAATATCGAGGAACTGGCCGGCATCCTCGCCGCTCCTCAATATATGGATGAGAACGGTGAATTCCTGCTGCCGGCGCTGACGGGCTATATTTCCACCTCGCAGAAGGACATGCAGCGCTTTCAGGAATTTTTCGTGACGAGCGCCAAGGCCGCCAATTTTCCATGGCAGAGCCAGGCCCTCTGGTTTTTCAGCCAGATGCTGCGCTGGGGCGAGATTTCCGCCGATTACCGGTTCGATCCCGCCATGGTGGAGGCGGCCCGTAACGCCTACCGGCCGGATATTTTCCGCAAAGCGATGAAGCCGCTTTTCGCGCCGGTGCCGGGCGCAAATCTGAAGCTTGAGGGCACGTTGCGTGAGCCTGTTCATGTCGGCGCATCGCGCACGGGTCTGGTGCTGGGCCCCGACTGCTTTTTCGACGGTCATGTTTTCGATCCGGAAACCCTGGAGATGGACGACGAAATCTGAAGCCGCAGCGTCAAATCGTCGCGAATGCCTGACTGTTGTCGCGCTTTGGCATTGGCGAAGCGCTCCGGCTTGTCTATGGATGGCACGCAATACCCGGTCGGATGATGAAGCGGAGCAGGAATATGGCAGATGTCAGCAGGAGCCAGGTGGAAAAGGCGCTGGAAGCGGTGGTCTATCCCGGCAGCGGCAAGAGCATCGTCGCACTCGGCATGGTCTCGGAAATTTTCATCGCCGATGCGAAGGCCTATTTCTCGATCACCGTCCCGGCCGACAGGGCTGCGGCGATGGAGCCGCTGCGGCTTGCCGCCGAACAGGCGGCCAAGGGCGTTGAGGGCATCGTCGGCGCGGTCGTGGCGCTGACGGCCGACCGCAAGCCCGGCCAGCAGCAGCCCGCACCGGCGCGCCCCGCCGCCGCAGCCGGCCGCCCGACCACTCAGCCCGGCTCGTCAAAGGTCGGCGTGCCGGGGGTCAAATCCATCATCGCCGTGGCCTCGGGCAAGGGCGGGGTGGGCAAGTCGACGACCGCCGTCAATCTGGCGCTCGGCCTCCAGTCGCTCGGCCTCAAGGTCGGCATGCTCGACGCCGATATTTATGGCCCCTCGCTGCCGCGGCTGCTGAAAATTTCCGGCCGTCCGAAGCAACAGGAAGACCGCATCATCCTCCCCATGGAGAATTATGGACTGAAAGTCATGTCCATGGGCTTTCTGGTGGATGAGGAAGCCGCGATGATCTGGCGCGGGCCGATGGTGCAGTCCGCCCTGATGCAGATGCTGCGCGAAGTGGCCTGGGGCGAACTGGACGTGCTGGTGCTGGACATGCCGCCCGGCACCGGCGATGCGCAGCTTACCATCGCCCAGCAGGTGCCGCTCGCCGGCGCCGTCATCGTTTCCACGCCGCAGGATCTGGCGCTCTCCGATGCGCGCAAGGGCGTCACCATGTTCCGCAAGGTGGAAGTACCGCTGCTGGGCGTCATCGAGAATATGAGCTATTTCATCGCGCCCGATACCGGTGTGCGTTACGATATTTTCGGTCATGGCGGCGCGAAGGCTGAAGCGGAAAGGATCGGCGTTCCGTTTCTCGGCGAAGTGCCGCTCACCATATCCATCCGCGAAATGTCAGATGCCGGAACGCCGGTCGTCGCCGCAGAACCCGATGGCCCGCAGGCCGCAGTCTACCGCGATATCGCGCAAAAAGTCTGGGCGCGCATCGGTGCGAGCGAGCAAAAAGCCGCCCCGAGGATTGTTTTCGAATAACGCTCCAGCCATGGAGCAAAGCCGGACAGGGTTTCCCCTTCCTTGATAGTCGTTTGAAAACATGAGATTAAACGGAAGTATCCGAAAGCATTTCCGGATTTGAGATCTAGAAATGCTGCGCCTGCAATGCTGTCGCGAAAAAATATTGCTTGATTGCATCTCGCTTTGGGCGCATACGCCTGCGCCGTTTGGCTCTTGGTCCATCGGGCCGGCGAGATTGTCAAAATCCCGCCTGTTCCGACGGTCCCTGAAGTGTCGTCCAAAGGTTTGCCGAGCGCAAACAGGATATGTTAAGCAGCATTGCGGCTGAAGCCTGCAATGTGGAGCGGAGAAACGGATTGATAAAAGCCTATCGCGCCAATTGCGAGGCGATCAGCCTGTCGTCAGACGACGGCTCCGGACAGGTCCCCGACGATATCGTCTGGATCGATCTCGTCAATCCGGACAGGGCGGAAGAGCAACATGTGGAAAAGCTGCTGGGGCTCGATCTGCCCACCCGCGAGGATCTGAAGGATATCGAACCTTCCAGTCGGCTTTATATGGAAGACGGTAATGTCTTCATGACCGCCTCTCTGGTGTGGAAGGCGGATTCGGACGACCCCCGCCTCACCGACGTCGCCTTTATCCTTGCCGGCAAGCGTCTGGTGACAATCCGTTACGCCGAGCCGAAATCCTTCCATCTCTTCACCGCCGCCATCACGCGCGTTCCGCATGAGATGCGCAGCGGCGCGGCGCTGCTCCTGAAGCTGCTCGAAACCATCGTCGACCGCACGGCGGAGATTCTCGAAAACTCGGTTACGGGGATCGACAATCTCGCCGCCGATATTCTCGGCAGCCAGGCTCGTTCCAAACGCAAGGCGCCGCGCTATCTCGAAGACCGCCTCGGAAACATCGCCGCCTATCACCGGCTGATATCGAAGGTCCGCGTGAGCCTTGCATCGCTGGCGCGCCTTCAGACCTTTCTGTCCACCAGCGATCAGATGCGCGAGGACAAGGGCGCGCGGGAACAGGGCAAGTCGATCGGGCGCGATATCCAGTCGCTGAATGAACATGCCTCCTTCGTTTCCGGCAATCTGACCTTTCTCTTGGACGCCTCGCTCGGCATCATCAATATCGAGCAGAACGGCATCATCAAGATTTTTTCCATCGCGTCGGTGGTGTTCCTGCCACCCACGCTGGTGGCCTCCATTTACGGAATGAACTTTCAGCTTATGCCGGAGTTGAACTGGACTTTTGGTTATCCTCTTGCGCTGATCGTCATGGTGATGTCCGCGATCATTCCGTTTCTCTTTTTTCGTTGGAAGGGCTGGCTCTGAGGAGCCAGGATCATCATGTCTCAAATCGTCGACAAGGACGTTGCCGAGAAACCGGATGCGGATGACAAGCATCAGAACAAAGGGCTTTATGCCGCGATCCTTGGTTCCATCGGCGTCGTCTATGGTGATATCGGCACCAGCCCGCTCTACGCCTTCCGCGAAGCCCTTCGGCCGATCGCCTATGACGGCGTGACGCAGGAAGAAGTCATCGGCCTCACATCCCTGATGATCTGGGCTTTGACGATCATCGTGACGTTCAAATACATCACGCTTCTTCTGCGTACCGACAATGACGGCGAGGGCGGAACGCTCTCGCTGCTGGCGCTGCTGATGAAGACGGCGGGCACCCACCGCAGCGTTCTCATCGTGCTCGGCCTCATCGGCGCGGCGTTGTTTCTGGGCGACGCCATGATCACGCCGGCGCTTTCGGTGCTTTCGGCGGTGGAGGGCCTGAAGCTCGTCACGCCGGAAATGGACGCCTTCATCATTCCGATTTCCGTCGGCATCCTCATCGGCCTCTTCGCCATCCAGTCCCACGGCACGGGCACGGTGGCGAAATTCTTCGGGCCGATCACCGCCGTCTGGTTCATCGTCATGGGTCTGGCCGGTCTTCTTCATATCGCCGATGATTTCAGCATCCTCTTCGCCTTCAATCCGTGGCATGCGGTGGAATTTCTGGCCAATGAAGGTTTCTACGGCGTCGTCGTGCTCGGCGCGGTCTTCCTGACGATCACCGGGGCGGAAGCGCTTTATGCCGATCTCGGCCATTTCGGCCGTCGTCCCATCCAGTGGGCGTGGTTCTGTCTGGTTTTCCCGGCATTGACGCTGAATTATCTCGGGCAGGGCGCGCTGGTGCTGAAAGACCCGGCGGCGATGTCCAATCCCTTCTATCTGATGTTCCCGCAATGGGCGATCCTGCCGGCCGTCATTCTGGCAACCGCCGCCACCATCATCGCCAGCCAGGCGGTCATAACAGGCGCGTTTTCGCTCGTGCGCCAGGCGATCCATCTCGGTTATCTGCCGCGCATGGAAATCCTCTTCACCTCGGAAACCAATACGGGGCAGATTTACCTTCCGGCCGTCAACACCATCCTCTTGTTCGGCGTCGTTGCACTGGTCATCACCTTCAAGAGTTCGGATGCGCTTGCCACCGCCTACGGTATTTCCGTGACCGGCGCGATGGTCGTCACCAGCCTGATGTTCTTCGAATTCGTGCGCAAGCGCTGGAAATGGTCGATCTGGCTGGCGCTTGCGGTGCTGACGCCGCTTCTGTTGCTGGAACTGATCTTCCTCGGAGCGAACCTCCTGAAGATCCACGACGGCGGTTATGTGCCGGTGCTGTTGGCCATCGCCTTCACCATCATCATGACCACATGGCAGCGCGGCTCAAAGATACTCTTTGCCAAGACCCGCCGCATCGATGTGCCGCTAAAGGCCTTCGTCGCCTCGGTGGAAAAGGAAAGCGCCCATGCGCCGGTGCGTGTGCCCGGCACGGCAATCTTCCTCACCGGCGATCCCGAGACGGCGCCGGCGGCGCTGCTGCACAATCTAAAACATAACCACGTCCTTCACGACAAGAACGTCATCCTGACGATCCGCACCGAGGACCAGCCGCGCGTCCACCCCGAAGAGCGTTATACGCTGACGAAGCTGAGCGACCGTTTTGCCGTGGTCGAACTGCATTTCGGCTTTATGGAGACGCAGAATGTCACCCAGGCGCTGGGCTATCTGAGACGCACCGGCTACAAGTTCGACATCATGTCGACCTCGTTTTACCTCGGCCGTCGCAAGCTTGTGCCGGATCCGAAATCCGGCATGCCGGGCTGGCAGAACCGCCTGTTCATCGCGCTCGCCGAAACCGCCGCCGATCCCTCGGATTATTTCCGCCTTCCGGCCAACCGCGTGGTGGAACTGGGTTCGCACGTCGTCGTGTGACCATTAGAAGATGGTTACACATTAACGTGAATCCGCGTCCGCGCGCGGCGTTAACCAAGCATCAAGGTTAATAAGAGATTCTCGAACACCTGTAGCAAATTTGGTTGTCGGTGTTCGGAGTGCTGGTTTTGCGTTCGAAAAGAGTAATGCGTCGTCGGTCCCCCGTGTCCCGTGAGGCGTGGGCGTCAAAATGGACCTCGCCCGTCGTCTTCGGCCTTGCCGCCTGGCTCGTTTTTCCCTCCCTCGCTGCGCGCGCGGATCTGGCCTCGCTTCTGGCCGGTCTGGATAATGGCGGCGAGCAATGGCGCATGGTGCTGACGGCCTCTCCGGCGGGCTCGGTGCACAATGCCTCGCTCACCTTCAACGATGCCGCAGGGGAGGCGGCGCTGCACGGCGGCGGCATGACCCTGCCCAATGGCAGCAAGGTCGCTTTCGTCACCAACAAGAAGGGCGAGGCAACGACGCCCGACAGCGAGCGCGTTAACCGCGCCGCCAAGAAGGGTCGTGTCGTCGCCACCGAAATCATGCAGCCGCCCAAGGCCTTCACCGCCGGTTCCGTCTTGCAGCGCACCAGCATGCTGGATATTGAGCCGCTGAAGCGTAAGGACCGCACCGCTTTCGTCAAACCGAAGCGTGGCAAGGATGTGGAACTCGCCTCCTTCTATTTCCGTCGCGAGGAAAAGAAGGCGGACAGAAGCGTCTCGCCGATGCTGGCCGAACTCATCACCAATCGTACGCCGGATATTCTGGCCACGGCCTATGCACCGGCCGAACCGGATTTCGCCCGCGAGTCGCCCTTCGACGCCATTCTCAAAAAGCCCGACGCCGGCCGTTTCGTACCGCAAATCGCCGAGGGTGACCACGCCTGGGCGGCCACCCCGTTGCCCGCCGCCGTATTTTCGGCAGCCGAACAACAATGCCTCGCCTCCGGCATCTATTTCGAGGCGCGCGGAGAATCGGTGAAGGGACAGGCGGCGGTCGCACAGGTCATCCTCAACCGCGTGCGCAATCCCGCCTATCCGAAAACCATCTGCGGTGTCGTTTACCAGAACAAGGACTGGCGCAACCGCTGCCAGTTTTCCTTCGCCTGCGACAATATCAAGGATCGCGTGAATTCCGAACGCCACTGGAAAATGGCGCGCGAAGTGGCAATGGCCACAACGGCTGGCAAAATCTGGTTGAAGGAAGTGGGATCGGCTACCCACTATCACGCCGTTTATGTGCGTCCCGCCTGGGGTCGCACGATGAAAAAGGTCGGCAGGATCGGTCTGCACGTGTTTTACCGTACCTATGGCGGCGGCTGGAGCTGATACCACCGCCAATTTGTCGCATTTTGCGTGTCAAAAATGCCGATTCCCTGGGGAAACATCGCCGCCAAACCGCGATTTGATATCAAGCTGTTGTTTTTGCATGATTAATTTGTGTCGAAACAACCGTCGACAGTGCCTTGACTAGAGAAGCCCCTAAAACTATGTTGCGCGCGACTTCAGAGCGGGCTGGAACAGGCTTAATCCGTCACCGTTTACAACTCCAAAGGGTTCTGGCATGGCTGGAACGGAGAAAATGGGTGGGATTTTAAGATGACTGGCAACCGTGGCGATAGTCTGGACGAGCGCCGCAAGCGCCTAGCCGATGAGTTGGCGAAGGTGAAGGCGGAGGATGAGGCGGAAGTGAGGGCGGAGACCAACGCTGCGGAAAGCCGGAAGGGCTTTGCGATGGCGGTCAAGCTCTCATCGGAGTTCATTTCGGCCATCGTGGTCGGCGCTATGCTGGGTTATCTTCTGGACTATTTTGCCGGCACGACGCCGTGGGGGATGATCGTTCTTCTTCTTCTCGGTTTCTGCGCAGGCGTATTGAATGTGTTGCGCTCGACGGGCGCGGTGGCCAAGCCGCCGCTGCTGGAAAAGGCGGACAGGCGAGACGAGGGTGGAAAAGACGGCGTTTAAGCTGTTTTTTCTTGCAGTTGAGATGCCGCGACAGGCGGCGACAGGTAAAGAGGGCAGCCGGTGGCAAACGATCCGACCCATCAGTTCTTGGTGCAGCCGATCATTCCGATCGAAATTGGCGGCGTCGATTTTTCCTTCACCAATGCGTCGCTCTTCATGGTCGCGACCGTGGCTGCGGCTTCCGGTTTCCTTTATTTCGCAACGTCGAACCGCGGTCTGATCCCGACGCGCATGCAGTCCGTTGCCGAAATGTCCTATGAATTCATCGCCTCCATGCTGCGCGAAGGCGCCGGCAAAAAGGGCATGGTATTCTTCCCATTCGTGTTCTCGCTGTTCATGTTCGTGCTGACGGCGAACCTTCTTGGCATGTTCCCGTATTTCTTCACGGTCACCAGCCAGATCATCGTTACCTTCGCGCTCGCCTGCCTCGTCATCGGCACGGTCCTGGTTTACGGTTTCTGGAAGCATGGCCTGCATTTCTTTGGCATCTTCGCCCCCTCGGGCGTGCCCAAGGCGCTTTTGCCGCTTGTGGCGTCGATTGAAATGATCTCGTTCCTCTCGCGCCCGATCAGCCTTTCGGTTCGTCTTTTTGCGAACATGCTGGCCGGCCACATCACGCTCAAGGTTTTCGCAGGCTTCGTCGCCTCCATGAGCGCGCTCGGCGCGCTCGGCGTCGGCGGTGCTGTCCTGCCTCTCATCATGACGGTCGCCATGACCGCTCTCGAATTTCTCGTTGCCTTCCTGCAGGCTTATGTCTTCGCGGTACTGACTTGCATGTACCTGAACGACGCCGTGCATGGTGGTCACTGAGAAGTAAAGTCGCTGGCCCCGGCAACGGGCGTCAAAAACAGCCGCAACAACCAATATCTCAAGGAGTCTCACATGGAAGCGGAAGCAGCAAAGTACATCGGCGCAGGTCTCGCATGCCTCGGCATGGCTGGTACGTCCCTCGCACTCGGCCGTATCTTCGGTGATTACCTGTCCGGCGCACTGCGCAACCCCTCTGCTGCCGACAGCCAGTTCGGCCGTCTGGTATTCGGCTTCGCCGTTACGGAAGCTCTCGGCATCTTCTCGCTGCTCGTTGCTCTCCTTCTCCTGTTCGCTGTTTAATACCGGCATCAGGTCTGGATCACGGCCCGCAACTGGCGTGCCGTGATCCTTCGCATTTGCAGTACCCCTGGAGGTGAGCATGTTCGTGACCGAGGCTTATGCCCAGTCAGCACCGACCGTAGGTGAAACGCATACGGAAACTCCGGCTGTCGGCCAGCCGCAACCGGAAGCCACGCACACGGAAACCGGTGTGGCGCACGGCGCCGAACACGGCGCTTCCGGCGTATTCCCGCCGTTCGACCAGTCCACTTATGCATCGCAGGTTCTCTGGCTGGCGATTACGTTCGGCCTTTTCTACCTGCTCATGCAGAAAGTCATTGTTCCGCGCGTCGGCGGCATTCTCGAAAACCGTCATGGACGCATCGCACAGGATCTCGATGAGGCGGCACGCCTGAAAAGCGAAGCCGACGCCGCTGTCGAAACCTATGAAAAAGAACTCGCGGCAGCCCGCGCCAAGGCAGGCTCCATCGGCGCTGCGGCGCGCGACGCTGCAAAGGCGAAGGCCGATGCCGACCGCGCCGCTATCGAAGCCGGTCTTGCCGAAAAGCTCGCCGCCGCCGAAAAGCGCATTGCCGGCATCAAGGATCAGGCTTTCGCCGATGTCGGCGCAATCGCCGAAGAAACCGCGACCGCCATCGTCGACCAGCTGGTCGGCGCCAAGGTCAAGGACACGGACGTGAAGGCTGCGATTGCCGCCGCTTCGAACGTGAAGGGAGCCTGATATGGCGTTTGATGCATCATTTTTCGCTCTCGTCGGTCTCGTCCTTTTCTTCGTCCTGATCGCCTATCTCAAGGTTCCCGGCATGTTCGCCAAGTCTCTGGACGAGCGCGCACGGAACATTCAGGACGAGCTGGCCGAAGCCAAGCGTCTGCGTGAAGAGGCGCAGCACCTGCTGGCCGAATATCAGCGCAAGCGCAAGGAAGCCGAGGCGGAAGCCGCTGGCATCGTTGCCGCCGCTGAACGCGAAGCCGCAGCGCTGACCGAAGAAGCCAAGCAGAAGACGGAAGAATTCGTCGCCCGCCGCACGGCTTTGTCGGAACAGAAGATCAAGCAGGCCGAAGAAGACGCCATCGGCGCCGTCCGCGCCGCTGCCGTCGACATCGCCATTGCCGCTTCCGAGAAGCTACTGGCGGAGAAGACCACCGCCGCCGCAAAGGCCAAGCTTTTCACCGCCACGATCGGCGAAGTGAAGTCGAAGCTGAACTGAGATTTTGCACACAAGCCTTCTTGGTAACGCAATCGGAAACCCCTCCAGTCCGCTGAGAGGGGTTTTTGCTTTATCCGGCCTTCCGCGATTGATTGTCTGATGACGAGTGACGGTTTCCGTTTACGCTGGTAGCATTCACCTCATACCATCGCGAAACGGGAGTTCGGAATTTGGATTTCATGAAACTGCTGAAATCCCTCGAAGAGCTTCTATACGAGTTGGTTTCGTGGCTGGTGTTTTATCCGATCACCCTGTGGCGGTCCGTCGTTACGCCACTCAGCATGATGCGTTACGCCGACGCGGAACTCGCCGATCGACTCGAAGATCAGTATGACGACACACTGAGCCCGCCTCTTTTTCTGCTGATAACATTGCTCGCGTCACAGGCTCTCACCAACTTACTCCCGTCTGTCTACGACACCACAACGGCAGCAAGGCAGCTTGGCTCCGGTTCGAACCTTCTTATAGCACGCGGTGTCATATTCGGTGTGTATCCATTATGTATGGCCGTCGCCCTGCTGCGCTGGAAAGCAATGATAATCACGCGAAATTCCCTGCGACCCCCGTTTTTTAGTCAATGTTATGTCACTGCACCGTTTTCGCTCGTTCTGGTGAGCGGGTTCGATCTTGCTTCCATGCCGAACGAATACGGATTGGCCATCGGCCTCACCGTCATTGCTCTGGCAACGGTCTGGTATGCGCAGGCTGAAGTTCGCTGGCTGAAACGGGAGTTGGGGGTTGGAGCGCTGAAGGCTGGCGTGATTTTCTCGGGCGCGTTTCTGGCCGCCAGTGTGGCAGCTCTTCTCCTTGCTTTGTTTATTACCGTCGAAGCCAAGACAATATATCCAGCGATCAGCGAGCATATTGGCTAAAGCAACCATGGTTCGGGAGGAATGGCGTGAAAATCAATGAGGCGATCAGAAACGATCTTCAGAACTCGGTCTTATGCTGGCTGGCGACAGTCGATGATGACGGCACGCCCAGCGTGACGCCGAAGGAGATATTCAGCGGTCACGGCGATGAACATATTGTCATCGCTGACATTGCATCTTCGCACAGTGTGCATAACGCGATCGCCCGCCCGAAAGTTTGCGTCAGCTTTGTGGATGTGTTTCGACAGAAAGGGTTCAAACTCACCGGCAATGCCAGAATAGTGGCAGCCGACGACTCCGATTTTCAGGCCCTTGGTGCCGATCTCCTGCGGATGGCGGGTACGGATTTTCCGATACGGAATATCATTGCGGTCAAGGTCGAAAGCGTGTCCCGCATATGGGCACCGAGCTACAAGCTGTTTCCCGAACGCAGCGAGAATGACAGAATGTGGAGCGCTTATGAGACCTATGGGGTTCGACCTGTCTAGATCAGGCCGGGGCAGGAGGAGGCGACGGACACGATTGAGGTTTCCGTGATCTGCGTAAAAAGGCTTTCCCGCTCTGCCGGGTCAGCTTCTTTGAATTGTCCATCCCCTTGGAAATATTCGAGAATGACGGCCGCCGCCAAGGCTAAGCTTTTCACCGCCACAATTGGTGAAGTGAAGTCGAAGCTGAACTGAGATTTATCTCAGGCTATTTAGAGACACTCCAGCGAAAGCTGTGAGGGGTTTTTCGTTCGAGCTGGAAAGCTGGTCAGGAATAGGATGCCGCCTGCATTATGGAAATGCGGCATTCGCTCCGGCAGGCTTTCCTCGGCGCCGAAAGCCTCAACGTCCATTCCGTATCTGAAAGCATTTTCCGAGCGGGGGCAACCGTCAGTCGTGTGGACAGCACCGCCGTTCGTCTAATCGTTCAGCCTCTTTAGAACTTGTTGATAGAACGCGCCTTGTGCATTCTCAGCAGTAGATCTTACGACCCATTCCCAATCCATATTCAGTTTTCCCGCCGGGACCATTTGCCGCGCGATCTCAGCCGGTGTGGTTTCGTTGCTCGTTCCGTTCTCCCAATCGTGAAAAGCGGATGAGTATCGAACGACCGCTCCGCTGACAGGCAAATCGAGCAACCCTCCCTCGGCAAAAAAACTTAACCCGTCGCCCATTTCTTCGCCGACGAGTTTGAGCCTGCTTCCCAGACGATGTTTCAGGATGGCTACAAACACTATCGCTGCGGAAAACGTGAATTTGTCGACAAGCACAGCGACCTGCCTGCCAGCGTTTTCTGAGATGGCGTCGATCAAGGGCATCGTTTGAAGGAAGTCGCCACCGGTGTTTCCGCGAACGTCAATCAAGAGTTTTTTGTTCGGGCAGGTGCGTACATGCTCCGCTGCACCGGAGATGGCTTTCGGCAGCGTAGTTTCGCTTGGATCGAAGAAACTTGGCAATGATATTGAAAGCCCAAGCCCCTGCCGGTCCTCGATCTCCACAAATCGCTCGGGTTTCCAGGCCGGATCAGCCTTGCCATGCTCGTTTCTCGGGTAAAGCATCGGTGCAGGAACTGTCTGCACGTTCTCCAGTTTGAAATCGGATATCCGCCCATTCTCGTCTTTCACGCGATATTCGGTCGTATTCTCTTCTGAAGAAAAACCGAGTTGGGCCAATGCATTGGGCCATGCAAAAAGAATCGGTCCGATGACCCTTTTCCTCTGGCGCGTTCCTGCCAGAAATTTCTCTGCGGCAGCTTCAATTTGGCCCAAAGGTGTGCCGTTGACTGCTATCAGTTCTCCTCCTGGCACAGTTGTTTCCAGCGCCGTTTCAGTTAACTGCACCGCCGTCCCGACGCTCACGAACCTCAGCGGGAGCACCGAGATGCAATCGTTCGGGATCAGCCGTGTATGTCCGTTGTCGGGAAGTGCGAGCAGGCGCATCGCGGAAAACAGAAAGGCCTCTTTGGAGCCCTCCAAAGCATATCGTCGAGTGTCACAAATGCAGCTGTCTATTTTCGCCTGTTCGATCCTCCGAAAGCTGGGATCGGTTGGCAGGGCAGTTTCCAGAATTTTCTCAAGGTCTTGCGTCAGGGACATGATTTACGGTGTGCATAATTGCTCGTCGATGTCCAGATCGGGTCAACAGCGGACGTTCTGATTGAAACGCCTTTACTTGTCATCAATTCGTTTCAGCGGCCGAAAACTCATCCGGTGCAGCGGACAAGGCCCGTGGCTTTCGATGGCACGTAGATGGGCCGGCGTACCGTAACCGGCATGGCCCTCAAAGCCGTAGGAGGTGTGCACCACGCTGGCGCGTTCCATCATCCGGTCGCGGGTCACCTTGGCGACGATCGAGGCGGCGGCGATGGAGAGGGAGCGGGAATCGCCCTTGATGACGGCCCTGGATTCGCAGGCGATGCCCGGCGGGCGGTCGCGGCCGTCGGCCAAAACGAGGGCAGGGGAGATTTCGAGGCCCAGCACGGCGCGGCGCATGGCGTCGAGGCTGGCGCGCAGGATATTCATGGTGTCGATCAGGCCGGGGCCGGAGGAGGCGACGGATACGATCGAGCTTTCCATGATCTGGACGAACAGGCTTTCCCGTTTCTGCTTCGTCAACTTCTTGGAATCGTCCATGCCCTTGGGAATATTGTCCGGATCGAGAATGACGGCTGCCGCAACCACCGGTCCGGCAAGTGGCCCCCGGCCTGCTTCATCCGTGCCGGCCACGGGCCAGAGGCCCTTTTTTTTGGCTTCCAGTTCGAACGAGAAGTCCGGGCCTGTATCGGCAAGATCAAAAAGAGCAGGAGAATCGGGTGTGGCGGTGCGTTTCATGCGGCGAAACTCGCATACACACCCGATCTCCTGCAAGCCCCCGGAAGCGGGCGATGACAGGCGCGGTGAGCCGGGGTCAAGGGGCGTGGCTCACCGTGCCCCTGAGGTCATCATGACCTTTGATCCTCCAACGGGGCGGCGGAGGAAAAATGATCGCACGCGAGGCGGCGGTTCCGGGGGCAATGTCCGGCAGGCCAGGAAAAACCCGCCGGGCATTTCGTGGGAGTGTGGCCGGTCTGTAAAAGACGCCGCCACTCCCTGTCATATTCTGCCTGATATCGCCGCACGTTCCGTATGGTGCTTCGATCAGGCGGAGTTCTTTTCAGCATTCGGTCTTTCAAAGCAGCGACAATTGCACACCTGCACCGCCCGGCGGCACGAAGAGATCGTCGCGCAGATGGATGCCACGGCGGATGAGGCCAAGCCTTTTTGTCGCCATCTCGAAACGCCGGCCGATCTGCCAGGCATAGGGGCCGGCGCCCTTCATGCGTTTCCCGAATTCCGCGTCATAGTCTTTGCCGTCACGCATGGAGCGCACCAGCGACATGACATGGCGGTAACGGTCCGGATAGTTGCGCAGCAGCCAATCGCGGAAGAGAGGGCTCACCTCCAGCGGCAGCCGCAAAAGCACATAAGACGCTTCTGTCGCTCCCGCTGCCTTGCCGGCCTCCAGAATACGCTCGATTTCATGGTCGTTGAGCGCCGGAATGACGGGCGCCATCATCACGGCCACGGGAATGCCGGCCTCGGTCAGCGCCTTGACGGCTTCCAGCCGCTTCTCCGGCGTGGCGGCGCGCGGTTCCATGTTGCGCGCGAGCTTCCGGTCCAGCGTGGTGACGGAAATACCGACCTTGGCGAGCCCCTTTTTGGCCATGGGCGCGAGAATATCGATATCCCGCTTGATCAGCGCCGATTTGGTGACGATGGCGACGGGGTGATCGGCCTTGGCCAGCACTTCCAGTATCTGCCGCATGATGCGCCATTCGCGCTCGATCGGCTGATAGGGATCGGTATTGGTGCCGATGGCGATCACCCGCGGCTTGTAGCCCGGTTTCGCCAGCTCCCGTTCCAGCAACTTCGCCGCATCCGGCTTGGCGAAGAGCTTCGCTTCGAAATCCAGTCCGGCCGAAAGCCCCATATAGCTGTGCGTGGGACGGGCGAAACAATAGATGCAGCCATGTTCGCAGCCGCGATAGGGATTGATGGAACGGTCGAAGGGGATGTCGGGCGATTCATTGCGGGTGATGATGCTGCGCGGCTTTTCCACCTGCACCTCGGTGCGGAATTCCGGCATGTCCTCGAGAGTCTGCCAGCCATCGTCGAAAACCTCGTGCTGCAGGGTCTCGAAGCGCCCATCCGGGTTCAGCCCGGCGCCACGGCCGCGACGGCGGTCGATCTCGATGCGCAGGCCGGATGCATCGGCCAGCGCATCGGCAATATCCGGCATATGGCTTGGCTGGAAGGCAGCCTGCCCCGAAAGCGTATGGTTTCTCATCTGGATGCTCCCAGGACGCCGCACGCCTTTCGAGGCACGCTCAACGCCCTAAACCGTTTCCATCCGGACAGGCTTTCAACCGCCTTCCGAATGATTAAATTCCTACATCAGGAATGAGAACAATACAAGAACAAAATTGTAAATTCGGCTCGTTCTCCAGAGATGGGCGCGGCCCCGTCCGGAGACTGTGCGGCGGGTGGGCAAGAACAGCCTTGGATTTTTACAGCGATGAGCATAGTGGCAATTTATTGTGCGATGCGTTAGAGCTATGCAGATGTTGACAGTCATAATGGAATGCCGGGATCACGAGCCGGAACTGGCGCACACATTGTCTGCGCTCGTCACCGGGGCCGTGGAAGGGCTTGTAAGCGATGTTGTGATCCTCGATCACGGTTCGCGCGATGGATCGTCGCGCGTCGCCGATGCCGCCGGCTGCCGTTTTTATGGGCAGTGGGACATCGAAGACGTGGTAAAGTCCGCACGCGGCGGCTGGCTGCTTCTGATTGAGCCCGGCGCGCGCCCGCAGGCGGGCTGGATCGACGAGATTCTCGAATATGTGGCGATCTGTGCACAGCCGGCCCGCTTTTCGCCCTCGCGCTATCACCGGCGCAATGTCCTCAGCCGTATGCTGCGACGTATTCCGCCATTGGAACATGGGTATCTCCTGCCAAAGAAGCATGCGGTGTCGATTGCGAAATCGGGCATGAGCCTGACGCAATTTGTCGGTGCGCAGAAACCGCGTCGGCTGAATGCGGAAATAGTGCCCGCCTGGGCGTTGCGGCCAACGGCCTAAGCTTGAGGCCGCTTTACCCGGCCAGAACCTTGCCGGGGTTCATGATGCCGGCGGGGTCGAAAGCGTGTTTGATGCGCCGCATCAGATCCATTTCGATGCCGGGGCGGATGGCCGCCAGCTCGTCGCGCTTTAATTGCCCGATGCCGTGTTCGGCCGAAATGGACCCGCCGAGCGACAGCACGATGCCATGCACGATCTCGTTCATGTCCCGCCAGCGGCCAATGAATTCGGCCTTGTCGGCTCCCACCGGCTGGGAAATATTGTAGTGAATATTGCCATCGCCCAGATGTCCGAAGGCGCAGATGCGGGCGCCCGGGATGGCGGCAAGAACCGCCTTTTCCGCCGTCGCCATGAATTCCGGTATTTTCGAAACGGGCACGGAAACATCGTGCTTGATCGAGCCGCCTTCGGGTTTCTGCGCCTCCGACATGCTTTCGCGCATATGCCAGAGCGCCTGCCGCTGCGCTTCGGACGCGGCGATCACCGCATCCTGAACCAGCCCGGCCTCAAAACCGCGCTCCAGCAGCGATTGCATCATGCTATCCGCCGTCTCGGCCGAATCGGAGGTGGAGATATCGATGAGCGCGTACCAGTCATGCGGCTGTTCCAGCGGATCGCGCACGCCGGGAATGTGACGGGCGGTGAATTCGACGCCGATTCGCGGCATGAGTTCGAAGCCGGTCAGCGCCGTGCCGCAGAGGTTTGAGGCCATCTCGAACAGCGTCAGCGCGTCTTCGGTGGAGGTGAGCCCCGCAAAGGCCACCTGATGGCCGAGCGGCTTCGGAAAGAGCTTCAGCACCGCGCCGGTGATGATGCCAAGCGTGCCTTCGGAACCGATGAAGAGATCGCGCAGATCGTAACCCGTATTGTCTTTTTTCAGCCGACGCAGCCCGTTCCAGATTTCACCGGTCGGCAGCACCACTTCAAGCCCAAGGCAGAGCTGGCGCATATTGCCATAGGCGAGCACCGCCGTGCCGCCGGCATTGGTGGCGAGATTGCCGCCGATGCGGCAGGAACCCTGCGAACCGAGCGACAGCGGGAACATCCGCTCCACAGAATCAGCAGCCTTGTGAATGTCATCGAGAATGCAGCCGGCATCGGCGACGATGATATTGGCGACCGGATCGATATCGCGAACGCGGTTCATGCGCTCCAGCGACAGGATGATGTCCGTTCCTTCGGCGCGCGGTGTCTGTCCGCCCACGAGGCCGGTATTGCCGGTCTGCGGCACGATGGCGGTGCCGGTTTCGCTGGCGAGCTTCAGGATGGCGGCAACCTCTTCAACCGAAGCGGGCTTGATGAGCAGCGGCGAGGCGCCGCGATAAAGCCCGCGATTTTCCACGAGGCGCGGCGCCATTTCCGCCGGGTCGCGGACCGCGTTCTTTTCGCCGACAATGGCGGTAAAGCGGTCGAGGATGTCGGAGGAGGGGATGGCGCTGGTCGTCATGGGCGGCGTCTCGCTGGCTTTTGAAACATGGGCGAAAGGATTGGGCGCCGTTAGCCTCGCGGCGCGGCGGCGCGGGACAGGCGGTCGTTGATCGCCTCTCCGAGGCCATGGGTGGGAATGGCGGTGATGGCTATCATGTCTGCGCCGCTTGCATCGGCGGCTTTCAGATAATCGAACAGATTGGCGGCGGCCTCGGCAAGATCGCCGGAAGGGCTGAGATCGAGCACGGCGCGCGCCGTTTCTTCGCCGGCAACGGCGACGCCGCCGAAGCGGATCAGCGCTTCACCTGGCCGAACCGATGTGGCGTTAAGGCGCACGGCCGCACCCGGCGCGTAATGCGAGGCCAGCATTCCCGGCGCTTCAATGGCGGCGGCGGCTTTTTTCGGCCGTTCGAGCCGTTTGCCGGCAATGCGCTCTATATCCGCGGTGACGATGCCGCCGGGACGAAGCAGCCGCACCCGGCCATCCTCTTCCACCTTGACGATGGTGGATTCGACACCGACGGCGGCCGCGCCGCCATCGAGAATGAGATTGATCTTCTGGCCGAGATCCGCCTCCACATGGGCGGCGCTTGTCGGGCTGATCTTGCCGGAACTATTGGCGCTGGGGGCGGCCAGCGGCCTGTCGAAGCGTCGGATCAGATCGCCGGCAAAACCCTGCGGCACACGAATACCGACCGTATCGAGCCCGGCCGTCGCCAGCGAATGAATGTCGCTTCCAGCCTTCACCGGCAGCACCAGCGTCAGCGGCCCGGGCCAGAAGGCCTCTGCGAGCTTCAGCGATATGGGATCGAAAACCGCATAACGTTCGGCCATGGCGATATCGGCCATGTGGCAGATCAGGGGGTTGAACTGCGGCCGGCCTTTCGTCTCGTAAATGCGGGTAATCGCCGCCGGATTGGTGGCGTCGGCGGCAAGGCCATAGACCGTTTCCGTTGGCAGGGCGATGGGCTGGCCGGCGGCAAGCTCCGCCACGGATGCCTGCAGGGCCGTTTCCCGCTCTTTGTCTATATCGATATGACGCGCCATGATGCTGCCTTTCAGGGCGGTCAATAGCGTATTTCAGAGGCCTATGGAAAGTTTTATATCGCCTTGATGATCCTGCGCATCTCCTCGGACCGCGCGCCAAGCATCAGCACGTTTTTCAGCGCCACGCGTGGATCGTGGGTCTGGAACAGCAGTCCGCCGCGATGAACGGAGGTGTCGACGGCGATCTCCTTGTCGGGAAGCGCGTTGATGGCGACGGCGAAATACATTCGCGAATAGCGCGCATCGATATTTTCGAAGAAGTTTTCGGCCCCGCTCAGCTCGGCGAAGAAATTCGCGAAATAAAAGGACCAGAGCACATGGCGCTCGGCATCGAAGCTGGTTTTCGCCGCCGTGACGTGACAATAGCCGAGATGCGGCCGGTCATTGAGCAGATGGTGAAAAACCATCTTCGGAAAACGGATGGACTGGTGAAAGCCGTTCAGACGGCTGTGGGTGGCGTCGGCGGCAGCTTCCAGCTTTCGCCCCGTCAGAGCAGCCACTTCGTCATGGCTGTAATAGGCTCGTTCTTTCGGCAGCCATCGCTCTTCATAACGGCTGATGCGCCCTGTCCGCAGAAAATCGGAATGTGCGGTCTTCGAGCGTATCGGTGCGACCGAATGCCTGCTCGCATCGAAATAGCGTATGCGTGTCGCCTTCTCCACCAGGAACACCCTCGTTGCTGCGGTCCGGCAAGATAAATTGGGGCGCGTTAATACTCCGTTGCGCCGCATCCCCCGTTTTCTTACGGGTGGGGAGTAAAGAGTGCGGTATTATGCGTCATATTGCGACGTCGTTGCAGGCGCCAAATAGCTGTCGGATTTAGCAGTGGAATGGCTTGTGGCGGCGGATTGCGCATGTCGCAATTTGTCGCCAATGCGGAAGCCGATGTCGCTGTCTGTGCTGCCGCAAATGACCGCCGGTGTTTAGATGAGTACATGCTTCCGCAACCCCGCAAATGGTGTCGGGCAGGGCGGTTTGATCGAGGATTTGGCCATGGAATTGCGTGATACCGTATTGCGCCAGCTGAAAAACCGCCGCGAAGGCTTCAGCCTGGAGCAGCCCTTCTACACGGACCCGGATTATTTCAAGCTGGACATGGAAACCATCTGGTATCGCGACTGGCTGTTTGTCGGCCATGATTGCGAAGTCCAGAAGTCCGGCAGCTATTTCACCGTGCAGGTCGGCGCTTATTCTGTGGTCATCGTTCGCGGCCGTGACGGGCAAATCCGCGCCTTCCACAATTCCTGCCGCCATCGCGGCTCCCGCGTCTGCACCACGCAGAAGGGCCAGTCGGCCCGCCTTGTCTGTCCGTATCATCAGTGGACCTATGATCTCGACGGCAAGCTGCTGTTTGCGCGCCATATGGGCGAAGAGTTCGACAAGGGCGATTTTGGCCTGAAGCCGGTCGCCTGCGAAACCGTCGCCGGTTACGTCTTCATCTGCCTTGCCGATCAGCCGGCCGATTTCGAGCCGATGCGCAAGGAAGTCGAGAGCTACATGGCCCCGCACCGTATCTGGGAGGCGAAGGTCGCGCATGAGAGCACGATCATCGAAAAGGGCAACTGGAAGCTCGTCTGGGAAAATAACCGCGAGTGCTACCATTGCGCCGCAAACCACCCGGAACTGTGCCGCACCTATCCCGAAAACCCGAGCGTGACGGGAACGGACGGCGGCGCGAGCGATCCCGAGATCGGCGGCCACTGGGCGCGCTGCGAGGCCGCCGGCCTGCCGAGCCGTTTCAAGATCGACAAGAACGGACAGTTCCGCGTCGCCCGTATGCCGCTGATCGGTGAGGCGGAAAGCTACACCATGTCCGGCAAGCCCGCCGTGCGTCGGCCGCTGTCTGATGATGTGAGCATCAGCCATATCGGCGCGCTGTTGCTGTTCCATTACCCAACGACCTGGAACCACTTCCTCGGCGACCACACCATTTCCTTCCGGGTGCTGCCGCTCAGCGCCACGGAGACCATGGTCACCACCAAATGGCTGGTGCACAAGGATGCCGTCGAAGGCGTGGACTACGATCTCGAAGACCTCACCCACGTCTGGAACGAGACCAACGATCAGGACCGCCGCATCGTCGAGGAAAATGCCTTCGGCATTCGTTCCCCCGCCTATGAGCCCGGCCCCTATTCCATGGAGGACGAAGGCGGCGTGATGCAGTTCGTCAACTGGTATTCCGATTTCATGATCGACCGGCTCTCGGGCGACAAGTCCCGGCTTTCGGCTGTAGCGTGATGCGAAGATGAATATGGTTGTGACCTATAAACATATTGATGAGATGAAGCCCTGGAGCGACAAGCTCCAGCTTCTGGAATGCATCTCGGTGACGCCCGAGACGGCTGATGTGATGACGTTTCTGTTCCGTTCGGAGGATCAGAACTGGTTCCGTTATCTGCCGGGCCAGTTCGTCACGCTGGAATTGCCGGTGGGCAAGGAGCCGCTTTACCGCACTTACACATTGTCCTCCAGTCCGTCGCGGCCCTATGCGCTGTCGGTCACGGTCAAGGCGCAGGCCAACAGCATCGGCACGCGCTGGATGTTCGACAATCTGAGGCCCGGCATGAAAATCCGGGCGCTCGGCCCGCTCGGCGACTTTTCCTACGTCAAGCATCCCGGCGACAAATATCTGTTCATCTCGGCAGGCTCCGGTGTCACACCGATGATGTCGATGGTGCGCGACATGAGTGACCGCGCACCGCAGAGCGATATTGCTTTCATCAATTGTTCGCGCACGCCCGGCGATATCGTCTTCCGTCACGAACTGGAATATCTCGCCCGGTTCATGCCGAACCTGTCGCTCGGCTTCATTGTCGAAAAATGCGGCCGCACCGATCTGTGGTCCGGGCTGAAAGGCATGGTCGACAAGGCCAAGATCGCGCTGCTGGCTTCCGATTTCATGGAGCGAACCGTCTTCTGTTGCGGCCCGGAACCGTTCATGGCGGCGGTCCGTTCGATGCTCGACGCATCCGGTTTCGACATGGGGCGCTATCATCAGGAAAGCTTCGCGCCGGCTGCGCCGGTCACCGTTGGTGAAACCGTACTTACCGGTGCGGATGGCGAAGCGCTGTCGATGGTGGGTTTCACCCTTTCCGGAAAAGAGATGGCCTGCCAGCCCGGCCAGACGGTCCTGATGACGGCGCGCGCCGCCGGCGTCCGTATCGGGGCGGCCTGCGAATCCGGCATCTGCGGCACCTGCCGGGTACTGAAGCTTTCCGGCGAGGTGGAGATGAACCACAATGGCGGCATTCTCGACGAGGAGATCGAGGAAGGCTATATTCTCGCCTGCTGCTCACGCCCGTTGACAGATGTGAAGGTGGAGGCCTGACGCCAGCAGGCGTTTCAAACCTCCTTCATTCACCCGATGGTTGTCATGGAACCAAATTTCCCTAAATTCGTTTGCACGTCATCGAATTCTTTTCGGGCATAGAGCGGGGGCGAACCTTGATCTCCGACAAGAGCGAGTGAGTGAAAAGGCGCGGTCAACGCGCTGAAGCAAATGGAGGAAGGTCATGATGAATTTCCGGAGAACGAGTGTCGCGACAGCGATTGTCGTATTCCTGACCAGCTTTACCCCATCGCAGGCGTTTCAGGTGCCCGTTCCGGTGACGAAGCCGGCTGTGGCGACTGAAAATGTGGTGCCGGTGCAGTACCGCGAATGGGATCGTCGCCGCCATTGGGATGGGCGACACATGCGCCGCCCGCCGCCGCATCGAAACGGCTGGTACAATGGCCATCGTGGTTATCGCGATCGCCGGCCGGGTTACCGCTACCACAATGGTTACTGGTTCCCGCTGGCAGCCTTTGCGGCAGGTGCGATTATCGGCGGCGCCATGCAGCAACCGCGTCCGGCCTATGGCGGCAGCCATGTGGCTTGGTGTCAGAACCGCTGGCGCTCGTATCGCGCCTATGACAACACCTACCAGCCGTATAACGGCCCGCGCCGCATATGCGTGTCGCCTTACAGCCGCTGATGACGGTTTTTCGAAAGCCCGGATTAATCCGGGCTTTTGCTTTTGCCGCGCCGCTGTCGATAAACGAAGCGTGATGACGCCGTTAATGCTGGGTTCAGGCGCAAACGCCTAGCCTGTATTCCGTAAGTTGCAGCCAGATGAAACAAACTGGCCCAATGAGAAGAAAAAAGTGTTATTATTCACGGACAACGGCCTGTTGACCGTCGTGGATGGAGGAAGTCAGATGAAAAGCTATATGAAGAATATCCTGGCTGCCGGTCTTTCTGCAATCGTGGTTGCAGGAGCGATCGTTCCGGCGGAAGCGGCAATGCCATTGCCGACCGCGCCGAAGAGCGTCGAGACCGCCGGCAGTGATGCCGGCAAGAATATCGTGAACGTGCAATATTGGCGCGATCGCGACCGCTGGGGCGATCGCCGCGGCTGGTATCGCGGTCATCGCGGTTATCGCGAATATCGTCCGGGTTACCGCCACCACGACGGCTACTGGTTCCCGCTTGCAGCCTTTGCGACGGGCGCTATCATCGGCGGCGCATTGTCGCAGCCGCGTGAAGTCTACCGCCCGGTTCCGGAATATCGTCCGCGCCCGGTCTATCGGGAACACCGCCCGATCTATCGTGGCGGTCTGAGCCAGGCGCATGTGAATTGGTGCTATGGTCGCTATCGTTCCTACGATGCCCGCACCAACACCTTCCAGCCGTATCACGGCCCGCGCCAGCTTTGCTATTCGCCTTATAGCTGATGGCTTGCCAGGCTAAAATTGACAGAGCCGTCCGATCATACCGGGCGGCTCTTTGCGTTACAGGATTCGCGCGCGCTTCAGCACGAACCAGGCAAGCGCCACCGAAATAACGATGAAGATACTGGCCGACAGCGTGCCGCCGGTGCCGACGGTAAACGGCAGTTCATCCGTATTCATACCGAAAAAACCGGTCACCAGCGAGGGCGGCAGCAGGAACGCCGTCATCAGCGACAGGATATAAAGGTGTCGGTTGGTTTCGGAGGAGAGCTTGGAATCGATTTCCTCATGCAGCAGCCTTGCCCGCTCCTGCAGGGCGTAGACGTCGTGATCGACAGCCTCCAGACGGCCCATCAGGCGTGAGGCGACATCCTCGAAACCATCCGGCATCTCATCATCATCGGCGGCCGAAGCTCGCCGCATCAGGGTCAGCACAGTGCGCAGATGCCGGTGCAGGCGAACCACCGTGCGGCGCAGCGGGGCAAGACGCCGCCGTTCGTCGCGTGTCTCGCTGTCATAGACCAGATCTTCGATGGTGTTCAGCTCCTCCGTCGTCTCCATCACCAGATTGATGAGGGAGCGCTGGAATTCCGCCACCAGCCCCTCGAAGACATGCGACGGCGTGAGGTAGCGGTTGGAATTCTTGTCGACGGCGGCCTTCAGCCGGTCCACCGAATGCAACGGCTGCAGGCGGGTGGTGATGATGAAACGGTCACTCACCGCAAAATGCAGCCAGCCGAAATCGCGCGTTTCCTTGTCGAATTCCCGCTGGAAATCGACCAATGTGCCATAGAGTGATTTCTCATCGACCACGATGGAGGGATGCGTCTCATGGGTGGTGAGGCTTGCGCGCGCCGCCGGGTCGAGGCCGTTGATGGTCTCGAGAAAACCCGCCACACGCTGATCCGCAAGGTTGAGGTGCAGCCAGAAGAACCCGGCGCAACCGGCCATTTCATCAAAGCCGGCATCGGGCGCAAGCCGGCGGCACGGGGCTGTGCCGGGCTGGAATTGATAGGCCCAGACAAGGCCCGGAATAACGGGTGTAACGAGATCCATCGTGGCAGTCCTGACCGGCTGGATGGGAGGAGGGAGGCGTCCGTCGTTCCGGTATGGGAGCGGCGGCGGCGAGGCGCCTTTCACCGCATGCTGAGCAAATTCATATGACAGTTTTATAACAAGCCTGCCGAAATGACGGGAATTTTCAAATTGACGTTTACGTAAAAATCATTTAGCCCGAAGGCAGTAGCAAGATGCCAGAGCTTCGGGAGGAGGCAGCATGTATAGCGCGCCGGTGGACGATATCGCCTTTACACTCAAACATGTAGCGGGTCTTGAAGACGCGCTCGCGACGGGTGCGCTGGGAAACCTTGGGGAAGATCTGGTCGATGCCATTCTGCACGAAGCCGGCCGTTTCGCCACCGCAGAGGTCGCACCTCTCGCCGAAATCGGCGATCGCCAGGGCGCAAAGATAACCGATGGTAAGGTGACGACACCGGATGGCTGGGCCGATCTTTACCGCCGCTGGGCGGAAGCGGGCTGGAACAGCCTGACGGCGCCGGAAGAATTCGGCGGCCAGAACCTGCCGCATATGCTGAATGTCGCAGCACTCGAAATGTGGAATTCCGGCTCCATGGCCTTTGCGCTGGCCCCGACGTTGACCATGGGCGCGGTGGAAGCCCTTGTCGCCCACGGCAGCGATGACCTCAAGCGCACCTATCTGCCGAAACTCGTCTCCGGCGAATGGACAGGCACCATGAACCTCACCGAGCCGCATGCGGGTTCGGACCTCGGCGTCCTGAAGACCCGGGCGGAACGCAACGGCGACGGCACCTACCGCATCTTCGGCCAGAAGATTTTCATCACCTGGGGTGAACACGACGCGGCGGACAATATCATCCACCTCGTTCTCGCTCGCCTGCCGGATGCGCCGGCCGGCACGCGCGGCATCTCGCTGTTCCTCGTGCCGAAGTTCCTGCCCGATGAGAACGGCGCACCGGGCAGTCGCAACGATCTTTTCTGCCATTCGCTGGAACACAAGCTCGGCATTCACGGCTCGCCCACCTGCACGATGATCTTCGGCGATGGCAAATTCGGTGACGAAAAGGGCGCGCTCGGCTGGCTGATCGGCGAGGAGAACAAAGGTCTCGCCTGCATGTTCACTATGATGAACAACGCCCGCCTTGCCGTCGGCATGCAGGGCGTGGCGATCTGCGAAGCGGCGACCCAGAAGGCCATAGAATATGCCAGGGAGCGCACGCAGGGCAAGGCGCCCAGCTGGCAGGGTTCCGGCATGAGCCCGATCATCGAACATCCTGATATCGCCAGAACACTTCTGACGATGAAGGCGCTCACTCAAGGGTCGCGGGCGATTTCCTTCAGCTGCGCGCATGCCATCGACATGGCGCATGCGACTGAAGACGCCCGGCAGCGCGCTCACTGGCAGGAGCGCGCTGCCCTTTTGACCCCGATCGCCAAGTCCTTCTCCACTGATGCCGGCGTCGATGTCGCCTCCATGGGTATTCAGGTGCATGGCGGCATGGGCTTTATCGAGGAAACGGGTGCTGCGCGTTATCTGCGCGATGCCCGCATCGCGCCGATCTATGAAGGCACCAACGGCATTCAGGCCATCGATCTGGTGCTGCGCAAGCTGCCGCTCTCCGAAGGCGCACAGGTACGCGGTTTCATCGCCGAACTGCGTGAGATCGCCGCCCGCACAGCCGCGTCGAACCGCGACGATCTCGGCGAGACCGGCCGTTATCTCGACGCCAGCCTTACCGATCTGGGCACGGCGACGGACTGGCTGCTGGACCGCATCAAGGGGGGCGAAACCGAAACGGCGCTCGCCGGCGCGACACCCTATCAGCGCCTCTTCGGTCTGGCGCTCACCGGCGCCTATCTCGCCAAGGGCGCATTGGCTGCCGTCGATGATGGCAGGGGCGGACATCGCGCCGCCCTTTGCCGGTTTGCAGCGGAAAACCTGCTGGCGGAAACGACGGCGCTGAAGGACCGCGTTATGGCCGGGGCGGCGAGCCTTGCCGCCGCCCGCACCGTATTGGTTTGAGGAGGCTCAGATGTCGGACGAACACATTCTCGTCGAGCGCGTCGGCCATGCGCCGGAAGTCTTGACCATCCGCTTCAACCGGCCGGACAAGAAAAACGCCATCACCGATGCCATGTATCTGCGCATGGCAGACGCCCTGCACGCCGCCAATGCGGACCCGGAAATCCGCGTCGTTGCCTTTCTCGGCACGGAAGGCTGCTTCTCCGCCGGTAACGACATGGCCGATTTCCTCGCCTTCGCCATGTCGGGCGGCAAGGGCAAGCTTGCCGCGCTTGAGCTTCTGAAAGCACTCGTCGCCTTCGAAAAGCCGATGGTCTCCGGCGTCGACGGGCTCGCCATCGGCATCGGCACGACGCTGAACCTGCATTGCGACCTGACGGTCGCCTCCAGCCGCAGCCTGTTCAAGACCCCATTCGTGGATCTGGCGCTGGTGCCGGAAGCGGCCTCCAGCCTGCTCGTGCCGAAGCTCATGGGACACCAGCGCGCCTTTGCGCTGCTTGCCATGGGCGAAGGTTTTTCCGCCGAGCAGGCATTGCAGGCCGGAATGATCTGGAAAGTTGTCGCCCCTGAACATGTGGAAAGCGAAACGCTGGCGCTCGCCACCCGGCTTGCGGCCAAACCGCAGCAGGCGCTGAAGATCGCCCGCGATCTGGTTCGCGGCAATCGGGACGATCTTCTCACCCGCATCGAAGAGGAAGGCCGCCATTTCATCGCGCAGCTGCAAAGCACCGAAGCGCGCGCTGCCTTCGAGGCATTCATGCGCCGTTAAGTGCCGCGGGAATCGGGAAGCCTGCCGCTTGTTTCTTCTCCCCGCCGGGGAGAAGTCCGCGGCAGCGGGATGAGGGGGCGAGGGTAAAGATATTAGGCAACTTAGCCCCCTCATCCGACCCTTCGGGCCACCTTCTCCCCGGCGGGGAGAAGAAGCCGGCGGCATCGTCGGAAGTTTGAAGCCACTGTGCTTGCGAAGGCGGATTATGTATGGTCGATCAAATCGGTCCGACCAAGACCGGATCGTACAAGCTCTACGCCCGAAGGCCACCCGCATGCGTCACGTCGTGTTTGCCCTGTCCATCTTCCTCTGCGCCGCCACTGTCACTGAAGCGGCGGCTATAACACGCCCCCAGGTGGTTTCCGCCGGCAATGTCATTCTGGCGCAATCCGTCATTACCGAAGACGATGACTCGGATTATTATTCCGGCCGCAACCGCGACCGCCAGCGCCGCGCCCGTTTCGTCTGCGTCATCACTCCGCCGGAGAGCGCCAATCGCCGCCGGCCCTATATCTGCCCGCTGGAACGCGGCCGTGTGGGCGGCGCCTGCCGCTGCTCGGGCGTGGTCGGCAACGGCACGGTCGATACGGCCTGGTGATTATTTCTCCAGCGTCGCCACCGCTTCCACATGCGGCGACCACAGGAACTGATCGACCGGCGTGACACGGATGATGCGATAGCCGCCTTCCGTGAGGATGGTAAGATCGCGCGCAAGCGTCAGCGGATTGCAGCTTACCGTAACGATCTTCTTCACCGTGCTGCGGGCCAGTTCCTTGCACTGGAATTCCGCACCGGCGCGCGGCGGATCGAACACGACAGCGTCGTAATTCTTCAGTTCGCTTGTCATCAGCGGTCGGCGGAAGAGATCGCGTTTCTCGACGCTCACCGGTTTGAGGCCCTGTGTGTTGCGGGCGGCGAAGTCCAGTGCCTTCAGCGGCTTTTCTTCCGCCTCCACCGCATGCACCTTGCCGATGCGTGCGAGCCTCAGCGCGAAGGTGCCGGAACCGCAGAAAAGATCGGCAATACGTTTGGACTTGCCGACATGGGCCAGCACCAGCTCGGCCATGGCGTCTTCCGCCTGCTTCGTGGCCTGTGTGAAACTGCCAGCAGGCGGGGAAACCGCAACGCCACCGAACTCGATGATCGGCTTTTGCGGTTCGATCAGAATTTCACCTGAGAGCGAAACACGGGCAATACCGCGCATGGCAAGCACCGTTTCCGTGAGTGTGCGCCGCTGCTTGTCGCTGACCGACTTGATGCCTTCGACCGAAATATCGAGACCCGAGAGCGTTTCGAGAACGGTGATGCGGAACGGTTCGGCATTCGCCACCATGGAAAGGCCGATGGCGCGGATGGCATCGAGCCGCGAAACGATGCCGGGCGATGTGACCGGACACTCCTCGATGGCGACGATGTGATGGCTGTTCGCCTGGCTGAAACCGAGCAGCAGGCCCTTTTCCGTCTTGCGGGCGGCAAACACCGCACGACGGCGCTCGCCGGGGCGACAGATGACGAGATCGTCGACCGGCGGCGTCAGGCCCTTCGATTTCAGCGCCGAAACCACCAGCTCCCGCTTGTAGGCGTGGTAAGGCTGATCGGCGAAATGTTGCAGGGAACAGCCGCCGCAGGTGCCGTTCTTGCCATCGGGACCGAAGTGGCGGCAGGCCGGTTCACGGCGCTCCGCCGAGGCTTCCGTTATCGACATGACGGTGCCGTGATCCTTCACCTTGGCGATGGCCACTGTTTCTCCAGGCAGTGCGAAGGGCACATAGACCGGGCCGTCGGGACAGTGCGCGATACCGTCGCCCTGCGCGCCGAGGCTCTTGATGGTGACGGTCTGTGTGCTCATGGCTTTTCGCCTCCGAGAAGAAATTCGATATTGCCGTCGCCGCCGGAAATCGGCGAGGGAATGAGACCGAGGCTTTTCCAGCCCATGTCCTCGGTCAGCCAGCGCTCCAGCTCGGCGGCTACGGCAGGCGCCGTTTCCGGTTCTTTCAACAGCCCGGCCTTGCTGATGGCGTCGCGCCCCGCCTCGAATTGCGGCTTCACCAGCAAAACCGCGAGAGCACCAGGCTCAGCAAGCTCGAGTGCCGGCGCAAGCGCGAGCTTCAGCGAAATGAAGGAAACGTCGGAGACGATGAAGCCGATGGGCCGGTCATCGATATCCTCCGCCGTCAGGAAGCGCGCATTCAGCCCTTCCAGATTGCTCACGCGCGGATCGTTCTCGATCCTTGCATGCATCTGTCCGTGGCCGACATCGATGGCAGTAACGTGTCTGGCGCCACGTTCCAGCAGCACCTCGGTAAAACCACCCGTCGAAGCGCCGACGTCGAGACAGTCATGGCCCGAAGGATCGAGCCGGAAATGATCGAGCGCGGCCACGAGCTTCAGCGCTGCGCGGGAAACATAGGCCTGTGCCGGGTCGCTGATGGCGATCGCGGCATCGCTGGCGACGGTCTGGCTCGGTTTGGTGATGGTCTTGCCGTTGACGCTCACGGTGCCGCGCGCAACCGCGTCGCGTGCACGCGAGCGGCTGGCGAAGTGGCCGAGCGACACAAGAAGCTGGTCAAGCCGTTCATTTTCAGATGTTTTGGACATGGTCCCGTGTCAATGACCGCCAAACCCCGCCGATGCAAGCGATTTATCGCGAAAAGGGACCGGCGATGCCCGCCGCCGTCCATGGATGTTGCACCGCAAAGTCAGAATGTTCGATTAATCCAATATAAAGGCTTGTATATCACTTTGTGCCCACGGCCCGTGCGGCCACCGGAACCCGCCATGATGGCATCTTCTCCCATTCACAAAATTGCGGCCGTTGCAGCGCAGACGCTTGCTTCGAGGCATCGGGTCGCCGAGAGAGTTTGCGATGTCGCTGAAAAACCTCCCCATTAACCTGAAGCTTATAGCCACCTTCTGTGCCTTGATGAGCGTGTGTCTGCTCGCTTCCGCGGTCGTATTCTGGCAGACGCTGGGGAGCGAGCGAGTCGCGATTGAGAACAATCGCACCAACAACATCATGCACGCCGTGGATGGTGCGACGGCGGCCATGCTGGAGCAGGCCGTTAACCAGCGCGGCTTCCTGTTGTTTCGCAGCGATAGCACCTATAGTGATGTTTTCGCCCAGCGCGACATCATGCTGAAGAAGCTGAATGAGGCGCGCATTTTGGCCGCCAGTGAGCCCGAAATTCTGAAATCCATTGACGATATGGAAAAATCGGCGACCGTCTTCTTCAAGGAACTGGCGGAACCGCAGATTGCGGCGCGCAAGGCGACCGAAGCGCCAATTTCCGACATCATCGAGATCGGCCGCAATCAGGCCAAGGGCCAGCTCGACGGCTTCCGTGCCTCCGCCGCCAAGATCAAGGAGCAGCTGAACGGCCTGTCCGCCGCTTACGCCGCAGAACAGCGGGCAGCCGCACTGCACCTCAAATATGCGCTTCTGGGCGGCGGCGCGGTTGCCGGTCTTCTGGCCGTCGCCCTTATCTGGGCGCTGTCGCGTTCCATCGTTACGCCCATCGTCGGCATGACGGCGGCCATGAGCCGGCTTGCCGATGGCGATCTGACGACGGAAGTACCCGCCACGGATCGGGGAGACGAAGTGGGCAAGATGGCGAAGGCAGTTCTTGTCTTCAAGGAAGCTGGTCTTGAAAAGTCCCGCCTTGCCGGCGAGACCGATCGCATGCGCTCTGCGACAGAGGCTGAACGCCGCCGCAACGAGGAAGAAAAGGCCAAGGACGAAGCCGCCAGCTCTTTCGCCAGCGCCGAGCTTGGCAAGGGCCTTGCCGCTCTCGCGGATGGCGATCTCTCCTATCGCATCGAGACGCCTTTTGCGCCCGCCATCGATCCGGTTCGCGTGAATTTCAACAGCGCCGTCGAAAAACTCCAGCAGGCGCTGCGCACCGTCGGTGAGAATGCGGCCGCGATCAATGCCGGCGCTTCGGAAATGCTCTCCGCCGCCGACGATCTGTCGCGCCGCACCGAACAGCAGGCGGCCTCCATCGAGGAAACCGCCGCAGCGCTCGAAGAAGTCACCACCACGGTGCGCGACAGCGCCCGCGGCGCGGAAGATGCCGGCAATCTGGTCCAGCGCGCCCGCGCCGGTGCGGAGAAATCCGGCGTCGTGGTCCGCAAGGCGGTTGCCGCCATGCGCGAAATCGAGAAATCCTCGGGCGAAATCGGTAACATCATCGGCGTCATCGACGATATCGCCTTCCAGACCAACCTGCTGGCCTTGAACGCCGGCGTGGAAGCCGCCCGCGCCGGTGACGCCGGCAAGGGTTTCGCCGTGGTTGCACAGGAAGTCCGCGAACTTGCCCAGCGTTCCGCGAACGCCGCCAAGGAAATCAAGACACTTATTAGTGCCTCCAGCCAGCAGGTGGAAAACGGCGTCAATCTGGTCGATGAAACCGGCAAGGCTCTGGAGCTCATCGTGGCGGAAGTCGAAGAGATCAACGCCCATGTCAGCGCCATCGTCGTCGCTTCCCGCGAACAGGCAACCGGCCTGCAGGAAATCAACACGGCTGTGAACACGATGGATCAGGGCACGCAGCAGAACGCCGCCATGGTGGAACAGCAGACCGCCGCCAGCCATTCGCTGGCGCGCGAGGCGGAAGCGCTGAACGGCCTGCTCGGCCAGTTCAGGATGGGCGGCGCGCGCGCTGCCGTTGCCAGTGCCGGTAACAGTGTCGGCGGCTATTCCGCTCCCCGCCAGTCTTCGGCAAAGCCCGCCTTTCAGCCTGCGCCGGCCGCACCGGTCCGCAAGGCTCCGGTAAAACCGGCCTCCGCAACGGCACGACCGGTAGCATCGCCGGCCCGTGCGCTTGGCCAGAGCCTTGCCCGCGCCTTCGGCGGTGCGGCCGAAGCGCCGGCCGCCAAGGATCAGGACTGGACGGAGTTCTGAGACGGGTTTTGACCTATCAAGAGAAACAGACTGTGGGGCGCTTCTGCGCCCCATCTTATGCAAGCCCTATTTTCTCTCCACTTCAGCCCTCGCCACGCCGCGATTGATATTACGGTACCATGCTACAAGTGTCGGATACGGCTTTTTCGCGCGACTCACAAAGCTCCGATAGATGCCGTACTTGAAGTAAACTGGCTGATCCCGATCGACATTCGCGCCAGTAAGATTGACCTTTTGCCGTCCATCCACCCACACTTTTATAAAGCCGTCGTTTTTCCTTGACCATTTGGCGTGAACGACGACATCCGTCCATTTGCCTTTCATGGCCGCAGTCGATTTTAACCTGATGTTCTTGAAGGCCCCAATGGGTTTCATAGGGTTGCCCTGCCTTCGGGATGGATCGCCGAGTTCAAACTCATAAGTCTGGTCGTCGAGTTGAAACAACACCGGAGGTTTGCCGTCACCCTTCTGATGAAATTGCCCCAGCTTTGTAGTGAGTCGCCCGGTTGATGGCCAATCCGATGGTAGGAACACTGAAAAGCTGTACCAGAACTCCGATCCAACCCTGGATGCGGGCAATTGTTCTGATTTTTCGACACGCTCCCGGTCGGCTCGGCAATCGCCAGTCGATTGTGGGCAATCGCCGGAACGCAATTCGAAGCGCTCCGCAACCGATCCATCCGGCGCCCGCGATTGAGAATTTGCGTAAGATTTACCGGCCGTTTGAAGATCAAAACTGCTGAACCCTCCAGCACGGACGTTGTACGAGGGTAGGAGGATCGAAAAGGCCAGAAAAAAGATGAAATGCTTCATCGGCGTCTCCGTGAAGTAGGGTTTTCCAGATTGCAAGCATATCGCATAGACGGGGCTCGGTGCGCGCGTCCCAGCTGGGAGGGGTGGTGACAACTGTCAGCCGAAAATCCGCAGCAGCGCTTTCAAATCCGACTGGCTTCCAACGCCGGTCTTTCTGAATATGGATTTCAGTTTCTGGCGACTGTTTTCGTAACTGATCCGATTGGCCGACGCCGCGTCAGCAAGCATCAGTCCCGCCGCCAAGGCCTTGCACAGGCCAAGCTCCGAGCGTGTCAGGCCATAGGTTCGAACAAGAATATCGCCATCCAGCGTCTCATTTTGCGATGTCAGCTTTCGCATCTGCACAAGGAACTGATCACGCCCTCTTGCCAATAGAAATCCCGAAAGCTGGGGCAACTGGTTGACGACGATCAGCCATCGGTCGTTTTCCGCTTGCATCACCAACTTGGTGGCGAAATCACGGGGTCTGTTTCTGAGGCATCTCGTGAGAGAGGCTGTCACGGACGGTGTGGCAAAGGAAATCGTGTTGTGCCGGCATCCAACAGGAAAATCGCGAACAAATGCTTCGGTCGCAGCCTGATTTGCTTCCCTCAGCTTCAACCGGTCGTCAACGACAAAAGCGATGACGTTTCCGAGACTGACAAGCGCCGATTTCGCGGCGATCCTGCCCGAGGTGTCCCGGACATAGGTTGCTATTTCCAGTGCGTTCGTCAGCGAGCGGCGCGTATTTTGCATCACCGCTTCCAATTGCCAATCATAGGTTGACGATAGGCTGGCGGAGAAGTGAATCGGCAGGTAAATAACCTCGTCGTCTGCCACTTGCAGACGGAGTCCTACCGCTGCGTCAAAGTCTCCGACAGCTTTCATCCACTCATTGTAGAACCTGCTTCCATAGTACTGCCTTGCGGGATCGTCTCTTTCAGCGACAATTATAGACCCGTTTCTCGCGCCCTGCCAAAACGCACGCCAGGGATTGATGTTGCTATAATGGCTGAGAAAGGAATTCAGGTGGCTTTCTTCCAGTTCAGAGCAAACGGCGTAGTTTAAGTCGGAATTTCTGAAACTTTGACTTATGAGTGCTGAATAAGAGCCGGGAAAAGCTTTCGTGAAGTTTGTACACACATTCTTCCACGAGCTCGCTCCTACAGCCGCCGCTTGAATGGAAGAGGATATTTCATCGGAAATTTCTAATAATCTATTCGAGTTCATATCTGCGTTCCTCGAAATCGGCAGAATGACGCTATGATATAAACCTAGATATCTCAAAAAACGCTCCCGATTGGGAGTGTCTGCTTTGATTTTTTCACTGCTAGACTTCCTCATCGCAATCTGGAGGAAGTCGAAATGATTATACCGAGATCGATTATTATTTTTACTGCAATCGGTTGTTTCTCTGCAACGGCCTTGGCCGACCGGCTTCCGAAGGATGCCGTGAAGCTGACACAGGCGGAGGCGCAGGCTCTTTATGCCGGGAAATCCAGTGAGTGGAGCCGCAGCAACGCTTACTTCTCTCCGGATGGAAGCTATTTCATCGTCGGTAAAAGCGGGAATTTTGCCGGCCAGGGAAAATGGTCGGCGCGCGAAAACGAGGTATGCGCCGAATTTCAGGGAAAGAGCCTCAAGGAAGGGAAAATCCACACCGGCAAAGATTGCTGGACCTGGTACAGGCAGGGCAAAAAATACTGGGCGCTCTGGAGCGGGGAAAAGGACAAAGTCGGCGGCTATTACGACGGCGAGCTGAAAAAGTTGTCGAACGGGGACAAGGTCACCAAGCGTTACCAGGAGATCATGGCAAAATCGAATTGAAGCGCAGTCTATGCAGGCGGAAGGATGCTGGAGAGCAAAAGATAAAGAGTCATCCGCAAACGGATAGCGTGCCCAAATGTATGGGAACCCGCTTTTTTCAAAAATTTATATTTAAAAATAGATAGTTAGGTGGAGAATAAAATGAAAATACATCCTTTTATTTTTGTTATTGCGACCTTTCTCTTCGGGGGCATGGCCACTGCGGACAATCTTCCTCAGCAGGCGGTCAAACTGACGTCGCAGGAGGTTGTGGCGATCTATTCTGGTAAAACGATCGAATGGCGCCGAAGTCGTGCTGTCTTCTCGCCCGATGGCACGTTTCTGCTCGTGGGGAAAAACGACGAATCCGTCGCCAGCGGAACATGGTCTGTCCGCGAAAATGAACTTTGCACAAGTTACGAGCTGATGGACCTCAAAGGCAGTTCAACCAAAAAAGGCAAGGATTGCTGGGCGTGGTACAGAGAGGGTAAAAAATACTGGACGCTCTGGAACGGCGACGAAGACAAGGGCGGCGGTTATTACGATGACGAGCTAGGAAAACTGTCGAAAGGCGATCAGGTCACGGCAATATATCAAGAGCTTATGAAGTCGAACTAAATCTGGAGAACCTGCAAATGCGAATGTTTTTGCGGTCCTGATTTCCGTCCTGGCGAGTTCCACGGCTACCTATGCGGAAACGCTTTCCGCCGACAAGATCAAGAGCGACGTCATCGGCAAAATCATGTGCGCCGACACGATATCAGGAAGAGCCTGGGCGCGTCACAATGCCGATGGAACCTTGCAGATCATCTCCGGCCCGCATCCAGCGAAGGTTTTTGCGGGAATCCGTTGTGCCGGCGTTCGTAAGACCATGGCTTCCGATTTTCCGGTGATGGAGTATGCGGGTGACGTCAGTCACGCCGAATGCTCCGTCATTTCCTTCGACCGGGCTTAACCGGCAAACCCCATGCCGGCCTGACGCTGGCCGAGCGCATTGAACACGGTGGAAACGATGCCGGCCCGGTCGAGGCCGGCATTGGCATACATGGTCTCGGGCTTGGCTTGCTCCACCCACTGGTCGGGCAGGGTCAGTGTGCGAACCTTGGGGCCGTGGTCGAGCAAACCGGCACTGGCCATGAAATGCAGCACATGTGCGCCAAAACCGCCGACAGAGCCTTCCTCAATGGTCACCAGCACCTCATGATGGCTCGCCAGCTGGCGGATGAGGTCGAGATCGAGCGGCTTGGCGAAGCGCGCGTCGGCGACCGTCGTCGAAAGGCCGGCGGCATCCAGATCCTCGGCGGCCGCAAGGCATTCCGCAAGGCGGGTGCCGAAGGAGAGGAGGGCAACCTTGGTGCCTTCCTTGATGACGCGGCCCTTGCCGATCTCAAGAATCTCACCGCGCGCGGGCATCTCGACGCCCACGCCTTCGCCGCGCGGGTAACGGAAGGAAATCGGCCCTTCATCATAGGCTGCTGCCGTGCGCACCATATGTTTCAGCTCCGCCTCATCCGAGGCCGCCATCACCACCATGCCGGGCAGGGTAGCGAGGAAAGTCGTATCGAAGGAACCGGCATGGGTCGGCCCATCGGCGCCGACAAAACCGGCGCGGTCGATGGGGAAACGCACGGGCAGGCTCTGTATTGCCACATCATGCACCAGCTGGTCGTAACCGCGTTGCAGGAAGGTGGAATAAAGCGCACAGAACGGCTTGTAACCATCGGCCGCAAGCCCCGCCGCAAAGGTGACGGCATGCTGTTCGGCAATGCCGACATCGAAGGTGCGGGCCGGGAACAGCTCGGCCATCTTGTCGAGCCCCGTGCCGTTCGGCATGGCGGCGGTGACGCCGATGATCTTGTCGTCGAGCGTCGCTTCCTGGATCAGGGCTTCGGCGAAGACGCTGGTATAGCTCGGCGCATTCGGCTTGGCTTTCGCCTGCGCGCCGGTAATGACGTCGAACTTGTTGACGCCGTGATATTTGTCGGCTGCGGCTTCCGCCGGTGCATAACCCTTGCCCTTCTGCGTCACCACATGGATGAGGACGGGGCCTTTCTGGTTGTCGCGCACATTGCGCAGCACGGGAAGCAGGTGATCGAAGGAATGACCGTCGATCGGGCCGATATGGTAGAAGCCAAGTTCCTCGAACAGCGTGCCGCCGGTCACGTAACCGCGCGCATGAGTGACGGCGCGGGTAATGGCGCGGTCGATAGTCTTGCCGAGATAGGCTGTCAGTTTCTTGCCGAAATCGCGGAAACCCATATAGGTGCGGCCGGAGGCGAGACGCGCCAGATAGGCGCTCATCGCGCCCGTCGGCGGCGCAATCGACATGTCATTATCGTTGAGGATGACGATCAGCCGCGCATCGAGTGCACCGGCGTTGTTAAGCGCCTCAAACGCCATGCCCGCCGACATCGAGCCGTCGCCGATGACGGCGATCACCTTGCGGTCGCTGCCGTCTAGACCCGCCGCCACCGCCATGCCGAGACCGGCGGAAATGGAGGTGGAGGAATGGCCGGCGCCGAAATCGTCATAGTCGCTCTCAGCCCGCCGGGTGAAGCCGGAAAGGCCGCCTTCCTGCCGCAGCGTGCGGATGCGCTCGCGCCGGCCGGTCAAAATCTTGTGAGGATAACATTGATGGCCAACATCGAAGATCAGCCGGTCTTCGGGTGTGTTGAAGACCTTGTGGATGGCAATCGTCAATTCCACCACACCAAGGCCGGCGCCCAGATGCCCACCGGTTTTCGACACCGCGTCAATCATCTCGTCTCGCAGTTCCCGCGCCAGTTCCGGCAGGTCGCGATCGTCGATCCCCTTGAGGTCGGAGGGAAAATTCACCCGGTCGAGCAATGGTGTCTGTGGCATTCCGGTCAATCGTTCGGCCTTTTCTTGTCGTCAGCAGGGCGCGCCAGAGCGGCTTTCGGGGTGAAAGCCAACGGTTGGGCCTTGCATGTCGTACACTTCTATAGAATTTCAACCTTCCGGCAAAGGGACAAACTCTTCTTCGTCGCCGGGAACGATATCGAAGCGTCCGGTTCTCCACTCCTGTTTGGCCTGTTCTATGCGTTCTTTTGATGACGAAACGAAGTTCCACCAGATGTAGCGGCGCTGATTGAGCGCCGCCCCGCCGAAGATCATGATGTGACAGCCATTGCTGCCGGCCTGAAGCGTGATGTCGTCGCCCGGCCGGAAGACAAGCAACTGATCCGCGGCGAAGATATCGCCCGCCACATCCAGCGAGCCGGAGAGAATATAGATCGCCCGTTCTTCGTGGTCGGCGGAAAAGGGAAACTTTACACCCGGTTCCAGAGTCAGGTCGACATAAAGCGTATCGGTAAAGGCTGAAACGGGGGAGGTGAGCCCCTCGAATTCACCGATCACCACCCGGCCGGCCGCGCCCTTGATATCGATCAGCGGCATGTCTTCCTTCGCCGTGTGGGCAAAGGCGGGAGCGATTTCTTCCATATGGTCTGGCAGGGCAAGCCATGTCTGCAGGCCGGACATGGACAGCGGATGGCCGCGCAGATTTTCCGGCGTGCGTTCCGAATGCACGATGCCGCGCCCGGCCGTCATCAGGTTGATGTCGCCGGGGCGGATGACGAGTTCCGTGCCGAGACTGTCGCGGTGCTTGATTTCGCCGTCGAAAAGATAGGTGACGGTGGAAAGCCCGATATGCGGATGCGGCTTCACATCCAGCGCCTCACCGGCCTTCAGGATCGCCGGGCCCATGCGGTCGAAAAAGATGAAGGGGCCGACAAGCCGCCGCTGCCGGGTCGGCAGCGCACGCCGCACCGCAAAGCCGCCAATGTCGCTGGTGCGGGGAATGATGAGGTTCTCGATGGCATCGCAGGCAAAGGCATCACCCGCGACGGGATCGTTACCGGGAAAGAAGGACATCGCTTGCTCCTCGTATCGTCAGTGGCGGAGTTTAGCATAACGGATGGGGAGGGGGAGGGTCGGGATATCGAACGCTGCGTTAACTGCGGTTATGGAAACACCCCTGCCGTCATCCTCGGGCTTGACCCGAGGATCCACAACCCGTTGAAATCAATGGATCCTCGGGTCAAGCCCGAGGATGACGTCGAGTATGCTGATTGGGGACGTAGCAGCCTGTGGAATCACGTCCAAACCCTGCCGCCATGGCCGATCATTCCCCGTCGAGCGGCTCCACACCCTGCGGCTTGCCCGCACGATCGAGACGGATTTTCTCGATTCGCTTTTCCGCAGCGTTCAGCAGCGTCTCGCAATGCTTCTTCAGGGCTTCGCCGCGCTCATAGATGGCGATGGATTCGTCCAGCGCCACGTCGCCGCGTTCCAGACGTGCGACAATGCTTTCCAGCTCGGCGACGGCTTTTTCGAACGAATAACCGCTGACATCGGCTGTGTTGGCATTTTCCGTCATGTTCAACCCTTCATCATTCTCAAAATATGCATGGCTGCCGATTCCGCCAGCCCTTCCAGATCATAACCGCCTTCAAGCAGGCTGACGACCCGGTTCGAGGCGTATTTGTCGGCCATTTCCAGAAGTCGGCCCGTGGCCCAGTCAAAATCCTCGCCCACCAGATTGATCTGCGCCAGCGGATCGCGGTGATGCGCGTCGAAACCGGCGGAGATGAGGATGAGGTCAGGCGAAAAATCGGCAATCGCCGGCAGCACGCGGGATTTGAAGGCTTCGCGGAAATATTCGCTGCCGGTGTTGGGAGAAAGCGGGGCGTTGACGATGTTGTTCTTCACACCGGTTTCGTTTTTATCGCCGCTCCACGGGTAAAGCGGCATCTGGTGGGTGGAGCAGAACAACACGGATGTGTCGTTCCAGAAAATGTCCTGCGTGCCGTTGCCGTGGTGCACGTCCCAGTCGATGATGGCGACGCGCTCCGCGCCATGCGCCTTCTGCGCATGGCGGGCGGCAATCGCCACATTGTTGAAAAGACAGAAGCCCATGGCCTTGGCGGTCTCGGCATGGTGGCCAGGCGGGCGGGCGGCAACGAAGACATTGTCGGCGGCGCCGGTAAACACATCGTCTACTGCCGCCATTGCAGCGCCGATGCCGGTCAGCGCCGCCTGAAGGCTTTTGGGGGAAAGATAGGTGTCGGACTCGATCCGGTTGATCTCGCCATCCTCTTCGGGCACCTGCCGCATGACGGCAAGGAGATGCTCTTCCGGATGCGCCAGCAGCACTGCATCCTCATTGGCCTGCGGCGCTTCCTTCCGTTCCAGCCGCTCGAAATTCGGATGTTCGAGCGCGATGTTCAGCGACCGCAGGCGGTCCGGCCGCTCGGGGTGACCGGATGGCGTGATATGCTCCAGGAAGATCGGATGTTCGTATAAACGCGTCGCCATGCTTTTCCTCCCGAAGAGAGTCTGTTCAGGCGCGCTGCGGCAGAAGCGGATAACCGGCCATCACGGCGCGGCCGGCAAGTGCGGCAAGCACGGCCTTCAGCGCATCGCCGGGAATGAAGGCGAGCGAACCCATGAAGGCCTTCTCAAAACCAAGCCCGACGACCACAGCCAGATAGGTGATGCCGAAAGCATAAAGCACGACCACACCGCCGATCAGGCTGGCGACGAAGAAACCGATGCCCTGCGTCAGTGCCGATTGACCGCGATGAACGAATTTTTCCGAGAGCGTGCCGGTGACGAAGACAGCTGCGATCCAGCCGATCAGGAAGCCCGTCGTCGGCGTGGTGAAGATGGAAAGGCCGCCGCGTCCGCCCGACAGGACCGGCAGGCCGATGGCGGCAATCAGGATTGTCAGCAGAACCGCCAGCGTGCCGCGCTTCGCGCCCAGCACGACACCGGCCAGCATGACGCCGAGCGATTGCGCGGTGATGGGCACGGGGATGAAACCGAGCGTGATCGGCGGCAGAAGCCCGAGTGCGATGATGATGGCGGAAAACAGCGAGATCAACACAAGGTCGCGGGTCGTCATGGCTCGGAAACTCCGGGTGGTTATCTGGCCGTCAGCTTTGGCCTCTGAAACCGCGCGCGTCAATGGCGTCGGCAATGACATCGGCATCCTTCAACGTCATAATCACCAGCGGCACGATGATGGTGGCCATCCGCACGGGCAGGCCGCGCGCCCGGTGCGCATCGCGCACCGCATGGTAACGGTTGACGATTTCAGGCACGAAACGCACGACGAGCCCGACCGCAAGCCCGATATCGGCGGCCTTCACCAGCCCCAGCCGTTCCAGCGGGGCGGTGGCAAGCGCGATCTGGTCCATGAATTGCGAGATGCTGACGGTGATGGTAACGGCCGTGGCAAGCAGCGCCAGCGCCGTGAGCCGCAGAAGATTGACGCTGGCGTCATGTGCCGGAAGCAGGAGATAGCTGAAGGCGGCGACAAGGAAGATGGTCAGCATTACCGGCCGCAGCCGCAAAGCGATCTCGCGGAAGGGCAGCCGCGTAGCGCCCAGAATAAGGGCGGCCAGAACCGTCGCGCCTGCGAGAACCAGCAGATCGCGGGTGAGGAACAATGCGATGCTGAAACCCATGAGCGTCACGAGCTTGCGGCGCGGAGAGACGCGGTAGAGCCAGCCGGTGCCTTCCACATGCAGCGATTTCATCGCGATGCCACCTCCAGATAGCGCGCCACCGCTTCTTCGGGTGCGGCGTCGGCAACCAGTGCGCCTTCATGGAAAACCAGCACCCGGTCGAAACCCGCAACCAGCGGCAGATCGTGGGTGATGACAACAAGCGCCTGCGACAGCGCCGCCATGGTCTTTTCCACGATGGTGCGGTTTTTGAGATCGAGCTGGTTGGTCGGCTCGTCGAGAATGAGGATTTGCGGTTCGGTGACCAGAAGCGCCGCAAGCGCCGCCAGCTGCAATTCGCCGCCGGAAAGCTCATGTGCGCGCCGTTCTTCGAGATGAGAAATGCCGAGCCGGGCAAGAACGGCCTTCACCCGGTTTTCGATCTCCGCTTTGCCGAGCCCGAGCCGCTTGAGACCGAAGGCGACGTCGTCGCGCACGATCGGCAGGATGATCTGGTTCTGTGGATTCTGGAAGATGAAGCCGACCGTCTGCAAGACCGCTTTGGCGTCCGTCACGGTGTCGAGACCGTTCACCGAAACCGTGCCTTCGCTCGGTTTGTTCAGCCCGTTGATCAGCCGGGCAAAGGTGGTCTTGCCGGAACCATTGAGGCCGATTACGCCGATGCGCCGCTCCGTCAATGTCACAGACAGCGGTCGCAGGGCCTGCCGCCCCTCGAAAGCGACGCCGGCGGCGTTAAAACGGATTTCCAAGCTTTTATCCTCGCGCTCTTTTCCGGTTCTATACCCCGTCATCAACAGAAGTGAAACAAGGAACAAAAAAAGAACATTGCAATCCTGAAAAAGCCGTCATACCTTCTGCGCCATGGTGATCAAGGTTTCGAACGAAGCGGCAAGGCGGATTTTTCTGGCGCGGCAGGGGCTTTCCTCTCCGCCCGGCAAGGCTCTTTCCAAGAGCGACCTGCTGCAGCTCATCACCGATATCGGTTTTGTGCAGGTGGACAGCATTGGCACGGTGGAGCGCGCCCACCATCAGATTATATTCTCCCGCAACCAGACCTACAAGCGCGGCCATCTGACCGCGCTCTTGGAAAAGGACCGGGCGCTTTTCGAGCACTGGACGCATGACGCTTCCATCGTGCCGACGGAATTTTATCCCTATTGGAAACATCGCTTTCGTCGCCGTGAGCCGATCATTCAGGAACGCTGGCGCAAATGGCACGGCGAGGGCTTCGATGCGGCTTTTGGCGACACGCTGGAGCGCATCGCCGCAACCGGGCCGGTGCTGGCGCGGGAGCTGAAGGAGGAGGGGCACCAGTCCGGCGGCTGGTGGAACTGGCATCCCTCCAAGACCGCGCTCGAGTATCTCTGGCACACCGGTAAGCTGGCGATTGCCGGCCGCGTGAATTTTCAGAAGGTCTATGATCTGGCTGAACGGGTGATTCCCGGCGAGCATCACGAAACCGAGGTAGAACACGCCGAATTTGTCGACTGGGCCTGCCGCGAAGCGCTGAAGCGGCTGGGTTTCGCCACCCATGGCGAAATCGCCGCCTTTTTCGATCTCGTCACCCCGCATGAGGCGAGGGACTGGGTCAAAAGCCATCGCGATGAACTCTGCGAGGTCTCGCTTCTCGCAAGCGACGGGGACACTGCCCGTCCGTCTTTTGCCTTTGCCGATTTCACCGCTGACCTGACCGACGTGCCCGAACCCTCCGCCCGCGTCCGTGTCCTCAGCCCCTTCGACCCGCTGCTGCGCGACCGAAACCGCACGGAACGGCTATTCGGCTTCTATTACCGCATTGAGGTCTTTGTACCCGAGCCGAAACGGCAATATGGCTATTACGTTTTCCCGCTTCTGGAGGGTGACAGGCTTATCGGCCGCATTGACATGAAGGCGGATCGCAAGCGCAGCACGCTGGATGTGCGCCGCCTGTGGCTGGAGCCGGGCGTGCGCGCCTCGGCTGGACGGCTGGAAAAGCTGGACGCGGAGCTGGTCAGGCTGGCGAAGTTTACCGGGGTGGAGAGTGTGAACTATCTGGAGGGCTGGCGGGAGGAAAACTGAGGTTTTGCGCTCGAGATATTGTGGGAATGCCTCCCACCTCGCGACGCCATCTTCGCCGCTGAGGTAGCGCGGCGTTGCAGCGTGTTTCCTCTCCCTGCCGGGAAGAAGAAACAAGCGGAACCGGCTCGCCCAAAAATTGCACTGTGAAGCTAGACCAGTGCTCGTATCAGCAGATATCCGTCGCCGAAATCTTGATGCCGAAACCTTCAAGCCCGACGTAATGCCGCTCCCGCGTGGTCAGCAGCTTGATGGAGCTGATGCCAAGATCTTTCAGGATTTGCGCGCCAAGGCCGATTTCCAGCCATTCGTTTTCGCGCGAACGGGCCTGCGCATGCGCCTCTTCGGGATCACGCGCCTTGCGCCGTCCGGCCACCTGGCCGACGCCGACGGAGCCTTCACGCAGATAGACGATAACGCCGCGGCCTTCCTCAGCGATTTTCTGCATATAATGCCGCACCGGCTGGCGGTCGCCGAAGACGTCATCGGCAACGTTTTCCGGGTGCAGGCGCACGGGAATGTCGACGCCGTCGCGGATATCGCCGAAAATCACCGCCATATGCTGCATCGGATCCCACGGCAGGGAATAGGTCTGCGCCTTGGCGGGTCCAAAGGGCGTGTCGATGGTGAAGGAGGTTTCCATCTCCACCAGCGTTTCCTTGCGCTGGCGATAGGCGATGAGGTCGGCGACGGAAACATACTTCATGCCGTGTTTTTCGGCGAAATCCAGCACCTGCGGGCCGCGCATCACCGTGCCGTCATCATTCACCAGCTCGCAGATGACGCCGATGGGCGGCAGGCCGGCGAGCCGGCAGAGATCGACGGCCGCTTCCGTATGGCCGGAACGCATCAAGACGCCGCCCTCGCGGGAAATCAGCGGGAAAATATGGCCCGGCCGGGTAAAATCGGAAGCGCCCACATTGGGATTGGCGAGGTTGCGCACCGTCAGCGTGCGGTCATCGGCGGAAATGCCGGTCGTGGTGCCGTGCTTGAAATCGACGCTGACGGTGAAGGCCGTCGTATGCGCGCTGTCGTTTTCCGCCACCATGGCGTTGAGGTTCAGCCGCTTGGCCTCCTCGCGCGGCATCGGCGCGCAGACGATGCCGGAAGTGTGGCGCACGATCAACGCCATTTTTTCCGCCGTGCAATGCACCGCCGAAATGATCAGGTCGCCTTCATTCTCGCGGTCGTCATCATCGGTCACGACGACGATTTCGCCTGCTTCGAAAGCGCGAATGGCGTCGACAACGCGTTTCTGGTCATAGGCCATGGCGGTCCCCCTTATTTGAGAGCAACGGCGCGTTGCTCTCCGCTTTTGTTTCGGTATCGGATTTTCCGAAAACCGCTTCGCACTTTTCGGTCCTCTACCGGCGGCCGGTCTGGCCGCGGTCTCGCAGATAATGGTCGGCAACGGTGCAGGCGATCATCGCTTCGCCGATCGGCACGGCGCGGATGCCGACGCAGGGGTCATGGCGGCCCTTGGTGCGCACGTCCACATTGTTGCCGTCGGCATCGATTGATTGCCGCTCCGTCAGGATCGACGAGGTGGGCTTGATGGCGAAGCGGGCGATGACAGGCTCGCCGGTCGCGATGCCGCCCAGAATGCCGCCGGCATGGTTGGACAGGAAGATCGGCTTGCCGTCATTGCCCATGCGCATTTCATCGGCATTGTCCTCGCCGGAAAGCTCGGCAGAGGCGAAACCTTCGCCGATCTCCACGCCCTTGACGGCGTTGATCGACATCAGGCTGGAGGCGATATCCTGGTCGAGCTTGGCATAGATCGGTGCGCCGATACCGGCCGGAACGCCTTCCGCCACAACCTCCACCACAGCGCCGATGGAGGAGCCGGCCTTGCGGATGCCATCGAGGTATTCTTCCCAGACCGGCACCATGGCGGCATCCGGGCAGAAGAACGGGTTCTGGTCAACCTGATCCCAATCCCAATTGTCGCGGTTGATCTTGTGCTTGCCGATCTGCACCAGCGCGCCGCGCACATTCAGGCTCGGCACCACCTTGCGGGCGATCGCACCGGCGGCGACACGCGCCGCCGTCTCGCGCGCCGAGGAGCGCCCACCACCGCGATAGTCGCGAATGCCGTATTTCAGGTCATAGGTGAAATCCGCATGGCCGGGGCGGAAACGTTTGGCGATCTCGCCGTAATCCTTGGAGCGCTGGTCAGTATTTTCGATCAGCATGGAAATCGGCGTGCCTGTCGTCGTCATCGTCTCGCCGTCCTCATCCAGCATGACGCCGGAGAGAACTTTCACGATGTCATCCTCGCGGCGCTGCGTCACGAAACGGCTTTGGCCCGGTTTGCGTTTGTCCATCCAGTGCTGCACCTCGGCAAGGGTAAAGCGGATGCCGGGCGGGCAACCATCCACCACACAGCCGAGCGACGGCCCGTGGCTTTCTCCCCAGGTGGTAACGCGAAAAAGGTGACCGAAACTGTTATGCGACATCGTTCTCAAGACCGGAAACAGGGCGCCTGTGGACGGCGCCGTTTAAAACAAGCGGATTTGTCTTAGTGGAAAATCCGGGCAAGGCAAAAGCCTTTCTTTTGCTGGGGCGGGATAAGTGCGGTGCTGCGCGCTACGGTAGGTCTCTGCCTTCATTCCTGTGCTAGTCACAGGAATCCAGCCGACGCGCGTCTACGCGGCGGGGAGAGTCCTTTCAGCCCTAGGATTTGGGCTGGCTGGATCCCTGTGACAAGCACAGGGATGAGGGGGATGGCGATTCGCGCCGGACAGCGAGGTTTTGGAGATGACGAAATTGTAAAAGAGCCAAGGTTTTCCACCTTAAACCGGAGTTTTCCAATATTGCCGGAAAATGCGGTGTAAAAACCACTAACGGCTTGAACAGGATTTGAAATCCGTTCATCAATTGGGCTGAAAATGTCATGGTTGCGGGCAATTTCCGCCACATTCGAAAGGCAATTCTTCATGCATGTAAGGTTTTCACGCAAATCCACGAAAGCTAGATCGATGCGTATGATGATTGCCGCCCTTCTGGCCACCGCCAACCTCCTGATGCCCATTAACGGCTACGCCCAGAGCGTTGACGTGGAAGGCACGATCAGCAAGATCGATGCGAACGGGCTGAGCATTACCTTGAACGACGGCAAGACCTACCGCGTGCCGGAAGAGTTCAATTTCGAAGGTTTGAAAGCGGGCGTGAAGGTCGTGGTTTTCTACACGGAAGTGGATGGAAAACGTGTGGTCGACGACCTTCAGGTCGTTGAGTAAAACCAGCCCCTTACTCAGCCCTCATCCCAAACCTCCGTTGTGAAACGAGCGGTTGCCACGTGCTTCTTCTCCCCGCCGGGGAGAAGGTCGCGGCAGCGGGATGAGGGGGCAAGCTCTCCGAAATCCGGCAACCTTGCCCCCTCATCCGACCCTTCGGGCCACCTTCTCCCCGGCGGGGAGAAGAAACGAGCCGCGATGTCCTGCCAGTCTTAGGAAACCAGACAGCCCCTCACGAAATCCACTCCACACTCTTCCGATCCATCTCGACCTTCAAAATCCGGTCCTGCGGGATTTGCGTTTTCGATGCCTCGTCCTTGTCCATGCCGGATACCAGCCGGAAGATAGAGCGGATGACGCCGCCGTGGCAGACGCAGACTGTTGGTTTCTCGACGGAGGAAAGCCATGCGCCGATGCGCCAGGAGAGGATTTCATAGCTTTCGGCGTCCTGGCCGGGGGGAATGAAATCCCATTTATTGGCCTTGCGCGCCTTCACCCGGTCCGGAAACTCTTTCTTCAGCTCCGGCAGGGTCTGTCCCTCCCAGTCGCCGAAAGAAACTTCGATCAGGCGATCGTCGGCGCGATAGGCCTTGGGATCGAGGCCCATCGCGCCGCGCATCAGTTCCATGGTCTCGCGCGTGCGCCCGAGCGGGCTCGCCACATAGTCGAAATCCGTGGTCTGTTCTCCCAGCAGCTGTGCGAGGAGTTTGCCGTTCCCGACCGCCTGCTGGCGGCCGAAATCGTTGAGCGGAATGTCTTTCTGGCCCTGAAGCCGGCGTATCGCATTCCAGTCCGTTTGTCCGTGCCGGATCATATAGACGAGCAAGGCGATACCCCGTTCTTACACTTTTAAGGCTTAGTCCTTCACCACCGAGATGTCAGGCGCATCCACGGCCTTCATGCCGATGGTGTGGTAACCGGAATCGACATGGTGGATTTCGCCGGTCACGCCCGTCGAAAGGTCGGACAGCAGGTAAAGAGCCGACTTGCCGACTTCCTCGATGGAAACGGTGCGCTTCAGCGGCGCATTGTATTCGTTCCACTTCAGAATATAGCGGAAGTCGCCGATGCCGGAAGCTGCAAGCGTCTTGATCGGGCCGGCGGAAACGGCGTTGACGCGGATGCCGCGATTGCCGAGGTCGACGGCAAGATAACGCACGCTGGCCTCGAGAGCAGCCTTGGCCACGCCCATGACGTTATAGTTCGGCATGACCTTTTCGGCGCCGTAATAGGTCAGCGTGATGATCGAGCCGCCGTCATTCATGACCGGCTCGGCGCGCTTGGCAACAGCGGCCAGCGAGAACACGGAAATGTCCATGGTGCGGTTGAAGTTGTCGCGGCTGGTATCGAGGTAACGGCCAGTCAGCTCATCCTTGTCGGAAAAGGCGATGGCGTGCACGACGAAGTCGATCTTGCCCCAATGCTTTTCCAGCGAGGCAAAAACCGCATCGATCGTCTCGAGATCGGTCACATCGCAGTGACCGGCCATGAACGCGCCCAGTTCCTGCGCCAGCGGCTCGACACGCTTCTTCAGCGCATCGCCCTGCCAGGTCAACGCAACTTCCGCGCCCGCGTCGGCACAGGCCTTGGCGATGCCCCAAGCGATGGAACGATTATTGGCGACACCCATGATGAGGCCGCGTTTGCCAGCCATGAGGCCGGATGCCTGAGCCATTTTATGCTCCCTAGTACTTATGATCGGTCCTGCCTATGGCATAGGCTGCAATCCTGTTCAAGATTGCCAAAGATCATCAACTGTTAGGGAGCGTAACAAAGGGTGCGTTGTCCCGGCTATTCGCAAAACTTTCACAAATAAAGGCCTTCGCGCATGTGCCGCATCAGGTCGGTCACCTTTTCATCGGGCTTTTCCAAGAGGACGATGCGCAATTCGACGACGAGATCGCCGGAGCCGCCCTTGCCGTCGGCAAGGCCCTGGCCGGCAAGCCTCAGCACACGGTCTGAGCCGGACCAGGCCGGAATGGTGATGTTTTCTTCGCCGAGCGGTGTCTTGACTTTCGTTTCACACCCCAGAACCGCGTCGCTGAGCGATATCGGCAGGGTCGTATGAATATCGAAGCCACGAAGGGAAAAAGCGTCCTCTCGGGCGGTCAGCAATGTCACGGCGAGATCGCCGCGCGCAATGTTGGGAAGCTTCAGCCCCTGTCCCTTCAGCCGCACCACATGTCCGTCGGTCATGCCGGGCTCGAGCTGGAACCGAACTTCCCGCTCATCGGCAAGAGAAACGGTAATCCACTTTTTCTCCAGCAGATCGGCGACTGTGACGGTGGCCTCCGCGGTGATGTCAGGCGCTTTTTCCGGAGCCGGCTGCGGCGCACGGAACCGCCGCACCAGCGCGCTGAAAAGATTGGCGGCAAGCGAGGCGGGTGACGTCTTGTCATCGCCGGTGGCGGTGGCTGCGGGTATATCGCCTTTTGCAGCGTTCGCGGCCGCCTTTGCGGCTTCCGCTGCCTGCTGCACCTTGGGATCGTTCTGGGCGTCGGCGCCAAAAATGCGCTCGACGATGTCTTCGGCGCTTTCCGGTTTGCTATCGGCTTTCTGGCCGGTCTGCGCCCGGTTGCGGGCGTCCGCACGGGCCAGTTCCTCCATCAGCTTTTCGGCGGCCTTGGCGCGCTCGGCTGCCTCGCGCGCGGCTTCCCGCTGCTGCATGATGGTTTCGCCGCGCTGTTTCTTTTCTGCCGCCCTGCGGGCCTGATCGTAGAGATCGCGCTTTTTCGGGTCTTTGAGAAGATCGTAAGCCTGCCCGATCTCGGCAAAGCGCGCCGAGGCGTCGGGATCGTCGCGATTGGCGTCCGGATGGACGGTTTTCGCCTTCGTGCGCCAGGCGGCTTTGATGTCCTCGTGGCGGGCGTCACGTTTCACGCCGAGGATGGAATATGGATCGCGCATGCGAAACACCAGTTACGTTGGCTCAGGCGCGTGCTGCCGCTCATGGCGCAATCCTGAAACTAACCCCTCCGAAAAGGGATGCCCGCGATCATTCGCCAGCACGCCCTCGGTTTAATCAACGTCGACTGTTGCAATAAGTTGCTAATCACTCCTTTACGGAGGAGACGTGCTGCACCCGGGCGGGCTCTATTCCATATTAAAGGGTAAACAGATTATTTCTGCTCGAAGCGCGTCAGCAGCCATTCGCCGGTTTCCGACAGGCAGGCCTGTCCCGAATAGCTCGCCACGCCCTCGAAGGAATGGCGTGTCGTCCTGAAATTGCGGCAGACGAAGCCGCTGGACTTGTCTTCGTGAATGGCGGTGACGACGCCGGCGCTGCCGGTGGCGGCATTGGCCCAGGGCAGAGGCTGGTCGGCGAGCTTGGCGAGGTCGGCCGATGTGACCGCATTGCGGATCGTCGCATCGTCCGTCTGCGGCGCATTGTTCGGCTGGTTGGGAACGGAGGCCGTGGAAAGCGAGCGGTCGACCTTGTCTCCGCCGAACAGGTCGAGGCTGACGCAGCCGCTCAGCACCACGAGCATTGACACGACGGCGGAAACTTCCGCTATCGACGAAAGGAGGCTCTTTGTTCGACTGTTCGACTTTGCTATGACGGTCACCATCTTTCACCGGAGATCATCTCTGGCGTCCAAATCAGCTCGGGAGCATTTTATTCAATATGTCGGAAACGGGGTTAACATCCAGTGACTTCACGGAAGAAAATGAACCGTTCACGCTTTTTGCCGAATGGCTGAAGGACGCGACGGCTTCCGAAATCAACGATCCGAACGCGGTGGCGCTCGCCACCGTGGACGAAAATGGTCTGCCGAATGTGCGCATGGTGCTGCTGAAAGGCGTCGACGATCGCGGCTTCGTTTTCTATACGAATTTCGAAAGCCAGAAGGGCCAGGAGATCCTCGGCCAGAAAAAAGCGGCCATGTGTTTCCACTGGAAAAGCCTGCGCCGGCAGGTGCGTCTGCGCGGCGAGGTGGAGATCGTCAGCGATGAGGAGGCGGATGCTTATTACGCCTCCCGTCCGCGCGGCAGCCGCATCGGCGCCTGGGCATCCAAGCAGTCGCGGCCTTTGGAAGGCCGTTTTGCGCTGGAAAAAGCGGTGGCCGAATATACCGCCAGATATGCGATCGGCGATATCCCGCGCCCGTCCCACTGGTCCGGTTTCCGCATCCGCCCACTCAGTATCGAATTCTGGCACGACCGCAAGTTTCGCCTGCACGATCGCATCGAGTTTCGCCGCGACACGCCTGACGGGGCCTGGTCCAAGGTCCGCATGTATCCGTAACGCCATCCGGGCAGGCCATCTCGGCCTGCCTATTTCAGCAGCTGGTCAAACACCGGCAGGCCGATGACAGCGGAAATGGCGATCAGGCCGTAGCAGATGCGCCGGAACGCCGCTTCGTCGGCAAGCCCATGCAATCGCGCACCGGTATAAAGACCGCCCCCATAAAAGGGCAGGGCCAGCAGGAAAAACACGAAGACATCGACGGTGAACAGGCCGCCAAAAAAGTAGCTGGCGATGGAAAACACCGTTGAAACCGCGAAATAAAGAATGACATTGGCGCGCACGAAAGCGCCTTTAAGCGCGCCGCCCAGCCAATAGGCGACGACGGGCGGGCCACCCAGCTGTGCCGCCCCTGAAAACAGCCCGGCCAGCAGCCCGGTGAAGAGGGTCAGCGGCGTCTTTGGCCGGCCGCTGTAACGCCAGCCCGACACCAGAAAAACAAGCAGCACCACGACCACGCCCGAGATGAGCCAGCGGAGCGTCAGTGGATCACCCTTGGAAAGCAGCATTGTGCCGACGGGCACGCCGACAAAGGCGCCGGCCGCCATGGTGAAGACCTCGCGCCGGTCCGCCATGCGAAAGGCGGGCGGTATCATGCCGAGCGTCAGCACGCCGTCCACCACCAGCAATACCGTCGAAGCGATACGCGGCCCGACGATGGCGCTGGCCAGGGGAACGAAGATGAGTGCCGCACCGAAGCCGGAAAATCCGCGCGCAAGGCCGGCAAGAAAGGCGGCACCCGCAAACATGGCGAGCAGCGCCGGGCTGTGCGCGGTGACGAGTGACGACAGGAAGTCGAGATGGGACATGGGCGATGGCACGTTTGTTCGAATATCTTTTCTCTATCTCGCTTGCATGCGCATGTCTCGGAAATTTCCGTTCATGGCTGCATGACGCACTGACGGGTCGACGCGGTCAGAGAATCATGATTAGAGTTGTAGCGCGTGAACAAAGGATGAACAAATGTTTGCTGACATGATGCGTCGGTTTGAAGAGGCTTCGCAAAAATATGCCGCTGAAAACGGAATATTCCGCGACCCGGACTGGTACATGCTGAAGCTTCAGGAAGAGGTTGGCGAGATGACGCAGGCCTGGAACCGGCTGACGGGACGGGCACGCGTTAAGGGCAGGAGCAAAGAGGAGATGAAGCGGGATCTGGCCGACGAAACCGCCGATCTCCTCGGCCATGTGCTGTTGCTGGCCTATTATAACGGTCTCGATATTGAAGGATCGATCGAGCGTAAGTGGCGCTTTACGCCGTCAAAACCCTGAAGGCTCCAGCTTTTCCAACATGGCCACCACCGCATGAAGGTCGCTTGCAACCGCAACGCATTTCTCCCGCATTTCCTCGGTCGGTGGCGCGACATCGGGCACCATGACCGTTGTCATGCCCGCCGATGTGGCTGAGCGCACACCGGAATAGGAATCCTCCAGCGCAAGGCACAGGCGGGGATCGAGCGTTAGCCGTCGTGCGGCCGTGAGATAGGGCATGGGCGCGGGTTTCGGTTCGGTATAGTCGCCGCGTGCGACGATCGTGTCGAAACGTCTGAGAAGATCGTGGGGCCCGAGATGGCGCGTCACCGAATCGTGCCGCGACGAGGTGGCGATGGCGCGGCGGATATCGAGCCGGTCAAGAAGATCGAGGATTTCGATGACGCCCGGCTTCAGCGCCACACCCTCCGCCATCATCAGGCCAAGATGCCGGAGCCAGGCGTCGCGGAAGCTGTCGATGGGAAAATCCGCGCCATAATCGGCGACGATGGCGCCGGTGATGACATCCCAAGGGCTGCCACAGACCTTCTGATAGGTCTCGACCTTCATGCCATGGCCGCCTTCATCCGAGGCAGCCAGAAATGAATCGCGATAGAGCCTCTCGCTTTCGATCAGCAATCCGTCCATGTCGAAAATCACGGCCTGCGGACGAAAAGGCAGCATGGCTCAACCGAACCGGAAGGGACGCTCGCCGAGGCTTTCGAACGGGCGAATCAGGTAACCGTCCGGATCGGCGACGATGAATTGCCGGTTGCCCACTTCGACGGTGCCGCGCCTGTACCATTTTTCCTCCAGCGGCATGACGAAGTTGATAGAGGATCGCTCCAGCCGGGAAAGAATGGGTTCCAGCGAGGGAACGGCCAGCTGCAGGTTCATGCCGCGACCGAGCGGAAATTCGAGTGCGGCATCGTCCGTCACGAATGTCCGGGTCGCACCGATCTGGTCTATCATCAGCTGGGCATCCCCCAGCGCCATATAGGTGAAACCCTCCTCGGGGCGCTCATAGACCACATGAAAACCGATCAGGTCGCAATAAAAAGCGCGGCTTTTCTGCCAGTCGCTGACGGCAAGTTCAGGAACGAGGGCATTTCGTATGATGGTCATGGTCTCCTTTGCCACGCAGGCCCGGTGTGGGAGTAAGGCCTGCGGTAAGGGGTGATCTTACCGTCTTCGCGGCTGCACACCAGAGGAAACCGCATCATGGCAGCCATGTGTGCGGCTGCGGGCAGGCCAAAACCCTTACGCCTTCGTGCCGCCAACAGTGATCTGGTCCATGCGCAGATGCGGCTGTCCGACGCCGACCGGCACCCATTGCCCGGCCTTGCCGCAATTGCCGATGCCGGTATCGAGCTTGGAATCGTTGCCGATCATCGAGACGCGCTTCATCGCATCCGGCCCGTTGCCGATCAGCATCGCGCCCTTCACCGGCGCGCCGATCTTCCCATTTTCGATGAGATAGGCCTCGGTGCAGCCGAACACGAATTTGCCGGAGGTGATATCCACCTGGCCGCCGCCGAAGGAAACGGCGTAGATGCCCTTTTTGACGGAGGCGATGATCTCTTCCGGCGTTTTATCGCCCGAGAGCATGTAGGTATTTGTCATGCGCGGCATCGGCACATAGGCGTAACCCTGTCGACGGCCGTTGCCTGTGGGCGCCGCACCCATCAGCCGGGCGTTCTGCCGGTCCTGCATGTAACCGACCAGCCTGCCGTTCTCGATCAGCACGTTATAGCCGGAAGGCGTACCTTCATCGTCGATGGTCAGCGACCCACGCCGGCTGTCGATGGTGCCGTCATCAACGACGGTGACACCGGGTGCTGCGACCATTTCGCCCATCAGACCAGCGAATGCAGAGGTCTTCTTGCGGTTGAAATCGCCTTCCAGACCGTGCCCCACAGCCTCATGCAGCATGACGCCCGGCCAGCCGGAGCCGAGCACCACATCCATGGTACCGGCTGGCGCATCGATGGCGGTGAGGTTGACGAGCGCCTGACGCAGCGCTTCATCCGCGCCGCGCTGCCAGTTTTCCGTGGTGATGAAATCGCCAAAGCCGACGCGGCCGCCGATCCCGTAGGAGCCGCTTTCCTGCCGATCGCCTTCACCCGCCACCACCGAAATGTTGATGCGCGTCATCGGCCTGACGTCGCTGACACGGTGGCCGTCGGCGCGCAGAATATCCACTACCTGCCAGCTCGCGGAAATCGTCGCCGTCACCTGCCGGACATTCGGGTCCTTATCGCGCAGGTAGGCGTCGATATCGGTGAGGAGCTTCACCTTCTCCTCGAAGCTTGGGCTGCCGATCGGGTTCTCGTCGCCGTAAAGCTTCTTGTTGGTGCGCTGGGGTGCTGCGGCATAGGAGCCGGAATAACCCTTGGTCACCGCGCCCACCGCATCGGAAGCACGTTTCAGCGCACTTTGCGAAAGCTCGCCCGCATGGGCATAGCCCACCGTCTCCCCGGCAACCGCGCGCAGGCCAAAGCCCTGATCGGTGTTGAAGGAGCCGCCCTTGAGCCGGCCATTGTCGAATGTCAGCGATTCGGCCTGGGCATGTTCGATGAAGAGCTCGCCATCGTCAGCGCCGGCGAGCGCCTCGCCGACGAGCTTGCGCAATTGCGTCTCGTCGCAATCGAAGAATTTTACAAGATCGTCGGTCATGGGAGGCTCCAGTCATTATCGTTCAGTGACCGATTTAGGCACTGGAGCGGACGGACGCAAGGCTGTCCGGCAATGGCGGGCTTTAAGGAAGCGCGTCGTAGCCCTCGGCAAAGCCGGAAAGCTCGATCGGAATACCGACGCGATCCTGATCCACGGCTTCACGCAGCGCGAAAACCGCATTCTTGCCGGCGCGCAGAACCTTCAGCAGCTCGTCGTCAATATCCACTTCCACATAGCAGCCTTCGGAGAAGCAGCGGGTGAAATAGGCGCGGCCGATATTATTATTGTCGATATAAAGCTCCATGCCATCCTTCAAAAGCACGCCGAGCGGCGCGAGGATGCGCAGGATGCGCGACTTGCGGTCGGCCGTCTTCAGCACCACCACCGAAAGCCCCACTTCCGGGCGGTCGTCGGCGATCACGTTCTGCATCAGCGCGCATTGTTCTTCGGATGCACCCGCCGGCTTGTCGCAGATGACAGACCATGCGCCATGCGTCGACTTCGGCGTGCCGGGCGGCTGCTGTTGCGCCAGCGCCGCGGCAGCGGGGGCGATGATGGCAAGACCGGCGGCGGCAAGAAAAGTGCGCGCGAGCGGGGAAAGACGCATGGATACCTCTGGGATTCGAATCAGTGCGGCTATTTTGACGCCATAATCCGGAAAAAAAAGCCTCAGGCCTTCAATTCCAGCGGAGTTGGGCGGAAATAGGACCTGTCTTCCGGTATGGGCGTCTGATTTGCCCGGCACGACATTCATTATCCGGCGATGAAACTGGCGGCAAAACCGGCTGTGAGAAGGGGCTTTGTCGCATCTGGGCTGTTTGAAACCGCGTTCGGTCGGTCCGGTGAGGTGCCGGGTGAGAGAAAGTCGCCGTGGATTGACCAATGGCAAAATTGGGGCGTATCCGTGTCCCGACGCATATTGCGGCAGAGGACAAACTGTGGTTTGAAGTTAGTACCATAAGCATGGATTCTGCGTCTGTGATTGATCTGGATCAGACGCGTGAGGGAGAGGGTACCGTGACGAATAGGATTTACGCAGCACTGGCGGGGATGACCTGTCTGCTCACGGCTGTCGGCGCCCACGCCGATCAGCCGGTGCATTGGCAAATGGGCATGCAGGAGGCCGCCACGCCGATCATGCACGAAATACGCTGGTTTGAACAATATACGCTCTGGTTCATTGTTCCGGTTACGCTTTTCGTTCTTGCGCTGCTCATCGTCGTCGCCCTGAAATTCCGCGCCGCGAAAAATCCGGTGGCTTCCAAGACCAGCCATAACACGGCGATCGAGGTGGTCTGGACGCTGGCGCCGGTTCTCATTCTCCTGTTCCTTGCTTTCCCCTCGTTCAATCTCTTGAACGCGCAGCTCACGCAGCCGGAAAACCCCGACGTGACGCTGAAGGCGACCGCCACGCAATGGCTGTGGAGCTATGAATATACGGCCGCCGAAGGTGCGGAACCCCTTTCCTTCGACAGCTACTTGCTGAAGGATGAGGATCGCGCCGCCGCGGGCAAGGAAGACAAGGCCCGCTATCCGCGACTTCTGGCGGTAGACAATGAAATGGTCGTTCCGGTCGGCAAGACCGTTCGCCTGCTCGTTACCGCCGCGCCGACGGATGTGATCCATTCCTTCGCCATGCCGGCTTTCGGCGTCAAGATCGACGCCGTTCCCGGCCGCCTGAACGAAACCTGGTTCAAGGCGGAAAAAGAGGGCCTTTATTATGGTCAGTGTTCCGAGCTTTGCGGCAAGGACCATGCCTTCATGCCTATCGCCATTCGGGTGGTTTCCGAACAGCAGTACAACACCTGGCTCTCCGCCGCCGCTTCTGACCTGAACGGTGCGAACCGGGCGTTGATGGCTTCGGTCGATGGCGCTCCGCGCACGCTCGACGTCGCCGCCAACGAAACCAACTGACTCTGGAGTGAGGACAATGGCTGGACCTTCCGCACACGACGATCATCACTCGCATGGTCATTCCGCACAAGCTCATGACGATCATTCGCATGATGCGCATCATTCCCATACGCCGGGCTTCTTCGCCCGCTGGTTCCTGTCGACCAACCACAAGGACATCGGCACGCTTTACCTGATCTTCGCGATCATCGCCGGTATCGTCGGCGGCGGGCTTTCCGTCGTCATGCGCATGGAGCTTCAGGAGCCGGGCATCCAGATCTTCCACGGTCTGGCGTCCATGGTCTACGGCTTCGAAGGTGACGCCGCCATCGATGGCGGCAAGCATATGTTCAATGTGTTCACCACCGCGCATGCGCTGATCATGATCTTCTTCATGGTCATGCCGGCGCTCATCGGCGGTTTCGCCAACTGGATGATCCCGATCATGATCGGCGCTCCGGACATGGCTTTCCCGCGCCTGAACAACATCTCCTTCTGGCTGATCGTTCCGGCCTTCATCCTTCTCATTCTCTCGCTCTTCGTCGAGGGCCCCGCGGGCGCCTACGGCGTCGGCGGCGGTTGGACCATGTATCCGCCTCTGTCGACCAGCGGCATGCCGGGACCGGCGGTGGATCTGGCGATCTTCGCGCTCCACGTTTCGGGCGCGTCGTCGATCCTCGGTGCGATTAACTTCATTACCACCATCCTCAACATGCGCGCGCCGGGCATGACGCTGCACAAGATGCCGCTCTTCGCCTGGTCGGTTCTGGTCACCGCATTCCTGCTGCTGCTTTCGCTGCCGGTTCTGGCGGGCGGCATCACCATGCTTCTGACCGACCGTAACTTCGGCACGGCATTCTTCTCGCCGGAAGGCGGCGGTGACCCGATCCTTTACCAGCATCTGTTCTGGTTCTTCGGTCACCCGGAAGTCTACATCCTGATCCTTCCGGGCTTCGGCATCATCAGCCACATCGTCTCCACCTTCTCCAAGAAGCCTGTCTTCGGTTACCTCGGCATGGCCTACGCCATGGTCGCCATCGGCGCGGTCGGCTTCATCGTCTGGGCCCACCACATGTACACGGTCGGCCTGTCGCTCGAAGCGCAGCGTTACTTCGTTTTCGCCACCATGGTCATCGCGGTGCCGACGGGTATCAAGATCTTCTCGTGGATCGCGACCATGTGGGGCGGTTCGCTGACCTTCTCGACACCGATGGTCTGGGCGATCGGCTTCATCTTCCTGTTCACGGTCGGCGGCGTCACCGGCGTCCAGCTCGCCAATGCCGGTCTCGACCGTTCGCTGCACGACACCTATTACGTGGTGGCGCATTTCCACTACGTTCTGTCGCTCGGCGCAGTCTTTGCGATCTTCGCCGGCTGGTATTACTGGTTCCCGAAGATCACCGGCTACATGTATAGCGAGTTCCTCGGCAAGCTGCACTTCTGGGTCATGTTCGTGGGCGTGAACCTCGTGTTCTTCCCGCAGCACTTCCTCGGCCTTGCCGGCATGCCGCGGCGCTACATCGATTATCCCGATGCCTATGCCGGCTGGAACATGGTATCGTCCTACGGTTCCTACATCTCGGCCGTCGGCGTGCTGATCTTCCTCTTCTGCGTCTGGGAAGCCTTCGCAAAGAAGCGGATCGCCGGCGACAACCCCTGGGGTGAAGGTGCGACGACGCTCGAATGGCAGCTGTCTTCGCCGCCGCCCTACCACCAGTGGGAACAGCTGCCGCGCATTCGCTGATGCGCGGGCCGGAAGGCGCGGGCAGGGTTCGCGAATTCCGGACGCTCAGAGCAAGGAACGGTGCGGCTTTGGCCAGCGCCGTTTCCCTTGGAGCATTTCCAGGAAAAGTGGAACCCGGTTTTCCGTCCGGAAATGCCTCAAAACAAAGAGTTGGAGTGTTTTCGTGTTTCGAAGAAACGCGAAAAAGCTCTAGGCAGGGAATGCCCGTTGCCGCGTGACATTTTGTCCAAGCGAAGCATATCGTCCGACATGGTACATGCCCCGGACGTGATAAATGCCAAGTCTGGCCTTTATGGATGAGCAGCGCAGACGAATGGCGGGATGGGCGCGGTCACAGGCCGGGCAAATGAATGGTATCGGTTCTTCCGGATATCGCCCATGCCGGAACGCTCGGACCAATGAATTGACGCATCGCGCATGCCGGAAATCACATTCGTTTTTCGGGCCGGTGCAGGGGATGTCGCGACAGGCGGCGCCCGAAGGAAAACAGGACAGGAAATGAGCATTATCGACAATCGCGACATGCTGGGCGTGAAGGGCTCCGAACTTTCGGAAGCCGGCGCGCGCGATTATTTCGAATTGCTGAAGCCGCGCGTCATGTCGCTCGTCGTCTTCACGGCCTTTGCCGGCCTCGTGCTGGCGCCGGGTGAAATCAATCCCATCCTCGGCATCATCGCCATTCTCTGTATCGCCGTTGGCGCCGGTGCATCCGGCGCGCTCAACATGTGGTACGACGCCGATATCGATGCCGTGATGAGCCGCACCGCCAGACGGCCGATCCCGTCCGGCCGCATCGCGCCGCGCGAGGCGCTGGCCTTCGGCCTGACGCTGTCGGCCTTTTCTGTGGTCATCCTCGGCCTTGCGGTCAACTGGTTCTCGGCCGGCCTGCTCGCCTTCACCATCTTCTTTTACGCCGTCGTCTATACGATGTGGCTGAAACGCTCGACGCCGCAGAACATCGTCATCGGCGGCGCCGCCGGCGCTTTCCCGCCCATGCTTGGCTGGGCCTGCGTCACCGGCGGCGTTTCGCTGGACAGCATCATCCTGTTCCTCATCATCTTCCTGTGGACACCGGCGCATTTCTGGGCGCTGGCGCTGTTCAAGATGCGCGATTACGGCGCCGTCGGCATTCCGATGATGCCGAACGTGGCCGGCGAACGCTCCACCAAGAACCAGATGATCGTTTATGCGGTGCTGACCGGGGCTGCGGCCGTCGCGCCTTATTTCACCGGGCTGGCGAGCGTCGGCTACGGCATTTTTGCCGCCGTTCTGAGCGCGATCTTCATCTACTGTTCGCTCGATGTCCGTCGCATGCCTGAAGGCGACGAGAAGATGGTGCCGGCCAAGAAGATGTTCGCCTATTCGGTGCTTTACCTTTTTGCGATTTTTTCCGGCCTTCTGGCCGATCATTTCGCGCCGGCCCTGAAGGCCGTCATGTCGGGAGTCCTGTGATGGAAACGGTCGAACTAAGCACGGCGCAGAAAAAATCGAGACGCGGGCGCAACATCGCTCTCGGCGTCCTGCTCGCCGGTCTGGTGGTGCTGTTCTATATCATCACCATCATCAAGATCGGCTCGCATTGACGCGCTGATTGAGGGGAGAGGAGGAGGAGGACATGTCGAATATGGAAGCGCAGACAGCAGAAACCGGCAGACAGAAGGTGAGCAATCGCTCCATCCTCGTGCTTTGTCTCGTGTTCTTCTGCGCCATGATCGGCATGGCCTATGCCGCCGTGCCGCTTTATACGCTTTTTTGCCGTGTCACCGGCTATAACGGCACCACCCAGCGCGTCGAGCAATATTCCGACGTCATCCTCGACAAGACCATCAACGTGACCTTCGACGCCAACACCTCGAACGGCCTCAATTGGGATTTCCAGCCGATCGACAGGAAGGTCTCGCCGAAGATCGGTGAAACGGTGCAGGTCATGTTCAAGGCGACGAACCGTTCACCCGTGGCGACCACGGGTACGGCCGTCTTCAACGTCACGCCGATGGAAGCGGGCGCCTATTTCAACAAGGTGGAGTGTTTCTGCTTCACCGAAACGACGCTGCAGCCGGGTGAAACGCTGGAGATGCCGGTGGTGTTCTTCGTCGATCCTGACATCGCCACGGCACGCGAAACCAAGAGCATTCATACTTTAACGCTGTCCTATACGTTTTATCCGGCGAAAACCGAAAAACCGGTTGCGTCCTTGCCGGTAAAGACTTCATCTGGCGAAAGTAAATTGTGAGAGGAGATCTGGCCTTTTATCCGAGGCCGGATCAGGGAAGAGACATTCGGGGATTGTCGCAATGGCAGATACGCATCAGAAGAACCATGACTACCACATTATCGATCCAAGCCCCTGGCCGCTTCTGGCCTCGATCGGCGCCTTCATCCTGACCTTTGGTGGCGTCTGTTACATGCGTTACCTGTCGGGCGGCTCTTTCAAGCTGTTCGGCGCAGAACTGGCCAATCCCTGGCTGTTCTATATCGGCCTCGTCATCGTGCTTTACACCATGTACGCATGGTGGTCCGACACGATCAAGGAAGCCCACGAGGGCAACCACACCCGCGTCGTCTCGCTTCACCTGCGTTACGGCATGATCATGTTCATCGCCTCGGAGGTGATGTTCTTCGTGGCGTGGTTCTGGGCCTATTTCGATGCCAGCCTCTTTCCGCACGAGGCCATTCAGGCGTCGCGCCTCGAATATACCGGCGGGCAATGGCCGCCAAAGGGCATCGAGGTGATCGATCCCTGGCACCTGCCGCTCTACAACACCGTCATCCTGCTTTTGTCGGGCACCTGCGTCACATGGGCGCACCATGCCCTGCTGAACGATGACCGCAAGGGCCTGATCAGCGGTCTGCTGCTCACCGTCGCGCTCGGCGTCCTGTTCTCCACCGTGCAGGTTTACGAATACATGCACGCGCCGTTCGACTTCAAGAACTCGATCTACGGCGCGACCTTCTTCATGGCCACCGGCTTCCACGGTTTCCATGTCTTCGTCGGAACGGTTTTCCTGCTGGTCTGCCTGTTCCGCGCCGTTGGCGGCGGTTTCACGCCCAAGCAGCATTTCGGCTTCGAAGCGGCTGCCTGGTACTGGCACTTCGTTGACGTCGTCTGGCTGTTCCTGTTCTTCGCCATCTATATCTGGGGTGGCTGGGGCGCGCCGCTGCACGGCTGATTGGATCGGATAGAGCCCTGCCCCAAGCAGGGCATGGCTTGTCGAGCGAGCGGGTCCCACTTGTTTCTTCTCCCCGCCGGGGAGAAGTCCGCAGCAGCGGGATGAGGGGGCAAGGGTAGAGATTGACCGATAGCTAGCCCCCTCATCCGACCCTTCGGGTCGCCTTCTCCCCGGCGGGAAGAAGAAATACGAAGCGCCGTCGAGCAACAAACAAGTGCCCGGGTTTTGAGGCAAGCTTCCAAGAGACTCGACGTCACCCTCGGGCTTTGGCCAACTTCGCGGAAGGTCTCTCCATGTCTGAACCATCAAACGGAAATTTCGCCCCCGTTGACCCCATCAAGGTGGGCTTGAAGGGCTGCTGCCCGCGTTGCGGAAACGGCCGGCTGTTCGATGGCTTTCTGACCCTAAAACCCGCCTGCAGCGCCTGCGGACTCGATTACGGTTTTGCCGATGCTGGCGATGGACCGGCCGTCTTCGTCATGCTGATCGTCGGTTTTCTGGTCGTCGGGCTGGCGCTCTGGTTCGATCAGCGTTTTTCGCCCCCCGTTTGGGTGCATATCCTGCTGTGGTTGCCGTTTACGGTGATTGTCTCTCTGGTGCTGCTGCGCAAACTCAAGGGCATCATGATCGCGCTGCAATACCGTAACAATGCAAGCGAAGGCAGGCTTGATCGTGAATGACGTTTCCCACATGAAGGCGGCGGAAAGGCGGGTCTGGTTCGCCGCGCCGCTGGTGCTGCTGGCGCTTGCCATCCTTCTCGGGCTCGGCACCTGGCAGGTAAAGCGTCTCTATTGGAAAGAGGCGCTGATTGCCGATATCGAGGAGCGGCGGAGCGCGAGCCCGGTGCCGCTCTCCGACATAGAGGCGATCGCGAAAAGCGGCGGCGATATCGAATACCGCACGGTCAGACTTTCCGGCGCCTTCGATCATGCCCGCGAACGGCATTTCTTCGCCACCCATCAGGGGCGAACCGGCTATTACATCTATACGCCGCTGACGCTTGCCGATGGCCGCATTCTCTTCGTCAATCGCGGCTTCGTGCCCTTTGAGATGAAGGAACCGTCAAAACGGGCCGACGGGCAGGTTGCCGGTGAGGTGACGATCACCGGGCTGGCGCGCGCGCCGCTGGTTGCAAAACCGTCCTCGATGCTGCCTGATAACGATATCGCCAAGAACATTTTCTACTGGAAGGATCTGGCGGCCATGGCCTCCAGCGCCGATATCCCGCCCGAGCGGCTGGTCAACCTCTTCGTGGATGCTGACAACACGCCTAATCCGGGCGGTTGGCCGCAGGGCGGCGTGACGCTGATAGATTTGCCCAACAATCACCTGCAATATGCGATAACGTGGTATGGGTTGGCGGCGGCCCTTGTCATCGTCGCCGGTTTTGCCTATTTCCGGAACGGCAAGGCGCAGGGTGAATAAAGTGCAGCCCGCCCGGTAAGGCAGCTTGTCGGGCAAGGCCATGAAGTACTGCCCAAGGAGCAGGCCAAGGAGCAGGCCAAGGAGCTGGAATGAACATCGCCGTTTCCAAACCCCCTTTGACGATAAGGCTGTGCGGACCGCGCGGCTTTTGCGCGGGCGTGGACCGGGCGATCCAGATCGTCGTGCTGGCCCTGAAGGCCTATGGCGCGCCGGTCTATGTTCGCCACGAAATCGTGCATAACCGCTATGTGGTGGAAGGGCTGGAAGCCAAGGGCGCGGTTTTCGTCGAGGAACTGCATGAAATTCCCGCCGAACATCGCGAGCAGCCGGTGGTTTTCTCCGCCCATGGCGTGCCGAAATCCGTGCCGGAAGATGCGCAGGCGCGCAACCTGTTTTATCTCGATGCGACATGCCCGCTGGTCTCAAAGGTCCACAAGCAGGCCATGCGCCACCAGCGGCTTGGCCGCCATGTGGTGCTGATCGGCCATGCCGGCCACCCCGAGGTCATCGGCACCATGGGCCAGCTTCCCGAAGGCGCTGTCTCGCTCATCGAGACGGTGGAAGATGCGGACCGCTACGAGCCGCTGGACCGCGAAAATCTCGGCTTCGTCACCCAGACGACACTTTCGGTCGATGACACGGCCGGCGTCATCGCCAGGCTGCGGGAACGTTTCCCGGCCATGCAGGCACCCGCCGCCGACAGCATCTGTTACGCAACCACCAACCGTCAGGACGCGGTGAAACAGGCGGCCCCCGGCTGTGACCTGTTCATCGTCGTCGGCGCGCCCAATTCCTCCAATTCCAAGCGGCTTGTGGAAGTGGCGCTGCGGGCCGGTGCCAAGCGTTCCGTGCTGGTGCAGCGGGCCTCGGAAATCGACTGGAATGAAATCGGCGATATCCGCACCGTCGGCCTTTCGGCTGGTGCTTCCGCACCCGAGGTTATTGTCGACGAGATCATCGAAGCCTTCAAGGCGCGTTTCGACACGACGCTCGATCTCGCTGTGACGGTTGAGGAAACGGAACATTTCCTCGTCAATCGCGAGCTGCGCAGCATCGAGCTGACGACGGACGACATGGCATTCGTGAACGGCAACGCCAATGATGCGCTGCCGCCGAAAACCGCCGCCGGTATCTGAAGCGGGATGGCGCTGAATGCGGGCGGTTTCCGTCCCACCTGCGTCATCTCACCTCGAGATTTCCACTCCATCCTTCATCAAGAGATTTGAAATTGGCAGTTTATACGGACATCACCGAAGATGATCTGAGGAATTTCCTCACGCAATATGACGTCGGCAGCCTCACCTCTTATAAGGGCATTGCCGAAGGCGTCGAAAACTCCAATTTCCTGCTGCATACCACCAGGGAACCGCTGATTCTCACGCTTTATGAAAAGCGCGTGGAGAAGAACGATCTGCCCTTCTTCCTTGGCCTCATGCAGCATCTGGCCGCCAAGGGCCTGTCCTGCCCCCTGCCGCTGCCGCGCAAGGATGGCGCGTTGCTGGGAGAGCTGTCGGGCCGGCCGGCGGCGCTCATCTCCTTTCTCGAGGGCATGTGGCTGAGAAAGCCGGAAGCGAAACATTGCCGCGAAGTTGGCAAGGCGCTTGCCGCCATGCATCTGGCGGGCGAGGGGTTCGAGATCAAGCGGCCGAACGCGCTTTCCGTCGAAGGCTGGAAGGTGCTTTGGGACAAGTCCGAAGACCGCGCCGACGAGGTGGAAAAGGGGCTGAAAGATGAGATCCGTCCTGAGATCGATTATCTCGCCGCCCATTGGCCGAAGGACCTGCCGGCCGGCGTCATCCATGCGGATCTGTTCCAGGACAATGTGTTCTTCCTCGGCGATGAACTCTCCGGCCTGATCGACTTCTATTTCGCCTGCAACGACCTGCTCGCTTATGATGTGTCGATCTGCCTCAATGCCTGGTGCTTCGAAAAGGATGGCGCTTACAACGTCACCAAGGGCAAAGCGCTGCTGGAAGGTTACCAGTCGGTGCGGCCGCTGAGCGCAGCGGAGCTGGAGGCACTGCCGCTTCTGGCGCGCGGTTCGGCGCTGCGTTTCTTCCTCACCCGCCTTTATGACTGGCTGACGACGCCGGAGGGCGCGCTGGTGGTCAAGAAAGACCCGCTGGAATATCTGCGCAAGCTGCGGTTCCACCGTTCCATCGCCACTGTCGCCGAATATGGGTTGGCGGGCGAATGAAACATGTTGATATTTTCACCGATGGCGCCTGTTCGGGCAATCCCGGTCCCGGCGGCTGGGGTGCGGTGCTGCGCTACGGCGAGGTAGAGAAGGAACTCTCTGGCGGCGAGGCGGAAACCACCAACAACCGCATGGAATTGATGGCGGCGATTTCGGCGCTCAATGCGCTGAAAAGCCCCTGCGAGGTCGATCTTTATACCGACAGCGCCTATGTGAAGGACGGCATCACCAAGTGGATTTTCGGCTGGAAAAAGAAGGGCTGGAAAACCGCCGATAACAAGCCGGTCAAGAATGTTGAACTATGGCAGGCGCTGGAGGCGGCGCAGGAACGTCACAAGGTCACCCTGCATTGGGTGAAGGGCCATGCCGGCCACCCGGAAAACGAGCGCGCCGACGAGTTGGCGCGAAAGGGCATGGAGCCCTTCAAACGGCGGTAATGGAGGCCTGCTCTATTTCGGGCCGGGTAAATCCGCGCCGGCGGCCCCTTTATCGGGGGTTGTGAAAACCGAAACCCGACCTATCTTGTCGTCAAGGGGCGCTCCGTTGGCGCCCAACGGAGGAGAGAAATCCGGATGATCCTGCATTGTGTATTTTTACGCTTCAAGGCTGCAACGGCCTCTTCTGAAAAACAGGCGATATTCGAGGCGATTGCCGCCCTGAAGGATGTGATACCCGGCATCATCGATGTGAAATACGGCCAGAATGTCTCACCCGAGGGGCTGAATGGCGGTTTTGTCGATGGTTTCATCGTAACGCTGGAAAGCCCGGAAGCCCGCGACGGCTATCTCGCCCATCCCAAGCATATGGAAGTGGGGGAGCGTCTCGTCTCGCTCACCGATGGCGGCCTGGCCGGGCTTCTGGTGTTCGATATGAATGTGTGAGAGAGCGGCTTCGCGCCGCTCTCTCCCGTCATGCTTGTGCTTGTCCCGAGCATCTGCAACGCGTCGATTGAATTGGACGTGATTAAATCCTCGGCGCAGGGCCGAGGATGACGTCTTATCTAGGGCCAAGCGGCCGTCTTCTTAACGTCAAAGCTGCTCGATCATCGCCGCGGCGGCCGAAACCGTCGCCTGGCCGGGGTTTTCTTCCACGTTGAGCGACTTCACCACGCCGTCTTCCACCAGCATCGAATAACGCTTGGAGCGCACGCCGAGGCCGCCGGCGGAAAGATCGGCGTCGAGGCCGAGCGCCTTGGTGAAGGACGCATCCCAGTCGGCGAGGAAGTGGATTTTGCCCTGACCGCCGGAGGATTGCGCCCAGGCGCCCATGACGTGCCAGTCATTGACCGCGACGACGGCGATGTCATCCACGCCCTTGGAAAGAATGGTGTCGCGGTTTTCGAGGTAACCCGGCAGGTGGTTCAGCGAGCAGGTGGGGGTGAAAGCGCCGGGAACGGCGAAGAGAACGACCTTCTTGCCGCCGAAAAGCGCGTCCGTGGTGGTTTCCACCGGGCCGTCGGCCGTCTTTTCCTTGAAGGTTGCGGAAGGCAGTTTTTCGCCGATCTTGATGGTCATGTCCGTGCTCCTGTGGCGGTTCGGTTTGCGCGACTATAGAGCACGGAAATGAAATCTGTCATGCGGTTTTCATGGTAATTTCTATAGCAAAAACACCACCTACGGCTTCGGAAAATTCAGCATGGTCTCCATGGCCCGGTCGCCTGACTTGACCAGAATAGGCCAGCTGTTGCCCGGTGCCTGATAGTTTTTAGGCAGGCCCTTGATGTTCATGTAGAAGGAGAGCTTGCGTTTGTCGCGCACCGGGTTCTGCGGCTCGTAATAAGCAAAACCCGAAGGGCCGGCGATGAAGATTTCGGTCTCCTTCGGCGCATTTTCCGGAAGCTGTAATTGCACGCCGAGCATGGTCTTGTCGGGCGTGATGTGGAAATCGATCACCTTGAAATCGTCGGACGGCGCCTCGGGCAACGTCTCGCGCGCTTCCTCCAGCAATCGCCGTTCCTCGCGGTCGTCATCACCGGCATTGCCGCGCTCGATTGAAAACTTCGCCTCGAAGGGAATGCAGATATTCTGGCACACGCCTATGAAAGCGGTGATGTCGATCTTCCCTTTTGCCGTCGGATCGGCGGCCTTCAGCTGAAACGGGAGGCTGACGGCGTGGTCATAGCCGATATCGGTGATGTCGTCGTTCTCGATCAGCTTCGGAACCGGATAGGCCATGGCGGTGAGTGTTACGCCGCTTGCCGGATCCGGCGTGATCTGCGGCGGTATGCCCGCTTCGCCCGGTTCGCGCCAATAGGTAATCCAGCCGTCCTTCGGCTCGATCTGGAGCAGCCCACGCACCACGCCGTCGGCATCCATGGCAAGGCTTGCCACGCGCATCTGGCCGCCCTCGCTTCTGGCCCAGTCGGTAATGTCGGCCCGGGCCGCTTCTGCGCCGCCGAGGAAGGCGGCAAATATGGCCGCGAAGCGAAGATGTGAAAATCGAAAGAATATTCTGGCGCTCATGCTCTCCGTCTAACCCAACATCGCCCGGCGGACCAGTTACGAATTCGTGCGGTTCATCATTTTCGGTTGATTGATCGGGCGCGATGCCGCATCCTGTCCCTTGTCGAAGTGCGAACGCCGTTTTCCATTAAACGACGGAATGCGGTCTGCTGGAGGCGCCGGTGAGCTTTTCAACCCTGATGGACAAACGCGAACGTGGCTTTCTCGATGGTCAGTTCCTCATTGCGATGCCGGGGCTGGAGGACGGCAATTTTGCCCGTTCGGTGATCTATATCTGCGCCCATTCGGATGCCGGCGCCATGGGCTTCATCATCAACCGGCCGCAGCAGATCACCTTTACCGATATTCTGTTGCATCTGAAACTGGTGGACAGCAACGACGCCATCATGCTGCCCAACCGCACCCGCGAATTTCCGATTCAGTGTGGCGGCCCGGTGGAATCCGGCAGGGGGTTCGTGCTGCATTCGGATGATTATTTAAGCGAATCCAGCATTCCTGTCAGCGACGATATTTCGCTGACGGCAACGCTCGATATCGTCCGCGCTATCTCCAACGGTCGCGGTCCGCAAAGGGCCACTATGATGCTCGGTTATGCCGGCTGGGGGCCGGGCCAGCTGGAAAACGAGATCGCCAACAATGGCTGGCTGAATTGCCCCGCTGCGGAAGAGCTGATCTTCGACCGCGGGCTGGACAATAAATACGAGCGGGCGCTGGCCCTGATGGGCGTCGATCCGCGCATGCTCTCCACGGACGCCGGTCACGCCTGAACCTCCCGGTGCTCCCGCCCGTTTCGGCTGGAACCAAATCCCGGCCCCTGACGTTACTTACCCGGAAAGCCGGACAGACAGTACGGCTCAATTAGGGAGCAGTAATATGGGTAGCACATCTGACAAGATCGCCGGTAAAGCCAACGAAGTTGCTGGCAAGGTAAAGAAGAACGTCGGCGAAGCGACGGGCAATAATGAATTGCGCGCCAAGGGTGCGGCCCAGGAAACAAAGGGCAAGGTTCAGGCCAGTGTTGGCAAGGCAAAAGACGCCGTCAAGGGCGCCGTCGATCGCATGTAATTGCGCATGAAGCGTTGCGCCCTCTAACGATGCGGCGCGTTGAGCGCATGTGTTACCGCACATGCGCTCTTGTCATGTGAGGACGTGACAACCGGTCGTTAAGCTTTCATGCCCGCATTTTATGTTTGCCCACCCGTCCCATCGCAAGGGTTTCATCCATGAAGCTTTTTTCCTGCGCATCCTGCGGCCAGCCGGTCCATTTCGACAATCGTTTTTGCGTTTCCTGCGGTCATCGTCTGGCCTTTGTGCCGGAACGGCTTTCCATGGAAGCGCTGGCGCCCGCGGGTGAGCCAAACTGGCAGATCGTCGCGGACCCGCCTAAACAGGTTCGGTTTTGCGCCAATGAGGTGAACGATATCTGCAACTGGTCGGTGCCGGCGGAAAGCGAAAGCGTCTTTTGCCCGGCCTGCAGCCATAATCGCCTGGTGCCTGATATCGCGACGGAGCAGGGAATTGAACAATGGCGACGCATCAGTCAGGCGCAGCGGCATCTGTTTTATTCGATCCTGCGGCTCGGCCTGCCGCATCCCAATCGCGATGCTGATCCCGCCGGTGGGCTGGTCTTCGACTTTCTGGTGGACGAGGTGGCGCCTGACGGCTCCGTCATTCCCGCCATGACCGGTCACGATGAGGGCCTCATCGCCATCCGCGCCGCGGAAGCCGACGATGTCACCCGTGAGCAGGTCCGCGCCAATATGAACGAGCCGTACCGCACCATGCTCGGCCATTTCCGTCACGAGGTCGGTCACTTCATCTGGAACAAGCTGGTGCGGGATGAGAACCGCCTGGAGGCCTGCCGCGCCGTCTTCGGCGACGACAGCGAGGATTACGCCGCCGCCCTGCAACGCAATTACGAACAGGGACCGCGTGCCGACTGGCGGGAAAGTTTCATCAGCTCCTATGCCTCTGTCCACCCCTGGGAGGATTTCGCCGAATGTTTCGCCCATTATCTGCATATCGTCGATACGCTGGAGACGGCGCGCGCCTTCGGTGTGGCGATCGATCCTGATGGGCATGAAGAAATGGCGGCGGAGGTGACTTTCGATCCCTACAACGCCCGCAGCGCCGAACAACTCGTCAAGGCCTGGATTCCGCTCAGCGTCGCGATCAATTCTATCCAGCGCAGCATGGGGAAGGCGGACCTTTATCCCTTCGTGCTGACGCCGCCGGTGGTGGTGAAGATGGAATTCATTCACGACCTCCTGCATGGGAGGGTGGCGGCGGATGCGCAGCCGGTGATGATGGTTCAGTAAACATTCGGCGTACAGGTTGAAAATCCGAGACGTTCCGTGGACCATTAGCCCTCTCCGTCGTCATCCACATAAGCCCGGGGATGACGTGGAATTTGAGGAGGAGACTTCGCCCCCTCGCTTCCATGTACGCAATACTCCCCCTACGACGCCCGCTTTGTCGGCTGGAACCGCTCCCGCAGCAACTTCAGCGCCGCATCGCCCGTAACCGGGGTGCCGAACAGGAAGCTCTGGCCGAAATGGCAGTTCATGCGTGCCAGTTCGGCCGCATCCTCAGGCGTTTCGATGCCTTCCGCCACGACCTGCATGTCGAGCGCCCGCGCCATGGCGATGACGGAGCGCAGCAGAACGTTGCGCTTGTCGCTGGTATTGGCCACCAGCGCCTTGTCAAGCTTGATCGTGTCGAAGGGGAAGCGGGTGAGATAGGCGAGCGACGAATAGCCGGTGCCGAAATCATCCATGGCGAGGCTGATGCCCGTTTCCTTGAGCTTGGAGAGCACTAGCCGCGCCTGCTCCGGGTTCTCCATCACCACCGATTCCGTCAGCTCCAGCTTCAGCTGCTGCGGATTGCAACGGGTGCGGGTCAGCATGCCGCGAACGTCGTTATAAAGTTCGTTGTTCAGCAGCTGCGCGCTGGAAATATTGACGGAAATGAAGATCGGCATCTTGTCGATGGCATGTTGCCAGTCCATCAGGTCGGTCGCGGCGCGCTCCAGCGCAAACATGCCGAGCGGCTCGATCAGGCCCGAGGCTTCGGCAATCGGAATGAACTCGCTTGGCGGAATATTGCCGCGCTTGGGGTGCTCCCACCGCATCAGCGCTTCGAAACCGGCCAGCTCGCCATCGTCGAGCTTGATGATTGGCTGGTATGCCAGCGACAGCTCCTTGCGCTCGATGGCGCGGCGAAGGTCGCTTTCCATCTGCAACCGGTCGGTGCCCGAGGTGCGGAAGGCGGGGCGGAACGGCTCGACGCGGTTGCCGCCGGCGCGCTTGGCGCGGTACATGGCGAGTTCCGCATCGCTGAGCAATCCGGCCGCACTTTCCTGCTGGTCGATCCACGAGACGAGGCCGATGGAGGCGGTGAGGATGATTTCGCGATTGGCGAAGTTGATCGGCACCATGATCGCCTTGTTCACCGCGTCGGCAAAATCCGCGACACGCTGCGGGTCACGCTCGGAGGTCAGGATCAGGCCGAACTCATCGCCGCCGAGACGCGCCAGCGTATCCTGCGGTTTGAGCAGCCGGCGCAGACGCCGGGTCAAAGCAATCAGGATATTGTCGCCAGCGGCAATACCGAGCGTATCGTTGACCAACTTGTAGCGGTCAATGTCGATCGCCATCACGGTCGGCCGCACGCCCTCGCTGTCGGACGAGAGATTGAGGATCGATTGCAAACGGTCGAGAAAAACCTGCCGGTTTGGGAGCCCGGTCAGATTGTCGTTCATCGCATCCTGCAACAGCCGCTCGACGGAATTCTTCTGCTCGGTAATGTCGGTGATGGTGCCGACGCAGCGGATGATTTCGCCGTTGGAGCCTAGAACCGGACGCGCACGAATTTGCAGCCAGTGGAAATGCCCGTCCTCGGCGCGAATGCGGAATTCGTGGTTCAGACGGCCCTTGCGATGGTCGAGCAGCACGTCGAGCGTTGCCTTGAACCGGTCACGGTCATCAGGGTGCAGACGCGGCAGCCAGTTGCGCGCAGCACCATGCATGGTACCCGGCTCCAGCCCCAGCCGGTTGGAAATGTCAGGTGTGGTAACGATGCGGTCGCGCGTCACGTCCCAGTCCCACACGGTATCGCCGCTGCCCGTCAGGGCCAGCGATTGCCGCTCAAGGTCCGAGAAAAGACCCTGCTGATAGGCGCTGCCGGCAAAGGCATGCTGGATGACGGTAAAGCCGATCAGCAGCACGATCAGGACCAGCCCGCCGCCGAGTGCGGGCTGCACGATGTCATTGTCCAATTGCCCCGTTACCGTCAGCCAGCTGCCGAACAGCCAGACGAGAATGAGCGCCCAGGAGGGAACAAGCAAAATCGCCCGATCATAACGGTTAAAGCCGAGATAGACGATAAGCGCGATGCCGGCCGTTGCGGTGAGCGCGAAGGATATGCGCGCGATGCCTGACGCGACCGAGGGATCATAGATCGCGACGCCGAACAGCAGCGCCAGACCCACCACCCAGGCAAAGGTCGCATACCCTAGATGCGCATGCCATCGGTTGAGGTTGAGATAGGTGAAGAGGAAGACCACGAAGCTGGAGGCGAGCGCCACTTCCGCGCCCGCCCTCCATATTCGTTGATCGCTCGAGGTGACCGTGATGAGCTTTTCGAGGAAGCCGAAATCCACGCATATATAGGCGAGCACCGCCCATGCCAGCGCGGCCGAGGCCGGCAAAACGGAAGTTCCCTTGACCACGAAAAGAATGGTGAGGAGCACAGCCAGCAGGCCGGCAATGCCGAGTACGATGCCACGATAGAGCGTGAACGCGTTGATCGTGTCCTTGTAGGCTTCCGGCTCCCACAGATAAAGCTGCGGCAGCTGCGGCGTCGAAAGCTCGGCGACGAAGGTGATGACGGAGCCGGGGTTGAGCGTGATGCGGAACACGTCGGCATCCGGGCTCGGCTGGCGATCAAGCGCAAAACCTTCACTCGGCGTAATCGCGATGATGCGTTGCGAGCCGAGGTCGGGCCAGAACAGCTTGGAATTGACGAGACGAAAGTGCGGCGCGACGATCACGCGCTCCAACTGCTCTTCCGAAACGTTGGCAAGTGCGAAAACCGCCCAGTCGCCCTGATGGTCGGTAGAGCTGGCACGCACCTCGATACGGCGGCGAATGCCGTCGGGGCCGGGGGCGGTCGAGACCTGAAAGGCTTCGCCCTGGTTGGCATAAATATCGGTGGTGGCCGTCAGGTCGAGCGCCGTGTCGTCACGGGAAATCTTCACCGGCTCGAAGGCGTAGGAATAGGAGGAGAAAAGCAGGAAAAGCAGGAAAATCGGCGCAGCCAGCACGATTGCCGCCAGACGTTTCGCAAGGCGAGGCGCAGTGTGATTGTAGGTCATGTATCGTACTTCGTTCCGCCGGAGCTTTGCTTGTCGGCAAGAAGGGAAAACATCATATGATCCCGCCATTGGCCATTGATTTTCAGATATTCCCGCAGGAGGCCTTCCCGCTGGAACCCGGCATTTTCGAGAAGCCGGATGCTTTTGAAGTTTTCCGGAATACAGGCTGCCTCGATACGGTGCAACTGAAGTCCGTTAAAGATGTATGGTATTACCAATTTTAATGCGGCAGACATATGGCCTTGGGCGGCGTGCCGCTCGCCGATCCAGTATCCGATCATGCAGCTTTGCGCCGCACCCCGGCGGATGTAACCGATGGTGATGCCGCCGACCAGCAGCGTCTCTTTCTCGAACAGCAAAAAGGAAACGGCGGTGCCGGAGGAAAATTCCTGGCCGTTGCGGACCACGCGCGTGCGGAAAGCGCTTTCCGTCAGCTCGTCCGGCCGCCAGGTCGGCTCCCATGGCTGCAGAAAGTGGCGGCTTTCCGAGCGCAGCACATGCCACTGCTTGAAATCGCCATAACGCGGCAGTCTGAGAAGGTGATTGGCGCTGCGCAGTTCGGGCGTGTCGCTATGTCGGGAAAGAAAACGCAGCATTCACGATCCCTGTGCGGCAGATATCGCCATCCACGAACGATACGGCGAAAAAGATGAGCGGTCTTCGCCTTTAAATCCCGCTCTCATATTGGTTTATCCGTTCGCCTTGATCCTTGCAGGCTGCTGCGCGGAAAGCGCGGCAGTCATGTCTGAGAGGGGCGGCAGATGTTCGAGCGGGCCAATGGCGGAGAGTGTCGGAACTGTCTCGAAAAACAGCCGTCCTGCAAGATCGGTCAGGCGCTCCCGCGTAATGTCCTCAAGCCGCGTCATCATCTCTTCATTGGGGATGGGCCGACCGTAAAGCATCATCTGCCGGGCGATCTGGCCGGCGCGTGCGGCCGGGCTTTCCTGTCCCATCAGCAATTGCGCACGGATCTGCGCACGGGCGCGGTTGATTTCGTCCTGATGGATGATCTCCGAAGACTTGCGCAATTCATCGACGATGACGGGCATCAGTTCCGGCAGGTCGTTGCCGCCGGTCGCCGCATGTACGCCGAAAATGCCGGTGTCGGAAAAGCCCCAGTGGAAGGCGTAGACCGAATAGCACAGGCCGCGGGACTCGCGCACTTCCTGGAACAGGCGCGATGACATGCCGCCGCCGAGAATATTGGCGAGGATTTGCGAACAATAGAAGTCGCGGGCGTGATAGGCCTTGCCCTCGAAACCCAGCAGCACCTGCGCGTCCATGAGGTCGCGGGTCTCGCGGATTTCGCCGCCGGTATAGATCGCCTTTTCCATGACAGGCGTTGCCGCTGGCACGAGCGGCAGCGAGGCGAAACGTTCTTCGACCTGCTTCACGAAGCTTTCGTGATCGACTGCGCCGGCCGCCACGACGAAGATGCGGTCCGTCGTGTAGTTGCGGGCGAGATAGTGCCTGATCTGGCCGGTGGTGAAGGATTGAACGGTGTCCGGCGTGCCGAGGATCGGGCGGCCGATGGTCTGGTCGCGATAGGCGATACCGGAGAAATTGTCGAAGATCACGTCGTCGGGCGTATCGGTCGCAGCGCCGATTTCCTGCAGGATGACGTTTTTCTCCCGCTCCAGCTCGTCTTCGTCGAACAGCGATTCCGTCAGGATGTCGGCAAGGATATCGACGGCCAGCGGAACGTGGTCTTTCAGGACGCGCGCGTAGTATGAAGTTGTTTCCGTCGATGTCGCGGCATTGACTTCGCCGCCGACATTTTCGATCTCTTCGGCGATCTGCCTTGCGGTGCGGCGCGCGGTGCCCTTGAACGCCATATGTTCGAGTAGATGGGCGATGCCGTGTTCGGCAGTCGTCTCGTTGCGGGAGCCGGATTTGATCCACACTCCAAGAGCAACGCTTTCGAGATGCGGCATTCTTTCCGTGACAACGGTCAACCCGGACGAAAGCCGGGTCACATTAACTTTCATACTCAACGTCTTTCCGCGTCTCTATTTGCCGGCGCGTGCATGTTGGCCGATGAAGGTTTCCACGGCTTTCAGCTCTGCGCCCAGAATGTCGAAACGCTCCTCCCGGTTCATAATGTCAGCTAGCCATACTGGAAGCGCAGGCTCGATTGCGCAAGCGGATTTTACAGCGGCCGGGAATTTAGCCGGGTGAGCGGTCGACAGAACCACCATCGGGGAGGATGCTTTTTCGTGCTTCTCAGCCACGAAAACGCCGGTCGCCGTATGCGGATCGATGAGGTAGCCGGTTTTCTCGAGCGTGTCGCGAATTGTCGCCGCCACCTGCTTTTCGGTGGCGCGGCCGGCGCGGAAATCCTTCTTGATGAATTTCAGCGCATGCGGCGGAATTTCAAAGGCTCCCGACTGCTTCAGCCCGTCCATCGATGCCTTTACCGCCGCGGAATCACGGCCATAGGCTTCAAACAGCAGGCGCTCAAAGTTGGACGAAATCTGGATGTCCATGGAGGGCGAGGTGGTCGGCTTGACGCCGCGCATCTCGTAACGGCCGGTCTTCAGCGTGCGCGCCAGAATGTCGTTGTCATTGGTGGCGATGACAAGCTTGTCGATCGGCAGACCCATTTTCTTGGCGACGTAACCGGCGAAAATATCGCCGAAATTACCTGTTGGAACCGTGAAGGAAATCTTCCGGTCGGGACCGCCAAGCGAAAGCGACGCGGTGAAATAATAGACCACCTGCGCCATGATGCGCGCCCAGTTGATGGAATTGACGCCGGAAAGCTTCACGCTGTCCCGGAACTTCACGTCGTTGAACATATCCTTCACCAGCGTCTGGCAATCGTCGAAATTGCCGTTGATCGCCAGCGCATGCACGTTGGAAGCGGTCGACGTCGTCATCTGGCGCTGCTGCACCGGAGAGACCTTGCCATTGGGGAAAAGAATGAAGATATCGGTACGCTCACGCCCGGCAAAGGCGTCGATCGCCGCACCGCCCGTATCGCCAGACGTGGCGCCGACAATGGTGGCGCGCTCGCCGCGTTCGGAAAGCGTATAGTCCATCAGGCGGGCGAGAAGCTGCATCGCCACATCCTTGAAGGCGAGCGTGGTGCCGTGGAAAAGCTCCAGCACAAAGGTATTGGGACCGGTCTGCGTCAGCGGCACGACGGCAGGATGTCGGAAAGTCGCATAGGCGTCATCGATCATCGCCTTGAACTTGTCGGCCGGAATTTCGCCGCCGGTGAAGCGGTAGAGAACCTCGAAGGCGACGTCCTGATAGGACTTGCCGCGCAGGTTGCGGATTTCCTTTTTCGACATGGACGGCCATTCGCGCGGCACGTAAAGCCCGCCGTCACGGCCAAGGCCCGCCAGAAGCGCGTCGCAAAAACCAAGCGAAGGGGCCGCACCCCTGGTCGATACATATTCCACGAGATAGTCCCTTATCCGTTACCGATGCGATCGGCGTCGTTGTCCGCAGCGTCTCACCGGAATGAGGCGATTGGCGAGCTAATGAAGGGCTTTTCTGAAAATTCAAGCAAAACCGAACATGCCAATCGATTTTTTCCGGCGTCGCTGCTATAGACCATCGCCAACCTGCGTGAAAGGTCAATAAACAGCGTCTGCGGTTCGGTTCCGGGACAATGGAGAGGGATTTAGAAGAGTGTCAGGGAATTTCTTGCGTTTGTCCGCCGCGATGTCGCTTCTCGCCGTTGTTGCAGGATGCAATTCCTCCAACCCGTCGGACTCGCTTGCCGTCAACCCGCCGGCCGCGCAGGCCAATGCCGTCACCCCGGTGGTGCAGGCCAACTGCCCGACCGTCACGGTTCTCGACGCCAACGCCGTGCACCGCGTCTATGCCGGTGGCGGCAAGGACGATCCGCAGAAACTCGCCTATCAGGTTTCGCTTTCGGATACGACGCGTTCGTGCACCGCCAATGAATCGACGCTCACCGTAAACGTGCTGGCCCAGGGCCGGCTCGTTCCAGGCCCGATGGCCAAGCCGGGCCGCGTAACCGTGCCGATCCGCGTTACTGTTAAGGATGGCGACGGCGAAATTTTCGGTGAAACGACCAATTTCGCCATTGATGTCTCGGCGGGTGGTGCCGGTACCCAGTTCATCTTCAACAACGACCACGTCGCCATACCCAACCGGCCGGGCGGCGCGCCGAAGTCGGTCAGCGTCTTCATCGGCTTCGCAGAGCAGGGCGCAAAGGCCAAGACCAAGCGCCGGTGATTTGACGGGCGAAATGTAACAAACCGGAGGCTGCTTTTGCGGGCTCCGGTCAGATCGCGGACAAACCATTACTCACACGCGACGTCATCCGTGGGCTTGTCCCGAGGATTCAAACACGTATCGTAAAGTCAAACTGTTGCGGATGCTCGGGACAGGCCCGAGCATGACGAAGTGGCGTTTGTGACTAAGCCACAACTTAAAAAGCGCCTTCCCACTCCGCCATCGCCGCAATCACGGCGGGCAGGTCCTGCATGCGCGAAATCACCGTTTCGGCGCCCGCATCCGTCAGCCGGTCGGCGTGGCTCGGATAGGTGTGGGATGCGCCGGTGAAGCCGATGACGCGCATGCCGGCGGCTCTTGCGCCATGGATACCGTGCACGGAATCCTCGACCACCACCACACGGTCGGGGGAAACGCCGAATTGCGCCGCGCCATGCAGGAAAATATCGGGCTTCGGCTTGACGCGGTCGGCTCCAAGGTCCTTGGCGGAATAGATATGCGGCGCGAAAAAGGGCTTCAGGCCCACCTTCGTCAGCATCATGTCGAGGCGATGGCTCGATGAGTTCGAGCAGATGCAGCGCGGTGTCGTCAGGCGCGAGAGGGCGAATTTGACGCCCTCGATGACCTTCACGTCGCGTTCCAGCCGCATGTCGAGCAGCTTTTCCGACTTGTCGAGCAGCGATGCCGACAGCGGAATGCTGGCTTCGCTTTCCACCTGCAAAAGAATGTTCTTCCAGGTCATGCCGGCAAAACGCTCGCCCATTTCCTCGACGGAGATCGGATATCCGGCTTCGGTCAGGAGGCGCGATTCCACCTGCGCCGCGATGATTTCGGAATCGACCAGAACGCCGTCGCAGTCGAAAATAATGAGGTCGAAGCCGCTCATGGGCGCTCCCTGTATCGAATTTGGCTGGAAGAAGATGATGCCGGGCTTTTAGACCATGTCCGCACCAAGCTCAACCGGCTCGCCCGCAGAGGTCGTTCCCATCAGGCTCATAGCTCCGTCGCCCGTGTAAGCGACTGTGCCGCCTCGAATATTTGGTTTGGCGTTCCTCTTTCGCGCAAAAACCGCTACACACGGCCGCGCCATATGCGTTATGGGATGTTATGCCCAAGATAGTGAAGAATACGCCTGAAGACACCATTGCCGCGCGCATCAGCCGCACGCTTGCCGAGCGTATCGTTCGCGGTGAGCTGTCACCGGGCGAAAGGTTGCGGCAGGACCACATCGCCGCCGAATTCGGCGCCTCGCATGTGCCGGTGCGCGAGGCGTTTCGCCGGCTGGAAGCGCAGGGACTGGCGGCCAGCATCCCGCGCCGGGGTGTCCGGGTGGCGGATTTCGGCCTTGACGATGTGCGCGAGGTGGCGGAAATGCGCGCCGCCCTTGAAGTTCTGGCGCTGCGCCACGCCATTCCAAACATGACGCCTGCCATTCTCGATCAGGCGGAGGCCGCAACGCTCGAGGGCGACAGCGCGGTCGATGTGCAGCATTGGGAGGAGGCCAACCGCCGTTTCCACCGCCTCATCACCGCGCCCTGCAACATGCCGCGTTTGATGGAGGCGATCGATGGGTTGCATGCGGCGAGCGCCCGCTTCCTGTTTTCCGCCTGGCGCGCCGGCTGGGAGCGTCGCACCGATACCGACCACCGGGCCATCATCGACGCGCTGCGCGGCGGCCGCGCCGAAGAGGCGGTGCGTATCCTCGACGGGCATGTGCAATGGATCGGCCGCAAGGCGATCCGCACCTCGTCCGGCTCGGTGCGCGACGCCTTCGCCATCGTCGGATAGGGCGGGCCCGTGACCGTCCGTCTCCGCCCCCACCATCTTCTGTGCATGCTGACCTATGTGGGCAAGGGATATACGTCCGGCTTCGTCGAAAATTATGACCTTGTCGCCGCCCGGCTGAATGCGGGCGAGGATATCGAACTGGTGGAAGGGGCGGACGACATCTGTGAAGGTCTGCTCTGCGAAAGCCACGCCCACTGTTTCAACGAAGGCGTGGTGCAGCGGGACGAGACGGCCCGCCTTTCGGTGTCGGCGCTTTTGGGCGAGGCACTGACCGCCGGCAAGAAGCTGCAGGCTACGCCGGATTTTCTCGCGAAGATGCGTCTGGCTTTCGCCGCAGGCGAGATCAGGTCGGCCTGCCGAGGCTGTCAGTGGATAAGGCTGTGCGACCGTATCGCGGCGTCAGGGTTTGCGGGTGTGAAGATCGGCGCGCCGTTACAGGTGGTGCCGAAGGATGCGGCGCGTCTTTCCAGCCATCCGATGCTCAGGCCCAAATATGGGCCTTCCGGCCGGAAATTGTGATGTTTTCTCCACCCTCATTCCTGTGACAGGCACAGGGATGAGGGAGGGGCAGGAGGAATGAGGAGTAAGGATGAGGGAGCGGGGAACAAGCGCCCCGCCGCAATTACTCCGCCACCGTCGTCTCGGTCCGCTCCGCCGCCTTGACCGTCGCCTTGATTTCCTTCGGCTCACGACCGGATTTCTTGTCGTAGCTCACCTTCACCGAATACTCGCCGGGATGCAGGGTTTCCTGATGCTGTGTGCCGTAACGGCCGGAAATCTCCTTCTGCGTACCCTGAAGATCTTTGGTGGTTTCAACGATGTCGATCCGTTCCGCACCGGGCGCCTTTATGGCGAGAACGCCCGCATCGAGATCGAGGGTGATTTCGGTTCGTTTTCCGGCAGTCACGGTGAATGGTTGTTCCACCGTCACCTTGCCCAGACGCGCGCGCATGACGAAGTCGCCGGCGGGCATTTCCATGATCTTGCCGGTGCCGTAAATGCCGTTGATGGTCTCACGCGTGCCATCCAGCGTTTCCGTGGCTGACATCGCCTCGAAGCGGATATCGTCCGTTTCGACCGCCCTGCCGCCTTGCGCATAAACAGCCTTGGCGATCACCACACCGCTTGGAATGACCAGCTCGTGGCTGATCTTCTCACCTGCCTTGATGGCAAGCGTCTCCTCAGCCCGCGCCGGGCCGATGCTGCCGGTGAGGACGACGTCCCCAGCCGGCACGAAGACAGTATTCGTGCCATAGACGCTGTCCTTGAAATCGTCCTTGGTGATTTCCGTCTTCGCCTGCGTTTCCACATCGCCGCCGGCGCTGCGTTTCGGCACGACGGTCAATTCCGCAGCGTCAAAACTCACCTTCGGCCTCGCGACGCTTCCGTCCTTCACCTCGAATGACACTTCGCGGGTCACATTGCCGAGCGCCGCGACCCCGACATATTTGCCCGCCGGCAGTTTCGCCTCGAAGGTGGCGTCATAGGAACCGCCGGCATTGTCGTCGGTGCGGACGCCGGAGCGGTCTGCCTTATAGAAATCCCAACGCACCCTGTCGCTGTTGCCGAGCGAAGGGCCGCCATCGAACAGGACCGCATCGGTGACGACGTTATATTGCGGGGCCGGTTGCTGCGCCTGCGAGGGCACCGGCAGCGCCGTTGCGAAAAGCGCGGCGCAGGCGAAATTCATGGAAAAAGAAGCCATTTTCATCACGGACCCCATTGCGGATTACCCCCTGCCATCATGGCTCTACCCGCCGCGCCGATATGCGGGGACAGGAGAACCCATTGTGCACAACGTTTTTGCCCGACTTCGGGTTCCCCCGCCGGCCGCCGCAAATCTCGCCTGCGTGCCGCGACAGCCATTTATTTCGCATTTTCCGTGACTTGTTCAGGCTTTGATAACCATCTTCGGTAACCATAAGCATCAGTAGAGAGTAAGCGTATGGAGCGAGTACCAATGGCAGCAGTTTTTCCGCTGGCCGATTTTCGGCGTGCCGGTTTTGATCGTGCGGGCGAGAGCGACGCCTGGAAAGACAGCATCATCAAAGGTGATTGTGTCGCTGCCTTGGATGCCCTCCCAAGCCAGTCGGTGGACGCGATTTTCGCCGATCCGCCCTATAATCTCCAGCTTGGCGGCACGCTGCACCGTCCCGATCAGTCGCTGGTCGACGCCGTCGATGACGAGTGGGACCAGTTCGCCTCCTTCGAGGCCTATGATGCCTTCACCCGCGCCTGGCTGCTCGCCTGCCGCCGTGTGCTGAAGCCCAATGGCACCATCTGGGTCATCGGCTCCTACCACAATATCTTCCGCGTTGGCGCCATGCTCCAGAACCTCGATTTCTGGATCCTCAACGATATCGTCTGGCGCAAGACCAACCCGATGCCAAACTTCAAGGGTCGTCGCTTCCAGAACGCGCATGAGACGATGATCTGGGCAAGCCGCGATCCGAAGGCCAAGAGCTATACCTTCAATTACGACGCACTGAAGGCCTCCAATGACGATGTGCAGATGCGTTCAGACTGGCTGTTCCCGATCTGCAGCGGCAATGAGCGGCTGAAGGGCGAGGACGGCAAGAAGGTGCATCCCACCCAGAAGCCGGAAGCCTTGCTGGCGCGCATCATCATGGCGTCCACCAAGCCGGGCGATGTCGTGCTCGATCCGTTCTTCGGCTCCGGCACCACGGGTGCTGTTGCAAAACGTCTCGGCCGTCACTTCGTCGGCATTGAGCGCGAGCAGGATTATATCGACGCGGCGTCCGCCCGCATCGCCGCCGTCGAGCCGCTCGGCAAGGCCGAACTGACGGTTATGACCGGCAAGAAGGCCGAGCCCCGCGTTGCCTTCAACACGCTGCTGGAAAGCGGCCTCGTCCGTCCCGGCCAGGTACTGACGGATGCAAAGCGCCGTTATAGCGCCATTATTCGTGCGGATGGTACGCTTGCATCCGCCGGAACCGCCGGCTCCATCCACCGCCTCGGCGCGAAGGTGCAGGGTCTCGACGCATGCAACGGATGGACGTTCTGGCACTTCGAAGACGGCGACGACCTGAAGCCGATCGACGATCTCAGAGCCATCATCCGCAGTGAAATGGCAAAGGCCGAATAGATCCACCGCCCGCCCTTGTCAGCATACGTCTCCGTCCGGTTTAGTACCTTCAGTCCCGGATGGAGAACGACCAACGCCCGGCACCTCGGTGTCGGGCGTTGGTATTTTCGAATATATTATTTTAGTCAGGCAAGTTTCGCGCAAGAGACGAACAATACTGTCTCAAATCAGAGCAATGGTTGTGAAAATCCGGTTCGGAAAGCTCACAAAAACATTGCGTCCGATGCCGCTTGCGGCAGGACTGGCGCAGGCCGGAGACCGCCATTTCCGCCTGCGCCAATTTCTTTTCCTGATCTGTAGATGATTAAACCTCCACCCCAAAAGCATGCAAATCCTGCTTCAGTTTCTCGGCGCCGGTAAAATGTACGGCCTGCCAGCCTGCTTCCTTCGCGCCTTCGACATTCACGAGCGTATCGTCAATGAAGATGCTGGCGGTGGGGTTAAGGCCGAATTCCCTGGCGTGCAGATCATAAATCGCCACGTCAGGCTTCAGCAGCTTCACATCGCCAGAGACCGTGACGCCGCGCGGCAGGGTGAGGAAGGGAAACATCTTCTGCGCTTCGCGAAACGTGTCGGAGGCGAAGTTGGTCAGCATGGTCACGTCATGGCCGCTGTCGATCAGTCCGACCATAATCGCGACGCTGTCGTCATAGGAATGCGACACCATTTCGTGCCAGAACTTGCGGAAGGCGCGGATATGCTCTTCGCGCTCCGGGAATTTCTCCACCAGCAGCGCCTCAGCGTCCTCCCAGCGGCGACCGCGATCCTGCTCGAGGTTCCAGTCGTGGGTGCAGACATTCTCGAAGAACCATTGGCGCTCATCGACATCGGGGATGAGGCGGCTATAGGGAATATGCGGATCGTAATGGATCAGCACCTTGCCGATGTCGAATACGATATGCTCAATCTTGGTCATCGAAATTTCCTGCTTTCACTGAATGCGGATGGAATAGCCTGCGCGATGACTTTTTTCATCACCGTTGGCAGCGCCTGCGCGTCAAGATTTGTAACCGGCTCCCACCATCCGTCATCCGGGCCGGTCTGGGGGCCGTCCGGCACCTGCGCGCGATAAACGGTCAGCCGCAGCTCGAAATGGGTGAAGACATGCACGATGACGCCCGCCGCCTGCCATTCGGCGGCAAAGGGGGCGTGGCTTGTCTCCGTGCCGCCATCCATGCGGGCGGTCCATGCCGTTGTCGGCACCTCGGTCATGCCCCCCAGAAGCCCGCTGTCGATACGCCGCCGCAGCAGGATTTCGCCTTCCGCATTCACTGCCACAAAGGCGGCCCCGACCCGCACGGGCTTGGCCTTTTTAGCTGCCTTCACCGGAAAACGCTCCGGCTCGTCATGGGCAAGCGCAAGACACTGGCCGTTGAACGGACAGAGTGCGCAAGCTGGCCGTTTCGGCGTGCAGATCGTCGCGCCGAGGTCCATCATCGCCTGAGCGAAATCACCGGGCCGGTCAGAAGGGGTAAGCTCCGCCACCCTCGCTTTCATGGCGGGTTTTGAGCCGGGCAGGGGGGCATCGATGGCAAACAGGCGGGAGATGACTCGCTCGACATTGCCGTCCATGACAGCTGCCTGCCGGTTGAACGCGATGGCAGCGACGGCCGCGGACGTATAATCGCCGATGCCGGGCAGTTGCTTCAAACCCTCTTCCGTATCGGGAAAGACGCCGCCATGCTCATTCGCCACGGCCTCCGCGCATTTCTTCAGGTTGCGGGCGCGGGCATAATAACCGAGCCCCGCCCATGCGGCCATGACATCCTCCACCGGCGCCGCCGCCAGATCGTTGACATCAGGCCACGCGGCGAGAAACTTCAGGAAATAGGGCTTGACCGCCTGCACCGTCGTTTGCTGCAGCATTACTTCGGAGAGCCAGACGTGATAGGGATCGGCACGTTTTCCTCGCGCCGCCATGGCCGGGGAAGTACGCCATGGCAATTCGCGATGATGCCGGTCGTACCATGCGAGCAGCATCTGCGCGTAGGACGACGAGGCGGTTTTTTGAAGCATGGTTTGCCGTTTCTGTTCGATTTGGCCTATAGTTGGGACATAAGAAGCAGGCGATCAAGAACATGCGGATTCGCCGGCTCCCAAATCGTGAGTGAAACATGCGTTATCCCCAGAAGGGCGTTGTCCAGAGGAAGGGCGTCGTCCAGATCGCCGAAGTCGCCAATGGCATCATGGACCCCGTGCTGTCGAAACGCGCCGGCATCAACACGGCGTTGCTCGGCTCCTGGGACGAGATCGCCGGTGACGACTTTGCCGATTGCACGCGCCCGGAAAAGATCACCTGGCCGCGCCGCGACGAAGGCCCGGATCGCGGCGGTTATCAGCCCGGCGTGCTGACGATCGCCTGCGAAGGAGCGCGCGCGCTGTTTCTCACCCATGCGCAGGGCGAACTCATTGCTCGCATCAACGGCTTTTTCGGCTTCCCGGCCGTGCGTCAGATAAGGATCGTGCAGAAGCCGGTATCGCAGACCATTACCCGCCGGCGCAAACCGCAGCCCCTGCGCGGCGACGCGGCAAAACGTCTCGATGACATGATGGACGGCATTGAGAGCGAGGCGCTGCGCAAGGCGGTGGAAAGGCTGGGCACGGCGGTCTTGCAGAAGAAGCCACCACAACGAAGTTTGAAATAGGAAGAAATTTCACAGGCGACTTCCGATTGCGCGGTAAATAGAATTTCATTCTCGATTTCAATTTGTTGACCGACGATTTCCGAATTACTCCATGGTTCAAAGGAGTGCGCCGATGGAAATCAAGGAAACACCGGAAATGTGGGTTGTGCGTTTTGGTCAACGCCTGCGGATACCTGATGTCAGACAGGCTGCTGCCGAATATTCGGCGCTCATAGCCGCGCAGATCATCGAGCATGGCCTGGAAGCCGATGGGCCTTGGATTTTTATCTCCCACAACCTGCCAAGAGACAGCAAATCCCTGTTTGACTGGGAGATATGCCGTCCGATAAGCAAACCCGTGCAGTGGGATGAGACAATCGAGCTTCATCATCTCGAACCAATCATCGTTGCAAGCCGGGTGCATCAAGGATCACTGAGATCGTTATTCACTAAAGGATATGCCCCGCTGGTTGCGGAGATAGAAATGTCCCGCCATCATTTCTCGGGTGAGAGCCGCGAAATTTATCACGGCTGGAACGGGGACGGCTCGTCTTACCACAATATCGAAATACAGTTTGGTCTATCGCGTTGATGTCTTAAGAGACGCTCGCTGCGACCATTGCCCGCGTCTCTGTACTCAGGACTTGTTTCTCTTCGTTGTTTTTGCGTTTTCGCCTTTTCCAGGTCACGATTCTTTGACAAGGAAGTTCCATAGCCCGCTTGTCGCGCTGCCGGTGCTGGTGGTATCGGGTTAGCGAATTGCGCATCAGGCAGTTTCAAATCAACACGGGTGTTTCCATGCCGATTTCCGAATTGAATATTACCAGACGCAGCCTTCTCGGCGGCGTTGCCCTTGCCGCCATCGCCACGGCCCTGCCGTTTGCCTTCACGCCCGGTATTGCCCAGGCGCAGGAACTGCCTGAATCCACCGGTGATGTGGATATGGCTGCGGTGATGAAGCCCGGCCCGCTGCCGGAAGCAGCGCTCGGCGATGCCAACGCACCTGTCAAGATCGTCGAATATATGTCGATGACCTGCCCGCACTGCGCCAACTTCCACAACAAGACCTTCGAAGAGATCAAGAAGAAGTACATCGATACCGGCAAGGTCTATTTCGTGCTGCGCGAATTCCCGTTCGATCCGCGCGCCGCTGCCGCCTTCATGCTGGCGCGTTGCGCACCGGAAGGTCAGTATTTCCCCTTCGTTTCCATGCTGTTCAAGCAGCAGCAGAGCTGGGCAACTGCCCAGGATGCGCGCGCCGCCCTGCTGCAAATGTCGAAAATGGCCGGTTTCTCACAGGAGTCTTTCGAGGCCTGCTTGACGAACCAGAAACTTCTGGATGATGTGAACGCAACCATGCAACGCGGTGCGACGGAATTCGGCGTCAACTCCACGCCGACTTTCATCATCAACGGCAAGAAATACGCAGGAGACATGTCGGTTGAAACCATGTCGGCTGTCATCGACAAGCTGCTCTGATCGCCGAACCCTGAAAGAGACGGGCGGCGGAAATTTCCGTTCGCCCGTTTTTTATTGCCTGTCTTCCGGCCGGAGCATGACGGCATGAAGTTCAACAAGCTCCGCGTCGTCGGTTTCAAGTCCTTCGTTGAACCTTCCGAATTCATCATCGAGCCCGGTTTGACCGGCGTCGTTGGCCCTAATGGCTGCGGCAAGTCCAACCTTGTCGAAGCGCTGCGCTGGGTGATGGGCGAGAACTCCTACAAGAACATGCGCGCATCCGGCATGGATGACGTCATTTTCTCCGGTTCCGGCAATCGCCCGGCCAGAAACACCGCCGAAGTCGGCCTTTATCTCGATAATTCCGACCGCACCGCGCCTGCCGCCTTCAACGATGCCGATGAAATTCAGGTGACGCGCCGTATCGAGCGCGAAAACGGCTCCGTCTACCGTATCAACGGCAAGGAAGCCCGCGCCAAGGATGTGCAGCTGCTGTTTGCGGATGCCTCCACCGGCGCGCGTTCGCCCTCCATGGTGGGGCAGGGACGTATCGGCGAACTCATCAACGCCAAGCCCCAAGCCCGTCGCCAGCTGCTGGAAGAGGCGGCCGGCATTTCCGGCCTGCATTCGCGCCGCCACGAGGCCGAGCTTCGCCTGCGCGCCGCCGAAACCAATCTGGAGCGGTTGGAGGATGTGACCGCCCAGCTGGAAAGCCAGATCGAAAGCCTGAAACGGCAGGCGCGTCAGGCGAACCGCTTCAAGATGCTCTCGGCCGATATCCGCGCCCGTGAGGCGACCCTGCTGCACATTCGCTGGGTGGAGGCGAAGGAAGCCGAAGGCGAGGCGGAAAGCGCGCTCAATCAGGCAACGAATACCGTTGCCGAAAAGGCGCAAGCCCAGATGGAAGCGGCCAAGCAGCAGGGTATCGCCAGCCTGAAGCTGCCAGAGCTGCGCGAGGACGAGGCGAAAGTCGCCGCCGCCCTGCAACGCCTGCAAATCGCCCGCACCCAGCTGGATGATGAGGTGAACCGGCTGCTGCGCCGCCGCGACGAGCTGGCGCGCCGTCTCTCACAGCTTGGCGAGGATATCGTCCGCGAGGAACGGCTGGTCTCTGATAATGCCCAGATACTGGCGCGGCTCGATGAGGAAGAAGCCGAACTTCTCGAAATCCTCTCCGATTCCGGCCGCCACGCCGAGGAGATGCGCGAAGCCTTCGAAGCTGCGTCCGTCAAGCTGGCGGAAAGCGAAGCCATCTTCACCGCCATCACCGCCGAGCGCGCCGAGGCGGCTGCCGGCCGTCAGCAATTGGAGCGGGCGATCCGCGATCTTTCCGACCGCAAGCTGAGGCTCGAGCGGCAATCGCAGGAAGCAACGGCCGAGATCGAGGCCATTGACGAAAAACTCTCCGGCCTTCCGGACCCCGCAGAACGGCGCGAAGCGGTCGAGGCGGCTGAGATCGCGGTCGAGGACGCGATGATGGTGGTGGAAGAGGCTGAGGCCGCCGTTGCCGAGGCACGTTCCGCCGAAGCACTGGCGCGCGGACCGCTGGAAACGGCGAGGAACCGGCTGAACGCGCTGGATACCGAAGCACGCACCATTACGAAGATTCTTGCCTCCAGTGCCGCTGCCAATGGCAGTTTCACGCCAGTGGCGGAAGAAATGAGGGTGGAACGCGGTTACGAGGCCGCACTTGGCGCGGCGCTTGGCGATGATCTCGAAAGCCCGCTCGATGCCGCAGCCCCTGCCTATTGGGGTGGCAATGGCGACGGTGCTGGCGATCCCGCCCTGCCGCAGGGTGCCAAACCGCTTCTGGATTATGCGCAGGCACCCAATGCGCTTAGACGTGCCCTTGCACAGATCGGCGTCGTTGCAGACGTCACGGAGGCTCGGCGCCTGTTGCCGTCGCTGAAAGCCGGCCAGCGGCTGGTGACGCGTGAAGGCGCGCTGTTCCGCTGGGATGGCCATATCGCCAGCGCCGATGCGCCGGGTGCTGCGGCACTTCGCCTGTCGCAAAAGAACCGCCTCGCCGAAATCGAAACCGAACTGGATGAGGCCCGCTCCATTCTGGAAGAGGCCGAAGACCAGCTTGCCGCGAAAACCGAGGAGATCAGAAGCAGCGAATTGCGGCTTTCGGACGTGCGCGACCGGAGCCGGCTTGCGACCCGTCAGCTTGCCGAGGCGCGAGAGGCTCTCACCGCTGCCGAGCGCGCCTCGGGCGATCTGCTGCGGCGTCGGGATGTCGTTTCTGAAGCACTGAACCAGATCGGCGCGCAGATCGACGAAATCGCCGTTCAGGAGGAAAATGCCCGTATCGAAATGGAAGATGCGCCTGACCTTTCCGTGCTTGATCTCAAGCTGCGTGAAAGCCAACTCGAAGTCGCGACCGATCGCGGCCTGCTGGCGGAAGCGCGCGCCCGCCATGAAGGCGTGAGCCGTGAGGCGGAAAGCCGCCAACGCAGAATTCAGGCAATCGGGCAGGAGCGTTCCACCTGGCAATCGCGGGCGGCAAGTGCCGCCGACCATATCGCCACGCTGCGCGAACGAGAGGAAGAGGCGCGCGAGGAAATCGCCGAGCTGGACATTGCGCCCGAGGAATTCGACGAAAAACGCCGCAACCTCCTCAACGAACTGCAGAAGACCGAAGACGCCCGCCGCGAAGCCGCCGACCGGCTGGCCGAGGCGGAAAACCTGCAGCGCGCCGCCGACCGGGTGGCGGCAACGGCGCTTTCTGAACTCGCCGAAGCCCGCGAAAAGCGCGGCCGTGCCGAAGAGCGGCTGGTTTCCGCCCGCGAGAAACGGCAGGAGGCGGAACATCGCATCCGCGAAACGCTGAATACCGAGCCGCATATGGCGTTTCGCCTCACCGGCCTTGGCCCGGACCAGCCGAAGCCCGATATCCGTGATGTCGAGCGTGATCTCGACCGGCTGAAGATCGAGCGTGAAAGGCTTGGCGCCGTCAATCTGCGCGCCGAGGAGGAGCAGGCCGAGCTTTCCGCCAAGCTCGAGGCGCTCATCAAGGAGCGGGACGACATCATCGATGCTGTGCGCAAGCTGCGCGCCGGTATCCAGAACCTCAACCGCGAGGGCCGCGAACGGCTGATTGCCGCCTTTGATGTGGTCAATTCACAGTTCCAGCGGCTGTTCACCCATCTCTTCGGCGGCGGCACGGCGGAATTGCAGCTGATCGAGTCCGATGATCCGCTGGAAGCCGGCCTCGAAATCCTCGCCCGCCCGCCGGGCAAGAAGCCGCAGACCATGACGCTTCTGTCAGGCGGCGAGCAGGCGCTGACGGCTATGGCGCTTATCTTTGCGGTCTTCCTTACCAATCCCGCGCCGATCTGCGTGCTGGACGAGGTGGATGCGCCGCTCGACGACCACAATGTCGAGCGCTACTGTAACCTGATGGACGAGATGGTGGCCTCCACCGAAACCCGCTTCGTCATCATCACCCATAATCCCATCACCATGGCCCGCATGAACCGCCTCTTCGGCGTCACCATGGCGGAGCAGGGCGTGTCGCAGCTGGTGTCTGTTGATTTGCAGACTGCCGAACAGTTGCGCGAAGCCGTTTGAGGCGACTTTTTCGGGATTCAATTTCCAGTTTTGCTCAATGTCAATTTATCTTGCCATATCACCCATTCGGGTGAGCGACATTACGCGACAGTTTGCTATGTCTTCCGCAAGAGCCAAAGGTTCTCCTGAGACCCCACCATCCGGTTTCCTGTACCGGATGGAATGCCTTGCGAGGCCGCTGCCGTGGCCTCGCAAGGCTTTCTTTTTAGGGGCCACGCGCCCCTTTTTTCCTCATTCCTGTGACGAGCACAGGAATGAGGGAATGCGGATGCTGTGCTTTGCGGAATTCGAACGATATGGCACAGGCTTTCTCGGCATCTACTCGCCGCAAAATTAAAGCCTCAGACCTCACCCCGGCACCAGCCGCAGCCGCGTGCCCCAGGGGTCGATTGCCTCCACCACATTGTTTTCCATCTCCACAAGCACGCAGCCGGTCGCCCTCAGCCGCGTCTTCTGCGCCTCGAGATCGGCAGGATTGCGAACGGTAATTGAAAACCAGTCGAGGCCGGTTTCGGAGGCGTTGCGTTCCTTCGCACCCCTGCTGTTCCATGTATTCACCGCCAGATGATGGTGATAACCGCCGGAAGAAAGGAAAGATGCGTCCGGGCGCGCATCCTGCGTCGGTCGCAGGCCGATGGCCTCTTCGTAAAAGGCGCGGGCAGCGGCGATGTCGCCGACCCGTAGGTGAACATGCCCGATACGCATTCCCGCCGGGGCAGCCTCATAATCGCTTCTTTTGGTGTCGGTCAGCTTCACGAGATCATCGATATCGAGTTGTTCGGTGCCCATTTTCACAACATTGCCGCTCCATTCCCAGGTGTCCTTCGGCCTGTCGCTGTAAACCTCGATGCCGTTGCCTTCGGGATCGTTGAGATAGATCGCCTCGCTGACATTGTGATCGGCAAAACCTGAGAGCGGCACCTGCTTCAGCGCCGCATGCACCAGCCAGCGTGCCAAATCTATGCGGGAGGGCATCAGATAGGCGATGTGAAAAAGGCCGGCGGAGGTGGGGCTTTCGAAATCCGCGGCCGGCTTGTGCACAAGATCGAGCAACGGCACGGTGCCAACGCCGAGCGTCACCCCTCTTGCCGTGCGTTCCACTTCGTTCATACCCAGAACAGAACGGTAATAATCGATCATCGGATCGAGTTCGCGCACCCGCAACGCGGCCTGGCCGATATGCATCGGCGTCATCAGCGCGAAGGGAAGGGCGGAGGAGGCGCCAGCAACGGGGGCTGCCCCTTCTGCTTTGAGCGCACCGGCAAGAGCGGTGGCGGCACAGGAAATTCCGGCAAATTTAAGCGTATGGCGGCGGGTAAATTGCATGAATAATCTCTTTGTCGGCGATGTGAATGGCTTAGGCAACACTCCGTTTCAGCGCACTACACGAATGCGTCAATGCTGCTGTTATGTCCTGTTTAAGGCAATTCTGGCGCGCAATTCGCCGCAATTATGCTGCACTGCGATGTAAACTACGCGTTGCGGCGTTCCCAACGTGCTGCCAATGCTGTAGATGATAGAAAAATGACAACGCTTCTGGGTGGAGAGCGTGGAATGAAAAAATGGGTTTATACCTTCGGCAATGGTGCTGCCGAAGGCAGGGCAGGTGACGTTGCGATATTGGGCGGCAAGGGCGCGAACCTTGCCGAAATGGCAAGTCTCGGCCTACCCGTTCCCCCCGGCCTCACCATCATCACCGATGCCTGCGCGCTTTATCACAAGAACGGCCGCGATCTTCCCGAAGAGCTGAAACTGCAGGTCATGGCCGGCCTGCACGGCATGGAGATTGTCACCGGCAAGACCTTCGGCGGCAGCCACTCGCCGCTGCTTCTCTCCGTTCGATCCGGCGCTCGCGCCTCCATGCCCGGCATGATGGATACGGTGCTGAACCTCGGTCTCAATGACCGCACGGTCGAGGCGCTGGGCCATGATGCGGGTGATGCCCGTTTTGCCTGGGACAGCTACCGCCGTTTCATCCAGATGTATGGCGACGTCGTCATGGGTCTCGATCATGAAATGTTCGAGGAAATCCTGGAGGATGAAAAAGGCCGTCTCGGCCACGAATATGATACCGACATGTCGGCAGTCGAATGGCAGCACGTCGTTTCGCTCTACAAGAAACTGATCGAGGATGAGCTCGGGGAAGCCTTCCCGCAGGATTGTCATGTCCAGCTCTGGGGCGCCATCGGCGCGGTTTTCGCCAGCTGGACCAACCATCGCGCCGTGACCTATCGGCACCTGCACAATATTCCGGGCGACTGGGGCACGGCCGTCAACGTTCAGGCCATGGTCTTCGGCAATCTCGGCTCGTCCTCGGCAACCGGTGTTGCCTTCACCCGCAATCCCTCGACGGGCGAGGCGGAGCTTTACGGCGAATTCCTCGTCAACGCTCAGGGCGAAGACGTGGTGGCTGGCATCCGCACGCCGCAATCCATCACCGAGGCCGCACGTCTGGCCTCCGGCTCCGACAAGCCTTCCATGGAAAAGCTGATGCCGGAGGCCTTCGGCGAATTCCTCGCGATCTGCAGACGGCTGGAAACGCATTACCGTGACATGCAGGATCTGGAATTCACCATCGAGCGCGGCAAGCTCTGGATGCTCCAGACCCGGTCCGGCAAGCGCACCACCCGCGCCGCGATGAAGATCGCCGTTGATATGGTGGAAGAAGGGCTGATTTCGCAGGAAGAGGCCGTCTGCCGCATCGAGCCGTCATCGCTCGACCAGCTGCTGCACCCAACCATCGATCCCGGTGTTTCCCGCCCCATCATCGGTTCCGGCTTGCCGGCCTCGCCGGGGGCGGCGACGGGCGAAATCGTCTTTACCGCGGAAGAGGCGGTTGCGGCGGAAGCCGAGGGGCGTCGCGTCATTCTGGTGCGCATCGAAACCAGCCCGGAAGATATTCACGGCATGCACGCCGCCGAAGGCATCCTGACGACGCGCGGCGGCATGACCAGCCACGCTGCCGTGGTGGCGCGCGGCATGGGCATTCCCTGCGTCACTGGTGCGGGCTCCATGCGCGTCGACATGCGCAACAAGGTGCTGATCGGCGTTGGCTGCATGCTCAAACGCGGTGATGTTATCACCATCGACGGTTCTTCTGGCCGCGTTCTGAAGGGCGACGTGCCGATGACGCAGCCGGAACTCTCAGGTGATTTCGGCAAGCTGATGGAATGGGCTGATAGCCTGCGCCGCATGACGGTGCGCACCAATGCGGACACCCCAGCCGATGCGCGGGCCGCCCGTGCCTTCGGTGCGGAGGGCATTGGCCTCTGCCGCACCGAACACATGTTCTTTGAGGGCGACCGCATCCATGTGATGCGCGAGATGATCCTTGCCGAAAGCGAAAAGGGCAGGCGGACAGCGCTTGACGAGCTTCTGCCGATGCAGCGCTCGGATTTTACCGAACTGTTCCAGATCATGCACGGCCTGCCGGTAACGATCCGCCTGCTCGATCCGCCGCTGCACGAATTCCTGCCGAAGACCGACGGCGAGATCGTCGAGGTCGCCGCCGCCATGGGCATGCCGCAGACGGTGTTCCGCCAACGGCTGGATGCGCTGCACGAATTTAACCCCATGCTCGGCCATCGCGGCTGCCGTCTGGCGATTTCCTATCCCGAGATCGCCGAAATGCAGGCCCGCGCCATTTTCGAAGCCGCCGTTGCGGCGGCGCGCATCACCGGCGCGCCCGTCGTGCCTGAGATCATGGTGCCGCTGGTTGGCCTGCGTTCCGAGCTGGATTACGTGACTGCGGTCATCGATGGTGTTGCCGCGGCCGTGGCGAAAGAGACCGGCATGGAGATCGAATATCTGACCGGAACGATGATCGAACTGCCGCGCGCAGCTCTGCGCGCCCACGTCATTGCCGAAGCGGCGGAGTTCTTCTCCTTCGGTACGAACGACCTGACGCAGACGACCTTCGGCATTTCCCGCGATGACGCGGCGCGGTTCATCAATACCTATCAGCGCAAGGGCATCATCGAGCGCGACCCGTTCATTTCGCTCGATTTCGACGGTGTTGGCGAATTGATCCGCATTGCCGCCGAACGCGGCCGCCAGACACGGCCGGAGCTGAAGCTCGGCATCTGTGGCGAACATGGCGGCGATCCGGCCTCAATCCATTTCTGTGAGGATGCCGATCTCGACTACGTCTCCTGCTCGCCCTTCCGCGTGCCGATCGCCCGTCTTGCCGCCGCGCAGGCCACACTGGCCGCAAAGGCGAGAGAGGGCGAGACGCCAAGCAATGTCGCCTTCATTCCCGTCAGGGGTTCTGTTGGACGATGATGCGCCGCTCCACCACCACGGGGCGGTAGAACATGTCGCGGTTCATCTGCGCCTGCCAGGCGCGGTTATCCGCGCGGCGGTCCATTTCCAGATCGAGAAGGCAACCGGCCATCGGGTCCGTGCCGGGGCGGAAACCATACCCCCGGCACGTTGCCTCATCCCGCGCCCGGCGCTCTTCCGGCGTCAACGTCTGGCAGGCGGTGAGCGCCAGTATCGTGGCAAGCGAACCGAGGACGATGGAAACACGCATCTTGTTTCTCCCTGATATGACAGCCGTAAGGCAGTTTTATTGCCGCGATTGATACGCCTGTTTTGATATGGGGAAAAGCCGCAGCGGGGTGGAAAGTTGCGTTGCAAACCGGGCGGCCGCATGTCGCGACCGCCACAGCCGGCAGAGTACTCAGGCCGTCACAGCCTCACGGTCATCGAGCGCGTCGATGTCCTTGGCGTTGTTATAAACGGCCTCGTCCAGAATACCCTCGCGCTTGGCGACGATGGTGGGCACCAGTGCCTGTCCGGCGACGTTGACCGCCGTGCGGCCCATGTCGAGGATCGGGTCGATGGCAAGCAGCAGGCCCACGCCTTCAAGCGGCAGACCGAGCGTGGAAAGCGTCAGCGTCAGCATCACCACGGCCCCTGTGAGACCCGCTGTTGCGGCAGAGCCCAGCACCGAGACGAAAACGATCAGAACATAGTCCTGAATACCGAGCGGCACCTGAAAGAACTGCGCGATGAAGATCGCCGAAATTGCCGGGTAGATCGCGGCGCAGCCATCCATCTTGGTGGTGGCGCCGAGCGGCACGGAGAAGGCGGCATATTCGCGCGGCACGCCGAGGCTCTTTTCCGTCACGGTTTCGGTGACGGGCAGCGTGCCGATGGAGGAGCGCGACACGAAGGCGAGCTGGATGGCTGGCCATGCCCCCGCGAAGAACCGCGATGGCTTCAGGCCATGCGCCAGAAGCAGCGCCGGATAGACCACGAAGAGCACCAGCGCCAGACCGATATAAACCGCCGCCGCATACCAGCCGAGCTGCGACAGCGTCGTCCAGCCATATTGGTCAACCGCGCGGCCAAGCAGGCCGATGGTGCCGATGGGGGTGAGACGGATGACCCACCACAGGATTTTACGCACGATGGCGAGCAGCGACTGGTTGAAGGCGAGGAACGGCTCAGCCGCCTTGCCGGCCTTCAGGGCCGCGACGCCAAAAGCAATCGACACCACGAGCAATTGCAGCACGTTGAAGTTCAACGAGGTGCTGGCCGCGCCGTTATTGAGTTTGGTAGACGCTTCGAGGCCGAAGACATTGGCCGGGATCAGCCCCCTCAGGAAATCCAGCCAGGAACCGGTGGAAGAAGGTGCAGCCGCCGCCGTATTGGCAATCGCCGTATTGACGCCGGGCTGAATGACGAGGCCGAGCACGATGCCGATGACAACGGCGATCAGTGCCGTGATGGCAAACCACAAAAGCGTCTGCCACACGAGCTTCGCCGCATTGGAGAGGTTCTTGAGATTGGCGATGGAGGCAACGATGGCCGTGAAGATCAGCGGCGGCACCAGCGCGCGCAAAAGCTGCACGAAAATGCTGCCGATGGTCTGCAGCGTCACCGAAAGCCAGTTCGCGTTGCCGGCTGCATCGGGGCCGATGTTGCGCGCAACGAGCCCGAGCAGCAGGCCGATGACCATGGCGATCAGAACCTGAAAGCCGAAATTGCGGTAAAAGGGTTTAGGCCCGGAGGGGCCGGCGGGCGTCGTTGCCTGTGACATGATATGTCTCTTTATTGTGCAAGAAAACGAGAATGTTGCACTTTTTACACGCATTCTCGAGGGAGGTCGCCGACAATACGCCGATTTCCTCAGCAATTAAGGGATGGACTTGCGTATTTGTTTCATTGTCGGGGAATTATTCCTAGGAACATGTGCGATGCGGAAAATTATTCCAGGCTCTCGCCGTCGTAGCGCAGATCGCCATTGTCCTTTGTTTTCCTCGTCGCAAATCCGGTCTATGACATCATATGCAGGTGATTCCCTGCCAGAATTCGGGTGCAACGCTTTTTAGCCAATGCGATCTAACGGATATCCGCTTCCATGACTGTGCGTTTCGTCCGGCCTTTTTCGGTTGCAGCCTATCTTTCCCGGTATCTGGGCCTTGCGGCGCTGGCGCTTTTTCTCATCGCCGCCGGCATCCACCGTTTCGGACCGTTGACGACGCCTGATCTTGTCGGGTTGCTCCTCATTGCCGCCGGTATCGCTCTTCTGGCCGTGCTTCTGGCGCTGATCGGCCTCGAGCGGCTTTGGACCAAAGGCGCACGCGGCGGGCTTTCGGCGCTTTCGGCGCTGCTTCTCTCGGCCCTGCCGCTCGGCGTGGTCGGTTACGGCGCCTTTCTTTATTGGCAGCAGCCGAAGATTTACGACATTTCCACTGACCTGAGCGATGTACCGGAGTGGCTGGCGGCACCAGCGGCCAATCAGCAATGGCTGGTGCGGCCCGCCGTCATCACCAGGGCCGAACGCGATGCGCAGATGGAGGCCTATGCCAGCCTCGCCGGACGCCGTTATGAAGGCGCGATCGACCGCATCTATGCCGCCGCCAAAAAAATGGCGGCTGCCCAGTCCATCCGCATCACCCATACGAAGGGTGTGATCGGCGTCGAAGATGCCCCCTCCGTCGGGGTGCCGCCACAGGACAGGCAGCAGCAGCCCACGGAAGATGCGCCGGTGGAAGACCTGCCCTCCATCGTGCCCGTGCCCATGGCCCGCCCGACTGATGCGCCGTTACCCACCTTCTTTAACGGCAGCGGCGTGGTGCTGATGCAGGGTGAAACCCGCACCCGCATCTGGGGCCTGCGTTTCGATATCCTCATCCGCCTGAAGGAAGAGGCTGAAACCACCATCGTCGACGTGCGCGTCGCCTCCCGCTACGGCCCGCATGATCTTGGCATGGGTGCGGCGATTGCCGAGGCCTATCTCGATGCGCTGGATGCGGAGATGCAGGGGCTCAACGATAATTGAGGCGTTTGAAGTGTGAGGAGCGCACAGCGTCGGCGCTAGGTTTCTTCTCCCCGCCGGGGAGAAGGTGGCCCGAAGGGTCGGATGAGGGGGCAACGCCAGCGATTGACTGCACCCTTGCCCCCTCATCCCGCTGCCGCGGACTTCTCCCCGGCGGGGAGAAGAAACAAGCGGTTACCGCTCGATCCAATCGACGAGGCCTAAAGAGCACGCCTCGAAATCTCTAGCACCACGACTACCCGTCACGCCGGAAAATATTCACCCGTCAGCGAAGGCGCACCATCCGTCTGCACCTCGCCCTTTTCGATCAGGTCCTCTATATGCGCCAGTATGGAAAGTGCGGCCGCCCCATGCAGACGCTTGTCGGTGCTGGCATAGATCACCTTCACCATATCGGCGATCAGCCGGTCGCCGTCCCGAATACGCTTCAGAACTGCCTTTTCCCGCATGCGGCGGTGGGCGCGCAAGCCCCGCATGAATGCGGTGGGATCGGTGACCGGGCCGCCATGGCCAGGCAGGAACAACCGGTCGTCACGCTCCAGAAGCCGCTCCAGTGAAGCCATGTAGTCGCTCATCGCCCCATCCGGAGGTGCTACGATGGTGGTGGCCCAGGCCATGACGTGATCGGCCGAAAAGACGATGCCGCTGCCCTCGAGCGCAAAGGCGGCGTGGTTGGCGGTGTGCCCCGGCGTGTGCAGCGCCGTCAATGTCCAGCCGTCGCCGGAAAGGCTCTGCCCGTCACCCAGCGCAATGTCAGGCGCGAAAGCCGTATCGGAACTTTCGGCAAAGGGATTTGTCTCGCCCACATGCAGCGGCCGGGCGGCGCGGTGCGGGCCTTCCGCCACCGTCAGTGCCCCGGTCGCCTGCGCCAGCCTGCGGGCAAGCGGTGAATGATCGCGATGGGTGTGGCTGACGAAGATGTGCGTCACCTCGCGGCCTTCGAGCGCCGCCATCAGCGCCCGAAAATGCGCCTCATCCTCCGGGCCGGGATCGATGACGGCGACGGAACGGTCGCCGACGATATAGGAATTGGTGCCATGAAAGGTGAAGGCGGAGGGATTGTTGACGGTGAGGCGCTGGATCAGCGGGGCGACGGGAACCGCCTCGCCATAGGCCGGCTTGAAATCGAGATCGAATGCCGGGTCCGCCATCGAGACCTCCTGAATGAATGCCATGCCGCCCGTGCCGACGGTGCCCGCCACACAATTGCCAAGCCCTATCATGCCGTCTGCGGCGCGACATCCAAAAAGCTTGAATTTTGTGAAAAAATTGGTCGCCGGGTCATTGCCGCGCCGGGCAGGCTTTGCTAATCAGGCGCGGTTCAGGCAGCGGCGTTTCGCTCTCGCTGCCCTGTTGGGGCGTCGCCAAGCGGTAAGGCACCGGTTTTTGGTACCGGCATTCCCAGGTTCGAATCCTGGCGCCCCAGCCATTTTTGTGTTTCCTAAAATGACACGTAGTTTAAGGAAATAATTTATTTGTTTGGCTATTCTGCTCGCGTCACAGACTAAGATAAAGTTTGTGCATCATAGCTAAGCCGCCACCTATGGCTGCAATGAAGCTCACGCTAAAAACGATTCCATGGATTGGGGCATATATCGCGATGGTTCGAGCCTCATCCTGTTTCAGCTTTGAACTGATTTCTTCAAAATGTTCTACAGAAGTACCGCTTTGAAATAAGTAAGCGATAGCATTTAATGTTTTGAAACGAAGCAAGACGTTAAACATTTCCCAAATGACAAAAAGACCTACAGATAACATCCCCGCCAGTCCGACAAATGCGGTCATTTCCTTTTCAAGTATGTCCTTCGTAAATCCCCATGTGGTGAAATATCCGGCGTAACCAATAACCGAAACTATGTTCACATAACGTGCTGACTCTTCGTTCAAAGACTTAATTTGCGATGCAAGCTCTGTTTTATATTCGAGCGTTTGTTCGTTTATTTTTTTAGATTTTTCACGATAATCTTGAGCGATCCGCCTATATTCGTCGGCAGACGTGTGGCTTTCGAGGCGCTGCCATAGCTTTTGTATCTCGTCATCAAGTTCAATCAAATATCGCGCGGTCTCGGGGTCGAGTGTCATATAATATTCTCGTGATTGATCCTTGGAGAACAATATTTAGAAAGCCAGTGCTTGCAATCCCGCGTTCTACTGAATCTTAGGCGAATATGCGGTACTAAAATCACAATAGAAAACGCCGCGCATCCAGAGACACGCGGCGTGCAATCCTAAATCGCAGCCAAGCCTTAAAGCGCGATATCCGGCACCTTCTTCACCGGCGCACCCGCAGGCGCCGCACCGGCGCCCTTCAGCGCCTCAAGGTCGATCTGCGGCGGGGTCGGCAGTTGCAGGTGTTCGGCCGTATAAGCCCATTCCTGCTGCACTTTTTCCGGGTCGTCATTGAGCTTGGTGCCGTAGCTCGGCACGATCTGGCGCAGCTTTGCCTGCCATTCCGGCGTCGCCACCTTGTCCTTGAACACCTTTTCCAGAACGCTGAGCATGATCGGTGCGGCGGTGGAGGCGCCCGGAGACGCGCCGAGCAGGCCGGCGATGCTGCCGTCCTTGGCGGAAACCACTTCGGTGCCGAGCCGCAGTACGCCGCCCTTTTCTTCGTCGCGCTTGATGATCTGCACGCGCTGGCCTGCCTGCCAGAGACGCCATTCACCCTGCTTGGCATTCGGGAAATATTCCTTCAGCGCAGCAAAACGGTCGTCATCCGACATCATCAGCTGGCCGGCGAGATATTCCACCAGCGGATATTCATCGATACCCACCCGCACCATCGGCCAGGCGTTGCTAGTCGTGACGGAGGAGACGAGATCGAAATAGGAGCCTTCCTTCAGGAACTTGGTGGAGAAGGTGGCGAATGGTCCGAACAGGATGACACGCTTGCCGCCGAGCATGCGGGTATCCAGATGCGGAACCGACATGGGCGGCGAGCCGACCGAGGCCTTGCCATAGGCCTTGGCCAGATGCTGCATCGTCACATCGGGGTTCTCGTTGATGAGGAACGAGCCGCCCACCGGGAAACCGGCATAATCATCGGCTTCGGGAATGCCGGACATCTGCAACAGATGCAACGCGCCGCCGCCAGCGCCGATGAACACGAATTTCGCATCCACCACCTGTTCGGCATCGGTCTTGGTGTTGGTATAGGTCACGCGCCAGCTGCCATCGGCATTGCGCTGGATGTCGGAAACCTCGCTATTGACCTGCAGGTCGAAATTCTGGTCACCCTGCAGATGCGAGACGAATTGCCGGGTGATTTCGCCGAATTCCATGTCGGTGCCGAGCGGCGACCAGGTCGCGCCGATCTTCTGGGAAGGATCGCGGCCTTCCATCATCAGCGGCACCCACTTCTTGATCTGCTCGGGATCGGTGGAGAATTCCATGCCGGCGAAAAGCGGGCTGGCCCTCAGCGCCTGATAACGCTTTTCCAGATAAGCGACGTTCTCATCACCCCAGACGAAGCTCATATGCGGCGTGTGGTTGATGAAGGAGCGCGGGTTCTTCAAAACGCCGTTCTTCACCTGCCATGCCCAGAACTGCCGGGAAATCTGGAAGGATTCGTTGATGTTGATGGCTTGGGCGATCTTGATGTTGCCGTTGGCGTCTTCCGGGGTGTAGTTCAGTTCGGCAAGCGCGGAATGGCCGGTGCCGGCATTGTTCCAGCCGTTGGAGCTTTCAAGCGCCACGCCATCCAGCCGCTCCAGCATCTGCATCGACCAGGTGGGCTCCAGTTCGCGCAGCCACACACCGAGCGTCGCGCTCATGATGCCGCCGCCGATGAGAAGCACGTCGACCTTCTTGGCGGCCGTATTGGCGAGAAGCGGGGAAGAGGGCAGCGCCGCTGCGGCAATTCCGGCGAGCGCACCGCCCAGAACCTGTCGGCGGTTCATCGGAAATGCATGGGAGAGATCAGTGAGCTGGGATTTGTCTTGTTCGATGGGAGTCACGGCCATACCTGATTCTTGTTTTGTGTTAAAAACACTCCTCCCGCTCGCCCCGTTATAGCAAAGCGCAAACTGGCACAACCCGGACTTCTTCACTCCGGTTCAAGCAGTTTTGCGGGGATTTTGCAGGGAAATATGGTCGCAACGGCCAATTTTGCAGTCTTGCCGATCGTCATTTTTGTGACAGCGAAGATTTGCCGGCGCTTTCAAACGGTTGAAAGGGTTCTGAAAGCGGGGTGTCGCGGAAAGGCGGACATGACGCTGTTTCCGGCGCATTGCGGGTCGCAGGGTGCGGCCACAGGTAAAAATTTTGCAGGAAAGTGGCAATAATCCCGAAAAAATGAAAAAGCCCGCCGGTTCGGGCGGGCCTTGCTGCGTTTGGTCTGTGGCCGAAGATCAGTCTGCGGCGAGGAATTCCGCGCAATAGCTCGGGCCGTTGACGCCGGGGCGGTCGGAGACCGTGCGCACGGCGGTGATCCTATAGTCGCTGGAAACGACGAGCTGCACCGTGCAGGAGAGCGAGGCGGTGCGGGCGGGCGAGATCTGGCGACCCTTCTTGCCGTCCTTGCCATCTTCGAACCTGGCCGGAATGGTGGCCTTTCTGTAGCCGCCGCGCCAGTTATACACGGTGGAGCTGCCGGTTTCCGTATCGCTCTGCGGCGGGCCGAATTTTGCGAAGAAAACGCCTGCGGACTGGCCGACCCAGCGGGTCTCAACGGGGCTCTTCTGGGTGAAGGAGGGAGTGGAGCCGCCCGTGGAGGTGGTGCAGGCCGAGAGCGCAATGGCAAACGCTGCAAGCGTTACGCTGCGAGATAGCATGGTGAAATGTCCTTTGTGCCGTGTCCGGCTTCCCGCCGGTCATTCCGTTCCCCTAGCAGATTTGGCGGCGGCGGGCAGGGGAGGTGTGAGGTTCGATGAAAATTTCCTGCCACAATTGCTTTTTTGTAACGTTTTGAGGCCTTCCAGCCGGCGGCGCAGGCGCTTGGCAGGGTTGCTTCAACGGATGGGAAAAACTTGTCACAAAAAATGCAATAAGCCGCTTGTCGAATGCCGGAGGCTGGTCTATAGAAGCGCCGCTGGTCACGGAGTGTAGCGCAGTCTGGTAGCGCACCACGTTCGGGACGTGGGGGTCGGAGGTTCGAATCCTCTCACTCCGACCAGCTTGAAGCCGAATAGTTACAGCGGCTTGCAATTCATCCCGAAACTTCCAAGATCAAAATCTCGCATCGAAACCGGACTGTGAAAAGCCGCGCCGGCTGGACTGCATTCACCGCTTACTTCTCGAAATCCGGGCGCAGGTGCGAATAAGCGCCTTCAAAAAATGGGATGGCCCGCTTCGGCGGGCTTTTGGGGTCGCCACGCGGCATACCAGCAAAAGAGGCCCGTCGCTCCGCCAAGCGCCAGGCCTCAATGTCGCGGCCTGTTTCAGGGGACGCGCGACAGGAACTGTCTTAGAAGCCTCAATTCTTCGTAACAATCCAAGAAGTTATCCATCACCGTCATAGGCCCTGAATTTCAGGGGCATCGTCACGATCAACTTATCGCGATCAAAAAAGAGGCCCGCTGCTTTTTCAAACAACGAGCCTCTGTTGGGCCGCTTGGCGGAGCGACCGCACGCAAATTCGCCTTTCGTGCATGAACGTCGGATGAACAAACAGCTTTTTCTGCCGCCGAGAAACAACCCGTAAAAATCAGGAGAGCGGCATGGATCGGAAAGCCGCCTCAGTCGTTATTCAACCAGACAACAATGGAGGATAGCATGCTGAAGGGTATCGCATTGTGGGCTATGGGCGTTCCGATCTTCGTGATCATTCTGCTTTATATGTTCGTGTTTTAAGCCAATCCGCCGTCTCTGACACGGAAAAGGCCCTGAAACGAAAAAGGCGACCGCTCTGACGGTCGCCTTTTGTTTGTCTGAGCGGGGGGCGTGTCAGCCCAGATCGCCAATCAGCCGCGCGGCCGTTGCGCCGTCGGTGCGGCGGATGTCGATCTCGTCGCGGTGCTTGGCGAGGAGCTCGCTGGCCAGCAGTTTTTCCGCAAGATCGGCGGGCAGTGAGAGAATGACCCGGTCGCCCTGTTCTTCCGACGCACCGACGCTGCGTTTGCCGGCGATCATGCCGCCCGCAACCGTGTTGTTGGTGTCGGGATCGATCAGGATGAAGGAACCGGTCGAACGGTTCTGTTCATAGGGATCGAAGATCGCCGTCTCATCGAAGGAAAGCCGCACCTTGCCGATGGCGTTCATCGGCAGTGCGGTTTCATGCGCCTGCCATTCACCTTCCTTCAGGTTCAGCTGGCTGACCGGCTGGACGCTGACGCGCTGGCGGCGGCTGCCGCTTTTGAGCCAATAGCGTTTGCCCGCTTCTATGCCGCCCGGCTGCAACGCGACGATCTGCGCGTCGAAGGCAAGTCCCGTCTGCGGCTGCGCCTCTATGGAGACGATCATGTCGCCACGCGACACATCCACCTGACGGTCGAGGACGAGCGTGACCGCATCGCCCGCCACGGCGGCATTGCGCACGAGATCGAAAGTCACGATCTGCTTGACGTTCGCGACCATGCCTGAAGGCAGGATGACGACGCTGTCGCCCGGCTTCACCGAACCGCCGGCAACCGTACCCTGATAACCACGGAAGCTTTCACCGGGGCGTGAGACCCGCTGCACCGGCAGGCGGAAGCCGCCGGACTGCGCGGAGCGAACGGTGGCCAACTCCAGCGTTTCCACCAGCGTTGGGCCTTCATACCAGGGCATGGCGGCCTTGCCTGACAGAACGACGTTTTCACCCTTCAGCGCCGACATCGGAATGGCGGTGATCTGCTTGATACCGAGATCGGAGGCGAACTCGCGGAACTCGTGGGCGATCAGTTCGAAACCGGCCTTGTCGTAATGCGTCAGGTCGATCTTGTTGACGGCCAGCACGAATTGCCGGATGCCCATCAGCGCCGCGATGGTGGCGTGGCGGCGGGTCTGTTCGAGAATGCCGGTGCGCGCATCGACGAGCAGCACGGCAAGATCGGCCGTGGAAGCGCCGGTCGCCATGTTACGGGTATATTGCTCGTGGCCGGGCGTGTCGGCGACGATGAAGGCGCGCCGGTCGGTGGCGAAATAACGATAGGCGACATCGATGGTGATGCCCTGTTCGCGCTCCGCCTGAAGACCGTCGAGCAGCAGCGCGAAATCGGGCAGGCCAAGATCGTTCTGCTTGCCGCTGTCGCGGTGTAGCGTTGCGGCCTGATCTTCCTTGACGGCCTTGGTGTCCCAGAGAAGACGGCCGATCAGGGTCGACTTGCCGTCATCCACGCTGCCGCAGGTGATGAGGCGCAGCGGACGCGTGTCGCGCGCCGCCTTCGAATGCTCGGAAAAGGGCAGGATGGTGGCGGAAGAGGCGGGGGTGTTGGCAGCGGCAGCGCTCATCAGAAATACCCCTCGCGCTTCTTTTTCTCCATGGAGCCGGACTGGTCGCGGTCAATCGCGCGGCCCTGCCGTTCGGAAACGGTAGCGATTTCGAGTTCCGCGATCACTTCCTGAAGCGTCGCCGCCTCGGAACGGATCGCGCCGGTCAGCGGGAAGCAGCCGAGCGTGCGGAAACGGATCGAGCCATGCTTGATCTCTTCGCCGGGCAGCAGTTCCAGCCGCTCGTCTTCGGCAAGGATCATCATGCCGTCGCGTTCGACATAGGGACGCTCGGCGGCGTAATAGAGCGGCACCAGCGGAATGTTTTCCGCCTCGATGTAACGCCAGATATCCACTTCGGTCCAGTTGGAGAGCGGGAAGGCGCGCACGCTTTCGCCCTTGCGGACCATGCCGTTATAGATGTTCCACAGTTCCGGGCGCTGGTTGCGCGGGTCCCATTTATGGTCTGGTGTGCGGAAGGAATAGATGCGCTCCTTGGCGCGGCTTGCCTCCTCATCACGGCGCGCGCCGCCGAAGGCCGCATCGAACTGGCCGGCGTCCAGCGCCTGGCGCAGCGCTTCCGTCTTCATGATGTCGGTGTAAAGCGCCGAACCGTGGGTAAAGGGCGTTACGTTTTCGCTCGCACCACGCGGGTTGGTGTAGGAGATCAGGTCGAGATCGTATTCCTTGACGATCTTGTCGCGGAATTCGATCATTTCCTTGAACTTCCAGCCTGTATTGACGTGCAACAGCGGGAAGGGAACGCGGCCGGGGAAGAAAGCCTTCCGCGCCAGATGCAGCAGCACGGACGAATCCTTGCCGATGGAATAGAGCATCACGGGATTGTCGAATTCGGCGGCGACTTCGCGGAAGATGTGAATGGCTTCGTTTTCAAGCGCCTTCAGATGCGGATCGAGCGGCGGCTTGGCTGCGACAGTATTCTTGCTGTCCGTCTCGTGGACTGCGTTGGACATGTTGAACTCCGGGAGATGAACTGAATGATTATCGTTGCGGGATGGTGGAAACGGTGGGGCTCTGTTCCGCACCGGCGACGTGAAGACCGCATTCGCGCTTCTCGTCGTTTTCCCACCACCATCGTCCGGCGCGCTCAGGCTCGCCGGGCTTGATGGCGCGCGTACACGGCTCGCAGCCGATGGAGGGGTAACCGCGCTGATGCAACGGGTTGACGGGAATGTTCTCCTGCGCGACATGCGCCCGGATGAGGTCGATATCCCAGTCAGCCAGCGGATTGATCTTGATGAGATTACGATCCGAGTCGAATTCGGCAAACGGCGTCGTGGCTCGATTGCCCGACTGGCCGCGACGGAGGCCGGTGATCCAGAAGGTGGCGCCTTCCAGCGCCTTGCCAAGCGGGATCAGCTTTCTGACATGACAGCAGGCGTGGCGCGCTTCAACGCTTTCGTAAAAACCGTTCAGGCCGTATTTTTCGGCATAGGCGTCGATATCGTCCTGCTCCGGTCGGAAGCGGCGGATTTCAATGCCGAAACGCTCTTCGGTTTCGTCGATGAGATCGACAGTTTCCTTGAACAGCCGGCCGGTTTCGAGCGTCACGACATCGATCGGCAGGCGGTGCGTGCCGATGGCGGCCGTAATGACCTGATCCTCGATGCCGAGGCTGGTGGTGAACACCGCCCGCCCGCCAAGGCCGGCGATAAACGAAAGCCGACCCGAAAGATCGAGCCCGGCAAGCGTGGCGTCGAGAGAAGCGGCATCGGCGGAGGCATTTGCTGAATTGATCGTCATTGTCACGTCCGGGATTTCCATGGCCGATTATTGTTGAAATCCGGCTATGCGAACAGAAATGACAGTCTTTGTGCGCTGCACTTCAGAGCAAAAATGCCTCACGCGCACGATCTATGAGCAAAAGATGCCCGTTCACCTTCTTTGCAGCTTGGATTTGAATTGTGACAACTTCTGCGCTAAGCGGGAATTGCCGGGTATCCGGGCTTGTGGTCTACTGGTTTTACGATGATTTCGCAGAAGGCAAAATACGCGCTGAGGGCGCTCCTTTCGCTGGCCAAGGCCGACGGGGCCTGTCCTGTGCAGATTTCCGACATTGCGAGAGAACAGGCCATCCCGAAAAAGTTTCTGGAACAGATCCTTCTCGAAATGAAGAAGGAACGCCTCGTTGAAAGCAGGCGCGGCAAGCAGGGTGGTTATCTTCTGTCCCGTCCGGCGGACGATATCACCTTCGGCGAGGTGCTGCGCCTCATCGACGGGCCGCTTGCGCCCTTGCCCTGCCTGTCGCAGACCGCCTATCGCCGCTGCGAGGATTGCGACGGCGAGAAGCAGTGCGAGATCCGCCACGTCTTTGCCCGCGTGGCCGATGCGACGCGCAACATTCTTTTCAATACCACTATTGCGGATGCGGTGGCGGGGGTGGACGTGCCCGAGCTTTTGACGGCCTAGCACCACACCATCCACGACCTCCACCCAGAAATTCCACCATCATCCTCGGGTCAAGCCCGAGGATGACCGGGGGAGAGGGCATACCTGCCTGTCGGCACATGGTCGTGCAACTTGTGACACGAGTTTCGCAGTGGTGAATGCTCAAACAACGAAACAGCGGCAAAGCCCTTAGCTGTCGCCCTCCTGCATCCCCCTAACGAAAAAATCGTCTAAAACCCCATAATATTTTCGCGCCAGCGCAAAAAAATCATCTAGAATGTGAAACGCTTTTGCATTCAGCAAAGTTTTACACGACGCTTCTTGCGCCTTTCGCTGACGCTACGCTGTTTTTGTTGCCCGGAAAAACGCTCTCGGGAAACAGTTTTTCGATCGTATTCGGCCTCATTGACCAACTCTACCCAACCGGTAGAGTTAAGCCGTCGCAATCAGGAGGGAATACCGATGTCCAAGCTTTTGTCCGGTTTGAGCGTTGTGGCGCTTGGCCTCTCACTGGCGTTTGGCGGCGCTGGCCCGGCCGCTGCGCAGACCAAGCTGCTCAACGTGTCCTACGACCCGACCCGTGAACTCTACAAGGATTTCAACGAAGCCTTCGCCAAGAAGTGGAAGGCCGATACCGGCGAGGATATCACCATCCAGCAATCACATGGCGGCTCCGGCAAGCAGGCCCGTTCGGTCATCGACGGTCTGGAAGCCGACGTCGTGACGCTGGCGCTGCAGAGCGACATCGACGCCATCGTCCAGAATTCCGGCAAGATCAACAAGGACTGGCGCACCCGTCTGCCGCATAATTCCTCACCTTACACCTCCACCATCGTCTTCCTGGTGCGCAAGGGTAACCCCAAGGGCATCCATAACTGGGGCGATCTGGTGAAGGGCGACGTGCAGATCGTGACGCCGAACCCAAAGACCTCGGGCGGCGCGCGCTGGAACTATCTTGCAGCCTGGGCTTGGGCGAACGAAGAGTTCAAGGGTGACAAGGACAAGATCAAGGCCTATGTCGGCGAGCTTTACAAGCGCGCCCCGGTTCTTGATACCGGTGCCCGTGGTTCCACGGTGACCTTCGCACAGCGCCAGATCGGCGATGTGCTGCTCGCCTGGGAAAACGAAGCCTATCTCGCCGGTCAGGAATTCGGCTCTGACGCCTTCGATATCGTCGTGCCGCCGATCTCGATCCTTGCGGAACCGCCGGTCGCCGTGGTTGACGCCAATGTCGATGCCAAGGGCACGCGCAAGGTGGCGGAAGCCTATCTGCAATATCTCTATTCCGACGAGGGCCAGAATATTGCGGCGAAACACTTCTACCGCCCGTCCAATCCCGCTGCGGTTTCCAAGGATCTCCTCAAGCAGCTGCCCGAGATCAAGCTCGTTACCATTGACGACCCGCAGTTTGGCGGTTGGGCGAAGGCGCAGCCTGAACATTTCGGTGACGGCGGCATCTTCGACCAGATTTACAAGCCCGCCAAGTAAGCGGATGATGAGGTGACACGTCGTCATCCGTCCGCGGGGACAAGGCGATGAAAGCCTGATCGACCGGACGCCGTGCCGGTCGATACTTTGTAATGCACGCCGGGAATACCGGCTCCCAGAGGGCATCTTCAGGACAGCGGACCCCGGTTCCTGTCCTGAAAATAAAATAGAACAAAGTTTATCCGGAGCCTTGATGAGCAACAATACATCCGGAAACAGGTGGAGATGGCGGCAGTCGAGCGTCATACCGGGCTTCGGCCTGACGTTTGGTTACACCGTGACCTATCTGTTTCTCATCATTCTTATTCCGCTCGGCGGCCTTGTCTGGTCCACGGCGAAACTCGGTTTTTCAGATTTCATTGCAATTGCCACCGATAGCCGCACGCTGAATGCGCTGCGTGTCAGTTTCGGCACGGCATTTCTTGCCGCGCTGGTCAACGCCGTCTTCGGCGTCATCGTCGCCTGGGTGCTGACGCGATATCGCTTCCCCGGCCGCCGCTTCGTGGACGCTATCGTCGATCTGCCCTTTGCCCTGCCGACGGCGGTCGCAGGCATCGCGCTCACCACGCTATATGCTAACAGAGGCTGGGTCGGCGCGCTGTTCGAACCCTTCGGCATCAAGATCGCGTTTACGCCGACCGGCATCGTCATCGCGCTGATCTTCATCGGCCTGCCCTTCGTCGTCCGCACGGTGCAGCCGGTCATGGAAGAAATCGACCGGCAGGTGGAGGAAGTGGCGGCAACGCTTGGCGCCAACCGTTTCCAGACTATCAGCCGCGTTCTTTTGCCGAGCCTCACGCCCGCCATCCTCACGGGTTTCGCGCTCGCCTTTGCGCGCGGTGTCGGTGAATATGGCTCGGTCATCTTCATCGCCGGCAATATTCCCTACGTCTCGGAAATCGCGCCGCTCCTCATCGTCATCCGGCTGGAGGAGTTCAACTATGCGGCCGCGACCGGCATCGCCACCATCATGCTGATCATCTCCTTCGCCATGCTGTTCCTCATCAATCTCATTCAGGCCTGGAGCCGCAGGAGGTACGGTTATGTCTGAGACCGTTTCCCGCACGTCCCCGCGGCCGTTCCGCGATCCCGCCAGCGAAAGCCTTCCCGCCCGGCTGGCGTTGATTGCGATAGCCTTCCTGTTCCTTGCGGCCTTTCTCGTGCTGCCGCTGGTCTCGGTCTTCTTCGAAGCCTTCCGCAAGGGCGCAGACGCCTTCTGGGAGGCGATTGTCGAACCCGACGCACTCTCCGCCATCCGCTTGACGCTGCTCGTCGCCGCAATTTCGGTGCCCCTCAACCTGATCTTCGGGGTCATGGCCGCCTGGGCGATTGCGAAATTCGAGTTCAAGGGCAAGGCGTTCCTGATCACGCTGATCGACTTGCCGTTCTCGATCTCGCCGGTCATCTCCGGTCTGGTCTATGTCATCCTGTTCTCGTCCCATAGCGTGCTCGGGCCATGGCTGAAGAGTTACGGCATAGAAATCCTCTTCGCCGTGCCGGGCATCGTGCTTGCCACCATCTTCGTCACCTTTCCCTTCGTCGCGCGCGAGCTGATCCCGCTGATGCAGGATCAGGGCAATGGCGATGAGGAGGCGGCGATTTCGCTCGGTGCTTCCGGCTGGCAGACCTTCTGGTACGTCACGCTGCCGAATATCAAATGGGGCCTGCTTTACGGCGTGCTGCTCTGCAACGCCCGCGCCATGGGTGAGTTCGGCGCCGTCTCGGTGGTGTCAGGCCATATTCGCGGCGAGACCAACACCATGCCGCTGCATGTCGAGATACTCTATAATGAGTACAATATAGGCGCGGCCTTTGCTGTGGCGACGCTGCTCGCCGGTCTGGCGCTGGTGACACTCGTTCTCAAAACCATTCTCGAACTACGCTTTGGCGCGGGCAACGCAGCCGGCAAGCATTGAAAGGCATCTTCATGGAAGTGAAAGTTTCCGGCATCACCAAGCAGTTCGACCGCTTTCCGGCGCTGAACGACGTGTCGCTCGACATTCGTTCCGGCGAGCTGATCGCGCTGCTCGGTCCTTCCGGTTCCGGCAAGACGACGCTTTTGCGTCTTATCGCCGGTCTCGATCAGCCGACGACCGGCCAGATTTTCTTCGGCGACGAGGATGCCTCGCACCGCACGGTGCAGGAGCGCAATGTCGGTTTCGTGTTCCAGCATTACGCCCTGTTCCGCCACATGACGGTGGCCGACAATATCGCCTTCGGCCTGAAGGTGCGCCCCTCCGCCAGCCGCCCGCCGAAAGCGGAAATCCGCAGGCGCGTCTCCGAGCTTCTCGACATGGTGCATCTCTCCGGCCTTGAGAAGCGTTACCCCTCACAGCTTTCCGGCGGTCAGCGTCAGCGCGTGGCGCTCGCCCGCGCCGTCGCCATCGAGCCGAAGGTTCTGCTTCTCGATGAACCCTTCGGCGCGCTCGACGCCAAGGTGCGCAAGGAACTGCGCCGCTGGCTGCGCGAGTTCCACGACCGCACCGGCCACACCACTGTCTTCGTCACCCACGATCAGGAAGAGGCGCTGGAACTGGCTGACCGCGTCGTCGTCATGAGCCAGGGCAAGATCGAGCAGGTCGGTACGGCGGATGATGTCTATGACACGCCCAATTCCCCCTTCGTCTTCTCCTTCATCGGCGAATCCTCCAACCTGCCGGTCGCGATCCGCGACGGCCATGTGCTGTTCCAGGGAGAAAGCATCGGCATAAACGAGAACGGTTCTGGCGAGGGCGAGCTTTTCTTCCGTCCGGAAGATGTGGTGTTGACGGAGGAGAAGGACGCGCTTTACGGCAAGGTCACCACCTGTCGCCGCCTCGCGGGCGCCCGCATCGCCGAAATCGACATCGCCAATAACGGCCATGAGCCGTATCACCTCGAAATCGAGGTGCCGCTTAACGCCGCCGTGACCGTGGGCGCGGAACTGCGCTTCCGCCCGACACGGTGGAAGGTTTTCGGGAAGAAATAAGGAATACGTGAACGCAAACGCTGGTCGATGATACGGCGCTCTCTAACGCGCGTCGCATTTAATTTGATCTCTCAGTACACCACAGTTGAAATCATAGACAGTGCTGGGTGTCGTTACCCCCCTCTGTCCTGCCGGACATCTCCCCCTCAAGGGGGGAGATCGTTCCATGGCGAGGTCTCGCACCTCTCGACGGTCGAGAATGAAGTGGCGAGAAAGCCTCTTGCCGATCTCCCCCCTTGAGGGGGAGATGTCCGGCAGGACAGAGGGGGGTAACGACACCCAGCACTGTCTATGATTTCAACTGTGGTGAACTGTGATCTGATTCTTGCGACGCGCTTCAGTTCTCCGTCATACCTGCCCCGAGCCGGTATCCAGCCAGACCAAGTCCTTGGGCTGAAAGAAGTTCTTCTCATCGCGGGAGAGCCGCACCGGCACCCCAGGCGCAGATTTCCCCAATCGTCGAAGCAATAAGCAAAAACGGAAAAGGGTCGCCAAAGCGACCCTTCCATGAGTTTGGTCCTGTTTACAGACCCGGGACTGTTTCTCAACGTTCCGAAGGCAGAAGAGGTTTACAACGAGGGCTGCCCCGTCGAAAACACACCCTTTCCATTGCCTGCACCAGAGACCGAAATCTCACTAGACATTGGATCACCTCCTTCCGATACGTTGAACATAACTAGAAGGTAGTACGATTCGTCAGTAATGCAAGAGGGATTACTTCCAGGGGACGCCCGGCACCTATGCCGCGTCTGCGGCCTTCACGTCGAATTCGAAGTGGATGCTGTCATAGGGAAACTCTATGCCAGCCTCGTTCCGGTCGATAACGCCCGCATGGAGGAGCGACGTCACGTCGCGATGAACGGCCTGTACGTCCCGTCCGACCCGACGGGCAACCTCCCGGATAGAAAGCGGTCCCTGTCCCGCCAGAGCCTTGACGATGGCAAGGCGAAGCGGCGCGAGAATGCGGTGCAGGTCCTCATAGCTGGAAAATTCGACGGACGGTTTCGCCTCCACCGGCTTTCCAGACATGGCCAGATTACCGGCGGCAACAAAGCGGCTCTTGATATCCTTGATCGTGCTGAGACGGACGGTGAGTGCGGTCATGACAAAATCCTTTCCATATCCGCCTGAAAAGCATCGAACAGGGCTTCGAGCGTGGTGAAGGCGATGGTGTCTTCACGCCCGTCCATGTGACGATGATCGCCTTTGCCGCGTTCATTGTCATAACGCAGAACACATTCCCCTTTGATCACCAGCGCCAGCCGATATTTGAACGGGTGAAGACTTCCGGGAACAGGCTCAGACAGATGCCACAGGACAACCTCGAAGAAGGCCGTCTCGTCGATCACTTTGCGCGTCTTTTCGAGCAGAATGGCCTTCATGTTGTTATTCTTGACAACACTTTGCTGTGTTGTCAATGAAAACAACGATCGTGCTCAAAACGTCACGACACCCGTATCACGATCTTGCCGATATGATTGCTGCTTTCCATCAGCCGGTGCGCCTCCGCGACCTCGTCCAGTGTGAAGACCCGGTTGATGACCGGTGCCAGCTGACCGCTTTCGATGAGCGGCCAGACCTCTGCGACGAGGTCGTCGCGGATGGCGCGTTTTTCGTCGGCCGTGCGGGGGCGCATGGTGGAGCCTGTGACGGTGAGGCGCTTGACCATGATGGGGGTGAGGTTGACCTTGTCGGCCACGGCGCCGCCGAGAAAAGCGATGATGGACAGGCAACCATCCTTGGCCAGCACCGAAAGGTTCTTTTCGAAATAGGCTGCACCGATCATGTCGAGAACGACATCGACGCCCTTGCCGCCTGTTTCGGATTTCACGACTTCGGCGAAATCCTCCTCGCGGTAGTTGATCGCCCGTCTGGCGCCGAGCTTCACGCAGGCTTCGCATTTTTCCGCAGAACCCGCCGTCGCATAGACTTCCGCACCAAAGGCTTTGGCAAGCTGGACGGCCGTCGTGCCGATGCCGCTGGTGCCGCCGTGGATGAGCACGGTTTCACCTTCCGTCAGGCCCGCCATCTGGAAGAGATTGGCCCAGACCGTGAAGAAGGTTTCCGGCAAAGCCGCCGCTTTGACGGCGTCGTACCCCTTGGGGAAGGGGAGGGCCTGCCCGGCCGGCACGGTGCAATATTGCGCATAACCGCCGCCATTGGCGAGCGCGCAGACCTTGTCGCCCAACTTGAATTCGGTGACGCCTTCACCCAGCGCAACCACCTCGCCGGCGATTTCAAGGCCGAGGATCGGGCTTGCATCTTTCGGCGGCGGATAGGCGCCCTGCCGCTGTGCGATATCCGGCCGGTTGACGCCCGCCGCCTCGACCTTCACCAGAACCTCGCCTTTGGCGGGCTTCGGCAAAGGCGCTTGCGAAAGCCGCATCACCTCCGGGCCGCCATGGGAGGGAAGGTCGATGAAGCGCATTGTTTCGGGCAGGGTCATGGTGTCGGGCATAGCAGGGGCAACTCCTCACGTGTGGGCGTCGCCTGAAGATGTAGGTCAGATGCGCCGCTTAGGGAAGGAGGCCGTTGGTCACGAGTGTCAATTTGTCTCGCCGAAGACCCGTACGACGAGACCGCCTTCGTTTTCCTTCGCAGCCGCCTTCACACTCGCGATCTCGCTGCCGATCCGCTCTGGATTGGCGATGATATGCCCTTTCGGCAAGGTCAGAACGCCGATGGAGCAGCGCAGCAGCGCAAAGTCCCGTTCATTGCCGTGGCGGTCCTGACCTTTCATGCAGCCGGCGGCGCGGTCCTCGTCCGAATAGAGTTCGGCCACGTCATCATGAAAATCGCTGATCAGCCGCTCGAGGATTTCCGTTAGTTCTCCCACCGTCCAGTCGCGCACACCGATGAAGAAATCGTCGCCGCCAATATGGCCTAGGAAACAATCTCCGGCAAAAAAGTAACGGCGCATCAGCGCTGAAAACAGGGTGATGGCGTGGTCACCGGCGTTGAAACCGTATTTGTCGTTGAAGGGTTTGAAATTATCGAAGTCGCAATAGCAGAAGAAGCGCACTTCATCGCCGTCGCTGCAGCGGTCGGCAATGAAGCCGCCAATCGCGCGGTTGCCGGGCAGCGCCGTCAGCGGGTTCTGGTCCTGCGCCATCTTCAGCTGTTTTTCGTTGATGACCTTGATGAGCGAAGCGGCGGAAACGATGCCGGCGTAACGCATGTTTTCGGTCAGGATGATGCAGGCGCTGCCGCCCATGCTGGCGAACATGTTCATCAACTGATCGGCATCTGCATCGAGGCCGACAATCGGCGCGGGATCGACGAAATGGGAGATGGTGCGCTCATAGATCTTGTTCTTGAGCAGATCGCGGCCGAAGGGCCGGTAGATATATTCCTTGAGGTGATATTCGTTGATGACGCCGCGCGGTTCGCCATTGGCGTTGAGGACCGGGAAAAACGCCTGCTGCGGATTACTGCGGAACAGTTCGAAGACGCTGTCGACACTGTCATGTTCGAAGACGGTTGGAAGACGCTCGATTTCCCGGCGAATGAGGATTTCGTCGAGCGTCTGGCTGCTGCGCCGCGCCACGCCGATGAGGCTGATGTGGGGAAAGCTCTCCGGCAGCTCGCTGGTGAAGACCGTGGGCCTGGCGATCAGCCAGCCCTGCACCAGATCGACGCCGAATTCGCGGCAGGTCAAAAACTCCGCCTCGGTTTCGATACCTTCCGCAATGACCCTGACGCCGAGAATATGAGCGATGTTGACGATGTTGCGCACAAGGTGCTGCTTGCGCGGCAATTGGTCGACGCCGGTGATGAAATGCCGGTCGATCTTCAGGTAATCCAGCGGGAAGTCGCAGAGCAGCTTCATTTCGCCATGGCCGGCGCCGAAATCGTCAATCGCCAGCTTGAAGCCTTCCTTGCGCATGCGGGCGATCAGCGCCGTGAATTCCGGCACGCTGGTATTGTCGAAACGTTCGGAAAGCTCGAAGCAGATGGAGGAGGCCGGTATGCCCGCCCGCGCCAGATAGCCGACGAGCTTGTCCAAAATGGCGTTGCCATGCGGGATCAGCCGCACATCGAGATTGAGAAACAGGGTGGCGGAGGAGAAATCGGGCAGCGTGGAGAATTTCGCGAGCGCGCGGCTTGCCAGCATCTGCTCGAAGGCCTTCAACTCACCATCCGCGGCAGCCTGGTCGAGAAGCGCCAGCGGATTGGAAAAACCGAGCCGGTCATGGCCGCGCATCAGCGATTCATAACCGAAGATCGTGCCTGTCGTCGCCTCGACAATCGGCTGAAACGCCGTTTCAAGCACCAGTTTCGCCATGGGAAACATGTGCCCGGAGGCAAAACGCCTTATGACATCGTTCTCCAGCGTGACGGCCTGCATTTCTATTTCTCCGCTGTTGCCGGTCCCTTTGGTGGCGCGCCGTATGGAATGCGCCATTGGGAACCCGTCTCTTTTGCGGCGAACAATCGCAGATTACAGGTCAACAAAAGCTTTCACGACTGTGAAGCTTTGATGAACGTTTTGTTACAACCCTTTCAATATGGAAGGTTGTTACGCCGGGCCTTATGCCCGGCGGATATGCCCGGTGTGTGCGGCATAAAGTTCCGCGACATTCATGCGTTCCCGGTCCGCTTCGACAGGTTCGGTGGACGTTGCGCCGACGCCATGTTCGGCGGAGGCCGCCCATAGTCTCAGCGCTGCCCTGACGACCTCGCTGCCGGATGCGTAAGCGCCGCAATTCACGGCCTCGCGCATTCTTGCTGCCTGTTCCGGGGAAATCGATACTGTCACCATTGGCATGATATCACTCCCTTCTTTAAACACTGCGAACGGTCTTTCGATCTATGGGATCGGGTGCCGTCGTGGTCTATGGCGGGCGTTTTTATCGTCTTTCGTCTGGCGCCGCTTCCAGCGAAATTTATATCGCCATCAATATTAGCACGAAACGCGTTCCATTCCCAATTCGCAGTAAATCACGGTTTAGTTTTTCCCGCGTGAGCCGGGCGGCGGCGTAGGCGCCATGCTTGGCGGATGAGCGGCAACCTACAGCTCCCCGGTGGCGGAAAATATGATCTATCGCAAATCAGCGACAAAAAATGGCGCGTTTTTTATTGATTGATTGATCAATCAAGAATATTTTGCCCGCCATCAAGGAGACGCTTATGCCCAAGATCGGAATGGAGCCTCTGCGCCGCAAGGCGCTGGTGGATGCGGCACTGCGCACCATAGGCCACCATGGTTCGCTGAATGTGACAATGTCCGACATCGCCCGGGAAGCGGGCGTGTCGGCGGCCCTTGCGCATCATTATTTCGGCAGCAAGCAGCAGCTGCTTCTGGAAACCATCCGCAGCCTGCTGCGCGATCTGAGGCGTGATGCCGTAGCGGCATTGATCCGCGCATCCGGTCCGCGTGAAAAGCTGAGCGCCATCGTGCATGTCTCCTTCCAGAGCGACCAGTTCACGCCGGAGACGGTGGCGGCATGGCTTGCCTTTTACGTCGAGGCGCAGCGCTCGGAAGAAACCCGCCGTCTGCTGGTGATTTATTCCCGCCGCCTGCGCTCCAACCTCATGGCAAGCCTCAACCGGCTCTGCCCGCCTGACGATGCTGCGCGGATTGCCGAAGGGGCGGCGGCGCTGATCGACGGGCTTTATATCAGACACAGCCTGCGCTCCGCGCCGCTCGGCCTCGCTTCCGCGCCGGCGCTCGTCGAGGATTATTTCGACATGCAGCTCAAATCTTTTCCTGATGGACAGCGCGCCAAGCCGTCTATCCGCACCCTCTAGGAGACTTCGATATGACCATCGCCACGCCGCTTAGGGCGCAGCCGAAAGCCTCGCATTTCATCGACGGCGATTATGTCGAAGATAATACCGGCACGCCGTTCGACAGCATCTTCCCCGCAACCGGCGAGATCATTGCCCGGCTTCACGCCGCAACACCGACGATTGTCGAGCGTGCCATCGCCTCGGCCAAGCGCGCCCAGAAGGAATGGGCGGCGATGAGTCCCATGGCGCGCGGCCGCATCCTCAAACGCGCCGCCGATATCATGCGCGAACGCAACGATGCGCTTTCCACGCTGGAGACGCTGGATACCGGCAAGCCCATTCAGGAAACCATCGTCGCCGACCCGACCTCGGGTGCGGATGCCTTCGAGTTTTTCGGCGGCATCGCGCCTTCCGCATTGAATGGCGACTACATTCCCCTCGGCGGTGATTTCGCCTATACCAAGCGCGTACCGCTCGGTGTCTGCGTTGGCATTGGCGCGTGGAACTATCCGCAGCAGATCGCCTGCTGGAAGGCCGCTCCCGCGCTCGTCGCCGGCAACGCCATGGTCTTCAAGCCCTCGGAAAACACCCCGCTCGGCGCGTTGAAGATCGCCGAAATCCTGATCGAGGCCGGTCTTCCCAAGGGCCTCTTTAACGTCATCCAGGGCGATCGTGACACTGGCCCGCTTCTGGTCAACCATCCCGATGTCGCCAAGGTTTCGCTCACCGGTTCGGTGCCGACCGGTCGCAAGGTTGCCGCCGCCGCCGCCGGGCATTTGAAGCATGTCACAATGGAACTCGGCGGCAAGTCGCCGATGATCGTGTTCGACGATGCCGATATTGAAAGCGCTGTCGGTGGCGCCATGCTCGGCAATTTCTATTCCTCCGGGCAAGTCTGCTCGAACGGCACGCGCGTTTTCGTGCAGAAAAAGGCGAAGGCGCGTTTCCTCGAAAACCTGAAAAAGCGCACCGAGGCAATGATCCTCGGCGATCCCCTCGATTACGCCACCCATCTCGGCCCGCTGGTCTCCAAGGCCCAGCAGGAGAAGGTTCTCTCCTATATCGAAAAGGGCAAGGCGGAAGGGGCAACGCTCATCACTGGCGGCGGCATTCCCAACAATGTTGCGGGCGAGGGCGCTTATGTTCAGCCGACCGTGTTTGCCGATGTGACGGACGATATGACCATCGCCCGTGAAGAAATCTTCGGACCTGTCATGTGCGTGCTGGATTTCGATAACGAAGAAGAGGTTCTCGCCCGCGCCAACGCCACCGAGTTCGGCCTCGCCGGCGGCGTCTTCACCGCTGATCTCGCCCGCGCTCACCGTGTGGTGGATCAGCTGGAGGCGGGTACGCTGTGGATAAACACGTACAATCTCTGCCCGGTGGAAATCCCCTTCGGCGGCTCGAAACAATCCGGTTTCGGCCGCGAGAATTCGGCGGCGGCGCTGGAGCATTATAGCGAGTTGAAGACGGTTTACGTGAGCACGGGGAAGGTGGACGCGCCTTATTGATGGGTTGGCGAGCGGGGTTTACCCCCCTCTGTCCTGCCGGACATCTCCCCCTCAAGGAGGGAAATCGGCAAGAGGCGCTCCAGCACTTCATTCGCAAATATTGAGATAGGCGAGACCTATCCGCGAGTCGATTTCCCCCCTTGAGGGGGAGATGCCCGGCAGGGCAGAGGGGGGTAAACCCCACCCCAATACATTCATCGGAACCAAAGCCCCAAGTGGAGCAAACAATGCAGGCAGATTACATCATCGTCGGTTCGGGTTCCGCAGGCTCCGCCATCGCCTACCGCCTGTCGGAAGACGGCCGTTATTCCGTCATCGTCATCGAGGCGGGCGGTTCCGATTTCGGGCCCTTCATCCAGATGCCGGCCGCACTTGCCTGGCCGATGAGCATGAAGCGCTACAATTGGGGTTATCTCTCCGAACCCGAGCCCAATCTCAACAATCGCCGCATCACCGCCCCGCGCGGAAAAGTCATCGGCGGCTCGTCCTCCATCAACGGCCTCGTTTACGTGCGCGGCCATGCCGAGGATTTCAATCGCTGGGAAGAGCTTGGCGCGCATGGCTGGGCCTATGCGGATGTGCTGCCTTACTTCAAGCGCATGGAGCACAGCCATGGCGGTGAAGAGGGCTGGCGCGGCACGGACGGGCCGCTGCATGTGCAGCGCGGGCCGGTCAACAATCCGCTGTTTCACGCCTTCATTCAGGCCGGCGCGCAGGCGGGTTTTGAACTGACCGATGACTATAACGGTTCCAAGCAGGAAGGTTTCGGCCTGATGGAGCAGACGATCCATAATGGCCGCCGGTGGTCTGCCGCCAATGCCTATCTGAAACCGGCGCTGAAGCGCGGCAATGTCACGCTCGTCAACGGTTTCGCCCGCAAGGTCGTGATCGAGAACGGTCGCGCCGTTGGCGTCGAGATCGAGCGCAGGGGCGTGGTGGAAACCATCAAGGCGGGTCGCGAGGTCATCGTTTCTGCGTCCTCCTTCAATTCGCCGAAACTGCTGATGCTGTCGGGCATCGGGCCTGCCGCGCATCTGAAAGACATGGGCATCGAGGTAAAGGCGGACCGTCCGGGTGTCGGCGCCAATCTTCAGGACCATATGGAGTTTTATTTCCAACAGGTCTCCACCAAGCCGGTCTCGCTCTACTCGTGGCTACCATGGTTCTGGCAGGGTGTTGCCGGGGCGCAATGGCTGTTGTCGAAGGGCGGACTTGGCGCCTCCAACCAGTTCGAGGCCTGCGCCTTCCTGCGCTCCGCACCGGGCCTCAAACAGCCTGACATTCAGTATCATTTCCTGCCTGTCGCCATCTCCTATGACGGCAAGGCGGCGGCGAAAAGCCATGGTTTTCAGGCGCATGTCGGCTACAACCTGTCGCCGTCGCGTGGCAATGTCACGTTGCGCTCCGCCGATCCCACGGATGATCCCGTCATCCGCTTCAACTATATGAGCCACCCAGAAGACTGGGAGAAATTCCGCCATTGCGTGCGCCTGACGCGTGAAATCTTTGGCCAGAAAGCATTCGACGAATTCCGTGGCCCGGAAATCCAGCCGGGTGAGAATATCGAGACCGACGAGCAGATCGATGCCTTTCTGCGAGAACATCTGGAAAGCGCCTACCACCCCTGCGGCACCTGCCGCATGGGCGACAGGAACGACCCGATGGCGGTTGTCGATCCCGAATGCCGTGTGATCGGCGTCGAAGGGCTGCGCGTTGCAGACAGCTCGATCTTCCCGCACGTGACCTATGGTAACCTCAACGGCCCGTCGATCATGACGGGCGAGAAGGCTTCCGACCACATTCTCGGCAAAACCCCGCTGCCGCGCTCCAATCAGGAGCCGTGGGTAAACCCGCGTGCGGCCGTCAGCGACCGGTGAGGATCAATGGTAATCGTCCTCGCGCTGGTGGCGGACGGCGGCAATGGTGACGGTTTTCGGGCCATCAATGCGGAACAGCACGATATAGCCGGAGGAACCGAAGGGCACGAGGAGTTCGCGTAAGAGGCTGTTTTCGGCAGATGCCTTGCGGCAACTGAAGGGAAAATCGCCGAGAATCTCCAGTCCTGCTCTTATGGCGCGGATTGCTTTCTCAGCCACATCGATGTCGTAGGCGATCAGAAAATCATAGATGCGATCAAAATCGGCCAAGGCTTCTTCGGTATAGCGAAGCTCATACGTCATTTCCGCTTCGCGGCTTTCGCAGCATCAAGTTTCTTTTGCATCATCGAAAGAACATCGTCGGTGCTATAATAAATGCCGGTGCGCTCCGCTTCTTCGAGTGACGCCAGCCCGCGCGCAATGAATTCCGCCTGCGATTTACGGATTTGCACCTGCCTGCGCACGGACTCTTCAACGAAGGAAGAAAGCGTCTCGCCTTCCTTCAGCACGCTTTCAGCAGCCTCGCGAAAATCCGCCGTCACCCGCAGTGAAGGGATCGTTGCCGTTTTCATGTCCACGTCTCCATGCGTTGCAATTGCGACGCAAAGAATGCGCCGATAGGGGCGACCTGTCAAATGCAAAACCTTGCAATCCCCGCCCGAGAGGCCGATAAAAGGGCCTCCCGCCCGACAATAACTGAAATCACCGATCTGGAATCACCATGCCCGTCGACTACAAGAAGCTGAAGATGCTCCGCCGTTCCCGTGTCGTCTGGGGCTCATGGCGGGTGTGGAGGCCGAGGGCGGTTTTCTGGATAGGTGCGATTGCGGTTGGCCTTATCAGCGTCGGGTTTGCGTGGGCGGCGGATCGGGCCCAGCACCTTTTCTTCGCGGCAACCTCATCGGGGGAATGGGCGTTTCTGCTGCCGCTCATCATCACGCCGCTCGGGTTTACGCTCTGCGCCTGGCTTGCGATCACGGTTTTTCCCAATGCCGGCGGTAGCGGCATTCCGCAGGCCATCGCTGCGCGGCACCTGCGGGAAGATGCGGACCGTTCGCGGCTTCTGTCGCTGAAGCTTGCTTTCGGCAAGGTGGTGCTGACGGTCGCCGGTCTGCTCTCCGGCGCGTCCATAGGCCGCGAAGGCCCGACCGTTCAGGTTGGCGCTTCGATCATGCTGCAGGCAGCCCGCTGGGGCGGCATGGCGCAGGCGAAGGGCCTCATTCTCGCCGGTTCGGCGGCAGGCATTGCGGCGGCCTTCAACACGCCGCTGGCGGGCATCGTCTTCGCCATCGAGGAAATGAGCAAGACCTATGAATCCCGCGCCAATGGTCTGGTTCTCACTGCCGTCATCCTGTCGGGCCTTGCGTCCTTGGCTCTGGTCGGCAGCTATACCTATTTCGGCACCAGCTCGGTCATGGCGAAAACGACGATGGACTGGCTGCTGGTGCTCGTCTGCGGTGTCGGCGGTGGTGCGTTTGGCGCTCTTTTCAGCTCTGGCGCCCTGCGCCTATCTGCGCGCATCCGCCGTTTCGCCCAGACCATGCCGTTAAAGCGGATGCTGGCAGTGGCGGCGGCCTGCGGCCTTGCCTCCGCGGCAATCGGAATAGCGTCTGGAGGCGCCACCTTCGGAACCGGTTACGAACAGGCGCGCGCCGCAATCGAGGGCGAGGCCGCGCCGACCTTCTTCTTCATCGAAAAACTGGCGGCGACGTTCCTTGCCATGATGTCGGGCATTCCCGGCGGCATTTTCGCGCCGTCCTTGTCAGTGGGCGCGGGTTTCGGCAGCACCATGGCCACCTTGCTTGGCACCAGCATCGGCCTCGGCGCCATCGTCGGCATGGCGGGTTATTTTGCGGGCGTGGTGCAGGCGCCGATGACGGCCTTTGTCATTATCCTCGAAATGACCGGCAATCATGAAGGCGTCATGCCCATCATGGCCGCATCGATGCTGGGATATCTGACGTCGCGGCTTTTCTCCCGCGAGCCGCTTTATCATGGCCTGTCGCGGGTCTTCATCGCCCAGAGCATCCGCGCCCGACGCGCCGCTCAGGCCAGCGAAACCTAACCGCTTACGCGCGGACGCCCGCCACGCCGAAATAACCGAGCCCCGGTATCTTTACGCCGGGCCGGCTGAAATCGATGCCGGCGACAAGGCCGAGAAAATTCACCTCGAGACCGCTGCGGGCACCCGCCGAAACGCCGAACAGGCCGCCAAGCGAAACGCTTACATCCTTCCAGTCGTCGGCGATGTGGTAAAACGCGCCGTCCGGCAGATAATCGCGGCCAACCGCATCCGGCGGCAGCACGACGCCGAGTTCCGGCACGCTGCGCAGCACATGGGCGACGAAGGTGTTGGAGTTGGGGCCGGGATAGATGCGATAGCCGCCCGGCTTGCCGTAGGGGTAATCGGCAATCGCCTTTTCGATCTTGGGGATCAGCTTTTCCGCTTCCGCGCCGTGAATGGCCACCACTTGGCGCGGCATGTTGGAATACCAGTAGGCATCCGCTGCATAACCATTGTGGCGGATCGGCGTGCCCCAGCCCACCTTGTCATAACGGTCATAATTTGTGGCGTCCGGCTTTTTCAGCACGACCCAGGCATGGCTGGCGACCGAGCCCTTGAAACCGCCGGTCATGGCGGAAAAGACGTAGACGGCGGCTTCTCTGTTGCTGGACGCGGCCGGCAGCATGCCGGAGGACGACCATCTCGCGGCGTTCCAGCCGCGCGGATGGTCCTTCATGGCCCACAGGCCGGCCGATGCCAGCGCGGGAAGCAGATAGATAACGGCAATCGCCAGCAGAAGACGTTTTGCAAATTTCACGAACAGCCCCGTGCATCGAAAAATCAATTGCGGTATCAACCACATGAAATCAGAATTTTTTGAGGCCACAAAAATGAACAATTCCGTTACCGTCGAAGTCACCAGGGGTAATCTGGTCGAAAGCCGCCATCATGGCCTTGCCGTGGTGGTGGATGGCGATGGCGGCGTGCTGTTTTCGGCTGGCGATATTGAGCGCGGCATCTTTCCGCGTTCCGCCTGCAAGGCCATGCAGGCGCTGCCGCTGGTGGAAAGCGGTGCTGCGGATGCCTATCAATTCGGCAACCGCGAACTCGCACTTGCCTGTTCCTCCCATTCCGGTGAGGACGCGCATGTGGAACTCGCCGCTTCGATGCTGGCGAAGGCGGGCAGGGATGCCGATACGCTGGAATGCGGCGCGCATTGGTCTTCCGACCAGAAAACCATCATCCATCAGGCCCGCACGCTGGAAAAGCCGACGGCGCTTCACAATAATTGCTCCGGTAAACATTCCGGCTTCATCTGCGCCTGCTGCCACACCGGCACGGACCCCAAGGGCTATGTCGGTTACGATCATCCGCTGCAGCGGGAAATCCGCGCCACGATGGCAAGCCTGACGGGTGCTACTCTCGGCCATGACAATTGCGGCGTGGACGGCTGCTCCATCCCCACCTATGCCGTGCCGCTCAAGGGGCTGGCGCATGGTTTCGCGAAAATGGCGACGGGCAGGGGGCTGGAACCGGGGCGTGCGAAAGCCTCGGGCCGTCTCATCGAGGCCTGCATGGCTGAACCCTTTTACGTGGCGGGCACTGGCCGCGCCTGCACGAAGCTGATGCAGATCGCGCCGGGAAAAATCTTCGCAAAGACCGGCGCGGAGGGCGTCTTCATCGCCGCCCTGCCGGCAAAGGGCATCGCCATGGCGGTGAAATGCGAAGACGGCACGACGCGTGCGGCAGAAGCCATGGTTTCGGCATTGCTCGCCCGTTATTTCGATGAAGGCAGCGCCGAACAACAGGCGCTGAGCGGCATGGCGAACCGGCAGATGCGCAACTGGAACGGCATCCATGTCGGCGATGTCAGGGTCGTCGGTCTCTAAATAACCTTTGACGCGGCCGTTTGCCGGCACGATGATGGTGCGACCTGCGTGTGACGGCCATCCCTTGGTCGCCGCGGGTCGGCGTTCGTACGAGGAAGAAACGGGCGCTTCATTGCTTTGGAGGTCGCATACCCATGTTCACACTGTTTTTCTCTCCCGGTTCCTGTTCCCGCGCCAGCCATATCGTGCTTGAGGAATCCGGCCTGCCTTATAAGGCCCACCGCGTTAATTTTGCGGAAGGCGAGCAACGCTCCGAGGCATTTTTAAAGATCAATCCCAAGGGCCGCGTGCCGGCGCTGGCAACGGCAAGCGGCGTGCTGACGGAGACGCCCGCCATCCTCGCCTTCATCGCCCAGATGGCGCCTGAGAAGAAACTCGCGCCACTCGACGATCCCTTCGAATTCGCGTTGATGCAGTCCTTCAACTCCTTCATTTCTTCGACGGTGCATGTCGCCCATGCCCACGGCCGGCGGGGCAGCCGCTGGGCGAATGAGGATAGTTCGCTGGCCGATATGAAGGCGAAAGTGCCGCAGACCATGGGCGAGTGCTTCGAACTGATCGAACACGGCATGCTGCACGGCCCATGGGTTCTGGGCACCGCTTATTCGGTTGCCGATCCTTATCTTTTCGTCATGTCCGGCTGGCTGGAAAGCGATGGCGTGGATATTGCCCGCTTCCCGAAGGTGCACGACCACTTCCGCCGCATGAACGACCGGCCGGCAGTGCAGCGGGCGCTGGCGGGGGAGAGGGGTTAATAGTTACTGTCGTCATCCTCGGGCTTGTCCCGAGGATCTGCAACGTATTGATTTTATTTGACGTGGTTGGATCTTCGGGACAAGCCCGAGGATGACGTTGAGTACGGAGGGACGTCTCCAGTCCGCGCCCAAAGCTCGTGTCAAGCCGCCTCGGCCGCGCGGGTATCCCACATGGACTTGAACGCCGTGCGGGCCTGGCAACGATCCAGCCAGGCTTTCAGCGCCGGATGGGCATCGAACAGCGGTTTGTGGTCCTGGGCGTAACGAACGATTTCCGCCGCGTTGAGGTCGGCGACGGTGAAACGGTCTCCCACCAGATAATCATGGGTGGCGAGATGCTGTTCCAGCACCCGGAAGGGGCGCTTCAGCAAGCGGGCGGCGACGTCGATAACAGCCTTACCAGTGTCGCTTTCCGACAGGCCTTCGGCGATGGCGGAGGAAATCTTCAGCGAATTGGTCTCGATTTCGGTGGCGGCGAAGAAGGACCATTGCAACATCGCCGCATCTTCCTTCAGATCGACCGGCGCAAGTGGCCCGCCATATTTACGGGCAAGGTAGAGATTGATGGCCATGGATTCGTAGAGCACCATGCCGTCATCCTCAATGCAGGGAATGGTGCCCATCGGATTGACGGCGAGAAATGCGGGCGACAGCGTGTTGAGCGGCGCATCCGCAGCCAGCGGATCGGCAAGGCGGCGGGCCTGTATCACGGGTACATGCTTGAATTCTATGCCCAGTTCACCCGCAAGCCACAGTGTGCGCGTAGCGCGGGAACGGTAGACACCGTAAATCGTCAACATCGAAATTACCCCTTGACCAGTTCGATGCGCCGCACGTTACGGTTTCGTCGCTTTAAAGTGAAGTTGCAGATCCCTGGGCCAACTATGATTTTTTCTGATCCGCGAATAAGTCCGTATCCGGTGACAGACGATATTCGAAACGGTCGATAAAGCGTTCGAACAGGCGGGCGAATGTCTCTACATCCTCCGCCGGCCATCCATCCATCACATCCTCGATGACGCTCATCTTGGTCCGGCGCATTTTCTGCAAAAGGCTGGTGCCGAGCGGCGTAATCTCGACAATGCTGCGGCGGCCGTCTTCCTGGGAAACGCTGCGTTTCAGCAGGCCGCGCCCTACCATATCTGCCACCACCCGGCTGCCGCGTGAGGGATCGATGCGCATGCCCTCGGCAATCGCACCCACGGTAACATCGCCTTCGGTGCGGCGCAGAATATCGAGAACGTCGATATGGGAGAGTTCAAGACCCGGAGCGAGCTTGGCAAGCGCCATGCGGCCGATGATGCGGCGGCCGATCATGATGCGCATGCGCGTCATCGTATTGCCGATCCGCTTGATGTCCTCGGGCAGATCCTCGTTCCAGTTTTCCTCGCTCGCCACGCTTTGCCGTTCCTTTCATTGCCAGTTCGCGATCACATTTAGCGCGAATAACATGGATGTCAAAAACTTGCTATTGACATATATATGCTGATAGCACACAAATTGCCGTAGCAAAACCGCCGTAGCCAACGAGATTTTTCATGGATATGTCCACCGCCCCCGTGGCGCCGCTTGTGTCGGATCATCGGCGCAGGCTCATCGTCTTTCTGTTCCTGATGCTGGCCATGTTCATGGCGACCCTCGATAACCAGATCGTATCGACAGCGCTTCCCACCATTGTCGGTGAATTCGGCGCGCTGGAGCGCTTCGGCTGGATCGGCTCCGCCTATCTGCTGGCGACCAGTGCTGTCATGCCTGTCTATGGCAAGCTCGGCGATCTGTTCGGACGCAAATATGTAATGATCGCGGCGGTCGTCATCTTCACGCTCGGCTCGCTGGCCTGCGGGCTGGCATGGTCGATGGACAGCCTGATTGCCGCCCGCGTGTTGCAGGGGCTTGGCGGCGGCGGCATCATGGTCTCGATCTTTTCCGTCAATGCGGATCTGTTCGAGCCGCGCGAACGCGCCCGTTACCAGAGCTATTCCAGCCTCACCATCATGGCGTCGGGCAGTGTCGGCCCGATCCTCGGCGGCACGATGAGCGACCTGTTCGGCTGGAGATCAATCTTCCTCATCAACCTGCCGCTCGGCATTATTGTCATTGCAGGGCTGGCATTGATGCTGCCTTACCGCCGCCCGGCGCGCCAGCCGAAGATCGATTATCTCGGCGCCATCCTGCTGGCTGCCACCATTGCCAGCGTGGTGTTCTGGGCCGACAGCAGCGAATTGTTCGGCTCGTTGATCGCCGCCCCAAGCCTCGGTATCGTCGCCTTCGCCGTCATTGCGGGTTTCCTGTGGGTACAGGTGGAGCGTCGCGCGCCGGAACCCGTCGTGCCGCTGCGCCTCTTCAAGGACAGCACCTTTCCGCTGCTGATGATTGTCTCGCTGACCAGCGGCGGCATCGGCATCGGCATGGTCAATTATTATGCCCTGTTCCTGCAGACCACCACCGGGCTTTCGCCTTCCCATGCCGGCCTGTTCTTCATCGCCGTCACCGGCGGCATCGTCATGGGCTCGCTTTCGGCCGGACGGCTGATTTCGATCACCGGCGTTTACAAGCCCTTCTCTGTGGCGGGCCTTACCATCAACGTCATCGCCATGCTGCTCTTCACGCAGATGCATGCCGGAACGCCGCTTTGGGTGATTGCGGTCCTCATGTTGGCACAAGGCTTTGCTGTCGGGCTCGGCCAGCAGGCGCCGATCATCGGCGTGCAGAATTCAGCACCCAAGGCGGATATTGGCGCGGCGAGTGGCGCGGTGACCCTGACCCGCATGGGCGGTGCGGCGATCGCCATTTCTGTCTATGGCGCCATCGTGTCATCGAGCCTGAAAGGTGTCGCGGTCAATATTCCCGGTGTCGGCAAGATTGAGGAACTGACGCCGAAAATACTCTCCGAACTGCCTGCCGCCTCACAGGCCGCCGTCGCCTCGCTCTATTCGGATGCGTTTACGCCGCTGTTCTTCGCCGCCGCCGCAACCGCCGCCATCGGTCTTGCCGCGGCGCTGATGCTGAAACCGGTGCGGCTACCGGCGGCGGTTGAGGCGAAGCCGGCCGAAGGGGCGGGGGAGTAAAGTCCGTCACCCAATACGGTTCGATGGGATTGAAGCGCCTTGTTCACGTTGCTCACCATACCCTCATCCCTGTGACGAGCATAGAAATGAGGGAAAGGACGGGCCGTGCAATGTGTTTCACCATCACGGTCCCACAAAACAAAAACACCGCCGCTGGAAATTTAATGCCCGTTCCGCGTTATGCTCGCAGCACTTTAGATTCGCGCGGGCGGCCCTATCTCAATGAATATGAAGCAGGAACAGCTGTTGAATTCCACGCCCAAGGGCCTTTATTGCCCGGTGGGTGATTTTTATATCGATCCCGTGCGCCCGGTGGCGCGGGCGCTCATCACCCACGGTCATTCCGACCACGCCCGCGCCGGCCATGGCGCGGTGCTGGCCACGCGCCAGACGCTGGATATCATGCGCATCCGTTATGGCGAGGATTTCTGTGGCAGCGAGCAGGCGGTCGCATTCGGCGAAAGGGTGGAGGTAAACGGCGTTACCGTCGGTTTCCATCCAGCAGGCCATGTGCTGGGTTCGGCGCAAATCTCCGTGGAAGTGAATCGCCTGCGCATCGTCGCCTCGGGAGACTACAAGCGCGGCATCGACCCCACCTGCGCTCCCTTCGAGACGGTGCCCTGCGATGTCTTCATCACAGAGGCCACCTTCGGCCTGCCGGTGTTCCACCATCCGCTGCCGCGCGTGGAAACGGCCAAGCTGCTCACCTCCATCAAACAGTTTCCCGAGCGGACGCACCTTGTCGGCGCCTATTCGCTGGGCAAGGCACAACGCGTCATCCGGCTGCTCCGTGACAACGGCTATTCCGATCCCATCTATATTCACGGCGCGCTGGCGCGGCTTTGCGATTATTACATTTCGCAGGGCATCGATCTCGGCGATCTCAGGCCCGCGACGCTCGAAAAAAGCGATCCCTCCGCCTTCAAGGGTGCGATTGTCGTCGGCCCGCCCTCCGCCTTTCAGGAACGCTGGGCACGGCGCTTCAACGAACCGCTGATCGCCTTCGCGTCCGGCTGGATGATGGTGCGGCAACGCGCCAAACAGGGCGGTGTGGAACTGCCGCTGGTGATCTCCGACCATTGCGACTGGCCGGAGCTTCTGGAGACCATCAAGGAAATCGGCCCGCAGGCCGTCTGGGTCACCCATGGCCGGGAGGAGGCGCTGGTGCGCTGGTGTGAATTGCAGGGCATTGCCGCCAAGCCGCTGCATCTTGTCGGTTACGAGGATGAGGGGGATTGAGATGAAAGCCTTCGCCACCCTTCTCGACCGTCTCGTTCTCACTCCCTCGCGCAACGGCAAACTGAAGCTGCTAACCGATTATTTCCGCGATACGCCCGATCCCGACCGGGGTTACGGTCTGGCGGCGATTGCCGGCACGCTGGACCTCAAGAGCGTCAAGCCGGCCATGCTGCGCGAACTGGTGCTGGAGCGCATGGACGAGGTGCTGTTTCGCTATTCCTATGATTATGTCGGCGATCTGGCCGAGACCATTTCGCTGGTCTGGGGCAATATCGGCGGCGCGGATGACACCGAGGCGCAGGACCCGCGCCTCGGCGACGTCGTGACGCTGATGAACTCGCTCGGCCGTACCGAGGTTCGCGGCGCGGTGCGCGATCTGCTTGACCGGCTCGATACGTCCTCGCGTTTCGCTTTCCTCAAACTCGCAACCGGCAGCCTGCGCATCGGCGTTTCGGCGCGGCTGGCACGGCAGGCGCTGGCGGATTTTGCGGGCAAAGACATCACCGAGATCGAAACCCTCTGGCACGGGCTGACGCCGCCCTATACGCCGCTTTTCGCGTGGCTTGAGGGGAAGTCCGAGCGGCCGGTTCTGGCGACGCCCGCCATCTTCCATTCGGTCATGCTGGCGACGCCGGTGGCCGATGGCGACCTCGATAGTCTGGACCCAGCCGACTATGCCGCAGAATGGAAATGGGACGGTATTCGCGTGCAATTGTCCCGCGCAGGCGCCACGCGAAAACTCTATTCCCGCTCCGGCGACGATATTTCCGGCGCTTTCCCTGACGTGCTCGACGCCATCGATTTCGAAGGCGTGATGGATGGCGAATTGCTGATTGGCGGCACGGTGCGGTCCAACAATCTCACCCGCACCTTTTCCGACTTGCAGCAGCGACTGAACCGCAAGACGGTGACTGCGAAGATGCTGGATGATTATCCAGCCTTCATTCGCGCCTATGACCTGCTGTTCGAGGGCGAGAACGATATTCGCGCCGAAAGCTACATGGAGCGCCGCGGCCGCCTCTCGGATATTATCGAGCACGCGCCTCATGATCGCTTCGACCTCTCGCCGCTGATTGGCTTTTCCAGCTGGCAGGAACTCGATACGCTTCGTGCCGCACCGCCCGATCCTGTGATCGAGGGCGTCATGATCAAGCGCCGTGACAGCACCTATCAGGCCGGGCGCGCCAAGGGCCCCTGGTTCAAGTGGAAACGCGATCCTTATAATATCGACGCCGTCATGATGTATGCCCAGCGCGGCCACGGCAAAAGATCGAGCTATTATTCCGATTTCACCTTTGGCGTCTGGGCGGAAGGCGAGGATGGTGAACAGCTTGTTCCCGTGGGCAAGGCCTATTTCGGCTTCACCGATGCGGAGCTGGAGGTGCTGGACAAGTTCGTGCGCGACAATACCGTCGAGCGTTTCGGCCCGGTGCGGGCGGTGCGTGCCACGCCGGATTTCGGTTTCGTGCTGGAGGTGGCCTTTGAGGGCATCAACCGCTCCACCCGCCACAAATCCGGCGTGGCCATGCGCTTCCCGCGCATTTCGCGGCTTCGCGCCGACAAGGTGCCGGCGGAGGCGGACAGGCTCTCGACTCTGGTGGCGATGATCGACGGTGTGGAAGGGTAGGGCGCCTTGACCCGTCCCTCATCCCCCGCGGCAGGCGCAGGAACGGAGAGACGCTGTCCAGAAATTGCCATGATGGCTGCGAATACATTGTTGTCATTCGCGAATCCGTGATTGGACAGCCTCCAGCCGCAGTGTTGAACTGCTCTAGTAACAATCCCCCGCAGGTGACATATGGCAGACAAACGCTTTCTTTCCCAAGCCTTCGGACAGGAAAAGAGCGGCGCCATCTCGCCGGGCCTGACGCGGCGAAGCCTTGTGGCCGGCGCCATGGGGCTCTCAGCGTCCGCATTTTTACCACCCCGAGCGAAAGCGGGCATTGTTGCGCCAGAGGTGCTGCCGCTTGAGCGGCAGGATTATGCGGTGGCGCGTCAGCATTTCCACACCCATCTCCTGCGAAAAATGCCGGCGCCGGAAAAATCTTCCGCACTCGGCACGCCGCCCGGGGCGACACGGATCACCTATCCGGGCGGGCCGGATGGTTCCATTGCGCTTGTCGCGTGGCTCTCCCACTACCAGCCCTCAAAAACGCTAAAGCCCGCCGTCCTTTTCCTCCATGGCGGCAACGCCACCGGGGACGGCCATTGGGCGCTGATGAAGCCCTATTGGGAAGCGGGCTATGTCGTGCTTCTGCCATCCTTCCGTGGTGAAAACGGCCAGAGCGGCAATTATTCCGGTTTTTACGACGAAACGACGGATGCACTGGCCGCCGCCGCCTATCTGGAAAATCTTCCCGGCATCGACAGAAACCGCTTCTTCATCGCCGGCCATTCCAATGGCGGCACGCTGACGCTTCTGGCCGCGATGAGCCGGAAGTTTCGCGCCGCAGCACCCATCTCCGCTGGCGTCAGTTCCTGGCGTTATTTCAATCGCTATAGCGACGAGATCTGTTTCGACGAGACCGACGAGCGCGAATTCATCATGCGCTCCTCCGTCTGTTTCGGCCCCAGCCTCAAATGTCCGGCGCTGCTTTTGCGGGGCACGGAGGAACGGCCCTTCGATGCCGATCACCAGCTTTTCGTGGATCGCGCCCTGACATCGGGTTTCAAAGTCGACAAAAAGCTGTTGCCCGGCACCCATAATGGTGTGGTGCCGCATGCGGTCGAGGAAAGCATCCGCCTTTTCAACGGTTTCGCCTGAGGCGCCAGTTTCGCCTCCAGCAGAAAGGCCGCCGCTAGTTTTTGACGATTGCGGTTTTGGCCTGCTCCGCCCACCATGCGCCGTCCTTCTTGTCGGCATATTGGGCGCGCTTGTTGGTGAACTGCCCCTGGGTACACATCTCGCGGTAATTGCGGACAGGCAGGCCCAGTTCCTTGACGACGGCATGCACCACCGTCGGGCCGGTCATGTCATAGACGCTGACGAGCGTTCCGTCTTCGATATTCTGGGCAATACGATCGGCTATCAGCCTGAGCGCCGGGTGGCCGGGTTTTGACGCCATGAAGTAATTTGTGATTTCGCCGTCTTTCATGGCAATGAAAACGGCTTCTTCATCCGTGCCGATCACATCTTCCGGGCGAGCTGCAAAATTGGAATCGATATCGAGATAGATGCCGCCTTCCTGCAGAAGAACCAGAATACGCCAGAAATCGGCCTTGGCGGCGCCCACCTGCAGGCGGCGGAAGGCATCGGCGTAACGTCCGGGAAAATGCCGGTCGATATAGGCCTGGCACGCCTCGTCATCATGGTAGCGATATTCGAATTCCGGCGTCAGCCAACGGTTGAACAGGAAATTCGCATAGATCGGCGTCGTTACCCGGTTGGAGTAATTGGTCTGCCAGATGATGCGGGGAATGGCTTTTTCCGATTTCGGGCTGCGCCTGGCAGGCAAATACTGCGGAAGCGTTTTTCTTCTGCCGGGCCGCAAAAACAGATCGATGGAGAAAATAACCTTCACGATATTGCCGCCGATCTTGATCGCGCGATACGCAATGCGGTTATAGCCAGTCTTTGCCAATGTCAGCGCTCCTGCGCGTGGAATCGTTTGTCGCGCGCGTGGAAAACGGAGGTAGGCGGTATGTATTGGACGCAATTAGTTTGTCAATATGCCGTAAATAAGACGGCCGGGCCTCGATGGACGAGGCCCGGCCGTCGTGCACGCGAATGGAATTTCAGCCCTTGCGGTTGAAATAGCCGAGCAGCCGCATAGCGTTGGCGGTGACCAGAACCGTCGCGCCGGTGTCGGCGAAAACGGCGAGCCACAGGCCTGAAACGCCAGTTACGGTGGTCACCAGGAAGACCGCTTTCAGGCCAAGCGCGATGGTTACGTTCTGGCGGATATTGCTCATGGTGGCGCGCGACAGGCCGATGAGGCGGGCGGCATCGCCGACATTGTTGCGCATCAGCGCCGCATCCGCCGCTTCCATCGCTACGTCAGTGCCCGAGCCGATGGCGACGCCGACGCTTGCCGCGGCAAGGGCCGGCGCATCGTTGATGCCGTCACCCACCATGACAACGGTCTTCTTTTCGGCAAGCTTGCGGATTTCCTCGACCTTGTTCTGCGGCAGGAGTTCACCGCGCGCCTCAAGGCCCAGCTTGTTGCCGATGGCGCGCGCCGTGCGGGCATTGTCACCCGACAACATCAGCGAGGAAATACCCATATCCTTCAGCGCCTTCACGCCGTCGGCCGCATCCTTGCGCGGCTCGTCACGCATGGCGAACAGGCCGCTTGCCGCCCCGCCGGTCATCACGACAGCCACCGTCTTGCCTTCGCTTTCCAGTGCGGAAATGCGATCTGCAAGATCCTTGGAGAGCGTACCGACTTCCGTTGCAAAGCGCGGTGCGCCGATGAACAGGTCTTTTCCGCCGACATTGCCCTGCATGCCGCGACCGGAAATCGCCTTGATGTTGGAACCGGGCAGGGGCTTCACACCGCTTTTTTCGGCGTGATTGACGATGGCGCGCGCCAGCGGATGGCTCGATTCATGCTCGATGGTTGCGGCCTGCGCAATCAGCTCGGCCTCGTTGCCGTCAAGCGCCACCACGTCGGTTACGACAGGTTCGCCGAGCGTCAGCGTGCCGGTCTTGTCGAAGGCCACGGTTTCGGTGCGCGCCAGCATTTCGATGACGGCGCCGCCCTTCACCAGCATGCCGTGGCGTGCCGCAGCCGAAAGGCTGGAGGCGATGGCTGCGGGGACCGAAATGACCAGCGCGCAGGGGCAACCGATCAGGAGGAGCGCGAGACCGCGGTAAATCCAGGTATCCCACTCACCGAGACCGAGAAGCGGCGGTACGATGATGGTCAGCACCGAGATCGCGACGATCAGCGGCATATAATAACGCGAGAAGCTCTGGATGAAGCGCTCGGTCGGGGCGCGGGCATCCTGCGCTTCCTCGACCAGCGTGATGATGCGGGCAATGGTGTTGTCTTCCGGGGCGCGGTCGACACGGATGCGCAGCGAGCCGTCATGGTTGATCGAGCCGGCAAAGACACGGTCGCCCTTTTCTTTCGCGACCGGAATGCTCTCGCCGGTCATCGGCGATTCGTCGACGCTGGACTGGCCTTCCATGACAACGCCATCGGCGGCGATACGGTCGCCGGGGCGCGCGACGACCATCTGGCCGATGCGCACCTGATCGGCGGAGACCTGCCGAAGCGATCCGTTTTCCTCTACCATCGCGGTTTTTGGCAAGAGCGAACCGAGCGCCTTGATGCCGGAGCGAGCGCGGGCGGCCGCAAAACCTTCAAGCAATTCGCCGACGGAGAAGAGCAGCACGACAATGGCCGCCTCTTCCGCCTCGCCGATGATGATCGCGCCGATGGCGGCAATCGTCATCAGCATCTCGATGGTGAAGACCGCACCGAAACGGGCGGCGTTGAAGGCATTTCTCGCGATCGGGAAAAGCGTGGCGAGCGTCGCGACGACGAAGGCGTAACTGCCCCAGGCCGGGAAGGTCAGCTCCGCCGCATAGGCGATGGCGACCAGGATCGTGCCGGTGAAGGTGTTGCGCGCCTTTGCGGTGCGCCACCACGCGCCTTTTTCATCCGCGCCGTGGGCATGCCCTATCCCGGCGCTCTGGCTTGCGGCGGCAGGCGCGGCAGCGTGGGAGTGGCCCGCATGGTCGTGTCCGTGATCGTGACCAGAATGATCGTGGCCGGAGTGATCGTGGTTATGCCCGTTGCAGGAGTGGTGCTCGTCTCCAGAATGGTCGTGGCCGGAATGATCATGCCCGGAATGATCATGCCCGGAATGGTCATGCCCGGAATGGTCATGATCGTGATGGCCACCGCATGTAGCGGGATCATGGTCATGTTCGTGCTTATGATCCGGCGTCTTTTCGCGTGCGGTCTTTTCCTGCGGCAGCAGAGCGGGCTTGAAGCCGAGCTTGCGCAGCGTATCCTCGATTTTGTCGACCGGGGTCTTGTTCTCGACAAGCGAGAGGTTCAGCCTTTCGCGGGCCACCGAAACCTTGACGTCGCCAACGCCGGGCAAACGGGAAAGCGCGGTTTCGATTTTGGCCGCGCAGCTGCCGCAATCCATGCCGCCGACCGAAAAGGTCAGGTCCTCCGATGCTCCGTCCAAACTGCCGCGTGTCGAAATATTCATGGTTCGCTCCTGAATTCCACTCGACAGCCAATCTGGCACCTCTAGCAACTAGAGCTTCAAGAGGAAAAATGCGGTTTTTCGATTTTTTTTGAAAGACCAACGCCAGCTTCGCGCCAGCCGCGGGGTCCATCATGCCGGCAGATTGGATTCCATGAAGCGGTTCAGATGATAGCACTCCTTTTGAAAAACGGTCGCCGGGCGGCCTCTCTGGCGGGGCTTGCCCTGCTGCCTCTCATGAGCGGCTGCCTTTTCGTGACGGATACGACCCGGATGGACCCGGACGTTTTCGTCAGGGAAACGGCGCCGGTGTTCAATTTCAACTCCGTCAGCTCTAATCGCCAGCCGGAACTGCCGCCGCAGCCGGGCCAGCTTTCGACGCGCCCGCCGGATCTGTTCAGAACCCGCTTCCATCAGGAATACGGTCCGCCGGTGCGGGGGCAGGGGCTGCAAGCCCCACAGGTGCAAGGTTATAACGCCCCTCAGGGGCGGGGTCAGGCCATGGCTTATGGCCTGCCGGTTTCCAATCCGCTGCACCGGGTCATATATGGCCCGATCCGCGACGATGACCGCTCGTTGCCGGCCATTCCCTATGGCCGCATCGATCCGCGCTATCTCAGGCAGGAAGTGAGCTACCAGACGGCGGAAGCGCCGGGCACTATCGTGGTCGATACGAAGCAGCATTTTCTTTATCTTGTGCAGTCGGGGGGCAAGGCGATCCGTTACGGCGTTGGGCTGGGGCGCGACGGTTATGCCTGGTCGGGTCGGGGCAAAATCCAGTGGAAGGCGAAATGGCCGCGCTGGACGCCGCCGGATGAAATGGTTAAGCGCCAGCCGGAACTCGCCTCCATCTCCGCTGCCAATGGCGGCATGACGCCGGGTCTCAACAATCCCCTCGGTGCGCGCGCGCTTTATATTTTCAAGGACGGCAAGGACACGCTGTACCGCGTCCACGGCACGCCGGACTGGCAATCCGTGGGCAAGGCGACGTCCTCCGGCTGCGTGCGCATGCTCAATCAGGATGTGATCGATCTATATGAGCGTGTGCCGCAAGGGGCGCAGATTGTGGTTATCTGAACACGTTCTAAAAGAAAGAGTTGTCAGACCCATTCCGCCAGCGCCTTGTGACTGGCTTTTAGCGGTCGGTTAACTATTTTCGCAATACGCATGAAACGGAACAAATGACGTACAACGGCGATATAGCCGTTCGAAATGTGGGACAACCCGGCCTTATGACAAGCACCGACACAGATCTTTCCAGACGCACCTTCCTTTCCCTTCTCGGCATCTCCTCCGCTTCGCTTCTCGCAGGCTGTGCCTCATCCGGTCCGGGAGGCGCCATTCGTCAGCAGGCAGGCGCCATCGGCAGCGATTTCCGGCAGATGTTCTCGCCGGGCGTCAGCGATGCGGAACTGGCCGTCATGTACGGCTCTGTTGAAGATGGCGGTTACGTCATTCCTGCCGTGCCCTATCAGAAGATCGACCGCCGTTATTATCGCCAGCGGGTTGTCGATCCGACCGGCGAACGCCCCGGCACCGTGGTTGTCGATACGCGTTCGCGCTTCCTCTACGTTGTGGAGCCGGGCGGCAGCGCCATGCGCTACGGCGTCGGCATCGGCCGCGAAGGTTTCGCCTGGTCGGGCGAGGGCGTCATCCAGTGGCGTCAGAAATGGCCGAAATGGACCCCGCCGGACGAAATGGTCGCCCGCCAGCCGGAACTCACCAAATATTCGTCCAAGAACGGCGGCATGCCGCCGGGCCTGAAGAACCCGCTCGGCGCGCGCGCGCTCTATATCTTCCAGAACGGCAAGGACACGCTCTACCGCCTGCACGGCTCGCCGGAATGGAACTCCATCGGCAAGGCCGTCTCCTCCGGCTGCGTGCGTCTGATGAACCAGGACGTCATCGACCTTTACGACCGCGTGCCGCAGAAGGCGCGTGTGGTGGTGTGGCAGTAAGCCATCTCATTCGAGGAAAAAAGGCGGCCCTGTGCCGCCTTTTTTCGTTTAAGGGCGAGTGAGATTGTCCTTGAGCGCATTCACCCTGTCGCGAATCTGTACCAGTTCCTCCAGCCCGCAGCCGGTGGCGCCGCCGATTGCTGCCATGATCTTCACGCCCTCTTTTTTGAGGTCCGCGCCCTTGGGCGTCAGGGCCACCAGCACCTGCCGTTCATCCACCGTGCCGCGTTTGCGGGTGATCAGCCCCGCATGTTCGAGCCGTTTCAGCAGCGGCGACAACGTGCCCGAATCGAGGCCCAGCATTTCGCCGAGCGCCTTGACGGTGGATGTCTCCTTTTCCCATAACGCCATCATCACCAGATATTGCGGATAGGTCAGCCCGATCGGGTCGAGCAACGGCTTATAAGCGCGCGTGAAGGCGTGCGCCGCGCCATAAAGGGCAAAACATATCTGCTGGTCCAGCCTCAACAGGCTTTCCATCTTCTTCTCGTCGCCCGCTGTGTCCATTTTCCTGCTCCAAAATCAACCGGGAAGGGAACAATCAGCCCCCGCTTTCGGTTCCTGCCGCATGGATGCGCGGCGAAATTTCTTGAAAATTATCGCAAAAAACAAAATCGCATTCAATGTGCAAAATTATATTGCGCACAATTTAATTGTGAGCTACAAGATATTCACATCAACCCGAAGGAGTAAATGTCATGCCCATTCTCTATACGACCAAAGCATCCGCCACCGGTGGCCGCGCCGGCAACGCCAAGTCGGAAGACGGTGTTCTCGACGTCACGCTCACCGTTCCGAAGGAACTGGGCGGCGATGGCGCCCGTGGCACCAATCCGGAGCAGCTTTTCGCAGCCGGTTATTCCGCCTGCTTCCTGGGTGCGCTGAAATTTGTCGCCGGCAAGGAAAAAGTAAAAATTCCTGAAGACACGACTGTGACGGCGACCGTCGGTATCGGCCCGCGCGAAGATGGCGGCGGCTTCGGCATCGAAGTGTCGCTGAAGGCCAATATTCCGGGCGTCGAGCGCGAAGTTGCCGAAAAGCTGGTTGCCGCCGCTCACATCGTCTGCCCCTATAGCCACGCCATGCGCACCTCCACGGAAGTGCCGGTCTCGGTGGCCTGATCCATTTCGCGGAAGCAATCCATGTGAGCAATGAGGCCGGGTTCATCCCGGCCTTCTTGTTTTCAGAAAGAAAAATGCTATATTCTTTCCAAGGAAAGGATATGCGTCATGAATATTCACGCCAAGAACGCCATGGAACCTACATCGCAGGGCAGGGTCGTCACCAAGGCTGTCATCGCCGCCGCCGAGCGGCTGGGCCTGAATGCCGCTCGCACGGCCGATATTCTCGGCGTTTCCGCCCCCACCGTGTCGCGCATGAAGCGACTCGATTTCCTGCTGGAGCCGGGCGCCAAATCCTTCGAGCTTGCGGTGCTGCTGATCCGGGTTTTCCGCTCGCTGGATGCGATTGCCGGCGGCGATGAGGCCGTGGCGAAGAACTGGCTGCGCAATCACAATGTTGCGCTGAACGCCGTGCCTGCCGACAAACTGACCACCATTACCGGATTGATCGATGTCCTCTCCTATCTGGACGCCCGACGCGCTCCTGTCTGAAAAACGCGCCGTATCGGGAAAATACTGGCGGCTGGTGGAAGCGCAGCATCAGGTTTCCACCATGAAACTGGTGGACACGGTGGAGGAGCAATCGCTGCTGGAAGATATTCTGGAGGTGAGCAAGCGGCCGTTTCCGCCGGAATGCGCCGGTTTCGACTATCTTCTTGCCACGCCCTTCCGGTATGGAGCCGCTTATCCGCATGGTTCGCGCTTCCGCCGCGCGGGCTATACCGAAGGCGTTTATTACGCCGCCCATAAGGTGGAGACGGCGCTGGCCGAAATGGCCTTTTACCGGCTGCTGTTTTATGCCGAATCGCCTGGAACGCCGCTGCCCGCCAATCCCGCCGACTATTCCGCCTTCGCCGCCCGTATCGCCACCGATGCGGCGCTCAACCTGACGAAACCGGAACTGAGCCGGGATGCTCGCCTGTGGACCGATCTGCAGAATTACGAGCCATGCCAGGCGCTGGCCGATCAGGCACGTCTGGCGAAGATCGAGGCTATCCTCTATCGCTCGGTACGCGACCCCGCCGGCGGCCTCAACATCGCGGTTCTGTCGCCGAAGGCTTTTGCCGCGAAGACACCGGTGGAACGGATGAGCTGGCGTATCCACCTGTCGAAAACGGGGGTGCAGGCGCTCTGCGAATTTCCGATGCGCAGAACGGGTTTTGCAGTTTTAGATTTCGCCAACGATCCGCGCCTCGCCAGCCTTTTGGGCTGACGGGCGTTTGCTTTTCAAAACCATCAGGCCGAGGCGAAAAATGCTTCGGGATCGTCGACTTCCACGAGTCTGCGCTTGTCGATCAGCCAGAAGCGGGTTCCGACAGCCCGAACGAAACGCCTGTCATGCGAGACGAACACGCAGCTGGCTTCGCGGCTGATGATTTCTGTCTCCAGCGCTTCCTGCCCCTCAATATCCAGATGGTTGCTCGGCTCGTCCAGCAGGTAGAAATTCGGCTCCGCCAGCCTGAGTGCCAGCATGGCAAGCCGCGCCTTCTGCCCGCCGGAAAGGGCGGCGATGCGGCGCTTCTGCATTTCCATGTCAATGCCTGCGCCCGCAAGCAGGCCATGGATGCGCTGGTCGCCAATATCGAAGCGGCGGGACAGCAGCGAAACGGGCGTGCTGTCGTCATCGATCTCGGCGAGCGACTGGTCGACATATCCGGCCACCAGCGAGGGCGTGGCCTTGATACCGTCCTGTATCTGACCTGCGCCCGATACAGCCGCCTGCAGAAGCGACATCAGCCGTGTCTTGCCGACGCCGTTGCGGCCGAGAATGACGATGCGGTCCCCCTGACGGACAAATTGCCGGCCGCTGCGAAACAGCACTGTCCCGTCCGGCGTCGAGACCGGCACATCTTCCAGAGTGACCAGAACCCTGGCATGGGTGCCGCGATTGGCGAGCTGGATCTTGCCGGCGGATCGCTCGATATGGGCGGGCCGCGCCTTCTCCTCGATCTTTTCCGCACGCTCGCGCAATTGCCTGGTCTTGACGGTGAGAAGATCGCTGCCGGAATTGATGCCGATATTGTTGAGTTTGGCCGCCTGCCGGCGCAATTGTTGGGCGGTTTTCATGTCGCGCTGGAAACGCCGCTCATCGGCGGCATCCTCTTCTTCCAGCACCGCCCGTGCGTGGCCATAGGGCAGCCGGAACAGCGCCGAATTTTCCGGCCGGAGGAAGAGTGTCGAGCGCGTGACATTGTCGAGAAAGGCGCGATCATGGCTGACGATGATGACGGCGGTATCGCGCGGCAGGGTGCCGAGCCAGCTTTCCAGCACGTTGATCTTTTCAAGGTCGAGATGGTTGGTCGGCTCATCGAGCAGCAGCACATCCGGCTCGGTGATCCATGCCCGCGCCAGCATGGCAAGCCGCTGCCAGCCGCCGCTCAATTCTTTCAGGCGGCGCTCGCGGAATGGCTCCGGCACCAGCATGCCGTCGAAAATAATGTCGGCGCGCCAGCTGTCGCTGCCGATCGTATCCGCCGGCAGGGCGGAAAGCACGGCGTCCCGCATCGTCTGTTCCATCAGCGGCGAGGGCAGGTGCTGGTGGACGATGGACTGCGTCAGCCCGCGCAGCCGGGTGATGTCGCCGCTGGTGGGTTCAATGTCACCCGCGAGGCAGTTCAGCAGGGTGGATTTTCCGCAGCCATTGGCGGCGACGATGCCGATGCGGGTCCCCCGCATTGATGGTGAGGTTGAGATTGAAAAAAAGCGGCTTGCCCAGAATGATTCCGAGGTTGCGCAGCGTAATGATGGTCATGATGTCGTCTCTGGCAAAGACGGACCCGTACCGTTGCCTGCGCGTGCAGGACGGGATTCGGTTCTCGGTGATCCGTCGTGAAACTATGCGCAATGGCAGACAAACTGCGTCCTGCGCGGCCTTTTAGGCAAACCAGAGGGGTGGTGTTCCGGTCAGCCCTGCAAACGTGTCCGCAGGGCAAAAAGGTGGCAGAGCTGACGATTGCGCCAGAAGCAGGAAATATCCATGCGAAGCCTCCTTTCTTGAAACGTGTTGAACCGCCTGACCATTACCAGCGGTGGTGATCCATGGCAACCCGATTAGAGAAGGGTGAGGATTTGGGAAGGGCGGTGCGGCCGGATCCATCCTAGAGCGGAGGGTGACAGGTGCCGCACCGGATCATTTTACGCGGATTTGTTCAGCGCGCTGGCATCATTGTTTGCCGACACGCGCGCGCAGTTCTTCCACATGGGCGGCGATCTCGGGCGTCACGGCATCGCCGAAGTCTTCCATCTCGAACATCGGGCGGATTTCGATTTCGCTCTTCTCCAGCATCGGGTTCGGGCAGCGCTTCACCCATTCCACGGCCTCATCCATGTCCTTCACGTGCCAGATCCAGAAACCGGCGACCAACTCGTTGGTATGCGGGAAGGGGCCATCGACAACGGTCCGGCTGTCGCCGTCGAAAATCACGCGCTTGCCCTTGGAGGAGGGGTGCAGGCCATCGCCAGATTGCATGATGCCGGCATTGACCAGTTCCTCGTTGAATTTGCCCATCGCCTCAATTAGCTCCGTCGTCGGCATCACGCCGTCTTCGCTGCTTTTTGTTGCTTTCACAAAAACGATTGCACGCATGATCATTCCTCCTTGATTGCGTTTTGTCAGTTTCGCTCTCCGGCACAACAGCCGGATGACAGTTTTGCTCGCAAAAGCGGCATCATGCCGTCACTCTTGTCATCCGAGGTCGATAAGATCGCGGCGCAGCCGGTTGGGGTCGCCGCTGCCGATCTTCGCTTCTATTTCCGCATGGGTCCGCTCCCAGATGGGGAAGGCGGCGGCGAGTACGGCCATCCCGTCAGCCGTCAGCCGCAACCGTTTGCCACGCTTGTCCTTCGGGTCCTGCTCGATGCTGACCAGCCCGCGCCGCTCCAGCGGCTTCAGCGCCGCGGTCAGCGTCGTGCGGTCCATCGCCAAAAGATTGGCGACCGGCCCCATTGGCGGCGGCTCCGGCCTGTTCAGCGACATCAGCAGCGAAAACTGGCCGTTATTGATACCCACCGGCTTCAGCGCATTATCAAACAGCCGCGCCAGCGCCCGTGCCGCGCGCTGCGCATGCAGGCACAGGCAGGAATCGCGCACAAGAAGAGTTGTCGAAAAAGGAATCGCGCTGGCGTTTGACATGCGCTAAATATGTTGATATCAACCTAAATAGTCAAGCGGAACTTGATGCTCTGTGGCGCCATTTCTTGGATTTCAACACAGAGGTGCGCGGCACCCGCCAAGGAGAGGCGAAGTCGCAGTGAAAGACGGATCCAAGGAGGAAAGATCATGTCTCATCCCGTCGTTTCGAAAGAGGAGTGGCTTGCGGCCCGCCGCGACCTGCTGGTGAAGGAAAAGGAACTGACCCGCGCCCGCGACAGGCTGAATGAGGCCCGGCGTGCGCTGCCCTGGGAAGAGGTGACGAAGGATTATATTTTCGACGCCCCTTCCGGCCCCAAGTCGCTCACGGAACTGTTCGGCGGCTGCAGCCAGCTCATCGTCTATCACTTCATGCTGGCGCCGGACTGGGAGGAGGGCTGCGTCGGTTGCTCCTTCTTTGCCGATCACGTCGATGGTGCGCTGATTCACCTCAAGCATGGCGACGCAGGTTTCGTCGCCGTGTCGCGTGCGCCGCTTGAGAAGATCGAAAGCTACAAAAAACGCATGGGTTGGAAATTCCCGTGGGTTTCGGCCGAAGGCGGCGATTTCAACTATGATTACCAGGCCTCGTTCCGCGACGAGGACATGGCCAAAGGTGAAATTACCTATAATTACCGTAACATGGCGCCCTATGGCGACCTGAAGGACCTGCACGGCATCAGCGTTTTCGCCAAGGGCGATGACGGCAAGATCTACCATACCTATTCCACATACGCCCGCGGTGCGGAACAGACGCTTGGCACGCTGATGCTGCTCGACCTGGTGCCAAAGGGCCGTAATGAAGATGAGGTAATGGATTGGGTGCGTCGCCACGACCAGTATGAGGACGCGCCGAAGGCGGCGGCCTGTTGCCACTGAAAACGGACAGACGAGGAGGAGAAGACAATGGAAATGGAAATCGCCAAGCCGCAGAAGGAACATGAATTCCTCAAGAGGATCGTCGGGGACTGGGTCATGACCTCCAGTTCCGGCCATGAGAACTACGACGCCAGCGACCCGTCGCAGCAATTCACCGAAACCGTCCGCTCCGTCGGCGGTTTGTGGATCATCGGCAACGGCACCGGCAAGATGCCTGATGGTACGGATATGACGGCGGTGATCACAATCGGCTTCGACCCTGCCAAGGGCAATTTCGTCGGCACCTGGGTAGGGTCGATGATGACCAATCTCTGGGTCTACAAGGGTTGGCTGGAAGATGACGGCAAGACCCTGACGCTGGAAGCGGAAGGCCCGGCCTTCGACGGTTCCGGCGGAACCGCTACCTATCACGACGTGCTGGTGCTGCATGACGATAATCACCGCAGCTTTTCCGGCAGCGTCCGGCAGCCGGACGGCACATTCAAGACCTTCATGACATCGGAATTCCGCCGCAAGGCCTGAGGCCCGGCCGGTATTGCCCGTCAACAACAGCGCCGCCGCGTCCTGCGGCGGGTGCGCCCCGAACACCTCGCCAAACCGTCCACAGGAGACGACAATGTCCGATACGCATGGAAAATTCATCTGGGTTGAATTGATGACGCCCGACATGGAAGCGGCCGCCCGCTTTTACGGTCATGTCGTCGGCTGGCAGACCAAGGATTTCGGCTCGCCGGAAATGCCCTATCTCGTGCTGGAGGCCGATGGCTGCGGCATGGGCGGGGTCATGGAGCTGACCGACGAGCACAAGGGTCAGGGCATTCCGCCCAACTGGACCGCTTATGTCGACGTCGACGATGTAGACGCCACGGCGAGGCTTTTCGCCGAGAAGGGCGGCGCGGTCAGGCGTCCGCCGCAGGATATTCCCGAAATCGGCCGCTTCGCCGTGGTTGCCGATCCCTTCGGCGCGGTGCTCTGCATCATGACGCCGCAGCCGATGGAAACCGGCGGCTTCCCTGAAGACAAGCAGGCAAAGCAGGGCCATGTCGGCTGGTATGAACTCTTCACCGACAATGTCGACGAGGCCATGGCCTTTTATGGTGAAGTCTTCGGCTGGACCAAGGACCACGATTTCGACATGGGCGAAATGGGCCCCTACCGCATCTTCGCCCATAACGGCAAGGCCGTCGGCGGCGTCATGAAACGCATGCCGGAGGTTCCAGTCTGCCATTGGGGTTATTACTTCAATGTGGACGGTATCGATGACGCCGTCACCCGCGTCAGCGCCGGCGGCGGACAGGTCGTCAACGGCCCGATGGAAGTGCCCGGCGATAGCTGGATCGTCAATTGCGTCGACCCGCAGGGTGCCTATTTCTCGCTGGTTTCCCAGAAGAAGTAATCATGCCTTTCCGACGATCTGCCGGGGTAATATCCGGCAGATCACCGCTCCCTCGACAAGCGGACATGGTCGATGAAGGCGCGCAGTTTCGGCGCGAGGTTTCGGCGGCTGGGGTAATAGAGATAGAACCCTGCGAAGCTGGGTGAATAGTCTTCCAGCATGGAAACAAGCTCTCCGCGCTCCAGATAGGGCCGGAACGTCTCTTCCATGCCGAAGGTGATGCCCGCGCCGGCACAGGCGAGCTTTATCATCAGTTGCATATCGTTGGTGGTGAAATCAGGCTCCACCGCCACGGCAAATTCCCGGCCGTTCTCCGCAAATTCCCACCTGTATGGCGCCACGCCCGGGCGGGGTCGCCAGCCTATACACCTGTGCTCTATCAATTCGCGGGGCTGCGTCGGCAGGCCGAAGCGGTTCCGATAGTGCGGCGAGCACACGGCCAGCTGCCGCTGTGGAACCGAGACGGGAACGGCGATCATATCCTGTTCGATAAGTTCTCCCAGTCGCACGCCCGCGTCGTAATGCTCCGCAACGATATCGAATTCCTCGTCCGTCACGACAATATCGAGCTGCACCTGTGGATGCGACTCGACAAAACTCGCGAGCAGGGGGCCGGATAAGAAGCGCTCGGCAATGGAGGAAACGGCGAGCCGAAGCTGACCGCGCACCGTGCCGCCGAGCGATGAGGCCGCCTGCGCTGCCTTCGAGATCGCGCCTATGGACGGCGAGGCATCGGCGTAAAGCTGCTGTCCCGCTTCCGTCAGGCTGACGCTGCGGGTGGTCCGTTGGACCAGCGCAATTCCCATTGTTTCTTCGAGCTTGCGAATTGTCTGGCTGACAGCGGAGCGGGTCACGCCCAGCCTGTCGGCAACGGCGCGAAAATTCCGTTCCTCGGCAACAAGGCAGAATGTCGAGACAGCGTTGAGATCAATGTTCATTGGTTAGAAATTCTATCCATTGAGTTAATTATTGACGATATTATCACGACAATGCCTGGGCGTTATCTTCCCTGCAACGGTCGGTTTCGAAAAAACCGGCCGTAACAGCAAGGAGATAGCCATGACACTGAACAAAGTTGTTCTCATCACGGGTGCATCGAGCGGGATCGGTGAGGGGATTGCCAGGGAACTGGCCGTCGCCGGCGCGAAGCTGGTGCTCGGCGCGCGCCGGCTGGATCGCCTCGAGACACTGGCCGAAGAGCTGCGCCGCACGGGGGCTGACGTCGTCGTCCACCCGCTTGACGTGACCGATAGGCGCAGCGTCGAGGCCTTTGCGGAAGCGGGGCGCAAGGCTTTCGGGCAGATCGACGTTATCGTCAACAATGCCGGCATCATGCCGCTGTCGCTGATGTCGTCGCTCAAGGTCGATGAATGGGACCGCATGATCGACGTCAACGTCAAGGGCGTGCTTTATGGCGTCGCTGCCGTTCTGCCCGAGATGACCGCGCGCGCCTCCGGCCATATCATCAACATCGCCTCCATCGGTGCGCTCGCGGTTTCGCCCACGGCTGCCGTCTATTGCGCGACGAAATTTGCGGTTCGCGCCATTTCGGACGGGCTGCGGCAGGAAAACCGCGACCTGCGGGTCACCTGCATTCACCCCGGCGTAGTGGAAAGCGAACTTGCCCACACCATCACCGATCCGGCGGCTGCGGAATTGATGCAGACCTATCGGGCCATCGCCCTGAAACCCGACGCCATCGGCCGCGCCGTGCGTTACGCCATCGAGCAGCCCGACGATGTGGACGTCAACGAAATCGTCGTCCGACCCACCGCCGCCTGAGGAGCATGTGGCAATGAATATTGTTTCAACGTCAGTTGCGGTTCTGCTCGCAGCGGCTTCCGCCGAGACCGAGACCCGCAAAGCAGATAATGGCATGGACCTGACAATGACCGAAACCGCTGAAGTCAAGAACCACCCTTATGTCGGCATGTGGGTCACCGGCGATGGGCATGTCCGTCAGGAACTTTTGCCCAATGGTCGTTATGACGAGGCGCGGGGCAGCCGCAAGAGCGCTTATCGGGGACGATATGAGGTGAAGGGAAACCACATCGATTATTGGGACGATACCGGTTTTACGGCGGACGGTGAATTCGTCGACGATGTGCTCTATCACGGCGGTATGATCTTCTATCGCCAGAAGTGACCGCGACGCCAATAAAGCGCCGCCCGTTTCACCGAGAACGGGCGGCGTCTCCATTTATCGCTTCAGACTTCCCAGAATCCCGCGCACGACGGCGCGGCCGACGGAGGTGGCGACCGAACGGGCAGCACTTTTCATCGCCGCCTCGATCACCGTTTCGCGCTGGTAGCCGGACCGGCGGGCGCCGCCGCTGCGTGAGCCGCTGGAATTTTGCGCGGGTTCGTCATCGCCAAAACCGGGCAGGCGCCAGCGGCCGGAGGCGTTGTCGGACTGGTTTTTGGCGTTTTCCTCTTCCGCGCGCCTGGCGGCCTCGGCCTCTGCCGCCTTCTGGGCGCGGGCCGCGAGGATTTCGAAGGCCGATTCCCGGTCGATATCCTTGTCATATTGCCCGGCGACGGGGCTCACATCGATCAGGGACTTGCGCTCCGCATCCGTCAGCGGCCCGACACGTCCGGATGGCGGACGGACCAGCGTGCGCTCGACAATGGAGGGCGCGCCCTTGTCGTGCAGGGTGGAAATCAGCGCCTCACCTGTGCCGAGCGTGGTGATGGTGTCGGCGGTGTTGAAGGCCGGGTTCTGGCGGAAGGTATCGGCCGCGGTGCGCACCGCCTTCTGCTCGCGCGGCGTATAGGCGCGAAGCGCGTGCTGCACGCGGTTGCCAAGCTGGGCGAGAACGGTTTCCGGCACGTCGAGCGGGTTCTGCGTCACGAAATAGACGCCCACGCCCTTGGAGCGGATGAGTCGCACGACCTGTTCCACGCGCTCGACCAGCACCTTCGGCGCGTCGTTAAACAGCAGGTGCGCCTCGTCGAAGAAGAACACCAGTCGCGGCTTTTCCGGGTCGCCCACTTCCGGCAGCTCTTCGAACAGTTCCGAAAGCATCCAGAGCAGGAAGGTGGCGTAAAGGCGCGGGTTCATCATCAGCCGGTCGGCGGCGAGAACCGAAATCGTGCCGCGCCCATCCGTGCCCACACGCATGATGTCGGCGATTTTCAGCGCCGGTTCGCCGAAGAAATTCGCCGCACCCTGCTGTTCCAGAACCAGCAGCCCGCGCTGCAGCGAACCGACCGAAGCCTTGGAAATCAGGCCGAACTGGTTGGAGAGCTCGGTTGCGTTTTCGCCCATATAGTTCAGGAGCGATTGCAGGTCTTTCAGATCGAGCAGCGGCAGCCCGCCCTGGTCGGCGATCTTGAAGGCGATGTTGAGCACACCTTCCTGCGCTTCCGAAGCATCCATCAGCCGGGCGAGCAGCAGCGGCCCCATCTCGGCGATGGTGGCGCGCACGCGATGGCCTTTTTCACCGTAGAGATCCCAAAAGATCACCGGCGATTTGCCATAGGCAAAATCGGTGAAGCCGATCTGTTCGGCGCGTTTCTGCACCCAGTCCTTGGCTTCGCCCTCAGCGGCGATACCGGAAAGGTCGCCCTTGATATCGGCGCAGAAAACCGGCACACCGGCCTTGGAAAAACCTTCGGCTAGCACCTGCAAGGTCACGGTCTTGCCCGTTCCCGTCGCGCCGGTGATAAGGCCGTGGCGGTTGCCGAATTTCAGTTCGAGATATTCGCCCTTGTTCAGGCTGTCGTCCGGATTGCGGCTGGTCCCGATATAGAGCTGTCCGTCCTGCAACATCGACCATTTCTCCTGCGGCTGGTGCCTGACCCTTAAAATCGCGGTGGATTTTGTAAAAGTCATGTCCGAATTTAAAGCGTCACTATCATGTTGTTGCCACTTCTGACGATAGCGGCCTTTTCATAGTTTGGTTGTGATGATCTTATAAGGACAGTTTCAAGGCGCAACAACTGCTTGATGGCGATGAAGAAAAACCGCCTGGTGAAAGTTGCCGCACCTGTCCGTGGCCGCTTGAATGCGGCTCCATATTGTTTTACGTTGACGTTAACGTCAGTTATTCGATGTTGGCGTCGTTTTTCAACAGGAGGCAAGAATGAACGAAGTCGTGAGCCAGATCGCCGAGAAGGCGGGAATAAGCCCCGAGCTGGCCGAAAAGGCCATTGGCATGATTCTCGGTTTTCTTCAGCGCGAGGCCGCAGACGGCCCGATCGCCCGCATGATCGAAGCCATTCCCGGCGCCAGCGAACTGGTGGCGCAGTTTAATGGCGAAGGTGCGGGCGGCGGCGGTCTGCTCGGCGGCCTGATGAGCGCAATCGGCGGCGGCGGCATCATGGGGCTGGGCCAGCAATTGATGAGCCAGGGCCTCGGCATGAGCGAGATTTCCACCATCGCCAAGGAAACCATCGCCGTTGCCCGCCAGCATGCGGGTGATGAGGTCGTCGATCAGGTGATCGCCTCGGTTCCGGGCCTCAGCCAGTTCGCCTGAGGCGAAATTACTCCATAGCGGGGCGCGGCGGCTGTTCATTGAACAGGCGCCGCGCCTCTTCTATTTCGGCATGGTGCGTTTCCGCCCATATCCACACGCCGCAAAAGGCGCTGCCCAGCGTGCGGCCGAGGTTCGTCAGGCCGTAATCCACATGCGGTGGGATGACGGGATGCACGGTGCGGCGCACCAGCCCGTCGCTCTCCATCTGCCGCAGCGTTTTCGTTAGCATCTTCTGGCTGATATTGCCGACCAGCCTGCCGATCTGCGTGAAGCGCAGCGTGCCATGCTCTTCCAGCACTTCCAGAATGAGCATCGTCCATTTGTCAGCCACCTTGGCAATGATGTCCTGAACCAGCGCCTCTATTACCGGATCGGTATCCGTGGGCGGCGGAACCTTGCGCCGGCTTTCGATGGCCGGGTCGGCGGCGTGCCGTTTCATTTTACACTCTCTTTTTGGTAAGTATAAATCTTTTGGGTGCCTACTTTCGATTAGAGAGCATCATAGCTAACTTCCTTTCAGCCAACAAGCAAAGGATGTTGCAATGAAAATCGCTGATAACACCATTCTCATCACCGGTGGCGGTTCCGGCATCGGCCGCGCGCTGGCGGAAGCGTTTCACAAGGCCGGCAACCGGGTCATCATTTCCGGCCGCCGCAAGGCCGTGCTCGACGAGGTGACGGCCGCCAATCCCGGCATGGCTTCGATGGTGATGGACGCGACGGACGCCACAGGCATCCGCGCGTTTGCCGAAGCTCTGGTGAAGGCCCATCCGACCCTCAACGCCGTCATCAACAATGCCGGCATCATGCGGCCGGAAGACATCGCCGCAGCACCGGATTATCTCGACACGGCGGAAGAAACCATCGCCACCAATCTTCTGGCGCCCATTCGCCTGACCGCGGCGCTTCTGCCGCATTTCCTGAAACAGCCTTCCGCCACGGTTCTGACGGTCTCTTCCGGCCTCGCTTTCGTGCCCATGGTGCTGACCCCCACTTACAGCGCCACCAAATCGGCCATCCACGCCTATTCGGTCGCGCTGCGCGAGCAGCTGAAGGAAACGCCGGTAGAGGTCATCGAAATCGTGCCGCCCTATGTGCAGACGACGTTGATGGGCGAGGGGCAGGCGAGCGACGAAAGGGCCATGCCGCTCGACGCTTTCATCTCCGAGGTGATGGATATTCTTGAAAATCGCCCGGATCAGAAGGAAGTGGTGGTGGAACGCTGCAAGCCTTTGCGTTTTGCCGCGCAGAACGGCAATTTCGATCAGGTCTTCGCCATGATCAACCATATGCATCCGTAAAGGGCAGCATCTGTCGCGACTGGACATCCTGTGATAGCGTCGCGCTCTTATCTGTGGAGCGCGCGCATTCATGGCCCAAGGCCGGTTCCTGATGCCGAAAACCAGTCTGCCCGGCGTCGTCGCCGTGGCGGCGGATAGCGACCGTTCCTTTCCGCGCCACATGCATGATCAGTTCGGCATCGGTCTCATCCATCGCGGCGCGCAGAAATCGCTCTCCGGCCGTGGCATGGTGGAAGCGGGCGCCGGCCATCTCATCACCGTCAATCCGGGCGAAATACATGACGGCATTCCGCTCGGGGAGGGCGGCCGCGCCTGGCGGATGCTCTATCTCGACATCGATATCGTCCGCGACGCCGTTGCCGATATCGGCGAGAAGGATCGAGGTTCGTTCGAATTCGCCTATCCCGTCGATATCAGGCCGCTGGCGAAGCGGTTCAATGAGGTCTTTGCAGCCATGACGGCAAGAGAACGGCCGGGCGAAACCCTCGATAGTGACGAGACCCTGCTGGCGCTTCTGGCGGGTGCGATGGAGACCCCGGCCAAGCCGCCCGAAATTGCCGCACCCGAGAATATAAGGCGCGCGAAAAGCCGCATTGATGACGATCCCTCCCGGCCGTTCCGCCTTGCCGATCTCGCCGCAGAGGCCGGCATGAGCCGGTTCCGCTTCCTGCGCGCTTTCGCCAGGGCCACGGGGCTGACGCCGCACAGTTATCTTCTCCAGCGGCGCATCCATATGGCGCGCCATGCGCTGGCTAAAGGCACCCCGCCCGCCGAAGCGGCCTTCATCGCCGGTTTTGTCGACCAGAGCCATCTGAACCGGTTTTTCGTGCGGCAATTCGGGGTGACGCCGGCGGTTTACCGGGCGGCGCTTTCGTAAGGATGTTAGCGCAAATGGGGAATAGCCTTATGCGGCAGCCTTGGGATCCGGGGGAGCGCGGGACGCACCTCTCCACCCTCATTCCTGTGCTTGTCACAGGAATCTAGCTAGCCCAAGTCCTTGGGCTGAAAGGACTCTTCCCGCCGCGCAGACGCGCGCCAACTGGATTCCTGTGACAAGCACAGGAATGAGGGGAGTGGAGTGAGCTGGAATGAACGGAACCGGACGGAACCGGACTAGGCCGACACCATAGCCTCCCACTTTGGCACCGACCTCCGAGCACCAATGCCGCAATTTCATCCAAGACACCCACCCCACGCATCATCATGCTCCTGTCCTCCACCCACAGGACATACCCGCACCATGACACCCGAATTCCTCATCACATCCTTCATTGTCGCTGCCTCTCCCGGAACCGGCGTGGTCTACACGCTCGCCGCCGGTCTTTCGCAGGGGGCGAGGGCGAGCGTCGTCGCGGCCTTTGGTTGCACGCTTGGCATCGTGCCGCATCTGCTCGCCGCCATCACCGGCCTTGCCGCCATCCTGCACACCAGCGCGCTCGTCTTCGGCGTCGTCAAATATCTGGGGGTCGCCTATCTTCTCTACATGGCGTGGAACACGCTGCGGGAGGAGGGTGCGCTGAAGATCGACGATACCAGAGAACCCCGGAAGGCCGCCCGCATCATCGGCGAGGCGATTCTCATCAATTTGCTGAACCCGAAATTGTCGATCTTCTTTTTCGCCTTTCTACCGCAGTTCATCGCGCCGGATGAGGCTTTGCCGACATGGCGCATGATAGATCTCGGGCTGATCTTCATGGCCATGACGTTTCTGGTCTTTGCGCTTTATGGCTGTTTCGCCGCCTCGGTCCGGCGGCAGGTGGTGTCGCGCCCGGCGGTCCTCGCCTGGCTGCGGCGCAGCTTCGCGGCCGCTTTCGTGGCGCTGGGTGCGAAGCTGGCCTTGACCGAACGATGAGACCAGAGCGGAGGGGAGGCCGCCTCAGTCGTCCCAATCGGGTGCGAGGTGGCCGGGATTGACGATACGGCCATTCGGCTTTGCAAGCGCGTGGATCGCCCGCATTTCCTCTTCCGTCAGCGCAAAATCGAAGATGTCGAAGTTCTCCTTCAGGCGGCTTTCGGTCGCCGTCTTGGAAAGCGCCACGATATCCGGCTGCTGCACCGCCCAGCGCAGGGTCACCTGCGCGGCGGTCTTGCCGTGTTTTGCGCCGATATCCTTCAGCACGGGATCGTTCGGCACCTTGCCGTCGGCCATCAGATAATAGGCCGTCACCGACATTCCGTGCTTGCGCGCCGCCGAAATCACCTTCGTCTGGTCGAGATAGGGGTGATATTCGACCTGGTTGGTGGCAAGCGGCGTGTCGGACAGTTTCACCGCCTCTTCGGTCAGCGCCACGTTGAAGTTGGAAATGCCGATATTGCGCGCCTTGCCGGCCTTGCGCACCGCGTTCAGCGCGCCCATGCGCTCAGCAAGCGGCACATCGCTCTTCGGCCAGTGCAAGAGCAGCAGATCGACATAGTCGGTCTTCAGCTTCACAAGGCTTTCATCGACGGAAGCGAGAAAATCGTCGTGGCGGAAGCGGTCCACCCAGACCTTGGTGGTCAGAAAGATATCATGCCGGGAAATGCCCGATTGCGCGATGACCTCGCCGACGGCGCCTTCGTTCTTGTAAATCTGCGCGGTATCGATATGGCGGAAGCCAAGTTTCATCGCTTCCGGCAGAATGCGCCTGACATCGTCTTCCGGAATGCGGAAGGTGCCGAAACCGAGGGCGGGAATATTCGCGCCATTCGCGCTGACGTCGTACATGGGTGTCTCTCCTGTTTGCTGAAAACATGGCCAGCCGAAGCGGCCGATGGGGAAGCCGTCTTTTATTAACTGGTGTCCGCGTGGTTGGTTTCAACCCGGCGGCGCGATCATATCAACATGCAATCCGCCGGGCGCAGAGCAGCCGGTCGCGCAAACTGTTTTTTGCACGGTTGCACCCGGCGGCGCGCGGCGTTACGCGTCTATCGCCGGGATGGCTTCCGGCATGATCCGACGATGCGGATGGAAGGAAATCTAGCGTGTCACGCTCACAACGGCTTCTCGATCTGTTGCAGATCCTGCGCTGCCACCGCTTGCCGGTCAGCGGCGCGGCCCTTGCCGCGCAAACCGGCGTCAGCCTGCGCACGCTCTACCGCGATATAGCGACGCTTCAGGCGCAGGGCGCGGATATCGAGGGCGAGGCGGGCGTGGGTTATGTGCTGCGTCCCGGTTTCCTGTTGCCACCGCTGATGTTTTCGCAGCAGGAGATCGAGGCGCTGGTACTCGGCTCGCGCTGGGTGGCGGGTCGCGCCGATGCGGGATTGGCGCAGGCCGCCCGCGCCGCTCTCGTCAAGATCGGCGCCGTCCTGCCCGATGCGCTGCGCGAGGAACTCGATCATTCCACCCTGCTTGTCGGTCCGGGGCAGGGCCTTGCCGCCATCCATGTCGATCTGGCGGCCATTCGCGATACGATCCGTAAGGAAAGCAGGGTCGCCATGACCTATCGCGATGAAAAGGGAGACGTGACGGAACGGGTGATCTGGCCTTTCGCGCTTGCTTTTTTTGATCTGGTGCGGGTGGTGCTGGGCTGGTGCGAGACACGGCAGGACTACCGCAATTTCCGGGCCGACCGCATCGAAGATTTCCGTCCCCTCGACAGCCGTTATCCGCGCCGCCGCCAGGCGCTGCTGAAAGAATGGCGCGAACGGGAAAAACAGCGGCGGCGGCATCATGCTGACAAAAACTGACAGCAGCGGGGTCTAGAAACCGTTCATCCGCAACACAGGAGAACAGCCATGACCCACCCTGATTTCACCATCCTTTACGTCGACAACCCGCCGGCCAGCACCGAATTTTACAAGGCCCTGCTGGGGGCGGAGCCGGTCGAAGCCTCGCCGACATTCTCGCTCTTCGTGCTTGCCAACGGCATGAAGCTCGGCCTCTGGTCTCGGCACACCGTGGAGCCGAAGGCATCCGTCACGGGTGGCGGCGGCGAGCTTGCCTTCCGCGTTGAAAACAATATGCGGGTGGACGAGATTTTTGCAGATTGGAAGGCAAGAGGTATTGCCATGCTGCAGCAGCCCGCGAAAATGGAATTCGGCTACACCTTCACGGCCGCCGACCCGGACAGCCACCGCCTCCGGATCTATGCCTTTGCTGGTTAAACACTGGTGTTTAGGCCGGTTGGATTCCACGCTCTCCTCATCCCTGTGCTTGTCACAGGGATCCAGTCGGCGCGCGTCTGCGCGGCGAGAAAAGTCCTTTCAGCCCATGGGCTTGGGCTGGCTGGATTCCTGTGCCTGTCACAGGAATGAGGGCGGTGGGGAGGCGTCCGCGTGCGACAATCCCACGTCGCGTCTGATGCCCTACTTCTTCACCGCCACCACAAAAAGCCGTGGAAAGCGCAGGAGCAAACGGCCGTCCGCCATCGGCGGATAGGCCGCCGTGATGCGCCGCGTGTAATCGGCGAGGAAGGCTTCGCGGTTTTCCTCGCCGACGGCGGTGAGATAGGGGCGTAGTCCCGTGCCCTTGACCCATTCGACGATGCTTTCCGCATCCTTCATCGGATGATTATAGATGGTGTGCCACACATCCACCCGCGCGGATTTCGGTGTCAGCACATCGAAATAATCCGAAGGCGCGGGCAGGGGTTTGCGGCGCAGCCCGCCATCTGCGAACGTGTCCTTCCACGAACCGTTCGCTCCAGTCTCCTCCATGGCACGATGCGTCGGCTCCTGCAGGTTGTCAGGCATTTGCACGGCCAGAACGCCGCCGCTTTCCAGTTGGTCCATCAGTTGCGAAAGAACGGCGAGATGATCCGGCACCCATTGGAACACGGCATTGGCGTAAAGCAGGTCTGCCTTCTGCGCCGGCTTCCACGTGGCAAGATCGGCCTTTCCGAAACTGGTGGTGGGCAGCCGGTCCGCCGCCTTTTCCAGCATGTCGTCATCGCTGTCGATGCCGGTAATGACATTGACGCCGTAACGGTCGGTGAGAAGCTCGGTGGAATTGCCGGGGCCGCAGCCGAGGTCATAGCCGTTCAGCACCCGCTCCAGCGGCACCTGCGCCAGAAGATCCCGCGCGGGACGCGTCCGCTCGTCTTCGAATTTCAGATATTGCTGTGCGGACCATACCATTATTTTTCTCCTGCAGACTGCCGTCAGATCCTCAGCATCGCATGGGCCGAATTGCCCCGCCATCATCCGATCAATGAATTATGGTGATGAATTCATTCATCAAGCTTTTGTTTCACCTTATAAAACGTACCTGCAGGGCCGTCGCTTTGTTATTTTCCATCAAAATCAGAAATCACTGCAATTAAAACTTGACCTCGTCAGGGGAGAGGCATTCACTCCGGCCGATTTCCAGCACATGCCCCGTTGAGCGCGCGCAGCGTTCTTCATCCGGCAATGCATCAGAAAAAAAGACGGAGCGTTTTACCGAACGAAAACGCTTGAGACAGGAGACCATTATGAGCGTCGATACCGCACCCCGATCAACCACCTGGACCTATGTTGACGGTCAATGGCTGCCCGGCAATCCGCCGCTGATCGGCCCGACCTCGCATGCCATGTGGCTGGCCTCCACGGTATTCGACGGCGCCCGCTGGTTCGATGGCGTGGCGCCCGATCTCGATCTGCACTGCCAGCGCGTCAATCGCTCCGCCGTCAATATGGGCATGAAGCCGACCATGACGGCCGAGGAGATCGCGTCCCTGGCGCTGGAAGGCGTCAAGAAATTCGACGGCAAGACGGCGATCTATATCAAGCCGATGTACTGGGCCGAACACGGCATGCCTGGCAGCGTCGTGGCGCCCGATGCCGGTTCCACCCGGTTTGCGCTCTGCCTTTTCGAAGCGCCGATGGACGCCGGCAAGCCGCTGACGCTCACCGTTTCGCCGCTGCGCCGCCCTTCGCCGGAAACCGCCATGACCGACGCCAAGGCCGGCAGCCTTTATCCCAATAGCGGCCGCGCCATTCTGGAAGCACGCTCGCGCGGTTTCGACAATGCCCTGATGCGCGACATGAACGGCAATGTCGCCGAATCCGCCTCGGCCAATATCTTCATGGTCAAGGACGGCGTCGTCCTTACCCCGGTTCCCAACCGCACCTTCCTTGCCGGCATCACCCGTTCGCGCGTGATCGGCCTTCTGCGCCAGGCCGGTTTCGACGTGCGCGAAGCGACGCTTTCGGTCGAGGATTTCCGCAAAGCCGATGAAATCTTCTGCTCCGGCAATTATTCCAAGGTTTCGCCCGTCGTGAAGCTCGATGATCGCGAATTGCAGGCAGGCCCCGTCGCCCGCAAGGCGCTCGATCTCTACATGGACTGGGCGCGTCTCGGCGCGGATGTTTAAGGCCGGGTAAACCCCATAGTTTCAAAAGGCCGCGGCGGGCTCATCCCTGCCGCGGCCTTTTATTTTGAACAGCATTATTTCCCATAAAAATTCAGGGGAATTTAATCCAATTTTAGAGGACCACACGCTAGCTTGCGGCATTACCGATCCGGGCTAATGGGGGCCGCCAAATGTCTTTCAGCATACGTAATATACTTGTGGGATTTTTTTTGCTCGTCGGCATCGCGCTGGCGGGCTTCGTGGGCAACGGCATGTTGCAGTCCGTGCAGCGTGCCCGCAGCTTTTCGGAGGTGGCGCAGCTCGTTTCACTGGACAGGCTGCTTTTCAACGCCTTGCTGAACTTTCGCAGTGAACGCGGCAACAGTGCCTCGGCGCTGACGGTCGACCCGGCGAAGACGGCCAATACCATCGCCAGCGTGCAGGCGTCGCGCCAGAAGGTGGATGCCGCCATGGGCGCCTTTCTCGAACAGTCCGCCGCGCTCGATCAGGCTGGCCTCAAGGCCCCGCTTGCCCGCGTGAAGGATATCTACACGCAATTCCTGGAGCTGCGCAAAAAGGTTGACGCCAACGTGACCCTGCCGCTCGACCGTCGTGAAAACGGGCTGGACAAGACCGTGCTGGCGCTCGGCCAGGATTTCCTGACGGCGCTAGAAGCGGGCTCGACGGCGGTGGAAGGTGAGGTTCGTTCGCTGGACCAGAGCCTGACCGGCCTCATCCAGTTACGGTCCTATGGCTGGTCGGCGCGAGCGCTCGGCGGCAGCGCCACCGTTGTCATCAATGCGGTCGTGGCCCAGCAGCGGCCGCTGACCCCGCAGGAAACCCAGCAGCTTGGCAATTTCGATGCCGGCGCGGCCTTTGCCTGGAAAGCCACCGGAGACCTTGTCGCGCATGAATCAACGCCGAAGGCACTGAAAGATACCTATGCCGTTGCCGACAGAACCTATTTCAAGGGTGATTTCGTCACGCAGCGCGCAAAGCTGATCGACGATCTGAACAATGGCCGCACGCCAACCTTCACCATCGATACATGGCGCAATACGGTCACCGAAAGCCTCGATACGGTTGCGAAAATCGCCTCCGAAGCGATGGATGTTCTCAATGCCAATGCCGAAAAGGCCAGACAGGACGCCTTTATCGGCGCGATGATCTATCTCGCCGCGTTCATCCTCACACTTGGCGTCTGCATTCTCTGCCTTGCCGTCATCGTCGGCCGCGTCACCCGTCCCATCAGCCGCCTGACAAAGGCGATGATGGAATTGTCCACCGGCAATCTGACCATCGATGTGCCCGGCGCAAAACGCGGTGACGAGATCGGCGAGATGGCCCGCGCCGTGGAAATCTTCCGCGAGGCGGCCGTCCGTAACAGGCAGCTGGAAGCGGACGCCGTCGCCAACCGGGAGCAGGCCGAACGCGACCGGGCCGAACTGCAGCAGCGTGCGGAGGCGGAGGCCGAAGAGCGGCTCAATCAGGCGACCGGTTCGCTGGCCGGCGGTCTTCGCCGGCTTGCCTCCGGTGATATGGTCTGCGAGATTGCCACACCCTTCGCCCCGCAATTCGAGGCGCTGCGGCACGATTTCAACAGTTCCGTGCACCAGCTGCGCGAGGCGCTCAGCAGCGTCGGCCAGTCCGTACAGACGGTGAATGGCGGCGCACACGAGGTGTCGTCGGCCTCCGACGATCTTTCCCGCCGCACCGAGCAGCAGGCCGCTTCTCTCGAAGAAACCGCCGCTGCGCTGGAAGAGATCACCGCCAATGTTTCCGCCACCTCCAAACGGGCGAGCGACGCGCGAGACACGGTGCGTGAGGCAAGGACAAAGGCCGATCTTTCCGGCAAGGTGGTGCGCGATGCCGTCGCCGCCATGGAGCGCATCGAACATTCCTCGCGCCAGATCGGCCAGATCATCGGCGTCATCGACGAAATCGCCTTCCAGACCAACCTTTTGGCGCTGAATGCCGGCGTCGAGGCGGCAAGGGCGGGTGATGCGGGCAAGGGCTTTGCCGTCGTCGCACAGGAAGTGCGCGAGCTGGCGCAGCGCTCCGCCAACGCCGCCAAGGAAATCAAGCAGCTCATCACCGCGTCAGCCGTTGCGGTGGGTGAAGGCGTGAAGCTGGTGGCCGATACCGGCGTCGGGCTTTCCGAGATCGAGCAGCTGGTGCTTTCCGTCAACAGCCATATGGACGCCATCGCGACCGCAGCACAGGAACAGTCGGCCGGCCTTTCCGAGGTCAATACGGCCGTCAACCACATGGATCAGGCCACGCAGCAAAATGCCGCCATGGTCGAGGAAATGAATGCGGCCGGCGCCGGTCTTGCGCAGGAATGCGCCAATCTCCACGCCTTGCTTGCGCAATTCCAGCTCGGCCAGCAGGCCTCGGCACTGCGGGAAACGGCACGGCATATGCAGCGCGCCGCAAGCCCGGCCCACGCGCCCGCCGCATCGGTCGCACCGGCGCGGAAGGCTCGCCCCGTTGCTGCACGCGGCAATGCGGCGCTGGCCGTGAAGGGGGATGAGTGGACGGAGTTTTGAGTTTTGCAAGCGAGGTCCGCGTCATCAAATGGCGCGGGCCTCACCGTTTCCGCACATCCGGCAACGCCGCGACAAGCGCCCGAAGCGGCGCAGTCATGTGCTTGTCGCGTCGCATCGCCAGCGCGATCCGCCTTTCAAGCGGCGGTTCGAGTGAGCGCCATTCGAGCCCGGACGCCGCACCTTCATGCTCCATCGCCATGCGCGGCACGATGGCAAGCCCGAGGCCCGCGCCTGCGAGCTTCTTGATCGCCCGCACGCCGAGCTGCTTTTCAAGCAGCCTTATATGCAGGCTGATGGCCGGCTGAGTCAGCTCCGCCTTGTCGGCGGCGGCGGAAAAACTGCCGAGATCGGCCACATCCATGAAGCTGCGCAGCTGCCGCAGGTCGAGGTCCATCATCAAAGAAAACCTTATCGTTTGTATAAGATAGATAATCTTTATTTTGGCTGCGCCGCAATGCACAATGACGGCGTGAATGATCCGCAGGACAAGAGAATGACCCTTTCCACCGTTTCCAGCATTACGATCCGCCCCTGCGAAGAGGCGGATATTCCAGCCATTGCCGAAATTTACCGGGACGCCGTGCTGCACGGCCGCGCGAGCTTCGAGATCGATCCGCCAAGCGTGGAGACGATGGCCGAGCGCCGCCGCCTTCTGGTGGAGGGCAATTACCCCTATATCGTCGCCGAATGCGATGGAAAGATAGCCGGATATGCCTATGCCGGCGCTTATCGCCCCCGCCCGGCCTATGGCGCGGCGGTGGAGAATTCCGTTTATATCGATCCGGCCATGAAGGGCATGGGCATTGGCCGCAAGCTGCTCGATGCGTTGATAGAGGCGGCGACCGCGCGCGGCTTCCGGCAGATGATCGCCGTGATCGGCGACAGCGCCAACGCCGCCTCGATCGGCGTGCACCGCGCCGCCGGTTTCGAGTATGTCGGCACCTTCAAATCCATTGGTTGGAAACATGGCCAATGGCTGGATACGGTGCTGATGCAGCGTGCGCTGGGCGAGGGTGACACCACGCCGCGCCTTTGAACGATCAGGGCTTGGTGGAGCCGGGGATTTCCACCTTCAGCGTGTCGCCGGAAAGCTCGCTGCCCAGCTCCACGGCCTTGGTCTTCTTGTCGTAGACGCAGATATGGCTAACGGTCGCATCCGCGCCCCCACTCTTCCCGGTGAGTTTGGCCTTGCCGGTCAGGATGGCGAGGCCGTAATTCTCGCTGCCGACGGGATCGACCACCGCCTTGGCGTCCTCGATCATGTCGCTGGCGCTGGCAATGCAGGCCGTCTGCACATCCGCGACGAATTCTTTCCAGGCATCGTCCGAGGATGCGGCGGCAGGGAGTGCCAGCGATGACAGGGCGGTGAAGAGGAGGATGGAGCGGATCAAGGAGCGCGAGTTGGGACGGGTCATGGAATTTCCTTCCTGCAATCTCGGCAAAAGCGAACCGATAGGGTGAAAAACGGTACGCCGGGGTTGTGAAACAAATATGGTGGCTGCCGGCGCGAGAGGAATTTTCTCCTTTGGCGGAACATTTTGATATTTCACAGGTTGCCCAAATGGAGCTTCGCTCCTATGGTCCGCTCACACGGTTTCTAGGAGCGGTAACCCGCTGCAAAAAGGAGTAAAAACCATGGCCTTCGAACTTCCCGAACTCCCTTACGACTACGACGCGCTTGCACCCTACATGTCGCGCGAGACGCTCGAGTTCCATCACGACAAGCACCACAAGGCTTACGTCGACAACGGCAACAAGCTGGCGGCTGAAGCAGGTCTTTCCGACCTGTCGCTCGAAGAAGTCGTGAAGAAGTCCTTTGGCACCAATGCCGGTCTCTTCAACAACGCCGCGCAGCATTACAACCACGTCCATTTCTGGAAGTGGATGAAGAAGGGCGGCGGCGGCAACAAGCTGCCGGGCAAGCTCGAGCAGGCGATTGCGTCCGATCTCGGCGGTTACGACAAGTTCAAGGCCGATTTCATCGCTGCCGGCACGACGCAGTTCGGCTCCGGCTGGGCATGGCTCTCCGTCAAGAACGGCAAGCTTGAAATTTCCAAGACCCCGAACGGCGAAAACCCGCTGGTTCACGGTGCAGAGCCGATCCTCGGCGTCGACGTCTGGGAACATTCCTACTACATCGACTACCGCAACCTGCGTCCGAAGTACCTCGAAGCCTTCGTCGACAGCCTCATCAACTGGGACTACGTCCTGGAGCGTTACGAAGCCGCCGCCAAGTAAGGCTTGCGGAACGGAATTTTCGAACACCCGGCCTCTGTGCCGGGTGTTCTGCTTTTGGGATGTCGTCCGCTGTCACAAGCCTGTCATCCGCCGGGTTTATCGCGGCGCATCATGACTGAAAAAATCACGCCTCTCTTCTCCTTCGGCATTGTCGCCGATCCCCAATATGCCGATGCCGCTCCGCGCCCCGAGATGGGTCGTTATTACGCCGAGAGCCCGAAAAAGCTCGCAGACGCGATCGACGCCTTCAACCGCGAGGAGCTGGCCTTCGTGGTGACGCTCGGCGATATCATCGATCGCGGCTTCGAAAACTTCGATGCGATCCTTGCTGTTTACGACGGGCTTCGCCACCGCTCGGTGCTGCTGCCGGGCAATCACGATTTCGCCGTCGCCGCCGAGCATTTGCCGGCTATCCACGCCCGCCTCGGCATGTCCGCCCCCTGGCATGATTTTTCCATCGGCGACATCCGTTTCGTCGTGCTTGACGGCAATGAGGTCAGCCTGTTCGCCCCGCCGCCCGGCGATCTGCGTCGGACGCTTGCAGCAGACCGGCTGAAGCGCCTGGCGGATGCCGGTGCAATCAATGCGCAGGACTGGAACGCCTCGCTCAGCGATGAACAGTTCGAATGGCTGCGGGCCGTTCTGCAAAAGGCGGATGCGGCGGGCGAAAAAGTGGTCATCCTCTGCCACTATCCTGTCTATCCCGAAAACGCCCACAACATGTGGGACGCGCCGCGCATTCTAGAACTTCTCGGCTCCCACCCATCGGTTGTCGCGTGGTTCAATGGCCATAATCACGAGGGCAATTACGGCCTGTTGGGCAATACCCACTTCGTGAATTTCAAGGGCATGGTCGATACGCCCGACCAGAACACCTTCGCCATCGCCGATGTCTTTGCTGACCGAATCGTCATTCGCGGTTTTGGGCGGGAGGAGGATCGCCTGCTGGAGTATTTGCAGCAGAACGCTGCCGTGCTTTGAGGCCAGACGCCCCCCGCCCTCATTCCTGTGCGCGTCACAGGAATCCAGCCAGCCCAAGTCCTTGGGCTGAAAAGAGTCCTCTCGCCGCGCAGACGCGCGTCGACTGGATTCCTGTGACAAGCACAGGAATGAGGGCGGGGAGGGGTGTTCCGACACATAACAAGGGCTGCGCGCTGCACTAAATTCTGTTTCCCAACTGGTTGCTCTGCCAGCCGCTCATCCACAATTGCCGCAGCTTTTCTCCTTCCAGCTTGAAGAAGCTGCCGGTCGTTTCGCAGCTCAGCACCCGGTCCGAGCGGAAATTGCGGATCGCCTGCCGCAATTCGCACCAGGCGACGATATTCACCGTCTCCGAATAATAGATCACCGCAATCGGCCGAACCCACCGCTGCGTCTCCGCGCCGGCTTCATCGCGATAGGTGATCTCCAGCTTCTCCTCGTCGCGCACCGCCCGCCGGACCGTCGCAAGATCGACGCCGGCGGGGGAGGGCGCGATGCTGCCCCAGGCGTGGAGGGCATTGGCGGAGAGGGTTTTCGACAGGGGTTCGGGCAGGGATGCGGCGATCTTGTCGCTGACCTGCCTTGCCGCCTGCCGCAACTCGCTATCGCCGGTGCGCGCCACCATGGCAAGCGCCAGCACGATCGCCTCCGTCTCTTCGATGGAAAACATCAGCGGCGGCAGGTTAAAGCCGGGACGCAGGATGTAACCGACGCCGCGTTCCCCTTCGATGGGCACGCGCATGGTCTGAAGCGCTGCTATGTCGCGATAAACCGAGCGCACCGTCACCTCCAGCGCCTCGGCAATCGTCTGCGCGGTGACAGGCCTGCGCGCCACCCGCAGGATCTGGATGATCTCGAACAGTCTCGACGCCTTGCGCATTGCCGTTTTCCCGGTGGATTTCCCCACGCAACTGACACAACGCTGTCAGTTGGCTTTTCCTATAAACGAAAAAACACATTGAGAAACATGGGATTTCCCGAATGTGTCGTGAACCGTTTTGGGAGATACTGACATGAGTTACGCCGAAAATCTCTGGCTTTTCTTTCTGGTCCTGTTCGGCATCATCATCCTGCCGGGCATGGATATGCTGTTCGTGCTGGCAAGCGCGCTGACGGGCGGCAAGAGAACCGGCCTTTCCGCTGCAAGCGGCATGAGCGCCGGCGGCATCGTGCATTCGCTTTACGGCGCCCTGGGCGTCGGCATGTTGGCCGCCTGGATGCCGTCGCTGTTCCTGCCGCTTCTGGTTTTCGGCGCCGCCTATATGATCTGGATCGGCATCGGCCTGATGCGCAGCGCGATTGTCGTGAACGGGGATGAAGCGCAGGCGAGCGCTTCGGTCAGAAAGGCCTTCTGGCGGGCGGTGCTGACCTGCCTTTCCAATCCGAAAGCCTATCTGTTCATGATGGCGATCTATCCGCAATTCCTCAAGCCGGCCTATGGCCCGATCTGGATGCAGGGGCTGGTGATGGGCGCGATGGTGGCGGTCACGCAGTTCACGGTCTATGGCGCGCTGGCGCTGACGGCGGATAAAAGCCGGGCATGGCTGGTTTCTTCGCCCGCCGCCACGATCTTCATCGGCCGCGCCGCCGGTTTCATGCTGATTGCCGCAGCGCTGCTGACATTGTGGGAGGCCCTGTCTTAGGCTTCTGTTTTCACGATGGAATTCACCGCAATGTGACTTCTTTTCGCCATCCGGAAAGGGCATCCTCGCGCCGTTCCATCTAGCGCCCGGTGTCCCGGCCGGAATCAAGGAGAGTTGCATGAAACTGAAAACCATCACGGCGGCCATGTTGTTCGGCTGTCTTTGCGCCGGAGCGGTCTACGCTGCCGGCGAAGTCGAAAAACGTGAAGGCATGATGAAGCAGATCGGTGGGGCGATGGGTTCGCTTGCCGCCATCTCCAAGGGTGAAAAGCCCTTTGACGCCGATACCGTCAAGACTGCCGTAACCACCATCGGCGCCAATGCCAAGGCTTTCCCGGACCAGTTCCCCGTGGGCTCAGAGACCGGCAGCGCGGCTGCTCCCGCCATCTGGGAAAACTTCGACGACTTCAAGGCCAAGGCCGCCAAGCTCGGCACGGATGCGGACATGGTTCTCGCCAATCTCCCCACCGATCAGGCCGGCGTCGCCACCGCCATGAAGACGCTCGGCGCCGATTGCGGCGCATGCCACCAGACCTATCGTCTGAAGAAGTAGTCGCAGCACTTTGAAAACGCCGCTTCCCGGCGGCGTTTTCTCAAGGCACGAAAGACATCTGACCGGATCAGGTGAGAATGGGGAGAGGGGCATGTCCTCCATCTGGACGAAACTCGTCGGCGGGGCCGTCGTCGCGGCCATTGCGGGCTACGGCATCTTCGCCTGGGTTACCGCGCCGCAGCGGCAGGCGCCGAGCCATTGGGTGAGCCTGGGCGAACCGGATCTGGCCAATGGCGAAACGCTGTTCTGGGCGGGCGGCTGCGCAAGCTGTCATGCAGCACCCGACGCGAAGGGCGAGGCGCTGTTGACGCTTTCGGGCGGGCAGGCGCTGAAAAGCCCCTTCGGCACCTTCCATGTCCCCAATATTTCCTCTGATCCGCAGCATGGCATCGGCGGCTGGACGCTGGCGGAATTCGGCGATGCGATGACGCGCGGTGTGGGCAGGAACGGCGAACATCTCTACCCGTCCTTTCCCTATGCCTCCTATGCCCGTATGACGCAGAAGGACGTCAACGATCTCTTCGGTTATCTGAAAGCCCTGCCGGCCAGCCAGAACGATGCGCCGGATCATGACCTGCCGTTCCCCTTCAACCTTCGCATGGTGCTGGGCGGCTGGAAATTCCTTTATTTCGACCCCTCGGCGCGGCCCCGCGTCGAGCTTGCCGATGCCAATGCCGAATTGCTGCGCGGCCAATATCTGGTGGAAGGGCCGGGCCACTGCGGCGAATGCCACACGCCGCGCAACGCGCTTGGCGGTTTTCTGAAAGACAAGTGGCTGGCCGGCGGCCCCAATCCGGAAGGCGAGGGCCGTATTCCCGACATTACCCCCGGCTCGCAAAGCATCGGCAGCTGGGCCAAAGCGGATATCGCCAGCTATCTGGAAACCGGCTTCACCCCGGAATTCGACAGCGTCGGCGGCTCGATGGTCAAGGTGCAGCAGAATATGGCGCATCTGACGGCCGAAGACCGCGATGCGATTTCTGCCTATCTGAAGGCCATACCGGCGCGGTAGAGCGCCCCCGGGGACGTGTGCGCCCATTGACTCCCAGGCCCGCCCATCGGATAACAATCCTGTGATGGTTCCTTCCGGGCGTTCCGGAAGGTGAAAAGGGAACACGATAGGGAGAAATCCTCATTCGTGGCTGCCCCCGCAACTGTGAGCGGAGAGCCTGAAACGAAATGCCACTGGCAACATCTCGTCCCCATTCAAGGCGAGGGCGATGCCGGGAAGGTGTTTCAGGTTTTGACCCGTAAGCCAGGAGACCTGCCATCACGGAAATATCCATGCCGGCGGGGTGTCCGGAAGAGCGGAATTTCAGGGTGGCGGGATCGACGCCTCCCTGTGTCAGTCTCGTATCCCCGTGGTGAAGTGTATCATAGCGGTTCGACGGCCCTTTGCCGTCCGGCCGCGTCCAAAGGCGCGGGGTCGCGCCGGAGAGGGGTCACCATGTCCATTAACCAGAATACGGCCAACGCGGCCGCGTCTGCAAAATCAGCCAGCTTCGCGCAGTCGCTCACCGCGATCGTGCTTGGTCTGTTCGTCGTCGGTTTTGTCGGCTTTTCGCGTGTGGAAGCCGTTCACAATGCAGCGCACGACACGCGTCATGCCAATGCCTTCCCCTGCCATTGAGGGGAAGTAGCATGTCGTTTTTCCGAAATATCGTCTTTACCGCCGTGCTCGTCGGCATTGTTGGTGGCTTCGCTGTCTCGGCCATGCAGGCTGTCGGCACCACGCCGCTCATCCTTCAGGCGGAAACCTTTGAAAGCGCCGGCGAAGCGCCGCACAGTCATGATGCGCCGGCGCCTGGCGTTGCGGCTCCCGCCCATGAGCACAATGAAGAGGCCTGGGCTCCGGCCGATGGTTTTGAGCGCACGGCTTACACTGTCGCTGCCAATGTGCTGACCGCCATCGGTTACGCGCTGGTGCTGACTGGCCTCATGTCGCTGCGCGGCACCAATACCGGCTGGCGTGAAGGCCTTCTCTGGGGTGTCGCCGGTTTTGCGGCCGTCATGCTCGCACCGATGATCGGCCTGCCGCCGGAACTGCCGGGTAGCCCGGCCGCAGCCCTTGAGGCCCGGCAGATCTGGTGGCTCGCAACCGTTGCCGCAACTGCCGGCGGCATCGCCCTGATCGCGTTTCGGCGCGAACCCTGGGCCATCGCTCTGGCGCTGGTGTTGATCGTCGCACCGCATGTGGTGGGCGCGCCCCTGCCGCCGGAAGGCGAACATGCGCTGGCGCCGCTGCCGCTGGAACGTCAGTTCATCGTCGCCGCCACCGTGACCAGCTTCGTCTTCTGGGCTTTGCTCGGAACATTGAGCGCGTTTTTCCTGAAGCGCTTCCAAGAGGCTTGAAACCATGCGGGACGCAGCGGAATGGAGTGAGGAGCTCGATGCGCTGCGTTTTGCCGTTCCCGGCCACGGCGCTTTCTGCGCCGTGCACCGCCTTGCCTTCAAGGCCGTGCTGGGGCCAAGCCCGGCAGGAGAGGCGGCTCTCGCCTTTTTCAATCAGCATGAGGCTGCTTTCGTATCCGCGGCGCTTTCCAAGATACAACGTGCAGGATTGCCCGCTGGCCGCAGCCTGCATTTGAACAGCCGCGACATTCGCCGGGCGATTGCCGGGGAGGGTCCGGAGTTTGCGGCACGTGTGTGCCGGGTGCTTGATCACGGGTGATGCGTGATAACGCAAAGACTTTCGTATTTCGCGCTACCCTCATTCCTGTGCTTGTCACAGGAATCCAGTCGACGCGCGTCTGCGCGACGGGAATAGCCCTTTCAGCCCAAGGACTTGGTCTGGCTGGATTCCTGTGACAAGCACAGGAATGAGGGTAGGGGAGCTTACCTGACCGACAAAATCAGCGCGCGCCTCAGCGATGCTCCGCCGCAAAAACCTGAAGTTCCGCCTCGGCTTCCGGACCAAAGAGGCCGAGGTGTTTCAGGATTTCCACGGCGAAACTCACCGGCGCGCTGCCGGCGGCGGTGACGATGCCGCCATCGCTAACCGCTTTCGGCTGGTCGCGGTAAAGCGCCTCGCCGCTATAGACGGCATAGGCCTTGTGGGATGCCAGCGAATTGCCGGTATGGCTGACGTCGTTCAGAACGCCCGTGCCGCCCAACGCGCTCGCCGCCGCGCAGATGCCGGCAACCAGACGGTCCCTGTCACGAAACCGGTGCACCAGCCCGCCAAGATCGACAGCCGTGCCCTTTTCCCAGCTGAGACCGCCGGGAATGACGAGCGCATCGATGCCAGCGGGATCAAGCGCGTCATAGGACACATCAGGCATCACATTCAGCCCTCCCATGGAGGTTACCGGCCGGCCATCGGGCGTGGCATAGACGATTTCGACGCCGAGATAGCTGCGTGCTGCAGCAGCAAGCAGCGCAGGCTCCCAGTCCGCAAAATCCTCAGCGAGCGCAATGGCGATCCGTGTCATGAGCGTCTCCGTGGGTTGAAATCAGGCGATGGACTGCATGTAGCGCATGCCGGTGACCGGCCTTGGCGCGAAATCCATGTTTTCGTAGAAACGATGCGCGGCCACATTGCCGGTCGTGGCGCTGACGGAAAGATAGTCGCAGCCGAGACGCTTGGCGATATCGCGCGCGCGGGACACCAGATGCTGGCCGGTGCCATGGCCGCGATGGCCGTCACGCACGAAGAGATGATGCAGCTCAAGCCCACGCCGGCCTTCCTGCGCCCTGTAGAGCGGCAGAAGCAGGGCGTAACCGATCAGCGCGCCATCGGCTTCGGCGACAAGACCATGCACCCAGGGCAGGGCGCCGAATAGGTCGCGCTCAAGCTTCGCCGGCGTGATCGCCGCCGCATCGCCGTGGTAGGAGGCAAGCAGCGTGATCATCTCATTGAGTTCGGGCAGATCGGTTTTGCGCGCGCCGCGAATGATGACGACGGGCGGTCTTTCCAGTGTGAGGGAACTATCTTCGGTCATTTTTTCGGTCCTTTGGTCTTATCGGTGCCGTCAGGACGTTTGAAAACAACAAAGCCGCCTGACGGCGGCTTGTTGACAAAATGATCTGTCGAGCCGCCCTTAAAGGAAGGCCCAAAAATACGAGCAGGAGATGGGTGCGCGTTCGTTGATCATGAAACATGCAATGCGCCCGAATCCGTCATCTGTCAAGCCCGGTTTTCGGCTCAATGCTCGCCCTCGCACATGCCGTGGTTGGAAAGCGCGCGGATGACGTAGCAATCCTCAATTGAATGGCCGTGGCAATGGGAGACGATGCGTTCCAGCTCGTGTTCCAGCTTCTTCAGGCTGGCGATCTTCTCGCGCACATGGGCAAGATGCTCGGCGGCGATGCGATCAGCGCCTTCGCAGGGCATTTCCCGGTGCTGGCTGAGCGCGATGAGTTCTCGAATGGCATCGATGTTGAGGCCGAGATCGCGCGCGTGGCGGATGAAGGTCAACCTTTCGAGGTCGGATTTTTCGTAACGGCGCTGGTTGCCCTCCGAGCGATCCGCCTCGCGGATGAGGCCCATCTGCTCGTAATAGCGGATCGTCGGCACCTTGACGCCGGTACGTTTCGACAGTTCACCGATGGACAGCATGGTCTTCTCCATATCTCCAGTCTCTAGAGATATGGCTTTTTCGCGCCCGGTTCAATGGCCTCAAGCGGCGTCGTTGACGCCAAGAGCATGGGCCAGTGCCTTCAGGATCTGCGATTCGAGGCTCGCCATATCCGGCTGGGCGGAAGCGGCCATATCAGCGTTGACACCGTTGGAGGTGGAAGCGCCGCTGTCCATGTTCCAGAGAGCAGCAGCCAGGCTGGCTGAGGCACCGGCAAGCGGAGCGACGGCGGTGGCGACATTGCCTGCCACCGAAATGGCGCGATGGGCCGCGCGTGTCAGCTCCTGCAAAGCCTCGGTGGTGGACTGGCTCTCCCGGTTGTGCGCAGGCGCGATGCCGCGGACCGGAGAGGCAAAATTGATACTGCTGGTTGCTGCGATAGTCGTCATGACTGTGAGTCCCCTAGTTCTGATGGAGCATTTTTAAGGTCCGAAACATTCCCGAAGATTGCGTCCTGCGCACCTTGTGCAAAAAATAACCGCAATATACTATACCCCCCTATAGTATATGAGGTGCCCATGTCCCATACGATCCGTAACAAGGAGAAGCTTCTCGCCCGCATCCGCCGCCTGAAAGGGCAGATGGAAGCGGTGGAGCGCGCTCTGGATGACGCCAAGCCCTGCGGCGAGGTGCTGCAATTGCTGGCTTCGGTGCGCGGCGCGCTTTCAGGCCTGACGGGGGAGGTGATGCAGGAGCATCTGCACGAACATGTCGTGCATGCCGAAAATGAAGACGAGCGGGCGCGGGCGGCGGAAGAGCTGGCCCAGGTGCTGAAGACCTACATCCGGTAGGTCAACGCAGGCCAGCGGAATGAAGAAAGCCGGCAGAGCTCAGAAGCGCCGGTAGAGTCGAGAGAGGATTGAGCGACATGACGACGACTTCCGAGCCTTTCGCCACGGCGGAGCATCACCATATTTATCTTGGTCAGAATCATGAGCGCAATGAGAGGCGCGTCTGGATGGTCATCGCATTGACCACCGTCATGATGGTGGCGGAGATCGTCGCCGGCCACTGGTTTGGCTCCATGGCGCTGACGGCTGACGGATGGCATATGTCCACCCATGCGGGCGCGATGCTGATTTCGGCGCTCGCTTATCTCTATGCAAGGCGCGAGGCGCGCAATCCGCGCTTCAGCTTCGGCACCGGCAAGTTCGGCGATCTCGCCGGTTTCGCCAGCGCCGTCGTGCTCGCCGTGGTGGCGCTGCTTATCGCGGTTGAAAGCGGCCTGCGCCTCGTCAGCCCCGTCGAGATCGATTTCAACCAGGCGATTCTCGTCGCGGTCATCGGTCTTGCGGTCAATCTCATCAGCGCCGTGCTGTTGAAGGATGACCATCACCACGATCATGGGCATGGACACGGGCATGGTCATGCCCACGGTTCGCATGCCCATCACGATCACGGTTCGCATGCGGAGCACGGTGCAAAGGGCGGGCGGGACAATAATCTGCGCGCCGCCTATCTGCATGTGCTGGCGGATGCGCTGACCTCGGTCCTTGCCATCGTCGCGCTGCTGCTCGGCAAGTGGAACGGCTGGAACTTTCTCGACCCGTTGATGGGTATCGTCGGTGGTCTGGTCATCGCCCGCTGGTCATGGGGGCTCATTCGCTCCACGGCAACGACGCTTGTCGATGCGGTGCCGCTGACGGACGACCTGCCGCAGGAAATCCGTGAAACCGTGGAAACGGAAGAAGATCGCATCACCGACCTGCATGTCTGGCAGGTTGGCCCCGGCCACCATGCGGCCATTGTGGCGATCCATTCGCGGGCGCCGAAAGCGCCATCCTTTTATAAGCAGAAACTTGCCGCCATACATGAACTGTCGCATGTGACGGTGGAGGTCAGCCCGGCAACTGCCTGATTGGAATCGCTATTCGGTATATTCCGAATAGGCGCTGCGCACCCATTCAGCCTGCGCTTCCGCCGTGTCTTCGGCGGAGGCCGCGACCGTCTCCTGATAAGCGGGCGCGCTGCCATTGCCCACGGCCCACAGAACATTGGCCAGCGACTGGGAAAGAATGGTGCTGGAAACGGTGGGGTTGCCGGGGCCGCGTTTCACGGCCTGCTCTTCCGGCGCGCTTTGCGCGCTGCCAGCTTTTTCGATGTCGCGGATGCGACCCTGATAATTATATCCGCCAATATTGCTTTCGATCTGCATGTCGATGATTCCGCGTTCAAAAGTTAACGAATGGTTAACGGCGGCGACTTGTCCGAAGCTTGCGCTTGCTGCGTTGCAGCGATCGCCGAGGGTTGACAGCCGGCGAAGTAGTGCTTCGTTTTTGCATGGAGGGCGGTTGTGCAAAGAGATTGCAGTCGTTTGCGCAGAAGGCGAGGGCAGGACGGCATTGATGCCGGTAGGTCACCTCACATTCCGCGTCATCCTCGCCCTTGAGGCGAGGATCCATTTTTTCACTCAACCAACCTTGGGTCATGGATCCTCGCCTCAAGGGCGAGGATGACGACGGAGAGTTTTAGAGCCTGAGAAACGGGACGAACCGGTTCACGCCGTCTTCTTTTCCGCAGGCGCTATCGCCTGCCGCGCCGTCTCCGGCTTCACCTCCACCTCACCCGTCGCCACCGCGTCCTGCGGCGCGGGCGTCACCATCGCAGCCACCAGCGTATCGAGGCCGATGCTGCCGACCGGTTTGCCGTCTTCGTCCACCACATGGGCTGTCGTCTCGTTGGCTTCGGACATGTCGCGGGCGATTGTTTCCAGCGTCGCGTTCTCAGGCACGGACATGCCTTCCGGCTTGCTTTCCAGCGGCTCCATCACCGTGGTCGCCTGCAGCACGCGGCCGCGATTGACGTCGCGTACGAAGTCGGTGACGTAACCATCCGCCGGGGAGAGGATGATGCTCTGTCCGTCGCCCTGCTGCACCACTTCGCCGTCTTTCAGGATGGCGATATGGTCGCCGAGCCGCAAAGCTTCGTCGAGATCGTGGGTGATGAACACCACGGTCTTCTTCAACTCCTGTTGCAGATCGAGCAGCATGGTCTGCATGTCGACGCGGATCAGCGGATCGAGCGCCGAATAGGCTTCGTCCATCAGGAGAATATCAGCATCGTTGGCAAGGGCGCGGGCAAGGCCGACACGCTGCTGCATACCGCCGGACAACTGGTTCGGATAATAATCCTCGTAACCGGCAAGGCCGACGCGCTCCAGCCAGTAACGGCCCTTTTCCTCGCTCTTGCTGCGCGGCACGCCCTGAATGTCGAGCCCGTAGACGCTGTTTTCCAGCACGGTACGATGCGGCAGGAGGCCGAATTTCTGGAACACCATCGCCGTTTTGTGGCGGCGGAATTGCCTGAGCGCCGAAACGCTCATGCCGCAGATATCCTCGCCATCGTAAAGCACCTCACCGGCGGTCGGGTCGATCAGCCGGTTGATGTGGCGGATCAGCGTCGACTTGCCGGAGCCGGAAAGTCCCATCACGACGGTGATCTTGCCGCCCGGCATAGTGATGTTGATGTTGTTGAGGCCGAGTACGTGGTTGTGTTTGTCGTTCAGCTCGACCTTGTCCATGCCGGATCGCACCGCTTCGAGATATTTCTCGGGATGCTTGCCGAAGATCTTGTAAAGGTTGCGGATTTCGATGCTTTTAGCCATGGGAGACCTCGCGGTATTTCTGCAGGCGTTTGCCGAAAGCCTGGCTCGCCCGGTCGAACATGATGGCGATGGCGACCAGAGCGAAACCATTCAGGAAGCCTACCGTGAAGAACTGGTTGTTGATGGCCTGCAGCACGTTCTTGCCGAGCCCGCCGACACCGACCATGGAGGCGACGACGACCATGGCGAGCGCCATCATGATCGTCTGGTTGATGCCGGTCATAATGGTGGGCAACGCCAGCGGCAGCTGCACATTGAACAGCTTCTGGCGGTTGGAGGAGCCGAAGGCGTCCGCCGCTTCCAGCACCTCCCGGTCCACCAGGCGAATGCCGAGGCTGGTCAGGCGGATGACGGGCGGAATGGCGTAGATCACCACTGCGATCAGGCCCGGAACCTTGCCGATGCCGAATATCACCACCACGGGGATGAGATAAACGAAGCTCGGCATGGTCTGCATCACGTCCAGCACGGGGTTGATGAGGCGCTGAAGGCGTTCCGAGCGTCCCATCAGGATGCCGAGCGGCAGGCCGATGACGATGGCGATCAGGGTGGCGATGGCGACGATGGACAGCGTTGTCATCGCGTCGCGCCACAGTCCCACTGCGCCGATCATCAGCAGCGACGCCGCAGTACCGGCGGTGATCTTGATGCTGCGACCGGCGAAATGCACAATGGCAAGAATGACGAGCATGGTGATGATCCACGGCGTCTGAATAAACAGCCGCTCCGAGGAATTGAGGAAGAGTTGCAGCGGATGCACGACGACGTCGATTGCATCGCCGTAATTGCGCACGAGATCGCGAAAGCCGTCATCGATGGTCTTGCGTGCCACACGCATGGTTGAATTGTCGATGGCGGGGAACTTGCAGAGCATGTCCGGCAAGTAATTGCAGAGGGCCATTATTGTTGTTTTCCCTTTGGGTTTTGGGGCGGAGGTTGGAGTGCGCGGGCACCCCCCTCTGCCCTGCCGGGCATCTCCCCCTCAAGGGGGGAGATCGATCTGCGGCAAGGTCTCGCCCATCTCGATGGTTAAGGATGAAGCGGTGAAAGCGCGCCCAGCCGATCTCCCCCCCTTGAGGGGGAGATGCCCGGCAGGGCAGAGGGGGGTAAGCGGCTTGCGCCAACCCCGCCAGCAATCACATCGAAGCCTTGATCTTCTCGACCACCTCGGCCGGCACCCACTTCGTCCAGATGTCCTCATGGTTCTCGAGGAAATATTCCGCGCCGTCCTCGTTGGTGCCCTGGTTTTCATCCATCCAGGCGAGGATTTCGGCCACCGTCTTGTTGTCCCAGCTACGGGCCTTGATGTAGTCCAGCGTCACGCCGGCCTTGCTTTCGAAGTCCTTGGTGATGACGGTATAGACATCGGCCACCGGATAGGCGTTGACCTTGGGGTCGGCGCAGTCGACCTTTGCCGTGCATTCGTCGAAATGGGCGCGGTCTAGTTCGACGCCATCGTCCAGCTTCACCATTTCGTATTTGCCGAGAATGGCGGTGGGCGACCAATAATAGCCGAGCCAGCCCTGCTTCTTTTCAAACGCATTGGCAATGGAGCCGTCAAGGCCGGCGGCCGAACCCGTGTCGACCAGCGTGAAGCCCTTCTTGTCGCCTTCGCGCGCCTTGTAGAGATTGGTGGTCGTCACCTGGCAGTTCCAGCCGGAGGGGCAATTATGCACGGCGCCCTTGCTGGCGTCTTCAGGTGCCGGGAAAAGTTCGGGATGTTTCAGAGCATCCTCGACGGTCTTGATGTCGGGGTGTTCGTCGGCGATGAATTTCGGGATCCACCAGCCTTCGATGCCGCCATCGGTGAGGATTTTCGAGGCTTCAATCAGCCGGCCTTCCTTGACGGCGGCATTAAGCGGCTCGCGCACGGCATTGACCCACAATTCGGGCGCCATGTCCGGCTGGCCCTTTTCGTTCATGGAAGCGAAGGTCGGCATGGTGTCGCCGCTGACGACATTGACCGTGCAGTCATAGCCGTTTTCCATGATGAACTTGTCGACATAAGCCGCGACGCCGGCGGATGCCCAGTTCATTTCGGCGATGGTGACGCTGCCGCACTCTTCGGCGGCATTGGCGGAATTTGCTGCACCGGCAGCGATGGTAAAGCCCGTTACGAGAATGGTCGAGGCTAGGAGTTTCTTCATGGTGTAAGACCCCCAAGTCTGATGCAGTGTTTTCAGTTGGCAAAGCGGGAGCACTGCAAAGCCCGGATTGCCAAGGGCGAACTGACATAGCGCGTGAAAAAGCCGAAAATTGACGGCAAGAAGAATAACCGCAGAACACGCTGCGGAATTGCCGCAAGAACAACGGCGAAAATGCGCATGAATATGTCAACGGTCGGCATAATACGGCCAAAAAGTGATATTGCAACGCAAAATGGCGCACCGCAGCCATGCGTTCGATTTTTAGAGCGTTTTTTATTTGGTGTAATACATGGAATATACTCTAATTTTGCGGAAATATATTACATATTTCAGTATGGCGAAATAAAAATCCTGATGGAATCAAGTCGGAATTCAAGGAGAAAATAAAGTCGCGATTTTGTGGAAAAAATATTCGGAAAGAGGTTTTGTGAAGGTATTTTTATGCTGTTTCGGTGCGGGCGACGACCCTGTCGCCGCCCGACCACGGTCAGAGGTCAAACAGCGTCCTTGCCGGCCACCTTCAGCGCAAAGGCATATTCGAAGGCGATTTCCTCCAGCCGCTGGAAACGCCCGGACTTGCCGCCATGACCCGCCGCCATGTTGGTCTTTAGCAGGATGGGCGCTTCCCCTATCGTCTTTTCGCGCAGCTTCGCCACCCATTTGGTCGGTTCCCAATAGGTCACGCGCGGATCGGTGAGACCGGAAAGCGCGAGAATTGGCGGGTAGGGCTTGGCACCCACATTGTCATAGGGGCTGTAGGCGGCGATCCAGCCATATTCCTCCGCCGATTCCAGCGGGTTGCCCCATTCCGGCCATTCCGGCGGAGTCAGCGGCAAAGTATCATCGAGCATGGTGGTCAGCACGTCCACGAAGGGAACGGCGGCGATGATCCCGGCGAATTTTTCCGGCGCCATATTGGCGACCGCCCCCATCAGCATGCCGCCGGCCGAGCCGCCTTCGGCGACGATGCCCTGATAGGAGGTGAAACCTTCCTGAACGAGATGGTCGGCAGCGGCGATGAAATCCTTGAAGGTGTTCTGTTTGGCTTCCATCTTGCCGGTTTCGTACCATTCGAAACCCTTGTCCTTGCCGCCGCGAATGTGGGCGATGGCATAGATGAAACCACGGTCGGCGAGCGACAGTGTGGTGGTGGAGAAGGAGGCGGGAATGGTGATGCCGTAAGCGCCGTATCCGTAGAGCAGGCAGGGGGCGGAGCCGTTAAGCGCCACATCCTTGCGATAGAGCAGGGACACCGGCACCAGTTCGCCGTCATGGGCAGGCGCCATGATACGGCGGGTGATGTAATCGTCCGGATTGTGGCCGGAAGGCACTTCCTGCGTCTTCAAAAGCGTGCGCTCGCGGGTCACCATGTCGTAGTCGAACAGCTGGCTCGGCGTCGTCATCGAGGAATAGGAGAAGCGGATGACATCGGTGTCATATTCCGCCGCGCCATGCAGGCCGAGAGAATAGGCCTCCTCGGCAAAGGCGATGGAATGTTCCTCGCCGGTGCGGCGATCGCGGATGACGATGCGCGGCAGGCCGTCACGGCGCTCCAGCCAGATCAGGTGGCGGGCATAGGCGTCGACGGAGAGGATGAGGCGGCCCGGCTCGTGGGGCACGACTTCTTTCCAGTTTTCCTTGCCGGGTGCGGTGACGGGCGCTTCCACGATGCGGAAATCCTTGGCGTCGCCGTCATTGGTGAGGATGAAGAAGACATCGCCGCCTTCGCACATCGAATATTCGACGCCCTCTTCGCGCTCCGCCACGACAAGAGGCTCGGCGGTCAGGTCTTTCGTGGAGAGAATGCGATATTCGCTGGTCTCATGGTCGTGAATGTCGATGAAGATGAAATCGTCAAGCACGGATGCGCCGACACCCATGAAGAAGCCGGGATCCTTTTCCTCATAGACCAGCCGGTCGGCCGATTGCGGCTCGCCGATGATGTGATGGAAGACCTTGGAGGGGCGGTGGTTCTCGTCCTGCAGCGTATAGAAGAAGCTCTTGCCGTCGGGCGCCCATGCCCCGCCGCCGCCGGTATTTTCGACGACGTCGGCAAGGTCCTCGCCGGTTTCGAGGTTGCGGATGCGCAGGGTGAAATATTCCGAGCCCTTGTCGTCGTAACCCCAGATGCCGTGGCTATGATCGGAAGACTGGTCGAGACCGGCAAGACGGAAATAATCCTTGCCCTCCGCTTCCTTGTCGCCGTTCAGCAGCACATGTTTTTCGCCGCCGCCGCGCGGGGTGCGGAAATAATGCGGCTGCTCGCCGCCGGTCACGAACAGGGTGCCATAGGCATAAGGACCGTCATTGACCGGCACGGAGGAATCATCCTGCTTGATGCGGCCCTTCATTTCGTTAAACAGCTTTTCCTGAAGCGCCTTGGTGTCGCCCATCGCCGCTTCCATATAGGCGTTTTCCGCTTCCAGATGGGCGCGGATGGCGGGGTCGAGAATGGATGTGTCCTTGAACATGGCCTGCCAGTTATCGGCCCGGAACCAGGCGTAATCGTCGGTGCGGGTAATGCCGTGATGCGTATCCTGAACGGGCCTTTTTTCGGCGGTCGGGGCGGCGGGCAGGTTCTTGAAAATCGGCAAGGGAAACTCGCTTTCCTGTAAAAAATCTTGGGCGGCACCAAGATGTAGAGCGGGCCTTGCAGCCGATCAAGTTTCAAATCTCCACAGGCGGAATGCGGCTTGGGCACAATTTCGTCAGCTTTCGATCACATTTTGGCAATATCCGGCAAATCAGCGATGATGGATGCAGGCTGCCCTGCCTGCCACCCACCACAAGAACAAACGAAAAAACTGACAGGACCCCATGCGAAAGCTTCTTCCCGCTGCCCTTTCTGCCTTTTTCCTTGGCTTGCAGACCTTCACCCCCGCTTTTGCGATCGATGCCAGCGTCATGCGGCAGTTGAACGCGCTGGCCCCCGAGGAGCGGCTGGAACAGCGCTGCGATATCGAGGCGATGGAGCGCATCGCAACGGAGCAGAAGGGCATGAAACCCGACAAGGTCATCGCCTATACCTATGGCGATCCCGAAGTCGGCAAGAATTCCATCAAGGCACCGGGCGCGGCCTTTAGAAGTGCCGGCGAATGGTACAAGCTGAAATATAAGTGCCAGCTCAAGAGCGACAGTCTCAGCATCCAGTCCTTCGACTACCGTGTGGGCGACAAAATTCCCGAACAGCAGTGGAAGAAGTTGTATCTTTATGACTGAGCACGGAATTTTTCGATTTCAGGTCAGCCTTTAACCGCCGCCTTTGTTGCGGCCGTGCGGCCGGCTCTGTAACCCTGACTTCCGATCGAAGTGAGGGACATAGACATGGCGAGACGATTCAAGGGGCTTTCTGCTTTTCCGATCACGCCCGCCGATGAGGCCGGGCGGGTCGATGTCGAGGCCTTCTGCGCCCTGATCGAGCGGCTGGATGCGGCGGCGGTCGATTCCATCGGTATTCTCGGCAGCACCGGCATCTATATGTATCTCTCCCGCGAGGAGAGGCGTCGCGCCATCGAGGCTGCCGCCGCCATCCTCAAGGGCAGGCGCACACTGATGGCCGGCGTCGGCGCCTTGCGCACCGATGACGCCGTGGCGCTGGCGAGGGATGCGGAAGCGGCCGGCGCCGATGCGGTGCTGCTGGCGCCCGTGTCCTACACGCCGCTGACGCAGGAAGAGGCCTATCACCATTTCGCCGCCGTGGCGGGTGCGACGGCGCTGCCGCTCGCCATCTACAACAACCCGACGACCACGCGCTTCACCTTCAGCGACGAGCTTCTGGTGCGGCTTGCCTATATCCCCAATATCCGCGCCATTAAGATGCCGCTGCCGGCCGATTCCGATTACGCTGGAGAGCTTGCGCGGCTGCGCCCGAAGCTGGGGCAAGATTTCGCCATCGGTTACAGCGGTGACTGGGGCTGCACTGACGCCACGCTTGCCGGCGGCGACGCCTGGTACAGCGTGGTCGCCGGCCTGCTGCCGGTTCCAGCCCTGCAGCTGATGCGGGCGGCTCAGGCCGGCAATGCGGAAGAGGCGAAGAGGATCGATGCGGCCTTCCAGCCGCTCTGGACGCTGTTCAAGGAATTCGGCAGCATTCGCGTGGTTTATGCCGCCGCCAACATGCTGTCGCTGACGGTGAGCGAACCGCCCCGGCCGATCCTGCCGCTTACCAGCGCCGAACGCCAGCGGGTGGAAGAGGCGCTGGAGGCGCTGTCTGCGCTGGAAACCGCGCCTTAATTCGGGCGCTTTGCGGGCGGATTGCCAGCTCTTCACACTCCGGAACACAAAATGCTGCGTCGCCTCTTCATCGCCATCCTGTTTTTCTCCGCCTCTTCCGTCGCCTTTGCGGGAACCGGCCTTGTCGAGCCGTCGCTGAAAATGACATCGCAGCATGACGGCAAGGTGCGGGTGGCGATGACGCTGGACGCCTGCATGGGCAAGACCGACCGACGCATCCTCGATACGCTGGTGAAGGAGCGCATTCCCGCGACCATCTTCGTCACCGCCCGCTGGCTGAAGCATAATGGCGAGGCGCTGGCCGTGCTCATGGCGCATCCGGATTTGTTCGAGATTGAAAATCACGGCGAGAACCATGTGCCGGCAGTGGACAAGCCGGTTTCCATCTACGGCATCGCCGCCGCCGGCTCCGAAGCGGCGGTCGAGCAGGAGGTGGAGGGCGGCCGTCAGGCCATCGTCGCCGCCACCGGCCTCCAGCCGCAATGGTTCCGCGGTGCGACGGCCAAATATACCAACTCCTCCATGGCCACCATCAACCGGCTGGGCATGCGGGTGGCCGGTTATTCCGTCAATGGCGATGGCGGCTCGCTGCTGGGTGCGGCCGCGACGGCGAAACACATCGCTTCGGCAAGGGATGGCGATGTCATCATTTCCCACATCAACCAGCCCACCCATGAGGCGGGCGAGGGCGTGGTGAAGGGGCTTCTGGCGCTGAAGGCGCGCGGCGTGATTTTCACAAGGCTTGACGATCCCTCCTTCGCACCGCCGGTGAATTGATCTGCGATAGATGAGCCACATCCATGCCCGTTTTTCGGCGGCGCAAGCAAAAAAATCGCGCTACCATCCTCTCCATGATGTTGTTCAAACGCCCCGATACCGAAACGCTCTATTCCGCCCTTGTGAACAAGGACCCCGCCTATGAGGGCGTGGCCTATGTGTGTGTGACGTCGACGAAGATTTTCTGCCGCTTCACCTGCACGGCGCGAAAGCCGAAGATCGAAAACTGCCGGTTCCGCGAGACCATTGCCGAATGCCTGGAGGCAGGTTTCCGTCCCTGCAAGCGCTGCAAGCCGATGCTGTCCTATGGCTCCGCCGACGAGACCGTGACGTCGCTGCTGACGGCGCTGGAAAGCGACCCGGCGCGGCGCTGGCGCGAGGAGGATGTGGTGGCGCTCGGCCATGATCCTTCCACCGTGCGCCGCACCTTCAAGCGCCGTTTCGGCATGAGCTTTCTGGAAATCGCCAGATTGCGGCGGGTGGGCGGTGCGGCGGAAAGCCTCGCTTCCGGCGAAGCGGTGATAGGTGCCCAGATCGATGCCGGTTATGAATCCGGCAGCGGCTTCCGCGCCGCTACCAACCAGTTCTTCGGCTCTTCGCCCGTCGCGATGAAAGGCAAGGGGTTCTTGAAGGGCGACTGGATCGATACGCCGATCGGCCCGATGCTCGCCGTCGCTGACGATCACGCCCTGCATCTCCTCGAATTTGCCGACCGGCCGGCGCTCGCCGCCGAGTTGAAGCGGCTGAAGACGCGCACCGGCGCGGATATGGTGCTTGGCCGGACGGCCGTGACCGGCCAGATCGAAGCGGAACTCAAGGCCTATTTCGCCGGTCATTCGGCTGCCTTCAAAACGCGTCTTGCCGGCCATGGCACACCCTTCGAGCGCGATGTCTGGCGCAACCTGCGGGAAATCCCGGCGGGTAAGATCGTCAGCTATTCCTCGCTCGCGACCGCCATGGACAGGTCATCCGCCGTGCGTGCGGTCGCGCGTGCCAATGGCGCGAACCAGATCGCGATTGTCGTGCCGTGCCACCGTGTGCTGGGCGCGGATGGCAGCCTGACTGGCTATGGCGGCGGGCTGTGGCGCAAAAAATGGCTGATCGAGCATGAGCGCCGCATGGCGCAGACGCTCCGCGGCGTGCAAAAAGTTCCGCTCGCCTCCTGATAGCGCCGAAGAAGAGGTTAGTCGGGCAGGTTCGGCACCACACGGCGGGTGGGGAAGAGTTCGCGTGTCACCGTCATGGCGATCAACGATAGCGGCAGGGCGAGCATCGCGCCAGCCGCCCCCCACATCCACGTCCAGAAGATGATCATCACGAAAACGAGGAAGGGATTGATTTCCATGTTACGGCCGACGACAGCCGGGAAGGCGAGGTTCTCCATCAACAGGTGAATGGTGAAGAAGGCGCCCGCCGGCAGCAGCGCGAGGACCATGTTGTCATGGGTGATGATGCCGGCGACGGTGAGCGATATGGTCATGAGGGTAATGCCGAGAAACGGCACGAAGCTCGAAAGAAAGGCAAAAAGACCCCACAGTAGCGGCATGGAGAGGCCTCCGAGATAAGCGATCGCGATCATGGTGACGCCAAGCGCGGCGTAGATCAGGCTCGCCGTGGCGAAATAGGTGCCGAGCACTTTTTCCACCGAGCCGATGATGCGGATGGTTCTAAGCCGCTGATGGCGCGCCGGGAAGGCCATGATGAGGGCCTTGCGCAGCCGCAGGCGGCTGTAGAGAAACATCAGGAGCGCCGCAAGGAAGATCAGCCCCTGCACGATCGCGGGCGTCACGTTCGCGCCAAGCAACGAGATGATTTCGCCGCTACGCGACAGCAGCGATTCCATGGACATGGAGCCCATGCTGAAGGTGGCCGCAGAAATATTCAGCCACCTCATATTTTCGAAATAGGGCAGGAAGCGATCAATGGTCCGCTCGATCAGGGCAGGACCCTCCGATGCCAGTTGGGAGACCGGGTCCACCAGCGAATTGACCACGAAGAAAATGACGGCGGCGACGAGTGTGGACAGGATGATGGCGACGCCTGCGCCCGGGATGCCGTAGGAGGCCAGTTTCTCGGCCGAGACGCCGAGGATCATGCCGACGACAACCGCCATCACAACGGGCATCAGGATCATCGACAATTCATGGACGACCGCCATGGACACGATCAGGAAAATGCCGATGATCGACCAGGCAACGAAGACATCAAGCGCCTCTCGTCCGAGCGGTTGCTGGCTGCGCGCGTCATCCCGCTGCGAAACCGAAGCCGGTGTCGCAAGTGGATCGGCCTTGTCCAGCACCAAGGCCGCAGTGTCGGCGAGATCCGGCTTGGCGTTCTCATTCATCGCACTATCCCCCAATAAGGTGGCTAACGTCCGACAAATCCGGCGGTTCCGGGGCGGCACAAATTTCTGCCGCCCCTGTTGTGTTTATGCGGAAAGCTTCAGCCCGATGCCCCACGGATCCTTCAGCACAATGCCGTCGCTTTGCCGCTCTGTGGCGATTTCCAGTCGGTCGAGCGCGGCAATCGCCGTCTCAAGCGCTGCCGGCTCGTTGAAGGTCAGCGAATAGCCGGAAAGACCGGTCATATTCTCCTTGCGGGCGGCCGCCCCCCGGCTGTTCCAGATATTGGCGGCGACGTGGTGGTGATAGGCGCCCGACCCGAAAAAGCTCGCGCCGGGATAACGTGCCATGATCTTCAGCCCCAGCACATCCTGATAAAATTCATCCGCCTGCGGAATATTGCCCACCTGCAGATGGATATGGCCGATGGCTGTTCCCTCCGCCGCCCCGGTAAAGGCCGTCTTCGGCGCGCTGTCGTAAAGCGCCTGAAGATTGAGGCCGAGGGTGGCCATCTCCACCGTGCCGTCCTGCTGGTAGGTCCATTCGTCCGGCGAACGGTCGCGATAGACTTCGATGCCGTTGCCTTCCGGGTCGGCAAGATAGATCGCCTCGCTGACCAGATGGTCGGACGCGCCCTGAAACTGGACATTGTTATGGGCGGCATGCGCCAGCCAATGGGCCAGATCGTTCCGGCTCGGCATCAGGAAGGCGGTGTGGAACAGGCCTGCGGCGTTGCGCGGCGCGCGTTGCGCCGTGCCGGAGGTGGAAAGCGTGAGAAGCGGCTGGCCGCCGATACCCAGCACTTCGCCGCTCGGGTTCTTTTCAAGAACGGAAAGACCGATGATCTTCCGGTAAAAATCCGAAACGCGCTGCAGATCGTGAACGACGAGATGCGCCTGGCCGACATAGGCCGGCCGTGTCAGGGCGAATTGTTTGATTTCACTCATCATGATCTCCATATTGAATCCGAAGCGCCCTAGGGCGGATCGGTCGCCGAAACGATCGGCCGACGCCGCTTTGCGGCGTTTGTCGAAGGCGAATATGGGCTGGTTTCGTCGTTCAGCAAAGATCGTCGCCTGACGATTGACCGTCCACTATTCGTTGACAATGCCCCGTTCCGGCCCGGCTCCGGCTTTGACTTCGATCAAGGTGAAGGCCGTGCCGACGGGGAATATAAGCCTAGTCCGACACGCCAAACGGCGGATCAAGCCAAAGGAGACAGCCATGTACAAGAAGATCATCGTACCGGTAGACCTCAGCGCCACCGACAAAGGCGAAAAGATTCTCGAAAAGGCCAAGGCGCTTCTGGATCCTGATGGCGAGATCGTTCTCATCAACGTCGTCGAGGAGCTGCCGGGCTATATGGCGATTGACCTGCCCGTTGACCTGATCGAAAACGCCATCAAGGACGCCAAGACCAGGCTCTCGGATATCAAGACTAGGGCCGGCTTCAAGGGCAGCCAGGAAATCCGAAGCGGCGCGCCCGCGCGAGAAATCATTGCCGCCGCCGAGGAACACAAGGCCGACCTTATCATCATCGCGTCGCACACGCCGGATTTCAGCAATTATTTCATCGGCGCCACCGCCGACCGCGTGGTGCGCCACGCCAAATGCTCGGTGCTGGTCGACCGATAAAAACCTGACGTTTCAGGGTTGCGGGCGGGTTTTCCGTCTGGAAATGCGACGATACAAGAAGATCGGCTGGAGGAAAAAACATGAATGTCGAAACTTACGAGAAAATCCTGCGTGATCGCCAGCGCGAGCTTTATCGCCGCCTGCACAAAATCGAGGCCGATTTCGAAGAGCCTCGCAATCCCGATGACGAGGATCGCGCCACCGAACGCAGCAATGACGAGGTGCTGGACGAACTGGGGCAGGTGGGTCAGGACGAGCTGCGCGCCATCGACGCAGCCCTCGACCGTATCGCCAGCGGCACCTTCGGCACCTGCGTCAAATGCGGCAAGAAGATTTCGGAGGATCGGCTGAAGGCGGTGCCCTATACCCCGTTTTGCCAGGAATGCGCTGCGGCTTTGTGAAATAATTTCGTGGTGACGCGTTGCGCTCGCCCTTTTCCATCCTCATTCCTGTGACAAGTACAGGAATGAGGGAAGCAGTGGACCTCTCCTTTCGCAACAGCCTCGAACGCAATTTGATTGCCGTTAACCGGCCGCTGTCTTGTTCCTGTCTAATATTGTCTCCATGCTTTGAGGAAAGCACGCAGACGGGATTGGACTATGAGCGATTTATGGCGGTTCGGACGCCAATATGATTTTCACGAGATTGTCGCCGATGGCATCGTCCATGGTGTCGGCATCGTGTTTGCGCTTATCGGCGCCACGGCGCTGATTTTCTACGCGACCGCCTGGGGTACGCTCAGCGCGATCGCCGCCGCGTGGATTTACGGTCTCGGACTTGTCGCCTGCCTCTCCGTGTCCTTCACCTATAATATCTGGCCGCACTCAAGGGTAAAATGGTTCCTGCGCCGGCTGGATCATTCGGCGATCTTCATCCTCATAGCCGCCACCTATACGCCCTTCCTGATGCGCGGCATCCACGACCCGCTGATCGCCGTCATGCTGGGGCTGATCTGGCTCGCGGCGCTGTGCGGCATCCTCCTCAAATGCCTGTTTCCCGGCCGGTACGACCGGGTCGCCATCGGCCTTTATCTCGCCATGGGCTGGAGCGGCGTCATGGTGGTCGGGCCGCTGTCGTCGCATCTCGCCCCGGTCACGCTCTGGCTCATTGTCGCCGGCGGCGTGATCTACTCGCTCGGCGTCATCTTCCATGTCTGGGAAAAGCTGCGTTTCCAGAACGCCATCTGGCACGCTTTCGTGGTCGCCGCCGCCGCCGTTCATTATTTCGCCGTGGTAACCTCCTTCAGCCTTGTGCCGCTGGCGTCCTAAAGAATGGCCCTGACGGCGCATGGGTACTGGACAGCCATTCGCATCATCGCCTAATCCATCGTGCCGATGGCGGATGAAAATGCCGCCGCTGCAAGCAGGAAAAGGGTGAACGACAATGAGCGTGCAACTGCGCGACGCGACCGTGGACGATCTTTCGGGCGTCATGGAGATTTATAATGATGCGGTGGCGAACACGACGGCGATCTGGAACGACGTGCTGGTCGATCTGGAAAACCGCAAGGAATGGTTCGCAGCCCGCACATCGCGCGGTTTTCCGGTCATCGTCGCAATCCTCGACGGCAAGGTCGCAGGCTACGCTTCTTATGGCGACTGGCGCGCTTTTGACGGTTATCGCCACACCCGGGAACATTCGGTCTATGTGCATAAGGATGCGCGCGGCCACGGCATCGGCAAAAAGCTGATGCAGGCGTTGATCGATCATGCAAGCGGCAACGACGTGCATGTGCTGATCGCCGCCATCGAGGCGGAAAACACCGCCTCCATCCGCCTGCATGAAAGCCTCGGCTTCAGGGTCGTCGGCCGGTTTTCGGAAGTCGGCACCAAGTTCGGCCGCTGGCTGGATTTGACGTGTATGGAACTGAAGCTGGGCTGAAAGCTGAAGGCCAGCCATGGATCGGGCGAGTGCCGCGTTTTTCTTCTCCCCGCCGGGGAGAAGGTCGCGGCAGCGGGATGAGGGGGCGAGGGTAGAGATATCCGGAGAGCTTGCCCCCTCATCCGACCCTTCGGGCCACCTTCTCCCCGGCGGGGAGAAGAAAAACGCGGCACGGTTTTGCCACGCATGATCGACTGTCGGTCGTTGAGAGGTCTCCCCCCTCAAACCGGCTCGAACACCATCGAATGGCCGTTGATGCAATAACGCAGGCCGGTGGGCTTCGGGCCGTCCGGGAAGACGTGGCCGAGATGGCCGCCGCAATTGGCGCAACGGATTTCCGTGCGCACCATGCCGTGGCTGGCGTCGCGATGTTCCGTCACCGCGCCCGGTTTTACCGGCTCGAAATAGCTCGGCCAGCCGCAGCCGGCATCGAATTTCGTATCGGAGAGGAACAGCGGTTCGTCGCAGGCCGCGCAGCGATAGAGGCCTTTCTGGAATGTATCCCAATAGGGCCCGGTGAAGGCGCGCTCGGTGCCGTGTTCGCGCAGGATGCGATATTGTTCCGGCGTCAGCTGCTCACGCCATTCGGCATCGGTCTTTTTGATCTTGGGGGATGTCAGATCGCTCATGGAATGATCCTTTCTTTGCCGTCTCAGATAGTCATCGCTGCCGCCGATTGAAAGGGGAGCGGCGTCATAACGCGTTCGTTATGGGACGGGAGTACCGATTTGGGTTGAGAAGGGCGTGTCTATGCCTTAACTGGAAAATCGATTTGAAAGAAGAACGCCATTTATTGGCGCGCAGGGATGAGGTATATCCCGGGAGACGTGAATGACATCCGATGTCACGCCGCTGACATTCCTATCGCTTTTTCTGCCGTTTCTGGCAGCGCTCGCTGCGCCGGCCCTGGTGAAGCGGTTTGGCCACAACGCGGCATGGGTTCTGGCGATTGCACCTGCTCTCGCCTTTGCGCATTTCGCGCTGATGCTGCCGCAGATCGCGGCAGGCGGGGTGGTGACAGGCGGTTATGCCTGGGTGCCGAGCTTCAATCTCAGCTTTTCCTGGTTCATCGACGGCCTGTCGCTGACTTTCGCGTTGCTGATCACCGGCATCGGCCTGCTGATCGTGCTTTATGCGGGTGGTTATATGAAGGGCCATCCGCAGCAGGGCCGGTTCCTGTCCTTCCTGCTGCTCTTCATGGGCGCGATGCTGGGCGTCGTCGTTTCCGACAGCCTGCTGATGCTGTTCGTCTTCTGGGAGCTCACCTCCATCACCTCCTTCCTGCTGATCGGCTTTGATCATGAGCGCGCCGCCTCGCGCCGCGCCGCGTTGCAGGCGCTGGTGGTGACGGGCGGCGGCGGTCTCCTGCTGCTCGCCGGGCTGATCTTCATCTGGGACATCAGCGGCATGACGCAATTGTCGATGCTGGTGCGCGGCGGCGATGTCTTGCGCGACAGCCCGTTTTATCTGGCCGCGCTGCTTCTGGTTCTCGGCGGGGCCTTCACCAAATCGGCGCAGTTTCCCTTCCATTTCTGGCTGCCCAACGCCATGGAAGCGCCAACGCCGGTATCCGCCTATCTGCATTCGGCGACCATGGTGAAGGCGGGCGTCTATCTCTTGATGCGGCTCAACCCGGTGCTCGGCGATACCGCCGCCTGGCAGATCCTGCTGCCTTTCTTCGGCGGGCTGACCATGCTTATCGGCGCGCTGCTGGCCGTGCGCCAGACCGATCTCAAGCTGATGCTCGCCTATACCACGGTGTCGTCGCTCGGCCTTTTGGTCATGCTGACGGGCTTTGGTTCCGCCCATGCCATCGAGGCGGCGGTGCTTTATCTGGTGGCGCATTCGCTGTTCAAGGGCGCGCTGTTCATGGTCGCCGGCATCATCGACCATGAGACCGGCACCCGCGACGTCACGAAGCTCGGCGGCCTGCGAAAAGCCATGCCCATTACCTTTGCGGCAGCGCTGGCGGCTGCGATTTCCATGGCCGGCCTGCCGCCCTTTTTCGGGTTTCTCGCCAAGGAGGAGATCTATTACGCGCTGGCGCATGGCAATCCGCGGGCCGTGCTGTTCACCGGCGTCGCCATCCTCGGCAACGCGCTGATGTTCGCCGTCGCCTTTGCGGTGGCGCTGAAACCCTTTCTCGGCAAGACGGTGAAGACCCCGAAACATGCGCATGAAGGCCCGCTGTTGCTCTGGCTCGGACCGGCGCTTCTGGCGCTGAAGGGGCTGACGATCGCGCTCTTTTCCGGCGTTGCGCATTTCTATGTCTCCACGCCGATGGCGAGCGCCATCGCCGGTGAAGCGCGCCCGGTGGAAATCTCGCTCATCCCGCATATTGGCGTGCCGCTCGGCCTGTCGCTGCTGACGATCGCGCTCGGCATCGCTCTCTATACGCAGCTTTCCACCGCCCGTGGGCTGATCGACCGCACCTTCAGGGCGCTGGGGGCAGGGCCGGACAGGGGCTTTGACGTTTTCATCGACATGCTGGTGAAAGTCTCGTTCCACATCACCCGGTTCATTCAGCCGGGTAGGCTGGAGTTTTACGTTACCGCCACTTTCGCCGTCATCGCCGCCGTGCTGCTTGTGCCGCTGTTCCTTTATGGGGAGCTGCCGTCCATGCCGTCATGGCCGCACGATATGCAGGTCCATGAACTCACCTTCATCGTCATTGCCGTGGCGGGCCTCATCGCGGTGCCGACGGCGTCGAGCCGGCTCACCGCCATCATCGCGCTCGGCATTCAGGGCTTTGCGGTGGCGGTCATTTTCCTGCTGTTCGGCGCGCCTGATCTCTCCTTCACGCAATTCATGGTCGAGACGCTTTCGGTGGTCATTCTGACGCTTGTCATGACGCGGCTTCGCCTGTCACCGTCAGACCATCGCGGCCTTGGCCAGAAGCTGATGGACGGCACCATCGCCATCGCCTGCGGGACCGGCTTCGCTTTGTTCCTGATGCGTGCGACGCAGGCGAGCTTCGACAACCGCCTGACGGACTTCTACAATACTTATTCCAAGGCCATCGCCCACGGCGCCAATGTGGTCAATGTCATCATCGTCGACTTCCGCGGCACGGATACGCTCGGTGAAATCGCTGTCGTGATGATAACGGGCCTCGCCATCCTTGCGCTGATCCGCATCCGCCCGGCCGCCGCCATAAAGGGAGCCGCCGTCAAGGGACCGGCCAGAACCGCGAAGAAGAAAGGAGCGCGGGTATGAACACGCTTATTCTGCGCACCGTCACTCCCGTTGTCACCAGCCTCATGGTGCTGTTTTCCATCTTCGTGCTGCTGCGCGGCCATAATGAGCCGGGCGGCGGTTTCATCGGCGGCCTGATTGCGGTCTCGGCGCTGGCGATTTACGGCATCGCCTATGGCGTCACCGCGGTTCGGCGCGCCATCATGTTTCATCCGCTCGCCATTGCCGGGGCGGGGCTGCTTTTGTCCATGCTGTCCGGCCTCGTCTCAATGGCCGCCGGCGTGCCCTTCATGACCGGGCTCTGGGTCTATCCGAGCCTTTTCGGTGTCGAAATTCCGCTCTCCACCGTCATGTCCTTCGATATCGGTGTCTACCTTGTCGTGGTCGGCGCCATCACCTCCATCGCACTGGCGCTGGAAGAAAGGGAAAGCGACTGATGGAAGCGGTCTTCTCCATTCTCGTCGGCATCTTCTTTTCGGTGGCGATCTACCTCATGCTGTCGCGTCACAGCATCCGCATGCTGCTCGGCGTCGCCATTCTCGGCAATGCGGTGAACCTCCTGCTGTTCACTGCGGGCAGGCTGACGCGCGAAGTGCCGCCGATCATTCCGTCCGGCATGGATACGCTGCCCCCGGGTGCGGCCAATCCGCTGCCGCAGGCGCTCATCCTCACGGCAATCGTCATTTCCTTTTCTTTCTTCTGTTTCCTTCTGGTGCTGACCTGGCGTGCGTTTCAGGAATTGCAGACCGACGACACGGACGAAATGCGCACCGCAGAACCCGCAGGCGAGCCGATGCCGCCGCTCGGTTATTGAGCGGCGAGGCTGAGACAAGATGGCATCTTCCACCACTTCCGCAGTCACCGATCTTTCCGTAGCGCTCGTCACGACGCCCGTGCCGCTCACCGACTGGCTGATCATTCTTCCCATCGCGCTCTGCATTGGCGCAGGCGCTGTGCTGATGATGATGCGCCACGCCATCCGCCACCACGCGGCCGTCGCCATCGCGGCGCTGTTCCTTCTGGTGCTGCTCGACGCCGCACTTTTGTGGAAGGTCGCCGCTGAAGGCCCGTTCACCATGGTGATGGGTCGCTGGCTGCCGCCCTTCGGCATCGCCTTTACCGCCGACCTGACGGGCGCGCTGCTCTCGCTTGCGGCCGCCATCGTGGCGCTTGCGGGCGCCATCCATGCTGGCGCGGATATCGATGCCAGCGGCAGGCGATACGGTTTTTATCCCTTCCTGATGCTTTTGATGGCCGGCGTGACCGGCGCGTTCCTGACCGGCGACATCTTCAATCTTTATGTCTGGTTCGAGGTGCTGCTGATCTCATCCTTCGGTCTCATCGTGCTCGGCTCGACGCGCGAGCAGATCGACGGCGCGCTGAAATACGCCATTCTCAACCTCATCGGCACGACGCTGTTCCTGATCACGGTCGGTTATCTCTACGCCATCTTCGGCACGCTCAACATGGCCGATATCGCCCGGAAGGCGACGACGCTGCGCGACGCAGCGCCGTTGATGACGCTTGCGAGCCTGTTCGCGCTCGCCTTCGCCATGAAGGCCGCGGCCTTTCCGGTAAATTTCTGGCTGCCGGCCTCCTATCACACGCCGCGCATCGTCGTGTCCGCCCTGTTCGGGGGGCTGCTCACCAAGGTCGGCATCTATTCGCTGCTGCGCGTCATGGTCATGCTGTTTCCGGTCGAGCGGGAAGAACTCAGCATCGTCATCGCCATCTCGGCGGCGCTGACCATGGTGCTCGGCGCCATGGGCGCGCTCGCCCAGAACGATATCCGCCGCATGCTCGGTTATATCGTCATCTCGGGCATCGGTTACATGATGGCCGGTATCGCCATCGGCACGCCCTCCGGTGTTTCAGGCGCAATTTTTTACGCGCTGCACTCCATGGTGCTGATGACGGCGCTTTATCTTGCCGCCGGCCACGCCGCCCGCCTTGGCGGGGGTTTCAGCCTCACCTCACTCAGGGGCCTTTACCAGCAGGCTCCGTGGTTTTCGGCGCTGGCGCTGGCGCTGTTCTTTGCCGGTTCCGGCCTGCCGCCCTTTTCCGGCTTCTGGCCGAAGGCCGTCCTGCTAAAGTCTGCCATCGATATCGGCGCATGGTGGCTCGCTGGCGCCATCCTCGCCTCCGGCTTCATCGCCACCATCGCTTTCGGACGAATCTTCCTTTTGTGTTTCTGGCGTCCGGTGGCGGCATCCTCAGGTCAGTCGTCCCTGCCGCAGGCATCACCCTCGGCAGCGCCCTCTTTTACGCCGCTGGTGGGTCTGACGTTGCTGGTGGTATTCTTCGGCCTGTTTCCGGAAAGCCTGCTCAATCTCAGCCAGCAGGCGGCCGCAGGCCTCGGTGACCCGCGGGCCTATATCAACTCGGTCTTTTCCGAAGGGGGCAAACCATGAGCCTCTATGTCGTACAACTGCTTTTCGTCGCCGTATGGCTCGCTGTCACGGGCAGCGTCAGTCTGGCGAACATCCTGTTCGCCCTCGTCGTTTCGACGCTCGCGCTTGGCATCATCCGCCACCAGCTTCCCGCCGGACGTAACCACTGGCTCAGGTTCGCCCGTATGCTGTCGCTGGTGCTGCTGTTCTTCAAGGAGCTGGCGCTCTCCGCATGGAAGGTCGCCATGCTGGTGACGCGGCCGAAGCTCGACGTGCAGCCCGGCATTTTCGCCTATCCGCTTGCGGTGACGACGGATTTCCAGATCACGCTGCTCGCCAACCTCATCACGCTCACGCCGGGCACGCTTTCGGTCGATGTTTCGGCGGACAGAAAAACGCTTTACGTGCACGCGATCGACTGCAGCGATGTCGAGGCCACGAAAAACGACATCCGCAACGGCTTTGAAAAAAAGATCATGGAGGCGTTTCAAATATGACGCCAGAACAGACAGTTTCATTTGCAACTATACTTGCATCGGTTGTTCTGTCGGCCGCCTTTTTGCTGACAGTATATCGGGTCGTCGTCGGCCCCACCTTGCCGGACCGTATCGTTGCGCTCGACATGCTGGTGGGCATCGCCATCGGCTTCATCGCGGTCATCGCCATCCGCACCGGCTTCAATCTTTACGTCGACATCGCCATTGCGCTCGGGCTGGTCGGTTTTCTGGCAACGGTGGCCTTCGCCCGCTTCGTATTGTCGCGCGGCCTGGACGAACGGCGCGGACCGACGACGGTTCTCGATGGTGAGAGGGCATCTGAAGTCGTTGAAAAAACGATGAAAAAAGGCGTTGTAGGCGGAAAGGGAAAGGGCCGGCGATGATGAATTGGGTTGTGACTATTTTCGTTTCGGTGCTGCTGCTCTCGGGCGCCATTTTCTCGCTGATCGCGGCAATCGGGCTCAATCGGCTGCCGGATGTCTATACCCGCATGCATGCGGCTTCCAAGGCGGGAACGGTGGGTTCAGGCCTGCTGCTTCTGGCGGTCGGCATCCATTCCATGGAAATATCGACGCTGGCGCGGGCGCTTGCCGGTTTCTTCTTCTTTGTCCTTACGGCGCCGGTCTCGGCGCATCTTCTTGCCATGGCCGCTCATAAGGCAGGTTATCCGCTTGCCGTTAAATCGGTAGTTGATGACATGAAGAAAATTTCAAGTTGAAAATACCCCCAATAATTGGGGGTATTCATTTTCAATTGCCACTTGGCCTAGTATTTTATTACCCGTAATTTTTTGTATTCCAATTAGACTGTTTTGAACTGAAAAATCCGCAATAGGAATTTGACTTTTGCTGTTTTGCTGTTATCCAAATTAAGTGTAAAATTGCCAAACGCAATTTGCATCTAGCCTCTTCATAGTCGGCATAGACATTTTATTAATGTCTAATCTATGGCCCGCCGGGCCATTGCTGCCCATGTCGCAGGCCATACGTTGAATCTCGGACCAATTCGTTTCCGGTTTTCGCTCGAAATCTAGGGGTAGGTTTCATGTTGGTTTCAACAAGGCGAAGGTGGGGCACCGGGTAACTTCACATCGCTCGATGCGGCGTTTGCCCGCGTCAGGGGATCAATAAACAGGAGATACTTAAATGACGGAAACTGCATACGGTAACGCCCAGGATCTGCTGGTCGAACTGACGGCGGATATTGTGGCTGCCTATGTTAGCAACCACGTCGTTCCGGTAACTGAGCTTCCCGGTCTTATTTCGGATGTTCACACGGCGCTCAGCGGAACATCGGCGCCGGCGTCGGTGGCGGTCAATGTCGAAAAGCAGAAGCCTGCCGTCTCTGTCCGCAAGTCGGTTCAGGACGATCACATCGTCTGTTTGGAATGCGGCGGCTCGTTCAAGTCGCTCAAGCGACATCTCACGACGCATCACAGCATGACGCCGGAAGAATATCGCGAAAAATGGGACCTGCCTGTCGACTATCCGATGGTTGCGCCCGCCTATGCCGAAGCCCGCTCGCGGCTCGCCAAGGAAATGGGTCTCGGTCAGCGCCGTAAGGCCAGCCGTTGATTTTATAGACTGTCCGGCGGGACCTGTTTTTTCTCCCCGCCGCATCAACCCGCTGCCGCGACCTTCTCCCCAGCGGGGAGAAGGCGCCAGCGAAAGCGGCTCGCTCCGGTTTTTGGCGATGCTGGAGTGCGTGTTCCATGCAGATGTATGCTCAGCCGGTCCTGTGACCGGCTTTTTTATTGCCGCGTAAAATTTCGATGGAGGAAAAAAATCCTTTCTCGTGTACGTCAATTCTGCAAAAATAAAACCGTATCAATCAGATAATCTTCAGTGGCAAATTTGCGCTTCCCCACGATTGCTTCCAGGTGTATGAATTAATTCCTATTCGTAGAGGAGTTGCATATGCCGTCGGATACTGTGTTTCTGCCTGCCGCCGCGCGGCCTTGCGTGCGGGTCGGCGATCGTCCTTTTCGTCATTGGCCGTCTGCGGCCGGGCGGGAGGAGATTTCCCGTCTTTGCCGTCTGGTACGGCAGCTAACCGGCGAGATGGTGCAATTGGCGGGAGGCCGAACGCTGGTGCGGCGCGACAGCCGGCGCACGGAATGCCACATCCGCCAGATTGCCATGTATGTGTGCCATGTGCAGCTTGGCATTCCCATGTCGGATATCGGGCCGTGTTTCGGCCGGGACAGGACGACGGTGGGCCATGCCTGCCAGGTGGTGGAGGATCGGCGTGACGAACCGGCATTCGATGAGTTCGTCGCCGCGCTGGAGCGGCTCACCGGCAATATCTTCAATGCGATGAAAGGCGGCCGGGATGAAAGCGAAAAGTAGCGCCCCGGTCGCACCCCAAAACCCTCATCTCCTGCGGCTGCTGCGTTGCATCGCCGCGGGCGCGGTGGAGATGTCGCAGGAGGGTGGCGACATCGTCCTGCGCCGGGCGCGGGCAGGCCATCCTATGCCGCGGTTTTCGGCCGCGACGGTGCGGTTCGCCGTTTCTTCCGGGCTGGTCGAGCAGCGGGACAACATTCTTTCCGCCACGCCGCCGCTCGCTTCCTGGCTGAAACGTGCAATGGCGAAAGACCGGGATGAGGTTTTTCAGGACCAGCACCGGCATATGCAGACGGTTATTGTGGATGTCGGCGAAGGGAAGCAGCCGGCCCGGCGCAATCTCAACACCTCTCCCCTGACCAGCCTTGCAAGGCTGAAGGAACGGGACGGTGCAGCGTTTTTCCCGGCGGATGCTCTGGGGGCGGGTGAACGCCTTGCCGCCGATTTTCATCGCGGCCATCTCAATCCGAAGGTAACAGCGACATGGGAGCCGAGAATAGCGAACCGCACCAAAGGCGAGGCGGGAGGGGTGCTCGATCTCACCGAGGCTGCAATGGCCGCAAGAATGCGGTTTTCCCGCGCGGCCGATGCGATGGGGCCAGAACTGGCGGGCGTCGCCATCGATATCTGCTGCTTCGAAAAGGGGCTGGAGACGGTGGAGCGCGAAAGGCAATGGCCGGCGCGGTCGGCAAAACTGCTGTTGCGCGCAGCACTGCTGGCGCTTGCCCGCCATTATGCGCCGCCTGTGGCCCGCGCCGGCAGGAAGGAACACCATTGGGGCGATGCGGATTATCGCCCGTCGATGACGAGGTGAAAGTCAGGCGGCCAGCAGCCGGCCTTCCTCGCGGATGCGCTTGATCATGGAGCGTAGCCCGTTGGCGCGCTGCGACGACAGATGTTCAACCAGCCCGATCCTGTCGAACACCTCGATCGCGTCGAGACCAGCGATTTCGGAGGCTCTCTTGCCGGAATAGACAGCGAGCACGATGGCGACGAGGCCGCGCACGATATGCGCATCCGAATCGCCTTCGAAGGTCAGGAGAGGGTCTTCGGCGCCATCGCTATGGCTGACGAGCCAGACCTGGCTTGCGCAGCCATGCACCTTGTTCTCGGGCGTGCGCTTGTCTTCCGGCAGATCGGGAAGCGCCTTGCCGAGTTCGATGACATAGCGATAGCGATCCTCCCAGTCGTCGAGGAAGGCGAAGTCGTCAAGGATCGTTTCGAGAGAGGCCATTTGCGCGCCGTATCATCCATCATTGCAAGGTGTTTGCTAGGATATAGGGGAAGCGCGGCCGGTTTTGAACCATGGACCATGAAAAAGCCCACGGAAAACAGGTTTCCGTGGGTAAGTCAGGCAGGCAATCGGCAGCCGGATATTTTCGGCTGCAAAAAAAGGGGTTGTGGCGCGCTGGCCGGCAGAGATCAGGGCGACAGCATCAGGGCGCAGGGCGTTTCTGCGGCAGGGGAATGACGGTGCCGGTCTTCAGCATGTCGGTATCCTTCGGAAATTCGACGCTGACGACCGGAGCTTCGGCCAGTTTTTCGGTCTCGACTGCGAGTTCAGCCGCGGGAGCGGGCTTGTCGCCGGAAGCGAGCTGCTTGTCCAGCAATTCATAGGCGACCTTCGCCCCTTCCTTTGCCCTCTCGCCGAGCGCATGGAAAGTTTCGGCGCCCTTGACGCAGACATCGGGCTTTTCGATGCAGATGGCGCTGACATAACGATAGGCTTCACCGGCGGCCGAAACGGCGCTGGGAATATCGAAGGCCGAAGGTTCCTTGGCCGGATCGTTGCTGCTGCCGAGATAGGACAGCGCCACCAGCACCAGCGAAAACCAGAATGTTCCTTTGATCAGAAACCACATTGTCGGACACCCTGCCAGATGATCTTTGTTTTCTAAAGCCCCGCCCGGTTTCGGGTCATCGGCCTTTGTCCCGTTTTTCGGGCTTGTGAAGAAGCTACAGGCGACCGGCGAACAGCCGATTGCAAAAAGCGACGCAATTTAATTCAAATTGTATCTATTCTCCTCGTATCGGGACGCCTGCTGGGAATTCATTCGAATTTTAACAGTCGATGTTAAGCATAATTGCGACAGAGGCCGCGCGTTCCGGGCGAAAGCGGCGCACGGCTTTGCCACAAAAGTTAACATGATGGCAAAAATGAAGCGAAATCCGTCGCTTACCCGTCATTAACCATGATTGGGAAAGCTTCGAAGAAATGCCCCGTAATGGGACTGCGCAGCATTTGACGGGCCTTTGAGGCCATTCTTTTTATCCATTCCTTAAGCCGCCGCCTTCTATTGTCGGAGCCGTTAGAACCGCCTCAGGGATTCGGTGTTGGTATTGCGTAATATGAGAGAAAAAGCGGTCGCATTGGTCGACCATGCCGCAGGCAGATGGCTTGCGCGCATGGAAGAGGACACCGAAAGGCGCGCCGGAACCGTTGCGCGCCTGCGCTGGCTGATCGCCTTCAGCGCCGTCGGTCTTGTTGTGACGCCGGCCCTTTTCAGCCTTGTCGTCAGCCCCGCCATTGCACTGCCCATTGGCGCTGCTCTGGTGCTGGCGCTGTTTCTGGCTGCCGCCGCACTTCTGATTGCCTTTGCCCACTCCGCACGCGGCGCATCTTCCCATTCGGTCTCGCCGGTGCACGACGACCTTATCGCGGCATCGCAGGTGCCGGGCCTCGTGCTGATGATCGGTGAGACCGGTTTCGTCGAGCACGTCTCCGGTCGCGATCTCGCGGCGTTCCCGAACGACCTCCAGGCCAGCAAGGGCCATGTTCTCGTTGAATACGTCCATGTTTCCGACCGCATCGAACTGATGCAGGCTTTCGACATGTTGCGGCAGGGGGAGGACAGGGCGACGGTGGAACTTCGCTTCGAGACCGGTGCGAAGTCGCGTCAGGCGCAATTCATGCACGGCCGCATCGAAATGACGGCCATTCGTGGTTCAACGGGCCGCCTGCGCCGTATCGTCGCCCAATTGACCGATGTTACCGACATGGTACGCCTGCGCCGCGATGTCGCCCGCAAGGCGGCCGAAGCGGAATCGGCCAATGACGCGAAATCGCGCTTTCTCGCCGCCGTCAGCCACGAGCTGCGCACGCCGCTCAACGCCGTCCTCGGTTTTTCCGATATTCTGGCCGGCGAATATTTCGGCCGGCTGGAGAACGACCGCCAGCGGGAATATGTCGGTCTCATCCGCCAGTCAGGTGCGCATCTTCTCTCTGTCGTCAACACCATGCTCGATATGAGCAAGCTGGAAGCCGGCCGTTACGAACTGATGATGGAAAGCTTCCCGATTGCCGAGACCATCTCGTCCTGCGAGGCGATGCTCAGCCTGCAGGCGAAGGAAAAGGGTCTGACTTTGACCAGCCGCATCCAGCGCGGTGTCGGCGAAATTTCGGCTGATCAGCGCGCCATCCGGCAGGTTCTGATCAATCTTGCCGGCAACGCCATAAAATTCACCGATGCGGGTGGTGTGGTGTCGATCGACGCTGCGCGTGAGGGCGCGATGCTGAAATTGACGGTGAGCGACACCGGCATCGGCATCGCTTCCGACAAGATCGAATTGCTGGGCCAGCCCTTCATGCAGGTTCAGAATGAATATACCCGTCGCTATGAGGGCACGGGTCTGGGATTGTCCCTGGTCAAGGGGCTTGTGGCACTGCATGGCGGCACTTTCGCCATCGCCAGCAAGCCCGGCGAGGGAACGGTCGTAACGATCACCCTGCCTGCCGACGGTTCGGGCATGGCGGGTGGCGGCGAAAGCGCCGAAGCCGAAAGCATGGTGGAATTTCCGCCGCGCATCCGGCAGCTCGGCGATATGGCCGCAATGATGAAAAAGGATGGTGACAATGGCCCCGCGAAAGCGAAAACCGCCTAAGAAAACAACGGCCCAGATTGGCGCCGGGCTTGTTTCCTTGGTGGTTTCGGCCATCGGGCGAGAAATCCTGCGCCGTCCGAAACTGGTGGGCGGCTCAGGCGCTTTTGCGGTCGTCTTCGGTTTTGTCGCCGCCAATGCGCTCTGGTATCAGCCGGGTGTGCACCCGTCGCCTTTCCTTCGCACGCGCGACGCGGAAAACCCGAACGGCATTGCCGGTTATCGCCCGGCCGAGCATCTCGGCGTGCAGGGCAATGTCACCACCTTCCGAATAGAACGACCGGCGGAGACGCAAAACACGCAGCAGCCGGCGGCCGAGACGCCGGCGCAATCTGTTGCAGAAAGTCAGAAGCCGCAGCAGATCGTTGCCGATATTCAGACAGAACTGAAGAAACGCGGGCTTTACGAAGGCGAGGCGGATGGCCGCATGGGTCCGCGCACCGCCGCCGCCATCATGTTCTTCGAAGAAACGCTCGGTATGGAACAGACCGGCGAGCCGACGACCCGGGTGCTGGCGGCGCTGAAGATCGATGGCGCGACCGTTGCCGCAATCCCCAGGGAACGGCCTTCCGACACCAGCGGCGGTGGAGTGGAAATCGACCCGGTTGCGGCCGCCATCCGCAAGGCGGAAGCGCCGCGCCCGAAGGCCGAGCCGGCCTCCCTCAGCAGCGCTGCCAAACCGGCAAGCCGGGAGCTGGTCGCCAAAATCCAGCAGGGGCTGATCAATATCGCTTATGCCGATGTGAAGGTGGACGGTGTGGCCGGCCAGCAGACCCGTAATGCTATCAGGGCGTTTGAAAAACATTATCGCCTGCCGGAAACCGGCGAGCCGAGTGAGGTCGTGCTGAAGAAGCTGAAGTCGATCGGGGCGCTTTAGAGGTCGGATTTTCGCGGAGGAAGGTGCGCTGGGCTTACCCCCCTCTGCCCTGCCGGGCATCTCCCCCTCAAGGGGGAGATCGATCCGCGGCAAGCGCTCGCCCATCTCAACGTTTGAGAATGGAGCAGTGGAAGAGCCTCTTGCCGATCTCCCCCCTTGAGGGGGAGATGCCCGGCAGGGCAGAGGGGGGTTAAGCCCCGCGCACCTTCGGCCGCCCAAAATCAACAACAGCATGCCCACCATTTCCATCGAAAGCACCCCATGCGCCTCAAATCCGAAATGTTCGTCTCAGCCCTCATCCGCCGCGTCTTCGCCGCCGGCGGATTTGCGGCTGTCGAAAAGAAGGGGGCGGAGGAGGCGGGAGCGATCTTTGTTCGCCAGCGTCTGCGCGATGGCCGCGAGAACCTCTATGGGCCCGCGCCGCAAAGTTTCGCCGATGACGAGGACATCCGCGCCGAGCGCCGCTTCGAAACGCGCCTTGCCGGTGCGGATGGCGAGGAAAGTGCCGCTCTTCTGGAAAGGGAGCGTCGTTTCGACAGCGACCTGTGGGTGGTGGAGATCGAAACCGACGAGATTGGAACTCTGCTGACGCTGGTGGACCAGCCCAAGGCCTAGAGCCAGGAAAGCAGACCCCGGTTTTCCGTCCGCGAAGGGCCTCGCGCCGCAAAAGGCGCAAGTCTGGACCTGACTATCCTTGCGTCCCGGTTCTCTGCGCAGCCGGTATGTTGCGGCTCGGTCGTTCGCGGCCATGCGTATAGCTGTCGGCCCGCCGCCAGCTTTCCAGCCGCTCTTCGCATTCCACGATGTCGAGACGGTCGAGCAGGGCTTCGGCACGGCTCATATCGCCTGCGGCGGCGGAAAGATGCGGATAGAAACATTGCAGCACGAAAGCCGCTTCGGAAAATTCCATGCCAAGGCCGGTCAGCGTCGTTGCCAGCTGCGCGCCTGATATATCGAGCATGATGCGCTCCGACAGCCAGTAGCTGGAGGAGAGAGAATCCGCCAGCGTCACCGCGAATTGCCGGGCGTTGCGCTCGCGGGCGAAACGCACCAGCAGCGCTTCCTGCACCTCGCTCAGCCGGCGAAGGCCGAGAACGTCGCTTTCCGGGCGGTTGAGGTGATGCGCCATCTGCTTGATCCGCTGGCGCATTTCCTCTTCGAGCGCGGAGGCGGCGGCGAGGTTGTCCGTCTTTTCTTCCGCTTTCGGCTCTTCAGGGCTTTCCGCTGCCTGCGGTTCGGCAGCCGTCGTCTGTTCATCCGGACGCTTCAGATCTTCGGCGTGACGCAGCCCGACAAGCGCGTCGATGACGGTGGGGGAGAGGTCTTCACGGCGCACGATGGCGCGCGCATGCGCCGCCCCTTGCGTGCGGGCAATGGTGATCAGCGTGTCGTCATCGAGGCATTTGGAGGAAATAAGGAATGGCGCTGCAAGCGAAATCGGCTGGCAGGCGATAAAGAAGGCGACGGCCGAAGGCACGCTCGGATGCTGCGAGAGTGCGGCGATCGCCTCCCGCTTGGCTTCATCGGTGGAGGCGTTGAAAAGCGGCATGAAAAGTTCGGCGAACTGCCGAAGGTCCGTTTTTGACGGATGTGAAACATTCTCGAAATTCGTCACGGTGGCCATCAGCACCACATCTTTCTTCCTCACGGCTCTTGGCCTCTCAAGTTCTCGAAACCGGTCGGTCAACGCACTACCCAACAAACGCAAACACAATATCGGCTCAAATTAGAGCAAATGCGTTGACGCCCTGTTAACTATGGGGGGTGGCAAGAGAGAATCCGCATCTTTCAACAAGGAAATTTTAAAACCTTGATGGCGGACGAAGGACCGTGGAACTTTACCGCATCGCCTTTGTTTTCAAGGCGGGCAGCTCCGGCCGGAAGAAGTTGGGGTCCGGCAATTAAGGTTAACGGATCATTAACCTCTGTCTGTTTGTAATTTCATGGGCAGTATTAGGATTCCATGTTATTCTTATCGACGGAATAAATGAGAAAATGGCATGTGAAGCCTGAATCTGCGCACGATCCCCTTATAAGAATCGCCTTGGATTTTTGGATCGTGCGAAAACCAGTCTGTGGACTGGCCTATGCGCAATGTGATGGTGATGAAATTCCCGACGCAAGACGAGGCTTGCGCGGTTCCCATGGGCAACATTGACAATCATGTCCCGAAGAGGAGATGAGCATGGCAGAGATTATTCCAATCGGCGACGCCCGACGAAACCTGCGCCCCGCCGGCGCGGTGGCAACCGTGATCGGCCCGGCGAAAGTCGTGCTGTTTACCGGCGTGCGTTATGAAAAACGCGATACCGAGCCGACCGGAAAAGTCGCGCGCAAGGGTAAATCCGCAGCGGAAACCGCCCTCAAATCCTGACGACGCAGAATAACCGACGTTATTTCCACGCCGTCGGCTGGCATTTCGCCTCGTTCAGGAACCGTTCCGCCTCTTCGCCGAAACTCGGCTGCGGCACCATGGTCCGCAACACCACATACCCTTTCGTCTGATCCGATTCCGCCAGAATGGCCTGCGAAAGCGCGGGTGGTTGCGCCTTGCGGATGGCGGCGATCTGCACCGCATCCGCCACCAGAATATCCATCACCCCGCCGGCGGACGTGCGGTCATTCATGCTGAAAACCTCATTCGAGGCCTTGTCGTAAACCGCGACCGACCAGAAGGGCACGGCCCCGATGGCGGTGAGCCTGACCGGCTTGTCCTCGATATCGAAGGTGCAGACCGCGACCCGCATGAAGGGATCGCCGCTGCCAAGCGTCTTTTTCTCCGCCGTCTCTTCGAGCAGATGAAACTGATGCGGCTTTCCTTCCGCCACCGCGCGCGTATAGGCGTCGCGATTGCTGAAATGCGGTATCGCCAGAAGAATGATGACATGCAGCACGGCTGCGCCGACGAGACCAGTGAGGATGGCGAGCAGAACCCTAAGCATTGCCACACCCCAGCTTGCGGATTTGCGGCATGGAGATATCAATCAGGCCGGAACTGCCCGCGACGGGCGTGTCGAGCAGGGTCATGACCAGCCTGAAGGTCTGGCCCTGCGGCACCGACAGCCAGTTATAGGTCTGGGCGTCAGCGGCGATGGTGATGTCGACGCCGCCATCGGCGCTGCGCAAAAGCGTGCGGGAATTCAGCGCGAAGGGCCGCCCCGCATCCTCCGCCAGCACATTGCCCTGCTGATCGGCGGTGTAAATCGTCCAGAAACGTGCGGGCGGCACGGCGCCGGCCAGCTGGTAGCGGCACTCGCCGCTCAGGCGTTGCCCATCGCTGTCGACGGAGGCGGTGAAGGCCAGCCCTTCTGCGGTTCCGTAAAGCAGCTTGCCGGCGTCGGCGCGGTGCGATTTGGCGTAAGGATCGGCCTCGATCGTCTGCGCCACGGGAAACGCGTCCCAGGAGCCGACGCGGATCGATCCAAAGCCGGATGTCGCTTCAAGGGCTGCCAGCGTCGCGGCAATACCGCCGCCAAAGGCGATCAGAAGGGCGATGCCGACAAGGAATGGAACTCGGAACACGCTGTTTTCCCGTTTTTGAACAGGTCGAGGACTATCACTGATTCCCTGTTTGGAAAATGGCGCGGCTTGTTTAGTCTTCGTGAAAATGATCACAACCAGGGATATTCCATCATGTCGCGACAATCCGCAATCGACCGTGCCGCCGCCTGTTTCGACGATGGCGACTTCGAGCGGGATTTGTCGCAACGCGTTTTGCGACGGACCGAAAGCCAGAATGAGGAGCAGGGCGAGGAACTGACGCTTTATCTCGAACAGGAAATGCTGCCCGCATTCGCCGCCATGGGTTTTTCCTGCACCATCCTGCGCGACCCGGCGGCGGATTTGCCGTTTTTGATCGCCGAGCGTTTCGAGGGCGACACGCTGCCGACCGTGCTGGGATACGGCCACGGGGATGTGGTGCGCGGTCAGGACGAGGGCTGGGCCGAGGGCCTTTCGCCCTTTGTGATGTCTGAACGCAATGGCAGGTGGTATGGGCGCGGCACCGCCGACAATAAGGGGCAGCATTCCGTCAATATGGCGGCGTTGAAGGCCGTGCTCGAGACACGCGGCAGGCTTGGTTTCAACGCCAAATATCTGATCGAGATGGGCGAGGAGAGGGGATCCCCCGGCCTGAGGGAGATTTGCCGGAACCATGGCGAGCGGCTGAAAGCCGATCTTCTGATCGCCTCCGACGGCCCGCGCCTGAATGCGGAACGGCCTACGGTTTTTCTCGGCGCTAGGGGCGGCATCACCTTCGATCTGGTGATCGAGGCGCGAGAGGGCGGCCATCATTCCGGCAATTGGGGCGGGGCGCTGTCCAATCCCGGCGTGCAGCTGGCCCATGCCGTCGCAAGTCTCGTCGGCCCGACCGGCCAGATCCGCGTGCCGGAACTGGTGCCGGAGGAATTGCCGAAAGCGGTGCGTGAGGCTCTTGCCGATTGTGAAATCGATGGCGGGCCGGACGGCCCGAAGATCGATCCGGACTGGGGCGAGCCCGGCCTTTCCACCGCCGAGCGGGTGTTCGGCTGGTGCGCGCTGGAAGTGCTGGCTTTCGAGACCGGCAATCCGCGTGCGCCGGTCAACGCCATTCCGCCACGGGCATGGGCGCGTCTGCAATTGCGTTTCGTTGTCGGTATCGATCCGGAGGCGGTTCTGCCCGCCGTGCGGCGTCACCTCGACCGGCAGGGTTTCGCCATGGTGGAAATCGCACCTGCCGGCGACGAGATTTTCCGCGCGACCCGGCTCGATCCGCAGGACCCATGGGTGGATTTCACGCTGCGCTCCATTGCCCGCACCACGGGCAGAAAACCGGCGCTTCTGCCCAATCTCGGCGGTTCGCTGCCCAACGATATCTTTGCCGATATCCTCAGACTGCGCACCATCTGGGTGCCCCATTCCTATCCCGGCTGCTCGCAGCATGCGCCGAACGAACATTTGCCGAAGGAGATCGCCCGCGAGGCGCTTACCCTTATGGCCGGGCTCTATTGGGATATCGGAGCCGGCGACACGCCGCCGCTTTAGGCGCCAATGACAAGCTTGAAGGCGATGGCCCACATGGTGACGGCGATGACGCCTTCAAGAATGCGCCAGGCAGACGGTTTCTCGAAGATCGGCCGCAGCCAGCGCGCGCCGTAACCCAGTGAAAAGAAGAACACCAGCGAACCGGTGGCCGCGCCCGCCGCGAAAGTCTTTTCGAAGCCGGGAAACTGCGTGGAAATGGTGCCGAGCAGCACGACGGTATCCAGATAGACGTGAGGATTGAGAAAGGTGAGCGCGAGACATATGGCCAGCGTCTGCCACAGGCTAGCCTCCTGCCGCTCCGCCACCGAAAGCGCCTCGGAGGAGCGCAGCGCCGAATGCAGGCTTTTGGCGCCATACCAGACGAGGAAGGCGGCCCCCGCATAACGCATGATGGGATCGAGCGCCGGCATGACGGCGCTGATCCGCTGAAAGCCGAACACGCCCACCGTAATCAACAGCGCATCGGCAAGGGCGCAGGTGGCGCAGACTGCAAACACATGCGAACGCGCCAGCCCCTGTTTCAGCACAAACGCATTCTGCGCGCCGATGGCGACGATGAGGCTGAGGCCCATCGTCAGGCCGGTGAAGAAGATCTGGATATCCATGCGCGTCGCGGCCCCTGCCTCTGTCCATTGTGGAATGGCCGAAGGCGTTGCTTCCGGACCGAGTGCTTGGATATTTCCGTCAGATGGTTTAATCCAGTTAAATAAACTCAATCCAGATAAGCTGAACTAATGAGCCGCAACGCTATTCCACGGACGGATATCATGAGCGCTTTCCTCACCTCCATCCTCATTCCTGTGCTTGTCACAGGAATCCAGCCGACGCGCGTCTGCGCGACAAGAGAGTCTTTTCAGCCCAAGGACTTAGGCTTGCTGGATTCCTGTGACAAGCACAGGAATGAGGGAAGGGAGGACCGCCGCCAATGGTCCGAGTCCTTACACGTGCTATGTCAAAACCAGCCTTCACAGCGGGTATCATAATGCTCGACTATCCCTCCATGCGGGCCGTGGCGCTCGTGGCCCAGACCGGCAGTTTCGAGAAGGCGGCGCAGGTGCTGTGCGTCACGCCATCGGCCGTCTCCCAGCGCATCAAGCAACTGGAGGAGCGGCTGGGCGTGGTGCTGATCGTGCGCGGCAATCCCTGCGTGGCGACGGAAAAGGGCGAATGGCTCTGCCGTCACATGGATCATGTCGGCATGCTGGAAAGCGAATTGTTCCGACAACTTCCGGCGCTGGCGGAAGCGGGATCGGCGCAGGAGCGCGTGACGCTCAACATCGCCACAAACGCCGACAGCCTCGGCACATGGTTTCTGGATGCGGTTTCGAAATTCACCGGCGGCTGCGATTATCTCGTCAATATTGCGGTGGACGATCAGGACCACACGGTGGAATGGCTGCGCGGCGGCAGGGTGCTTGCCGCCGTCACGGCCCATGCCAAGCCCGTGCAGGGCTGCCGGGTCACAGCGCTCGGCGTGTTGCGCTATCATGCCACCGCCAGCCCGGATTTCATGGCCCGCCATTTCGCCGGGGGCGTCACGCCCGCTGCCCTTGCCCGCGCGCCGGGACTCACCTTCAACCAGAAGGACAGGCTGCAGGCGAGCTGGATCAGGCAGGCGCTGGGCGAGGAGGTCTCCTATCCCACCCACTGGCTGCCCTCGACGGACGGCTTCGTGAAGGCGAGCCTTTCCGGCATGGGCTGGGGGCTCAATCCGGTGCAACTGGTTTCGGAGCATCTGGCTGCTGGCCGGCTGGTTGAGCTGATACCGGGCACGCCGCTTGATATTCCGCTTTATTGGCAGGTGAACCGGCTTGCGGCGGAGCGGTTGACCGGGTTGACGGCCAATGTGGTGGCGACGGCGAGGGCGGTGTTGTTGCGATAAGTTGCGGTTTGGAGAAGCGGCGGCGACGGAGTTCGTGGCTCACCCTTTCCCACGCTGCAACCTCACCGCCGTGCCGCATCCTCCTTGCCCTCGCGCAACGACGCATCCGCCACCTTCTGCGTCGTCACACTCAAAGCCGAAGCGTCCTTCATCTTCCTGGCGATGGAACGGATCACACGCGTTGCCTCGGCCGAGAGCGAGCGTGGGCGGGTGAGGGCTGGCAGGGCGGGGGTGCTGGCGGCTGCGGCCGCCACTTGCGCCGAAGGTTGCGGGCGCGCACCTGTCGGCAACGGGTTCTGGATGCCGGGAATGGGGCGCAGCTCCATGCCCTGATGGGCATAGTCCATCAGCCGCTTGAAAGTCATGGCCGGAAGCGCGCCTCCCGTCATATTGTTCATCGGCGTGAAATCGTCGTTCCCGAACCAGACGGCCGTGGTGTAATTGCCGGTGAAACCCACATACCAGGCGTCGCGATAGGCCTGCGAGGTGCCGGTCTTGCCGCCGGAAACGATGCCGTTATCCAGTGCGCCGCGCCTAGCCGTGCCCATGACCGGGATCGTCACCAGCATCTGGTTCATCTTCGAATTGGCGTCTTCTGAAAGTACCCGTTTGGCGGGCGCTTCGTTGTGGCTGAAATCGTAGAGAACGTTGCCCTCGTAATCCAGCACCTGCTCGATGCCGTGGCGGCGCGACTGCATGCCGTCGGCCGGGAAAACGGCATAGGCGGTGGCCTGATCGAGCACCGTCACTTCCGATGTCCCGAGCGGAATCGTCTTGTCGCTGCGCAGCGGCGTGGCGACACCCATGGCCTTGGCGGTATCGACGATGACCTGCGTGCCGAGTACGTCCTTGGCAAGACGCACGGGCACGGTGTTGTAGGATTTGGCGAGCGCCATCTGCAGCGTCACCTTGCCGGCATAGGAGCGGCCGTAATTCTGCGGCGACCAGCCGCGCCAGGTCACCGGCGCGTCGGAGATCAGCGTCTCCGGCTTCATGCCCTTTTCCATGGCGGCCGAGTAGGTGTAGACCTTGAAGGAAGAGCCCGGCTGGCGCAGCGCCGCCGTGGCGCGGTTGAACTGGCTTTCGCCATAATCCCGGCCGCCGACCATGGCGCGCACGCCGCCGCCGTTCTCGATCATCACCATCGCGCCCTGCTTGACGCGGTAACCTTCGCCGAATTCGCGCAGGCCCATTTCCATCGCCTGTTCGGCGGCCTGCTGCAAGCCAGTATCGATAGTGGTGCGCACGACCACGGTGTGGTCCCTGAACTTGCCCTCGGCGGCCAGCCGCTGCACTTCGTCGAAAGCCCAGTCGAGGAAATAATCCGGCGCCTTCACATCGGCGCGGTCGATGACGGTGGCCGGGTTGCGCCTTGCGCCGATCACCTGCCCCTCGGTCATCAACCCGCTCTGCACCAGGTTGGAAAGCACCGTGTTGGCGCGGGCACGCGCGGCGGGCAGGTTGACATGCGGCGCATATTTGGCCGGGGCTTTGAACAGGCCGGCCAGAATGGCGGATTCGGCCAATGTCACGTCGGTCAGGTTCTTGCCGAAATAAAACTGCGCCGCTGCCGCAGCACCAAAGGTGCCGCCGCCCATATAGGCGCGGTCGAGATAGAGGCTGAGGATTTCCTTCTTCGACATGTTGGTCTCGAGCCACAGCGCGAGGAAGGCTTCCTTGATCTTGCGCTCCAGCGAGCGCTCATTGGTGAGGAACAGGTTCTTGGCCAGCTGCTGCGTCAGCGTCGAGCCGCCCTGCACCACGCCGCCGGCGCGGGCGTTTTCGCTCATGGCGCGGGCAAGGCCGATGAAATCGATGCCGAAATGGTCGAAGAAACGCCGGTCCTCGGTCGCCAGCACCGCCTTGATGAAATGGTCCGGCATCTGGTCGATCGGGACAGAATCTTCATGAATGATGCCGCGATGGCCGATGGTATTGCCGTAACGATCAAGGAAAGTGACGGCGAAATCGCCGCGATAACGCCAGTCCTTCTTGGTTTCCTCGAAAGCCGGCATGGCAAGCGCCAAAAGCACGACGGAACCCGCCGTTCCGAAAGTCAGCGCGTCGCAGGTCAGGTTGACGAGAAGCTTCTTCCAGCCCCGCACATGCAGCTTGCGCGAGGCGATGGTGACATCTTCCCAGAAATCCACCAGCCTTGCCGCAGCCGTCCACAGGCCGGAGTCGATGAAGCTATCGATCCGGAGCAGGATGTGCCGTTTTTTCCGGCCTTTTTTTTCGTTTTTTTCTTCCTGCACCTGGCGATGTTTTCCTGTTCAACGCAACGCGATCATCGATATTCTGCGCTTCAACCCATTCCCGACGCAAAACCGTGGCATGGTTGTGTCGGAATTGCTTGACGTGGCGGCCTTTCGCGGGCCAATGACCCCTTTGCCGCCTGCCAATATGCTAAAATATCGTACAAACCAGCCCTTGGCGATACGATATAAAGGATTAGGGACCGGTTAAATACTCCCGTCCAAGAGATCAAAATGAAACGGAAATGTTAACGATGAATGACGCGCCGTTCTGGAAAACCAAATCACTCACGGAGATGTCCGGCGAGGAATGGGAAAGCCTGTGCGACGGCTGCGGCCTGTGCTGTCTGAACAAGCTGGAGGACTGGGACACCGGCGAAGTGGTGTTCACCTCGGTCCGCTGTGTGCTGCTCGACGGCGAGAGCTGTCGGTGCTCAGATTACGAAAACCGCCGCGCCACCGTGCCGGACTGTATTCAGCTGGACCTGAAGAAGGTGCATGAGATCGGCTGGCTGCCGCCCACCTGTGCTTATGCGCTGGTGCGCGACGGCAAGGATCTCTACTGGTGGCATTATCTCGTCTCCGGCGATACGCAAACGGTGCATCAGGCGGGCATTTCCGCGCGCGGCCGCACCGTCAGCGAGGCCGATGTGGATGTTGACGACTTCGAGGATTATGTGGTCGACTGGCCCCTGACAGTGGGTGAGACGGTCGGCGAGAGGGCGGGCGAAAAAGAACGGACCTGACGGAAAACGTCAGATTTTGTTTGGTCCTATTCCTGCCCCATCCGTCTCCTAAAGGCATGTCATCCGAAAGCGTGTCACGGTTTCGGGGTACGACTTGTCTGAAAACAAAGACAGCTTCCGGCAATTGATCCGCAAAAGCGGACGAGGGACATCAAAACGCATGCGCTACCGGCTGCCCGCCATCGTTCTTTCATGCCTCGCCCTTCCGGGGCTCCTGCCGTTTTCCGCTGGTGCCCAGCAACAGCCCCAGGCCTTCGAATGCACGCTGGTCACCTCCATTGAAACCGGCGCCATCATCAACCAGCAGGGCGCCTGCGACCAGCGCGTGGCGCCGGCCTCCACCTTCAAGGTGCCGCTGGCGCTGATCGGTTACGATGCCGGCATCCTTCAGGATGAAAAGACGCCCGCCTGGGACTGGAAACCCGGCACGGAGGCGCGCGCCTCCGACCGCAAGACGGTCGATCCCTCAATATGGGAGCAGGATTCGGTGCTGTGGTATTCGCGTGAAATCACCCGCCGTCTCGGCCCGGAAAAATTCGCCGCCTATGTGAAGCGCCTCGGTTACGGCAATGCCGATGTGTCCGGCGAGCCGGGCAAGAATAATGGACTGACCCATTCCTGGCTCGGATCGTCGCTGACGGTTTCGCCGGTGGAGCAGGTCGGTTTCCTGCGCCGCCTCCTGGCCGGCAATCTGCCGGTCTCGCGCGATGCGCAGGCGAAAACAAGGGCAATCGTTCCGGTCTTCGATGCGCCGGAAAGCTGGGCCGTGCACGGCAAGACCGGAACCGGCTACATGCGCGACGAAAAGGGCAATCCAGACCGCAACCGTCCCTTCGGCTGGTTCGTCGGCTGGGCGGAGCGCGAAGGCCAGCACATCGTCTTCGCAAGGCTGCGCGTTTCCGACAAACCGTCCAACGAGCCGCTCGGCCTCGCGGTGCGCGATGCCTTCCTGCGCGATATTCCCCGGCTGGCCGTGCACCGGTAGCCGTACGCATCTAATAAAAGCGTAGTTTTTGCGACGTGCTCTTTCCCTCGTCCCTGTGCTTGTCACAGGAATCCTGTGTATTGGATTTGTGTTATAAGGGTTGCGGGCGGAAGGCCGTCGGGGTCCTGATCGATGCGCGCTATCACATAAGCATTTGCGGTCATGATCGACCTCTTTTTCACGAAGCCACATGCAGCTCAAATGAGCACCAAATTCAACGAGTGTAACGCTGCTCCTGCCGTATTCTCCCTTGTCGCACGGGCGGCAACAAGAAGCCCCACTGCGCTCACAATTGTGTGTTCAACAAAAAGTTTCCGCTTCCCTTGACCTTCCCATCATGGGAATCTCTACATAGGGTCTCGAAAGGGGATTTCCCATGAACGAGACAGTCAAACACGCCCATCGACATGAGCCGGTTTCCATTCCCGTGGAAGGCATGACCTGCGCTTCCTGCGTGCGTCGGGTGGAAACGGCCGCGGCCAAGGTGCCGGGTGTCATGTCGAGTTCCGTGAACTTCGCCACGAAGAAGCTCACCGTCGAGCCGGCCGAGGGTTTTTCGGCCAAAACGCTTGGCGCCGCCATCAAGAAGGTGGGTTACGATATTGCACCGGATCGGCATGAATTTGCCGTTCAAGGTCTGCACAGCGATGCGGATGCTGCGCGGTTGAAGGCCGTTCTGGAAGCCGTCGCAACCACCATTAACGCGGCTGTCGATACCCCAGCCGGCAGGGCCGCTGTGGAGACCATCGGCGGCCGGCGTGAACGGGACGTGCTGGTGGAGACGGCAAGACTTGCCGGCTTTGCATTGACGACACCAAAGCCGCACGACCATTTAGCGCATCAGGACCACAACAAGCACGAGGGGCATCATCATGGCCACAGCCAGATGGCGGCGGGGGAGGCCGGCGGCCATGACCATATGCAGCATGCGGGCGAAGAGGGCGCGCTGAAACGCGACCTGACGATTGCCGCGATCCTGACCGCGCCGCTTTTCGTGCTGGAAATGGGTGGGCATGTCTATGAGCCGATGCATCACTGGCTGATGGGCATTATCGACACGCAGAACCTCTATTACATCTATTTCGCGCTGGCGACGACGGTGATTTTCGGACCGGGCCTGCGCTTCCTGAAGACCGGTTTTCCGGCCCTGCTGCGCGGTGCGCCGGAGATGAACTCGCTGGTGGCGCTGGGCGTCACGGCCGCCTATCTCTATTCCGTCGTGGCGACCTTCGCGCCTGATCTCCTGCCGGCAGAGGCGCAGTTCGTCTATTATGAAGCGGCCACCGTCATCGTCACGCTGATCCTGACCGGACGGCTTCTCGAAGCCCGCGCCAGCGGCCGCACGGGAGACGCCATCCGCAAGCTCATGAGCCTGCAGGCGAAGACCGCCCGGGTGGAGCGCGACGGTTCCACAATCGATATTTCCCCCGAAGACCTCGTGGCCGGCGATATCGTCGTCATCCGTCCCGGCGAAAGGCTGGCGGTGGATGGCGAAGTCGTCGAAGGCTCCTCCTATGTCGATGAATCCATGATATCGGGCGAACCCGTGCCGGTGGAAAAGAAGGTCGGCGCAACGGTCGTCGGCGGCACCATCAACAAGACAGGCGCCTTCAAGTTCAAGGCGACCAAGGTGGGCGCCGACACCATGCTGTCGCAGATCATCCGCATGGTGGAGGAGGCGCAAGGGTCCAAGCTGCCGATCCAGCTGCTGGTGGACCGCGTCACCGCGCTCTTCGTGCCGGTCGTCATCGCCATTGCGGTGCTGACCTTCATTGTCTGGGCGATATTCGGTCCTGAGCCCGCCTATACTTTCGCGCTGGTCAATGCGGTGGCGGTGCTCATCATCGCCTGCCCCTGCGCCATGGGTCTCGCCACGCCGACATCCATCATGGTCGGCACCGGCCGGGCGGCGGAGCTGGGCGTGCTGTTCCGCAAGGGACAGGCCCTGCAGGAATTGCGCTCGGCGCAGATCGTCGTGGTCGACAAGACCGGCACTGTCACCAAGGGCCGCCCGGAACTGACCGATCTGGTGGTTGCGGAAGGGTTTGCCGATAATGAAGTGCTGGTGCTGGTCGCCGCCGTCGAGGGGCGCTCGGAACATCCGATTGCCGAAGCCATCGTCCGGGCTGCGGAAGAAAAGAAGGTGGCGACCCCGGCAGGACTCGAACCTGCAACTATCGAGAACTTCGAAAGCGTGACGGGTTACGGCATCGCCGCCACCGTCAATGGTCGCAGGGTCGAAGTCGGTGCGGATCGTTACATGGCCAAACTGGGCCATTCCGTCGATATTTTCGCTGAAGCCGCCGCAAGGCTGGGCGACGAGGGCAAGACGCCGCTTTATGCCGCCATCGACGGCAGGCTGGCGGCTGCGATTGCCGTCGCCGATCCGCTGAAACCCTCGAGTATCGCTGCGATCAAAGCATTGCAGGCGATGGGCATAGAAGTGGCGATGGTGACGGGCGACAATGAACGCACGGCAAACGCCATAGCCCGGCAGGTCGGCATTTCCCGCGTGGTGGCGGAAGTACTGCCCGAGGGCAAGGTGAAGGCGATCCATGAGATGCGGGCAGGCGGCAAGGTGCTGGCCTTCGTCGGCGATGGCATTAACGATGCGCCGGCACTGGCAGAGGCCGATATCGGCATTGCCGTCGGCACGGGCACGGATGTCGCCATCGAAAGCGCCGATGTGGTCCTGGTTGGCGGCGATCTTCTGGGTGCAGTCAACGCCATCGAGATGAGCCGGGCGACCATGCGCAATATCAAGGAAAACCTGTTCTGGGCCTTCGGTTATAACGTGGCGCTGATACCGGTTGCGGCGGGCGTGCTTTATCCGGCCTTCGGCATCACCCTGTCGCCGATGATCGGCGCGGGTGCGATGGCGCTCTCCAGCGTCTTCGTTCTCGCCAATGCGCTGAGATTGAAACGGGCGAAGGTGGTTCATCGGGAGGTGACGTCATGAATATCGGGCAGGCATCGGAAGCATCGGGCGTTTCCGCCAAGATGATCCGTTATTACGAGCAGATCGGCCTCATCACGCCGGCCGCCCGTACCGGCAATAATTACCGGGTCTATGGCGAGCAGGACGTGCACAATCTGCGCTTCATCAAGCGGGCGCGCACGCTTGGCTTTTCGCTGGAAGAAACCGAGACGCTGCTGAAACTCTGGCAGGACAAAAGCCGTGAGAGTTCGGCGGTGAAGGAGATTGCGCTCGTCCATATCACCGATCTCGAGCAGAAGATCGCCGAGATGAAGAGCATGGTGAAAACGCTGTCGCATCTCGCCCATTGCTGCGGCGGCGACCATAGGCCCGATTGCCCCATCCTTGATGATCTCGCGGGTGCCGACAACACAGACGGCAAGCCAGTCAGAGCCCACTGAGCTTTAATGACAGCCGGCGCGACAGATCGCGACCGGCCAGAAGGAGAAAATCATGAGTGCAACCACCTTCCTCATTCCGGACATGACCTGCGGCCATTGCGAAAAGACGCTGCGCGGCGCTTTGACGGAAGTGCTTCCCGGCGCATCCGTCAGCATCGACCTCGATGCCCACAAGCTGACGGTTGCGGGTGATGCCGCAACTGCGGAAGCGGCGATCCGCGAAGCCGGTTATTCGCCGGAACGGGCGGGTTGAGGGACGACTTCCGTTTGCGCAGGCTTGAAAATGTGCTACATATGTTGCACAAAATGGAGCGCAGACGGATGACCGTAACGACGAGAATAAGACGTCAGGGCGGTGCGGCGGTGATGACCATCCCGCCCGCTCTTTTGAAAATGCTGGGACTGGAAATCGGTGAGCAATTGACGCTGGAGGTCGATAACGGCGCGTTGGTCGCAAGCCCTGTTCGGCAGGAAAAGAAACGCTTCACGCTTGCCGAATTGCTGGAGGGGGCGGATGAAGTCGCCGCTCTCAATGCCAGCGCGCGGGAATGGGACGAAGCGCCGCCAGTCGGCAAAGAAGCTCTTTGATGGTCCGCAGTCAGGTTCCAAAACGTGGCGACGTTTATCTGGTCGACCTCAATCCTGTGATCGGCAGCGAAATCAGGGACGAACATCGTTGTATCGTCATCACGCCCAGAGAAATCAACGCGGTTGGACTGTGCCTTGTCGTTCCCGTGAACACGGGCGGACTATTCACGCGCAGGGCGGGGCTTGCCGTGAACATATCGGGCCATAAGACAACCGGTGTCGCACTATGCAACCAGGTGAGAAGCATGGACATTGTTGCCCCTGCCTCCCAGAAGAAAGCGAAATATATCGAAACCCTTGACGATGCTACGATCGACGAAATCGTCGGTCGTGTCATCAGCATGATCGACCCCGCCTGAGTCGTTCGAGGACGAAATCCCTAAACCTCGTCGAAAGTTCCGCCTTCCCGCGAAGGATTGCGGTTGATTACCCGTTCCTCGGCATCGTCGGGCAGGGCCTCGTCGCTTTCCTGATAGGGGTCGTCCTCGGTCTCTGCCTCTTCTTCCTCGATTTCCTGTTCGATGGATTGCGGAATCTCTCCCTTGGCGGGCAGGGAGTCGATGTCGAGATCGAGCAAATCCTCGTCCATGGCGTCTTCGTTAAGGGGCAGGATTTTCTTGCGGTCCATGACGGTGTCCTTTCTGTCGGTTCTTCGGCAAACGAGCGGGCGCGCGGAGGGTTCCTGCCGTGCGGGATACCTTCAAAACAAATGACGTGAAAAAAGCCGTCTTGACCTCAATGGTGCTTGAGGTTCTAGTTTGCCCGCCGTACCCGAAAAAATGGAAAGGATACGGCTTTGTCGAGTATGGAAATGACGGAGAAAAATGGCTGGGGTGAATTGCTGAGCGGGGCTAACCTCTCGCTTCTGACCGTCATCTCCTCCGGTATCGGCCTGCACGCCTTCAACCAGTTCGCGGTGGTGACGGCCTTGCCCGTGGCCGTCAACGAAATCGGCGGCGCTGCTTTCTATAGCTGGGCCTATAGTCTTTATTTCGTCGGTTCCGTCGCGGGCGGTGTCACCGCCGTCCTGTTCCGCGAACGTTTCGGCGCGCGCGCCGTCCTGCTTCTCTGCTGCCTGATATTTTCCTTCGGTTCGGTCCTTTCGGCAATCGCGGCCGACTTTTTATGGGTCGTTATTGGCAGAGCCTTGCAGGGGCTGGCCGACGGGCTGATCGTAGCCGTGTGTTACAGCCTCATTCCCGCCGGTTTCCGCTCCGGCCTGCTGCCGAAGGTGTTCGCAATCGAAGCGGCGATCTGGGCGGTCGCCTCCTTCATTGGCCCGCTGACCGGCGGTTTTGCCACCGAACATATCTCCTGGCGCGCAACCTTTCTGCTGTCGGCGCCGCTGATCCTGCTGCTTCTGGCCTATACCGCGATTGCCGTCTCCGCTGAGCGGCCGGTGGCGGCGGCGCGCAGACCGCTTGTGCCGCTGGTTCTCTGCCTTGTCGGCGCATTGGCCTTTTCCGCTCCTTCCGCCTTCGAGGATGCGAGCCTGCGGGCGCTCTCCCTGCTGGCGGGGGCAGCGCTGCTGTGGGCCTCTCTGCGGGCGGGCATCCGGCCCTCAATCGGACTTTTCCCGAAGAATTCGTTCCGGCTGAAGACGGTGCTCGGCAGCGGTTTCTGGGTGCTGTTCCTGATGTCATATGCCCATGCGCTGGGCAGCGTCTATCTCGCTTATGTCGCCATCAATCTCTGGCAGCATGAGCCGACCTTTGCCGGTTTCATCGTGGTGACGATGCCACTAGCGTGGAGCTTCGTGGCGATGCTGATCGGCAGCCTGCGTTCTGCCCGTCTGCGGGAGATTTGCCTGCATTACGGTCCCTACCAGATGGTGCCGGGCTGTGCGCTGCTGGGGCTCGGGCTTGCCACCGGTAACTGGGGAGAAATGCTCGTCGGGCAAATTCTAATCGGTTCCGCCTTCGGCATGTCATGGGCCGGCATCAGCCAGGCCGCCATGGAGGCGGCTCCTGAGGAGGAGCGCAAGATGACAGGTGCGCTTTTGCCGACGGTCGCGACGCTGGGCGCCGCTGCCGGTGCAGGCGCCAGCGGCACCGTCGCCGCCGCCACCGATCTGGTGGGGCAGATCGAGCGGGCGGATGTGACGATGCCGATGGTTTATCTCTATGGGCTGGGTGTTGCCGTATCGGTGCTGGCGATTATGACCGCCAGCGGGTTGCGGGGCGAAAGGCGCTAAAGCATTTCCAGAAAAAGTGGGGTTCGGTTTTCCGTCCGAAATGCGCCAAAGCGAGTAGGTGGCTCGCCACCGCCGTCAGGACTGGGTGGCGGCGATGGTGATCGCCGCCAGGTAAACGACGAAGGCCATGATCGCGATAGCGCCGATGATGACGACGATGCCCTTGCCGGCGCGTTTTTTCTCGGCCTTGTTTTCATTGGCTTCGGTCGGAAACAGGATCGGATCGCTGGTGTCGCGGATTTTGGTCATGCCGTTTCTCCTTATCCGTGGAATGGGCGCTGTCGGTCTATCAACCGCCCAATCCGCCAAAAGGTTCCTCAGGGTTTCAGCGCCCAGCTGGTGGCGTGCATCACCGCGCCGGGGGCGGCCTTCAACAGCGCCGAACGCACCGGTTCGAACCCTTCGATGCGCTTGGTGCCCACATATCGGCCGCGATTGGCGAAGACTTCGATGGAGCCGTAATCGAGGAAGATGCGGATGCGGGATGCCTTGGCTCCCTTGGCGATATAATGCGGCGAGGCACCGTCGCGCCCGTCCTCATGGCGGATCCACAGCCCTGTTTCATCCGACACGACGCCCAGAGTGACCGTCGGATGATCGAGCAACAGTTCGAAGGGCGCGCCGGGCGAGGCAAGCTCGAACAATATTTCCACCGCACCGTTGATAAAGGTCACGCGTTCGCCAGCGGCAAGCCGCGTGCGGTCGAGAATATGGCTGCGCAGGCTTTCCGCCGCACCGATGGGCGGGGTCAGAAGCTCGCCGTTCACATAATGAATCCGGCGCGGCAGCGTCATGGAGGTGGGGAAATCGATTTCCGGATTGGCATCCGCCCAATTGGCCAGCCAGCCGATGCCGATGATGCTGTCGCCATCCAGAAAGGCCTGGAAGGCGTAATTGTCGGTGCCGAAATCCAGCTCCTGCCCGGTTTCCTTTGTGAAGACCTTGCCGTCGAACCAGCCGACATCGGCCATGGTGAGGTTCTTGCGGCCGGTCTCCGGGTCCTCCGAATGCATCAGCCCATAGACCAGCACCCAGCGGGTGGAGCGGGCATTGGCGGGTCCATCGAGCGGCAGCAGGCAGGGGCATTCGATGGCCGTGGTTTTATATCGCGTTTCCACCCACAGCTTGCCCACATAGGTCCAGCCCGATGCAGCGGTGGGGTCCTGCGTCTCGTAAAGCAGAATGACGCCGCCGCCATCGCTCTGGCTGCCGAGCACCATTTTCCATAAGCCATCGGGGCCGCGGAAAACATAGGGGTCACGGAAATCCGGCGTCAGCCCCTGTCCGTCCGGGCGGTGGCCCAGAATGACTTCGGCCTGTCCGGCCATGATGAGATCGGAGGAGGTGGCGGTGAGCTGAATCTGCTGTTCGGGAATGCGGTCCTGCACCTGCTCGGTGAAGAAGACGCGAATGCCCGTTCCTTCAACCAGCGGAATGGTGGAGCCGGAATAGGCGCCGCCCCGCTTGTCCGGTCTTGTCGTCAGATCTTCGGAAGGGAAAAGGAAAATCGGCAGGTGTCGCCAGCGCAGATAATCCGACGAGACGGCGTGGCCCCAATGCATGGTGTTCCAGCGCAGCCCGTGCGAATAATGCTGATAGAAGAGATGCGGCCGCCCCTCGAAACGACCGAAACCGTTCGGGTCGTTCATCCAGCCGAAGGGCGGGCGGAAATGATAGCTGCCGGGAAGTTCGGGTGCGGCATTGTCCGGTTTGGTATGGACGACGGTGATGCCGGTTTCCAGCACGTCCGACGCGGTGAACCAGTAGATGACGGAAACGGCGGTTGTGACCGTATCGTAACTGATCTCCACATGACCGCCACCGAAAACCTGATAGATTCGAAAACCGAACTCTTCCGTGTTGACGCTTGAAACTTCAGCGAATTTTCCGTTCTGATTGGAAAAGGAGACGGCACCCGGCTCGGCGTCTTTCTTCGCCTTCAGCCAGACATGGAAGGTGGCGTTGACGGGCAGATCGGTGTGAATGGTGCGGATGGCGCTTTCCGGTTCGGCTGCGGCTTCAACGACGGTCATTGCATTTCCTTTCCTTGGGCGTTCTGCGGGTCAAGCATAGGAACGATGATGGCGCAGTAAAGTTCATTGCGCAAAATTGAATGAAGCAATCCAGAAGCTGTCGCATTTATCGCTCGCATCCGCCGTCTTCCGGCCCCATATAGGGGCAAAGCAGGGAGTTTACCCGTGATGAAATTCGACAATTCCTATGCCCGCCTGCCAGAGCGGTTCAGCGCCGCCGTGTTGCCGACCCCGGTGAAGGCGCCGCGTCTCATCGCCTTCAATCGCGAGCTGGCCGATGAACTCCTTTTCGATGTGGCCGGCCTTGACGATGAAAGGCTGGCGGCGATCTTTTCCGGCAATGTCGTGCCGCAGGGGGCCGAGCCGCTGGCCATGGCCTATGCCGGCCACCAGTTCGGCGGTTTCGTGCCGCAGCTGGGCGATGGCCGCGCAATTCTGCTGGGTGAAGTGATCGACAGGAACGGAGAACGCCGCGATATCCAGCTGAAAGGCTCCGGCCCGACGCCGTTTTCGCGCAGGGGCGACGGTCGCGCGGCGCTCGGCCCTGTCCTGCGGGAATATATCGTGTCGGAGGCGATGTTTGCGCTCGGCATTCCCGCCACGCGGGCGCTGGCGGCTGTCCTCTCCGGCGAGAGGGTGCAGCGTGAGGTCGGCCTGCCGGGCGGCGTCTTCACCCGCGTTGCGGCAAGCCATATCCGCGTTGGTACCTTCCAGTTCTTCGCCGCGCGCGAGGACAACGAAGCGATCAGAAACCTCGCGGATTACGTCATCGATCGGCATTATCCCGAGGCGAAACAGGCGGATAATCCCTGTCTCGCCTTGCTGCAGGGCATTGCGCAACGGCAATGCGACCTCATCGCCCGCTGGATGATGGTGGGCTTTATCCATGGTGTCATGAACACCGACAATATGGCGGTTTCCGGCGAAACCATCGATTTCGGCCCCTGCGCTTTCCTTGATGAATATCACCCCAACAAGGTCTTTTCCTCCATCGATGCGCAGGGCCGTTATGCGTTCAACAACCAGCCCGGCATCGCGCAATGGAACATCGCCAGGCTGGCGGAATGCCTGTTGCCGCTGCTCGATCCGCAGGTGGAAAAAGCCGCCGAACGCGCCAATGCCGTTCTCGCCGATTTCGCCGCCGCCTTTCCCCAGCGCTGGCTTGCCGGCATGCGCGAAAAGCTTGGCCTGACGGTGGAGGAAGAGGGCGACATGGATCTGGTGCAGGCGCTGCTGGCACTGATGCAGGCATCGGAAGCGGATTATACGCTGACCTTCCGGCGTCTTTCCCATGCGGCCAATGGCGACGCCGAGCCGTTTCGCGGCATGTTCGTCGATATCGCGGGGGCGGACGAATTTCTGGAGCGCTGGCGGGAAAGAGCCGGTCGCGAGGGGACTTCCGATTCCGAAAGGTCAGCGGCGATGCTGGCCGTCAATCCGGCCGTCATCCCGCGCAACCATCGGATCGAGGAGCTGATCGAGGCGGCGGTGGAAGAGGATGATTTCGAGCCCTTCCACGCCATGCTGAGAGCGATCGCCACGCCTTTCGAGGAGCGGCCGGATAACTTTGTCTATATGCAGCCGCCGATGAGCCACGAGCGGGTGTTTCGGACGTTTTGCGGGACGTAAGCGTAGCGCTGATCCGCAACGCCGGAGCGAGCGAGTGCCTGTTTCGCCTTCTCCCCGAGGGGGAGAAGGTCGCGGCAGCGGGATGAGGGGGCAAGGGTGCGATCCATCGCTGGCGTCGCCCCCTCATCCGACCCTTCGGGCCACCTTCTCCCCGGCGGGGAGAAGAAACCGGCGGCAATGCTGTGCCCTCAAGTCACCCCACCCGCGCCAGCGGCTCATGCGCGCCGTAATAGTGGCCGAACCGGTTTTCGAGGAACTTCGGTAGCGCCACTTCTTCCTGCCGCACGAAGCCCTTCTGCGGCAGGGTGCCTTCGGCGAGCAGATCGAGAACCGTGCAGATGCCGGCGGCGGTGGTGATCTGGATGGCGCTCATCATCCGGCCGGAAACCGGGCCGGCATAGACCTTGTTGGCATAGGTTTCCTGCAGGAAACGGCCGTTGCGGGTGCCGCAGACGGTGACGAAGACGATGACCACATCCTGCATCGTGCCGGGCAGGGCGTTTTCGAACAGGTCTTTCAGCACATCGCGGCGGTTGCGCAGGTTGAGATCATTCAACAGCGCCTTCATTATCGCCACATGGCCGGGATAACGGATGGTGCGGTAATTCATCGTTCGCACCTTGCCTTCCAGCGTGGCGCAGAGCGTGCCGAGGCCGCCCGAGGTGTTGAAGGCCTCGTAGGTAACGCCGTCGAGCGAAAATTCCTCACGTTCTTCCAGCGCCGGAACGGCGGTGAGGCGGCCTTCGACGATCGCTTCGCAGGGCTCGATATATTCGTTGATCAGCCCGTCCGTGCTCCAGGTGAGATTGTAATTGAGCGCATTGGACGGATATTGCGGCAGAGCGCCGACGCGCATGCGCACGCTGTCCAGCTTGTCGAATTTGGCGGCAAGATCGGCGGCGACGATGGAGATGAAGCCGGGGGCGAGGCCGCATTGCGGAATGAGCGCCGTTTCGGCGGTTTCCGCCAGCGCCTTGACCCTGCGGGTGGATTCCACGTCTTCGGTAAGATCGAGATAATGCGTGCCGACGGCAACGGCCGCTTCGGCAATCCCCGCCGTCAGGTGAAAGGGGGCGGCGGAAAGCACGGCGAATTTGCCTTTCAGCAGTGCTTCCAGAGCGGGACGGTCGGTGATGTCGACGATTTCGGTGTCGACCCGCTCATGCGCCGGCACATTGGCCAGCTGATCGGCCGAACGGTCGGCGACGGTGATGCGATAATCGCCTGATGCGGCCAGCATCCAGGCGATTGCCGAACCGATATTGCCCGCGCCGATGACGACAATGTTTTTCATGTTTTTGTTCCCCGCAGTGAATGCAAATGTGTCAGCGCAGATACGCTTCAAAGACAGAATGCCAGTTTTTATTGACGATTCGTAGCTTCACTATGTGCGGATAGAAGGTTAATGTTAGGCAATAAGACGACAGGATTGGTCATTATGACGATTACCGACAAGGATCGGGCGCTGCTCGCCCTGCTTTCCGAAAATGCCCGCATGCCGGTGGCGGAGCTGGCGCGCAAACTCGGCCTTTCGCGCACCACGGTACAGGCCCGTATCGAGCGACTGGAAGCGGACGGGGTGATTGCGGGTTATGGCCTCAGGCTTTCGGAAAGCTATCTTTCCGGGCTGGTGCGCGCCCATGTGCTGATTACCATCGCTCCCAAGGCATTGCCCGGCGTCACGGCGGCTCTTGCCGCCATCAAGGAGGTGACGACGCTGCATTCGGTGAGCGGCACTTTTGACCTCATCGCCATTCTGGCCGCACCTTCGATCCTCGATCTAGACCAATTGATCGACCGCATCGGCGCGCTTGACGGCGTGGAGCGCACGCTGTCGTCGATCATTCTGTCGACGCGGATTTCGCGGTAGGGGCGTTTCCCTTGGCTAAGCCGCAGCCCTCTCGTCATAAGCCCGCTGCGCCGCCATCACCGCATCGATATTGCCCTCCGCCCAATGGGCAAGCGCCGCCACCGTGTCGGTCAGCGTCCGCCCCAGCGGCGTCAGCGAATATTCGACCGTGACGGGAACCGTTGGAAAGGCCTGCCGGGAAATCAGCCCGTCACGTTCGAGCTTCTTCAGTGTCTGCGACAGCACCTTCTGCGATATGCCCTTGATCTCGCGCCGCAGCAGGTTGAAGCGCACGGGATCGCGCCGCAGCTTGTCGAGGATCAGCAGCGCCCATTTGTCGGCGATCCTGTCCAGCACCATGCGTGTCGGGCAGCGATCTTCATAAACGTCATAGACATTCGCCATCGACTTTTCTCCATTGTTTCAAGTCCATGCCGGTTTCCGCAAGGAAACCAGCTAACCGAAAAGTGCTCTCTTTTCATGATTTCGCAAACGCAGTACCTGTGTTTTCGAAACATGGTTTCAATTAGATACTAAGGAGATTTGAGATGACAGGCAAGATACTCGTGATCGGTTCCACCGGCACCATCGGCACGCCGCTGGTCAAGGCGCTCGTCGCCAAGGGCGAAAGCGTCAAGGCGGCCTCGCGCAGCGGCAAGGCGGCGGACGGCGCGGAAGGGGTGCGTTTCGATTATACCGACGTCTCGACTTACGCCGATGCCTTCGACGGCGTGGACCGCCTGTTTCTGCTTTTGTCCGGTGGGCGTCTGGACGCCATCGACGCTTTGACGCCCGTTGTCGAGGAGGCCGCGCGCCGCAAGGTGAAGATCGTCTTCCTCAGCGTTCTCGGCGTCGATGCCGACGATTCCATTCCCTATCGCCAGATCGAGCTGAAGATCATCGCGTCGGGCACACCTTACGTCATCCTTCGCCCCAACTGGTTTGCCGATAATTTCCACAGCTACTGGAAGGCCGGCATCGACCACGGCCAGATCGCCGTGCCGGCGGGCGAGGGCAAAACGAGCTTCATCGATGTGCGCGATATCGCCGACAGTGCCGCCGCAGCCCTGACCTCCGACGCCTTTAATGGCAAAGCTTTCAACCTGACGGGCCCGAAGGCCATTGGTTATGGCGAGGCCGCTGCGTTGATTTCGCAGGCGATCGGCAAGCCGGTCTCTTACGCCGCCGTTTCGGATGAGGTCTTCATCGGCATCCTCACCGGTGCGGGCGTGCCGCAGGACTACGCCTCGTTCCTCGCCTCGATCTTTTACCCCGTGCGCGAAGGTTGGACAGCCGTGGTGACCGACGACGTGGAAACGCTGACCGGCCATGCGCCGCGTTCGCTGGAAACTTATATCACCGACAATCTGGACCGGCTTAAAGGCTAAGGCTCAAAACGAGCCCGCCGCGCTTAGGCCGGATCGGTGGAGCCGCGGCGGGCCTTGAAAAACATCTTTAGCCGCTGGATTTCCTCGGCACTCCATCCTTCCGGCGCGGTGACCTCCGTCCATGCATCGATATAATGTTCCGGCGCATAGACATGGCCGTAACCGATCGGTGCGGTGGTCGCGGCAGCGACATCCAGTCCAAGCTGCAGCAGCGTCACCACCGGGAACCAGCGGAAAGACGTGGAAACGTCAGGCCCGTGATGCGCCATCCATTGCGGCCGCCGGTAAAGCGAGGCGGCCTCGAAGAAGGTGATCGGGTCGCTGGCATATTGCAGATAGACGATGCGCATCGGGCCCCATTTCGCATCGGGCATGTGCGCAGTTGTATATTGGTTGGCAAAACGGATGACGGAGGAATCGCGGAAACGCGGCAGCCATTCCGGCGTACCCTTCACCCGGCCATTGGTGGCCATGCGCCATGTGGGGCTGGAAAAGGGCGGGCCGCTCCACAACGCACCCTGAAACGGATCAGAGAGCACGTCGTAAAGATCGGAGGATTTCTGCGAATTGAGCGAACCGAGGCTGAGACCGTGCAGGTAGAGCTTTGGCCTCGTTTCCTTTGGCAACGTCGTCCAATAGCCATAGACGGCCTCGAATAGCGCGCGCGCCGTCTCGACACCGTAATCCGGCTCCGTCAGCAAGGCGATCCAGCTGGAGAGATAGGAATATTGCACGGCGACGCTGGCGATATCGCCATCATGCAGATATTCGACCGTGTCGAGCGCTTCCGGGTCGATCCAGCCGGTGCCGGTGGGAATGACCACCAGAAGCACCTTGCGCTCAAAACCACCGACCCGTTTCAGCTCTTCCAGCGCCAAGGCCGCCCTTTCTTCCGGCGTCGACGCCGAGTTGAGACCCGCATAGACCCTGAGCGGTTCCTTGGCCGGGCGATGGGTGAAGGCGGATATCTCGGCGCCATCAGGGCCTTCGGCGACGAATTCACGCCCGCGACGGCCGAGTGATTCCCATGTCATCAGCGAGGCGCTGCTGCCCGTCTTGAGCGCGTCCGACGGGCGCGGCACGTCGGGTTCGATCAGCGCATCCACCTGTTTCAGCGAAGAATCGGCAAATTTCAGGCCGATATCGAAGATCAGCCCGTTCAGCAGCATCCAGGAGAGGACGATTGCCGCGGCAATCCCCAGCACATTGGCAAGGCGGCGTGGCAGAAAATGACGGCTGCGTGCGGCAAAGAATCGGCGGATCAACTGGAACAGCCGGCCCGCGCCGATGAGGATGGCGGCGACCAGCACCGCAAGGCCGCCCGTTTTGGTGGGGTGGGCGCTGGGCAGCGGATCGAGCTCCATCAAAACGCGAATGGAATTCTGCCAGTCCTTCGCCTGCCATAAAAACGCGATTGCCGTGATGGCGGCCGCAAGCGCGATGAGAAAACGAATGCCGCGCGCATTGTGACGGGAGGGTTCGGGCAATTCCAGATAGGCCCAGACGGCATGCACGGCGACACCGATCAGATAACCGATGGCAAAGGAAAAGCCGCACAGCACGCCCTGCATCAGCCAGGTGCGCGGCAGGAGCGACGGGGTAAGGGAGGCGCAGAACAGAATTGTGCCAAAGACGATGCCGGTTGCCGAAAGACCCGCAAACAACCGCTTAACCCATTGTTTCACCAACTTGACCCGCCCCTCATGCTCACCGCCTGGTGCTGAGTGTAATATGCGGCGGGCGACGGTGCAAATCCCATGGCAAGGATAAAAATCACAAAAATAGGAAAATAATCCTTTACAGCGTGACGGTGGTTTGATAGTGTTTGGTTACGGTCGGAGATTTGCGGCTGAAGATGGTGCACGGTCCGAAGGGTTGTCTCCGGTTTGACGGCAAGCTTCCCTATATCGTTTGCCACCCAGCCGCCGCGCCGTTTCCTTCTCTGGCCACAGCCTTTCTCCTCGTCATGCCGGGCTTGACCCGGCATCCAGCCGACGTGCGTCTGCGCGGCGAAAAGACTTTTCCAGCCCAATGACTTGGGCTGGCTGGATTCCGGCTCAGGGCCGGTATGACGGGGAGAAAGATGCTCCGTCGCGTAACGTAATCACTGCCATTTTTCTCGCAGGCCAATCCATGACAAGCTCCCACATTTGCGAGCCGGCGCTCTACGGAGCCTGGCCGGAAAGGCCCGCTTATGCGGTTGAGGACGCGTTTGAAACCGCGCCCGAGATCAAATCGCGGGCTGACAGGCTGGCCGCCGAAGATGCGGCGCGCAACGGCAGTCTGCGGCAGTTGCTGAACGAGCTGACGGAGGAGATGCGGGATCAGGTCTGCTTGTATCGCAATCTTCGGCAATCGGGCGAGGCGGGGCTTTTGCCTGATGCTGACGACACGGAAGGCAAGCAGGCCCGCGCCGATGTGAAGGTTGCGACCGATCAGATGTCGCTCATCGTCCGCACACTGGAGCGGATCGACGCTCTGCAACGGGTGCTGGCGGAAGAGCGGCAGGCGCTGATGGGCGAAGATGAAAACGATACGCAGGATTATGAGGCGGCGGTGGCGCATTTCCTCAACCGCATCGACGAACTGGCTGAACAGAAATGCCGCGCGAGGCTGGAGGCGATGGCAGCGTCCGGCACTCCGGCGGGGTCTGATTGAGGCATGGCGGACGTTTTGACCGAAGTGAGCCTTCAGGCGCAGGTCTTCAACCTTCTGCGCGACTGGCGGTTCATCGGCAACCTGCCGCAGCAGCCGCCGGAAGGCGACTGGCGGACATGGCTGCTGATCGGCGGGCGCGGTTCCGGCAAGACGCGGGCCGGGGCGGAATGGGTGCATCATGTCGCGTCTGCCGGCAAGCAGTCCGATTTGCGCATCGCGCTCGTTGCCGAAACGCTGGGCGACGCTCGCGAGGTGATGATCGACGGTATTTCCGGCATATGCCGCATAGCCCGCCGCCATCGCCCCGCCTTCGAGGTGTCGCGACGCCGGCTTCTTTGGCCGAATGGCGCGATGGCGCAGGTGTTTTCCTCCGAAGACCCGGAAAGCCTGCGCGGCCCGCAATTCCACATGGCCTGGGCGGATGAACTGGGCAAATGGAAATATCCGCAGGAAACCTGGGACATGCTGCAGTTCGGTCTGCGCCTGGGTGAGGCGCCTCGGCAACTGGTAACCACCACGCCGCGGCCCATTCCGCTGCTGAAGGCGCTTCTCGCCGATCCCTCGACGCGGGTGGCGCGGATGCCGACGGCCATGAATGCCCGCAATCTCTCGCCCGGTTTTCTCAAAGCCATGCAGGACCGTTACGGCGGCACACGGCTTGGCCGTCAGGAAATCGGCGGTGAACTGATTGACGAGCGCGAGGGCGCTTTGTGGAAACGCGCCGATCTGGAAGCGATCGTCGAAGCGGAACATGAGCCGCTCACGCGGATCGTCGTCGCGGTCGACCCGCCAGCGGGCGTGGGGGAACATTCCTGCTGCGGCATCGTCGTGGCCGGGCTCGGCATGTCCGGGCGTCTTAACGTGCTTGCGGATTGTTCGGTGGAGGGTGAAACACCGGCCGGCTGGGCCCGCGCCGTCACCGCCGCCTTTCGTCGCCACGAGGCGGACCGGGTGGTGGCGGAGGTCAATCAGGGCGGCGAGATGGTGCGCGCCATGCTGCAAAGCATCGACGCCAACCTGCCGTTGACGCTGGTGCGGGCAAGCCGCGGCAAGTTCACCCGCGCCGAGCCGGTTGCGGCACTCTACGAGCAGGGCAGGGTGCGCCACGCCGCACGGTTCGAAAAGCTCGAAGACCAGATGACGGATTTCGGACCGGATGGCCTGTCATCCGGGCGCTCGCCGGACCGGCTGGATGCGCTCGTCTGGGCGATCACGGCGCTGACGATGATGGTGGTGAGTGAACCGAAGGTGCGGGGAATGTGAGGTTCGCGATCATCGGGTCCCGCGCATGAGAGCCAATTACGGGTTGAGTGAATGCTGCCTGTTTCTTCTCCCCGCCGGGGAGAAGGTGGCGCGCAGCGCCGGATGAGGGGGCCACGGTCAATATTTGCTGAGAGGGTAGAGAGGTGCGGAGAACTCGCCCCCTCATCTGACCCTTCGGGCCATCTTCTCCCCGCCGGGGAGAAGAAAAGCGGGGCACCATCAACGCCCGAAATCGGGCGTCTGGCAGGTCTTATTTCTTAGGGGATTGCGCCGGTTTCGGCTGGGAGCCGGTTTCGCGCATCTGGCGCCACTCGTTTTCGAGGCGGTCATAAACGGTCTGGGGGATTGTCGCTGTCATGGTGGCATTCCTCCTTGAATGGTTAACGCAGCTGAACTGCGCGGTGAATGGAGTAAGCCCGCTAAGGTTCCGAAATTCAAGGAATTTTTTACCTCAATCCCCCAGCCCTCGGATTAAAATCGATTAAGATTTTTTCAAATCGATTTAGTTCTGACGGCCGTCATGTGGGAAAAACCGGGCGTCATATCGCCTGTCATTTTCAGGAGCCTTCCATGGCCTATGATGAGGCGCGATTCTTCGCGTCGGCGCGGATTTCCATTTTCGGCGGTCGCCTGCGCGCCGCCCAGCTCGCCGGCACGAAAACGATGCTTGCCGGTTTCGAAAAGGCACTGCCGGGCGGCGATCCGCGCTGGCTCGCCTATATGCTGGCGACGGCCTTTCACGAGACGGCGGCGACCATGCAGCCGGTGCGCGAGACGCTGGCGGCAAGCGACGCCGAGGCGATAGCCAGACTGGACCGCGCCTTTGCGGCGGGCAGGCTACCCATGGTGCGCAAGCCCTATTGGCGGCCGGACACGGAGGGGAAAAGCTGGCTGGGTCGCGGCTTCGTGCAACTGACGCATCGGCGCAATTACAAGGCCATGTCGGTGCTGACCGGCGTCGATCTCCTGGACCGGCCGGAGCGGGCGATGGAGGCGGAGGTGGCCACCGGGATCCTGATCCACGGCATGGCGGGCGGCGGTTTTACCGGCCGCAGGCTTTCCGATTTCTTCAGCGACAGGCGCGAGGATTGGGACGGCGCCCGCGCCATCATCAATGGCAGCGACAGGGCGCGGCTGGTGGGCGGTTACGGGCGCGCATTTCATCACGCGCTTGTCGCGGCGCGGATTGAACCCGGGCGGGCCAGATGATAACCCGTTACCCGGTGCCGAAAAGGCCGCCTTTTAAGTTTGCATGACAGGTGACACCGTGATCCGCCATATCGTCTTTTTCACCGTTCCCGAGGAAAACCGCGACGCCGTGCGCAGGGGGCTTTCCGGCCTGACCGCGATACCGCATTCGCTGAAGCTGGAAATCGGCGAGAACGTGAAAAAGGACCAATGGGGCAATTCGGTCGATTTCATCGTCTATGGCGAGTTCGAAAACGAGGCGGCGCTCGCCGCCTATAAGGCCGACCCCGCTTATGATCTTTCGACCCGCACGGTAAAGCCGCTGCGCGAGACCCGTGTCGCGGCCGATTTCGACAGCGACACGGCGGTGAAAGCGCCGATCCGGTAAACGTCCGGTTTCGTCTGCGACGTGACGCGCATGCACACTTAGTCTGCTGACAACGGGCGCCAACCTTCCTCCGTCATAGGGCTCAGGCCCCTCCGCCCTCCTGTGCTTGTCACAGGAATCCAGTCGACGCGCGTCTGCGCGGCGATAGGACTCTTTTCAGCCCAAGGACTTGGACTGGCTGGATCCCTGTGACAAGCACAGGGATGAGGGCCGGACGGGAGGCTGAGCCGCCATCAAAACAAGGACAACTCCATGCGATTTCCCTTCTCCCTGCCGTGGCTGCGCCCGGCGGATGGCAGAGCCGTGCCTGAAAGCCGGAAAATGGCCGATGGCTTCATGGCGGTTGCCGTGCAGGGCGGGCAGGCCTTCTGGTCGGGCCGGTCCTATGCCGCGCTTGCCCGTGAAGGCTTCATGAAAAACCCGGTCGCGCACCGGGCCGCCCGCATGGTGGCGGAGGCGTCGGCCTCGGTCAGCTGGCTGCTTTATGATGGCGATGAGGAACTGACCGATCACCCGCTTCTGGCGCTGCTTCTAAAACCGAGCGCCCATATGGGCGGCCCGGATTTTTTCGAGGCGCTTTATGGCCACCTCATGCTCGCCGGAAACGCCTATATCGAGCCGCTGACGGTGGGCGGGCGGCTGCGAGAGCTGCATCTTCTGCGGCCCGACCGGGTCAGCATCGTCGAAGGGCCGGATGGCTGGCCGGTAGCTTATGATTACCGCGCCGAGGGCCGCGCCTCCCGCCACATCGCCGCCGAGCGCGACGGGCTGGGGCTGCTGCACCTGAAACTTTTCCATCCGCTGGATGACCGGGCGGGTTTTGCGCCGCTCGCCTCCGCAGGGGCCGCGCTCGATCTGCACAATGCCGCAAGCCAGTGGAACAAGCGCCTGCTCGACAATTCCGCCCGGCCATCCGGCGCGCTGGTCTACCAGCCGAAGGAGGGCGGCAATCTCTCCACCGAACAATATGAACGGCTGAAGCGTGAGCTGGAGGAGGGCTATCAGGGGGCGATGAATGCCGGCCGGCCTTTGCTGCTGGAAGGCGGGCTGGACTGGAAGGCCATGGGCCTTTCGCCGCGCGACATGGATTTTCTGGAGGCGCGCAACGGGGCGGCGCGCGATATCGCGCTTTCGCTCGGCGTGCCGCCGATGCTGATCGGCATTCCCGGCGACAATACCTATGCCAATTACCAGGAGGCGAACCGCGCCTTTTATCGTCTGACCGTCCTGCCGCTGGTTTATCGCACGGCGGCGAGGCTCTGCGGCTGGCTTTCTCCGGTCTTCGGCCCGGGGTTGAGGCTCGAACCCGATCTCGACAAGATTGCCGGGCTTGCCGGCGAGCGGGATGCGCTCTGGTCCCGCATCGGCGCGGCCTCGTTCCTGAGCGACGAAGAAAAGCGCGAAGCCGTCGGTTATTAATCGCCGTCCGGCGGGATCGAAACCCCGGTTTCCTGTTCAATCATTTTCTGAAGAACCGGACTCTCTTTGTGAGGTCTTCCGCCCAAGCTTCTCCGAAGATTCGCAAAATCACCCGGCGCAGGCGCGCAGGAAGCGCCTGCGTGCGACGCCGCGCGTCCGCCCGATAACAACATCCTAGAACGGAATGATTACCCATGTCTGAATTCGCCAACGAGGCCGGCATCTGGGCCGCCCGCATCACCGGCGCCGTGGCGGGCGCGGGTGTATCGCTCGTTTATCTCCTGCCGAAAAGCAAACGCGAGGCCGCGAGCCGGTTCATCACCGGCGTTTCCTGCGGCATGATCTTCGGCGGGCCTATCGGCCTGTGGATCGTGCAGCTGCTCGATATCGCCGGCGCGCTTTCGGGCCGGGAAATCATGGTGGCGGGTTCCGCCGCCGCCAGCATGGGCGCGTGGTGGGGGCTGGGCCTGCTGGTGCGCATCGCCGACCGTTACGGTGCGCGCCCGCGCGCCTGACACTTCCTTCCCATCGCAGGAGTTTTCCATGCACGTTTATAGCGGGCCGCGTCCCGCCACGCGCAAATTCGCCAATCTGGAGCTGCGCGGCATTGCCAGCGACGGCACCTTTTCCGGCTATGCCAGCGTTTTCGGCGAGGTCGATCTCGGTCAGGATGTCATAGAGCGCGGCGCTTTCCGCCGCTCCATCGAGGAGCGGGGCGCAGCCGGCATCCGCATGCTCTACCAGCACGATCCGGCCGAGCCAATCGGTGCTTGGCGCACCATCCGCGAGGACGAGCGCGGCCTTTATGTCGAGGGCGTTCTCGCCCCCGGCGTCGCCCGCTCCCGCGAGGTGCATTCGCTGATGAAGACCGGGGCGCTGGACGGGCTGTCCATCGGCTTTCGCACCGTACGTTCCGGCAAGGCGGCCAGCCAGGGTGTCCGGCGCATTCTGGAAGCCGATCTGTGGGAAATCTCGGTCGTGACCTTCCCGATGCTGCCCTCGGCGCGCGTTTCCGACGTCAAGCATGCCCGCTTCTTCCGCGACCGCGAGACCGAGCTGGTGCGCAGCATGCGCCGCGCCGCCCGCGCCCTGTTCGACATGACACCCAAACGCTGACTTCCGGACAATCACCAAAAGGAAACGACATGACAGACCAGATGACGAAACCCGCCCCGATGACCGCCGCGCCGCAGGTGAAGGCCGTACCCGATACGGTGACGGCCGCCTTCGACGAGTTCATGGAGGCATTCGAGGTCTTCCGCGAAACCAACGACCAGCGGCTTGCCGATATCGAGCGCAAGATGGGCTCTGATGTCGTGACCCGCGACAAGCTCGACCGCATCGACAGGGCGCTCGACGACAACCGCAAAATCATGGACGACCTGGCGCTCAAGAAAGCGCGCCCCGCGCTTGGCCGCAAGGACGCGCTTTCCCACGATGCCGAGGAACACAAGGCCGCTTTCGAGGCCTATATCCGTCGCGGCGAGGAGGGCGCGCTGCGCGATCTGGAGGCCAAGGCCTTTGCCGGTTCGGCTGGGGCCGATGGCGGTTTTCTGCTGCCGAACGAGACGGATGGCGAGATCGGCCGGCGCATGACGGCGATTTCGCCGATCCGGGCGCTGGCGACCGTGCGGCAGGTTTCGGCCGCCGTTTTGAAGAAACCCTTCTCGCCCGGCGGCATGACGACCGGCTGGGTTTCCGAGACGGCGGCACGCCCGCAGACGGCAACGCCGCAGCTTGCCGAACTGTCCTTTCCGACCATGGAGCTCTACGCCATGCCGGCCGCGACTCAAGGGTTGCTGGATGACGCGGCAGTTGATATCGAAGCCTGGATCGCCTCCGAAGTGGACATTGCTTTTGCCGAACAGGAGGCCGCCGCCTTCATCGCCGGCGATGGCGTGAACAAGCCCAAGGGCTTCCTCTCCTACACCGCCGTCGCCAATGATGGCTGGAGCTGGGGCAATATCGGGTATGTCGCGACCGGCGTATCGGCCGGTTTCGCCTCCGCCGGGCCGATGGATGTGCTGCTCGACGCCGTCTATGCGCTCAAAGCCGGCCACCGCCAGAACGGCACCTTCCTGATGAACCGCAAGACGCAAGGGGCGCTGCGCCGGTTCAAGGATACCAGCGGTGCCTATCTCTGGCATCCGCCGGCCGCCGCCGGCCAGCCGGCCTCGCTGATGGGCTTTCCGGTGACGGAGGCGGAGGACATGCCGAACGTGGCGGCCAACAGCTTTGCCATCGCCTTTGGCGATTTCCGCGCCGGCTATCTCGTTGTCGATCGCACCGGGGTGCGCATCCTGCGCGATCCCTATTCGGCCAAACCTTACGTGCTGTTCTACACCACCAAACGCGTGGGCGGCGGCGTGCAGAATTTCGAGGCGATCAAGCTGGTGAAATTCGGGGTGAACTGACCGCAGACCTTGCGGCCCGTTCTTCTCCCCGCCGGGGAGAAGATGCCCCGAAGGGGCAGATGAGGGGGCAACGTTGCCGAATATCTCTACCCTTGCCCCCTCATCCCGCTGCTGCGGACTTCTCCCCCTCGGGAGAAGAAACAAGCGGTGCCCGCTCGCTAGTGTGATTACCTTCCTTCCGGAGACCCCATGACCTATGCCCTCATTCATCCGCCGCAGGCGGAGCCGCTGACGCTTGCCGAGGTCAAGGCGCATCTGCGTCTCGACAGCGGCGATGAGGATGCGCTTCTTGCCGCGCTCATCCGCACCGCCCGCGAGCATCTGGAACGTACGACCGGGCTTTGCCTCATCCGCCAGACCTGGCGGCTTTATCTCGACCGGTGGCCTGAGAACGGTGTGATTCAGATTGGCAGGACACCGGTGCAAGCCATCGAAACTATACTGGTTTTTGACGGTGAGGGGCGTGCGGCAGACATCACCGTCGGTGAGAAATTGCTCGACGGCGCGGCGCGGCCCGCAAGGCTGTGGCTGCGCGATCCGCCAGCCCCTGGACGGGCGATGAACGGCATCGAGATCGATTTCATCGCCGGTTACGGCGAGGCGGGAACGGATGTGCCCGATACGCTGAAACGCGCCATGCTGATACATGTGGCGCAGATGTTCGCCTTTCGCGGCGCGGTCGCCCCGGAAAACCAGCCCGCCGCTGTTCCCGCCGGCTACGAGCGGCTGGTGGCGCCTTTCTGCCGTCTGGGGCTTTGAGACATGAACCTCGTTTTTCTCGATCCCGGCAGGCTGACCGCGCGGCTGGAACTGGAGGTGCGGACCGAAACGCCGGACGGGCAGGGCGGTGCTGTCGAAAGCTGGAGTTTCCTGCGGTCACTCTGGGCTGCGATCGAACCCGTTTCCGAGGCGTCGCATGAAAGGGCCTCGGCCGAGGGCGTGACGATCACTCACCGGGTCTGGCTGGCTTACCGCGCTGACATCACCGCCGGCATGCGCTTTCGCAAGGGCCGCCGCATTCTGGCGATCCGGGCGGTCATGGACCCGGATGAAACACGCCGCTTCATCGTCTGCCGCTGTGAGGAGGAAAGCCGATGAGCGCCGCAAATCTGCTTCTTCAGGCGATTGTCGCGCACCTGACGGGCGATGCGGCGCTGACGGCGCTCATCCCGGGCGGTGTCGTCGACCGGCTTCTGCCGCGCGCGGTTCTGCCGTGCATGGTTATCGATGATCTCGAAAGCCGGGACTATTCGACGGCGACGGAAAAGGCCGAGGAGCATTTCCTGTCGCTGCAAATCTGGAGCGACGCCAATGGCCGCAGGGGTGCCGGCGAAATCGTCGACCGGGTGACGATCCTGCTCGATGATGCAGCGTTGCCGATTACCGGCGTCTCTCTCGTCAATCTGCGGCTTCTTTCCAGCCGCTCGAGGCGCGAGGCGAAGTCCCGGAACTTCATCGCACAGATGCGTTTCAGGGCGGTGACGGAGTAGCGCCGTTTCAGGTGCTTTGCCTGCGTACGGTTTTCCACAGAACGAGAAGCAGCACGAACGAAATGGCAATCAGCACGGCGGCGATGCCAAGCATGGCCGCCACCCCGCCGCGAGCCAGCGCCAGCGTGAAAATAACGGGTGCAACGGCGATGGCGAGGTTCTGCGGCAGCGAGATGCGCGCCGCCTGAAGACCGTATTCCTCCGGGGAAAACACCGCCAGCGGCAACACGGCCCGGCTGACGGTGAGCACGCCAGCGCCGAAACCGAAAAACACGATGAAGCCGATGAAGGCCGGTATGGCCGGGGCAAAGGCCAGCAACAGCAGCAGCGACAGGAGCAGAAGACAGAGGCCGATCATGGCAGTAAGAAAGGGACTGCCGCGTTTCCCCAGCAGGAAATCCAGCCCGCGCGCCGTAATTGCCAGCAGGCTGCGCGCCGATGCCAGCTGCACCGCAAGCGATTGCGTTGCGCCCGCCTGAACGAGCAGCAGCGGCAAGAGCGGCGACAGGCCGAAGGTCGTAAAGGCGCTGATTGTCGTCATGGCCGCCAGAAGCAGAAAAGCCCGGCGTGTATCGACCGGCGAAGACGAAGGAGCGTCGGATTTCTGCCGCTTCAATACCTTGTGGGGCGGACGGCCGGGAAGGACAAAGAGATAGAGCGGCAGAAGCACGAATATCTGCAGGCAGGCATAGAGCAGAAGTGTGCCGCGCCAAGCGAGATGCTGTTCAACAAACGCGGTGAGGGGCAGAAAAACCGCCCCCGAAAGCCCGGTGAACAGCATCAGAAGCGTCAGCAACCGGCCGCTTTCCGCGCCCACGCGCTCCACCACCGCCGTATGGGCAGCCGTCGTCAACCCGCAGGTCGCGGCCAGACCCATGACGGCCCAGCCGAAAAGATAGCTTGCGACACCGCTCGAAACGGCAAGCACGGCAAAACCGACAGCGAACAGCACGGAACCGGCCACCAGCACGGGGGCGGCGCCGCGGCGGACGAGCATTCTTCCAAGCAACGGGCCGCAAAGCGCGCTGATCAGCATCATGATGGTGAGGCCGGCAAAAACGATCTCGTTGCCGATCGCCAGTTCGCCGCCAATGCGCGGCGCAAGGATGGCCAGCATATCGAAACCGGTGCCCCAACTCACGATCTGTCCGAGCGCAAGCACGCCGATAAGGCGCGCGCGGGACGTCAGGGTGGCAGCGTCGGACATGGCAAGATCGCTGAATGCGAGAGGAAAAAAATTTTGGTCGCAGGCCCGCAACACCCTGCAACCGCAATCGAAACGGAAGGAAACATGATGGTGGCGCAGAAGGGCAAGGATTTTCTGCTGAAATTCAACAATACCGGAACATATGTCACTGTTGCCGGGCTCAGAACCCAGCGGCTGGCCTTCAACGCCCAGGCGGTGGACATTACCGATGGGGAAAGCGCCGGTCGCTGGCGCGAGTTGCTGGCGGGTGCTGGCGTGCAGAGGGCCGCGCTGACGGCGTCGGGCATCTTCAAGGATGCGGCTAGCGATGCACTGGTGCGCGGCGCATTTTTCGCCGGCACCATTCCGGGCTGGCAGATCGTCATTCCCGATTTCGGCACCATTGCCGGGCCGTTTCAGATCGTGGCGCTCGAATATTCCGGCCGCCACGATGGCGAGGTGCAATTCGAGATCGCGCTGGAATCGGCCGGTCTTCTCAATTTCGGAGCGTTGTGATGGCTGAGCGTTTGCGTTACGGGCGGGCGAACCGCCATCGCGGCGAGGTCGAAGCGCTGATCGACGGCGAAAGGCGCATTCTCTGCCTGACGCTCGGTGCCCTCGCCGAACTCGAAACCGCCTTTGCAGCCGAGGACCTCACCGCGCTTGCCGAACGTTTCGCCAGCGGCCGCATGAAGGCGGCCGACATGATAAGGGTGATCGGCGCGGGCCTGCGCGGCGCGGGCAATGTCTTTTCCGACGAGGATGTGGCCGCTGCTACGGTGGAAGGCGGCATTGCCGGCCATGCCGCCATTGTCGCCGATCTTCTGACCGCGACCTTCGGCGGCCTGAAAGGCGAGACGCCGCCGGACCCTTGAGCGCCGCAGCAGGCGAAGCGACGCCGCGCCCGTTCCCCTGGGAGGCGGTTATCCATGCCGGCTTCTGCCTGCTGCGGCTCTCCTCAGAAACCTTCTGGCGGCTGACCCCGCGGGAATTCTTCGCGATGACGGGCGGCAACGCCGTTCCCTGCGGCCCCGACCGTCAGGCGATGGAAGCGATGATGCGGCGGTTTCCGGATCGGTGAGTTCATTCCCTAAAACGATCAAGCATTTCAAAAATTTATGGTTCCGATTTGAATCAGAAAGGCAAGCGCGATGGCGGGCGAAGGATCGATGGCGGAGAACCGGCAAGAGGCGGAGGCGCTGTCGGAGGTGATGGGCGATCTCGAACGCCGGTCCGAGCGGTTCGGCGCGGCCCTGTCCTCGGCCCTGCAGGCGGCGACGGCGGGCGGCAAAGGGCTGGACGACGTCTTGCGCGGGTTGGGGCAGCGGTTGTCCGGCATTGCGCTCTCTGCCGGTCTGAAACCGCTTGAGGGCATGATTGGCAATGCCGTCAGCGGGCTGTTGAACGGCGGCGGTTCGCTGTTCGGCTTTGCCGATGGCGGTGTGCCGGGACGCGGCATCACGCCCTTTGCCGATGGCGGCGTCGTTTCCAGCCCCGCCTTTTTTCCGATGGGCGGCGGGCTTGGCCTCATGGGCGAGGCGGGGGCGGAAGCGATCCTGCCGCTGAAGCGCGGTTCGGATGGCGCTCTCGGCGTTGCCGCGCCGTCCGGCGGCGGCGGGGCGCAGATCGTTTTTAACGTGACGGCGACGGATGCTGCGAGCTTTCGGAAAAGCGAAGGCCAGATCGCCGCCATGCTGGCGCGCAGCGTCGGGCGCGGCCAGCGCGGATTGTGACGCGCTCCTTTTCCCAGACCACAGAAATGAATCCAGGAACAACGACATGGCAGCATTTCATGAAGTGCGGTTTCCGCTGCGGCTCGCGCTCGGGGTGAGCGGCGGGCCGGTGCGGCGGACGGACATCGTCAACCTGTCCAATGGCCGTGAAAGCCGCAACCAGCGCTGGAGGAACGCCAGGCGCAGCTATGACGCCGGGTCCGGTATCCGCTCCATCGCCGATCTCTATGAGGTGCTTGCCTTTTTCGAGGCGCGGCGCGGCGAACTTTATGGCTTTCGTTTTCGCGACCCTGTGGATTTCAAATCCTGCCCGCCGGAGAAGACGCCCGCCGCGACCGATCAGAGGATCGGCACCGGTGACGGGGCGACATCGGGTTTTCAGTTGCGTAAGACCTATGCTGATGCGGGCGGCGCGTTCTCCCGGCGGATCGAGAAGCCGGTCGAAGGCTCGGTCATGGTTTCGGTCGAGGGGGTGAAGGTCGAAGCGGCCGATGTGGCGGTCGATCATGTAACCGGCATGATCGTGTTCCGGGCGGGGCGGGCGCCGCCCGCCGGCGCCGCGATCCGTGCCGGTTTCGAATTCGACGTGCCGGTCCGCTTCGGGATCGACCGTATCGACGTGAACCTGACCGCTTTCGAGGCGGGCCGCATTCCCTCCATTCCACTGATGGAAATATCGCCATGAAAACCATTCCCGCCGCCCTTGCCGAGCATCTCAAGGGAGATGCGACGACCACATGCCATTGCTGGAAGGTGACATTGAAGGATGGCGCGGTGATCGGTTTTACCGATCATGACGAGACAATCGTGTTCGGCGGTACGTCCTATCTTGCCGCCAGCGGCTTTTCGGCCAGCGATAGCGACAGTGAAACGGGGCTGGGCGCCAGTGCCGGGGAGGCGGCGGGCGGTTTTTCGAGTGAGGCGATTGCGGAAGACGATCTGGCCGCCGGGCGTTTCGATGGTGCCAGGGTGGAGCTTTTCCTCGTCAATTGGCAGGTGCCGGACCAGCGTATGCTGCTGAATATGCGCGAGATTGGCGAGGTGACACGGGCGGGAGGGTCGTTTCGCGCCGAGCTGCGCAGCCTTGCCCATCGCCTCGGCCAGCCGCAGGGCAGGGTCTATGGACGGCGCTGCGATGCGGCGCTCGGGGGCAGGCGTTGCGGTGTCGATCTGGAGCCGTTTACCGGCCGTGGCGGCGTTGTGGCGGTGGATGCGTCGGGTGGCCTGCTGGTCTCCGGGCTCGATGTTTTCGCCGATGGTTTCTTCAGCCGGGGAAAGCTGCGCTTTATGGCTGGCCCGCTCGCCGGCAGGAATTTCGACCTCGACGGCCACGAGCGGCGTGACGGCGGCGTGCATCTGTCCTTCTGGCTGCCGCCGGAACAGACGCCTTCGCCGGGAGACACGTTTTCCATCACCGCCGGCTGCGACAAGAGTTTTTCCACTTGCCGGGAAAAATTCGCCAACCATCTGAATTTCCGTGGTTTTCCGCATCTTCCGGGGGCGGATTTCGCCTATTCCTATGCGGCGGGCGGTGAGAGCCATGACGGTGGGGCGCTGTTTCCATGAGTGATACCGGTGCAAGAGTGCTGGTGCTGGCGCAAGACTGGATCGGCACGCCCTATCGGCATCAGGCCTCGTTGAAGGGTGTCGGCTGCGATTGCCTTGGCCTCGTCAGGGGCATCTGGCGCGGCATTTACGGCCACGAACCGGAATTGCCGCCGCCCTATGCGCCCGATTGGGCCGAACGCGGCGGCGAGGACCGGCTGATGGCGGCGGCAAAACGTCATTTTCCGGCGGTGTCGGGCATGGAAGAGGCAAGGCCGGGAGACCTGCTGCTGTTTCGCTGGCGGGCCGGTGCGGCGGCCAAACATCTCGGCATTCTGGCCGGTCCGCAGCATTTCATCCATGCCTATGAACAGGCGGCAGTGGTGCGTTCGGCGCTGGTGCCGGGCTGGCAACGGCGCATCGCCGGTATCTTCCGTTTTCCCGATCCCTGATTTTTAGAGGCGAGCATGGCGACAATCGTTTTTCAGGCGGCGGGTGCGGCGCTCGGCGGTATTTTCGGCCCTTTGGGTGCAATGATCGGCCGGGCGGCCGGGGCGCTGGCGGGCAATGCCATCGACCGCACTCTTCTTTCGAACGGGCGGACGGTAACGGGCGCACGGCTTGCGACGGCGCGCATTCCGGGGGCGGATGAAGGCGCTGCGATCAGCCGGCTTTATGGCGCAGCAAGGATCGGCGGTACGCTGATCTGGGCGACGCGTTTTGAAGAAAGCGTCGAAGTGGAGCGCCGCGGCGGCAAGGGCAACCGTGGCCCGAAGGTCGAAACCTTTCGCTATTTTGCCAACGTCGCCATCGGCCTGTGCGAAGGTGAGGCTGCCATGGTGCGGCGTGTCTGGGCCGATGGGCGGGAGTTGGACCTGAGCGCCATCGAGATGCGTTTTTATCCCGGCAGCGAGACACAATTGCCCGATCCGTTGATCGAGGCGAAGCAGGGGGCGGGCAACGCGCCGGCCTTTCGCGGACTGGCCTATGTCGTTTTCGAACGCCTGCCGCTCGACGGTTTTGGCAACCGCATTCCGCTGATGCAGTTCGAAGTGGTGCGGCCTGTCGGACGGCTGGAAAAAGCCATTCGCGCCATCACCGTCATCCCCGGGGCAACGGAGCACGGTTACGCCACCGTGCAGGTTTGCGAACGTACAGGCATCGGCCAAAGCCGCATCATGAACCGCAATGGTTTGACCGCTTCGACCGACTGGCAGGCGGCAATCGACGAATTGCAGGCGCTCTGCCCTAATCTTGAGAGCGTGGCGCTGGTGGTGAGCTGGTTCGGCACGGATATGCGGGCGGGGGAATGCCGCATTCTGCCGGGCGTGGAAGTGGCCGGCCGGGATGGGGAAACCATTCCATGGTCTGTCGCCGGCCTTTCGCGCGATGAGGGGCATCCTGTCAGCCATCATGGCGGCGGCCCGGCCTATGGCGGCACGCCGAACGACGAAAGCGTGCTGCAGGCGATAGCCGATCTCAGGGCGCGCGGCCTTCGGGTGTGCCTTTACCCCTTTGTGATGATGGATGTTCCCACGGGCAACGGTCTGCCGGACCCCTATGGCAAAAGCGAGCAGGACGCCTATGCCTGGCGCGGGCGCATCACCTCCTTTCCTGCACCCGGCAGGGCAGGCTCTGCTGATCGCAGTGCGGGCGCGCGGATGCAGGTTTCCGCCTTCTGCAACCGCGATGAAGGTTACCGTCGCATGGTGCTGCATTATGCGGCGCTGGCGGCCCGGGCTGGCGGGGTGGATGCCTTTCTGATCGGCTCGGAGCTGCGTGGGCTGACGGCGCTGAGAGACGAGAATGATGCCTTTCCCTTTGTCGAGGAACTGGTGCGGCTTGCGGGCGATGTGCGGGCCATGATGGGGCCGGCGGTGAAGCTGACCTATGCGGCGGACTGGAGCGAATATTTCGGCCACCAGCCGGCGGACGGTTCGGGCGACGTGCTCTTCCATCTCGATCCGCTCTGGGCGAGTCCGAATATCGACGCCATCGGCATCGATAATTACATGCCGCTTTCCGACTGGCGCGATGGGGATGCCGCAAACGGCAATCCGGACGGCATGACCGGCCCGGACGATGTGAGCGCCTTCTGCCGCACTATTACGGCGGGAGAGGGGTTTGACTGGTATTATGCCAGCGATGCGGACCGCGCCGCGCGGCGGCGCACGCCGATTACCGACGGGTTGAAGGGCAAGTCGTGGGTGTTCCGTTACAAGGACCTGCGCAACTGGTGGGGAAACCTCCACTACGACCGGGTGCGGGGTGTGGAGAAAACCACGCCGACGGCATGGGCGCCGCGCTCGAAGCCCGTCTGGTTCACCGAACTCGGCTGTCCGGCTGTGGACAAGAGCGCGACGCGCCCCAATGTCTTTCCCGATCCGAAATCGGCGGAAAACGCCTTTCCCTATTTTTCCCGCCGCAACCGCGCCGACAGCCAGCAGCGACGGTTTCTGGAGGCGCATCTCGACCATTGGGGAAAGGGCGATGCGGCGATGGTCGATGCAGGCAGGGTCTATCTGTGGACCTGGGATGCACGGCCCTTTCCGGCCTTTCCGCAGAATGGTGCGGCCTGGAGCGATGGTGGCAACTGGCGCACCGGCCACTGGCTGAACGGGAGGTTGGGCACGGCAACGCTTGCCGATGCCATGGCCGCCATCCTCACCGATCATGGCTTTTCCGACTTCGACGTTTCCGCCGTCAGCGGCGACCTGGGAGGTTATGTGCAGGGCGACGTGACCTCGGCCCGCAACCTCTTGGAGCCGCTGATGGCGGCGTTTCAGGTGGATGTGGCGGAGGACGGCGGAACCCTGCGCTTTCGCTCGCGCAATACGGCGGTCTTGCCGGTGCGGGATATTGCCGTGCTGGCCGATCTGGAGGACGAGCCGCTCTGGTCGGAAAATCGCGGCCATGACAGCGATTTCGCGGCTGAAGCCGTGCTGATGTCTTTCAACCCGACGCTGGACTACGAGCAGGCAAGTGTACGGTCCCGCCGCATCGACAATGCCGGCAGCCGGGTGATGCGGCTCGATCTCAACGCTGCCCTGCCTGCGGAAACGGCGGAAGCCGCTGTCGAGGCGCTGTTGCGCGACAACCGGCAGGCGCGGCGCAGCCTGCGCTTTGCTCTGCCGTCTTGCGATATCGCCCTTGAACCGGGTGATTGTATCCGCCTGCCGGAAGGGGCTTTTCCGCAGGCGCCGGCAGGGCGGTTTCTGGTCAGCCGGATCGAGGACGGCGCGGTGCGGCAGGTGGAGGCGCGGGCCTTTTCCGCTGCCTTTCCGGTCTTTGCCGGCGGCGCGGAGGAACGGCGCAGCAGCGGGACAAGCGGGGCCGAAGGTTTCGCGCCGGAGGTGCTGTTTCTCGATCTGCCCTACCATGACGGCACTGCGCCGGAGGATTCGGCGCGGATTGCGGCGCTTGCCAAGCCCTGGCGGCCAATCATCATTTCCGCGTCGCCGGGCAGGGAAGGTTACCGGCAGCGCGTGCTGCTGGACCGGCCGGCGATGATCGGCGCGCTGGCGATGCCGCTGATATCGGGCCCTTCCGGCCGTTTCGACCGGAAAAACGCCGTCTTCGTCGATCTGCCCTTCGGCGAGGTATCGTCGTCCGGGGAGCTTTCGGTGCTGAACGGCGACAACCGTCTCGCCATCAAGGCGGCGAACGGCGTTTGGGAAATCGTCGCTTTCGCAAACGCCGAGGAAGTCGCACCCGCGCGCTGGCGGCTCTCCTCTCTCCTCCGGGGGCTCGCCGGCACGGAAGACGCACTGGCCGCAGGCGCGGCGAAAGGTGCGCCGGTGGTGGTTCTGGATGCGGCGGTGCAGCCGCTTGGTCTTGCCGCGAGCGAGCGCGGGCGACGCCTGAACTGGATCGCGGAAGCGGCGGGAGTGGCAGGCGCAATGAGCGGTCCTTTTGCCTTCGAGGGCGGCCTGCGGGCGCTGACACCGCTCGCGCCGGTGCATCTTGCCGCTGAGCGGCGCGGCGACGGCGTGTTCATCAGGTGGAAACGCCGGGGCCGGGTGGAGGCCGACGACTGGGATGCGAGCGACATCCCGCTGGACGAGCCCTTCGAGCTCTATCGCATCGAGGTGCTGGACGGCGAGACTGTGCGGCGCATGGCGGAGGTTTCGCAACCCTTCTGGTTTTACCCCGCCACGGACGGACTCACAGATTTCCCGGCATTGCGGGATCACATTTCCGTGCGTGTCCGAATGCTCGGCCGCGCGGTGCCCTCGGGTGTGGTGGCGCAGGCCACCCTCCCGATCTGACATATGCCTGAAAAACAACGCAAAGGATGAGACTATGGACAGCACCAAAGCATGGTATCAATCGCGCACGATCTGGGGCGCCCTGGTCGCGGTTTTCGCACCGCTTTTCAGCATTGCCGGCCTCGATCTACCCGCCGGTCTGCAAGGCGAACTTGCGGACGGGCTGGTGACGGTTGCGGGCGGAATCGGCGGTCTGGTCGCACTTTACGGCCGTCTTTCGGCGACCAGCACCATTCGCTGACAGCGCCCGCGCCGCCGCCGTTCCCGCCACGCGCCCATGCGGCGGGGGCGGCATTCATTTGCCATTCAGACGCTTTGCGCTACATATTCGGTCATAATAAGGTTCGAGACGCACCCGGTTTTTGGAAGTTTGTAGAATGGCATCACCTCTCATCATCGCGACGCTTGCAGCCGGGCTTTCCGGTTTCACGGCGCCCGAGGCTGATCTGCAGGGCCATTACATTCTGGCGGCGAGCGATTGCGGCGCAGCCGTCGCCCGCGTCGTGCGCGAAACCGGCGGCCAGCTGCTTTCGGTCTATCCTTCCGGTGACGGTCAGTCCTGTGTCGTCACCGTTCTCGTCCAGGGCAATGGCGAACGCCCGCGCAAGGTAACAATGCGCGTGCCGATGTAGCTTGCCCGCATCGCCGAAATATCGGAAAACAACCCGACACATGTAGCATGACCGGCCACCCGCGGGGGCCGGGACGGAAGGAAAGGGCGGACAATGCGAATTCTCGTTGTTGAGGATGATGCCAATCTCAATCGTCAGCTGACCGACGCGCTGAAAGAAGCCGGTTATGTCGTCGATCAGGCATTCGACGGCGAGGAGGGGCATTATCTCGGCGATACCGAGCCCTATGACGCCATCGTCCTCGATATCGGCCTGCCGCAGCTCGACGGCATCACCGTCGTTGAAAAATGGCGTGCGGCCGGCAAGGCCATGCCCGTTCTCATCCTCACTGCCCGCGACCGCTGGAGCGACAAGGTCGCCGGTATCGATGCCGGCGCCGACGATTACGTCACCAAGCCTTTCCATGTCGAAGAAGTTCTCGCCCGCGTGCGTGCGCTCATCCGCCGCGCCGCCGGCCACGCCTCTTCCGAACTCGTCTGCGGCCCGGTCCGGCTCGACACCAAATCCTCCAAGGCGACCGTCAACGGCGCGACGCTGAAGCTCACCTCGCACGAGTTCCGGCTCCTGTCCTATCTCATGCACCACATGGGCGAGGTCGTCTCGCGCACGGAGCTGGTCGAGCACATGTACGATCAGGATTTCGACCGCGATTCCAACACCATCGAGGTGTTTGTCGGCCGTCTGCGCAAGAAGCTCGGGGTTGATCTGATCGAGACGATCCGTGGTCTCGGTTACCGGATGCAAGCGCCGGCAGATGCGAAGTAATTCCCTCACCGCCCGCGTTCTGCTGCTCGCCTCGCTCTGGTCGGTGCTGGCGCTGGTGGTGATCGCCGTCGTGATCTCGACGCTTTACCGGCAGGGAGTGGAGCGCAGCTTCACCGATCTTCTGAGGGCGCAGCTTTATAACGTCATCAATTCCGTGACGATTTCCAACGAGAATACGCTGGCCGGCAGCCCGCAGCTCGGCGATCTGCGCTTTTCGCAGCCCGATACCGGCTGGTACTGGGTTGTCGAGCCGCTCGGCAATTTCCAGACCGCGCCGCTTGTCTCCTCGTCGCTCGGCGTCTCTACCCTGCCGGTGCCGAGCATTCTCGATGCGCCCTTCGACAACCGCTATGAGCGCTTTTATGCCGTGACCGACGAGGCCGGCAATCAGGTGCGCGTGGCGGAAACCGAAGTCGTGCTGGATGGCGAAGGGCGCGCGGCGCGTTTCCGTGTCTCCGGCAATCTGAACGTCGTGGAAGACGATGTGCGGGATTTCTCCAACAGCCTCTATCTGGCGTTGGCGGTCTTCGGTGTCGGCAGTCTCGTCGTCAACGGTCTTGCCATTCTCTACAGTCTGCGACCGCTCGATCAGGCCCGCGTGGCGCTCGGCAAGATCAGGGGCGGGGAGGCGGAAAGCCTCGAAGGCGAATTCCCGCGTGAAATTCAGCCGCTGGCCAATGAGGTCAATGCGCTGATCGACAGCAATCGCCGCCTCGTGGAGCGCGCCCGCATGCAGGTGGGCAATCTGGCGCATTCGCTGAAGACGCCGATCGCCGTTCTTCTGAACGAGGCCCGCACGCTGGAGCCGCAGCATGGCGATCTGGTGCGGGCTCAGGCAGACGCCATGCAGGCGCAGGTGCAATCTTATCTCTCCCGCGCCCGCATCGCGGCCCAGCGCGGTTCCATCCTTGCCCGCGTCGAAGCGGAACCGGCGCTGGAACGGCTGGTGCGCGTGATGCGCCGTCTGAACCCGGACAAGCAGTTCATTCTGAACATTGACGAGGCCGGCGCCGTGCTCGGTATGGAACAGCAGGATCTGGAAGAGGTCGTCGGCAATCTCCTCGAAAATGCCGCGCGGTTTGCCCAGGCGCGTGTGGTCATCACGCTTGCCGCTGGTACGCACCCGTCCCCCGATGCGGAAATCGCCCGGCGCGCCTGGGTGGAACTGACGGTGGAGGATGACGGACCGGGGCTTGAGCCGGAACAGATAAGCGAAGCGATGAAGCGCGGGCGGCGGCTGGACGAAAGCCGGCCGGGCACGGGCCTTGGATTGTCGATCGTTTCCGAGGTGGTGTCAGAGTACCATGGCCGCTTTTCGTTGTCGCGCAGCGGCATCGGTGGGCTGAAAGCCGATCTGATTTTGCCAGGCCTTTCGAAAGAGCTTGCGTGAGGCAAGAAAAAAGGCAAGAAATTCAATGGCGATATATTAGGTGCAATGCGGTAGGAAAGAGGACAGGGTTTGGTTGACGTGTATGATGGCTGTCGCTCCGTGACGATGCGCTCGCTGGTGTCACGCCCGGCGCTTGTCTCGATCCTGTGCGTATCGATGCTAAGCGCCTGCACCACCACGGGCACCCGCCCGGTGGGCGGCGGCCTGTTCGGCCGCTCGTCCCAGCCCTCGACGCCGTTCCTTGCCAACCTGCAAGGCGGCATCATCGGGCGAAGCGGCGTTCAGCTCGACAGGGGTGACCAGACCAAGGCGCTGGAAGCCGAATATAAGGCGCTGGAAGCGGCCCCCGTTGGCACGCCGGTTTCCTGGGCCGGCGATGACGCCAAGGGGCAGGTGGTCGCCAATGCGCCCTATCAGGTCGGCAATCAGAATTGCCGGCAATATTCGCACACCCTGACAGTCGACGGACGTGAAACCAGAGTGCGCGGCGCGGCATGCCGTAATGCCGACGGAAGCTGGTCGCCTCTCACGTAATGACTTTGCGTAAAATACTTTGACGTAAATCAAGGTCACGGGCCTTTTGCGATGACAGGAAGAGGCATGGCGGTGCAGCCGGGAGAGGGCCTGCGGTGCGGCGTGATGTCTCAAATTCGCGTCATCCCCGCGCTTCGTGTTTCCATGCGCCGCGCATTCGAGTAATTGAGCCTTATGTTCTGGATTGTCGTTGCGATATTGACGGCGGCTGTCGCCATCGTCCTGATGTACCCGCTGATGCGGAAAACCGAGGCGCCGCAGACGCGCCGCGACGGTGAAGTTGCCGTTTATCGCGACCAGCTGGCCGAACTGGACCGCGAACGCGCCGCCGGCCTTATCGGCGACACCGAGGCGGATTATGCCCGCGCCGAAATCGGCCGCCGGCTTCTCGCCGCCGCCGAAGCGGAAGAGCAATCCGGCAAAGAAACCCGGCCGCGCCGGCACAATCTCGCCGCCAGCCTCATCACGGTTCTGCTGCCCGCGCTCGGGCTCTGTCTTTACATCTGGAACGGTAGTCCGGAAGTGCCGGACATGCCGCTCGAGGCGCGTCTTGAAAATCCCGGCAACGATATGAACATGCTGGTGGCCCGCGCGGAACGGCATCTGGCGCAGAACCCTGAGGATGGCGCTGGCTGGGATATTCTGGCGCCGATCTATTTCAAGATGCAGCGTCTTGGCGATGCCGAGCTTGCCTATCGCAATGCGCTGCGCATCCAGGGGCCGAGTGCTGAACGGCTGACGGGCCTTGGCGAAACGCTGGTGGCCGGCAATGACGGTGTCGTCATTGAAGCCGCGCGTACGGCTTTTGCTGAGGCCGAAGAACTGAAGCCCGGCAATCCGCGCGCCCGCTTCTATCTGGCGCTGTCGCTGGAACAGGCCGGCAAGGCCGAGGAAGCACGCGCCGCCTTTACCGCACTGGCGGCGGATGCGCCCGCCGGTGCGCCGTGGCTGCCGCTGGTTCAAGAGCATATCACCCGCACCGGCGGCGCGGCGACCCCCGTCGCACCCGGCCCGACGGCGCAGGATATGGCGGCGGCCAACGACATGACGGCTTCTGACCGGCAGGCGATGATCGAAGGCATGGTGTCGAGTCTCGACGCCAAGCTCAAGGAAAACCCCGCCGATTTTGAAGGCTGGATGCGGCTTGTCCGTGCCTATTCCGTGCTGAAGAACGAGGCCAAGGCCGGAGAGGCACTGCGGGCGGGGCTGAAGGCCTTCCCGCCGGAGGGCGAAGAGGGCAGGCAGCTTCTGGCGCTGGCGAAGGAACTTGGCGTTTCTGCCGGACCGATCCGCATGAACAGGCAGCAGGATGCCGCGCCGCAGGGAGTGACGCAATGACCCGCAAACAGAAACGCCTGGCGATCATCGGCGGCGGCATGAGCTTCATCGTTGCAGCCGTGCTGCTGGTCATGTTCGCCTTCGGTCAGTCCATTGCCTATTTCTACATGCCGGCCGATCTGGAGAAGACGCCCGTCAACCCCGGCACCCGCATCCGCCTCGGCGGGCTGGTGGCGGAAGGCTCGATCAAGCGCGGCGAAGGCCGCACGGTCAGCTTCACGGTGACGGATGGCGAGGCCAATGTGCCGGTCAGCTATACCGGCATCCTGCCCGATCTTTTCCGTGAAGGGCAGGGCGTGGTGACCGAAGGCATGTTCGATGCCGCGACCCACGGTTTCGTGGCCGACAGCGTGCTGGCCAAGCACGACGAGAATTACATGCCGAAGGAAGTGGCCGACAGGCTGAAGGACAAGGGCCTGTGGCAACATGCGGGAGAGGGCGAAGAGCCTTCCGCCGCAACGCCGTCGAGCAGCGCACTTTCTTCCGACAAGACCGGAGCGACCAGATGATCAACGAGATCGGCCATTATGTTCTGGTTCTGGCGCTCGGTGTGGGGCTGATCGTCTCGACGCTGCCGGTCATCGGCGCGCGCCGCAACGACCGGGCGCTGATGGATATCGCCTCGCTCGGCTCGGTGCTGATGTTCCTGTTGGTAGGTTTTTCCTTCGCGGCGCTGACGCGGGCCTATGCCGTCTCTGATTTTTCCGTGCGCAATGTCTGGGAAAACTCCCATTCGCTGATGCCGCTGCTCTACAAGTTGACCGGCGTTTGGGGAAACCACGAAGGCTCGATGCTGCTGTGGCTGCTTATCCTGGTGTTTTTCAGCGCGCTCGTCGCCGCCTTCGGCCGCAACCTGCCGGAAACGCTCAAAGCCAATGTGCTTGCGGTGCAGGCATGGATTTCGGTCGCCTTCCTGCTGTTCATCCTGCTCACCTCCAATCCGTTCCTGCGGCTGGAGCCGGTGCCCGCCGAGGGGCAGGACCTCAATCCCATCCTTCAGGATTTCGGCCTCGCCATTCATCCGCCGTTGCTCTATCTCGGTTATGTCGGCTTTTCTGTCTGCTTCTCCTTTGCCGTTGCCGCATTGCTGGAAGGACGCATCGATGCCGCCTGGGCGCGCTGGGTAAGGCCGTGGACGCTCGCCGCATGGACCTTCCTGACCGCCGGCATCTCCATGGGCTCCTACTGGGCCTATTATGAACTCGGCTGGGGCGGCTGGTGGTTCTGGGATCCGGTGGAAAACGCCTCCTTCATGCCGTGGCTTGCCGGAACGGCGCTCTTACATTCAGCGCTGGTCATGGAAAAGCGAGAAGCGCTGAAAATCTGGACCGTGCTTCTGGCGATCATGACCTTTTCGCTGTCGCTGCTCGGCACCTTCCTCGTCCGCTCCGGCGTTTTGACCTCCGTGCACGCCTTCGCCACCGATCCAAGCCGCGGCATCTTCATTCTCTGCATTCTGACCATCTTCATCGGCGGCGCCTTCGCGCTCTTTGCCTGGCGCGCGCCGTCGCTCAAAGCCGGCGGACTGTTTGCGCCGATCTCCCGGGAAGGTTCGCTCGTCCTCAACAACCTGATCCTCACGGTTTCAACCGCCACCGTGCTGATCGGCACGCTTTATCCGCTGATCCTTGAAACGCTGACAGGCGAAAAAATCTCGGTCGGCGCGCCTTTCTTCAACCTCACCTTCGGCCTGTTGATGATCCCGATCCTGATCGTCACACCCTTTGGCCCGATGCTCGCCTGGAAGCGCGGCGATCTTCTCGGAGCCTTCCAGCGGCTTTATGTGGCCGCGGCGCTTGCCGCTCTCGCGGGGCTGACGCTCTGGTATATCGAAAATGGCGGTCCGGTGCTGGCCGCCCTCGGCATCGCCGCCGGTTTCTGGCTGATCTTCGGCGCTTTCGCCGACCTCTGGTATCGCGCCAATTTCGGCAAGCTCGCCTTCGGTATTGCTTTTCGCCGCCTGAAGGGCCTGCCGCGTTCGGCCTTCGGCACGGCGCTGGCGCATATGGGGCTTGGCATCACCGTGCTCGGCATCGTCATCGTCACCACTTTCGAGACCGAGACGGTGCTGGAAATGAAACAGGGCATGGCGGCGGAAGCGGGCGGCTACAGCCTGACCTTCGATGGCGTCCGCCACGCCGTCGGCCCGAATTTCACCGAGGATCGCGGCCATTTCACAGTTCGCAGGGCGGGAGTAGAAGTGGCCGATGTCTGGTCCTCCAAGCGGCTTTACACCGCGCGGCGCATGCCGACGACGGAAGCCGGCATCCTGACCTTCGGCCTCAGCCAGCTTTATGTCTCGCTTGGCGACCCCATGGCCGATGGCGGCATGGTGGTGCGCATCTGGTGGAAACCCTTCATCCTGTGCATCTGGGGCGGCACACTGTTCATGATGGCGGGTGGTTTTATCTCGCTCTCCGACAGGCGGTTGCGGGTGGGTGCGCCGAACCGCAAGGCGAAGCCGGTGCGGGCTGCAATGCCGGAGGCGGCGGAATGAGTGGCGAACTCTCCTCATTCCTGTGCTTGTCACAGGAATCCAGTCGACGCGCGTCTGCGCGGCGGGAGAGCCTTTTCAGCCCAAGGACTTGGGCTGGCTGGATTCCTGTGACAAGCACAGGAATGAGGGAGGTTGTGGCGGGGCTCACGCTCCTTCTCGTCCTCATGTTTACGTCATGGCCGGCCTTCGCCTTCAACCCCGACGAAGTCCTCAAAGACCCCGTGCTGGAGCAGCGCGCCCGTAACCTCACGTTTCAGCTCCGCTGCATGGTCTGCCAAAACCAGTCCATCGACGACAGCAATGCGGAACTGGCGCGTGACCTGCGCGTCCTCGTGCGCGAACGGCTGGTCGAGGGCGACAGCGACAAGGCCGTCATCGATTATGTCGTGTCGCGTTACGGCGAATTCGTGCTCTTGAAACCACGCCTCAGCCTTCGAACCGTGCTTTTGTGGGGCGCGCCCATCGGCCTCACCCTTGCCGGGATTTTCGCCGTCTTCGTGTTTTCGCGTCGCCGCGCCACTCAGGAACAGCCACAAAAACTGAGCGCGGACGAAGAAGAGCGAATTCGTAATCTCATTGAAAAATAATCGGTTTCCTTTTTCCTCCCGGTTCTTTTTCAACATTACGGATTTTTCATTCATCAGACACTTCGCCGTAAGGTGTTGCCTCCTATATCTTCATCATCCACCGCTTCCCCGGTCACACGGGTTCCAGTCTGAATGAAGAAAGAAGGTACAACATGTCTCATTCGCAAAACGGCCATTCCTCGCTGAAGACGGCCCTGAAGGCCACGACCGTTGGCGGCCTTGCGGCGCTGATGCTTTCCACCGGCATCGCCGCTCCGATCCTTCACTCGTTTGCCGCCCCTGTCGAAGTAACCGCACCGCAGGTTCCGAGCTTCGCCAATGTGGTTGATGCCGTCTCGCCCGCCGTCGTCTCTGTTCGCGTGCAGTCGAATGTGCAGCCGGCTTCCGACGATTCCAGCAACTTCTCCTTCAACTTCGGCGGCCGTGGCCTCGACCAGCTGCCGGATGATCACCCGCTGAAGCGCTTCTTCAAGGAATTCGGCGGCCCCAACCAGGATCGCTCCGACCGTGGCCCGAACCGCCACCGTGGCGGCAAGGGTCCGCTACGCCCCGTCGCCCAAGGCTCCGGCTTCTTCATTTCCGAAGACGGTTACATCGTTACCAACAACCACGTTGTCGATGACGGTTCCGCCTACACGATCGTGATGAATGACGGCACCGAACTCGATGCCAAGCTCGTTGGCCGCGATCCGCGCACCGATCTGGCGCTGCTGAAGGTCGATGTGAACCGCAAGTTCACCTATGTGCAGTTCGCCGATGACAGCAAGATCCGCGTCGGCGACTGGGTCGTCGCCGTCGGCAACCCCTTCGGCCTCGGCGGCACGGTGACATCCGGCATTATCTCGGCCCGTGGCCGCGATATCGGCTCCGGCCCCTATGACGATTACCTGCAGATCGACGCTGCCGTGAACCGTGGTAACTCGGGCGGCCCGGCTTTCAACCTCAACGGCGAAGTCGTTGGCATCAACACCGCCATCTTCTCGCCTTCCGGCGGCAATGTCGGCATCGCCTTCGCCATTCCGGCATCGGTCGCCAAGGACGTGATCGCCGACCTGCAGAAGGACGGCAAGGTCGAACGCGGCTGGCTCGGCGTGCAGATCCAGCCCGTCAGCAAGGATATCGCCGAATCGCTCGGCCTGTCCGAGGCAAAGGGCGCGCTTGTCGTTTCGCCGCAGTCCGGCTCGCCGGGCGACAAGGCCGGTATCAAGCAGGGTGACATCATCACCGCCGTCAATGGCGATCCCGTCAAGGACGCCCGCGACCTGTCGCGCCGCATCGGCGGCATGGCGCCCAACAGCAAGGTGGAAATCTCGCTGTGGCGCGACGGCAAGTCGCAGTCCGTCACGGTGACGCTGGGCGATCTCGCCAGCGACGAGGCCTCCAAGTCGACACCGAGCCAGAACGACGACAAGGGCGGCCAGTCCTCCAGCGAGAAGGTGCTCTCCAGCCTCGGACTGACGGTTGCGCCCGCCGATGACGGAAATGGCCTCGCCATTACCGATGTCGATCCCGACAGTGATGCCGCTGCCCGTGGTCTGAAGACGGGTGAGAAGATCACCTCGGTCAACAACCAGCAGGTCGCTTCCGCCGCCGATATCGAGAAAATCCTCGAGCAGGCCAAGAAGGACGGTCGTTCCAAGGCGCTGTTCCAGATCCAGACGAATGACGGCAGCCGATTTATCGCGCTGGATATCGATCAGGGTTGATAGGCGGAAAGGCGATGCCGGTTCTTTCGGGAGCCGGCGTCGCATTGCGCTCTTGAGACGGGGCGGTTGAGTATGGCAGGGCGTTGCGGCCCGTTTCTTCTCCCCGCCGGGGAGAAGGTGGCCCGAAGGGTCGGATGAGGGGGTAACCTCCCGGTAAATCTCTGGCCTTGCCCCCTCATCCCGCTGCCGCGACCTTCTCCCCGGCGGGGAGAAGAAACAAGCGGCGCCCGCCTGATCCATAGGCGATTGTTCCGCCTTGAAGCGCGATGGTGCTTCAAGGCCAAGTCTTCGGAGGAAACCTCATGGAAAACAAAGTTCAGGAAGTTACTCCCGCATCTGTTTCCGGTTGTGCGGAAAAGGGCGAGGGCGCTATTGTCCCGCACATGAAGATTCTTGTCATTGAAGACGACCTCGAGGCTGCGGCCTATATGACCAAGGCGTTCCGCGAAGCCGGGATCGTCGCCGATCATGCGAGCGACGGTGAGAGCGGCCTGTTCATGGGCTGCGAGAACGCTTACGACGTGATGGTGATCGATCGCATGTTGCCGCGCCGCGACGGACTTTCCGTCATCAGCGAGCTGCGCCGCCGCGGCATCGAGACGCCGGTTCTGATCCTTTCCGCGCTGGGACAGGTGGATGACCGCGTGACGGGCCTGCGCGCCGGCGGTGATGATTATCTGCCGAAGCCCTATGCCTTTTCCGAACTGCTCGCCCGTATCGAGGTGCTGGGTCGCCGCAAGGGCAAGCCCGAGCAAGACATGATCTACCGGGTGGGTGATCTCGAGCTGGACCGGCTGTCCCATGATGTCCGCCGGGGCGGCAAGGAAATCCTGCTGCAGCCGCGCGAATTCCGCCTGCTGGAATATCTGATGAAGAATGCCGGTCAGGTCGTAACCCGCACCATGCTTCTGGAAAATGTCTGGGACTATCATTTCGATCCGCAGACCAATGTCATCGACGTGCATGTATCCCGCCTGCGCTCGAAGATCGAGAAGGACTTTGAGAAGCCGCTCTTGAAGACCATTCGCGGCGCGGGCTACATGATGAAGGACGAGGGCTGATTGCCGAAAATGGCCCGCCTCAGAATATTGTTCAGATCGACGGCGGTGCGCCTTTCGGCGCTCTATATTCTGCTGTTCGCACTCTGCGCCGCCTTCCTGGTCTTCTATGTCACCGCCCTTTCCGAACGGTTGCTGAACCAGCAGACGCGCGATGCCGTGTTGCAGGAAGTCTCGGATGTGCAGCGCATCTATAATCGTGGCGGCATCAACCCGCTACTGAGGATGATGGAGCGACGCGCCCGTCAGCCGGGTGCGAGCCTCTACATCATTGCCGGTCCGAACGGCGAAATCCTTGCCGGCAACGTCGCTTCGGTGCAGCCGGGCGTTTTCGACAAGGAAGGCTGGACCGGTTTTCCTTTCCGTTACGAGCGTTACTCCGAAAGCGGCGACAGCGTGCAGCACCTGGCCACCGCCAATGTCTTCATGCTGGACAACGGCCTGCGCATCCTGATCGGCCGCGACCTCGGCGAACCCACCAAGTTCCGGGCGCTGGTGCGCAACGCGCTGATGGTGGCGCTCGCCATCATGGGCGGCGGCGCGCTGCTCATCTGGTTCGGTATCGGCCGTAATGCGCTGAAACGTATCGACCGCATGTCGGCGGCGACCAAGAAGATCATGGCGGGCGACCTTTCGCAGCGCCTGCCGCAGGGCCGCTCCGGCGATGAATTCGACCGCCTGTCCGGCTCGCTCAACGCCATGCTCGGCCGCATCGAAAAGCTGAATGAGGGTCTGCGGCAGGTCTCCGACAATATCGCCCACGACCTGAAGACGCCGCTGACGCGGCTGCGCAACAAGGCGGCCGCAGCGCTTGACGACGATGACGAGACGAAACGGCGCGCAGCGCTTGAAGGCATCATCGCTGAATCCGACCAGCTTATCCGCACCTTCAATGCGCTGCTGATGATCTCCCGCGTCGAGGCCGGTTCGATCGCCGCCGAAATGACCGATGTGGACGTCTCGGCGATTGCCGAAGACAGCGCCGAACTCTACGAGCCGGTGGCTGAGGATGCAGGGCTGGCTCTGGAAACCGAAATCGAGCAGGGCCTTGCCGTCAAGGGTAACCGCGAACTGATCGGCCAGGCGCTCTCCAACCTCATCGACAACGCCATGAAATATGCCTGCGAAGGCGAAGGTGATAAAAAACTCGTCGTGCGTCTGGCAAGAGAGCAGGAGGCCATTGTGCTCTCCGTCGCCGATAACGGCCCCGGCATTCCCGCCGACAAACGCGGCGAGGTGCTGAAACGCTTCGTCAGGCTGGATGAAAGCCGCTCGAAACCCGGGACCGGGCTCGGCCTGTCGCTGGTGGAGGCCGTGATGGAACTGCATGGCGGATCGCTGAAGCTGTCGGACACGGACGCCGCGAATGCGGCCTGCCCGGGGCTGACCGTTTCGATGGTGTTTCCCGTCTCGAAGGTTTAGGCATCCCGGCGGAGGATGCGGTTCACCCGGGTTTGTCCGCGAGGTTTCCACATGCGGAAAATGACTGTTTTTCAAGGTTGTATTGCAAGGTCATCTGAAGAATAGTCCGATTGATTTGACTGCAATGGCTCAGTTCGGAAATCGCGTGCGATGGACGAGAGGATGTGTGACGGGTGGCAGCTACGGTTCCCTTGACCGACGACGGGCATGGCCCGATCATTCTGTTCGATGCGGAATGTGTGCTGTGCGCCTTAAATGCGCAATTCGTGCTGCGGCATGACAGGGCCGGATATTTCCGCCTGGCGTCCATGCAGGGCGAGATCGGCGCGGAAATCTACCGGCGTTGCGGCATGAATCCGAAAGATCCCGTCAGCATGCTGGTCGTGGTGGGCGGCAGGGTGCGGCAGGACAGCGATGCGGTGCTGAGCATATATGAAGCGCTGGGCATGCCCTGGCGGCTGATCACCATATTACGCATCGTTCCCGCATTGCTGCGCGATCCCGTTTATCGCTTTGTCGCCCGCAATCGCTACCGCTGGTTCGGAAAACGCGAAGAGTGCTGGGTGGCGCCGCCGGAATACCGGGACAGGATACTCTAAGCATGGCGGCCCCGGTGAAACGCCTTGCGGCGCTTCACCGGGTGAGGAGACGTGAGGACAGGCACGCCTTTCCTCATTGGGGACTGCCGAGCGGCAGGCATCCGTCGCCGTGCATTCCTCCTGCCCGCTGTTCAGAACGTATAAGCGACGCCCACCATCGCGAACGGCTGAATATCCTTCTTCGACAGGGGACTGTCCTTGGCGTCGCCCAGCAGGAAGCCGACGCCGCCTGTGCCGGTGATCGACCAGTTCTCGGTCACAAGGTAAGTGACGGAAGCGCTGGCGTCGACGCGCTTGAAGCCCGATTTCGCGTCGAAGCGGCGCAGACCCGAGCGGGCGGACTGGGCCGAGGTGACGCCGAAATAGGATTTCATGTGCTTGTCGTCCGCCCAGGTGGCGGAGAGGTCTGCGCCCAGGATGAATTGATCCATTTTATGTGAGACGCTGGCGCCGATGGTCGCGGTCAGACCTTCGCTGCCGTCAATGGTCTTGTCCAGCTTGGCGTAGATTTCGAACGGGTCCACGCCATAGGCGATAACGCCGCCGACCACACCGGCCGCCTTGATATCGCCCATTCCCCGCAGGTTTTTTCTGTCGTCCTTTTCCTTGCGCCCGGCTTCCCAGCCGCCCTTCACACCCAGCCTGAAGCCGTTGTGGTTCAGCAGGTTGACGGTGACGCCGCTGAAATCGATACTCAGCGTATCTCCATAGGCGATGGAAACCAACGGTACGGCGCCTGCTTTCAGCTTGTCCGAACCCTCATATTTCGGGGCGTAGGCGGCACCGACACCGAGCGTGATCTTCCAGTCGCTGGAGCTGCTGTAGCGGGCATTGTCGAAATTGCCCTGTGGATCGGCCACCCGGTCCGATTTGCCGATGTCGGCGGCAAAAACGGGGGTGCAGACGGCTTGCACCATGGGCAGCGTTGTCAGGCAAAGGGCCACCGCGCGCAGGTTCTTTTGCAATTTCACTGTAAAAATCTGTTTCATGATCATATCCGTTGCAGCATCGAGCGTTGGAAAACTGGGGAGTCGGGTTTCGTTGAGGCTGACGCTACGCGGGCACAATTGCGGAGACATTACGGGGTACGGCGCTTTGGAAAACATCACCATCGGCGGTTTTGTGATCGCAAAGCGGCCTGCATTTGTTAAAACGCCAGATGTGCGCGCCGGGAGGATTCTAAGAGGTGCGGCGGCAGGGACGTTTCGGGTGCGGTGCATCCAGTCCTGAAAGCCGCGCATGTCGGGAGCGGCGAGAGGATGACCGGAAGAGGGAGAGACACAGTGACGCAACGGGAAACCGCCCAAAGGCGGCTGAGCGAGGTTCTGCCGGGCGTGATCCGCCCCTATACGCAGACGGAACTGAAATCCGTTCTTTCGACGCTGAAGGATATCGGCAAAAGCGAACCGGCGGTCGCCGCGCTGCTCGCCGGAGAAAGCCCGCTGAAGGAATTTATCGCCACGGCTTTTACGCTGTCCCCCTATCTGCGTGATATGGCGTCGGCGGATGAGGGGCTTTTGTCGCTGGCGATGTCGAAACCGCTCGAGCCGCTGCTGACCGAGCTTGTCCGTGATGCGCGCGATTGCTGGAAGCCGGGCGAAGAAGGTGGGGCGCCGAGCGAAAACGAGGTGATGTCGCGGCTGAGGGTCGCCAAGCGGCGGCTCTCTTTCATCGCAGCGCTTGCCGATCTCGCCCGCATCTTCACCGCGCGCGATACGACACGCTGGCTGAGCGACATGGCGGATGCATCGCTTTCCGCCGCCATCGATCACCTGTTGCTGGCAGCCCATGAGAGCGGCAAGCTGAAGCTGAAGAATGTCGCAGCCCCCAGCGACGGGTCGGGCCTGATCGTGCTCGGCATGGGCAAGCTCGGCGCGCGCGAACTGAACTATTCCTCCGATATTGACGCCGTGGTGTTCTTCGAACCCTCCGCCGGCATCATGGACGATCCCTATGATGCGACGGAGAATTTCGGCCGCATGATGCGCCGCCTCGTGCGGATCATGCAGGAGCGCACGGCCGATGGTTACGTCTTCCGCACCGATCTGCGGCTGCGGCCCGACCCCGGCTCGACACCGCTCGCCATCCCCGTGGAGGCGGCGCTGCTCTATTACGAGGGCAGGGGCCAGAACTGGGAACGGGCGGCCTATATCAAGGCGCGGCCGGTCGCCGGCGATATCAAGGCGGGGGAGAATTTCCTGCGCGAGCTGACGCCCTTCATCTTCCGCAAATATCTCGATTATGCGGCGATTGCCGATATCCACTCCATCAAGCGGCAGATCCACGCCCATAAGGGCCATGGCGCCATTGCGGTGAAGGGGCATAACGTCAAGCTCGGGCGCGGCGGCATCCGCGAGATCGAGTTCTTCGCCCAGACGCAGCAGCTGATCGCCGGCGGCCGTATGCCACCGCTGCGCGTGCGTGCAACCGAAGAGGCGCTGGCCGCGCTGACCGAGGCGAAATGGATCGATGCAGAAACCCGCGACAGCCTGACGGAAGCCTATTGGTTCCTGCGCGAGGTGGAACACCGCATCCAGATGGTGCGCGACGAGCAGACCCATGTGTTGCCAGACACTGAAACCGAATTGAAGCGCATCGCCTTCATGCTCGGCTTCGATGACACCAGGGCCTTCTCGGAGAAGCTGGAAGACGTGCTGCGGCTGGTGGAGCGGCGTTATTCGGCGCTGTTCGAGCAGGAGGTGAAACTGTCAGGCGAGGCGGGTAATCTGGTCTTCACCGGCCAGAAGGACGATCCCGACACGCTGAAGACACTTTCCACGCTCGGCTTTCAACGGCCGGAGGATATTTCCCGCGTCATCCGCACATGGCATAATGGCCGCTACCGTGCGACGCAATCGGTCGAGGCACGCGAGCGGCTGACGGAACTGACGCCGGACCTGCTGCGCGCCTTCGGCGAAAGCAAGCGGGCTGATGACGCGCTGCTGCGCTTCGATAATTTCCTCTCCGGCCTGCCGGCGGGCATCCAGCTTTTCTCGCTGCTCGGCAACAACCCGGCGCTCCTGTCGCTCTTGGTAACGATCATGTCTTCGGCTCCCCGTCTTGCCGAAATCATCGCCGCCCGCCCGCATGTCTTCGACGGCATGCTGGACCCGGCTCTGATGAGCGACGTCCCGACCCGCGATTATCTCGCCCACCGCATGGACAACTTTCTATCCAATGCCCGCCATTACGAGGATATTCTCGACCGGCTGCGCATTTTCGCCGCCGAACAGCGCTTCCTGATCGGGGTTCGGCTGCTGACCGGCGCAATCCGCGGTGAAGTCGCCGCCCGCGCGTTCACCCATCTTGCCGATCTTGTCATCGAGGCGGCGTTGAATGCGGTTCTTTCGGAGATGGAAGCGGCGCATGGGTCCTATCCCGGCGGCCGTGTCGCTGTCATGGGTATGGGCAAGCTCGGCTCCTTCGAGCTGACGGCCGGTTCGGATGTCGATCTCATCCTGCTCTACGATTATGACGATGCCGCCCATGAATCGACCGGCGCGAAGCCGCTCGATGTGGTGCGTTATTTCACCCGCGTCACGCAAAGGCTGATTGCCGCGCTTTCCGCACCGACGGCGGAGGGCGTGCTTTACGAGGTGGACATGCGGCTTCGTCCCTCCGGCAACAAGGGGCCGGTGGCGACCCGCATTTCCGCTTTCGAAAAGTACCAGCGCGAGGAGGCCTGGACCTGGGAGCATATGGCGCTGTCGCGCGCGCGGCTCATCTGTGGCGATGCCTCGCTGATGGAGGACGCGCGCCGCATCATCGCCTCCATCCTTTCGCAAAAGCGTGATGTGGCCAAGGTCTCGGCCGATGTGCTGGAAATGCGCAGCCTCATCGAGCAGGAAAAACCGCCGGAAAACAACTGGGACTTCAAGCTCATCAATGGCGGCCTGATCGACCTCGAATTCATCGCGCAATATCTGGCGCTGGTGGGGCCGGTGAAGGGACTTGCCGCGCATGAACCGGGGCGCAACACGGCAGAGGCGCTTCAGGCGCTCGCTGCCCCGGTGATGGAGCCGCAGGCTTTCGATGACTGTATGGCGGCGATGGCGCTTTATACCGAGATTTCCCAGATCGTGCGGCTATGCATCGACGGCGCCTTCAACCCGAAGGAGGCGCCGGCGGGCCTCACCGATCTCGTTTGCCGGGCGGGGGATTGCCCGGATATTCCGACGCTGGAGGGTGAGGTGAAGCGGCTGGCGAAGACGGTGCGGAAGGCGTTTGTGGCGACGGTGAAGAATAGTGGTTGATGTGGGTGGGTGAGGCTTCCCCCCCTCTGCCCTGCCGGGCATCTCCCCCACAGGTGGGGAGATCGATATGCGGCGGCCTCTCGGCCATCTCCAACGTTGCGAGTGAGCGAGGGTTTTCTTCTGACCGATCTCCCTCCTTGTGGGGGAGATGCCCGGCAGGGCAGAGGGGGGTAAACCACACCCGCCAACATCACGCCTCAATGCACCATCCCGCACCGCCCCGCCGCATGCGGGATGATGATCGTCACCACGGTGCCCCGACCCTCACACGAGCGGATTTTCATCGTCCCGCCATGCAGCTTCACAAGCGAGCGGGAAATCGCAAGCCCAAGCCCCGAGCCACCCTGGCTCTTGGCATATTGGCTCTGCACCTGTTCGAAAGGCTGGCCGATCTTGTTGAGCGCCTGGGCGGGAATGCCGATACCGGTATCTGCGATGGTGAGGATCATCGCGGCCTCATGCACATGGGTGCGTAGCGCAATGCGGCCGCCCTCGCCGGTGAATTTCACGGCGTTGGAGAGCAGGTTAAGCATGATCTGCTTCATGGCGCGGCGGTCGCCCTGCATGGTCAGCCCAGCGCAGACCTTCTGCTGCACGGTGATGTTCTTCTGCTCGGCCTGGATGGCGGTGAGACGCAGCGTTTCGTCGATCAGCGGCGCGAGATCGATGGCCTCGCGGTTGATACGCATATGGCCCGCCTCGATCTTCGACATGTCGAGAATGTCGTTGATGACGTTGAGCAGGTGTTTGCCGCTATCGTGAATATCGCGGGCATATTCGGAATATTTCGGCGAGCCGACCGGCCCGAACATCTCGTTCAGCAGGATTTCGGAAAAGCCGAGGATGGCGTTGAGCGGTGTGCGCAGCTCATGGCTCATATTGGCGAGGAATTCCGACTTCGCCCGATTGGCGGCCTGGGCGCGCTCTTTTTCGGCGAGGTAATTGGCGTTGGCGTCCGAAAGTTCCGTCTTCTGCCGCTCCAGCTTGTGCTGAGAGGCGGAGAGATCGCCGATGGTCGCCATCAGCCGGCGCTCGGAATCGCGCAGCCGTTCCTGATGGCGTTTGAGAAGGGTGATATCGGTGCCGACAGAGACGAGGCCGCCATCGCGGGTGCGGCGTTCGTTGATCTGCAGCCAGCGGTCATCGGCAAGCTGCACTTCCGTGGTGCGTGACAGCCCGGACTGGTCCGCATCGGCGACGCGTCGTTCCACGACAGGCCGGGCGGCCGCAGCATGGACAGTGCTTTTTTCCGTGCCGGCCACAAGTACGCTGTCCGGCAGGCCATAGGCTTTCTGGTAGTGGGTGTTGCACATCACGAGGCGATCGTTCTTGTCCCACAGCACGAAGGCTTCCGAGGTGGATTCGATGGCGTCTGCAAGGCGCTGGTCGGCTTCGGCGTAGCGTTGCGCAAGGCGATGCTGCTCGGTGACGTCCATGGCGATGCCGATGACGCGCGGGCCATTATTGGTGCGGATGACCTGGGCGCGGGCGCGCAGCCAGACATAATGGCCCTTGGCGTGGTGCATGCGGAAAATCTGATCGATCTGGCGCAGGTTGCCGCAGCCGACGGCGCGGGCAAGCTCATAAAGATTGCCGTCTTCGGAATGCATCATGCGGGCAGCGTCGGAGAAGGAGAGCGGTGCGGCCTTCGGCGGCCGCCCGAGAATTTCGTAGAGTGAGCCCGACCAGAACATTCGCCGGCTGGCAAGATCGAAATCCCAAAGGCCGCAGCGGCCGCGCGACAGCGCCGTTTCCACCCGCAGGTTGGATTCGGCGAAGATGTCGTCCGCATCCCGGGCGCGCTTCACCTGCATGTAATAGGCGTAGAGCACGACAAGCAGGATGGAGGAGATGCCGGCGAACAGCGTCACGTTCATGGCGATTTCGCTGCGCCAGAAGGAACGGATCGGTTGCAACGAGCGGGCCGCGATCACCATCGCGCCATCGTCGCCGAAGGCGATCATCGTCGCATAATGCTGCTGGCCGTCAATATTGGTCTCGATGGTGCCGGGTGCGCCGGGGAAACGCTGCACGATGGCAATCTCGGGAAGCAGGGCGGGCAGCGAGGTGCCGACGTAAAGCAAGGCATCCTTACCGGCGCCTGCGAAGATGCGGCCATTACTGCCAGAGAGCAGCACCATGGTGCCATCGGCAAGGCTGCCCGATGGCAAAGCGGCGACAAGCTTCGCCTCGGCGCGGGTGCGATCCTGTGCGGTGAAGATCGTATCATTGTTGAGAAGGGCCGCCTTGGCTGTCAGCGCTGTCAGCGCCGTGGAATGGCGGGCGGCTTCTTCCATGCGACTATATTCGGCAACGATGCCCATCATGCGCGAGGCGGCAACGACGACGAGGAAGGCGAGGATGAGAATGGGGATCAGGCGCTTCAGCAGGGTCTCGACCTGCGCCGGCGGTCGGTCGGCGCCATTCATCAAACCCATCAGGTCGCTGGAAAGCCTTTCGCCCCAGGCCGCCAGATCCGAAAATTTGGCATACGGCCGCTCATCGCCCGCAGTCGCCCGCCGCACGTTCGTCATTGTCCCGCCTTTTAGATATCCCCACTGATTCGAAGCGCCGCCGCTCGAATATCCCTAATGAATCAAATGCGATTCGCCCTGTCCAGAGGCAAAAGTTAAAAGAATTTTAACCCCTTGAACCGACTCCGTATTTTTTCGGGACAGTACAGGATGCAAGGACTTCTGGTGTCGTTATACCCACGTTTCCTCATTCCTTTGACAAGCACAGGAATGAGCGATGCAGAGCACGCCGGCAGTCCGTTTCGAACTGCCGGAAAAGCGAGGGAAATCAGCCCTGAAGGATACGCCCGACGATGTCGCTCACATCCGTCGACAGGCCCTTGGCGTCGGCGATCGTCGAAAGCGCCGCCTTGGCGTGTTCGGCGCGGCTTGCCTCCAAAGACCGCCAGGAGCGCATGGAGGTGAGAATGCGGGCGGCAAGCTGCGGATTGCGCTTGTCGATGGCGATGATCTGCTCGGCGAGAAAGCGGTAGGCGGCGCCATCGATACGGTGGAAGCCGGTGGGGTTGGCGAAGGCGAGCGTTCCGACAAGCGAGCGTACCCGGTTCGGATTGGTGGCGATGAAATGTTTCGATTTCATCAGCGCCCTGATCCGGTCAAGTGCGCCGTCGCCGGGAATGGCGGCCTGCAGCGAGAACCACTTGTCGAGCACCAGCGCATTGTCGGCAAAGCGCTTTTCGAAGGCGGCGAGCGCTTCTCCTGTTTCCGTGCTCTCCGGGAAACGCTGCGTCAGGACACTGAGCGCATGGGCGAGATCGGTCATGTTGGTGGCCTCAGTAAAGGCCTTCGCCGCGCGGTCCGGCGTTTCCTCGGCAAAAGCGAGGAAGGTCAGCGCACCGTTGCGCAAGGAACGACGTCCCGCACTCGACGCATCCGGGCTGTAGGATTCGTCGTCAGCCGTGCTGTCGGCAAGCCGCCGCAGCGTTTCGAGCCCGGCTGTCGCAATCGCCTTGATGGTGGCGTTGCGCGCCTTGTGGATGGCGTCCGGATCGTTGTCTCCGCCCATTTCACGGGCGATATCCGTTTCGCTCGGCAAGGCCAGCGCCTGCGCCCGGAAGGCGGGCTCAAGTGCGTCATTGCCGATGATTTCGATGAGCGTTGCGGTCAGCTCCGCATCCGTTTGAATGTCCTTGCCGTTCTGCACGGCCCTGGTGGCGGCAATCAGCGCCGGCAGGGCAAGATCGGTCAGCGCCTGGAAGCGGGCGAACATGTCGGTTTCATGCCGGGCGATCTGCACCAGATCGGCGGCATTCTGCTCGAAATCCAGATTGATCGGCGCCGAGAAGCTGCGGTTGATCGACAGCACCGGACGCGAGGAAATACCGGAAAAGGAGAAGGTCTGGTTGCGTTCCGTCAGGTGCAGCACGCCGTCGCGATACTCGCCGCCTTCGACGGACTGCGGCTCGGCGATCTGGCCGTTGTCGAGGATCAGCGCCAGCGACAGCGGAATATGGCGCGGCTGCTTCATCGATTGGCCGGGCGTCGGCGCGGTCGTCTGCTCCAGAGTAAGCTTGAATGTGGAGCTGCCTGCATCATAAGCCGATGAGACGGAGACGAGCGGCGTTCCTGCTTCCGTGTACCACAGCGAAAACTGCGAGAGATCGCGGCCGCTGGCGTCAGTAAAGCTCTTGACGAAATCCTCCACCGTGGCGGCCTCACCGTCATGGCGCTCGAAATAGAGGTCCATGCCCTTCTTGAAGTCGTCCGCGCCGAGGATCGTGGCGATCATGCGGGTGACTTCGGCGCCCTTTTCATAAACGGTCGTCGTGTAGAAATTGTTGATTTCGCGATAGGTATCCGGGCGCGGCGGATGCGCCAGCGGGCCGGAATCCTCGGGAAACTGCTCCGATTTCAGGTGACGTACATCGGCGATACGCTTGACGGGACGCGAGCGCATGTCTGCGGAAAATTCCTGATCGCGATAGACCGTCAGGCCTTCCTTCAGGCAGAGCTGGAACCAGTCGCGGCAGGTGATGCGGTTGCCCGTCCAGTTGTGGAAATATTCATGCGCGATGATGCGCTCGATATTGGCGTAATCCGCATCGGAGGCGGTTTCCGGATCGGCCAGCACGAATTTGTCGTTGAAGACGTTGAGACCCTTGTTCTCCATCGCGCCCATGTTGAAATCGGATACGGCGACGATCATGAAGATATCGAGGTCGTATTCGCGGCCGAAGCGCTCTTCGTCCCATGTCATCGAACGCTTCAGCGCGTCCATGGCATAGGCCGCGCGCGGCTCCTTGCCGTGCTCGACGTAAATCTTGAGCGCCACTTCGCGGCCGGACATGGTGGTGAAGGTGTCTTCCACCACGCCGAGATCGCCGGCGACGAGGGCAAACAGATAGCTGGGCTTGGGATGCGGATCGAACCATGCCGCAAAGTGACGGCCTTCATCGTAATTGCCGCCGCCAAGGAAATTGCCGTTCGACAAGAGCAGCGGGTTGCCTTCCTTTGCCGCAATGATCGTCACCGTATAGGGCGCCAGAACATCCGGCCGGTCAGGGAAATAAGTGATGCGGCGGAAACCTTCCGCCTCGCATTGGGTGCAATAAACGCCGTTGGTGCGGTAAAGCCCCATCAGCTGGGTGTTGACCTGCGGGTTGATGTAATTGGTGACGCAGATTTCGAAGGGCGCCTCCGGCGGCAGGTCGCGGATGGTCAGGCTCTCCGGCGTTGCATCATATTGACCGGCTGGAAGCTCCATCTGGTCGAGCAACAGGCTGGAAAGCGTCAGCTCGTCGCCATCGAGAACCAGCGGCGCCTGCCGCTCAGCACCTTCGCGCCGGTGAAAGATCAAACGGGCTTCGACCTTGGTATTCTTGGGGTCGAGTTCGAAGGTGAGATCCACCCGCTCCAGAACGAAATCGGTGGGGCGGTAATCTGCCAGGTGAACGATCTGGCCCGTGTCTGTTCGCATGACTATCCCTGAATAACTTGGCGTGGTCTTCCCGGCATCATGTCGTCATAAGGCCCGGATGTAAAATAGGTAGAGTATTGGTCACGTTCATGTGCGCATCGGGGGACGTTCTGTCCCGCCATGGAAGGCTTTGCCGGCCATGCAGACGATCCTCCCGCCGCCGGACTTGCGGACCATGGCAGCAAATGTTGAACGATTGCTGAAATTATATTTTATTTTCTTCAAATTTTAGCGCGCGTCGCTTTTGGTTTGCGACCATCCGTGCGGTCGGGAGTACGAAGCTTCGCCAGATCAACGGAATTCATGTGTGAATAACGTTTTTTGCTGTAAATCCTGGGAAGAATGCTCTAGCCTTGGTGCATCCACTTCCCCTGCGTCGTCTCCCCCAAGTGAAAACCTCCCGATGGCGTGTCTGTGCAGCCGATATGAGTAACTGCCAATGAACGCCGAACCGATGAATCCCTTCCGCGGGATCAGCATGAAGCTGATTTCGGTTGGCTTTTTTCTGGTCATGCAGACCTGTATCAAGGCGGCAGGTGATGTGCCGGCCGGCCAGATCACCTTCTTTCGTTCTGCTTTCGCGATCATTCCGATCGTCGTTTACCTCGCCTGGCTGCATGCGCTGGCAAGCGCGCTGCACACCAACAATCTTCTCGGCCATTTCAAGCGCGGTTTTCTCGGCATCCTAGCGATGGTCTGCAGCTTCTATGGATTGACCATGCTTCCGCTGCCGGAATCCATCGCCATCGGTTATGCCTCACCGCTTCTTGCCGTCGTTTTTGCCGCCGTCATCTTGCGCGAGAAGGTGCGCATCTATCGCTGGAGCGCGGTCTTCGTCGGCATGATGGGCGTGCTTGTCATCCTGTGGCCGAAGATGACTCTTCTAAGCGAAGGTGGCCTAGCTGCGGGCGAGGGGCTGGGGGCTATTGCCGTATTATGCGGTGCGGCGCTGGGCGGGCTCGCCATGATCCAGGTGCGACAGCTGGTCGAAACGGAGAAAACGCCGACCATCGTGCTCTATTTCTCGCTTACCGCCACCCTGCTGTCGCTTGTTAGCGTGCCCTTGGGCTGGAGCGCGCTGAGCATGACGCAGGCCATGCTGCTGATCACCAGCGGCATTTGCGGCGGCGTTGCGCAAATCTTCCTGACGGAGAGTTATCGACACGCCGAAGTCTCGGTCATCGCGCCCTTCGAATACAGCTCCATCATCTTCGGCATTGCGGTCTCCTACATTTTGTTCGGAGATATACCAACGGCGACGATGCTGATCGGTACGGCCATCGTGATCCTCGCTGGCATCTTCATCATTTTCCGCGAGCATCAGCTGGGATTGGCGAGGCGGGCGGCGCGCAAAGCCTCGACGCCGCAGGGATGATGTCGTGTCTCCGACTGTGTGCTGAGTCGGCCTTTATGACGAAGCGAAATTTTTCTCACCGTCATCCTCTGGTGGCGTGCCCTTCACCTCACCGCCCTCAATCACACACCCACAAAAGCAAAAGGCGCCTTCCCGAAGAAAGACGCCAGCGCGCAATCATATCTATGGACCAGCACTAAACTGGCCTGAAAGTGCTTCTTAGCGCTCGCGGAAATCCGCAAAGACTGCCGAAGGACGCGTCACCCGGACCTGCTGCATGGCAGCGCGTGCGGTCATCTGTTCGTTTGCGGCGGCGCCGAAACGGTGGTAGCCCTGACTGGAGCGAGGGCCGAGGCCCGCCAGGCGGAGCGTTTCAAAGCCGGAATGTACCGGACGGAAGCGAGTGGTCATTGCCTTGGTTCCTTTAACCGAATTCCTCCCAAGACATGATCTCTATATCGCAGCGCAGCATGGATTCAGCAAGCGGACCAAATGCGCCGCTGTTATGCGTAATGCGCATGGCTTTTTTCATAATTCATTTACATTGAACATGAATGAGGCAATCAGCCTTCGGCAATCTTTGCCTGAAAAGCCAATAAATCCTGCCATGCCAATGACTTGCTGGCTGGCGCATTCAGCAGTTCCTGCGGGTGCAGGCTGGCGAGAGCCGGCAGAATCAGGTGCCCGGCTGCGACATCGCGCCACTGTCCGCGCAGCGTATGGATCGTGCCGGCGCCGCCAAAGAAGAAACGTGCGGTGAAGTTGCCGAGAAGCAACAGGTGTTTCGGCTCGGCAAGGGCGACCTGACGCTCGATGAAGGGGCGGCAGATATCCATCTCGGCCTGAGTCGGCGGGCGGTTGCCCGGCGGCCGCCAGGGAACGACATTGCCGAGCATGATGGCGCTGCGCTCAAGCCCGATGGCCGCCAGCATGCGGTCTAGTAACAGCCCGGTCTTGCCGGCGAAGGGCACACCTTCGCGGTCGTCATCGGCATCCGGCATCGGGCCGATGACCATGATGGCGGAGGCGGGGTCACCCTCGGTGAAAATCGTATTGCGCGCGCTGTTCTTGAGATTGCAGCCGCTGAAACCGTCGAGCGCGGTTTTCAACTCGGCAAGCGATCTTGCGCTTTCCGCCGCAAAACGCGCCGCCGCCACGGCCTGCTCGTCCGGCATGGCGACATTCTGCTGAATGGCGGGGGCTGCCGGTGCGCCGCGTGCCTGGGCGCTGCGCGTCGCCGCCTGCCGCTGAGGCGCATCGGCACGGCGTTCCGCCGGCCTTTCCATCTGGCGTGATGCCTCGGACACCCCCTGCGCAGGCGCTGATCGGGCCGGGCGGGCGGCGGCAAATTCGGCAAAACGATCGACCGGCGTCTCTTCCAGCAGCCAGTCCACGCCCGCATCCGCATGGAAATGCAGGAGGGCGGCGAGTTCGGCCGGGGAGAGGTCGTGAGCGGCGATCATGGGCGGAAATTACCCCATGTTCCCCGCCCGGGGAACCCGCAAATCACACTGTCCAGCGCTGAATATCGCCGCTTTCGCCAATCATGGCCAGACCATGGGCAATCGAAAGCAGCTCGCCGCCGCTTTCGATGCGGTCGGCGTCGAAACGGCGGGTGAATAGCTCGCGCACCGCCGGAACGAAGGAGGTGCCGCCAGTCAGGAACACCTTGTCGATCGCATCAGGCGCAACCTGCGTCTTTTCCAGAACCTCGTCGAGCGCTTCTTCTATCTTGGCGAGGTCTTCGGCGATCCAGCTGTTGAAATCGCTGCGCTTCACCATCTTGCGTCCGGCCTTGCCGAGCGGCGAGAAGTTGAACTCCGCTTCTTCGGCCGAAGAGAGCGCCATCTTGGTGGCGGAAATCGCCTGATAGAGCGGATAACCCTCGTCATGCTCGACGAGATCGATGAACATTTCCAGCTTTTCCGGCTCGAGCGCCGAGCGTACCAGCGATTTGAGGTCGGTGAATTCCTTCGAGGTCTTGAAGATCGACAGCTGGTTCCAGCGGCCGAAATTCACGTAATAGCCGGAGGGCACGTCCAGCACCTTGTCGAAGCTTTTGAACTTGCTGCCCTTGCCGATCTCGGGCGAGACCAGATTGTCGATCATGCGGAAGTCGAAATGATCGCCCGCCACGCCAACGCCGGAATGACCGATGGGGGTGGCGGAAAGCTTGCCTGCATGGGTTTCGAAACGGATCAGCGAATAGTCCGTCGTGCCGCCGCCAAAATCCGCAACCAGCACATTCGCGTCCTTCTTCAGGCTTTGCGCGAAATAATAGGCGGCCGCCACGGGCTCATAGACATAGTGGATTTCCGGGAAGCCGGCCCGGGTGAGCGCCTCGTTGTAACGGGCGAGCGCCAGCGTCTCGTCCGGGTTGCTGCCGGCGAAACGCACCGGCCGGCCGGCGATGACAGTGGAGACGTCTCCCGGCCATTCCTCGCCCGCATAGGTCTTCAGCTTGCGCAGGAACACGTCCATCAGGTCTTCGAAGCTCTGGCGCTTGGCGAAGATCAGCGTGCCCTGAAACAGCGGCGACGCCGCAAACGTTTTGATCGACTGCAGGAAGCGGCAATCGCCGGCATTGTCGATGAATTGCCGGATGGCGGCATGGCCGGCTTCCACATGCAGGGCGGCCGCACCAAGGCCGGCATCCTTCATGAAGGAGAGCGCCGTGCGCATGCTGTCATCCGTGCCCGCACTGCTGGTGAAGCGCATGGAACGGCTGGCGCCGCCCGTGTCGGAAAGAGCCATGACCGTGTTGGTCGTGCCGAAATCGAGGCCGAGAGCCCGCTTTTGCGTCATCGCCATATCCTTGTTGTCGATAGAAACACCCGCCCGGCCTGAAAGACGGCCCGGCGTGAAAATAAGGGACGCCTTTGGCGCCCCGATGTCAGAGGAGGGCGGTTGATTGCACAGGGCTGACGGAATGGCAAGCATCTGCACCCGGGTTTATTGTGAAATTTGCATGAAGTAATCGCCATGGGTGAAAGGCCGTCCGGCCGCCCGCATTAAATATTTTTTCGCATAAAGCGAGTATAAGGCTGAACTATAGCGTTAAAGAGCAGATTTATTGTTGTATTTGTTGCGTTTGCAGACGCGGAGCCCTGATGTCCCGAAAGCCGGCCCCTTGCACCCTCGAAGACGTGTCGCCGGCGCGAAACGCCCGCGTTCGCGGCGATGCGGAGAGCTTCATCCGCCATCTCATGGGCCTGATGGCGGCGTCCCAGCAGGGTTATGCCCTTTTCGACGGCGAAGATGAACTGCGTTTTGCCAACACGGCGTTCCGCATGGCGCTCGGCATCGGGCCGGACGAATTTCCGACATGGGCCGATCTGATGCGCATCGGTTACCGCAACTCCACCGGCACGGCCATCGAGACCGCCGATTTCGAATTATGGCTGCGCTCGGCTGGAACGAGGCGCGGCAAGCTGCCCTTCCGCACCATTGAAACCAGCCTCAATGACGGACGCTGGATGCTGACGACCGAGACGACGCTGCCGGGCGGCTGGATGCTTTGCGTCGTCACCGATATTTCCGAACTCGGTGTTGAGCTGCGCGATCTTCGCCAGGAGCGGGACAGGGCGCTGAAATTCGCCCTGAGCGACGAGTTGACCGGCCTCGGCAACCGCCGCTACGTCATGGATATTCTCAATCACAGGCTTGGCCCCAACAAGGCCGAGGCCCTTGCCGTCATCATCATGGACATAGACCACTTCAAGTCGGTGAACGACCGCTTTGGCCATGCCTGCGGCGATCTGGTTCTCAAAGACTTCGCCGCCCGACTTTCCGCTGCGGTCGCCCGCGACGATCTCGTGGGGCGGATCGGCGGTGAGGAGTTCCTGCTGATGCTCGCCGGTTCGCGCGTTTTGGGCGTTGAGGCGCTCATGCAGGGGGTGCTGTCATCACTGGCGCAGGCCTCACCGCTCGCAGACATGCCCGGTTTCCGATACAGCTGCTCGGCGGGCATTGCCTATGCAAATCCGGGCGAAAGCACGAGCGATGTCCTGCGCCGCGCCGACACCGCCCTCTACGAGGCCAAGAATACCGGCCGGAACCGCTACGTGATTTACGGAGCGGCCCCTTGACGGGTTTCGCGCCCATTCGGATTCAATTCGACTTCGCCGCGCCGCCATCCACCCTGAGCATCGTGCCGGTGATGTAGCTCGCCGGTACCGAGCAGAGGAAAGCGCCGGCGGCGGCAAATTCCTCGACCGTGCCGAGACGGCCGGCGGGAATGCTCTTGACGGAAGCCTCGCGGATTTCTTCGACGCTTTTGCCAAGACGCTTGGCGTTGGCGCCATCGAGTTCATCGATGCGGTCGGTATGGATACGGCCGGGCAGCAGCAGGTTGGAGGTGACGCCGAAGGAGGCCACTTCCGAGGACAGCGTCTTGCTCCAGCCGACAAGCGCGCCGCGCAGCGTATTGGACAGGGCCAGATTGGCGATCGGCTCGAACACGCCGGAGGAAGCGACGGTCAGAATGCGGCCGAAACCCTGCTCCTTCATCTGCGGCAGAAGCGCATTGGTAAGCGTGATGACGCGCAGCACCATCGACTGGAAGAAGGTATCCAGCTTGTCGACGGTCATTTCCTGCGCGAGGCCCGGCGTCGGGCCGCCGGTATTGTTGACGAGAATATCGATGCCGCCGAGCTTTTCCCGGACGGCCTGAACCATTGCCTCGACGAAATTATCCTCGGCCAGATCGCCCCAGACCCAGTCAGCCTTACCCTTGCCGAGCGCATTGATCGCCTTGCAATTCGCTTCCAGCTTCTCGCCGCTTCTGCCGACGAGAAGGACATGCGCGCCTTCTTTCGCCAACGCGGTGGCAATGCCCAGCCCAAGGCCGCGAGAGGAGGCGAGAACGAGGGCGCGTTTGCCGGAAATGCCGAGATCCATGGGTTTTGTCCTGTCTTGTGAGTGCTCAATGTGCTGTTTATAGAGCATTTCAAGGAAAAGTGGAGCCCGGGTTTCCGTGCGGAAATGCGACAAAACAAAGAGTTAGAGATTTTTTGCGATTCGAAGAAAGCGAAAAGCCTCTATGAAGTCGGCGTCGGATTTTGAAGGTAAAATATACGTCATGACAGAACAGTCCCTGCTCAAATTCTCCATTGCCGTCACGGTTCTCCTGGCGCTCTTCGGCATCGGCGCAGGTCTGTTCTCCGGTTCCTTCGCCGTGGTTTTCGATGGTGTCTATGCGCTGACGGATGCTTTCATGACGGTGTTGGCGCTGCTTGTCGCGCGGCTGATCGCCGCTTCCGCCGCGCCCAAGCCCGGCGGCCGGCTGGCGGAGCGTTTCACCATGGGCTTCTGGCATCTGGAGCCGATGGTGCTCGGGCTTAACGGCACGCTTCTGATGGGGGCCGCGATCTACGCCCTCATCAACGCTGTCGACAGCCTGATGGATGGCGGCAGATCTATCGAGTTCGACTACGCCATCGTTGTCACCTTCGTCAGCTTCACCGTCTCGCTTACCATGGCATGGTTCGTCAAACGGCAGAACCGCCGGCTGAAATCTGCCTTCGTGGCGCTGGACGCCAAAAGCTGGTTGATGAGCGCGCTTCTGAGCGCGGCGCTCTTCGTCGCCTTCGCCGTAGGTTACGGGCTCACGGGAACGGCGCAGGCATGGCTTTCGCCTTATATCGATCCGGCCGTGCTGGCGCTGGTCTGCCTCGTCATCATCCCCATGCCGCTCGGCAATGTGAGACAGGCGCTGGCGGACATTCTTCTGGTGACTCCGCTGGAATTCAAGCAGCATGTGGACCGGGTGGCGGCCGAGACGGTGGGGAAATTCGGTTTCTCCTCCCACTATTCCTATGTCGCCCGCGTCGGCCGCGGCCGTCAGATCGAACTCTTTTTCATCGTGCCGAAAAACTGGCCGCCACGGCGTCTGGAGGAATGGGACGCGATCCGCGACGAGATCGGCGATGCGCTGGGCGGCGAGGGGAGCGACCGCTGGCTGACGATCGTGTTCACGACGGATGAAGAGTGGGCGGTTTGAGTCGGCAGGTCATCTTCCGTAAGGACGCGTTGTACGAATCGAAGAACACCTAGGGGGCGGGGTTCGCCATTCGGTAAGCGAGACGCAGCAGGTCGTTCTGGCTGTGCGTCCCGGTCTTTGCGTATAGGCTTTTGAGCTGCGTGCGTATCGTCTCGCGCGACACGGATGCGTCCTGCGCTATCTGCGTGATTGTCTTACCATTTATGACGCCGAGAAATGCGCGCCGCTCTCCCATCGTCAACCGATGAAATTCAGAGAACTGGTCGATTCCCGGTGTTCCGCCAGGCGCGCCGGAAGGCTGGATCAGGAGTGCAACGGTGGGTCCCTCGAAGTACAACGAGAGGCGTTCTTTCTTCATTGCGACAAGCGTGAGCCTGATGCCGTGCGAGAGAAAATCCGCTGTTCTGGGACCGGCATAATTTCGCATCAACATGGCGTTCAGCGCGGTCTGAGCGTCCTTGCCGCGCAGGCGTAACTTTCCAAGCGGTGAAACCGATATGAGCGTTCCTTTGTCCAGAAACTTCTGTCCGATCGGGGAAGTTGTATTTATTTGTGCGTTCTCTCCGACAATGACGATGCCCGTGCCAACGGCGTCAAACAGCGACGTATTGAGGTCGAAGGCCGCCCATCGCGCCGAGCTGTTCCTGTAAAAACGCGCGGCACGCCTCAGATGAGGGGCGATACGAGTAAGCTGGTCGGAAAAAGCGCTGTTTTCATCGGGATCGTCGCGGCTGGTAACGGTGGATACGATCAGGGAGCTGTCTCCATTCTTGTCAATAGTGACGCCGATGGAGGACGAAATGTTGTTGGGCGCCAACCAGTCATTGAAGAACTCGGTTCTAACCAGCTGCGTTCTGGGGACGATCTGATCGGAGAAAACGCCCAGGCCTACGCTTCGCCTGCCGCAATGCTCCAGCCATGGGTTGGTGTTGATATAATACGCCGCATAGCTTTCAAGCTCCGGCAGGTCGAATTTTGAGGTCATGCCGACGTAATCGTCGGGTTCGCGCGTATTCATGGAGAACAAGACCGTTCGGCCATCAGGTGCATTCCCAGAAAGCCTGTCGAGAAATTGCTGCCATGACGCCTCGCCGAGCAGCGCCGCATAAATGAGGTCTATCAGGTCGTCGTCCGAGTGCCTTAAGCCACGAATGCTCATGCCTCAATCCCTGCCTCGAGTAGCCCTCAACGAAAGGGTCGGTTCCTCTAACCTCGCCGAATTCACCCGATTGGGTGATTGAGGATGATAGGTGAAGCTCTAAAAATCGTCCAGCCTTGAACTAGCGCGTGTAAAGGGATGCGGTGCAAGTTCTCGTTTATTTTTTAAAATGTGCCGACCTATTAATGGAGAGAAATTATGAAGACATATATTTCACTGACCTGCGTATCGGTTGCTGTCCTTGCTCTTTCGGGTTGCGTCAGCGCCGGCAGTGCGGACAAGACGGTGGAACTTTCGGTTGGTCAGACGCGCCATCTCACGGCTTACAGAGCGGATAGCTGCGGTGCGAATCCTTTGAGTTTTGCGGCGCTGGCGCCCAAGCTGCCGAAATCCAAGATCATCTCTTATTCAGATGGCGGCATTTCCAGTCGTTTAAGCAAGCAGTGCGGCCGCAACGTTCCGACACGTGCGGTGAATGCGACGGGTATAGCCAAGGGAACTGAAACGCACCGCTATCAGGATGTCATTTCCATCGTTGTGAAGTGAGCCTGACGGGTTAGTGTCGTAAGAGCGCCGCCGGCGCTCACGAGCAAAAAAGCAGAGTCCGATCCTTCTGTCGCGAAGTTTGCTGTCTGCTGGCGGTTCATTTTCTCACGTCTGTACGTTATGGGGCGCCTTTCCAGCCCGGGGCCCTGGGCTTTAAAGGCGCTCCCACCATGCAGACGCCTGTCGTCTGGCAATTGTGGCGTCATCGTCCCATGCCGCTCGGCAATGTGAGACAGGCGCTGGCTGAGATCCTTCTGGTGACCCCGCTGGAATTCAAGCAGCATGTGGACCGGGTGGCGGCCGAGACGGTGGGGAAATTCGGTTTCTCCTCCCACTATTCCTATGTCGCCCGCGTCGGCCGCGGCCGTCAGATCGAACTCTTTTTCATCGTGCCGAAAAACTGGCCGCCACGGCGTCTGGAGGAATGGGACGCGATCCGCGACGAGATCGGCGATGCGCTGGGCGGCGAGGGGAGCGACCGCTGGCTGACGATCGTGTTCACGACGGATGAGGAATGGGCGGCATGAGTGGGGACGGAGCGGCCGGCTTCGGTAAGGTTGTGTTTCATGGTGCTGTCGCGGCTCTGCGATCTCCCGCCAGATACCAGGCGACAGCAGACAGCACGATAGCGCCTCCCGTCAGAACGAGGGGCGACATTTCTTCGTTATAAAAGAGCCAGACCCATACAGGCCCGAGGATGACATCCAGCATGGAAAGCAGTCCGGCCTCCCCGGAGTTGATACGCCGGGACCCTTGGAGCAGAAGTATATAGCCGAGTGCTGTGGTTAGGACGCCGTAGAGGGCGCAGGCGATGATCTGCGTCGGAGCTGGGATCGCAAACTGCATCAGCGGCAGCGCGATACATAGGCAGGTCAGAGCGCCAAGAGCGGTCATCAGGGTGGCGTCCATGTCAGGGAAGCGCTTTGCGATGACGATTTGCGTGGCGCATCCCGTGGTCATGATGAAGGCGGCAAAGATACCGAGCATGTCCTTTTGTGATACCGCCGCGCCGACCGAAATGAATACGCCGACGAAAGCCGCACAGCCAGCGATGACGAAACGATGGGTAACCCGATCCCGCAGGCATACAAAAGCGATTCCGGTCACAACAAAAGGTAGTGTCGCATAGATTGTCATGACGTTGGCGACGGTCGTCCATCGCAAGGACGCGATATATGTGATCGCCGCAATTGCAGATACCAAGCATGCAGCAACGCCGGGCAGACCGAATGACATCGACGACCGTTGCCTGATAATCTTGTTTCGAAGCAGAAGAAACGCCCCGAGAGTCAAGAAGGTAAAGGCGGAGCGCCACGCCACCATCGACCACACGTCCATATCCGCCATGCGGACGAAAAGCCCCGCGGTACTCCATAAAACTGCGGAAGCTGCTACAAGATATATGCCGGTATAACGGTCGTGTGCTAAACTCATATCGGCATCGCTCCCAGGAGGTAAGTATGTCTAATCAGCAATGTAGACGATCGGTCTAGTTATGGGTGGTCAATCTGCGACGCGCGCGCGTCTCATTTCGGAGGGAATGCGCCAGCTGCTCGCTCATGGTTATGAGGGCGTGGGGATCGGTCCGGTTCTGAAGGAAGTGAATGTCCCAAAAGGGTCATTCTATTACTTCTTTGCGAGCAAGGACGACTTCGTGGTGGCGGTTATCGAAGCCTATGAGCAGAAATATGCGCGGATCAGGGAAAGACTTTTTTCTGATACCTCTCTGCGCGCGTTGCAGCGCCTATCGGTATATTTTGAAACGCTCGAACTGGAGCTTAAGCAAGACGAGCCTTATGCAGGCTGCCTTTACGGGGTCATTGCGCAAACTGCTGCGGGCCGTAGCGCTTTGGTTCGGGACGCGCTTGTCACTTCATTTGGGCGATGGGAGACGAGTATGCGCGAACTGCTCATGCAAGCCCAATATGAAGGCGACATCCCAGGCGATGAGGACATCTCGGATCTATGCGCATGTATCATCGAGGCGTATGAGGGCGCACTTATCCGCGTGAAAGCCACGGGCGATATTGGCGCTCTCACGCGGTTTCGCACCAGGGGGTTGAAAAGGCTGATGGCGCAGATTCAGTGCGATGACCGCTTGTTGTCCGGCAGAGACGCCTGATTGACCGTGCTCAGGATGGCGCCGAAGTCCAGGGTTAAAGATCTGCCTTTTGCGACCTTTCGTTTCGAGATGTTGAACCGATCACGCTTGACGGCTGGAAGGGCAATGCTTATCCTTTTTATTACGTGAACGTAAAGGTAATAAATCATTCATCAGGTTGTCTGACAATTGACTGGCGTGCGACATGTTTTGCCGCTATAGAAGCTCGACAAAGGCGTCCGGCTTTGCGAAGACAGGCGCTGGCGGATGCGGTGTCGCGGATGGCTTTTTGACCGGCGCAGTCGATGCGCCAGGAATGCCGACAAGCGGATATAACAACAGCTGGATGGGACCGGCGATGCGGAGAGGATGGACATGACGGAAGCGATGGAACTGCCCGAACGCGAAGCGATGGAGTTCGACGTTGTGATCGTTGGCGCGGGTCCTGCGGGCCTTGCCGCGGCAATCCGGCTAAAGCAGGTGGAGCCGGAGCTTTCGGTCGTCGTTCTCGAAAAGGGTGCCGAAGTCGGCGCGCATATTCTTTCCGGCGCCGTGGTCGATCCGATTGGCATCGACAGGCTGCTGCCGGGCTGGCGCGAAGAGGAGGGGCATCCCTTCAAGACCGAAGTCAAGGATGATCAGTTCCTGTTTCTCGGACCGGCCGGCTCCATCCGCCTGCCGAATTTCATGATGCCGCCTTTGATGAACAATCACGGCAATTACATCGTCTCGCTTGGGCTGGTCTGTCGCTGGCTGGCGGAAAAGGCGGAAGGGCTCGGCGTCGAGATTTATCCGGGCTTTGCCGCAACCGAAGTGCTTTATAATGAGCAGGGCGCCGTCATCGGCGTCGCCACCGGCGATATGGGCATCGAGAAGAATGGCGAGCCGGGTCCGAACTTCACCCGCGGCATGGAGCTGCATGGCAAATATGTGCTGATCGGCGAAGGTGTGCGCGGTTCGCTCGCCAAGCAGCTGATTTCCAAATTCGACCTGTCCAGGGATCGCGAGCCGCAGAAATTCGGCATTGGCATCAAAGAACTCTGGCAGGTCAAGCCGGAGAAGCACAAACAGGGTCTCGTGCAGCATTCCTTCGGCTGGCCGCTCGGTTTCAAGACCGGCGGCGGTTCGTTCCTTTATCATCTGGAAGACAACCTCGTTGCCGTCGGCTTCGTGGTGCATCTCAATTACAAGAACCCCTATCTTTATCCTTTCGAGGAATTTCAGCGCTTCAAGACGCATCCGGCCATCCGCGAGACCTTCGAGGGCGGCAAGCGCATCTCCTATGGCGCGCGCGCCATCACCGAGGGCGGCTATCAGTCGGTGCCGAAACTCACTTTCCCGGGTGGCGCGCTGATCGGCTGTTCCGCCGGTTTCGTCAACGTGCCGCGCATCAAGGGCAGCCATAATGCGGTGCTGTCGGGCATGCTGGCGGCAGACAAGATCGCCGCGGCCCTTTCCGCCGGCCGCGCCCATGACGAGGTGGCGGAGATCGAGGCCGAATGGCGCGACGGCGATATCGGCAAGGATCTGAAGCGGGTGCGCAACGTCAAGCCGCTGTGGTCGAAATTCGGCACGCTGGTCGGCGTCGGGCTTGGCGGTCTCGACATGTGGACCAACCAGTTGTTCGGCTTCTCGTTCTTCGGCACGCTGAAACACGGCAAGACGGACGCCCAGAGCCTTGAACCGGCCTCGAAGCACAAGAAAATCGATTATCCAAGGCCTGACGGCGTGCTCACCTTCGACCGCCTCTCCTCGGTGTTCCTCTCCTCCACCAACCATGAGGAAGACCAGCCGGTGCATCTTCAGGTGAAGGACATGGAGCTGCAGAAGCGCTCCGAGCATGACGTCTTTGCCGGTCCCTCGACGCGCTACTGTCCTGCAGGCGTTTATGAGTGGGTGGAGAAGGACGGTGAGGAGGTTTACGTCATCAACGCCCAAAACTGCGTGCACTGCAAGACCTGCGATATCAAGGATCCCAACCAGAACATCAACTGGGTGCCGCCGCAGGGCGGCGAGGGGCCGGTCTACGCCAATATGTGATGGCGATTACGGCCGAAGCCTTCTCTTCCGTTATGCTCGGGCTTGTCCCGAGCGACTGCAACGGTTTGATTTTACGATACGTGGATAGATCCCCGGGACAGGCTCGGGGATGACATTGAGCGTGGGGAGATCGCTCGCAATCACTTTGAGCCATTACGTCATGCGGCCAAGAGTGACGACATGTGCGGAACGAGCAGACCTCCAATCGGACTCATTTCCCACAATGCAGACGCGCCTTGACTGGATGCCGGATCAACTCTGGGCATGGCGCAAGAGCAGCGTCCACAGCCGGTTCCCCGTCAGTATTTGTGGATTGCTCTTCGATTTCTTACATATAGGATGTTGGGGTGTTGCATGGTCGCGCGGCCCGTGGATTGTGGTTCAGCGATACGGTAACGCCTTGAATGTGCATATGGCCCTAAGTGCCGTCGCCCGACGACAGGGAGTGAAAGAATGTCCGGCTTTCAAAGGCTGAATATCGTGCGGAAGACAGGGTTCGGCGCCGGTTTGGCGACGCTTGCGATGATTGCCGTTTCTTTCAGTGGCGGTCCGCTGGTCGCCGCAAGCTGCCGCACCGACGCCATGGCCGGCATCGACTGGCGCGAATGCAACAAGCGTCTGTTGATGCTGGGCGATAGCAATCTCGATTCGGCAATGCTCTACGGCACGGATTTCACCTATACCGACCTGCGCGGCTCGTCGCTCAAGGGCGCCAATCTCGAAAAGGCGAAGCTTATTCGCACGGCCCTCGGCGGTGCGAACCTGCAGGGCGCCAATCTGACCAAGGTGGAAGCCTATCGCAGCGATTTTTCCGCCGCCGACGCCACCAATGCCAAATTCATCAATGCTGAAATGCAGCGAACCAAATTCGAAAAAGCCAAGCTGGACGGCACGGACTTCACCAAGGCCGAACTTGGCCGGGCCGATTTCGAGGGCGCCTCGCTGAACGGCTCGAAATTCTCGCTGACTAACCTGTCACGGGCCCGTTTCGGCGGTGCCAAGCTCGGCGGCCAGGTGGATTTCACCAGCGCCTTCCTGCTCCTGACCCGGATTGAAGGGGTCGATCTTTCCATGGCCACCGGCCTTGATCAGAAGCAGATCGACATTGCCTGCGGTGACGCCAAGACCAAATTGCCGAACGGCCTGACTGCGCCGGCCTCCTGGCCGTGCCCGGAAGAGCCGGACGACGACGATTGACAGGAATAGCCGCGGGGTCTTGTTCTGGACCTAAACATCGCCATGAGCGGAAGAGAAGCGCCCGCAATGCGGACGCCTCATTGGTCGTCAGAAGCCGGAAAGCACGATCTTGCCCTTGGCCTTGTTGCTCTCGACCAGCGCATGCGCCTTGATGAGATTTGCGGCGTTGATGGTGCCGAAAACCTCGGTCAGCGTCGTCTTGATCTTGCCGGCATCGACAAGCCCGGCCACATGGTTCAGCAGCTTGTGCTGTTCGATCATGTCAGGCGTCTGGAAGACGGCGCGGGCGAACATCATTTCCCAATGGATGGACACGCATTTGCGCTTGAAGGCCATGACATCGAAACCGCCGGCCGGATCGTCGATCAGCGCGAAACGGCCCTGCGGCGCGATGGTCGCCACGCTGTCAGCGGCATGAATGTCGCTATGGGTGGTGGAGAAGACAAAGCCCGGCGCACCGAGCCCGAGCGCTTCCACCTGCGGGGCAATCGGCTTGCTGTGATCGATGACGTGATGCGCGCCGAGTTCCTTCACCCACGCAACCGTCTCCGGCCGTGAGGCGGTGGCAATGACGGTCAGATCCGTCAGCGCCCGCAGAAGCTGGACGGCGATGGAGCCGACGCCGCCCGCGCCGCCAATAACCAGCACGGCGTTGGCCGCGCCCGGAACCGGCTCTTTCACCCGCAGCCGGTCGAACAGCGTCTCGTAAGCGGTGATGGCGGTCAGCGGCAGTGCGGCGGCTTCCTCGAAATTCAGCGATTTCGGCTTTGCACCGACGATGCGCTCGTCGACCAGATGGAGCTCGCTGTTGGAGCCGGGGCGGTTGATGACGCCTGCGTAAAACACCTCGTCGCCGGGCTTGAACAGCGAGACCTTGTCGCCGACGGCTTTCACCACACCCGCCGCATCGAAGCCGAGCACGCGCGGTTCGCCGTTTTCCGGCGACTGGTTGCGGCGCACTTTGGTATCGACAGGGTTCACCGAAACGGCCTTCACCTCCACCAGAATATCATGCCCCTTCGCTTCCGGCTGGGGCAGGTCGATATCGACGAGGGCGTCTTTCGCCGTGATGGGCTGGTTCGTCCTGTAACCGATGGCGCGCATGAACAGTCTCCTTTGCTTGTTTGCGTGCCTCTTACTTGATACATATGAACATCGATCGCAAGAATGCACATTTTGTGATGATACATACAAAAAGGATACTGTGATGTCGCGACCGCGCGCCAAGCTCACCGGCAACTTTCCCGGCTGCCCGGTGGAATCGACCTTGAGTTTTCTCGATGGCAAATGGAAAGGCGTGATCCTCTATCATCTCATCAATGAGGGCACCCTGCGCTTCAACGAGTTGCGCCGCCGTATTCCCAGCGTCACCCAGCGCATGCTCACCAAACAACTACGCGAGCTGGAAGAAGCCGGCCTGATTTCCCGCACCGTTTTTCCGGTGGTGCCGCCGCGTGTGGACTATGCGCTGACGCCGCTTGGCGAGACCATGAGGCCGGTGATCTCGGCCCTGAAAAGCTGGGGCGACGCCCATATCGTCTGCAAGAACGGCGCGAAATATACCCGTCTTCCCGAGATGAAGGAAAAGGCCGCCTGAAAAATCACGGGTAAAAGCGCACCCCACCGCGCGCCTTTTTTATGGTGCGATGCAACATGTATTTGCCCTGATTGATGCATAATGCTGCGATCTCGATTCGCAGCAGGGACATCACACAGATGAGCATTGGTTGGTTAGAGGCCGCATTTCTCGGCCTTTTGCAAGGGCTTACGGAATTTCTTCCGATTTCTTCAAGCGCGCATCTACGCATCGCCGGGGAGTTCCTGCCCTCCGGCGCGGATCCGGGAGCGGCCTTCACCGCGATTACACAGATCGGCACCGAAGCCGCCGTGCTGGTTTATTTCTGGTCCGATATCATGCGTATCGCCATCGCTTGGCTCCGGCAGAACCTTCGCCTCGGCGAATATAACAAGGCCGATGCCCGGCTTGGCTGGCTCATCATCGTCGGTTCCGTGCCGATCGTGTTTCTTGGCCTGTTCTTCAAGGACGCCATCGAGCACTCGCTGCGCAATCTTTACATCACCGCCGTAATGCTGATTGTCTTCGGCATCGTTCTCGGCGTTGCCGACAGGATCGGTCAGAAGCGTTACAAGCTGAACCAGCTTATCTGGCGCGATGGCATCCTGTTCGGTTTCGCGCAGGCCATGGCGCTCATTCCCGGCGTCTCGCGCTCGGGCGGCACCATCAGCGCCGGTCTGCTTTTAGGCTATACCCGCGAGGCGGCGGCCCGCTATTCCTTCCTGCTCGCTGTTCCCGCCGTCTTCGGCTCCGGCTTTTACCAGCTTTTCAAGAGCATCGGCGAGGACAATCCGGTCGGCTGGGGTCCGACGGGGCTCGCGACATTGATCGCCTTCGTGGTCGGTTATGCCGTGATCGTCGTCTTCCTCAAGCTGGTCTCCACCAGGAGCTACATGCCCTTCGTCTGGTACCGCGTGGTCATAGGCTTTATTCTGCTTGGACTATTGGCAACGGGCGTCATCAATGCCGGCGGTTGATCAGCGTTGACGCGTGCGTATGCCCAAATGAAAAGGCCCGCTCCTCCGAGCGGGCATTTCGTCTTTTAGAGCAACGTGCCGCTGAGGATCACCAGCGCCACCGAGAAGTAGATGACGAGGCCGCTGACATCCACCAGCGTCGCGACAAAGGGGGCGGACGCGCTGGCGGGGTCGAGCCGCAGGCGTTGCAGCACGAAGGGCAGCATCGAGCCGGCCAGCGAGCCGAAGGTCACGATGCCGACGAGGGCTGCGAAAACGGTGGCGCCGACCAGCAGCCAGTGCTCGCCATAGTCATAAAAGCCCGCCTGCTGCCAGAGGCTCAGACGCAGGAAGCCGATGGCGCCCAGAATGCAGCCGAGCGTCAGGCCCGTCGGGATTTCCCGCAGCAGCACCCGCCACCAGTCAGAAAGCTTCAACTCGCCGAGCGCCAGCGCCCGGATGATGAGCGATGTGGCCTGCGAACCGGAGTTGCCGCCCGAGGACATGATCAGCGGAATGAACAGCGTCAGCACCACGGCCTTTTCCAGCTCGCCTTCGAAATGCTGCATGGCGCTGGCCGTCAGCATTTCACCAAGGAAGAGGGCTGCGAGCCAGCCGGCGCGCTTGCGGATCATGTCCGGAAAGCCGATCGTCATATAGGGCTTGCCCAGCGCCTCCATGCCGCCGAACTTGTGGGCGTCTTCCGTCGTGTCGGCGATCATGGTGTCGATCACGTCGTCAACGGTGACGATGCCGAGAATATGCGAGCGGTCATCGACGACGGGCAGCGCCAGCAGGTCGTGCTTGCGGATCAGCCGGGCGACATCCTCCTGCGACATCAGCGGGCTTGCATAGGCAATGCCTTCTTTCGATGCGACGGACAGAATGGAAGCGCCGGCTTGGCCGGTCAGCAGGCGGCGCAGCGTCACGACGGTGGAGAGCGTTCCGTCCTCAGCCAACACATAGATGGCATAGACCGTTTCACGCGAGCGCTCGACGACGCGGATGTGCGAAAGGGTCTGTTCCACCGTCCAATTGTCCGGCACGCTGACGAATTCCGTGGTCATGATCGAGCCGGCGGTACGCGGCGGATAACCCATCAGGTGCTGGATGGAGAGCGCCGTCGTGCGGTCCAGCCGGGAAAACAGCTTTGCCCGCGGCTCTTCGGCCATTTCCGCCATGACGTCGGCCACACGGTCGTCGGACATCAGGTTGACGAGGCGGGCGGCCTGTTCGACCGGAAGATCGGCGATGATGGCGGCGGCGCCATGCAGTTCCGGCCGGTCGAGAATGGCGACGGCTTTTGCCTGCGGCATGGCGAGGATGGCGGTTACGGCTTCGCTGACATCCAGCGTGTTGAGGTGCTCGACGCGTTCGGCAATGGTGGTGGAGCCGGCGTTTCCGCTACGAAGAAGACGTGCGGCCTTGCTGGCCCTCTGGGAGAGGTTGTGGAAGTTCATGATTGCTCACCTTTCCGTCGATTCGCCGATCACGGCGAACGCGGTGGTGAGCCGACAGCGGTCGGATCAGTTCACGTTCGCCGGTCTCGGCAAAGGCAATCGACTGCTACTGTCGCTAGACATCCAATGATGCTCCGTTGAAATCCGCGCAGCGCCCGATCCGGCATGCGCGTGTGGCCGTGTTGCGCCTGAAACCGAAAAGAGTCAAGCGCCCGACCATGAAATTTCCGCAAGGTTGTGCACCGCGGCGAGGGGCGGCGGCGCAGGCTGTAAAAAAGGCGGCTTCAAGCCGCCTTTTCGCGCCGCTCGACGGTGACGGAAACAAGGAAAACGCCAAGCCCGAGAAGGGAAAGAACCGCGCCCACATAACCGGTGGAGGCGTAACCGAAACCCATGGCGATGACGAGGCCGCCGAGCCAGGCGCCGAGCGCATTGGCGATGTTGAAGGCGGAGTGGTTGGAGGCGGCGGCCAGCGTCTGCGCATCTTGCGCCACATCCATCAGTCGTGTTTGAACCGCGGGGCAGGCGGCGAAACCGCAGCCGATCAGGAACACGTAGAGGCAGAGCATGAAAGGATTGTCTGCCGTCATGCCGAATACGGTCATGACAAGCACGTTGAAGGCCAGCATGCCGCCAATCGTGCCGTTGAGCGAGATATCGGCCAGCCGCGAGCCGACCACATTGCCGACATTCATGCCGATGCCGAACAGCGCCAGGACCATGGAGACTGTGGAAACCGGCATCATCGCCACATCGGTGGTGGTCTTGGCGATATAGCTGAAGACCGAGAACATGCCGCCGAAGCCGACGGCGGCGATGGCGAGCGTCAGCCACACCTGCACACGACGGAAAGCGCCGAGTTCGCGCCAGACGCTGGCGCCTTCCTCTACCCGATCACGCGGCTGGAAGAACCAGAGCAGCGCCACGGTCAGAAGTGCGATGCCGCCGACCAGCATGAAGGCCGCACGCCAGGAAAGCAGCTGGCCGAAGAAAGTGGCGAGCGGCGTGCCGAGCAGGGTGGCGATGGTGAGGCCGAGCATGACACGGCCAACGGCGCGGGCGCGCTTGTGGATCGGTGCCATGGAGGCCGCCACCAGTGCCGCAACGCCGAAATAAGCCCCGTGCGGCAGGCCGGTGATGAAGCGCAGAACGGTGAAGCTCAGGAAATCCGGTGCGACGGCGCTCAAGATATTACCGGTCGCAAAAAGCCCCATCAGGCCGAGAAGCAGGGTGCGACGCGTCATGCGTGCGGCGAGAACCGCGATGATCGGCGCGCCGATGACGACGCCGAGCGCATAGGCCGTGATGACATAACCCGCCTGCGGAACGGTGACGCCATAGGTGGCGGCGACGTCGGGAAGCAGGCCCATGATGGCGAATTCGCCCGTACCGATACCGAAGCCGCCGGCGGCAAGCGCCAGTTCGATGAGCGCGATGGCAAGCGGGGAGAGGGCCACGGCAGGAGCGGCCGTGTAAACGTTTTCATTCTCCGCGCCAAGGCGGGCTTCAGAGAAATTCGAGTGGCTCATCGTGACCTGAAAAGCGGGAAGGGCCCACAGAAAAAAGGGCAAGACCGTATGGGACCGGTCTGCCCTGACTGGAGATGCGCGGTCATGAAAATGACCTTAAGTGATCCCTAACATGAAATGATGCGTTGCGGTAGAGCGATTCTCGGCAAAAGAGCATCTTCACGCGATGGTGTTCGGAACCGTATATATGGTCAGGCATTTACGCGCGGCTGCCTTGTTGGATCGGGTTGGAAACATGAAGCTCATTGCAATTTTCAATCGTGACGGCGGCACGTTTCGTACCACAGGCATGGAGGCCTATTGCGATCATGCCCGCGAGGTTTTCAGCCGCGCTGGCCACGCCATCGAGTGCCGTCTGGTCTCCGGAAAGGATATCGTGGAGGAAATGGAACGCGCCGCCGATGAGCCGGGCATCGAGGGCATCATTGCCGGCGGCGGTGACGGCACAATTTCCGCAGCGGCGGCCATCGCCTGGAAACACGGCATCGCGCTCGGCATCGTGCCGGCCGGCACCATGAACCTCTTTGCCCGCTCTTTGAAGCTGCCTCTCGATATTCGCGAGGTTCTGGAGACGCTGGCGCATGGCGAGGTTGCCAGTGTGGATATCGCCAGCGCCAATGGCCGCCTTTTCGTTCACCAGTTTTCGGCAGGCCTGCATTCGCGCATGGTGCGCTACAGAAACAACCTCGCTTTTGCCTCCCGTCTCGGCAAGATCAAGGCAAGCATCCGCGCCGCCATCAGCGTTATCCTCAATCCGCCGGTGTTCGAGGTGGAATATACCGTGAATGGTGAAACCCAGTACCGTAAAGTCTCGGCCATTTCCGTCTCCAACAACGAGTTCGGCCAGAACTCGCTCCTGGTGGCGGACAATGTTTCCGGCGGCCATCTCGGCTTTTACCTCACCGATCCGCTACGCCCTTCCGGCGTTGCAAAACTCGCCTTCGACATTTTGCGCGGCAAGCTCAAGGAGAACGATGCCGTGACGGCCATGACCTCGACTGATGTGGAGCTTCATTTTCCGAAGAAACGCCACGACGTGCGATGCGTGATCGATGGCGAATTGTTGCCGATGGAACGGGATGTGGCTCTCAAAATTCATGCGGGCGAATTGAGGGTCCTGGTCGGGCGGGGATTCCTCACCTAGCGCAACCGACTGTGAATCGGGCGATCGCCGCTTGTCCAAGCCGCCTCCCTGAAAAACGCCAGCCTTGCCAAATCGAAGCCGCCCGGCCATGTTCGGCGGGCGTGACGGCGTGAGCGCCGTTGCCTTTATGGGAGTGCGATCTGTCATGAATGAAATATCCAAGCCGATGTCCAATCTCGCCGCCATCGATGCCGCCCATCACCTCCACCCTTTTTCCGACATGGGCAAGCTCAACGCCGCCGGCACCCGCATCATCGAGCGCGCCGAAGGGGTGTTCATCTATGACAGTACCGGCAAGAAATATCTCGACGCCTTTGCCGGGCTCTGGTGCGTGAATATCGGTTACGGACGCCGCGAGATCGCCGATGTCGTGCAGCGGCAGATGAACGAGCTGCCCTACTACAACGCGTTTTTCGGCACCACCACGCCGCCAGCGACACTGCTGGCGCAGAAGATCGCCTCGCGCGCCGGGCCGAAAATGAACCATGTGTTCTTCACCAATTCCGGTTCGGAAGCGACCGACACCTGGTTCCGCATGGCGCGGGTCTACTGGAAGGCGCTCGGCCATCCGACGAAGACCAGGGTAATCGCAAGGCGCAACGGCTATCACGGCTCGACGGTGGCCGGAGCCTCGCTCGGCGGCATGAAATGGATGCACGAGCAGGGCGATCTGCCGATCGAGGGCGTGGCCCATATCGGCCAGCCCTATTGGTATGCCGAGGGCGGCGATCTTTCGCCGGCTGAATTCGGCCTGAAGGTGGCGCGTGAACTGGAGGCGAAGATCGATGAACTCGGCGAGGAAAATGTCGCCGCTTTCGTGGCCGAACCCATTCAGGGCGCCGGCGGCGTCATCGTGCCGCCGGAAACCTACTGGCCGGAAATCACCCGCATCTGCAAGGCGCGCAACATTCTTCTCGTCTCCGATGAGGTGATCTGCGGTTTCGGCCGTCTCGGTTCCTGGTTCGGTTACCAGCATTTCGGTGTGGAGCCGGATTTTGCTCCCGTCGCCAAGGGCCTGTCTTCCGGTTACCTGCCGATTGGCGGCGTCATCGTCTCGGATCGGGTGGCGGAGGTGATGTTGTGCGAGGTCGGTGACTTCAACCACGGTTTCACCTATTCCGGCCACCCAGTCTGCGCCGCCGCGGCGCTGGAAAATCTCCGCATCATCGAGACCGAGGGACTGGTGGAGCGGGTGCGCGACGATATCGGCCCTTATTTTTCCGAGGGCTGGAAAAGCCTGACGGATCACGAACTGGTCGGCGAGGTGGTGAATGTCGGCCTGATGGGCGGCCTGCAGATAACGGTCGACAAGGCGACGCGCCGGCGTTTCGCCAAGCCGGACGACATCGGAACCGCCGTGCGCAACCATTGTCTGGCAAACGGCCTTGTGATGCGCGCCACCGGCGACCGCATGCTGGCCTCACCGGCGCTGACGATCAGCCGCTTGGAAGTGGATGAAATCATCGAAACGCTGCGCAAGGGGCTCGACCACCTGCGCGATACGCGGGAGCATTTCCAGTAAAAGCGCGTAGCGGTTTTACGTCCGGAAAATGCGACGAAAACTCTTAGGGAGGACTAAACATGGCAGGACAGGAACATCATTACGCCGTTCAGGTGAAATGGACCGGCAATCGCGGCAAGGGGACATCAGGCTACCGCGATTATGAACGCGACTACACGATCTCCACTTCGGGAAAGGCCGACATCGCCGGTTCCTCCGACCCCGCCTTCCGCGGTGATGCCTCCCGCTGGAACCCGGAAGACCTGCTGGTCGCCTCGCTCTCGGCCTGCCACAAGCTGTGGTACCTGCATTTCTGCTCGGTCAATGGCATCATCGTTGAAGACTATGTCGACAATGCCGAAGGCACGCTGGTGATGGAAAAGGATGGCGCGGGGCAATTCAGCGAAGTGGTGCTGAAACCGGTCATTACCATCTCGAAGGGTGATCCCGCCCGGGCGGATGAGCTGCACCATGATGCGCATGACAAATGCTTCATCGCGCGCTCGGTGAATTTTCCCATCCGCGTGGAGGGGACGGTGAAGATGGTTTGAGGCTCACGCCAGTCGCAGACCGAGATGATCGGCCATCGGCTGAAAGTCTCGGTCATTTTGCAACAGCTTGTGCCCGTGCTCGATACAGTAGGTACCGATAATGAGGTCGTTGCTTTTTCTGATCGTATAGCCGCGCTCCCGCAGGAAGCGGTAATTGGCGGCGGCCTTGATGGCGAGCTGGGGCGACATCATCGCGACGCAGGGAAATTCGCCCAGCATCTGCTCAAGTCGGCGCGCATGATGACCGTCACGCGCGCCTCTAAGCACCTCAAGAAGAATGATGTCGCCGATCAGAATTTCGCCCTGCGCCATTAAGGCGCGAAACTTGGCGGAGAGGGTAGGCGCGTCTTTTCGAATAAATGAAATCCAGGCAGAGCTATCTGCTACGATCATTTGGTGTTCTTCACGTCCCAGTCCGTCTCAGCATCCCAATCCGTCCGCATCTCGTCCAGATCACCTTCCCAGCCCATGCCCTCCAACGCGTCGAGGGCACGCATCTGACGATGAATGCGCACCAGATCGCGCAACGCCTTTTCCACCGTTGCCTTTTTTGTCGAAAGGCCGGTGATTTCCATCGCCTCGGCGAGCAAGGCGTCATCGAGTTCAATGTTGGTGCGCATCGAAAAATCCTTGGTGTAGCGATTTTCGAAATTATACACCAAGGACGCTTTCCGCGATATCTGTTTTTACTGGAACGCCGTCTCGTAAAAGCTTCGAAGCTTGCGCGAATGCAGCGTTTCCGTTGGCATGGCCGCAAGCTTCTGCACGGCGCGGATGCCGATTTGCAGATGCTGGGCGACCTGCGTGCGGTAGAACTCCGTCGCCATGCCCGGCAGCTTCAATTCGCCATGCAGCGGCTTGTCGGAAACGCAGAGCAGGGTGCCGTAGGGCACGCGGAAGCGGAAACCGTTGGCGGCTATGGTGGCCGATTCCATATCGAGTGCGATGGCGCGGGATTGCGACAGGCGTTTGACCGGGCCGGCCTGGTCGCGAAGCTCCCAGTTGCGGTTGTCGATGGTGGCGACGGTGCCGGTGCGCATGATGCGCTTCAGCTCGAAACCCTCGTAACCCGTGACTTCCGCCACAGCGCCTTCCAGAGCCAGTTGCACTTCGGCGAGAGCCGGGATGGGCACCCAGACGGGCAGGTCGTCATCGAGGACGTGGTCCTCGCGCACATAGGCATGCGCCAGAACATAGTCGCCCAGCCGCTGGCTGTTGCGCAGGCCGGCGCAATGGCCGACCATCAGCCAGGCATGCGGCCGCAGCACGGCGATGTGGTCGGTAATCGTCTTGGCGTTGGAAGGGCCGACGCCGATATTGACGAGCGTGATGCCGGCATGGCCCTTTTTCTTCAGGTGATAGGCGGGCATTTGCGGCAGGCGGGCCAGCACGGCGTCTGTTTCCGGCTTTTCGCAACCGGCGGGGGTGACGAAATTGCCGGGCTCCACGAAAGCCGTGTAACCCTCGCCGCCATTCTTCATCAGCTGCCGCGCCCAGGCGGCGAATTCATCGATATAGAACTGGTAGTTGGTGAACAGCACGAAGTTCTGGAAATGGCTGGCGCTCGTTGCCGTATAGTGGCTGAGGCGGGCCAGCGAATAATCGATGCGCTGTGCGGTAAAGGGCGCAAGCGGCGCCGGTTCGCCGGGCACCTGATCATATTCGCCATTGGCGATGAGATCGTCGGTATTGTTGAGATCGGGCGTATCGAAAAGATCGCGCAGCGGCACGTCGGAGAGCGAAGACGCCGCCGCCGCCTCGACATACGCGCCTTCGCCGAAGGCGAAATGCAGCGGAATGGGCGTGGCCGATTCCGACACCGTGACCGGAACGCCGTGGTTCTTGATCAGAAGCCCCAGCTGCTCTTTCAGGTAGTGACGGAAAAGCTCCGGCCGGGTGATCGTCGTCGTATAGACGCCGGGGGCGGTGACATGGCCGTAGGAGAGACGTGAATCGACATGGCCGAAGGTGGCGGTCTCAAGGCTCACCTGCGGATAGCAGGCGCGGTAACGGCCGGCGATCGGCGCGCCCTTTGCAAGTTCGGTGAAGGAGTTGATCAGGAACGCCGTATTGCGTTCGTAAAGCGCGGACAAAGCCGCCACAGCTTCTTTCGGATCCGTGAATGTCTGCGGCGCGAAAGGCTCGGGGCTGACGAAGGTGAGGGGCGGAATCATTCGTTTTGCTATTGTCATGGCCCATTATAAGAGGCCAATTTCGACAGGCAAGCGACAGAAATACGAAGAAGCTGAAAAGAAACGTGAAAATGCAGTTCGAATAACTGTGGGGGGCAGAAATTTCAGCCGAGCGCGCCGCGCTGCAGGCTCATCAGAAGCACGAAGCCGGCGCCCTTCGAGGCCGGGCGGGGATCGGCCTTGTAAACCGCAAGTCCGGCCACCGGGCCGAGAAAGATCGAGGCCATCAGCATCAGCCGCAAGGCGGAAAACAGGCCGTTGGAGAAGCTTGTCGTCATCATCAGATCCCTTCTTACAGTACAACGGGGCAATTGGCGGCGGGCGCCGGGCTGTGCTGGCAGGCAATTGCCGCACCGGCATTCACCCGCTGGAAATTGCGGTTCGGATTAACGACGAGCGAGGCGAAGGACATGGCGAAGATCGCCATGAGAAACGCGAAGATTACCAGTCGGCGGATCAGCTTTGTCATGCCCATTCCCCTTTATTGGAGTTGATGGACAGAGTTTTGCCACACTCGGACTGAACGGACCCTGAGGCCCCGGTTCATATGGTGTTCAGGGATGTTAACGGGTGGTGACATGGCGGATTGATACCGCAGTGGCGCGGACCACCCGCTTTTCGATCAGGGCAGAGGGGCTTGCGCACGCGCCGCAAGATCGGTCAGCAGGGTCTCGAACGCCTGAGGCTGGGTCACATCGACAACCGGTACATGGTGTTCCCGAGCGGATGCCAGCATATCCGTGTTTTCCCGCAACGAACGCTCGATGAACGCATCCATGATCCGCCGCTTGTCGGCCGGTGCATCTTCATAGCGCGCATGAGAGCGCATTCTCTCAAGAAGAAAATCATTGCCAGCATGAAGAAAGACACCGGCGGCGGTGTTGCCAAGCAGAGGCGATATCAATTCCGGCCGCAGGGCCGCGCCCTCGAAGATTGCGGTCGTGCCGGTGCCTGACCTGCTGTCGATCATCGTGCGGATCAATGGCCAGATGTTCCGATGATGTATCTTGAGAAACCAGTGGATCGTTTCCGCCGAGAGCTGCGAGTAATATTCCTCCACCGGCGCCGGAATGCCCGGCCATGGCCTTCCCGGATGGCGGGCGAGACTGTCGGTCGATATCGCCTCGCAACGCAGCCTATCGCTCAAGAGGCCGGCAAAGGTGCTTTTGCCGACATGGGAGGTGCCTGCGATCAGGATTGTCGAAAGGATAGGGCGCATGCGTCGCTCTCGTTGGTGTCGGGCGCAACGATACATCAACGGATATGCGGCTTCCATGCGGCGTGCGCCCGCAGGTTCGGGCGAAGTCCTTGGGCGGCGCACCGCGCCGTCAGCCGCGGGGCCGCAGGCGGCAGGCCAGAAAGCCCACCCGCCGCCTTGCCGATTACAGGCGCGTCCAGGTCTGCGATTTGCACAGAACCTTCAGCACGCAGCCCTTCATGCTCAGCGAGTTGCCGGAAACGGTGCCGGAGCCGCTATAGGTCTTGTCGTTTGCGGGGTCGGTGATTTCACCCGAATAGATGTTTCCCTTGCCGGAAAGTTTGCCAATCTGTTTTCCGGCATGTTTGCCGGTCTTCAGCGTCACGCAGAAAGCGCCGCCGCAGGGGCCGATCACGGCGGTTTCGCCGCTGGCCGTCTTCCAGTTGCCCTCGATGGCTTCTGCGGCAAAGGCAAGGTTGCTGCCCATCAGCAGGGCAGCGGTCATCATCATCACACGCTTCATGGAAACTCCTCCGGTCACGTCGCGCTGGTCTTTGCCCGTTCATCCTCCGCACGGGCAGGCGGATAGTATTTGACGTTAACGTAAAAGGAAACAGAAATTTGCGTCCATTGCACGGCATTTGCGACGTTTGAAAGCGAAGAAAAGAGGAAAACAGAAAATCGGTGTTTGGATCGTGGTGAACGAAGGGTTTAAATCCAGATGTAAACTTTTCGTAAAAATCGCCCGAAAGTCCTTAATTTCCGCACCTCCTGATATTTAATAAAAACCCAATTTTACCAATCGTTTGCAGTTTGTTTGCTGCCCATTAATCATGCCTTTTAAGCGGGTGTTGAATGCCCGGTGGCATAGTGAACTCATCAAAAGCGCAGGGAAAACCTGCCGGACGAAAGGACGAAAAAGCCGCAAAAGACGGCAGGTCCGGACGATAGCCTCGGCAAGAAGGCAATGATGAAACAGGCGAGAGCATTCCAGCAAAAGTGCGAAGCGGTTTTGCGTCCGGAAATGCGAAAAAACAAAGAGACAGAGCGGTTCGCTTTTCGACGAAAAGCGGAAAGTTCTGAAAGACAGGGATAAAAACAATGGCACGCTTTGAAATCCGCGATATCGAAATGGCTGCCGGTGGCGAAACCCGCGCCGACACTCTTTGCAATCTCGGCCTGGTCTATGCGACCGGCCGGGGCTGCAAGGTGGACCTGATCGCCGCCCATAAATGGCTCAACATCGCCGCGATCCGCGGATCGGAAAGAGCGGCTTCGCTGCGCGCCGATCTCGCCCGCAACATGACGAAATCGGAACTGGCCGAAGCGCTGCGCGCCGCCCGCGACTGGATGACGATGCACTGATTTACCCAAGCCTTATTGAGATTTCCGGTCCGGTTCCCTCCAGTCCCGATGACCGGCGCAAAGGAAAGTAAACCCGAAGGGGAACGCGGCGAGGGCTTTGAAAACAAGCTTTTGCGCTGACACATCAAACCGCGACCGGCAGGAACAAGGCGGGCGCGGTTTTCTTATATTTGGCGATGTCCGTTGCCGGAAAACGATTCGCGGGCAGGGGCTTGCGGGAGGATGTTGAATCGATGCGTGCAATGCGCGGCACTTTCCAACCCTCGTTCCTGTGCTTGTCACAGAAATCCAGCCGACGCGCGTCTGCGCGGCGAAAAGAGTCCCTCCAGCCCAAGGACTTGGGCTGGCTAGATTCCTGTGACGAGCACAGGAGGGTGGGGTGGGAGCTTAGCCGATAGCCTTGAGGACCTTCGGCAGCGCCTGCTCGAAAAGATCGAGCTTGTCACCCGGCCCCACGCTCACGCGAATGCAGCGGTTGAGAGGAGCGACGCCCGGCATGCGGATGAAGACGCCGTGCTCCATCAGCCCATCGACGATGGCGCGGGCATAAGCCCCGTCGCGGTGGCAATCGATGGTGACGAAATTGGTGGCGGAGGGGAGCGGTGAAAGGCCGTTATCTCGGGCAATTGTCGAAATGCGCTCACGGGCGTCAGAAATTTTACCAACGACTTCGTGCAGATAGGCTTGATCTTTCAGTGCCGCCAAAGCGCCGGCGACCGAAATGCGCGCCATGCCGAAATGGTTGCGGATCTTGTCGAAGGCTTCGACATTGCCGAGCGTGCCGATGGCGTAACCCACGCGCGCACCCGCAAGCCCATAGGCTTTCGAGAAGGTGCGCATGCGCAGAATGTTCGGCTGGCCGATCAGCGCGTCGATGGCCGGCACCGCGCTGGCCGGCGCGGTTTCGCAATAGGCTTCATCCAGAATGAGCAGGCAGGTTTCCGGCAATGCGCGGGCGAAGGCGACGACTTCGCTCGCTTCCCACCAGCTTCCCATCGGATTGTCGGGATTGGCGAAATAAACGAGCGGCGCATTTTCCCGGATGACGAGATCGAGCAGCCCGTCAAGATCTTCGTGATCGTCGACATAGGGCGTGGTCACGAGTTTGCCGCCAAAACCGTTCACATGATAATTGAAGGTGGGGTAGCCGCCGAAAGAGGTGACGACAGGCGTGCCCGGCTCGACGATCAGCCTGGCGATCTCGCCCAGCAGCCCATCGACGCCGCTGCCGATGGCAATATTGCCACGCGAGACGCCATGGTGGATGGCGAGTGCTTCCTTCAGCTCGAAATTTTCCGGATCGCTGTACATCCATGTCTCTGCTGCCGCATCGCGCATGGCCACAAGCACGGAAGGGGCAGGGCCGAAGCCGCTTTCGTTTGCGCCGATACGCGCTTCAACCTTCAAGCCGCGGTTCCGCTCGATGGCCTCCGGGCCGACGAAGGGAACGGTGGAGGGAAGCGAGACGGCGAGGGGGGTAAGGCGTGAAAAAGCGGACATTGGCTTCAGAGTTTCCGATATCTGTGTTTAAAACCCGGCTCACAATAGGTGCAAAAAAACCGGACGCAAGGCGCAGCCGGTTGTGGCATGACTGTTTTGGAACAGAATTTTACGTCCCGGTGAGGGGACGGAAAAGCCATCGGCCTATCGTGCCGGGGTCACGCGTTGGTCTCGAAGCTCAGGCGTCGCACATGGTGCAGGAACTCCGCATCGATCAGCATATTGAAGCCGATCGTCACTTTTTCTTCTTCGCGCCGGATCAGCGTGCAGCCGATCTCATCGCGGATACCGAGAATTTCCAGATAGAAATTGGCCGGCATTTCCAGATCGGGGCTGACATCCAGTTCCGCGCCGTAAAGGGAAATGGTCCGCACCAGGCAGCGCATGGTGTCCTTGGCGCTGAGATGATGCCCGATGAAGGTGATCTTGCCGGGCCGGTCGATCTGAAATTTCTCGTACATTTCGTCCTGGGGGACGTTCTGACGGGGATCCATATGCAAAGCCATGACAACCTCCCGGATTGCCTCTTTTGATGCCGATTTTAACGCCGCTTCCTTGCCAGGGCATGAAGGAAATGCGCGCAATTGTCTGTTCTGTGTCTCGATCTCGACCAATCGTCCCTTCGGAAGCTGATGTTTCCACTATGGAAATGCGTTCGGTCTCATCCGGTTGCAGCCTGTGCTGATACTGCGTCACGCTTGCACGGGGCTGGTGTTGACTAGGACCGTACTTGGCGTTACGCCTGAGCCTTGCAATATCGCTTCACGAGGCTCGACAGGACCGGCGCTTCGTGATTCTTCTGGGAGTGGACTGTGACGGAAAGGCTGGTAATCGTCGGGGCGGGGCAGGCCGCTTTCGCGCTGGCGTCGAAGCTTCGGGCGCTGAAGGATGAGCGCCCCATCACCATCATCGGTTCCGAAGACGCCTATCCCTACCAGCGGCCGCCGCTCTCCAAAAAATACCTCCTCGGCGAGATGAGCTTCGACCGGCTGATGTTCCGGCCGGAGGAATGGTACGCGGAGAACAATGTCGATATGCGGCTTTCCACCTTGGTCGAGGAGATAGACCGCGCAGCAAAAACCCTGCGCATGCAGGACGGCGGCACGCTTTCCTATGACCGGCTGGTGCTGGCGACCGGGGCTGCTCCCCGGCTGCTGCCCGCCAGCATTGGCGGCGATCTGGAAGGCGTCCTGACCGTTCGCGACAAACGCGATGCCGACCGTCTGATGGAGGAGATGAAACCCGGCCGCAGGCTGCTGGTAATCGGCGGCGGTTATATCGGTCTCGAAGCAGCGGCCGTCGCCTGCAAGCTCGGCCTCGAAGTGACCTTGATCGAAATGGCCGACCGTATTCTCCAGCGCGTGGCGGCGAAGGAAACCGCCGATATCATGCGCCGCATCCATCAGGCCCACGGCGTTTCCATTCGCGAAAAGACCGGCCTTGTGCGCCTTGTCGGCATGGATGGCCGGGTGGCCGCTGCCGAACTCTCCGACGGCTCGACGCTGGATGTGGACTTTGTGATTGTCGGCATCGGCGTGACGCCGAATGATCGCCTCGCTCGCGAATCGGGCCTCGATGTCGGCAATGGCATCGTGGTGGACGACCATACCCGCACCTCCGACAGCGCCATTCATGCGGTGGGCGATTGCGCGCTGCTGCCCTGGCGCGGCCAGCATGTGCGTCTCGAATCGGTACAGAACGCAGTCGATCAGGCTGAGGCGGCGGCTGCCGTTCTCACCGGGGCTGCAACCGGCTATGATCCCAAGCCATGGTTCTGGTCGGATCAATATGACGCCAAACTGCAGATCGCCGGCTTCAATCTTGGTTACGACGAGACGATACTGAGGCAGGGCGCGCGCGAGGGCAGCTGGTCCGTCTGGTATTTTCGCGATGGGCGATTCGCGGCGGTGGATGCCGTCAACGACGCCAAGGCCTATGTCGCGGGCAAGAAACTGCTCGATACCGGCGCGGAGCCGGATCGCGCCATCCTGGCGGATGCTTCCGCCGATCTGAAATTACTGCTTTCCTGAGGACATCATGCCCGCTCCCGAAAACCGTTTCAAAACCGCCATCCATGCCGGCAAGCCGCAGATTGGCCTCTGGCTCGATATGGGCGAGGCCATCACGGCGGAAATCGCCGGCACTGCGGGTTTTGACTGGCTAGTGATTGACGGCGAGCACGGGCCGAACGATCTGCGCAGCATCATCGATCAGCTTCGCGCGCTTGCCACATCGCCCGCCGAGCCGGTGGTGCGCGTGCCCGTCGACGAAAGCTGGATGATCAAGCAGCTTCTGGATGCAGGTGCGCGCACGCTTCTCGTGCCTATGGTCGATTCGGCCGATCAGGCGAAAGATCTGGTCAGCGCCATGCATTATCCGCCGCGCGGCATTCGCGGCATGGGGGCTGCCGTCGCCCGCGCTTCCGCCTTCAACACGATAACCGATTACGCCGACAGCGCCTCGGACGGCGTCTGCCTGCTGGTGCAGGCCGAAACGCGTGCGGCGATCGACGATCTCGACAATATTCTTGTGGTGGAAGGCGTGGACGGCGTGTTCATCGGCCCGGCGGATCTGGCCGCCGATATGGGTTATCTCGGCAGAATAGACGAGCCGGAAGTGCAGACAGTGATCGAGGCGGCCATTGTCAAGATTGTCAAGGCGGGCAAGGCCGCCGGCATTCTCACCTTCAACGAAACCTATAATCGCCGCTATCTCGAACTCGGCGCTTCCTTCGTGGCCGTCGGCGCCGATGTAACGGAATTCGCCAGCACCCTGCGTGCGCTATCGGCCCGTTACAAGGGCGGGGCAGCACCTGCGCCATCGCGGTCGGGATATTGATTCAGTCGTCATTGCTGGCGTTCAGCTTTTCCGGCGGAATGCCTTCTTCGCCGGAGGCGAGATAACCGCCATTAATAAGGGCGGCGCGAACGATGCGCTGGATGGCCTCATCCCTGTCGATGCCGTGATCCCTCGCAAAATCCGACAAAGCCGTTTCAAGATCGTCGCTGAACCGCATATTCGCCCCCATTCATCCCATTTCAAATCAATACGAAAAGGCAAGGCGGATTGACCCGCCTTGCCTGAATTTTAAGCCCGCGCGGCAATCAGCGCCAGCGATAAAGGCTGCCGTTCGACGAATTCTGCTGCGTGCTTGTGCCGACCGCATAACCGATGGCAAAACCGAGTGCGCCAACGATCGTCAGCAGGGAGGTCGCCGTGCCGGGATTCTCCTTGACCGCTTCGACGACATGCTGGCCCTGGGCGCGCACATTGTGGGCCGCCTTGCGAACGCGCCCGCGCGCCTCATCCAGAAATTCGGATGCATCTTCGCCCACGCCTTCCGCGCGGGCCGAGACGGATTTGGAGAGGGATGCGATTTGCGAACGCAGCTCCGCAATCTGGTTTTCGATCGTGTCTTCGACAACATTCAGTTTGGTCTGAGCCATTAGAACACCTCTTTTGTTACCGAAGCCAGAACGTGCCGGCCTGAAAGAAGTTCCCGAAAGGCCCGCAAAGTTTCGCGGCGGTATGTTCAGCCAACAGGTTTTTGTGCTTCTTGGCGAAAAAGCCTTGCAATCATTTTTTTTACGCAATAATCAGGCCGCACCGGAGAGGTGGCCGAGTGGTCGAAGGCGCTCCCCTGCTAAGGGAGTATACGTCAAAAGCGTATCGTGGGTTCGAATCCCATCCTCTCCGCCATTTCGGCGCAAGACCGAAAATTCCAGCCCGAACGATCCTTCACTTCAAGACTGCAGCCGGAGCGCTTTGGCGACTGTCGCCGCTTGTCACCTGTTCTTCCGTCCGTTTCGAATTGGCGCGCAACAAATCGGCTGCTGCCGATCATAAAAGCCAATTGTCGAATGCGACGCCGCCTCATCACATCAGATATCCCGAGCAAATAGACGCGATCGATACGACGTTGGTCCCTCGAATCGTTGCGTGGGGAATCGGTGTCAAACGGCTTGGCTTTTCCCTCGTCTCTTCACGCGCGCCGTGAGGGTGTGTCAGATGCAGGGGTGTAAGGATGCGACGGTTTCCACCTTTCTTGCCCGACGAGGCAAGGTTTCTCCGAAAAAGCCGGCAGTTTGTAAATATCTTGTTAATCTCACTAACTAACGGATTTTCAATCAATTTCTTAACGCATGGTAAAGCCGCCTGCGGGTTGACAGCGCATGGTGTGTTGTTTCCGCAACAAATCGAAATGAAGCATATACGTAAATGCTATTTATCGGATGTTGGCGATTGCATGCGGCGAAACCTTTTGTATTTTCACCACCAGAAGCGAGGCGGTGGATCGTTTGGCTTCTAAGAACACGGGAATGGGGCAGGGAATGCTGTCCTTCAGCGAAAGTACCCAGACCCACTTAAAAACTTTGACTGGAGGTCAACCATGAACATCAAGAGCCTTCTCATCGGCTCCGCTGCGGCTCTCGCAGCAGTATCCGGCGCACAGGCCGCTGACGCTATCGTCGCTGCTGAGCCTGAGCCCATGGAATACGTTCGCGTTTGCGACGCATTCGGCACCGGCTTCTTCTACATCCCCGGCACCGAAACCTGCCTGAAGTTCGGCGGTTACATCCGTTTCCAGACCGACTTCGGTCGTGACAAGTCTGGCACCTCTGACTGGGATTCGTTCACCCGCGCTCAGTTCGAAGTTGACACCCGCACCGATACCGAACTCGGTGCTCTGCGCGGTTTCATCGGCTTCCGCGGCAACGCTGACAACGGTTCTTCTTCATCTTCGAGCGTTTTCGTTGATCAGGCGTTCATCGAACTCGGCGGCCTGAAGGTCGGTAAGTTCTACAGCTGGTGGGACGATGGTCTTTCTGGCGAAGCTGACGTTCTCTCCACGAACGCTCTGTTTAACTCCATTCGTTACACCTACGACGCTGGTTCCTTCTGGGCAGGCGTTTCGGTTGACGAACTCGAAGGCACGAACTCCAAGTTCGCAACTGCTGTATTCGACGGTGCTGGCGATCTGATCGACGTAACTCAAGAAGCTGACAACAACGTTGGTATCGCTCTCGGCCTCGGCGCCAAACTGGGCGCTGCATCCCTGCAGCTCATCGGCGGCTACGACGTCGACCAGGAAGAAGGCGCTATCCGCCTGATCGCCACGGCTGACATCGGTCCTGGCACGTTCGGTCTTGCTGGTGTTTGGGCTTCCGGCGTAAATGCTTACTACGCAGAGTCTGAATGGGCAGTTGCTGCTGAATACGCAATCAAGGCAACTGACCGTCTGACGATCACCCCCGGCGCTCAGTACTTCGGTAACGTTGCTTTCTCGGCTACTGTTGACGACACGAAGTACTACCTGACCAACGACTGGTCTAATAACGACGCTTGGCAGGCTGGCGTAACGATCGACTACAAGATCACGCAGGGTCTCTCCACGAAGGTCGCAGTTAACTACTACGACGAAGACGGCGCAGACCAGGAACAGTGGAAGGGCTTCGTTCGCCTTCAGCGTTCGTTCTAATCTGATCTGACAGTGTCAGTAATGGGAGCCCGGCTTTCGAGCCGGGCTTTTTTGTATTAAGGCGATCTTTGGGTGTGGGCATCGGGCTTAAGCGATCGATTATCGCTTGTGATTCAGATTGGCCGAATCCGCTCTGTGTTCGTCACCGATGGCAGCGCCAGATTAATCGAAATTGCGGGCGGCCGGATTGCAAAATGATCGATTCGGCAACGTGCAGATCAACTTTTGGACAATTTGCTGCGTCCCAATTATGGCCAGATTTCCCGATGGTATATATCTTGTTTTTGGATGAGTGTTGAAGTCCCCAGCTAAGTCACTGAAATAAATTGGAAATTAACCATTCTTTAATAAATCCGGCGAGGTGCGTTAGAATTGTAGCTATTTCGCAACAATGAAAAACTAAGGACACCTTACTGTCTTCCTTCTGTCACGATTGCGATTGCCTGTGCGGGCGGTTTTGGCTCTAATCGATGTCATAAGCGGCACGCATTTCTGAAGTGCTCCCACCCGCTGCTTAGAAGATTAAGCGTTTGACTGGAGGTCAACCATGAATATCAAGAGCCTTCTCATCGGCTCCGCTGCGGCTCTCGCAGCAGTATCCGGCGCTCACGCTGCCGACGCTATCGTCGCTGCTGAGCCTGAGCCCATGGAATACGTTCGCGTTTGCGACGCTTTCGGCACCGGCTTCTTCTACATCCCCGGCACCGAAACCTGCCTGAAGTTCGGCGGTTACATTCGTTTCCAGACCAACTTCGGCCGTGATTCGTCGGGCACCTCTGACTGGGATTCGTTCACGCGCGCTCAGTTCGAAGTCGACACCCGCACTGACACCGAACTCGGTGCTCTGCGCGGCTTCATCGGCTTCCGTGGCAATGCCGACAACGGTTCAGCAGCTGACTCCAGCGTTTTCGTTGACCAGGCGTTCATCGAACTCGGCGGGCTGAAGGTTGGTAAGTTCTATAGCTGGTGGGATGACGATCTGAACGGCGAAACCGACATTCTGTCGACCAACACCCTGTTCAACTCGATCAAGTACACCTACGATGCTGGTTCTTTCCAGGCCGCGATCTCGGTCGACGAGCTTGAAGGCCAGTACGGTCAGTTCCAGTACGGCGCTGACAACAATGTCGGTATCGGCGGCATGATCGGCGGCACGTTCGGCGCTGTTACGGCCAACCTGATCGCTTCCTACGATTTCGATGCAGAAAACGTTGCTATCCGTAGCATTCTGTTTGCAGATATCGGCCCGGGTACTTTCGGTCTTGCCGGTGTATGGGCTTCTGGCGACAACGCATACTACGCGAAGTCTGAATGGGCTGTTGCCGTTGAGTATGCGATCAAGGCAACCGATCGCCTGACACTTACCCCTGGCTTTGAATACCTCGGCAAGCTCGACGTAGCGGCTGATGGTGACTTCGTTGGCGACCGTGACGCTTGGACTGCTGGTCTGACGGTTGACTACAAGATCACCGAAGGTCTGGCTACCAAGATCACCGCCAACTACTACGACGAAGATGGTCGTGACGACGAAGTCACCGGTTTCGTTCGCCTTCAGCGTTCGTTCTAATCTGATCTGACATAGTCAGTGATGGAAACCCCGGCAGAAATGCCGGGGTTTTTCGTTTGAGTGCGGTCAGTCCATTAAACAAAAAAAGCACCGGGCCTGCCGGTGCTTCGATAGTTTAACAGCGATCAACCGATGTGCGGGGTTTCTATCCCGCCCGCCCATGGCGCAGGTCGTCAACGATATCGGCTTGCTGCCCGAGCCTCGTTTTGTAAACCTGATAATTCTCCATCACCCGCTGCACGTAATTTCGGGTTTCGGGGAAGGGGATGCGCTCGATCCAGTCAATCACCTCGTCGATTGGCTTGCCGCGCGGGTCGCCATAGCGGGCGATCCATTCCGGCACGCGCTTGGGCCCGGCATTATAGGCGATGAAAGTGAGGATATAGGAGCCGCCGAAACTGTCGATCTGCTCGCCGAGGTAATGCGCGCCGAGCGTGGCGTTATAACCCGCATCGGTGGTCAGCCGAGCCTGGGTGTAGGGCAGGCCATGGCGTCCGGCCACGCCCTTGGCGGTTCCGGGCAGCAGTTGCAAAAGGCCGCGCGCATTGGCGGCGGAGACGGCGGCCGGGTTGAAGGCGCTTTCCTGCCGGGCGATGGCATAGGCAAGCGCCTTGCCGGAGCCGGCAATATTGGCGCTGGCGGGAATGACGCCGAGCGGATAGGCGAGTGCGGCCGCATCGATGCCGCGGCTGAACGCCGTCTTGCCGATTTGCAGCGAAACCTGATGATTGCCGTTGCCCTCCGCCCGCGCCGCCAGAATGGCAAGTTCGCCGGGGCTGTCGAGCTGTTCCGCCAGCGACCGGTAAAGGCTGTCAGCCCGCCAGCCATACCCGGCCGCTTCCAGCCGGTCGATGGCGCGCACGGCTTCGCGGCCGGCGAAACGTTCGCGGTCGCCGCTGCTGGGGCTTGGATAGGTGACGTTCAGTGTCTTCTTACCTATCCGCGCGGCGGCGAGCTGGCCGTAAAACGTGCCGGGATGCGCGGCGGCTTTCTCGAAATAGTCACGGGCATTTCCCGGTCCGCCCGCTTCCGCCGCCCGTCCGAGCCAATAATAGGCGCGCGATGCCGAAAGCGGCCGGTTCGACGTCTGCAACAACGTATTGAAATGGCGCGAGGCCGCCGCCGGATCGCGCAGCGCCCTCAGCGCATACCAGCCGGCATGGAATTCGGCATCGGCAATATCGACGGGTGAAGTGGCCGAATGATTGGCGACGATGCGATAGGCTTCGGCAAAATCACCGAGATCGGCAAGGCCGCGGGCGACGATACGGCGCTCATTCCACCATTCGCCGGGGTTGACGAGCCTGGCCGTTTCCTTCGGCGCCTGCCGCAGAAGCACGGCGGCTTCCGGATATTTCTGCTGGTTGCGCAGGTTCTCGATGCGCGCGAAGAGATAGGTCGGATCGTTGCGCCAGGAGGCGTCGACCTTGCCCAATAATGCGCCGGCATTGGCGGACCGCTGCAGCACCGCCGCCCAGGCATTATAAAGCGACTGCGCCTTGCCGAGATCGCCGAAACGCTTGGCCTGGCTGATGCGGCTGCGATACATCAGATAATCCATGCGCGCCTTGTGGTCGGCGGGCGTCAGATAGGTGGGAAACTCGGCAAGCACACGGTCTTCCATGTCCTTGTCCATACCTTCGCTCACCCAGAGCTGGCGAATGAGGCGCTGCGATTCTGCCACCTTGCCGGAGGAGGCGAGCGCTTTGGCGAGCACGAATGCGCCTTCCGCGGTTTCCGTCCGGCTATTGCCGAAGGCGGCAAGCACCTGGGGTGCGGGCGGATCTTCGCGGTAAAGCGCTCTTTCGGAGTTGGCGCGCAGGGCGGAGGCGCCCGGCCAGCCGGAAAGTTCGCGCTGGGCTGCGGCAATCTCGGCGGAAGCGACATCCTTCTGCCCGGAAACAGCGATTGCCCAGGTGAGTATATGGCGGTCGAGACTGCCGCTCGGCATGGTGTTGCGCAGCGCAATTGCGCGGGTCGCGTCCCGGCTGGAAAGCGCGTCGAGGCCGGCCTTCAACTGGCTGATATCGTCGGGACGGTTGAGGCGCGGTATGGCGCCGGTGATCTCTGGCGAGGCCGGTATGAAGGCCGGAACGGTCGGCGCATTCGGCTTGACATAGGGAAGCGGCGCCGCACCTTCCGGCAGCGGCCCGGCCAATGCGTTCCAAACGGTTGCGGCAAGACCCGCCGCCATCAATCCCCAGACTGTCTTTTTCATGCCGTTCTTCATTGTGTAAAGGCGTTGCCGACTTTCCTGTAATATCGCTTCATTGCAGCAGGATTGCCGAAAACGGTCTGATGTCCCACACCGGAATCTTGAGATTTCAGCCTTAATGAAATCTTAATAACCGCCCCGCAATTCAATCAACTTTTATTCACCGGCCCGCGAGCGACGTCTCTTTTCGGTGCCGGCTTTTTGCACTTTCCGGTCATGGTCCGGAGACTGTCACACTTCCGACAATTTCGGACAAAATACGGTGCCTTTGCGCTTGTCGGCGTCAAGGGCTGGCTCTAATGTGTGCCGGTTTTAACCATCGAATGCGGCCGAAGCATGAACCGGCTCGGCGCCAGGAGCTTTGCATGTTCAAGGGATCAATTCCCGCCCTCATTACCCCGTTCACGGACAATGGCGCCGTGGACGAACAGGCATTTGCCGCCCATGTGGAATGGCAGATCGCCGAAGGCAGCAGCGGACTTGTGCCCGTGGGCACGACAGGGGAATCTCCAACCCTGTCCCACGACGAACACAAACGTGTCGTTGAGCTGTGCATCGAGGTGGCGGCGAAACGGGTTCCGGTCATTGCGGGCGCAGGCTCTAACAATACCGATGAGGCGATCGAGCTTGCACTGCATGCGCAGGAAGCCGGCGCGGATGCGCTCCTGGTGGTCACACCCTATTATAACAAGCCGACGCAGAAAGGCCTGTTCGCCCATTTCTCGGCAGTCGCCGAAGCCGTGAAACTGCCGATCGTCATCTATAATATCCCGCCGCGCTCGGTGGTGGACATGTCGCCGGAAACCATGGGCGCGCTGGTCAAGGCGCATAAGAACATCGTCGGCGTCAAGGACGCGACCGGCAAGATCGACCGCGTTTCCGAGCAGCGCATTTCCTGCGGCAAGGACTTCATCCAGCTTTCGGGCGAGGATGGCACGGCGCTCGGCTTCAACGCCCATGGCGGCGTCGGCTGCATTTCGGTCTCCGCCAATGTCGCGCCGCGCCTCTGTTCGGAATTCCAGGCGGCGATGCTCGCCGGCGATTATGCCAAGGCGCTGGAATATCAGGATCGCCTGATGCCGCTGCACAAGGCGATCTTCATGGAGCCCGGCGTCTGCGGCACCAAATATGCGCTGTCGAAGACCCGCGGCGGCAATCGCCGGGTCCGCTCGCCCTTGATGAGCACGCTGGAACCGGCAACGGAAGCGGCCATCGATGCGGCGCTGAAGCATGCCGGCCTGATGAACTGAGGCAGCCCGAAAGCGTTTAAGGCGCGCCCTGAACCGCTTCGCGACAGAAGCCGTTCGGCGCGCCTTTTCTTTTCGCGGCGACAACATTAAATAGGGGTTCGAAAACCGCTCTCGGCGGTAAGCCGAAGGCGCAATAAGAAAAACAAGGGATTGAAATATCATGGCCCCCAAAGGCAGCCAGCGCGTGGTGAACAAGATCGTTGCGGAAAACCGCAAGGCTCGCTTCAACTACGAAATCATCGACACCTATGAGGCAGGGCTCGTGCTGACCGGCACCGAGGTCAAGTCGCTGCGCGAAGGCAAGGCGAATATCGCCGAATCCTACGCTTCGGACGAGGGCGATGAAATCTGGCTCATCAATTCCCACCTGCCGGAATATCTGCAGGCCAACCGCTTCAACCACGAGCCGCGCCGCCGCCGCAAGCTGCTTTTGAGCAAGCGCGAGATCAACCGTCTGCGCGCCGGTATCAACCGTGAAGGCATGACGCTGGTGCCCTTGAAAATCTATTTCAACGATAGGGGTCGCGCGAAGCTGGAACTGGCGCTCGCCAAGGGCAAGAAGCTGCACGACAAGCGCGAGACGGAGAAGGAACGCGACTGGAACCGGCAGAAATCGCGGTTGCTGAAGGGCGGCAACGCCTGAGACCCGCCTCCCTCATTCTTGTGACGAGACAGGAATGAGGAGAGGGAGGTGCCTGATGCCCGTCACGCCGCCCGGTACGTCCGCTCCACATGCGCCTTCGTCGTCGAAACGCTGAACCGGCTGACAAGCGCCGCCAGATTGGCGCTGACATCGCTCAGATTATGCGTTGCCGCATTCGTCTCTTCCACCATGGCCGCATTCTTCTGGGTCAGGTTGTCCATGCTGCTGATGGCGGCATTGATTTCCTGGATGCCGACGGACTGCTCCTGCGCCGCCTTGGTCAGCGAGGCGATATGTTCCTGAATGTGATCCACCTTGTTGCCGATCGTATTGAGCGATTCGCCCGTCTTGTTGACCAGCGAAACACCTTGCATCACGTCTTCGGAAGACTTGGCGATCAGCGTCTTGATTTCCTTCGCGGCGGTGGCGGAGCGCTGTGCGAGTTCACGTACTTCCTGGGCGACGACGGCGAAACCCTTGCCGGCCTCGCCAGCGCGCGCGGCCTCCACGCCGGCATTCAGCGCCAGGAGGTTGGTCTGGAACGAAATCTCGTCGATGACGGAGATGATCTGGGTGATCTTCTGCGATGAGTCCTCGATGGCTCCCATCGCCTTCACCGCTTCCGTTACCACATCGCGCGAGCGCGCGGCTTCAACGGCCGAGCTTTCGACGATGGCCTTGGCCTCTTCGGAACGCTGCGCCGACAATTTGGAAATGGTGGTGATTTCCTCGACGGCGGCGGCGGTTTCCTCAAGGGCGGCGGCCTGCTGTTCCGTGCGGCGAGCCATGTCGTCGGTCGCAGATGTCAGCTCGCGCGTATTGCCGGAAATCTTGTTCGCCTCTTCAACGATCTGCGCAAATGCGCCGGAGAGATTGCCGACCGCAGCGTTGAAATTGGCGACCAGCCCTTCAAATTGCGGTGCGGTTTTTTCGCCGATACTGGAGGTGAGGTCGCCATTGGCCAGCCTGTCGAGAGCGCTGTTGAGCAGTGCGAGAACGTGCTCCTGCTCCTTCTTCATCTGCGCCTGTTCGGCTTCCACCTTCTGCCGCTCGGCGGCCAACACGTCGAGATAGACGGAGATCGAATAATCCATGTCGAGAAGGGCGGCCTTGATGGTGGCCGACAAGGCGTCCTTCACCTTTTTGGCCTTCTTTTCCATGAAAAGGCCCTTCAGCTCGGACTCGACCAGTGCCTTGACGATGCCATCGAGCATCAGCGCATAACCGCCGATGTACCATCTCGGCTCCAGCCCCAGTCTTGCATGGGTGCGGCCGATGGCGGTCACGGCATCGGTATAATCCGCGTTGAATGTGCCGGAGGCTATCCTCTCCCAGTGCTTGAGCTGCATGCCCTTGGCGTGCTGCACATGCGCGTCGCTGGTGAAGAACTTCGCCGTCTCCGGCACCGAGCGGGCCTTGGCGTAAAAGCGATCCAGAGACGCATCGAGGGAGCCGGTGATGACGCCCTTCATGTCTGAAAGATTTTGCCGTTGCTCGTGACCGAGCCCCAGAAAATTCAGTCTTTCATCAAGCTGTCGGTCGGTTTTTTCTTGGCCACGCATGTCTAGTCATCCTGCTTTGACACCCAAATCACGTCGCTGGTGTCGTTGCGTGATTTAGACACGTCTAAAATTAATCAAGATATAATTTTAACTGGCCGGATTTGATGTTTGTTAATTCTAATTGCAATTTTTACCTTGCCGATCAGACTTCAAACAAAAACGCGTCCGTTTTTTCCAACGGACGCGTTCTGAAAAGCATGCGGTTTGAGCCGGATTAAACCGTCTCCGGACCCTCTGCGTGCCGGGCGGGGCGCTCGTTCGGGTCGCGCCCGATCTCGGCCTTCAGCGTCATCAGATCGATGAAGTGATCGGCCTGTCGGCGCAAGTCGTCGGCGATCATCGCAGGCTGCGTGGCCATGGTGGAAACCACCGAAACCTTGCGGCCCTTGCGCTGCAGCGCATCCACCAGCGTGGTGAAATCGCCGTCGCCGGAGAAGAGCACCAGGTGATCGACCGTCTCGGACTGTTCCATGGCATCGACTGCCAGTTCGATGTCCATGTTGCCCTTGATCTTGCGGCGGCCGAGTGCGTCGGTGAATTCCTTCGCCGGCTTTGTCACGACCTTGTAGCCGTTATAATCCAGCCAGTCGATCAGCGGGCGGATCGAGGAATATTCCTGATCCTCGATGAGCGCCGTGTAATAATAGGCGCGCAGCAGGTATCCGCGCTTTTGAAACGCCTTCAGGAGCTTGCGGTAGTCGATATCGAATCCCAGGCTTTTCGATGCTGCATAAAGATTGGCTCCGTCTATGAAGAGCGCAATTTTCTCCCGTGGATCGAACATTCCATCCCATTCCTTTTCTTGGAAAGGCCATTATCTGGCTTTTATATCCGGTCGATGACGCAAAAAAACATGTCGTATCAACGCGCTTTGCGTGTCGCCGTTGCGTTTTAAGTAAGCTACCTTCCCCCTTATTCCAAGACAATTCTTCTAGACATTTTGCTCATCAGACGCCAAACATGGGCGATATGGTGCCAAAAGACGCCAAAGACAGGAAAAACTTGAATTCCGCGGCCAATGGCTGTATCGGAGGCTGGAAAGCGTCGTCGCGAGAAATCTTGAATGTTTTTCGCAAGGCACGAAGCGCAGATTCAATAGGTTAGAGCAACCCTTGTGCACCCCGAACATCGCACGGCGCTCTGATCCACGACATTACGACCCGCAAAGGACAGGCAATGGCCCGCGTCACAGTTGAAGATTGCATTGATAAAGTAGACAACCGTTTCGAGCTGGTGCTTCTCGCCAGCCACCGTGCGCGCCAGATTTCTCAAGGGTCTTCCATCACGGTTGACCGCGACAACGACAAGAACCCGGTTGTGGCGCTGCGCGAAATCGCTGACGAGACGCTGTCTCCCGACGATCTGAAGGAAGACCTGATTCACTCGCTGCAGAAGCACGTGGAAGTGGACGAGCCCGAGCCCGATCCGGTCACGCTCGCCGCTTCCGCCATTGCCGATGGCGAAGAAGACGACCAGCCGGAAACCGTTACTTTCGACCAGATGTCGGAAGAAGAACTGCTGGCCGGTATCGAAGGCCTTGTGCCGCCGGAAAAAAACGACGATTATTGATCCGGTTTTATGATGCCATTGGCAGGCGGCGGTTACTGTCTGTCAATAGTTGCCGTCATAATCTGATCCCTATTGATGCAGCATTGTGCGCCGACCCTCAGGTTGGCGCGCTTTCTTTTTGTGGAATATCGCATGATGCGGCAATACGAACTCGTTGAGCGGGTTCAAAAATATAAACCGGATGCGAATGAGGCCCTGCTGAACAAGGCCTATGTTTACGCGATGCAGAAACATGGCCAGCAGAAGCGGGCCAATGGCGACCCCTATATTTCGCATCCGCTGGAAGTTGCCGCGATCCTCACTGAAATGCATCTCGACGAATCGACCATCGCGGTGGCGCTGCTGCACGATACGATCGAGGACACCACCGCCACCCGCGCAGAAATCGACGAGCTTTTCGGCGAGGATATCGGTCGGCTGGTGGAGGGACTGACCAAGCTAAAGAAGCTCGATCTCGTTACCCGCAAGGCGAAACAGGCCGAAAACCTTCGCAAGCTGCTGCTCGCGATTTCCGACGACGTGCGCGTTCTTCTGGTGAAGCTCGCCGACCGTCTGCACAATATGCGCACCATGGAATATATGCCGGCCGACAAGCGCAGCCGCATTTCCGAAGAAACCATGGAAATCTATGCGCCGCTCGCCGGCCGCATGGGCATGCAGGATATGCGCGACGAGCTGGAGGACCTGTCCTTCCGTTACCTTAACCCTGAAGCCTATGAGACGGTGACCAACCGGCTTCAGGAGCTGGAAACGCGCAATGAAGGGCTGATCAAGAAGATCGAGGACGAGTTGCGCGAGCTTCTCGTGGCGAACGGGCTGGTCGGGGCAGGCGTGAAGGGGCGTCAGAAGAAGCCCTATTCGGTGTTCCGCAAGATGCAGTCGAAGTCACTCTCCTTCGAGCAGCTGTCCGATGTTTACGGTTTCCGCATTCTCGTGGATGACATTCCCTCCTGCTACCGGGCGCTGGGTATCGTGCATACGCGCTGGCGCGTGGTGCCGGGCCGCTTCAAGGACTACATCTCCACGCCGAAGCAGAACGATTATCGCTCCATCCACACCACCATCGTCGGTCCTTCGCGCCAGCGTATCGAGCTGCAGATCCGCACCAAGCGCATGCATGAGATCGCCGAATTCGGCATCGCGGCTCACGCGCTTTACAAGGATGGCGAAAACGGGGAGGGCGATCTGCTCTCGCCGGAATCGAACGCTTATTCCTGGCTGCGCCACACCATCGAATCGCTGGCCGAAGGCGACAGCCCGGAAGAATTCCTCGAGCATACGAAGCTCGAGCTGTTCCAGGATCAGGTGTTCTGCTTTACGCCGAAGGGCAAGCTGATCGCCCTGCCGCGTGGCGCCACCCCCATCGATTTCGCCTATGCGGTGCACACCAATATCGGCGACACCACTGTCGGCGCCAAGATCAACGGTCGGATCATGCCGCTTGTCACCCGCTTGAACAATGGTGACGAGGTGGAGATCATCCGCTCCGGCGTGCAGGTGCCGCCCGCCGCATGGGAAGAGGTGGTGGTGACGGGCAAGGCCCGCTCGGCCATCCGCCGTGCCACCCGCATGGCCATCCGCAAGCAATATTCCGGCCTTGGTTATCGCATTCTGGAGCGCACCTTCGAACGCGCCGGCAAAGCCTTCTCCCGTGAAGCGCTGAAGCCCGTGCTGCATCGCCTGGCGCAGAAGGATGTCGAAGACGCCATCGCCGCCGTCGGCCGCGGTGAGGTTTCCTCGCTCGATGTGCTGCGCGCGGTCTATCCGGATTATCAGGATGAGCGCGTGACGGTGAAGATGACCGGCGACGATGGCTGGTTCAACATGCGCAGCGCCTCCGGCATGGTCTTCAAGATTCCCGGCAAGTCGCGCTCGGTGCTTGAGGACGATGGCGCGGCCGAGATGCTGGATGGGCCGGACCCGCTGCCCATCCGTGGTCTCTCCGGCAATGTCGACGTGCATTTCGGTGCGGCCGGCGCCGTTCCGGGTGACCGCATCGTCGGCATCATGGAAAAGGGCAAGGGCATCACCATCTATCCCATTCAGGCGCCGGCGCTGCAGCGTTTCGACGATGAGCCGGAGCGCTGGATCGATGTGCGCTGGGACCTCGATGAGGCGAACAAGTCCCGCTTCATGGCGCGGGTGATGATCAATGCACTGAACGAGCCGGGCACGCTCGCCTCCGTGGCGCAATCGATCGCCACGCTGGACGTCAATATTCGCGGCCTCAACATGGTGCGCATCGGCACGGATTTCTCCGAGCTGGCGCTGGATGTCGAAGTCTGGGATCTCAGGCAGCTGAACCAGCTTCTGTCGCAGCTCAAGGATCTCGATTGCGTCTCGACCGTAACGCGTGCCTTCGATTGAGGCATTTTTGATCTTTTGTAAGCACTGCAAGGTCGTTGTTATGCGTTGAGCGCATGGCAGCGGCCTTTTCCTGTCTCTGGTGGCGGAGGCGGTTTGCGACTATTTTCATCTCAGAAATTGAAGAGAAGGAAATGCGGCGTGCCGGTGGATGAACACCGATGAGAAACGCCAGTTCCAAACCGAAAGGACCGAAAATCATGTTTACTCCGCTTCGCAAGATCGCCCGCGCCGTTCGTGGCAAGACCACCCAGGAACGCGAATTCGAATATCTCAGCGGTTCGGTATCGAATGTCGACCTCGAATTCCGCCAGCGCGAAATCGACCGCGGCCTGTTCCGCCGGTAATGCGCTCAGCGCATGGCAGCCCTTCGCCATGCGTTTGGATCAGCGCGGGCAGCCATATTGGTTGACATAAAGGCTGACCTTTAGAAACAAGAAGGTGCGCGCGAGAAGCGCGGGCATCCCGGGCTGTGTGGCCATTCCCGCATGGACAGTCGGCGCCGCATGCCCCTGCCGCTTGTGGCGCGCTTCTGAATATGGTCTTGTCCCTCTTGGCTCGGCCCGGGCGATGAAATAAACTGCACCCCATGCCGTTTCGCCGCCGTGAACCCGTTGGTTTTTCAGAAAAGATTCGCGACCTCTTCTGGCCGCGCACGGGTTTTTCCCGTTCGCTGCGCTATATGAAGCTGCGTCTGCTGCGGCTTTCGGCGTCTCCGCATTCCGTCGCCGCCGGTGTCGCCATCGGTGTGGCCGTGGCCTGGACACCCTTTCTCGGTGTCCATATCATCATTGCCATGGCGCTCGGTTTTCTGATGCGTGTCAATCTCGTCGCTGCCGCGCTCGGCACCACCTTTGCCAATCCACTGACATTTCCGTTCATCTGGGCATCCACCTGGGAACTGGGGCACTTCATCCTCGGTCGTCAAAAGATCGAAAGCGCAGCGGATGTGGATTTCGTGGCGCTGTTCAGCCATCTCGAATTCCGTCAGATATGGACGCCGGTGCTGGAACCCATGACAATAGGCGCGTTTTTCCCCGCCCTTGTCAGCGCGGTCGTCGCCTATATCGCCGTTTATGGTCTCATCAGCGGTTTCCAGCGCCGCAGGATGGAAAATCTCGCGCATCGCGCCGCCAACAAGAATGCTTCTCTGGAGATGTTGAAATGATCATTGGATTGGGTAGCGACCTGATCGATATCCGCCGCGTTGAAAAATCGATCGAACGTTTCGGCGAGCGCTTCACCCATCGCTGTTTCACCGATATCGAGCGCGCCAAATCCGATGGCCGCAAGAACCGCGCCGCTTCCTATGCCAAGCGTTTCGCTGCCAAGGAGGCCTGTTCCAAGGCGCTGGGGACCGGCCTTGCGAACGGCGTTTTCTGGAAGGATATGGGCGTCGTCAACCTGCCGGGCGGCAAGCCGACCATGCTGTTGACCAATGGGGCAGGGGAACGGCTGGCGGCGCTGCTGCCCGCCGGCCACCGCGCCAATATTCACCTGACGATCACGGACGATTTTCCTTATGCTCAGGCATTTGTGATTATCGAGGCGCTCCCCGTGAACGGCTAAGACCCGGTGAAGCCGCATTGGCGTCCTATTTGCGGACGTGTCACAGAAGCGCTTCCCTTCGGACTGGAAAGGTTCTAGAGAAGTCGCAGAAATATGAAAGCATTGCCGGCTGTGTGAACCCGTTTCACCGCGGCACGCGCGACAAACAACGGCCCGGAAGCCTTTGTGAAGCCGGGAAACAATCAGGCAGGTCTTTAAGTGTCGGAAAAAGCTGAAAAGAAGCAGAACGCCCTCTGGGAGAACGTCAAGGTCATCATACAGGCGCTGCTGCTGGCCATGGTCATCCGCACCGTGCTGTTTCAGCCCTTCACGATCCCGTCCGGCTCGATGATGCCGACGCTCCTGGTGGGCGACTATCTGTTCGTCAACAAGTTCTCCTACGGCTATTCGAAATATTCGCTGCCCTTTTCTCCGAACCTCTTTTCCGGCCGCATTCTCGAATTCAGCAAGCCGAAGCGCGGCGACGTCGTGGTCTTCCGCCTGCCGCCCAATCCTGAAGTCGATTACATCAAGCGCCTCGTCGGCTTACCCGGTGATCGCATCCAGGTGACGAACGGCGTGCTATTCATCAACGGCCAGCCGGTTCCGAAGCAGCCCGATGGCACCTTCACCTCCGATTACCGCGCCGATCCGGGCGCCAATGTGCCTGTCTTCCGCGAAACGCTCGATAATGGCGTTACCTACGACACGCTCGACCAGTCACCCGACTCGCGCGGCGACAACACCCGCGAATTCGTGGTGCCGGAAGGCCATTATTTCATGATGGGCGACAATCGCGACAATTCGCTCGACAGCCGTTTCGACGTCGGTTTCGTACCGGAAGAAAACCTGATCGGCCGGGCCAGCGTCATCTTCTTCTCGCTGGGCAATGACACGCCGTTCAGCCGCATTTGGGATTGGCCCGCCAACATGCGTTGGGACCGCCTCTTCAAGGTTGTGGAATGAGCAAGACCAAGCCGCTTTCGGCGGACGAGATTTCCCGTCTGGAAGCGTTGATCGGATATGAGTTCAAGGAAAAGGCCCGGCTCGACCGGGCCTTGACCCATGCCAGCGCCCGCTCAGCTGCGGCCGGCAATTACGAGCGGCTGGAATTTCTAGGCGACCGCGTCCTCGGTCTCTGCGTCGCCGAACTGCTGTTCTCCACCTTCCGCAACGCTACAGAAGGCGAGCTTTCGGTTCGTCTGAACCAGCTCGTCAGCGCCGAATCCTGCGCCGCGATCGGTGACGAGATGGGCCTGCATAATTTCATCCGCACCGGATCGGATGTGAAGAAGCTGACTGGCAAGGCGATGCTCAACGTGCGCGCCGATGTCGTCGAAAGCCTGATCGCCACCATCTATCTGGATGGCGGGCTGGAAGCGTCGCGCAAATTCATTCTGAAATACTGGCAGGGCCGCGCGACAAGCGTGGATGCCGGGCGGCGCGACGCCAAGACCGAGTTGCAGGAATGGGCGCATGCCAGATTTGCGACCACGCCCTCCTACCGTATTGACGATCGCTCCGGACCGGATCACGATCCACGCTTTACGGTGACGGTGGAGATTCCCGGCGTGAAGCCGGAAACCGGTGTCGAGCGCTCCAAGCGCGCGGCCGAGCAGGTGGCGGCAACGAGACTGCTGGAACGCGAAGGCGTCTGGCAGAAATCCTCCACCTGAGACTGAGTGCCTTGAACGGGCGCTGCAATCGAGCGCATGGCGGCCCCCTTGGCCGCATGTTGAATACCTCTGACCTTGAATGGATATCATGACCGACCACGAAAACCCCGCCGTTGAAGGCGACGACAATGCCCTTCCGACCCGTTCCGGCTTTGTGGCCCTCATAGGCCCCACAAACGCCGGCAAGTCGACGCTGGTGAACCGGCTGGTGGGCGCCAAGGTTTCGATCGTCAGCCACAAGGTGCAGACGACGCGCGCCGTGATGCGCGGCATCGCCATTCACAAGAATGCGCAGATCGTTTTCATGGACACACCTGGCATCTTCAAGCCGCGCCGCCGGCTTGATCGCGCCATGGTCACCTCTGCCTGGGGCGGAGCCAAGGATGCCGATCTTATCCTGCTGCTGATCGACAGCGAACGCGGTCTGAAGGGCGATGCCGAAGCTATCCTCGAAGGACTGAAGGATGTTCCTCAGAAGAAGATCCTGTGCCTCAACAAGATCGATCAGGTGAAGCGGGAGGACCTCCTGAAGCTCGCTGCCGCCGCCAATGAAACAGTTGCGTTTGACCGTACCTTCATGATTTCCGCCACCAATGGTTCGGGCTGCGAAGACCTGATGGATTATCTGGTGGAGGCACTGCCGGAAGGTCCGTGGTATTATCCGGAAGACCAGATTTCCGATCTGCCGATGCGCCAGCTCGCCGCCGAAATTACCCGCGAAAAACTGTTCCTGCGCCTGCATCAGGAACTGCCCTACGCCTCGCATGTCGAGACGGAAAAGTGGGAGGAGCGCAAGGACGGCTCCGTGCGCATCGAGCAGGTGATCTATGTCGAACGCGACAGCCAGAAGAAGATCGCGCTCGGCAAGAACGGTGATGCGATCAAGGCCATCTCCACCGCATCACGCAAGGAATTGTCAGAGATCCTCGAACAGCCGGTGCATCTCTTCCTGTTCGTGAAGGTGCGCGAGAACTGGGGCGATGACCCCGAGCGCTTCCGTGAAATGGGTCTGGAGTTCCCGCGAGGCTAGTTGCCAGGCATCCTCCTTCATTCCTGTGACAGGCACAGGAATAAGGGAGGAGTGCAAGGTAAGCTTCACAAAATCTTCACCCACCATCGGGAACCGAATACGTTCGGGCGGGTTGTTCCAAAACAATTGGGCGCAACCTTTCTCGATGACGGATATTCATGTCGCCAAAAAAACCGAACGGGATTTCCACCACCCCGTGCCAGCAATGTCCTCTGCGCGACCTACCGCATTTCCGGGATTTCTCCTCTTCCGAACTGGATTTCGTATCGCGTTTCAAAACGGGGGAACTGGCGGTGGAAAGCGGCTCCCTGATCCTGATGGAAGGCTCGCACAGCGCTCATCTTTATACCGTTTTGCAGGGGTGGGCGTTCCGTTACAAGACACTGGAAGACGGCAGGCGGCAAATCCTCAACTATGTCATGCCCGGCGATCTCGTCGGTCTTCAGGGCACGGTGATGGGGGAAATGCAGCATTCGGTGGAGGCGCTCTCGCCGGTGACGCTCTGCGTCTTCGAGCGGTCCCGCCTCAACAACCTTTTCACCGATCACCCGACGCTCGCCTATGACCTCACCTGGATCGCGGCGAGCGAGGAACGCATGCTTGACAACCACCTCCTCAGCATCGGCCGCCGCACCGCGTTGGAACGCGCCGCTTATCTCATCGCGTTTCTTTATCGCAAGGCGAAGGCGGTTAATCTCATCCCCGGCGAAACACCCATCCCGGTCACCCAGCAGCATGTTGCCGATACGCTCGGCCTGTCCATCGTTCACACCAACAAGACCTTGAGAAAGCTCGTCGATCGCGGCCTCATCCGCTGGACGGACAAGGGCTGTCTGGTGCTGGACGATGCCGGCTTGACCAACGTGGCAGGTTGGGAAAGCGATGAAAAGCGGCAAAGACCCTTTATCTGATCTTCCTTTGACATGTCTTTTTTAAATGACGGTGGAGCCGTAATTTGCGACTCCTGTCGTGATATCTCACGGGAAGATCATGTCGGAGACTGCGGTTTCGAGCCTTGCGGTCCTCTTTTTAGGAAGAAGAAAACATATGGTGCCGCAACGGGTTATCGTCGTTGAGGATGAATATCTGGTGGCGCTTGATGTCGAAGCGGTTCTCCAGTCCATGGAGGTGGAATCCGTCGTCATCGCCACCACGCTTGCGCAGGCGAGGCAGGCCGTTGAAGAAGGCGGCGCCGATTGCGTTCTTCTGGATGTCAGCCTCACCGATGGCAAGAGCTACGATTTCGCGCGCGGGCTGCGCGCTGCCGGTATTCCCTTCGGTTTCGTCAGCGGTTATGGCGACACGACGGGTTTTCCGGAAGATCTCATGCACGCGCCGTTGCTCGGCAAGCCTTTCGGGGAAAACGAAATTGTCGATTTCGTTCTCAATCTCGTCGGCGCGGTCGGCGACGCCGTAAAAGAATAACGTTTTGCCGCCAGATCGGGTATGCTCGGACCTGAATCGAAATCCGGACACGTTTCATGCAGTGGCAGGAAGAAGCAATCATTCTCGGCGTCAAACGCCATGGCGAGACGAGTGTCATCGCCGAGGTGATGACCCCTTCGCGTGGCCGCCATCTGGGGCTGGTGCGTTCCGGCCGTTCCCGTAGTATGCAGCCGGTGTTGCAGGCCGGAAACCGGGTGGATGTCATCTGGCGGGCGCGCCTTCACGATCATCTGGGCGAGTTCCGCATCGAGCCGCTGCAATTGCGCGCAGCACAGCTGATGGAAACGGCGACCGCCGTTTATGGCGTGCAGGCCATGGGCGCGTTGCTCAGGCTTCTGCCGGAGCGCGATCCGCACCCGCATCTCTATCAGGCGCTGGATATCATTCTCGATAATCTGCATGACCCTGTCGATGCCGGGGAATTGTTCGTGCGCTTCGAACTGGCGGTGCTGAACGAGCTCGGTTTCGGGCTGGACCTTACCGAATGTGCGGCGACGGGGCTGCGCACCGACCTCATCTATGTATCGCCGAAAACGGGCAGGGCGGTTTGCCGCACGGCAGGCGCGCCCTATGCGGAGCGGATGCTGTCGCTTCCGGCTTTCTTGAGCGAAGGCCAGTCGAAGGCCGCCGATCCTGACAGCCTTGCGGCGGCTTTCCGCCTCACCGCTCACTTCCTCAACCGGCATGTCTACGATCCGCGTGGCCTCAACGAGAACGCCGCCCGCGACGGTTTCGTGCAGGCGGCGCTGAAGGCGCTGGAAGGCCGGGTGGCGGCGCCTGCGCCCAACAGGGCCGTACAGGCTTAGATCAGGCCATTGCAGGCCGCGGAGCCGGCCGCTCCTGAATGGGCCAATGCACGATGGCCGCAAAAATCCCCATGCCGACGCCCAGCCACCAGACGAGATCATAGGAACCGAACCTGTCATAGAGGAAGCCGCCCAGCCAGACGCCGAGGAACGAGCCGATCTGGTGGGTAAGAAAAACCACACCGCCCAGCATGCCGAGATGACGTGTGCCGAACATGATCGCCACCAGCGCATTGGTGGGCGGTACGGTGGAAAGCCACAGAATGCCCATGACCGAGGCGAAGAGGATGACCGAAAGCGGCGATTGCGGCAGCAGCAGGAAGGCCGTGACCACGACCGAGCGGGCAATATAGATATAGGCCAGCAGATAGGGTTTCGAATAACGCTGGGCGATGACGCCGGCGGCAAGCGAGCCGATGATGTTGAAGAAGCCGATCAGCGCCATGGCGATGACGGCGTAACGTGGTTCAATGCCGATATCGCCGAGATAGGCCGGAAAATGCGCGGTGATAAAGGCCACCTGAAAACCGCAGACGAAGAAACCGGTGGTCAAAAGCAGGTAGCTTTTATGGCCGAGCGCCTCCTTCAGCGCTTCGCCCGCCGTCTGCTGGAACTGCGCCTGCGACTGGCTGCCGGAGGAGGAATTGCCGCGCATGAACAAGGCGAGCAACGGCACGAGCATCATCATCGCGGCGAGCCAGACGAGGCTGTCCGACCAGCCATAGGTTGAAATCAGCCCCTGGCTGATCGGCGCAAACAGGAACATGCCGGCCGAACCCGCCGCCGTGCCGATGCCGAAGGCGAGCGAACGTTGCTGCGGCGTGACATGGCGCGCAAAGGCCGAAAGGATGACGCTGAAGGAGCCGGCGGCAATGCCAAGCCCGACGAGAACGCCGCCGCCGAAATGCAGCCAGAAGGGCGAGGTGCCGAAGGACATGCAGATGAGGCCGGCAGCATAAAGCACGCCGGAGAGCACAAGCACGCGGCCCGTGCCGAATTTATCGGCGATAGCGCCGAAGAAGGGCTGGCCAAGCCCCCAGAAGAGGTTCTGCAAAGCCATGGCAAGACCGAAGGTAGAGCGATCCCAGCCAGTATCGGCAAGCATCGGCAGCTGGAAGAAACCCATTGCCGAGCGGGGACCGAAGGTCATGACCGCAATCAGCGACCCGGCGGCGATAATCACCCAGGGCATGGTCTGGCGTGTGGCTTGCGACATGAAAAACTCCCCAATCGCAGCGCGGACCTCAAGGAAAAGGGCGCATGGCCTGCTGCGGATTCCGCTTTGATGGGATGAATATTATCTTGTGTCAGCCGGCCTCACTAGCGACTTTTCTTGACGCTAGTTATTCTTGTGGCTGATGCATGTCCATCGCAGAAGGATTTCCGAAATGACCATGATCGTACGCCGCGCCCGTGCAGGGGATGTCGACATTATTTTCGACATCCGAACCAGCGTCCGACAAAATCACATATCCAGAGAGCGGTTGAAAGAACTGGGAATCACCGAACAAAGCGTAGGTGAAGCCCTTGAACTTGAAGTCTGCGGCTGGGTGGCGGAATGTGACGGTGCGGCCGTCGCATTCTCCATGATTGATAGCGAAACGGGATCCGTTTTCGCACTGTTCGTCAGGCCGGCGTTCGAAGGCCGAGGGCTTGGTGGATTATTATTGCGGGAGGCGGAGCAGGCGTTATTCCGCTCGCATGAAACCATCTGGCTCGAAACCGATGCGGAGGAGACTGTTCGTGCCAACGGGTTCTACCGCAAAGCAGGGTGGCAGCCCGTCGCTCTCACCGCGAAGGGCGAAATGCGTTATGAAAAGACCGCACGCTCATCGAAGACCTGACGGCTTTCTGACCTTGCTTAGATCGTTTTGGCTTTTCTTCGAATCGCTAAACCGATCTATCTATTTGATTTTAAGAGTTTTCCGGACGTAAAAGCGTTTCCGCTTTTACTGGAAACGCTCTAGGATCGCCGATCTATCAAGGCCTCGTTTAGGTTGAGAAGACTTTCAACGGCTTTCTGCCGTTGCTGAATATCGCCGAGAAGCGAGCCGGAATTGTCGATCGAGGTGCTTAGGTTTTTCTGAATCTGCAGCCAGTTGACCTTGGGTATCACCGGATTGTCGGAGCCGAGGCTCGGTGTAACGGCAAAGGTTTTCACCACGGTATCAAGCGCCGCAAGGCCGAGTTTCAGTTCCTCAATGGCTTTTGTCTGTTGGGCCACAGTGGTCGCCAATGCGGCATTTGCTTTCTGGCCGTTGGTAATGATTTCCCACCCATCCTTGTTGAGCGTCATTTTTTCTATGAAAGGCAAGGCCGTGAAAACCGCTCCGACCAACGCAAGCACCAATCCGTGCGTTTTGCCGGAGGCAAAAAAGCACAAAAGCAATCCCGCCGAACACATTAGTATCCCTATCGCGGCGACGACGGATATATGATTGTTCGAAATGATATTGAAGAAATCGGCCATGGAATATCCTCGCAGAATATAACCGATGATTGATTTTTTGGGTCGAAAAATCAACCTGTAATTAGGGTGCCGATCAGCCCCGATATTTAATCGCCCAACCTTCCGGCCTCTCCTCAACCACCCTTGCCGCATCACCGACGGACAGCCTGCCTTCACCACGCGGCGTCACGTTCCAGCCGAAGAGCGGGCCGGGCACCCGCCGGTCGCTGGACATGCGGATGCGGCCCATCGCCTTCATGGGGGAGGGCACATCGCGCGAGCCGGTCGTCTGGTCCTGCGTGGTTATGATGCAGCGGGCGCAGGGCTTGACGAGGTCGAAGCGAATGCCGCCGATCTCGATGGCCGCCCAGCGGTCCTCGGCCCATGGCTCGTCCGTATCAAGCACGATATTGGGCCGGAAGCGTTCCATGCCGACCGCGTCCTCACCATTGGCGCGCATATTGTCGTTCAGCGCGGCAAGCGAGGCGGTGGTGGTGACGAGAATCTGGTAGCCGTCGGCAAAGGTGACGGGGGTTTCATTGCCGGTCCATTCAAGGTTTGCAATGCGTTTCGAAGTGTCGTCGAAGAACACCAGCTTCACCTCGCGCCCGAGCCAGGCCGAAAGCCCATCGTTGGTCTCGTCATCGGCGATATTGGCGCTGACGATCGATTTCCACACTGCCACATCCATGCGCTGGCCTGATGGACTTGCGAAGATCTCGCCGTCTTCGCCCCTTGAAAGCAGCATGCCCTCGTCCTCATGGCGAGCCAGAACCGTTGCAATAGCAGGCAATTCGCGCTGGGTGATGAAATGACCGTTGGGATCGACAAGCATGGCGCGGCGGTCACCCGGCAGCCCTTCGGCCGAAACCGCGCTTTCCGAGAGGGGAATGCCGCGCCCGCTTTTCAGCGGATAGATGTTGAGTTCGGTCACACGCATCTTGGGGTCTCCTCAGATTTCGTCGAGAAACAGGTCCAGCACCTGTTTCAGCCGCTCATGGCGGGCCTTGGCCATCTGCCGGCCTGTTTCGGTGCGAAAACCGTCGGCCAGCTTGAACAGCTTGGTTTCGAAATGGTCGATGGCAAAGGCGCGGTCGTCAAGCGGCCGTTCTTTCGCCAGCGGGTCAACCGGATCGTAGAGCGCCGAGCCCATCCGCCCGGCAATGTAAAAGCAGCGCGCCGCGCCCACCATGCCGATGGCATCCAGCCGGTCGGCATCCTGAAGGATTTTCGCCTCCAGTGTCTGCGGCTCGATATTGGCGGAAAAGCTGTGGGTGGTGATGGCGTGGGCGGCGGCGTCGATATCCGCCTGTTTCCAGCCAAGCCCCATCAAAATGCTCGCCGCCTTTTCCGCCGCCAGCCGTGAGGCCTGCGCCCGCAACGGCGAGTTCTTCTCCACCGCCACGCAATCATGCAGTAGCACGCTTGCCGCCAGCACGGTACCATCCCCGCCTTCACCCGCATGGATACGCATGGCGTTGCGGAAGACGCGGTGAATATGGGCAAGGTCGTGCGAGCCGTCACCCGCATCGGCGGCGTGCGGTATCAGCTCCTGCGCAAGCGCCGCATAGGGCGCGAAAGCCTCGGCCGCGATCATGCCTGCGGTTTCCGGGTGAGGATTTTCTGGTAGAACAGGCCGATGCCGATCAGCACTGCGCCGAGACCGATGAAGGACAGCGCTCTCAGCACGCCTTCGAGGTTGCTCATGTCGATCAGGAAGGCCTTGGCAACCGAGATCAGCACGAAAGCGGCCGATGCCAGACGCAGGCTGCGGGCGTTGAAGCGCGAGCCGAGCACGAGCAGCAACACGCCGATCAGCAGCCAGACAACCGAATAGCTGTAGGTCTCACCCTGCATGAAACCCTTCCAGTCGGCGATATTTTCTCCCTGCCAGAAACGGCGCACCGAAAGCGTGGCCCAGGCAAAGCCGAGTGCGGCACCGGCCACGGCCAGCATGCTGACATAGGGCGGCGGACGTTTTCCCCGCGCATAATAGGCAAGGCCGCCATAAGCGAGTGCGGGCAGCAGGTAACCGATCAGCAGCAGGTTGAGGACCGGGATGCGGCCGGTATTCTCGCCGGTAAAATAGGGGTTGAGCGTGAAGAAGTGCATCGTCAGCACGTTGATGACCGCAATCACGCCGGCAATCATCGAGCCGTAACGGAAGACCGGGCTGGGACTCTTCAGATCGAGCGTCATCAACACGCCCGAGAAGCCAATGGTCAGCAGCGTGTATATCGACTGTTCGCCGAGCGTCGGTACGCTGTTGTCAAGCGTGCCCCCATTCATCGCATGGCGGATGAGGATGGCGACGGCGAGAAGCCCCATGACACTGGCAATCGCCTGCAGGAAGTTCTTCGCCCGGACACCCGGCCAGTCGCGCAGCAGCCAGGCCGAGGCGACGGCCAGCAGTGCGGGAATGCCGTAACCCGGAAGAAGTGCATTGAAGACCGGCGTGGTGCCGAGGTTCTGCGGCCCGACGATGGTGGGTTCCCAGGCGATGCGGCCGAGAACGGCAACGCTCGCCACGGCCATCACCCAAGGCAGAACCTCCCAGTTGCGTTGACGTGTCGCCAGCACATAGACAAAACCGATGACGGAGAGCAGCACGGTCGTCGCAAGCCCCTGCGTCAGCGTGTGCAGGCAGAGCGCGAAAGCGGCGAAGGAGCCGAGCACGAGAATGTTGAGCGGCTTGCGATAGGCTTCGTTGTTCTGCCGGTGCAGCCATTCGGCACCTGCAATCAGCACGAAGCCGAGGCCGAGGCCATAGGCGGCGTGCAGCCAGTCACGACCGAGATTGCCGTATTCGACGAAGCTTACGGTGGCGAGCCAGACCGGGAAAAGTGCTGCGATCCCCGCCCAGAGCTGCGCAAAATTCGTATCTGCTGCGCCCTTGCGTTTCAGGAAGGAGAAGGCGCACAGCACAAGGATTGCTCCGAGGCCGAGCGCCATGGCGATTTCCGCGGTGTAGCCAGTTCCGACAGGCGGAAGCGTTACGCCGGTATCATTGATGAGCCCGATGAAGTCGATACCCTGCCGCGACATGAGCGATACCGCAGTCTGCGCACCAAGCGCGGCAATGATGGCGGGCCAGACCGCATAGTGGCGGGCAGCGCCAAGGGCTGCGAGTGCAGCGATGAGTGCCGAAACGACCAGTGCCGGATGGGTGTCGATGCTGCCCTCGGCAAAGAGGAAGCCGATGGCCGGCAGAATGACCGCCATGGATACCGTGAGATTGATGGCGAGCGACGGGCGCAGCAGAAGCCGCATGATGCGAACCGCGCGCCGTTCGGGAGCCGCGGTTTCGGCCGCTTCTGCGGGCGGGATGTCGAGCTGCTTTCCAGGCCAGAGGAAGATGGTGCCAGCCAGCATGATGAGCAGGGCAAGCGTCGGCGGTTCGGCACTGATCGTATCGGAAAAACCGATATAACCGAGCGCCCAGAGGCCGAGGCCGGCATTGGCAAGTGACGGTACCACCGTCCAGCCCTGCCGGCGCGCTGCCGCGGCGGTAGCCAGCCAGGCAACGGTCAGGAACACGAAAAGCGCCCAGATATTTGGCGTCTCGGTGGAAATCAGTTCCGGCGTCAGCATCGAACCGAGCAGGCCGAGCCCGGCCAGCGCCTGCCCGTGCAGCAGCGACAGTCCGATGGTGGCGAAGGCGACGAGGCCAAGCAGACCAAAAGCCGTGCCGGGGCCGATATAGACGTAAATGCCATAGGCCGCATAAACCACGCCGAACAGCGTCAACGCGCCGGCTGCCGTCAGCACGCCCGGTATCATGGCGTTGGAATAGGTGGTGGCGACGCCCGGCACCGCCTTGCGGCGGATCGCTTCGCCGGCAACGCCGAGAACGAGGCCGAAAATGGCGGCGAGCGACAGCCTGACCGCCGGGCTCAAGAGCCCCGATTCGATCGAATATTTGACGAGGAAAATACCGCCAAGCGCCAGCGCCAGCCCGCCGGCCCAGACCGCCCAGCGCGCGCCGAGCAGGCTTTCGAAGCTTTCCTTCGTCGCCGGAGCGGATGCCGCCTCGCTGACAGGAGCGGAAGGTGCTTCCTCTCGGGCAACGTCTTCCGCTTGCGCCATGGCGGCGGCTTCCTGGGGCTCGGATGCATAGTCAGCATGGAATGCTGTGTCTTCCGCAGGGGTTTTGCTTGGCTCTTCCGCCTCGAAATCCGGTTTTACCGTGGATTCCGCGCCCTCCGTTTGCACCGCCGCAGCCGACGTCACGCCCGCAGCCATCAGCCGCTTGAGGCTGTGAACCTCCCGTTCGAGCGACTTGATCCGGCTTGAGTTGCGGATGCTCGCGACCAGCGTGTAGATGAAGGCCGCAACGAGGGCGAGGATAAACAGCGGGATTTCCAAACGGACTCTCCAATTATGAAGCTGTTTTTAAAGCCCTTTTGGTGAATTTATGCAAGGCCCGGTTGATGAATGGTTGGGTGGCGAGTGGGGGGCACACGCCCGCCCGCCGTGTCAGGAAACATCCGCCAGCCAGCGCCGCGCCGCTTCGATATCGGCAAGACCGAGTTCGTGCCCGTCCTCAACCGTTTCCATTTCGGCTCTTGCTCCGCTCGCCGCCAGCCGGCCCTGCAATTCGTGCGTCTTGTCGAGATATTTGTCGCGCTCTCCCGCCACAAGCAGGACATTGCGGCCTGAAAGATCGGTCTGCGGCCATGTTTCGAGAACCGGCATCGGGCGATAGAGCAGGGCGTCTCCGGCAAGTTCGGGATAAAGCGCGGCAAAGGCCGCGTAGAAATTTGCGCCATTGGAGTGGCCGATAAACTTCAGTTTCGAACGGTCGAGACCATAGGACCGTATCGCCCCCTCCACGAAGGCGGCGAAGGCTTCCGCTTCCGAGGCGATATCCTTCTGGTCGAAGCTGAAATCGGGATTGCGGCGGAACCAGCGGGCGATCTCTTCCTCCGTGCTGCGGCCGCGCACGCCGAGAAGCGTTGCGCGCGGCGCTGCCCGGTGCGCCAGCGGCATCAGGCTCGTTTCGCTGCCGCCGGAACCGTGCAGCAGGATGACGGTGCTGCCATCCGGCTCCTCGGGCGTATAGAAACGGTGCACGAAGGGCAGGTCGCGATAGACGATGCGCTCCTCGCCCGGCATTGCAAATTGCGGCAGGGCGACACGCACATCCGCCTCGTCCTTCATGAAGAGCGGCGGAATGAACAGTTTTTCGCCGAGCGATTCCAGCGGTTCGTCCACCGTCATGCCCGGCCCGTCGGTCGCCATTTCGATCAGCACGCCGCCCGGTTCGCGGACATAAAGCGAATGGAAATATTTCCGGTCATGGGCGTTGGTGGTGCTGGAATTCAGCGATTTCAGCCCGGTTAGAACCGTGTTCAGCTCATCCATATCCTTCGCGCGGAAGGCGATGTGATCGACGGTGCCGGTGCCCGGCGCGCTGGACCAGAAGCCGGTGGCGTCGCGCACGTCGATAATGTCGCCGCTGTCGGAAACGAGCCGGCGGATTGCGCCTGCCTGGCTTTCCTGCCGGTAACCGAAATGTTTCTCCAGAAACGCCACGGTTTCTTCCGGCACTTCGCTTAGCACCGTCGCGCCATAGATACGGCGAATGGCGTCCGCGGCGGAAATATCGTCCGTCACATGCGGCGTGGCATCGGCAAAGGCGTGGATGCCGACCAGCTTGACGATCAGGCCGTCAGGATCTTTCAGCCGGATGACCGGAGCGCCGAACTCATCGGAGGGGCCTTCCGCCCGGATGCCGAATCTCAGCGCCCGCGTCAGCCAGAAGCCGATGGCGGCGGGATCAATGGCGACGGAAATCTCCAGCGTCTGGCCGTACCCGACACGGCCCTGGCCGCCATCTTCCCATACGAGAAATGTCAGAAGGGAGCCGGGCGAGGCGATGTCATCGCCATAAAGCAGGTGCAGCTGCATGGCGTCTTCGAAACCGGCCGTGCGTTTGGCCAGCCTCAAACCCAGAAAGCCGGCGTAAAAATCCACATTCGCCTGCACCTTCCGGGTAATCATGGTGATGTGGTGTATGCCCAGTGCAGAATTCATCTTGCCGTCCCGCTGTTTTGCCTGCTGTTCGTGGCCCTATTTGTCGCACGCTGCCCCTGATCCGCAACCCCGGCAAATGAGAACGCTGTGTTCTCTGCGTGAACGATATTGCTTTCGCTTCGTTGCATGCGTGATGGGCAGATTGCCGGCTTTTTGCCTGCCGTGTGCGTGTTTATGCATATAAAATAAGCATACAAAATAACGGCTATTTTGTATGCAATTTTATCTTGCCTTGAGAGTTGGAATTGGGTCTTATGCAACCAATCCAACAAAACCATCAGGGGGAACAGATGATTTTAACGCGCAGGTTGTTGTCCAGAACGCTGACCATTGCCGCCATCGGTGTAACCGCCGGCTTTTCGTTGCCGGCGGTTGAGGCACGGGCCGAAACGCCGGTGAAATTCACGCTCGACTGGAAGTTCGAAGGCCCCGCCGCCGGTTTCCTGCTGGCGCTTGACAAGGGTTACTTCAAGGCTGAAGGCCTCGATGTCACCATCGATAGCGGCAACGGCTCGGTGGAAGCCATCCCGCGTGTTGCAACCGGCGCCTACCAGATGGGTTTCGGTGACATCAACTCGGTGATGAAGTTCCTCGATGAGGATCCGAGCCAGAAGATCAAGGCCGTATATATGGTCTATGAGCGCCCGACATTCGCCGTCGTTGGCCGCAAGTCGCTCGGTGTCACCGGTGATCCGAAGTCGCTGGAAGGCAAGAAGCTCGGCGCGCCGGCGCCGGATGGCGCCTTTGCGCAATGGCCGGCCTTCAAGCAGGTGGCGGGCCTCGATGACAGCAAGATCAAGATCGAATCGATCGGTTTCCCGGTGCGTGAACCGATGCTCGCCAAGGGCGACGTCGATGCCGTTTTCGGCTTTGCCTTTTCGGTGATCCTTAATCTCAAGAAACAGGGCATCGCCGATGACGATATCTCGACCATCCTGATGGCCGAGCACGGCTTGAATCTCTATGGCAATGCGGTGCTGGTAAACACTGATTTCGCTGAGAAAAACCCTGAAGCGGTGAAGGGGTTCCTGAAGGCGCTGGCCAAGGGCTTCGCCGATTCCGTCAAGAACCCGGAAGAGGGCGTGGCGGCCGTGCTCAAGCGCAACGAGACGCTGGACAGCGCCATCGAGCTGGAGCGTCTCAACATGGCCAACAGCATGAACATCAAGACGCCCTATGTGGTGGAAAACGGCATGGGCGGTGTCGATCCGGCCCGGCTTGCCGCCTCACTGGAAACGCTCAAGGTGTCCATGGGCCTGAAGGGCAACGTCAAGGCGGAGCAGGTCTTCGACGCGACCTACCTGCCGGCCAAGGAAGAGCGCATGCTTCCCTGATGGGCGGAGTTAGCGGGTGCGGCATGCTTCTTCTCCCCGCCGGGGAGAAGTCCGCGGCAGCGGGATGAGGGGGCAAGCTCTCCGAATTCCGGCAATGTCGCCCCCTCATCCGACCCTTCGTGCCACCTTCTCCCCGGTGGGGAGAAGAAACAAGCTGCAACGCTGCGGGGTTCAAAAGCCCGATCAGCAACTGAAAACGGAACTGCGATGTCACATCTCGTGGAAATAGACAGTGTCGACATGCGCTACGGCGGTGCCGCCGGAACGCTGGCCGTCGCCGGCCTAAACCTGACGGTCGACAAGGGTGAATTCGCGGCTGTGGTCGGCCCGTCCGGCTGCGGCAAGTCCACGCTGATGAAGCTGGTGACGGGGCTGCATATTCCGCAAAAGGGTAATGTCATCGTTGCCGGGCGGCAGGTCACGGAGCCGGTTTCCATCGTCGGCATGGCGTTTCAGAACCCGACGATGCTGCCCTGGCGCACGACGCTTGAGAACATCCTGCTGCCTCTGGAGATCGTCGAAAAACATCGCCGTCGCCTTCGCGCCCATAAGGCAGACTATGTCGCGAAAGCCGAGCGCCTGCTGGAAATCGTCGGGCTGAAGGGCTTTGGCTCCAAATATCCGTGGCAGCTTTCCGGCGGCATGCAGCAGCGCGCCAATCTTTGCCGGGCCTTGATCCATGAGCCGGAACTGTTGATGCTGGACGAGCCATTCGGCGCGCTCGATGCCTTTACCCGCGAGGAGTTGTGGTGCGTCATCCGCGACCTGCACGCCGCCCAGCGCGTCACCATCATTCTCGTAACCCATGATCTGCGCGAGGCGACATTTCTGGCCGACAAGATTTTCGTGATGAGCGCGAGGCCGGGCAGGGTGCTCGCCGAACACCGCGTGCCGTTTGCCCGCCCGCGACAGCTTGATATCATGTATGACAAGGGTTTCAACGACATGGTGCAGGAATTGCATGGCGAAATCGCGCAGGCGAGGGTGGCGGCATGAGCGCGATCATGGAAACCACCGTCACGACTGAGGCGCGCAAACCGCTGATTGCCCGCGTCAACTGGGTGAAAGCCGCCCCATGGCTTTATACGCTGGCGCTTTTCGTGTTGTGGGAACTGCTTGTCTACGCGCTGAAAATGCCGCCCACCATCCTGCCGTCGCCGGTCAGGGTCGGGCAGGCCATCGTGCAATATTGGTCGCCGATCTGGAAAAACTCGCTGCAGACGCTTTACACCACGACGCTGGGCTTCGCCATTGCCGTTGCCGCCGGCCTCGCCATCGGCCTGTTCATCGGCTGGTCGAAAACCATCTATGCCGGGCTTTATCCGCTGATGATCGGCTTCAACGCCATTCCGAAGGTGGCGCTGGTGCCCATCCTCGTCATCTGGTTCGGCATCGGCACGGTTCCCGCCGTTCTAACCGCCTTCCTGATTTCCTTCTTTCCCATCGTCGTCAATGTCGCCACCGGCCTTGCCACCATTGAGCCGGAAACCGAAGACGTGCTGCGGGCGCTCGGTGCCAAGAAGATGGACATCATGCTGAAGGTCGGTATTCCGCGCTCCATGCCCTATTTCTTCGGCTCGCTCAAAATCGCCATCACGCTCGCCTTCGTGGGCTCGGTCGTGTCGGAGACCGTCGCCTCCAATTATGGTCTCGGCAATATGATGAGTTCGGCGCAGAGCCAGTTCAATGTGCCGCTGGTCTTTGCCGGTCTGCTGATGCTCGCGGTGGAAGGTATTGCCATGTATGCGGTCATGGCCTGGCTGGAGAGGCGCATGACTGGCTGGGCGCATCGCTCCACCATGGGGCAATAAGGAATGCAGCACGGGCATGAAGAATATGCCCGTGCCGGAATGTCGTGCGAAGTTAATGCGCCGCCATTTCTTCCACGATATCCGCGCCGTCCATCATGAACGGGTAATAGGTCGGCCAATTGGTCACTTCGTCCAGCAGCGCCTTGCGGTCGTTACCCCAGTAGAGATGGTAGTGGCCGGCTTTGACCGGGGCGATGGAATGGTCGCTGAACTGGATGAATTGCGGTGCGGCCTCATCGCCGCCGGTTTTCTTGAAGATGTAGCGGACACCGCGATTGCCCTTCTTGTAGGTCAGGATTTCATGGCCGTCGCTGACATATGTGCCTTCAGCGGGCTTGCTGTCCTTGTAAAACGCCACGCTGTCGCTCTTGATGACGATGCGGTTCACATCGGTCTTGTAGCCGATCTCGTAATAGGCGCGGTATTCGGCGGCGGTCTTGTCGCCATGCGCCGCCTTTTCGGCCATGACGGAATCGAGCGAACCGTTCAGCAGATAGGGATAGACCGACTGCCAGTCGCCTTCCCAGTCGGAAAGCGCGCGTGATTTCACCTGGGCATCCTCGAAGTAACCCTTGTAGATCTGCTTTTCCGCCTCGGTCATCTGGTGGCCGTGATTGTGCCCATGGTCGTGGCTGTGGGCAGGGGATTTGTCGCCGCCGGCGGCCATCGCCGCGGTCGCCGCCAGCAGCAAGGAACCAAGTGCGACTGCGCCGGTGACGCGGGTGAGTGTCTTCTGCATTCGTTTCGGCCCTCTTATGTTCATAACGACAAGTTACGTAATAACATTACATTTTGATCTATAGAGGCCGCGTTCGAGGGATGCAAGTGGGCGTCCCGGCAAGGTGCAACGAAAAAGCGCGATGGCTTTGCAGCTGTCGCGCTTGAAAAGAGGGCGAGACGCAACGCCTTAGGCGGGTTGCGCGCTCATGTCCGCCTTGCGCTCGTCAAAGGCGAGTTTCATGGCCTTCGTCACGTCGCGGGTCGTTGTAAAGTAACTGTCGCTGCGCACCCAGTAGTGTAATTTCACCGTGGCGCTGTCCGCACTGACTGAATCGACAAAGGTCACGGGGGCTGGATCCAGCAGCACGGGGCTTTCGGATCGCGCCACCCGCATCAGCATATCCTGTGCGGCGGCGAGGTCCTCGTCGTTCTTGACCGTCAGGCTCACTTCATGACGGCGCGACGGAAAGCGGCTGTAATTGGTAATCGGCACATTCCACAGGGTCGAGTTGGGTGCAAGGCGATAAAGCCCGTCGCTCGTCTTGAGCTCGGTAGCGAACAGCCCGATCTCGATGATGGTTCCCTTGACAGTGGTCGTCTCGATATATTCGCCGACGCGGAAGGGACGCAGCACCACGAGCATGATGCCCGCGGCGATGTTCTGCAACGTGCCCTGCAACGCAAGGCCGATGGCAAGGCCGGCGGCGCCGAGAACTGCAAGAATGGACGCTGTTTGTACGCCGAACTGGCCGAGCACCATGACCAGAACCAGAATTAACACGACATAGCGGACCGCCCCGGCAAAAAAACCGGCTAGCGTCGCATCGAAGCCGCGAACGCGCGACAGACCCTGAAAAGCCCATCGTTGCAGGAATGTTGCGGCCAGCCAGCCGATGATCAGAAGAAGAAGCGCGCCAATGACCGAAAAGGAATATTGCACTGCCAGGGCGCTGGCCTGCCGAACGGCTGCCTGCGATGCGACGAAGATATCCGCTGCCTGCTGTTCCATGAATTGTCCCGTAATCTTTATTGCTGTTCAGCCTTGGTAACGAAGCGGTGGCCTGGGGGTTCCGCCAAAAATCGCGTTTCAGCCGCCAAGCGGCAGCACGAAAGGCACGTTGCCGTCGGTATCGGCACCCCTGCCGATCGCCTTTATCGCCCTGACAAGTCGCCCGTCGCGCCTCAGAAGCCGGTCGCCAATGGCGATGATACGGGTGTTGGGCGTGGCGTAAGGGGAAACCGCCCGCAATCGCCCGGCGAGTTCGTTCTCGTCCTGGTCCGGATAAAGGCTGAGGGCTGCGATGACGGCGGCGGCGGGTGAGCGCGAAACACCCATCCAGCAATGGATGAGCAGCGGCGCGGACTGGTCCCATTGCCGGGCGAAATCGATTAGCTTCAGCACATGCGCATCGTCCGGCGCGATGAGATCGGCGGTGCCCTTGAATGCAATGTCGTTCATGGCGAGCGTCAGGTGCCGGTCTGCGGCAATGACGGCAGGGCGGTGAAAGGACTGCTCTTTGGCGATCAGCGTCACCATTTCGCGGGCCTTGTGTTTGACGGCCATCTCCGCGATCCGCGACAGCGGCGATACGACAATGGCCGTCATGTCGCACTCCCCGTCTTGACCATACGCAGCTCTTCAATCGCCTCAAAACGCTCAATGAAAAGCTTTTGCGCTTCAGTCGAGGGCAGGGGCGTCATGTCGAACATGTCGCGGGTGATACCGCGCGGCAGGCCGAAGAACTTTTGCGCCTCGGTGGTGGAAAAACCGGCAAGTTCCGTCGCTTCGAAAAAGGCGGCGACCGTATCGGCCTTCTTGATGCGGTCCTTCAATTCGCGCGATGCATGCGGCGGCAGGCCGAAACGCAGATGCACGGCGGCTTCCAGCCGTTTTTCCACGGTCTTGTAACCGCCGCCAACGACGGATTTGAACGGCGAGATCATGTCGCCAATGACATATTCCGGCGCGTCATGCAGAAGCGCCATCTGCATCTCGTCAGGCGTGGCACCGGTGCACATGCGGCAAAAGATGGTCTCGACGATGAGGCAATGCTGGGCCACGGAAAAGGCATGGTCGCCGCGCGTCTGGCCGTTCCAGCGGGCGACACGGGCAAGGCCATGGGCGATATCGGCGATTTCCACATCGAGCGGCGAAGGATCGAGCAGATCGAGCCGTCGGCCGGACAGCATGCGCTGCCAGGCGCGCGGGCTTTTTGCAGGCGCCACTCTCAGTCCTCCGCCCGCGCTGCCGGATCGGCCGCCGGGAAGGAAAGGCCGCTCCAGGCGGGCAGAGCAACGGTTACGGGGACAGTCCCCGCCAGAAGCGGCGTGCCGGATGCGAGCGCATCGGCAATACGGTCGATCCGAACGATGGCAAGCGCCCTGTTGCCGCAAACGGTTCCCAGCGTGCCGACCGGTTTTCCATCGGCGGTCATCTCCGTCCCACTGCCGGCAAGTGCGTCTTCGGCCGAAACGGTGACGACGCGGCGTCTTGCCGTGCCGCGATGTTTCATGCGCGAGACGACCTCCTGACCGACGAAGCAGCCCTTCCTGAAGGAAACGCCGTCATTCACATCCATCAGCACGTCATGGGGAAAAGCATCCTGCAGCGCATAATCCCGGCCGGATTCGGCAATGCCATGCTCGATACGGAGCGCATCATAGGCTGCGATATCGCCGGATGCAGATGCGCCCGGTATACGGTAAAGATCGATGCCAGCCTTGCCCAAACGACCATCCCGGATGCCTGCCGCCGGCGCAGTCTCGTTCCAGAAAACGCTCACGCCTTCCACCGTCTCGGCTTTGAGGTCGACCGGAGCACGCAGCTTGTACATGGTCAGGCGGCGCAACAGCGCGTCCTGTTCGGCCGCGCCCGTTTCGATCAGATAATCGCCGCCATCGCGCCAGATCAGAAAATCGAACAGGATCTTGCCCTGCGGCGTCAGAAGGGCTGCGGCCCGTGCTTCGCCTTGCGGCAGGTTTTCAACATCTGCGGTGATGAGGTTGTTCAAAAATTCCTCGGCGCCGGTGCCGGAAACTCGGATCAGACGGTGGTCGGCAAGAAAGGCGGAAGGCATGGCGTCACCGTTCGGTTCGTCGAGACTATGCGGGTAGCAGGCAAGATGCAGATGCATTTGCCGGAATGCTCATTCCGCACAGTTAGGATTTTTGCAAAAGAACGGCAAGCGCTGCGACGCGATCAATCGCCGGCGGTGAAGAACTTCCACTTGCCGTCAGGCGAAATGCCGACGCGGTAGAAGCTGTAATTGCCAAATTCCTGCATGTCCGCCAGATCGCCCGCCGTGATGATTCGCAGAAGCTCCACCTTTTCCGGCGCAGTCAGCGTATTCAGCGGTTTTCCGGAAAAATAGGGGAAAACATAGGCTTCGTCCGGCGTGCCGGCGTCCACATGGGCATAACCGGTCGACAACAGGTCGATGATGATCGCCAGCACTTCCAGCCCGTCAGGATCGCCGGAATAAGTTTTCAGCGCCGCAATCGGGTCTTCGCCGTCATTGCCGTCGATGCGGAATTCTTTCTGGCCGGCGGCGATGAAGGGTCGCAGCTTTTCGATATCGCCGGAGGCCGCGGCATCGATGATCTGCTGGCGCAGCTTGCGCACGGGTTCCGGCGCCTTGGAAATGTCGTGCTCGATCACGACAGACATTTCAGGCGTGTTGTCGGACGTGGAGGATTGCTGGTTGGCCTTGCCGGCGGAACGGTCCACCAGAGGGTCGGGCAGCGGAATACCTTCCGAATCGCCTTCGATTTCGTCCGGCTCTGCGGGCTGGGCCTGCTGCGGCTCACCGCCATTCTCAGCCTTCGGCTCGCTTTCGGTGTTCTGTGCCGGTTTCAGCTCGGAAAGGGCAAAAGCGCGGCCTGGCATGCCAATCGGACCGGCGGTCAGGGCAAGCAGGATGGACAGCAGGGCGGAAGAGCGCAAAAGCCCCTTGCTCAGGCAAGACATGATAGACCCCGGCTTTACTGTATTACCCGCTGCGGCGAAAATTCGCCCTGAAGCATGCGCTGGCGCAGCGATTCCAGCATTGCTTCAGCGCCGGCCTCGCCATGGATACGGATGGTTTCGCGCATGGCCAGAGCGATGGCGGCATCGGCGATGATCTCCGGCTCGATGCCGTCGGCCATGCCGTCAGCCCATGCCTCGTTCTGGTGTTCCAGAGCGACCTGCATCTTTTCATGCACGATCATATCGTCGATTTCGTTACGGCTTGTCTGCATTTTTCATCCTCGACAGGGCGGGCAAGTCCTTACCACCCTGTTAACAACACTAGCAGCCTTTTATCAAAACGGCACGGGCTGCGGCGAAAAGAGGTTAATAAACCTTTAATTTCCGAACCTGGACGCGATTTCCTGCGCGAGTGTTGCCCCTTCGTTACGGTAGTTCTCTTCTGCCATGATGGCGGCGCGTGTGCAACTGGTGTGGATGGCCGCAAAGGAGCGGTATCCACGGTTGAATGCAGCCGTCATGCGCTGGCGTCGTTCGGGTTCGCTGGCCGTATCCGCAGCCAGAAGATCGCTCATCGATTTGCGCCAGTCCTCCGGTCCGGAAGAGGGGCACAGGGTTCTCAGATATTGCACCGCGCCCAGTATTTCCGAGAGCCGCGCGAGCTTGTCGTCATAAGGGGCGGGCTTGGGCGGCGCCGCTTCCACCGCCGGTGGCTGGGAAACGGTCTTTGAAGGCTGCGCATGTGCGGTGCCTCCCTGCCCGAGGGTCAGCATGGTCACAAAAAGGGACAGGAAAATGGTTGGCCGTATCAAAATTCTATTCTGCCCCACACATACGCGTGAACTGTTGGCTCGTGACCATCCGGCGGGCGGATCGGTCCTAGATAATAGCGATTCTGGCTGGCTGGCAATCATGCAAGCAGGCGTTCGGCGCATTCGACGACGCTTTCGGGCGCCGGCAGCAGGCGAATTTCCGCCAATGTGTACCAACCTGCATCCGCCGCATCGTCGCCGACAGTCACGAGGGGATCGGCATCGGTTTCCACGATGAAAACCGACAGGAAATAGTGGCTCGTCAGCACTCCTTCGGCGTCACGGGAGGGAAGATCGTATGTCGCGAAAAGCTGCGGCCTGCGCGCCACGATGCCGGTTTCCTCCTGCAATTCGCGCAGGGCCGTCTCGCCCGGTGTTTCGCCGTCTTCGCCGCGACCGCCCGGAAAGGCGAACATGTCCTTGGAGGGCGGGTTGATGCGGCGCACGAGAAGCAGCCGGTCGCCGTTCCTGACAATGGCGGAGGAGGCGGGGCGGGGCTTGATACGAAGGGTCATGAATGGTTTCGCTTGTTTCGGCCGTTGCCGGCCTGTCTATACTGGTATCATGGTTTGGAAAAATCGATTCCGGTTTCCTCGCCGATGTTTATAGTCCGGAACGGGCGCGGTTGTGCATGCTAAAGACGGTGGAATGAAGGTCTATCTTATTTATGTCCTGGCAGCCCTCGCCGAAATCGCTGGCTGTTTTTCCTTCTGGGCCTGGCTGAAACTCGGCAAGACCGGTTGGATATTGCTGCCCGGCATGGTGGCGCTGGCCGCTTTCGCGTGGCTTCTGACACTGGTGCCGACAGAGGCGGCGGGCAGAGCCTATGCCGCCTATGGCGGGATTTATATTGCCGCTTCGCTCTTCTGGCTCTGGGGCGTGGAAGGGCACGCGCCCGACAGGTGGGATATCGCCGGCGGCATCGTCTGCCTTGCCGGCACCGCCATCATTCTGTTTGGGCCAAGGGGTTGAGGAGAAGTCCATGTGCGGACGTTTCGTGCTGAAGGCGACGCCGGAAGAGATCGCCGATTATCTCGATCTGATCGGCCTCGAGGATTTTCCGGCCCGTTTCAACATAGCCCCAACCCAGCCCATATTGATTGTCATGGAGGGCGAGCGGCAGGAGCGTGGCAGCAACCTGCCGAACCGCCGCGCCGTCCTGGTACGCTGGGGGTTCCTGCCCGGATGGGTAAAGGACCCCAAGGATTTTCCGCTGCTTATCAACGCCCGTTCGGAAACGGCGATCGGCAAGGCCTCCTTCCGCGCCGCGATGCGCCATCGCCGCGTGCTGGTGCCTGCCACCGGCTTTTACGAATGGCGACGCCCGCCCAAGGAGGAGGGCGGCAAACCGCAGCCTTATTTCATCCGCCCGAAAAACGGCGGCATCGTCGCCTTTGCCGGCCTCATGGAAACCTGGTCTTCCGCGGATGGTTCGGAGGTCGATACCGGCGCAATCCTCACCACGGCCGCCAATGCCGCGATTGGCCGTATTCACGACCGTATGCCGGTGGTCATTGCGCCCGAGGATTTCAGTCGCTGGCTGGACTGCAAGACCCAGGAGCCGCGCGAGGTCGCCGATCTGATGCGGCCCGTTCAGGATGATTTTTTCGAGATGATTCCCGTTTCGGACAAGGTCAACAAGGTCGCCAATGTCGGCGCCGATCTCATCGAGCCGGTGCCGGAAAGCGCGCCGCTGGCAAAGATCAAACCGCCGAAGGACGAGGGGCAGATGTCGTTGTTTTGACGTCTTTGCGTGGCGTGAGAGGCTAGTTATTTGCCGCTGGACGTTGCCGCATATTTCTTCTCCCCGCCGGGGAGAAGGTGGCCCGAAGGGTCGGATGAGGGGGCAAGGTTGCCGGATTTCGGAGAGCTTACTCCCCTCATCCCGCTGCCGCGACCTTCTCCCCGGCGGGGAGAAGAACTAAGCGGCACGCGCTCGGTCCCACAAGAGACTATCTTGTGCAGAAAAGCTCAGCCGTTCAGCCCGATCTTTTGCAGGCCTTCCTGGATCATGATGTCGGAATAGACGCGGTTGCGGCCATTCGCCTTGGCGAGATAGAGCAACTGATCCGCCGCATTCAACTGGTTGTCGAAGGGTTCGCCCTTTTCGATCTCCACGACGCCGAGCGAAATCGTCAGCGCCAGGCTGCTGCCGCTGAGCTGCCGGCCGTTCTTTTCCACCTGTCCGCGCAGCTCTTCGCAGAACTGATAGGCCGCCCGTGCATCCAGTCCGCGCAGGAACACGGCAAATTCCTCGCCGCCGAGGCGCGCGGGAATATGGCGTTGTTCGTCGCACATGCCATGCAGCAGTTCGGCCAGCTTTTTCAGCGCCCTGTCGCCGGCATCGTGCCCCAGCGTGTCGTTGATCTTCTTGAAATGGTCGATGTCGAGAATGGCGACGGCGCCGCTCTCGTCATTGCCGTTGATGACATCCATCAGCGCCCGCGTGCGCTCGAAGAAGGAGCGACGATTGGGCAGGCCGGTGAGGTGATCTCGCTCTGCCAGCTCGCGCAGGCGTTTGAGCTGTTTCAACGTCTCGATATTGTTGTCGATGCGGCATTGCAATTCTTCCGGCACGAAGGGGCGGTAGACGAAATCCGACGCGCCGGCCTTGAGAAAACTTGCAGAAAGGAGACGATCCGTTGAAGAGGAGATGCCGATGACCCGCAAATCTTCGGAGGACCGGCTGTCGCGGATACGGCGTGTGAGCTCGTAGCCGTCCATGTCGGGCATATGATAATCGGTGATGACAAGCTGGATCGTCGGGTCTTGCGACAGTATCTCCAGCGCCTGCTTGCCCGAATGGGCCTCACTGACCCTGAAATTCTGCCGCTCCAGAATTTCCACCAGGCCGGAACGGGCTGTGCGCACATCATCAACGACGAGAACGGAGAAGAGCTTGTTGCTCAAAATCCGCTGGACCGTTCTGACGACCGCATCGACGGTTCGATGGCCGTCCTTGACGATATAGTCGATGATCTTCTTTTCGGCGTAGCGCTTGCGCGCCTCGTCATCCACCGTGGCGGTGAAAACGATCGCCGGCACCTTGCGCTCGGATAAAAGTGCGAGAATCTCGCCCTTCGGCGCATCGGGCAGGTTGAGGCCCGTCAGCGCCAGCGTGAAATCATGGGCCTGCATGAGGGTATCGGCCGCGGCCATGCTGTCGCAATGGACGACTTCGGCTTCCGTTTCCTCCGAAAGCCGCGTCTTCAGCAGCATGGAAAGAGCAACGGAATCTTCAATCAGAAGGATTTTATCCTGCATGGCCGTCCCAAGCCCCCCTGGCCTGTCTTCACAATCTTCCCTCAACGCCGAATATCCGCCATCCGCGTGTCTGCGGATTCGAGAGCCGGCTTATGCATTGTTGTGGAAAAAGTGCGGAATAGAAAAGTTCTTTTGTATTCACTAATCTATACGTCGGTGTTCGTATAGCCTTCTTATGGAAGGGAAGCCTTTTACTACACTTTCGTTGCAGCTTCGTTACAGAAGGCTGCCGATTTTGTGATTGATTGACGCTCTGCAGTATCGCAGCGGTGTCTAGAACAAAAAACGGCGCCCGGAAAAGGCGCCGCGTGATTGTCGATTTTTGATCGGAAATGTTCCGTTTTCTGGAAGGTTCGCAAAACCCGAAAAATCGAAAAAGCTAATATTTTCAGGCGGTTTTGGCAGCGGGCTTGCGCTTCAGCATCAGGGCTGCGGCCGCAACGGCCTTCAGCCCGAGCGGGCGGTAGTGGCTGTTGAGGTCGGGCTTCGCCGGCGGCTGCGCCTTCGTCTCGTTCGTCATTTCTCTCTCTCCACAATTCACGTCAATCGCCGTTGCGATGCGTGTGAGCCACTTCTTTCGCGGCCAATCTTGACGGATTCGAGGCGAAGAAAAACGAAGCCGGCTTTCCAGACTGCGACATTTTGCGTCACATCCTGCGCCGGCCTGTATGAGAAAAAATAAACCTGCGGTTTTAAATACCGCGGTCGAGGCCGTTGCCGCCATTGGCGTCGTCATGTGCGTCTTCCTCGATGGTCAGCGTGCCGTAGCGGCGGTGCCAGAGGCGGGCGCTGATGGGAATGAAGACGAGATAGGCGGCAACCGTCAGAACCAGCACTTCCCAGGTGAAGCTCATCAGCATTGCCACATAGAGCACGACGACGAGGATCATCGGCAGCACCAGATCGCGACGGATGCGGCTGGTGCCGGATTTTCCCGACCAGACCGGCAGGCGGCTGATGAGGAGATAACCGATCAGCACGGTATAGGCGGCGGCCACATAGGCGAAGGGCTTGTCCGGCTCGACGCCGAGGAAGCCGAGATAAACCGGCAGCAGCACCAGCATGGCGCCCATCGGGGCGGGAACGCCCACGAAGAACTCATTCTGCCAGGGTGCTTTCACCGGCCGCTCGATCATCACGTTGAAGCGCGCCAGACGCAGGCCGGCGGCGATGACATAGATGAGCGCGGCGATCCAGCCGATGGAGCGCGCCTGGTCGAGAAGGTAGGCATAGACCACCAGCGCAGGGGCGACACCGAAATTGACGATATCGGCCAGCGAATCCATCTGCTCGCCGAATTTGGAGGTCGCTTTCATCATGCGGGCGATGCGCCCGTCTATGCCGTCGAGGAAGGCGGCAAGCAGCACCATGCCGACGGCCAGCTCGAAGCGGCCCTCGATGGCGAGACGCACGCCGCTCAGGCCCGCACAGATGGCCAGAACGGTGATGAGATTGGGAACGACGAGGCGGAAGGGAATTTCCCTCAGCCGCGGTCCACGGCCGCTGTCGCTGCGGCTTTCGGGTTTGCCGTTCTGTTGCGGTTCGGCGATCGGCGTTTCCATGCGCATGCCCTTCCTGTTTCCGTCAGCCGCGGCGGCTGACGACCGGACCCTTGGCGGAGCCAATTTCGGCAAGCACGGTCTCACCGGCAATCGCCGTCTGGCCGACCGATACACGCGGCTCGAAACCTGCGGGAAGGAATATATCGAGGCGCGAGCCGAAACGGATAAGACCGAAACGTTCGCCGGCGTCGACTGGTTCATTCGGCTTAACCCAGCAGACGATGCGCCGCGCCACCATGCCGGCGATCTGCACCACGCCGACCTTGCCATGCGACGTCTCGATGACGAGGCCGTTGCGCTCATTATCTTCGGAAGCCTTGTCCACTTCGGCATTGAGGAAGAGGCCGGGACGGTAGGCGACATTGACGATGCGGCCGCGCACCGGCGAACGGTTCACATGGCAGTTGAACACGTTCATGAACACGGAGATGCGCACCAGCGGTTCCTTGCCGAGTTCCAGCTCCAGCGGCGGAACGACGCTCTGCACGGCGGAAACCTTGCCATCGGCCGGGCTGATGATGAGGTCGTCATCCTGCGGCGTCACGCGCTCGGGATCACGGAAGAAATAGGCGCACCAGGCCGTCAGCACGAGACCGACCCAGAACAGCGGTTCGGCGATCCAGCCGAGCACCAGCGATGCGACGAAGAAGGCCGCCACGAAGACATAACCTTCCTTATGGATCGGTACGATGGTGTTGCGAATGGTGTCGAACAGATTCATGAGATTCCTTGCTCCGGTTTCCGTCTGTCGCGTCTATATGTGGTCGTGATACGACACGATCCACACGGCAATGCGACAAATTTTGCCTAGCTGGTTACAGCCAAACGCCCCGCGCGGCAATGGCGGGGTTCGTCTGTCGGCCCTGTTACCCCAGCTATACCTCTCAATGCGCGGGTTCGCCGCGATCGATGACGCCCAGATCATCGGTTTCGCGGACCTGGCGCAACATTTCTTCAGCCCGGATCGCCTCGCGCTGGCGGCTCCACATCGAGGCGTAGAGGCCGTTCTGCCCCATCAACGAGCTGTGCGTGCCGCGTTCGGCGATCTGCCCGTCCTTCAGCACGATGATCTCGTCCGCGCCGATGACGGTGGAAAGGCGGTGGGCGATGACCAGCGTGGTGCGGTTCTTCGAGACGATGTCGAGCGCACTCTGGATTTCCTGTTCCGTATGGGTATCGAGCGCCGAGGTCGCCTCGTCGAGAATGAGGATCGGCGGCCCTTTGAGGATCGTGCGGGCAATCGCCACACGCTGTTTTTCCCCGCCGGAAAGCTTCAGGCCGCGTTCACCCACCATGGTGGCGTAACCCTCCGGCAGCTTGCCGATGAAGGCGCTGATCTGCGCCGCATCCGCTGCAGCCTTCAGTTCCTCGTCGGTGGCGGAGGGGCGGCCATAACGGATGTTATAGGCGAGCGTGTCGTTGAAAAGCACGGTATCCTGCGGCACCATGCCGATCACCGAGCGCAGGCTCTTCTGCGTCACATCGCGAATATCCTGCCCGTCAACGGTCACGGAGCCTTCCTGAATATCGTAGAAACGGTAAAGCAGCCGCGATATCGTCGATTTCCCCGCGCCCGAAGGGCCGACAATGGCCACCGTCTTGCCCGCCGGCACGTCGAAGGAAACCCCCTTCAGGATCGGTCTGTCGGCATCATAGGCGAAATGCACGTCGCGGAAGGAGATAGCGCCCGGTCCGGCTGCGAGCGGTTTTGCATCCGGCCTGTCGGTAACTTCGGCCTCTACTTCCAGAAGATCGAACATCTGTTCGATGTCGGTCAGGCCCTGGCGGATTTCGCGATAAACGAAGCCGATGAAATTCAGCGGCACCGAAAGCTGCAGCAGCAGCGCATTGACGAAAACGAAATCGCCGATGGTCTGTTCGCCGCGCTGCACGGCAAGCGCCGACATCACCATCATCACGGTGGAGCCGATACCGAAGATCACGCCCTGGCCGAAGTTCAGCCAGCCGAGCGATGTCCAGATGGAGATCGCCGATTTTTCGTAACGCTCCATGGCGACATCGAAACGCCGCGCCTCCATCTCTTCATTGCCGAAATATTTGACGGTCTCGAAATTTAGGAGCGAATCGATCGCCTTGGTGTTGGCGTCGGTGTCGCTGTCATTCATGGCGCGGCGGATGCCGATACGCCAGTTGCTGGCCCGCACGGTGAACCAGATATAGGCCCAGACCGTGATGACCGTGACGAGCACATAGGAAAAACCGTAGGAGGCCCAGAAGATGATCGCCGTCAGCAGGAATTCGATGAGGGTCGGCGCGGTGTTGAGAATGGTGAAGCGGACAATGGTTTCAATGCCCTTGGTGCCACGCTCGATGACACGCGACAACCCGCCGGTCTTGCGCTCCAGATGGAACCGCAATGAAAGCCGGTGCATGTGCACGAAGGTCCTGTAGGCGAGCTGACGCACGGCATGTTGGCCGACGCTTGCGAAGAGCGAATCGCGTAGCTGGTTGAGTCCCACCTGTATCAGCCGCGTCAGATTATAGGCGATCACCAGCGCGACGGCGCCGAGCAGGAAGACTGGAACAAGCCCGGCCATATCCAGCCGGCCGTTCAGCGCATCGGTCGCCCATTTGAAGAAATAGGGAACTGAGATCAGCACCAGCTTGGCGACGACCAGGTACACGGTGGCCCAGACCACCCGCATCTTCAGATCCCAACGCCCCTCCGGCCACATATAGGGCCAGAGATTGATCAGCGTCTGGATGGGATTGCTGGAATCCGCAGAAATGGTTTTTTTCTTCGTGGCCATCATTCGCTCCGGTGACTGCCGGAAGCCGACAGCAGGGCGGCGGCTTTGGTCAAGCCGCCGCGCGTGTCACAGATAGGGTTGTTGCGCGTTCACCGCAACGCTAGAAATGCTCAGGAGCCGCCCTTCAGTCGCTTGCGGTGGAGTTCCTCGGCATTCGGCAACGCCTCTTTCGGCACGCCGAAAATCTGGCCGGGCTCGATCAGGTCGGGGTTTTTGATCTGGTCTTCGTTGGCGAGGTAGATCGTCGTATAACGCACGCCCTGACCATAAACACGACGGGAAATCTGCCACAGCGTATCACCGCGTCGGATGATGACGCTGTTCTGGCTCTCTGCCAGCGGTGCCTGCTCGAAGGTCTGCGGACCGGCGGGCGCCTGTGGAGCGGGAGCGGCGGGCGCCGTGATGTGGAGCTCGGCAAGGCGGCTTGCCAGCGAGGCGATACCCTTGCCGATTGCCGCCACATCGTTAGGCCATGCTTCGACCGATGTCAGCAGCTGGCGCGCCTTGGCGGTGATGTCGCCGGCAAAAGCGGTGAAGGCCGGATCTGTCGCGGCGGCGGTGCGGAATTCCGAAAGCGACTTGAGGCCGATGACGACGGCGGAGCGGCCGGCAATGGCCTGATCGAGCGCCGGCGTGGCCTGATCCTTGTAGAGATTGGAAAGAATGCCGAAGGCCTTGGCGACATCGTCGCGCAGCTTTTCAAAAGTGGCGCGATCACTTGCCGTGCTCTGGTTTTCAGCCGGTGCCGCAGTCGTCGTGGCTGACGAGGGAGCGGACGGCGACTGCATGGCGACGGTTGCCTGGTCGGTCTGCGGCCGCTCGAAGGGAACGCGCACGCGCAGTTTCGCGGTGCCGTCGGCGTTCAGTTCCTCGACGGTGATGATATGGCTGCCGACGCTAAGCTCGATATCGCCTTCGACGACGAAATGACCGGAGGCTTCCGTTGTGGTCTTGCCGATTTCCCTGTCATCCACCAGCGCACGCACCGTCGAACCGGCGGGCGCGGAACCGGCGACGAAAATCTTGGATCCCTCGAACTCGACGGCAGTGACCTGAACGCTCGACGTCAGCGGGGCCGCGGCGGACGGAGCCGCAGTGCCGGCGGGCGGTGCGGAGGCGGTGTTGGCGCGGGTTTCGGATGTTGCCGCAGGCTGTTGCGAGGGCGCGGCTTGCGGCTGAAGCGCCGAAGGGGCCGCCTCCGGCATGGCCAGCACGCGGCTTGCCTTGCCGGGTTTGGAAACCATGGCCAGAAGCTCGCCCGTCTTGCCGTCAGGCACGGAAACCGTGGCGACTTCTTCGGATTGCGTCGCCTTGCCGTTGGCATCGGTCGAACGCAGCACCAGCTCGTGATCGCCCGGGGGCAGCGGATTGTCGAAAACGGCGGCAAAATCGCCGGCGCCGTTGATCGTCGTCTGGGCGACCACTTTGCCGTTGCTCAAGATTTCGAGCTTCGCACCGGGCTGTGCCTTGCCTGCAATCACGGCCGAACCGTCCGGCTCGACGCGCAGCACGTCGAAAGTCGGTGTGGCGGATGATGATTGCGCAGCATCGGCGGGTGCTGCGGCCGGTTTTGCCGGTTCCGGCGCACCATCATCGGTGCCGGCGAAGACGCCAGCCAGACGACGCACCTGGGCCGCCGCCGCCGCCGCATTGTCAGGCAGGCCGCGCAGGAACGCCGTGGTGCGCTCGGCGGCAGCGCGCGCCGTAGTGATGAGACGCGACGTCGTTTCGTCCAGCGACTCGGGAATTTCGATATTCGTCAGTTCCTTGAGCGAGGTCTCGACCTTCTTGCGCGCCGCTGCGAAATCGGCGTCGGAGGGAACCTTGCTGTCGGCGAAAAGCGTCGTCAGATCCTTGATCGACTGGGTGGCGGAAGCCGCCCGCCGCCCGACCTTGTCGGCGATGTTGGCGGTTTCCTCGGCCGCGTCGGACAGGATGTCGCCCGCCTTGTCGGCTCCCATTTCAACGCTGTTCTTCACGGCGTCGCCGGCCTCGTTGATGGCGTCGCCGATCGGTTTGCCGTCGTTTGAAATCCGCGGCAGGACGAAAAAGATCATGAGCAGGGACGCAATCCCCAGCACGACCAGCGCCAGCAAACCGGCTTTATTATTTTTCATCCTGGAATCTCCGGGTATTTCAAGCTTTTCACACAAGTTGAGATTGCTAGCGCCTTACCTTGCGCCAGACAAGCGGCGAGTGGCTAAAAGGCCATATTTGCAAGGGATTTCCCAAATTTTCTTGACGTGCCGCATCGCACATAGTTCCTTCCCTTCATGACGGACAAAAATACATCGATTCGATCCATCTGCGTTTATTGCGGCTCCCAGCCCGGACGTGATCCGGCTTATATGGAAGCAGGCCGCGCGCTTGGGAAATGCTTTGCCGAAAACGGCATTCGCCTCATTTATGGCGGCGGCACCAAGGGCATCATGGGCGCGGTTGCCAGCGGCGTTCTTTCCAATGGCGGCGAAGTAACCGGCATCATACCGGAATTTCTCGTCGATATGGAGGCGACGCGCCATTCTCTCGGACAATTGAACGAGCTTGTCATCACCAAGGACATGCACGAGCGCAAACATATGATGTTCGAGCGGTCCGATGCCTTCGTGACATTGCCGGGCGGTGTCGGCACGCTGGAGGAGATCGTCGAGATCATGACCTGGGCGCAGCTTGGCCGCCATTCCAAACCGATGGTCTTTGCCAATATCAACGGCTTCTGGAACCCGATGCTGGAGTTGGTGCAACACATGCGCGACCAGGGCTTCATTCACCGCGCGCATCTTCTCAACCCGCTCGTTATCGACGAGGTGAAGGACATCGTGCCCGCCATCATCGACCGGGCGCTGGCGCAGCAGAACCCGGAAGGCGACCCTTCGGTGATTTCCCGTCTCTAGCTCTGCCCTTTGTTAACGGCCGCCTGGGCGGCTCGTTACAATTTTAAATGTATATTAATACAGATTTAACGGCGGCATCTCTCCGCCCACTCTTTTCATGGCCCCGCGGCTTATCTTGTGCCAGCCTCAATAGGGCGTCGGCTGTCGCGGAATTCGTTTCGCCGCCATGAGAGTGGGTGTCATCGGGAAATGATTGCTTTTGTGGTGCGGCTCAAAAGCCGGGCGCATTTTATTATTCAGAGAAGTTCCGCGCAGGGCAGGGAGGCGCTCCTCGGTTCCGCAGCCCGCCGCAGGGTCGATGCGCGCATGAGGCTCGGCATCCTGATCGCCGCCTTCGCTGTCATCTATGCTGTGGTCGCCGCGCGCCTCGTCCAATATGGTCTTGCCGAACCGGTGGCGACCGCATGGATCAATACCGGCGCCAACGCCGTCGCCTCCCGGCCGGATATTGTCGATCGCAACGGCACGCTTCTGGCAACCGATCTCAACATGGTCTCGCTCTATGCGGATCCGCGCCGGATCGTCGATCCGGACGAGGTGGTGGAGAAACTCGCGACCGTCATTCCCAATCTCGACTGGCGTGAAACACACCGCCGGTTGCGCTCGGATACCGGCTTTCAATGGCTGCGACGCCAGCTGACGCCCCGGCAGCAGGCGGATATTCTCAACCTCGGCATACCGGGCATCGGCTTCCGGCCGGAAAAGCGAAGGTTTTATCCGGGCGGCCCCACCGCTTCGCATATTATCGGCCACGTCAATGTCGACAATCAGGGGCTTGCCGGCATGGAGCGTTACCTCGACCAGCAGGGGCTGGCCGATCTGCGCGCCGTGGGTCTTGTCAGCGGCGCGCCGCTGGAGCCGGTGCGGCTCTCCATCGATCTGAGGGTCCAGAACATCGTCCGCGACGTGGTCGTGAAGGCGAAAAGCGCCTATCAGGCCGAAGCCGCCGGTTCGGTGATCCTTGATGTGGAGACGGGCGAAGTGCTGGCCATGGCCTCGGTGCCTGACTACGATCCGAACGAACCGTCCCGCACCCTCGCCGATGGCAGCATCGACAGGGAGTATGAAAAGGGCTGGTTCAACCGGATGAGCAACGCCACCTTTGAGATGGGCTCCACATTCAAGAGCTTCACGCTCGCCATGGGCCTGGATGCCGGGGCGATCACGCTGGGTTCGGTGGTGGATGCGTCGCGGCCGATCCGCATGGGCGGCTTCACCATCAAGGATTTCAGGGGCAGGAACCGGCCGCTCTCCATTCCGGAAGTGTTTCAATATTCATCGAATATCGGCACGGCGGCGGTGGCCGACAAGGTCGGCGTCGAAGGTCATCAGCAGTTCCTGACGAAGCTCGGGCTTCTCACCCGGATGGACACGGAAATGCCAGGCGTTGCCACGCCCACCCAGCCGAGGAACTGGAAGAAGATCAATTCCGTCACCATCTCCTTCGGCCACGGCGTCGCCACCACCCCGTTGCAGACGGCGGTGGCCGCTGCCGCGCTGATCAATGGCGGCAACCTGATTTCGCCGACCTTCCTGCCGCGTTCGAAAGAAGCTGCCGCATCGCTGGCGCGCACCGTCATCGACGACAGGACGAGCGCCGATATGCGCTACCTGTTCAACTGGAACGGCATCAAGGGTTCCGGCCGTGGCGCGCAGGTGGAAGGATTTCATGTGGGCGGCAAGACTGGAACCGCCGACAAGGTGATCAATGGCCGTTACGCCAAGGATATCAATTTCAACGCCTTCGTGGCCGGTTTTCCCATGCACAAGCCGAAATATGTCGTGCTGACGATGATCGACGCCCCGAAGACCGGCGTGAACGGCGGGCGCACGGCGGCCTCCACCGCGGCCCCGATGACCCGCGAGATAATTACCCAGACGGCAGGCCTTCTCGGCGTCAAACCGCGTTTCGGTTACGACGCCAACCCGCAATTGCTGGTGGACTATTGACGCCTCCTCGTTCCCGTGATGAGCAAAGGAATGAGGGATGCCGCCCGGATTACCGCTTGAGCCGCAGCAGGCTGGAGCCGGTATAGATCGCCAGCGCCACCCAGATCATCGCAAAGGCGGCCATGCGCACCATGTCGAACGGCTCCTTGAAGATGAAGATGGCGATGAGGAAGATCATCGTCGGTGCAATATATTGCATGATGCCGATGGTCGACAGCCGCAGCAGTTTCGCGCCATTGCCATAAAGGATGAGCGGAACAGCGGTGATGAGCCCGCTTGCCGCCAGAAGCCAGGTATCGGCGGAGTTGCCGCCCATGAAATGCGCCTGTCCGCTGAAGGCAAGCCAGATCATCACCAGCACGGCGGGGATGGATAAAAGCATGACTTCCAGCAGGAAACCCTGCGTTGCGCCAATCGGCAAAGTCTTGCGGAAAAAGGCGTAAAAACCCCAGGACACCGTGAGCGCGATGGACACCCAGGGCAGGCTGCCCGCATGCCAGGTGAGGATCGCCACCGCCAGCGCCACGAGGCCGATGGCGGCGATCTGCGCCGGATAAAGCTTTTCCTTGAGAAGCACCGCGCCGAGAAAAATGCTGAACAGCGGATTGATGAAATAGCCAAGCGCGGCATCAAGCGCGCGGCCTGCGCCGATCGCCCAGATATAGACGCCCCAGTTGATGCTGATGAGGATGGCCGTCAGGCTCGCCATAGCCAGCATCTTCGGGGTTCTAAGCGCTGTTCTGATTTCCGCCGTGCGCCCGAGCGCAATCAGCACGACCGCCGCAATCGGCACCGACCAGACGACGCGATGGACGATGACCTCGATCGGCGAAATATGCGCAACCGCTTTCATGTAGAAGGGAAGAAACCCCCATAGCAGATAAGCGGAAAGCGCGAAAGCAAAACCGCGCGCGCTGTCGCCGCCCTCCTGGGCCGGGAGCGATTTGTCGAGTGCCATGGGGAGTACAGCCAATTGTTCGGATGCCGTTTTATAACGGATTGCCACAGCGGCGGCCAATTCATTTCCGTGAAGGATTCATGAGAAAAACTGCATGGATAAAAGGCGCACTGCCCTTGAAAAGGGCTGCCCCGCGACGGGAGGAAATGATCCGCGCAGGAAGCCCTGCGTGAATCATTCTCTTATCCGGCCGTTGTAAGGCTTTGAAAGAACTGGGTTATTTCCCGGCGAAACGGTCGTTGGCGCGGATCAGTTGGTCAAGAATGCCCGGTTCGCTCATTGCATGTCCCGCCGCCTCGATGATGTGGAAATCCGCCTTCGGCCAGGCCTTGGCCAGCTGCCAGGCATATTTCAGCGGGCAGGGCATGTCATAACGCCCATGCACGATGACGCCGGGGATATCTTTCAGTTTGCCGGCGTCGCGCAGCAATTGGCCTTCCTCCAGCCAGCCGCCATTGACGAAGAAGTGGTTTTCGATGCGGGCGAAAGCGATGGCGTATTTATCCTCGCCGAAATCCTCGACCCGGTCGGGATCGCTGACGAGTGAGATGGTGGCCCCTTCCCACTGGCTCCACGCCTTGGCGCATTCAAGCTTCTTTGCCTCGTCAGCGCCGGTGAGATAGCGGTTATAGGCCTGCATCATCTCGCCGCGTTCGGCTTGTGGGATGGGTGCGATGAATTTTTCCCACTGATCCGGATACATTTCGGAAACGCCGAACTGGTAATACCAGTCGAGTTCCGGCCTGGTGACGGTGTAAATGCCGCGCAGAACCAGCTCACTGACGCGGTCGGGATGGGTCTCGGCATAGGCGAGCGCCAGCGTCGAGCCCCAGGAGCCGCCGAAAACCAGCCATTTCTCGAAGCCGCAAAGCACGCGCAGCCTTTCGATATCGGCAACGAGATGCCATGTGGTGTTGGCTTCCAGTTCCGCATGCGGCGTTGAGCGGCCGCAGCCGCGCTGGTCGAACAGGATGACGTCGTAAAGGGCGGGATCGAAGACGCGGCGATGCGTGGGATTCACCCCGCCGCCGGGACCGCCATGCAGGAAAACCGCCGGTTTTCCACCGCGCGTGCCAACCCGTTCCCAGTAGATCGTGTGGCCGTCGCCGACATCGAGCATGCCGGTCTCGAACGGTTCGATCTCGGGGTAAAAGCCGCGCAATTCTTCGGTCATGGGTCATCATCCTTCGCTGGCCATTCGGCCGTATCATGGTCCGGGTGCTGGCAATTGTTCACCCGAGGGAAGGGCTATCCGTTGCAGGTTCCGGCTCGACCGGCAAGCCGTCGAGTTCGCCTAACCAGTGCATTTTGGCGGCGAGATTGGATTGCGCCTCGGGTTTGATCCGCTGGGGTTCGTCCAGCGAACCGAGGGTGATATTGATGAAATCGGCGCCCGGCATGTCGTAGAACAGCGGCGTGCCGCACCGGCCGCAGAAGCCGCGACGCGCGTGATCGGAGGACCGGAACCACGCTGCTTCGCCGCGGGTGATTTCAAACTGCGTAAGCGCACTTGCGGCAAGCGGCATGAAATAATTGCCCGATGCCTTCTGGCACATGCGGCAATGGCACAGATGCGGATAACGAAGACCGCCCTCTATCCGATAACGCACCGCGCCGCACTGGCATCCACCGCTGAAACCCTCGGCTCCGCTCATGCGCGCTCGTCTTCCGGCGGCCAGACCTGCGTGTCGTGATCCGGGTGCTGATAGGAGGTGATCTCCGCCTCGTCCACGCCCTGTTCCACGGCCGGCTTGCCGAAGAGCTGCTCGATCCACGGCATGCGCTTGTGGACATTGACCTGCACCTGCGGCTCGATCCGCTCGGGCTCATCGAAAGCGCCGATGGCGATCTCCACGCCGCCGGGATAATGATAGGTCAGCGGCGTACCGCATTTGTTGCAGAAACCGCGATGGATTTTCTGCGACGAGCGAAAGAGGGCTGGCTGGCCGCGCGTCCAGGTCAGATGCGCCTGATCGGCTGTGACCAGCGCGCCGAAGAAGTTGCCGAAATGTTTCTGGCACATGCGGCAATGGCAGATGGAGGCCCGGCCAAGCTTGCCCGCATGGAAACGCACCGCGCCACACTGGCAACCGCCGGAAAAACCACTTTCGCTCATTGTCTGTTCTCCGGCGGCCATTGTGCCGTATCATGGTCGGGGTGCTGATAGGAGACGAGATTGGTGAGATAGTCCACCGAGGTCAGGTCGTCTTCCGTCGGAACGGCGGGCAGCGTGTGAAGGCTATCGACGAAATCGATTTTGCGCTCCACGCCCCACTGAATGGTTGGCGGCAGCGCGGCGGGATCGTCAAAAGCCCCGGCCGCCACAGCCACGCCGTCCGGCGCTTCATAGGTCAGCGGCGTTCCGCATTCAGGGCAGAAACCGCGCTTGACGACGCTGGAGGATTGAAACCGTTTCGGCTCGCCGCGCGTCCATTCGAATTCCACGTTGCGCACCGAAACCAGCGGCGCGTAATAGGCGCCGAAGGCCTTCTGGCACATGCGGCAATGGCAGATGGAACTGTCTTTCAGTTCACCGGAGGCGCGAAAACGGATCGCGCCGCACTGGCATCCGCCGGTATATGTCTTCATGGTCGGTCCTCCTTCACCGTTCGGATAATGTGGAGACAGACATTGTCGATGTCTCTGAGGATATCCTCGTTCCAGAAACGAAGGACTGTCCAGCCAAGTTCCTCAAACGTGCGTGTTCTCTCTCGGTCATAGGCTGCCGCAGCGTCGTCCGCGTGCTGAAACCCGTCCAGTTCGACAATGATCTTATGCGAGGGGCAAGCGAAATCAACGATATATCCGGCGACCGGCAGCTGGCGTCTGAAAGACATGCCGTCAAGGCGGTGAGCGCGGACGGCGTTCCAGAACTTCAGTTCTGCGTCGGTCATGGCCTTTCGCATCTGCCGGGCATCTCCCCCCAAGGGGGGGAGATCGATCTGTGGCTCGGCCTTGCCCATCTCAACGCTTAAGAGTGAAGTTGAGATAGTGCTTCTGGCTGATCTCCCCCCTTGAGGGGGAGATGTCCGGCAGGGCAGAGGGGGGTAAACCGCAAGCCGCAGCAGCAAATTACCGCTTCAACTCCCACGTCGTCGTCCGCTCCCCGGTCTCCTTGTCCTTCCCATCCTTCAACTGAATACCCTTCTCGGAAAGCTCATCACGCAAACGATCCGCCTCCGCAAAGTTCTTCGCCTTCAGCATTTCAAGGCGCAATTCCACCAGCGCATCCACGGCCGAAACGATGGCCTCGTCCATTTCCGTCTTCTTTGGCAAGACGCCGAGGAGGGCAGCACTTGCCGCAAAGGCCGGCAGCCGGGATGGGTCCGCATTGGCGGCGTGGGCCAGCGCATGCAGCGCCTGCACGGCGGCAACTGTGTTGAGATCGTCGGCAAGCGCCTCAAGCACGGTTTCATCCGGTGCCGCATCGGAGGCATCGGCCGCCGGCCACTTGGCAAGCAGGCGTTCGGCCTCTTCCAGACGCTTCACCGAAAAATCGATCGGCTCGCGATAATGCGTCATCAGCATGGCAAGGCGCAGAACCTCGCCCGGCCATTGGCGACCGCCGAACTTCTCCGTGTGCAGCAATTCGTAGATGGTCACGAAGTTGCCCTCGGACTTCGACATCTTGCGGCCTTCCACCTGCACGAATCCGTTATGCATCCACACATTGGCCATGACATGCGTGCCATGGGCGCAGCGCGATTGCGCGATCTCGTTTTCGTGATGCGGGAAGATGAGATCGAGCCCGCCACCGTGAATGTCGAACACCTCGCCGAGGTAACGACCTGCCATGGCCGAGCATTCGATGTGCCAGCCGGGACGGCCACGGCCCCATGGGCTCTCCCAGCCCGGCTCATTATTGGACGAAAGCTTCCACAGGACGAAATCGCCGGGTGTCTTCTTGTGGGCCTCCACAGCCACGCGTGCGCCCGCCTGCTGTTCGTCCAGAGGCCGCTTCGAAAGCTGGCCGTAATCGGCCATCGAGCGGGTGTCGAACAGCACCTCGCCGCCTGCCGTATAGGCGTGGCCGCGGGCGATCAGCTTTTCGATGAGGTCGATCATTTCCGCGATATAGTCGGTGGCGCGGGGTTCGACAGCCGGCGGAAGGCAGCCCAGCATGGCCACATCCTCGTGGAACTGGTCAGCGGTCTTTTTCGTCACCGCATGGATGGCGTCGTTGAGCGGCAGATGCGGATAGTCGCGCAGCGCCCGCGCATTGATCTTGTCATCGAGATCGGTGATGTTGCGGGCATAGGTCACGTGGGTCTCGCCATAGACGTGACGCAGCAATCGGTAGAGAACATCGAACACGATGACCGGGCGCGCATTGCCGATATGGGCAAAATCATAGACCGTCGGGCCGCAGACATACATGCGCACATTGTCAGGATCGATCGGCGCAAATTCCGCCTTTTCGCGTGTCAGGGTATTGTGAAGTTTCAGGCGCAAGGACATGCGGCAATTCCCTAAAGGTAGTCAATTGTCCTGACCGGACCGTTTGTCTGTTGGGCCTTGCGGGAGACGAAAACGATCCGGCCGGTGGCGAACCAGCAAAAATAATTTCAGCAGCAGGTGCAGATCGTCGTTTTCATGACTTGCGTTATGGCGCGGCAGGGTCTCCCGGTCAAGGGCAACCATGGAGACCCTGCCGGTCCACAGAGCGGAAAATCCTCATTCCGGCTGGCGGTAGTCCACGAATTTTCCATCGCGCACGACGAAGAGCTTGCCGGTCTCGGTCAATGCCGGCGAGGCGAGGGGAAGGATGGCGGCAGCAACCTCTGACGGATGCGGCAGGGTGGCCGGGTCTTCGCCCGGCATGGCCTGGGCGCGCATCGCCGTGCGCGTGGCGCCCGGATTGATGCTGTTGACACGAAGCGCGCTCTTCTGCGTTTCCGCAGCCCAGGTGCGGGCCAGTGCTTCCACGGCGGCCTTGGAGGCGGAGTAGACGCCCCAGAAGGGGCGACAGCTATGGGCGGCACCCGAAGACAGGATCAGTGCGCGGCCCGCATCCGATTTCAGAAGCAGCGGTTCGACCGAGCGGATCAGCCGCCAGGTGGCGGTGACATTGATGTTCATGACCCGCTCGAAGACTTTCGCTTCGATATGACCGACCGGTGAGATAACGCCGAGAACACCGGCATTGGCGACGAGAATATCGAGCTTGCCCCAGCGCTCGTAGATATTGGCGCCCAGCGCATCGATGGCCTTCATGTCGGAGAGATCGAAGGGAACCAGCGTCGCCGTGCCGCCGACGGCCTTGATGGCGTCGTCCAGCTCCTCAAGACCGCCGACCGTGCGGGCGCAGGCGATGACATGCGCGCCCGCCTTGGCCAGCTCCAGCGCGGTGAAATAGCCGATGCCGCGCGATGCGCCGGTAACGAGAGCGATGCGCCCCTTGAGATCGATAGTCATGGTCTCCCCCGAAATGATTGCGCCTTCTTCTACGAAGCCGCAGCCGCCCGCTGCAAGCAATTAAATTGTCGCAGCTGGCGTGCGGAATAAAAGCAAGAAAAAAGCGGCCGCCGGAGACCGGTGGCCGCTTGTTCTGTCTCGCTTATCAGCCGTTGCTGGCCAGCATGGAAATCTTGCTGCCCATGGCCTCGCCATTCTTGTCGAGAAGGCGGGTCGGATAATCGCCGGTGAAATAATGGTCGGTGAACTGCGGCCGCGCATGGTTGCGGTTCTCACCGCCAACGGCGCGGTAAAGTCCGTCGATCGACAGGAAAGCCAGGGAATCGGCGCCGATATACTTCGCCATCGCCTCGACATCGGCATACTGGTTGGCCAGCAGCTTGTCGGCGTCAGGCGTGTCGATACCATAGAAATCCGGGTGGAAGATCATCGGGCTGGCGACGCGGATATGAACTTCCTTGGCGCCGGCCTCGCGGATCATCTGCACGATCTTGACCGAGGTCGTGCCGCGCACGATGGAATCATCCACCAGCACCACGCGTTTGCCTTCGATCATCGCCCGGTTGGCGGAATGCTTGAGCTTGACGCCGAAAGCGCGGATCTGCTGGGTCGGCTCGATGAAGGTGCGGCCGACATAATGGTTGCGGATGATGCCGTATTCGAAGGGAATGCCGCTTTCCTGCGCAAAACCAAGCGCTGCCGGCGTGCCGCCGTCGGGAACCGGGACAACGACGTCGGCTTCGAGGGGGGCTTCCTTGGCCAGGTTCATGCCCATGTTCTTGCGCGTCGTGTAGACGTTGCGGCCGCCAACGACGGAATCGGGGCGGGCGAAATAGACATATTCGAACAGGCAGAGACGCTCCGGCTGCGGCTTCGACGGCTTGCGCGCATCGATGGTGATCGAACCGTCAGGTTGGATTTCGCAGATGATGACTTCGCCGTTTTCAACGTCGCGGACGAATTTCGCGCCGATGATATCGAGAGCACAGGTTTCCGAGCAGAAGATCGGCTTGCCATCCAGCTCGCCCATGACCAGCGGGCGAATGCCGATCGGGTCGCGTGCGGCAATCAGCTTGGTGCGGGTCATCGCCAGCATCGAATAACCGCCTTCCATCTGGCGGATAGCATCGATGAAACGATCGGCCGTGGAGGAGTGGCGGGAGCGGGCGATGAGGTGCAGCACGACTTCGGTATCCGATGTCGACTGACAGATGGCGCCTGTCGCGATGATCTGGCGGCGAAGCGTCAGCCCATTGGTGAAGTTGCCGTTATGGGCAATGGAAATGCCGCCTTCTTCCAGCTCGGCAAACAGCGGCTGCACGTTGCGCATCGCCACTTCGCCAGTGGTGGAATAACGGGTGTGGCCAATGGCGATGGAGCCGGGCAGGCGGGCAAGGGTTGCGGGATCGGTATAATGATCGCCAACGAGGCCCATATGGCGTTCCTGATGGAAACGCTTGCCGTCGAAGGAGACGATGCCGGCTGCTTCCTGGCCGCGATGCTGAAGCGCATGCAGGCCGAGCGCGGTCAGCGCCGAGGCGTCGGCATGGCCGAGAATGCCGAACACGCCGCATTCTTCATGCAGCGTATCGCCGTCGATCTCTTCCTTGAAAGTGGTCCCATGGAATGTGGAATGCGAAAGCGGCTCAATCATCCGGCTTGCCCTTGCTCTCTACCGAGAAAAAAGAAAGACCTCTCCGGTGAGTATCTCTCCCGGTCGGCCCATCTGTGTCGTGCTTGATATTTAGCACAAATAGCGCGCCTTGCATGCATTGCAAGGCGCGACACTGTGTCAATTATTCGTTGCCGGTTGATTTGTTGCCGGCACATCTTCGGCAGGCGCCTGCGCGGCTGCCGGTTCCTGTGGTTTTCCAAGAATACGGGCGCGGATCTGCGGCTCGATATCGTCAGGCAGAACCGCCTCCAGCTTGCCCACCAGCCCATCGAGGAAAGGTTTGGACTTAGCCTGCGTCACCCATTCCGGCTGCGTCTTCACATCCACCAGCCAGTTCCAGAAAGCGACTGCGACGACCAGAAGCAAAATGCCGCGCGCTGCGCCGAACAGGAAGCCGAGCGTACGGTCCAGTGCGCCGATGCGGCTGTCGATGATGAAATCGGCAATACGCGAGGTGATGAAGGAAATCACGATCAGCGAGACGAGGAAGACCACACCGGCGGAACCGGCGATCGCGATCTTGTCGTCATCGGTATAGTTGCGCGCATAGGGCAGCAGGACCGGATAAAGATAATAGGCGGCGGCGACAGAGCCGCCCCAGCTCGCAATCGACAAAATCTCGCGTGAGAAACCGCGCACCATTGCAAGAAGGGCAGAGAAAAGAACAACGGCGATGACGATGCCGTCGAAAATTGTAATGGGCATATACCAACTCCGGAGGTGCGACGCCTTGTCAGACGCTGCCTTGCCAATTTTGCGATCCTCTTACACCACTGTTTCCCTTGGCGAAAGGATCAATATTCGTCGTCCTCAACCTGTTTGAACCGGTTGCCGGAGCCGGCGATGCGGGCCACGAGGTCCGGAAGGCTTTCAATTTCCGCCCACCGACCCTTGCCCGCTTTCGGCAATTCAGCCGAACCAGACGGCAGAAGTGCGGCGGAAAAGCCGAGTTTTTCAGCTTCTTTCAACCGTTGGCCCGTATGCGAAACCGGGCGCACCGCACCCGACAGGCTGATTTCGCCGAAATAGACGCAATCGGCGGGCAGGGCAAGACCGGCAAGCGAGGAAACAAGCGCAGACGCAATCGCCATATCGGCGGCCGGTTCGGAAATACGGTAGCCGCCGGCGACGTTCAGATAAACATCATGCTGGCCAAGCTTCACGCCGCAATGGGCCTCCAGCACGGCGAGAATCATGGCGAGTCGCGAACTGTCCCAGCCGACGACCGCGCGGCGCGGCGTGCCGAGCGACGTGGCAGCGACCAGCGCCTGCACCTCGACAAGTATGGGACGTGTGCCTTCGATGCCGGCGAAAACCGCTGCACCCGGCGATTTTTCGTTGCGCTCGCCCAGAAACAGCTCCGACGGATTGGACACTTCCCTGAGGCCACGATCCGACATTTCGAAAACGCCGATTTCATCGGTCGGCCCGAAGCGGTTCTTGACCGTACGTAGAATGCGGTAATGGTGACCTCGATCCCCTTCAAAATAGAGCACGGCATCGACCATGTGCTCCACCACGCGCGGACCGGCGATCTGGCCTTCCTTTGTCACATGGCCCACCAGCACCATGGTCGCGCCTGTCTGCTTGGCGAAACGGATCATCGCCTGCACGCCAGTGCGCACCTGCGTCACCGTGCCGGGGGCGGAATCGGCCGTGTCGCTCCACAGGGTCTGAATGGAATCGATGATGACGAGATCGGGCCGCTTGCCCTCGGAGATCGTCGCCAGAATATCCTCGACATTGGTTTCCGCCGCCAAGAGCACGTCGGTATCCGCAGCGCCGAGACGTTGCGCCCGCAGACGCACCTGCGCCACCGCTTCTTCGCCCGAGACATAGACGATTCGATGGCCTCGCCGCGACAGGGCAGCCGCCGCCTGCATCAGCAGCGTCGATTTGCCGATACCCGGGTCGCCGCCGATCAGAACGGCCGAACCGCGCACGAAACCGCCGCCAGTCGCCCGGTCGAGTTCGCTGATGCCGGTCGGAATGCGCGGCGCCTCCTCGATCTCGCCGGAAAGCGAGGTGAGCGTGACGGGTCTGCCCTTCTTCGGCGCCTTGCCCGGCCCGGAGCCGATGCCGCCCATCGGATCCTCTTCGACGATGGTATTCCACTCGCCGCAGCCTTCGCATTTTCCCGCCCAGCGGGTATGAACCGTGCCGCAGTTCTGGCACACGAATTGGGTCTTGGCTTTGGCCATCTTATGTCAGTTTTCTTCTTGTTTGAAATCTTCGGCGGAAATGTCCTGATGGCCATGCAGCACACGCAGCACATACATCTTTTTGTCATCGACGATGAAATAGATGCATCGATCACGATAGGGGAAAGCCCGCAAGTTCGGCGCGAAGCTGCGAGGCACACCTGTTATCCCGTATCGCGCCAGCGAGATCATTTTGACGTTGATGTCGTCCAGAAAGCGCCTGGCAGCAACGGGATTGAATTGCGCGATATAATTATGATCGGCGAGAAGATCGTCCAGTACCCGTGCGGTGACCACCAGGCGCCTTCGCTTCATCCTGTTCCCCCGCCAGCTTCATTATGTGCGCGGTAAAATCATCCGCACTGGAGAACTCCATCACCCGGCCGGCTTCCACATCGTCCAGCCCTTCCTGAATCAGTCGTTGAAGCTCTACAAGCTTGCCTTCCCTGCTGCCCAGCAAACGCAAACCAGCTGAGACGACCGAATCCGCGTCCTTAAAGATGCCAGCCGCCACCTGCTCCTCGATGAACTTCTCGTCCTGCTCGCTCAAATGGATTTCGGGCATTTCGATCTCCTTTTGTTCTCTTTTAGCACAGGTCGCGTGGCCTTTCCAAGCGCTAAAGGCGGCCGTTAATCATCTGCCATCAGATATTGCCGCTCATATCGCAGACCAAGCCCTGTCAGCATCTCATAGCCGATCGTTCCCGCCGCGCGTGCGGTCTCGTCGACGGGCACGTTGGGGCCGAAAAGCTCGATGTAGTCGCCGGCGCGGATGGCGTTGGCCGGTACATCCGTGACGTCGAAAATGGTGAGATCCATGGTCACGCGGCCGGCCACGGGCACCTTATGGCCGTTAACGACACCGTAGGCGCCGCCGTGCCCCATTTCACGCAGCGGAATGCCCGAACCTGAAAGCGAACGCTGATATCCATCCGCATAACCGACGGAAGCAATGGCAAGCCGGCTGGCGCGCTTCAGCAGGAAACTGCCGCCATAGCTGACGGTCTGGCCTTCACTCGCCTCGCGTATCTGGATGACCCGCGCCTCGGCCTTCGCCACAGGCCGCATCGGGTTGGCCACACCGTTGACCGCCTCGCCGCCATAAAGGGCGATGCCGGGGCGGGTGAGGTCGAAATGATAATCCGAGCCGAGGAAAATCCCCGCAGAAGCCGACAGGCTTGATTCGATACCTTCGAAAGCGGCGCTAACCTTCCGGAATGATTCGAGCTGCGCCCTGTTCATCGGTGAGGAGGGCGTGTCGGCGCAGGCGAGATGCGACAGTACCAGAACCGGGTCGAAACTCGCCGGACGTGTGACGTCGTCGGCAAGGAACAGCGCGTCGTCGAGGGGCAGGCCGAGGCGATTGAAACCGGTATCCACATGCAGTGCGCAGGGGTGGTCGCCCCGTTCGGCAACAGTTGCCATCCAGAAGGACAGCTGTTCTTCGGATGCCAGCACCGGCACCAGATCATTGTCGAAGACCTGCCGTTCCTGCCCCTGCCAGATGCCGGAGAGCACGAAGATGCGCGCTTCCGGGGCATAGGACCGCAATGTCGCACCCTCGGCCACCGTGGCCACGAAGAAGTCCCGCGCGCCGGCATGGTAGAGCGTCGCTCCGCAATCCTCGATACCGAGACCATAGGCATCGGCCTTGACGACAGCCGCCGTCCGGGCGCTTCCGGACCGCTTTTTCATGTCGCGCCAATTGTCGGCGAGGGCGCCGAGATCGACGGTCAGCCGCAGCGGCGCGTGCTCGAAAGCGTCGGTTTCGTTTTCGGGAAAGCTGTCTTCGAAGTCGTCAGTCATGCCATGCGTCCGGTTGATTTGGAACCGGCCAGACCCTAGCACTTTTGTTCAAGACGGTAAGGACGGAATGTTCTAAACTTCGCTCATGCACAATGTTTCGCAGGAACAGGCCCTTGATTTTATGCCCGTTGCCACGACGGAAACCACGCGTTTCTGGCGTGACCGGCGTTTTGGCGGCATGGAGTGCCTCAGCGCGACGTTTCTCACCCATGAGTATTCACCGCATGCACATGACACTTTTTCCATAGGCGCTATCGAAAGCGGTTCGCAGATTTCCACCATTCAGGGCGCCACCGAACAGACGGGGCCGGGGCATCTTTATCTCATCAACCCGGATGAGATTCACGATGGTGCGCCGGGCGGCGGCGGATATCGTTACCGGATGATCTATCCCGATACGGAACTGCTTCGCGAGATCATCGAGGACGTTACGGGCAGGGCGTTTCACGGCACGCCGTGCTTTCCCAAATTCCTGCCGCACGATCCGCAGATGGCGGCCGTCTTTCAGATGGCCCACCGGCGGCTGGAGACGAAATCCGGCGCGCTGGAGGCGGATGAGGGCATGTTCTCGGTTCTCGCCGCCCTGTTCAGCAGGCACGGCAGCGCCATTATCCTGCCTGTCGAAACGCGAGAAAAAACGGCGGTTTATTCCGCGCGCGACTATCTTTCCGACAATTACGAAACCGATATCGGCCTTGAGGAACTGGCCTCCATCGCCGGTCTCAGCCGCGCGCATCTTATCCGCGCTTTCAGGAAAGAGTTTCACATCACCCCGCATGCCTATCTGACGGATGTACGCATCCGCAGGGCGCGTCGGCTTCTGCGTGCCGGCGAGACGCCGGCCGAGGTGGCGGCAATGTGCGGTTTTGCTGACCAAGCGCATTTCAGCCGGCATTTTAAGGCCCGCACCGGTGTCACGCCGGGGCAGTTCCGGGCGGCCTGAGTTCAAAGCCCGCATTCCTGTTTCGGAAATGCGACAAAAGAAAAAACGACGCTCCAGCAGAAAAACGCCTGACATCACTTTCGTTCAAGACCGAAGAATGTCGCAAGCGTAATCCCTCTCTTTTGAAAGGGAGAATGCGATGTCGATATCGGGAAAAGGCCTGGAATTCAGCGCGGGATTGCGGGCCGCGGCACCATTGCTGGTCGCCATGGTGCCGATTGGCATTGTCTTCGGTGCTGTCGCCATCGGCAAAGGCCTGTCGCCGCTCGAGGCCTCGCTGATGTCGCTGCTGGTCTTTGCTGGCGGCTCACAATTCGTTGCCATGGATCTATGGACGCATCCCGCAAGCTGGACAGCGCTCGGTTTTGCGGCGCTTCTCGTCAATCTGCGCCATGTGTTGATGAGTGCCTCCATCGCGGGCAAGCTGGAGGATTTCACGGGGTGGCGGAAATATGCCGCCATGCTGGTGCTGACGGATGAATCCTGGGCATTGTCCGAATTCCGCGTCATCGCCGACAGGCTGACGGCGGCCTTCTTCACCGGCGCTGCGCTCTCGATCTATCTCGTCTGGAACCTTGCAACGCTTGCCGGCGCGCTGCTCGGTTCGGTGGCGGGGGACATGTCGGTCATCGGTCTGGACTTCGCCTTTCCCGCCGTCTTCATCGTGCTGCTCATGGGGTTCTGGAAGGGCAGGGAAACCGGCTTCGTGCTGCTGGCAAGCGCATCCGCCGCCTGTCTCACCCACACGCTGGTTCCAGGCGCGTGGTATATCGCCGCCGGCGCGCTGGCGGGTCTGGCCGTTGCCGCCTTCGGCCATGAGGAACAGGCGGAGCAGCCGGCATGACGCTCGATCCGAATACGCTGCTGACAATCCTTGCCATGATGGCGGCAACCGTCGCCACCCGCCTTGGCGGCCTGTTGCTGGTCACTCATTTTTCGCTGACACCGCGCCTGAAGAAAGCGCTCGGCGTGGTGCCGCCCGCCGTCCTCATGGCCGTGGTGACGCCGACGGCGCTCGCCAGTGGCCTGGCGGAAACCATCGCCTGCGCAATCACCGCGGTTGCGGCGCTGCGCTTCAGCCTTCTGCCGGCCGCAACGCTCGGTGTTGCGGCCGTGGCGCTGCTGCGCGGAATCGGATTGTGAGAAAATTCCGCCAAGACCCTGAAAAGATTCCAGTCTTGTTTACGCAGTGTGAGACATGGCCGAGACGGTAAACATACCCTCTTTGCCATTATTGCCGGATCAATGCTCTTCGTACTGGCTGAAACTCGGATCGGCCAGATCCGTAAAGCGGGTGAACTCGGACTGGAAGGCAAGCTTTACCGTGCCGGTCGGTCCGTGACGCTGCTTGGCGATGATGACGTCAGCCGTGCCTTTCACCTTGTCGAACAGGGCTTCCCACTCGGCATATTTGGGATCGGATATATCGCGCGGCTCCATGTTCTTGACGTAATATTCCTCGCGGAACACGAACAGCACCACGTCCGCGTCCTGCTCGATGGAGCCGGATTCACGCAGGTCGGAAAGCTGCGGACGCTTGTCTTCGCGGCTTTCCACCGCACGGGAGAGCTGTGACAGCGCGATGATCGGAACGTTGAGTTCCTTGCCGAGCGCTTTCAGACCCGTGGTGATCTGGGTGATTTCCTGCACGCGGTTTTCGCCGCTCTTGCCGGAGCCGGTCATCAGCTGAACGTAGTCGACCACCAGAACATCGAGGCCGCGCTGGCGCTTCAGGCGGCGGGCGCGGGCGGAAAGCTGGGCGATCGAGATACCGCCGGTCTGGTCGATGTAAAGCGGCACCTTCTGCATCATCTGGGAGCAGGCGACGAGCTTTTCAAAATCGGCCTCGGTAATGTCACCACGGCGGATTTTCGAGGAAGACACTTCCGTCTGCTCGGAAATGATACGGGTAGCGAGCTGTTCGGACGACATTTCGAGCGAGTAGAAGCCGACGACGCCGCCGTTTTTCGCCTTATACGAGCCATCGGGTTGAACTTCCTGCTCGTAAGATGCGGCGATGTTGTAGGCGATGTTGGTCGCAAGCGAGGTCTTGCCCATACCCGGGCGGCCGGCAAGCACGATAAGGTCGGACCGTTGCAACCCGCCCATGCGGGCGTCGAGCGAATGAATACCGGTGGAAATACCGGAGAGATTGCCGTCGCGTTCGAAAGCGGCGCCGGCCATGTCGATCGCCAGCGCCACGGCGTCGTTAAACGACTGGAAGCCGCCGTCGTAACGGCCGGTTTCCGCCAGTTCGAACAGGCGGCGTTCGGTGTCTTCAATCTGCGCCTGCGGCGGCATGTCGAGCGGCGCGTCATAGGCGATGTTGACGACATCCTCGCCGATCTGGATCAGCGCGCGGCGCAGCGCCAGATCATAGATCGCCCGGCCGTAATCTTCGGCGTTGATGATCGATACGGCTTCTGCCGCCAGACGCGCGAGATACTGCGCCACCGTCAGATCGCCGATCTTGTCGTCGGCGGGCAGGAAGGTCTTGATCGTTACCGGATTGGCGGTCTTGCCCATGCGGATGATATCGCCCGCCACCTCGAAAATCTTGCGGTGCAGCGGTTCGTAAAGATGCACGGGCTTCAAGAAGTCCGACACGCGATAATAGGCGTCGTTATTGACGAGGATGGCGCCGAGCAGCGCCTGTTCCGCTTCGATGTTGTTCGGCGCTTCGCGGTAATGCGGTTCCGCCTGCTGCGCGGGGGTGATCTTTCTCACAGCGTCGTTCATGGTTTGCGCGATCTCCCTTTGCCTTTTCTTACACCTCAGGCTTTGGCTTCCTGGGGCATGGCAGTCAATGATATTGTTGCAACACTCCATGGCAGGGTGACGTCTGCCCCGTTGCGCTCGATCACATCTTCAGTTGTCCCCAGCAATCCACAGGGGGGCTGAGACAAGGGGCGGGAAAAAATTACCGGCCCGGAATTCGCGGCAACGTGATTCGCTGCCATGAGTTTACCGCATGGCAGACCCGGCGTGAAAGAAACTTGAAATTCGTCAGTCTTACGAATAAATAGGCAGAAAATAAGTAGTGTGCTAATTATAAGGCTTACTGACATGTCCCGCGAAACCGACAAGGAACAGCTTCTGGATGAAGTCTCCGCTTTTACCCGCAAACTGCGCGCGTTTTTTGATGCGCGGGTGGGGGAAAGCGGCCTGACGCTGGCCCGCGCGCGGGCGCTTTTCGCCCTTTCTCGCCGAGGTCCGCTGACGCAGACGGAACTTGCCGAAGAAATGGAAATCGAGACGCCGACCCTGGTGCGCGTGCTCGACGGCATGGAGAAGCAGAACCTCATCGAACGCCGTTCCGATGAGAACGACCGCCGCGCCAAACGCATCCACATGACGGTGGAAGGGGAAAAAACCTCCGAGACGGTGCAGGCGATGGCAAAGTCGCTGCGCTCCGAGATTGCCGCCGATATTTCCTCGCAGGATTTGGCGATGGCATTGGATGTCATGCGCCGCCTGTCGGCCAACCTGCAAAATCTCGCTTCGGGAAGGGGGCAGGCATGAGCACCGTGGTATCGCAGAATGATCACGATGTGAGGCTTAACCAGGAACCGGATACTGCGGAGAAGCAGGCGAATGTGACGCCTGCGGTCGTTTCTGCGACAGCTGCGGAACCGGAACCAACCCTTGCCGCGCCCGTTCAGCCGGATCGGCCGCTGTGGCTGCGGCTCTGCTTCATTTTCGCTGGGCTGTGTTTTTTCATCACGCAGGGTCTCGGCATGAACCTCGTCATGGCCAATCTCTATCAGCTGCAGGGCGAGTTTTCTGCAACCGTGGCTGAGGTGGCCTGGCTTTCGGCGGCCTATATGGCGCCCTATGCCACCTTCTCCATCGCTTTGTTCAAGGTCAGGGCGCAATATGGCCTGCGACCCTTCGCCGAGCTTTCGATCGTCGCCTTTGTCATCGCCAACTGCCTCAATCTTTTCGTCACGGATTTGCATTCGGCGATCGTCATCCGCTTCATCAGCGGCATGGCCGCCGCACCGATTTCCTCGCTCGGCTTCCTCTACATACTGGAAGCTTTTCCGCCCGCGCGAAAATTCTCGCTCGGCTTCAGCATTGCGCTGACGGGAACCCTGCTGTCCGCGCCGATTGCGCGCATGGTCTCACCCTCGCTGCTGGCGATTGACGGCTGGAACGCCCTCTATTCAATGGAAGTCGGCTTTGCGCTGATCTCGCTTGCCATGATCTATGTCCTCAAGGTCACGCCGCCGCCGCGCGCGAAAGTCATCGAGCGCATGGATATTCTAAGCTATCTCCTGTTTGCTGGTGGTCTCGGTTGCCTCGCGGTGATGCTGACGCTCGGCCGGTTCTATTGGTGGTTCGAAACCTGGTGGCTCGGTGCGCTGCTGGCGACATCCATTGCTCTTCTGACACTGATGGCTTTCATCGAATTGCCGCGCCAGAACCCGCTTCTCGACCTGCGCTGGATTTTCTCCAAAACCAACCTGCACGCCATCGCGGTCCTGCTGGTCTATAGGGCGGTATCGTCTGAACAATCCTCGACGGCTGTCAGCTTTTACCAGCAGCTCGGCCTGCTCAATGATCAGACAATCCCGCTTTATGCGCTGGTGCTGCTGGCCACCCTCCTGGGTGGGGCGGCCTGCGCCTGGTTGATGTTGACGAAATATGTCGATACGGCCCATGTCATTGCGCTGACGCTGATTGCCGCCGGGTCCTTTATGGACAGTCAGTCCACCAATCTGACCCGCCCGGAGCAAATGTATCTCAGCCAGATGATGATTGCGTTCGGCGCCGCCATGTTCCTGCCGCCTGTCATGGCGAAGGGTTTTGGCGCAGCGATTGCAAGGGGCACACCCTATCTGGTGAATTTCATCACCATCTTCCTGTTTACGCAGATTACCGGATCGATGCTGATGACGGGCCTGCTCGGCAGTTTCGTGACGCTGCGGGAAAAATTCCACTCCAATATTCTGGTGGAAAATATCCTGCTCACCAATCCCGCAGTCGCCCAGCGCGTCTCGCAACTTTCCGGCGCTTACAGTCATGTCATCACCGATCCGGCATTGCTGAAGGCCGAGGGGCTGTCGCTGCTCGGTCAGCAGGTCAGCAGGGAAGCCTATGTGCTTGCTTATAACGATACGTTCCTGCTGATCGCCGTTGTCTCGGCGCTGGCGCTTGCCTTCCTTTTAATCCATCTTGCCTGGCGACGCATCCGGCCACTCCTTTCGGGAAATGCCGGTGCCGCGCCAGCGACACAGTCTTGAACATCCAAGAGTGACATCATGCTGAAGAAGTTTTTTACTCCCGTTTCCATTCTCGTGCTGCTCGGCGGCATCGCCGGTGTGGCGCTGGTGCTTTACGCCTGGCGGCTGCCGCCGTTCCTTTCCACCGTCGAAATGACCGACAATGCCTTCGTGCGGGGTTATGTCACGACGATGAGCCCGCAGGTGAGCGGCTATGTGGTGAATGTTCCGGTGAAGGACTATCAGGAAGTCAAGCAGGGCACCCTGCTGGCGAAGATCGACGACCGCATCTATCGCCAGAAACAGGCCCAGGCGGAAGCAACGCTCGATACGCACAAGGCGGCACTCGACAATTCCCGCCAGCAGGAAAATGCGGCCAATGCCAATATTCGCTCCAGCGAGGCGGCGGTTGACAGCGCGCAGGCCTCGCTGAAACAGGCGCAGCTCGCCTCCGACCGGCAGGACAATCTCATCAAAAGCGGGGTAGGAACCTCAAGCCTCCAGGAAGAAGCTCATGCCGCGCTGGAAAAGGCGAGGGCATCGCTGTCGCAGGCAAAGGCGGCGCTGGAAGTGTCGCGACAGGATTTGCAGACGATCATCGTCAACCGCAGCTCGCTGCAGGCAGCCGTCGCCAATGCCGAAGCCGCCGTCGAACTCGCCCGGATCGATCTTGCCAATACCGAAATCCACGCGCCGGTGGATGGCAGGCTCGGCGAAATCGGCGTGCGCACTGGCCAATATGTCACCGCCGGCACGCAGCTGATGGCCGTTGTGCCGCATGATGTCTGGGTTATCGCCAATTTCAAGGAAACCCAGCTCGCCGGCATGCAGGTGGGCCAGCCGGTGACGATCTCGGTGGACGCGCTGCATCGCCGCAAGCTTACCGGCCATGTGGAACGGTTCTCGCCCGCGACGGGTTCGGAATTCGCCGTTATCAAGCCTGACAATGCGACGGGTAATTTCGTGAAGATCGCCCAGCGCCTCGGCGTACGGATCGCGATCGATGCCGATCAGCCCCTGACGGCGGAGCTTTCTCCGGGCATGTCGGTGGTGGTGCATGTGGACAAGAGCAAGGCGCCTGAGCGCACGGAGACGGCGGCGAGGTAGTGGGCGTTGAGTTTGCGGAGGGATACCCCCTCTACAAACACAACAAACAAAAAACCCCGGATGTCGCCATCCGGGGTTTTCCTTTGACCGTTAGGCCAGATCTTATTCGTCGTCGCCGTCGCGGTCAGCTTCCGGATCGAAGAAGTCTTCCGGACGCAGCGCGTCTTCGTCAACGCCGTAAATGGCGTCAGCGGAGGTGAGGCTTTCGCCCTTGGCCTGACGCTCTGCTTCTTCAGCCGAACGGGCAACGTTCAGCTCGACCTGCAGCTCGACTTCGGCGTGCAGGTGCAGGGTAACGTTGTGCAGACCGATGGTCTTGATCGGCGTGTTCAGCTCAACCTGGTTGCGGCCGATGTTGAAGCCTTCGGCGCCGAGGATTTCAACGACGTCGCGAGCAGCGACAGAACCGTAGAGCTGGCCGGTTTCACCAGCCGAACGGACGACGATGAAGGACTTGCCTTCGAGGGCTTCGGCAACCTTCTGGGCTTCCGACTTGCGCTCGAGGTTACGGGCTTCAAGCGTTGCGCGCTCGGTTTCGAAACGGGTCTTGTTGGCGGCGTTGGCGCGCAGCGCCTTGCCCTGCGGCAGCAGGAAGTTACGGGCATAGCCGTCGCGAACCTTGACGGTTTCGCCCATCTGGCCGAGCTTGTTGATGCGTTCGAGAAGAATAACGTCCATCTTCTTGATCCTTTCTAGTTGTTGGTTTCGTTCGTATTGTCGGTTTTCCGCGTCGGAGTAAGAGAGATCGTGCTGCGCACATCGCTCAGGCCGAACACGAGAATGATGAACAGCGGAAAGACAAAGACCGCCGAGAGATATGCGAGAATGAGAACCGGCAGACGCCAGTCCTTTCCTCGCGCGCGCTTGTGCAGCGAGGCGTAACCCGCCATCAGGAAGCCCGCGCCGAAGGTGCCGCAGATGACCGCGCCGACCATGGCCGCGACGCCGCCAAGGAACATGGCGACAATGCCAGCGAGGAAAATGAAGATGGCGTTGCGGTGCATGCGCAGTGCCGAAGCGATGTCCTCGCGCGGGCGAAGACCCTTGCCGAAGGTGCCGACCACTCGCGTCGCGAAATAATAGGCGGCAAACAAAAGGATGACCCAGAGGCCGCCCTGAACGATTGGCAGCATCAGCACCAACAGGGTCTTTGTTTGCGCCAGCGCCTCGACATTGGGCTCGAACAGGGGTTCGCGGCTCTGAACCGAGGTCATCATCACATCGACCATGCGCGCGACGAGATCGGGACCGTAGCCGATCATCCAGCCGAGAATGACGACGGCGACGGTAACCAGAATGCACAGATGTAGCACGATGCCGGACAGCGGATACCAGGCAAGCAGATCATCCGGGCCGCCGAGTTCGGAGGCCGGGCGTGCCAGATTGGCGAGATGCGAAAGCCAGCCCGCCGGAATCAGCGTGAAGATGGCAATCGTCAGCGCGAAAAGCGGCGACATGACCAAAGCACCGATGATGGCCGTGGTGATGATTGCGATAATGGCGGCGCGGTTGCCCCAGCCCATGCCGGCGATGAAAATCGGCATGGCGGAACCGGCATACAGCAGGAAAGAAAGCGACGACTGTGCCGTTGCGCCAAGCGTTAAAAACGCGGCGCATATGCCGGCGAGAACGCCGGAAATCAGCACTGTCTGGTTCAACTTCTGCACTTCGCTGTCCTGCTGAAACTTAAGCAGTTAGAGGATCGCTCCTGAGAGCCTCATCCCCAACATGGGTTTTTAGAGTATCGATCCGCGCCCAACGCGGAAGGATTTAGAGAAGCGAGGCCGCGTCAAACGCAGCCTCGCTCCAATTCATTACGCTACGACGTAGGGCAGCAGGCCGAGGAAACGGGCGCGCTTGATCGCCTGGGCGAGTTCGCGCTGCTTCTTCTGGGAAACGGCCGTGATGCGGGAAGGAACGATCTTGCCACGCTCGGAAATGTAGCGCTGCAGGAGACGAACGTCCTTGTAGTCGATCTTCGGAGCGTTTGCGCCGGAGAAGGGGCACGTCTTGCGACGGCGGTGGAACGGGCGGCGTGCCTGGGAAGAGGATGTATCAGCCATTGGTCAATTCTCCTTATGCACGGTCTTCGCGCGGACGGCGCGGACGGTCTTCGCGGTCGCCGAAGCCACCTTCGCGCGGTGCGCGGGGACCACGATCTTCACGCGGGCCACGGTCCGGACGGTCGCCGTCACGGCGCGGACGGTCGTCGCGATCACGCTTCTGCATCATCGCGGACGGGCCTTCTTCGTGGGCTTCGACGGCGATGGTCATGTAGCGAAGAACGTCTTCGTTGATGCGCATCTGGCGCTCGACTTCATGGATGGCGGCCGCCGGAGCGTCGATGTCCATGAGAGCGTAGTGAGCCTTGCGGTTCTTCTTGATGCGGTAGGTGAGGGACTTCAGACCCCAGTTCTCGACGCGTCCGACTTTACCGCCGAACGATTCGATAACGCCCTTGTACTGCTCGACAAGTGCGTCGACCTGCTGGGCAGAAATATCCTGCCGGGCAAGGAAGATGTGTTCGTAAAGAGCCATTTAAGCTTTGCCTTTCTTGCGTTTCGTCCTTCACCCGGCAACGGCGCTAAGCCTCAACGACTGCTCCTGAAAAGGCGTGAGCCTTAAAGCAAGAAAAGCGTTGTTCGAGACGGTCGAGAGCGGAGACACGGGAGGCCGGAAAAACCTTATGGTTCCTGCTGTTCCGTTAACGGAACCAGCCCTCCGTTCAGCCACCAGCCAATTGGACCGGGTGTTGTGAACAGCGCGCTTATACGGATTTTTGCCCGGAATGCAAGGGCGACCGCGAAAAAGCGCGCTGTTCTATCGTCAGATCGGCATCGGATATTGCCGGTGGATCGCCGCTACACCCTTCAGTACCTCGTCCGACAGCGTCACATCCGCAGCCGCAATATCAACCTTTAACTGTTCCATCGTCGTCGCGCCGATGATGACGGAGGCCATGAAGGGGCGCGTCAGGCAGAAGGCAATGGCGAGTTTTGCTGGATCGATGCCATGAGCGGCAGCAAGCTCCAGATACGCCTTGACCGGCGCTTCCTGATGCGGCTGCAAACGGCCACCGAGATCCTTGTTGATGGTTCCGCGTGAACCGGCGGGACGAGCGCCGTTCTGGTATTTGCCGGTCAGAAGGCCGGCCGCCAGCGGCGAATAGGCGAGCAGGCCGACATCCTCGTGGTGGGCGACTTCCGCCATGTCGAGATCGAAGCTGCGGTAGAGCAGGTTATATTCGTTCTGGATCGTGGCGACGCGCGGCAGGCCGTTGGCCTCGGCGATGTCGATATATTTCTGCGTGCCCCAGGCGCTTTCGTTGGAGAGACCAATGGCGCGGATCTTGCCGGCCTTCACCAATTCGCCGAGCGTTTCGAGCTTTTCGGTGATTTCGGCGAGCGTGCGCTTGGTGTCCTGGCCGGAAGCGTCAAAGCTCCATGCGCCACGGAAATGATAGGTGCCGCGATTCGGCCAGTGGATTTGATAGAGGTCGATATAGTCGGTCTTCAGGCGCTGGAGGCTGGTATCGACAGCCTCGCGGATCGCGGCAGCGTCGATATCGCGACCGCCACGAATGTAGTCACGGCCAGAGCCTGCGACCTTGGTGGCGAGCACGACCTGATCGCGCTTGCCGGCCTTTTCAAACCATGTGCCGATATAGTCTTCCGTCCGTCCCTGCGTTTCGGCGGAAACGGGGGTGGTGGGATATAGTTCTGCCGTATCGAAGAAATTGACGCCGTTTTCGACGGCGTAATCCATCTGCGCGTGCGCGTCGGCTTCGGTGTTCTGCGTGCCCCACGTCATGGTGCCGAGGCAGATTTCAGACACGGAAATACCCGTGCGGCCCAATAGTCTCTGTTTCATGGAAATGTCCCGGTGCTTGGCCAGATAGTTTGGAAGGTGGGGTGAAAGTAATGGGGATTTGCCGCAGTGCAAGAAAAAATATGATGAAAGATAAGGGGAAAACAGGTCGGCAAAACCCCTGGCGAGGGACCGCCATGGGGCTTCAAGCCTTGACTTCGCGGGCGGGAATGTGAATGGAAGTCGACAAGAATAAAGGCAAGGCCAGACAAGAAGGACGACATCCCATGGGTATTGCATTCACTTTTCCCGGTCAGGGAAGCCAGGCCGTCGGCATGGGCAAGGAGCTGGCGGATTCCTATCCGGAAGCGCGCGCGGTGTTTGAGGAAGTCGACGAGGCGCTCGACCAGAAGCTTTCCGATATCATGTGGAACGGCCCGGAAGAGACGTTGACGCTGACCGCCAACGCCCAGCCGGCCCTCATGGCGGTGTCCATGGCGGTCATGCGGGTTCTCGAAGCGCGCGGTTTCAAGCTGTCCGATACGGTTTCTTATGTCGCCGGCCACTCGCTCGGCGAATATTCGGCGCTCTGTGCCGCCGGCACCTTCTCGGTTGCCGATACCGCCCGTCTTCTGCGCATCCGCGGCAACGCCATGCAGGCCGCCGTGCCGGTGGGCGAGGGCGCGATGGCGGCGATCATCGGGCTTGAGCATGACGCGGTTTCGGCAATCTGCGAAGAAGCGGCCATTCTCGGCGTCTGCCAGATCGCCAATGACAATGGCGGGGGCCAGCTTGTCATCTCCGGCGGCAAGGCCGCCGTCGAGAAGGCTGCGGCGATCGCGTCCGACAAGGGCGCCAAGCGCGCCATTATGCTGCCGGTTTCCGCCCCCTTCCACTCCGCGCTGATGGCGCCGGCGGCAGAAGCGATGCGCGAGGCGCTGGCGGCCGTTGAAAAGCACAATCCGGTCGTACCGGTTATCGCCAATGTGCGCGCCGCTCCCGTTTCCGATGCCAATGAGATCGCCGCCCTGCTGGTAGAACAGGTGACGGGGCAGGTGCGCTGGCGCGAGACGGTGGAATGGTTCGCCGCCAACAATGTCACGCAGCTTTACGAGATCGGCTCCGGCAAGGTACTGACGGGCCTTGCCCGCCGCATCGACAAGACGGTGAATGGCGTTGCCGTCAACGGCGCTGCCGATATCGATCAGCTTCTTGCCACGCTTATCGGCTGACGGGATTTCCTCCGCAGCCGCATTCCTCAGGGCGCTATAACGCTCAACATTTTCAGTCCGAAGCTCTAAAGAAGGAATAGGACATGTTTGATCTGACAGGCCGCAAGGCTCTCGTAACCGGCGCAACCGGCGGCATCGGCGAAGAAATCGCCCGCCTTCTGCACAGCCAGGGCGCAACCGTCGGCCTGCATGGCACGCGCGTTGAAAAGCTCGAGGCGCTGGCGGCGGAACTTGGCGAGCGCGTCAAGATTTTCCCGGCAAACCTCGCCGATCGCTCAGAAGTAAAGGCGCTCGGCGAAAAGGCCGAAGCCGAGCTGGAAGGTGTTGATATCCTCGTCAACAATGCCGGGATTACCAAGGACGGCCTCTTCGTGCGCATGAGCGACGAGGACTGGGACAACGTCATCGAGGTGAACCTGACCGCGATGTTCCGCCTGACGCGTGAACTGACACATCCGATGATGCGCCGCCGTTTCGGCCGTATCATCAACATCACCTCCATCGTCGGCGTCACCGGCAATCCCGGTCAGGCGAACTATTGCGCCTCCAAGGCCGGCATGATCGGTTTTTCGAAGTCGCTTGCACAGGAAATCGCCACCCGCAACGTCACCGTCAACTGCGTGGCGCCGGGCTTCATCGAAAGCGCCATGACCGGCAAGCTGAACGACAAGCAGAAAGACGCCATCATGGGCGCCATTCCCATGAAGCGCATGGGAACCGGTGCTGAGGTCGCCTCGGCCGTTCTTTACCTCGCCTCCAACGAGGCGGGCTACATGACCGGCCAGACCCTGCACGTCAATGGCGGCATGGCTATGATCTGACGGCGCCCAAGGCTGTCATGAAAAGGATTGCGGCGCTATTTAAGCACCTTCTTGGGTAGCTGGCGCCGCAAGGCTCCGCCGACTGGTTTTCGGCGAAATTGCCTGTCATACGCTGTGCTTAGCGCGTTTTCAGGCTTTTCGACCGATTGAAACCATGTTAAGCGGGCCAAGACTGTGAACAGTCGTCCCGGAGAGACAGGAAGCCGTTGCGATTTTGCGTGACGATGTCTAGCTTGGAACGGGTTGAACGGGTTTGCCAGCAGCGCCGGATTTGAACGGCGCATGAGGGCTTCTAACAGGGCAGGGTGCCGCAAGGCATTCCCTTCAAAATAAAGGTCGAGGAAACCGACATGAGCGATATCGCAGAACGCGTAAAGAAAATTGTAATTGATCATCTTGGCGTTGACGCCGACAAGGTTGTCGAAGGCGCCAGCTTCATTGACGATCTGGGCGCTGATTCGCTCGACACCGTTGAACTGGTCATGGCTTTCGAAGAAGAATTCGGCGTTGAAATCCCCGACGACGCAGCTGACTCGATCCTGACGGTCGGCGACGCCGTCAAGTTCATCGAGAAGGCCCAGGCCTGATCGACCTTCATCGGGAGGGTGACATATCTTCCCGTCTTGGCCCGGCTTGTCCGGGCCAATGTTTTATAGGCAGACGGTGGGTGCCGCAAAGGCACGCTTTCCCTTTGTCGTAAAGGTCACGGGCTGCAATAACGCTGCCTGTAACCTTCAAGCAAAGATTGAGACATACTGCAGCCTGCCGAGAGTGCCATCTCATGGTGCCCGGTGTTGCAGGGAGACCGATGATTTGGATAAGGGCGGAGCGTTGGCGATGAGGCGTGTCGTTATCACCGGTACCGGCATGGTATCTCCTCTTGGATGCGGAACGGAAGTGACCTGGGAACGGCTTTTGGCCGGCCAGAACGGCGCCCGTCTCGTGACTGAATTCGAAGTCGAAGACTTGCCCGCAAAGATCGCCTGCCGTATTCCCGTCGGCGATGGTTCCAATGGCACCTTCAATGCCGATGACTGGATGGAACCCAAGGAACAGCGCAAAATCGATCCTTTCATCCTGTACGGGATGGCTGCCGCCGACATGGCGCTTGCCGACGCGGACTGGCATCCGGAAACGGACGAGGACCAGATCGCGACAGGCGTTCTGATCGGCTCCGGCATTGGCGGCCTGGAGGGCATTGTCGAGGCGGGCTATACGCTGCGCGACAAGGGCCCGCGGCGCATCTCCCCATTCTTCATTCCCGGCCGCCTGATCAATCTCGTATCCGGCCAGGTTTCCATCCGCCACAAGCTGCGTGGACCGAACCATGCCGTGGTGACGGCCTGCTCGACCGGCGCGCACGCCATTGGCGACGCCGCCCGTCTGATCGCGCTTGGCGATGCCGACGTCATGGTCGCCGGCGGCGCCGAATCGCCGGTCTGCCGCATCGCGCTTGCCGGCTTCGCCGCCTGCAAGGCGCTTTCCACACAGCACAATGACGATCCGCAGAAGGCCTCGCGCCCCTATGACCGTGACCGCGATGGTTTCGTCATGGGTGAAGGTGCGGGCATCGTCGTTCTGGAAGAGCTGGAACATGCCAAGGCGCGCGGCGCGAAGATCTATGCGGAAGTCGTCGGTTACGGCCTCTCTGGCGATGCCTATCACATCACCGCACCGTCCGAGGACGGTGAAGGCGCCTATCGCTGCATGTCGATGGCGCTGAAGCGCGCAGGTCTCACGCCTGACGATATCGACTACATCAACGCTCACGGCACCTCGACCATGGCCGATACGATCGAGCTTGGCGCGGTCGAGCGGCTTGTCGGCGAATCGGCCTCGAAGATTTCCATGTCTTCCACCAAGTCGGCCACCGGCCATCTTCTCGGTGCGGCGGGCGCTATCGAGGCGATCTTCGCGACGCTTGCGATCCGCGATAACATCGTTCCGCCGACGCTGAACCTCGACAATCCCGATGTAGAGACGAAGATCGATCTTGTGCCGCACAAGGCGCGCAAGCGTAAAGTCGACGTGGCGCTCTCGAACTCTTTCGGATTCGGCGGCACCAACGCCTCCCTCGTGCTGCGTCGTTACGAAGCATAATCGCGGCGGCTCTGCCGCCGCTGGCGCCCTCCCACCGGGTGCTGACAAAGGACGTTCTTTCATTTGAAGAACGCATTGCGGCTTGTGAAAGCTATTCCGGTTTTCACGCCGCTATTGTAGTCGTTTTATGGGAAGCATTTGCCGGTGCGGGCTGCTCCCTCAATCGGCTTTGTCCGAAACGATGTTCGTGAAGCGGAACAGCAGGCTTCACGACACCTCTATGTGGTGCGGGACGGCATTCCGAACCTGTTTTTGCCGCATTACCTGCGCAAAAAGCGCTGACAACGCCGAACTGAAAAGGACCGACGGTGAGCGACACGAACCAGAACAGCCAGGGACCATACGGACAAACCGGCGCGGGCGAAGGCAATCGCGGCCCGATCATTCCGAAATCCCCGACGGAGGCGCTGCGGCCGGAAAAAGTGCCGGCTCCGCCCAAGCGTTCCCGCAAGGCCCACGGCCAGCTTGTGATCTTCCTGAACTTTCTGATGACGCTGGCCGTCGCCGTCTGTGTGCTGGCCATTGCCGCTTTCTATTACATGATCAATGCGTTCCAGGAGCCCGGTCCGCTCCAGACAAACACCCATTTCACAGTGCGCAACGGCGCAGGCATCATCGAGATCGCCAATAATCTCGAACGCAATGACATCATCTCCAACGCCCGCGTTTTCCGCCTGATGACCGGCAGCTATCTGCAGAAGGACCAGACGCTGAAGACGGGTGAATACGAGATCAAGGCTGGCGCATCGATGAAGGACATCATGGTGCTGCTGGAGTCCGGCAAGTCGATCCTTTATTCTGTGTCGCTGCCGGAAGGCCTGACCGTGAAGCAGATGTTCGCACGTCTTGCTGCGGATGAAGTGCTGGACGGCGAGCTTCCCGCCACGCTGCCGCCGGAAGGCAGCCTGCGCCCGGATACCTATCGCTTCACCCGCGGCACCAAGCGCGAAGAAATCATCAACCAGATGAGTGCGGCGCAGGACAAGCTGATCGACATGATCTGGGAACGGCGCGATCCCGACCTGCCGATCAAGACCGTCGAGGAATTCGTGACGCTTGCCTCGATCGTCGAGAAGGAAACCGGCAAGGACGACGAACGCGCCCATGTCGCCTCCGTGTTCTACAACCGCCTGAAGAAGGGCATGCGCCTGCAATCCGACCCGACGATCATCTACGGCCTGTTCGGCGGCGACGGCAAACCGTCGGACCGCCCGATCTATCAGTCGGACCTGCAGAAGCAGACGCCGTTCAACACTTATGTCATCAAGGGCCTGCCGCCGTCTCCCATCGCCAATCCGGGCCGCGCGGCACTTGAGGCGGTCGCCAATCCATGGCGCACGGATGACCTTTATTTTGTTGCCGACGGCACCGGCGGCCACGTCTTTGCCAAGACGCTTGAAGAGCACAACGCCAATGTTCGCCGCTGGCGCAAGATTGAGGCTGAGAAGGCTGCTTCCGGCGCCAATCCCGATGTTGTCGTGGATGGTCAGCCGGGTGGGGCCGAGGCGGAAAAACCCGCCAACAACTGATAATCTCGACCGGGCCCTGTGATCCACAGGGCCCGGTTCTGTAAGGCATGACGGGGGGCTTCCAGATATGACATTGCAATCGATGACCGGCTTTGCGCGCAGCGAAGGAACCTCCGGCCGTTACCGCTGGGCGTGGGAATTGCGGTCCGTGAATGGCAAGGGGCTCGATGTGCGCCTACGTCTGCCGACCGGTCTTGAAGCGCTGGAAACGGCCCTGCGCGAAATCGCAGGCGAGCATCTTTCCCGCGGTAATATCCAGGCGGGTCTGACGCTGGCGATTGCGGAAAACCGGCTGGAGGCGGTGATCAACCGCGATGCTCTGGCGGCTGTTCTGGCGCTGAAGAAGGAGCTTGGCGATGTCGTGGAAGACAAGCCGCTGAGCTTCGATACGCTGCTGGCGCTGCGCGGGCTCGTCGATTTTCGCGAGGCGGAAGACGATGCGGAGGTGCAGGCCGCGCGCAACGGTGATGTGCTTGCCGGCTTCGCCGCCGCGGTCGAGAAGCTGAAGGATATGCGCGAGCGCGAAGGGGCGTCGCTATTTGCCATCCTGTCCGGTCACATCAACCGGATCGAGCAGCTCGCAGACATCATTGAAAACGATCCTTCCCGCCAGCCCGAGCAAATTGCGGCACGGCTCGCCCAGCAGATCGCCCTCATCGGCGACGGCTTGCACGGGCTCGACCGTGACCGGCTTCATGCAGAGGCGGCGCTGATCGCCACCAAGGCGGATCTGCGCGAAGAGATCGACCGGCTGCACGCCCATGTTCAGGCGTCGCGGGAGCTTTTGGCCAATGGCGGGCCGGTCGGCCGCAAGCTCGATTTTCTTGCACAGGAATTTAACCGCGAGTCGAATACAATCTGTTCCAAATCGAACGCCAGTGCGGTAACCGCAGCAGGCATAGAGCTGAAAGTGGTGATCGACCAGTTCCGCGAGCAGGTCCAAAATCTGGAGTAGACCCATGGCCCCGGTGAATAATTCTCCCGTCACGATTGCCCGCAGAGGGTTGATGCTGGTGATTTCTTCGCCATCGGGCGCGGGCAAATCCACGATTGCGCGCAACCTGCTCGACAAGGACAAAAATATCGGCCTGTCCGTCAGCGTCACGACACGTCCGCGCCGCCAGAGCGAGATTGACGGTATCCACTACCATTTCATTTCCAAGCGCGATTTCGAGCGCCTGCGCGACAGCGACGCGCTGCTGGAATGGGCCGAAGTTCACGGCAATTTCTACGGCACCCCGCGCGAGCCGGTGGAAGAAGCCATGGCCGCAGGCCGCGACATGCTGTTCGATATCGACTGGCAGGGCGCCGAGCAGCTTCAGGACAAGATGAAGGCGGACGTCGTTTCGATCTTCATCCTGCCGCCGACCATGACCGAACTGCAATCGCGCCTGCATCGCCGCGCCGAAGACACCGAAGAGGTCATCAAGACCCGGCTTCTCAATTCCCGTGCCGAGATCGAGCACTGGCGCGACTATGATTACGTCATTCTCAATGACGACCTGCAGGCCGCTTTCGAGGCCGTCGAAGCAATCGTGAAAGCCGAACGCGTCCGCCGCGACCGCCGCCACGGCATGTTCGATTTCGTGCGGGCGTTGCTGGAGGAAGAGCCGAAGCTCTGATGGAAGGTAGTGTATGGCTACCGGCCCTAAAATCTTGAAATCGAAGCGGTTAGACGTTATGTATATCCCAGCAGGATATACGAGGCTCTGACAATGGCAACGTCAACGGTTTTTATAAGCAATCGCAGTCAAGCTGTAAGGCTACCGAAGGCCGTGGCTTTTCCTGATGACGTGCATAAGGTCGATGTTCTGAAGATTGGTCTCGCGCGTGTTATAGTGCCGCAGGGAAAGCGCTGGGACGACCTCTTTCTGACCGGCCCACGTGCGACGGATGATTTTCTTTCCGTTCGGGAAGAGCCTGCATTGGATGAGCGTGAGCCCTTCTGATGCTTACATATATGCTCGATACCAATATATGTATCTATGTGATGAAGACTTATCCTCCCGAGTTGCGGGAGAAGTTCAACGCTCTGGCAGATCAACTGTGTATTTCGAGCATCACACTCGGCGAGCTTTATTATGGTGCTGAAAAATCCGTCCGGCGCCAGGAAAACATCAGCGCCATTGAAAATTTTACCGCGCGTTTGGAGGTTCTGCCTTTCGCCGACAAAGGCGCCGCACATTACGGCCAGATCAGGGCCGAACTTACCAAGGTTGGAACGCCGTGCGGCGTTCATGATATGCAGATTGGTGGTCACGCCCGTAGTGAGGGGCTGATCGTCGTAACCAATAATATGCGCGAATTCATTCGTATGCCGGGCTTGCGAGCCGAAAACTGGGTATAGTCTCAGCGCTTCGCATTTATCCCAGCGCGTTCGCCAAAGTGACGAATTCCTCCACCGACAGCGTTTCCGCTCGCCGCGTGGGGTCGATCCCCGCTTTTTCCAGCAGCGTTTCGCCGCCAAGGCTTTTCACGCTCTGGCGCAGCATCTTGCGGCGCTGGCCGAAGGCGGCTTCGGTGACCTTTTCAAGCTTGGCGACATCGCAGGGCAGCGGCTTGTCCTTCGGCAACAGGTGCACGACGGAGGAGGTGACTTTTGGCGGTGGGCTGAAAGCCTGCGGCGGGACGTCGAAGGCCATTTCGGAAACCGTGCGCCAGCCGGCGAGAACGCCCAGCCGGCCATAATGGTTGTCACCTTCTCCAGCCACGATGCGCTGCCCTACTTCCTTCTGGAACATCAGCGTCATCGAAAGCCAGAAGGGCGGCCACTCCCTCGGCAGCAGCCAGTTGACCAGCAATTGGGTGCCGACATTATAGGGCAGGTTGGCGATGATGCGCACGGGCTCGCCAGCGGGAACCAGTGCCTCGAAATCCGTCTTCAGCGCGTCGCCTTCGATGACTTCGAGCCGTCCGGGATAATGCGCTTCGATTTCCGCCAGCGCCGGCAGGCAGCGGCTGTCGCGTTCGACGGCGATGACCTTTTTCGCCCCGAGGGAAAGAATCGCGCGGGTGAGGCCGCCGGGACCGGGGCCGACTTCGATAACCGTCACGCCTTCGAGCGGCCCGGCCGTACGGGCGATCTTCTGGGTCAGGTTGAGGTCGAACAGGAAGTTCTGGCCGAGCGATTTCTTCGCGTCGAGCCCATGACGCTGGATGACATCGCGCAGCGGCGGTAGTCCGTCGATGGCCGCCATTATGCGCCAACCCGGCTGCGGGCGGAAATCTCCGCAGCCATCTTCAGCGCCGCGACCAGGCTCGCCTCATTGGCGATGCCCTGGCCGGCAATGCCGAAGGCGGTGCCATGGTCGGGCGAGGTGCGGATGAAGGGCAGGCCAAGCGTGACGTTGACAGAATCTTCAAAGCCGAGCGCCTTGGCCGGAATGAGCGCCTGATCGTGATACATGCACACCGCAACGTCATAACGCCTGCGGGCGGCATCGTGGAACATGGTGTCGGCGGGCAGGGGGCCAAAGGCATCGATCCCATCCTTCCGCAACCGCATGGTGGCCGGGTGAACGATATCGCGATCCTCCGTGCCGAGTGCGCCATCTTCACCCGCATGCGGGTTGAGGCCGGCAACCGCCAGACGCGGCGCCTCGATGCCGAATTTCTGCCGGAGATCGGCATCGATGATCCGGCAGGTCGTGACGATCAGCTCCTCGGTGAGAGCGGCCGGCACGTCTTTCACGGGGATATGGATCGTCACCGGGACCACACGGACCTTGGGGCCGGCAATCATCATGACCGGGATGACTTGCTCGCCGGTCTGGCGCAAGGCGAGATCGGCCAGAAATTCCGTATGACCGGGAAAGCCGAAACCCGCCTCGTATAGCACCGATTTCGCGATCGGATTGGTGACGACGGCCGCAGCCTTGCCCTCGACCGTGAGGGAAACGGCGGCTTCAATGGCCTTGATCGTCGCGTGCGCCGCTCCGACATGCGGCTGACCCGCCTGCACTTCGAAGCCGACGGGAAGGGAAAGGATGGGGAAAGCCTGTTCGAACAGGCCGACGGCGCTTTCCGCACCGCAGGTCTCGATATTGACCGGCACGCCGATCAACGCCGCGCGGCTCGCCACCACATCGGGGTCGCCGATGAAGATGAAGGGCGGCACGCCGTTCTCCCGGCGCTTAGCCCAGGCGGTGATAGCGATATCAGGGCCGATACCGGCTGGATCTCCCTGTGTCAGGGCAAGCGGCAGGGATGCATATGTCACGAAAGACCCGGCTCTTTAATCAATATCAGGTGTTGACGATCTGCGCCTTCTTGCGCAGCTCATCCATATATTTCTTTTCGTTCGGGTTTTCACCGTCCTTGGCCTTCATCAGGTCTTCGGACTTGAACACCATTTCCGCCGCATAGTCGTCGGAAACCTGACGCTGCTTGCAGATGGCAAGATATTCGACGCCCTTTTCGGTCACGCGCGTTCCGGTGGTGCCGCCTTCCTTGGTCTTTTCCACCAAAGCCTTCCAGTCTTCCGGCAGTTCCGGCGCCAGAATGCGGCCAAGGTCCTTGATCGCCACGTCACGCATGGTCGCGGCGAAGCTCATGGCCTGGTCGCAGCCGGGGTAACGCTTGCGCGAGGCTTCAGCCTCTGCCTTGCGCTTGCCGGTAATGGCCTTGCGCTTTGATTCCGGTATGACGAAGATAACCTGCTGCAGGAAATATTCCGTGGTGACAGGCTTGTCGCCGCGTTCCTTCAGGCGGGTAACGAGATCCTGCGTCGACATCTTGCCGCGTGCGCCGTAACGGGCGTTGACAAGGCGCGGCCAGCTCATCTGAACGGCGATGAAGGCCTTGAAATGGTCGGCGCCGACCCCCGCCTGCGCAAGCACCTTCGTCAATTGCTGCGGGCTCATCTTGTTGTTGCCGGCAAAGCGCGCGAAGGCCGCATCGACATCGTCGGTACTGACCGACATCTTGACGCGGGCGATTTCCTCGCGCTTCAGCGCTTCATCGACAAGCTGCTCGCGCGCCTTTTCATTGAGATTACCGGACTGGCGCTGCAGCTTGAGGAAGGCGACGCGCTTGGCAATATCGTCATTGGTGATGGGTGTCTTGTTAACGACGATCTTGACGGTGCTATCGGCGAAGGCCTGGCCGGCATAGGGCACAACAGCCATGGGAACGGCGAATATCGCAAAGGCGAAAGCAGCGCCACGCAAAGCCGTCTTTCCGAAATTCATCATATCCTTCTCCCTTTCGTCGGGCAGGGTCCTGTTGCCCTGTCCCGCCAATCTTGTTCTGCCTGATGGGGGAATATTGAACTTTCCCGCTTTCAGACCTGCACCTGTGCGTCCGCACCGCGAATTTGCCACGTATATATCATCGCGATCCGCAAGACGGCAATGTGTCGGTTTGTTGAAAGAAAACCCGATAGGTTCCATGTGCGGCCGACATTGGCGTGTTGTTGCGGCGAAACCGTGGCTTTACTGGCCAAATGGTAAAAAGGCAGGTCACGATGCTGCGTAACCTGCCTCTAAACTCAGTAGTTGTTTGGCTTCCAGCCGATATCCATGTCGTTCCAGTCCTCATTGGCTGAGCCGATGCTGATATCGCCGAGCGTGCGGAAGGCCAGACGCGCATTGATCGACCAGTCATTGGCGGCCTGACGGCTGGAATTGATATTGCCTTCGTCCGAATAGCTGACCGTCAGGATTGTGCACTCATCCTGATAGGCAATACCGATACGGCGTTCAGCGGCAAACTTCCCGTTCAGATCGTAATTGATCGAACCGAAAAGCGACCAGTTGTCGTCCATGCGCAGCGTGCCGGACGCCTGAATGATGTCGCGGTCTTCGGTATAGCCATATTTCGGCTGCGCCTTGACCTGCGTATAGCTGAGCTTACCGTTGATGCGGCGGTCCGAATAGCTGATACCGGTTTCCGAGCGGTTGATGTCGAAATCGTCCTTGTCGAGACGCAGGCTCGAGGAGAGCGAAAGTCCGATCGGCGCGTCGAAAGCGGCCATGGCGACATAATCCGAACGGTCGGATTCGAGGCCCGAATTGGCGCCTGCATTGACGAGATCGTAAGACGCGAAGGAATTGTCGCCCGCCAGATGGAAGGACTGGCCGGCAATGGCACGAATGCCGTAACCATTGTCGAACGTGCCGTTATAGCGGAAGCCGAGATTGGCACGCGTACCGCCTTCGATGCGGTCGAAGCCGGAGAACTTGTCGCGCTCGAACAGGTTGGTAGCGTCGAACACAAAGGCTTGCGAGTCCTCGTTCGGGAAACGACCGGAATATTGCTCGTTCGGCCGAACGAAAATCTGCGCGATAGGCTCGATCACGTGGCTGCTGTTGAGGGCCGTGAACAGCCAGGGATAACGCACCTCAAGGCCACCGGTGACCATGCCACGCAGGGCAGCATCGTCATGGATCATGCCTTCATAGGCATAGGATGTACCGCCGGAGGTGAAGCTTGCCGCATTCATGTCGGTCCACAGCGCGTCGCCGCGCGCCGCAAGGATCGGCGTGATCTGAAGACCGCTATCCATCGTGATGGTGCGCTTCCATTCCGCTTCCGTGGTCCAGCGCGTATAAGAGCCTTCCAGACCGTTGAATCGGGGGAAGCCGCCCATCGCGTAGGAATCCTGCGTCGAACGGCTGATGCTCGTGAAGTTCGTGGTCAGCGACAGTTCACCGCCATAGATCGGATCCGGCAGGAAGTAACGATAGTCTACGACCGGATGAACGATCGCCTGCTTGCGTTCCTTGAGCTCCGAATTATCCGTGTCCTGAACGTTGAAATAATAACCACGGGCGTCAAAGCTGTTACGCTCGCCAGTGCCCGTCAGATAAATCTGGTTGGTCTGGACGTCGTTCTTGTAGCCCTTGAGGTTATAGGTGCGCGAGAAGTTGTTGTCGGACTGCACCATGGCGTCCCAGCCGAAAGCCCAGCGCGGGTTGATGCTGAAATCACCCTTGGTTGCCACCATGCCGCGCTGATCGTTCAACGCGTCACTCGTTCCGGCGTTGAAGGTGTCAGACGACTGCTGGCTGATGCCGGCAATCGTCAATGTATGCATGCCGCTTTCGAAACGGTTCCGCAATTCGCCCTGCAGCAACAGACCCTGCTTGGTGTAGTAGGTCGGCGTGATGGTCAAATCCGACGTGTCGGAAAGAACCTGGAAATAGGGAACGCCAAGGCCAAAACCAAGCTTGTTGGTCAGGCTCATCTGCGGGAACAGGAAGCCGGATTTACGCTTCACTGTGTTGTCCGGAACCGTAAGGAACGGCAGATAGGCGATCGAGTGGCCGAAAAGCTGAAGGCGGGCCTTTTCCAGCCGCACCGTATGGGTCTTGCCGTCCTGAATGACGCGCTCGGCCTTGACCTGCCACAGCGGCGCCTTTTCGGGCCGTTCGGCGCAGGGCAGACAGGCGGTGTAGACGCCGTTGTTGAGAACCATCCGGTCGCCTTCGAGACGCTCGGCGCTTTCACCCGCAATACGGGTGTTATCCGTTGTCTCAACGCGCAGGGCATTGACGAAGCCCTGACCGAAGTCATCGGTCACGTCCATCTCGTCGGCATAAATCTTGTTGCCGCCCGGCTCGATCAGCTCGATGTTGCCATGGGCGATCACGCGGCCGGTCTGCTGGTTGTATTCCACCTGCTGGGCCACCATGCGGTAGCCCGAATATTTCATGCGAACGACGCCCTTCGCAATCACGCGCTGGGAATCGCGATTATAGGTCAGTTCATTTGCTGTAAGCAGGAGTTTCGAATCGTCTTGGCTTGCCGACGCAAGCAAACCATCCTGGCCGAAAGCGACCGGGCTGGATGCCAAATACGCGCACACAGCGGCACCTGTCAGAAGGGCCGTCCAAAGCCGCCTGATATTCCCGCGGTCAATTACCGCCACTAGCCGTCCTCCTGATGAAGCAGAATGGTTGCCCCCAAAGCCAACGCCACGATGACTGGAACCCAGACCGCGACGGTGGGAGGGACAACACCACCACTCCCGAATGCCCTTACGAGCACGGTTACTACATAAAGCACGAAGCCGGAAACGATTCCACCCAGAATCACGGAGCGCGATTGGGCGAAGCGGCTGAACTTTAATGAAACGGTCGCGGCGATCAAGGTCATCGCGACCAGAAGCAGGGGCGTCGATAGCAGGAAATGATACTGCGTCTCAAGCGCCTTTGAAGATAGTCCAAAGGACTTTGCAACTTCGATCTTGTGAGAAAGGTCAAAGAAAGCAACGGTTTCCGTCTGCGTCATGCGCTCCTGGACGAATTCCCGTCTCAAATTGGTACTGATCCGCGTGCTCTCTTGCCGAACTGACACATGCCCGGCGCGCGTTTCCGAAACGCCGTTAAGAAGCCAGTAACCATCTTCCAATTTAGCCGACTTCGCATCCTTACGCGAGACGATGTTTCCGTCCTTGTCGATGTCGATCAGAACCACGTCGAGAAGCAGCGTTCCGTTGTCCTCGAAGCTCTTGGCGCCGATGATCGTATCCAGGCCGCCGCTCGACTGGCGCATCCACGGAACGATCTCCTGCTGGCGGCCGCCGCCCGCTTCGTTGCGCAAGCCGGCTTCCATGGCCAGCGACTTGTTCTGGCCCCACGCGGCGATGGGATTGAGGACCATGACGGACAGGATGCCGATGAAAACCGCGCCGAGCACGAAGGGGAGGATGAATTGCCAGGCGGAAATGCCGGCGGCGCGCGTCACGACCAGTTCGTAACGCCGGTTGAGCGAGATCAGCGTCGTCATGCCGACGAAAAGCGCGATGAAGGGCACGGTCTGTTGCAGGATCAGCGGCAGGCGAAGCGCCGTCAGGCCAAGGGCGGCCGGAACGGAATAGCCGGGCAGGCCGGACATGCGCCGTGCCGTTTCGCTGAAATCGGCAAGGTAAATGATCGAACATACGCCGAGCACGAACCAGACGGCGGTGAGCAGATATCGCTTCAGGAAATACCGGGAGAGCGTGTTGAAAATCATGCGTTGCCGCTCCCAGAGCTTTTCGCCATCCGGCTGGAGAACAGACGGCGCAGACGACCCATCGCATCGGCGATGACTGTCGGCATTTTCGGCTTTCGGCCGGTCAGCAGAATGAAGGCGGCAGCGCCGCCGCTAAGGCCCGGCACGGCGTAAACCAGAGGAATGAAGGCCGCGCTCTGCTTGACCTGATTGGTGACGTAAAAACCAAGCCACCGCAACATGAAGGCCGTCACCAGTGCGGCCACCATCGGATGCAGGCGCGCCTCGCGGTGCGAACGGGCGTCGGCGGCGATGACCAGCGAAATAAGCGCGAAGGAGAAGGCGAACATCCAGTCGGACAGACGCTTGTGCAACTCGCTGCGGAAGTTTTCCGGCGAACGTTTGTAGCTCGCATTGTTCTCGTCGGGCGCGAGAAGGAAACCGAGGCTGGCGTCGCCCGGAGAGAGCGACGGCTCGGAATCCTGCTTTTCCGACATGGTCGAAAGGTCGAAGGCATAGGACAGGAACTTGACGATCGAGACCTTGCCGTCCGGCGTCTTCTGCTGCACTTCACCGTCGCGCATGGTGAGCGAGGCGCCGCTTTCATCGATCATGCCTTCCTTGGCGTAATAAATGAGGTCGAAATTCGGATCGCGGCGGTCGGCGACGAACAGGCCTTTGAGAATACGGCCCTGCCGCTGGGCGATCTGCACGTAAAGACCGTCCTGAATGGTGCGGAAAGTCTTTTCCTCGATCACCGAGGACAGAAGGTCGGCATAGGCGGCGGCCACCATCTGCCGGGCGGAACTGCGGGCGGGCGGCTCGATGAAATTGGTGATGGTGAAGGAAAAAGCGCTCAGAACGGCGGCCAGAATGAGAACCGGGCGATACATCACCGACCGCGGCGCACCGGCCGCATCGATGATGGCAAGCTCGGAATCGTTGTTCATCGTCGTGAAAATCTGGGTAATGCCGATCACCAGCGCAAAAGGCAGGACGACGGGGATCAGCGTCGGCAGGATCATGGTCGCGAGCGCCATGAAGGAACCCATCGACTGGCCCGTATCGGTGACGAGATTGATTCTCTGGAGAACCTGGATGGTCCAGATGATGGCCAGCACCGGCAGCAGCGCGACCAGAAACATCTGCGTTGTCCGCCGCAGGATATAGTTCTCGAGAAGCTTCATACGGCCCTGTTCGACATTGTTCTTGAGTGCGATCGCTCGCCGAATTTTCGTCTATCTAATCGCATCGTTTGCAATTGGCTATTCCAGCGCGCTCACAAATATGTTTTGCGCGACGATTTTTCCGCTGCCTGTGTCTTTTTGTGAAACAAGCTGTCGGTTTCATGACGTGATTTCGCATTCCACAAAAATGCCTTTCCTTTAACGACTGTGGGGCTTTAAAGAATGCGGGGTTGCGCCCGGGGCCGAAAAGGCCATGATCATGCGCATCGTGCAAGTCGTAGAAGAAGAGCAGGAAAACATGTCCGCCAAATTCGATATTTCTTTCGCCAATTCCGCCGTGCTGGAAAATGCGCTCGCCGTTGTGCTGCAGGCCTCGGGTGAGGCTCAGGCCGTTGCCGGCGCCTCCGAGGCCGATCCGGGCGGTGTGATCGAAAGGGCGGCGAAGATCGCAGGTTTTTCCGCAAAATCCATGACGACGCTCGATGTGATCGCACCGCAGGATTCCGCCGCCGATCGTTTGCTTGTCATCGGTCTTGGCAAGCCAGCCAAGCTGGTTGCGCACGACTGGTTGCGTGCTGGCGGTACCGCGGCCGCCCATTTCAAGAAGGCGGAAAAGGTCGTTATCTACCTCGACGCACCGAACGTCGAGGTTGGCGCACGGGCGGCAGGTGATTTCGCGCTTGGTCTGCTGCTGCGCGCCTATAGTTTCGATGCCTACAAGACCAAGAAGAAGTCGGACGACGAGAAGGCGCCGAAGAAGGTCGAGGTTGTCATTGTCACCGCCGCTCACAAGGAGGCCGAGAAGGCCTTTGCCGTGTCGCAAGCGGTTGCGGACGGTGTGATTCTCGCGCGCGATCTCGTCAACCTCCCGCCGAATATTCTCGGACCTGTCGAATTTGCCGAGAAGGCCGAAGAGCTGCGCAAGCTCGGCGTCGAGGTGGAAGTCCTCGGCGAGAAGGAACTGAAAAAGCTCGGCATGAACGCGCTTCTGGGCGTGGCGCAGGGGTCGGCCCGTCCGCCGCGGCTGGCGGTCATGCAATGGAACGGCGGTTCAAAGAAGGATGAGCCCATCGCCTTTGTCGGCAAGGGCGTCGTATTCGATACCGGTGGTATTTCGCTGAAGCCCGGCCTCAATATGGAAGATATGAAGGGCGACATGGGTGGTGCTGCGGCCGTTACCGGCCTGATGCACACGCTGGCGGCCCGCAAGGCCAGGGCGAACGTGATTGGCGTCATTGGCCTGGTCGAGAACATGCCCGATGGCAACGCCCAGCGTCCCGGCGATATCGTCACCTCCATGTCGGGTCAGACCATCGAGATCATCAATACGGACGCGGAGGGCCGGCTGGTTCTGGCCGATGCGCTCTGGTACACCAAGGATCGCTTCAACCCGAAATTCATGATCAACCTCGCCACGCTGACCGGTGCGATCACGGTGGCGCTCGGTAATCTGCAGGCCGGCCTGTTTTCCAACGATGACGAACTGGCGACGCGGCTTGCACAGGCAGGCGATGTGACGGCGGAAAAACTGTGGCGCATGCCGCTCGGCAAGGACTACGACAAGATCATCGATTCCAAATTCGCAGACATGAAGAACAGCTCGGGCCGCCTGGCGGGCTCCGTCACCGCCGCGCAGTTCCTCAAGCGTTTCGTGGGCGAAACGCCATGGGCGCATCTCGACATCGCCGGCACGGCCATGGGTTCACCGCTGACCGAGATCAACCAGTCATGGGGCTCGGGTTACGGCGTGCGTCTTCTGAACGAACTCGTTCGCGCCCATTACGAAGATTGAAACGAGCGGAGCGGCACGCCGGCGTATGACTGAAATTCTGTTCTATCACCTGACGGAATCGAAGCTGGAGGACGCGCTGCCGCCCTTGCTCGAAAAATCGCTGGAACGCGGCTGGAAGGTCGCGGTCCAGACGGTGGATGAGGAGCGGCGGGATTTTCTCGACACGCATCTTTGGACCTTTCGGGACGACAGTTTCCTGCCGCACGCCACCGATACTTCGCCTGCACCACAAAACCAGCCGATTCTCCTGACGGCGTCGGACGAGAACGCCAACGCGGCAAGTGTCCGCTTTCTCATTGATGGCGCCGAGCCGCCGGCGGTGGAGGCTTATGAACGCGTCGTCTTCATGTTCGACGGATACGATGCCTACCAGCTGGAAATGGCACGTAACCATTGGAAGAGGCTGAAAACGGAGGGGCACTCCCTGACCTATTGGCAGCAATCGCCAGAAGGCCGCTGGCAGAAAAAAGCCTGATCCACCAGGGACCGTGCCTCGCCGACAGGCGGTTGATGCCCGTCTCAGCATTGGTGGTGCACTTGCCCCTTCATGTGGACACAGACCGCATGGGACCGCTGCACAGCATTGAAGAGCGCTGTATCAGGCCAGAAATTCAGGGCGCGACCGTTTCGTCAGTCGCGCCGTTTGAATCAGCGTTCTTGGCAAGCGTTTCGGCTTCTCAGTCGTAGAAGGAATCCACGAATTTGTGGCGGCCGAGCAGGAAAGCGTCGGCCACGTGGGTCAACGGCGCGAGGTCGACATCGGAACGGCCTGCCTTGATGATTTCCGAGAAACGCTCGTAAAGAGCCGGATATTCCCGCTCCGGCTGGGAGAGCTTTTCTTCGCCGTTAATCGAGAGTTTTGCTCCGCCTTCCGAAAGCACCATCTGTCCCGCGGCCGTCTCGGCAACGATATCCCAGCTTTGCTTGCCGGTCTGACGCCAGTCGAATTCGGCATGGACGGGCATTTTCGTCACATCGGAAAAATGCAGGTCGGCGGCGATCGGGGCGTCGCGGTTTTCCGGGAATTCGAGTGTCGCCTTGGTCAGGAACAGCGCGCGCGGCAGGATATGGGTGATGATCGAAAGCGCATTGATGCCGGGGTCAAACACGCCGAGACCGCCCGCCTGCCAGATCCAGGCCTGGTTCGGGTGCCAGTGACGCACATCCTCTTTCCAGATGACATGCACGCTGTCGATTGTCGTCGAGGCCAAAAACGCCTTCGCAGCCTCGACCGCAGGCGCATAACGCGAATGCCAGCTCGCAAACAGTGAAAGGCCCTTCGAATCCGCCAGCCGAGCGAGATCCTGCACTTCCGAAAGGGTGGCGCCCGGCGGCTTTTCAAGGAAGACGTGCTTGCCGGCATTCAGCGCCGCGTAAGCCGCCTCGTAGCGATATTGTGGCGGCATGCACAGCGATACCGCATCGATAGAAGGCACAGCCTCCAGCATGGCCTCGATGGTGCCATAGGAAGAGACGCCGTCCACGGTGCCGTGACGGCTTGCGGTGCAGATCAACTCAAAATCCGGATTGCCTGCAATGGCGGGAAGATGCTGGTCGCGAACGATTTTGCCGACGCCGACGATGGCAAGCTTGGTGGCTGACATGAAGTGGAACCCGTCTGAGTGCTGCATGGGATAAAGTGTGATTTTTACAAGTTTCTAGCAGAAACGCTCCAAGGAGCAAGGTGATCGTTTCCATGCGGTGCGTCTTTTTTCAAGCCGTAATATCGTAACAAGTTTCGGTGTGTGTATCCGCAGATCGATTAATATTCGATTATATCAAATATTTTTCTGGATTATGAAGTGTTGTTTTTGAATGGCGATAGTTATAATGTTAATTTTATCCGATGTATTGTGAAAATATCCGTAATAGTTTTAGATTTCACTTGAATATATTTTACACAACAGGTGTTTGGTGGTTTTGTTTAGAGATGACCGCGTGTCTGGCTTCCTTCGGAAGGTCAACGAAAGCAGCCGGCAATTCAATACATATGGATTGATTTTCGGCGTCATTCTCTACAATCTCTACGTGTTTGTGGACATAAGTCTGGTGCCGGATATCATCTGGCTGGATTTGACGGTCCGCCTGCTTATCATCACGCCGCTTCTTTTTCTTTATTTTCCGGCACGATACTATGCGCTCAGGGAGCGGGCGGATGCGGTGGCGCACGAGGTCCTTCACGGGCTGGGCTGCATGTTGGTCGTCGCATCGATCATGTTCATCTACGCCAATGCGCGGACCTCGTCGGCGAGCGAATATTACATGGGTATCGTCACCGTTGTCCTCTATATGAACACGATACACCGAAAACCGTTTCCGGTTGCGGTCATGGGAACGTTCGGCTGCATGGCGGTTTTCATCGTCGGCATGGAATATGTCACCGTGACGAGTGAGGTGGCCAAGCTGCCGGCGATCATGTGTTCCGTCGGCATCAGCGCCGTGTCGCTGTTTGCGGCCTTTCGTATCGAGCAGGTGGAAAGGCGGGATTATCTGGCCTCGCTGCGTGAAAAGACTTTGCTGCAGAGGATCCAGAGGGCAAATCACGAGCTTCAGCAGCTTTCCAATACCGACCAGCTCACCGGCATTCGCAACCGCCGCAGCTTTGACGAAGCGGCGAGCCACGCTTCGGGCGGCAGCGGCCGGCCCCGGGCGCTCATCCTTCTCGATGTCGATTATTTCAAGAGCTATAATGACTCGGAGGGTCATCTGGCTGGCGACGACTGCCTGCGCAGGGTCGCCGGCAGACTGCGCAGCGCCCTTCGCAGGGACGATGGCGACAGAAGTTTCGTCGCGCGTTACGGTGGAGAGGAATTTGTGGTTCTGCTCGACAATTGCGTTCTTTCCGCCGCGCTCGCCATTGGCGAAAGGCTCAGATTGGCCGTGATCGACGAGGCCATACCCCACCTTAACCGTCCCGACGGACGGGAAATCGTCACGGTCAGCCTCGGCATTGCTGTTTCCGGTGACGGCAGGGAAATCATATACGAGATGGTGAACCGGGCCGACGTGGCGCTTTACGAGGCGAAGCGTCAAGGCCGCGATCGGCTGGTACTCGCCTCCGGGCATATGGGAGCGTTTGTCGAGCCAGCGGAGATTTACGACGTCGAATCCGCGATGTCGGCATAGGGCGGCGAAGGTCTGGCGATGTGTTGTAAAGTCTGCCCTGCAAGAAGCAGGATTTGTGAAGGCCATGTGCCGGAATGCCGGCGCCAGAACAAAATAATAACCGGGGAACGCAGATGATGGAATTGATCGCTGCACAAGCGGCAGCATCGGCTGCCGAGCTTCCATTCCTGCTGCTTCAGGCTGCCGCCGTGATTGGCATGGTGTCTGTGCTTATGCTTGTGCGGCGAAATATAGCCCTCGAGGACCCGCGCTATAAAATCTATTACGGCATCATCTTTGGAATGGCGGGCTTTCTGCTGACGCTGCTGGTGTCCGAATTCATCAAGCTGCCCTCCAAACCCTATATCCGCTCCGACCTGCTGTTTCTGGCTGGGGTGCTTGGCTCCTGGCAGGGCGGGCTGATCAGCCTGTCCCTCGTGGCGGCCGGGCGTTTCGTGTTCGGTGGTCCCGTGCTGTTTTTTGCGGCCCTGCAGGACATGGTTGTCATTTCGGCCAGCGGCATCATCATGTATGGCTGGATGCGCAAGCGTCGTCTCGCCGATCTGGGAATTCGGGATATCCTCACCGTCTTCGCGGTCAGGTTCATTGCCGTGCTGCTTGCCGTCTCGGTCTCGTTCGTCCTTGGGCTGGTCGACCAGTCGCTGTTTTTAAGTGCAATAGGCCGCCGAACCTTGGGCGCCGTCGCCGTCGGCCTGCCGATGATCTTCTGCCTGTTCATCCTTCTGCGCAACGAGGCGCGGGCGCGGGAAGAGACAAGGCAACGCGAGACGGCGGCACGCACGGATTCATTGACCGGCCTGCCCAACAGGCGCGCCCTAAGGGACCATATAGAAGCGATGATGCGGCAGGAGCCGGCGGTTTCGCATGCCCTCATTCTGATCGAGATCGTCAATATTGCCGATGTCGCCGCCTGCGAGGGCGAGGACTGGAGCGATCTTTTCTGGCCGAGGCTGGCGCGTGAAATCTGCGACAGGGAGGACGGCCTGCTATGCAGCTCCGATACGCCGTGCAGCTTCATGTTCGGCGACACGACGCTTGCGGTCGTCATGCGGGGGATTTCGCTGGAGAAGTCCGAAAGCACAAAACTCATGATGCATCTGCATGACGGGTTGAGCACGTTTTGCCGCTTGGCGGAGGCGGGGCCGGTGCCGCATCTCAAAATCGGTGCGGCGAATCTCGACAGGCTTTCCCGGCAGAACACGGCCTCGTTCCTCAGGCACCTCAGCCTCGCGCTGAAGGGAAGCGATCATCCGGTGCAGATTTTCCCTTTCTCCTTTGCCGAGAAAGCGACACGGGACGAGGCGGTGCGGCAGATGCTGGTCAACTGGATCAAATCCGGCACGCCGCCCATTTGTTACCAGCCGAAATTCGAAATACGCGATCGCCGCATGATCGGCGCCGAAGCGCTCCTGCGCGCGGTCGATGCGCGGGGGCAGGCGCTATCGCCTTATTATGTGCTGGAGATCGCCGAACGCCATCGGCTGCTGGTGGAATTCGAATGGTCGACGATAGAAGCCGTCGTGCGTGACCTTCGAGACCTGCAGGGCCTTGAGGCGGATTTTCATCTGGCGGTGAATATCTCCGCGTCGTCTTTTGCGAGCGCGCATTTCGCAGACCGGGTCGTGGCGCTGCTGCACGAAATGGCGGTGCCGGCGCATCGCCTCTCAATCGAAGTGACGGAGATGAGCAGAATACCGACCACCGACGTCGTACAGCAGAATTTCGACTCGCTGATTGCCGCAGGCGTCCGGCTGGCGCTTGATGATTTCGGCACCGGTTATGCCGCACTCACTTTGCTGGCGCGCTTCCCATTCGAAGAAGTCAAGATCGACCACTGGATGACGTCGAGGCTCGACCAGTCGCGGTTCAGGGAGGCCATCGCGCTCGCTTTCGAGAGCGCCGAGCGCTATGGTGCAAAGCTGGTGACGGAAGGCATAGAAACCGAGGAACAGAGCCGGCTCCTCATGCAGATGGGCATTCGCTTCGGGCAGGGTTATCTTTATTCCCCGGCCGTACCGCTTGCGCGATTGCAGCCGCGCAGGGCTTGCGCTTAGCGTGGAGGCCAATGGCGGTCAGGGGTAAATTCGGCGACCGCTGCATTGAATGTTTTCCCGGTCTGTGCTGAGAAACTCCTTTGATGAGCGAATGTTATGACCCTTTTTGCGGGTCATGCGGGCGGGCCGATGCTTGAAAACAACGATGCGTGGAACGACATGCCCGGAAAGCCGGCCGAGCACTTGCCGAATGAATCGGCCAAGGGCGAGGGTGGCGCCCGCTCGCTTCGCTCGGCCGCCCATGCCGTATCAGGCGACCGGCCTACGTCGGACAATCCGCGGCGACTGACAGGATGGAATGTTCTCAGGTTGTTTCTGGCTTGGGCATTACTCATGGCGGCAGTCATTTCCGCTCTGGCGGCTTATCAATATGTCAGCCTGCTCGGCGAACTGGGGCGAGAGAGCGACGCGTTGCAGGCCGAGGCATCCCGCCGCGCCGATCAGCATGATGCCCATGTGACGGCGCTTTCGGCGGTAGCGCAGGCGGAGCAGGGGGCGGATTACGGCCTGCTGCTCGATGTCGCAGCACCCATTCTGCAATTTTACCCGCGCATCGACGAGGTTCAGCTGGTTCCCCTCAACGAGGCGGGGCCTGTTATCGGCACCCGGCCGCTGGAAAACGAGCTGGCAGAGGCGATCCGCAAGGCGGCGTCTGTCTTTACTGGCCGGCCAGCCCTGGTAGCGAGCGATCTCAGGCCCGGCCATTACATGATCGTCAAGCGCAGCCCCAATAGCGAGACGGCCTCGAAAGCGCTGGTGCTTGCCGTCGATGCGGCGCGGCTTCTGGCGTCCGATGCCCCGTTCTGGTCTGCGAAACAGGCGGTGATCCGCCTCAAAATGCCTGACGGTACAGTCCTGTTCGGCCCGCCCTCGATGCCGGAGGCGCCGCAATATGTCCGGCAGCTGAGCAGCGCCACCCAGCCGCTCATGCTTGAGGTCGCGCTCTCGATCACCTGGCGCGATCTCTTGCCCGGCCGCGCCGTGTTGGCGGGCATGGCTGGGGCGAGCATCGTTTTCCTGCTCGGTACTGTCATGGCAAGACAGAGAACGCGCATGCGCGCCGCCGAAAGACGGGCCGAGCTGAGCGGCATGGAGGCGCGGCTCACCCATGCTTCTCGGGTCAATGCACTCGGAGAGATGGCAAGCGGTCTTGCCCATGAACTGACCCAGCCTCTGACAGCGATATTGGCGCAGGCTCAGGCCGGGCGCCGGCTGCTTGCCCGTCAGGATGTCGCGGCCCTTTCCGGCGCCCTCGACGATATGATCGATCAGGCGCGATCCGCCGCCAATATGCTCGACCGGTTTCGCAACTGGTCGCTGCCGCACCGCCAGCCGGTGGCCGCGCATGATCTGCGCGCCGCTTTGCGCAATGTCGATGCGCTGCTTGCCGGAGAAGCGGCCCGGCACGAAGCCAGCATCGACATCGCCATGCCCGATGCTCCGCTCTTGGTGCGGGTCGACCCCGTCGAAATAGAACAGGTCATGTTCAATCTGCTGCGCAACGGGCTTGATGCGCTCACGGCCATCGAAGGCAGGCGCGCGATCACCGCAAGATTGAGCCGGAGCGATGATTTCGCCGTTCTCGAGATTGCCGATAACGGCCCTGGCATCGCACCGGGCCTGCGCGACCGGCTATTTACGCCTTTCGCCACCACGAAAACGAACGGCATGGGTCTGGGGCTTGCCCTCAGCCAACGGCTGGTGGAGCGCGTCGGCGGCGAAATCCTTTACGTCGAGAGTGAGAACGGCGCACTTTTCCGCGTTGTCCTGCCGATTGCAGCGGAGGCACAGACCCCATGACGCTGCCCGTCTATCTCGTCGATGACGATGACGCCGTACGCAAGGCGCTGATATTGCTCCTGTCCACCGTTGGCATCAAGGCGAAGGGCTTTGCCGATCCGGTGGTATTTCTCGGTCAGCTATCCGGGCTCGAACCGGGCTGCCTCATCTTCGATATCCGCATGCCAGCGATCACCGGATTGAAGTTGCAGGAGAAGCTGACGGAAGAGGGGATTGACTGGCCTGTCATCATCATTTCCGGCCACGGCAATATTGAAGCCTGCCGCCGTGCCTTCCGGAATGGTGCGGTGGATTTCCTTTCCAAGCCGGTGGATGAACAGGATCTTATCGATGCGATCCAGAAGGCGCACCGGATATTGGCCCGCACGCTCGACGCGAAAGCCCTTCATGCCGAGACGAGGGCGCTTTTATCGCTGCTGACCGCGCGCGAGCGTGAGATACTTGAACGTATTGCCCGCGGTTTCACCTCGCGCCAGATCGCCGATGGGCTTGGCCTGTCGCCGCGCACGGTAGATAGCCACCGCGCCGCCATCGGCCTCAAACTCGGCACCACGTCGCAGGCGGAAATGACGCGGTTATGGCTGGAAGCCGGCGCGGATCAGTAGAACTACCGAGCTAGCGGCAAGACATACGGATTCGCTGCGCAACGCCTTCTGCCTAAGCTGTAGTCCTCAACAGCCAAGAGGACCTTTTCATGATCCGCAACTTTCTCATCGTCTCCGCTCTGATCGCTCCTTCGGTCGCAATGGCGCAAACGCTGCCGACGGCGCCCTATCTGCCGCTTGAGATGGCGGAAAAAGCGGCCAAGGCTGCGCTGCAGGCTTGCTCCGCCAAGGGCAACGCCGTCACCGTCGCCATCGTCACCCGCGATGGCGCCACCAAGACGGTGCTGAAGGCGGATGGTTCCGGCCCGCACACCGTCTCCAGCGCAACCGGCAAGGCTTTCGCGGCGGCATCGCTCGGACGTGACATCGCCGAGATTGCCGAATTCATCGCCTCCAAGCCCGCCAATGACGGCCTTCGCAACATGGATGAGCGCATGGTCATCCAGGCCGGTGGCCTGCCAATCAAGATCGGCGACGCCTTGGTCGGCGGTATCGGTGTCGGCGGCGCGCCATCGGGTGCAATCGATGCCGAATGCGCGCGTGAAGGCCTCAATACGATCGGCGCGAAGTAAGATCGACAATAGGTTCGGCGGCTTCCCCGGAGGTCGCCGGACGCAGAGGGGATGCACTGCAAACCCGGCCCCGTCAGCCCGCCATCGCATCCTCATATTCGCTGGAAAGCAGCAGCCATTGCTCTTCCGCATCGGAGAGCTTTGCAGCGGCCTCACCACGTTCCTTCACTTTCTGGGCAGCCTTCGCAGGGGCCTTTTCATAAAGGGCCGGGTCCGCCAGCTCCTTGTCGAGCGACTGAATCACTTTCTCAAGCTTTGCCGTCAGGGATTCGATTTCATTGATCTTTTTCTTGAGCGGCGCCAGCTGGGCGCGCTTTTCCGCGTTGGCCTTGCGCTGGTCAGCCTTGGAAGCCTGATCGGGAGCGGCCTCGGTCTTGTCTTCCTTCTTCCGGCCTGAGGAAACGACGAGATCGCGATATTCCTCCATGTCGCCTTCGAAGGTCTTGACCGTGCCGTCGGCCACCAGCCACAGCCGGTCCACCGTCGCCTCGATCAGGTGGCGGTCATGCGAGATGAGGATGACCGCACCGCTATAATCGTTCAGCGCCTCGATCAGCGCCCGGCGGCTGTCGATGTCGAGGTGGTTGGTCGGTTCGTCGAGGATCAGCAGGTTCGGCGCATGGAAGGCCGCAAGCCCCATCAGCAGGCGGGCTTTTTCGCCACCGGACAGATCCTTCGCCGCCGTCGCCATCTTTTCCGTTGCAAGCCCCATCTGCGCCACGCGGGAGCGCACCTGCGCTTCGGGCGCCAGCGGCATCAGTTTGCGCACATGTTCGACTGGCGTTTCATCCGGCACGAGGTCATCGAGCTGGTGCTGCGCGAAGAAGCCGATCTTGAGCCCGGGAGCAACACGAAGATCGCCCGCCTGCGGCGCAAGACGACCGGAGATGAATTTCGCAAAGGTCGATTTACCGTTGCCGTTCGAGCCGAGCAGCGCAATGCGGTCGTCGTTGTCGATCCGCAGATTGAGCTGCTTCAGGATGGATTTGCCCGGTTCATAACCCACAGCGCCGCCATTGATGGCGACGATGGGGGAGGCGGGCTGCTTTTCCGGCTCGGGGAATGTGATCGGCTGGACGTGATCCTCGATCACGGCGGCCACCGTGCCCATGCGCTCCAGCGCCTTGATGCGGCTCTGCGCCTGCCGTGCCTTGGTGGCCTTGGCGCGAAAACGGTCGATGAAGCTTTGCAGATGTTTGCGGGCGGCGTCGTTCTTCGCCTTCGCTTTCATCTGCAATTCGTCGGCCTCGGCCTTCTGCCGCTCGAACTGGTCGTAACCGCCGCGATAGAAGGTCAGCTTCTTCTGCTCCAGATGCACGATGGAATTGACGGCATTGTTGAGGAGATCGCGGTCATGGCTGATGATGATGACGGTGTGCGGATACCGCCGGATATAATCCTCCAGCCAGAGCGTGCCTTCGAGGTCGAGATAGTTGGTCGGCTCATCGAGCAGCAAAAGGTCGGGTTCGGCGAACAGCACGGAGGCGAGCGCCACGCGCATGCGCCAGCCGCCGGAGAAGGAGGAGGCCGGTCGAAGCTGCGCCTCGTGATCGAAACCGAGGCCGGCAAGAATGCTGGAGGCGCGCGCTTCGGCCGAATGGGCGTCGATGTCGACAAGCCGCACCTGGATTTCCGCGATACGGTGCGGATCGGTCGCGGTTTCCGCCTCCGCCAGAAGCGCGCTGCGCTCCTTGTCGGCGGAAAGCACGATGGAAATCAGCGAGTCTTCGGTGCCTGGGGCTTCCTGCGCCACCTGGCCGATGCGCGCCTGCTTCGGGATCGTCACCGAACCGCTTTCCGCCGAGAAGTCGCCGGTGATAACCCGGAACAGGGTGGATTTGCCGGCGCCGTTGCGGCCGACAAGGCCCGCCTTCACACCGGCGGGAAGCGTCACGCTGGCATGGTCCAAAAGCAGACGCCCGGCAATGCGGGCGGAAAGATCGGTAATCGTAATCATGGCGCCGTTTTGGCCGAACTGTCTGGCCAAGGCAAGAGCGCGCGCGCCACATCGCGCGAGATTAAACGGTCAATCGCCGAGCTGCACCAGATAGCTGTTGCGGGTATGCTGCGCCACCTCCCGCGAATAACCGGCGACGCAATTACGTGCGCCGCAGCGGGCCGAAAGCAGCGCGAGTTCGGCATGGCCGAAAAATTCGGCGGGCGTGGCGGCGCCATCCACTTCTGCGACGCCGATCGACACCGTCAGATGTTCGCCATCGCCGCCAGCGGTCGCAAAGCGCAACGCCTCCACGCTCTGCCGCAGCCGCTCGGCAATGGCCTCGGCCGTATTTTGGGATACGCCGGCAAACAGAAAGGCGAATTCATCGCCGCCGATACGGGCGACGAAATCATCCTTCTTGATGGTCTTGCGAAACAGGGCGGCGAGACGTCGTAATGCCTTGTTGCCGGCGGACGAGCCATATTTGCCGTTGATCTCCCGGAAATGATCGATATCCAGCAGCACCAGCGAGGTGGCGGATGCAGCCCGGTCCTTTGAAAAAAGAAGGTCAAGCTTTTCGAGAAAGGCGGCTCGGTTTGGTAGAGCCGTCAGCGCGTCGCGCAACGAGGCGGCCTGAAGCTCGCCCCGGTTTCTTTCAACCTCGCGTATTTTCACCAGTCCCATGGCGATGAAATGCCGAAGGCTCGTCTGTTCTTCGTGGATATCGCCCAGCAAATCGACCAAGCGCTCCGTTGCGGGCGGCTCGCCATCCTCATCCTGCTCAAGGCTTGCCAGGAAAGTCTCTGTGCGTCGAAGGCTTGCATCAAGCCGCGCGGAAATCTGCGTCAGTGTATCGAAGGCCTCGCTTGCCATCTGTCCGGCTTCGATGCGCGAAAAGCCGGGCAGATTGTGCCGCTGACCGATGAGGTCGATTTCGTGCTGCTGCGGCGCATTGCCGAGCGCAAGAATGTCGCGGCCCATGGCAGGATTGTGTCCGGACAATATTTCGTAGATCAATTCATAATTGCGCGGCAGAGGCGCAATGTTCATCTTGGCGATGAACTGCGTAATTTTGGTAACGACAAGAGAACTTCTCGCCTGATCACGTTTTTTATCGCCCGCCGATGTCGTCACTGACAGCCCCAATACCGAGAGATTATTATGAATAGACCGGCAATAACCGATTGTTGAATGGTGTTATTCTTACAAGCAACGGTTTAAAATTGATTGAATCAGGAAAAAATTGTTGCGCTGCGAAGTGAAAAATTTCATTTCGCACAGACGCGCGGATCACATGCGTTTGTGATCGATTGAATGACAAATCCTGATTTGATTTCATCGCCCGGCCGTTCTTATATCGTTTCATTGATATTGTAGAAGAGGGCAGCCCATGACGACTTCCAGAACGCTTTATTCGCTATGCGGAAGCGATACTTCCCGGCCATTTTCTCCCCACTGCTGGAAAACCGTGCTTTCGCTGGCGCATAAGGGGCTGGATTTCGAGGAGCGGCCTTTACCCTTCACGGTGATCCCGACGGTGGAGGATGGTTTTTCGAAGACCGTGCCGATCCTGCGAGACGGTGACGAGCTGGTGAGCGACAGTTTTGAGATCGCGCTTTATCTGGACGAGGCTTACCCGGAGCGCCCGTCGCTGTTCAACGGCGAGGGCGGCAAGGCCATGGCCCGTTTCGTCGAAAGCTGGTCGCAGACGATGCTTCACCCGGCCATCGTCCGCATTGCCGTGCTCGATATCCACAATATGCTGGACGAGCCGGACCGCCGTTATTTCCGCGATAGCCGCACGAAAGCCCTCGGCCGCCCGCTCGAGGATGTGGTTGCGAACCGCGAGGCGGAAATCGCAGCCTTTCCGGCATTGCTTGCGCCGATCCGGCGTATGCTGAGCTTCCAGCCTTTCATCGGCGGCGCATCGCCGCTCTTTGCGGATTATATCGTGTTCGGCGCCCTGCAATGGGCGCGCATCACCACCGAGGCCGATCTGTTTGCGGATAACGACCCCGTGCGCGACTGGTTCGAAGGCTGCCTTGATCTCTACGACGCAAGGGGTCGCAGTGTGACACCGGCGTGAAATGTCTGCCGTCATCGTCGCAATCTCGTTGATCCCCCTTGTTTTCGGGCCTTTGGGCGGGTAAAGACCGCCCACTTTCTCTGAAGGAAAAGGAAACGGACACATGGCGATTGAACGCACATTTTCGATGATCAAGCCGGACGCAACCAAGCGTAACCTCACGGGCGCGATCACCAAGGTATTTGAAGACAACGGCCTGCGCGTCGTCGCCTCCAAGCGCGTCTGGATGAGCAAGCGCGAAGCCGAAGGCTTCTACGCCGTTCACAAAGAGCGTCCCTTCTTCGGCGAACTCGTTGAAGGCATGACCTCCGGCCCGACCATCGTTCAGGTTCTGGAAGGCGAAAACGCCATCCTCAAGAACCGCGAAATCATGGGCGCCACCAACCCGGCCCAGGCCGCTGAAGGCACCATCCGCAAGACCTTCGCGCTCTCTATCGGCGAAAACTCCGTTCACGGTTCCGACGCTCCGGAAACCGCCGCTCAGGAAATCGCCTACTGGTTCGCCGAAACCGAAATCGTCGGCTGATTCAAAACCTCAACGGCTTGAATCGTCGTTGCAGGCGATTGCACGAAGCTGCTGAAAAGACTCGAAGAAACGGAGCTGAAAGGCTCCGTTTTTTGTTTCACGACGTCGGGCACCCCTGAACCGGCCGCATATCCGCTGTGCCATCCGGTTTGAACACCTCCGGATTGGGCGTATAAAGCGGGCCGACCACCAGCGGCTTGGCGGGAAGAAGCGACTGGTCAGTGTCGGAGCGGATCGTGGTCTCGATGGTCTGCAGAACGTCGCCGTCCGGCCCCTTGATGCGGATGGTGACCTTATAGGGCCGGTCCTGCTTCACACATTCCACCGGCGGGCTCTGAACCGTGATCTTTTCGTCTTTCGGGAAAATCTTCTCGCGGCTGTTGAGGTCCGGCCCCCCGCGCGGGTTTTCGAATGTCGCTTCCACCGTGCTGCCATCGCGAACGGGGGCGATGCGCTGAAGCGTCACCAGATAGGTGGCGATGGCCACGCGATAGTTAAACACAAACATCCGGCCGGAGATCTTCGCCACCTCACGCGGTTCTTCCCGCTGGCAGCCGGATAGGGCGAGCATCCCTGCAATCGCCAGCAGTGGAAGGGCGATTCCTTTCATGTCTGCGCCTCCTTTTTCCGGTGATAGTGCCGGCTGGCTTTCCGCCGGTTGCCGCACACCGCCATATCGCACCAGATACGGCTTCTGTTCTTGCTCCGGTCGATGAAAAGCCAGCCGCAATTGCCGCAGATGCGCAGCCGTTCCTGCGTCTTGCCGGCAAGCAACGAGAGGGCGGAATGGGCAGTGGCGTTGCCGAGGTTTTCGGCAAGCGGAAACGTCCGCAGCGCCGTGCCGCAGGCGAAAAGAAGCCCGGCCAGCCTGTCGTCGCCATCGTCGTCGCCGGCAATGGAGGCGCGGAAATAATCGTCGACGGCCTCGCGAAGATCGATAAAAACCGTCTGCTTTTCCGCCTCGGGCGCGATGAGCGCAGGAAACCTGTCACGTTCCGCACCGAGCCGTGTCGCCGCTTCGGCAAAGGCGGCGATCTGCGCCGGCACGGCAAAACGGTCAACTGTTTTTGCCGCGTCCGAGCGCAGGATCACGCTGTTGGCGACATCCAGCGCCAATGCGCCGCCCGCGAAACGATGTTCTGTCCAGCGAAAGGTCATGCCGCGCATTATAACTGTTAAAATGAGTTTTAACAGTTATAATAATAAAGGGAGGACGCGCTTGGCCTATTTCCTGCAACAATTGCTGAATGCCGTGCCGGTCGCCTTGCTTTATGCGGTTCTGGCCTTCGGCTATGCCGTCGCCTTTTCGGTGACCAAACGCGCCGATGTCACCTATGGCGCCATATTCGCTTTTGCTGGCCAGACCTGCCTGTTATTTGCCGATTTCGGCTGGAACCGGCTGTGGCTGGTTCTGCCTGCAACATTGGCGCTCGGGGCAGGGGCGGGCCTGTTCGGTGGGCTGTGGGCGGCGGGTTTTGTCGGCAGGGCGGTGATGCGCCCGCTGGCGCAAGCCTCTCCCAATGCGGTGACCGTCGCCTCCGTCGGCGTGCTTATCGCGCTGACCGAGAGCGCGAGGCTCGCCGCCGATACAAAGCAATTATGGCTACCGCCGCTGTTATCTCAGCCGGTGCGGTTCTGGGCCGATGGCGGCTTTGCTGTGACCCTGACGCCGATGCAGATACTGAACACGGCGGCTTTCTGCCTGCTCATTCTCGCAGGGTCGCTTTATCTTGACCGTTCCGCTTTCGGCAGGCGTTGGAAGGCGGTCTCGGACGATGCTTTTGCCGCCGCTTTATGCGGGGTGAATGCGGGCCGGATATTTCTCGTGTCCTATTGCGCGGCGGGTCTGGTCGCCGCCATCGCCGGTGTGCTGGCCACATTTTATTACGGCACCATGGATTTCGGGGCCGGTCTGGTTTTTGGGCTGAAGGTGGTGCTGATTTCAGCGGCGGGCGGTTATGCCAGCCCGCTCATCTGCGGCCTTGGGGCCGCCGCCGTCGGCTTTGCGGAAACTTTCTGGGTCGGTTACGGACCGGCCGTCTGGCGCGATGCGGTGGTTCTGGCGATGCTCGTCGGTTGGCTGATTGTCATGCGCAGCAGGGTGGAAGCGCCCTGAGTCTGGCCCCTATCGCCACTTGTCCTTGGCCGCATCGTCGGTTGTCTTTGCCGCTACCCATTCGCCCGCCGAGCCATCCTTGCCATGTTCCTTTTTCCAGAACGGGGCGGATGTCTTCAGGTAGTCCATCACGAAATTGGCGCCATCGAAGGCGGCCTGTCGATGCGATGAAGCTGCGATGACGAGGACGATATTTTCGCCGGTCGCGATCTTGCCATGCCGGTGGATGGCGGTGAGGCCGAGAAGGCCGAAGCGCTCCATGGCAATCTTGGCGATGCGCATCATTTCCGCTTCCGCCATGCCGGGATAGTGCTCCAGTTCCAGCGCCGCAAGCGTACCGCCATCATCCCGGCAGAGTCCGGTGAAGGCCACGACCGCGCCGATGCTCCTGTCCCCTTCCGTCAGCCGGCGGGTTTCTTCCGCAACGTCGAAATCCTTTGCCTGCACGCGGATTGTCGGCTGCATCCGCTCATCCCCCCGTCATCGGCGGGAAGATGCCGATCTCGCGCGCGCCGACGATGCTTTCATCATGCTCGACATGTTCCTGATTGACGGCGACGCGGATCACATTGGGAAACTCGAAGGCGGCTTCGTAATTCTCGCCGCGCGTCGCAAGCCATGCGATCAGCTCGCCCGCGGTGGTGATGGAGGAGGGGATGTCCAGCTCTTCTTCATCCGTGCCGATCCTCTCGCGAACCCAGGCGAAATAAACGATCCGCGTCATCAGTCTTCGTCCACGATGTGCTTGAGACCGGCCTTGAAGTAATCATAGCCGGTATACATGGTGAGCGCGGCCGCAAGCCAGAGAAGCGTAATACCCATCTCTGTCGTATAGGGCAGAACCTTGTCGCCGGCCGGACCAGCAAGAAGAAAGGCGATGGCGACCATCTGGATGGTCGTCTTCCATTTGGCGATGCGGGTGACGGGAACGCTGACCTTCAACGCCGCCAGATATTCGCGCAGGCCCGAGACCAGAATTTCGCGGCAGAGAATGGTGATGGCCGCCCAGAGCGACCAGCCCGCAATGGTGCCATCCGCCGCCATCAAAAGCAGCACGGAGGCGACCAGAAGCTTGTCGGCGATCGGGTCCAGCATGCGGCCGATATTGGAGGTCTGGTTCCAGATACGCGCCAGATAACCATCGAGGAAATCGGTCAGCGAGGCGATGATGAACAGCCACAGAGCCGTCCAGCGCGCGAAATCCGAGCTTTCCAGTTTCCCTTCGACGTAAAAGCACAGAACAATGACAGGAACCGCGAAGATGCGGCCATAGGTGAGAAGGTTGGGAATGCTGTATGCGCGCGAAGCCATGGGAAACCTGTCAGTCTGAGATCAACTGTCTTGATGCCGCCGCCAAGGCATAGCGTCAACACGTGATTATGTTTTTTTAGCAGTTCGGTCCCACCGTTCTGCGTCAATCGCTGCCGCTCTCGTGGAAGTGATTGTAAATTTGTCGCGCCACCGTCTCCGAAATGCCGGTAACAGCCATCAGATCGTTGAGGCCGGCGCGGGAAACCGCCTTTGCCGTGCCGAAATGCTGCAGCAGGGAGCGCTTCCGTCCCGGACCGATTCCCGAAATTTCATCCAGTGGATTGCGCACCATTTCCTTCTTGCGTCGTGCCCGGTGCGAGCCGATGGCGAAGCGGTGCGCCTCGTCGCGCATGCGCTGGATGAAATAAAGCACCGGGTCGCGCGGCGGCAGGGAGAAATCGGCGCGCCCATCCGCAAAGAACCGCTCGCGACCAGCCTCGCGGTCCACGCCCTTTGCGACGCCGATGGCGGTCACGCAGTCGCGAATGCCGAGTTCATCGAGAATGGCGCGCACCGCCGTCATCTGGCCCTGGCCACCGTCGATCAGGATCACATCCGGCCAGGCGGGGAAGGGCATGTCGGCCGCTTCCTCCGGGGTCGGGACGCGTTCGCGATCCGGCTTGCCCTCTTCTTTCAGCAGGCGCGAGAAGCGACGGGTCATCACCTCGCGCATCATGCCGAAGTCATCACCGGGGGTGATGTCGGTCGATTTGATGTTGAACTTGCGGTACTGATTCTTCACGAAACCTTCCGGCCCCGCCACCACCATGCCGCCCACGGCATTGGTGCCCATGATGTGGGAGTTATCGTAAATCTCGATGCGGCGCGGCACATAGGGAAGGTTGAATGTCTCCGCCATGCCTTTCAGCAGCCGCGCTTGAGACGAGGTTTCCGCCAGCTTGCGGCCATGCGCCTCACGGGCATTGGCCAGAACATGGTCGGTAATGTCCTTCTTCTCGCCGCGCTGGGGCACGTTAATCGTCACCTTGTGCCCGGCTTTTTCACCGAGGGCAGCCGCCAGGAGTTCCTGTTCTTCGACAGCCTCCGACAGCAGGATCTGCTTCGGCACAGGCTTGTCGTCGTAGAACTGCGCCAGAAAGGCGTTGAGGATTTCCGAGCCGGGCAGGGAAGGGTCGGCCTTGGGGAAATAGGCGCGGTTGCCCCAGTTTTGGCCGGTGCGGAAAAAGAACACCTGAATGCAGGAGATGCCGCCTTCGTGGTGGATGGCGAAGACATCCGCTTCTTCGATGCCGGCGGGATTGATGCCCTGATGGCTCTGGACATGCGAAAGTGCGGCCAGCCGGTCGCGATAGACGGCGGCGCGCTCGAAATCGAGATCCTCGGCTGCCTCGTTCATCTGCCGCGCAATCGCGGTCTTGACGCTCTGGCTCTTGCCGGACAGGAAATCCTTGGCTTCCTTGACGAGTTCCGCATAGCCCTCGTCGCTCACCTCATGTGTGCAGGGCCCGGAACAGCGCTTGATCTGGTAGAGAAGACAGGGACGCGTGCGGGTTTCGAACACGCTGTCGGTACAGGTTCGAATCAGGAAGGCGCGTTGCAGCGAATTAATCGTACGGCCCACCGCACCGGCCGACGCAAAGGGGCCGAAATAATCGCCCTTGCGCGCCCGCGCACCGCGATGCTTGAAGATCGCCGGGGCACGATTGTCGGCGGTGATGAGAATGTAAGGAAACGACTTGTCGTCACGCAAAAGCACATTAAAGCGCGGCCGCAAGCGCTTGATGAGATTCGCTTCCAGAAGAAGCGCCTCTGTTTCCGTGCGGGTGGTGACGAATTCCATATGGGCGGTCAGCCGCACCATCTGGGCAATGCGGTTGGAATGCACGCGGCCCTGCGCGTAATTGCCGACACGCTTCTTCAGCGAGCGCGCCTTGCCGACATAAAGAACGTCGTTCGCCTCGTTGAACATGCGATAGACGCCCGGCGCATTCGGCAGGTGTTTGACGAATTCGCCAATCAGATCCATGCCCTTCAGGCCGGATTCATTCTTCCAGCCCGCATTCCAGTCCATGCCGGCAACGTCGCTCGACGCCTCGGCCGCATCGGTCGCGGCAAGGTTTGCATCGTCGTCTTCGTCGTCGGTTTCATCGAAGAGAATACCGCCGTCAGGCAGCTTCTTTCCGTTCATTCATTTATCTCCGCCACGTCAGGGGTTTCCCAGCCGAGGTGCTGGCCGCCGTCGAGCGCGATCATTTGTCCGGTGACCGACGGCGTGTCGTAAAGAAAGCGAATCGTCCGCCCGAACTCGTCCGGCGCAGGACCACGCTTTAATATAAGGCCGTCGATCTGCGCCTGAAAGTCCTCGGGCGCCTGTCTTTCGCTTTTGAAGGTCGGGCCCGGCCCGATGGCGTTAACGCGCACACGTGGCGCAAAGCTCTGTGCCATGGTTTGTGTTGCGGTCCAAAGGGCCGATTTCGAAAGCGTATATGAATAAAAACGTGGGGTCAGCGCAAGCACGCGCTGGTCGATTATATTGACGATCAGCCCGGATTTTTCCGCAGGCAATTGCTCGACGAAGGCCGCGGCGATGAGGGAAGGGGCCCGCACATGAACCGCAAAATGCGCATCGAAGACATCAGGATCGGGCGTTTCCGCCGAATCCTTCAGAAAAACCGAGGCATTGTTGACGACGACACCAATCGGCCCGAGGGCTAGAGCGGCCTTTTCGACAAGCGTCATTGTTGATGCAGATTGTGTCAGGTCCGCCTGAACGGCTACGGCCTTGCCACCTTTCTGCCTTATTTCGTTAGCGAATTCCTCCGCCTGTGCCATCGATTCATTGGCGTGGACGGCAATCGCAAAGCCGTGGGCTGCGAGATCGGTGGCGATTGCCCGCCCCAGCCGGCGGGCGGCCCCCGTTATCAAGACTGTCTTCGGTATATGTTCTTTCACGACGGACCTGCATTTGCTCATATATTCCCTATGTGCTGGATATAGATGCAAATCGCAAGCTGTCACGCATCCCCAAAAGAATTGGGCGATTTTTTATTCGCAATGCAATTTCGGTTTAATTTGAATATAACTAAGTTTAAAGGCGATCTATTGCTGGTTAGGTTTCTGTTAGGGTTAATAAACCCCTTGTGGTAATTGGGCAACGTCTAATTCTAGTCACGCCGCTGCCCCAAACAATTCACATTTTGGCTCTTTGATCTCCGCATTCTCCTATCAAATTCAGTTTCCAGAGGGGCGATTAACCCGACGAGTTTACACCGCGTCTGAGAACAATGTTTTGAGTACAGAGCGGTCCTGAAAGGAGAATAGCATGCGTATTTTCGTAGCAACCCTTATGGCTTCGACCATGGCAGTCGCCGGCTTTTCGGCTGCTCACGCCGCTGACGCCGTAAATGAAGTGCCGCAGGCACCGGTGTCCTACGACCAGCCGGCACCGGTCAAGGATTGGTCCGGCGCCTACCTCGGTGGTACGGTCAACTATGACTGGGGCCGTTTCAGCTCCAGCAATGACGGCCGTGACGCCAAGGGCTTCGGCGGCGGTCTGTACGGCGGTTACAACATGCAGAACGGCCAGATCGTTTACGGTGGTGAAGCCGACATCAATCTCGGTGACGAGAAGGGCTCTGCCGGTACGGTTGCCGGTAACGCCATCGAAGGCAAGCAGGGCGTCAACGGCTCGCTGCGTGCCCGCGTCGGTTACGACATGAACCCGTTCCTGCTCTACGGCACGGCCGGTCTGGCAGTTTCCGATAACAAGGTGCGTGACGCGACCTCCAAGGACAGCGCCACCGCTCTCGGTTACACTGTTGGTGCCGGTGTGGAAGCCATGGTGACCGATAACATCACTGCCCGTCTGGAATATCGCTACAGCGACTACCAGAAGAAGGACTACGGTCTCGACTCCGGCGCCTTCTCGCGTGGTTTCGACGATCACTCCGTCAAGGCCGGTATCGGCGTCAAATTCTGATCCTTTTCGGATCGGTCAAAGAAAAGCCGGGGTTTACGCCCCGGCTTTTTTTGTTTTTCGGAATAGGGCCAGAATAACGCCCGGCGATCATGCCGGGCGCTGTTCGAGTCAAAGCCTCAAGCGGCGGCCTTCATTTCCGCATAGGCCTCGAAACGCTTGCCGAAGGTTTCAGGCCAAGCCGCCAGCGCATCGCGTCCGTCGGCCCATTCCCCAGCGAAACGCAGGTCGAGATAACCGATCATCGCGGCAAGGGCGAAATGGCCGCCATGCAGCTTCTTGCCGGTTTTCGGCAGGTTCGCATTGAGATAATCAAGTCCGCGGGCCACCTTGCTCCACTGCTTGTCGATCCATGGCTGGTGGATCTTGTCTTCCGGGCGAAAACGACGCTCGTAAACGATGGCCAGCAGGCAATCCATGATGCCGTCGCACAGCGCTTCTAGAATTTCCACATCCGTACGCTTGCCGTTCTTTTTCGGGTAGAGCTTGCCGCCCGAAAGACGGTCGAGATAATGCATGATCGCCACGCTGTCATAGACCGAGCCGCCTTCATCCAGAAGCAGGACCGGAATCTTGCCGAGCGGATTGTTGTCCATCAGCGTTGCGGGCTCGGCACTGGTATCGACACGCACGGGGGTAATGTCGATGCCAAGGTGGCGCGCGGCCATACGTACTTTGGCGGAGTAGGGGGAGGCGGGCGAGTAGAGCAGTTCCATGGTCGGGTCCTGTGGGTTGTCGTCTGTGGACTGGATTAGTCTATAAGACTGCATAGCGGTTTTATGTCTGGAAAATATGTAGAAGAACGCAACAGGGAATATCCGATGCGCGCTAGCGAATGGGGATGATTTCCGTGGTGTTGGCGCGGCAGCCCTTGCGGTCAAGCTCGGGGCAGTCGCGGAATGTCATGTCTCTGTTAAGGCAGATGCGCACTTCCTCAAGGCGCCTGCCGTCGCAACTGATGGAGATGCCGCGTTTCGACAGGCCGGGATTGGCGTCGGTGAAGGCGGTTTCTATGGCGTCGGCGGAGAGAGTGGTGGTCTCGGCGCCCGAGGCGATCTTTTCCGGCAGCCGGATGGCTTCGAAGGCGGCCCGTGTCGCCGAAAAATAGTCTCGCTGCGACAGGCCGGAGCAGGAACCGTGCTTGCGCCACTGGTGGCCGATCAGCCCCATGGACGGCATGATGTCGAACAGGGGGCGGCCGATCGCGTCCGGAACACGGTCGGGCTCGCCGCTTCGACAGAATTCAGGGTAGCCGTTTTCGTTCTGTGGCCACAGCCCATGCACCACGAAACCGTAACGCCTGTCGCTGCCGCATTGCTGGCGGTTGCCCGAGCCTTCGGAGCTGGCGCAGAATGCCGGTGACCAGGAGAGCGACAGCACGTAAAAATCGAACCCGTCTCCGCGGGGCGCAGGGTTTTTACCTGCCGCCTGTCGGAAAACGTCGCGCCCTGGAGCGTCCGGTCGGGAATTGCCGGCGGTTTGCGATTGGGATTGTGCCTGCCGATTGCTGGCGGGGCTGGTCGGCACCGGATTTCCCTGCGCGAACCATAACGCGGCGAGCGATAGAAGGCCGAGGGCGATGAAACCGGCATAACGCTTCATTCCGTATACGTTCTCCGGAAAGTGGACGACCTCACATCGCTGGCGGGCGACGATCCGGTCTTACATCAACTTGTGAACGGGGCAAACCGCCAATCTTTGATGAAAAGGTTGAAAGCTTTGCCGCATAACGAATAAAGTCGAACGAATCTTCCGCAAAGACGGAACGGGGCGGGGTGAAGCTGGGGGAAATTGGCGGGCATGACCGCATGAAATTCAAGAAATATATCTGGCCCGTCGTTGGCTTTGCGACGATCGGTTTTTCCGCATGGTTGCTTTTTCACGAACTGCGCGGGCTGTCGCTCGATGATCTCTGGGACAGCCTGAAAGCCATTCGCGTGCGGGACTGGCTGTGTTCGGGCCTTGCAACCCTGCTGGCCTATGCCGCGCTCGCCGGTTATGACCGCATTGCGTTGCAGCATCTTGGCCGCAAAGTGAACTGGTTCTTCATCACGCTCACCTCTTTCACCACCTATGCGCTTTCCCACAATGTCGGGGCCTCGGTATTCTCGGGCGCCGTGGTGCGATATCGGGCCTATACGTCCAAGGGGCTGAGTGTGGCGGAAGTGGGCGTGCTCGTCGGCCTCTGCTCGTTCACCTTTCTCATCGGCACGATCATGCTGATCGGGCTGGTGCTGCTTTACGAGCCTGACATCACCGAACGGTTCACCGGCATTTTGCCGGTCGAAGCTTCCACCACGACAGGCGTCGTGCTGCTGCTATTCGTCAGCCTTTATGTTCTCGGCAGCCTGCTCAGGCTGAAGCCCCTTAAAATCGGCTCCTTCGTGCTGCCTTACCCCGCACCGAAGCTTGTTGCGCAGCAGCTCGTCATTGGCCCGATCGAACTGATCGGCGCGGCCGGCATCATCTATTTCGCGCTGCCGGAAGCCGGAAATCCCGGTTATATGGTAATTCTCGGCATATTTCTGGTTTCCTTCTCGGCGGCTCTCATCTCGCACGCCCCGGGCGGGCTGGGGGTGCTGGAACTGGTCTTCGTCACCGGCCTGCCGGACATGAACCCCGCGGACGTCATAGCGGCGCTTCTGGTCTTCCGCCTGTTCTACCTCATTATTCCCTTCATCATGGCCCTGTTTGTGATCCTGTTCTTCGAACGGTCACAGCTTGCGCAGGCGCAGAAGCAGGAAGGGCTGAGGTAGCCCCTCAATTATCTTCCGCTTTTTCTTCGCCGCGCAGCCAGAAGGCGCGCTGCGAAGCGAACCTGTCCTGCGCCAGCGTCGTCTTCAGGTAGGGCAGCAGCGTGTGCAGCTCTTCCTTCAGCGTATAGGGCGGGTTGACGATGATGAGGCCGGAGCCGCTGAGGCCATCCAGCCGGTCGCTTTTGACGGAAAGTTCCGCGCACAGCATCTTGGGAATATCGAAGGATTGCAGTCGCTCATGGAAATCCTTGATCGGCGCGCCTTTCTTTAAGGGATACCACAGGCAATAGGTGCCGGTGGAAAAACGCCGATAGGCCTTGTTCAAACCATCGGCCAGATGCTGATATTCATTCTCAAGCTCGAAAGGCGGATCAACGAGGATGAGGCCGCGCTTTTCCTTCGGCGGCAGATGCGCGCCGAGCGATAACCAGCCATCCAGCTCCGTGACACGCACCTGATAGTCCCCCTCGAACAGACGCGCGAGCGCCCGGCTGTCATCCGGGTGCAGTTCCATGGCCGAAAGCCGGTCCTGCGGGCGAAACAGCATGCGCGCGAGTTTCGGTGAACCGGGGTAGAATTTTACGCCGCCTTCCGGATTGAGTTCCTTCACGGCCGTAAGATAAGGCTCCAGCAGCTCGGCGATGGGGCCGGGCAGATCGGCCTCTATCAGCTTGCCGATGCCGGTCTGCCATTCACCGGTTTTCTGCGCCTCTTCCGACGTCAGGTCGTAAAGGCCGATGCCGGCATGGGTGTCCAGCACCCGAAAAGCCTTGTCCTTGTTCTGGAGATAACGCACGAGGCGGGCGAGAACGGCATGTTTGAGGACATCCGCGAAATTGCCGGCGTGATAGATGTGGCGGTAGTTCATGGATGTGTCTCGCTTGCCGTTTACCCGGACGGATGGCCAGGATGAATATTCTTGATGGACGTCACTTCGGCCTTTTTGCCGCATCGTTGATGCAATATACAAAAGACATGAACGTTGCGACCCCGATTTCCGCTGAAAAAGCCGCCCCGAAGGCCGAAGTCCGTATCGGACACACGGTCTGCCCGCATGACTGTCCGAGCGCCTGCGCGCTGGAGGTCGATATCAGTGCCGATGGCCGCATCGGCCGTGTGCGCGGCGCCAATGCCAATACATATACCGCCGGCGTCATCTGCGCCAAGGTGGCGCGCTATTCCGAGCGCATCTACCATCCCGGCCGGTTGCTGACGCCGAAGCGCCGCAAGGGCGAAAAGGGGGCGGGCGACTGGCAGGAAATCTCCTGGGAAGCGGCGCTGGACGAGGTGGCCGAGGCTTTCGTCAAGGCAGAAGCCCGCCATGGTGCGGAGGCCATCTGGCCCTATTTCTACGCCGGCACCATGGGGCAGGTGCAGCGGGATTCCATCGAGCGGCTGCGCCACGCCAAGAAATATTCCGGCTTCTTCGGTTCGATCTGCACCAACATGGCCTGGACCGGTTACGTGATGGGCACCGGCGCCTTGCGCGGCCCCGATCCGCGAGAAATCGCCAAGGCCGATGTCGTCGTCATCTGGGGCACCAATGCGGTCGCCACGCAGGTCAATGTCATGACCCATGCGGTGAAAGCCCGCAAGGAGCGCGGCGCGAAGATCGTCGTGGTCGATATCTACGACAATCCGACCATGAAACAGGCGGATATGCGCCTCGTCGTCCGCCCCGGCACCGATGCCGCACTGGCCTGCGCCGTCATGCACATTGCCTTCCGCGACGGTTATGCCGACCGCGATTACATGACGCGTTTCGCCGACGATCCGGCCGGGCTTGAAGCACATCTGAAGGCGAAGACGCCGCAATGGGCATCCGAGATCACCGGTCTTTCCGTTGATGAGATCGAGGCTTTCGCACGGCTTGTCGGCACGACGAAAAAGACATTTTTCCGGCTGGGATATGGTTTTGCCCGCCAGCGAAATGGCGCGGTCGCCATGCACGCGGCGCTTTCCATCGCCACGGTTCTCGGCTCCTGGCAATATGAGGGCGGCGGCGCATTCCACAATAATGGTGATATCTTCCGGCTCAACAAGGCTGAGCTGATGGGGACAGCCTATGCCGACCCCGATGTGCGCCAGCTCGACCAGTCGCAGATCGGCCGCGTGCTGACGGGCGACGCGGACGCGCTGCGCCATGGCGGCCCGGTGACGGCGCTGCTCATCCAGAACACCAATCCCGTCAATGTTGCGCCCGAGCAGCGGCTGGTTAAGCAAGGCTTCCTGCGCAATGATCTCTTCGTTGCGGTGCACGAGCAGTTCATGACGGAGACGGCTGATGTGGCCGATATCGTGCTGCCCGCCACCATGTTTCTCGAACATGACGACATCTACCGCGCCGGCGGCCAGAACCACATTCTGCTTGGGCCCAAACTGGTGGAGCCGCCGGAAACGGTGCGCACCAATCTCTTCGTCATCGAGGAACTGGCGAAACGCCTCGGCGTCGGCCATATGCCGGGCTTCGGCCTTTCGGCCCGCGATCATGTCGACCGTATGCTCAAAGTCAGCGGCTGGGGTGATTTCGGCACACTGGCTGAAGAGAAGTGGATCGATGCGCAGCCACCCTTCGAGGTGGCGCATTATCTCGAGGGCTTTGGTTATGGCGACGGAAAATTCCGCTTCAGCCCCGACTGGGCAACCGGGCCGTCTCCGAACAAGCCGCCGAAGAACATCGGTGTCATGGGGCCGGTGTCGGAATTTCCGAAATTCCCCGACCAGGTCGATGTCATCGAGGTTGCGGATGGCGAGCATCCCTTCCGGCTGGCGACATCGCCGGCACGAAATTTCCTGAACTCCACCTTCGCGGAAACGAAGACTTCCGTGCAGAAGGAAGGCCGCCCTGAACTGATGATCTGTCCCGAAGATGCCGCCACCAACGGTATTGCCGATGGCGACATCGTCCGCATCGGCAATGACCGCGGCGAAGTGCGGCTCCACGCGAAAATCGTCGCGGGTGCAAGGCCGGGCGTGCTTATTGCCGAAGGTCTGTGGCCAAACAAGGCGCATCTGGACGGGGAGGGCATCAATGTTCTGACCGGCGCCGATGCCGTTGCGCCTTATGGCGGCGCGGCATTCCACGACAACAAGGTCTGGCTCCACCGCGACGATGAGAGCCGCGAGGCTTGATATTGCGCCGCAACACGGGCAGGCTGAACTCCAACGACAGGCAAGGACATACCCGGTGACACAGACGCAGGCGAAAAACATTCCGGTAGATGCGGATGCCGGCAGAATCCGGCTGGTGGAAAAGGAAACCGTGTGGAAGGGCTTCGTGCACATGCAGAAGCTCATTTTCGACCAGCGCATGCCGGATGGCAAAACCATCCGCATCGTGCGGGAAGTCCACGACCACGGCAGCGCGGCTGCCATTCTCCTTTATGACCCGAAGCGCGACAGCGTGGTGATGGTGCGCCAGTTCCGCCCCGCCGCTTTCGTGAACGGCGATCCGAACTTCATGATCGAGGTGCCGGCGGGGCTTCTCGATGACGACGATGCCGCCGATGCCATTCGCCGCGAGGCGATGGAAGAATCCGGCTATGCGGTCGAAAAGGTCGAGTATCTCTTCGACATGTATGCCAGCCCCGGCACGCTGACGGAAAAGGTCAGCCTCTTCGTCGCGCGCATCGACCTCGATGTGCAGGCCGGCAACGGCGGCGGGCTGGAGGACGAAGGCGAGGATCTGGAGGTTCTGACCTATGGGCTGGACGAAGCCTTCGCGATGATCGCATCGGGTGAAATCACCGATTCCAAGACGATCATTCTCCTGCAATGGGCGATGTTGAACCGCGCCCGACTTTGAGGGCAGGGTTATTCGAGCGCATCTGGTAAACTCGTACCTCGAGAAAAACCGTCGAAATCAGAAGCGTCCTCTCACACCCATCCCCACGAAAATCGACTGCAAGTCACCGCCGCCGGCATTCTTTTCCGATGACAGGTTTCCGGCGCCTGCGCCGCTGTAGTGGGTGTCTCCGCGCCCGAGGCTGGTATAGTCATATGCGCCGTCGAGATAGATCGAGGCGTTTTCTGTCAGGTCATAGGCGACGCCGGCCTTCACCCCGAACATGCCGGCGACGTCGAATTTGTCGGTGAAGCGCATGTCACGCAGCCAGTGATCGTCGGTCGCCTTGCCGTAGACCATGGCGCCGCCTTCGAGGCCCAGATTGAGCGACCAGTTGCCGAACCTCTGGCCGCCCGTCAGGTTGCCGTAGAAAACCGGGATTTGCTGGCGATAGGTGATCCCCTTGAGGCCATCCTTGAATTTACCGGAGAAATCGCGGGGGGAGAAAACGCTGTAAACGGCGTTGCCGCCATAAGCCGACCATTGAACATCCGTATAACGAAAACCCACACCGGCGCTGAGATATTGCTGCGGATCGTCCAGCAACATGCGATTGAGTTCGAGGCTTCCCGAAAAATAATGGTCGAGCCGCGTGTCGTCATGCTGGGAACGGTGGCTCCAATTGTTCTTGGAGCTATCTCTGGAGAAAGGCCAAATCCAGTCATAGTCGGTCATGTAGCCGTCGCCCTCGAAGCCGACGCGGCCTTCCGCCTTGACGCGCCAGCCGGGCGCAAGTTCAAGTCCGAGTGAGCCGCGCAATGCCACGGCGTTTTTGGTTTCCCATTGGAGTTCGCTCAGTTTGCGACCACCGATATGGACGGTTTCGGTCGCTCGAAGATTGAGAACGCCGGCATCCACTGAGGCTGTAATGCCGCTTTCTTCGGCGGCGAGCGGCAGGCTCGTGCCCATCAGTACAATTGCCGAAAGCGGCAGGGAAAATCTTGAAAATGGCATAATCGCTCCTGAATGACCGGAGGGCCTGAAATAGGGACCGTTGCGGGCATTAAAGGTGATTATGGTAAATGATCGGTTTATTTTCCCGGAAATACCACCTCTGATTTATTTTTGTACTTTAGGAATAACTTTATCAGAAAGCAGAAATCAGGCTAGAATACTCTGATTTACTTTCGTAGTCCGTGGAGATGGCTTTGCCGCCCTCCATCCGCACTTTGCCTTCCGCGAGCCGCTTCAACGTTAGCGGGTAGAGCTGGTGCTCGACTGTCAGTATCCGCGCTGCAAGCGTATCGGCCGTGTCGTCGGAAAGGACCGGCACCGCGCCTTGCGCGATGGTCGGGCCTTCATCCATGCCTTCGGTGACAAAATGCACGGTGCAGCCGGAAATTTTCATACCGCTGTCGATAGCGCGCTGATGGGTGTGCAGGCCGGGGAAAAGCGGCAGAAGGGAAGGGTGGATATTGATGATGCGCCCTTCATAGGGGGCAATGAAATCCCCCGATATCAGCCGCATATAACCTGCGAGACAGATGATATCAGGCGCAATCTCGCCAAGAGCCGCGAGAATGGCGCCCTCATGCTCGGCCTTGCTGGCATAGGTCTTGCGCTCGAAGACCAGCGTGGGAATGCCCATGCCCCGAGCCTTTTCCAGCCCGCCCGCAGACGCCTTGTCCGAGATCACGCAGACGATTTCCGCCGGAAAATCCGCCGCCTGACAGGCCTTGGCCAGCGACACCATGTTGGAGCCGCTGCCGGAGATGAAAACGACGACGCGTTTGCGGCCAGACGACGAAAAGGCGGCGCTCATCATAGGCCGAGAGTACCCTTATAGATCGTACCATGCGCGCCTTCTTCGCGGGCGACCATGCGGCCGAGCGGGAAGACGGTCTCACCTTCGGCGGTCAGAACCTCGGTGACCTTTTCGGCATTTTCAGCCGAAACCACGACGATCATGCCGACGCCGCAATTGAAGGTGCGCAGCATTTCATTGGCTTCAACACCGCCGGTTTTCGCAAGCCAGGAGAAGACAGCGGGAAGCTTGATCGCGTCGAGATCGATTTCGGCAGCGAGATGCTTGGGCAGAACACGCGGAATATTCTCCGGGAAACCACCGCCGGTAATGTGCGCCAGCGCCTTCAGTGCGCCGGTTTCGCGGATCGCCTTCAGAAGCGGCTTCACATAGATGCGGGTCGGCGTCAGCAGTGCTTCGCCAAGCTTCTTACCGTCCGCGAAGGGGGCAGGCGCGCTCCAGTCCAGACCGGAAACCGAAACGATCTTGCGCACCAGAGAAAAGCCGTTGGAGTGTACGCCGGAAGAGGAAAGGCCGAGAATGACGTCGCCTTCGGAAATGTCGCCGGCCGGCAGAAGCTGGCCGCGTTCGGCCGCACCCACGGCAAAACCGGCTAGATCATAGTCGCCATCGGAATACATGCCGGGCATTTCAGCGGTTTCGCCGCCGATCAGCGCACAGCCGGATTCGCGGCAGCCGGCAGCGATACCGGAAACGATGGCCGCACCCTGGTCGGGGTCCAGCTTGCCGGTGGCGAAATAATCGAGGAAGAACAGCGGTTCAGCGCCCTGCACGACGAGATCGTTAACGCACATGGCGACGAGGTCGATGCCGACGGTGTCGTGATAGTCAGCGTCGATGGCGATCTTCAGCTTGGTGCCGACGCCGTCATTGGCAGCCACCAGAACCGGATCGGTGAAACCTGCAGCCTTCAGATCGAACAGGCCGCCGAAGCCGCCGATTTCGCCATCCGCGCCGGGACGCCGCGTCGAGCGCACCGCCGGTTTGATCTTCTCGACCATCAGGTTGCCGGCGTCGATATCCACACCCGCATCACTATAGGTAAGACCGTTCTTGCCCGACTGGCTCATGGCTCTCGTCTCCGCTGGTTCCTTTGGCGTCGCCATTCGCACGGGACGGGGCCTGATGCAAGGGTTTGAGTGGCAAAAGCTCCGGTTTTTAACGGCTTTGGCGGTGCTTGCCGGATTGGGTGCTCACGATGGCTGCGGCGCGACGCGACAGACGAGATTGAGCAGGCCGTCATTGGACGTATCGGAATTTTCCTCGATCCGTCGTCCGTTCTCGCCATAACGGGCGACCACCTCGAAGCCCGCATCCTGCAACTGGCGGGTCTGGGCGGCAAGATCGATAAAATAAAACAGGCCGCTCCAGCGGTGCGCCTGATCCGCGAGAATGGCGTATTCCGGTGTGCGCCGTGTCGAAGGTTGCAGGCGCAGATAGTTGATCCAGCTTTGCGGATGCAGCGAGTTCACCACCTCGCGCGGGTGCCAGGAACGTCGGTGCAGCGGCATGCCGCCCGCCCGCTTCCATTCGCGATTGTGAAACGAAAAGATGAAATATCCGCCGGGTGCGAGAATGCTTCGCACGGCATGGATGATGGCAAGCCGGTCCTCATGGTCGAAGGCGCTTAGAATTGCGAGCGCGCCGAGCACGCAATCGAAACGCTCCGCGCCGAATTGGCCGATCGCCCGCACATCCATATCGAGAAACGTAGCGGTGGGAAAATTGCGCCGCGCCAGCGCAAGCATCGGCTGCGAACGGTCAATGCCGATATAATCTCCCACCAGCGGCAGAAGCGGCTTCGTCGTTCGGCCGGTGCCGACGCCGAGGTCAAGCAGCCGCTTGCCCGCATAGGCATGGAGGAACTGGTCGAGAATGATGCGTTCGGCCGGGTAAAGCTGCTGGTTGTCATACCATTCGGCAACTTCGGGATTATCGAAGAGACCGGCATTATAGTCCGCGATGCCATTTTCACTGGTGCTCTGCATCGTGCCCCCGGGTCGCCGGACAGGAAAGAGCGCTGCTGGCTCGCCCGGCAATAGTCGATAGTTGTCCAATATTTACCGCCGGTCAACCTGCCGTTGCGAGGGGTTGGCCGGAAATGAGGGATTTTGTCGCCTTGCGGGCGCTCTCCTTCTGCTCGCGCGTCAAAACGCCGGTCTTGACCACGTGCATATGCGCATCCTATCTCCATCATGGGCGGTGACGGCGCGGCGATAAAGGATGAACGGATGCAACCACATGTAAGCGGGACGAGCCTGCGCCGGCAGGTGTTTTTCTGGATCGGCGTGCTTGCCGTCTTTATCCTTTTCCTGATGGTCTTCAGCTCCATTCTCCTGCCTTTTGTGGCGGGCATGGCGCTCGCCTATTTCCTCGACCCGGTTGCCGACTGGCTGGAGCGGCGCGGCTTGAGCCGGCTGATGGCCACCGTCGTCATCCTCGTCTCCTTCGTGCTGATCTTCGCGCTGTCGCTCATCATCATCATTCCCCTGATCGTCGCCCAGGCCTCGGAATTCATCACGCGCATCCCGCAATATATCTCGTCGCTGCAGCAGCTGATTGCCGGCGCCGACACCAATCTCCTGCCGGATTGGGTGAGCAGCCAGATTGACGCCGTGAAGGAGAATTTTTCAAAGCTTTTGACCGAAGGCGCGGGTTTCATCGGCACGCTGCTGACGCAGATATGGAATTCCGGCAAATCGCTGGTCGATGTCGTGTCGCTTCTGGTCGTCACGCCCGTGGTCGCCTTCTATCTGCTGCTCGACTGGGACCGGATGATCGACAAAGTCGACAGCTGGATACCGCGCGATTACGTGCATACCGTTCGCCAGATCGCCCGCGACATGGACAAGACCATTGCCGGTTTCGTGCGTGGGCAGGGGTCGCTCTGCCTTATCCTCGGGGTCTATTATGCCGTCGGCCTGTCATTGGTGGGCCTGAATTTTGGCCTGCTCATCGGCCTTTTCTCCGGCCTCATCAGCTTCATTCCCTATATCGGCTCCATGGTCGGCCTCATCCTCGCCGTCGGCGTCGCCATCGTGCAGTTCTGGCCCGATTACATCTATGTGTTTCTGACGCTCGTCGTGTTCTTTTCCGGGCAGTTTATCGAAGGCAATATCCTGCAACCGAAGCTTGTCGGCAAAAGCGTCGGCCTGCATCCGGTCTGGCTCATGTTCGCCCTTTTCGCCTTCGGTGCGCTTTTCGGTTTCGTCGGGCTTCTCGTGGCGGTGCCGGCGGCGGCGGCGGTCGGCGTGCTTGTCCGCTTCGCCCTGTCGCGGTATCTTGAAAGCGATCTTTACCACGGGCATGCCGCCAACCTTCCCTGGGACACAAACCCCGCTTTGGAAGAAGGGGAAACGTCCTCCGGCAAGGTTGACTCTCAGAGCTGACGATGACTGACCAAATCAAAACCGACAACGCCCGGTCGAAGGCCGAGCAACTGCCGCTCGCATTCTCGCACCAGTCCGCTTCCGGCAGGGAGGATCTCCTGGTCTCCGCCTCGCTTGCGGCTGCCGTCAGCCTCATCGATGAATGGCCGAACTGGCGCTCACCCGTCGTCGTGCTGGCCGGGCCGCCGGGTTCGGGCAAATCGCATCTCGCCAATATCTGGAAAAATATCAGTGATGCGCGTGACATTCACCCCCAGACGGGTTCCGATGCCGCGCGTGCTGCCGAAACGGGACCGGTTCTTTTCGAGGACGCCGACCGGCGCGGTTTTGACGAGACCGAACTTTTCCATGTCATCAACAGCGTTCGCCAGCACGGCACGACGCTTTTGATGACGAGCCGGCAATGGCCGGCCGCATGGCCGGTGACGCTGCCCGATCTGCGCTCGCGCCTCAAAGCGGTAACGGTGGTGGAAACCGGCGAGCCGGACGAAGGGCTGCTGGCGCAGGTGCTGGTGAAACTCTTCGCCGACCGGCAGCTTTACATGGATGACAAACTCATAGGTTACATCGTCAATAGAATGGAGCGTTCGCTCGATACGGCGCAGACGATCGTGGATCGGATCGACCGTCTGGCGCTCGCGCGTGGAACGAGAATTACCCGTCCGCTGGTGGCGGAGGTCCTCAATGCGATGGACAACGCAACGGCGGGCAGCGGACTGGACGTCGAATGACTGTCACAGTTCCGTCGTCAAACTGTTATACGGGCAAGAAGGACGATCACGCGATGCAGCAGGATCACGGGACGGAAATCGGTCAGGGGATGGAACAGGGAATGGACGCTATCGCGCAGGAAGACTTCAACAAGGTTCAGCCCGTTGCCGAAGGCGAGAGCCTGTGGGACAGCCCGGCGCGTTTCATCAACCGCGAATTCTCCTGGCTCCAGTTCAACCGCCGCGTTCTCGAGGAAACGCTGAACACGGATCATCCGTTGCTTGAGCGGCTGCGTTTCCTGTCCATCTCGGCCGCCAACCTCGATGAATTTTTCATGGTCCGCGTCGCCGGCCTTGAAGGGCAGGTGCGCCAGAAGATCACCGTCAGGACGCCCGACGGCAAGACGCCGGCCGAGCAGCTCGAAGATATTCTGAAGGAAATCGATAATCTGCAGATGGAGCAGCAGGCATCGCTCGCCGTTTTGCAGCAATATCTCGCCAAAGAAGAAATTTTCATCGTGCGCCCCGCCGCACTTTCGGATGCCGACCGCATCTGGCTGGAAACGGAGTTCGAGGAACGCATGTTCCCCGTTCTGACGCCGCTCTCCATCGACCCGGCGCACCCGTTCCCCTTCATTCCCAATCTCGGCTTTTCCATGGGCCTGCAGCTCGACAGCGTCAACGGCCGCGAGCCGATGACGGCGCTTCTGCGCCTGCCGCCCGCGCTCGACCGTTTCGTGCGCCTGCCGGACGACAAGAACGCCATCCGCTACATCACGCTTGAAGATGTGGTCGGCCTCTTCATCCACCGGCTCTATCCCGGTTATACCGTGCGCGGTTCCGGTACGTTCCGCATCATCCGCGACAGCGATATCGAGGTGGAGGAAGAGGCGGAAGATCTGGTCCGCTTTTTCGAAAGCGCGCTGAAGCGCCGCCGCCGCGGTTCGGTCATCCGCATCGAGACCGATAGCGAAATGCCGCAGTCGCTCAGGCAATTCGTGGTGCATGAGCTTGGCGTGCCGGATAACCGCGTCGCCGTTCTGCCCGGTCTGCTCGCGCTCAACACCATTTCGGAAATCGTGCGCGCACCGCGCGACGACCTGAAATTCGAACCCTACAACGCCCGTTTCCCGGAGCGCGTGCGCGAACATGCCGGCGATTGCCTTGCCGCCATCCGCGAAAAGGACATGGTGGTTCACCACCCCTATGAAAGCTTCGACGTCGTCGTCCAGTTTCTGCTGCAAGCGGCACGCGACCCGGAAGTCCTGGCTATCAAGCAGACGCTCTACCGCACCTCCAACGACAGCCCGATCGTTCGCGCGCTGATCGACGCGGCCGAAGCCGGCAAATCCGTCACCGCGCTGGTCGAGCTGAAGGCGCGTTTTGACGAAGAAGCAAATATCCGCTGGGCGCGCGACCTGGAGCGCGCCGGTGTGCAGGTCGTCTTCGGCTTCATTGAACTGAAGACCCACGCCAAGATGTCGATGGTTGTGCGCCGTGAGGATGGCAAGCTGAGGACCTATTGCCATCTCGGCACCGGCAATTATCACCCGATCACCGCCAAGATCTACACCGACCTGTCCTTCTTCACATGCAACCCGAAGATCGCCCATGACATGGCGAATATCTTCAACTTCATCACGGGTTACGGCGAACCGGAAGAGGGCATGAAGCTGGCCGTTTCGCCCTACACGCTGCGCGCCCGCATCGTGAAGCACATCAACGAAGAGATCGAGCATGCCAAGCGCGGCGCGCCGGCGGCGATCTGGATGAAGATGAATTCGCTGGTCGATCCTGAAATCATCGATGCGCTTTACCGCGCCAGCGCCGCTGGCGTGGAGATCGACCTCGTCGTGCGCGGCATCTGCTGCCTGCGCCCGCAGGTGTCGGGCCTGTCGGACAATATCCGCGTCAAATCCATCGTCGGCCGCTTCCTCGAGCACAGCCGCATTTTCTGCTTCGGCAATGGTTTTGGCCTGCCGTCCGACAAGGCGCTGGTCTATATCGGCTCGGCCGACATGATGCCGCGCAACCTTGACCGCCGTGTGGAAACGCTGGTTCCGCTCACCAATCCCACCGTGCATGAGCAGGTTCTTTCACAGATTATGCTGGGCAATCTCATTGACAACCAGCAGAGCTACGAGATACTTGCGGACGGAACGTCGAGGCGCATCGAGGTGCGTAAAGGCGAAGAACCGTTCAACGCGCAGCACTATTTCATGACCAATCCCAGCCTTTCCGGACGTGGTGAAGCCTTGAAATCCAGTGCGCCCAAATTGATTGCCGGGTTGATTTCGTCCCGCAAGAAACAGGCTGAATGACTCGATCAGAAGCACAGGGGCGGCTGACCGGCCTTGCCCCCGTTTCCGTCATAGATATTGGTTCGAACTCCGTTCGGCTTGTCGTATATGAAGGTCTTTCCCGCGCGCCCGCCGTGCTGTTCAACGAAAAGGTTCTGTGCGGCCTTGGCAAAGGACTGGCGCTGACGGGGCGCATGCATGAGGAGGGCGTTACCCGCGCTTTGATGGCGCTGAGGCGCTTCCATGCGCTTTCCGAGCAGGCCCAGGCGCAGAAGCTTTATGTACTGGCGACGGCGGCCGCGCGTGAGGCGGAAAACGGTCCGGATTTTATCCGTGAGGCTGAAGCCATCCTCGGCTGCGAGATTGAGGTGCTGTCGGGTGAAAAGGAAGCGCTTTATTCCGCCTATGGCGTGATCAGCGGTTTCCATGATCCAGACGGTATCGCCGGCGACCTCGGTGGCGGTTCGCTCGAACTCATCGACATTAAGGGTAAGAGCTGCGGCGAGGGCATCACCCTGCCGCTCGGCGGCCTGCGGCTGTCGGAGCAGTCGGACGGTTCGCTGGAAAAAGCGGCGACGATTGCCAGAAAACACGTCAAATCCTTCGCCAAACTTCTGGCGGCGGGTGAGGGGCGCACCTTTTACGCGGTGGGCGGCACCTGGCGAAACATCGCCAAGCTGCATATGGAGATATCGGGCTATCCGTTGCATATGATGCAGGGCTACGAATTGCCGCTGGCGGAAATGCTGAATTTTCTCGAGGAGGTCATCGTCTCCCGGGATAGCAAGGATCCGGCCTGGCAGGCGGTCTCCAAGAACCGCCGTTCGCTTCTGCCCTTCGGCGCCATCGCCATGCGTGAGGTTCTGAGGGCAATGAAACCGGCCAAGATCGCCTTCTCCGCGCAGGGCGTGCGTGAGGGGTATCTTTATTCGCTGCTGACGGAAGCCGAGCGCGAAGCAGATCCGCTGCTGGTCGCGGCGGATGAGCTTGCTATTCTGCGCGCCCGCTCGCCCGAACATGCGCGTGAACTGGCGGACTGGAGCGGCCGCACCTTCCCGGTCTTCGGCATCGACGAGACAGAAGAAGAAAGCCGTTACCGGCAGGCGGCCTGCCTTCTCGCCGATATCAGCTGGCGCGCCCATCCCGATTATCGTGGGTTGCAGGCGCTCAACATCATCGCCCATTCCTCCTTCGTGGCGATCACCCATCCCGGCCGCGCCTATATTGCGCTCGCCAATTATTATCGCTTCGAAGGCCTGAACGACAACGGCACCACGCAGCCGCTCGCCGCCATGGCGGGAGACCGGTTGCAGGAACTCGGCAAGCTGCTGGGCGGCCTGCTGCGCGTCGTCTATCTTTTCTCGGCCTCGATGCCGGGCGTTGTCGACCACCTGAAATTTCGCAAATCCGATAATTCGGAACTGGATCTGGAATTCGTCGTGCCGCACGATTATTGCGATTTCGCCGGCGAGCGACTGGATGGCCGCCTGCAGCAATTGGCGAAGCTGACGGGCAAGCGGCTGGCGTTTGTGTTCGAGTGAACCGAGAAAGCGGTACGGCAAGCTTATTGTGGCTTTCGTCGCCCCGACGAATGATTAAAGCGCTAAGAAACGGCAGCGGATCGTCATGATCTATTTGGTGCGTCACGGTGAGACCGTGTGGAATACGCTCGGTCGGTATCAGGGGATCAAGGATTCACCCCTGACCTCCCATGGCGTAAGGCAGGCGAATATCGTCGCGACGTTGCTCAAACGCGATATTGCCGGCAGCGAACAATCCTTAGAATTCTGTGTCAGCCCGCTCGGCAGAACGCAGCAGACGGTCGCTATTCTACAGTCGATCTTACCGCTCCATAAAAATGACGACGAACGGCTGATGGAGGTTTCGGCGGGTTCGTGGGACGGCTTGACGAAATTTGAGATCGAACATGAATTTCCGGGAGCGCTTTGCGGATCGACTGCTTACGACTGGTATTTCAAATCACCGGATGGAGAGAAACTCGATCAAGTCTGCAATCGGGCAAGGGCATGGCTGGCAACGGTGCGCAAGCCGACGATTGCCGTCTCTCACGGTCTTTTCGGGAGAATTTTGCGGGGTGTATATCTCGATATCTCCATCCCGGAAATGCTTGAACTCGAGGTTCCTCAAGATGGATTTTTTATTCTCGATAATGGATGCGTCCGGGCCGTCTGCGGTTAGAGACCTCTGAAACATTGCCCGACTGCCTCTTTACTTCAAATATGTAAATCCGGGGTTCACCCGTGCCCCAGTGCCTTCCTGATGCAGGCGCTGAGATAGGCATATTGCAACGGCGTTATCGTCGCCATGGCTTCGGTCCGGCTGGCAAGCCTGTCCTGATAGCCGACCGGAATATCGAACTGGCTGAAGGTGAAATCCCAGCGGGCGCCTTCAACGATATTGTAAAAATGCTCGGTGCCGTTTACGGCGGTTTTGGCGAGTTCGCCGCCAAAAATATCCTGCACCACCAGCGCGGTGACGCTGCCTTGCCCCTTGGCAGGGTTTTCGCGCGACCAGAGGCCGCTCGTCTCGCCCGACCAACTTTTCTTCAGGGCGTAATAAAGTCTTTCTGCATTGTCCTGCATGAAACGTCTTCTTTTCCACAAGCATGTTTCGGTTAAAACATTTTCAGCAGAAGTGCGCTCGGTTTACGTCTGAAAATGCATAAAAACAAAGAGTTAGAGCAATGGAGGTGAGCCGGTGTTCACCGGCGTTGCTCTAGCTCGGGAAAATCGCAACGGAGCACCATGCAGACATTTGTGTCTGCAAGGCGCTCCGTCGGGATCATTCGCAGCCGTCAAAGCAAGTGACAGCAGTCTTGGTCTTACTTCGCGTCCAGCAGGTCCTTGACCTCCAGCAGGACGAATTCGTTGTCGTCAGCCTTGTCCAGGGATCGACCGGCCGAGAAGGGCAGGTTGTTGTCGTTGCCGACGATGATATGGGTGGCATCAACGCGGTCGACATTCTCGATGGTGACGAAAGGCATGTCGTAATAGCCGTTGCCGCCGCCCTGACGCTTCTTGTTGTCCGGGTCGGAGATCTTCATCAGGTCTATATAGCCGATCTTGCGTGCGGCCTTGCCGATATTGGCGTCGTTGAATTCGATCTTGTAGATGCGCTTCAGCTTGGCAGGGCGGGCGAAGCAGTCCGCGGCTGGAGCCTTGGGGTCGGCGCAGGCCTTGTCGGCGGCGCCGGCGCCGTTGTCGCGCTCGATGACGAGGGCGGTCGCGTCATCCAGCATGTTGAAGTCGCCGATTGCCTCGCCGCCTTCCGCCAGCGGATAAAGCCAACTGCGGCCGGTCCATTCCTTCTTGGCGGTGTCGAGTTCAATGATCCGCAGCGCGGTCGCGCCGTCTTCGGTTTTTTCCACCTGGCCGTCGGCTGTGTAAAGCGGGCCTTCCAGCAGGCCGTAGAGCTTTGAGCCGTCCTTGGAGAGCGCCATGCCCTCATAACCGCCTGAACGCTTCAGGTTGAAGGCGGGCATTTTCTGCGTGGGATTGCCGGGCAGGGCAAGAGCCGGATGGTCGGGAGACTTCACCTCGATGTCGCCGGCCTTGGTAGAGATGACGTCGGTCAGCTTACCGTCGCGGGTGAATTTCAGGATGTAGGGACCGAATTCCTCGCCGACCCAGAAACCATCGGCAACCGGCTGAATGGATTCGACGTCGAAATCCGCGCCCGTCAGGTAACGCGTGCTCGAGCCTTCCAGAACGATGGGAAAGGGCGCCTTCATGTCAGGATCGGAAAGGAACACGGTTTCAAGCGCATTGACCTTTCCGGCGTCCCACTCGAACTTCAGGTGGTGAAGCATCAGCATGGCGTCGCTGGAATTCAGCTTGGAACCGAAACCGTTGTCGGAAAGGCTCCAGAAGCTGCCGTCCGGCATCGCCTTGATGCCGGAAAAACCCTGCATCGGCTGGCCGTTGAACGGCATGGAAAGGCCGGTCAGGCGCACGCCGTCCTTGCCGGGCACAGTGCCGAGACCTTCCGCGCGCTTGCGGTCGGCGGTGGTGAATTTGGCGGAGGTCTTGAGGTGCTGCGGCGCATCGGCGGGCGCTGCGATAATTGTGTTGGCCGGCAGGATGGCGTGGGAGACCAGCTTTGCCGGAAATTCCTTTTCCGTCGCATGCGCCGCGGCGGCGAGTGCGAAAAACGCGAAAGGTGCGAAAAGAATATGCTTCATGATGGAGACCCCTCTCAAGACCTGTTGAAGACAGGATTGACGCGATAGGGGTGTCGCATGACAGGCAGGTGATTGCCGTTTGAAGCTTTAATGAATTTTGATGACGGCCATCATCGGCAGATGGGCCGCACGGCTTTTTTCCGTCGATGGTCCTTATGCGACGGGCGCCTGATATTGGCTGAGCGTGCAAACGCCCAGCGTCTGGCCACGGCCCTTGACGGCATGTTCGCCCAGATATTCGCTGCGCACGCCCTTGGGAAGCACCAGCTGATGGACGAGGTCAGCGGAAATCAGCACCGGATGGCCGAGCATCTTGCTCAGCGATTCGAGCCGCGAGGTCGTGTTCACCGTGTCGCCGAAATAGGTGATCTTGTGATGGTCGACGCCGATTTCCGCTGTAATGACCGGTCCGCCATGAATGGCGAAGCGCAGGCGCGGCACCTCGCCGAAGCGGGAAAGCCACACGTCGCGGGAATTTTCAATGGTCGCCTGAATATCGAAGACGCAGCGCACGCATGCCGCCCGCCTTATCGCCATGTGATAGGGCCAGGTGATGATGGCGGCGTCGCCGATATAGTCGTCGATGACGCCGCCGTGTTTTCTGACCGGTGCGGCATAGCTTGCAAAGATTTCCCCGAGAAATTCCTGGGCCTTCAGGTCGCCATGGGTCTCGGCGAAGGAGGTGGAGCCGACGAGATCGATGAAGATGAAGACGCGGTCTTCGCTGACCGGGCGGCGATAACGCCCCAGGATAAGGTCGATGAATATATCGCGGCCGAGAAGCTCTCGCACCCGCATGATGAAGACGATGATGCCGCAGACAATGAGGGTGAAGATCAGCGTCTGCAGTTCGGCATGGACGGCGCGTTTCCAGGTACCTGGAAATATCCCGCTCAACCACAGGATCGTGCCGCCAAGCCCGAAGCCGCAAAAGACGAGGATGGCATAAATGACGAGGCCGACGACGATATAGGCCGGCGTCGGCAGGGCGCTCACCTGCCGCGACAGGCCGGGCATGATGTAACCGCGCTCGAAGGCGAGAATCGGCGCACAGGCAAACAGCGCATAGGTCGCGCCGATCAATGCACCGCCGCCATATTCCAGAAAGGCGTAGGCCACACCGCTGCCGGCCACGGCAACGAAGAGCACCACGTAATCCAGAATGGGCAGCAATTTTCTCATGTCGGTTCTTGGGTCTCGGGAAGGGAAGGCTTTGGTCTTGGGAAAGAAGGGCAGGCCGCTCCCTTCTTGCGAAGCTTCTGTTGAGGTCATATGCGACATTAATGTGGAAAAAGCGCCGCAAAAAGTGAGCAATCGGTAAGGTTGCATGAAGGATTGGTAAGGCTGTTGCGCCGTTGCCGCAAAATCGGCGTTGCCGCTCTTATACGCCTGATAGGATGTTCTATGATAGGCGGTTTCAAGCGGGGATTGCGGCCAGTCATCCGGCGAGCGTTTCGACCATTTGACGGGGAAGGCGGCGAAACGCAGCCGGTTGCCGTCGATCCAGGCCCGGTCGAACAGCGTTTCTCCCGTGCGGGCGAAGGTGATGGCAGCGCAGGTGGGGCCGTCAATGGTGAAGGAAATGTTCTCCTTCAGCCGCTCAAGCCGTAGCCCATGCCTTTCGGGTCGCGATTATAGCGGTCGACGATGTCGCCATCGGGGTGGAGAGCGGCGGGCCGTTACGGCTCGCTTGCCGCAACCTCCACCGCCTCGACCTTCTTGCCGGCAAAGCGCAGCGCGACTTCGCCATTGATGAGTTTCAGCGCCACATCGCCGAAGAGTTCCCGCCGCCAGCCGGTCAGCGCCGCCACGGTCGCCTTCTCGCCCTCGGCGGCGATCTTGTCCAGATCGTCGCTATTGGCGATGACCTTGGCGGCGACGCCGTGCTTGTCCGCCGTCAGCTTCAGCAGAACTTTCAAAAGTTCCACCGCGGCGCCGGAGCCTTCCGGTGCGTGGCTGTGACGCGGCGCCTTCGGCATCTCTTCTTTCGGCAGTGCCAGCGCCGCATTCACCGTTTCGATGATGGCGGTGCCGGAGGCGGAGCGTTCCCAGCCCTTGGGAATGGTGCGAAGCCGCGACAGCGCCTCGGCGTCCTTCGGCTGCTGCTGGGCAATTTCGAAGATTCCATCGTCCTTCAGCACACGCGACCGCGGCACGTTGCGCGACCGCGCCTCACGCTCGCGCCAAGCGGCGATGAATTTGAGGATCGCAAGTTCCGTCGGCTTTCGCAGACGCGATTTCAACCGCAGCCACGCATCGTCGGGGTGCATGTCATAGGTGTCGCGCGATTCCAGAATATCCATCTCTTCGGTCAGCCACAGCGAGCGGCCTTCGCGTTCCAGCTGTGCCTTCAGCGCCAGATAGACATCGCGCAGATGGGTCACGTCGGCCAGCGCATAATCCAGCTGCTTTTCGGTCAGCGGACGACGGCTCCAGTCGGTAAAGCGCGAAGATTTGTCGATCTGCACATTCTTGATCTTCTGGACCAGCTGGTCGTAGGAAATCGAATCACCGAAACCGCAGACCATGGCGGCGACCTGCGTATCGAAGATCGGATGCGGAATGAGGCCGCCGAGATGGTAGATGATCTCGATATCCTGCCGTGCGGCGTGGAAAACCTTCACGACATTTGGATTGGCCATCAGTTCGAACATCGGGGTCAGATCGATGCCCTTGGCCAGCGGATCGACCAGCACCTCGAGCGTCGGGCTTGCCATCTGCACGAGGCACAGCTCCGGCCAGAAGGTTGTTTCCCGCAAAAATTCGGTGTCGATGGTGATGAATTCCGATTTCGCCAGTTCCGTGCAGGCTTCGGCGAGGGCGGCAGTCGTTTCAATCATTGCAAATGGCCACTCGTGAAAATTATCCGTCTTACTTTCCCTTTGCCGGGCGCATGTCAATACAAAGCCCGCTTTTCAAGGCTCATGCATCGTTTTTCTCGGGCGGATCGGGCTCTGGCCCATCCTTTTTGGGTGGGTTGGGGGCGGCGAGCTTCTGGAAATAGGCCGAAGTGCGCAACAGCGAACTGAACCGCCAGTTTCTCTCCTCAAGTGGTACGCCTTCGCGCACCTGCAGCCGGTAAATCGTGTAAGCGATGAAAACAATTTGTATTGCGGCCGTATAGCTGAACAGCGCCTTCGGGCCGAAATGATCGATCAGGACGGAGGCGAGAAGCGGCCCGACTGTCGCTCCGACAGACCAGAAGAACAGCAGTCCAGCCGACATCATCGCATGTTCGCCTTCCTTGGCGTGGTCGTTGCCGTGGGCGGAACTCAATGAATAAAGCGGCAGGGCAAAAGCCCCGAAAATGAAGACGCCGATGATATTACTCCATTCATCGGTGCCGGCAAAGAAAGCGAGAAACAGGCCGACAATGACGGAGCCGGCGGTGGTGGCGAGAATGATGATGCGCCGGTCGTAACGGTCGGAATAAACGCCGAGCGGATATTGCAGCACGACCCCGCCGATAATGCCCGCACTCATGAAGGTGGCGATGGCGGTAACGGAAAAGCCGATCTGCTCGGCATAGATCGGCCCGATATTGCGGAATGCCGCCATGCTGAGGCCGACCGCCACGCAACCGACGACCGCAAGCGGGGAAATGCGCCAAACGGCGAAAAGGTCGAAGGGAATCTGTTTCGGCGGGGCAGGGTTGGACTTGTCGGCAAGCGAGATCGGCACAAGCGACAGCACCAGCGCTATCGCAATTAACGAAAACACCACCGGACCTTCGACACCCATCACGGCAATGACATATTGCGCCAGCGTCACGGAGCCGAGATCGACGAAACGATAGATGGAGAGCGTGCGCGCCCGATTGGAGTTGGTGACCTGCGCGTTGATCCAGCTTTCGATGGCCGCGAAAAGACAGGCAACCGCAATGCCGATGACGAAACGCATCAGCATCCAGAACACGGGATGGATGAGGAGCGGCATGGCGATCGCTGCGGCGGATGCGACGGCCGCCATGGTGGCGAAGGTGCGAATATGGCCGATCTTGCGCAGAAGCCGCGTCACCGAAATGCAGCCGAGCGCGAATCCAATGCTATAGGCGGCGCTGATGAGGCCGATGGTGCTGGCGGAAAAACCTTCGGAGAGACCGCGCAACGCTATATAGGTTCCCTGCAGGCCGTTGCCGCCGATCAGGATACCGGCGGTGACGAGAAGCGGGATAAGAGGTCTGATCTGGCTCATTGCGGGCCGACTCGGTTTGGCGGGCTGGATTAGTCCTATCTAAAGCGAAGGCAGGGGAAAGGACAGGCTGAAGGCGACATTGTTGTGCTTTGCCTTGACAAATCAGGCTGGCCATGCGCTTTTCCGGCAAATTTCGACAGTGCCGCCCATCTGGCCTCCAACGGGCTCACGACACGTTCCAGGATAAAAAAATGCATCGTTACCGCAGCCACACCTGTGCCGCTCTCCGCAAGTCCGACGTCGGCGAAACCGTTCGCCTTTCCGGTTGGGTTCATCGCGTGCGAGATCATGGCGGCGTTCTCTTCATCGACCTTCGCGACCATTACGGCATTACCCAGGTGGTTGCCGATCCCGACAGCCCGGCCTTCAAGGTTGCGGAAACCGTGCGCGGCGAGTGGGTCATCCGCATCGACGGCCTCGTCAAGGCGCGTTCGGAAGACACCGTCAACAAGGGCATGGCGACCGGCGAGATCGAGCTTTACGCCCAGGAGATCGAGGTTCTCGGCGTCGCCAAGGAACTGCCGCTGCCGGTCTTCGGCGAGCCCGACTACCCCGAAGACGTTCGCCTGAAATACCGCTTCCTCGATCTTCGCCGCGAGACGCTGCACAAAAACATCGTCAAACGCACGCAGATCATCTCCGCCATGCGCACCGGCATGGCCGATGCCGGCTTTGCCGAATATACGACGCCGATCCTCACGGCCTCCTCGCCGGAAGGCGCGCGCGACTTCCTCGTGCCTTCGCGTATTCATGAGGGCAAGTTCTTCGCGCTGCCGCAGGCCCCGCAGCAGTACAAACAGCTTCTGATGGTGGCCGGTTTCGACCGCTACTTCCAGATCGCGCCGTGCTTCCGCGATGAAGATCCGCGCGCCGACCGCCTGCCGGGCGAATTCTACCAGCTTGACGTCGAAATGAGCTTCGTGACCCAGGAAGATGTCTGGACCACGATGGAGCCGATGATGACGGCCGTCTTCGAAAAGTTTGCCGAAGGCAAGCCTGTCACCAAAGAGTGGCCGCGTATTCCCTATGACGAGGCAATCCGCAAATACGGTTCCGACAAGCCGGACCTGCGCAACCCCATCGTCATGGAGGCCGTGACCGAGCACTTCGATGGTTCGGGCTTCAAGGTCTTCGCCAACATGATCGCCTCCAACCCCAAGGTTCAGGTCTGGGCCATCCCGGCCAAGACCGGCGGTTCACGCGCTTTCTGCGACCGCATGAACGCCTGGGCGCAGTCTCAGGGCCAGCCCGGCCTCGGTTACATCTTCTGGAAGGAAGAAGACGGCAAGGTTGGCGGCTCCGGCCCGCTCGCAAAGAACATCGGCGAGGAACGCACCGAGGCGCTGCGCCAGCAGCTCGGCCTTGAGGCAGGCGATGCCTGCTTCTTCGTCGCCGGTGATCCCGCCAAGTTCTACAAGTTTGCCGGTGAAGCGCGCACCCGCGCCGCCGACGAACTGAACCTGATCGACCGCGACCGTTTCGAAATGTGCTGGATCGTCGACTTCCCCTTCTTCGAATATAACGAGGAAGAAAAGAAGATCGATTTCGCCCACAACCCCTTCTCCATGCCACAGGGTGGAATGGAAGCGCTGGAAGGGCAGGACCCGCTGTCCATCAAGGCTTACCAGTATGACGCGGTCTGCAACGGCTTCGAAATCGCCTCTGGTTCGATCCGTAACCAGTCGCCCGAGTTGATGGTCAAGGCCTTCGAAAAGGTTGGCCTCAGCCAGGCCGACGTGGAAGAGCGCTTCGGCGGTCTTTACCGCGCCTTCCAGTACGGCGCGCCTCCGCATGGCGGTTGCGCATTCGGCATCGACCGTGTCGTCATGCTGCTGGTCGGCGCGAAGAACCTGCGCGAAATCACGCTGTTCCCAATGAACCAGCAGGCGCAGGATCTCCTGATGAACGCGCCGTCGCCGGCAACGCCGACGCAGCTTCGCGAACTGGCGCTGCGCGTCGTTCCGTCCAAGAAAGACTGATCGTGTTGAAGACGCTGCTCGACCGGGTTCGCGCAGCCTTCACCCGTGCATTGGCGGCCGCACTTGCGGCCGCTTTTGCGTTCTGGGTGGCGCATCGGTGGCTTGGCCATCCGCAACCCGTCTTTGCCGCGATCAGCGCGCTTATCTGCCTTGCTCCGGGAATTCCAAGCCATGTCCGTCAGGGCCTTGGCCTGATGGTTGGTGTCACCATCGGCATTCTCGTCGGGGAGGTCGCACTCCTTGTCCCACATGATTTCGCTGAAATCCGGCTGGCCTCGGCGACCTTCATCGCCATGATCCTCGCCTCCATGTTCGGCCTGCCGCCGGTCGTGCCGATACAGGCTGGCGCTTCAGCGATGCTGGTGCTCCTGATGGGGCCGCAGGTTGCCGGGCTTGTCCGTTTTGTCGATGTTATTGTGGGCGTGGCGACCGGTGTGGCCGTAGCGCTCGTTTTCTTTCGCGAGCGGCTGAAGCTCTAGCTCCGCTTGCGCTCATCACTTTCGCCCCAAAGCCAGCTACCACTCGGGGTGTGGTCTATTGCTGGCACACCAATCCCGGCATTGTCACAATTTTTCCGCGAGATTTACCGAATTCCGCGAATAAACGGCCGAAATCCAACCCCAGTATGGAACTGTATCCGATTCGGGGATGCAAGCCGCCTGATTTTAAAACTGGGACGGCGCCAGCCGAAATTTATCCGGTTCTGGCGCGATCATATTTATGAGGATTTTAGAATGGTACACGAGACGAACAAAGAGCCGCCCCCGGCGGTCGGACCGCTTCCCTCAGCCATGCCACGCGGCAATTTTGTCGCCAGCCTGCGTTCACCGGGCGCAAAGTTTCTGATGATAGGTTTCATCTCGTTGGTTCTGCTGGTCCCGCTCATGCTTGTTTGGGGGTTGACGGAAGAGCGAGCCTCCCGTGCAAGAGAGGTTTCCGGACGGATCGCGAACGGGTGGGGCGGCGATCAGGTTGTGAACGGCCCTTATCTTGCTGTGCCCTTCGACGTGGAGCGCCGCCGCGAGGTTGATGGCCGAACCATCGTGGATCGCGTGACGGAGTGGGCGCTGGTCATGCCGGAAACGTTGCAGGTGACAGCGGACCTCAAAACCGAGGAAAAGAAGCTCTCGATCTACAGCTTGCCCGTCTATAACGGTGATCTCGTGCTCAAGGGCCGCTTCGGGCAGGGAATCCTGACAGATCTCGCCCGTTTTGCCGGCACACCGCGCCTCGACAACGCCATTCTCGTCCTCAGCATAGAGGATATTACTGGTATAAGGTCGAGCGCCGGGGTTCGGATAAACGGCGGCGCAGTTTTGCCGTTCGATCCCGGTATGCGCGATATTTCTGTGATCTCAAGCCGCGCCGGTGAAAACAGCTCCATAAGATCAGATGCGGGCGTGCACAGGCCGATCGACAGAAACCTGATCGAGAGCGGCTTTGATTTCGATATCGCATTCTCGCTGAATGGGTCGGGCAGTTTCGCCGTCGCACCCGCCGGGCAGACGACGGGCTTTACGGCAAAAGCCGATTGGCCGCATCCGGGTTTCGAAGGCCTGTTCCTGCCGGAAATCAAAACGGTCACGGCTTCGGATTTCAACGCCAGCTGGACGATTCCCTATCTCGCAAGGGGCATAGACCGTGTGGTGGAGGGGCCGAGGTTACCGCTCTCCAACAGCCTGATGACGATCAATCTCGTTGAGCCGGTGAAGTTCTATCAGGTCATCGCCCGAACTTTAAAATATTCCATCGGCTTCATCTCGCTTGTCTTCCTCGCCGTCTTCATTGTGGAACTCAAGGGCGGCAGCGTGGTGCACTGGATACAATATGTGCTGACGGGTCTGGCACTCATCGTCTTCTACGTGCTGCTTCTCGCGCTCGCCGAACATACGGGTTTCACCGTTGCCTATGCGGCGGCCTCCTTCTCCACAGCGGCGTTGATTGCCTTTTATCTTGGCAGTGCCACCCGCAGCCGCAGCAACGGTCTTTCGCTTTTCAGCGTTCTGGCGGTGGCCTATGGCGTAATGTATCTGGTCTTGAATGAGGACGAGTATGCGTTGCTTGCCGGCGCGGTTATATCGTTCATCGCCATCGCGGCGACCATGTTTGCAACACGCAGAGTGGACTGGTCTGGAGCGGCTGTTTCGATCGACGTCGCAAACAACACACGGACCAACGCCACCTAAGGTGGGATAGCTTGATCTTAAAAGCGGGCGCACAACTTGCGGCCCGCTTTTTTGCCGTTTATAGATGGGTCATTCACCACGGACCCGGTGAAATTCCGGGTGGCTCTTCTGGCCGCCGATCCGCCAGACAACGCAAAGCACCGACATTTTTTCGATCTACCGGACATGGCTCCGGCCGGTGCGTCATTCTTTGCGAAAAAAATTAAATGAACAGATTTCAGACTTACAGACGTGAGTGGTTTTCCAATATTCGCGGCGATCTCCTTTCCGGCATCGTCGTGGCACTGGCGCTCATTCCCGAAGCCATAGGCTTTTCCGTCATCGCTGGTGTCGATCCGAAGGTGGGATTGTTCGCCTCCTTCGCCATCGCCTGCGTTTCCGCCTTCACCGGCGGCAGGCCGGGGATGATCTCGGCGGCAACCGCCGCCACCGCCGTCCTGATGGTCACGCTTGTCAAGGAACACGGGCTGCAATATCTCTTCGCGGCCACTATCCTCATGGGTGTACTGCAAATCGCGGCGGGATTTGCGAAACTCGGCCGGGTCATGCGTTTCGTATCGCGCTCGGTGATGACCGGTTTCGTCAACGCACTGGCGATCCTCATCTTCATGGCGCAATTGCCCGAACTGATCGGCGTGCCAGTTGAGACCTATGTTATGATCGCAGCCGGTCTAGCGATCATCTATCTCTTTCCGCTGGTCACGAAGATCATCCCGTCACCGCTGGTCGCCATCGTCGCCCTGACCTGCGTTGCGGTTTTCTCCGGCATGGATATCCGCACGGTCGGCGATCTCGGCGAGTTGCCCTCGACGCTGCCGATATTGGCCCTGCCGCAGGTGCCGCTGACCTTCGAGACGCTGCAGATCATCTTTCCCTATTCCGTCGCGCTCGCCGCTGTCGGTCTTCTGGAATCGCTGCTGACGGCGCAGATCGTCGACGACATGACGGATACGGGCAGCAACAAGAGCCGGGAATGCATCGGGCAGGGGACGAGCAACATTGCCTCCGCCCTCATCGGCGGCATGGGCGGCTGCGCCATGATCGGCCAGTCCGTCATCAATGTCAGTTCCGGCGGCAGGGGCCGCTTGTCCACTTTCGTCGCGGGCGCGTTCCTGCTGTTCCTCATCCTGGTGCTGGATGATCTCGTGCGCATCATTCCCATGGCCGCGCTGGTGGCGGTGATGATCATGGTTTCCATCGGCACATTCTCGTGGCGCTCCATTCTTGATCTGCGCCGCAATCCGCCATCCTCCAGCATCGTCATGCTGGTGACGGTCGGCACCGTGCTCGCGACCCACGATCTCGCAAAGGGTGTGCTGGCCGGCGTCCTTCTTTCGGGCGTATTTTTCGCTGGCAAGGTCTCAAAGCTTTTCCATGTCCGGCCGGCGCTTTCGGCCGATGGCCGGGAGCGGATTTATCGCGTGGATGGCCAGATTTTCTTCGCTTCGACAGAAAGTTTCATCGCCGCCTTCGATTTTGCCGAGGAGGCTGAGGCGGTGACGATCGATGTCAGCCAAGCGCATCTGTGGGATATTTCCGCGGTCGGCGCGCTGGACAAGGTGGTGCTGAAATTCCGTAAGGCTGGCAAGCGGGTGGAGGTGATCGGCGTCAATGAGGCGAGCGCCCATATGATCGACCGTTTCGCCCTGCATGACAAGCAGGAAGGCGCCACAGCCCCAATGCATTAAGTGCAAATGAAAAGCCCCGGTCTTAAACCGGGGCTTTGTCGTCCTATTCGTTTGCCGTCACCGTCACGCCGAGCATTTTCGGCAGGGTGTTCGGCGCGCCCATTGCAGCGCCCATGATCATCGGGAAGGGAACCGGCTTTTCCGGCTCCGCCGTAATCGAGAAGTTTTTCGGATTATCGATATAGGTGTTGACGGCCGCCGACACCATGTTCTGCAACTCCGGCACGTTGAGCGAAGCCATCATGATGGGGGCCATGCCCTTGATGGTCTGGGCAAGCTGATCGCCCGTCATGCCCTGCTGGCTTGCGGCATAGTCGATGGCGCGCTTGGTGATGCTGGCGTCTTCGAAGCTGATCTCCGCGTTGATGAAGGACAACTGCTGCATCAGGCCGAGCATGGCGAGGCTTGCTGCCTGATCCGCCTGCTCCTTGTTCGGATTGGCGGCCTGCGCCTTCACCGTCTCCTGCATCGACTTGATGAAGGCGAGCGTGTAGCCGGAAAAACCGAACGACATGTTGAGACGGCCGACATCATCGAGGTCGATGGCGTATTCTTCAACATCGATGGTACCGGAGGCCACTTCCCAGCTGCCGCTCATGGTCATGTCGCCGGAGAGCGCCTGCAGCTTCAGCTTTTCGATCGCGTCCTTGGTCGCGGGATCAGTGACTTCGCTGAGATCGGCCTTGAAACCGGAAGCGTCAAGGTCGAAGCCGATGGAATTCTTGTCATCGCTGACCGACATCGTCGCGCTGGTTTCCTCAAGCGAGAAAGCCTGTTTGCCGTCGAAAGAAACGGAGATCGGGCCGCTATGCGCTTCGTCATAAAACATCAGCGCATCGATGGTGCCGGTGGTGGAGTCTGCGGGAATGACGAGACCGGAGATGTAGATGTCGCTCGCCTTGATCTCAACCTTGTCCTGCTGGTAGTCGATATCGTCAAAACGGGCGTTCTTGATTTTGTAGCCGCCGTTGTTTTCCTCGACGCCTTCGAGCGTGATATTGCCAACCGGGATTTTCTTGGCCGGATCAGCGACCGGGTTGAAGGTCACGCTGTTCAGGGTCACCGTCGAGCCGTTAACGGCGACGGAGCCGGCAGCGATCTCGCCGCCCTGTGCGGCATAGGCCGCATTGATCTTCTTCAGAACATCCCCGCCATCCAGCGCGAAAGCGGGCGCCGAAAGCGTAAGAAGCGCGGCGCTCGCGAAAAGAACCTGCCGGGTGGATTTCAGTCTCATGATGTTTCTTCCCTCAACGTACGGCTGTGCACCGTGTTCGAATTCGAATGCTGATACTTATATTCGCGATTATTCAAAGGTCTATAGGATTTAGATCGATTCCCATGACGGCGGCATTGCGGCATTTGCAACGCGGTTAACAAAAAATCGCATGAAAGGGTTGCGTTCATCCACAGGTGCGACCCCTGAATTTCTTGCCGGGAATCGGCATTTCCGCTAGTCAAGCACCATGGGAAAAAATCTTGTACCTCCGTCCGGCGGAGACGATAACATCCATCCGGTCGATTTGAAGGCGGCGCTTGAAGAGCGCTACCTCGCTTACGCCTTGTCCACGATCATGCATCGTGCGCTGCCGGATGTACGCGACGGCCTGAAGCCGGTTCACCGGCGTATTGTCTACGCCATGAGCGAAATGGGTCTGCGGCCCAATTCCGCCTTCCGCAAATGCGCGAAGATTGTCGGCGAGGTGATGGGTAACTACCACCCCCATGGCGATCAGGCGATCTACGATGCGCTGGCGCGTCTGGCGCAGGATTTCTCGCTCCGTTATCCGTTGGTGGACGGCCAGGGCAATTTCGGCAATATCGATGGCGATAGCCCCGCCGCCATGCGTTACACCGAAAGTAAGATGACGGCGGTGGCCGAGCTTCTGCTCGAGGGTATCGGCGAGGACGCGGTCGATTTCCGCGACACCTATGACGAGTCAAATTCAGAGCCGGTTGTTCTGCCGGGCGCGTTCCCGAATCTGCTGGCGAACGGAGCATCCGGCATCGCCGTCGGTATGGCCACGTCAATCCCGCCGCACAATGCTCATGAATTATGCGATGCGGCGCTCTATCTTATCAAGCATCCCGAAGCGTCGGTGGAGAAGCTGGTGGAATTCATTCCCGGCCCCGATCTTCCGACGGGCGGCGTGATTGTCGAAAGCCGCGAGAATATTCTCGATGCCTATAAGACCGGTCGTGGCGGTTTCCGCGTGCGCGCCAAATGGGAGACGGAAGATCTCGGCCGCGGCGGTTACCAGATCGTCATCACCGAAATACCCTTCCAGGTGCAGAAATCGCGCCTGATCGAGAAGATCGCCGAGCTGCTGATTGCCCGCAAGCTGCCGCTTCTTGAGGATATTCGCGACGAATCCGCCGAAGACGTGCGAATCGTGCTGGTGCCGAAGAGCCGAACGGTCGATGCGACGCTCTTGATGGAATCGCTGTTCCGCCTGTCTGACCTCGAAAGCCGACTGCCGCTCAACATGAATGTGCTATCGCTCGGCAAGGTGCCGAAGGTGATGGCGCTGAACGAGGTGCTGAGCGAGTGGCTGGCGCACCGCAAGGACGTTCTTGTCCGCCGTTCCCGCCACCGTCTGGCGGCCATCGACCGCAGGCTGGAAATTCTGGGCGGCCTGCTTGTCGCCTATCTCAATATCGATGAAGTCATCCGCATCATCCGCGAGGAGGATGAGCCGAAACAGGTGATGATGGCGAAATGGTCGCTGACGGACCTGCAGGCCGAATCCATCCTCAACATGCGACTGCGCAATCTGCGCAAGCTCGAGGAATTCGAAATCCGCAAGGAGTTCGACGACCTCAGCAATGAGAAGGCCGAAATCGAAGCGCTGATCGCCTCCGACGACAAGCAGTGGCAGACGGTCGCCTGGGAAATCGGCGAGGTCAAAAAGAAATACGCCAAGGCGACCGAGATCGGCCGCCGCCGCACGCAGTTCGCGGATGCGCCGGATGCCGATATCGAGGCCATTCAGCAGGCGATGATCGAGAAAGAGCCGGTCACCATTGTCATCTCGCAGAAGGGCTGGATCCGGGCGCTGAAGGGGCACATGTCCGATACCTCGTCGCTCACCTTCAAGGAGGGCGATGGCCCGAAGCTCGCCTTCCCGGCGCAGACGACCGACAAGCTCTTGCTGCTGACGACAGGCGGCAAGGCCTATACGCTGGGTGCGGACAAGCTGCCGGGCGGACGCGGCCATGGCGAGCCGATCCGCATCATGGTCGACATGGAGAACGATCAGGATATCCTGACCGCCTTCGTCCACGATCCCGCGCGCAAGCTGCTGCTCGTCTCCACCGCCGGCAACGGTTTCATCGTGGCGGAAAGCGAGATGATCGCCAACACCCGCAAGGGCAAGCAGATCATGAATGTCTCCATGCCTGACGAAGCCAAACTCGCCGTACCGGTCACCGGCGACCACGTCGCCGTCGTCGGCGAAAACCGCAAGCTGCTCGCCTTCCCGCTGGCGCAGGTGCCGGAAATGTCGCGTGGCAAGGGCGTGCGCCTCCAGCGCTACAAGGATGGCGGCGTTGTCGACGTGAAATGTTTCGCGCTTGCCGAGGGCCTCAGCTGGTCCGACACGGCCGGGCGTCTCTTCAACAAGGTCGGTGAAGAGCTGCGCGAATGGCTGGCCGACCGCGCCACCGTTGGCCGCACTGTGCCGAAGGGCTTTCCGCGTAGCGGGAAATTTGGTGGGTAATATCTGAAAGACGTCCTTGGAGATTGTCTGGGGGCGTCTTTCCCGCCTTTGTTTCGCTGTCCAAGCCGAACATGTGCTTCAGGACTTGGCGAACCCATTATTCTCCTTCGGGATGGTAAACCTCCCACCCGCGCGGCGTCAGATGCTCCTGCGGATGATAGCGGGTCTTGTACCCCATCTTTTCCGAACCATCGACCCAATAGCCGAGATAGACATGCGGCAGGCCGAGCGCGCGGGTGCGGGTGATGTGGTCGATGATCATGAAAGTGCCGAGCGAGCGTTTTTCGAGATCGGGGTTGAAGAAGGAATAGACCATAGACAGGCCGTCGCTCATCACGTCGCTCAGCGCCACGGCCAGCAGTTCGCCGCGCTTGCTGGAATCGATGCCGGAACCGGGTTCTCTCACGCGGTATTCGATGATGCGGGTATTCACATGCGTGTCTTCGACCATGATCGCATAGTCCAGCGCCGACATGTCGGACATGCCGCCGGACTGGTGGCGGTGGTCGAGGTAGCGGCGAAACAGGGCGAATTGTTCGGTGGAGGGCTCGGCGGCATGAACCGTGGCGACGACATCCTTATTGGCGGCAAGAACGCGTCGCATCGATTTCGTCGGCTGGAACTGCTCGGAGAGGATACGCACGGACACGCACGCGCGACAGGTTTCGCAGGCCGGGCGATAGGCGATGTTCTGCGAACGCCTGAAACCGCCCTGAGTCAGCAGATCGTTCATTTCCGCGGCGCGCGGGCCGACCAGATGGGTGAAGACCTTCCGCTCCATCTGGTTCGGCAGATAGGGGCAGGTGGCCGGCGCCGTAAGATAGAATTGGGGAGAGGGCGTCGCCTGCGTGTTCATCGAACCGTGATCGCCTCCTGCGTCTGTTATGAAAGCGCGCCGCGATTTCACGGGGCTGGCGGCGGCGCTTCAAGCGACATGCATAATGCCACAGAATGGCAAAATGACGGAAAACGTCAACTGCGGGATGAGGTATTGTAAGGGTTGAAAGCCGCGTTTACGTGGCTTTCCGCCATATTAGCGCGTTCTGACGATAACGGTGCCAAGCAGGAAGTCGTGAACGAGGCGCGAGCGCTCGGTAAACAGGCCTGCAAGCAGGATCAGCGGCGTCAAAACCGAGTTGATGACCCAGAAAAGCACGATGTGAACGGTCGAGAGCAGGAAATCGATTCGCCGTCCGTCCATGCGCGCCATCGCGATCCCCATTGCCCGCATCCCCGGAGTGGCCTGCGACGGGCCACCGAGCGTCATGCCGAAATAGAGCACCGCAACGATGACGAACAGCGCCGGATAAAGGAAGAAGCCGAGACCCAGCGTGATAATGCCGAGGAAGAAAACAATCACGGCAGCCGGGATACACAAGAGGAGCACGATCGCGTAATCGATCAGAAACGCGAAGACCCGTCGGCTCAGGACGCCGCTATAGGCGCGCCAGTCATCCGGTGCGGCATAGGTGGGGTTCTGGTCGAGGCTCATCGGTCGTTTTCTCCTGAGAGGGCATGACAGCGCGGCATGAGTGCCGTGTCAGCAGACAATATGGGAAGAAAACGACCGAATACAATAAGCGTGGGCTTTAGCCCTTTGCCAGTTTGCGTGCGGCCTCAATGGCGAAATAGGTGAGTACGCCATCGCAGCCCGCACGCTTGAAACAGAGAAGTGTTTCCATCATCACCCGCTCGCCGTCGATCCAGCCATTCATGGCGGCCGCCTTGATCTGGGTATATTCGCCGGACACCTGATAGGCGAATGTCGGCAGGCCGAAATTCTCCTTCAGCCGCCAGCAGATATCGAGATAGGGCAGGCCAGGCTTGACCATCAGCATATCGGCGCCTTCCTCCACGTCGAGTGCTGCGTCGCGGATAGCCTCCATGCCATTGGCGGGGCTGATGTAATAGCTGTTCTTGTCGCCTTTCAGCAGGCCCGCCGTCGAGATTGCCTCGCGATAGGGGCCGTAATAGCCCGACGAGAATTTCGTGGCATAGGCCATGATTCCGACATTCTGGTGCCCGGCGGCGTCGAGACCACGGCGAATGGCGCCGATGCGACCATCCATCATCTCGGATGGGGAGATAATGTCCGAGCCTGCCTCCGCCTGAAGGATGGCCGCCCTGACGATCTGATCCACAGTCTCGTCGTTGACGATCTCGTCGCCCCGCAAAATACCGTCATGCCCATGGCTGGTGAAAGGGTCGAGTGCGACATCGGTGATCATGCCGATATTGGGAACGGCTTTTTTGACCGCAATCGTCGCCTGATTGATGAGATTGTTTGCCTCGAGCGCGTTCGAGCCGGTCTCGTCGCGTAGCTCCATCTCGATATTCGGGAAGGTGGCGATGGCGGGAATGCCGAGATCGGCGGCCTCTTTCGCTGCTTCGACCAGTTTGTCGACGCTCATACGATTGACGCCGGGCATAGCCGGGATAGGCTCGATAATATTGCTGCCAGGCACGACGAAGACCGGCCAGATGAGATCGTCGACGGTCAGGCGGCTTTCCTGCACCAGACGGCGCGTCCAATCCGCCTTGCGATTGCGCCGCATGCGGCGATGGCCGGTGATCTCGTCGACCAGATGCGTTTTGTCCTGCATGTCAGAATGTCCTTCGATCAAATTTCGAAAGCTGCATATCATGAAGCGTGGCCCATGCGAATGCGACAATCTTCCCTCATGAGCGTCCTGCGACGACGATGATGCTTTGACAAGGTGGACGGCGAGATTCAATATGGGCTGGTCGCCCGTTCGTCGAGACCGTATCTTCCGGCCATGGAACCTGATTCTCAACCTCTGCCGAAACGCCCGCTCGCGGAAATCCTCTTTCTGGTCTTCATGAGGCTGGTTGCGGTTTCCTGTTTCTGGTTCGGCCTGCAATATTGGGCGATGCTGACAGGTTATTCGCTTGGCGGCCATGGGCGGTTCGATATGCTGAACCTGCCCTGGCGCGTGGCTGGCAGTGCGCTGGCCGTTATTTTCCCCGTTGCAGCACTCGGTCTATGGCTCGGAGCCTCCTGGGGCGCGGTCATGTGGGTCATGGGCGCGGGTGCGCAGATCGCCATGTATAAGGTGTGGCCGCATATCTTCGGCGCCAACACGCTCGTACCCGTCATGCACGGCCTTGTGGCAACCATTTATATACTATTCCTGGTCGCTTTCTGGCTGGATCAGCGCCAGAATGAAGAGCGCGCAAGAATTGATTTACCATAAGAATAAAGCAATTCGGCCTGATTTCGGGCCGCATTTCATCGCTAAGCTGTTGATTTATAAAGGGCTGCCCCCAAGCATTCCCGCTTCGCCGTAAGTCGGGCTCTCTGGAGAAAATGCAGGTAACCATTTGTTAATCGTAGCTTTTAAGTAGAATTTTATGCGCATTGATTAGGTTCTCACTCAAGGCGGGAGACAAACAAACACACCGCCAAACAAAACAGTGAGGCAGTCATGATCAATAGCAAAGTTAAGCCGCAGGCCGTTGTTGCCGATGCACATGAAGATACCATCCGCTCGCTCTACATGGAGTCGCTGCACCTGGTGGAACGCCTCCACCGCCGCCTCCTCGATGTCATCAAGGACGAGTTCGACCGTCAGGGTCGCGATGACGTCAACGCCGTTCAGGCCCTGCTGCTGTTCAACATCGGCAATTCCGAACTGACGGCCGGCGAGCTTCGTTCGCGTGGTTATTACCTCGGCTCGAATGTCTCCTACAACGTCAAGAAGCTGGTCGATCTCGGTCTCATCAACCACCAGCGTTCTCGCGTCGACCGCCGCTCGGTCCGCATCAGCCTGACCGAAAAGGGCCAGGAAATCGCCGAAACGGTCGCCCGCCTTTATGAACGCCACGTCGGCTCGATCGAAAAGGTCGGCGGCATCGGCACGGGCGAGTTCTCCGAGATGAACAAGCTGCTGCAGCGCCTCGATCGCTTCTGGAACGACTCGATCGCTTACCGCCTGTAACCGCAAGACGGTTCCACTGTTTAAGCCGGGAGCATTATTTTGCTTCCGGCTTGCGGATTCCGCGTTCCGCGGTTTTCTCTGTCACGCATAACCCCTGTTCGAGCCTTCGCGCTGTTTTTCAGGCGAACAAAGCTTCGTGAGGTGAGGCCCGTGACACGAATCGGCCATATTGATATGGGACCGGCAAAGGTGAAGGAGCCGGCTGTTTCTCCTGCTGTCGCGGCAAGTGCCGACTGTTCTGCCAGACAATAGCGCCCAACAGACGGGTGTTGAGTACTACCAGCCGGCAGACACGTTGTACGTGTTTGTTAATCATATTGATTTAGGCATTATTGATAATGCCGAAGAGAGTGGCTGGTAGGTAGAATGACAAAAAAACCCGTTTCCGATTCCGTATCGCGCCGCACGCTTCTGCGTTCGGCCGTTTCCGTTGGCGCCGCCGCGCTTGCCGCGCCGGCTTTTGCGCAGAACGCGTTCAACGATCTCATGGGCTCCTCGCGCCGCGGCAACTGGGATGACCAGTTTGACGCCAATACGTCGCGTTCGGCCGTGGGTGTCGTTTCCAACAATCCGGTTCTTGGACGCGAAGCGCCTGTCTATATGCAGCAGGCGATCATGCAATATCAGCAGATAGTGCAGAATGGCGGCTGGCCGGAAGTGCCCGCGTCGCAGCAGCGTCTCCAGATCGGCGTCTCCGATCCTTCCGTGCAGGCGCTGCGTCAGCGACTGATGGTGTCCGGCGACCTGCCGCGTGAAGCCGGCATTTCCAGCGCCTTCGATTCCTATGTCGATGGCGCGCTGAAGCGTTTCCAGGCCCGTCACGGTCTTCCGGCTGATGGCGTCATCGGCGAATACACCACGAAGGCGCTCAATGTTTCCGCGCAGGTTCGTCTGGCGCAGCTACAGACCAACCTTGTTCGCATCCAGTCCATGTCGGGCGATCTCGGCCAGCGTCACCTGATGGTGAATATCCCGGCTGCCGCCATCGAGGCAGTGGAGAATGAACGCGTCGTGTTGCGCAACACGGCCGTCGTCGGTCGCGCCAGCCGTCCGACCCATGTGATCAATTCCAAAATTTACGAAGTCATCCTGAACCCTTACTGGACTGCACCGCGCTCGATCGTTGAAAAGGACATCGTGCCGCTGATGCAGAAGGACCCGACCTATCTGGAGCGGAACAATATCCGCCTCATCGACGGCAAGGGACAGGAAGTTTCGCCAACCGCAGTCGACTGGTTCGCGCCGAAGGCTCCGAACCTGATGTTCCGTCAGGACCCCGGCAAGATCAACGCCATGTCGTCCACGAAGATCAATTTCCACAATCCCAATAACGAATATATGCACGACACGCCGCAGCAGGGCCTGTTCAACAAGCTGATGCGTTTCGAATCCTCCGGCTGTGTGCGCGTGCAGAACGTGCGCGACCTGACGAGCTGGCTGCTGCGCGACACGCCCGGCTGGTCGCGTCAGGAGATGGAACGTGTCATCGCCACCCGCGTCAACACGCCGATAAAGCTCGCTCAGGAAGTTCCGGTTTATTTCGTCTACATCACCGCATGGTCGGCGAAGGACGGCGTTGTTCAGTTCCGCGACGACATCTATGGCAAGGACGGCAATGCCGAACTGGCGCTCAACACCACGGCAGGCATGGAACAGCCGGCCGGCGCGGTGGACGACGACCTCCTGCCGCGCAACTGATCGTCCTTTTCGCCGTCAGCTTGGAATTGTGAGCCAGGGGAGAGGTGGTCGCCGGGAAGCGGCCAACCCCTCCGCCGTCATCCTCGGGCTTGTCCCGAGGATCCAATCACCTAGCGTAAAATAGAAGCGTTGCAGATCCTCGGGACAGGCCCGAGGATGACGCGAGTGTGTGGCTTGGCCGCGCATCATCGAAGCGCCGCCTGTATTTTCCGTCGCCGCCTGTTTTTCCTCAGAACAACCGTCACTTTTCGCCCCAACGTCGCAGTTTGACGGGCAAATCTCGCTGCCCGTATTGCTCTTGTCCGGGCAGGGCGCTAAGACGCCATCGCATTACTGTTTCAGGAGCCTTCATCATGTCGAACACAGATGCTTTCTTCTCCCGCCCGCTTGCCGAAGCCGATCCGGATATTTTCGGCGCGATCGAGAAGGAACTGGGTCGCCAGCGCCACGAGATCGAACTGATCGCATCGGAAAATATCGTTTCCCGCGCTGTGCTCGAAGCGCAGGGTTCGATCATGACGAACAAATATGCGGAAGGTTATCCGGGCAAGCGTTATTACGGCGGCTGCCAGTTCGTCGACATCGCTGAAGAACTCGCAATCGAACGCGCCAAGAAGCTGTTCGGCGTCAACTTTGCCAACGTCCAGCCGAACTCCGGTTCGCAGATGAATCAGGCCGTGTTCCTCGCGCTGTTGCAGCCGGGCGATACCTTCATGGGCCTTGATCTGAACTCGGGAGGCCACCTGACGCATGGTTCGCCGGTCAACATGTCCGGCAAATGGTTCAACGTCGTGTCCTACGGCGTGCGCGAAGGCGATAACCTGCTCGACATGGACGAGGTGGAGCGCAAGGCCAAGGAACATAAGCCGAAGCTCATTCTTGCTGGCGGCACCGCTTATTCCCGCGTCTGGGACTGGAAGCGCTTCCGCGAGATCGCCGATGAAGTCGGCGCTTACCTGATGGTCGATATGGCCCACATCGCCGGTCTCGTCGCAGGCGGCCAGCATCCGTCGCCATTCCCGCATTGCCATGTTGCGACGACCACCACGCACAAGTCGCTGCGCGGCCCGCGCGGCGGCATGATCCTCACCAATGACGAGGATCTGGCCAAGAAGTTCAACTCCGCCGTCTTCCCCGGCCTCCAGGGTGGCCCGCTGATGCACGTCATCGCCGCCAAGGCTGTTGCCTTCGGTGAAGCGCTTCAGCCGGAATTCAAGGACTATGCCGCACAGGTTGTGAAGAACGCCAAGGCGCTGGCCGAAACGCTGGTCGAAGGCGGTCTGGATGTCGTTTCCGGCGGCACGGACAACCACCTGATGCTGGTTGATCTTCGCAAGAAGAACGCCACGGGTAAGCGCGCGGAAGCAGCTCTCGGCCGCGCCTACATCACCTGCAACAAGAACGGCATTCCTTTCGATCCTGAAAAGCCTTTCGTCACCTCAGGTGTCCGTCTTGGCACGCCGGCCGGCACGACGCGCGGTTTCAAGGAAGCGGAGTTCCGCGAAATCGGCAAGCTGATCGTCGAGGTTCTCGATGGTCTGAAGGTCGCCAATTCGGATGAGGGCAACGCCGCCGTCGAGGCTGCCGTGCGTGAAAAGGTCGTCGGCCTGACCGACCGTTTCCCGATGTACCCGTACATGTAAGGAAGAAAAACGATGCGCTGCCCATTCTGCGGTTCCGAAGACACACAGGTCAAGGACTCGCGTCCGGCGGAGGATAATACCTCCATCCGCCGGCGGCGCATCTGCCCGGATTGCGGCGGCCGCTTTACGACCTATGAGCGCGTGCAACTGCGCGAGCTGATGGTCATCAAGAAAAGCGGCCGCAAGCTGCCTTTCGACCGGGAAAAGCTGGTGCGCTCCTTCGAGATCGCGCTGCGCAAACGCCCGGTTGACCGCGACAGGATCGAGCGCGCCGTCTCCGGCATTGCTCGCCGTCTGGAAAGTTCCGGCGAGACGGAAATCCCCTCGGAAGAAATCGGCCTGCAGGTTCTCGAAGCGCTGAAGAGCCTCGATGACGTGGCCTTCGTGCGTTACGCCTCGGTCTATCGCGATTTCAGCCATGCCGAGGATTTCGAAAACGTGATTGCCGAAATCAACGCCAAGATCGCCCGCGATACGGACGCCGGAGTCTAGCCGTGACCACCCGTGCCGATGACGAAAGATTCATGGCCCGGGCAATCGAGGTTTCGCTTCGCCATCAGGGCCAGACGCTTACCAATCCCTCCGTCGGCTGCGTGCTCGTCAAAGAGGGGCAAATCATCGCCGAAGCCGTGACCGCCATAGGCGGCCGCCCGCATGCCGAACGGCAGGCGCTGGAAATCGCCGGGGAGGCGGCGCGCGGCGCCACCGCCTATGTGACGCTCGAACCTTGCTCGCACTGGGGCAAGACGCCGCCCTGCGCCAATGCCCTGGTGGAATACGGCGTCGCCCGCGTCGTGGTGGCGGTGGATGATCCGGACGAGCGTGTTTCCGGCCGTGGTTATGCGATTTTACGGGATGCCGGCATTGTGGTGGAAACCGGCCTGTTGCGGGATGAGGGTAAGAGGGCGCTGGCCGGTTACCTCACACGTCAGGTGAAAAAACGCCCGCATGTGATTCTGAAGCTTGCCGTTTCCGCCGATGGCATGATCGGCAGGAAAGGCGAGGGGCAGGTGGCGATCACCGGTCCCGAGGCTCGCCATGCCGTGCATCAACTGCGCGCGCGTTGCGATTGCATTCTCGTTGGTATCAGGACCGCCATTGCGGATGATCCCGAACTGACGGTCCGAATAGCTGGTCTCGAGGATCGTTCGCCGGTTCGCATCGTGCTGGATCGCCAGTTTGAGTTGCCGATGACATCGAAGCTGGTGAAGACAGTGCGGGAGGTGCCGGTGATCGTTGCGGCGTTACCCCCCTCCGCCCTGCCGGGCATCTCCCCCTCAAGGGGGGAGATCGGCAAGGGGCTGGCCGCTCGCTTAAATTTCGACTCCACCTCTCATTCGTCAACCTTCAAGGTCGGGCAAGGCAGCGCCCCATCGATCTCCCCCCTTGAGGGGGAGATGCCCGGCAGGGCAGAGGGGGGTAGCCGCGACCGCCGCCGCCAACTTCTCACCAATGCCGGCGTCCAGATCCTCGAAGCTTCGTCGCTCGAAAGCCTCCTCCACATCCTCGCCGAAAGCAGCATGTCGGAACTTCTGGTCGAAGGCGGCGCTTTTGCAGCAAAATCATTCCTTGAAGCGGGGCTGGTGGACCGTATCATGCTGTTCGAAAGCCCGGTCATGATCGGTGAGGGCGGCATTGAAACGCCGCTCAACCGTGCCGATATTCCGGGCGACTATGCTCTGGTCAGCGAGACCGCCTACGGGCCGGATCGCTGCTTCGATTATGAAAGGCCGATTTGATGTTTACCGGAATTGTCACCGACGTCGGAACCGTTTCCGAGCTGGAAGCCCTTGCCGAAGGCGTGCGTCTGCGGGTGGCGACCAATTACGATCCCAAGACCATCGATATGGGCGCGTCCATTTCCCATGGCGGCGTCTGCCTGACGGTGACGAAACTGCCGGAGGACGGCAGCAATGAGCGCTGGTACGAGGTCGAGGCCTGGGAAGAGGCGCTGCGCCTGACAACGATTGCCGGCTGGCAAAAGGGTACCCACGTCAATCTGGAACGGGCGCTGAAGATCGGCGACGAGCTGGGCGGCCACATCGTCTCCGGCCATGTCGACGGCAAGGCGGAAATCCTGTCCGTGGAGCAGGAAGGCGAAGCGGTGCGCATCCGCCTGCGCGCGCCGGAACATCTGGCGAAATTCGTGGCGCCCAAGGGCTCCATCGCGCTGGATGGCACCTCGCTGACCGTCAACGCCGTAGACGGCACTGATTTCGACGTGCTGCTGATCCGCCACACGCTCACCGTCACCACCTGGGGTGAACGCCAGCCAGGCGATTTCGTGAATTTCGAAGTCGACACCATGGCGCGTTACGCCGCAAGGCTTGCGGAATTTCCGTCGGCTTAAACTGAGGAGGATGAGTCAGCGGACGTCACGGCAGATCAATTCTTGTCCGACACCCTGCTTCCGATTGGAGCGTAAACGTTATAAAGACGTGTCCAGGCTCCCAATCCCCGGTCCGGCCATGCTCTATGCGGCGGCGCAAACCAGCGCGGTGCAGGTGCTTGCCCGCCGCGTTGCCGGGACGGTGCTGATGGGGCTTGGCGTCCATCTCGCCTTCCAGAAAACCTGATTGTCGTGGAGCCGCGCCGGAAGACGTGAAACCCGGCCAAATGCCCCGTAAACGCGGCCTCTTGCGCCGGTGACACATGAAATTACTTGCCAAAAACGGCCAGCCGTGGTTTGACCGCCGCAAAAGCCGGTATGATCCGGCGTTAAGCTTTTCAGGAAAATATCATGTCCCAACCCCATCTTCTTATCGTGGAAGCACGTTTTTACGACGATATGGCGGACGCGCTTCTCGAAGGCGCGAAGTTCGCGCTTGATGAAGCCGGCGCTACCTATGACGTCATCACCGTTCCCGGCGCGCTTGAAATCCCCGCGGCCATCGCGATGGCGCTCGATGGCGCAGACAATGACGGCACGGAGTATGACGGTTTCGTTGCACTCGGCATGGTCATTCGTGGTGAGACCTATCACTTCGATATCGTCGCCAATGAATCCTCCCGCGCCCTGATGGATCTCGCTGTCAGCGAATCGTTGCCGATCGGCAATGGCATCCTCACCGTCGAAAATGACGAGCAGGCATGGGCGCGCGTGCGCCGTTCCGACAAGGACAAGGGCGGTTTTGCTGCCCGTGCGGCTCTGACGATGATCGAGCTGAAGAAAAAACTGGGTGGCTGAACGCATGTCGGATGTTGAAAACGGCGGCGAACCGCGCCAGCCTTCGGTAAAGCCCGCCAACCAGCGCGGCGCGGCCCGCCTTGCGGCCGTGCAGGCGCTGTACCAGATGGATGTCGGCGGAACCGGCGTGATGGAAGTTGTGGCCGAATACGAGGCGCACCGTCTCGGCCAGGAAGTCGATGGCGATACCTACCTGAAGGCCGATCCTTCATGGTTCCGTTCGATTGTTTCCGGCGTCGTCCGCGATCAGACGAAGATCGACCCCTTGGTGCGCTCCGCCCTTCTGGAAGATTGGCCGCTGTCGCGCCTCGATGCCACCGTGCGCGCCATACTGCGTGCCGGCACCTTCGAGATTCTCGAGCGCAAGGACGTGCCGGTTGCCGTCATCGTCACGGAATATGTGGAAATCGCCCGTGCTTTCTTCGAGCATGACGAGCCCAAGCTGGTGAATGCGGTTCTGGATCGCATTGCCAAACAGGTTCGCGGCGAGGCAAAACGCTGAATGAGAGCATTTCCAGGAAAAACGGAATCCGCTTTTCCGTCCGGAAATGCGAAAATTCTCTAAAACAAATGAGGAAGAGATGAGCGCGGTTTCCGTCCCCGGACTTGAAGTTCAACTGGACGAGGCGAAGCGCAATGTCTTCCTCCTGACCATGGCGCAGGCGATCATGGGATCGGCCGCGCCCTTAAGCTTTTCGGTCGGCGCGCTTGCCGGCTATCAGTTGCTCGGCGCGGACAAGTCGCTGGCGACCGCGCCTCTCACCGGCTTCAATATCGGCGTTGCGCTTGGCGCGATCTGCGTGGCGGCCGCATCACGCTTCCTCGGCCGCAAGGCAGGCTTCATGGTCGGGGCGCTGATGTGCTCTGTCGGCGGCGGCATTGCTGCGGTCGCGCTCTTCCGCTCCGATTTCTGGCTGTTTGCCCTCGGCCTGCTGCTGATCGGCATTTCCGGCGGCTTTACGCAAAAAATCCGCTTCGCCGCAGCTGACGCCTCGCCATCCTTCTACAAACCGAAAGCGATCTCCTGGATTCTGGCTGGCGGCATCATCTCGGCCATCGTCGGACCACAGCTTGCGATTTTCGGCAAGGACCTGCTTGCGCCGGTCACCTTTGCGGGGGCCTTTATCGCGCTCGTTCCGCTGGGGCTTTTATCCATTGTCATTTTGGCGTTCTTGAAACTGCCCGATCCCCAGGCTGCCGCCACGCACGCCGAGGCGCCAAGGCCGCTGTCGGAAATCGTCCGAACGCAGCGTTTCATCACGGGCATGATCTGCGGCATAGGCTCCTACGCCTTGATGACCTTCATGATGACCGGCGCACCGCTCGCCATGGTGGTCGGCTGTGGCTTCCCGACGGAACTCGCCACGCTCGGCATCCAGTGGCACGTTCTCGCCATGTTCGGCCCGAGCTTCTTCACCGGCATGCTGATTTCCCGATTCGGATCGGAAAAAATCGTCGCGGCGGGCCTCATCGTGTTGATGGCCTGCGCTATCGTCGCGCATATGGGCATCGAACTGTGGAATTTCTGGGCGGCGCTCATCCTGCTCGGCCTCGGTTGGAATTTCGGCTTCATCGGCGCAACCGCAATCATCACGTCAAGTTATCGCCCGCATGAGGCGGACAAGGTGCAGGGCTTCCACGATATCGTTCTGTTTGGCACCGTGGCCCTGTCATCCTTCTCTTCCGGCAAGGTGTTTACGGCCTGGGGCTGGTCGGTGATGAACCTCGTCATCTGGCCGGTTGCCGGGCTTTGCCTGCTGCTTGTCCTGTCGCTCGTCCTGACAAGTCGCAAAAAAGCGGCCTGAGTCTCGCGCCACACTCTACCCCTTTCAAGTTTCAGGCAAATTTGTGGGCTTGACGCGACACCTCGCGCCAACGCAATCTCCGCTGCGAGGACATTTTTCCTGGGAGGGGAACAAATGCCCAAGACGGGATTTGGGACAGGCCGTCCGCATCTCCCTGCACAAGGTTTCGCCACGCCGGGGAGGGAGTGAGACCCGGCCTTTTGGGAGGTAAGTGCGCATGACCGTAATACCCATAGTAATTTTATGCGGTGTCCTGTCCGTGGTTTACGCGGTATGGGCGACCAAGAGCGTTCTCGACGCCGATCAGGGCAACGAGCGTATGCGTGAAATAGCAGGTTTTATCCGTGAAGGTGCGCAGGCTTATCTCACCCGTCAATATCTCACCATCGCCATCGTCGGGCTGATCGTCGCCGTTCTGGCCTGGTATCTTCTGTCATCCATGGCTGCCATCGGTTTCATCATCGGCGCGGTTCTGTCTGGTGTCGCCGGTTTTGTCGGCATGCATGTCTCCGTGCGCGCCAATCTGCGCACCGCGCAGGCCGCCTCGCACAGCCTTGGCGCCGGCCTCGACATCGCCTTCAAATCGGGCGCTATCACCGGCATGCTGGTGGCGGGCCTCGCGCTGCTCGGCGTCTCGATCTATTATTTCGTCCTGACCTCGGTGATGGGCCACCCTGCAGGATCGCGTGAGGTGATCGACGCGCTGGTGTCGCTCGGCTTTGGCGCATCGCTGATCTCCATCTTCGCCCGTCTCGGCGGCGGCATCTTCACCAAGGGTGCGGATGTCGGCGGCGATCTCGTCGGCAAGGTCGAAGCCGGCATTCCGGAGGACGATCCGCGCAACCCGGCAACCATTGCAGACAATGTCGGCGACAATGTCGGCGATTGCGCCGGCATGGCGGCCGACCTCTTCGAGACCTATGCCGTCTCGGTGGTCGCGACCATGGTTCTCGCCGCAATCTTTTTTGCCGGAACGCCGATTTTGGAAAGCGCCATGGTCTATCCGCTGGCGATCTGCGGCGCCTGCATCCTGACCTCGATTGCCGGCACCTTCTTCGTCAAGCTTGGTACCAACAATTCCATCATGGGGGCGCTCTACAAGGGCCTCATCGCTACCGGTGTCTTCTCAGTCGCCGGTCTTGCGGTCGCCACTCATGCGACGGTCGGCTGGGGAACGGTCGGCACGGTAGCCGGCATGGAAATCACAGGCACCAACCTCTTCTTCTGCGGATTGGTCGGCCTCGTCGTGACGGCGCTGATCGTCGTTATCACCGAATATTATACCGGCACCAACAAGCGGCCGGTCAACTCAATCGCCCAGGCCTCGGTCACCGGCCACGGCACCAACGTCATCCAGGGCCTTGCGGTCTCGCTGGAATCGACGGCGCTGCCAGCCATCGTCATCGTCGGCGGCATCATCGGCACCTATCAGCTTGGCGGCCTGTTCGGCACCGGCATCGCGGTCACCGCCATGCTCGGCCTCGCCGGCATGATCGTGGCGCTCGACGCCTTCGGCCCGGTCACGGACAATGCCGGCGGTATCGCTGAAATGGCCGGTCTCGATCCTGACGTGCGCAAGGCGACCGATGCGCTGGACGCCGTTGGCAACACTACCAAGGCCGTCACCAAAGGGTATGCCATCGGCTCCGCCGGTCTCGGCGCGCTGGTGCTGTTCGCCGCTTATGCCAATGACCTCTCCTATTTCGCCGCCAATGGCGAGACCTATCCCTATTTCAAGGATATAGGCGAGATTTCCTTCAGCCTCGCCAATCCTTACGTGGTTGCGGGCCTGCTGTTCGGCGGCCTCATTCCCTATCTCTTTGGCGGTATCGCCATGACGGCGGTGGGCAAGGCGGCAAGCTCGATCGTTGAGGAAGTACGCCGCCAGTTCCGCGAAAAGCCCGGCATCATGGCCGGAACGGAAAAGCCTGATTACGGCAAAGCCGTGGACCTGCTGACCAGGGCGGCAATCAAGGAAATGGTCATCCCGTCGCTCCTGCCGGTTCTGGCGCCGCTCGTCGTTTATTTCGGCGTGCTGGCTATTTCCGGCTCCAAGGCGTCGGCCTTCGCGGCGCTTGGCGCATCGCTGCTCGGTGTCATCATCAATGGCCTGTTCGTGGCGATTTCCATGACCTCCGGTGGTGGCGCATGGGACAATGCCAAGAAGAGCTTCGAAGACGGTTTCATCGACAAAGACGGCGTGCGCCACGTCAAGGGGTCGGATGCCCACAAGGCGTCGGTGACGGGCGATACGGTCGGCGATCCCTACAAGGATACCGCCGGTCCCGCCGTCAACCCCGCGATCAAGATCACTAATATTGTGGCGCTGCTGCTGCTCGCGGTTCTCGCCCACTGAAGGCTAGAGCATTTCCAGTAAAAGTGCTTAGCGGTTTTACGTTCGGAAAATGCGTAAAAACAAACAGGTAGAGCGTTTTCGCGTTTCGGAGAAAAGCGGAAATGCCCTAAATGCGCCGGGCAATGAAAGAGGCCCGGGGAGCGCTCCCCGGGCCTTTGAATTTATTGTCTTTCTTCCGATCAGGGGGTGTTGTTGCCCTGACCGAGAATGCTTTTGGCGATATTGGCGCCCGAGGTGCCGCCGGAAAGCAGCTGCTGCAGGAAGGTGAGGTCCTTGCCGCCCGTCGGCGTGGTGCGCGAAATCGTGTCGAAGACCTTGCCGTCCTGCAGCGTGTAATTGGCCTTGCGCTCGATCACGCCGTCCTTGTTGAAGTAGATGGCGAGAATGTTCTGCTCAACCAGCGACGGCTTCATGAAGGCCGCGCGGCGTACGCGCTTCTGCGAGATGTAATAGAACACCTCGTTGCCGAAGGTCGCCGTGGTGGAAGGTGTACCCATGGTCAGCAGAACCTGCTCGCGGCTGGAACCTTCGGGGATCAGCTGGAGGGCCTGCTCGTCCATGACGTAGCCGTTGTGAAATACGTCTGTCGTGCTGGTGCAGGCGGAAAGCAGGCCGGATGCGAGCACGATTGCGATGGCGGTCTTGCTCAGAATTTTGCCGTGACTTGCGGATTTCTGCTTGCTCAACTGCTTTTCCCCGACTGCGATCATGAATGGCACCTTCCGGCATTGCGTGGTGCACAGTGTCTGTGCACATGATTGTGTCAATCCGGGGACGGAAAATCCCGATCACCCCCCAAATTCAATGCTTTCACGACCTTTTGGAACTCCTCCGGTTCTCTTCGACTGTTTCAGCCCAAAGACGAACGTGACCGTGACAGCATTGCAATTCGTGGATGCTTCGGTAAACCAGCTTTGACAATCATGCAACAAGTGCGATGGGCGGTAAGCGAATTCACCCGTCCGGTTCGGAAAAAAAGATGATATTCGGGCTGTTCAGACAGAAAAATAACAATCGCGCCATTGTCGATCGGCAATATGCGACTTTGACGGCTGCCGCCCGCACGCCCGGGTTTTATCTCGATCTCGGTGTTCCCGATACAGTCATGGGCCGCTTCGAGATGCTCTCGGCCATCATGATTCTCTATTTCCGCCGCACCAAATCGTCAGGTGTCAGCGGGCAGGAAATCGCCCAGGAGATCGTCGACGCCTTTTTTCAGGACCTCGATCATTCCATTCGGGAACTGGGAATCGGCGATCAGGGCGTGCCGAAACGCATGAAGAAATTCGCCGGCATGTTCTATGGACGGCTCGAATCCTACGCGGCGGCGCTGGATGCTTCCGACCGCACAGCTCTTGCCGCAGCACTCCGGCGCAATATATATCCGCAGGCAGACGACAAGGCCCCCGATATGGAGGGGCTGGCGGGCTGGATGATGGAAGCATCCGCAGCCCTCGCCGCCCAGTCCGAAGAGACAATAGCAACCGGAAGCCTGACGCTGCCCTTGCCTGTACGATGAGGTTCACGATGAATGCGCGACACGCCGCAAATGACGACCTGCCTTTTTCCTATCCCGTAAAGGTAGGCCATATTTCCGCCAATCCCGTCAGGATTGGTCTCGAAGCCAGTGCCGAGGAACTGAAGGCGCTGGCGAAATTCTGGGATGTGGTTTCCGTCGAATATCTGAAGGCGGAGTTGCAGGTTTCCCGCTGGAAGAAGGATGGCGTGAAGATCAAGGGTGAGGTGCATGCGGCTGTGACCCAATCCTGCATCGTCACGCTGGAGCCGGTCTCGAGCAAGATCGACGAGACCATCGAGCAGATTTTCGTTCCCGAAGGATCGAAGCTGGCGCGGATGGTGACCAACGAGGAAGGCGAGATCGTGCTTGATCCTGATGGCCCCGATATCCCCGACCAGTTCACCGGAGACAGCATCGATGTCGGTGCCGTGGTTGCCGAATTTGCCGCCCTTGCGATCGATCCCTATCCGCGCAAACCGGATGCGGAATTTCCCGAAACGGCCGAAAAAGAGCCCGGGGAAGAAAAGCGCCCATCGCCCTTTGCCGTGCTGAAAGATTGGAAAAAAGACTGAATGGCCCAGCCGGGCTGAAATAATTTTATTGTAACAAGAGCCGGAAAAGGTATTTTCGCGCAAAATCCGCTTGATTGGCGGCAAGTAAGGATAAGGGACGAGTGATCAGAATTGCAATTGACGTCATGGGTGGCGATTTCGGCCCAGATGTTGCCATACCCGGTGCCGCCAAGGCGCTTGAACGGCACAACGATGTAACTTTTCTGCTCTACGGGCAGAAGAGCAAATGCGACCCCATTCTGGCACAATATCCCGCTCTCCGGGAAAAGTCGGTCTTTCACGATTGTGAAGTCTCGGTCAGCATGGACGAGAAACCGAGCCAGGCGCTGCGCCGCGGCCGCTACGTCTCCAGCATGTGGCGCGCCATTGAAGCCGTGAAGCTCGGTGAAGCCGATGTCGCCGTTTCCGCCGGCAATACCGGCGCGCTGATGGCCATGGCCAAGTTCTGTTTGCGCACCATGGCGCGGGTGGAACGCCCGGCGATCGCCGGCATCTGGCCGACGTTGAAAGGCGAAAGCATCGTGCTCGATGTCGGCGCGACTATCGGCGCTGATTCCCAGCAATTGCTGGATTTCGCCCTGATGGGCGGTGCCATGGCGCGTGCGCTGTTCGATATCGACCGTCCGACCGTCGGCCTGCTCAATGTCGGCGTCGAGGAGGTCAAGGGTCAGGAAGAGGTGCGTGAGGCCGGACGTCTGATCCGTGAAGCCGATCTCGCCACCATCGATTATCGCGGTTTCGTCGAAGGTGACGATATCGGCAAGGGAACGGTGGATGTGGTGGTGACCGAAGGTTTCACCGGCAATATCGCACTCAAGGCCGCCGAAGGCACCGCGCGCCAGATCACCACGCTTTTGCGCGAGGCGATCTCCCGCAGCTTTTTTGCCAAGATCGGTTACGTCCTCGCAAAAAGCGCCTTTGATGTGCTGAGGGAAAAGATGGACCCGCGCAAGGTCAATGGCGGCGTGTTTCTGGGCCTCAACGGCATCGTCATCAAGAGCCATGGCGGCACCGACGCCGTCGGTTTTGCCTCCGCCGTTGATGTCGGCTACGACATGGTCCACAACGGCCTGACGGCCAAGATTGAGAATGATCTGAAAATTTACCACGCAAGACGGCTTCCGCCCCCGGCGCCCGAAGCTCTCGTGGCTGACGAGGAATAAGGGAATGATCCGCTCTATAGTTCGTGGTTTCGGGGCAGCGCTTCCGAAGCGTGTCATGACCAACAGCGAAATCGAAGGTGTCGTCGAGACGTCAGACGAATGGATCGTGCAGCGCACGGGCATCAGACAGCGTTATATCGCCGGCGAGGGTGAAACCACCGCGTCTCTCGGCGAAGCTGCGGCGCGTGCGGCGCTCGACAATGCCGGTCTCACACCCGATGATATCGACCTTATCATTCTGGCCACCTCGACCCCGGATAACACCTTTCCGGCAACCGCGGTGAACATCCAGAACCGTCTGGGCATGACCCATGGTTTCGCCTTCGACATGCAGGCCGTCTGCTCAGGCTTCGTTTATGCCGTATCGACCGCCGATCTCTATATTCGCGGCGGCATGGCCAAGCGCGTTCTGGTGATCGGTTCCGAGACCTTCTCGCGCATCCTCGACTGGAAGGACCGCACCACCTGCGTCCTCTTTGGCGACGGCGCCGGCGCGCTGGTTCTGGAGGCCGGTGAAGGTGAAGGCACCTCCGCCGATCGCGGCATCCTGACCGCACAGCTGCGCTCCGATGGCTCGCACAAGGAAAAGCTCTATGTCGATGGTGGGCCTTCCACCACTGGCACGGTCGGCCATCTGCGTATGGAAGGCCGGGAAGTGTTCAAGCACGCTGTCGGCATGATCACCGACGTCATCGAACAGGCCTTCGAGGCGACGGGCACCACGGCCGACGATCTCGACTGGCTGGTTCCGCACCAGGCCAACAAGCGCATCATCGACGGTTCGGCAAAGAAGCTTAACATCGACCCGGAAAAAGTCGTGATCACCGTCGATCAGCACGGCAATACCTCGGCCGCCTCCATTCCGCTGGCGCTCGCCGTTGCTGCCAGTGACGGACGCATCAAGAAGGGCGATCTGGTGATGCTGGAGGCCATGGGCGGCGGCTTCACGTGGGGTGCGGTGCTGCTGCGCTGGTAAAGGCCTGATTTCCGCGTTTGCCGGGGCGATGGCGCGAAATCGGTTGTGATTTTCGCGCTCACGCCCCGATTGGATGCGCCGGAGCGGCCCGAGCCTGTGTCAAAAGCGTATCACTCGCTCTAAGCCCTTGCACTGATTGCCGAAAGCCTCAAATGAATCTGGAACAATCCCTTGACCGGTCGCCACAAGGGAAATAATCTCGGCGGCTCCTAGAGAAGAGTTCAGACACGGTTTGCGGGGAAAAATGGCCGGGAAGACAGTGACACGCGCAGATCTTGCAGAATCTGTGTTTCGTAAAGTCGGGCTGTCCCGCACCGAATCCGCTGAACTGGTCGAGACGATCATTGACGAAATTTGCAACGCGATCACCCGCGGCGAAGTCGTCAAGCTTTCTTCCTTCGCGACGTTTCAGATCCGGGAAAAGAACGAACGTATAGGCCGCAACCCCAAGACGGGCGAGGAAGTTCCGATTTCTCCGCGTCGTGTCATGACCTTCAAGGCCTCGAATGTGCTGAAACAGCGCATTCTGAAGGCCCATACGGCCCGCAAGGCCAAGCAGAAGGGCCAGAAGGCCGGAGCATAATCCTTCTCTAAAGTTATAAGCGACATGCCTTTTTTGTCGTATCGTAAGCCTTTTTTCCCATTCTTCTTGTGAACATACTTGAATTTCAACGTGCAAGCCGTTGAAATCCGGTCGACTCACATCATAATCAATTTTAGTGATTTGTATCTCGCCGCAATGGCGTCTGCACGGGTTCAGAACGGATGTCGCGCGATGTTTGACCGGCGTGTGAAAAGCGTTCTCGTTCAGTGTCCGGCCGGATGCATGGCGCTCCGGTTCGGATGGGAGTGGAAATTTGGATAAAAGCCCCGACGCGTTTCGGACGATCAGTGAAGTGGCGGATGAGCTGAATCTGCCGCAGCATGTGCTGCGTTTCTGGGAAACACGCTTTCCGCAGATCAAACCGATGAAACGGGGCGGGGGCCGTCGTTATTACCGCCCTGACGATATCGATCTCCTGAAGGGCATTCGTCACCTTCTTTATGACCATGGTTACACCATCAAGGGCGTACAGAAGCTGCTGAAAGCCAATGGCAACCGCTTCGTGGCGGCCATCGCCTCCGGTGATCTCGCAACCATGGAAGCCATCATGGCGGCGAGCGGTGAAAAGGAAGTTGCCGAACCGCGTGTCGTCGATACCGATGGGGACGAGGTCGTCGGCCGTCCGAAGGCCAAACCAAGCGGCCGTTTTTTTGGCTTCGGCGGTGGCGGCGATGCGGAAATATCGGTGGGCAAGTCGAGCATCGGCAAGGACGATCAGGCGCTTTTGCAGGAAGCCCTGTTCGACCTCCTCGAATGCAAGCGCCTTCTCGATCAGGTTCGCTGACGGTTTATCCACAGCTCATTTGCGTACTTTCCATTCGGCAATTCGAGAAAACAAGAGGTTAGGGCGTTTCCCCGATTCTCTGAAAAGCGAAAACGCCCGGCAATGCCAACCTTTCGGAAACTCCTTTGGCCGATAATGCGGCTCCGTTGAAAGGAGTCCGATCGTGAGCAATCGAAAATCGACAGCACGACGCCGCGCGGCGAAGAAATCGGGTGGCGGTAGTGTTTGGCCCTGGGTGCTGATGCTGGGCGTCGTCGCCGGCGGCATTCAGGCTTACGAACATCGTGATAGTCTTTTGCCGCAGCGGCATGTTGCAAAGGCGACATCGTCAGTCACGAGTTCTTCGAAAGTCGCGACGGCGGCCAAACGCGATTCCGTCACGCGGGAAAAAGTGGCATCCATTCGCCCCGCATCGCCGGCTCTGCCCGGCAACGGCCCGGTGCCACCGCGTCCGATCGCCATGCCGTCCGCCTCGCAGCCGAGTCAGGTCGCCGCTATCTTGCCGGAAACCCGTCCTTCGGTCGAAAAAATTTCGCTCGGTGAAAAAAGCGGTACTTTTGCCTTCTGCGGTCGTTCCGGCCTCAACAATTGCGTGGCCGATGGCAACACCTTCTGGATGAAGGGCGTGAAGATGCAGCTTGCCGGCATAGAAGTGCCGCAGATCGACCGGGCGCGCTGCATGGAAGAGCGCCAGCGCGGTTTCGTTGCGAAGGTCAGGCTTCGTGACATGTTGAATGCCGGGGCCTTCGATGTGGCGTCCGGCGGTGCTGCGGGCGGGCAAGCCACGGAACGCAAACGGCTTTCGCGTTCGGGCGTATCCTTCGCCGATCAACTCGTGCGGGAAGGGCTCGCGCATCCGGCATCGGCAAAAAATCAGTCCTGGTGTGGCTAACGCCCCGTTGACCGAAACCGCGCAGCCTGTGTAGATGGGGCTCCGTCGCGTTCGGGATCGGCCATTTGACTAGGCGCCCTCGCGATGACGGCTTTTGCAATGCCTTGGTCGCAAGGCGCGGCAATGCGGACGTGGCGAAATCGGTAGACGCAGCAGACTTAAAATCTGCCGACCATTGGTCTTGCGGGTTCAAGTCCCGCCGTCCGCACCATATCCTTCTGACTAATTTTTTCGTTTTCCTGCGATTTCGGGGCATTTAAAGGAACTTCCCGGCTTTTTGGTGTAAATCGTGCGAATGCCCGCACGCACGCCTAAAAAATGAGCTTGATCACGCGGGCGGCATTTTTCCCCGAAAATCATCAAAAAGAACCTATTGACCTTGCCACGATGGGAAGCCCTATCTTTTTTTTAACACAAGAAAAGAGGGGTCATACGCATGTCACAAATGGAGATCCGGGCGAGTCATCAGATTGCGATCGATGGCATGACATGCGCCTCCTGCGTCGGCCGCGTGGAAAAGGCGATCGCCAAGGTGCCGGGCGTTTTGAAGGCCTCGGTCAATCTGGCAACGGAACGTGCCGACATTTCCTTTTCCGGGCCGCCGGATGTGCCGGCCGTTATCTCGGCGGTGCGGCAGGCCGGTTACAGCGTCGAAGAAAAAACCATCGAACTCGATATTGAGGGCATGACCTGCGCCTCCTGCGTCGGACGCGTTGAAAAGGCGCTGAAGGCTGTTTCCGGTGTTTCCGATGCGAGCGTCAATCTCGCGACCGAGCGCGCCACGATTCGTGTGGCGGGCAATGCCGCCTCTGCCGCCACCTTGGCGGAGGCGATCAAGCGGGCGGGTTATACGGCGAAGGAAATCATCGCCGATAAAGCCGGTGATGTGGAGGAGGATAGACGCGCCACGGAGTTGCGCGGCCTGAAAATCAGCCTTGCCGTCGCCGCTGCGCTGACGTTGCCGGTCTTCGTTTTGGAAATGGGTTCGCATCTGGTGCCCGCCATCCACGAGTTCGTGATGGAAACGGTTGGCATGCAGGAAAGCTGGTATCTGCAATTCGTGTTGACGACACTGGTTCTGTTCGGTCCCGGCCTGCGCTTCTTCAAAAAAGGCATCCCCGCGCTTCTGCGGTTTGCGCCGGACATGAATTCGCTCGTCGTACTTGGCACCGCCGCCGCCTGGGGATTTTCGGTCGTCGCAACCTTCATGCCCAAAATCCTGCCGAGCGGCACGGCCAATGTCTATTACGAAGCGGCGGCGGTCATCGTCACGCTCATCCTTCTCGGACGGTTCCTCGAAGCGCGCGCAAAAGGCCGCACCAGCGAGGCGATAAAGCGGCTCGTCGGCCTGCAGGCCAAGTCGGCCCGCGTGCTGCGCGATGGCGAAACCATCGATGTGCCGTTGCAGGATGTGCGAACGGGTGATGTGATCGTCGTTCGCCCCGGTGAGAAAGTGCCGGTCGATGGTCTGGTTCTGAGCGGCTCTTCTTATGTCGATGAATCGATGATCACGGGTGAGCCGGTCCCGGTTACCAAAACCGAGGGTTCCGAGGTGGTTGGCGGCACGGTGAACCGTAATGGCTCCTTCACCTTCCGCGCCACCAAGGTTGGCGCCGATACGCTGATCGCCCAGATCATCCGCATGGTGGAGGAGGCGCAGGCCGACAAGCTGCCCATTCAGGCGCTGGTGGACAAGGTGACCAACTGGTTCGTGCCGGCCGTCATGCTGGCCGCAGTTCTCACCTTCGCCGTCTGGTTCGTCTTTGGGCCTGATCCGGCCTTGACCTTCGCGCTGGTCAACGCGGTTGCGGTTCTCATCATCGCCTGCCCCTGCGCCATGGGCCTTGCCACGCCGACCTCGATCATGGTCGGCACCGGCCGCGCCGCCGAAATGGGCGTGCTGTTCCGCCGTGGCGATGCGCTTCAAACGCTGCGCGATGCCGACGTGATCGCCGTTGACAAGACAGGCACGCTGACGCTCGGCAAGCCGAAGCTGGTGCATTTTACCACGACAGAGGGCTTCGATGCGGATGAGGTGCTGCGCCTCGTCGCCTCGCTGGAGAACCATTCCGAACATCCGATTGCCGAAGCGATCGTCGAGGCTGCGAAACATGGCGGCCTGACGCTTGCCAATGCGGAAGGTTTCGAAGCGACCCCCGGTTTTGGTGTTGCAGCCATGGTTGGCGGCCGCAGGGTCGAAGCGGGCGCAGACCGGTTCATGACGAAGCTCGGTTATGACGTCGCGATGTTTGCCGATGAAGCCGAAAGGCTGGGCAGGGAAGGGCAGTCGCCGCTTTATGCCGCCGTCGATGGCAGGCTGGCCGCGATCATCGCCGTTGCCGATCCGATCAAGCAGACGACCCCGGAGGCGATTGCGGCGCTGCACGCGCTGGGCCTCAAGGTCACGATGATCACCGGTGACAATCGCCGCACAGCTGAAGCCATCGCCCGTCGGCTTGGCATTGACGAGGTGGTGGCGGAAGTGCTGCCCGACGGCAAGGTCGAGGCCGTCAAAAGGCTTGCCGCCGGTGGCCGACGTGTCGCTTTCGTCGGCGATGGCATCAACGATGCGCCGGCGCTGGCCGCCGCCGATGTCGGTCTTGCCATCGGCACGGGCACGGATGTCGCCATTGAAAGCGCCGACGTGGTGCTGATGTCGGGCGATCTTCGCGGCGTCGCCAACGCCATTGCGCTCTCCAAGGCGACCATCCGCAATATCGGCCAGAATCTGTTCTGGGCCTTCGCTTACAACGCTGCTCTCGTTCCCGTGGCGGCCGGAATATTGTATCCTGTCAACGGCGTTCTGCTGTCGCCTGTCCTTGCCGCCGGAGCCATGGCGCTTTCCAGCGTCTTCGTCTTGACGAACGCGCTGCGCCTGAAAAGCTTTCGCGCGCCGCTTGTGGACAGATCGTCCGGCATGCAGCTCGCAGCGGCCGAATAGGAGGCGGACATAATGACGCCCGGCAACACAATCTATCTGCCGCAGATCGGACGCAGCATCATGGCGGCGCAGGGTGAGACCGTACTTCAGGCCGCATTGGCCGCAGGTGTTACTTATCCGCATGGCTGTCGCATGGGCCGCTGCGGGGCCTGCAAATCGCATCTCATTTCCGGCGAGATCGATCTTCTCAAGCACACGCCCTTCTCCTTGACCGAAGAGGAAAAGGCCGATGGCCTGACACTTGCCTGCCGGGCCGTGCCGTTAAGCGACATGACGATCAGCTGGCTCGACGGGGCGGATGAGATCGCCGATATTCCGACCGGCCGCTTTGAGGGCGTGGTTGCGGAAGCGCTGGACGCCACGCACGATATCAAGCTCATCCGCATCCGGCTCGACGATCGCGAGCGGTTTACCTTCAAACCCGGACAATATGTGCGCCTGCTTTATCCTGATTGTTCGCCGCGCGATTATTCCATTGCCAGCAGGGTGGATGAGGAGCTTGTCGAATTCCACATCCGGCATGTTCCCGGCGGTCTTACCAGCAGCCATATCGTCACTCAGGCCAAAGCGGGCGACGCCGTCACCATTGTCGGGCCTTTCGGCTCTTCGTTCCTGCGGGAAAAACATTGCGGGCCGATCCTCGGCATTGCCGGCGGTTCGGGGCTTGCCCCGGTCAAGGCGGTTGTCGAGGCGGCGCTCGCAACAGGCCGCGAACGCCCGGTTCATGTCTATTTCGGCGCTCGCGCCGAGCGTGATCTCTATATGCTCGACCGCTTCGGAGATCTTGCCGCACGGCATGGCAATCTGAGCTTCGTGCTGGTTCTCTCGCATGAGGACCATGCCGATATCCGGTGCGGTTATGTCGGTGCGGCCGTGGCGGATGATTTCGACGATCTCGATGGCTGGAAAGCCTATATTGCAGGCCCCCCGGCCATGATCGAGGCGACTGTTCCGCAGCTTCTGGCGCGCGGCATGCGCACCGCCGACATTCATGCAGACGTGTTTTTCACCCCGGAAAGATAGGAGCAGGATCGATGAATATTGGCACAGCCGCCACCGCCTCCGGTGTTTCTGCGAAGATGATCAGGCATTACGAGACAATCGGTTTGATCAAATCGGCAAACCGCACGGAGTCGGGATACAGGGTCTATACGGCCAATGATCTGGAAACGCTGCGTTTCATCCGGCGCGGACGCGATCTCGGTTTTTCCATCGAAAAGATCAGGCAGCTCATGACGCTCTGGCGCGATCCGGGCGGCGCCTCCTGCGACGTCAAACGCATCGTCATGGAACATGTCGTCGATCTGGAAGCGAAGATGCATACGCTCCGCGAGATGGCCGATACGCTGCGAAACCTCGCAACCTATTGCCCTGACAACGGTGAGCCGGATTGCCCGATCATTCACGATCTGGCCCATGCCGAGGATATCGAGTTTACGACCGCGGCCATCGTTCCCAAGCGCACCGGAATGCTGAAGGGCACCTCAGGTCCAGTGATGGATCTACAGCGCCCGGTGAAATAAGCGGCTGTTTTCCTTTGGGAAACGGGCGTGGATTGCAGTGCAGACGCCAATTGTGGTGAAGGAGACCAAGTCATGTGGATACAGATAATACAGCGCTTCCTTATTCTGTGCCTGATGCTGGCGATCGTGTCCGTCATCGCGTTTCTTTTGCCCTATATGGCGGGCGGCGATCCGGCCCGCACCATTCTCATGTCGCGCATGCGCGATACGGCGCTCGATCCGCATGCGGTCGAGGCGCTCAGGGTCAGTCTCGGACTGGACCGCCCGCTCTATGTGCAATATTTCGCATGGTTGTCGGGCGCGCTGCGAGGCGATCTCGGATTTTCCTTCACCAGCAGCCAGCCGGTAGCCGCCGAGCTTTTGCGGTCGCTCTGGGTGTCGGTGACACTGGCGCTGACGGCGCTGGCGGTCGCGGTCGCCGTCGCCTTGCCGCTCGGCACCCTGGCGGCGATGCGTCCCGGCGGGCGGCTGGACAATTTCGCGACGCTGATGATCCAGAGCTTCGTTGCGACGCCCGAATATTGGTTTGCGCCCATGTCGGCGCTGGTATTCGCGCTCTATCTCGGCTGGTTGCCGTCAGCCGGATGGGATAGCTGGCGTTCGCTGGTGCTTCCCGCGCTGACCCTGACGCTACGACCGCTCGCCTATTTCACCCAGGTGACGCGCGCCGCAATGGCCGAGGTACTGCGCGCGCCCTATATCACGGCGGCCCGCAGCCGCGGTCTCGGCATGCACGGCACGGTCATGCGCCACGGCATCCGCAACGGCTCGCTGCCGGTTGTCACCTTCTTCGCCCTGTGGCTTGCCGGCCTGCTTGGCGGATCGGTGGTCGTGGAGGTGATCTTCGCCATTCCCGGCATGGGCCGGCTTCTCTACGACGCCGTGGTCAATCGCGATATCCCGATGCTGCAGGGCGGTTTCATCTGCATCGTAGCGCTCTCCATCCTGATCAATACCTTGGCCGACAGCTTTTATGTCCTGATCAATCCAGCAATGCGAGGTCACCATGACCATTAGTCACTTCCCGAGCGCGCCTGCCGCCGCCATGCCGATGACTGCGCCCAAGCGCCCCTCGAACCTCGCCCGGTTCACGGATTTCATTTGCTGCCGTCACTGGACCTTCTATGCGGGAGCAGCGATTTTTCTCGTCATCATCCTGCTGCTGGTCATCGCGCCGTGGATCTCACCCTATGATCCGGCAAAGCAGAACCTTCGCCTGCGGTTGAACGCGCCGAGCGCCCTCTACTGGCTGGGAACGGACCACCTGGGCCGCGATGTGCTCAGCCGGCTGCTGATCGGCGGCCGCTTCACGGTCACCATTGCCGCCATCACCGTCATTCTCTCTGTCGTGATCGGGACCTTCATCGGCATCATCAGCGGCCGCAGCCGCGGCATCCTCGACGAGGTGCTGATGCGCATCGTGGACCTGCTCATCGCCATACCTGATGTCGTGATTGCGATTTTTCTCGTCGCCATCTTCGGCCCGGGATATGGAACGCTGATCGCGTCGCTGACGATCGTCGGCTGGACACCTTTTGCGCGGCTGGCGCGGGGACTGACGCTCTCGATCAATTCGCGCGAATATATCCGCGCCGCCGAGGTGCTCGGCTGCACACGGCGCTTCATTATCTTCCGGCATATCATTCCCAACACGATCTGGCCCATTGCGGCAGTGGCGTTCCTGCGCTTCGGCCACAAGCTGATCACGGTTGGCGGGTTGTCGTTTCTGGGCCTTGGCGTACAGCCACCGGCCGCCGACTGGGCGCTGATGCTGGCCGATGCGCAGGCTTACGCGGAACGGATGCCCGTTCTCGTCATCGCACCGGGTCTGGCGATATTCCTGTCGGCGCTGAGCGTAACGTGGATCGGCCATGGCCTCAATCTGGAAACAAAGAAAACCAACGGTCATTGACGCCGGCAAACTGGCGACGACAGATTTGACGGTTGCCAAACATAGATGACGCGACGGAACCGGAAGGAGAGTAATATCGTCTGAAGCCGCATGAAGAATACGCAATGCCTCCGATTCAATAAAAATAAGGGGAACTCTTATGAATATCGAAGGACAAACGCTTGCCAATACGGCCATGTCTCCCGAATGCGCACCGCTTCTGGAGATCGAGGACCTGCACGTTTCTGTGCCGGCGCAAAACGGTCGCAAGTTTGTTATTTCGGGCCTGACGCTTTCCGTCAACGCCGGCGAAGTCGTCGCTCTCGTCGGCGAATCCGGGTCAGGCAAGAGCATGACGGCGCTGTCGCTGATGCGGCTTCTGCCGCAGGGTGCGGAAATCAATTCCGGCCGCATTTCCTTTGCCGGGCGCGACATTCTCGCTCTTTCATCTTCCGAACTCGATGCGCTGCGCGGCGCCGATATTAGCATGCTGTTCCAGCAGCCGCAGGCCATGCTCGACCCGACAAGCAGGGTGAGGACGCAGGTTGCCGAGCCGCTCTGGATCCATCGCAAGATGAGCCGGAATGCGGCGCTGAACCGGGTCGTCGGTCTCCTGTCCGATGTCGGCATTCCCGATCCCTCGGCGCGGGCACAATGTTTCGCGCACGAACTTTCCGGCGGTATGGCGCAACGTGTCATGATTGCTGCCGCACTATCAGGCAATCCGCAGCTTCTGATCGCCGACGAACCGACGACGGCGCTTGATGTCACCGTTCAGGCACAGATACTCCGCCTGCTCGATGACGAACGCCGCAAACGCCGGCTTGCCACGCTGCTGATCACCCATGATCTCTCGGTCGTTGCCGCCTTCGCAGACCGGATCGCAGTCATGTATGCCGGCCGTATCGTTGAGGAGGGGCCGACCCAGGCGATCCTCAAGGCGCCGCAGCACCCCTATACCAAGGCGCTCATCAGCTGTTCGCTTTTGACCACTGACAGCGAGGGGCAGTTGCTGACGATCCCCGGCTCCAGTGCGCAGGCCCATGACATGTCCTGCGGCTGCCGGTTTCATCCGCGCTGCGCGCTTGCAAATTCGGCAGGCATGAGCGGCCGCTGCATGGCCTCGGAGCCGGATCTGAATGCCTTGCCCGAAGGGCGCAAGGCGCGGTGCTGGGCTGTCGGTCACGATCATGCCGCTCATGACCATGCCGGCCACACAGTCTGCTGAGGGAGGGTGACAATGTTATCGACAGCGACGACACAGACCCCGCCATCGGCGGAAAACGGCAAGCGGCCCTTTGTGGTCGCGAAGAACCTCTGCAAATATTATCCCATATCGGGCTTCGGTCACCGTGTGGTGAAATCGGTCGATGATGTTTCCCTGACGATCGGCGAGGGGGAAGTGCTTGGCCTTGTTGGTGAATCCGGATGCGGCAAAAGCACGGTTGCCGGGCTGATCACGCGGCTGACCCACGCAACGAAAGGCGAGGTCAGCATCGGACAGAACGATATGCTGCACATGCAGGGCGAGGCGCTCCGGCGTATGCGCCGGGTCGTGCAGCTGGTGTTTCAGGACCCTTATTCCGCACTCGATCCGCGCATGCGCATTGGCCAGAGCATGGAAGCGCCGCTTGCCCAGCACGGCATCGGCACCCGCGAGGAACGTGCGTCGCGCGTTTTCCACATGCTGGAGGAGGTCGGTCTGGACGGTTCGTTTTATGACCGTTATCCGAGCCAATGTTCTGGCGGCCAGCTGCAGCGCGTCGTCATCGGCCGCGCGCTGCTTCTCAATCCGAGCTTCCTTGTCTGCGACGAGCCGACATCGGCGCTCGACGCCTCGATGCGGACGCAGATCCTGAACCTTCTGATGGACATGAAGCGCCGTCACGGCCTGACGGTTCTGATGATTTCTCATGACCTGCGTGTGGTGCGTTATCTCTGCGATCGCATCGCGGTGATGTATCTCGGACGCGTCGTTGAAATCGCTGACCGGGAGGAGCTTTTCCGGGCGCCGAAGCACCCCTATACCAAGGCTCTCATCGCATCGTCGATGCTGGACGAGACGGGGTTATATGCACCGGAAATGCTTCTGGACGGCGATCTGCCGAGCCCTCTCAATCCTCCGAACGGCTGCAAATTCCACACCCGCTGCAAATATGCGACCGAGATATGCGGCGAGGTGGAACCCGTTCTGGAAGGCGTTTCCGGCGAGCATTTCGCGCGCTGCCATCGCTGGCGGGAATGGGGCTGACGGACAGCGCAATTACAGTTTTCTGTTGCCGTAAAAACAGATGAATTGTGCGTTTGCGGATTAATATCGGAATAAAATTCCGAGTACAAAACGTAAAATATATAATATTCAAATGGATTATCGAGAGATATCCATATGGTATTCTTATTGATTTAGTAATGATCGAGTGAAGTTTCGTGAATATATACGAATTGTGAGCGTTGTAGTCAAAAATAAAAGGGGAATATTCTATGATGAAGCACGCACTTCTGGCGTCATGCGCCATTGTGGTTTCGTTTGGAGCGCCTGCGGCAGAGGTCGCCACGATTACCTATGACGATTATACCGGCGTCAAAACCGGCTGGCAGATGGCTTCCGACGATGCCTATCTGGGTTCGCGCGCCGGCTGTTTCGAAAGCCTGGTCCGCGTCGGTTATGACACGAAACTGGAGCCGGGGCTGGCTGAATCCTGGACGCAGACCTCACCGAAGGTTTGGGAATTCAAGCTGCGCAAGGGCGTGAAATTCCAGAACGGCGAGCCGCTTAATGCCGCTGCCGCAGTCAATGCACTCACCAATCTTCTGAAAGCGCCCGTTCCGGCCCGGGCCTTTTCACCGAAGCTGATCGCTGCCGTTGACGCAAGCGGCGACGATATCGTGAAGATCACCACCATCGAGCCATCGGTGCTGCTGCCTGCGCAAATGGGAAGCCCTGCGACTTCGATCCTCGCGCCGTCAGCCTATAAGGATGGCAAAGTCGATCCGATCGGAACCTGCACCGGACCCTTCAAGATCACCAAGGTCGATGCCAACCAGTATATGGAGCTGACCGCGAACCATGACTATTGGGCCGGTATGCCGAAGCTTTCGGGCGGCCGCGTGAACTTTATTCCGGATGCCGATACGCGCGCCACCCAGATAAGAAGCGGTGAAGTGCAGATTTCGCGCGTGATCCCACCCTGGACGGTAAAGACCGTTGAAGCGGCCAAGGGTGTCAAGGTTGCACCGATTACCGTGCCCCGGATTACCGAAATGCTGCTCAATAATTCAAAAGCGCCGTTCAAGGATATCAAAGTTCGGCAGGCGATCCGGGCCGCCATCGATACCGCCGGTATTGCCGACAGCATCTATGAAGGCGTGGTAAAACCCGCAACGATGCCCTTCGCGCCGGGCGAGCCATGGGCGCCTAAAGACGTCACACCCGCTTATGACGTGGAGAAGGCAAAGGCTCTACTGAAAGAGGCCGGAATTGCTCCCGGCAGCCTGAAGCTGACGCTTCTCGCCTACACGGAAAGAACCGAACTCAAGGATGTTGCCGCCGTTATCCAGGCCCAATTGCAGGAAATCGGTATCAAGGTCGATGTTCGCGTTGCCGATTACACCGCGATCGAGCCCGATCTTCTCTCCGGCAACTTCGACATGGTTCTCCTGTCACGCGGTTATGCCACCGACGTTGCAGAACCGATCGGCTTCCTCAATGCCGATTACACCTGCACAGGCGGTTACAACATCTCGCATTATTGCAGTGAGGAGACGGACAAGCTGATCAAATCGGCCTATGCGGTGGCCGAGCCTGCCAAGCGTTACGCCATCTACGCCGAAGCAGCAAAAAGGGTTTACGATGAGGCCGTCACCGTCTACCTCATCCATGAGACCGCCTTTGATGCCTATTCGGACAAGGTTGAGAACTTCAGGCCGCATCCGATCAATTACTTTATCATGACCAAAGATTTGGCCGTGAAATAAGCTGATCTAGATTGGCTCACAAGATAAGGCCCGGCTCGCAGGAGCCGGGCCTTAGTGCTGATAGGGTGCCGTCGTGCCTCGGTGTGAAGCTGTCGCTACATGCTTCTGCAGGAATATCTTTTAGGGAATATCTGAAAGGACGAAATTCGATGTCGTCCAAAGGGTGTCACGCGGGTTCAGCGCGAAACGGGTAGGCGGGCGATCCGGCGGCTGCAGGAATGGAGCGCCGCCGGCATCTGTTCGGATCAGGCGCGTGCTTCGGGCGTATAGCCTGCAGCGGTGATGATTTCGGCAATACGCGCCGCATCGGAGACGCCGCCAACCACGACCGTGCGGCTTGCCGGATCGGCATGCACGGCAGCGCCGGGAACGGTCTTTTCGATCGCGCCCTTGATCACTCCGGCGCAATGACCGCAGGTCATGTCCTCAACGTGAAAAGAAAGGTCTGCATCAACCGGCGCCGTCGTGGTTTCGGCATGATGCTGGTGAGCGGTGCACATAGGCGATTCTCCATGGTTTGGAATTCTAACGGGAGGAGCCTGGACTATTCCAACGTGGGAAGGTCAAGCGCTTTATTCGCCGGCGCTCAACAAGTGTTCCATGACATCAGCTGCGCCAGAAAATCGGCATCAGCAGCACCAGGACCGTCAGTATTTCCAGACGCCCTAGCAGCATCATCATCGACAGGACGTAAAGCGCCGGATCACTGATGGTGGCGAAGTTGCCCGAGGGGCCGATGACGGGGCCGATACCCGGTCCGACATTGCCGAGCGCCGTTGCCACCGAAGATATGGAAGTGAGAAAATCATAACCCATCAGACTCATGGCGAGGCTGCCGGCGATCCAAAGCGCGACGTAACAGCTGACGAACAGGAAAATCGTCCGGATCGTATCGGGATCGACCACCTGCTGCCCATAACGAACCGAATAAACGGCGTTCGGATAGATCAGCTTCTTCAGGCCCGCCCGCGCCACGTTGAACATGATGAGAAAACGATAGGCCTTGATGCCGCCCGCCGTGGACCCGGAGCAACCACCCATGAAGGTGGCAAAAAAGGCGACAACGACGACGAAAGGCCCCCAGAGCGTGTAGTCGTCGCTGGCAAAGCCGCCGGTGGAAAGGATCGAGGTCATGTTGAAGAAGGAATGGCTGAGCGCGTCGTTCAGCGGCACGCCGTTCCTGAGATGATGATAAACGCCGACGGCGATGGAAATCGCGCAGAGATATCCCAGGAAGACGACGATCTGGGGGTCGCGCAGCGTTTCCAGCCGGCGGCGCACGGCCAGCAGGATCATCACCGAGAAGGGCAGACTGCCGAAGATCAGGAAGATGGTGGCGATCCACAGCAGCGCCGTATTGTTGAAATAGGCGAAAGAGGCGTCATGGGTGGAGAAACCACCGGTCGCGACCGTCGACATGGCATGGTTCAGCGCATCGAAGTGCGACATGCCGGCAAAATCGTAAGCGATCGTACAGGCAAGCGTCATGATGATGTAAATGGCCACGAAAGCCCGGGTGAAGCTTGCGAGCCGCGCGAAAGGCCGGTCATTGCCGGTATCGGAGGATTCCATGCGAAAGAAGGTCATGCCGCCGACGCGCAGCAGCGGCAGGATGAAGAGGCCGAGCGCCACGATACCGATACCGCCAAGCCAGCACAGCAGCGAGCGCCAGAGAAGGATGCCCTGCGGGGCGTGGTCAAGCCCGGAAACAACGGTGGATCCCGTTGTCGTAATGGCGGAAACGGATTCGAAAAACGCCTGGCCGAGCGTCAGGCCGAGTTCGGACAGGTAAAGCGGAACCGCGCCGACAACTGAAAAGACCAGCCAGAGCAGGTTGACGAGCAGAAAGCCGAAACGTTTGTTGAAGGCGGCAATCGGCCCGCGCGTCGCCAGCGCGCAGGCAAGCGCAAAGCCCCCGCACATGAAACCCGACAGCGCAAACACCATCCAGTCGTCATTGCCGTAATAGAGATCGGTGAGTGCCGGCAGAAACATGGCTGTCGCCATGTAAAGCCCGAAAATGGAAGCCACATATATGACCGAGCGCAGAAGGTTGCTGTTCAAGAAATGAAACCCGGAGTTTGTTGCCGCGCTGAAATGAGTCTTTGTCTCGGACGCCTTCCTATGGCATAGCGGGTACCATTATGAATTTCAATGGATTGACTATCGTGGACAAGCAGCTTGTGGAAGCAGCACGGCGGGAAGTGCGGGAAATATTCCCCGAAACACCGCTGCAGTTGAATGAACATCTCAGCCGTCGGTATGGCGCGTCGATTTGGCTGAAGCGTGAGGATCTGTCCCCGGTTCGTTCCTACAAGATTAGAGGCGCATTCAACTTTCTGCGCAAGGCGGTGGCCAAGGCCGGCAAGGGCAAGGTCTTCGTTTGCGCTTCGGCAGGCAACCATGCGCAGGGCTTCGCCTTCGCCTGCCGCCATTTCGGTGTTCACGGCGTCGTTTTCATGCCGGTGACCACACCGCAGCAGAAGATCGAAAAAACCCGCATCTTCGGCGGCGAATTTATCTCGATCCGTCTGGTGGGCGATATATTTGACCAGTGTTATGCCGCCGCACGCCAGCACGTGCAGGATAATGACGGCTACATGGTGCCGCCCTTCGACCATGAGGATATCATCGAGGGACAGGCAACGGTGGCCGCCGAGATCATGGATCAGCTTCCGGAAGGCACGAAACCTGACATCGTCGTCATGCCCGTTGGCGGCGGTGGGCTTTCGGCTGGCCTCACCGGTTTTCTGGCCGGCACCGTCGCGAAGGAGAACTTCGTGTTCTGCGAGCCCGAGGGCGCGCCGAGCCTGAAGAAGAGCCTGGAGCGCGGCGAGCCTGTGACGCTGAACAAGATCGACAATTTCGTCGACGGCGCCGCCGTCGCCCGCATTGGCGACCTGAATTTCAAGGCGCTGAAGGATTTTCCGGCCGATCAGGTCCAGCTCATCCCCGAAAACGCCATCTGCGTGACAATCATCGAGATGTTGAACCTCGAAGGCGTGGTGCTGGAGCCCGCTGGTGCCCTTTCGATTGCCGCGCTGGAAAAGCTTGGCCGCGAAAGGCTGGAAGGCAAGACGGTGATTGCCGTGGTTTCCGGGGGCAATTTCGATTTCGAGCGCCTTCCGGACGTGAAGGAACGCGCCATGCGTTACACCGGCGTGAAAAAGTATTTCATCCTGCGCCTGCCGCAGCGCCCCGGTGCGCTGCGCGATTTCCTCAACCTGCTCGGCCCGGACGATGATATCGCCCGTTTCGAATATCTGAAGAAATCGGCCCGCAATTTCGGCTCGATCCTGATCGGCATCGAAACCAATGCGCAGGAAAACTTTGCCGGCTTGCTGGAGCGCTTCGAGGCCGCCGGTCTCGGTTATGAAGACATCACCGAAAACGACATCCTGTCGAACCTGATCATCTGATCCGGGCAAGGCACAGGGAAGGGCGGTTACCGCCGCCTTTCCACGCATGATTGATTGAGGGAGTGAAAGCCATGGCATCGTTTTTTTCCAAAATCCTCTCGGCCTTCGGCTCCGGCCAGCCGTCCACCGATGCGCCGCAGAAGGTGGCGCAGGCCGAGCCGCATGCGCATGGCGACTATCTGATCTATGCAACGCCAATCAAGGAAGGCGGCCAGTTCCGCCTGGCGGGCCGTATCGAGAAAAAGGCCGGCGACGAAGTGCTGGTGCATGAATTTGTGCGCGCCGACGTCTTCACGAGCATGGACGATGCCGTGGAGTTCACGATCCGCAAGGCGAAGCTCATCATTGAGCAGAACGGCGCGTCGCTTTTTCCAGGAAAATGATGACGTTTTCTTATTCTCTAAATTAAGATTCCGTTGGTTGCTTGGGCCTATCGTCTGTGAAGGGCATGGAGTCGCGCCGATAGACCGGCGTGATGTGGATCGATAGGGCGTGTGCCGATGCAATGGGCAAATCTGGCCCTCTTCCTGATGGAGGCCATCGTCTATTTTTCGGTAATGACGGCATTCCTTCATTACCGGCATATTCTCGGCATCGGTGTTTTTCTCACCGCGCTGGGCGTCATGCACTTCCTGGAAACCTATCTGGCCGCCGTTTTTTATGTGCAGCTGCCCTTTGGCGTGGCGTCGCCCGGCTCCTCGATCCTTTTCGCCGGCAAGCTGATGATGATCCTCATGCTCTATATGCGCGAGGACGCGGCGGTTGTTCGGCAACCGATCTACGGCCTGTTTCTCGGCAATATATTGACCGTCATCATAGCGCAGATCATCCGTTTTCATCTAACGGTGGCGATTGTTCCCGGGCAGTCGGTCAGCGCTGCATTTCTGGATGAGATGGGCGTGCTGATGGTTTGGGGAACCAGCCTGCTTTATATCGACGCCATCGCCATCATCCTGTTTTACGAAAAGCTGGGTCGTTACCTGCAACGCCATATCGTGCTGCGCTTCGCGATTTGCGGCGTCGTTATCCTGAGCCTCGATCAGGCAGGTTTTTATGGAGCGCTGCGATTATTGTTCAACGCACCTCTCGATGTCTTTTACGATGGCTGGAAAGCGAAGATGTCGGCCGTTGCCGTTTATTCGTTGCTCTTCGCGATCTATCTTTGGCTGACATCCGCCAAGGGCCGTTTCCTCACACGCCGCAACATAGCGGATGTCTTCAACGATCTGACTTTCCGCGAACGTTACGAAGAACTGCTGTCGCGCTCCGGGCGCGACATGCTGACGGGTGTTTCGGACCGTGCCCGCATGGAACTCGACGCGCCTTCCATCGTGCTTGACTGCGCCGAGAAGAGGCGGGCGATCAGTGTGCTTATCGTCGATATCGATCATTTCAAGACCGTCAACGACACCTTCGGCCATCTACAGGGCGATGAAATTCTGCGCGAATTCGCAGCCGTGCTGAAGCGGTCGGTCCAGCCACATGGTCATCTCTACCGTTTCGGCGGCGAGGAATTTGTGGCCCTGCTTCCGGCGATGTCGCATGAGGCCGCGCTCGCTTTCTCCGAAAGTCTGCGCGCCGCCGTGCTGGCGGGTCTGCGCCGGCCCGATGGAACGCCGTTGACCGTCAGTATCGGTGTTGCAACTGGTCTCGAGGACGGGCGGGTATTTCTGGAACTTCTTTCGGAAGCCGACTCGCGGCTCTATGCGGCAAAAAATAACGGCCGTGATCAGGTCCACGGCCGTTACGGAATGTGGGTCGGCTGATACATTGCCGCATCAGCCTCCATTAAATTGTCTCAGGCGGCCTGCGCCAGCTCTTCAACCTTGGCTTCAGCGGCGGCCACAGCCTTTTCTACGGCTTCCGGACCGAATGCCAGGCCTTCGACATAGATGACTTCCACATCCGTCATGCCCATGAAGCCGAGAACGGTCTTCAGGTAAGGAACAGCATGGTTCATCGATACGGCCGGGCCTTCGGAGTAAACGCCGGCAGCGGCCAGCACGATGTAAACCTTTTTGCCGGTGGCAAGGCCAACCGGGCCGGTTTCGGTGTACTTGAAGGTCTGGCCGGCGCGCGCGACATTGTCGATCCACGACTTCAGGCCGGAATAAATGTTGAAGTTGATGAGGCCGGTGCCGATGACGACGGTATCGGCGGCCAGAAGCTCGGTTACCAGCTTGTCGGAATAATCGGCGGCAACCGCTTCTTCAGCCGTGCGTTGGTCGGGCGCCTTGCGGATGGCGGCGGTCTTGACGGTGTCGAGATGCGGGATCGGGTCAGCAGCGAGATCGCGGTGGACAAGGGTGTTGGAAGCCGACTTTGCCTTCAGCTTGCTGGCGAGTTCACCGGCGAACTTGTTGGAAACCGATTCGTCGCCACGCGGGCTGGAGGTGATGAGAAGAATGTTGGACATGGTCTTTCCTTGCATAAGCGATGAATTGACAGGCGCCTTGGGAGGGCGGGAGAGCACGATGCCCTTCCTTTGCCCCTATATGGAAAATTGTTGCCATCAAGAAAACTGTGATAATGTGGAAGCAATCTATCGATGAAATGGATGGTACATGGACGCGAACCCGACACTCGATCAATTGCAGGTGTTTTTGACGGTGGCCGAGACCGGCAGTTTTTCCGCCGCGTCACGGGCGCTCAACCGAGCGCAGTCGGTGATCAGCTACACCATCGCCAATCTCGAGGCGCAGCTTGAAGTGACGCTGTTCGAGCGTAGCGGCGTGCGCCAGCCGAAGCTGACGGATGAAGGTCGCGCCATGCTGGAGGATGCAAGGCGCATCGTCGCCGGCCTGCAGGAGATGCGCGCCCGCGCCAAGGGGCTGAAGCAGGGGCTTGAGGCGGAGCTCTCGGTCGCCATCAGCACCATGGTGCCGGCCGAGGCTGTCGTGGCCGTGCTGCGGGATTTTCGCCAGCAGTTCCCCACCGTCACGCTCAGCCTCAATGTCGGCGAGCTGGGCATGGTCATGGAGATGGTGCTTTCCCGCAAGGCCGGCATCGGCATCGGCGGGGCGGTATTGCGCCAGGATGATGAACTCGTGATGGAAAAAGTCGGCCATTCCTTCATGTTGCCGGTGGTTGCGTCGGACCACCCGCTGGCGCAGATCGAGCGGCCTCTGGTTCTCGCTGACGTGCGCGAGGAAGTTCAGCTTGTCGTCACCGATGCATCGGGCCTCACCAAGGGGCGGGATTTCAACGTGCTGTCCTACAAGACATGGCGGGTCAGCGACATCGCCACGAAATACCAGCTCATTAAGGGCGGTCTGGGCTGGGGCGGCTTGCCCGCATCGATCGTGCGGAACGACCTGGCCAATGGCGGCCTCAAAGCGCTTGAGCTCGAGGCCTATGAGCAGGGCGAATATCCGCTCTTTGCGCTGCGGCGTGTCGATTCACCCGCCGGCCCCGCCGGCCAATGGCTCACCGAAGCATTTCAGCAGCGCCTGTCGGCCTGTCCGAAGCATAAGGATTTCAACGGGATGCTTGCTGCCCAAAAGCAGAGGACAATTGCTGTCGCCGCTGAGTGACATCGGTCGAAGCCGCGACAATTACTTTTAGACTGAGAAGGTGCCGCGTGTTTCTTCTCCCCGGCAGGAAGAAGAAACAAGCGGCAACCTCGGCGCTATGCCAGCAAGGCCAATTGACGTGGGCGGGTCACCTGCCTATACCTAAACACGGTCAGCAGTTCACCGAGGCATCGCCGTCCCGCAAGGGAAGCTAAACCTGCATTCTTAAAGTTTGACAGCACTTATCCCGTGCCATGTCGGAAGTCGGCGATCAGCGACACCTCTTCGGAATGGCACGTGAGGGTAAGTCATGCCACGTTCGATCCTTTCCATTGATATCGCTGACCTGTCGACTTTCGCCAAATCCGTCCGTGAACAGATCGGCAGGCTGGACCGAAAGCCAAGCCATGTGGAGATGCTCAATCTGCTGAGCCGCGCTGCCGGGTTCCGAAATTTCCAGCATCTGCGCGCGTCAAGAAACCCATCCGCTGAAAGCGGGCCATCCCGGCCTGAGATGCTTTCGGCCGCCAATGAGGGAAGGGTGCTGAGGACCGTCCGTGTCTTCGACGCCGCCGGCCGGATGATGCAATGGCCGGCCCGCCGCTCGCATCAGGAACTGTGCCTCTGGTATCTGTGGGCGAAAATTCCCGCCGGGCGGAGCTTTTCAGAGCGCGAATTCAGCAGCTTTCTGAATAACCTGCACCTGTTCGGGGATGCAGCCATGCTAAGGCGCGACATGGTCGGCCTGAGGCTCATCCGCCGCAACCGCGATGGTAGCGATTATCGGCGTGTAGAGCAGAAGCCGCCATTGGAACTGCCGCTTCTGCTGCGAACGCTCGGTGGGCGCGAATAAGAAATACCCTCCCGACGATAAGCCGCCGGGAGGGTACAGTCGTTAAAGAACCAGACGGAACTTCGCGAAACCTTCTGCGCCGTCGCCGGCATCCTCGATTTTTGCGCCCTTTATCTCAGCCGCATAGTGGCGACCCTTCGGGCCGGTCTCGAAGATCGCCGTGGTATTGGCGACAGGGGCGAAAGACCAGTTGGCGTCCGCGGACGGATTGATGGTGCCTTGATCGATGATATAGCGCACGATCACGTCGCGGTTGGTGTCGGGTGCCACGAAGATCACCTTGTCACCGGCGATATCTGGGAATTTGCCGCCGCCGCTCGCGCGGTAATTATTGGTAGCCACTACGAATTTCTGCTCGGGATCGATGGGCTTGCCTTCAAATTGCAGGTTGACGATGCGGTTGCTGTCCGGGTTGACCGCCTTGCCGTCCTTGTCGAATTTCGCCGGTTTGGAAATGTCGATCTGATAGGTGACACCATCGATGACATCGAAATTATAGGACGGGAAGTCGGCGTTCAGCAGCGGTGCATCCTTTGCGCCGGCCTCGACCGTCTTGAACATGCCGGCCGACATTTCCAGCCAGTTCTTCACCTGCGCGCCGTTGATCAGCACCGCCTGCACCGTGTTGGGGTAGAGGTATAGGTCGGCGACGTTCTTGATGGCGATGTCACCGGCGGGGACATCGGTATAATAATCCGCGCCGCCGCGACCGCCGGACTTGAAGGGGGCTGCTGCCGAAAGCACGGGCAGATCCTTGTATTGCCCTTCCTTCAGCATGTCCTTGATGTACCAGGTCTGGGCGTTGGAGACGATCTGCACGGAGGGGTCATCGGCCACCAGCGCGAAATAGGAATAGAGCGGTGCGGATGTCTTGCCCACGGGACGGCGCACATAGGCAAGCGCTGCTTCATGATCGGCCTTGGCGGCGGCTAGAACCTCCGGCTTGTCGGTGTAGTCGGCAACGACCTTGCGGCTGTCGTCACGATGATAGATCGGCCGTGCTTCGGAGGTGAAGTCGACGATCTTCCAGCTCTTGCCGTCCTTTTCGAGCAGCAGGTCGATGAGACCCATATGCGAACCCCAGAAACCAGCCATCACGGCCGGTTTGCCCATCAGCGTGCCCTTCACCGCATCCGCACCCTCGATGCCGTCCCAGGTCTTCGGACCGGGGAAGACGAGATGCTGGTGGCCGGTGAAGATGGCGTCGATGCCTTCGACGCCCGCCAGATAAAGCGAGGCGTTTTCCATGCGCTCGGTCTGGCCCTTGCCGTCGATACCGGAATGGGAAAGGGCGATGACGATATCCGCACCTTCCTCCTTCATCACTGGAACCCAGGCTTTTGCCGCCTCGACGATATCGCGCGTCTGCGCTTTGCCCTCGAGGTTCTTGGAATCCCACATCATGATCTGCGGCGGCACAAAGCCGATGATGCCGACCTTGACCGGGCTCGTCACGCCGCCGCCGTCGCGTATCTGCTTTTCCACAATGACATAGGGCTTGAAGAACAGCTCGTCGTTCTTCGGATCGGAAGCAAGCTGGCCCTTGGTGAGATTGGCGCAGACATAAGGGAAACCGGCGCCCGCCAGCGTGTTCGACATATAGTCGAGACCGTAATTGAATTCGTGGTTGCCGAGCGTGCCGCAATCATACCCCAGCACGTTCATGGCGTTGATCACGGGGTGCTTGTCGCCGGCCTTCATGCCGCGCTCATAGGCGATATAGTCGCCGAGCGGGTTGCCCTGCAGGAAATCGCCATTGTCCACCAGCATCGAATTTCCGGCTTCGGCGCGGATCTTGTCGATGATCGATGCGGTGCGCGCCAGTCCCATCGTGTCGTTCGGTTTGTCAGCGTAATAGTCATAGGGAAAGACGTGAACATGGATATCGGTGGTTTCCATGATGCGCAGATGCGCCTGGTTGGTCGCCGCACGCGCAGCAAAGGGATGCAGCATCACCAGCGCCGAGGAGGCTGCGATGCCGCCGAGAAGCGAACGCCGGGTAATGGGGTGGAGAGCGAGAAGCGACGACATGGGAACTCCTTCGGATGAAGCTTGCTCTGTCTTGAAAAATGACAGGGTAGAAGCAATCGCAGAGGAGTCCATCACCAAAATGACAGGGCCGTGACAGATGGGCCGGTTTTCAACCGTTTGATAAATTTTTTATCATGGCAGTGCGGCGCAGGTGTCACCGCACTGGAGAATGCGCATCCTTTGCTCTGCGCATTACCGTGCTCTGGATCAGCGGGCGAGGGTTGGTCTCACTTCTTCGTGGAAGAAGCGAAAATAGGAGGATAGCTGCGCCAGCGTATTGGTGGAAAGCTTGAGCTGCAGGCCGAGGCGGTTCATGTGCTGCCACTGCACGACGCCCTCGATGAAGCCCAGATCTTCACTCTGCACCTTGACCCGGCTGCCCTTGGCGGCCGCGAAAGACCCATCCAGTTCGAGTGCCATTCCGGTGGCGGAAAGATCGACAACACGCCCTCTGGTCGACTGGCTGAAATAATGCACGGTCGCAAAAATCCTGGTTTTGCTGCGGGGCGCGGTCCGGGTCGCCATATTGAGGTTGTTTGTCATTTTGCTGCTCAAATCAATTGTTTCCGATATCTGCATCATGGCGCGGAAAACTTGAGAGCCGTTTAGTTCTTCTCTTAAAATTGCATGTAATTACCGATTATGCTGTGTCGATACGGCACTGATAGCAATTGTTGCGGGCGGAGCGCACGTGGACATAAGCGACATCCGCACGATCCAGAAGTTGCTGCGCGCGTGACACGATTTCGTCTGTCGCCGTCACTGCGCCCGTGCCGTAGACGATGCGGTCATCGGCCCCATAACCGCGCACGATGTAATCCGGACTGTCCAGCATCGGCGGAATGGTCTGCGTCTGCGGGTAGCGCTCACAGGCGTCGGCATGCAGAAACACCGGGCCTGTTTCCGCATAGGGCTGCAGCGAGGGAAAGGGCCGGTAGGCGAGGATCAGCATCGCGTCGCCTTCACCGATCTGGCGAAGGCAGTGGCGGCATGGCATACCTCCAGGAGAAACGGCGTTCTCCGGTGGATTGCCATAGGCGTCGGGGGCTCCTGCCCGGTAAGCTTCGGCTTCCTTAGCCGGCATTGCGGTGAAAACGAGATCGGTCATGTCGGGAACCTCCTGTGTTGGGATCGGCGTTGCTTCTTTGCAGCTATGGTCCCGAAACGGATCGCTATCCACCCGATTCTTGACGGGCGATGCAACCGGCCCATTGCGTGACTCGTTAGCTTCGGGAATCAGTGACGCTCCTCGTTCCCGGAAGGTCTGATTTTATGTTCCGTCGTTTTCTGGCCGTCGTTCCACTGGCTTTCGTTTCGTTGACGGTTCCCGCTCAGGCCCAGATGGCATCTGGCCTCGATGGCCTGTCCGACGAACAGCTTCAGCAGGCGGTCAATTTCGTCATCGGCAATGCGATCTTCTCGCTTTATCACGAGGGCGCGCGCATGCTGATCTCGGATTTCGGAACGGCGCAGACGGCAAGTTCCCAGGCCCCGGCGGATCAACTCGCAGGAACGCTTATCCTCCAGGCCAACGAGGAGTGGCTCGACACCGCGCTCGTCAATGCCACGGACAGCTGGTATCTGGCGCGTGAGGCGCACACCCTGCCAGAGCACGAAGCCCCGGTCTTCTCTGTGCTGGTGCCTGACAGGATCCGCGATCGCAACATGGCCTGCCTGATGGTCGGCCGCGACAAGGACGGTTATGGCGATCTGGCCGCCATGATGGGGCTCAACAATGCCGAATTCGACAAATGCGCCGCCGCCTATCCGGGCGTTGCGTCGGCTTGGGAGAATTTTCTCGCGCCCCACCGCAGCCAGGCGCCTTCCAGATTCTCTGTCAGCTACGTGCCGCCGCGCGACCCGGAACTCGAACCCTACGCCATCATGATCAAGGAATCCAAAGTTCTCGATCTCATCAGCCGCAGTTTTAGCGGCTATGGCTTAAAAGGGGACGTCAAGCTGACGGCCAAATCCTGCGGCCGTCCCGACGTCTTTTGGTCGGCGGAAAAGCGCGAGATTACCTATTGTTATGAACTCGGCAAGTTCCAGGCGGAACTGATTGCCGATCATCTGCAGAACACCGTCACGGAAGACAAAGGTGCTGTAGGCGGGAAAATCCCGACGGCAGCCGTTAATCTGGAACGGGAAATCTGAGGGCAGATTGCCGGCCGCTGGCGATCTGGCTTCCTGATGTGGGGGGAAAGTGCCGTGCTGCTGCGCCGTTAAAGGTATCCCCACCAACATTGCGCAGCGGTTCCTGCGCTGACATTTCCCTCACTCCCTCATCCTGTGCTTGTCACAGGAATCTAGCTGACGCGCGTCTGCTCGTCACAGGGTTGAGGGAGCGGGGACCAGACACTCCTTATCAGAGAATGGCATGCGTTGCTCTCACTGGCGCTACTCAATTACGCAGCGATATCTCCAGAAGCTCAGTATCGGCAAGCGGCTCCACCCAGGCCTCATAGGTGCCGACGGGCGAAAAGCCCATCATCTGGTAAAGCTGCAGCGCGCGCGGATGGTCGAGCGTATTGGTCGTCACCGTCACCCGTTGCGGATTGTCCTGCCAGGCGGCGTAAAGCGCCTGCAACAGGAACCATTTGCCAACGCCCGCACCGATCGCCTCTTCGAGCAGCCCGAAATAGGACAGCTCGGTCACCTCGTCGCTCGCCCTGTTCAGTTCGAAGAAACCGGCGGGCGCACCGTTCATATAAAGAACCGTAACGCTGTTTTTCGGATCGCGCAGAACGGCGGAAAGTTCCGCATCGCTCATGCGCATGCGCTTTTGCCAGTGCCAGCGTTTCCCCACCCGCCAGTAAAGATAGCGGTAGAAATGCAGTGGAATATTGTTGACCCGCATCAGCGCCGTCTGGATGTTGACGGGGATCGGCAGGCTGACCTTTGGCGGCGCCGTCATTTCGAGCTGCGTCACATGCGCCTTCAGCGGCCCGTGCGACAATGTGGGGATTGCATCCGCCGGACCGGTAACCACCGGCGTATCCTGCAATCCGCCCCATTCCGACCATGAGCCGTCATAAAGCGAATTATCCTTATGGCCGAGCGATTCCAGCGCCAGCGTAATGACAGCGGCGGTGACACCCGAGCCGCAACTGGTGACGACAGGCTTCGAAAGGTCGATCCCGGCATCAGTGACCATCTTGCGGATGGCGGTGAGGTCCTTGAAGTGGCCGTTTTCGGAAAAGGCCGTCGCAGGCAGGTTGCGTGCGCCGGGCATGTGGCCGGAGCGCATGCCGGCACGCGGCTCGGCCTCGTCGCCGGTAAAGCGTCCGGCGCCGCGAGCGTCGGCAATCTGTTTTTCACCGCTGTCGACAATGCCGCGCATGGCGCCAAGCGACGTCACGCGCTTTTCGTTGAAATCAGGCGTAAAGGTTGCCGGTTCGATTTCGGGCGTGCCGGTTTCAAGCGGCCGGCCCTCACGTTTCCAGCCATCGAGGCCGCCATCCAGCACATAGGCCTTGCCCACGCCCATCACCCGCAGCATCCACCAGACACGCGGCGCGGAAAAGAAGCCGGGGCCGTCATAAACCACGATCGTATCGGTGTCGCTGAGCCCGAGCGAACCGGCCTGTTCCGCAAAGAATTCCGGCGAGGGCAGGGAGTGCGGCAGGCCGGTGGTATGATCGGCGATCTTGTCCTGATCGAAAAAGACCGCACCGGGCAGATGGCCGGCTGCGAATTCTTCCGCACCGTTGCGTTTGTGCGCCGGCAGATACCAGGAGGCGTCAACGACACGAAACCCGGCCGTGCCGAGCTGCTTTTCCACCCAGTCCGCCGAAACGACGAAACGGCTCTTATCCGTGCTCACGATGTTTCTCCCGATCTCAGGCAACAGCTTCAGGCGCGCCGAAACGAATGCGGAACCGCCTGTTCTCCTTGCCCTTCTTTTCTATCTTGGCAATGTGAATATCGCCCACTTCCTGTGTTTCGGAAACATGGGTGCCGCCGCAGGGCTGGCTGTCGATGCTGGAATTTTCGCCGATGCAGACGAGGCTGACCCGGCCAAGACCCATTGGCGGGCGCACATTCTTGGATTTGACGATGCTCGGATTGGCCTGCAACTCCTCGTCGGTGATCCATTGCAGGAAGACCGGATGGTTGGCTTTCACCAGCTCCATCAGCTTTGCCGTCACCTCGTCCTTGTCGATGGTTTCCGACATGTCGAAATCGACACGCGATTCATCCTCGCCGACCGCCGCACCGGTGATCGGCCATTGGCAGATGACGGAGAGCAGGTGGCAGGCGGTGTGCATGCGCATCAGCTTGTAACGACGCGGCCAGTCCACATGCAGCGTCAGTTTTTCGCCGATCCTGGGGGAAGGTTGGCCTTCGAGCGGCACATGGACGATCACGCTCTTGTCGGCACCGTTTCTGGTGATGCCGAGTTTGATGCGCGACCCATCGGCCCGTTCCAGAAAGCCGCTATCGCCCGGCTGGCCACCGGAGGTGGCGTAAAAGCAGGTCTGGTCTAGCTCGATGCCGCCATCCTCATGCACCGCCGTGACGATCGCTTCTGCGGTGGAAAGATAAAAATCGTCACGGAACAGGGCATTCACAGGCATTTCGGCATGTCCTTAAACGGTTTCGTAGGGAACAGGAATCTCGCTCTTGGTCGCCAGCCACTGCGGCACGGGAAGCCCCTTGGAGCGTAGAAAATCCGGATTGAAGAGCTTCGACTGATAACGATTACCGTAGTCGCAGAGTATCGTCACGATTGTATGCCCCGGACCGAGCTCGCGGGCAAGGCGGATTGCACCGGCAATGTTGATGCCCGAAGAACCGCCGAGGCAAAGTCCTTCTTTCGTGACCAGATCAAAGAGAATGGGCAAGGCTTCCGCGTCTGCAATTCGATAGGAAAAGTCCGGGGCGAAACCTTCCAGATTGGCGGTGATGCGGCCTTGGCCGATCCCTTCCGTGATTGAAGAACCCTCGGATTTCAGGACGCCGTGCTTGTAGAATTCGTAGAGGGCGGCACCCTCAGGATCGGCAAGGCCGATCTTGATGTCGGGGTTGAAATCGCGCAGGCCGTCAGCCACGCCCGCAAGCGTCCCGCCGGAACCGACCGCGCAGATGAAGCCGTCCACCTTGCCGTCCGTCTGGTCCCAGATTTCCGGGGCGGTCGTCTCGATATGCGCCTGGCGGTTGGCGATATTATCGAACTGGTTGGCCCAGATCGCGCCGTTCTCATCCGTTGCGGCAAGCTGTTTTGCCAGCCGGCCTGAAACCTTCACGTAATTGTTCGGGTTGGAATAGGGTGCTGCCGGAACCTCGACCAGCTTGGCGCCGAGAAGCTTCAGCGCATCTTTCTTTTCCTGGCTCTGCGTCTCGGGAATGACGATGACCGTCTTGTAACCGAGCATATTGGCGACAAGCGACAGGCCGATGCCGGTATTGCCGGCGGTGCCTTCCACGATGGTGCCACCCGGGCGCAACTGCCCGCGCCGCTCGGCATCACGGATGATATAGAGTGCCGCGCGATCCTTCACCGACTGGCCGGGATTGAGGAATTCCGCCTTGCCGAGGATTTCACACCCCGTCGCTTCAGAGGCAGCCTTCAGACGGATGAGCGGCGTGTTGCCGATAGCACTGAGCGCAGAGGGATGAATGGTCATGATCGAGCCTTCTTGTCTGAGCGGAAATTAGGTGCCGTTATGTCCCGTTACAACCGCTTCAAGGCAAGAAATTATCTTCCCGGCTTTGGCTTAGCCACGCAAAATTTTGCCGATACCCAGTTTTATGTGGTCTTCTTCACTGCGGCATAGGCGGCGAGCGCTCTTTCGCGCGCCTTTGCGTGGTCGACGATCGGCAGCGGATAGGTCTTGCCGAGTTCGATGCCCGCCTTTTTCAGTACATCCTTCGGCGCTTCGAACGGCTTGTGGATGTATTTCCGCTCGAGCTTTTCAAGCTCAGGCACGAAATGGCGTACATAATCCCCATCGCCGTCGAATTTCTCTCCCTGCAATATAGGGTTGAAGATGCGGAAGAACGGCGAGGCATCTGCCCCCGAGCCCGCCACCCATTGCCAGTTGGCGGCGTTGGAGGCCGGGTCGGCATCGACAAGCGTATCGCGAAACCATTTCTCACCCTTCCGCCAATCGATCAGCAGATGTTTGATGAGGAAGGACGCCACGATCATGCGCACCCGGTTGTGCATGGTGCCGTGTTTCCACAATTGCCGCATGCCGGCATCGACGATCGGATATCCCGTCATCCCACGGGTCCACGCCGTGAAGGATTTTTCATCGTCTCGCCAGCGGAAGGCGTCGAAACTGTCATTCCAGTTCTTTTCGTCGAGTTCGGGAAAATGAAACAGCAGGTGATAGCAGAATTCCCGCCAGACGATTTCTTTGCGAAAACGGCTGATGTCGTTGGAGGTGATATGGCGTGAGAGGCCTTTCGTCGCGTGCCAGACGGCAGAAGGCGATATTTCGCCGGACGCCAGATGCGGAGAAAGCAAAGAGGTCGCGTCCTTTGCCGGAAAATCGCGGCCTTCTTCATAACCCTTCAGAGCGCCATCGATGAAATCGTTGAGTTTTTCTTGCGCGCCGTCTTCGCCGGGAGCCCAGATGTCGCTGAAGTGCTTCGCCCAATCGGGTTTGATCGGCAGCAGCGTCCAGTCATCGAGCTTTTCCGATTTCGGCCATGTCGTCGGCGCCTTCAGGTCTTTCGGCGCATCCGCCGGCGCGTGTGGCTCTTCGCCGCCCTCCAGCGCCCGCCAGAAGGGCGTATAGACCCGGTAAGGCCCGCCGGATTTCGTCTGCAGCCGTGATGGCTCGTGCAGGAGATGCCCGGAAAAGCTGCGGACGGTCAGCCCGTCGTCGCGTAGCTTTTGTTTGAGCGCCTTGTCGATGGCCATGCCGGCCGGATCATACCGGCGGTTCCAGAATATCGCGTCAGCGCCGGTTTCGGATATAACCGCGCGCAACGTCTTTTCGGCATCGCCGCTTAAAAGCAGAAGACGGCTGCCGGTTTTTTCCAGTGCGGCGGAAATCGAGGCGAGTGAATGATGAAGCCACCATTCCTGTGCGCCGCCCAGCGGGCCACATGATTCTTCCCTGATATAGACGGGGATAACCGGACCCCCGTGCTCCACGGCGGCAAGCAAGGCGAGATTGTCCGAAAGGCGCAGGTCCTTGCGGAACCAGACGATGGCGGGGGAGGCTGTGGTTGACATGAAGGGTCCCGGTTCACTTCCGCTTGAATGAGTGTTGAAACGCTTTGTTCCGCAAATCAGCTAGAATGGAAAGATGGAGGCGCACGGTTTCTAGGGGGTTATTTTTTCGCCCTTGAAACCGCTGATAAAGGGAACCAACTGGAGGAGCCGGCGTTTGTCGCGGGTTAATAGAGCATGGAAGTGCAATCAATGTTGCTGAATGACGTTAAGTGGGAAAAGCCTGTTACCATCTCCCTTGAAAACGGCGCTCCCCGGATTTTCAACGGCGTTTACGACGCTTTCGATTTTCTCCAGCATGAATGGCCCAGACGTGGCGACAAGGTGCATGAACAGGCGCTGCGCCTGTGCCGCGCCTCGCTGATGGGCGACGTGGCGGGAGAAATTGCCCGCACGGCCTTCGTCGCCGCCAGTCGGCAGGCGCAGTGCCTGGTGGAAGAGCCGGACAAAATCGCATCCTGAACGGATTTTCGCAACTGACGTGTAAAAGGCCACCCGCCAAAAACGGGTGGCCTTGTGTGTTGAGAGGGCGGGAACGGGGTTGTTTCGAATGTGGGATATGGCATCGTGCATACGAAAAGCGAATGAGTGACGGCAATGAGCAACCACTACGGCTATATTGTTTTTCCCACAGCCCTCGGCCATTGCGGCCTCGCATGGGCGGGGCATGGTATCGCGCGTCTGCAATTGCCCAGCCCTGATGCCGGCGAGACAGAAAAGCTTCTCCAGAAGCGCCTGCCATCCGCCTCTCTCGCTGTTCCGGAAACACGCACGCGTGAGGTGGTTGCAATGATCACCCGTTATTTCGGCGGTGAGGAAATCGATTTTACCACTGTCGAACTCGACCTCGCCGGGCAGGAGCGTTTTTTCCTCGATGTTTACGCCGTCGCGCGGCAGATCGGCTGGGGCAACACGACGACTTATGGCGGCATCGTAAAGACGCTTGGTCTTGGGATGGAAAAGGCCCGCGATGTCGGTCAGGCCATGGCGAAAAATCCGGTGCCGCTGATCATTCCCTGTCACCGGGTGCTCGCCGCCGGCGGCAGGCTTGGCGGCTTCTCGGCGCCGGGTGGAACCACCACCAAATTGCGTATGCTGGATCTCGAAAATGCCGGCCGCAGCCGCGCCGATGAGGCGCAGGGCAGCCTGTTTTGAAGCAATGACAGATGAGCGCGCATGAATAGGCGTCTGATTTCTGCCCATTTCTCGTCAAATTGTCGCTAAATTGTCACAATACACGGGCGCCCTCTCACATAAGGGCGAAACGTTTGAAAGTATCCGCGTTAATTCTATCGGTTGCCTTGTCTTTTACAGTCGTTGCATCGGCCTCGGCCGGCATGCTGAACCAGGCAGAAAAATACACCGGGCTGCATGAGTCCAAAAATAACAAGAGCCTTAGGAACATTCTTGGCGCAAATCCACGCAGCACCCCCTGGTGCGGACTTTTCCTGCACGCTGTCGCCAGCAAGGTCGGGCGGAAATCTCCAAAATCCTATGGATTTGCGAAGTCCTGGAGATCCTTCGGCTATGCCGTGCCTGTCAGTCAGGCCAAGCCCGGCGATGTCGTTGTCATTCGCAACGGCCGTGGTTACCACGCCGGCATTTTGAAGAGCATGAGTGGCAAGACCGCCCAAATCCTCGGCGGTAACCAGTCCGGCCGGGTGCAGGTGTCGAACTTCAATCGCAAGGCCATCGTTTCGGTCCGCCGATAAATCTCCTTGCATTTTTTTTGATAAAGGCGGGCTTTGACCCGCCTTTTCCGTTTTCAGGTCAGGTCTAAGGCTGCTCTCTTGTGCCCGGTGCCGCGTCGCGCTGATCGTCGTCTTCCAGGTCAGTCGCTACGATAAAGGCATCCTCATGCTGCTGCGCCGCCTGCCTGCGCGCGCGAAGGCTGATCGATTCATCCGGATAGATTTCACTGTCTTTAGACTTCAGCTCGCTGTCGGTTTCAAAATCCGCCACGTCTTTTTGTCGAATATCGAGAGGTTTGGGACTTTTATGACTGGCGCCGGTCATCGGAATTCTCCTGTTGTTATTGTGGAGCAAACGATCAGCCGCCGGGGCGGTTCCTTCGATGATCACGAAATCCGCATCTACGGCGTTCGAAGGCGGAACAAATTCTGGCGTTTTCGGGTTTTCCATGGGCAAAATAAAGCCGGTGCCACGAAAAGAGGGAGGCCGTTATGGACCATGATCGCGAAGCCGAAATCCGGGAAAGAGCCCGCGCAATATGGGAGAAAGAGGGAAGACCGGAGGGTCATCACGAACGGCACTGGATGGAAGCGGAGCAGGAAGTCTCCAACAATGCCGGCAAGGCGAAATCTGCCAGCAAAAGCGGCGCAAAAAAATCCCCCGCCGCCAAAACGCCGGCAAAAAAAACGAAGTCACCGGCTGTAAAGTCGCTTCAGAAAGAGCAGACGGCATCTCAGATGGACAAGGACGATGATTTGACCGAAAGCCTTGAAGAAAGTTTCCCCGCGAGCGATCCGCCAGCGCTTACCACGACAACCCGGGCAACCAAACGCGCACCGAAAAAGGCCTGAAGCCTTCAGGCATAAAAGCGCGGTACGTCAATCCGGCTGGGCGGAAAGCCATTTTACGCTCTACATTACATGTTTTGAGAGAAGATGGCTCCCCGGGCCGGATTCGAACCGGCGACCTGTCGATTAACAGTCGAATGCTCTACCGCTGAGCTACCAGGGAACGTCCACCGCTTGGCGCGGTGTGAGCGGGGTAATACAAATGCTTTTCCGATTTGCCAAGCGGTTTTTTCAAAAAAAACGCATTCCTCTTGTTTTATCTCTTCAGAGTCCCGATTTTCCGGGCTTATCGCCGATGAAAAAAATATCCACAGGCCAGATGTTAAAGGGCAGGATGGAATGAAATTCGGAATCGACCACAGAACGCAGCGTCTCCATGTCGGAAAATGGAGCCTTGCCATGCCGCGTTCGCGCGTCGGCAGGATTGCGACGGGCTCGGCGCTGGTGGTGGGCGGAACGCTGGGTTTCCTGCCCGTTCTCGGATTCTGGATGATACCGCTTGGGCTCATTGTGCTTTCGCACGATCTCCCTGCGGTTCGCCGCCGGCGGCGACGGCTGGCGGTGTGGTGGGCGTCGCGACAGAACCGCCGCGGCACCCAAAATAACGGTCGGCACTAGGTCTTATGCGCCGATGGAGCTGCTGATGCCTTGGCCGGCCCACAACGCCGCATAGGCCAGCGCCGCGAAGTAAAACGATGTCAGGCCCAGGAAAAGATAGCCGCCAAGCACGGTGACGCCATCCCGCTGAATCATCCCGGCCGAAAAAAGCAGGATCGCAACGCCTGGAAGGGTGTTGGAGAAGGGAATGAAGCCAAGCGGCATCATCAGCAATACGCCCGCCGTCATCAGCGCAAGTCCGTTGATCCGGTTGGCGATGATGCCCGTCGTCAGCGCGGGAATGCGCGGTCGGATGAAAGCATCGAGCTTGGAGACAATGGCGATACCTTTTTGAAGTGCCGGGACGAGCTTTGCCGTCTCCATCTTCCGGTCAAGGATTTTCGCCGGCAGCCATGGCAGACGGTTGAGGGTGATTGCCAGGCTGACAAGGATGATCGCCGCGCCAAAGACGGTGCTGACGCCGGGAATGGAAACCGGAATGAGAAAGGGCAGGGAAGCGATTGCGCAGATAAGCAACAGGCCCTGTTCGCCGATCGCTTCCATCAACTCGCGCAACGTGATCGTCTGGCCCTGCAATTTTCCTATCAGCTTTTCCAGCGTTGTGCTGAGCTTTTCAGACGTATCAGTGAATGCGAATTCGTTCGTCATGCGGCTTCCCGGAAGTTGTTTAACTCCGGGATTTATAACATCCATCCGGCCCGATGCCTATCGCCGATAGAAAAGGAGCCTCATCACATCTAGTCGCGCGGTTCGCCTTGATCAGTGCGAAACCCAGTTGCTGTAGGCGCCTGCAAGAAGAACCACCAGAAGAATGACAAGTATGACCGGATTAATCGATGTAACGAAGTTTACATAGTCCATGATAACTTCCTCCTCTTTCCTCCACCTCTTATTCTACAGCAAAAAGGCGAGTTAATCTACCGCAGGCTGAAATTTTGCATTGCAGCAACCGAGCTTCGGAATAGGCGGGAAATGCTCGTCTTTATGATTTTTTGCGATGCAAAAATAAATTTTCCAACATTTGCCAATCTCTTGCGTTGTCTCTAATCCTCCTTTGGGGGCCGGTCTCTCCGGCCCGTCTGCAACCGCATGAATCACCGTCGATATGCCTTGGCTCCCCCTGCCTTCACTCCGCAACACTCTTCCCCGGAGACACCACATGCTGAAAAACATCTATGCCTGGACGATGGCGCTCGCCGCGCGCAAAACCGCCGTGTGGTGGCTGGCAATCGTGGCTTTCGTGGAAAGCTCCGTCTTCGTCGTGCCTGCGGATGTGCTTTTCCTGCCCATGGTGCTGGCAAAGCCGAAAAAGGCGATGTTTTATGCGCTGGTGGCAACTGTCGCCTCGGTTCTCGGAGGTATCGCCGGCTGGTTCCTCGGTCACTATGCCTTTGAAAGCATCGCCCGGCCCATTCTCGAATTTTACGGCAAGCTCGACAGCTTTGAAAATCTGAAGAACTCGGTCGACTACGAGACCATCGTTCTCCTGCTGGTAACATCAGGGCTCGCGCATCTGCCGCCGATCAAGGTCGTGACGATTCTTTCCGGCGCGGCCAATATCAGCCTTGGCCTGTTCATTCTTTCGGCGGTCGTCACGCGCGGCGCACGCTTTTTCATTCTTGCCGGATTGCTGCAGAAATACGGGGAATCGGTGCGCCATTTCATCGAAAAACGCCTGGGCGCCATCACCGCGGCGGCCGCCGCCGCACTCATCGCGGTCTATGCGGTTTACGTTTTCGTGCGTTGACCAAGCGCAAATTTTCTACTCTTACAATACTGTCGCATAACTTTCAGCTTACTGTCAGAATCCGCCTGTATCGGTTCTCTCGTCGAATAAGGGAACCGTTGTATTATGCGAAGATTCTGGAAGTGCTCCTTTTGGGGCATGGGTATTGCTGTGCTTGCCGCAGGCGGTTATCTCTACGCCATTCAGCTCCTGGGCAATTTTCACGAGGTTGTCGCGGGACAGCTTTATCGCTCCAACCAGCCGAGCAATGAGCAGCTCGTCCGCTATACCAGGGACCACGGTATTAGGACGGTCATCAATCTGCGCGGCGCGAACGAATCCAAGGCATGGTATCGCGATGAGGTCGAAACCGCCCGCGAGCTTGGACTGAATCACATCGATTTCGGCATGTCGGCAAGCCAGGAGCTTGACATGAACAGGGTCAACAAGCTGGTCGCGATCATGCGCGATGCGCCGAAACCCATTCTCATTCATTGCAAGGCCGGTGCGGACAGGACAGGCCTCGCCACCGCGCTCTATCTCAGTCGCGTGGCAAAGCTTGACGAGGAACAGGCGGAAAGCCAGCTTTCCTTCCGCTTCGGCCATATCGGCATTCCCTATCTGTCGCAAACCTACGCCATGGACCGGACCTGGGAAAACGTGGAGAAGATGACCGTCGCCGACGATTTCGCCATCGCCTCTAACGAGTTCTGAAGTCGGCTCGGGCGCATTCCCACAGGGCAGCGCTTCGACGATTGGAACGGGATCTTGCGTCACGTCTCGATGACGAAGGTTATCGGGACGGGCCCAACCTACAGATAGCGGCCGGCTTAGGGGGCGGCGGCGGCGCATCTATTGCCTCCACCCGGCCGGATTTCCCGACGTGCATTTTTACCGGAAATGACAATTTTCATTTTTATATTAGCAACTTATGTGATTTTGCGATTTAAGTTGACTCATAGTCTCACCTTTTATACAGCGGCATTGTTTCAACTTCTGGATCGCATCATGACCCGCAAAACATTTATCGGCGGCCTCGCCGCATCGTTCTTATCCGTTTTCTTTATCGCACCTTCCGCCATCGCCGCAGAGAAGACCATCACCGACGTCATCGGACGCGAGGTAAAGGTTGATGTTCCTGCAAAACGCGTCGTTCTCGGTTTCTACTTCGAGGACTATATGGCGGTCGGTGGCGAAAAGGCCTATGATTCCGTCGTCGGCATTTCCCGCGAAGCGTGGGAAGGCTGGGTTCCCGCCAACTGGAAAATGCATCTCGCTCATCGCGCCTCGCTTGCAAACATTGCCGATGTCGGCGAAGTCGAAGCCCAGACCTTCTCGGTCGAAAAAGTGCTGAGCCTCAATCCCGATCTGGTGATCCTGGCGGATTGGCAATACAAGGCGCTCGGTCTCGATGCCGACCGTCTGGAAGAAGAGGGCATTCCCGTCGTTGTCGTCGACTATAACGCCCAGACGGTCGAGCGCCACGTCGCCTCCACCCGGCTTTTCGGCGAACTCACCGGCCAGCAACAGCGCGGCAAGGAAATTGCCGAATTCTACGCCGGTTCGCTCAAGGATGTCGCCGATCGTGTGGTGAAATCCGGTCAGCCGAAACCGAAGGTCTATGTCGAATTCGGCAATAAGGGACCGACCGAATATTCCTTCACCTATGGCAAGAACATGTGGGGCGCCATGTCCACCGCCGCCGGTGGCGAGAATATCGCAGCACCTTTCGTCGAGTGGTGGGGACCGATCAATCCCGAGCAGGTTCTGGCTTCGAAGCCTGACGCCATCTTCATTTCCGGCCGTGAAAACAACAAGAACCCGGCGGCGCTGCCGATGGGGCAGGCGGTGAAGGCTGCGGATGCCCGCGAAAAGCTCGAGGCATTCGAGAGCCGTCAGGGCTGGAGTGAATTGCCGGCCATCAAGAACGGTCAGTTGTTTGGTGTCTATCAGGGCGCTTCGCGCACGCTCTCCGATTTCGCCATGGTGCAATATATCGCCAAGCGGCTTTATCCCGAGCAGTTCAAGGATGTCGATCCGATTGCCAACTATCTTGGCTATTACAGGAAGTACCTGCCGGTCACGCCTGAAGGCACCTTTGCCATCGCCGTCAAGGATTGATGGTTCTGTCGCCGGGGGCGGAAAAGCACATTTGCTTGCCGCTGAAGGTTAAATTCTGCGGACGCCACTGCACGGCGTCCGCTTTTTAGCGTCTTTTTCAAACAGGTTTTCCATGACAATTGCCGCCCGCAATGCCGAAGCCATCGGTGCGCACCGGCTGCGTGAACGTCGTCGCTGGCGCGTCGTCTCGGCCTTTTTTGTGCTGATGGCGGTAAGTCTCGTTCTCGATATCGCCACCGGTCCCTCGCTGCTGTCGCCCGCCGAAGTGGTGAAGTCGCTGACTGGCCTTGGCGAACGGGCGGCGATGACCGATTCCATCGTGCGCGGCCTTCGCCTGCCCATGGCGCTGATGGCGCTCGCCGTAGGAGCGGCGCTCGGCGCCGGCGGCGCGCAGATGCAGACCCTGCTCAACAATCCCATGGCAAGCCCCTATACGCTCGGCATGGCGGCTGCGGCGGGTTTTGGCGCCGCGCTGGTACTTGCGCTCGGCGGTCTCGGGCTGAATGCGATGATTGCCGTTCCGCTCGGCGCTTTCGTCTTTTCCATGCTCGCCGCGCTTTTCCTCTTCATATTGGCCTCCATGCGGCAGATGACGGCCGAAACCATCATTCTCGGCGGCATTGCACTTCTTTTCCTGTTTCAGTCGCTGCTGTCGCTCATTCAGTTCCTGTCCTCGCCGGAACTGTCGCAGCAGATTCTGTTCTGGCTGTTCGGCAGCCTGACCAAGGCGACCTGGCCGACGCTCGGCCTGACGGCCGCCGTCACCGCCCTCTGCTGCGCCCTGCTGATGGCGGATTGCTGGAAACTGACGGCGCTGAGGATGGGGGAAATGCGGGCAGCCAGCCTCGGCATCAATGTGCGCCGGCTGCGCATGAAGGTTCTCATCATCGTCGCCATCATGACCGCGACGGCAACGAGTTTTGTCGGTGTCATCGGTTTTATCGGGCTGGTCGCGCCGCATATCGCCCGTATGACGGTGGGCGAGGATCAGCGTTTCTTTTTGCCCGTGTCGGTACTGAGCGGCGCGCTGATGCTGTCGTCCGCTTCGATTCTCTCCAAATCAATCATTCCCGGCGCTCTATTCCCGGTCGGCATCGTCACCGCCATTGTCGGTGTGCCGTTTCTCCTATGGCTGATTTTCGCTCCGAAGAGGCGCAGCCGATGATGGTTCTGGATAATATTTCCGTCGAACGGGGCGGGCAGGTTATTGTGAGAGACCTCTCGGCACGTCTGGAAGCCGGGCAAATCCACGCTGTCATCGGCCCGAACGGCACAGGCAAGACGACTCTTCTCAGAGCAATCTTCGGTGACCTGCCGCTTGCCGCCGGTGCGATCGGCCTCGGCGATCGTCGCCTTCAGACCGGCGAAAGGCCAGGGCGGCACAGACGGGACTGGCGGGATCGTTTCGCCTATATGCCGCAGGATACAGCCGCCGATATAGCGCTCAGCGTGCTGGAGGTGGTGGCGCTCGGCCGCTTCGGCCGGCTTTCGCTCCGTATTGACGACGAAACGCTCGATCTGGCCATGACACGCCTGCATCAGGCCGGAATAGCCCATTTGGCGGGCAGGGAGATCGCCTCGCTCAGCGGCGGGCAACGGCAGATGGCGCTTTTCGCGCAGGTCCTGATGCGTGAGCCGAGGGCGATGCTGCTCGATGAGCCGGTCAGCGCGCTGGACCTCAAGCACCAGGTGGCGCTTCTCGATCTGGTGCGGCAGGAAACCCGCGCCAATGGCCGGGTGACGCTTGTCGTGCTGCATGATCTCAACCTCGCCTGCCAATATGCCGACAACCTGCTGGTGATTTCGGATGGCGCGCTGAAGGCGACCGGCGCACCGGGCGATATCGTCACGCCGAAGCTCATTTCCGAGACCTATGGCGTTGCCGTGGAGGTGTTGCGCGACCGGCGCGGCAATCCCGTCATCCAGCCGGCGGGCGACCCACCGCTCGAACATTTCAAAACCCTTGAAGGAATAATTGCATGAAACGATTTTTGATGACGCTTGCCACGGCTTTGGCCGTAATCCTGCCCGTCACGCCATCCCTTTCCGCCGAACACAAGGTCCTGATGCTCAATTACGGCAAGGATGGCGGCATGGTGTTCGAGCCTTCCTATGTGAAGGCGGAGCCGGGCGACACCATTACCTTCGTGCCGCAAAATTCCAGTCACTATGTGCAGTCCTATGCGGTTCCGGACGGTGTTAGTCCCTGGAAAAGCAAGCTCGATGAGGCCTTCACCGTCATCGTCGAGAAGGAGGGCGTCTATCTCTATTATTGCCCGCCGCATCTGATGATGGCGATGATCGGCATCATTCAGGTCGGCAAGCCCGTCAATCTCGAAGCCGTCAGACAAAAGGCCGAGAAGCTGCGGCCCAAGCTCGTCATGAAGAGCGAAAGGCTGGAGGCGGCGCTGGGGCAGGTGATGCCCGCACAATAACGCTCCGCCTTTCAGGCCGCGCCAATCCGCACCGCAAACCCGCTTCCTCAACCCCGAAACCAAGGATGAAACCATGGCAAACAAAGTGATTGAAACGACGCTGAACGATCTCCTCAATGGCGAACTGCGCGCCCACCACGCCTATCTTCAGGCGGCAGCATGGGCGGCGGAACGCAATCTCGACGGTTGCTATAAATTCCTGCTCGGCCATGCGGCGGAAGAGCTGGAGCACATGCACCGCATCTTCGGCTTCCTGAACGATCTCGGCGCTCGCGTCACCTTTTCCGAACTGCCGGCGCCGCAGGTCACGGCAAACGACATCAAAGGCCTGTTCACCATCGTGACGGAGCACGAATCCCGCGTCACCGCCGCCATCAACGCGGCAGTCGATCTTGCCCACGTGGAAAAAGACCACGCTACAACCTCATTCCTGCAATGGTTCGTGGATGAGCAGCATGAGGAAGACAGCCTTTGCCGCACCATACTCGGCAAGATCGAGTTGATCGGCGACGGCCCCAATGCGCTTTACCTGATCGACCGCGAAATCGGCCAGCTGGCGGACAAGGGCTGATTGCTGCGCCAGTTTTTCTTACGCTCCACAAGCCGCACCGAACACGGCTTGTGGAGTGGAAGCCGTCGGCTCAATCGCGTCCGATATCCGGTGTCCATCCGCGCGTATATCCCTTTCCCATAATGGCGACCGCCAGGGAAAGCTGTTCCTGCAGATGCTCGATTTCGCCGAGAAGGGCTTCGACGGCCGCCTTCGCATCGCCGTCATGACACTGGATGACATATCCGGCTATGTCGTCAGGCCGTATGGGGGTGATTTTTTCAGCGTCGGACATATTGGATGACCTCTCTTTTGTTCACTAAATGTTCTAATTTTAGCAGAGAGTCAACAAGGCAATGGGCGTCGCCCATTACAGTCCGGGCACTGCGAGTTGAAGGTTAGTGGACAGACGGATCCTCGCCATCCAGAAAGCTGCGAATTCCGTCTTTCTCGCACGTGGCCAGGAATTCTTCCCAGGCGTCTTTGTCAGTCGCGAAAGGTTCGTCCCAGGTGGTGACATCGTCATGCTCGCTGATGACTTCGAGCGTCCAATCCTGCTGGGTGCCGGCGGGCCGGTAGATATCAACCAGAACGGTGATGCCATCGTCTTCAAACTCGCCCGAGAATTCCGAGTGTTCTATTTTCGTTTTTTTGGCCATCTCGGCACACCTCATTCTCAGGCCTGGACAAATGTATAGCCGAATCCGGTGTTTTAAGTTCGCGCATGGCGCGGGTTACCAGATGGCTGAAACAAATATAGCCAGCTCTGGGGGAACTGGCTATCTATCTGATTTTAATGGTCGGAGCGGCGGGATTCGAACCCACGACCCCTTGACCCCCAGTCAAGTGCGCTACCGGGCTGCGCTACGCTCCGAACCTGAAAGCCGTTTATATATAAGCCTGTTAGGGCGCAAGCGGAAAATGGTCTTTTCATAAAAAAAGGAGCAAAGGGTGTGGATGGCGCATAGGGGCCGAAGCAGCCCGGATGGGCGGCCGTCAAACGCATGACACATCCGCTTTCCATCATTGCCGGAACAAGCCGCCCGCTTCGGCGTTCAATCGCAGCGGAATTGAAACTCAGGGAGACGAACTATGTCTGAACTTGTCGTTGTTGGTTTTGACGGAACGGAAGTGGCCGACAGGGTGCTTCTGAAGCTTGCAGGCCTCAAAAAGGAATATCTGGTCGATCTGGAAGATGCCGTGGTCGTCGTTCGCGATGAAGACGGTAAGGTGCATCTGAAACAGAGCGTCAATCTGACGGCGATCGGCGCAAGCTCCGGTTTCCTGTCCGGCGGTCTCTGGGGCGGCCTCGTCGGCCTGCTGTTTCTCAATCCGCTGGCGGGATTTGCCATCGGCGGCGCGATCGGTGCCGGCACGGGCGCTCTTGCGGGTTCGCTGACGGATTTCGGTATCGATGACGATTTCATCAAATCGCTCGGCGAGACCATTCCCAACGGTTCTTCGGCGCTGTTCGTGCTGATCCGCAAGGTGCAACCGGAAAAGGTGCTGGCGGAATTCGAAGGCCTGCGCGGGCGGGTTATCAAGACGTCGCTGTCGCCGGCGCAGGAAGCGCAGTTGCAGAAGGCACTTTCCGGCGGAGCCGAACCGGCTGCCGCACCTGCCGTCTGAGCAGACGATAAAAGCGAGGCTGCGGCATGTTCCATGTCGCAGCCATCCGTTCAGGCATCGGCGAGTTCGGCTTATACGGTCAAAGTGCCGTTTTTCGCCTGCGGCCAGGTGAGATAATAATAGCGGCTGCCGACGCTGCCGAAAAACGCGCTGTCGCCAGAGATGATATCGACATAGGCGCCGGTTTCGCTTCTCGCATAGGCCGAGCCGTCGCGCTTGAGATGGTCTTTCAGAAAGTCGCTCCATCCCGTCATGGCTATATCCGTGGCCGGTCTGGAGGTGGTTTTTGTATCTGCGGCCACGTCCCAGGCTTTGACCTGCGCGCCTTCGGCGGGATCGGAGACGGTCAGCGTGCCGGCCGTCAAAGCCTCCAGCATGGCCTTGGCCTGCGAAGCCTTGTCCGGATCCGCGGTCAGTTCTTCCAGCGTCTCCTTCAGCGCCTTCATGAAATCGACCTTGGTAATATCGCCGGAAGAAAGCCGGGTATCCGTGTCGTCGGTCTGCGTATCCTCGTTCGAGGTCTGGGCATATTGTGCCAGAAGCTGCGTGAGTCGCGTGTTGGTGGAAGAGGAGGAGTTGGTGGTATCGAGCCCGTAGGAGCCGAGCAAAGACGTCCGAGTCGAGGAGGAGGAGGTGACGGCGGGATTGTCTTCCTGCTCCTTGATGGCCTTGAGGGCCAGTCTGGTGGCGGTGAGGCGTGTTGACAGGTCGATGGAGGAGACCATTGCGCTAGCTGTTTCCTTGATCGGGCGATACGCATCATTCGTACCGAACCGGCTCGGCGGGCATCGATCCCGCCTTTCGTCTCCTCTCATAAGAAGACCGGGCGAATCCCGACCGCGTTCGGCTTGGGATGCCCCCGGTCTTAATGGCCGGACTTTGCGCGACGCTTGCGGATCAGTTTTCCTGAACGGAGACCCCGTTAGGGCCGATGTTCATCTCGATTCCCTTCGGCTTGCTTTCCTCGTGCCAGACATAGATGCCGAGACCGGCAATGACGACGATGAGGGCGCCGATAATGAGATAGAGATTATTGGTCTGCGTCATAAGATGTCTCCCCGTTTGACAATCAGAATCGGGGGCTAAACGCATGAAATGGTGTAAGGTTCCGTAAGGGTAGGTCTTTACGCGGCGCGTGCGCGGCGGCGCAGGCTTTCGCGTTTTTCCAGCGCCATGCACCCCCACAATATGCCGAGCAGCAGGAAGAAATGCCGCCAGTGGTCGGTATCGATGACGGCGCCGATCATCACATGTCCCACGAAAGTAACCCAGGAAATGATGAGGAACGGCTGCCAGGGGCGTGGCCGCAGCAGATGCCTGAAACCGGCGGCAATGGTCCAGCAGATCAACACGAGATAGATCACGAAACCGAACCAGCCATGCGTCGTCAGGCTCTTCAGCCAGATATTATGTTCGGCAGCGGGAAAGATATTGTCGAACACCATCGGGCCAATGCCGAGCGGATGATCCATTGCGAGCAGGAAGCCGAGATAGTGGCGGGCAAAACGGCCGAGATGCCCACCATCATAGGATTGCACCGCAGAGGCGCGGCTAAGGAACAGATCGGCCACCTGTTTGAACTGCAGCGCGATGACAATAGCCGCGACCATGAGGCCCGCGGCGACAAGAAACAACACGAGTATCTTCAGACGAAAGGCGGCCGTTCGTTCTTTCAGCAGCATGACGAAAACGAGGAGGATGGTGGAAAACAGAAACAGGCCCCAGGCCGCGCGCGAGAATGACAGAAAAATGCCGAGCGACAGGATGAGCAGCCCGACGATCCGTAAAGGCGCATGCATCGCCTTGCCGGTGAGGAGGCCGTAGATCAGATAAAGCGACGGGGTCACCAGAAAGGGACCGAAAACATTCGGGTCCTGAAAGGCGCCCTTGGCGCGGTCGTAAAGGGTGAATACCTCGAAACCCGGAATAGCGTGGAAATATCCGATGATGCCGAGCAGGGCGGTGATCAGCGCCGCTGCAAGCCAGGCCCGGAAAATCAAAAGCAGCCGCTGGTATTTGTCCTCGATGATCGCCGCATAAAAAACCGATGTCAGCGCCAGAAAGGTCGAGACGGCGAGATAAAGCGGTCCCTCATCCAGATCGGCCATGGTGGTGAGGGAAAGATAACCGCCGACATTGAAGGCAAGCAGCAGGCACAGAAGCAGGACGACGGTGCGCGAAAGGCGAAGGCCGAGCAGGAACCAGAGCGCCACCTGTCCCACCATCATCAACTCATAAGGCGCCGGCTCGGAGATAACGAAACCGGAAAGGAACACGCCAAACGCGATGAAGAACGCACCGATGAGCCGTATGGTGGCTAAAGGTGCGTCGAAATCCGCCGCGTGCTGGTAACCGGTGTGGGTCAATAGGCGTTTTCCGATTTGAGCAGCCGGATCGGCGTGAGGAACAGGATCTTCAAATCGAGAAACAGCGACCAGTTCTCGATGTAATAGAGATCATATTCGGTCCGGAACTTGATCTTGTCGCCATGGTCGATCTCGCCGCGCCAGCCGTTGATCTGCGCCCAGCCGGTGACGCCGGGCTTGACCTTGTGGCGTGCGAAATAGTGCTCCACCACCTCGGTATATTTCAGGTCGCCCGTCTGGGCGTGAACGGCATGCGGACGCGGCCCGACGAGCGAAAGATCGCCGTAAAGAACGTTGAAAAGCTGCGGCAGTTCGTCCATCGAGGATTTGCGCAGGAAGCGGCCGACGGGCGTCACGCGTGGGTCGTTCTTGGTCACGGCCTTTTTCGCGGTCGGGTCGGCGAGCTCCGTATACATGGAACGGAACTTCCAGACATTGATCGTCTCATTGTTGAAGCCGTGGCGCTTCTGCTTGAAGAGGATCGGGCCTTTCGAGGTGGTTTTCACGGCAATTCCCGCCCCCACCATCACAGGCCATAAGAGGGCGATGCCGATGAGGCTGAAGGTGATGTCGAACACCCGTTTCGCCACCGAATCCCAGTCGCGGATCGGCTTGTCGAACACATCGAGCATCGGTACCTTGCCGACATGGGAATAGGCGCGGGGGCGGAAACGCAATTTATTGGCATGCGCCGCAATGCGGATATCGACCGGCAGCACCCAAAGTTTGCGCAGAAGCTGGAGAATGCGCGCCTCGGCGCTGAGCGGCAGGGCGATGATCAGCATGTCCAGCTTCGTCAGGCGGGCGAACTCTACCAGCTCCGCAAAGGTTCCGAGTTTGGGATAACCGGCGACAACTTCGGGGGAGCGGGCGCTTTTCCGGTCGTCGAAGATACCGCAGATGCGGATATCGTTGTCGGACTGCTGCTCCAGTGAGCGGATAAGGTCCTTGGCGGTATCGCCGCCGCCCACGATGACGGCGCGGCGTTCCATGACGCCGTTGCGGCCCCAATGGCGAATGGCGAAGCCGAGGATCAGCCGCCCGGCGAAAATCGCGACCGCAGCCGTTGCATACCAGATGCCAAAGGCTTGCCAGGAATGCAGCGCATCGGGAAAGAAAAGGAGAAGGAAACAGGCAATTCCCACGAAGGAGAGGCACACTGCGCCCTGAATGCGGGCGAACATCTTCAGCGGCGTACGCAGCGTCGGAAGCTGATAGCAGTCACCGGCCTGCAACAGAAACACGCAGAGCGTCGCCCCCAATACGCCGCCGCCGAAAACCGACAGAAAGGTTTCGAGACCGCGATCGGCCGCGATGCCGTTGACGATGGCGGCGATGACGACGAGCATTGTGAATTCCAGAAGCCGCAATTGCCCGATCACCATATTGGGCGAATGGTTGCCGGCGCGAAGCTGGTTGGCGATCTGCCGTGCAAGCGGATTGAGCACGACCGTTTCGGACGCCGAAGACCCGCCGGCTTCATGGTCAGAGAGTTTCTTGCGCAATGACGCCAGATCGAATTGCATTCTGTCCTTGTCAGTCTTGGTCATTGCCTTGGTCCGCACCCTCCAGCGCATCGGGCTGAAAATCGCATTGAATTTCCGACCTGAACGATGCGCAACCTCAAAGTGGCAGAGCGCCTTTTATGCATCCGAAGGGGCGCACGCGCTCTACGAGCAGGAAACTAGCCGAAACATGCTAAGAAACGTTTATGATGATTTTCGACAGGATGGCCGGAATATACAATTAAAAATCGTGTTTTTGAAATGACTATCAGGTCGATAACAGGTCGCGATAGAGTTTCATCATCTCATTCGCCATGACCGGGGTTGAAAATTTCGCTTTGAAGCTGTCGGGACGAGGCATGATCCGCTGCGCCCAGTCGGCGTCCTCGGCATCCTTGACCATGATCCGTGCCAGCGCATCGGCGTCACCAGCCGGTACCAGCGCTTCGCTGTCTTCTCCAAGGACCTCGGGAATGCCGCCGACATGCGAGGCGATGACCGTCTTTCCCGACGCAAGCGCTTCCAGCACGATATAGGGCATGGCTTCGGCGCGCGACGGCACCACTACCGTCGACGCCAGTTCGAAGGCCTGTCTGGCGGGCATGGCCGCATGCATGGAAATACGCCGGGAAAGCCCGGCCTTGTCGATCATCGCCGCATATTTGTCCCTGTCCGGTCCGTCGCCGACAATCACGCCGGACATGGGCTGGCCGAGACTGCGTTCCATTTTCGCGAATGCCCTGATGAAGACATCCGGCCCCTTGAGGTCGCGCAACATGCCGATATAGAGAAAACGGGCTGCGTCTTCGCGGGTGGGTACGGTTTCGAACTCGCTTTCCTGAACGCCGTTATAGATCATCGCGGTGCGGGTGCGCGGCCTGCCGACCTTGGTTTCATACGTCGCCTGCTCGAAATTGCAGACGAAACAGAGCGCATCGGTGAAATGTTCCTGAAACCGCTCCAGCCGCAGGAAGAGCTGCCCTTTGAGGCTGTTTCTGGCATAATGCAGGCTGCCGCCATGCGGTGAATAGAGGCGGGCTACGCGATACCTGTTCGCCCGCAGGAGTGAGCCGATCAGCCGGGCAAGAGCGCCACCCTTGGCGCTGTGCCCGTGCAGAATGTCCGGCCGCAAACTTTTGATGTGCTTGTAGGATTTCCACAGCGCCATGAGATCGCCGGGGCTGATGGACCGCCGGATGGGCAGGCGGGTGAGGCCAAGTTCCAGCATCGGGGTGATCTGTGCGAAGAGCCGCTCCTCATGCGCGCCGCCGGTGGAACTGTCGCAAACGATGCCAACCTTGTGGCCCTGCTTCACATGTTCTTCGATGAGGTCGCGCACATGGCGGAAAACACCGCCCACCGGGGAGCGGAAGCAATGAATGATACGCAGGGGAGGGCCGTCATCCGACACGTGCGCCACTCCGTTCTCAGAAGAAGCGTTCACGCACATAGACGGTATCACCCGCCAGAATGGGCGCGGTGATCCCGATCCGGCCGGTCATCACCTCGGCGTTGATCTTGCGGGTAATGTCGACATCGGCCTGATTGGCGCGCGGAGTAAAGCCGCCGGCAATGGCTATGGCGTTTTGCGCGGTCATGCCCGGCACATAGGAATATTGGCCGGGACGACCGACTTCGCCCATGATGAAGACCGGGCGATAACGGTCGATCTCGATCGTCACGTCTGGATCGCGAAGGTAACCCTGCCGCAATTTGGCGGCGATGGCGGCTTCGAGCTGCGGCAGGGTCTTGCCGCGTGCGGGAACCTGACCGACGAGCGGGAAGGCGACATAACCGGCCTGGTCGACCGTATAGGTGTTGGTCAGCCCGGCCTGCTCGAACACGTTGATGCGCAGCCTGTCGCCGCTATCGACATGATAGGGTTGCAGCGCAGCCTCGTTAAAGGACCTCGGCGCGGGTTGATATGCCGCGCAGCCGGAAAGGGCCGTCAAAACGGCGAGCGTCAGTGCGGTGACATGTCGTGATCCGGCGAGCGGCATCTCATCTGGCTCCGAGTCGATCTTTGATCATTCTTATCGTTCTGTTAGGGTTAATGTGCGGTAAACAGCCGGCGCGAGCGATGGTAATATCGGCTTTATTTCGTCGGATTCTGCGGGATTAACTGTTGTGTTACCCGCAAGACTTAAGCTTCGCGAAAATTGACCATCTATATTTGAACGCCCGAGGTTTGTCTCGGTTACGGAGCCTGCATGAACGGCGATCGCATTGACGACAGGGATGTGGATATCGATCTTGCGCAGCTTGTCGCGGCCATATGGCAGCGCAAGGGGCGGATCGCGGCGATAACGCTTCTGGCCGGAGGCTCCGCCTTCGTGATCGCCAGCATGATGTCGCCCGCCTATAAGGGCGAGGCGCGCGTGCTCATCGAATCCCGCACGGCCTCCTTCGGCGCTTCGCAGCAGTCCAATGCGCCCGCCGAGCCGGTTCTCGACGAATTGACCGTTTCCAGCCAGGTGCAGATCCTGCAATCGGTCGATCTCATCAAACAGGTCGCGAAAGACATGAAGCTCTATGAGCTTGATGAGTTCGATCCGGAGGCCCATCCTTCGCTCATCTCGCAGCTGCTGGTCGCCGTCGGCGTCAAGAAGGACCCGCTTCAGGTGTTGCCCGAAGAGCGGGTGCTGAAGGCCTTCCGGGAAAAGCTGCAGGTTTATCAGGTCGAAAGCTCGCGCGTCATCACTGTCGAATTTTCCTCGCAGGACCCGAAGCTTGCCGCTGCCATCCCTAATGAGATGATGAAGGCCTATATCGCCCTGCAAAGCGGCGCAAAGCTGGATACAAGCACGGAAGCGGCGCGCTGGCTGGAGCCGGAAATCGCCAATCTGCGCGAAAAGGTGCGCGAGGCCGACAGGAAGGTCGCGGATTATCGTGCCTCCTCCGATCTTCTCTCGGCGGGGCAGGGCGAAACGCTCGCCACCCGCCAGCTCAGCGATATCTCCACCGAACTTGGCCGTATCCGCGGAGAGCGCGCCAATGCCGAGGCGCGGGCGGAAGGCGTGCGCAGCGCGCTTGCTAACGGCCGTCCGCTTGATACTTTCCCCGATGTCGTCGGTTCCCCGACGATCCAGAGGCTGAAGGAAAACGAGACGACGATCCGCAGCCAGATTTCCGATCTTTCGTCTTCGATGCTGGAAGGCCATCCGCGCATCCGTGCGCTGCGCAATCAGCTTGACGGCATACAGCGGCAGATTCAGGAAGAAACCCGCAAGGTGCTGGCAAGTCTCGAAAACGAGGCCAATGTTTCGCGTCTGCGGGAACGGCAACTGGTTCAGCAGCTGAACATGCTGAAATCGGAAAGCGTTCGTGCCGGCGAACAGCAGGTCGGTCTCAACGATCTGGAGCGGGAAGCTTCTGCGCAAAGGCAGCTTCTGGAAACCTATCTTGCCCGTTACCGCGAAGCGACATCGCGCGCCGGTTCGGTGGATTCCACGCCGGCCGATGCGCGCGTCATCTCGACGGCGGTGGAGCCGCGCGAACCCTATTTCCCGAAGACCGGCGCCATCACCATCGTCGTGACGCTGGCTGCCTTTCTGCTGTCCTGCATCGTCGTCATGCTGGTGGAGCTCTTCACCGGCCGGGCCTTGAAGCCGTTGGGCAGGAACCAAGTTCCGCCGCTCTCCGATCCGCCTCCTCCTTCACGCGGGCCGGTCGATCCGGACAGGACCACGGATGCGCCGGGACAGCCTTTAGCAGCGCGCCATGAAACCATGCAGCCTGCCGCGCGAGCCATGCCGGTCGCGGCATACCAGCCGGTTGCCGAAGAGGAAGAACGGCGTGTACCGGCCGTCGCCGCTGCGGCCGCCATACCGGCCTTGCCGGTGCAGGATGTCACGGCCGCCAAAGAGGAGGCAGTGGAGGAGGAGGTCGACGCCAATGACGATTTCTCCATTAACGCCGTTGCAGGTTTCCTGGCTACCCGCCTTGCCAAGCCGGTCGCCGCGATCGTGTCTCCGGCCGGTGATAGTGGTTCGACCACGACCGTCATGCTGGCCCGTGCTCTGTCCGAAATGGGCCGTTCGGTCGTTCTCGTCGACATGACGGCGTCAGCCTGTCCGACGCGATTGATGGCGTCGGAGGCTGGACTTCCCGGTGTGATGGACCTTCTGGCGGGCGCGGCCGCCTTTGGCGAAACAATTCACGGCGACCGCCTGTCCGACGCCCATATCGTGCCGCGTGGCAATGCGCAGCCGCGTGAGGCTATGCGCGCGATAGACCGTCTGACGATGATTCTCGGCGCGCTCTCCGACGCTTATGATACCGTCCTCGTCGAATGCGGCGCGGTACAGATTTCGAGCCTCGGGAAAATGCTGCGTAACCTGCCGGCGGAAATTATCGTCTCGGTTCCGGGCAAGGATAGCGAATTGTTGGAAAAGACGCTCGGTGAACTGGTTGCCGAGGGTTATGAACAGGCGCTGCCGCTGACCGGCATGCGCACGCCGGGCCATCTGAGCGCGGCCTGAGGCGCCCCATACCTACTGCGCCGGCACCTCAGTCGGCGGCGCTGTCCATCTTCGGCCGTCCGGCGCGAAACCGCTGTATCAACGCATAAAGCGCCGGATTGGATTTGATCAGGCTTTTCGTCCGGGCAATGGCGACATAGGCCGAGGCCGCAACACGACCCTTCAACGTCACCGGCAGGAATATATCGTGCTGCACGGTGAAAAGCGGGCACCAACTGCGCTTGTAGAGCTGGTCGCCGACGCCGAAATCGAAGATTGCCGCCTTTTCGCGGCAGGCCCTTTCGATCATCAGCCAGAACAGCAATTCGCCAGGGCTGATTTCCGAAACGGATTCATCGATCGAACCGAACTGGCAGATGATGTGATCCTGCTTGCGCGAAAGCCCGGCTATCGCGGCGATGACGCCCTCGTTTTCGCCATGCAGGCGAATGGCGTGCAGCTCCAGCAGGCTGTCCGTGCCCGTCTGTGGGAAATTGGCGAGATCGTAGAAGAAATCCTTCACCGATTGATCGCGAAACACGTCCGGAATGCCCTGCGAGGCGAAGCGAGCGGCCTTTTGGCGGAAAAACGCCTGCAACAATTCGCATTTTTCCTGTGGCGATTGCGCGATCACATGGCTGTAGCCGCCCATTTCCTCGGCCCTTCGGCTCTGGATGCGGAATTTCTTCCGTCGCCTCTTGGCATTGACCTGCCGAAGCGTGGCCTCGAAACTTTCGAACAGGGGAAGCTGGAAGGCCGGGTTCTGGTTTTCGACGGAAGCAAGATGCGAGAGGGGATTGGTCCTGTCGCGCCACGTCAGCGGTATGTTCTGCAAAGCCAGAATATCGGCTCGACCGTGCAACAGCTTCCGCGCCTCGCGGGCAATCGCCGTCGCGATTTCCTTTCCGGCCTGTCCGGCAAAAGAGGGTTCGAAAAGCCCCGTATTGATATTGTTGAAACGGCCGCCTGGAAAACGCGCCTTGCGAACGACGCCTTCCATTACGATTTCGAGAGGCAGCAGAAAGATCGTCTTGCCGCGTTGCCGGCCGCGAAGCGTCAGGAGCGCGCTATCCTGCGTTTGTGCCCAGATGGAGCACCAGCCGAAACCCTGATGCAGCGAATTGAGCGGATCGTTTTCCAGCCGCTCCCAGTCGACGCGGATGGTGGAGGCGTCATCGACCAGATCGATCAACAGGCGATCAGCACCCCGCCGCTCGTTTTGCACGGCGGTCGGTGCTTGCTCGTCGCTGATAAAGATCGGCCCCTCAGCCGCCATCCACTCTCTCCGGTTGTTTGGGTCGGACTATATCGCTGAGCGGCAAACAATCGGTTTATAAAATTGCGACCTCAGGGTGTCATGCAATGGTCGGCGCTTAACCCTGTTTTTTGGGTCCGGCCATCCACTTGATGATCAGCATCGCCGGCAGAACCCACAAGATTCCGGTCAGCACGAAATAAGCGAGATGCACCCACCAGGGCGATTGCGCCAGCGCCGCCGATGCAATGGCCGTCGCCACCACGGCGTAAACGACGACGAGGCAGATGATGACGATGGTGCCGATAAGCGATCTGAGGCGAGGGTGCATGAAATTTTCCGTGATTGAACAACTGGCCGACTATACCGCCGCGACCGCATGCCGCAAACCCTGAGGCCTTGTTTTGTGGCGCCGGTTGGGGCTAATCAACATGACTGTATGAGGGAGACCTGAAAGATGCGTTCGAGCGGCATGACAATGGCAAATGGTTCGGCGGACATGGTGGTGGAAGCTGCCCTGCAGAAACAGGAGAAGGACCGCCGGCTGCTTCGCATCTGGCTGCGCGTTGTGCTGTTCACGCTCTTCTGTCTGGTCCTCGTCGGCGGCGCCACGCGGCTCACCGAATCCGGCCTGTCGATTACCGAATGGAAGCCGATCCACGGCGCCATTCCGCCGCTTTCCGTCGCCGAATGGGAAGAGGAATTCCAGCTCTACAAGCGCATTCCCCAATATCAGGAAATCAACAAGGGTATGTCGCTCGACGAGTTCAAGACGATTTTCTGGTGGGAATGGGCGCATCGCCTGCTTGCCCGCACCATCGGCCTCATCTTCGCTTTGCCGCTCGCCTTCTTCTGGCTGACAGGCCGCGTCGAAAAGCGCCTGCGCCTGCCGCTGGTCGGTCTGCTGGCGCTTGGCGGTTTTCAGGGCTTCATCGGCTGGTGGATGGTCTCTTCCGGCCTCGTCAACCGCACGGATGTCTCGCAATACCGCCTTGCCACGCATCTGACTATCGCCTGCCTCATCTTTGCGGGCTGCATGTGGATTTTGCGCGGATTGTCACACCATTCTCCCGAGGCCGCCGGCGAAAAGACGGGCAGGGGTTTTGCCGCGCTGCTGACGGTGCTCTGTCTCTTCCAGATCTATCTAGGCGCATTGGTGGCGGGGCTGAATGCTGGCCTTTCCTACAATACCTGGCCGCTAATGGACGGCTCACTGGTGCCGGGCGATCTCTTCCTGCAACAGCCCTGGTGGATCAACCTTTTTGAGAACCCCAAGACGGTGCAATTCGTCCACCGCCTCGGCGCCTATACGCTGTTTGCCGCCACGCTTTGGCATATGGTGTCGATGGTGTGCGCCTTGCCCGGCACACCACACGCCCGCCGCGCGGTGCTGTTCTTCGTGCTCGTCTCCATTCAGGCGGCGCTAGGCATCACCACGCTGCTCATGCATGTGGATATTCATGTGGCGCTTGCCCATCAGGGCATGGCGCTGATTGTGCTTGGTTTCGCCGTCGCCCACTGGCGCGGTTTCATTGGCGAATATCCGGCCCCCGTTGCGGTCGAAGTCAGGGACTGAGACGGCTTAGAACTGCCTGAGCACCGTTTTGATGGCGGCCGCGACGGCGAGTTCGTTGTCGCGCTCTTCCGCATTGCCGTCCTCTTCGTGCCACACGGCGGAAAGGCAGCCATAAGCGAAAGCATATTGCAGCAATACCCGCTCGTCCCGTTGCAGAGCCTTCGCGAAAATCGCCGCCATGGAGGCGATGCGCGCCTCGTTGCGGGTAAGGTCGAAACGGTCGAGCGGATTGGAGAACATATTGGCGACATCGAGCGCCGCATCGCCGATCAGGCCAGCCGGATCGATGATGATCCAGCCGCGTTCACTGCGCATGATGTTTTCGTGATGCAGATCGCCGTGCAGCGGCTTCACATCCCGCTGCCGGTCGATCAGCGCCTGCGCCAGCGTGGCCGCCTCGATATAGGGGCTGTCCATGCCGTCGGTGCGATCCAGCTCGGCCTTGCGAAACAGGCTCTCGAAATAGAGCGGCAGCGTGAGCAGGCTTGAAGGCGGCTTCTGCTGCGATGGCTGATGATATCTGAGCAGGACATCGGCGGCGATTTCCGTCGTGGCGTTGTCGTTGCCGTCGCGAAACAGCACGTCGCGCAGGGTCTCCGTGCCGGCGTGTTCCATCAGCAGAATATCGTCGGAGCGGTCGAGCAGCTCCACGCAGCCGATGCCAGCGCGCCATTTAATGAAATCCGCGCCGCGAAGGCTGTCCTTCAATACTTTCTTTTTCAGAACCTTGGCGACGGCGAGGGAACCATCGCTGCGCGAAAGCTCGTACACCACCCCGGCCGGCGTATCGGCAATCTGTTCTGCGGCCTCGATATTCCACGAGGCCGGAAAAGATGGGGTGGCAATATTCATGAGAACATTCTCATGCAGAGAGCATCAGTTCCATGTTCTGTACCGCCGCACCGGATGCGCCCTTGCCGAGATTGTCGAGCAGCGCCACGAGGTTGATATGCTCACCGCCCGGCGTACCGAAGACGAAAAGCTTCATCGTGTCCTTGCCCGCCAGTTCCTCCGCATCGATGCGGGAGAGCCCCTTGCTTTCGGCAAGCGGCACCACACTGACGATGTCCTGGCCCGCATAATGGGCAGTCAGCGCCGCGTGGATCGTTTCGATGGTCGCACCTTCCTTCAGGTCAGCGGCAAACAGCGGCACCTGCACGATCATCCCCTGCGGGAAACGACCGACGGAGGGCGAAAACAGCGGTGCACGGTCGAGCTGACCATGAATGGTCATCTCCGGCACATGCTTGTGCTTGAGCGACAGGCCATAAAGGAAATTATTGGCGCTGACGGCGTCATCGCGGCTCTGGTCTTCCATCTGGGCAATCATCTGCTTGCCGCCGCCGGTATAACCGGAAACCGCATTGACGCTGACCGGATAACCGTCCGGCAGCAGGCCTGCGGCGCGCAACGGGCGCAGAAGTGCGATTGCGCCGGTCGGATAGCAGCCCGGATTGGCGACGAGACGGGCGGAACGAACCTTCTCGCCCTGTTCCTTATCCATTTCGGCAAAGCCATAGGCCCAGTCCTGATGGATACGATAGGCGGTCGAGGTATCGATGATGCGGACATTGTTATTGCCGGCCACCATCGAGACCGCTTCCCGGGAAGCGTCGTCCGGCAGGCAGAGGATAGAAATGTCGGCGTTGTTGAGCATATCCTCGCGCATTGCCGCATTGCGGCGCTCGGCTTCCGGAATGGACAGCAACTCAATATCGCGGCGACCGGCAAGGCGCGTGCGGATCTGCAGACCCGTGGTGCCGTGTTCGCCATCGATGAAGATCTTCGCTGTCATGTCCTTGTCCTGACTTTTCAAAGTGTTGCGAGGGTATTCGGAATCAGTTTGGCAAGCGCCGTTGTCTTTGTCAGCCAGCCTTCGCCAGCCGTTCGGCACGCAGGCCAAGCATATACATTGCAACGGTCGCTCCGGCAATGGCGGTAATATCCGCATGGTCGTAGGCGGGCGCGACCTCCACCACGTCCGAGCCGCGAATATCGAGCTGTCCAAGCCCGCGCAAAACGGAGAGAATTTTCGCACTGGTCGGCCCGCCAGCGACTGGCGTGCCTGTTCCCGGCGCAAATGCGGGATCGAGGCAATCGATATCGAAGGTCAGATAAGCGGGCATGCCGGCCGTGTGTTTGACGATCAGCGAGGCGATATCGCTCGCCCGCATTTCCTCCACCTCATAACCATGGAGAATGCGAATGCCGAAATCGTCAGGCGCATGGGTGCGGATGCCGATCTGGATCGAGCGGTCGGGGTCGATCAGCCCGTCGCGCACGGCGCGCGCCACAAAGGACCCGTGGTCGATGCGCTTGCCGTCATCGAACCAGGTGTCCTGATGTGCGTCGAACTGCACCAGCGCCAGCGGGCCGTGCTTCGCGACATGCGCCTTCAAAAGCGGCCAGGTAATGAAATGATCGCCGCCGAGCGTCAGCAGATAATCCGTCTTGGAGATAATCTTTCGCGCTTCCTTTTCGATCGTATCAGGTGTCTTCCAGTGATTGCCGTAATCGAGCAGACAGTCGCCGTAATCGATGGTCGGCATTTGGGCAAAAAGATCACGCGCGAAGGGATATTGCGGATCGTTGTCGAAGATCGCCGAAGCCCGGCGGATCGCCTGCGGCCCGAAACGGGCGCCCGGTCGATTGGAGGTGGCCGCATCAAAGGGGATGCCCCAGATGGCCGTGGATACGCCCTTGAGGTTCTTCGTATATTTACGCCGCATGAAGGAGAGGACGCCTGCATGGGTCGGGTCGGTAGCGGCCGATGTCAGGGCCGTTGCGGTGAAGGCATGGTCGATGGTTTTGGCCGGCATATCTCACCCCATTGCGTTTCGCGCTGAAGGTGCTGTCTTCCTGCTAAAAAAACAAGGGAGGAGAGCCATGAAAAAAAGGCGGAGCCGAAGCCCCGCCTTTCGGAGTTCTGAACGAACCGTTCTGAGAAGCGATTAGCGCTTCGAGAACTGGAACGAACGGCGGGCCTTGGCCTTACCATACTTCTTACGCTCGACAACGCGGCTGTCGCGGGTCAGGAAGCCGCCCTTCTTCAGAACGGAGCGCAGGCCCGGTTCGAAGTAGGTGAGGGCCTTGGACAGACCGTGACGAACAGCGCCGGCCTGACCGGACAGACCACCACCGGCAACGGTGGCGATGATGTCGAACTGACCCGTGCGGGCCGCGGCGACGATAGGCTGCTGGAGGATCATCTGCAGAACCGGACGTGCGAAATACGCGGTGAAATCGCGGCCGTTGATGATGATCTTGCCAGAACCGGCCTTGACCCATACGCGGGCTACGGCGTTCTTGCGCTTGCCGGTCGCGTAGGAGCGGCCGAGAGTGTCAACCTTGCGGACGTGCACGGGAGCCGAAGCTTCCGATGCCGGGGCGAGGTCTTTCAGAGAGGAAAGATCGGCCATTATCAGGCGCTCCTTACGTTCTTCTTGTTAAGCACGGCCACGTCGAGAACGGTTGGCTGCTGTGCTTCGTGCGGATGGTTCGAGCCGGCGTAAACGCGCAGGTTCTTCATCTGGCGACGGCCGAGCGGGCCGCGCGGGATCATGCGCTCGACGGCCTTTTCAACGACGCGCTCCGGGAAGCGGCCTTCGATGATCTGGCGAGCCGTACGCTCCTTGATGCCACCCGGATGACCGGTGTGCCAGTAGTACTTCTTGTCGGAATACTTCTTGCCGGTGAGGGCAACCTTTTCCGCATTGATAACGATGACGTTGTCGCCATCATCAACGTGGGGGGTGTAGGTAGCCTTGTGCTTGCCGCGCAGGCGGGTTGCAACGATGGTGGCGAGGCGACCAACAACGAGGCCTTCGGCGTCGATGATGACCCACTTCTTCTCCACCTCAGCGGGCTTCTGAACGAAAGTAGACATGAATTTCACTTTCTAACGTGGACCCGTCATCCTCTTGCATGAAGAGCATACGGGCGTTTCTTGTTGCTTGGTTTGGTTGCCGTGAAAGACAACCGCAAATGACCCAATTCCGGCTGGAATCCGATCTGGCGCGCTTATACGGTGCGCGAACGAAAGCGTCAATATGACGGATTCTGAAGGTCGTAAAAATAAGATATAAAAAACAATGACTTGATAATGGGGTATTGTTTTACCTCATCAAACAGCCCCGTTTTACCCCAGTCGCATCACCAGAACGCCTGCTGCAATGATGCCTCCGGCAAGATAACGCCAGACGCTGGCGCGTTCCTTCAGGATCACCACGGAGATCACCAGTGCAAAGAGAATGGAGGTTTCCCGGAGCGCCGCGACGACCGCGACAGGCGCCTTGGTCATGGCGTAGAGCGCCAGCCCGTAAGAGAGAATGGAGCCGCCGCCGCCGATCAGTCCGCGCCACCAGTTGCGCCGGGCATGGTTTGCGACCGGGCCCACACCGCGCTGGTAAAGGGCAAAGCCGAACAGCAGCACGGGCGGCAGAAGCGACATCCACAACGTATAGGAGATGGCGTTACCGGAAAGCCTTGCGCCGACACCGTCGACGAAAGTGTAGGATGCGATCACGAAAGCGTTGAGCAGAGCGACCATGATCGCCTTTCTGCCGCCGCGCCGCGCCTCGAAAGCGAGCGTCAGGATGCCGCCTGAGATGACGGCGATGCCGGCAAGCGCCACCGGGCTCAAAATCTCGCCCAGGAAAAGGCCGCTCGTCGCAGCGACGATCAGAGGCGCCACGCCGCGCATGACGGGATAGACAAGGCCGATGTCGCCGATCGTATAGGCGGCGGCGACAAGGCGGAAATAGGCGAATTGCAGGACGGCCGAAGCGATCAGGAAGGGAATGGCGACCGGCGCGGGAAATGGCAGGAAAGGCAGAAACGGCAGCGAACAGGCCGCAGCGCCCGCCGCGATCAGCGAGGCGTCCAGCGGTTTGTCGGATCCGGCTTTGACCAGCGCATTCCATCCGGCATGCAGCATCGCGCCCATGAGCACCAGAAGAAGAATGTCAAATGTCACAATAGAGACTCGCTCGCGGGCTACTTTGGGTAACCTATAACATCCGTTTGAAAACCGGAATCGATTTCCCTCGGGTGGCCAGCCTTTTCCGATTGCCCACGCACATGGTTTTCGACCGGGAGAGCCACCCGGATGGGGTGTGCCTGTCGCAGATATTGTTACACGCGTAAAATTTTTACTTTGTTCATGTCGTCGAATGGCGGAATGATTTTGCGCGGGCTCGGTGCCAGGTTCTGCTCGGAATTTCATCTGTCAGGTGTGGGTATCAGTGCTGGACGCGCGGCTAATTGTTCTGCCGAGTGGCGTGCCCGGGGCTGCGGAATGGCTTGTTTCACCAAATGTTCCAGCTGCTCTCCTGTGGATGCCTCGAAAAGCAGTGTATCAATTTGGTAATGGCGTGAATGAAAATAAATTTCAAAAATTCATGCTGTTAATAACTGTAACGTTGCAGATCGATGTATTGATTGGTTTGCGACATAACTTCTTGAAAATTAGGCACGTCTAATTTAACAGCGAACGGAATGAAAACAAACAGGAGACGAACGGCGCATGAATTGCACGTCAATGTTGTTTGTGGCGGTATTCAGGTCAGTCTGCGCCACTTTTTAAAACTGGACAGGAATGGTCAATAAAATCTGAACTCCTGTGTTTGGTGAAATCATTTTGCGTGACCGAAAAGCGGTCGCTGCAGGATGTCGAACTCTCCGGCAGCGATTTTTGGCTGGGCAGGGGTTCAAGAGGATGAAGAAGCTTCCTAGATGGGAGGGGTGGGCGCAACCGGCGGCGTCAGGGCTGTGTTTTCGACATCATGCACGAGACGCCATGCTCGCGAGGCGTTCGGATGGCGGATTGGCGCTGGCATTCTTCAAACCACATGACGTTCTGGAAGGGATAAGTTGACATGCAGCATGATACTTACGAGCCCGATTATCTCAGAAAAATTCTGACTGACGTCAAAACCATCGCCCTGCTGGGTGCTTCTCCCAATCCCGACAGGCCGAGCCACGGCGTGATGCGCTTTCTCCTGTCCAAGGGGTATCGCGTGTTTCCGGTCAATCCCGGCCAGGCGGGCAAGGAAATATTGGGGCAGAAGGTCTATGCCAGACTCGCCGATATTCCCGAGCCGTTGGACATGATCGACGTTTTCCGGGCGCCGGAATATCTGTCGGCCATCGTCGAAGAGGCGATCTTACTGCCCGAGCGGCCATCGGTGATCTGGGGCCAGCTCTCCGTTCGCGATGACAATGCCGCCGCCAAGGCGGAAGCCTATGGCATGGAAGTGGTGATGGACCGTTGCCCCGCAATTGAGTATCCGCGTCTCAATATTGCGCGATAGTTGGTACGGATTGCACTTATCATTTGGCGCCAAGGCATTATGATCCCTCCAAAATTCCAATGGAGGAAACATCATGCCGAGCAACAATCCCGGTTTTTCGACACTGGCCGTTCATGCGGGGGCGCAGCCTGATCCGACAACCGGCGCGCGCGCGACGCCGATTTATCAGACGACGGCCTATGCTTTCCGCGACGCCGATCACGCCGCCGCCCTGTTCGGATTGAAAGAGTTCGGCAATATCTACACCCGCATCATGAACCCCACCCAGGCGGTTCTGGAGGAGCGCGTGGCGGCGCTCGAAGGTGGCACAGCGGCGCTCGCCGTTGCTTCCGGCCACGCGGCGCAATTGCTGGTGTTCCATACGCTCATGCAATCCGGCGATAATTTCGTCGCGGCCCGCCAGCTTTATGGCGGCTCGATTAACCAGTTCGGCCACGCCTTCAAGGGTTTCGACTGGCAGGTGCGCTGGGCGGATGCCGCAGATCCGGCAAGCTTCGAGGCGCAGATCGATGGTCGTACCCGTGCCGTCTTCATCGAAAGCCTCGCCAATCCCGGTGGTACTTTCGTGGATATCGCCGCAATCGCCGATGTCGCCCATCGCCACGGCCTGCCGCTCATCGTCGACAACACCATGGCGAGCCCCTATCTGCTGCGGCCGCTGGAGCATGGCGCGGATATCGTGCTGCATTCGCTGACGAAATTCCTTGGCGGCCATGGCAATTCCATGGGCGGTGTTATTGTGGACGGCGGCACCTTCGACTGGTCGGCGACGGACAGATATCCGGCGCTGTCGCAGCCGCGACCCGAATATTCCGGCATCGTGCTGCACCAGACCTTCGGCAATTTCGCCTTCGCCATTGCCTGCCGCGTTCTGGGATTGCGTGATCTCGGCCCGGCAATCTCGCCCTTCAACGCCTTCCTGATCCTGACCGGCATAGAAACGCTGCCGCTGCGCGTTCAGCGCCATTCCGACAATGCGCTCGCCGTCGCGAAATGGCTGAAGGCACACCCAAAGGTCGGCTGGGTGCATTATGCGGGCCTGGAGGACAGCGACAATCACGCCATCCAGCAGCATTATTCGCCGAAGGGGGCGGGCTCGGTCTTCACCTTCGGCGTCAAGGGCGGTTATGCGGCCGGCAAGGCGTTGGTGGAAGGGCTGCAGCTTTTTTCGCATCTCGCCAATATCGGCGACACCCGCTCGCTCGTCATCCACCCGGCCTCCACCACTCATGCGCAGTTGACGCCGGAACAGCAAACGGCCGCCGGCGCCGGGCCAGATGTGGTGCGCCTGTCGATCGGCATCGAGGACGTCAAGGACATCATCGCCGATCTCGAACAGTCCTTTGAAAAAATCTGAGGACCTGCCGCGATGACAAATCTTGTGTCTTTTGAAAGCAGCGCCGTTGAGGTGGAGCACGGCGCGCCTGCGCCGGAAAGACTGATATCAGGTGATCCCAAATTCACGACATGGAATCTCGAAGAGGCTCCCGGCGGCATCTATGCCGGCATCTGGCAGTCTACGCCGGGCAAATGGCGGGTGGTCTATGATGAATGGGAATATTTCAGCATTCTCGAAGGCCATTCCATCCTGACCGAAGACGGCGGCACACCGCGCGATCTGAGGCCGGGTGACAGGATTATCCTGCGCCCGGGCTTCACCGGCACCTGGGAGGTCGTGGAAACCACGCGGAAGGATTATGTTATCCGGCTGTGAGGCGGGGTGACGGTCTAAAGCTGCTATTGCTCATCGAATTTGAGAATCGATGGAAGGAGCCCGGGAAAGCGGGCTTCCAAATCCTCGAGGCGGACGACGCTGATATTTTCGACGCCGTGTTTATGGGTGCGGATCAATCCGGCCTCACGCAGGATTCGCATATGGCTGGAAAGGGTTGAGCGCGGCATATCCTGGCAGGGCGCTGCCGCGCCACAATTTTGCCCGGCCTCGGACCCCCATAGTTTGCGGATGATGCCCATGCGTGCAGGTTCGCCGAGGGCGGCCAGCACGGCTGTAAGCGATATGTCCTCGCGAGCGGGATGAAAAAACTGAACCATGGGTCGGCTCTAGCATATGGATTGACAGGCTTCAATATTTCAATAAAACCGAAATACCGAATTACGGTTATTCGGAAGTTTAGATATTTATGGAGTTTTTAATGTCTGGAATATTCAACGGGCAAGTGGTCGTCGTCACGGGCGGATCGACCGGCATAGGCTTTTCAGTCGCCAAATTGTTTCTGGAAGGTGGAGCGTCTGCGGTCTATGTGACGGGCCGCAATTCGGCCAATCTCGATGCCGCCATCGCCAAACTTGGGAGAGGGGCGATCGGCTTCGTTTCCGACGTCGCGAAGCTCCCGGACCTGGAGCAGCTCAAGAGCCGCATAGAAGCTGATGGGCGGAAAGTCGACATACTCGTCGCCAACGCCGGCATCGCCGAGAATAACGATCTTGGTGAGACCAATGAGGCGCTTTACGACCGAATTTTTGATATTAATGTGAAGGGCGTATTCTACACGGTGCAGACCCTGCTGCCGGTGCTGCGCGATGGCGGTTCGATCGTGTTGACGGGGTCGATCGTCGGCAACAAGGGTATGGAAAGGCTCAGCGCTTACAATGCCTCGAAAGCGGCGGTTCGGTCATTCGCCCGCAGCTTTGCCAATGACCTGAAGGGGCGGGGAATCCGCGTCAATACGATAAGCCCGGGTGTCACCCGCACGCCAATTATGGAAAATGGCCTGAAAATGGATGATGAGAAAATCGCCGGTTTCAAGGCCTATTTGAAGGATGCGGCGCCGATCGGCCGAATGGCCGATCCTGACGAAATTGCCGAGGCGGTGCTGTTTCTGGCGTCTTCAAAAGCCAGCTACATCACGGGTGTGGAACTTTCCGTCGACGGTGGGCTGGCTCAGATCTAGAGACGAGGCTTCGCTGTCCCACACTACCAGCTGAGATCGAGCCGCTCCAGACCATGGAAATGATAGACGTCCTTCACCTTGGGCGGCTCGGCGATCTTCAGGCCCGGCAGACGTTTGAAAAGCAGGGGCAGGGCCAGATTGAGCTCCAGTCTCGCAAGCGGCGCGCCGATGCAGAAATGGATGCCGGCGCCGAAGGAGACGTTGGCGCCTTCGTTGCGGTCCGGCTGGAACGTCAGCGGATCGGAAAACTTTGCCGGGTCGAGATTGGCGGCGGCGAGGATGAGGCTGACCTTGTCGCCGCGCTTGAACGCGACGCCGTCGATTTCGACTGGCTCCAGAACCCAGCGTTGGAAAATATGCACCGGGGCGCAGATGCGCAGGGTTTCTTCCACCGTGCGTTCCGTGGCGGCATCGTCGTGGAACAGGACCTCGGGGGAGATGCCGCTTTCCAGAATGATACGCACGGAATTGCCGATCTGGTGTACGGTCGCCTCGTGCCCGGCATTCAACAGCACGATGGTGGTGGAGACGAGCTCATCGTCGGTCAGATACTGGCCCTTGTGCTCCGTATGGATCATGTGGCTCAGCAGATCGTCTTTCGGCTCCGCCCGACGCTCTGCGATCACGCTGCGCACATAGTCTGAAAATTCATGCGCGGCCCTGTCGGCCAGAAGTTCATCTTCGGGCGTGCGCTTGAACATGTACATGCCGACATAGGCATGCGACCATTTCAGAAGCTGCGGCCCCATTTCCTCGGGAATGCCGATCATGCGGGCGATCATCGTCACCGGGATGATATCGGCATAAGAGGAGAGCAGTTCCGCTTCGCCCTTGCTTTCGAAGGCGTCGATGAGGCGGTTGGCGAGTTCCTCTATTTCCGGCTTCATCTTGTCAACGTGCCGCGACACGAAGGCGCGGTTGATGAGAGTGCGCAGCCGTGTGTGCTCCGGCGGCTCGAGCTCCAGAAGCGAATGCTGCTCGGCGGCGTCGAAATGCTTCACATGTTCCAGCGGCTGCGGCAGGCCGATTTCCTCGCGGCTAGCCACATGCAGTATCTGCCGTCCGAAGCGGCGGTCGCGCAGAAGGGCGCTGACATGGTCGTAACCGGCGAAGAACCATTGCCGCTGCTCTTCCCAGTAGAAAGTGGGACATTCAGCGTGCAGAGCCGCGTAGACCGGGTTTGGGTCGTTGTAGAAAGCCGGGTCGCGGGCATCAAGGGAAATGCGGCGGTTGGCGTGGTCGATTTTGAGAAAGGGAAATGTCGCTGTCATGCCCATGGTCTATTCCGCGCGCCGCGCTTTGGGAAGGGAGACAAATCCATTGCGGATAACTCTGCGCATGTCACTGAATGGTTACATCATCATCGGCCGGCGATGGCGGATATCCGGTTCAGCGCCGCCACCTGGCGGTCGGCATTGTTGTCCATCGGATTTTCGTCGCGGTCCGAAGCTGGCACGACGACATTGGCCGAATTGACATGGATGACGGTACGGTTGCGCCCGGCCTTCTTGGCTGCATAAAGCGCGCGGTCGGCTTCCGTCATCATCGTATTCAGGTCGGCGTCCTTGATCATGGCTTCCGATATGCCGACGCTGGTGGTCACCTCGATACCTTCACCGCGCGAACTGATCTTCGAAAGGCGCAGATTGCTGCGGATGGCTTCCGCAAGCGCCGCGGTGCTGGAAGAGCTTTCCACTTCGGCAACCAGGGCGAATTCTTCGCCGCCCATCCTGACGAAAAGCCCGCGATCGCCGATCACACGCTGGGCGATATTGCAGAAATGCACGAGGACCGCATCGCCGGACTGGTGGCCGTATCTGTCGTTGATCTTTTTGAAATGGTCGATATCGAACAGCACCAGCGCCACGTAACGGCTGGAGGCCGGCGACCTCTTCTTGATGCGCTCAAACTCCTCCAGCAGGCCGCGACGGTTGAGAACGCCGGTCAGATGATCGGTCATGGCGAGCCGGTGAAGGCGCGTTTCCGTGTCTTCCATGATGATCTTGGCGCTGATCATGATGATGGCCGTGAAGCCGAGCATGCCGGAAAAGGCGAGCGCCGATGTCAGCGGAATAGCGTTGGGGGCCGCGGCATTGGCCGGTATGACGATGGATGCGACAAACGCTCCGGCAAAAGCCTGCAGGATCAGAATTGCGGCCAAAACCAGGCGGCTGCGTGAGGTGCGCGCCTTGCTGGCCAGAAGGACGCCGGCGAGCATGAAATAGCCGGTGGCGGCACTGGCGTGATAGAGCAGGATGCGGGGCACCATATTTTCACGCACGGGCGGCAGGAACATTCCGGCGATCCACAGTAGTGCCGGAATGGCGACCCAGCCACCGATTTTCCGCTGCTCGAAGCACAGCAGGCCCGCAAGCCAGAAACCGAAGGCGGAAAGTGCGAGCGTATTGCCGACCTGGATGGACAGAAAACTGGAAATATCTCCACGAAGCGCCACCATTACCGTGCCGATGCCCGTGGCGAGGAAACCGGCCGCGAAATAGAGATTATGCCGGCGGGAAGGGCGGTGCAGCCACAGCGTTCCCAAAAGCACGGCAAGGGTGAGCGTCTCCGCCGCCCACAGTAGCGTGCTCGTCTTTGCATCCAGCATTGCAAAATCCTATCTGCGCCATAATGCGGTAAAAGCGGGCCCTTCCGCACGAGGTGCGTTATGCCCGCTGGAATTGTTGAGCTGCCATTTCGCCCGGATGGGCCCATTCCCCAACGGGAACCGGAAATTCGCTGGCCAGTATCAGCAGCAAATACTAACGAGTTCTTGCCGGTGAGAAGTTATATCTGTGCATGGCGGGCGATTTTTTGCCGTCGTCGCGCGCCATAGTAAAAAAATGGTGGCAGCGTGGGAAAGAGGCCCGGCTGGCGCCGCCCGGTCCGCAAGCCCTGTCAACCTCGGCCTGAAAGGCCTGCAAACGCTGTTGAGCCGTTAAGGATATGCGGCTTCGTGTCTTGAAGTACGGGGCAGGGACACTCTATGTAGGGAGTATGAAGGTTAGAAGTGATTCCGGAGCGGATTTCCGCGAAGGGCAGAGTTTGACAAAGGACGGACATGAAAAATCCAGTTGATACCGCCATGGCTCTGGTGCCGATGGTCGTGGAGCAGACCAATCGCGGCGAACGCTCCTACGACATATTTTCCCGTCTTCTTAAGGAACGCATCATTTTCCTCACCGGCCCGGTGGAAGACCAGATGGCGTCGCTCGTCTGCGCGCAGCTGCTTTTCCTCGAGGCTGAAAACCCCAAGAAGGAAATTGCGCTCTACATCAACTCGCCGGGTGGCGTCGTGACCGCGGGTATGGCGATCTACGACACGATGCAGTTCATTCGCCCTGCGGTCTCGACGCTCTGCGTCGGCCAGGCCGCGTCCATGGGCTCGCTGCTTCTCGCCGCCGGTGAAAAGGGAATGCGCTTTGCGACCCCGAACGCCCGCATCATGGTTCACCAGCCTTCCGGCGGTTTCCAGGGGCAGGCATCGGATATCGAGCGCCACGCCCGCGACATCATCAAGATGAAGCGCCGTCTCAATGAAGTCTACGTGAAGCACACCGGCCGTACGCTCGAAGAGGTTGAAAAAACCCTTGATCGCGACCATTTCATGGATGCAGACGAGGCGAAGGACTGGGGCGTGATCGACAAGATCCTGACCTCGCGCCAGGAAATCGAAGGCGCCGCCGCGAATTGAGGCGCGCCGCTTTTTGACGTTTGTTTGAAGCCGCAAAAGTAATTTCGGGGCTTTCAACCGCCACAGAAAGCGATATTAGTATATATAAAGGCTATGTTGAGTTTTTATGACGTAGCTAGGTTTGATGGGGAATTCGTTGCAGCCGGGTATCAGCTCATGTATCTGATACCGGTTAGTACCCCGGGAAACGAGGCGGATACGGCGATGCACCCCAAGGGCTGCCGTATCGGCGGGCGGTAAGTTGACCGCGATCCGTTTGGCGGACCTGCGGCGTGCTGGAAGGAAAGAGATATGAGCAAAGTCAGCGGCAGCAACGGCGGCGACTCTAAGAATACACTCTATTGTTCATTCTGCGGCAAGAGCCAGCACGAAGTCCGGAAACTCATTGCCGGACCGACGGTGTTCATCTGCGATGAATGCGTCGAATTGTGCATGGACATCATCCGCGAGGAGAACAAGACGTCTATGGTGAAGTCGCGCGAGGGTGTTCCCACCCCGCAGGATATCATCAAGATCCTCGATGAATATGTCATCGGCCAGAAGCAGGCGAAGAAAATCCTGTCCGTGGCCGTTCACAACCACTACAAGCGCCTCGCGCACGCCTCCAAGAATGGCGATGTCGAGCTGGCGAAGTCGAACATCATGCTCGTCGGTCCGACGGGTTGCGGCAAGACCTATCTTGCCCAGACGCTCGCCCGCATCATCGACGTTCCCTTCACCATGGCGGACGCAACGACGCTGACCGAAGCCGGTTATGTCGGCGAGGACGTGGAAAACATCATCCTCAAGCTCTTGCAGGCTGCGGATTATAACGTCGAGCGCGCCCAGCGCGGCATCGTCTATATTGACGAAGTCGACAAGATCTCCCGCAAGTCGGACAACCCGTCCATCACGCGCGACGTGTCGGGCGAGGGCGTTCAGCAGGCGCTTCTTAAAATCATGGAAGGCACTGTCGCTTCCGTTCCGCCGCAGGGCGGCCGCAAGCATCCGCAGCAGGAATTCCTGCAGGTGGATACGACCAACATCCTGTTCATCTGCGGCGGCGCATTCGCCGGTCTCGACAAGATCATCTCGGCCCGTGGTGAAAAGACATCGATCGGCTTCGGTGCGACCGTCAAGGCGGAAGACGATCGTCGTGTGGGCGAAGTGCTGCGCGAACTGGAACCGGAAGATCTGGTGAAGTTCGGCCTCATTCCGGAATTCATCGGCCGTCTGCCCGTTCTGGCGACGCTGGAAGACCTGGATGAAGATGCGCTGATCCAGATCCTGTCCGAGCCGAAGAACGCGCTGGTCAAGCAGTACCAGCGCCTGTTCGAGATGGAAGATGTCGAGCTGACCTTCCACGAAGACGCGCTGCGCGAAATCGCCCGCAAGGCGATCACCCGCAAGACCGGTGCCCGCGGCCTGCGCTCGATCATGGAAAAGATCCTTCTGGACACCATGTTCGAGCTGCCGACCCTGGAAGGCGTGCGCGAGGTCGTCATTTCCGACGAGGTCGTCAGCGGTGTCGCCCGTCCGCTCTACATCTATGCGGACCGCCAGGAAGAAAAGACCAACGTTTCGGCCTGATCGGCTGATGCAATGTTGGACGAGATCAGGGCCCGCATCCGTGCGGGCCTTTTCTATTAGAACGACCTCACGAAACTTGCGTCTAACTTGACGAAGCCCGATTTTGCGTTTGGAGCGGATTGCGCTTTGCTGATAAAGTCTTACAACTGATTTGCAGCGCGATATGACGGAAATGTGAATTCCGTCGGCGACCCGGTTCCTGGTCATCAAGGATAACCGGAAATGTCGGGAGTATTAGCCAGCGCTGAGTTTTGTTGAATTTCACGGTCTTGCTGGTGCGTCAGGCCGTCTGTTCCGACGACTTGAAATCGGTGTTTCGAAACTCCACTTTCAGTCTCGAGAAATGAATGTGCCGGATGCCCCAAGCTGTCCGGCAAGGTGTCCCGAAAGGGACCATGGAAAGGAAATGATATGACGAACATCACGTCTGCGGCATCTGGCGGTACCTATCCCGTACTTCCCCTGCGCGACATTGTCGTTTTCCCGCATATGATCGTTCCCCTGTTCGTCGGGCGGGAAAAATCCATTCGTGCGCTCGAGGAAGTCATGGGTTCGGACAAGCAGATCATGCTTGTCACCCAGATCAACGCCAGCGACGACGATCCGGCACCGGAAGCCATCCACAAGGTCGGCACGGTCGCCAATGTGCTCCAGCTCCTGAAGCTTCCCGACGGCACAGTGAAGGTGCTGGTGGAAGGCAAGGGCCGCGCCCAGATCGACAGCTACACCGGCCGTGAAGACTTCTATGAAGCCACCGCGACGCCGTTGCAGGAGCCTGCCGAAGATCCGGTCGAGATCGAGGCGCTGTCCCGTTCGGTCGTCTCTGAATTCGAGAGCTATGTGAAGCTCAACAAGAAGATTTCGCCCGAGGTTGTCGGCGCTGCCGGCCAGATCGACGACTATTCTAAGCTCGCCGATACGGTCGCTTCGCACCTGTCGATCAAGATCACCGAAAAGCAGGAAATGCTGGAAACCGTCAGCGTGAAGCAGCGGCTTGAAAAGGCGCTCGGCTTCATGGAAGGCGAGATTTCGGTGCTTCAGGTCGAAAAGCGCATCCGCTCGCGCGTCAAGCGCCAGATGGAAAAGACCCAGCGCGAATATTACCTGAACGAACAGATGAAGGCGATCCAGAAGGAACTCGGCGACGGCGAAGACGGTCGTGACGAGATGGCCGAACTGGAAGAGCGCATCGCCAAGACCAAGCTTTCCAAGGAGGCCAAGGAAAAGGCCGAGGCGGAAATGAAGAAGCTTCGCCAGATGAGCCCGATGTCGGCGGAAGCCACAGTCGTGCGCAACTATCTGGACTGGCTGCTGGGTCTGCCCTGGGGCAAGAAGTCGAAGATCAAGACCGACCTCAATGCGGCCGAGACGATACTCGATCAGGATCACTTCGGTCTGGACAAGGTCAAGGAACGCATCGTCGAATATCTGGCTGTACAGGCCCGTGCTTCTAAAATCCGCGGTCCTATCCTGTGCCTCGTCGGTCCTCCCGGCGTCGGCAAGACCTCGCTTGCCAAGTCGATTGCCAAGGCGACCGGCCGTGAATATGTGCGCATGGCGCTGGGCGGCGTTCGTGACGAGGCGGAAATCCGCGGTCACCGCCGTACCTATATCGGCTCCATGCCCGGCAAGATCGTCCAGTCGATGAAGAAAGCAAAGAAGGCGAACCCGCTCTTCCTGCTCGACGAAATCGACAAGATGGGCATGGATTTCCGTGGCGATCCGTCGTCGGCACTGCTGGAGGTTCTCGATCCGGAACAGAACTCCACCTTCATGGATCACTACCTGGAAGTGGAATACGACCTCTCCGACGTGATGTTCGTGACCACGGCCAACACGCTGAACATTCCGGGTCCCCTGATGGACCGTATGGAAGTGATCCGCATCGCCGGTTACACGGAAGACGAAAAGCGCGAAATCGCAAAGCGTCACCTGTTGCCCAAGGCGATCAAGGAACATGCCTTGCGTCCGGAAGAGTTCTCGGTCACCGATGATGCCCTGATGGTCGTCATCCAGCAGTATACCCGCGAAGCGGGCGTGCGCAGCTTCGAACGCGAGCTGATGAAGCTGGCGCGCAAGGCTGTCACCGAGATCATCAAGGGCAAGGTCAAGTCCGTGGAAGTCACCGCTGCAAACGTTCCCGACTATCTGGGCGTGCCGCGGTTCCGCCACGGTGAGGCCGAGCGTGAGGATCAGGTCGGTGTTGTCACTGGTCTGGCCTGGACGGAAGTCGGCGGTGAGTTGCTCACCATCGAAGGTGTGATGATGCCGGGCAAGGGTCGCATGACCGTGACCGGTAACCTCAAGGAAGTGATGAAGGAATCCATTTCGGCAGCGGCATCCTATGTCCGCTCGCGCGCCGTGGACTTCGGCATCGAGCCGCCGCGCTTCGACAAGAGCGACATCCACGTCCACGTTCCCGAAGGGGCAACCCCGAAGGACGGTCCGTCGGCCGGCGTTGCCATGGCGACTGCCATCGTCTCCATCATGACCGGTATCCCGGTCTCGAAGGATGTGGCGATGACGGGCGAGATCACGCTGCGTGGTCGCGTTCTGCCGATAGGTGGCCTGAAGGAAAAGCTGCTTGCAGCGCTTCGCGGCGGCATCAAGAAGGTGCTGATCCCGGAAGAAAACGCCAAGGACCTGGCGGAGATTCCGGACAACGTGAAGAACGAGATGGAAATCATTCCGGTGTCGCGCATGGGCGAGGTTATCAAGCACGCCCTTATCCGCCAGCCGGAGCCCATCGAGTGGGACGGCAGCATCGAAACGCCTGTGATCGCAACGGTCGAAGGTGTTGATGACGGCAGCCAGACGATCGCCCATTGATACATGCATCGTCGCGAGGGGCGGGAATCGCCTTTCGCGACGGGTGTGCATAGAATCAATGCGTTAGGTGGCCCATCGTGTATGCGGCGCCAAGATCAGCGCAAGTGATGCGAATTTGGCACGAATATGTGGAAGGCCGGCAGAAATGTCGGCCTTTTTTGTGAAAAAAACTCCAGACCCCTTGTTTTTCAGGCGATTCCAGCGCTTTTGGGTTGCTGCGCGCGGATGCGAAGGTATTCTGCGCCGACTTAATTCCTAGTCGTTTCAAACCATTGAAAGGGGTGGAAACATGAACAAGAACGAGCTCGTCTCTGCTGTTGCCGAAAAGGCTGGTCTCACGAAGGCAGATGCTGCTTCCGCTGTTGATGCCGTATTCGAAACCGTACAGAACGAACTGAAGAGCGGTGGCGACATCCGCCTCGCTGGCTTCGGCAGCTTCTCCGTTAGCCGTCGTGAAGCCTCCAAGGGTCGTAACCCTTCGACGGGTGCTGAAGTCGATATCCCGGCTCGCAACGTACCGAAGTTTTCCGCAGGCAAGGGCCTGAAGGACGCCGTCAACTCGTAAGGTTTCCGGAAAGCTGCAACGTCCGGCGGCGGGCGGGCGGCTTTTCAGGTTCACGAGGAAACATGTTTTGACGCCCTGACGCCGTCACATCGACGCTAAAGCGGGTGGTGTTTCGAAACGCGGAATGTGCGCATAAACGCGAAAGCCCGGCTCCAGCAGTCGGGCTTTTTGATTCTCCCGCAAGGAAATGTCATGCCACTGTCATGTCTTTGACGCAGAAGCCATGGGGTATTTCTGGACCCAAGGGGGATTAAAATGGCGTTCCGATTTTCTCAAATGGCTTTGACTGCAGCTCTGCTCGCGTCCGCGGCCATCCCGGCCGCTGCCGAGCCGGTTTTCAACCGCATTGCATCGTTCCCGGTGGCGAAAAACCTTCCCGCGGACAAGGACGCCAAGTCTGTCACTTCGGCTGAAATCATTACCGCCAGCGAAGACGGCAAGACGCTGATTTATTCGGACAGCCCGCTTGGCGGCATCGGTTTCATCGACATCACAGACGCCAAGGCTCCCAAGGCCGGCGGTGCATTGTTGCTGGAAGGCGAGCCGACCTCCGTTGCCGTTGCCGGTCTGAAGGTTCTGGCCGGCGTCAATACGTCGGAAAATCGCGCCAAGCCTTCCGGCAAGCTGGTGACGGTCGATCTCGCCACGAAGAAGGTTGAGGCAAGCTGCGACCTCGGCGGCCAACCCGATTCCGTCGCCGTTTCCCCGGACAAGACCTTTGCCGCCATCGCGATCGAAAACGAGCGCGATGAAGAGGTGAACGAAGGCGCCCTGCCGCAGATGCCAGCCGGTTACCTCGTTACCGTCGGCCTGAAGGATGGTGTTGCCGACTGCGCGACGCTGAAGAAGATCGACGTTACCGGTCTCGCTGAAATTTCCCCGGAGGATCCGGAACCGGAATTTGTTTCGATCAACGCCAATGGCGAGATCGCGCTGACGCTGCAGGAAAACAACCATATCGTCATCATCGACGGCAAGACCGGCACGGTGAAGACGCATTTCTCCGCCGGCAAGGTCGATCTTGAAGGCATTGATACGAAGACCGATGGCCAGCTGAAATTCACCGACAAACAGGAAGGCCGCAAGCGCGAGCCGGACGCCGTGAAGTGGTTGGACAATGACCGCATCGTGATCGCCAATGAGGGCGACTGGCAGGGCGGTTCGCGCGGCTTCACCATCTTCGACAAGACCGGCAAGCTTCTTTATGAGGCTGGCACCTCGCTCGAGCACGCGGTTGCCGCCATCGGCCACTATCCGGAAAAGCGTTCCAAGGCCAAGGGGATCGAGCCCGAGGGTCTGGAAGCGGCGACCTTCGATGGCCAGAAGTACTTCTTCGTGCTTGCCGAGCGCGCCTCCGTTGCCGCTGTTTACAAGGATACCGGGGCAGAACCGCAGCTGACCCAGCTCCTGCCTTCGGGCATTTCGCCGGAAGGCGCTGTCGCCATCCCGTCGCGCAACCTCCTTGCCACGGCCAATGAGGTCGATCTGATCGAAGACGGCGGCGTCCGCTCGCATGTCATGCTTTATGAGCGTGCTGAAGGTGAAGCAGCCTATCCGCAGCTCGTCTCCGCGACAGTCGATGGTGCGCCGATCGGTTGGGGTGCGCTCTCGGGTCTGGTCGGCGATGCCGAAAAGCCTGGCATTCTCTATGCCGTGTCCGATTCGGTCTATGGCAATCAGCCGTCGATCTTCACCATTGATGCGACGAAAAAGCCTGCTGTCATCACCAGCGTGCTGCGCGTCAAGCGTGACGGCGTCGCCGCTCAGAAGCTTGACATCGAAGGCATCACGCTGGACGGCAAGGGCGGTTTCTGGCTGGCCTCTGAAGGCGACAGCGCCAAGCTCGTTCCGCATGCGCTTTATAACGTCAACGCCAAGGGTGAAATCAAGGCCGAGATCGCGCTGCCGAAGGAACTGCTCGCCAGCGATACCCGCTTCGGTTTCGAAGGCGTGACGATGGTCGGCACGGGCGACGACGCGACGCTGTGGATGGCCGTGCAGCGTGAATGGGGCACGGACGAGAAGGGCTTCGTCAAGCTCGTCTCCTATAATCCGAAGTCCAAGGAGTGGGGCGCTGTGCGTTATCCGCTCGACAAGACCGAAGCCGGCTGGGTCGGCCTTTCTGAAATCACCGCGCAGGGCGATAATGTCTATATCATCGAGCGCGACAACCAGATCGGCGACAAGGCCAAGATCAAGAAGCTCTACCGCGTTGCGATCGCCGACCTGAAGCCTGGCAAGATCGGCGGCGAACTGCCGCTGGTGACCAAGCAGGAAGCCCACGACTTCCTGCCCGACCTCAAGGCCCAGACCAACGGCTACGTCGTCGACAAGCTGGAAGGCTTCACCTTCGACAAGGCTGGAGCGGCCTATGCCGTGACAGACAATGACGGTGTGGACGATTCTTCCGGCGAGACGCTGTTCTTCAAGGTCGAGATGAAGGCGATCAACTGATTGCGCAGAGTTGTATCGATAAAGAGAAAAGCCGGGCGATTGCCCGGCTTTTTTATTTGGCGAAGAGAGCCACATGGGCTGTCGCCAATCTTGAACATTGCGTCACGAAACGAGCCGCAAATCGGCATTGTTCTTTCAGTATCGGATCTTGGAGGATGTCGTCAGTGAAATGTAGCGGACCGATCCCGATGGATCAGCGCCCCATGGACTTTGGACTTTTGGGAGTATCTTGTTTTTCCGAATCCTGCTGGACCCAGCGAAAAAAAATATAAACAGGCAGCGCAATAAGCGCGAGTGTTACAAACGCGTCGATCGACATGGCTTCATCCATCAGTTCAACCGTTCATCATGAAACGGTGCGCAAACAATGCCTGAAATCTCTTTAGAAAGTCTGAATCTTCCTTATTTTCCGGTATGTTGCGAGGTGATACAGGAGGGGCGGACAGCTGTCGGAATATGGAACAGCAGTTCCGATTTGGCATGGCGCAACTGAAGAGAAGCGATTCTACCTGTTGGCAATCATGACGACGCTTCACGGATCGCATTGAGGGCAGGGGGCAATAATTCCCCGCACCAGAATCGCTCGCAAAAACCGAGGTGTGCGCTGATTCACGGATTGTTATTTAAATCTTCTGGGAAAATGGTGGGCGATGAGAGACTCGAACTCCCGACATCCTCGGTGTAAACGAGGCGCTCTACCAACTGAGCTAATCGCCCTTCGCGTCTTGCGGATCATGTCCGCCGCGTCGGTGGCCGTGATGTATTCGGATCGGAAAAAAACCGCAAGGGCTTTTGTGAAGTTTTTTTGTTTTTTTTCGGGGAAGCTTTTCCCTCCTCCGAAGGGGAGGGGCTAAAAGCCGGGAACTGCGGGCTTTTTGGCAAAACCAGCAGCCGATGACGCCGTGATGACCCCGGAGAAATACCGTTGGGGGCGCCGCTGGCTGTGGACAAGTTTTTTGTTTTCGTTGGGAAAAGCCCGTAAAACAAGGTATTTGCCGGAGTGCCGATCAAACGCCCAAGGGTTTTTATCGATCAAAATGAAGAAGCTTATTCTTTTGTCGTGAAACCTGCTTGACACCCCCGCACGAACGCCGTAGTTAGCCGCTCAACGAACAGCCGAGGCTGGTTCGTACGGCGGAACCAAGGTTCTGTCGGTCAGGATAAGCGGGTGTAGCTCAGTTGGTTAGAGTGCCGGCCTGTCACGCCGGAGGTCGCGGGTTCGAGCCCCGTCACTCGCGCCATCCTGTTCCTCGGAAAATACGCAGGCGAATGTCTGTGGAGCGCGGGTGTAGCTCAGTCGGTTAGAGTGCCGGCCTGTCACGCCGGAGGTCGCGGGTTCGAGCCCCGTCACTCGCGCCATTTCTTCTTCATGAAATGTCTCCTTAAAGAAAATAAAGCGCTCGTCGCGCATCTCTGTTTTTGACCATTCCAGCGTCTGATTCCGGGCTCTCCCGTCGTGATTTTTCCTGCATTTTTGTATCAAGTTTCGATCTCCCGATATCGTCACTTCGCCGTCTTCCGGACGTAAAATTCGTGTGACTTTTTTGCGGTTGCGTCGTTCAATCGATTATTATTGTATTTGAGGGGCTTAGGCCGGAATTGTGGCCCAAATTTGCGTCAATTCCGGCAATATTGTTGCCAATCAATGCGGCAGGTGTCTTGAAATGGAGGCTAAACTCTTGCAGAGAGGGCGCGGCTGCGCTAACCACTTTGGCGTTGCAACATATTTGTCCGTTCTTTGAGACTTGGGTCGCAAAGGCAGGCCCGGCGCCCGGCCGGGCAAGGAAGAGACCATGACTGAACTCCTCAGTTCCTACATTCCGATCGCAATCTTCATCGGTATCGCTCTCGTCATCGGCCTGGCGCTTCTCATCGCGCCTTTCGCTGTCGCCTATAAGGCGCCGGACCCGGAAAAGCTTTCTGCTTTCGAGTGCGGTTTTAACGCCTTCGACGACGCCCGCATGAAGTTCGATATCCGCTTTTATCTGGTTTCGATTCTGTTCATCATCTTTGACCTGGAAGTCGCCTTCCTGTTTCCTTGGGCGGTGTCTTTCGGTGAGATGGGCTGGTTCGGTTTCTGGTCGATGATGGTGTTCCTTCTCGTTCTCACCATCGGCTTTATCTATGAGTGGAAGAAGGGAGCGCTGGAATGGGCATGAGCCAGAACAACAGCACGCTCGTTGCGCCGCAGCCGAAGGGGATCATCGATCCCGCAACCGGCAAGCCGGTTGGCAGCAACGACGCCTACTTCACGGAAATCAACGACGAGCTGGCCGACAAGGGCTTCCTCGTTACCTCGACCGACGAGCTGATCACCTGGGCCCGTACCGGCTCGCTGATGTGGATGCAGTTCGGTCTTGCCTGCTGCGCTGTCGAAGGCCTGATGCAGGCGTCCGGTCCGCGTTACGACATGGAGCGCTTCGGCGTCGCCCCGCGCGCTTCGCCGCGCCAGTCGGACGTGATGATCGTCGCCGGCACGCTGACCAACAAGATGGCACCTGCGCTGCGCAAGGTCTATGATCAGATGCCTGAGCCGCGTTACGTCATTTCCATGGGTTCCTGCGCCAATGGCGGTGGTTATTACCACTATTCCTACGCCGTGGTGCGCGGCTGCGACCGCGTCGTGCCGGTGGATATCTACGTTCCGGGCTGTCCGCCCACGGCGGAGGCGCTGCTTTACGGTGTGCTTCTGCTACAGAAGAAGATCCGGCGTACCGGTACGATCGAGCGCTAAGGGCAAAGGACGGATTTAAGAATGAGCGAAGCTCTCAACGATCTTGCTGCTTACGTTAAGGAAGCGCGCGGTTCCCTCGTGGTGTCTGCCGATATCGCCTATGGCGAACTGACGCTGAACACGACAACTGAAAGCGTGATCGCGCTTTTGACCTTCCTGCGTGACGACGTGCAGTGCGGTTTCGTCAACATCATCGATATCTGCGGCGTTGACTGGCCGCAGCGCGAAAAGCGTTTCGATGTCGTCTACCATCTTCTGTCACCGCGCCAGAATCTGCGCGTGCGCGTCAAGCTGCAGGTGGCGGAAGACGAAGGCGTTCCTTCATCGACCTCCGTCTACATGGGGGCGGAATGGTTCGAGCGCGAAGCCTGGGATATGTACGGCATTCCTTTCGAAGGCCATAAGGACCTGCGTCGCATCCTCACCGACTACGGCTTCGAAGGCCATCCACTGCGCAAGGATTTTCCGGTTACCGGCTTTGTGGAAGTGCGTTACGATGACGTTCTGAAACGGGTTCTTTATGAACCGGTCGAACTGAAGCAGGAATTCCGCAATTTCGATTTCCTTTCCCCTTGGGAAGGAACGGAATATGTTCTCCCGGGTGACGAAAAGGCCAAGCAATGAGCGAAGCCCCCGCGACAGAGCATGGACAATGTCTTTGCGGCGCCGTCGGCTTCACAGCCACGCTCGGTGCCCGCGAATTCGGCGTCTGCCATTGCTCCATGTGCCGCCGCTGGTCCGGCGGTGCGTTCATGGCTGTCGAATGCAAAGGCGTGTCTTTCGAGAGTGATGAACATCTTGGCGTCTTTTCCTCCTCGGAATGGGGCGAACGTTGCTTCTGCACGAATTGCGGCAGCACGCTGATGTGGCGTTCGAAGGACGGCAAGCATTTTGCCGTTTCGCTGCAGGCTTTCGACAATCCTTCCAGTTTTACGTTCGCGCAGCAGATTTTCACGGATGAGAAGCCCTCGAGCTATTCCTTCGCTGAGACCACGCAGAACATGACCGGCCCCGAATTCATCGCCATGATCACCTCGGCGGAGCACTAGTATGACTGAGCATAACGTCCGCAATTTCACGATCAACTTCGGTCCGGAACATCCGTCCGCGCACGGCGTGCTGCGTCTGGTTCTGGAACTGGACGGCGAAATCGTTGAGCGCGTCGATCCGCATATCGGTCTGCTGCATCGCGGCACTGAAAAGCTGATCGAGACCAAGACCTATCTGCAGGCCGTTCCCTATTTCGACCGTCTCGACTACGTCGCGCCGATGAACCAGGAACACGCTTTCGCGCTCGCCGTCGAAAAGCTGCTCGGTCTCGAAATTCCGATGCGCGGCCAGCTGATCCGCGTTCTTTATTCGGAAATTGGCCGCATCCTGTCGCATATCATGAACGTCACTACGCAGGCCATGGACGTCGGCGCGATGACGCCGCCGGTCTGGGGTTTCGAAGAGCGCGAAAAGCTGATGGTGTTTTATGAGCGCGCCTGTGGCGCCCGCATGCACTCGGCCTATGTGCGTCCGGGCGGCGTGCATCAGGATCTGCCGCCGGAACTGGTTGACGATATCGGCAAATGGTGCGATCCGTTCCTGACCGTTCTCGACAATATCGAAGGTCTTCTGACCGACAACCGCATCTACAAGCAGCGTAACGTCGATATCGGCGTCGTCTCGCTGGAAGACGCCTTCGCCTGGGGCTTCACCGGCGTGATGGTGCGCGGCTCGGGCGCTGCCTGGGATTTGCGTCGTTCGCAGCCCTATGAGTGCTATTCCGATCTGGAATTCGACATTCCCGTCGGCAAGAACGGCGATTGCTATGACCGTTACCTGATCCGCATGCAGGAAATGCGCGAATCGGTAAAGATCATGAAGCAATGCGTCGATCTTCTCTCCGGCAAGCATCGCATCGGCCCGGTCTCCTCGCTGGATGGCAAGGTGGTCCCGCCCAAGCGCGGCGAGATGAAGCGTTCGATGGAAGCGCTCATCCACCACTTCAAGCTCTATACCGAAGGTTACCACGTTCCGGCTGGGGAAGTTTACGCCGCCGTTGAAGCGCCCAAGGGTGAGTTCGGCGTTTACGTGGTCGCAGACGGTTCAAACAAGCCCTATCGCTGCAAAATCCGCGCTCCGGGCTACGCCCATCTTCAGGCGATGGATTTCCTGTGCAAGGGCCATCAGCTTGCTGACGTTACAGCCGTGCTCGGCTCCCTCGACATCGTGTTCGGGGAGGTCGACCGCTGATGCGTCTGCCGCTGGCCATTCTGGCTTCTCTTGCTGCGATGTCGACCTCCGTTCTCGCCCAGACGGCGACGGACGAGGGGAGCGTATCGTACTCAAGCGGTGGCGGCTCGACCATCAAGCAGCTTCTGTCGTCGGGATACGAGATCAAGGCCTCGGTTCCCAATGGCAGCAAGTTCATCGTGTTCATGCAGAAAGACAAGGCGGCTTACGCCTGCGAATTCGTCACGGTGGCGAGATCGCGTTGTGAGACGTTAAACTGAAAAGGCGTGAGGAAGTATGTCCGTTCGTCGACTAGCCGAAGATCAGTTCCAGCCCGTGGCGTTTGCCTTCAATGCGGAAAACACCGCATGGGCTGAAAAGACGATCAAGAAATATCCCGAGGGACGCCAGCAATCGGCGGTCATCCCGCTTCTCATGCGTGCGCAGGAGCAGGACGGCTGGGTTACCCGCGCCGCCATCGAGAAAATCGCCGACATGCTGGATATGGCCTATATCCGCGTCATGGAGGTGGCGACCTTCTATACGCAGTTCCAGCTGAAGCCGGTTGGCACGCGCGCCCACGTTCAGGTCTGCGGCACCACGCCCTGCATGCTGCGCGGCTCTGAAGCGCTGATGGATGTCTGCCGCAAGAAGATCCACCACGATCCGCTGCACACCAATGAGAGCGGGACGCTTTCCTGGGAAGAAGTGGAATGTCAGGGCGCCTGCGTCAACGCGCCGATGGTCATCATCTTCAAGGACGCCTATGAGGACCTGACGCCCGAGCGTCTGGAAGAGATCATCGACACATTCGAGGCCGGCAAGGGCGACACCGTCAAGACCGGCCCGCAGATCGACCGTCACCAGTCGGTCCCGGTCGGCGGTCTGACGACGCTGACGCAAGAGATCAAGCCGGATCGCTCCAATCTCGACAAGCCGGCCGAAGCGCCTGCGGACGCCGCGTCGGTTCCGCCGTCCAACGCCGCCAAGCCGAAAACGGACGCCCCGGAAACCGATCCGAAGCTGAAGACGCCTGCGACCGCACCGAAGGCTGCCGAAGCGAATGCGAAGACCGCCGAAAAGGAAGCTTCGGGATCCGCGAAGCCGTCGCTCGATTCCAAGGATCGTCCGGCCGGTATCGAAAAGCCCGCAACGCCCGATGACCTGAAGCTCATTTCCGGCGTCGGTCCGAAAATCGAAGGCACGCTGCACGATCTCGGCATCTTCACATTTGCGCAGATCGCCGGCTGGAAACAGGCCGAATGCGACTGGGTCGATGGATATCTGAATTTCAAGGGCCGTATTGGCCGTGATGACTGGGTCAAGCAGGCCGAGGCGCTCGCCAAGGGTGGCGAAGCCGAGTACATCAGGGTCTTCGGCAAGAAGCCGCGGTAAGAGGTGAAGCATGTTAAAAGATCAGGATCGCATCTTTACCAATCTCTACGGCCTCAAGGACAAGTCCCTGAAGGGTGTGCTTGCGCGCGGCCATTGGGACGGCACCAAGCAGATCATCGAAAAGGGCCGTGACTGGATCATCAACGAGATGAAGGCTTCCGGCCTTCGCGGTCGCGGCGGTGCTGGCTTCCCGACCGGTCTCAAATGGTCCTTCATGCCGAAGGAGAATGACGGCCGTCCGCATTACCTTGTCGTCAATGCCGACGAATCCGAGCCCGGCACCTGCAAGGACCGCGAAATCCTGCGCAACGATCCGCATACGCTGATCGAAGGCTGCGTAATCGCCGGTTTCGCCATGGGCGCGCACACCGCTTACATCTATGTTCGCGGCGAATATATGCGCGAACGTGAGGCGCTGCAGGCAGCCATTGACGAGTGCTACGATGCCGGCCTGCTTGGCAAGAACAACAAGAACGGCTGGGATTTCGACATCTACGTCCATCACGGCGCAGGCGCCTATATCTGCGGTGAAGAGACGGCGCTGCTCGAAAGCCTTGAAGGCAAGAAGGGCCAGCCGCGTCTTAAGCCGCCGTTCCCGGCCAATATGGGTCTCTATGGCTGCCCGACGACGGTCAACAACGTCGAATCGATCGCCGTTGCCCCGACCATCCTGCGCCGTGGCGCTGCATGGTTTTCGTCCATCGGCCGTCCGAACAATGTCGGCACCAAGCTGTTCATGGTCTCCGGCCATGTCGAGCGTCCGTGCACCTTCGAAGATGCGCTGGGCCTGTCCTTCCGCGAGCTGATCGAGCACCATTGCGGTGGCATTCGCGGCGGCTGGGACAATCTGCTCGGCGTCATCCCGGGCGGCGCATCCTGCCCCATCGTTCGCGGTGAGGACATGAAGGACGCCATCATGGACTTTGACGGCATGCGCGAAGTGAAGTCTTCCTTCGGCACCGGCGGCATGATCGTCATGGACAAGTCCACCGACGTCATCAAGGCGATTGCCCGCATCGCGGCCTTCTTCAAGCATGAAAGCTGCGGCCAGTGCACGCCGTGCCGCGAAGGCACGGGCTGGATGTGGCGCGTGCTGGAACGCATGGTCAAGGGCAACGCGCAGAAGCGTGAAATCGACATGCTGTTTGAAGTGACAAAGCAGATCGAAGGCCACACCATCTGTGCGCTCGGTGATGCCGCCGCATGGCCGGTACAGGCGCTGATCCGCAATTTCCGTCCGGAAATCGAAAAGCGCATCGACCAATATACCTACAGGGCCATGGATGATGGCGCTGTTCTGGAAGCCGCTGAATAAGCGTTGAGGCTTCGAGCGGAGCCGGAAATTTCCGGCCCCGCAACACCATGAAACGTCTGGCGAACCTTCGGATGCCGGGCGTGATTAAGGATTTGTTGCGGACCGTGTGAGACATGGGACGAACAGGCAACAGGACGTAAGTAGAACCATGGCAAAGCTCAAGGTTGACGGTAAAGAGATCGAGGTTCCGGATCATTTCACGCTGTTGCAGGCGTGCGAGGAGGCTGGCGCCGAAGTTCCGCGCTTTTGTTTTCATGAGCGCTTGTCGGTCGCGGGTAACTGCCGCATGTGTCTCATCGAGGTGAAGGGCGGACCGCCCAAACCGGCCGCTTCCTGCGCCATGGGCGTGCGCGACGTTCGCGGCGGCCCGAACGGCGAATTGCCTGAGGTTTTCACCAACACGCCGATGGTCAAGAAGGCCCGCGAAGGCGTGATGGAATTCCTGCTCATCAACCACCCGCTGGATTGCCCGATCTGCGACCAGGGCGGTGAATGCGACCTGCAGGACCAGGCCATGGCCTTCGGTATCGCCGGTTCGCGTTATGCGGAAAACAAGCGCGCGGTTGAAGACAAATATATCGGACCGCTCGTCAAGACGGTCATGAACCGTTGCATTCACTGCACGCGCTGCGTTCGTTTCACCACGGAAGTGGCCGGCATTGCCGAACTGGGCCTCATCGGCCGCGGCGAAGATGCTGAGATCACCACCTATCTCGAGCAGGCGATGACATCAGAGCTTCAGGGCAACGTTGTTGACCTGTGCCCCGTCGGCGCGCTCACCTCCAAGCCTTTCGCCTTCACCGCCCGTCCGTGGGAACTGAACAAGACTGAAACCATCGACGTGATGGACGCTCTCGGTTCGGCCATCCGCGTCGATACCCGTGGCCGTGAAGTCATGCGCGTCATGCCGCGTGTCAACGAAGCCATCAACGAAGAGTGGATTTCCGACAAGAGTCGCTTCATCTGGGACGGCCTGAAGACGCAGCGTCTCGACCGGCCTTACGTCCGCAAGGACGGCCGTCTGCAGGCCGCGACCTGGGGCGAAGCCTTCGGTGCGATCAAGCAGGCTGTCGCCGCAACCTCTGGCTCCAAGATCGGTGCGATTGCCGGCGATCTGTCTTCCGTCGAAGAAATGTTCGCGCTGAAGTCGCTTCTCGCGTCGCTCGGTTCGGCCAATGTCGATTGCCGCCAGGATGGCGCAGCGCTTGACCCGTCGCTCGGCCGCGCCAGCTACATCTTCAATTCCACCATTGAAGGCATCGAGCAGGCCGACGCACTGCTGATCGTTGGTTCCAACCCGCGTTACGAAGCGGCCGTGCTGAACGCCCGCATCCGCAAGCGTTGGCGTCGCGGCGGCTTCCCGATCGGCGTGATCGGCGAAGCTGGCGAGCTGCGTTACAATTACGAATATCTCGGTCCGGGTGCTGAAACGCTCTCCGATCTGGCCAACGGTTCGCACAGCTTCGTTGAAAAACTGAAGTCCGCCAAAAACCCGCTGATCATCATCGGTCAGGGCGCTTTGGCCCGTGCTGATGGCGCTGCTGTTCTTGCCGCTGCTGCCAAGCTCGCCACCTCGGTCGGCGCTGTCACCGAAGAGTGGAATGGCTTCTCGGTTCTGCACACTGCCGCTGCCCGTGTTGGTGGTCTCGATATCGGCTTCGTGCCGGGAGAGGGCGGTGTAGCCGCTGCTGACATGGTCGCCTCCATGGATGTTCTCTTCCTGCTGGGCGCCGATGAACTCGACCTGTCGAACAAGGGCGCAAAGTTTACCGTCTATATCGGCAGCCATGGCGATCAGGGCGCGATGAACGCCGACGTCATTCTTCCGGGTGCGGCCTATACGGAAAAATCCGGTATCTGGGTCAATACCGAAGGCCGCGTGCAGGTTGGCAACCGCGCCGGTTTCGCACCGGGCGAAGCCCGTGAAGACTGGGCTATCCTGCGTGCGCTGTCCGACGTTCTCGGCAAGAAGTTGCCGTTCGATTCGCTGTCTGCCCTGCGCGGCCAGCTCTACGTCGCCCATCCGCATCTGGCGGAAACCGACGAGATCGTCGCCGGCAAGGCCACGGATATCGAAGCGCTGGCCGGCAAGACCGGCTCGCTCGTGAAGTCGGCGTTTGCTTCGCCGGTAAAAGACTTTTATTTGACGAACCCGATTGCGCGTGCATCCGCCGTCATGGCCGAGTGCTCCGCATTGGCCCGCAACAATTTCCAGGCTGCGGCAGAGTAAGGGTAGGGGATTTATGGAACAGTTTTTCTGGAGCTACGTCTGGCCCGCGCTGATCATGGTCGGCCAGTCCCTGCTGCTTCTCGTTTGCCTTCTGGTATCCATCGCGTTCCTGCTGCTAGCCGACCGCAAGGTCTGGGCGGCCGTGCAGCTGCGCCGTGGTCCGAACGTCGTTGGTCCCTTCGGTCTCTTCCAGTCTTTCGCCGATCTGTTGAAGTTCATCCTGAAGGAACCGGTCATTCCGGCAGGCGCCAATAAGGCCGTTTTCCTTCTGGCGCCGCTGGTTGCGGTGACGCTGGCGCTTTCCACCTACGCGGTCATTCCCTTCGCCGATGGCTGGGTCGTTGCCAATATCAATGTCGGCATTCTCTACATTTTCGCGATTTCCTCGCTCGAAGTATACGGCATCATCATGGGCGGCTGGGCTTCGAACTCGAAGTACCCGTTCCTCGGCGCGCTGCGTTCCGCTGCGCAGATGGTGTCCTACGAAGTGTCGATCGGTCTCGTCATCGTCACCGTTCTGCTCTGCGTCGGCTCGCTTAACCTGACGGACATCGTGCTTGCCCAGAAGACCGGCCTCGGCACCATGCTCGGTCTGCCGGCCTCGTTCCTCGACTGGCACTGGCTGTCGCTGTTCCCGATGTTCATCGTGTTCTTCATTTCGGGCCTTGCCGAAACCAACCGTCCGCCCTTCGACCTTCCGGAAGCGGAGTCGGAACTGGTTGCCGGTCACATGGTCGAATACGGCTCCACGCCTTACATGATGTTCATGCTCGGCGAATATGCTGCGATCGTCCTGATCTGCTGCCTGACGACGATCCTGTTCATGGGCGGCTGGCTGCCGATCGTGGATGTATGGTTCCTGAACTGGGTTCCAGGCATCGTCTGGTTCGCGCTGAAGGGCTGCATGGTCTTCTTCATGATCGCTCTCACCAAGGCATTCGTTCCGCGTTACCGTTACGACCAGCTCATGCGTCTTGGCTGGAAGGTGTTCCTGCCGCTGTCGCTCGCGATGGTCGTTATTGTTGCATTCGTATTGAAGCTGACGGGGTGGGCCGGTTGATGTCTGAACTCCTCGCTCAAAGATCTGGAGACTGAGATGGCAAGCCTCTCCCAAGCCGTCAACTCGCTGTTCCTCAAGGAATTCGTCGGCGCGATCCTGCTCACGATGCGCCACTTCTTCAAGCAGAAGGCGACGATCAATTATCCTTTCGAAAAGGGTCCGGTCTCGCCGCGCTTCCGTGGTGAACATGCGCTGCGCCGTTATCCGAACGGTGAAGAACGCTGCATCGCCTGCAAGCTGTGTGAAGCGATCTGTCCCGCTCAGGCGATCACCATCGAAGCCGGTCCGCGCCGCAATGACGGCACCCGCCGCACGGTGCGTTACGATATCGACATGGTGAAGTGCATCTATTGCGGTTTCTGCCAGGAAGCCTGCCCGGTCGATGCCATCGTCGAAGGCCCGAACTTCGAATTCGCGACGGAAACCCGCGAGGAGCTTTATTTCGACAAGCAGAAGCTTCTCGACAATGGCGACCGCTGGGAGCGTGAAATCGCGCGCAACCTCGCACTGGATGCGCCTTACCGTTAAGGTGCAACCGTCTTTCCGGGGGCGACCCCGGAGAGCGATGAAAAGTAAAATGCCTGCGCGGTTTTCGCCGGCGGGGACGAAACGGGTGAGGGGCCTTCGAGCCATCTTTGCCCGATGAGGACAAGAAGGCACCAACATGGGTCTGCACGCTGTATTCTTTTATATATTCGCTTTCGTCGCGGTGGCGTCTGCGTTCATGGTCATCGCATCGAAGAACCCTGTTCATTCGGTGCTGTTTCTGATTTTGACCTTCTTCAACGCGGCCGCGCTGTTCCTGCTGACGGGCGCCGAATTCCTCGGCATGATCCTGCTGGTGGTTTATGTCGGCGCCGTGGCGGTGCTGTTCCTCTTCGTCGTGATGATGCTGGACGTGGATTTTGCCGAGCTGCGCTCCGGGGTGCTGCAATATGCGCCTGTCGGCGCGCTGATCGGCGTCATCCTGGCGGCGGAACTGATCGTTGTGGTCGGCGGCAGCATGCTGAACCCGATCGCGGCAAAGTCCATCACCATGCCCATCCCGCCTGTGACCGAACGCACCAATACGGCCGCACTCGGCGACGTGCTCTATACCAATTACGTCTACTTCTTCCAGCTCGCCGGTCTTGTGCTGCTGGTGGCCATGATCGGCGCCATCGTGCTGACCCTGCGTCATCGCACCGACATCAAGCGGCAGGACATTGCCACGCAGGTCGGCCGTGACCCCAAGACCGCGGTTACCACGGTCAAGGTCAAGCCGGGCCAGGGCATCTGAGGCGCGAACGGATCCAAGGAAACAGAACATGGAAATCGGTCTTTCCCACTACCTGACGGTCAGCGCGATCCTCTTCACGATCGGCGTCTTCGGCATCTTCCTCAACCGGAAGAACGTCATCGTCATCCTCATGTCGATCGAACTCATCCTGCTTGCGGTCAACATCAACATGGTGGCCTTCTCGGCCTTCCTGAACGATATCGTCGGCCAGGTCTTCGCTTTGTTCATTCTGACCGTCGCAGCTGCCGAAGCGGCCATCGGTCTTGCAATACTCGTTGTCTTCTACCGCAACCGCGGATCGATCGCCGTCGAAGACGTCAATATGATGAAGGGCTGATAAGGCTATGATCTACAAGGCTATCGTCTTTCTTCCACTGATCGGCTTCCTGATCGCCGGCCTGTTCGGCCGCTCCATCGGCGCCAAGGCTTCGGAATATGTCACCACCGGTCTGATGATCGTGGTCGCCATCCTGTCCTGGATCGTCTTCTTCACCGTCGCGCTCGCCCATGGCGAGCCGGGCGAGGTGATCAAGGTTACTGTCTTGCGCTGGATCCAGTCCGGCGGCATTGATGTCGAATGGGCTTTCCGCATCGATACGCTGACGGCCGTCATGTTCGTCGTCGTCAACACCGTCTCGACGCTGGTGCACCTTTATTCGATCGGATACATGCACCACGATCCGCATCGTCCGCGTTTCTTTGCCTATCTGTCGCTCTTCACCTTCGCCATGCTGATGCTGGTGACCTCCGACAACCTGCTGCAGATGTTCTTTGGCTGGGAAGGCGTGGGTCTGGCGTCCTACCTGCTGATCGGCTTCTGGTTCAAGAAGCCGTCCGCTTCTGCTGCTGCGATGAAGGCATTCATCGTCAACCGCGTCGGTGACTTCGGCTTCATCCTCGGCATTGGCGGCGTGTTCGTGCTGTTCGGCTCGATCAATTTCGAAACCATCTTCGCTGCCGCTGCGACCTATCTGCCGGCTGAAGGCGCGGCCTCCTCGGAAACCGTCATCAACCTGTTCGGTATGCATCTGGACAAGGCCAATGCGATGACCGGCGTCTGCCTTCTGCTCTTCATGGGCGCCATGGGTAAATCGGCGCAGTTCCTGCTTCATACCTGGCTGCCGGACGCCATGGAAGGCCCGACACCTGTGTCGGCTCTCATTCACGCAGCAACCATGGTCACCGCCGGCGTCTTCCTCGTCGCCCGCATGTCGCCGCTGTTTGAACTGTCGCATGATGCGCTCACCGTCGTGACGCTGATCGGCGCCATCACCGCCTTCTTCGCGGCAACCGTCGGTCTCGTGCAGAACGACATCAAGCGCGTGATTGCCTATTCGACCTGCTCGCAGCTCGGTTACATGTTCGTGGCGCTTGGCGTCGGTGCTTACGGCGCCGCCGTATTCCACCTCTTCACGCACGCCTTCTTCAAGGCTCTTCTGTTCTTGTGCGCCGGCTCGGTCATCCATGCCGTCGATGGCGAGCAGGACATGCGTTACATGGGCGGCCTGCGCAAGCATATCCCCATCACCTTCTGGACCATGACCGTTGGCACGCTGGCGCTGACCGGCGTTGGTATTCCGGGCACGATGATCGGTTTTGCCGGCTTCTTCTCGAAGGACGTCATCATCGAATCCGCTTATGCCTCGCATTCGGTTCTGTCCGGTTTCGCCTTCACGCTGCTGGTCATTGCGGCGCTGTTCACCAGCTTCTATTCCTGGCGTCTGGCCTTCATGACCTTCTTCGGCAAGCCGCGTGCTTCGGCCGACGTGATGCACCATGTGCATGAATCGCCGATGGTCATGCTGATCCCGCTCTTCATCCTCACCGTTGGCGCGATCTTCGCCGGTGTGGCCTTCGAAGGTTATTTCTTCGGCCACGAATATGCCGAGTTCTGGAAGGGCGCTCTGTTCACGCTCCCGGAAAATGAGATCCTCGAAGAGTTCCACCACGTTCCGCTGTGGGTGAAGTGGAGCCCGTTCTTCGCCATGGCTCTTGGTTTCGTGACCGCCTGGTACATGTACATCAAGTCGCCGGAGACGCCGAAGCGTCTGGCCGAGACCCATCGCGGCCTCTACCAGTTCCTTCTCAACAAGTGGTACTTCGACGAACTCTATGACTTCCTCTTCGTTCGTTCCGCAAAGGCGCTCGGCCGCTTCCTGTGGAAGAAGGGCGACGTCGCCGTCATCGACCATTATGGACCGAACGGCATTGCAGCGCGTGTGGTTGACGTGACCAACCGCATGGTCCGCCTGCAATCCGGTTACCTCTATCATTATGCCTTTGCGATGCTGATCGGCATCGCGGCGCTTGTCACCTGGATGATGCTCGGGAGTGCCCTCTGATGACCGATTGGCCCATTCTTTCAACGGTCACCTTTCTGCCGCTCGTCGGCGTGGTGCTCCTGCTTCTGACGAATGAGAACGGCCCCTATGGTCGCCGCAACATTCTCAATGTCTCGCTGCTGACGACAGTCTTCACCTTCATCGTGTCGCTGTTCATCTGGATCGGTTTCGACAATTCGAACCCCGGTTTCCAGATGGTCGAGAAGCATCAGTGGTTCGGCAACATCGCCGCCTACCATCTTGGCGTCGACGGCATCTCCATGCTCTTCGTCATCCTCACCACCTTCCTCATGCCTTTCTGCGTGCTGGCAAGCTGGGATTCGATCGAGAAACGCATCAAGGAATACATGATCGCCTTCCTGCTGCTGGAAGTCGTCATGATCGGCGTTTTCGTGGCGCTGGATACGGTTCTCTTCTACGTCTTCTTCGAAGCGACTCTGATCCCGATGTTCATCATCATCGGTGTGTGGGGCGGCAAGGATCGCGTTTACGCCTCCTACAAGTTCTTCCTCTACACGCTGCTCGGCTCGGTTCTGACCATGCTCGCCATCATGGCAATGTACTGGCAGGCCGGCACGACCGATATGACGGAACTGCTGAAATACGGCTTCCCGGCGGGAATGCAGACCTGGCTGTGGCTTGCCTGTTTTGCCGCCTTCTCGGTTAAGATGCCGATGTGGCCGGTGCATACCTGGCTGCCGGATGCCCACGTTCAGGCCCCGACCGCAGGCTCGGTCATCCTGGCTGGCGTCATGCTGAAGCTCGGCGGTTACGGTTTCATCCGCTTCTCGCTGTCGATGTTCCCCTTGGCGTCGGATTATTTCGCACCCTTCGTCTTCACGCTCTCGGTTCTCGCCATCATCTACACCTCGCTGGTGGCGATGATGCAGGACGACATCAAGAAGCTGATTGCCTATTCCTCCGTCGCCCACATGGGTTACGTGACCATGGGCATCTTCGCAGCCAACGTTCAGGGCGTGCAGGGCGCAATCTTCCAGATGCTGTCGCACGGTATCGTCTCAGGCGCGCTCTTCCTATGCGTCGGCGTCGTCTATGACCGGCTGCACACCCGCGAGATTTCCGCCTATGGCGGTCTCGTCAACAACATGCCGAAATATGCCGTCGCCTTCATGATCTTCACCATGGCCAATGTCGGCCTGCCCGGCACGTCCGGCTTTGTCGGTGAATTCCTGACGCTGATCGGTGTCTTCCGCGCCAACACGCTGGTCGCCCTGTTCGCCGCCACCGGCGTCATCCTCTCGGCCGCCTATGCGCTGTGGCTTTACCGCCGCGTGATTTTCGGCGCGCTGGAGAAGGAAAGCCTGAAGAGCCTGCTCGATCTGTCGACCCGCGAAAAGGTCATCCTTTATCCGCTGGTCGTGCTGACGATCTTCTTCGGTGTCTATCCGGCGCCGGTGTTCGATGCGACAGCCGCGTCGGTCGATCTTCTGGTAAACAACTATTCGGCTGCACTGCAGGCGGCGCAAAATGTTGCGCTCTCTATGAATTGACGACAGGACCCGTTGGACATGACCGCTGAAATCCTTTTTGCCAGTCTGCACATTGCGACGCCCGAGCTGATCCTTGCGGTCGGCGCGCTGGCGCTGCTCATGATTGGCGTCTTCTCGGGCGACAAGTCGACAACGACGGTCACCGGCCTTGCCGTTGCCCTCCTGCTCGTCGTCGGTCTCTGGATCATCTTTGCCCCCGCATCGGGCGTGGCTTTCGGCGGTGTCTACATCGCCGATGCCTTCGGTAACTTCATGAAGGTGCTGGCGCTGATCGGCTCCATCACCGCCATGATCCTGGCCGTCGGCCAGGGCCGCTTCGAGCCCATCGGCCGTTTCGAATATCCGGTGCTGCTGGTGCTCGCGACGCTCGGCATCCTGCTGATGATCTCGGCCAATAATCTGATCTCGCTCTACATGGCGCTGGAACTGCAGTCGCTCGCGCTCTACGTCGTCTGCGCCATCAACCGCGAGAGCCTGCGCTCAACGGAAGCGGGCCTGAAATATTTCGTTCTCGGCGCACTCTCCTCCGGCATGCTGCTTTATGGCATGTCGCTGGTCTACGGTTTTACCGGCAATACCGGCTTCACCGAAATCGCTCAGGTTCTGGCATCGGAAACCCGTTCGCTCGGCCTCGTCTTCGGTCTGGTCTTCGTGCTGGCCGGTCTGGCGTTCAAGATTTCCGCCGTTCCGTTCCATATGTGGACGCCGGATGTTTATGAAGGCGCTCCGACCCCGGTCACGGCCTTCCTCTCGGCAGCACCGAAGATCGGCGCCATGGCGATCCTCGTTCGCATCGTCATCGAAGCGTTCCAGCCGGTCTTTGCCGACTGGCAGCAGATCGTCGTCTTCATCTCGATCGCCTCCATGCTGCTTGGCTCTTTCGCTGCGATTGGTCAGAAGAACATCAAGCGCCTGATGGCCTATTCCTCCATCGGCCACATGGGTTATGCGCTGGTTGGTCTTGCTGCGGGCACCGAAGCCGGTATCTCGGGCGTTATTCTCTACATGACCATCTACATGGTCATGACGCTCGGCACCTTTGCCTGCATTCTCTCCATGCGCCGCAAGGAAATCGGCAATGTCGAGACTGTCGAGGATCTGGCCGGTCTTTCGTCTTCGAACCCCTTTATGGCGGTTGTGCTGACGATCCTGATGTTCTCGCTTGCCGGCATCCCGCCGCTCGCCGGCTTCTTCGGCAAGTATTACGTCTTCCTCGCCGCCATCGAAGCGAAGCTTTATCCGCTCGCGATTATCGGTGTGATCGGCTCGGTTGTCGGCGCTTATTATTACATCCGCGTCGTCAAGGTGATGTGGTTCGATGAGGCCAAGGACAAGTTCGAGCGTCCCGCCGGCGAACTTAAGGTCGTTTATGCGCTTTCCGGTCTCTTTGTTGTCGCCTTCATCGTCTTCGGCGGTGCGCTCGGCAACGCGGTCACTGTTGCGGCGAAGACCTTCTTTTGAGCAACACACATAAGCATACGGGCCGGATGTCCATTGATGACTTCCGGCACGAGGCGATGGCGGAAACGCCATCGACCAATCTGGAATGTTTCGCCCGGGCACGGGCGGGTGATGGCGGCAATCTGTGGATTACCGCCATCCGCCAGACCGGCGGCCGCGGCCGTCGCGGCCGTCCATGGGTCTCCGAGCCCGGCAATCTCTACGCCTCCCTTCTTCTGATCGATCCTGCGCCGATGGAGCGCATCGGTTCCCTGCCGCTTGCTTTTGCGCTGGCCGTCTATCGCGCCATTCGCGCGGTTCTGCCCACCGGTGGCGCGGCGCTGGAAATCAAATGGCCGAACGATGTGCTGATCGGCCGCTGCAAGACCTGCGGCATTCTGATGGAGGCGGAGTTGCTGCCAGATGGGCGGCGCGTGATCGTTATCGGCATTGGCATCAATATCGCCCATAAACCGGACAATCCGCTTTACCCCGTCACCATGCTGTCGGAACATGGCGCATCCTGCTCGCCCGACGAGTTGTTTGCGCATCTCTTCCGTGAAACGGCGGAGGTTCTGCGTGAATGGGACGAGGGCAGGGGCGTGTCCGGCATCATGGCTGGCTGGCGGGCGGCGGCCTGCGGTATTGGCGAACACATCACCGTCAATTTCCCGGACCGCTCGATTGGCGGGCGTTTTGTCGGAATTGATGATAATGGTTATCTGCTGCTGGATGAGGACGAGGGCGCAAGGCGCTCGATTGCCGCCGGCGACGTGTTTTTCGGATGAGGTGGACGGTGCGGGCAAGAAACCCGCGCCGAACTGGATCCAAAAGGTTGGAGCTTTCCTGCGGCTCATGAAAAGCAGGGCGACAAACCGGTTCCGCATCGGCCCGGTCGATCAGATGGTTCAACAGGTCCGATGCTTTAAGATCGCGACGGGCGCGGCCAATTGCCGTTGCCTGCGTGCTTTCGTGAATGGATAAGAAAAATAATGGCTAAACAGGACGAACTGGTCTTTGTGCCGCTTGGCGGCGTGGGTGAAATCGGCATGAATCTGGCGCTTTACGGCTACGGGCCGGAAAGCAAGCGCCAATGGATCATGGTGGATTGCGGCGTGACCTTCGCCGGCCCGGACCTGCCGGGCGTCGATCTGGTGCTGCCGGACATCAGCTATATCGCCGAGCAGAAGAAGAACTTGAAGGGCATCATCATCACCCACGCCCATGAAGACCATTATGGCGCGCTGAACGATCTGTGGCCCGGCCTCAACGTGCCGGTCTATGCCTCGCCATTCACGGCCGGCATGCTGGAAGCCAAGCGCGCCTATGAGGGCACGCGCGCCGAAATTCCGGTGACGATCTTCAAGGCTGGCGACCGTATTAACGTCGGCCCGTTCGAAATCGAGGCGGTCGGCGTCAATCACTCCATACCGGAGCCGATGTCGCTGGTCATCCGCACACCGCTCGGCAATGTCATCCACACCGGTGACTGGAAGATCGACGAGGCGCCGTCGCTTGGGCCTTTGACGGATGAAGCCCGCTTCCGCGCCATCGGTGACGAGGGCGTGCTGGCGCTGATGTGCGACAGCACCAACTCGGTCCGCGATGGCGTGTCGCCCTCCGAACACGAGGTTTCGGAAGGCCTGCGGCAGATCATCGAAAAAGCCGAAGGGCGCGTGGCCGTCACCACCTTCTCCTCCAATGTCGGGCGCATCCGCTCGATTGCGCAGGCGGCGGAAGCTGCCGGCCGCGAGGTGCTGCTGCTCGGCTCCTCGCTGAAGCGTGTCGTCAACGTTTCACAGGATCTCGGCATCATGGAAGGCATCAAGCCGTTCCTGGCCGAAGATGAATTCGGCTATATTCCGCGTGATCGTGTAGTGCTGATCCTGACCGGTTCGCAGGGCGAACCACGCGCAGCTCTCGCCAAGCTTTCCCGCGACGAGATGCGCAATGTGGCGCTCGCGTCGGGAGATACTGTCGTATTTTCCTCACGCGCCATTCCTGGCAACGAAAAGGCGATCATCGAGATCAAGAACGGCCTGATCGAACAGGGTGTTCATATCGTCACCGATAATGAGGCGCTGGTGCATGTCTCCGGCCATCCGCGTCGCAATGAACTCCTGAAGATGTATGAATGGACGAAGCCGCAGATCGTCGTGCCCGTCCATGGCGAGGCGGCACATCTGGTGGCGCAGAAGGAACTGGCCGAGCAGGCCGGTATTTCCCAGGTGCCAAAAGTGCGCAACGGCAATGTTCTGCGCCTTGCGCCCGGCCCGGCCGAAGTGATCGACGACGTGCCGCATGGCCGTGTCTTCAAGGACGGCAATCTCGTCGGCGATATGGACGAAATGGGCATCAGCAATCGGCGTAAGCTCTCCTTCGCCGGCCATGTCTCTGTCAATGTCGTGCTGGACAGCCGTTATGATTTCCTCGGCGATCCCGATGTGGTGCCTTTCGGCCTGCCGGAATTCGATGATGAGGATGAGGCGATGGAGGACACGCTTTATGATGCGGTGCTCGGCGCCGTCGAAAGCATTCCGCGCGCCCGCCGCAAGGATCTGGATCTGTTGCGTGAAGCGGTGCGTCGCGCCGTGCGGGCCGCCGCCAACCAGAGCTGGGGTAAGAAGCCGATCGTGACGGTTTTTGTGACCAAGGTCTGAGCCGGTAGCGTCCCGGTAATCGGCCTGGGCGTCTGCCTCTTCTCCGTCGATTTCAGGACCGCGCCGCAAAGCGCGGCCCTCCTTTTTTCTTTTCGGCCTTCTTGCTGAGAAGTGATTCCGATCTGCGGATGAATGCGTTACAAGAAACCCATTGTGCAGGAGGATCACATGCCGCTTCTTTCGGTCTTCGCCGTTTATTTCATCGTCTGGTGGACGGTGCTCTTCATCGTGCTGCCGATTGGCCTGCGCACTCAGGATGAGGAGGGCGATGTGGCGCTGGGCACGGTCGCCAGTGCGCCATCAAGGTTCAGAGGTGGGCGGATCGTTTTGTGGACCACCCTGATCTCGGCCCTGATCTGTGGGCTCTGGTACGGTGGAACCTGGTGGTTCGGCGTCAGCCTTGATGATCTTCCGAGAATTATTCCTGTTTTCGATTGAAAAGTTGCACAGATAATCGCCATTCCGCGCGCATCCGTACGCTCAGACTGACGGCGGTTTGCGGCGGATATGACCGATGTTCTGTCATATGGATGTCATATCCGTCGTGCACACAGCAGGAACATTCTGGTGCCTGATTCAACGCCATAATTTTACCGGAATATCGCGATGAGCGTGTTTCTTTGTGCAGAAGCAAAAAAAAACAAGGCCTTTCAGCCTTGTTTTCTAGGTTTCGCGTGATCTGTAACCGTTGCCGGGGCTGCGAACAAGCGCGCCTAAGATCTGATCCTCCCAAGACTGACCGCGAAAATGACAAGAATTTAAACTTCCTGCCTCTTTTGTAAGCTAAGGCTAGCTCAAACCCCCATGCTTGTCATCTCATTTTTTGCATATTTGTTACAGTCGGCAAAAATTTCTCCGTGGTGCAATTTGTCGCACGAGATCAAGAATAATATTTCGATCAAAGCGTTTTGACGCGAATTAGCTATCACGAAAATGCCACGAAATCGCCTTTAAGGCTCTTTTCATGGCGGGTTTTCTTCTTGGCGGGAAACGGCTATATCCGGCGCCAATATCCCTCTATTCGGGGCGATTCCCGCGCCTTTGCGCGCTTTCGTCCGCATCAATGGAAGCCGTCATGCGTCTCAGCCGTTATTTCATGCCCATCCTGAAGGAAAATCCCAAGGAAGCGGAGATCGTTTCTCACCGCCTCATGCTGCGCGCCGGCATGATCCGGCAGCAATCGGCTGGCATCTATTCATGGCTGCCGCTTGGCAAGCGCGTGCTGGACAAGGTCAACAGGATCATCCGCCAGGAGCAGGACCGTTCCGGCGCCATCGAGCTTCTGATGCCGACGCTGCAGACCGCCGAGCTCTGGCAGGAGAGCGGCCGTTACGATGACTACGGCAAGGAAATGCTGCGCATCAAGGACCGTCAGGACCGCCAGATGCTCTATGGCCCCACCAATGAGGAGATGATCACCGACATCTTTCGTTCCTATGTGAAGTCCTACAAGAACCTGCCGCTGAACCTCTACCATATTCAGCTCAAATTCCGCGACGAGGTGCGTCCGCGTTTCGGCACCATGCGTTCGCGCGAGTTCCTGATGAAGGACGCCTATTCCTTCGACCTTACCAAGGAAGACGCGATCCATTCCTATAACAAGATGTTCGTGGCTTACCTGCGCACGTTCGAGCGCCTTGGTCTGCGCGCCATTCCCATGCGCGCCGATACCGGCCCGATCGGCGGCAACCACAGCCATGAGTTCATCATTCTTGCCGATACCGGCGAATCCGAAGTCTTCTGCCACAAGAGCTTCCTCGACCGCGCCATTCCCGCTGAAAACACCAATTTCGACGATGTCGCAGCCTTGCAGGGCGTATTCGACGAGTGGACGGCCGATTATGCCGCCACGTCCGAAATGCATGACGAAGCGGCTTATAATGCCATTCCCGAAGGCGAGCGCCTTTCTGCGCGCGGCATTGAAGTCGGCCACATCTTCTATTTCGGCACCAAATATTCCGAGCCGATGGGCGCGAAAGTGCAGGGTAAGGATGGTAAGGAACACCCTGTCCACATGGGTTCTTATGGTATCGGACCGACACGCCTTGTTCCCGCCATCATTGAAGCATCGCATGACGAGAATGGAATCATCTGGCCGGCCTCGGTCGCTCCTTTCGATGTCGTGATCATCAACATGAAGGCTGGAGATGCGGCCTGCGATGCGGCTTGCGAAAAGCTGTATTACTCGCTCTCCAACGCCGGCAAGGATGTTCTTTACGACGACACGGACGACCGTGCAGGCCAGAAATTCGCCACGGCAGATCTGATTGGCGTGCCGGTGCAGATCATCGTCGGCCCGCGTTCGGTCGCGAATGGCGAAGTCGAAGTGAAGGATCGCAAGACCGGCGAGCGGGAGACCGTGACGATCGAGGCGGCGATGAACAGGGTGCTCGGCTAAGAGCGAGCGGAAGACGGAGCGGCTTCACCCGAAGTCCGCTCCGGTTTCGTAAGGCAGATGCCGCGGAAATTTGGGCCGGTTTTCGGAAAAGACCGGCCTTATAGTTTGAGATCAGGGAGACGACATGGCACAAGCCGAGGCTGACAAGGGTGCGGCTGTTTCCGCCGGGGCAAAGACCGCCCGGCCGTTTTCTGCTTTTGAACGCATGGTGGCCTGGCGTTATCTGCGATCACGGCGCAAGGAAGCCTTCATTTCCGTCATCGCCGGTTTTTCCTTTGTCGGCATCATGCTGGGCGTGGCGACGCTTATCATCGTCATGGCTGTGATGAACGGGTTCCGCACGGAGCTGATTTCCCGCATTCTCGGCATCAATGGCCATATGATCGTGCAGCCAATCGACCAGCCCTTCAATAATTATGATGAGCTGGCTAAGAAATTCGCCGCCGTTCCGGGCGTCACCATGGCTCTGCCGCTGGTGGAGGGCCAGACATTGGCCTCCGGTCGTGGCGGTGCGGGTTCCGGCGCTCTGGTGCGCGGTGTGCGCCAGGAGGATATCGACAAGGTCAAGGAAGTCGCCACCAACATCAAGACCGGCGATCTTGTCGGCTTCATGGCGGGTGACGGCGTTCTCGTCGGCTCCAGGCTCGCCGCCCAGCTTGGTGTTACGGCGGGTGACGATATCACCCTCATATCACCGGAAGGTGACGTGACGCCGATGGGCGTCAATCCGCGCGTCAAATCTTACAAGATTTCCGGCGTCTTCGAGATCGGCATGTCGGAATATGACGCGTCGATGATCTATATGCCTCTGTCCGAAGCCCAGCTTTATTTTAATGCCGAAGGCCTCGTGCAGTCCATCGAGCTTTATGTGAGCCGCCCTGATGATGTCGATGGCATCCGTCCGCTGGTGGAGCAGGCGGCTGAAAGGCAGATCTACATCACCGACTGGAGGCAGCGGAACCAGACCTTCTTCTCCGCCCTTCAGGTGGAACGAAACGTCATGTTCATGATCCTCACCCTTATCGTATTGGTGGCAGCGCTGAACATCATTTCCGGCCTCATCATGCTGGTGAAGGACAAGGGCAGCGACATTGCCATTCTGCGCACGATGGGCGCTAGCTCCGGTGCAGTGATGCGCATCTTCTTCATGACCGGGGCGGCGATCGGCACGGTCGGCACCTTCGCGGGCGTGGCGCTCGGCGTCATCGTCTGCCTCAATGTCGAATCCATCCGGCAGTTCTTCTCCTGGATATCGGGCACGGTGCTGTTCGATCCGCAGCTGTATTTCCTCAGCCAGCTTCCGGCCGAAATGGATATCGGCGAGACCATCACCGTCGTCATCATGGCGCTGACGCTCTCTTTCCTGGCAACGATCTTTCCAGCCTGGCGTGCTTCCAAGCTCGATCCGGTGCAGGCCCTGCGTTACGAATAAGGACCGCTTCGCAATATGGCAAAAAAAACAGTGCTGCGGCTTACCGGTGTCGAGCGGACCTATGGTCAGGGCGAGACGTCGCTTTCCATTCTGCGCAAGGCCGATTTTGAATTGAAGAGCGGTGAGATGGTGGCGCTGGTCGCCCCTTCGGGCACCGGCAAATCGACGCTGCTGCATCTGGCGGGGCTGCTGGAACATCCCGATGCAGGCGAGGTCTATATTAACGGCGCGCCCTGCAACGGCCTGCCGGATGAAACGCGCACCGCGATCCGCCGCAGCGATATCGGTTTCGTCTATCAGTTTCATCACCTCCTGCCGGAATTCTCGGCGGTGGAAAATGTGATGATGCCCCAGCTCATCGCCGGTCTGACACAGAACGAAGCCCGCAAGCGCGCCAGTGCGCTGCTCGACTACATGCGGGTAGGGCACCGCGGTGAGCATCGGCCCGCCGAACTCTCCGGCGGTGAACAGCAGCGTGTCGCCATCGCCCGCGCCGTCGCCAACGCGCCGCTCCTGCTGCTCGCGGACGAGCCGACCGGCAATCTCGATCCGGAAACCGCGCATTACGTATTCGACGCGCTGGAGGCACTGGTGCGCCAATCCGGCCTCGCAGCGCTGATTGCCACCCACAATCATGAACTTGCCGCCCGTATGGACAGACGCGTAACGCTCGCCGACGGCAAGATTGTCGATTTCTGACCATGGGATTGCGCGGGGTTGGTCCTCGCGCATCAAATGCCTCCGCTGCGATCGAACCGAGTAAGCCGGTCGTTGCCGTGAAGGAGAAAGAACAAGCCATCGCGAGCGTGGTTCAATCCTTCCGGCGCCTGCTGAAGAATACCTGTTCCCTGAATCTGATTTTTTTTGAACCCGGAGGCGTTTTTGCCTTCGGGTTTTTCGCTTTGGAGTCAGCGACTTGCCGTTCCCTTGATCGGAACCGAAGGCGATTCTCGTACATTAGCAAGAGCAATATCAGCAGAACTCTGTTGACAATCGAACAAAATGAGAACAAAGTTGGAACATAACGAGTAAGGAGAGACCAATGACTGATTTCATCCGTGACGTTGCTGCTTTCGCTTCCATCGCTGTCTTTGTTGCCAGCTTTTCGGTGATCCTCACCGCCCTGTGAAGAAGACACCGGCGCAGAAGCCTGTATGGACGCCGCAAAGCGGTGGACATTAAGCGCCGGAAATCGGAAAATCGCCCTCGTGATTCAGAGTGACAGGATGATGATATGGGCGATACGGTTATGCGTGGAGAGATCTCTGGCGAAACGTTGAAGACGCCCGGTTTTGTCCATCTGCGGGTTCATTCCGCCTATTCGCTGCTTGAGGGGGCCTTGCCCCTCAAGAAAATCATGTCCAAGGCTGTAGGAGACGGCCAGCCGGCCATCGCCATTACCGATACCAACAACCTCTTCGTCGCGCTGGAATTTTCCGAAAAGGCGCGTGATGAAGGTTTGCAGCCCATCATCGGCTGCCAGCTGTCTATCGACATGCAGGATGCGGCGGAGGACCGCCGCAACCACAACAGCCATCTTCAGAAACTCCCGGCCATCGTCCTCCTCGCTGCCAATGCAGAAGGGTATGAGCGGCTGGTGGATCTCGTCAGCCGGGCCTATCTGGACGGCGAGGGCAGCAGCCATTCCGTGCACATTACCCGTGCGTGGCTGGAGGAAGCCTCCAATGCCGGCCTAATCGCGCTCACGGGCGCTTCCGGCGGTCCGGTGGATATGGCCTTGAAGGAAGGCCACACCGCGCAGGCGAAGCAGCGCCTGCTGACGCTTAAGTCGCTCTTCGGCGACCGGCTTTATATCGAATTGCAGCGCCAGTCCGGTTATGACCGTTCCCATGAGCGGCGCCTGATTGGTCTCGCTTATGAACACGACATTCCCCTCGTTGCCACCAACGAGGCGTTTTTCCCGTCCAAGGCTGACTACGAGGCGCATGATGCGCTGATGGCGGTGGCACATAACGCCATCGTGTCCGATGACAGCCGCTTCCGCCTGACACCCGATCATTACCTCAAGAGCCGCGCAGAGATGACGGCGCTGTTTGCCGATCTTCCCGAGGCGCTGGAGAATACCGTCGAGATCGCGCTCCGATGCTCTTATGTGCTGAAGAAGCGCGGGCCGATCCTGCCACGGTTCACCGGTGCCAGCGACGACCCGGAAGCAGCCGAGCGCGCCGAAACGGAGGAACTGCGCCGCCAGGCGGTGGAGGGGCTGGATCAGCGGCTTGCCGCGCTCGGCATGGCGCCCGGTTATACCGAGCAGGAGTATCGCGACAGACTGGATTTCGAACTCGGCGTCATCTCGCGCATGAAGTTTCCCGGTTACTTCCTGATCGTTGCCGACTTCATCAAATGGGCCAAGCAGCATGATATTCCGGTCGGCCCGGGCCGTGGTTCGGGTGCTGGCTCGCTTGTCGCTTATGCGCTGACGATTACCGATGTCGATCCCCTGCGCTTCTCGTTGCTGTTCGAACGCTTTCTCAATCCCGAACGCGTTTCGATGCCCGACTTCGATATCGACTTCTGCCAGGATCGTCGCGAGGAGGTGATCCGTTACGTGCAGGCCAAATATGGCCGTGAGCAGGTGGCGCAGATCATCACTTTCGGTTCGCTGCAGGCGCGCGCGGCCCTGCGCGACGTCGGCCGCGTGCTGGAAATGCCCTATGGGCAGGTGGACAAGATCTGCAAGCTGGTGCCCAACAACCCGGCCAACCCGACACCCCTGTCGAAAGCGATCGAGGAAGAGCCGCGCCTGCAGGAAGAGGCGGACAAGGAGCCGGTCGTCGCCCGCCTCCTGGATATCGCCCAGAAGATCGAAGGACTTTACCGCCACGCCTCCACCCACGCCGCCGGTATCGTCATCGGTGACCGACCGCTGTCGAAGCTGGTGCCGATGTATCGCGATCCGCGCTCGGATATGCCGGTCACCCAGTTCAACATGAAATGGGTGGAAAGCGCGGGCCTCGTCAAATTCGACTTTCTCGGCCTGAAGACGCTGACGGTGCTAAAGGTCGCCGTCGATTTCGTCGCCAAGCGCGGCATCAAGGTCGATCTCGCGGCGATTCCGCTGGACGACGCCAAAACCTACGAGATGTTGTCGCGCGGCGAAACCATCGGCGTGTTCCAGGTGGAAAGTGCGGGCATGCGCAAAGCGCTGATCGGCATGCGGCCGGACTGCATCGAGGACATCATCGCGTTGGTGGCGCTTTATCGCCCCGGACCGATGGAAAACATCCCGGTCTACAACGCCCGCAAACATGGCGAGGAGGAGCTGGAATCGATCCACCCGACCATCGACCATCTGCTCAAGGAAACGCAGGGCGTTATCGTCTATCAGGAACAGGTGATGCAGATCGCCCAGGTCCTCTCCGGTTATTCGCTCGGCGAAGCCGATCTTCTGCGCCGCGCCATGGGCAAGAAGATCAAGGAGGAGATGGACAAGCAGCGCGAGCGTTTCGTCGACGGAGCCATCAAGAACGGCGTCTCGAAGCCGCAGGCCAACACCATCTTCGACCTGCTGGCGAAATTCGCCAATTACGGCTTCAACAAGAGCCACGCCGCTGCCTACGCCATCGTCTCCTACCAGACCGCCTATATGAAGGCGCATTATCCGGTGGAGTTCCTGGCGGCCTCCATGACGCTCGATATGGCGAACACGGAAAAGCTCAACGATTTCCGTCAGGATGCCAGCCGCCTTGGCATCGAGGTCGTCGCGCCTTCGGTGCAGACGTCGTTCCGGCAATTCGAAACGGGTGAGAACCGCATCTATTATTCGCTCGCCGCCATCAAGGGCGTGGGGGAGGGAGCGGTGGAGCACATCGTCCAGGTACGCGACGGCAAGCCCTTCACGAGCCTTGAGGATTTCTGCCTGCGCATCGATCCCAAGCAGATCAACCGGCGTGTGCTGGAAAGCCTGATCAATGCCGGCGCCTTTGATTGTTTCGGCCGCGACCGCGCCGAACTGATCGGCGGGCTGGACCGCATTATCGGTTATGCGCAGATGGCGCAGAACAACCGTACCATCGGCCAGTCGGACATGTTCGGCTCCGGCGGCGGCAACGGCCCGGAAAAGCTGGTCCTTCCCGCGTTTCAACCCTGGCTCGCTTCAGAAAAACTCCTGCGCGAATATCAGGTGCTCGGTTTTTACCTCACCGCTCACCCGCTCGATACCTATCGTCCCGTGTTGGAAAAATTGCGCGTGCAGAATTTCGCCGATTTTTCCGCCGCGGTGAAACAGGGGGCGACCGCCGGGCGTCTGGCTGGCACCGTCACCGGCAAGCAGGAACGCAAGACGCGCACCGGCAACAAGATGGGCATCGTCACCTTCTCGGATGCATCGGGGCAATATGAAGCCGTGCTGTTTTCCGAGGGGCTGGCACAATTCCGCGACCTGCTGGAAGTCGGCAAATCGCTTGTCATCACCGTGCAGGCGGAGGAGCGGCCGGAAGGCATCGGTCTTCGCATTCAGACGGCTCAGTCTCTGGAAGAGAAATCCGTGCAGATGCAGAGAGCGCTTCGTGTCTATGTCCGCGATTCCGGCCCGCTGAAAACCGTTGCCCGCCACCTCAACACCAAGGGCGACGGCTCGGTCTATTTCATCGTCATCAAGGATGAAGGCAGCCGCGAGATCGAGGTGGAGCTGACGGAGAAATACCGCATTTCACCCGAGATCGCCGCCGCGCTGCGGTCCGCTCCCGGCGTCGTTGATGTGGAACTGGTGTGACGCTACGCCCTCACACGGGTCCTTCCTTTGTGACGGTGATGAAGTCCGTTCCGGTTCCTGTCTCCATCTGGTGACTGAGATCGGAGACGGTAATCGAGCTTCCGCTTGAAAGCTCCTGTTCGATCCGGTCGCGTATGTCTGCGGGAATTTCGAGGCGGCTAAGCATGGCGCTTAGTTGATCAAAACCGCCGGGCGGTTCGGTAACGGTGATGCCAAGCCGCTTCCGGGCGGCGGCTGGCAGATGATTGTCGAGCGTCACGCCGTTCCATTCGGCGGTTCCTGCTGCGCGATCCACGGAAACAGCCTCCAGGAAATGGGTTCCGAGCGCGACTTCCGGATCCTTGATATTGATTGCCGCTTCAAACAGCGGCTTGAAATCCTGCCGCACCATGATCTGGCCGCTCAGTGGGTGGTCTTCACCGGCGGAGGCATAAAGCGCCGTCACGAAGGCGTCGTTCAGAAGCGGCCCGGTGGTTTTCAGCCCTTTCCAGCGCTTGAAACCATTGATGGCGCTGATCGTCATCTCCCCGGCATAACCATCGGCTGCACCGGCGTCGAAACCGAGACGGGTCAGCACGGTTTGAATATCCATCACCTTTTCGCGCTCGCCACGCCGGGTGATGAGAATGCGCAGGGGTGAGGGTTCTCTGGCCTTCGCCGCCGGCTTGAGGGACTGGGTTTTTTCATTGACGGCAACCTCAACCGTGCCCAAGGCTGCATCGAATGTGGCCGGGCGCAATTCCACATCCGACAGAAGAAGTTTGCCGTCATCGGCATCGTCGCGTGGAACAAACAGCGCCGGATGCTGCACGAAACGCAACGAGACCGGGCGGTCAGTGATGATGACATGGACGCCAGTGCGCGTGTCGCCGAAAAGTGACTTGGCGAATTTGGAGGGCAGGCGCACGCAGCCATGCGAGGCAGGATAGTTCGGCACCTTGCCTTCGTGCAGTGCGATGCCGGACCAGGTCAGCCGCTGCATGAAGGGCATGGGTGCGGCCGAATAGATATTCGACTCGTGGTATTTCCGCTTTTCCAGAATTGAGAATATGCCGCTCGGTGTCTCATGTCCGGCCTTGCCGGTGGAGACTTTCGAGGTCGCGACGATTTCGCCGTTCTCATAAAGCGAGAGCGACTGATCGCTTTTCGATACCAGTATCTGCAGAGACCTGCTGTCAGCGGCAAGCGCCGGAAAGGCAAGAATGCTGGCCGACAGCATGCCGGCCATAAGACGGAGGCGAAGGGACATGACGCAATACACCACATGCACAAAACTTCCCTTACTCAACCATGTGAAGTTTAATGAAGTTTAAGGAAGCTGCGGCCGCGACATCACTAATTTGTGTAAATCTAAAATACAGTGGACAGGGTGATGGGAGGCCGGGGTGGACAGGGCCCGCATGGTCTACTCGGGAGCCCTATTTTCGGCTGCCGAAGGTGTAGCCGGTCTCGACGCTGCCCTTTCCGAACTTGTCGCGCAGCTTGTCCATCGCTGCTTCCGCTGCGGCCCGTCGCGCGGCCTGGCTGTCGACGAGATCGGGAGGATCGGCAAGGCCAGCATCGCGCAGATCGCTGACACCGATGCCGATGAGGCGGAATTTCGTGCCGTCGGTTTCCTTCTCCAGCAGCGCAAGACCCGTGCGGAAGATGCGATCGGCAAGCTGCGTGGGGTCATCCAGCCGGCGGTTGCGGGTGCGGGACTTGAAGTCGGCGGTTTTCATCTTCAGCACCACGGTGTGGCCGGCAATGCTATTCTTCTTGAGCCGCCAGGCAACCTTTTCGGAAAGCGAGCGCAGGATTGGGACGAGGTCGTCATGGCGGGAAATATCGTTGAAGAAGGTGGTTTCGGACGACACGCTTTTGACCGGATCGTTATTGTGCACATGCCGTTCGTCAATGCCGCGGGAGAGGCGGAACAGCCTCTGTCCCATCACGCCGTAACGGCGCATCAGCTCGCTTTCTTCCATCTCCTGTAACTGCGAGATCATGCGGATGCCATCCGCCTCCAGCGTTGCTGCAAAGGCCTTTCCCACGCCCCAGATCGTCGTGACCGGGCGCGCCGCCAGGAAGGACAGAGCCTCCGCTTCACCGACAACCGAAAAGCCGCGCGGTTTTTGCAGCTCGGAGGCGACCTTGGCGAGAAATTTGCAATAGGAAAGCCCCGCAGAAACGGTCACACCCACCTCTTTTTCCACGCGCCGGGCGAATTTCGCGAGCACACGCGCTGGCGGATCGTGATGCAGCTTCTCGGTGCCGGAAAGATCGAGAAACGCCTCGTCGATGGAAAGCGGCTGCACCAGCGGCGTCAATTCCTGCATCATCGCCCGGATTTCGCGCCCGACACGGCTGTATTTTTCCATGTCCGGCTTGATGACAACGGCATCCGGACAGGCCTCCAGCGCCTTGAACATGGGCATGGCGGAGCGCACGCCGTGGATGCGGGCGATATAACAGGCGGTGGAGACAACCCCGCGCTTGCCGCCGCCAACGATGACGGGCTTGTCGGCCAGTTCCGGATTGTCGCGCTTTTCGACGGAGGCGTAAAAAGCGTCGCAATCAATATGGGCGATGCTGAGATCATAAAGTTCGGAATGATAGAGCAGACGCGGGCTGCCACACGCGCGGCAACGCCTCGACCCTTCTGGCTGGCCAGCCAGACAGTCGCGGCAAAAACCGGGATCATAGCGGTGCGACGTGGACATGGGCCGAAAACAAAACAGGAACGTAGCCGACCATACGTCGGCCGTGACGACGGCTCAAGGGTCGTCTCGTCAATACACACCGGAATCCAGCCCCGGCCCGGAAAAATGGTGCCAGGCGGCGGCCACCGTTTCGGGCGAGGTATCGGTTGCGGCACAAAACGCCATCAAGTCCGGCTCGTGGCTCATCAGAAAATCGGTGAGCCCCGCCAGAAAGCCGGGATCATTGACGGCCTGGCGCAGCATATTGGCCTGCAACCCGCTCAGCGCCAGAAAACGCGCCAGCATCTCCGGTTCGTTTGCGAGCCAGCCAAGTATGGCGGCGGCCGTTTCTTGCGGATCCTGGCCGGCACTGCCTTTGTTTTTTGTATCGCGCAGCATTTCTTCCCCGAAGTTACCTATTTTGAAACCAAATCCCTCTAGCCTTGTGCAACAAATGGACGATGGAATCGGCTCTCTGGCAACTTATATGTCTGGATGAAGGTTTCAAAGCGAAACGGGGACTGCTCACCATGCCCAAGCAGGTCATGATAGTCGAAGACAACGAGCTGAACATGAAGCTCTTTCGCGACCTGATCGAGGCGTCTGGTTATACCACGATCCAGACGCGCAACGGCATGGAAGCGCTCGATCTTGCCCGCAAGCACCGCCCGGACCTCATCCTCATGGATATCCAGTTGCCGGAAGTTTCAGGGCTTGAGGTGACGAAGTGGCTGAAGGAAGATGACGAGCTGCATGTCATTCCGGTCATCGCGGTCACGGCTTTCGCCATGAAGGGAGACGAGGAACGCATTCGCCAGGGCGGATGCGAGGCCTATGTGTCGAAGCCGATTTCCGTTCCAAAATTCATCGAAGTCATCAAGACTTATCTGGGCGATGCGTGAGGCGACTGGGGAACGGTTATGACGGCGAGAGTTCTGGTTGTTGACGATATTCCGGCCAATGTGAAGCTTCTCGAAGCCCGTCTTTTGGCGGAATATTTCGATGTCGTCACCGCCGAGGATGGTTTCAAGGCGCTGGCGATCTGCGACAAGGAGCAGGTCGATATCATCCTGCTCGATATCATGATGCCGGGCATGGACGGTTTCGAGGTCTGCGAAAGGCTGAAGGCCAATCCGAATACCGCGCATATTCCGGTGGTGATGGTCACGGCGCTCGATCAACCGTCTGACCGCGTGCGTGGCCTCAAGGCCGGCGCTGACGATTTTCTCACCAAGCCGGTCAACGACCTTCAACTCATCGCCCGCGTCAAAAGCTTGGTGCGGCTTAAGGCCGTCAGCGATGAATTGCGGCTGCGCGCCGAAACCGCACGTCAGATCGGCATCGAGGAGATGCTGCGCAGCGACGGGCTGATGCAGACGCCGGGCCGCGTGCTGGTTGCGGATGGCCGCGCCAGCTCGCAGGAGCGCATCATCCGGGCGCTGAAGCCGGTTGCGGAGGTGGATGCCGTCACGGAACCGCAGGCGGCGCTGCTCAAGGCCGCGGGCAATCCTTTCGAGCTCGTTATCGTCAATTCCAATTTCGAGGATTACGATCCGCTGCGGCTGTGTTCACAGCTTCGTTCGCTGGAACGCACCCGTTTTCTACCGCTGCTTCTGGTGGCGGAGCAGGGGGCGGACGATATGGTGGCGCGGGCGCTCGATCTTGGTGTGAATGATTACATTCTCCGCCCGATCGATCCGAACGAACTCGTTGCCCGGGCGCTGACGCAGATCAGGCGCAAGCGCTATAACGAGCATCTACGGCTCAATCTCCAGCACACGATGGAACTTGCCATCGTTGACGGGCTGACCGGTCTCAACAATCGCCGTTACCTCGACAACCACCTGAAGATACTCTTTGACCGCGCCGCCGTTCGTGGCCGCCCGATCTCCATCTGCATGACCGATATAGACCGCTTCAAGCTGGTCAACGATACCTATGGCCACGATGTGGGCGATGAGGTGCTTCGGGAATTTGCAGCGCGCATCCGCAGCACGGTGCGCGGTGCGGATCTCGCCTGCCGTTATGGCGGGGAGGAGTTCGTCGTGGTCATGCCCGATACGCCGATGGAGCTTGCGGCAAGCGTCGCCGAGCGCCTGCGGGCGATCGTGGAGGACAAGCCTTTTTATGTTCGTTCCATCGACCGGGAACTGAGCATTACCGCCTCCCTCGGTATCGCCACCAGCAGCGGCGCCTTCGACGCTCCGGACGAAATCCTGAAGCAGGCGGACAAAGCGCTTTACGAGGCGAAACACGCCGGGCGCAACCGCGTCGTGGCTGCTGCTGCCTGAACCTCAACGGCGGATTAACTAAAATATTGCGGCAATCTTGCCGTCGTGTTCCGGCGAAGTAATTATTCGCGACGCTAGTTGATCGTCGTAAGGCAGCAAGCCATTGACGTTGTATGTATTTTATCACTTTGCAATGAATAGATGCAGATCGACGAGATAAATAGAGTTCAAGTTGAAAAATGCGTTGAATTCAATCTCTCCGGCAACTATAGTGTGCCAGCTTCGTATACTTAACCATGTTTCCCAGGTGATGTGTCCCTGGCTTAAGAATTTGTTGATTTTTATTTCACTTCTGCGCACACTCCTTATTGAGAGTAACAGTTCTTCCGGCGGCTTATCCGTCTTGTGATGATGAATGATAGCGGCTTTAGCCGTCGCGATTTCGCTCGTCAGGGGCTGGTATTGCGTAGTTTGAATGCCCCATGATGCTCAGGTCCGCCGCATCTCCTGAATCGTGGGGTCGGTCGGCTGACGATGTTCGAATCGGTTCCTCGTGCCGTAATCGCATCGTTAGCCGACCGCCTTCTTCCTGAAAATTGCCGGTTCGTGGTGTGTGCGTCGCAGCTTCGCGGCGCGTGCAATCCGTCTTTGTTCACGTCGTATGCGAAGCCGAGATACGGGGCAGGGGCGGACGGCGCCTTGGGGATGTGTCTTCAGTGCACCTGAATGATTGCTGTATCGGACGGGGCATCAAACCATGTGGTCGGGCTTACCCATGGCTGCTCTCGTGCTTTACCAGTGTCGGCTACAATTCCTCGGACAGCAGGGGAGACGGGGCCTTACTTGCCCCTTGGAAAGCGTCTGGGCGCGAAGAGGCTGGCGGCAGCATCTTCCTTCGGCGCAAACAAAAAACGCGCCCGTTGGGCGCGCTTTTGTCGGAGACCGATCAAGAAATTACTTGATCTTGGTTTCCTTGAATTCAACGTGCTTGCGTACAACCGGGTCGTACTTCGTCTTCGTCATCTTGTCCGTGAACGTACGGCTGTTCTTGGTGGTGACGTAGAAAGTACCGGTGTCGGCTGTCGACAGCAGCTTGATCTTGATTGTTGTAGCTTTCGCCATGGTCGTCCTGCCTTTAAACAAAAGAGAAGCCGCAGGCGCTTCTGACCTCGGCTAAATCTGGCGCGAAACTACGTATCGCGCCCGAAAAGTCAAGCCTGTTTTGCCCGGAAAACAAAACGGACGATATAAAGCACCACGTAAAGCCCGAAAAACACCGCAAGCGACCAGGCAAAGCCATCGGTTCCGGCAAGGTCCATGGAAATGCCCACGGCCTGCGGCCCCGCAATCGTGCCGATGGCGTAACAGAAGATGAAGGCGGCATTGGCGGCGACCAGATCGGCGCCTTTCAGGCGCGATCCGAGATGGGTGAGGCCGACAGTATACATGCCGGAAACCAGCCCGCCCCAGAACAGCAGCAGGGCCGCCACCAGAAGCCAGCTTTCCACGAGGAAAGGCAGCGCCAGCGTGCCGCAGACGCCGGCAAAGGCCATCAGCCCCAGCATCGTCCGCCGGTCCTTCATCCGGTCCGAAAGCAGGCCGATCGGTATCTGGAATACCATATTGCCGATGCCCATCACGGTAAGGAGAAGCGCTGCCTGCGATTCGTTGAAGCCTTCCCGCGTTGCATAGATCGGAAACAGCGAAAGGCCGCCGGCCTGCACCGAACCGAAGACGAAGGCCGCCGCGGACGCCATGGGCACCAGCCAGACATAACGGACGAAATGGTGGTTGGGCCGCTCGTCCAGCTCCGGGCTTTCGCCGCGCGCCATAAAGATCGGGATCGCGGCGAGCAGGATGATCGCCGCACCGACCAGAAACGGCAATATGCCTTCGCTGCCGACCAGGGAAAACAACAGCGGACCGACCGCGAATCCGACCGCAAGGCCGGTGGCGTAGATGCCGAGAACCATGCCGCGCTTCCTGGGCGGCGCGGTCATGTTGATCCAGTATTCGGAAAGAATGAAAAGCGTGGTGGTGGCGCCGTGGAAAACGATTCGCAGCGGAAACCACATCCAGAAGGCTTCGGCGAAATAAAAACCGAGCGCGCTCAGTGCCGAAATGACGACTGCGAACAGCATGGTTCGCGCCACGCCGAAATCATGGGCGATCTTGGTGGTCACGGGCGCCGCCATCATCGCCGCGACGCCGGCCATGGCCGAATTCACCCCGATCATGGTGGAGGAGATGCCGCGCTTCTCAAGGATGATCGACAGGAGCGGAAGGCCGAGGCCGATGGCGACGCCGACCGCACTGATGGCGGAAATGGCGGCGATCAGTGAGGGCCAGTGAATGGCGTCCGCTTCTTCGCATTTCATTTGTGACATGACGGCCTTTATACAAAGTCTCGAATGAACCGGCCGTGGCGCGTGACATAGAGCCGCGCGGGGCTTTCAAAGGGCAATGAGGGATCACCTATCATGAGCTTTGTGACATCTTCGAGAACCGTCCGCGTGATTTTCGGCATGTTCAGACTGGAAAGGTCTGTCATGTCAAGCCATTGCACATCGGAGAGTTCGTCGGAATCGCGTGTGAGGCTAATATCGAGGTGCAGTTCATCTGCATAACAGCAGAAGAATCGCGTGTCGTAGCGCCGCACATTGCCGGGCGGGGTGATGGCGCGGGCCACATATCGGAAACGGGAAAGATCGGGACCCCTGGTGTTCAAGCCAAGATCCACGCCGGTTTCCTCGAAAAGCTCGCGCGCGGCGGCAAGCGCGAGCGCTCTCGCGCCGGCGGCGCTAAGCCGCCGTGCTGCGGAAGCAGTGAGACTGTGGAGAACGGCGGGATGCAGATCGCTCGAAAAGGGCAGCGCATGGTCGCGCGGATCCCGTTTGCCGCCGGGAAACACATAAGCGCCCGGCATGAAGACATGGGCGCTGCTACGCCGGCCCATCAACACCCTGAGCTGCGAGCCGGACCGATCGAACAGAATGATGGAGGCGGCGTCGCGCGGCCGCATGGGCGTGCTCGTTGTTTCGGCGCGCCGGGGAGGCGGAGGCAGGTGCAAGGTCCCGTCCGCCGTCAGTGAGACGAGCCGTCGATCTGCACTTTCTGCTGCTTTCGGTCGAATCCGTGCATCTTCAGCGCCCATTGCAAGCCGATGACACCGCCCTTGATCGGTTGCAGCGTCAGAAGTGCTGCCAGAATGGTGATCGGCACCCAGATGGCGAAATGGGCCCACATGGGAATGTTGAGGACCATGTCGGTCATCATGAAGCCGCCGACCGCGATATGGCCGATGATGACGATGGAGATATAGGGTGGCAGGTCGTCCGAGCGGTGATGGTGCATTTCCTCGCCGCAGGCCGCGCAGGCATCCACCGGCTTCAGCCAGGCACCGAAGAGGCGACCGCTGCCACAGGCCGGGCAACGGTTTGCCATGCCGCGCATGATGGACCGGCCAAGCGGCCGTTCGGCGCTGTCGTCTCCGATGGTAACGGTCTCCGAGCCCCGATGTGCACTCATCCTTAAGTCCTTCCCGTCCGTTCAACCGCCGAGGCGGCCTTGTTATCGTCGCCTTCTCGGCGGCCGTGTTCCGGGCTTTGCGGCAGCCCGTGCTGTCCGCCGTCCGGCCTTATGGAACGAGCGTACGCCCATCGGCATCTTGCGCCCCGGACTCAGCATATCGAATCTCAGCGCACCCGCCAGCGGCACCGCTTCCGCAAGCCGCACCTGCACCGTGTCACCAAGCTGATAACCGAGACCGGTCTTTTCCCCCGTCAAAGCCTGATGGGCTTCATCATACAGGAAATAATCGGTTCCAAGCGTAGATATAGGAACAAAGCCGTCCGCGCCAAACTGCGGCAGCGCGACAAATAGTCCCGCCTTGGTGACACCACCGACGCGGCCTTCGAATTCTTCGCCCACCCGTTCGGAGAGATGATGCGCGATCAGCCGGTTGACGGTGTCGCGTTCAGCAGCCATGGCGCGGCGCTCGAAGGTCGAGATTTCGGCGGCGATATCGTCCAGCGTCGCCTCTTCCTGCGGTGTGATGCCGCCTTCACCGAGGCCAAGCGACCCCACCAGCGCGCGATGCACGATGAGGTCGGCATAACGGCGGATCGGTGAGGTGAAATGGGCGTATTTCATCAGGTTGAGGCCGAAATGGCCGATATTTTCGGGGCTGTAGATCGCCTGGCTCTGGCTGCGCAGCACCATCTCGTTGACCATGATCTGGTGCGGTGTGTCGAGCGCGCGGGCCAGAATGCCGTTGAAGGAATTGGCGCGCATGGCCGCACCCTTGGCCATGGTGATGCCGATGGTGCCAAGGAATTCGCGCAGCACCTCCTGCTTGGAAAGTGTGGGCGCATCGTGGACGCGATAGACCAGCGGCTGCTTCTTCTTTTCCAGTGTCTCGGCGGCGGCCACATTCGCCTGGATCATCATTTCCTCGATCAGCTTGTGCGCATCGAGACGTTCGGGAATGACCACCGAGTCGACGGTGCCATCGGGGCGCAGCTTGATCTTGCGCTCCGGCATGTCGAGTTCCAGTGGCTGGCGGCGGTCGCGACCGCGCTTCATCACGGCATAGGCGTGCCATAGCGGCTTCAGCAGCGGGCCGGTCTTGTCGTCGGGCTTGCCGTCAATTGCGGCCTGTGCCTGCTGGTAGGAGAGCTTGGCGGCGCTCTTCATCATGATGCGGTGGAAGGTGTGGCCGGCCTTGCGGCCTTCCTTCGAAAAGATCATCCGAACCGCAAGTGCAGGGCGGTCGACGCCTTCCTTCAACGAGCAGAGATCGTTGGAAATGCGCTCCGGCAGCATCGGTACGACGCGGTCGGGGAAATAGACGGAGTTACCACGCTTCAGCGCCTCGCGGTCGAGCGGCGAACCGGAACGCACATACCAGGAGACATCGGCAATGGCGACGGTGACGACGACACCGTCAGGATTGTCGGGTGACGTGTCCGGCTCGGCATAGACCGCGTCGTCATGATCCTTGGCGTCGGCCGGATCGATGGTGATGAGCGGCAGGTCGCGCCAGTCCTCGCGGTGGGACATGGTCGCTGCCTTGGCCGCATCCGCCTCGGCCAGAACGTTGGACGGGAAGATGTGCGGAATGCCGTGGGAATGGATCGCGATCATCGAGATCGCCTTTTCCGAAGCAACGGAGCCGATGACCGACAGGACCTTGGCGCGGGTCAGGCCATAACGGCCGCTGTTGCGCGAGGTTTCAACCTCGATCAGATCGCCATCCTTGGCATCGCCGACGCCATCGGGATCGATGACCATTTCCTCGCCGCGCCGGTCGATCGGCATCAGCCGTCCGCCGCCGCCCGGCGTTTCCTTGAAAACGCCGAGCAGTGCATTCTGGCGGCGGTCGATCAGTTTGACGACGCGGGCTGTGTAGGCCGGGCCGGCACTTTCCTTCGAGGGGAAGATTTTCGCGAGAACACGGTCGCCGAGACCGGCGGCCGGCGCCTTCTTGCCGCGGTCCTGCGAGGACTGGCGGATAAGCACCGCCGGCGCTGCGCCCAGATCCTCGGGCCATTCCGCCGGGCGGCCGATCAGTTCCCCGTCCTTGTCGCGGGTGGTGATGTCGAGAACCGTCACGGGCGGCAGGCCACCCGGTCGCGTCAGTGACTTGCGGCTCTTGTGCACCATGCCGTCAACTTCAAGTTCCTTCAGCAGCGCCTTGAGAACGACGCGGTTTTCACCCTTCAGCCCGAAAGCCTTGGCGATTTCGCGTTTGGAGGCCTGCTGCGGATGGTCCGCAATAAATTTCAGCAGCACCTCGCGGGAAGGCACCTCGCCATGGATGATGCCTTCGCCTTCACTCACCCGCTTGCCGCGCCCGGTGCGTCCGAAACCGTCGCTGGCGGAACCCTGTCTCTGACGCGGCGCTTTGCTCACTCTGCTGCCTTCTTGGGTTTGGCCGCTGCCTTTGGCTTGGCGGCCGTTTTGCTCTTTGTCGCAGCCTTGGCCTTGGTCGCCTTCGGCTTGGCCGCGGCGTCACTATCGGCCTTCTTGGCAGCCGTCTTTCTGCCCTTGGCAGGCTTGCCGCCGGTGCCGGTCTTGGCAATGCGCTCGGCGATCAACACGAGCGCCTCGTCCAGCGTCACTGAGGCCGGATCCTGACCCTTCGGAATGGTGGCGTTGACCTTGCCCCAGTTGACGTAAGCGCCATAACGCCCGTCGCGAACGGTGATCGCACCGCCATCGGGGTGGTCGCCCAGCTCCTTCAGCGCAGCCGGCGTGCCGCTACGCCCGCGACCCGGTCCCTTGCTCTGCTTTTCGGCAATCACGGTCACGGCGCGGTTGAGGCCGATAGAGAACACGTCCTCGATGCTTTCGAGGTTCGCATAGGAACCGTCGTGCAGCAGGAACGGCCCGTAGCGGCCGAGACCAGCGGAGATCATCTTGCCCGTTTCCGGGTGCTTGCCGATATCGCGCGGCAGGTTGATGAGCGCCAGCGCCTTTTCGTGGTCGATATCCTCAGGCTTCCAGCCCTTGGGCAGCGAGGAGCGCTTGGCCTCCTTGCCGTCACCGCGCTGGATATAGGGCCCGAAACGGCCGGAACGCAGCGTCAGCTCCTCGCCGGTCATAGGATCGGCGCCCAACGCCTTCGGCTCGTTCGAAGCCGCAGCTTCGGCTTCCGAACCGTCCGAGGTCAGCTGGCGGGTGTAATTGCATTCCGGATAGTTGGAGCAACCGACAAAAGCGCCGTATTTGCCGAGCTTCAGCGACAGATTGCCGGTGCCGCAAACCTGGCAGATGCGCGGATCAGAGCCATCTTCGCGCTTCGGGAAGACCAGCGGCGCCAGAACCTCGTTCAGCGCGTCCAGAACGTTGGTGACACGCAGTTCCTTGGTGTCTTCGATCTGGGCGAAGAAATCCTTCCAGAAATCACGCAGCACCTGCTTCCAGTCCAGTTCGCCGGCGGAAATGCGGTCGAGCTTTTCTTCAAGGGCGGCGGTGAAGTCATATTCGACGTATTTGGTAAAGAAGCTTTCGAGGAAAGCGGTCACCAGCCGGCCACGCGAATGCGGGATAAGCTTGCGCTTGTCGACGACGATATATTCGCGGTCGCTCAGCGTCTTCAGCGTTGCCGCATAGGTGGAAGGACGGCCGATGCCGAGTTCTTCCATCTTCTTGATCAGCGAGGCTTCCGAATAACGAGGCGGCGGTTCGGTGAAGTGCTGGCTGGCGTTGATCTTCTGCTTGGCGAGGTTCTCGCGCTCATTGATCGGCGGCAGACGGCCTTCATCGTCACCATCGTCGCTCTGCTCGCCGTCTTCCTTCTGGTCGGTATAGGCGGCAATAAAGCCGTCGAAGCGGATGACGGAGCCGACAGCGCGCAGGCCAGCCTTCTCGCCGCCGTTGCTCGCGAGAATTTCGACGGTCGTGCGCTCGATTTCGGCAGATGCCATCTGGCTGGCGATACCGCGCTTCCAGATCAGATCGTAAAGACGCAACTGATCGGCATCGAGGTAACGCTTAACCTGATCCGGCGTGCGGTTGAAATCGGTCGGGCGGATTGCCTCGTGCGCTTCCTGTGCGTTCTTCGCCTTGGTGGAATAAAAACGGGCCTTTTCCGGCACGTACCGGCCACCGAACTGCTCGCCAATGGCGCGGCGGGCGGCATCGATCGCTTCCGGGGCCATCTGCACGCCGTCGGTACGCATATAGGTGATCAGACCGACGGTCTCGCCGCCGATGTCGATGCCTTCATAAAGTTTCTGCGCCACCTGCATGGTGCGCGAGGCGCCAAAACCCATGCGTGAGGAGGCTGCCTGCTGCAGCGTCGAAGTGGTGAAGGGCGGGCCGGGGTTGCGTTTGACGGGTTTCGCCTCGACGCTGTCGACAACATAGGTCGCGCCTTCCAGCAGCGCCTTCAGCCGGTTCGCATCGTCTCCGGTCTTGATCGAGCGGTTTTGCAGGCGCTTGCCATCGGCCGAAACCAGCTTGGCTTCGAACTCGTCACCGCGCGGTGTCTTCAGAAGCGCGCTGATGTTCCAGTATTCTTCGGAAACGAAACGCTCGATTTCGGATTCGCGATCACAGACGAGGCGCAGCGCCACCGACTGGACGCGCCCGGCGGAACGCGCGCCGGGCAGCTTGCGCCACAGGACCGGAGAGAGGTTGAAGCCGACGAGATAATCGAGCGCACGGCGGGCGAGATAGGCGTCCACCAGCGGCACATCGATGTCGCGCGGGTTGGCCATGGCGTCCAGAACCGCCTTTTTGGTGATGGCGTTGAAGACCACGCGCTTCACCGGCTTGTCGCCGAGGACGCGCTTCTTCTTCAGGAGATCGAGAACGTGCCAGGAAATGGCCTCGCCTTCGCGATCCGGGTCGGTTGCGAGAAAGAGGCCATCGGAGGATTTTACCGCATCGGCAATATCCTTCATGCGTTTGGCGGACGCGCTATCGACCTCCCAGGACATTTCGAAATCCTGGTCGGGCAGCACCGATCCGTCCTTGGCAGGAAGGTCTCTGACGTGGCCAAAGGATGCAAGAACCTTATAGCCCGAGCCAAGATACTTATTGATCGTCTTGGCTTTGGCAGGAGATTCTACGACGACGACATTCATATTGTTCTTCTCTGGAACTGGTCCGTTAACGTGGCCCCGGTTGCGGCGCGGCGCCGCAATTGGCCTTCTTTATAATTCGACATGGACAGGTAATGCCCGCTGGTCAAGAGGCAAGCCCGATTTTCTCGCTTCAGGGCGACAGCAACCTATGGATAATCTATTGTTTTATTGCAATCTTTGGTAAATTGGTTATGATGGGCAACATCATTTGAACAGACTTAATGCTCCCCATTTCAGGCTGAATTTCCAGGATAAATATATGGTCCCCAACGCAACAAACAATAATGCCGAAAATGATGGGACCAGAGAGAGCTTGGCATACATCCGCCAGATGCTGGCGGAACTGCGGCAGGTCGCAAGCCGTGAGGGGGCCGACATGCTGTGTTATCTGATCGAGATGGCCTATGTCGAAGTCGGCGATATCCAAAGCGGACGGCGCAAGCTGTCAATCCGCGATGAAGAGCGACACACGCCCCCCGGCATGCCGGTTTAGGCGTCCGGCAATATCAAGCTCCAGCAGCACCAGGTGAACGGTGGCAGCGGAGAAACCCGTGTGACGGATGATATCGTCCGTTTCCACAGGCGATGGACCGAGAGCGGCGGCGATGATGCTGCGCTCGTCGTCCCCTAGCGGTGACATCTCGGTGTCGGAACTCGGTTCCTCGATCTTCTGGTCATAGGGCAATTGCGGCTCCATCAATGGTCGCAGTGCATCAAGAATATCGGCTGCACCCGTGGTCAGCATGGCGCCTTCCTTGATCAGCCGGTTGGTGCCTTCGCAGCGCGCATCGAGCGGGGAACCGGGCACGGCGAAAACAAGCCGTCCGGCTTCACCTGCAAGCCGCGCCGTAATCAATGAACCCGAACGTTCCGCTGCTTCCACGATGACGACGCCGAGCGAGGCGCCCGCGATCAGCCGATTGCGGCGCGGGAAATCCCGCGCGCGAGGCTCCCAGCCAAACGGCATTTCGCTGATTGTCGCGCCGCCCTGATCGTATATCTCCTGCAAAAGTCCGAAATTTTCCTGCGGGTAGGGGCGGTCGAGACCGCCGGCCAGCATAGCCACTGTGCCGGTTGCAAGACTTGCCCTGTGCGCGGCCGCATCGATGCCCCGCGCCAGTCCCGATGCAATCGTATAACCGGCCCGCCCACAGTCGCGTGCCAGCATGGCGGCGAATTTCGCGCCGTTGATGGAGGCGTTGCGTGAACCGACGATGCCGACGCAGGCTCTTGTCGCCGAACCCTTCATGGCGATCAGCGGCGGCGCCCCATCCATCTGCCGCAGGGCAGGCGGATAATCCGGTTCGCCAATGCCGACGAAACGCGCGCCGAATTTATCGGCGGTTTCGATCTCGCCTTCCGCTTCCCCCTGGGTGGCAATGCGCGGGCTGCGCGAAGAACCGCCACGGCGCGACAGTTCGGGCAGGGCATCGAGCGCCTTTTCAGCACTGCCGAAATGATTGATAAGTTCGCGAAAGGTCACGGGACCGATATTATCGCTGCGGATCAACCGTAGCCACGCCACCCGCTGCCGCGCGGAAAGCTCTATGCCCTGCCGTGTAGTTTCCTTATGCGGCATGACATGTCCCCAAGGTGAACCTTAGCTCTTCTGTCCGATCCTGCTTTCCGTGCCCACAACCAGACGTCTGATATTTTCGTGGTGTTTCAACCAGGAAATCACACTGAGCAGCGTCACGAGAAGCGCCGTCTTCTCGGGTCCGAGCACCCAAAGTGCGACGGGGATGATCACCATTGCCACCAGCGCCGAGAGCGACGAATAGCGGGTGATGAAGGCGGTCGCGATCCAGATGAGCGCAAATGCCAGCATCATCAGGGGTGCGGCGCCGAGAAGCACGCCGATATAGGTGGCCACACCCTTGCCGCCCTTGAAGCCTAGCCACACCGGAAACAGGTGGCCGAGAAAGGCGAAGAAACCGGCGACCAGCGAGGCTTCGTAACCCCAGAGCGCATTGGCGACCAGAACCGCGGCGGTGCCCTTCAGCGCGTCGAGTAACAGGGTTGCAGCGGCGAGCTTCTTGTTGCCGGTGCGCAGCACATTGGTGGCGCCGATATTGCCGGAACCGATCTTGCGCACATCGCCCAGACCGGCCATGCGGGTAAGAAGGAGGCCGAACGGAATGGAGCCCAATAGATAGCCGATCAGCGCCGAAAGCGCGAGAAGGGCAGGCGCGGTCTGCCACTCAGTCAAAGCACTCATTCCAATGTCCCCTCTGTCCCGCCGTCAGCGTGATCTCTGTTCGTGATCTTATGCCAAGGAATGAACGGCTTTGCCAGCCACATAAGTGGCGACAGCGCGGCCGCTGAAACGGGCATCCTCGAACGGCGTGTTCTTGGATTTTGAGACAAGCTGGTCCTTTGCCACGAGCCACGGTTCATCGAGGTCGATCAGCGTGATATCTGCCTTCGCGCCGACTTTGAGCGTTCCAGCATCGAGACCAAAAATCTTGGCTGGACGCGTGGAGAGCGCATCGATCAGCCGCATCAGCGGAACTTCGCCACTGTGATGGAGACGCAGCGCCGCCGCCAGCATGGTTTCCAGCCCCACCGCGCCGCTTTCTGCATCCGAAAACGGCAGGCGCTTGGTATCGACATCCTGCGGGTCGTGCGAGGAAACGATGATATCGATCGTGCCGTCCTTCAGCGCTTCCACCATGGCTTTGCGGTCGTCTTCGGCGCGCAGCGGCGGGGAAAGCTTGAAGAAAGTGCGGTATTCGCCGATATCGTTTTCATTGAGCGTGAGGTGATTGATCGAGATGCCGCAGGTGGCCTTCACGCCCCGCTGCCGCGCAACCCGGATCGCCTCTGCCGATTCCGGTACGGAAATCTTGGCGGCGTGGTAGATCGCCTGCGTCAGGCCGGCGATGCGCAGATCACGCTCCAGCGGAATGATCTCGGCTTCCTTCGGAACACCTGACAGTCCGAGCCAGCTCGCGAAAAGCCCCTCATTCATGTCGCCGCCGCCAATATATTTGTCGCGGGTCTCGAGCGCGATGACAGCCCCCAGTTCACGCGCATAGGTCATGGCGCGGCGCAGCACCAGCGTGTCGGAAAGCGCCTTGCGACCGTCGGTAAAGGCCACCGCACCGGCTTCCTTCAACATGCCGAACTCGGTCATCTCCTCGCCCCGCAGGCCCTTGGTCAAAGCGGCTGCGGGATGGACATTGACGATCGCCTTGTCGCGCGCCGTCTTCTTCACATATTCGACCAGCGCGATGTCGTCGATGACGGGATCGGTATCCGGCATCATGATGATGCTGGTGACGCCGCCGGCCGCTGCCGCACGCGATGCGGATTCAATGGTTTCGCGGTGTTCGGCACCCGGCTCACCCACGAAAACACGGGCATCCACCAGACCGGGAACGGCCACGACACCCTTGCAGTCGCGCACCGTCGCACCATCAGGCACGCCTTGATTGTGCGCATCCTTGCCTGCTGCGAGAATGGTACCATCAGCACCGATAACGATGCTGCCGGTCTCGTCCAGATTTCGGGAAGGATCGACGATGCGGAGGTTCTTGAGAACGGTCACGGCACTCATACGCGCTCACCCTGATTTTGCGAGACAAGCAGGGTTTCCATCACAGCCATGCGCACGGCAACCCCCATTTCCACCTGGCTTTCGATAACACTCTGCGGGCCATCGGCCACTTCCGAGGCGATTTCCACGCCGCGGTTCATCGGGCCGGGATGCATGACCAGCGCATCTTCCTTCGCCGCCTTCAGCTTTTCGGCGTCGAGGCCGTAATAATGGAAATATTCGCGCACCGAAGGCACGAAGGAGCCGGACATGCGCTCACGCTGCAGGCGCAGCATCATCACCACATCGGCGTTCTTCAACCCTTCCTTCATGTCGTGGAAGACTTCCACGCTCATGTCGCGAATGCCGGAGGGAAGAAGCGTGGCGGGGGCGACGACGCGCACGCGCGCGCCCATCTGGTTGAGCAGAATGATGTTGGAGCGGGCAACGCGCGAATGCAGCACATCGCCGCAGATCGCCACCGTGATGCCTGAAAGATCGCCCTTGGCGCGGCGGATTGTCAGCGCGTCCAGCAGCGCCTGCGTCGGGTGCTCGTGCTGGCCGTCTCCGGCATTGACCACGGAGCAGGCGACCTTTTGCGCGAGAAGCGCGGCCGCACCGGCCGAGGAGTGGCGAACCACCAGCACATCCGGGCGCATGGCATTCAGCGTCATCGCCGTGTCGATAAGCGTTTCGCCCTTCTTCACCGAGGAATTGCCGACCGACATGTTCATCACGTCAGCCCCGAGGCGCTTTCCGGCAAGCTCGAAGGAGGACTGCGTGCGCGTCGAGGCTTCGAAGAACAGGTTGATCTGCGTCAGGCCCCGAAGCGTCGAGGTCTTCTTCTCGCGCTGGCGGCTGATTTTCACCGCCTCGTCGGCCTTGTCGAGAAGCAGGGTGATATCCTGATGGGAAAGCCCCTTGATGCCGAGGAGATGGCGATGGGGGAAGAAGACCATGCGGTTTGCCTCCTGACGGGCGTCGCATTTTCCCGTGAAAATGCCCGGAACGCCCGAATGCTGATCCGCGCGCTCCCCTTCGCTGTGAACACGCCTCAGGAGTGCGGCGGAATTCGGTCCTGCGCTCTATAGAGACTGCATGGTCGCGGGGCAAGCGCCCGCAACTCCTGAAATGAAAACATGGCGATGTTTCCCCAATCCTCGAGGGCAAAGGGTCGTACGACGGAAGGAACAGACATCAGAGGATGCCATGTTCCTTCAAAAGAGCCTGTTCGTCGCCTGACGCCCAGCCGAAAACCTTCGGTGTTCCATCCAGCCTCTGGACGAAGTAGTGAACATCGAAATCGATTGCGACATCCGGTTGCCGCTTGCGGGCAAAGGTCGCAGTCCAGGCGACATGTGCCACGCAATGATGTTCATCGATGGGCGAGATACGGAGATTGCGTATCCGCATCTCCTTCGTTCCGATCGTCCGATAGCGCTCGTAACCCTTCATCATGACCTGCTTTAAGTGGTCATCGTTCTTTCCGCTCATCACCCCGGCGGGGGAGGCGGCGATGAAGTCGGAGGCGTAGAGCTCGGCGATCTCCTCCACATCCATGTCACCCTCAAGAGACTTATTGAAAAATCGCTCATATCGCTCGAAAAGCTTTCTTGCGCTGGCCTCCATGGTTCCCTCCCTGTGCAGCCGTTCATCAAGTCGCCAACCGAAAAAGCCTGTCGCGGGTTCCACATCTGGCTGCGGATTTTGGGGAATGTTTTATCTGTCGTGCCACGTCAGTCGTGGCCGCAATTTCCGCGCGCCGCCGCCCAGGGCTGTTTCGGACGTTGCCGCCGGTCTTGCCGGAAACGTGTCTGGCATTCGCCGGGTCGGATACCTAGATCAGGGTCATTCCCGAAAAATGCTGAAAGCGGCGGTTTAATCGTCTCAATCGCTTCCTGCGGGTGGAATTATGCAATATCACCCCACTATGCAACGCCAGTACAAAACAGCTAGAAGCAGCGGATGACCCAGAATTCCCGGATAGAAGAAACGCTCGCCGAACTGAACCAGCCAAGCCTCTGGTCCGGTATCAACGCCTATCGTTCCGATCCGCTGATCGTCGATCTCACCTCCGGCCTGTCGCGCAATCTGAGGGACGAGTACGACCAGCTCGGCCGCTATGTCACGTCGCATGAGGCGCAGGAACTGGCGCGCATGGCCAATCAGGGTGTGCCGCAGCTGCATACACACGGTCCGCGCGGCGAGCGTCTGGATCAGGTGGAATTCCACCCCGCCTGGCACGCGCTGATGCGCCGTTCCATGTCGTCCGGCCTGCATTCCAGCGTCTGGGAAAATTCTCCCGATACGCGCGGTAATGAGCACAAGGCCCGCGCCACGAAATTCTACCTGACCTCGCAGCTGGAAGCAGGGCATCTCTGCCCGCTGACCATGACCAGCGCCTCCGTCGCCGCCATCATGGCCTCGCCGCGCGTGCAGAAGGAATGGGCGCCGAAGATACTCTCGCGCAAATATGACAGCTCGCAGAAGCCGGCCCTGCAGAAAACCGCCGTCACCATTGGCATGGGCATGACGGAAAAGCAGGGCGGCACGGATGTGCGCGCCAACCGCACCACGGCGGAGCGGGTGGGCGAGGGCATCTATCGCCTGTCCGGTCACAAATGGTTCCTCTCCGCGCCGATGAGCGACGGTTTCGTCATGCTCGCCCAGATGGGCGACGGCATGGGCTGCTTCCTCGTGCCGCGTTATCTGGAAGACGGTTCGAAGAACGGCCTGCATTTCCAACGCCTGAAGGACAAGCTCGGCAACCGCTCCAACGCGTCCGCCGAAGTCGAATTCACCGATGCCTTCGGTTACCTGCTTGGTGATCCCGGTAGCGGCATCCGCACCATTCTCGACATGGTGACACTCACGCGGCTCGACTGCGCTCTGGCATCGGCCGGCATGATGCGCGCCTCGCTTGCCGAAGCCGTGCACTATGCCCGCGGCCGTTCTGTTTTTGGCAAGATGCTGGTCACGCAGCCGATCATGACGCGCGTTCTCTCCGACATGGCGCTGGATGTTGCGGCGGCCACTGCTCTCTCCTTCCGGCTGGCGACGGCATTCGACGCCGCCCGCAACAATCCGGCCGAAGCCGCCTATGCGCGGGTGATGACGCCCATCGTAAAATACTGGTGCTGCAAGATCGCGCCGGCGCTGATCTATGAGGCCATGGAGTGCCTTGGCGGCAATGGTTACGTGGAAGAGCGACCGATTGCCCGCCACTACCGCGAAGCACCCGTCAACGCCATCTGGGAGGGCTCCGGCAACGTGATGGCGCTGGATGTGCTGCGGGTTCTCCAGCGCGGCAAGGATCTGTTCGATCTCGTCTTCCAGACGCTGGAGCGCGATCTCGGAGCAGCCGGCAAAAAGACCACCGACGTGCTGCGCGCCGCAATCGCCCTTGCCGAACGTGACGAGGGAGCGGCCCGCCTGCTGGTGGAGCAGTTCGCGCTTGCGGCCGCTGCCGCCGAGCTTTGCCGTCTCGGCGCCGGCAAGATCGCCGATGCCTTCCTCGAGACCCGTCTCGCAGGCGGCTGGCGGCATAGTTACGGCATGCTCGATTCCCGCTTCGATCCGAATTATATAATCGATCTTCTTTATCCGCCTGCATCTTGACCGATGCGTGCGGAAGAAGGTTTTGCAATCCCGGCGGGAGGGGGGCTCGGATTTGAAAAACAGCAATTGCGTAAAGCGTGTTCTAATCTGTCGTGACACTTTCTCGCATCGATGCGCGGCAAGGGAAGGCGGCTGCCAATGCTGACCTTCCGTTCCGCCCGCGCCGAGGATGAAGACGCGCTCTACGCCATAAGCCTCGCCACCGGCGATGCCGGGCAGGACGCCGCCGCCCTTTACAGTGATGGCCGCATGGTCGGGCATATCTATTCCGTCCCCTATCTGCATCTCTGGCCCGATGCCGTTTTCGTTGCGGAGGATGAGGAAGGTGTGTGCGGTTATATCGTCGGCGCTCTCGATACGGCGGTGCACGAAGAGCGGCTGGAGCGGGAATGGTGGCCGCATCTGCGCAGCCTTTACCCCGATCCCGGCGGCGACCAGCAGACATGGGACGCCGACCAGCGCCGCGCCCAGTTCATCCACCATCCGCGCCGCACGCCCGCCTGGCTCACCGATCCGTTTCCGGCGCATATCCACATGAACCTCTTGCCGCGTACACAGGGCAAGGGCGGTGGCACCCGGCTTCTGTCGCGCTGGCTCGATATGGCGAGACAGAACAACGTCTACGGCATCCACCTCGGCGCCAGCGAACGCAACCATGCGGGCATGCGCTTCTGGGAAACGCGCGGGTTCAAACGCCTTGAAAGCCACGAAACGCCGGGCAGCGTGTGGTTCGGCATGGCGCTGGAGTAAGCCGACAGATTCCGCGTAATATGGGTTCGGGAATATTCGCGTCGGCTATCATTCATCCACAGGAACCTTCCGTCCATCCATCCCGCCACGTTGTTCTTCCCTACACGCTTTGTTAACCCGTTGAGGAAGGCCTTTCAGAAAAGGGGTAGGGAATAATGCTGGCGACCGCAGAGGCGATTTCAGCCGACAGACCGGAAAAGCGCATCAAGGATCGCGCTCAAACCGAGAAGGCGATTTTTAATGCGGCGCGGTCGCTGCTTGCCGAAGAGGGGTTTCAAGGCTTCGGCATCAATGCCGTTGCCCGCCGCGCCGGCTGCGACAAGCAGCTCATCTACCGTTATTTCGGCGGCCTTGATGGTCTGATCGAGGCGATCGGCGAGGATCTCGGTTCCTGGGTGAAGGATCGGATTCCCGAAGATACAGGCGGCATGTTTCTGTTGACCTATGGCGATCTCATGGAAAAGCTGGCGCTTTATTTCATGGATGCGTTGCGCAGCGATCCGCTCGTCTGCAAGATCATCGCCTGGGAAGTGTCTGATGGTTCGCCGCAGGTGCGCCAATTGGCCGAAGCCCGCGCAAAATCGCTGGGCAAATGGCTGGAACGCATGCGCGGCTCGCTCGCTGCGCCGAAGGGCGTGGATACAGCCGCCGTCAACGCCGTGCTGTTCGCCGCCATCCAGCACCTCGTTATTTCCGCGGCCACCAGCGGCCAATTTGCGGGCGTGTCGTTAAAATCGGAGCGTGATTGGGAAAAGATCACGACCGCCGTCAAAAGGCTGGTGCGGGGCGTTTACGGCTGATCCTCCCACGCTGCAGACAGCGCGGATTTGATCAGTCGTCATCGTAAGGCTTTATCAACCATGTTTTTATCGCCGGGCAACCGTCCGGTGTTCTCTTCCGTTGCTTCGTTAACGGTGTTTTCCACATGCCGACCGACCGCCATTAACTATAATGGCAGCTTTTGTTTGCGTCGTTGAAGCTGACGGTCCAGTGTGGATTAACGAACTGCTAACCATGCGCAATGACTGCGCATAAGGGAGCCGCAAGTGAGCCGCTGGACAGCCTTGGGCGTCATGATGACGTTTTTTGCTATGCTGCCGTTGGATATCGACGCGCCGGCGCTGAACCTATGCCTGATGGCTGCGGTGCGCTGGGCGGTGCTTGCCGGCATTCCTGATACGTTTTTTGTGCGGGGGCAGACGGCATGAAGTGGTTTTTGATCCTCTGGGCCGGTCCCGTTGCGTTGCTGGGCAGCTGGTACTGGCTTTCCTATTACGACATGAGCTTCGGTTTCTACATGCTCACACGCCAGACTCATGATCTGGTGTTCGAGATTTACGGCAATATTCTCGGCCTGCCGCCGGAAAGCCTGCCGCCGTTGGTGGCGCGTGCCATTGCGGTCGACAGCCTGATCGTTTTTGCGATTCTCGGTTTCCGCAAGCGCAGGCAGATTTACGCCTGGTGGCAGGGCCGTCAGTCGGCCGCGCGGGTGAGTGCGGAAAGCCTGTCCAGCGCGCCCTGAAGTATGAAGCTGGCGGCGGCCGAATCGATCCGTTCGGCCCGCTTGGCGCGAGACACATCCATTTCGAGAAGCGCGCGCTCTGCCGCAACGGTAGAAAGCCGCTCATCCCAGTAAACGAATGGCAGGGCGGTTTTTTCGCCCATGGTGCGCACGAAGGCGCGGGTTGCCTGCACGCGGGGCCCGGCGGAGCCGTCCATGTTCATCGGCAGGCCGATGATGAAGGCGGCGACCTTTTCCTTTTCAGCGAAGGCCAGCAGCACTTCCGCATCCAGCGTGAATTTCACGCGCTTGATGACGGGTCGCGGTGTCGCAAAACGCCGCGACAGATCCGACATGGCGAGCCCGATGGTTTTTGTACCAAGGTCGAGGCCGGCAATTGCCTGTGCAGGCTGAAGCATCGCCGCCAGTTCCTCGATGGAGAGTGTTGCCATGTCGTGTGCTGTCCTTACCGTTTGCGGACGAATTCGGTGCGCAGCACCAGACCTTTGACCGCATCATGCCTGCAATCGATCTCTTCAGGATTGTCGGTGAGGCGGATCGACTTGATGACAGTGCCCTGCTTGATGACCGTGCTGGTACCCTTGACCTTCAAATCCTTGATCAGGGTGACGGAATCGCCATCCGACAGCACGTTGCCCGCCGCATCGCGCACTTCCTTCGCACGCGCAGCCTCCGCAGCCAGTTCGGAAGCAGGGCGCCATTCGCCAGTGGCTTCGTCGTACACATAATCGTCATTGTCCGCGGCCATTGTCCCCTCTCTTAAATATCGGTAGTGCGGTTGTTCAGGCCGTCCTATGTCATACTATACCGGCAATACAAAGGAGAACTTCCCATGAAAATCACCTGGCTCGGCCATTCCGCCTTCCGCCTCGAAAACGGCGGCGCGAAGATCCTCATCGATCCGTTCTTCACCGGCAATCCCGGTTTTGCCGGGCAGGATGCGAAGTCGGCGGCCGAAGGCATCACCCATATTCTGCTGACCCACGGCCATGGCGACCATGTCGGCGATACAGTGCAGCTTGCCCGCGAAACGGGCGCGACGGTACTGGCGAACGCCGATCTTGCCGCCTGGCTTTCCGCCAAGGGTGTCGCAAAGGTCGATATGGGCAATACCGGCGGCACCGTGCATTTCGATGGTTTTTCCGTCACCTTCACCAATGCGCTGCATTCCTCGGCTCAAATCACCGAGGATGGCGTCTCCCATTCGCTCGGCAATGCCAATGGCCTGATGCTGCATTTCGAAGACGGCCCGGCGGTCTATCACATGGGCGATACCGATATCTTCTCCGACATGAAGCTCATCAACGAATTGCACCAGCCGGATATCGGCCTCTTGCCGATCGGTGACCGCTTCACCATGGGCGGAGCCGTCGCAGCGCTTGCCTGCCAGCGCTTCTTCAATTTCGGCAATGTCATTCCCTGCCACTACGGTTCGTTCCCGATCATCGACCAGACACCGGAGAAGTTCGTGGCTGGCATGGAAGGGGCGCAAGCGCGTGTCCACACGCCGAAGGCCGGCGATACGCTATCCTTCTGACATTTTGCCCGTGCATGTCGTGAGCGTAAAACCGCGATACTCTTTTGCACGACATGCTTTCTACCGTTGCGAAGGACGGACATGGTGATTATAGCGGTAGGAAAATTCTGACCGGAGTAGAACCATGTCCGTCGATCTCGCCACCGTAAAGCGCGTTGCGCGCCTTGCCCGTATCGCTGTCAGCGAAGAAGAAGCACAGAATATGCTCGGCCAGCTGAACGGCATACTCGGTTTCGTGGAGCAGCTTTCGGAAGTGAATGTCGACGGCGTCGAGCCGATGACATCGGTGACTCCGGTGGACATGAAAAAACGCGCCGACGTGGTGACCGACGGCAACAAGGCGGAAGACATTGTCGCCAATGCGCCTGCGACCGACCGGGACTTCTTCATGGTTCCGAAAGTGGTCGAATAAGCGACCGCCTCTGCCGCCCGATTTTTCCGAGATTTTCGAAAGCCGTTGCCGACCATGACCGACCTGACGAGCCTGACCATTGCCGAAGCCCGCGAAAAGCTGAAAGGCAAGGAGTTTTCCGCCCTTGAGCTGACCGACGCCTATCTATCCGCCATCGATGCGGCCAACGGCGCGCTGAACGCCTATGTGACAACGACGCCCGAAAAAGCGCGCGATATGGCGAAAGCTTCCGATGGCCGTATTGCCGCCGGTGCGGCCGGTGAGCTGGAAGGTATTCCGCTCGGCGTGAAGGACCTGTTCGCCACCCGTGACATCCACACCCAGGCGTGTTCGCATATCCTTGACGGCTTCAAGCCGAAATATGAATCGACCGTCACCCAGAACCTCTGGGATCAGGGCGCGGTCATGCTCGGCAAGCTCAACATGGACGAATTCGCCATGGGCTCGTCCAATGAAAGCTCCTGGTACGGCCCGGCCATCAACCCGTGGCGGGCCAATGGTTCCGAGCAGAAGCTGGTGCCTGGCGGCTCCTCGGGCGGTTCGGCCGCAGCCGTTGCCGCGCATCTTTGCGCCGGCGCAACCGCAACCGATACCGGCGGCTCCATCCGCCAGCCGGCGGCCTTCACCGGCACTGTCGGCATCAAGCCGACCTATGGCCGTTGCTCGCGCTTCGGCATCGTCGCTTATGCCTCTTCGCTCGATCAGGCAGGCCCGATCGCCCGTGACGTGCGCGACGCCGCCATCCTGCTGAAGACCATGGCAAGCGTGGATGCCAAGGATACCACCTCCGTCGACCTGCCGGTGCCGGATTACGAAAAGGCCATCGGCCAGTCGCTGAAGGGCCTGAAGATTGGTATTCCCAAGGAATACCGCGTCGACGGCATGCCGGAAGAGATCGAAAAGCTCTGGGCCAAGGGCGTCGAATGGCTGCGCGACGCCGGTGCCGAGGTGGTCGACATCTCGCTGCCGCACACCAAATATGCGCTGCCCGCCTATTACATCGTCGCACCGGCGGAAGCCTCGTCCAACCTTGCCCGTTATGACGGCGTCCGCTACGGCCTGCGCGTCGATGGCAAGGACATTGCCGACATGTATGAAAAGAGCCGCGCCGCCGGTTTCGGCAAGGAAGTGCAGCGCCGCATCATGGTGGGCACCTATGTGCTTTCGGCCGGTTATTACGACGCCTACTATCTCAAGGCGCAGAAGGTCCGCACGCTCATCAAGCGCGACTTCGAAAACGTCTTCCACGAAGGCGTCGACGCCATTCTTGCGCCGATCACCCCGTCTTCCGCATTCGCTGTCGGTGATGAGGAGCTAGCTTCCGATCCGGTCAAGATGTACCTGCAGGACGTCTTCACCATCACCGTCAACATGGCCGGTCTTCCGGGCCTCTCGGTTCCTGCCGGTCTCGACGGCAAGGGCCTGCCGCTTGGCCTGCAGTTGATCGGCAAGCCGTTCGAGGAAGAAACGCTGTTCAAGACGGCCCATGCCATCGAGCAGGCAGCCGGCAAGTTCACGCCCGCCAAGTGGTGGTAAGCGGTCTCAAGCTTAGACAGATGAACGAAGCCGATCGCGATGCGGTCGGCTTCGTCGGTTTTGCCGCGTGGCGTGCCGGTGAAGCCTTCGACGCCGCCTATCTCGATTCCCATGTCATCGAGCGGGTGAGGGGCGAATTCGAAAGCTTCGCCAAGTCTCCAACCGGTGATGTCGTTGTGGCCGAAATGGATGGTGTTGTCGTCGGTTGGGGCGCTTGCGATACCAAGCCTCATCATATTTCCGATCTGTGGGTGGACCCCAACTGGCAGGGCAAGGGGATTGGCAAAGCGCTGATTGTCCATTTTCTCGACAGGATGCGGGCCGAAGCTCTGCAGCTCGCCACCATCGACACTCACGCCGGAAATCGCGCTGCCATCGGTCTCTATGAGCGTTGTGGCTTTCAGATCGTCTGGCGCGGCATGGAATGGTCCGACATCATGAAAGTCGAACTTGAGAAGGTGAAGCTGGAGCAAATGCTCTCTTCATAATTTTTTACACCGTCGATGCCGCGTGGCGAAATGCCGGGCGACAGCATTGCCGCCGCCCGGTCAGTTTATCGGTTGTCCAGCTCACCCCGTACGAGTTCTAGCCCGCGCGTGGTGATGCGGTAGGGCTTGCCACCGAAGGAGGCTATGGCTCTCCTCCGTTTCAGCTTGCGGAAGGTGAGGAGATCGAGGCCGCTGAAAATCCATCCTTCGCGCGTGAAGAGCGAAAGTTTTTCAATTTTGCGGGCGTCGTCTCGAACGAGTTCAATTCTGCCGCCCTGGGCGAGCAGGTGAAGAATGCGCTGTTCGGCGCGGGAAATGTCCATTGTTGGAAGTCCGGTCGGCGTCACATGGACGCGTGAAAGCAAACCCGGGTGCCGTTAGGGCATCCGGCTCGGTTTCATCTGGCCCGGCGCGCAAGAAACTTGCGGGCAGGGCCTTTAACGGGACTCCGATTGAGCGAACATAAAAACTCCGTTCTTGCTTCTTTTGGATAGCGGGCAAGTCCAGCAGGGTCAAGCCGGTGGCTTGCCCAGCAAAAGCACGCTGGCCGAATCACACTCGCAATGGTTTAATTTTTACGGCCAAGGAGGGCGCGGTTTGATCGTCATTCGCAATGCGCATGAGCGGGAAGCGGAAGTCCTTGCGGCCATCGGCATCAGGGCATGGCGGCAGGCAACTGCGGCTCTCGGCATCACACCCACGCTTTACGACAATGCGGCGAGCGCCTTTTCCAATTTCACCCGCTCATCATGGCTTGCCATCCGCGTCGCGGAGCTGGGCGGCTCGGTTGCGGGTTGGGCCGCGCGGGAGCATTTTGACGAGGTTATTTCCGACTTCTGGATCGATCCCGATTTTCAACGGAGGGGCGTCGGCAGCCGTCTGCTCGCAGATGTTGAGAGACTAATAGAGGTTAAGGGCTTCGAGACCATCCGGCTTGAGACACACGCCCAGAACGAACCGGCTGTCGCCTTTTTTCGACACCACGGCTATAGCGTGCGCTGGCTTTCCGTTTCTTATGCGCCGAAGCTGGACCGCGAGGTGCAGTCGGTGGGTCTGCAAAAACAGTTGGCCGAGATTGAGAGCGGGCTTTACGGAGCCGGGTTCTGAAGGACGGTTTTCAGCGCACGCGCCAGCCAGTCCGGCATGATGGCAAGCGATGCGATAACGCCTGCCTGCAATATCACGATCGATAGGAGGATACTGCGGAATGGCTCCTTGCGCGTTTTGTGACGTAGCAGTCGCTGTGCTGAGATAGCGCCCCCGCCGCCACCCAGAAGAGCCAGCAAGAGCAGCGTGCTTTCCCGTATACGCCATCCGCCATGTCTCGCGGCTTCCTTGTCCCACCAATAGACAAGGAAAACGAAGAGATTGAAGCCGATATAGGCAATGAGGCAGAGGGTCATCATTTCCATAGCGTGAATTCAAACCGGTAAGCGTAAAAAAGGCGTGTCCGGCACTCTCGAAAACCGCAGGTCGGGCTTGACGGGGCGCAACATGTCTTGCGCCCGCGCTGCATTTGTTCTACCCACCAAGGCCAAAGAACCCGTATATCGTGAGCTTCAGATGACCCTTGTAGACGTGCGCACCCCCGACCCGAAACGCTTCATTCCCGGCGCCACCGGCGATTGGGAAATCGTGATCGGCATGGAGGTGCACGCGCAGGTTCTCTCCAATTCCAAGCTGTTCTCCGGCGCCTCCACCACCTTCGGCAATGCGCCGAACTCCAACGTGTCGCTGGTCGATGCCGCCATGCCCGGCATGCTGCCCGTCATCAACGAGGAATGCGTGAAGCAGGCGGTGCGTACCGGTCTCGGCCTCAAGGCCAAGATCAACAATCGCTCGATCTTCGACCGCAAGAACTACTTCTATCCCGATTTGCCGCAGGGCTACCAGATTTCGCAGTTCAAGGACCCGATCGTCGGCGAAGGCACCATCACCATTTCGCTTGGTCCGGACCGTCAGGGCAATTTCGAGGATACTGAAATCGGCATCGAGCGCCTGCATCTGGAGCAGGACGCCGGCAAGTCGATGCACGACCAGCACCCGACCATGTCCTTCGTGGACCTCAACCGTTCGGGCGTGGCGCTGATGGAAATCGTCTCCAAGCCGGACATGCGCTCGTCGGATGAGGCCAAGGCCTATCTCACCAAGCTGCGCTCTATCGTGCGTTATCTCGGCACCTGCGACGGCAACATGGATGAAGGCTCCATGCGCGCCGACGTCAACGTCTCCGTGCGCCGTCCGGGCGAAGGTTTCGGCACGCGCTGCGAAATCAAGAACGTCAACTCCATCCGCTTCGTCGGTCAGGCCATCGAATATGAAGCGCGTCGTCAGATCGCCATTCTGGAGGATGGCGGCGTCATCGATCAGGAAACCCGCCTGTTCGATCCCGGCAAGGGAGAGACGCGTTCCATGCGCTCCAAGGAAGACGCGCATGATTACCGCTATTTCCCCGATCCGGACCTGTTGCCGCTCGAATTCGATGACGCCTTCGTCGAGGCGCTGAAAGTCGATCTGCCGGAACTGCCTGATGACAAAAAGGCCCGTTTCGTGGCCGATCTCGGCCTGTCTGTCTATGACGCCTCGATCCTCGTTTCGGAAAAGGCGATTGCCGATTATTATGAAGCCGTGGCCGCCGGACGCGATCCGAAGGCTGCCGCCAACTGGGTGATCAACGATCTGCTCGGCGCGCTGAACAAATCGGGCAAGGATATCGAGACGACGCCGGTGTCTCCTGAACAGCTCGGCGGCATCATCGATCTGATCAAGGCCGAAACCATTTCCGGCAAGATCGCCAAGGACCTGTTTGAAATCGTCTGGAACGAGGGCGGCAACCCGGCCGAGATCGTCGAAGCCCGCGGCATGAAGCAGGTGACCGATACCGGCGCCATCGAAAAGGCTGTCGACGAGATCATCGCCGCCAACCCGGATCAGGTCGAGAAGGTCAAGGCGAAGCCAACGCTCGCCGGCTGGTTCGTCGGTCAGGTCATGAAGGCGACGGGCGGCAAAGCCAACCCGCAGGCGGTGCAGGCGCTGGTGAAGGCCAAGCTCGGTATCGAGGAAGAGTAAGCGGACGCTGCCTCGTGCCTAGAGGCATTGAGGCCGACAGCTCTCATCCGTCATCCTCGGGCTTGTCCCGAGGATCTAACGACCCACAAGGTCAAATGTGCTCAAATCCTCGGGACAAGCCCGAGGATGACGTCGAGTACGAACGACTGTTATCACTTTTGCCGGGATCAACGCCCGGCTTTTTCTATTCTGAGACGGAGCCAGATCATGTTTTTCATCCGCACAGCCAGCCTCCGTGACATAGAGCCGGTCCGCACCCTGCTCGCGACGACATGGCACGCGACCTATGATGCGATCTACGGCGTGGACAAGGTGAACCAGTTGATCCTCGCATGGCATTCGCCGCAGGCCATGAAGGACCGCATCGAGAAAAAGGGTGGCGAGTTTTTGGTGGCTGACGACGGCAAGCGGATCGGCGGCATGGCCTATGGTTCCATGTCCACCAAAATGGCGAAAACGGCCCTGCTGCACCAGCTCTATGTCGCACCCGACCTCCAGCGGCAGGGCGTCGGCCGCGATCTTTTCGCTGAACTGGAAACCTGCTTTCCGGATGCGGAAATCATGCGGCTGGAAGTCGAGCCTAAAAATACTGTCGCAATCGCCTTTTATGAAGGCGTCGGATTTGTCGAGGTGGACCGAATCGAGCGCATGGCGGGCATCGAGGGCCTACCCGGCATCGTTATGGAAAAGAGCCTGAAACGATGAATGCGACACTGGAAAAGCTGATAATCCGCACCGCACGAGAAGAGGATATTCCGGCGCTCGCCGCCATCTTCGCCGCCGATGAAATCGGCGGTCACGGCGATACGGCCGACGAATCGGCGCAGCCCGATTATCTCGCCGCCTTCCGGGCGATTGAGGCATCGCCGAGCGAAACGCTTTATGTCGCCGAACTGGATGGCGAGGTGGTCGGCACCTTTCAGACCGCGATCCTGACCAAGCTCGTCGGGCGAGGGGCGAAGTCCATGGTCATCGAGGCGGTGCAGACGCGGGCCGATATGCGCGGTCGCGGCATCGGTGCGGTGATGATCAATTTTTGCCTGGAAGAAGCCCGCCGTCAGGGTCTGAAAGCCGCGCAGCTCACCTCCAACATGGCCCGGCTAGACGCGCATCGCTTTTACGAGCGGCTAGGTTTCGAGAAGCGGCATCTGGGCTTCAGGATGAAGCTGAAATAGCGCGGATATATCTCGAAATGCTGGACAATTGCCGTGAGGGGCGGCATAAGCATGTCTTGTGCCGAGCACGGAAAATCGCTGCGGCGCATTCAAGCCCGAGGAACGTAGAATGAAGACTCTCCTGACGCAAATCTTCACCTGGTGGAACGGCCAGACGATCGGAACGCGGTTTCACACCTGGCGTTTCGGCAAGAAGGTCGGGCAGGACGAGTTGGGCAATACTTATTACGAAGGCGGCACCACCTCCTGGGGCATGCCGCGCCGCTGGGTGATCTACAACGGCTATGCCGAAGCGTCGGCCATTCCGCCCGGCTGGCATGGCTGGATGCATTACCGCACCGACGTGCCGCCGAGCCAGGAAAGCTACGTCGCACGCGAATGGCAGAAGCCGCACCAGCCGAACCTCACCGGTTCGTCCAAGGCTTACCGTCCTCAAGGGTCGCTGGCGGTGGCCGGCGAGCGTCCGCGTGTGACTGGCGACTACGACGCCTGGACGCCTGGCAACTGAGCATTTCAGACGCGCGGTGTTGTGCAAAACACCGCGCCGGCATCCGGCCCACCGGTTTTTGCCACATTCCGCCCTTAGGCGTTGATCCGGTCGGAGTAACGACGTAGGCAAATTTTGGAGACCACTCTATGAGGAAATTCACGCGGGATCGTTCTTTGCGTGCGCTGACAGTCTCGCTGTTTGCAGCGGTCTCTGCTGTTCTCCTCGTATCACCCGTCTCCGCAGCCCGTCTCGAAAACCGCGTCGCGGTGTTCTCCGGCATCGACAAGATCACCGGCCGTATCACGTCTTTCGATGTCTATATCGATGAGACCGTGCAGTTCGGCGCGCTTCAGGTGACGCCGAAAGTCTGTTATTCCCGCGACCAGACGGAAGCCCAGAAGATCGACGCTTTTGTCGAGGTCGATGAAATCACGCTCGACCGCAAGATCAAGCGAATTTTCACGGGCTGGATGTTCGCCGACAGTCCCGGCCTCAACGCTGTGGAACACCCGATCTACGACGTGTGGCTGACGGGCTGCAAGCAGGATTCGGACGTTCCCGCTCCCTCTACGGCAAGCAAATAACCTTACGTAAAGTCTTCAAAATTGTAGACTGGGCCGGTTGACGGCAAGGTCGAGCATTTTCGTATAATCCTGCTTCGGCACGTCAATCGCGCCGAATGTCTTGAGGTGCTCTGTCGTAAATTGCGTGTCGAGCAGGGTGAAGCCCTGCTGTTGCAAGCGCTCCACCAGATGCACGAGGCAAATCTTCGATGCATTGGTGCGGCGGGAAAACATGCTCTCGCCGAAGAAGGCGGCGCCCAGCGAGACGCCGTAAAGCCCGCCGACAAGTTCCTCGCCTTCCCAAGCTTCGACACTATGGGCGTGGCCGATCTGGTGCAACTCGCTATAGAGACGGCGGATGACGGCGTTGATCCAGGTGCTCGGTCTGTCCGGCGCTTCCGCCGCGCATCCAGCCATCACCGCTTCGAAGGCGGTGTTAAAGCGAATCTCGAACGGCTTCTTGCGCATCGCCTTGGCGAGGCTTTTTGAAACATGAAAGGCGTTAAGGGGAATGATGCCGCGAATTTCCGGCTCGACCCAGAACAGTTCCGGATCATCGGCCGAATCGGCCATGGGAAACAGGCCGGCTGAATAGGCGCGCAGCAGAATATCGACCGTTATGTCGTTATTTCTGCTGCGCCGCCCAGCCATATCGTCTTAGTGAGACGCGTCACCGGCCAGATATTTTTCCAGCCAGTGAATATCGTAATCGCCGTTCAGAATATCCTCGTTTTGGAGAAGATCCTGGAAAAGCGGCAGTGTTGTCTTGATGCCGTCAACGACGAACTCATCCAGCGCGCGACGCAGGCGGCGAATGCACTCGTCACGGTCGCGACCGTGAACGATGAGCTTGCCGATCATGCTGTCGTAATAGGGCGGGATCTTGTAGCCCTGATAGGCGCCAGAATCAACGCGCACACCAAGACCGCCCGGCGTGTGGAAATAGGTCAGCGTGCCCGGCGAGGGAACGAAGGTGCGCGGGTCTTCGGCATTGATTCGGCATTCGATGGCGTGGCCATGGAATTCGATATCCGCCTGCGTGACCGACAGGCCCTGGCCTGAAGCAACCCTGATCTGTTCCTGCACGAGATCCATGCCGGTGATCGCTTCCGTCACTGGATGCTCCACCTGCAGACGCGTGTTCATTTCGATGAAATAGAACTCGCCGTTCTCATAAAGGAACTCGATGGTGCCGGCGCCGCGATATTTCAGCTTGCGCATGGCGCTCGCACAAATCTCGCCGATCTTCATACGCTGTTCGACGGTCAGAGCCGGCGAATTGGCTTCTTCCAGCACCTTCTGGTGACGGCGCTGCAACGAGCAATCGCGTTCGCCAAGGTGAACGGCATTGCCTTCGCCATCGCCAAACACCTGCACTTCGATATGGCGCGGCTTGCCGAGGTATTTTTCCATGTAGACCGCGTCGTTGCCAAAGGCTGCTGCCGCTTCGGAGCGGGCCGTCGCAACGGCCTCTTCCAGATCGGCTTCGGTCTTCGCCACCTTCATGCCGCGACCGCCGCCGCCCGCCGTCGCCTTGATGAGGACGGGAAAGCCGATTTCGCGGGCGATCTCAAGCGCGTTTTCAGGCTTCACTTCGCCATCGGAACCGGGAACAACGGGAATACCAAGCTCCATCGCCGTCTGCTTGGCGGTGATCTTGTCGCCCATGATGCGGATATGTTCGGCGGTCGGTCCGATGAAAGTGATGCCGTGCGCGTCGAGAATATCGGCGAACTTGGCGTTTTCCGACAGGAAGCCGTAACCGGGATGAACGGCGTCCGCACCGGTGATTTCGCAGGCCGCAACGATCTGGTGGATGTTGAGGTAGCTGTCACGCGAGGGCGGCGGGCCGATGCAGACGCTCTCGTCGGCAAGGCGCACATGCATGGCATCCGCGTCGGCCGTGGAATGCACGGCAACCGTCGGAATGCCAAGCTCCTTGGCGGCGCGCAGGACACGTAGCGCAATCTCGCCGCGGTTGGCTATGAGGATCTTCGAAACCATGCTGAACCGCCTTTATTCGATGACCACGAGGGCTTCGCCATACTCCACGGGCTGAGCGTCGTTGACGATGATTTCCACGACCTTGCCGGACTTGGGAGCCGGAATCTGGTTCATGGTCTTCATGGCCTCGACGATGAGGATGGTCTGGCCTTCCTTGACCGTTGCACCCACTTCGATGAAGGGACGTGCGCCCGGGGCAGGCGAAAGATAGACCGTGCCGACCATCGGCGAGGACACGGTGTTGGCCGGGTTGCGGGCAGGTGCTGCGGAGGCCGCAGAGGCGACCGGCGCGGCTGCGGCCGGCGCAGCAACGGGGGCTGCCGCCGGTGCTGGCGCATAAGGAGCAGGCGCTGCGGCATAGACCGTGGCGGCGGGAGCGGCGCGGGAAACGCGGATGCGCAGGTCGTCCTGCTCCACTTCGATTTCCGAAAGGTCGGTATCGTTGAGGATATTCGCGAGTTCGCGGATCAGTTCCTTGTCGATACCCTGTTTCTTTTCAGACATGACAAACCCTATTCTTTGTTTCTTTTTATGCCGTGATGTTTTTCAGCGCGTGAAGCGCCATGATGTATCCATATGGTCCGAAACCGCAGACCATGCCTTTAGCCGCGGGTGATACCATCGATTTGTGACGGAACTCTTCGCGGGCGTGGATGTTGGAAATGTGCACTTCCACGACGGGCGTGGAAATCGCGCGAATGGCGTCATGCAACGCGATGGATGTGTGGCTGTAGGCGCCGGGATTGATGACAACGCCAGCCGCCCGCTCGCCCGCCTCCTGCAACCAGTCCACCAGCACGCCTTCGTGGTTCGACTGACGGAATTCCACTGCGAAACCGAGATCGGCACCGGCTTGAAGGCAATCATTCTCGATGTCCTTCAGCGTCTTGCCACCATAGATACCCGGTTCCCTTTTTCCCAGCATGTTGAGATTGGGGCCGTTGATGACGATGATGATGTTGCTCATTCACGTTTCCATAAGAAAATCAGCGACACCTATAGACTGCGCAGCCGTCAAGGAAAAGCCCCCGCAAGCCCTAAACCGGCCGCTGGGCAGGCATCTCACAGGGAATGCAGTGGCTTTTTTAGCAATCAGGAGCAGGTGGCTTTTCCACAGCTGCGCATATTGGCGATTTTTTCCTTCAGAGGGTCGGCGCCGACCGCACCGAAAACCGCCTCGTCACCGACGATATAGGACGGCGTTCCGGTGATGCCGAGGCTGTTGGCCAGCTTGTAGGTTTCCTGCACCTGCGCATCATTCGGGTTTTCCGCCATCGACTTGCGGATGTCTGCTTCCTTGAGGCCGAGCGAGGTCGCGACTTCCATGGCGCTGTCCTCATTCGCCCGTCCGCGACCACCAAGCAGGGTGCGCTGGAACTCTGCGTATTTGGCCGGAGCAAGCAGCTTCACGGCGTTGGAAACGCGGTGCGCGGCAACCGATTCCGGTCCGAGGATCGGGAATTCCTTGAGGACGACGCGCACCTTCTTGTCGCCCTCCAAAATCGCGTCCATATCGCCCATGGCGCGTTTGCAATAACCGCAATTATAGTCGAAGAACTCGACCAGCGTCACATCGCCATCCGGGTTGCCGAGCGCCAGATCATATTTTGATTCGAAGATGGTCTTCTTGTTGTCGGCAACGGCTTCCGCCGCCTTGGCGTTGCGCGCCGCATATTGCTTGCGCTCAAGCGCGTCCTGAACCTCGAGCATGATCTCCGGGTTCTCGATCAGATACTGCTTGATGAACTCGCCCATTTCCTTCTTCTGCTGCTCGTCGAGCGCATGGGCGGGCAGGGAGGCGAATACCGTTGAAAGGGCCGTCACGCTGGCAAGAAGGGTGGAACGGAGAAAATGCGCCATATCGGTCCTCATTCTGTGCGGCCGGAGCCTCTTGAAATCTTATGAAGGCAATTACCTTACTTTAAGCCAAATGCCATACGGCAAAAATACTTGTCCGCATTATGATCGCATGATTGTGAAGATTGTGATTCTGCGGCAAGTCTGCGAAATACGGTTCAGGAAAGAGCATGCCCTTGATTACGATGTCGAAGCGGAGCGCAGTCGAACCCTTTCACGCCATGGATATTCTGGCGGAAGCGAACAGGCGAAGGCAGGTGGGCCGCCCCGTCATTTCCATGGCGGTCGGTCAGCCCTCCCATCCTGCACCGAAAGCCTCGCTTGCGGCGGCTGAGGCTGCGCTGAAGCATGGGCGGATCGGCTATACCGATGCGCTCGGCCTGCGTGAGTTGCGGGAGGCGATCGCCGGTCATTACCGACTGCGCCACCAGGTCGCCATCGATCCCGCCCGCATCGCCGTGACAACGGGCTCATCTGCCGCCTTCAACCTCGCCTTTTTGAGCCTTTTCGATTCGGGCGATTACGTCGCCATCGCAAGGCCCGGCTATCCGGCCTATCGCAATATTTTGAAGGCTCTCGGCCTCAATGTCGTGGAAGTGCCGGTCACGGCCGAAACGGGTTATACGCTGACGCCGGCAAGTCTTGAGCGGGCGGAGACAAAGGCCGGTTGCAAGCTGAAGGGCGTGCTTCTGGCAAGCCCGGCCAATCCAACCGGCACGGTGACCGGCCGCGAGGCTTTGAAGCGGCTGGCCAGCTACTGCGAAAGCCGCGACATGGCTTTCATTTCCGACGAGATCTATCACGGCCTCACCTTTGTCGGGGAAGAGACGAGTGCGCTCGAAATCACCGGCAATGCCGTGATCATCAACTCCTTCTCCAAATATTATTGCATGACCGGCTGGCGCATTGGCTGGATGGTTCTGCCTGAAAATCTGGTCCGCTCCGTCGAATGTCTGGCCCAGAGCCTTTATATTTCCGCGCCCGAACTGTCGCAGCTTGCGGCGACGGCAGCCTTTTCGGCGGCGGAGGAACTGGATGTCTATAGGGAAAGCTATCGCACCAATCGCGATTTCCTGATGGCGCGTCTGCCGGAAATCGGCCTGCCGCTCGCATCCCCCATGGATGGGGCTTTTTACGCCTATGTCGATACCAGCCGCTATTCCAATGACAGCATGGACTTCGCCAGGCGCATGCTGGCGGAAATCGATGTGGCGGCGACGCCGGGCATGGATTTCGACCCCGAGGAGGGCCATCGCGCGCTGCGCATTTCCTATGCGGGTTCCGTGTCTGATATCGCCGAGGCCGTTGGACGTATTGCAGGCTGGCTGAAATAAGCCAGGATCATTTGCTCTGGGAGATCAGGCGGGCGTGCAGCCAAAGGTGCTGTTGAACGCCTTTTCACCCTTTGCAGTGAAGGTCAGCACACGGCCGTTTCCGCGCCGCAGCCAGTCGCGCTGCTGCATGGCGTCGAGAAGCGATGCGCCAAGTCCGCCGCCGAGGTGATGGCGGCGTTCGCTCCAGTCGAGGCAATGCAGACAGACCGGGCGACGGGCCTTCTCGAGCGGCGAAAGATCAATGCCGAAGCTCGAGAAGAAGTCGCGCCCGCTCTCCGTAAGGGCAGGATCGTCACCTGACGTCACAAACCCCTTGGCGGTAATGGCGACAAGCAGCGACACGCCGCTTTCTCCGGCAAGATGGTCGTAACAGATGCGCGCTTCCCGCAGCGCCTTGTCCTTCGGTCCCGTGCGGACGCGGACTGCGCCCGTGCGCTGGGCAAGACCCATCAACGCTTCCAGAACATGCGCCACATCCTCGTCGGAAAGACGGAAATAGCGGTGACGCCCCTGTTTTTCCGCTTTCAGGAGTTGCGCCTCGGAGAGCTTTGACAGATGCCCGCTGGTGGTCTGCAGGGTCACGCCAGCGGCTTCGGCAAGCTCGCTTGCGGTCAGCGCACGTCCGTCCATCAGCGCCGTCAGGATGTTGGCGCGGGCAGGGTCGCCGATCAGCGCGGCGACATTGGCGATCAAGGGGCCGTCTTTCATGCTTCGATGGTAACCGAAGCATTGATGCAAAGCAATGGCGTAAAAGAGAGAGGCAAAATACGAGGAGACAAACGATGCTGACCTGTTTCATCCGCTACGAGATCGATCCTTTCAAGGTCGATGCTTTTGAGCGATATGCCCGCACATGGGGTGAGGCGATACCGCGCTGCGGGGCCGATCTGATCGGTTATTATGCGCCGAAGGAGGGATCGAGCACCATTGCCTACGGTGTCTACAACATCGAAAATCTTGCGGCCTACGAAGCCTACCGGGCACGGCTCGCCGCCGATCCCGCGGGGCGGGAAAACTACGAATTCGCCCGCCGCGAACAGTTCATTCGCCGAGAGGACCGGCTTTTCCTGCGTCTCGCCTCCGCTCCGCACGCCGGAGGCGGGCAATGATTGCCGTTATTTTCGAGGTCTGGCCGGCTGAAGGCGAGAAGCAGCATTATCTCGACATCGCGGCAGGCCTGCGGACTGAACTGGAAACCATCGACGGTTTTCTGTCTGTCGAGCGGTTTCAAAGTATCGGTAATCCGGACAAGATGCTCTCTCTGTCCTTTTTTCGGGATGAGGAGGCGGTGAGGGCGTGGCGCAACACCATGCCGCATCGCGCCGCGCAGTCGCTTGGCCGGTCCGGCGTTTTTTCCGATTACCGGCTGCGTATTGCGCAGGTGATCCGCGACTACGGCCTGGAGGAACGGAAGGAAGCGCCAGCCGACAGCCGGAAAGCCCATCCGGCAGAGGGAAATGGCTAGGTTGACATTTTCAGCATCAGTTTTTCCGCACGCCGCTGCAAGGCTTTCTGGATCGAACTCGCCTTTGAAACCGGTTATAGATGGGCCAGTGTGGTGCGGGACACCCTGAATTTATGGGCAAGGAGAAAAGCGATGTCGGCGGAAAAAGTAGCGATTGTAACGGCAGGCGGCAGCGGCATGGGGGCTGCCGTGGCGAAACGTCTGGCCGCGGATGGCTACAAACTCGCGATCTTGTCCTCTTCCGGCAAGGGAGAGGCGCTGGCGCAGAAGCTGGGCGGCATCGGCATCACCGGCTCCAACCAGTCCAATGACGATCTCCAGCGGCTCGCTAATCTGACGCTCGAAAAATTCGGACGCATCGATGTGCTGGTCAACAGCGCCGGCCATGGCCCGCGCGCCTCCATCCTCGATATTGCCGACGAGCAATGGCACACCGGCCTCGATGTCTACCTGATGAATGTTATTCGTCCGACGCGGATCGTCGCCCCCGTCATGGTGAAACAGAAAGCGGGCGCCATCGTAAACATCTCGACTGCCTGGGCTTTCGAACCTAGCAGCATGTTCCCGACATCCGCCGTGTTCCGCGCCGGCCTTGCCTCCTACACCAAGATTTTCGCCGATACCTATGCGGCCGACAATGTGCGCATGAACAATGTTTTGCCCGGCTGGATCGACAGCCTGCCGACGACGGAGGAGCGCCGAGAGAGCGTGCCGATGCAGCGTTACGGCAAGAGCGAGGAAATCGCCGCCACCGTGGCTTTTCTTGCGTCTGAAGGGGCAGGGTATATTACCGGGCAGAATATCCGGGTTGATGGCGGGCTGACGCGGTCTGTTTGACGGATGCCTATATCGATCCTCATTCTTGCATCGACAAAACAAAACGCCCGCAACGATGTTGCGGGCGTTTTTTATTCAGTGTCACTTCTCTCAGAAGAAACCTTTGCGCTGCCACCAGCCGCCCTTGCGCGGCTTCGGCTCGTCGCCTTCAGACGTTGCGGGTGAGCCGGAAGAGGTCACCACCGGCTCCGAATGCGAGACATTGCTGCCCCGGTTCGCGCGGACCTTTTCTTCGTTCGCCGTTGCTTCCGCTTCCGGAGCGAGATCGGCCGAGGCTTCACCTGCTTCTTCGATGGCGACGTCGGCAACGGTTTCCTTGACGATCACCGGCTCCACCGTTTCAACGGCTTCTGTCTTCGGTGCTTCTTCGGTTTCAGTCTTTACTTTCGCCTTGCGGGTGCGGCGCGGCTTTTTCGGTGCTTCAACCTCAACGACGTCGGCGACTGCACCTTCCACCACTTCGGCGGCGGTCGGTTCTTCATTCACGGATGCTTCGGCGGAAACCTCTTCGCTTTCGCCTTCCTCGCCGGCTTCGGCGTCCGCGGCGTCGAGTGCCTCGTCTTCCGCACGGTTGCGGCGTCCACCGCGCTTGCCGCGACGTCGGCGCTTGCGCTTGCCATCCTCATCGGACGCCAGTGCTTCCGCTGTACCATTTTCGTTTTCAGCATCGGCCTCATCGGTTTCGACGCCGTCGTCGTCACCTTCGGCATCATCGCCTTCGGACTGGGCGTCAAGCGCGCCGTTCTGATCGTTCTGACCGCCCTTGCCGCGACGACGGCGGCGGCGCTTGCGCTTGCGCTTGCCTTCCTCACCATTGTCGCCCTGCTGCTGGCGCGGCTCGGAGGTCTGGGCCTTGACGATTTCTTCCTCGTCTTCGTCCTCTTCCACCTCGGCGACGAAATCGTCTTCCTCTTCCACGAAGTTCGGCAGCATCTGGATGAGGCTTTCGATCTTCACCGGATTTTCGACGGCTTCACCGCGATCGATGGCGAAATGCTGCGCACCGACGCCGGCGTCGGCAGCGATGATGATGGACACACCGAAGCGGCCTTCATAATCAACGATGGTGCCGCGCTTGTGGTTGAGCAGGTAAAGCGCCGTTTCCGGCGTGCAGCGCACGGTGATGTTGTGGGTGGTATTGCGCAGCAGATATTCCTCGACGCCACGCAGAACATGCAGGGCGATGGAGGATTCCGAGCGCACATGGCCCGTGCCGCCGCAATGCTGGCAGACCTGCGTGGTCGATTCCAGCACCGAAGCGCGAATGCGCTGGCGCGACATTTCCAGAAGGCCGAAATGCGAGATGCGGCCGACCTGGATGCGTGCCCGGTCGTTCTTCAGGCAATCCTTGAGCTTCTTCTCGACAGCGCGGTTGTTACGCTTTTCTTCCATGTCGATGAAGTCGATGACGACAAGACCGGCAAGGTCGCGCAGACGCAGCTGCCGCGCCACTTCTTCCGCCGCCTCGAGGTTCGTCGTCAGCGCGGTTTCCTCGATGGAGTGCTCGCGGGTCGAACGGCCGGAGTTGACGTCGATCGAAACCAGCGCTTCCGTCTGGTTGATGATGAGGTAACCGCCCGACTTCAGCGTGACCTGCGGCTGCAGCATGCGGTCGAGCTGGGCCTCGATACCGGAGCGCGAGAAGATCGGGTGAATGTCGCGGTAGGGCTGAACCACCTTGGCGTGGCTCGGCATCAGCATCTTCATGAAGTCTTTCGCTTCACGATAGCCTTCTTCGCCCGAAACGATGATCTCGCCAATATCCTTGTTGTAGAGATCGCGGATCGAACGCTTGATCAGCGAGCCTTCCTCATAGACGAGGCAAGGGGCCGTGGAATTCAGCGTCAACGTGCGGACATTTTCCCACAGACGCATCAGATATTCGAAGTCGCGCTTTATTTCGACGCGAGTGCGGTTGGCGCCGGCGGTGCGCAGGATGACGCCCATGCCCTGCGGCACGTCCAGATCGCGCGCGATTTCCTTCAAGCGCTTGCGGTCGGCCGGCTGGGTGATCTTGCGGGAAATACCGCCGCCACGCGCCGTATTCGGCATCAGAACGGAGTAACGGCCGGCAAGCGACAGGTAAGTGGTCAGCGCCGCACCCTTGTTGCCGCGTTCTTCCTTGGCAACCTGCACAAGAAGAATCTGGCGGCGCTTGATGACTTCCTGGATGCGATACTGCTTGCGCGGCTTGCGGGCGACGCGGTCCGGAACCTCTTCCATGGCGTCTTCGGCGCCGACGGATTCGATCACTTCCTTCTCGTGATGATCGTCATCGTCGTCGTCATCGTCGTCATTGCCGCGGCGAAGCCCCTCGACTTCCTCGGAAATGGTGTCGGTATCGACCATGGCGGCCATTTCGCCGCCGGCGCTGCCCTCATCTTCGGAGGAGGCTTCGGCAGCCTCGGCTGCCGCTGCTTCTTCTTCCGCAGTCTTCTTCTTGGCGCGGGGGCGGCGGGTGCGTTTCTTCGGCTTTTCTTCCTCAGCGGGTGCTTCTGCCGGGACGACCTCGACGGCCGCTTCTTCGGAAACCGTTTCCACGACGGGTGCAGCTTCTTCCGTGACAACGGTCTCGTTGGTTTCGCTTGCGGAAACAATGCCGACATCCGGCTGATCCACCTGCGAAAGGTCGATCATGGGCGCACCGGGCTCGGGAGCGTCGGCGGATTCGAAATCGTCGCTGCGGCGATGATCCTCGGCTTCTGCTTTCAGCAGTGCCTGTCGGTCAGCGAGCGGGATCTGGTAATAATCCGGGTGTATTTCCGCAAAGGCGAGAAAGCCGTGGCGATTTCCACCGTAATCAACGAAAGCCGCCTGAAGCGAGGGTTCAACGCGGGTGACCTTGGCAAGATAGATATTGCCGCGGATCTGTTTCTTGTGCTCCGATTCAAAATCGAATTCTTCGATCCGGTTCCCACGGACAACGACTACGCGTGTCTCCTCTTCGTGGGAGGCGTCGATAAGCATTTTGTCTGCCATGTAAGCTGTGCTCCTCGGCGCAGCCTTGTTTTATACGAGAACAGGCCCGCCAAACGGACGAGCCTTTCATATGAGTGCAAGGATGTGCCGGAAATGAAGTCTCCTGCCGGGCGTCTGTAAACTGGCAGCATCCGGACCGACGGCGAGGCGCTTGGCCTGCTCCTGGTATCCGGTTCATGTGAAAACTGCTGCGACATCATTGGCCAGGCGGAACGACAATAATATATAGACCCCTTGGGATCCGATGAATTTGCTCTCCTCAGAGCGGCGGTGGCAACGCCACCGGGTAGGTCTCCGGCCACGGCCGGAATTGATCGAGTTTCAGGATAAATGTAACGACGGCAGATGATTGCCCGATTTGCAGCGCCAGCGTCTTTTTCGATTGGCAGCCGGCGGGCATCTATCCCGTCAACACTTTTAACCCTCATCCGTGTTGTATGTTTTCTCTGTCATAATAGCAATAGGCTGGCTAAATATGCCATATTATTGGTGGAATTTCCGGGTTAACAATTGGTTCACCAAGGCCTGCGATTGTGGGGCGCACACGCGCAAACTATCGTACGGCGTGGTTGAAATGGCGCTGTTACCAGCGTTTTTCCTCGCCGTTTATCGAAAATGACTGAAATACGGAATTTCTTGAAGACCATGAATTTCACGCGCAACGCAGCGATATTCGGTGGGAGAGGGCGGTTTGGCGCGCGAATCGCGCGGCTTGCGGCGGCTCTGGCATTTTCCGTCGCCGCTTCTATCTCCGTCGCGCCGTCGGCCCATGCCGTGGAGCCGCTCGTTGTCCATCAGGCGCGGATCATTGGCGATGAGGCGCGCACGCGCATCGTTCTAGACTTTGCCGAGGAGCCGGAATTCGATGTTCACTATCTCGATTCGCCCGCCCGCATCGTTGTGGACTTTCCGGCGGTGAATTTCAGCTTCCCCGCATCCGACCTGAAGCCGACGGGTCTTTTTTCGGATATCCGCTTTGGCACCATGGGGCAAAACAGCGCCCGCATCGTGCTGACGGCGAAAAAGCCGGTTCAGGTGGCGGTTGCCGAAACCAAGAAAGCTGATAGCGGCCAATCTTTCCATTTCGTTCTCGATGCGGAAATCACCACCAAGGGCAAGTTCGCGGAGCTGGTGAAGCATCAGCAGTGGCGGACACCAGCGCCGGTGACGACTGCCGCGATCGCGCCGGATGACAAGACGTCGCGGCCGGCGGAATTCGTCATCGCGGTCGATGCCGGCCATGGCGGCATCGATGCGGGCGCCAGCGGCGGCACTACCGGCACCGAGGAAAAGGTCATCACGCTGACTTTCGCCAAGGAACTTGCCGAGCGGCTGAACCGCGAACCTGGTATCAAGGCATTCCTCACGCGCGATTCCGATACTTTTCTCGCCTTGTCCGAACGGGTGACCATCGCCCGCCAGAACAACGCCAATCTCTTTATTTCCCTTCACGCGGATACATTGAGACAAAAGGGTATCCGTGGCGCGACGGTCTATACGTTGTCGGACCGGGCGTCGGACCGGCAGGCGCAGGAACTGGCGGAGCGCGAAAACAAGTCCGACCAGATCGCGGGTGTTGCCGCCTCCAGCGAGCCGCCTGAGGTCGCCGATATTCTTCTCGATTTCACCCGCCGGGAAACCCAGGCCTTTTCGGTGACGCTGGCCGAAAACATCGTCTCCTCCTTCGAGGGGCAGGTGGGGCTTATCAACAATCCGCACCGTTACGCCGGTTTCATGGTGCTGCGCGCCCATGATGTGCCGTCGGTGCTGCTGGAACTCGGTTTCCTTTCCAATCCGGAAGACGAAAAGCTGCTTCTCGATGGGGAGTGGCGCAAGAAGGTGGCCGATACGCTCGCAACCGCGATTGGGCGATACCGTGCCAAGGCCATGGCAAATGGCGGCTGAGAGGGCTGCCGGCGAAGCGGCAATGCTGTTGCAGCCCTGCCATTGACCGCTGAAAACCTGTTCAATTCTTGGGTCCTGCGGACGATTACGAAGGCGAAGCCCTATTTTACTCACATTCGCCGCGTTACTCGGAAAGCGGATTCGGTGGCGATCCGCAAAGCGCCCTGAGCGCGATTGCGGACTGCCGCCCGGTAACATATCAGCGAATGCTGCCGTATCCGGCTTGTCATCGAAGGTATGGTGTGCAAAACGGCACGCGATATGCAAGGATGCGCCCGTATATCGTCGGGCGTTGATGGTTACGATTCGAATTATCGGTAGCTTGGTATGATCAGACTGATTGGATATTTCTTCGGCTTGGCCAGCGTGCTTTTTCTGTGCGCAGCCGCCGCCGGTGCGATTTATTTGCACGGCGTGACAAAGGACCTGCCGGATTATGCAGTTCTGAGCACCTATGAGCCGCCGGTGACGACCCGCGTGCATGCCGGCAACGGCGCGCTGATGGCAGAATATGCGCATGAAAAACGCCTTTTCCTGCCGATCCAGGCCATTCCCGACCGCGTGAAGGCCGCTTTCCTTTCGGCGGAAGACAAGAATTTCTATAACCATCCGGGTGTGGATGTCTTCGGCCTCGGCCGCGCCATTCTCGTCAATATCCAGAATCTCGGCTCCGGTCGCCGTCCGGTCGGCGCCTCCACCATCACCCAACAGGTGGCGAAGAACTTCCTTCTGACCAACGACCAGACCATCGACCGCAAGCTCAAGGAAGCCATTCTGTCCTTCCGCATCGAGCAGACCTATTCCAAGGACAAGATTCTCGAGCTTTATCTCAACGAGATTTTCTTCGGCCTGAACTCCTATGGGATTGCCGGTGCGGCGCTCACCTATTTCAACAAGTCGGTGACGGAACTGACGATTGCGGAAACCGCCTATCTTGCGTCGCTGCCGAAGGGCCCGGCCAATTACCATCCGATCCGTCGCGAAAAGGCTGCTCTCGAGCGTCGTAACTGGGTGATCGACCGTATGGCCGAGAATGGCTATATCACTGCGGACGACGCGACGGACGCCAAAAAGCAGCCGCTTGGCGTCAATCTGCGTCGCGGCGGCGCCCATATTTTCGCTTCCGATTATTTTGCCGAGGAAGTCCGCCGCCAGATCGTCGAGAAATACGGCGAGGAAGCCCTTCTCGAAGGCGGGCTATCGGTCCGTACCTCGTTCGATCCGCAGATCCAGATGGAGGCGCGCAAGGCCCTCCAGGACGGTCTGGTTCAATATGACGAGCGTCGCGGTTTTCGCGGCCCCGTAGAGCGGATCGATACAACGGGCGACTGGACGGCGGCGCTCGCCAATGTCAAGGGTTTGCGCGACGTTCCGGAGTGGAAAATCGCCGTGGTCCTCGCCGTTGCGGCCGATGGCGTCGATATAGGCGTGCAGGCGGATGCGGAAACGGAAGAGGGCGACAAGCGCACGCGCGGCCATATCGCCGCAGAAAACATGCGCTGGGCTTTTCGCGACGCGACGGGTAAAAAGGCGACCACCAAGTCCCCGGTCGGCGTTCTGGCCGCCGGCGACGTGATTTATGCGCAGCCGCTTGCCAAGTCCGGTAATGAATACCGCCTGCGCCAACCGCCGAAAGTGCAGGGCGGCATGGTGGTGATGGATCCGCATACCGGACGTGTTCTGGCCATGGTCGGCGGCTTCTCCTATGCGCAGTCGGAATTTAACCGCTCGACGCAGGCGATGCGTCAGCCGGGTTCCTCCTTCAAGCCGTTCATCTATGCGGCGGCGCTCGACAATGGTTATACGCCGGCATCGGTCATACTCGATGCGCCGATTGAGGTCGTTTCCGGCGGTCAGGTCTGGAAGCCGCAGAATTACGGCGGAGGATCTGCGGGTCCGTCGACCCTGCGTCTCGGCATCGAGAAATCCCGCAATCTCATGACCGTGCGTCTGGCGCAGGACATGGGCATGAATCTGGTCGCGGAATATGCGGAACGTTTCGGCATCTACGACAAGATGCCGCCGCTTCTGGCCATGTCGCTCGGTTCCGGTGAAACGACCGTCATGCGTATGGTCTCTGCCTATTCGGTTCTCGCCAATGGCGGCAAGCAGATCAAACCGACGCTGATCGACCGTATTCAGGACCGCTACGGCAAGACGATCTTCCGGCATGAGGAGCGCGCCTGCGAAGGCTGCAACGCGACAAGCTGGCAGAACCAGGACGAGCCTGTGATCGTCGACAATCGCGAACAGGTTCTTGATCCGATGACCGCCTATCAGACGACCTCGATGCTGGAAGGTGTCGTGAAGCGCGGCACGGCGGCGGGCAAGATCAAAGTCGATCTGCCGGTTGCCGGCAAGACGGGCACGACCAACGATGAAAAGGACGCCTGGTTCGTCGGTTATACGCCCGACATGGTCGCCGGCCTCTATATCGGTTTCGATTCGCCGGCGCCTCTCGGCCGCGGCGGCACCGGCGGCTCGTTGTCGGCGCCGATCTTCGGCGAATTCATCGCCGATGCGGCCAAGCACATGGAGCCGAGCAAGTTCATCGTGCCTGCTGGCATGAACTTCGTTGCCGTTAACCGCAAGACTGGCATGGCGGCGGTCGAGGGCGAGCCGGACACCATCATGGAAGCCTTCAAGCCCGGCACGGGTCCCGCTTCCACCTTCTCTGTCATCGGCGATGACGGATACATGTCGCAGGAAGACATTCTGAAGACCTCGCCGCAGGCGCAGCAGGCCATCACCGGCGGTGGCGGCGGTCTTTATTGATATCACTCCTGACGTTTGGCGGGGGCGCGGGTCTTTACATCCGCGCCCCCCGCATTTATTTGAGCAACGAGTTTCAATGAAGGTGAAGAACCAGCGAAATGCGCAATGAAATCGTGAACGTCGTCGACGAAATCAAGCAGGCCATAAGCCTGCTGAGGAGGCATCTTTGACTGGGACCAGGCGATAAGACGACTGGACTGGTTGAATAACAAGGCAGAGGACCCGACCCTCTGGAACGATGCCGCTGAGGCTCAGAAGCTGATGCGCGAACGCCAGCAGCTGGATGACAGCATCAATGGCGTCAGGGCGCTCGAGCAGCAGCTCAAAGACAATATAGAGCTGATCGAACTCGGCGAGATGGAAGGCGATGACGAGATCGTCAAGGACGCCGAAGACGCATTGAAAGCGTTGAAGAGCGAGGCGAACCGCCGTCAGGTGGAAGCCATGCTGTCAGGCGAAGCCGATACCAACGATACCTATCTCGAAGTGCATTCCGGCGCCGGCGGTACCGAAAGCCAGGATTGGGCCAACATGCTACTGCGCATGTATACCCGCTGGGCCGACCGTGAAGGTTTCAAGGTCGAGGTGCTCGAAGTTCACGACGGCGAAGAAGCCGGCATCAAGTCCGCGACGATCCTCGTCAAGGGCCACAATGCATTCGGCTGGCTGAAGACGGAATCGGGCGTGCATCGTCTCGTTCGTATTTCGCCCTATGACAGCAATGCGCGTCGCCATACGTCGTTCTCTTCCGTCTGGGTTTACCCGGTGGTCGACGATTCGATCCAGATCGACGTCAACGAAAGCGATTGCCGCATCGATACCTATCGTTCATCCGGCGCAGGCGGCCAGCACGTCAACACCACCGACTCGGCCGTGCGCATCACGCACATTCCGACCGGTATTGCCGTTGCCTGCCAGCAGGAGCGCTCCCAGCACAAGAACCGCGCCAAGGCGTGGGACATGTTGCGCGCCCGCCTTTACGAGGTGGAGTTGCAGAAGCGGGAAGAGGCAGCCAATGCGCAGGCCGCTTCCAAGACCGATATCGGCTGGGGTCACCAGATCCGTTCCTACGTTCTGCAGCCTTACCAGCTGGTCAAGGATCTGCGCACCGGCGTGGAAAGCACTGCACCCGGCAACGTGCTGGACGGTGACCTGAACGAGTTCATGGAAGCCGCTCTCGCGCACCGCATCAGCGGCGGCGCGGATGTGGAAGTCGCGGATATCGACTGACGCGTCAAATGCGTCGATTAAAAAAGATTACCCCTCGCAAACCCATTGCGAGGGGTTTTTCGTTGGAGGACAAGCATGAAACAGGCGCTCTATATCGTCGACGTCCAGCCGAGCTTCAATCCGTCTGCCTCTCTGGTGGCGGAGATAGCCGCTGTCGCCCTGACAATGCCCAGCATCGCCACCGTCGAGCGCCATGACGAAAGCGTAACACCCTTTGAGCGGCAACTCGGCTGGAAGCCGGGCAGGAACGACGAGTCGCTTGTTGCGGCAGATCGCATATTCATCAAACACGGTTATGCGCCACCCCGGGAGGTCATCGACCATCTTCTGTCGCTGAAACTCGACAGGGTGCTGGTCTGCGGCATTCAGGCCGATACCTGTGTGCTGGCCGCCGGTTTTGCCCTCTTCGATGCGGGGCTGCATCCCACGCTGTTGCCGTGGCTTACGGTGGGCTCCAGTCTCGATCGCAGTGGTGAACTCGGGGCGAGATTATGGAAACATCATTTCGGTGCGGTTCTTGCCGGCCCGGAGGCGCTGCAAGCGTAACCTTGCCCGGCCCGCGCATCGGGCCAATCAGTTTGACGCTTTCTCGACCTTCATCTCGCCCAGCTCGTCGATCAGGATCGTCCAGCTTTCAGCTTCCTTGCTCATCGGGTCCGTTTTCAGGTAGACAGTCACGAACAGGCCGGGCGAGGCGGGCGCGCCATTCGAGCTTTCGGGACGAATATCCGTGACATAGGATTTCATCTGGCTGAATTCTTCCAGTTCGATATTTTCCAGGAGATTCGGCCCTTCTGCGGTAAAGACGATTCGCTGCAGGTAGACCTTCGCCGTGCCGTCGCCCTGGCGGATGGCGATGACCTTGTAATAGCCGCGCGTGGGCGAGGCAGGCGGCGGCCGCAATTGCCCGTCGGGGCCTTTCACCGGCTCAAGATTCCGTTCTTCCCACATGCCGCTGCTGACGACGAAGATTGCCGAAACCGGCAAGGCGTCGATCGCTTCCGTCTGCGCCCGCGCGGGAAGCACGGCGGCGGCGAAAAGGAGGGCAGCGAGGATAGGTCTTGTCAGTTGCATGGCCATTGTCGATTGTGAGCGTCAATTGTTGAACTGTTCGGCGAGAACCCGGTCCGACCATGAACGATCCGGATCCGAGAGAATCCTTGCCGTCCGGTCCTGCGATTGTGCAATCCGAACATGACGAACGGATTTCACCTCGGTGTGGTCGGCCACCGCGTTCACCGGGCGCTTGTCGCGTTCCAGAACATGAATATCGACCGTTACTTTATTCGGCAAAAGCGCGCCGCGCCAGCGCCGCGGACGGAAAGCACTGACGGGGGTGAGTGCCAGCAGCGGCGATTCCAGCGGCAGGATCGGTCCATGGGCGGAGAAATTGTAGGCTGTGGAGCCTGCTGGCGTCGCAACCATCATGCCGTCGCAGATCAATTCTTCCAACCGCACCTTGCCGTCCACCTCCACACGCAGCTTGGCGGCCTGGTGCGACTGGCGAAACAGGCTGACCTCGTTCATGGCAAGCGCCGTAAACTCGTCGCCGTCGGAATCCGTCGTCGTCATGCGCAGGGGATGGAAATCATTGCCGCTCGCCACCGCGATACGCTCCAGCAGGCCGTCCACCCGGTAGTCATTCATCAGGAAACCGACGGACCCCCGGTTCATGCCATAGACCCGCTTGCCCGAATTCATCGTCTCGTTGAGAATTTGCAGCATGAAGCCGTCGCCGCCGAGCGCGACGATCACTTCAGCCTCTTCGAAAGGTGTATCTCCGTAAATGCCTTTCAGCTCTTTCAGCGCCGCCTGCGCCTCCTCTGTTGCGGAGGCGACGAAGGACAGTGAATAGGTAGAATGCAACATCCGCTTCCCTCGACAACGCGCAGACCGGAAACTGTCCACGCAAGGCGCTGTAACCCGTTGAAGCGGCTCGAAATCTTGAAACCTCAACAGGGAGGTCGATAACAAGCCGCCAGACGCACCCTTGGTACATGAAGACGGCGGCTGGCGACAAGGCCTTTCACAGGCGCAGGCGTTCCCGGACAGTGGACCGCACCGATCCGGTCCACAGCTTCTTGATTTCCACCCAAGGACAAGGGTTGCGATGTGGGGCGGCCTGATGCAGTTTGCCAAAGGCAGTCGGAATGACGAGTGGCAGGAGACGGATGTGGCGCTGAACTACGATATCTACGATGTCTTTACCGAAACGAAAATGGCGGGGAACCCGCTGGCGGTCATGTATGACGCCGATGATCTTCCCCAGGCTACGATGCAGGCGATCGCGCGGGAAATGAACCTTTCCGAAACGGTTTTCGTCAACGGGTCCAGCAATCCGGCCCATGCGGCCTCGCTACGCATCTTCACGCCCTCGGGCGAGTTACCCTTTGCCGGCCATCCGACAGTCGGCGCGGCGGTGGCCATCGCCGAGCGAAATCGCGGCAAGGGCGATGACGACATCGATATGGTCTGCGTACTGGAGGAGCAGGTGGGTCCGGTGCGTTGTGCGGTGAAGATGCGCCCCGGTGCGGTCAGCTTCGCCGAATTCGACTTGCCGCGCAAATCAACCCGCGTCGAGTTGCCGCTCGATCACACGGCGCTTGCCGATGCGCTGGGGGTTAGTGAAGCACAACTCGGTTTTGAAAATCACATGCCGTCGATCTGGACGGCCGGCGTGCCGTTCCTCATCGTCCCCGTGCACAATATCGCGGCCATCAGCGAGATGGATTTCGACGCTAATCTGTGGTTGCGCACCGCGCCGCTGGTGGAAGGACGCCTGACGGCGGCCTATATCTACTGTCGCGGCGGCGTCAATCATGCAGCGAAGTTTCACGCCCGCATGTTTTCTCCGGATATGGGCATTTCGGAAGACCCTGCCACCGGTTCAGCCGCGGCCGCTCTCTCCGGCGCCATCCACCATTTCGACGGTCTGACCGACGGCCATTATCCGCTGCTCATCGAACAGGGCGTGGAAATGGAACGACCGTCACATATCCATTTGCGTATGGACATCAAGGACGGCGAAATCGCCCGCGCCCGCATCGGCGGCCACGCGGTGCGCGTTGCCTCGGGCACGTTCGAGATTTGATTTCCGCATAATGGTGCAGCATTCCGGGGGTCGCGGATTTTTACGGTGGCTTCACCCTGTTTGCGCCGGTGGAGGCGCCGATCCTGTCATGCTTGACATCTATCACGACCCAGGTTCTAAATTCGTCAGCCTCTCCGCAAACTGGTGGAGATGCGCTTAATAACTCACGGTTTCCGCACATAGAGGTCCCAATGCGCCGAGTCCCTTCTCAAGAAAATCACCTTGGAGTTTCTGAGAAGTTGAGGGTTCATGCGCACTTTGAATCTGGGCATCCTCGCCCATGTGGACGCAGGCAAGACTAGCCTTACGGAGCGTCTCCTTTTTGATGCCGGTGTGATCGACAAGCTGGGCAGCGTCGATACCGGCAATACGCAGACAGACAGTCTCGAACTGGAACGGCAACGCGGCATCACGATCAGGGCCGCCGTCGTCTCTTTCACGATCGGCGATACTAACGTCAATCTCATCGATACGCCCGGCCACCCCGACTTTATCGCGGAGGTGGAGCGGGTGCTGGGGCTGCTCGATGCGGCAGTGGTCGTCGTTTCCGCCGTGGAGGGCGTGCAGGCCCAGACGCGTGTATTGGTGCGGGCGCTGCAACGCCTTGGCCTGCCGTTCCTGTTCTTCATCAACAAGGTCGACCGGGTCGGTGCGCGTTATGACGAGGTTGTGAACGACCTCGCCAGTCAGTTGCGGGTGCGCCCGGTCGCCATGTCGACAGTCACCGATGCGGGCGGAAAGCGCGTGCGGGTGGCGGCAACCGATATGGGGAGCGAGCCATTCTTCAGCAGCCTCTGTGAAACGCTTGCGGACAACGATGAAGAGTTGCTGCATGACTATCTTTTTATGCCAGACCGGGCGGATGCCGAAAAGCTCTCCCGATCGCTCAGGCAGCAGACTGCCCGCGGGTTGGTGCATCCGACTTTTGCCGGTGCGGCAATGACGGGGGTCGGTTTGCCGGCTTTGATTTCGGCTATTACCGACATGCTGCCCGCTCGTAACCCCGATCCCGACGGTGAGGTCGCGGGAAAAATCTTCAAGATCGAGCGCGGATGGGGCGGTGAAAAACTGTCCTATCTGTACCTTGCATCGGGAACGATCCGGCTTCGGCACTATCTGCCTCTACCGCTGGGGCCGGCGAGGCTCACGGGAATACAGCTCTTCAAGGACGGCCGCGTTCAAAATACGACAAGTCTCTGCGCCGGGCAAATTGCCCGTGTTGCCGGTCTTGCCGACGCAAGAGTTGGCGACCGGGTGGGTGTGAACGCCGTTACCGGCGGCGCATTTCATTTTGCGCCGCCTACACTCGAGACGCGCGTCGTTTCCCGGCGGCCGTCCGAACATGCGGCCCTGTGGCTAGCGCTCAACCAATTGGCCGAGCAGGATCCGCTGATAGGTTTGCGAATGAACGATGAGACAAACGATGTTTTCGTATCTCTCTACGGTGAGGTGCAAAAGGAGATCATTCAGTCTGAGCTGTCGACAGGTTTCGGTATCGAGGCCGATTTTGAAGACAGCACGGTTATCTGCGTGGAAAGGCTTTCCGGCATCGGGCAGGGGCTTCAAATCCTGTTTAAGGAGCCCAACCCGTTTCTCGCGACCGTGGGCCTTCGCGTCGAGCCGCGCGCGGATGGCGCCGGCAACAGTTTTGCATTGGAAGTGGAAACTGGCCAGATGCCGGCAAGCTTCTATCGTGCGGTGGAGGAGACCGTATTCGAAACGCTGAAACAGGGTGTCTTCGGCTGGCAGGTGCAGGATTGTCACGTCGCAATGACGGCTGCGCGGCATACCTCCCCATCGAGCACTGCTGCGGATTTCCGGCAACTGACGCCGTGGGTGTTGGCGACGGCGCTCAAGGAAGCGCAAACCTTCGTTTGCGAGCCGTTCGACCGCTTTCATCTCGAAGCGCCCGCCACAGCCATGACGCGGTTGATCGCCCTGCTTGCCAAGGCAGGGGCGGCCCCCGAAAACTCTGTTATTTCCGGGGGCGTAGCAAGGCTTGAAGGGACGATAGCGTCTGCGGCGGTTCAGGGTGTTCAACAGCAGCTGCCGGGATTGACCAGCGGCATGGGCGTGATGGAAACATCGTTCGACCACTATGCGCGAACTGACAATCCCCCGCCTCCGCGCCGGCGCTCAGGTTCCGATCCGTTCAACGAGCGGGACTATCTGCTGCGCATAGGCCGAAATGCAGAATGACCGCCGCGTGGTCCGCGACGGTCATTTATTAAAGCATGTCTCCCAAAAGCGTGCAGCGTTTTCGGGACCAAGACATGCTTAAAAACAAATATACAAAGCGTATCGCATGAATCGGATTAAACGTGACGCGCTTTAGCACTACTTTGGCAGAATGCATTTTGGCGGTCTGAAGCGGATTCTGCAGTGCGGACATCGTTCTGGGGCTGACGCTGCCAGGAGGGTGTTTATGACCGCGCGTCGGATGGCTGGCAGTGTCGGTTTAGGCGGGCCGTGCCTCTTGGTTTTTTTCCCGCTTGGCCTGGTGTAGGCGCTGATGTTGCAGGAAGGCATAGGCGATCATTGTCATCAGCGCGTGTCGATGCAGACCTTGCCATGATCGGCCTTCGAAGTGATCGAGGCCGAGTTCTTCTTTCATTTGTTGATGCGCCTGCTCGCAGACCCATCGGGCTTTGATGGCAGCTGCCAGCTGCTTTAACGTTGCTTCGGCCGGCAGATTGGAGAGATAGTATTTGCGCTCGCCGTTCGAGCGCCATTCGCCCACCAGCCACGCCTCTTCGCCCGGCATATGCTGCTGTCCCTTGTCGAGGATACGTTGCGGACTACCATCAGCGATCCGAATGCGGAGCGCAGCAAAGCGCGCTGTCAGGCGACCTTTCGTGCCGCGACGCCAACTGACCTTCTTCCAGGAGGATGCTTCCAGGATCGTTTCGGCTGCCATCGACAGGGTGTCGGGGATCGAATGCTTGCGCGGTCTGCCATGACCGGAAACCGGAAAAATCAGGGCGACATCATGGGGGTAGACCTTTTGATGTTTGGGAATACCGACAGCCCATGTGAGGCCGCGTGCACTGAGCCCCTGGCGAAACGCGGCCGATAAACCATAGCCGGCATCGGCGAGCACGGTGCCAAACCGCACCCCCGCCGCGATCAGCCTGTCGATCTCGTCGAGCGCGATCGTCGGCTTGGTGCGGGATATACGCATCTACTCGGGGACGCCAGCCTTAACCATCAGATCCTGGTTACTGGTCCAGCTTTCCGGCAAGAACAGTCGCAAACCAACCGGAACGGGAACCTCATCGCGTGCCAGCGTCAGCGATACCAACGTCTGGCAATTGGCGCGTTTGCCCAGCATCGAAGCATATTGCGGAGCGACCCCGACCGAATGATCACCCTTCTTCGGCAGACCCGTATCGTCGACCACCAGAAAGGCGTCTGAAGCTCCGACTATTCTGTCCGCCTGCACAGCCAGTTCAGTCTCAAGCGGACTGGCGTCCCAAATCCCATCCGAGATGAAATGATGCAGACGGTCGTAATGATCGGGCGCAAGGCGTTCCGCCATCGGTTCGATACTCTTGCGATCACCCGGTCCGATCAGGCCTGAAACATATACCGGGCACATCTGCCGCCGCTTCTTGTGACCAAGCTTCTCAACGAACGGCTTCAGCCAATCCGCCAGTGCAATATTCTGCTCCACCATCCACCGCACCCCTTTTTGAGGGGCCAAAGATGGCCGATTATCGTTAACCGTCAGTTAATCTGCCAAAGTAGTGTTAGGGCGCGGACTCGTTAAATGATGCAATCCATATCCTTATTGCTGCGAGCTTGAGTGCTGCCAGATAGTTGTCGGCCCGGCGGTCATATCTTGTGGCAAGTCCGCGCATCTGTTTGATACGATTGAAAAAACGCTCGACGTGGTTGCGCTGACGATAGACCCAGCGGCTGAAGCTGAAGGTCTGTTTGCGGTTGGCCTTGGCGGGAATGTTTGCCCAGCATTTCCGTTGCTTGGCAAAGCGACGGATCGCGTCGGTGTCATAAGCCTTGTCCGCAAGAAGCGTCGCACCGGGCCGCAATCCGCTCAGCAACTTTTCCGCCATGGGAGCGTCGGCAGCCTGACCTGCGGTCAGCTCCATACGAACAGGCCGCCCATCGGCATCCACGAGCGCATGGATTTTGGTGGTCAGGCCGCCACGGGAACGTCCCATGCAAGGATCGGCAGAGCCCCCTTTTTAGCGTTGGCACCGTGCTGGTGAACGCGAACGCACGAGCTGTCGATCATCACGATGTCACCCGCATAACGCTTTGACACGGCATCAAGAAGTTGATCCCAGACACCTGCCTTTCGCCAGCGAGAGAAGCGATTGTAGAGCGTCGTTCGCGGGCCATAGCGCTCGGGCACATCGCGCCAGGACGAACCCGTCCTAAACCGCCAAAGGATACCATTGATCACCCGGCGGTCATCAACGCGTTTCACTCCACGGCTCTTGGTGGGAAGCAGCGGCTCGATGACGGCCCATTCTTCGTCGCTCAGTTCGTGACGGCGCATGACGATCTCCCTTCAAGGGGAGTGAATCATAATCCGCTCGCCACATGAACCCCGTTTATGGGGACGCGTCCTAGTCAGGCTGCACAGGCACGCGGAGAGGTATCCATCTCCGCGTGCCTCCGCGTCAGTTGAACCGGCCCGCCGCATGGGCAAGCATCGTATAGACCTTGCCGGTGTCGGAGGTGAGGTAGGACTGCGTGACTGTACGGTCGCGGTCGGTGCGGGCCACGTCGGCGAGCAGCTTCTCGAAATCGGTGATGTAGCGGTCCACGGCGGTGCGGAATTCCGCTTCCCGCTCATATTTGCGCTTGATTTCGTCGAAGGTCGTCTGACCCTTCAGCGTGTAGAGGCGACGGGTGAAGACGTCACGCTCGCCGCGCTGGTAGCGACGCCACAGCTCCACGGAGGCGTCGTGATCGATGGCGCGGGCAATGTCGACCGAGAGCGAGTTCAGCGATTCCACCATGTGGCGCGGATTGCGGGTGTCGGCCGCACGGGTGGGCTGCTGTTCCGCGCCGGCGCGAGGTGCGGACGCCGCTGGCGTCTCCTGTGATGCGCCGCGCAGCAGATCGCTGATCCAGCCACCACCTTCTTCCCGGCGTCCGGCCGGGTTGGTCGCGACCGGCTGAGCAGGGGCAGGTGCCTGGCGGTTTTCAAGCGGCAGGGTGCCACGCAGAGCCGGTGCGGGGGCAGGCTGCTGTGGCTGTGCCGGGCGCTGCTGTTGCACAGGAGCGGCTGCTGCAGGCTGCGGACGCGCCTCGACGCGGCGTTCTGCGGCTGGCTGAGTCGCAGCAATCGCACGGGCGACCGGCTCGGACACTTCCATCTGGTGGGTCGAACGACCGACAAGCTGCGAAATATCCTGAAGGGCCTTGATCTGTTCGGAAACGGCGCGGCGCATGGCGGCAGCGCTTTCCTTGGCCTCTTCCGGCAGGTCGAAGGCGCCGCGCTTCAGTTCGGCGCGAGTCGAATCCAGCTCGCGACGAATATCGTGGCTCGAGCGGCGGATTTCGTCCGTTGCGCCGGCAAAGCGGCTGACGGCTTCTTCCACGGCCTGACGCAGCGTTTCCTTGAGGTTGGCTGCGGCGGCATTGGATTTTTCCGAAGCGCTGTCCAGAATATTGTCGACTTCAGAAAGCGAGGCTTCGACACCGCCGCGCAGGCGGTTGACCAGTTCGTCGGAATATTTCTGCGCGTCGGAGAGCGTGTTTTCAATCGAGCGGCTGGCATCCTGACCGGCCGACAGCAGGGCGCCCCGCATGGTCTGTGCCGCCGAACGGGCGCGCTGTTCCGTCTCATCAAGCGAGCGGCCGATATCGGAGAAGGACGCCTGTAGATTGTCACGCAGATTGCCGGCGACGTTCTGCGAACGCTCCTCGGCTTCGTTGAGGGTGGTTTCCACCACGCCGACGACGTTGCGCATGGCGCTTTCAATTTCCTCGGAGCGCTTGACGAGGCCGACAGACAGGCTGCGCAGCGCGTCCTGACGTTCCTCCAGCGTGCCGACGAGGCTCGACTGTGCGGCATTGAGCAGTTCCGACGCCTGGCTCAGCACCTTCGAATGCTCCTCGAGGCGGCCGACGATGCCGGCGACCTGCGCCAGTGTCTGGCCGGAAATATTCGACAGGCGGTCGATCTTTCCTTCGAGCAGACGGCTGGAGCTGGAGACCATGTCGGCGGCCTGCGAGGCGGATTCGGAGAAGCGGGTCGCCGAGGCGTTCAACGCTTCATCTGCCGCGCCGAAGCCCTGTGCGGCACGCTCAACGGCGGAGTTGAAGTTGCTTGCCGACTGTTCGACGATCTCGGCCATGCTGTTATGGGTCTGCGACAGCATATCCGTGCTCTGGCGGGTGGCGGCAACCAGCTTGTTGGCCGCATCGCTGCCGGCCCGGGCATATTTGTCGATGCCCTGTTCGACGGCGTCCGCCATGGCCGTATGGGTTTCCGACAGCATGTCGGTGCTCTGGCGGGTGGCGGCGACGAGTTTGCTGGCCGCATCCGTTCCGGCATTGGCGTAATCGCTGATCGCCTGTTCCACCATGCCGACCATGCCGCTGTTGCTCTGCGACAGAAGATCTGCGCTTTGCTGGGCTGCGGAAACGATCTTCTCGGCGGCTTCGCGGCCGATGGTGGCATATTCGTCGACGACAGGCTTGGCTTTCTCCTCGATAAGGCGCGACAGTTCGGCGGAGCGGCTGGCCAGCATCGAATTGAGCTCGCGCGTGCGGTTGTCCAGCGCCGAGCGGATGGATTCGCCGCGCGCGTCGAGGGCGGATTCGACGCCCGTCAGCGTTTCGGAAATGACGCCGACCTGAGAGCGGACCACGGCTTCAGCCTCGGCAACTTTGTTGACGATGATGTTGCCGGCTTCGGAGAAGGTCTGTGCAACAGCGGCAGCCTGGCCGGAAAGGCGCGTCTGCGCATCGGAAATGCGATTGACGATTTCTCCCGACTTTTCTTCGATTGCTTTGGTGAAGGCTTCGTTCTGCGCCTGCACCTGTTCTGCAAATTCCGAGCCGGATTTCGAGAGCAGGGCAGAAGAGCGGGCGGCTTCGTCGCCGATGCTCTGGGTGGCCGAGGTGACCGCGCCGCGCAGGCTCATTGCAAGATCAGTCGCCTTGCCTTCGATGGTGCGGTTGACGTTTTCGAGACCGATGGTCAGCGCCCTGTCCATGGTGCCGAGACGCTCGTCGATGCGGGCCGTGCCGGTATCGAAGGTTTCGGCCAGGCGGCTGGTGCGGCTTTCGAACGTATCGGCAACGCGGGTCGTCTGCTCGTCCAGAATGCCGGTGATGCGCTCGGCGGCCTCGTCGCTGGTACGGGCGAACACAGCCGTCTTGTCTTCCAGCGCTTCGGCAAAGCGGCGGCCGGCATCCTCGATTGAGGTGTTCACATTGGCCAGATCGCCACCGACGCGTGCCTGTAACGTATCGAGCGAGGTCTCGATGCGTGCGCCGGTCTCGTCGAGACGGGTGTTGACATTGCCGATTGAGGTTTCGATGCGGTTGGAGAGGGCGTCGGTGGCCCCCCCGATTTCGCGGGCTGCTTCGCCGATCTTGAGGGCGATATCGCCGGCGCTGTTGCGAAGACGTTCTTCCAGCGTCGCAGCACTGCCGTCAATCGTCTTCTGCAGCGCTTCCTGCTGGGTTTCGAGCGACAGTTCCAGCATGCTGGCGCTGGAGGCGACAGTGGTGCCGATCATCATCGCCTGCTCGGAAAGCATGTCGCCCATCTGGGCCGTGGCGGAGTTGAGCGTCGCGGCAAGGTCCGCCTGACGCTGGTCGAGCGCCGTGCGAATATTCTCATGCGATTGCGAGAAGTTGGTTTCGAGGCGGGATACGCCTTCTTCCACCGTCTGGGCAAAGCGGCTGCTGCCGTCTTCGACGACGCTTTCGATGCGGTTGGCCGCGCCCGAGACGCTCTGTTCGATCAGGCCGCTATTGCGCTCCAGCGAACCGGCAATGCGCTCGGCCTGCGAGCCGAGCATGGTTTCCAGCCGATCGTGGCCGCTGGCCAGCGCGTTTTCAAGCGTGAATGCGGTGGCTTCCAGACGCTGGCCGACGCCGGCCGCCGCAAGCGAGAGCGACGACGCTCTCGCATCCATGGCTTCGGCGATCCGCTCTTCGACACCGGAAATCGTCATGTCGAGCGCCATGGTACGGCTGTCGAGCGCATCGGCGATGCGCTCTTCAGCACCGGAAACAATTCCGGAAAGTGCAGCAGTACGCGTGTCCAGAGCGCCGGCGATTCGGTCCTCAACACCGGCAACGGCGTTATTGAGAGCGGCTGTGCGGCCATCGAGAATATCGGCGATCTTTTCTTCGACACCGGAGAAGCTCATATCGAGCGCCATGGTGCGGCTGTCGAGCACATCTGTGATCCGCTCTTCCGCGCCGGAAACGACGGTTCTCAGCGAATCCGTGCGGCTGTCGAGCGCGCCGGCAATGCGGGTCTCGGCGCTTGCCACCAACTCGCCAAGGGCCGCGGTGCGCGTGTCGAGCGCTTCGGTGATTTTTTCTTCCGCGCCGGAGAATGTCATGTCAAGAGCCATGGTACGGCTGTCGAGCGCATCGGCGATGCGTTCCTCGGCACCCGAAACAACGGCGTTGAGAGCGGCGGTGCGGCCATCCAGCGTTTCCGCGATACGGGTTTCCGCACCCGCCACCACGTCTCCGAACGTGGCCGTGCGGCTGTCGAGCGCGCCGGCAATTTTTTCCTCAGCGCTCGCGACAATGCCGGTGAGGGCGGACGTGCGGTTGTCGAGCGTTTCCGAAAGCCGTTCCTCGACATTGGCGAAGGTCATGTCGAGAGACAGCGTGCGGCTGTCCATGGTGTCGGCGATGCGCTCCTCGACGCCGGAAATGGTACTGGAAAGGGCGGCAGTGCGGCCGTCGAGCGTCTCGGCGATACGGCTCTCCGCACCGGAGACGACGTCATGCAGCGCGGCTGTGCGGCTTTCCAGCGTGTCGGAAATGCGGTCTTCTATGCCGGAAACCGCGCCGGTGATGGCTGCTGCCCGGGTTTCGAGCGTTTCGGCAAGACGGCGTTCCACATCGGCAACAACGCTGTTGATCGCAGCGGCGCGTTCGTCGAGCATCGCGGCGAGACGTTCGGCCGTGCCGGAGACCGAGCCGGTAATCGCCATCGAACGACTGGCGAGCGCTTCGTCAAAACGGTCCTGGCTGGCCGAAAGCGCGCCGAACAGGGCGTTGCTGCGTTCCGCCAGCACGGCGTCGATCTTCTCGTGCGAATTGGCAAAAGCGTCGGTGATTTCGGCGGTGCGCTGGCCGATGGCGTCGCTGAAGGCCTGCGTCCGGCTTTCAAGCGCGCTTTCGAGCATTTCCTGACCTGTGCCCAGAGCGGTTGCCAGCGCCAGCGACTGATCGGTCATCGTGGTGCCGATGCGCTCCAGACCGCTGCTCAGCATGGTGTCGAGCGCTTCGGAGCCGCCGGCAACGGTTTCGTTGATGCGGGCGAGGCTTTCCATCAGCTTGCTGTCGAGGCTGCCGGCACGCTGGTCGAAGGCGCTGGCGAACTGCGCCACATGCTCGTCGAAGGCCGAGTTGACCTGGCCGACGGTCGCCTGCATGCGCTCTTCATAGAGGCCGGAACGAAGATCGAGATCCATGATCGCATCGTCAGCCGTGCTCTGCAGGCTCTGACGGAAGGAGAGTCCCTTTTCTTCAAGGGTCGTGGACAGCTTGTCGAGAACCGTATCGAGCGAACCGCCGATGATCTGCTGGCCGCGTTCGATATTGCGGTTGAGTTCCAGCGTGCGCGTCGACAGCGTGTCGTTGAGCTGACGGGTGCGCTCTTCAAGCGCGCTGTTGAGGCTTTCCACGCCACTATCCAGCGTCGATGCATGGATCGCGAAACGCTCCAGCAGGACTTCACCGCGCTCGTCCAGCGTCGAGGTGAGGTTATGAAGACGCATGTCGAATTCGTTGGAAATCGTTGAGCCGGAGGAATTCAGCGCCTGAAGCAGGTTTTCGGTCTTGGCGGCGATCAGGCTGCCCATCGCTTCGGTCGAGGCGCGCGATTTTTCCAAAAGCGCGGCCGAGCGGGTGTCGATCATCGAGGCGAAAGCCTCTCCGGTCGTGGCGATCCGCATGGAAAGCTCTTCACCGACGATGGAAAGCTCTTCTTTGATCTGTTCCTGCGCGCCGACGATGGAGGAGCGGATGCGCTCTGCATGGTTGACGATGGCGTCACGCTCGGCGGTCAGTTCCTGCACGAGGCTGCGCACGCGCAGTTCATTGTCGGCATAGCTGCGCTCGAGCGCGTTGACTTCGGAATGAACGAGAGTTTCGAGCTCGGTCGCACGGGCGATTGTGCGCTCGATGCCGTCGTTCATGGCCGAAACTTCGCGGCGAACCGCCTGGCCGACGGACATGATGCGGTCGGAGGCGACCGTTTCCGGTTCGGCAAGACGAAGGGCGACTTCCGCCATGGAGCGGGCGGCATTTCGCAGATCGCGGGCGCGCGCCATCATGATCGCGAAGGCGAAGAACAGCATGACGGGAACGAGGATGCCGACGACGATCGCCATCAAGCCGGGGATCGCGGTGAGATCGGCGACCGATCCGATGTTCCAAAGCGCATTGCCGTAGAGAAGATGGGCGATGCCAAGGCCGCCGAGCGCCCAGATGACCGACATGATCGTGGCGTTGCGAAGCGCGCCGCCGATGGAGCCACCTTCCAGCGATTTCAGGATCATCGCCGGGCTGCGCTTGGAGCCGTCATTGGCCGCTTCGAGATTGGGCGATCTGGGCGTCTGTTCGGCAGGCGCACGCGGGGCCTCGGGAGCAGGGGTCGGTCTGCTAGCTTCCTTCACTCTGGCCTCCGGCTGCTTCGGCGCTGCAGTTTTCCGCGTCTCCGGCTTTTCTTCGAAAGCGCCAAGCTGCAAGGCATCTTCCAACGCCTGAAATGCAGTCTCGTCGACAGAGTCGCTGATCTTGTTATTCGCCATGCGGTTACGCCTCGTTACACATACGCCCGGCTTCATGCCGTTGACCCACTTGCGATCAGCAAGCGGACTGCCGCCATCATGCCAACGAAACTTTCCCTCAAAAGAGAACAGTCTCGCCATTTACCAAATCCCGAATTGCTGGTGGCCCAGCTTTCGGGCGAAATTACATCACTGTGCCGCAATAACAAAGCTTGAGCTTAAGCCCTGAGAGAACGGTAGTACCGTAGTGACACATTTAGGTGTTCGAAACAATTAATGCGGATTTGCGGCGGCGGCGAAGTGTCGGCTTTTTAACAGTTTTTAAACCTGAGTTTCACGCTGAACGCCTTGTTTCGCATAAGTTTAACATAAATTAACCATAGCAGAAGATTTTCGCCCGCGTCACGCCGTAATTTAAGCTGATAGCAGCCGCCACGATGCGTGAATACGACACAGATGTGACACGAAACAGGAAACGGCGAGACAGGATTTCAGCCATGGCAGCGGTCAGTATTGCTTTCGAAGCTCCAGACAATTGCGGCGGCGCGTCCGCCGCCGGTAAAAAACCGATCGATTTCGATCATCTTGCCCGGCAGACTATGGGCGACAAGGATCTGGAGATCGAGGTGCTGCAACTTTTCAGCCGCAACGCCCGCGCCGCCCTGCATGACATGGCGGACGCCGACGACAAGGCCGTCATGGCGACAGCGCACCGTCTTAAAGGGGCGGCCCAGGCCGTCGGGGCTTCCGCCGTTTCCGCGGCCGCGGCCGTGGTGGAGGACAAGGGCAATGACAGCGCGGCGATTGCAAAACTTGCGGCGGCCATTGTCGAAGCTGAAAATTTCATCCTCAAGCTCTGCCGCTGAGGCGTAACATATCAAATTTGTTGTTTTGCAACGCCGGTTGCGTCTGCGCGCCCTTGAAGCGGGTTGCCAAGGCGGACCGGCCTTTCTATGTGTTTAGAACAGTTCTCAGATCACATTTTGGATTTCCGGCATGACAAAACTGACCATCGTTGCCTTTGACGGCACGCCCCATGAACTCGACGTGAGCAACGGCTCCACCGTCATGGAGAATGCGGTGCGCAACTCCATTCCCGGCATCGATGCGGAATGCGGCGGCGCCTGCGCCTGTGCGACCTGTCATGTCTATGTCGACGACGCCTGGGCCGAGCGCGTCGGCGGACCGGAGCCGATGGAAGAGGACATGCTGGACTTTGCTTTCGACGTGCGCCCTACCTCGCGGCTTTCCTGTCAGATCAAGATGAACGACGAGCTTGATGGTCTCGTCGTTCATGTTCCCGAACGTCAGGGCTGAAATCTTTCGTCATTGCTAAACGCAGAAAAAGCCCCGCTCACCTGATAGCGGGGAGCGGGGCGAGGCGGGTACGCAGCATGCAGGCGAGGGAGGAAACACCTGCGAGCCCTCAAGTGCGCACCGGGAGAACCGGGGACGGCTGGAGCCTCAAGCCGCTTGGCCGAATGATCCGATACCGTATGAAGAACGTACAATGAGTCTTGGCGACGGCACCATGACGAGAATTCACGGGTGATATCGGACATGACGTAACGTCATGTCCGTGCTCGATGTTAGCGAATGGCATGGGGTGTGAGACCGCTCAGCGGCGGTTCTGACCCTGTTCGAGCCGGTTCTTCAAAAGCCGGGTCATGCGGGCATCGAAATTTTTCGATTCCACCACATCGAAGCGCAACTGATCGCGGTCGTGTGCGTCCATCACCGTCTGGGTGATCTTACCGACCATTTTCTGCAGCGTCTCGCAGCTTTTCTGCGGCCGAAGTCCTGTCAGCTGCCTTTCAAGCGAACGGGCATGGGTGCGGGCGATTTCCGCGTGGCGTTCCTCATGGCGCTTGATATCGGCAAGCAGCGTATCCCATATGAAGGCCAGTTCCGCCGTGGTGCGGCGGCGGTTTTTCCATTTCGGCAGGAGGATGCGAGTGTTCAACACTACTTTGGCGGTTCCAACGCTGCAAAGGCCGTTTTTTTCCACATAAGTGAGCTCGCCGCCGAATTTGATTTCGGTAGCACCCGGATGACGCGCGCCGGTATTGCGCGTCAGCGGGCCATGTCTGGAAAGCTGCTGGTCGAGGTCGGCGGCGGTTTTTCCGCTGATCGAAAAATAGGAATAGGTCTTGCGGACGATTGTTTCGGAAGAAGCCGATCCGGGTAGGGAAAGCGCCAGTGCAGCCGCTAAAGCCGCGCAAAGAGCACGTGATGATTTAGTCATGACCCGGCCTTCCGGTTGAACTCGAAAAAGGTTTGCTGCATAGGCGGAGCGGAACTTATAACAATTGGCATAACACTCCGTTATTCCCGAAAGGCGCGTGTTACGTGATAACAGTCGGCAGCAACGCGTGGCAAGCGGCCCATGGTCGCTCCCTGAAACTTGATGGGCGTGGCCGTATTATGGCCATCGTCAATGCCACACCCGATTCCTTTTCAGATGGCGGCCGTTATCTCGCCGTCGATGCGGCTTTTTCCCACGCGCTGACCTGTGTGGAGGAGGGGGCTGACATCATCGATATCGGCGGCGAGTCGACGCGGCCTGGCGCTGCTGCGGTCACGGAGGCAGAGGAGCAGGACCGGGTGCTGCCGGTCATCGAGAAATTGCGCCGCGAGACCGATGTGCTGATTTCCGTCGATACCTATCGTGCGTCGACGGCAAGGCTGGCGATCAGCGCGGGCGCACATATCGTCAATGACGTCTTCGGTCTGCAGAAGGACCCGGAGATGGCGGGCGTGGTTGATGCCACCCGCGCCGGCGTCTGCATCATGCATACCGGCCGCGACAGGCAGAAGCTTGCCGATGTGATCGCAGACCAGTTTGAATTCCTCAATCGCTCGCTCGAGATCGCCGAGGATGCAGGTATTGCCCGCGACGCCGTGGTGCTCGATCCCGGTTTTGGTTTCGCCAAGGACGAGCGGGAAAATGTCGAGCTGATGGCCCGTTTCGCGGAACTTGCCGCTTTTGGCCTGCCGGTTCTTGCCGGCACGTCGCGCAAGCGTTTCATCGGGTCGCTGACGGGCAGGGATGCGGCGGAAGAACGCGATATCGGAACGGCTGCGACCACCGCGATCCTGAGGCTTGCGGGTGCTTCGATTTTTCGCGTGCATAATGTCGCCGCGACCCGCGATGCATTGGCTATTGCCGATGCGGTTCTTGCCAAATCGTCGGCAAAGGCCGATGCGTAGATTAATGAGTGCCGGAATGCCGTGTCCGAAGATGCGCGGTTTTCAGGTGAACAATCCTGCCATGGAGGCGATGCGATGAGCCGCTATACCATCATCCTGAAAAATTGTTCCTTTTTCGCCCGTCATGGCCTTCTCGAGCAGGAGGAGGTGCTGGGCCAGCGCTTTTTCGTCGATGCCGAGATGGAGGTCGAAGCAGGTGATGCGCTGGAAACCGATGATATCGAAAATACCGTCGATTATGGGGTGGCCTTCGCCGTCATCGAAAAAATCGTCGTCGGCCAGCGCCGTTATCTCATCGAGGCGCTGGCGAACGATATCGCCAAGGCGCTGCGCGTCCGTTATCCACAGATCGTCTGGCTCAAGATCACGGTGCGTAAACCCTCGGCGCCGGTTCCCGGAATTCTGGACTATGCGCAGGTGAGCGTTGAGCATCGTGCCTGAAAAGATGACAGTCGCCGCACTGGGCCTCGGCGGTAATATCGGTGATCCAGCCGCTGCCATGGCGCGCGCGCTGCGCGAACTTGACGCACATGATGGCTGCTGGGTGCAAGCTGTTTCCGGCCTCTACCGCACGCCGCCCTGGGGAAAGACCGATCAGGCCGATTTCTTCAATTGCTGCGCTCTCGTTGAAACCGCGCTCACTGCGCCCGCTCTGCTGCAACTCTGTCTCGATATCGAAAGGGGCATGAAGCGGGTGCGCACGGAGCGCTGGGGGCCGCGCACGATCGATATCGATGTGCTCACCTATGGCAATGAGGCTATCGTTACGGAAAGCATCGAGGTGCCGCATCCGCGCATGGCGGAGCGTGCTTTCGTGCTGATGCCGCTTGCCGATATCGCGCCCGACCTTGAGGTAAAAGGCAAGCCCGTGCGGGAATGGCTTCAGCAGGCGGACAAGACCGGCATTGTCAGCGCAAACGAAAAACGGGAGTGGTGGACACTCCCGCTTGGCGATGGCTGAGAAGAGTATGGCTTTTACGGCTTGATCGAACCGACGGCGAGCTGGTCTATATCGCGCGCCAGCGTCACACCGATGACCGGAATCATCTGATCGGCGACCTTGACGGAAATTGTGATATTCATCGAATTGTCTTTGGAGACGCGTGCGACCATCGCGCCATTCAGCTTGGCGCGATTGATGCCGACGACGACCTTGTCGCCGCTGACCTGACCGGAAGTGATGTCCAGTCCCTTGCCTTCGGCGCCGTCGAGGAACTTGCCCTCGTAAGAATTGCCCTTCTGGCTGATGACGGCCGACATGGGCTGGCTGAAGACGCCGACGCGGCAGGTGCCACCGAGCTTGATGCCGGTCTGCTTGTCGTCGAGCGGTTCGCCCGTCAGATCGCAGGTGAACTTCGTCCCCTTGTATTTGCCGGCGACGATTTCGCCCGGGCCTTTCCAGACACCGGCTACGGAGCGGAAGAACACGTCGTCGCGATCGCGCGATGCTGCATGGACGTCAGACAGGCCGAAACCGCCGCTGACGGACAAAATGGCGGCAAGCCCGCCCACAAGCGAAAAGAAGCGCGAATACATGATACTTTCCCCGGCGAAGATGCCTGTTCGATAGGCTGTAATCTACCGGCGGAATGGTTAATGCTTGGTTTATTTTGCTCTCATTTGCGGCTTTGTCCGTAACCTTTTGAACCGCTCAAGCCCCCGCAATCAGGCTTTTTCAACGGTTTTTCCACCGTTCAAATCGGGTGTAAGGTCGGACATGAAATCGCCGATGCCCGGCCGCTTCACCGCCCTGAAAGGCAGCGGACGGCAAAGGTCCATGGCGGCAATGCCGATTCGCGCCGTCATCAGGCCATTGATGACGCCTTCGCCGAGGCGGGCGGAGAGTTTCGAGGCAAGGCCATGGCCGAGAACCTGCTGGGCAAGCCCGTCGCCAACGGCGATCGAGCCGGTGACGGCAAGATGGGCGACGACATCGCGCAGGAGCTTCAGCATGCCGAGCGTGCCGGGACGACCGCCATAAAGCTCCGCCATGGCGCGCACCAGCCGCGTCACCTCGAAAAGCACAAAAGCGAGATCGACCACCGCGCGCGGGCTGACGGCAGTAACGACGGACACGCGCTTGGAGGAATTGAGAATGAGGGCACGGGCCTGCCTATCGAGTGGCACCAGCAACTCGCGCTCGGCAAGCTCGATCAGATGCGGGCCGTCGATCACGTCGTTTTCCGTTTCCTTCAGCGCCGCACGCCCCTTGGCCGTTTCTGCTCGGTGCGAAAGGACCGCGTTCAGACGGGTGACGATGGCGCGTGCGGGTTTCGGGCTCTTGTCGAGTCTCGCCGTCTCGGCATCGGCCTTCAAGGATTGCACGGCGTTGAGCCGCATGATGCCGAAGACCTCGCGGCCGACAAGGGCGAGAACGGCGAAAAGTGCCACAATAAGAGCGATAGTGGCTGTGTAACCTAGCCAGTCGGAACGGGAGAACAGGTTGCGGATGAGCTGATCCGCCCAGAGCCCGAAGGCGAGCGAGAACAGGACGCCAAGCGCGCCGAGCGCAAGCTTACCGAAGGAGAATCGGCTTTTCTTCGGAGACGCCACCGGCAGCGTGGCGGCATCAATCTCCTCAGACGCCAGAAACGGATCGTCCTCGTCGGGCGTCAGCGAAATTTCGGTGTCGAAACTGCGCGGCGCGCGTTTCTGCGCGGCGGACGGTCGCGCCGCGTCTTCTGTCTCGAGCGTGAAAGCCGCCGGGCGGCGTGTCTGCGGATCGTTTTGTGTGGGAGCCTTCATGCGAGCTTGTCTCCGAACAGGAACTGCATGGCGCGGTCGAGCCTGATATGGGGAACGGAAAGCCGGATGCCGCCGCTGCCCGGCTCGTCAATATTGGGCGGGCGAAAACGCACGACATTGACGTCAGGCAGTGTCGCCTTGTCGCCATCCTGGTCGATGCTGCGGAACAGCGGTTCCGGATCGTCGGGCAGGTCACCCGGAAAGATCGCCGTCTTGCGATTGCCGTCGAACGTCTCGCCATTGATGGTTTCACCCGCCATCGGCGTGCCGACGATGACGGGAAGCTCGTGGCCGTCCTGCCGCACGCTTGCCTCACGGGTGGCGCGCACGGAGGCAAGCGCCATGACCTCAATGCCGGCGCCGTTCATGCCGATGGTGGTGATGGCGCGGTCCACCAGACGTCGGGTCAGGCGCTCCAACCGGTCATGGCTTTCGTGATGCAGGTGATCGGCCTTTGTGGCGGCGATCAGCACCTTGTCGATGCGCCGGCCAATCAGCGACGACAGCAGACTGTTGGTGCCGGGGCGGAAACAGGCAAGCACATCGCCCAGCGCCCGCTCCAGATCCTGCACGGCTTCAGGGCCGCGATTGACGGCCTGCAACGTGTCGATCAGAACGATCTGCCGGTCGAGGCGGGCGAAATGCTCGCGGAAGAAGGGTTTGACCACAATCGACTTATAGGCGTCGTAACGCCGTTCCATCATGGCGCGCAACGAACCTTTTGGCGCTTTCTCTTCGGTCAGGCCCGGAAGCGGTGCGAAGGTCAGCGCCGGCGATCCTTCCAGGTCGCCGGGCATCAGGAAACGGCCGGGCGGCAAGGTGGAAAGCGACCTCTCGTCGGATTTGCCGGCCTTCAGATAGGCCGCGAAACTTTCCGCCAGCCGTCGCGCCGTCATCTCATCCGCTGGCGCATTGATGTCGAGCGAGGAGGCGATCGCCAGCCATTCCTGCGCCAGTTCGGCGCGGATGCCGCTTTGGGCAAGGGCGACGGTCGCGTCGCTAAACTGTTTGTAGTCCTGCGAAAGCAGTGGCAGATCGAGCAGCCATTCGCCGGGATAATCGACGATATCGATGGAGAGCTTGCCGGCCGAGAACCACCGGCCCCAGCCGCTGGCGCTCTGATAATCAAGCGTTATCCTCAGTTCCGAAATCGCCCTTGTCGAATCCGGCCACAGCCTGTCACGCACCAGCGCCTGAATATGATCCTCATATTGAAAACGCGGAATGGCGTCGTCCGGCTGCGGCTCCAGCCGCACATTCGAGACGCGTCCGGACCGCATCGCCTCGAACAGCGGCAGCCGGCCGCCATTCAGGAGATTGTGGACGAGGGAAGAGATGAAAACCGTCTTGCCCGCCCGCGAAAGGCCGGTGACGCCAAGCCGCAATGTCGGATGGGTGAGGTTGCTCGCACGGTCGGCCAGATTATCGAAAGCGATAAGCGCGCTGTCTGTCAGGGACGTAAGAGAAGGCGGCAATGGCAGTTTCCTGGCTGTTTTTCACGGTCACGGCTGCATATAGGAAGGTGCGGCTGCCCAAAAAAGAAGCGCTCCAGCGGATTTTCGGCGGGGTTGCTCTCCCGGTGCTTTTGGTGTGCGCGGCGGTTACTATTTGCCTGGTGCCAGGAAATCGATCAGTCGCCAGCGATTTTTCCCACCTGCCGCGCTGTCGTCCTGATCCAGAACCGCAAGACCCGATGTCGGAAAACCCGAGGGCAGGGCGGCATGCAGCAGATCCTCGCCGATCATGGCCTCCAGCGTTGCTTCCATGGTGGGGTTGTGCCCCACCAGCATCACCGACTGCACCTCCGTTTGCGCGGCGATGAGCGACAGATAGGTCTCGCTGCGGGCATTATACATCTCATCGACGTACGAGATGTTTATGCCTTCGTTGAAGGCACGCTGCCACGCCTGCGTAGTCTGCCGGCAGCGCGCGGCGGTGGATGATAGAAGCAGATCGGGACGGTAGCGCCGGTCGGCGGCAAGGTCGGCAATGACCTCCGCCTCGGCAAAACCCGCTTCGTTCAATCCCCGGTCGAAATCCCGTTCTCCCGGCGCCGCCCAGGCGGCCTTGGCGTGGCGCAGAAGATAAACTCGGCTCGGGGAAGATGCTGTCAAGGGCGGGGACCGGCGTTCGAATGTCAGGACACAACTTGAATGCTACAGGATAGGGTTGCAGGACCGCAAGTCCTCTTTCCTGTTGGTAAGTCGCGTTGAAGTGATTGAAGAAGAGTTCGCTTCAATACGAATAAAGGATAAAAATTAGTCATTTAGATGATTTTTGTGTCAGTTTTAAAAATGCCTGAAAACTGATCTGCAGACTTGAATCGTTGACTATCATTGGAGTATACACCGCCGCATTGAGATGTTCTTCGAGGAGAATCGCGTTGAGTGAGAAGATCGATCTTAGCAAATATGTGCTCTCGGAAGACGATGAGTTCATGAATGCCAGCCAGCGGGCTTACTTCCGCGCGAAGCTGGTCGCCTGGAAAAATGACATCCTGAGAGAAGCGCGCGAGACCCTCGGACATCTCGCCGAAGAAAGCGCCAACCACCCTGATCTCGCCGATCGGGCTTCTTCCGAAACGGACCGGGCAATCGAACTTCGCGCCCGCGACCGTCAGCGCAAGCTGATTTCCAAGATCGATGCTGCTCTTCAGCGGATCGAAGACGGTACTTACGGTTACTGTGAGGAAACGGGCGAGCCTATCGGCCTCAAGCGTCTGGACGCCCGCCCGATTGCAACGCTTTCCATCGAGGCGCAGGAGCGTCACGAGCGTCGCGAAAAAGTCTATCGCGACGAATAAGGCGCTGCGGCCGGCAGGTTGGCAAATCGCATGACAAATAAATTAAGGGCACGGAAATCGCTTCCGTGCCCTTTTCTGTTCCGAACTTCTGGTCGCAAGACCCGCGCCCGTCAGCGGTCGCAGGTCACGGAAAGTTCTCCGAAGATACGCGCCATTTCCTTCTGCATGTCTCCATCCGGTGAAGCGCCGGTGACAGGCGGGGAGGCGGGCTGGGTCTTGGCCTGCTTTTCCGCGACAGGGGCAACGGACGGCTCGTTATCCGCCTCCTTGCTCTTGGCGATCTCCGCCTCGAGGAAGCTTTCGAAATCACTGGCGAGCTCATCGGAAAATTTCGGCTCGGCGTCATTGGAAGCGAGAACCGGATTTCCAGGCTTGGGCGGAAAAGGTGCGGGCGTCGCTGTTTGTTCCGGTTTCATATCCGGAAGAACGCGGTTACGGGCAGCGTCGAGAAAATCGGCGGCGATGGACTGGTCGATCACCGGCTCTCGCGCGGCAAAGACTGGCGGGGCGAATTCCGCAGTCCGTTCTTCCGCCTTTGCCTCGACGGGACCCTGTGCAGGGATCGGCGGTGCGACCGGCGCCGGAGCCTGCACGACGGGCTCGGCACGCCTTGGTTCCGTTCGGGCCGCCGCCATGTCGAGCGATGCCGCCGCCATCGGCAAGACGGCAGCGACCGAAGCCGTTGCAACCGGTATCGGCGGCGGTGTGGCGCGCGCGGTCTCTCGCTCGGGTGCCGCCTGTCGTGCCGGCGGCGCGGTTTCGCGCGCCGGCACAGGCGTGGGTAGGCGCTGCGGCCGGGTCGATGGGCGTGGAGGAAGCTGAGCGGCGGCCGCCGCAACGGGTGCTGGACGCGGGGACGGCGCAGGTGCCAACGGCTCCGGCCGCTGTGCTTGCTTCACGGGTTCTTCAGGCACGGAAACGGGATCCGCAGCCGCAACGGGCTGCTGTTGCGGCAGGGCGGGGCGACGTTCCTGCTGGATCGCCGGTTCGGCTCTCTTCTGCTCGCTTTCCTGGCGCGGGAGCGCCTTCAATTCCGGCTCCTGCACGTCCCTGACAATAGGGATCGCGCCTATACCGCTTTCGATGACGATATCGGTCGGACCGCCGATCATGACGAGATGCTCGACATTGTCACGGCGCACCAGCACCAGACGGCGGCGTGCGTCCACGGCCGTCGCGTCGAGGACCTGCAGGCGCGGCTGCCGGTTGCGTCCGCCTCGAATGAAAGGGGCCGAACCGCTGCGTCTGCGCAGAAGCCACAGCGCAATCGCCAGAATGATCAGGGCCACACCCACACCAACAACGGCGACGATGAGACGGTTTCCATAAGCGCCGATAAAATCTTCCATCATGGAGATCATCCCTTCAGATTTTTTGGCTTTTTCGTTTCTTGGGCAATTAATATTGCCGTGGTTCTTATAATGTGAACATCAAGCAGGAAAAGACGATTTTTTTAGGCGCGAGACAAGGTTTATTGATTTCGCCCACAGGATTGCCGCCTCAAACGTAGAAACGCCACCAAAGCGCCTCATCTCGTCCTTCAATGCTGAGAGGCAGTGAAAGTTGCAATTCTTTTGCCAAAGGAGCGGTTCTGAATGTTCCAAGCATTGCGCATTGACGGCTCCCTTGCCCGGCGTTTCACGGTTGTTTTGCTGCTATCGCTTTTCGCGTCGCCGCATTCGATCGTGAGGGCCGAAGACAAGGCACCGGATCGCTCAGCGACCATGGCGGAGTTCGTGCGCGATAATCCCTCCTGCCTCGACTTCACGGACGGATGCTCGGTTTGTACCGTCGCTGACGGCAAGATCGTCTGTTCCCGCGCCGCGCATTCAATGTCAGGTGAAGGAACTGACTTGTACGAGGCATTAGTCTTTTAAGGCTTTTATACACCTTTCAGGCCGTTTTCGCTGTGCGTTTTTAAGCCTTTGTGTCCTGGCGGAGCTTTTTGCCGGTCAAGCGAGTTGCTACAAGAAATTTTAGTGTCCGATTCCGTCAAGGGAATAGGGCTGACCGAATGAAGACCTGCACGACTGCGAGGCCAAGATGACACGGGTGCGCGAGACAAGCGACAACGACCTTCCGCTGGTGGACAGGCGCGCCCGTTCCGGCACCGTCTTGCGCATTCTGCTTCTGGCGCTGGTTCTGATCGCGGCGGCCGCCGCCTTTGTCTATTTCAGGGATTCGCTGGAAAACGAAATCGTGCTCGGCATACTCGGCGTGCTGGCCATGATGGGCATCTTCTTTCTGGTCTCGTCGATCATCGGCTTCATCGAGGTCATGCCGCAGTCGCAATCGGACGGCCTTGCCCGCCGCTTTCTCTCTGCCCATCCCGAAGGCACGCTGATAACCGACGCCAAGGGGCATATGGTCTATGCCAACGCCACCTATTGCCGGATGAGTGGCACCACCAAGGCGAGCGATATCCAGAGTCTCGAAACGCTCCTGTCGCGCAGCCGGGAATCGACCGAAGCGCTTTACCGGCTTATCAACGTGTTGCGCGAAGGCCGCGAGGGCTACGAAGAATTCCGGCTGCTGAAACCGCTGGGCGAGGATTCCAATGCGGGGCCGCACTGGTACCGGCTGAAAGGGCGGGTGCTGAAGGATGCCGGCGGCGAGGGGCTGCACGTCTTCCAGATCGCCGATATCACGCCGGAGCGCGAGGATCAGGAGCGCTTTTTCCGCGAATTGCAGAACGCCATCGATTACCTCGATCACGCCCCGGCCGGTTTCTTTTCCGCCGGACGCAAGGGCGAGATCGTTTATCTGAACGCCACCCTGTCGGAATGGCTGGGCATCGATCTTGCGCAGTTTTCACCCGGTTCCATGACCGTTTCCGATATCGTCGCTGGCGAGGGTATGGCGCTTATCGAATCGGTGCATCCGCAGGGCACGGCGAAGCGCACTGAAATCCTCGACCTCGACATGCGCCGGGTGAACGGGCAGAGCATGCCGGCTCGCCTCGTGCATCAGGTCACCTCGAAGGATGGCGCCCCCGGTGAGAGTCGCACCATCGTCCTGAAGCGCCCCAAGGGGCAGGAGGATACGGAATCCTCCTCCGCCATGCGTTTCACCCGCTTTTTCAACAATACGCCGATGGCGATCGCCTCGCTCGATGGCGAAGGCCGCATCCTGCGGATCAACGCGCCCTTCCTGAAATTGTTTTCCGGCGTTGTCGGACGCGACGATATCGATCGCGGCGTGGCGCTTGAAACCATCCTTCACGACAATGAGAAGCCGAGGCTCGAGCAGGCGCTGGCCGAGGCCAAGGACCGCCAGGGCGATATCGCCCCCTTCGATTCCCGTCACCCGAGTGACGAAGGCCGGCATTTCCGATTCTACGTCAACGCTGTCATCGATCAGGATGATGAAGCGCCGGAAGAGGTGGCGATCGTCTATGCCATCGAGGTGACGGAGCAGAAGGCGCTCGAGACCCAGATGGCGCAGACCCAGAAGATGAATGCGGTCGGTACGCTGGCGGGGGGCATCGCCCACGATTTCAACAATGTGCTCACCGCCATTCTGCTGTCTTCCGATCATCTGCTGCTGCAGGCGCGGCCAGCCGATCCGAGCTTCGCCGACCTCATGGAGATCAAGCGCAACGCCAACCGCGCGGCCGTGCTGGTGCGCCAGCTTCTGGCATTCTCGCGCAAGCAGACCATGCGTCCGGCCATCCTCAACCTGACGGATGTGATCGGCGATCTGCGCATGCTGGTGGACAGGCTTATTTCCGGCACGAATGTCAAGCTGGAGGTCGATTATGGCCGCGATCTCTGGCCAGTGAAGACGGATCTCTCGCAATTTGAGCAGGTGCTTATCAATCTCTGCGTCAATGCGCGCGACGCTATGCCCGACGGCGGCAAGATCACCATCCGCACGCGTAACGTCGACGCGAAGGAAATCGCCGCACTTGGCCGTCCGGAATTCCCGGCCGAGGACATGGTGATGGTGGAAGTCGCCGATAACGGCACGGGCATTCCGCCGGAGATCATGGACAAGATTTTCGAGCCCTTCTTCACCACCAAGGAAGTTGGCAAAGGCACCGGTCTTGGCCTGTCCATGGTCTATGGCATCGTCAAACAGTCGGGCGGTTACATCTATCCCGAATCGGAGGTGGGCAAGGGCACCGCCTTCCGCATTTACCTGCCGCGCCATGTGGTGGAGGCCGTTCAGAACAACGGGCAGCAGCCCGGCGCGGCGGCGCTTGCTCCGGCCATCGCAGCCGAGCCGGTGAAGGAAGAGCCGCTGGACCTCACCGGCAAATCCGCCGTCGTGCTTCTGGTGGAGGATGAGGAAGCGGTGCGGCGCGGCGGCAAGCGCATGCTGGAAACCCGCGGCTATACCGTGCACGAGGCCGGCTCCGGCACCGAAGCTCTGGAGGTGATGGAGGAGTTGGAAGGCAAGGTCGATATCGTCGTTTCCGACGTCGTGATGCCGGAAATGGACGGTCCGTCGCTGTTGAGAGAACTGCGCAAATCCTATCCGGACCTGAAATTCATCTTTGTTTCGGGTTATGCCGAAGATGCCTTCGCAAAGAACCTGCCTGCCGACGCCAAGTTCGGTTTCCTGCCGAAGCCCTTCTCGCTCAAGCAGCTGGCCATCGCTGTTCGGGAAATGCTCGACGAAAAGGAATAAGACCGGCGGCGGCGAACCGGATTCGGCTGCGCCGCGACCTGTCGCATCCATTTGCATCGGGCTTGAAAAATGCACCTCGACGACGGGCCTGTGTTTTCCAGCGCCCTCGCTGCCCCCATATCGGCACTTTTCCCGAGGTTTGCCTCCTGGCAAACGCAATAGTGATTGCACCGTTGCGCAAGGGGCTTAAAATCGCATCTCAACGACCTAGATATGGAGAGGCGAAGTTCTCCCTCCTGGCAATCAGCTGTCGGTTTGAGAACAGTTTGGAGAATGATGAAAGATGATCGCTAAGCCGATCTACATGCAGGGCGAGGGCGAAGGGGAAGACGGCGGCGGCACCAACCGCGGAACGTCTGTTATCACCCGCGTCAAGCCGAAAACGAAAAGACCGAATTTGTACCGTGTTCTTTTACTGAATGACGATTACACTCCCATGGAATTCGTCATCCATATTCTGGAACGGTTTTTCCAGAAGGATCGCGAGGCTGCAACCCGCATCATGCTGCACGTGCACCAGCACGGCGTGGGCGAATGCGGGGTGTTTACATATGAGGTCGCAGAGACGAAAGTAAGCCAGGTCATGGATTTCGCCCGACAGCACCAGCATCCGCTGCAATGCGTCATGGAAAAGAAATGAGGATCGCAACGTGCCAACTTTTTCCCCGAGTCTCGAGAAGGCGCTGCACCAGGCACTGACCTTTGCAAATGAGCGTCACCACGAATATGCGACGCTCGAACATCTCCTTCTGGCGCTGATTGACGACGCGGATGCCGCAGCCGTCATGGGCGCCTGCAATGTCGATCTCGATGCTCTTCGCAAGACTGTCAGCGATTACGTCGACAATGAATTGACCAACCTCGTCACCGGTTATGACGAGGATTCCAAGCCCACATCCGGCTTCCAGCGCGTCATCCAGCGGGCCGTCATCCATGTTCAATCGTCCGGCCGCGAGGAAGTGACCGGCGCCAACGTGCTCGTGGCGATTTTTGCCGAGCGCGAGAGCCATGCCGCCTATTTCCTGCAGGAACAGGAAATGACCCGTTACGACGCGGTCAACTACATCTCCCACGGCATTGGTAAGCGCCCCGGCACATCGCAGACGCGCACGCCGCGCGGCGCCGATGAGCCGGAAAGCGAGAACAAGCCGAACCGAAGCAATCCGGAAGAGGACGGTTCCTCCGCCAAGAAGCAGCAGGATGCTCTGAAGGCCTATTGCGTCAATCTCAACGAGAAGGCCAAGAACGGCAAGATCGACCCGTTGATCGGCCGCCACGACGAGGTTAACCGGACGATCCAGATCCTCTGCCGCCGCTCCAAGAACAACCCGCTTTATGTGGGTGATCCAGGCGTTGGCAAGACGGCGATCGCCGAGGGGTTGGCCAAGCGTATCGTCGAAGGCAAGGTGCCGGAGGCGCTCGCCAATGACACGATCTTTTCGCTCGACATGGGCACGCTGCTTGCCGGCACCCGTTATCGCGGTGATTTCGAAGAGCGCCTGAAGCAGGTCGTCAAGGAACTCGAGGAGTTTCCGGGCGCGGTTCTGTTCATCGATGAAATCCACACCGTGATTGGTGCGGGCGCCACTTCCGGCGGCGCGATGGATGCATCGAACCTCTTGAAGCCTGCGCTGTCTTCGGGTGCAATCCGCTGCATCGGGTCGACCACCTATAAGGAATATCGGCAGTTCTTCGAAAAGGACCGTGCGCTGGTGCGTCGCTTCCAGAAGATCGACGTCAACGAACCTTCCATCGATGATGCGATCGCGATCATGAAGGGCCTGAAGCCCTATTTCGAGGACTACCATCACCTCAGATATTCCAATGAGGCGATCAAGGCTGCTGTGGAGCTGTCGGCCCGCTATATCTCGGACCGCAAGCTGCCGGACAAGGCGATTGACGTGATCGACGAAACCGGTGCGGCGCAGATGTTGCTGCCTGTTTCCAAGCGTCGCAAGCTGATCACCGAACGGGAAATCGAGGCCACCATCGCGACGATGGCCCGTATTCCCGCGAAGACGGTGTCGAAGGATGACGAGATGGTTCTCGCCAACCTCGAAAAGGAACTGCGCTCCGTCGTTTATGGTCAGGATATCGCGATCGAAGCGCTCGCGACGGCCATCAAGCTGGCGCGTGCGGGCCTGCGAGAACCGAACAAGCCAATCGGCTCCTATGTCTTTTCCGGCCCGACGGGCGTGGGCAAGACGGAAGTGGCCAAGCAGCTTGCCGCTTCGCTCGGCGTCGAGATGCTGCGCTTCGACATGTCGGAGTATATGGAGCGTCATACCGTGTCGCGCCTGCTCGGTGCGCCTCCCGGTTATGTCGGCTTCGATCAGGGCGGTCTCCTGACCGATGGCGTCGATCAGCATCCGCATTCCGTGGTACTGCTGGACGAAATCGAAAAGGCGCATCCTGATATCTACAACATCCTGTTGCAGGTGATGGACCATGGCTCGCTGACCGACCATAACGGCAAGAAGATTGACTTCCGCAACGTCATCCTGATCATGACGACCAATGCGGGTGCATCCGAGATGGCGAAATCGGCGATCGGTTTCGGCTCTTCGCGCCGCACGGGAGAGGACGAAGAGGCGATCAACCGCCTGTTCACGCCGGAGTTCCGCAACCGTCTGGATGCGATCATTCCGTTCTCGCCGCTGCCGACCGCCGTTATCCACAAGGTCGTGCAGAAGTTCGTCATGCAGCTGGAAACCCAGCTCTCCGAGCGCAACGTCACCTTCGATCTGCATGAAGATGCGATCTCCTGGCTGGCGGAGAAGGGTTACGACGAGAAGATGGGCGCCCGCCCGCTGTCGCGCGTGATCCAGGAGAACATCAAGAAGCCGCTTGCCAATGAAATCCTGTTCGGCAAGCTCAAGAAGGGCGGCGTCGTCAGCGTCACCGTCGGCAAGAAGGATGACGGCTCCGAAGGTCTCATACTCGAGGTTCTGCCGGAGACCGCACCCGTCAAGCCGCAACCGGAGGCCGAACTGAAAGCGGCCAAATCGCCCGGCAAGGCAAAGGCCAAGACGAAACCTGCTTCCAAGGCGGCGAAGGTCAATGAAGAGACGGATGTCCTTGTTGCCGAGGCCGACAAGTCGGACGATGACAACAAGCCGCGGCGCAAGGCTAACACGGTGCCGAAAGTGCCGAAGAAGAAATGATCAAGGTCTTCGACCGATAAACCGATGCCGGGCGAAAGCCCGGCATTTTCATGTATGAAGCGCGTCGCGTTTTTCCCTGATGCCTGCGACGCTCTTTTTTGTTTTATGCATGACGTTACCCCGAAGCTGCGGCACAGTTTCGGGTGACATGCACAAGTGGGTCAGCAATGCAGACTGCCGACAGCGATACCATCCCCCTGAGCGGCTGGTTTTTCCGGGGAATGCGGGGCATATTTTCGCTGCCCTCGCTCATTCTGATGACATCTTTCGTCGGTTTCAGTGCCTTCGCGCTGGAATCCGGTGTCGCGCGCGGTGAAGCCGTGTTCATGACACTGATGATCTGGGCCCTGCCGGCCAAGATGATCCTGATCGGCTCGATGGTCGGCGGCGCAAATCTTGCCGCCTGTTTTCTGGCGGTAACGCTGTCGTCGGTCAGGATGATGCCGATGGTCGCCTCCATCGTTCCGGAAATGCGCGGCGCGAAGACGCCAACATGGATTTTGCTGTTCCTCTCGCATTTCGTTGCGATCACGGCCTGGGTTTTTGCCACGCAGAACCTCTCCAGGGTGCCGCGTGAAGCGCGCGCCGCCTGGTTCGCCGGTTTTGGCATGACGCTTACCGTGGTCAATGCCATCATCGTCGGCCTGTGTTACGGTGTTGTCGCCGCCTTTCCACCACTCGTCGCCGGCATGCTGTTTTTTCTCACACCGGTCTATTTCGTGGCCTCGATCTGGGCTTCGGCCCGCCATTCCGTCGTCAAGGTCGCCTTCGTCATCGGCGTTATCGCCGGGCCTGCCTTCGCGGTCATCGCGCCGGAATTCGATATTCTCTATGCCGGGATAGGCGGGGGCACGGCTGCCTATCTGATCGACCGCCTCGTGTTCCGCCGCCGGATAAAACCCGTCTCACCGGAGAGCGAACCATGATGACCGAACATTGGTGGGCACCCTATCTCTTCATCGCGATTGCCGGCTGGCTGGCGACCGATCTCTGGCGCTGGCTCGGCGTTCTCGCCGGTAACCGCCTGAAGGAGGATTCCGAAGCGCTGCACTGGGTGAGGGCCGTCGCCACGGCGCTCGTCATGGCCGTCACCGCCAAGCTCATCGTCTTTCCAACCGGAACGCTGGAAGCATCGCCCCTGTGGCTGCGCATCGGCGCTGCCGCACTCGGTTTCATCGCTTTTTTGATGGCGGGCCAGCGGGTCATCGTTGGTGTGGCGGTGCCGATCCTGCTTCTGGCGGGTGGGTTGTTCGCGCTCGGTTTCTGAGATTGGTTTACGTCAGAGACTGCTCCGGCGGGATTCCGCAACAAGCCAATCCGCAAGAAGTCTAGCCGGTGCGGTCATCTCGTCTGCTTCCATCAGCCAGTAATATTTCTCTGTATCCGTCGCCCGATCGAAGAGCACGGTCAGTTGACCTTCGGCGATCTCTTGGTGAAACAGCGCCGTCGGGCAGAGGCCAATGCCTTGACCGGCTTTGAGCGCGGTCACGAGCAGATTGAAATCCGCAAAAACCGGACCGGCGTTATCGGGCAGGGATATTCCCCCGGCTGCGAACCAGTTCTGCCAGGCCGCCTCGGTGTCGTCATGCAGCAATTCCGCTCGTAACAGGCTGTCTACATTGTCAAAAGGACCGAGTTTAGCGACATAGCCCGGCGCGCATGTCGGCCGCGTCTCTGCGCTGAAAAGCGCGACCGCATTTTCCCCGGAGGCGACGCCATGTCCTATGGTGAGATCGGCCGGTATTGCGTGATGCGCGCCGGAATAGCTGATGGATACCTGTATATCGGGGTAAAGCGCCCGAAAGCGAGGCAGGCGGGGCGTCAGAAAATGCGCGACGACTGAGGGCAGGCTGGCAAGGCGAACGGTCATGCGGTCACGGCCCTGATGGATCCGGTCGGCGCCAGAGGCAATCTGGCGTAGGGCGGTCGAAACCGTCGTGCCGAATTCCTTTCCGGCCGGGGTAAGCCTCACACCCCTCGCATGCCGCTCGAACAGCGCTACACCGAGCCAGGCCTCCAGATTGCGCACATGCTGGCTGACGGCAGTTGCCGTCATGCCGAGTTCCTGCGCAGCCAGAGAGAAACTCGTTCTTCTGGCCGCGGCTTCGAATGCCCGGAGGGTGGTGAGCGGCGGTAATTTCATGGTCTCTCAAGGGTAAGTAAGACTTGGGCTGAGCGCAAGAAAAACCCGTCTTGTCAGGCGGGCGCTCATGACGCAATTTCGCCTCGAGATTTTGATTGTCCGAGGATTTCATGACCCCCATGCCCGCCACCGAACCCGTCGACGCCGCTGAACGCCGCGCCGTCCGTCCTGTTGTTGTTTATCCGAACGGGACGCTTGAAATGCCGGACCTCGCGCGTCTGGAAGAAGCCAAACGAAGCATGGAGAAGATCGATGAGGTCATCGTGCCGCCGCGTGACGGCCGCACTTTCAACGTTCCGAAGGGGCATTTCTTTCGCATCGTAAGCGTTGAAGGTCCGCAGGTCGGAGACCTGAACCTCTGGAACGCCCATGATCTGACCGAGCGGTTTTTCAGCGGCAAGACCCGCGCCCTGCACGCCACCCATGTTTCGGTCGGCAACCGGCTGTGGAGCAACCTGCCGTCCCTGCGGCCGATGGCGACGATCACGCATGACACGCTGTCATGGTATGGTTTCGACGAAGACGGCGGCGGTGTGCATGATGTGATTGGCACACGCTGCGATCCCTATACCAACAGGCTGCTGAGCGGCGGCGACTACCACCATTGCTGCCATTCCAATCTGACCAACGCGCTGGCCTCCGCCAGCGGCCTGTCATTCCGGCAGGCGGAGCCGCATGTGCATGATGTCCTCAATGTCTTCATGTGCACGGGTTTCACCCGCGACACACACCAGTATTTCATGAAGGCGAGCCCCGTGCGTCCGGGTGATTATCTGGAGCTTTTTGCCGAGATCGATCTTATCGGCGCGCTTTCCGCCTGTCCGGGTGGTGATTGCAGCGCCACGCATTCGAGCGATACGGCGGCCTGTTATCCGCTGAAGGTGGAAATATTCCGGCCCGATATGACGGCGCTTGAAGGCTGGCCGTGGCCGGAGAGAAATGCTTACCGCTCTCCGGAATGATCAGTCCGAAAACCGCTCCTTCGTCATGCTCGCGCCTGTCCCGAGCATTTGCAACCGATTGATTTCAGATACGAGGTTGGGTCCTCGGCGCAAGGCCGAGGATAAAGTCGCATACCAGGCAACCATCACGAAGCAAGCGCGGCCTTTATCTTCTCCGCGTGGGCCTTCAATATGTCGCCATCGGCCATCACGCCGGAATGCGGCTTCAGCGGCTCACCTTCCTTGCGCGGAATGACGTGGAAATGCAGATGGAAAACGGTCTGGCCAGCCGCCGGCTCGTTGAACTGCGCGATAAAGACGCCATCCGCATCGAAGGCTTCCTTGGCCGCCACGGCGAGTTTCTGCACGACAGGAATGGTTTTCGCCAGCACTTCCGGGTCGGCATCGAGCAGGTTGCGGGAGCCGGTCTTGGGAACAACGAGGAAATGGCCGGGGGCCTGCGGCATGACATCCATGAAAGCAAGCGTATACTCGTCCTCGTAAAGCTTGTGGCTCGGAATTTCGCCGCGCAGTATTTTTGCGAAGATATTGTTGTCGTCATAGGCGCTGGCCGTCATCGTGATCTCTCCTCATGGCGGACTATACGTCCGGTTCCTGTCTCTCGCCCTTGCGGAAGGGCGTGTGTTCATCAAGATAATCGCCGATATGCTCGACCTCTTCGCGCTCGCGCTGAAGATAATCGGCAATGGCGCGGCGCAGGCCCGGATGCACGATGAAATGCGCCGAATGGGTGGTGACCGGCACATAACCCCGCGCCAGCTTGTGTTCGCCCTGAGCGCCAGCTTCCACCCGTTTCAATCCCCTGGAAAGCGCGAAATCAATTGCCTGATGATAACAGACCTCGAAATGCAGAAAGGGGTGATCCTCGATGCAGCCCCAGTGGCGACCATAAAGCGCGTCCGAGCCGATGAAGTTGATCGCACCGGCAATATAGCGCCCCTCGCGTTTCGCCATTACCAGCAGCACATCATCGGCCATGCGTTCGCCGATCAGCGAATAAAACTCCCGCGTCAGATAAGGCCGGCCCCATTTGCGGCTGCCGGTATCCATGTAGAAGGCGAAGAACTGGTCCCAGATATCCTCGGTCAGGTCGCTTCCAGTCAGCCAGTCGATCTCGATGCCGTTTTCGAGTGCGGTGCGGCGTTCTTTCTTCAGCCCCTTGCGCTTGCGTGAGGAAAGGGCGTCAAGAAAATCATCGTGGTCGCGATAGCCATCATTGATGAAGTGGAACTGCTGGTCAGTCCTGTGCAGGAAATCGCGCGGCAGAAGGGCGGAAAGATCGCTCTCTTCCAAAAATGTGACATGTGCCGAGGAAACGCCGATCTTTTCAGTCACCTGCGCGAGACCGGAGGCCAGTAACGCCTTGAAGCGAGTCTCGTCTTCGTTTTCTGAAACGAGCAGCCTTGGCCCGGTCGCCGGCGTGAAGGGCACTGAACATTGCAGTTTCGGGTAATAATGCCCGCCGGCCCGCTCGAAAGCATCCGCCCAGCCGTGGTCGAAGACGTATTCGCCCTTGCTGTGGTTCTTCAGATAGGCCGGCACTGCGCCGACGAGCACACCGGAGGCGTTTTCGAGAAGAAGATGGTGCCCAAGCCAGCCGGTCTTGGCTGTCGCTGACCCTGACTCTTCCATAGACGATAAAAATTCATGGGAGATAAAAGGGTTGTAGTGTTTTCCTAATGCATTGCGCGATGTTCCGGAAAGCCGTTTCCAGCTTTCCGGATCGATATCCCCAAAGGATTGCGCAATGCTGATGGAATAGTCTTCTGTCATGCCGTCGCGGATGGGTTCTCTCTCGGGTCGAAACCTTCGAATGTCATCTGGTCCGCATATTTATAGGTAGTCTCGCGCGCATTTTCATCCCTGACCGTCCAGGTAATCACCGGAAGCCCGAGTTTTCTTTGCGCCTCGATAAAGCTGTTGGGCAGATGACCCCAATGATAGGAAATGAAATCGAGCCCCAGCTGCATCGCTTCATCATGTTTGAAGAAGTCTTCCGGCTTGTCGCCTTCGGCGGTGAGGCCCAGCGGCCAGGGTGAACCGGCAGCCTTCAGGTCCCGCAGCAGATGATGGTCGAAGCTCATCAGCGCCACATGGCCCTTGTAGCCTTCGAGGTCCTCCAGAACCGCCTCGGCAAAACCGTCATCGACGCCTTCGCCGGCACGGCCCTTCAGCTCGATCACCAGCGGCACTTTGCCGGCGCAGAGCGCCAGAAGCTGCTTGAGGGTAGGCACGCGGTCCTTGGTCTGCCCGACGGCAAGCAGCGACAATTCAGCCGATGTGCGTTCGCGCACGTCGCCCTTGATGCCCGTCAGGCGGGCCATGTCGTCGTCGTGAAAAATCACCGGCACGCTGTCGGCTGCCAGCTGAACGTCGCATTCAATGGCGAAACCGGCCTCGATGGCGCGGGAAAATGCCGAAAGCGTGTTTTCCCAGACCGCCTTGTTGAGATCATGATAACCGCGATGGGCGACGGGCTGCGCCGTCAGCCAGGAGAGTTTCAGCGTCATACGTCGATTTCCACGATGGCGTCGATCTCGACTGAGGCATTGAAGGGCAGGCAGGCCATGCCGACGGCGGCGCGGGCATGTTTGCCGGCATCCCCGAGAACATTGGCGAGAAGATTGGACGCGCCGTTGATGACGAGATGCTGTTCCACGAACTCCGGAACCGAAGCAACAAAGCCATTCAGCTTGATGACACGGCGGATTTTCGAGAGGTCACCATTCAAAGCGGCCTTGACCTGTGCGAGAATGTTGACGGCGCATAATTCGGCCGCGCGCTGGGCGCCCGGCACGTCGACATCGCGGCCAACGAGGCCCGTCACCGCAATCTTGCCTGATTCCATCGGCAGTTGACCCGATACATAAAGCAGATTGCCGCTGATGGCGAACGGAACGTAGTTTGCGGCTGGTGCCGCGGCGACGGGAAGCGTGAAGCCAAGTTCCTTGAGGCGGCCTTCGATGACGTCCGACATTTTCGTCTCCGGTTTTGTTGTAAATCCTTCAAGAATCCGGCATTCAGAAGATGTTGATCCAAAAGCCGGGCGGTTGCTTGTACAATATGAGCGGCGAGTCCAACAGGAGATATTGCATGTTTGTCAGGACGCTTGGTTTCGTTGCCGCAACAGGGCTTATGACCGGCCTGTCGAACGCCGCCAGCGCCTTGCCCGTCGCGGCTCCGGATCTCATTGCCCACCGCGCCGTCTATGATCTTGAACTCAAGGATGCGTCTGACCGATCCGGCATCGAGGGCATGACGGGCCGCATGGTCTATGAGTTCACCGGCTCGGCCTGTCAGGGGTACAAGACGGATTTCCGTTTCGTGACGCAGATCAACACCGGCGACGCGGTGCGCATGACCGACCAGCAGACGACCACCTTCGAGGATCTCACGGCCAAGAAATTCACCTTCGAAACCAAGTCCTACACCGACGACAAGCTGGACAAGGAAGTGCAGGGGGCGGCAATCGACGGCACCGATGGCGTGAAGGTCGATCTGACCCGCCCGGATGCCCGTCAGGTCAGCCTTGTCGCCAGCGAATTCCCGACGCAGCATATGTTTCAGGTCATCGAACATGCGAAACAGGGAAAGCGCATCTTCGAATCCCGGATATTCGACGGTTCGGACGACGGCGATGAAAGCCTGATCACCTCCACGCTCGTCGGCAAGTCGCAGATGCCGAAGGATGGCGATGCCGACGCCGGCAAGGCGGGCGAATTCGCCAAGGCGGCATTCTGGCCGGTAACGATCGCTTATTACAACGACAAGACCGGCACCGACGCTTTGCCGATCTACCGCATGTCGTTCAAGCTTTACGAAAACGGAATCACCCGCGACCTGACGATGGATTACGGCGATTTCGTTCTGACGGGAAAGCTTGCGAAGCTCGATATTCTCAAGCCCGAAACCTGCGAAAACAAGCCTGTCCGCTGAAACGCGGCTGTTTGAGCGGTTTTTTCGCATAAATGCTTGCATTTTCATGCGGGCGACTGTATGCGGCTCACCATTCCACACGCGAAGCTTGGGATGTTCCGGGAGAAATCCGGTCCGTTCCGCCCGGTGGTGTCGATGAAAAATCGGCGCTGTTCGCTTCGCGGGGGTTAAACCGGAAAAGGAGTAACAAGGCATGGCATTGCCCGATTTTTCTATGCGCCAGCTTCTGGAAGCTGGTGTTCACTTCGGCCACCAGACGCACCGCTGGAACCCGAAGATGAAGCCGTACATCTTCGGCGACCGTAACAACATTCACATCATCGACCTGGCTCAGACCGTTCCGATGCTGTCGCGCGCCCTTCAGGTCGTGTCCGACACCGTCGCTCGCGGCGGCCGCGTTCTGTTCGTCGGCACCAAGCGCCAGGCGTCCGAAATCATTGCCGACAGCGCAAAGCGTTCGGCCCAGTACTACGTCAACTCCCGCTGGCTCGGCGGCATGATGACCAACTGGAAGACCATCTCCAACTCGATCCAGCGCCTGCGCAAGGTCGACGAGATCCTGAACTCGGAAGCTTCCGGCTACTCCAAGAAGGAACGCCTGAACCTCGAGCGCGAGCGCGAAAAGCTTGAAAAGGCTCTCGGCGGTATCCGCGATATGGGCGGCGTTCCGGACCTGATGTTCATCATCGACACCAACAAGGAAAAGATCGCGATCGAAGAAGCCAAGCGCCTTGGCATTCCGGTCGTTGCGATCATCGACAGCAACTGCGACCCGGATCACATCGACTACCCGATCCCGGGTAACGACGATGCTTCGCGCGCCATCTCGCTTTACTGCGACCTGATCGCCCGTGCCGCCATCGACGGTATTGCCCGTCAGCAGGGCGCTTCCGGCCGCGACATCGGCGCTTCGGAAGAAGCTCCGATCGAGCCCGCTCTCGAAGACGAGGCTGGCGCCTGATATAGGCCCTGTCTGGCGGCGATCTTGCATCGCCGTCTCCTCGACCAGGATATGACAAGGCCGTCAAAGACCTTCAATGGGTTGACGGCCTTGTTCGTTTCAAGCGCTCCGCCACGTTTTTAGGAAATCGCTGGCGTCCGATGCGGTTGAAACGGAAGGCAGTCTTCATAACGCTGTCATACTTCAGCGGCACCCATCATCACGATGCATGGAGACGCCGCAGCACTTGGGAATGCGCATGCCCCTTTTTGAAATCCTCTCCGGTTTCAGAGGGTGTGCGGCCGGGTACAGTCATCACCCAGAACTTCGGCACGGCAAATTCCGCCGGCTGACCGATCGAACCGATAAGAGGCACACAATGACCGAAATCACAGCCGCAATGGTGAAGGAACTGCGCGAGAAGTCTGGCGCAGGCATGATGGACTGCAAGAAGGCTCTTGCTGAGACCAATGGCGACATGGAAGCGGCAATCGACTGGCTGCGCGCCAAGGGCATCGCAAAGGCCGACAAGAAGTCCGGCCGCACGGCTGCCGAAGGTCTGGTCGGCGTCGCCACCATGGGTCACAAGGCTGTTGTTGTCGAGCTGAACTCCGAAACCGACTTCGTTGCCCGCAACGATGCGTTCCAGGACCTCATCCGCGGTATCGCCCAGGTCGCCCTCACCACCGATGGCACCGTTGACGCGGTTTCCGCCGCCACCTACCCGGCAACCGGCAAGTCCGTTGCCGACAGCATCAAGGACGCGATTGCCACCATCGGTGAGAACATGACGCTCCGCCGCTCCGCTGCACTCGAAGTGCCGCACGGCGTTGTTGCGACCTACATCCACAACGCTGCCGGCGACGGCATCGGCAAGCTCGGCGTTCTCGTTGCCCTGAAGTCGGAAGGCGACAAGGCTGTTCTGAACTCCATCGGCCGTCAGGTTGCCATGCACATCGCTGCGACCAACCCGCTCGCCATCCGCGCTGAAGAAGTTGACGCTGCCGTTGCCGAGCGCGAGCGCAACGTGTTCATCGAACAGGCCCGCGAATCCGGCAAGCCGGAAGCCATCATCGAAAAGATGGTCGATGGCCGCATGCGCAAGTTCTTTGAAGAAGTTGCCCTTCTGTCGCAGGCTTTCGTCATCAATCCTGACCTGACCGTCGGCGACGCCGTCAAGGCAGCCGAAAAGGAAGCCGGCGCTTCCATCGAAGTGACGGGTATGGTTCGCCTGCTGCTCGGCGAAGGCGTCGAGAAGGAAGAAAGCGATTTCGCAGCAGAAGTCGCAGCCGTCGCCAAGGGCTGATTATATTTACCCAATCTTGGGAAAACGGGAGGGCATCGCGTGACAACGCGGTGCCCTTCGTGTATCCGCGTTTCGGTTACATTTCCGAGGAGTCATGATGTCTTCCAAGCCGATCTACAAACGTGTTCTTCTCAAGGCTTCCGGTGAAGCCCTCATGGGCGATCAGGGTTTCGGTATCGATGTGGCGGTGGCTGACCGCATCGCTTCCGATATCGCGCAGGCGAGGGCGATGGGCGTCGAAGTCGGTGTTGTCGTCGGCGGCGGCAATATTTTCCGCGGTGTCGCCGTGGCCTCCAAGGGCGGCGACCGCGTTACCGGCGACCATATGGGCATGCTGGCGACCGTCATCAACGCGCTGGCGCTTGCAACCTCGCTACGCAAGCTCAGCATCGATACCGTGGTTCTTTCCGCAATCGCCATGCCTGAAATCTGTGAAAGCTTCTCGCAACGTGCGGCGCTCCATCATCTCGCGCAGGGGCGCGTGGTGATTTTCGCCGGCGGTACGGGCAACCCGTTCTTCACCACTGATTCCGCTGCTGCACTGCGCGCCGCCGAAATGGGCGCCGAAGCGATCTTCAAGGGCACGCAGGTGGACGGCATCTATTCCGCCGATCCGAAGAAGGACCCGACGGCGACCCGTTTCGACGAACTGACCCACAGTGAAGTGCTCGGCAAGGGGCTGGCGGTTATGGATGTCGCCGCCGTTGCGCTTGCCCGCGAAAACCACATTCCGATCATTGTTTTCTCGATCCACGAGAAGGGCGGTTTTGCGCAGATATTGACCGGCGGCGGCCGCAAGACCATCGTGCACGACAAATAATCAAAACGATGACGCCTCAAGGGGCGATTACGGCCGCTGGCCGACAAGATGGAGTATCAAGATGAGTGGTGTTGACCTCAACGATATCAAGCGCCGTATGGATGGCGCCATCAATGCGTTCAAGAGCGATATCGCGTCGCTGCGCACCGGCCGCGCTTCGGCCAATATTCTGGACCCGGTCACCGTTGATGCCTACGGCTCGCGTGTGCCGCTCAACCAGGTGGCCAACATCACAGTTCCGGAGCCGCGCATGCTCGGCGTCAACATCTGGGACAAGTCGATGGTCAACGCCGTCGACCGTGCGATCCGCGAATCCAATCTCGGCCTCAACCCCATCGTCGACGGCCAGAACCTGCGCATTCCTCTGCCTGAACTCAACGAGGAGCGCCGCAAATCGCTGGTGAAGGTCGCCCATGATTATGCCGAAAAGTCCAAGGTGGCGATTCGCCATGTGCGTCGTGATGGCATGGATGGTCTGAAAAAAGCCGAAAAGGACGGTGACATCGGTCAGGACGAAAGCCGTGGACAGTCGGAAAAGGTTCAGAAAATGACCGATGACACGATTTCGGAAATTGACCGCTTGCTTGCCGAGAAGGAAAAGGAAATCATGCAGGTCTGATATCGTTCGCGATAGACCTGTATTTTATTCGTTTTAATTTCGCGCTGCCCTGTTACTGGATCGATATGCCGACGACGACACGTTCCTCCATACCCGAGCACGTTGCCATCATCATGGATGGCAATGGACGCTGGGCAAAGCAGCGCGGTCTTCCGCGCGTGATGGGGCATCGCCGCGGTGTGGAGGCCGTGCGCGAGACCGTTCGCGCGGCCGGCGACTGCGGAATACGCTATCTCACGCTCTTTGCCTTCTCCTCGGAAAACTGGCGTAGACCCGAATCCGAGGTGAGCGATCTGATGGGGCTTTTGAAAGCCTTCATCCGGCGTGATCTTGCGGAACTGCACCGCGAAAATGTCCGCGTGCGGATCATCGGCGACCGGCAAGGGCTGAAGCACGACATACGCGCTCTCCTCGAAGAGGCGGAGCAGATGACATCCGGCAATACCAAGTTGACGCTGGTGATCGCTTTCAATTACGGCAGTCGCGACGAGATTGCGCGTGCGACAGCGGCGATTGCGCGCGATGTCGCCGAAGGCAGGATTAATGCCGAATCCATTACGCCGGAGATGATTTCGGCCAGACTAGACACGTCGGGTATGCCCGATCCGGATCTCATTATCCGCACCAGCGGCGAAGAGCGCCTGTCGAACTTCCTGCTCTGGCAAGCTGCTTATTCCGAGTTCCTGTTCGTTCCGGAATATTGGCCGGACTTCGACCGCCAGCGATTCTTCTCCGCAATCGAGCAATATGCAACGCGTGACCGCCGCTTCGGTGCACTCACCGAGCAGGTTGCCGTGGCAGGTGCCTGATGAGCCGTGAACTTAGACTGCGGATTGTGTCCGCAATCGTCATGGCGGCGGTCATTCTGGCCGCGACCTGGTATGGCGGCATTCTGTTCCGCATCGTTGCGGGCCTTCTGGCGATCCTCATCTATTATGAATGGTCGACGATTAGCCGACTGTCGGAGTCGAACCCGACAGGCAACGCCTGGGGCTGGTTCGCGGTTGCCGTCATCGCCGGTAACACGATCTTCGGCGAATCCTCGCTCGATCTGCCTCTATTATCCGGCTTCACGCTGACCGCTGCGCTGTTTCCGATCCTGCGCGGCAAAAACTGGTGGCTGGTGGGTGGTATTTTTTATGCGGGCCTGAGCGGCATATCGCTCTCGGCCATCCGTGGTGACGAGCTGACGGGCTTCGTGTCCATCCTGTTCATCTTCGCCGTCGTCTGGTCGACGGATATTCTTGCCTATTTCGTAGGACGCGCCATTGGCGGGCCGAAGCTTGCACCTTCGATCTCGCCCGGCAAGACCTGGTCTGGCGCCATCGGCGGGGCGGTGGCGGCCGTGATCGGCGGCGGCGCGGTGTCCATGGCCTATCACGGCAGGATCAGCGTGCTGGTGCTGGTGCTCGCTCTTGTTCTTTCGGTATTCAGCCAGATAGGCGATCTCTTCGAATCCTTCGTGAAACGGCGTTTCCAGGTCAAGGATTCCAGCCATCTCATTCCAGGCCATGGCGGTTTCATGGACCGAGTTGACGGTCTTGTTTTCGCCTGTTTTGCGGTATTCCTCATAGCTTTCGTGCATGCGGCGGCAACTGGCGACGTGCCCGGATCGGGCGGCGGTCTGTTGCCGGGTTTCTGAGCGGCGCGAAAGGTCACGACACAAAGGGCAGATTGTCATGAACACAGTAATGGCGGCGACCGGTTTTCTGACCGGCTATATTGTGCCCTTCATCCTGGTGCTGTCGCTGCTCGTTTTTGTGCATGAGATGGGCCACTATCTTGTTGGTCGCTGGTGCGGAATCCGCTCTACCGCGTTTTCCATCGGTTTCGGCCCGGAGCTGATCGGTTTCACCGACAAGCGCGGCACGCGATGGAAGATTTCGGCGATTCCGCTCGGCGGTTACGTCAAGTTCTTCGGCGATGAGGACGCGGCGAGCAAGCCGGATAGTTCCGGCCTGTCGCATATGTCGCTGGAGGAGAGGGCGCAGACGCTTTCCGGTGCGAAGCTGTGGAAGAGGGCGGCCACGGTTGCCGCAGGCCCGATCGCGAATTTCATTCTCGCCATTCTCATCTTTGCGGTGCTCTTCGGCATTTATGGCCGGATGATCGCCGATCCGGTCGTGGCGGAAGTCCGTGAAAACAGTGCTGCTGCCGCAGCCGGCGTTCAGCCCGGTGACAGGCTGGTGGCGATCGATGGCGAAAAAGTGATGACTTTCGAGGATGTCCGCCGTTATGTCGGCATCCGCCCGGGCACGCCGATCACCGTAACGGTTGAAAGGGCGGGCGAGGAGCTGAAGCTGCCGATGGTTCCGACCCGCACGGAGACAACGGACCAGTTCGGCAACAAGCTGGAAATGGGTATTATCGGCATCGTCACCGACCAGACCAGCGGTAACTTTCGCCATATTGATTACTCGCCGTCTGAGGCGCTGACCGAAGGTGTGCGCGAAACCGGCCACGTTATTACCGGCACCTTCAATTATATCGGCAATCTCGTGACTGGGCGCATGAATGCCGATCAGCTTGGCGGTCCGGTCCGGGTGGCGCAGGCGTCCGGCCAGATGGCGACACTCGGTATTTCCGCCGTTATCCAGCTTGCCGCCGTTCTTTCCGTCTCCATCGGTCTTTTGAACCTGATGCCTGTGCCGGTTCTGGACGGCGGGCACCTGGTGTTCTACGCCATCGAGGCCATTCGCGGCAGGCCGCTCGGCGCGGGCGCGCAGGAAGTCGCGTTCCGTATCGGAATGATGATGATTTTGGGTCTTATGGTTTTTGCAACATGGAACGATATCAGCAGCTTGATCGGCTGATGATTGTGTTTTAACGGTTTTGTTAGTGACTTGTTTACCGTGTTTATATGCCGAAGTGGCGAATGAGCCACTCTGAAGCACGAAGTAAACAGAATTTAACGTTCACGCTTGCTTGTAGGGGAAAAGCAGGTAAAACGACGCACATGGCCGGAGTCGGGTTCCGCCCGCTGAGGGACAACGTAAAAAGGTAAGAATTGAAATGAAGGCTGGTTCAAGATTTTTGAACGCTGTGTCGGCGGTTGCTCTGTCTGCCGGTGTTTCTTCGGTTGCGGGCCTTGGTGTGCTTGCCTCTGCTGGCGTTGCACATGCAGCCGTCATCAGCAGGATCGATGTTCGCGGGGCCGAAAGGTCGGGCGCGGACTCCGTGCGTTCCAACATCACCATTGCGGCGGGTAAGAACTTTTCCAATTCGGACATCGATGAATCGGTGAAGCGTCTTTACGCCACCGGTTATTTCTCGAATGTCTCCATGCGCGTTTCCGGCAGCACGCTGGTCGTGACTGTCGACGAGAACCAGCTCGTCAATCAGGTGGTCTTCAACGGCAACCGCAAGATCAAGGACGACAAGCTCGCCGGCATCGTGCAGACCCAGTCGATGGGTCCGTTCAATCAGGCAATCGTGACGGCGGATATCGCTCGTATCAAGGAAGCTTATGCCGCCATTGGCCGCAGCGATGTCGAAATCACCACGCAGACCGTTTCCGTCGGTCAGGGTCGGGTGAACATTGCTTTCGTCATCAATGAAGGCGAGCGCACCAAGATCGGTCGCATCGATTTCGTTGGCAACAATGCCTATAGCGATGGTCGTCTGGCCGCCGTCATCAATACCAAGAAGTCCAACATGCTGTCGTTCCTGACGCGTAAGGACGTTTATAACGAGGACAAGCTGCGCGCTGACGAAGAGGCGCTGCGCCAGTTCTACTATAACCGCGGTTATGCCGACTTCCGGGTCGTATCGTCTGACGCGGTGCTGGACGAATCCAAGAATGAATACACCATCTCGATCACGGTCGATGAAGGCAAGAAATACGATTTCGGCAACGTCGTTGTCGAATCGACCGTTCCGGGTGTTGATGGTGCTGAATTGCAGGGTCTCGTTGAAACCCGCCAGGGTGCAAGCTACAGCGCCAAGGAAGTTCAGCAGAGCATGGAGGCGATTTCCAAGCGCGTGGCCGGCGAAGGTTATCCCTTCGCCCGCGTAACGCCGCGCGGTGACCGCGACATGGCTGGCAATACCATCGGTGTGACCTATATCGTCGACCAGGGTGAGCGCGCCTATGTCGAGCGTATCGAAATCCGTGGCAACACCCGCACGCGTGACTATGTCATCCGTCGCGAATTCGATATTTCCGAAGGCGATGCGTTTAACCAGACAGTCATCACCGCTGCGAAGCGTCGTCTCGAAGCGCTGGGTTACTTCTCCAAGGTCAATATCTCGACCGCCGGCGGCAGCGCGCCTGACCGTGTCGTGATCGTGGTTGACGTTGAAGATCAGTCGACGGGTTCGTTCGGTATCGGTGCGGGCTACTCGCAGAACGACGGCGTGCTGCTCGAAGCTTCCATCGAGGAAAAGAACTTCCTCGGTCGCGGCCAGTACATCCGTCTCGCCGCCGGTGCGGGTGAAGACGATGCACGCAGCTATACGCTGTCCTTCACGGAGCCTTATTTCCTCGGCTACCGTCTGGCTGCAGGTTTCGACCTGTTCAAGAGCCAGAGCCGCAGCGAAGACTATTATGACTACGACGAGCAGGGCTTCTCGCTGCGCGTGACCGCGCCGATTACCGAGGACCTCTCGACGACGTTCAAGTACACCTACAAGCAGATCAATTATGACGGTGAGGGCGACTGGGAAACCGGCAGCAACCTTGCCGAGCCCTACAAGGACTTGATCCGCGGCGGTGACTGGACGCAGTCCATCATTTCGAACACGCTGAACTACAATACGCTCGACGACCGCAACATGCCTCGCGAAGGCTGGCAGGCTGCTCTTACGAACGAATTTGCAGGCCTTGGCGGCGATTCCGAATATTACAAGATCTACGCCAAGGCTCGTTTCTTCTATACGCTGTCTGACGAATACGATGTTATCGGCTCGCTCACCGGCCAAGCCGGTCACGTCATGCCGACGGGCGACAACCTTCTGGTATTCGATCAGTTCAAGTTCGGCGGCCGACAGGTTCGCGGCTTCAAGAACGATGGTATCGGTCCGCGCATCGGCTCCGACTCCATCGGCGGCACGACCTACTTCGCCGCTTCTGCTGAAGTCTCGGCTCCGATGCCTGGCGTTCCGGAAGATTTCGGCCTGCGTCTTGCTGGCTTCGTGGATGCAGGCACGCTGTATGGCAACAAGGTTGCCAACAGCGCAGGTGTGAAGGACGACAACTCCATCCGCGCATCCGCTGGTGTCGGCGTAATGTGGGCGTCGCCCTTCGGTCCGATCCGTGTCGACTACGCCGTGCCTTTCGCCAAGGAAGACTACGACGAGGAACAGCGTTTCCGGTTTGGCATGTCCAACACTTTCTGATATCGGCAGTCCAGAACTGCAACTTTGAACGTTCTGGAGTTTCCGGCTGATGGAATACAACGCCTTTTTTCCGCCCCACGAGGGACTGCGATTGAAATATATCGCAGACCGTTTTGGGGCGGAACTGTCTGATGACGCGGCGGGAGAGCGGATCATTCGCTCCGTTGCGCCGGTCTACCGGGCAAAACCCGATCAGCTCTGCTACATTCTTTCGCGCAAGAACCGCGACGAGCTGCAGACCTGCGACGCTGGAGCCGTCATTTGTGACGCCGCACTTGTAGACATGCTTCCGTCTCACACACCTGCGCTGATATCGAAAAACCCGCACACGCTTTTTGCGCAGGTGGGTGCCTTGCTTCATCCCTCCGCCATGCGTCCGGGTCCGATCGCGCGGATGGAAGCTGAAATTTCCCATGCTGCTCATGTTGATCCATCCGCAAAGCTGGAGGCGGGCGTCATCGTCGAGTCGCTCGCCGTGATTGGAGCTGGCGCCCATATCGGTGCGGGTACGCGCATCGGTCCCGGCGTCATCATCGGGCAGGATGTGCAGATCGGACGCGATTGCACCATTGCCGGCGGCGCAAGCGTTCTTGCGGCCCTCATCGGTAATAATGTGATTATCCATAACGGCGCGCGCATCGGTCAGGACGGTTTCGGTTATGCGCCTGGTCCGCGCGGCATGTTGAAGATCGTGCAGATCGGCCGGGTCATCATTCAGGACAACGTCGAGATTGGCGCGAACACCACGATCGATCGCGGCACCATGGACGACACGGTCATCGGCGAAGGCACCAAGATCGACAATCAGGTCCAGATCGGCCACAACGTCCGCATCGGCCGCCATTGCGGCATCGTCAGCAAGGTCGGCATTGCGGGCAGCACCCGCATCGGCGACGGTGTGATGATTGGCGGTGCGGCCGGAATCAATGGCCATATCAACATCGGCGACGGCGTACAGATCGCGGCGATGAGCGGCGTTGTGGCGGACGTGCCGGCAGGCGCCCGTTATGGCGGCACGCCTGCACGTCCGATGAAATATTTCCTGCGCGACATGGCCGAAATTCTGGCGCGCGCTGAAGGGCGTGATAAAAAAACAGGAGAGAAAAAAAATGACTGAAGAAACGAAGACGACGCTTGGCGCGGCTGACATTCTGGAAGTCATGAAGCTTCTGCCGCATCGTTACCCATTCTTGCTGATCGACAAGATCATCGAGATCGATGGTAACAATTCGGCGATCGGCATCAAGAACGTCACTGTCAACGAACCGCATTTCACCGGTCATTTCCCGGATCGGCCGATCATGCCGGGCGTTCTGATCGTTGAGGCCATGGCCCAGACGGCGGGTGCGATCTGCGCTCGGAGCCAGGGTGAGGGCGGTCACTTGGTCTACTTCATGACCATCGACAATGCGCGTTTCCGCAAGCCCGTGGTCCCCGGTGATCGTCTGGAAATCCACGTCGTCAAGCAGCGCCAGCGCGGCAATGTCTTCAAATTCCATTGCGAAGCGAAGGTGGACGGCGCGCTGGTGGCGGAGGCCGATGTCGGCGCCATGATGATCCCCGAGGATCAGCAATGAGCACGATTGCCGCCTCGGCCAGAATTCATCCGAGCGCCGTGATCGAAGACGGTGCGGTGATCGGTGAAAACGTCGTCATCGGTGCGCTGAGCTATGTCGGCGCGAAAGTCACGCTGCATGACGATGTCCAGCTGCACAATCACGCCGTTGTTTCCGGCCTTACCGTGATCGGCTGTGGCTCGGTTGTCCATCCCATGGCGGTCATCGGCGGCGCGCCGCAGGCGGTTCGCCACGACGGTTCGGAAACGACGCTCGAGATCGGCGAGCGCTGCATCATGCGTGAAGGCGTGACGATGAACGCCGGCAGTTCCGATGGCAGCGGCAAGACCGTTATCGGCGACGATAATCTTTTCCTCGCCAATTCGCATGTGGCGCATGATTGTCGCCTCGGCAGCCATATCATCCTGTCGAACAATGTGATGCTGGCGGGCCATGTCACCATTGAGGACCGCGCGATTCTGGGCGGCGGCTGCGCCGTGCACCAGTTCACGCGCATCGGCCGCCAGGCCTTCATCGGTGGGCTTTCCGCCGTCAACTACGATGTGATCCCCTATGGCATGCTGAATGGCAATCCCGGCATTCTCGGCGGTCTGAATGTCGTTGGAATGACCCGTGCCGGCATCGAGCGCGCGGACATCCACAAGGTCAGACGCGTTTACAAGGCGATTTTCGAGGCTGAAGGCACGATCCGCGGCAATGCTGCGGCCATCGACCGTAACGAGTATCTGGATTGCCCGCAGGCGCTTGAGGTCATCGATTTCATCGGCGCGGATAGCGACCGCGCGATCTCTTCGCCCAATCGGGGCAAGTGAGCCGTGACAGGCGGCGGGCGTCTCGCCATTGTGGCCGGCAGCGGCCAGCTGCCGCTTTATGTGGCGGCTGCCGCCCGTGAGATGGGCGAGAACCCCTTCATCGTGCGCCTGCGCGATGATTCCCGTTTCGACTGGAGCGGTTTCGACAATGCCGTCATCAGCGTCGGTGATGTCGCGGGTCTCGGCCGTCTGCTGCGTGAAAACCAGGTAGATCGCGTCGTATTGTCCGGCGGCGTGGCGCGGCGACCGGAATGGCGGGAAATCCGCCCCACCGCCGGTATCCTGCTGAAGTTGCCCTCCATCGTCAAGACGTTGCTGTCAGGCGGTGATGACGCCGTTCTGCAGATGGTCATCAAGATCATCAGCACGCTCGGCGCAAAAGTCATCGGCGCGCACGAGATTGCGCCCGGCCTTTTGGCAACGACCGGTCCTTTCGGCGGACAGAAGCCTGCCGAAGAAGATCTAAAGGATATTCGCAAGGCGGCTGAGGCGGCACTTACGCTCGGCAAGCTCGATGTCGGGCAGGGGGCTGTCTCTGTTGGTGGCCGCATCGTGGCGCTGGAGGGTGTCGAGGGCACGGATGCCATGCTGGCGCGTGTCGCTGCTCTGCGTGCCGAAGGGCGCATATCGCCCCGCCGTAAAGGCGTACTGGTCAAGCTCTGCAAGCCCCAGCAGGATATACGCGCCGATCTGCCGACCATCGGCATCGAAACCGTGGAAAATGCGAAAAGAGCCGGGCTGGCGGGCATCGCTGTCGAAGCCGGGCGGGCACTGGTGCTCGATCGTGAAGCGATGTTGAAAGCAGCCGACGAGGCAGGCATATTCGTCTGCGGCATCGACACGTCACTTGGTGGAGACATGATCGGATGACGGCGGCATTAAAAGTGGCGGTCATAGCCGGGGAGGTATCCGGCGATCTTCTGGGCGCGGATCTGATCCGCTCGCTCAAGGTCCAATATGCGGGGCCTGTCGAGCTGGTCGGGGTCGGAGGCGAAGCGCTGGAAGCGCAAGGACTGGTTTCCCTGTTCGACTATTCCGAACTCTCCATCATGGGCTTCACGCAGGTTCTGAAAAAACTGCCGAAGCTCATTGCGCGGATCAACCAGACCGCTCAGGCAATCGCCGCCGCAAAGCCCGATATTCTGCTGATCATCGACAGCCCGGATTTCACCCATCGCGTTGCAAAGAAAGTCCGGCGACAATTGCCGCATCTGCCGGTCGTTAATTACGTCTGCCCCAGCGTCTGGGCGTGGAAGGAGTATCGCGCCACCGCGATGCTCTCTTATGTCGATCATGTGCTGGCTCTTCTGCCCTTCGAGCCGGAAGCCATGCGCCGTCTCGGCGGTCCGCCGACCACCTTTGTCGGTCATCGCCTTAGCGTCGACCCCGATGTGCTGGCGGTGCGACAGAAGCGGGCGGAACGTTCTCTGCCGGCGGATGGCGAACCGAAGACCATTCTTCTCCTGCCAGGGTCTCGTTCCACTGAAACGACGCGGTTGATGGAGCCGTTTCAGGCGGCGGCGAGAGCTTTTGTCGAGCGCAACGGTCCGACGCGGTTCCTGTTGCCCACTGTACCGCGTCAAGAAAAACGCATCTACGAACTGGCGGCGTCATGGCCGGAAGATATCAGGCCCGAAATCGGTATCGATTCCACCTTCAAATGGAATGCGTTCGCTGAGGCCGATGCGGCGATTGCCGCTTCCGGCACGGTCATTCTTGAACTCGCACTTGCAGGGGTGCCAACCATCTCGGTCTACAAGACCGACTGGATTTTCACCATGCTGAGCAAGCGGGTGAAGACCTGGACGGGCGCGCTGCCGAACCTGATCGCCGATTACGCCGTCGTGCCGGAATATTTCAACGAGGTGGTAAGGGCAGGTTCGATGCTGCGCTGGGCAGAGCGTCTGTCCTCCAATACCACCGAGCGGCAGGCGATGCTCGAAGGTTATGCACTCGCGCAGCAGCGTTTGCATACGGATGTGCCTCCGGGCGAAACCGGTGCGCGTATTCTTCTGGATGTCCTGAAGAGCAAAGCTCGTCCCTCACAATAATCGTATAGCCCTCTCGCTCCACCGACTGCTGTCCTGCCGCCGATGCAGGCAGGCGAGGGCGCGATTTTACTGCATTTGATCGTTAGGGCGGCAAACGGCTGACCATCGGAGGTCTCTCGGCCCATAAATTTCCATCTGGCACACCTCTTGCTTTCAATCTTGTATGCAAGATAGCCATACATCAGAAAGCGCCCAGAGCGCGGTAGAAGACGCCATCATCTCAGGCATTCTTTCCGCGCGCATCCGTCCGGGAACCCGCCTCAGCGAGAACCAGCTCGCCAGCCTTTTTAGCGTCTCGCGCACGCGCATCCGCGAGGCGATGATGCGGCTGGAGACGCGTGGCATCGTCACCGTCAGTCCGCGCCGCGGCTGGTTCGTGGTGGAACCTTCCGCTGAAGAATCCATCAAGGTCTATGAGGCCCGGCGTATCATCGAATATGGTCTCTTGCGCAATCTTTCCGGCGTCAGCGCGCAAGGCATCGCAATCCTCGCCGATCATCTCGATGAGGAGAAGGCAGCGATTGCCAAAGGTGATCGCCAGCGACTGACCTGCCTGATGGGCGACTTTCACATCCGGATCGCCGAAATCGCCGGAAACGACATCATCGTCGAAGCGCTACGTGACCTGACGGCCAGAACCATCCTCATTTCCATGCTCTATCAGTCCGACTTCCATGCACAACAATCGCATGACGGGCACTGCCGCATTTTCGAGGCGATCAGGGCCGCCGATTTTCATGGCGCCGCCGAACTCGCCATCCGCCACCTCGACGAAGTTGAAACGGGTCTCGATCTCACCCGCAGGCCGGACCCGCTCTACGAGCTTCGCAATTCCCTTTCACTGCAGCCTCTTCCCTCAAGCCCCAAGGAGTAAATCCCGATGTTTTCCAGACGTTCATTGCTTGCCATTGCCGCGATTTCCGCAACGATTGGTTTTTCGCCCGCAGCCTTTGCCGATGCGCTCGGTGATATCACGTCCCGCGGCACGATCCGCGTTGCCGTCCCGCAGGACTTCCCACCCTTCGGCAGTGTCGGCACGGATATGGCCCCGCAGGGTTATGACATCGACGTCGCCAATCTGATCGGCGAGAAGCTTGGCGTGAAGGTTGAACTCGTGCCGGTGACAAGTGCCAACCGCGTTCCCTATCTTCAGACCAACAAGGTCGATCTCGTCATCTCGAGCCTCGGCAAGAACCCGGACCGTGAAAAGGTCATCGATTTCTCCACCGCCTATGCGCCTTTTTATAATGGCGTCTTTGCCCCAGACTCGGTTGCCGTCACCAAGGCGGAAGATTTGGCCGGTAAAACCATCGGCGTTACCCGTGGCGCTGTCGAGGATCTGGAACTGACCAAGGTCGCCCCGGCTGACACGACCATCAAGCGCTATGAGGACAATAACGGCACGATTTCGGCCTTCCTCGCTGGTCAGGTGGAAGCCGTCGCCACGGGCAATGTCGTCGCCGCCGCTATTCTTGCGAAGAATCCGCCTAAGCGCCCCGAACTGAAGTTCCTGATCAAGAATTCGCCCTGCTATATCGGCCTTAACAAGGAACAGCCGGCGCTTCTTGAAAAGGTCAATGCCATCATTGCCACAGCAAAGACCGACGGTTCGCTGAACACGATCGCGCAGAAATGGCTGAAAACCGATCTGCCGAAGGATCTCTGAGCAACCCGGCAAAATGCATGCGCCGGCCTTGCCTGAGGCGGGGCTGGCGCATGGTTTGTCCTCGCCGAAAGGAAGCATCGGGTGAAATACACATTCGATTTTGGATGGCTCCTCGACTATTATCCGCAGATCGTCAAGGGTATCGGCGTCACGCTGGAATTGATCGCCGTCGGCGGCGTTCTTGGCATCGCGCTCGGCATATTCTGCGCCTGGGTGCGCGCGCTCGGGCCAAAATGGCTGCGGCTGCCGGTCGCGACCTATGTAGAACTCATTCGCAACACGCCATTCCTCATACAATTGTTTTTTATCTTTTTCGGCCTGCCATCGCTTGGCCTGCAACTGTCGGAACTGAGCGCGGCCAATATCGCCATGGTGGTCAATCTCGGAGCCTATAGCTGCGAGATCATTCGCGCCGGTATTCAGGCGACACCCAAGGGGCAGTTCGAGGCCGGGGCAAGCCTTGCCATGACCCGTTTCGAAACCTTCCGGCATGTGGTGCTTGTGCCATCACTGCAACGCATCTGGCCAGCGCTATCTTCGCAGGTGGTGATCGTCATGCTCGGCTCGTCGGTCGTGTCGCAGATCGCTGCCGAGGATCTCACCTTCGCGGCCAACTTCATCCAGTCGCGCACCTTCCGCGCCTTCGAAGCCTACATGGTCTCCACCGTCATCTATCTCGTACTGGCCATTCTGTTGAGACAGGTGCTGGTCATGGGCGGCAACCTCATCTTTCCGCGCAGGAGTGTCCGATGATCGAATTCTCCACCTGGGATATTCTCAGAAACCTTTTGCTCGCCACGCGCTGGACCGTGCTGCTCTCGCTCGTTTCCTTTGCCGGCGGTGGTCTGGTGGCGCTGCTTCTGCTCTTCATGCGCATTTCCCGCAAAAAATCGATGCGGGCTTTCGCACGCTATTATGTCGAGCTTTTCCAGGGCACGCCGCTGCTGATGCAGCTGTTCATCGCCTTTTTTGGCCTCGGCCTGTTCGGCATCGATGTGCCCGCCTGGCTCGCGGCGGGCCTCACTTTGATCCTGTGGGCGGCAGCGTTCCTCACCGAGATCTGGCGCGGCTGCGTCGAATCTGTCGCCAAAGGCCAGTGGGAGGCATCGGCGAGCCTTGCCATGGGGCGCCTGCAGCAGATGCGTTATGTCATCCTGCCGCAGGCCATGAGGGTCGCCATTCCGCCAACCGTCGGTTTCTTCGTGCAGGTTATCAAGGGAACGGCGGTGACCTCTATCATCGGTTTCGTCGAGCTGTCCAAGGCGGGCACGGTCGTCACCAACGCCACCTTCCAGCCCTTCACCGTTTATGGCCTCGTCGCCCTCATCTATTTCGCGCTGTGCTGGCCGCTGTCGAAGAGCAGCCAGATCCTCGAAAGGAAGCTCAATGTCGCTCATCGAAATCACTGAAGTCCGCAAAAGCTATGGCAGCAACGAGGTTCTCAAAGGCATCAATCTGGACGTCGAGCCGGGCGAGGTCATTGCCATCATCGGCAAGAGCGGATCGGGAAAATCGACCCTGCTTCGCTGCATCAACGGGCTCGAGACGATTTCGGCCGGTTCGATATCGGTCGCTGGCGCGCAGCTTCTCGACGATGATCTGCATCTCAAGGCACTGCGGCTGAAGGTCGGCATGATCTTCCAGCAGTTCAATCTCTTCCCGCACCAGACGGTTGGCGGCAACGTCATGCTGTCACAGACCGTGGTGAAGAAAACACCGAAGCCGGAAGCGGAAGCCGTTGCCCGCAAGATGCTGGAACGGGTGGGGCTGGCGCATAAATTCGACGCCTATCCCGATGAATTGTCCGGTGGCCAGCAGCAACGCGTCGCCATTGCCCGCGCGCTCGCCATGCAGCCGATTGCTTTGCTGTGCGATGAGATCACCTCGGCGCTCGATCCCGAGCTGGTCTCGGAAGTGCTGGCGGTGGTGCGTGAACTGGCCGGGGAAGGCATGACGCTGTTGATGGTGACCCATGAAATGAAATTTGCGCGCGACGTCTGCTCCCGCGTCGTTTTCATGCATGAGGGCAGGGTGCATGAAATCGGCCCGCCGGAAGAGGTGTTCTCCAATCCCTCAACGCCTGAACTCAAGCAGTTCCTCGGCGTTGCCGCGCGTCACTGAGAATCGTTCAGATGCTCAACAAAAAGGCCGGCGGGTGAAAACCTGCCGGCCTTTGATCTTATATGGTTTCGCGGCTTAGCGCTTGGAAACCGGAACGTAGTCGCGCTTGCCGGCGCCCGTGTAGAGCTGGCGCGGACGACCGATACGCTGCTGCGGATCTTCGATCATTTCGTTCCACTGCGCGATCCAGCCAACGGTGCGGGCGAGAGCGAAGAGAACGGTGAACATGGTCGTGGGGAAGCCGAGAGCCTTCAGCGTGATGCCCGAATAGAAGTCGACATTCGGATAGAGCTTCTTCTCGACGAAGTAGGGGTCGGAAAGGGCGATCTTTTCCAGCTCCAGAGCAACCTGCATGATCGGATCGTCGGAATTGCCGGTGGCTTCCAGCACTTCATACATCGTCTTCTGCATGATCTTGGCGCGCGGGTCGTAGTTCTTGTAGACGCGGTGGCCAAAGCCCATCAGGCGGAACGGGTCGTTCTTGTCCTTGGCGCGGGCGATATATTCGGGAATACGGTCAACCGTGCCGATTTCGTTGAGCATGTTGAGCGCCGCTTCATTGGCGCCGCCGTGTGCCGGGCCCCACAGGCAGGCAATGCCAGCCGCGATACAGGCGAACGGGTTTGCACCCGACGAACCGGCAAGACGCACCGTGGAGGTGGAGGCGTTCTGCTCGTGATCGGCATGCAGGATGAAGATGCGATCCATGGCGCGCGCCAGAACCGGATCGACCTTGTAATCCTCGCAGGGCACGGCAAAGCACATGTGCAGGAAGTTCGAGGCGTAATCCAGATCGTTCTTCGGGTAAACGAAGGGCTGTCCGATATGGTACTTGTAGGCCATGGCGGCGATCGTCGGCATCTTCGCGATCATGCGCAACGAAGCGACCATGCGCTGGTGCGGATCGGTGATGTCGGTCGAGTCGTGATAGAAGGCCGAGAGAGCGCCGACCGTGCCGCACATGACGGCCATCGGATGCGCATCGCGACGGTAGCCGGTGAAGAAGCGGCTCATCTGCTCATGCACCATGGTGTGGCGCGTGACGCGGGTGTCGAAATCTTTCTTCTGCGCGGCGGTCGGCAGTTCGCCGTAAAGCAGCAGATAGCAGGTTTCCAGGAAGTCGCCCTGTTCGGCGAGCTGCTCGATGGGGAAACCACGGTGAAGGAGAACGCCCTCGTCACCGTCGATATAGGTGATCTTGGATTCGCAGGAGGCCGTCGACGTGAAACCCGGGTCGTAAGTGAAGGAGCCCGTGTGCTTGTAGAGCGTGGCGATATCGACGACGCTTGGTCCAATCGTGCCTTCCCTGACCGGGAGTTCCACCTGCTTTTCGCCAAGTGTCACTGTAGCGCTTTTTTCCGTCATACTGATCCTCCGAGAACATGCGGGTGGGGGCGTTGAGACACGCCCCGCGGTTAAGCGTCTACCGATTAGCTATATGATCCTTGCGCGGATGCCAAGCTATCCAAAGGTCAAATTGTGCATTGCGGCAAACGCAATTGCTCTGCTCTCGTCTTTCCTGGTGATGGCAATTCAGTATCAGTCAACGCGGGGTTAAAGGAAAGGATTGCAATCCCGCGCGTCCGCCTGCAAACCTGTTTCCGGTGCGGCAGGGGCGCGGCGCGGATTGATCGGCCAAGGGGAAAAACAGCATTTCGGATATGCCGAAACGATGCCGGGCGGCTTGCCCCGCACGGCGGATATCCTGTCTCCGCTGCGCCGGACCGGCGAGGTCGCAACATATGGTCTGCCGGCCCTTGTCAGCAGGCCGAAACCGCGAACTGCCATTCTCCAGAAAATCACCGCCTGCCTCGCCGAGGAACGTGCATTCGGCCATGATTTTCTTTTCATGCCGGTCTTCATCGGCTGTGGGGCAATCCTCTGGTTTTCGCTTGATGCAGCACCTTCATTGCCGCTTCTTGTTGTTCTATTTTTGCTCGCCGTCGGCCTGGCATTCGCCGCTCGGTATCGCGCGACCCTGCTAGCCACGGCGTGCAGCCTCGTCGCACTGCTGTTGCTGGGCATGCTTTTCGCCGAATTTGAAACGCGGAGGGCAGGGACTGTGGTGCTGGATACGCCCGTTACCACCACCATTACCGGTACGGTGATGCGCCGGGAGGTCGATGCCCGCGGCGACTGGCGATATGTGGTGCAGCTGACTGCGACGGAAGCGCCGGTATTGTCACGCGTGCCTGGAAAGGTTTCGCTGCTGGCCCGCGGCGGCGGAAAGCCGGTGGCGCTCGGTGCGACGATCCGCGGCAAGGCGCGGCTTTCGCCGCCATCCGGTCCGGCTTTGCCCGGTCTCAATGATTTTGCCTTCGCCTCCTATTTCAGGGGCATTGGCGCGACAGGCTTTTTCTATAAGCCGCCGCAGATGGTCGCCGCCCCCGATAGCGACGCAAAAAAGAACTGGCTGGAATGGGCGGATATGCGGCTTTACGGTCTGCGCACCGCCATTGCCGAGCGCATTCGCACCACGATTGGTGGCGACGCTGGTGCTTTTGCCGCCTCCATCGTCACCGATGAGAGACAGGCCATATCGGCCGGGACGATGGAGGCGTTGCGGCTTTCCGGCCTTGCCCATATCGTCGCCATATCCGGGCTCAACATGGCGCTGGCGTCAGGCATATTCTTCGTGGGATTGCGGCTCGCCTTCAGCCTGTTTCCGGCCTTTGCTCAACGCTGGCCGGTGAAGAAGATGTCCGCCTTTGCGGCTCTGCTGATGACGCTCGCCTATTACCTGATTTCCGGTTTTGCCGTCTCTGCCGAACGTGCCTGGCTGATGATGTCGGTGATGCTGATCGCCGTTCTCTTCGATCAGCCGTCGCTCAGCCTCAGGAATGTTGCGCTGTCCGCTCTGGTCATCCTCGCCCTGTCTCCTTCGGAAATCATGGGGCCGAGCTTCCAGATGTCCTTCGCCGCGACGATCGCGCTTGTAGCCGCCTATGCCGCCTGGAGCCGCTGGCGCATTGATCGAGAGCGCCTGTTCATCGGGCGCAAACCGGCATGGATGACGGTGGTGGAAACGGCAGGCGCCGTCATCGGTGGCGTCATCACCACATCGTTGATCGGTGGACTTTCGACGGCGATCTATTCCATCGAGCATTTCCAGCGTGTCACCACTTATGGACTTTTTGCCAATCTGGCAGCCATGCCGCTGATGTCGCTGATCGTCATGCCCTTCGGTCTTATCGCCATGCTGCTGATGCCCTTCGGGCTCGATGCACCATTTCTGAAGGTCATGGGTTACGGCATGGCGCTTGTCATCGAGGTTGCTGATGAAGTCGCGTCCTGGGGCGGCAGCGCGGCGACCGGCCGGCCGCATGGCGCTTTCATCGGCGTTGCTTCGGTGGGTTTCCTGACGCTGACATTGCTGCGCAGCCGGCTGGCGCTGCTTGGAATTCCACCTCTGCTCTTTGCCTTCGGCCTGTCCGGAGCCGTCGCACATCGCAATCTGCCCGATCTGCTTGTCCATGAGGAGGGGAGGCTGGTGGCGCTTCTGGACGAGGGCAAGGTCTACACCACAAAAACCCGACCACAGGGCTTCATCTATGACCAGTGGCAAAGGGCTCTGCTGCTGCCTGAGAAACCGCTAGCGCCCGTCCTTCTCAAGAAAGCGGTTCCAGCGACCACCGTTGCTCTAAGCGCAAAATCGAAACTGGCGCCGGAGGAATTGAAGGCCTTGGCGCGTGAAATGACGGCCACGCTAAGGGATGCTGCGCCGGGTGTATTCACCTGCAAGACGGGCATCTGGTGCGTGGCAAGTGCGCGAAGCGGCGAATGGATCATCGTGCTGGAGGACGGCCGGTTTGCCGTCAAAGCCTGTGACATCGCCGACATCGTCATCGTTTCCCGCAGAACCCCGTTTGCGCAATGCCGCTCGGGAGCATTGCTGCTCAACCGCGACATATTAAGGCGCATCGGCTCGGTGGAGCTAAATTTCGCCGGCAGCGATCAAGCGGGCGTTGTCGGGCAGATGCGCGCCGCAACCGCCGGCGCGCACAGGCCGTGGAGTGAACATCGCTTCTATGACTGGAAGAGCGGCCGTTTTGACCACGACGTGCCTGAAGCCGTCACTCAGGTGCTGAAGGCATCGCAATAAACGCCGCCAGCATGGTTCGTCAGGCCTTGACGCGCAGATCCGCGGTCAACTCGCCAATGCCGCCGATTTCCTCTTCATGCGGCAGATCGCGCCAGATTTCCTTCAGTCCGGCCTCGTACCATTCGCGCATGGCGGGCAGGGCGAGCAGCCGGTCGCAATAGGCCGTCGCCGCCGGCGAAAGATCGGCACCATAGGTCTGGAAACGGAACGCCACCGGGCAGAAGAAGGCGTCGACCGCCGTGAATTTTGGGCCTGCAAGAAAAGGTCCGCCGAATTTGGTGAGACCTTCGTTCCACAGCGCATCGATGCGCTTTATATCGGCCGCAAGCCCGGCATCGCCGGCTTTGGGTTTTACCCGGATACCGACCGACATAGGGTAGAGATTACGCAGCGAGAAAAAACCCGCATGCATTTCACTCGCCGCCGAGCGTGACCAGGCCCGCGCCTGCTTGTCGCTCGCCCAGACGCCCTGATGTCTCTCGGCCAGATATTCGGCGATCGACAGTGATTCCCAAACCGTCATTCCCTCGTCGACAAGGCATGGCACCTTGCCGGTCGGCGAAAAGGTGGAGAAGGAAACACCTTCGCCGAAGGGAACGAGTTTTTCATCAAAGGCGATGCCAAGCGTGCGCATCAAAACCCAGGGCCGCAATGACCATGAGGAATAGTTCTTGTTGGCGATATAAAGATCGTACATGACGTGTCTCCCCGATATGACGCGCATTTCTATACCGGCGGATGGCCTTGGAATATTGCAAATAATCCATGGCTCCCATAAGCCGCATTGATGAATGGAAAGATGACGGCAGCGGAAAGACATCACCTAGCATCGCCGCCCGGAGACGAGAGCTAAACACACTGCGACGAGACTGGTAACGTGCATCCCTGTTCAACGAAGTGAAGGGCGCTCATTTTCCATGGTTTCAACTAGCGTTCATTTTGTCGAAGCCTGTAGCGCAAAGAAAGCATCTGGCATAAAAACCGGAACCAGCTTTCTCGACAATCCAGTTCCGGTCCGTTGGGCGATCTCTTTTTACTTCGGCAGAGCCGCGTTGTTCCAGGGAACAAGCCACGATGCTTGAAAAGGAACGTCATCTTGCCGATAACGCCCCTGTCAAAAAAAAGGCGCTCGAATTAATGGTAGCGGCGGATCAGGCCAACCAGCTTGCCTTGGATTTTCACCCGGTCCGGTCCGAAAATACGGGTCTCATAGGCGGGATTGGCCGCTTCCAGAGCGATGGAGGCTCCCTTGCGGCGGAAACGCTTCAGGGTCGCTTCTTCATCATCCACCAGTGCGACGATGATATCACCCGGATTGGCCGTATTGCCGTTGCGGATGATGACGGTATCGCCGTCAAAAATGCCGGCCTCGATCATCGAATCACCCTTGACTTCAAGAGCGTAATGTTCGCCCGAACCCAGCATATCCACCGGCACAGCCACATCATGGGTGTTGTTCTGGATGGCGGAAATCGGCACACCGGCGGCGATGCGGCCCATGACCGGCACGGTGACGGCCCCGCCGAGATCGTTTGCCGCTGCCTTGGGGGCAGGGGCCGGTTCCGGCGCCTTCGGCTTGCCGAGGCTGCCTTCGATGACGCTCGGTGAAAAACCACGCTGCGGCCTTGCGCCCGGCGTATAGGCCTCAGGTAATTTTATCACTTCCAGCGCCCGCGCCCTGTTAGGCAGCCGGCGAATAAACCCGCGCTCTTCGAGTGCGGTGATCAGCCGGTGAATGCCGGATTTGGAAGCAAGATCGAGTGCGTCCTTCATTTCATCGAAGGAGGGCGGCACGCCGGACTCTTTCATTCTTTCATGAATGAAGAGAAGCAATTCCTGCTGTTTGCGCGTGAGCATGAGGAAAACACCCTTGAGAATCGTCGTTGGAGTCGCGAAACAAATACAGAACGAACACTATATGTTCCATATGTGTTCCGCAATCCCCTAAAATTTCGTGAACCTGCTATCTGTTGTTTTGATGATTTGCTTCACGGCGCCTGATTGTGCTCTTCTAACGTCCAAATCGTCCGGGTATGCTTGGGCGGAGCGCCAGCGCAGGAAAACAGGTCATGATGAAATCGCATCGCATCGATCATCTCGTTCTGCCGGTGGAGGATATCGGCATTGCCGTGAAGCGCCTTGTCAGCCTTGGATTTACGGTCGCACCGGAGGCTTTGCATCCGTTCGGAACCCGAAATGCCTGTGTTTTTTTCAAAGACGATACCTATCTTGAGCCACTCGCGATTGCTGATCCGGCTAAATATAACGCATCTGCGGACAGCGGTGATGTGTTCACAGGGAGGGACAGGGCCTTCCGGCAAAAAGGCGGGCAGGAGGGCTTCTCGGCTCTCGTGGCCAAAACAGAGGATGCCCTTGCAGACCATGACAGGTTTGTGACGTCAGACGTGTCGGCTGGCGATGTGTTCCATTTTTCACGCCCTGTGCGGATGCCAGACGGGTCGCAGAGCGAGGCGGCCTTCCGGCTTGCCTTTGCGGCAAGCGGTTCAGCGGCGGATTTCTTCCTCTTCAGTTGCCAGCGGCTGCGCGCCCTGCCGAGAGACCGCGCGGCGCTGGAGCGTCATGCCAACCGTGTCTCAGGCATTAGCGAAATCATCCTGTTTTCAGGTGGCGACACGAAGGCGGTGCACCTGATCGAAACTGTATTGAGCTGTGAGGGTAGGGTGTCTTCGGGTGGAGATATGGTTTTCCTGACCGGCAATGCCCGCGTGAGACTAACCCAAAAAACTGACTTGGGCGGACTGGCCTTAAGCGTTTCTGGCGGGAGCGACGTCGGATTGCGGGGCGCAGGCATCGTCTTTTCCGTTGACGATCTTGCCGTGACAGAAGCGGTGCTTGCTGCTAATGGCGTGTCCTGCGCAAAAGCGGGCGGTCGCCTGGTGGTGGCCGAAGCACCCGGTCAGGGCGTTGCCTTCGCCTTCGAGGAAAAATGATGAGCGTTACGAACAATCTCAAAGTCACCGCCGGCGATGGCGCCAGCAAGGTTTCCTTCTCCAACGCCGAGCGATTTTCGCTGATCGCCGGCCCCTGCCAGATGGAAAGCCGCGAACATGCCTTCATGGTCGCAGGCGTCCTGAAGGAGCTTTGCGACAAGCTGGGTATAGGCCTTGTCTACAAGTCCTCCTTCGACAAGGCGAACCGCACCTCGCTTTCCGGCAAGCGCGGCATCGGTCTTGAGGGCGCCATGCAGGTTTTCGTCGATCTCAAGAAGGAATTCGGCTTTCCGGTGCTGACCGATATTCACACCGAAGAGCAATGCGCCATCGTTTCCGAGGTGGTGGACGTGCTGCAGATTCCGGCCTTTCTCAGCCGCCAGACCGATCTTCTCGTCGCCGCCGCCAGGACCGGCCGCGTGATAAACGTCAAGAAAGGTCAGTTTCTGGCGCCCTGGGACATGAAGAACGTGCTGGCCAAGCTGAATGAGAGCGGCAATCCTAATGTGCTTCTGTGCGAGCGCGGCGCGTCCTTCGGTTACAACACATTGGTCTCCGACATGCGCTCCTTACCGATCATGGCATCTCTTGGCGCGCCGGTCGTGTTTGACGCCACTCACTCGGTCCAGCAGCCGGGCGGGCAGGGCGGCTCCACGGGCGGCCAGCGCGAATTCGTTGAGACTTTGGCGCGGGCGGCAGTTGCTGTCGGTGTAGCAGGCCTCTTCATCGAAACCCATGAGGACCCGGACAACGCGCCGTCCGACGGTCCCAACATGGTGCATCTGAAGGACATGCCGAAACTGCTCGAAAAGCTGCTGGCTTTCGACGCCATCGCCAAAGCCTGAGGGGCTGCGCCATTGCAGCGGGCAGGGTTTGTGCCAATCGATTTTAATGGCGGGCGGGCCGTTTCTGCCGTCCGCCGTCATTGTAATTTCTTCGCCATCGTCTAAGACAGGCGACGGAAAATATCTGTTCCATTCCCAAGGGAGAGACCATGACTGCCATTACCGATATCATCGCGCGCGAAATTCTCGACAGCCGCGGCAATCCGACCGTTGAAGTCGATGTTTACCTCGAAGACGGCTCCATGGGCCGTGCGGCCGTTCCCTCGGGCGCCTCCACCGGCGCGCATGAGGCGGTTGAGCTGCGCGATGGCGGCAAGCGTTATCTCGGCAAGGGCGTGGAAAAGGCAGTCGAAGCCGTCAATACGGAAATCTTCGACGCCATCGGCGGCTTCGATGCCGAGAACCAGATCCAGATCGATCAGATGATGATCGCGCTTGACGGCACGCCGAACAAGTCGCGCCTCGGCGCCAACGCCATCCTCGGCGTTTCGCTCGCTATCGCCAAGGCTGCTGCTGAAGCCTCCGGTCTGCCGCTTTACCGTTATGTCGGCGGCCCGAACGCACATTTGCTTCCGGTTCCGATGATGAACATCATCAACGGCGGTGCCCATGCCGATAACCCCATCGATTTCCAGGAATTCATGATCCTGCCGGTTGGCGCGGAAAACATCCGCGAAGCCGTGCGCATGGGTTCTGAAGTGTTCCACACGCTGAAGAAAGAACTGGCTGCCCAGGGTCACAACACCAATGTCGGCGACGAGGGCGGTTTCGCACCGGGTCTCGAAAGCGCGCCGGCAGCGCTCGATTTCATCATGAAGTCGATCGAAAAGGCCGGCTACCGTCCGGGCGAAGACATGTATGTCGGCCTCGACTGCGCATCGACCGAATTCTTCAAGGACGGCAAATACGTTCTGGAAGGCGAAGGCCGCACGCTGGAGCCGGGCGCCATGGCTGAATATCTGGCCGAGCTCGTCAACAAATACCCGATCATTTCGGTCGAAGACGGCATGGCCGAAGACGACTGGGAAGGCTGGAAGACGCTGACCGATCTCGTCGGCAACAAGTGCCAGCTGGTCGGCGACGATCTCTTCGTCACCAACTCCGCCCGCCTGCGCGACGGCATCAAGATGGGTGTCGCCAACTCCATCCTCGTCAAGGTCAACCAGATCGGTTCGCTCTCCGAGACGCTGGATGCGGTCGAAACCGCACACAAAGCCGGTTACACCGCCGTCATGTCGCACCGTTCGGGCGAAACGGAAGATTCCACCATTGCCGATCTCGCGGTCGCCACCAATTGCGGTCAGATCAAGACCGGCTCGCTTGCCCGTTCCGACCGGCTCGCAAAGTACAACCAGCTGATCCGCATCGAGGAAATGCTGGGCCCGCAGGCTGCTTACGCCGGTCGTTCGATCTTGCGCGGGTAACGTGTGTTCTCGGGGCGGTAGAGCCCCGCTGACCGGTTGACCGAGGTTGACAACAGGTCTGGCAACACATTCGACATCATCCTCGGCCTTGTGCCGAGGATCTGCCAATTTCCCACCAGCGTGAGACGTTGCAGATACTCGGGACAAGCCCGAGCATGATGGTGGAGAGATTAAAGGACTTCGTCAGCAGTTTGAGCCCGCCCTCCGGCGGGCTTTTTTGCGTCCATTTGCCGGTCGCTATCAAGGTCAACGGATAGTTAAACAATCCGCTTTAGTCTCAAGACTCACGTTATGCGTTTTAAGGCTTCTCTCCGGCATGTGGACCAGACATCATAAAAAGAGACGATTCGGCCGTTTAATCGTTCCGGCCATCACGATCGCTTTTCTTTCCTACTTCGGATATCATTCCATCCATGGCGACTTCGGCCTGCAGGCGACGGAGCGGCTAGAGCGGCAGCGTATTGCGAGGATGGCAGAGCTTGCAAAGCTGACGCAGGCCCGCGCGGCGCTGGAGCGACAGGTGGAATTGCTGAGCGACGGTTCGCTTGAACGTGACATGATCGACGAGATTTCCCGTTATCAACTGAATATGTCCCGAACGGACGAAATCGTCATCATGAACACATATTTCTGATTAACCGAAATCAAGTTAATTTAACATTTTTGATTTATTCACAGCATCTTAGCGTGAATATGTGCCATGCGTTTAAAGCATTGCTGCATGGCGTTTTCTTGCATATGGTACGCGCCACTCTATCCATTCAAATGGCAACTCAGGGAGGGATGAATGGCGCCGCGAAAACCAGCGACCGTATCCGGCCGCAAGACCACGGCAAAGGCTGCAACCGAATTCACCGGCAAGAACAGCCTCGACTTCTCCAAGGAAGACGAACTTCACGCTTACCGTGAAATGTTGCTCATCCGCCGCTTCGAGGAAAAGGCCGGCCAGCTTTATGGCATGGGCTTCATCGGTGGTTTCTGTCACCTCTATATCGGTCAGGAAGCCGTTGTTGTCGGCATGCAGATGTCGCAGAAGGAAGGCGATCAGGTCATCACCGCTTACCGTGATCATGGCCACATGCTTGCGCTCGGCATGAGCGCGCGTGGCGTGATGGCCGAATTGACCGGCCGCCGCGGCGGTCTGTCGAAAGGCAAGGGCGGCTCCATGCACATGTTCTCGAAAGAGAAGCATTTTTATGGCGGCCACGGCATCGTCGGTGCGCAGGTTTCGCTTGGAACCGGTCTTGCCTTTGCCAACAAATATCGTGGTAACGACAACGTCTCTGTGACCTATTTCGGCGATGGTGCGGCCAACCAGGGTCAGGTCTACGAGAGCTTCAACATGGCTGCTCTCTGGAAACTGCCGATCATCTATATCGTTGAGAACAACCGTTACGCCATGGGTACCTCGACCGCCCGCGCTACGGCCCAGTCGAATTATTCGCTGCGTGGCCAGTCCTTCGGCATCCCCGGCGTTCAGGTTGATGGCATGGATGTGCGCGCCGTCAAGGCCGCCGCCGATCAGGCGCTGGAACATTGCCGCTCCGGCAAGGGTCCGATCATTCTGGAAATGCTGACCTACCGCTACCGTGGTCACTCCATGTCCGACCCGGCGAAATACCGTTCCAAGGACGAAGTGCAGAAGATGCGCTCCGAACATGACCCGATCGAGCAGGTCAAGGCACGGCTTCTGGAGCAGGGCTGGGCAAGCGAAGACGAACTCAAGGCCATCGACAAGGATGTCCGTGATATCGTCGCCGATAGCGCCGACTTCGCCCAGAACGACCCAGAGCCGGATGTCTCCGAGCTTTACACCGACATTCTGCTCTGATCGGGAAAGGGAAACCAATGCCAGTAGAAATTCTTATGCCCGCCCTTTCTCCGACCATGGAGGAAGGTACGCTTTCCAAGTGGCTTAAAAAGGAAGGCGACAAGGTTACCTCCGGCGACGTGATCGCCGAGATCGAAACCGACAAGGCGACCATGGAAGTGGAAGCCGTGGATGAAGGCGTGATCGGCAAGCTGCTGATCGAGGCCGGCACTGAAGGTGTGAAGGTCAACACGGCAATCGCCGTTCTTCTTCAGGATGGCGAAAGCGCCGACGACATCTCTTCCTCTGCCAAGAAGGAAGAACCGAAGGCTGAAGCCGCCAATTCCGGTTCCGATGCCGCCGGCGGCAAGACCCGCGAAGCTGCCGAAGAGCCGAGCGCTGCCAAGGAAGCCGCCAAGGTTCCAGCTGCGCCGAAGATCGAAGCCGCAGCCGATCCGGATATTCCGGAAGGCACGGAAATGGTAATGACGACGGTGCGTGAAGCGCTGCGCGACGCCATGGCCGAAGAAATGCGCGCCGACGAAAAAGTCTTCGTCATGGGTGAAGAAGTCGCCGAATATCAGGGCGCCTACAAGATTACTCAAGGCCTGTTGCAGGAATTCGGCGAGCGCCGCGTCATCGACACCCCGATCACCGAGCATGGTTTTGCCGGTATCGGTGTCGGTGCTGCGATGACGGGCCTCAAGCCCATCGTTGAATTCATGACCTTCAACTTCGCCATGCAGGCGATCGACCAGATCGTCAACTCGGCGGCGAAGACGCTTTACATGTCGGGCGGCCAGATGGGTGCACCGATGGTATTCCGTGGTCCGTCCGGTGCTGCTGCCCGCGTTGGCGCACAGCATTCGCAATGTTACGCCGCATGGTACAGCCATATTCCGGGCCTCAAGGTCGTCATGCCTTACACGGCAGCTGACGCCAAGGGTCTCCTGAAGGCAGCCATTCGTGACCCGAACCCGGTCATCTTCCTTGAGAATGAAATTCTCTACGGCCAGAGCTTCGAAGTGCCGAAGCTCGATGACTTCGTCCTGCCGATCGGCAAGGCGCGCATTCACCGCAAGGGCAAGGATGCGACGATCGTTTCCTTCGGCATTGGCATGACTTACGCCATCAAGGCGGTTGCGGAACTCGAAAAGCTTGGCATCGATGTCGAGCTGATCGACCTTCGCACCATCCGCCCGATGGACCTGCCGACCGTCATCGAATCGGTGAAGAAGACCGGTCGTCTGGTCACCGTCGAGGAAGGCTTCCCGCAGTCATCGGTCGGTGACTTCATCGCAAACCAGGTCATGCGCGCCGCTTTCGATTACCTCGATGCGCCGATCCTGACGATTGCTGGCAAGGACGTTCCGATGCCTTATGCGGCGAACCTCGAAAAGCTGGCTCTGCCCAACGTCGATGAAGTCGTTCAGGCCGTCAAAACCGTCTGCTACAAATAAGGGGAGGCGTTTCGATGCCGATAAACATCACCATGCCTGCCCTTTCTCCCACCATGGAAGAGGGCAATCTGGCCAAGTGGCTGGTCAAGGAAGGCGACAAGGTCGCTCCCGGTGACGTGATCGCCGAGATCGAGACCGACAAGGCGACCATGGAAGTGGAAGCCGTTGACGAAGGCACCGTTGCCAAGCTGGTCGTCCCGGCCGGCACGGAAGCCGTGAAAGTTAACGCCCTCATCGCAATCCTCGCCGCCGATGGCGAGGATGTGGCCGAGGCGGCAAAGGGTGGCGATGCCGCTCCTGCCAAGGCGGAATCTCCGAAGCAGGAAGCTGCCAAGGCCGAAGCGCCGAAGGAAGAAGCTGCACCGGCCAAGGCTGAAAAGCCGGCGGCCGATCAGGCAGCGGCACCCTCCACCCCGGCCCCGGTTTCCAAGTCTGGCGAGCGCATCTTCGCTTCGCCGCTTGCCCGCCGTCTCGCCAAGGAAGCCGGTCTCGACCTCTCGGCCGTCTCCGGTTCCGGTCCGCATGGCCGTATCGTCAAGACCGACGTCGAAAAGGCTGCCGCTTCCGGCGGTGCGAAGGCTGCGCCGAGCGCCGCTGCTGCATCCACAGGCGCACCGGCTCCGGCGCTTGCCAAGGGCCAGTCGGACGAAGCGGTTCTCAAGCTGTTCGAAGAAGGCTCTTACGAGCTTGTGCCGCATGACGGTATGCGCAAGGTCATCGCCAAGCGTCTGGTCGAATCCAAGCAGACCGTTCCGCACTTCTACGTTTCGGTCGATTGCGAGCTTGATACGCTTCTGGCACTCCGTGCCCAGCTTAACGCCGCTGCCCCTGAAAAGGACGGCAAGCCGGCCTACAAGCTGTCGGTCAACGACATGGTCATCAAGGCTCTCGCCCTTGCTCTGCGCGATGTACCGGATGCCAACGTCTCCTGGACGGAAAGCGCCATGGTCAAGCACAAGCACTCGGATGTCGGCGTTGCCGTTTCCATTCCGGGTGGTCTGATCACACCGATCATCCGCAAGGCCGAGCAGAAGTCGCTCTCCACTATCTCCAACGAGATGAAGGACTACGGCAAGCGCGCAAAAGAACGCAAGCTGAAGCCTGAGGAATATCAGGGTGGCACGACTGCCGTGTCCAACATGGGCATGATGGGCGTAAAAAGCTTCTCCGCCGTCATCAACCCGCCGCATGCCACCATTCTGGCGGTCGGCGCGGGTGAAGAACGCGCGGTCGTCAAGAACGGCGAAATCAAGATCGCCAACGTCATGACGGTCACGCTCTCCACCGACCACCGCTGCGTCGATGGCGCGCTCGGAGCCGAGCTGATCGGCGCCTTCAAGCGCTACATCGAAAACCCGATGGGCATGCTGGTTTGATCGGAGAGTAACATGGTGAAGTCGGTCCTCTGCTTTGGCGATTCCCTGACCTGGGGATCAAATGCGGAAACGGGTGGCCGGCACAGCCATGACGATCTTTGGCCGAGCGTCTTGCAGAAGGCGCTCGGTTCTGATGCGCATGTAATCCACGAAGGTCTTGGCGGCCGTACCACGGCCTATGACGACAACACCGCTGATTGCGACCGCAACGGTGCTCGGATTCTTCCGACGTTGCTGCACAGCCATGCGCCGCTGGATCTGGTGATTATCATGCTCGGCACCAACGACATGAAACCGGCGATCCATGGGTCGGCGATTGTTGCCATGAAGGGCGTGGAGCGGCTTGTGAAGCTCACGCGCAACCACATCTGGCAGGTGGCCGATTGGGAAGCGCCTGATGTGCTGATCGTCGCCCCGCCGCAGCTTTGCGAGACGGCCAACCCGGTGATGGGTGCGATCTTTCGCGATGCGATCGATGAATCGGCAATGCTCGCGTCCGTTTACCGCGATCTGGCCGACGAGCTCGATTGCGGCTTTTTCGATGCGGGCTCCGTTGCCCGAACGACGCCGGTGGATGGTGTCCATCTCGATGCTGAAAACACGCGGGCTATCGGGCGAGGGCTGGAGCCCGTCGTCCGCATGATGCTCGGACTTTAGGAACAATTCCCGGTCGTGGCGCTGCTCGCGACCCGATATGACAAGGCAGGATTTCCAATGGCTCAATCTTATGACGTCATCATCATCGGTTCGGGACCGGGCGGTTATATTGCCGCGATCCGCGCAGCCCAGCTCGGCATGAAGGTTGCCGTCGTGGAGCGCGAGCATCTGGCCGGCATCTGCTCCAACTGGGGCTGCATTCCCACCAAGGCGCTGCTGCGCACCGCCGATGTCATGCACACCGCCACTCACGCCAAGGATTACGGCCTGACGCTGGAAGGCTCGATCAAGCCTGACGTAAAGGCAATCGTGGCGCGCTCGCGTGGCATTGCCGCGCGCATGAACAATGGCGTCGGTTTCCTGTTCAAGAAGAACAAGGTCGATATCATCTGGGGTGAAGCCAAGATCACCAAACCGGGTGAAATTGTGGTCGGCAAGTCCACCAAGCCGGTGGTGCAGCCGCAGGGTCCAGTTCCAAAGAATACGCTGGGTGAGGGCACTTACACTGCCAAGCATATCATCGTGGCCACCGGTGCGCGCCCACGCGCGCTGCCCGGCATCGAGCCCGATGGCAAGCTGATCTGGACTTACTTCGAAGCGATGAAGCCGGAAGAAATGCCGAAGTCGCTGCTCGTCATGGGCTCGGGCGCCATCGGCATCGAATTCGCCAGCTTCTACCGCACCATGGGCGTCGACGTCACCGTCGTCGAAATCATGAGCCAGGTCATGCCTGTCGAAGATGCGGAAATCTCCACCTTCGCCAAGAAGCAGCTTGAGAAGCAGGGCATGAAAATCTACCTGGAAACCAAGGTTTCCAAAGTGGAGAAGGGCGCAAATTCCGTCACTGCGACGCTGGAGAAGAAGGACGGTTCTTCTGAAAAGATTACGGCTGATCGTATGATCTCCGCCGTCGGCGTCGTTGCCAATATCGAAGGCATCGGCCTTGAAGCTGCCGGCGTGAAGACCGATCGCGGCTTCATCGTCATCGACGGTTACGGCAAGACCAATGTTCCCGGCATCTACGCCATCGGCGATGTCGCCGGTCCGCCGCTGCTCGCCCACAAGGCCGAGCATGAGGCCGTGATCTGCGTCGAAAAGATCGCCGGTCTGCCGAATGTGCACCCGATGGACAAGCTGAAGATTCCAGGCTGCACCTATTGCAACCCGCAGGTCGCCTCGGTCGGCCTGACGGAAGCCAAGGCCAAGGAACAGGGCCGCGATATCCGCGTCGGCCGCTTCTCCTTTGCGGCAAACGGCAAAGCGGTCGCGCTTGGTGAAGACCAGGGCATGGTCAAAACAATCTTCGACAAGAAGACCGGTGAGTTGCTTGGTGCGCATATGGTGGGTGCGGAAGTGACCGAACTCATTCAGGGCTTCGTCGTCGCCATGAATCTGGAGACGACGGAAGAGGATCTGATGCACACGATCTTCCCGCATCCGACCATTTCGGAATCGATGAAGGAAAGCGTGCTCGACGCTTATGGACGTGTGCTGAACGCATAAGTGCCGCGTGACGCCCGGCATTGTCTAACCTTGCCGGGTGTCCCATATGTCTCGATGCAGCCTTAAGGCGGGCTGTTGTTTCAGGGAGCGTGGGAATGGAAAGTGTAGGCTGGATTGCAGCAATCATCATCGGCGGTCTCGCCGGCTGGCTTGCTGGCAAGCTCATGGACATGCGCTTCGGCATTTTCATGAACATCGTGCTCGGCATTGTCGGTTCGGTAGTGGCTGTCGCGGTGCTGCGAACCTTCGATGTTTTCGTGCAGGACAGCAGGCTCGGCTATTTCGTCACGTCGTTCATCGGCGCCAGCCTTTTGCTGTTCATGGCAAAGCTCGTGCGGCGCTGACAAGGCTTCGTGACCGGAAGGGGCTTACGCTTTTTCTGGAATTGTTCTAAAGCATCGCACCAAAGATGTCTGGATCGCCAAAGGCGATGGAAGCAGGTTTTTATGGTCACTATTCTCGACAGGACGTCGTCCGACGAAAAGCGCATCCGCCACCCGGAAAAGGCTCACAAGCCCGATACCGAGGTCATGCGCAAGCCGGAATGGATTCGCGTCAAGGCGCCGACCTCCAAGGGTTATCACGAGACGCGCGAACTGGTGCGCAGCCACAAGCTCGTGACGGTCTGCGAGGAAGCCGGCTGTCCGAATATCGGTGAATGCTGGGACAAGAAGCACGCGACCTTCATGATCATGGGTGAAATCTGCACCCGCGCCTGCGCCTTCTGCAACGTCGCGACCGGCAAGCCCAATCCGCTCGATTTGAATGAGCCGGAAAATGTCGCCAAGGCCGTCAAGCAGATGGGCCTGTCCCACGTCGTCATCACTTCGGTTGACCGTGACGATCTCGCCGATGGCGGCGCTGAACATTTCGAAAAGGTGATCTGGGCGATCCGCGCCGCGTCTCCCACGACGACCATCGAAATCCTCACGCCCGACTTCCTGAAGAAACCCGGTGCGCTGGAGCGTGTCGTCGCCGCCAAGCCTGACGTCTTCAACCACAATATGGAAACCGTTCCGGGAAATTATCTTACTGTTCGCCCCGGCGCGCGTTATTTCCATTCCGTGCGCCTGTTGCAGCGGGTCAAGGAACTGGACCCCACCATGTTTACCAAGTCAGGCATCATGGTCGGCCTCGGTGAAGAGCGTAACGAAGTGCTGCAGCTGATGGATGACTTGCGCAGCGCAGACGTGGATTTCCTGACCATCGGTCAGTATCTGCAGCCGACCCGCAAGCACCACAAGGTTGAGGCTTACGTCACGCCGGAGGAATTCAAGTCCTACGAGACGGTGGCCTATACCAAGGGCTTCCTGATGGTGTCTTCCAGCCCGCTGACCCGCTCTTCCCACCATGCCGGCGACGATTTCGAACGCCTGCGCGCGGCCCGCGAAAAGAAGCTGCTGGCTGCTGCTGAGTAAGGGACAAAGGTTCGGCAACATAGGTTGCTGCATCGGTCGATATACGCTCTCTCCACCGTCATGCTCGGGCTTGTCCCGAGCATCTGCAACCTATCGATTGTACGATACGTGATTGGATTCTCGGGACGGGCCCGAGGATGACGTGAGTAGGAGGCGAGGCTTGTGAAATGGCTCCGCCGTCTGTTCCCGGCCTTCAACCGATCACACCACAACCTTCTCCTGCCTATGCGCCCGCATGCAAAGCACGACGCTCAGCACGACCGAACATATTGCCACGACCTCAATCAGTGTCGGCCCGCGTCCTTCCCAGAGAAAACCGTAAAGCAGCGCAAACAGCGTTTCGAACAGGATCATCTGCCCGACCATGGTGAGCGGCAGCATGCGGCTCATACGGTTCCAGAATGCATTGCCGAGAATGGAGGCGGTGAAGCCCAGTCCGGCGGCGATGGCGGCGAAATGCAGCCAGTCTCCCGAGCTATGGCTTTCCGCGCCGAATGCAAAGGCGGGGATGGCGAGCGCCAGCGCAAGCCCGCCGGTCACTACGCCGGTCATCATGTTCCAGTCATCGGCGCTGACATCGTGAAGGCGGGAGAGCCAGCGGGCGTTACCGACTGCAAAGGCAGTCCATGACGCCAGCGCACCGAGCGCACAAGCAAGCCCGATGACACGAGAGACATCGAGCCCTGCATCGTTTTCCGTCAGCGACTGCCAGGAAATGCCGATAATGCCGATCGCACCGAAGGCAAGCGACGGCCAGAGCCGTTTCAGCGACACAGCGCCGTGATCGCGACTGCCGATAATCGTGACGGCGACCGGCAGGAAGCCGATAATGATCGACGTGAAGGCGACACCGCTCAGCTTCACTGCCGTCGATATGAAGACATAATAGGCGATGTTGCCAATCATGCTCAGCCAGCCAAGCGCGAACCATTCACGCGAGCCGAAATGGGCCGATATCCGTTTGAGGCGCGGCCCGATGATAATGAGGGAAATCAGCCCGTAGGTGAGGTAACGCGCCGTCGAGAGTTGCAGCGCGGAAAAATCCGGCACGAGTTTGGGCGCGAGGAATATACCGCCCCAGAGCGCACCCGCCAGCATGCCGTAAAAAACACCGAGACCTGTTCTGTTCATGTCATTTCACATCCGCATTCGTATTTGCCTGCGATGTGCCACAGCCCTCTGCGGCTGTCTTGACAAAAACTCCTGACCTGATGCGCCGGAGGTTTTAATGAATCCCGTAGGTTCGACGGTAGGCTGCGGGCGTTTCACCCACTGTGTTGCGCATGGCCCGCGTCAGCGCAGTCTGGTCGGAAAAACCGGCCCGCAAGGCGATCTCGGCAATAGGCAGGGTGGAATTGGTGAGCAATGCACAGACCTTGTCCATGCGCAGCCCGGCCAGCCAGCGGTGAGGAGGGAGGCTGAATTCCTCGAGAAACAGCGCATGCAGGCGGCTGTCGCTGATCGTCACGCAGGAGGCGAGCATCTCGATGGTCCAGGGGAAGAACGGTTCCGCCCTGACCAGTGCAACGAGCCTGTGCAGGCGGTGGCGGATGTCGGCTTTCTCGTTGGCAAGGCTGTCGACCAGCAGCGGCGCCCACAGGCCGGCAATATCGTCGCGTCGCCCCTCTGTTCCGATGACGCCGCGCATATAAGCGATCAAGTGACGCGTATCCTGCGTTATGTCGACAAACGGCGAGCGGACGAATTTCTCGAGCGTTTGCTCGGGAAGGGCGCCTTCATCGATATCGACCACCAGCGAGCGGTTTCTTGCTGTCGCTTCCTGCGTATGCGGCGCATCGCGATGGATGAACACGCCGCGTCCGGTCGACAATTCGTCCTGCCGTCCTGCCACATCGATCAGCAGACGCCCGGAGACAGGAAGAACGATCTGAACGAAGCCATGACGCTCCTTCGGTCTTTCTTCCCTGTAGATTCTGATGTCGGCGGATGCGGCTGTCATGACGCTGTCGTTTCCATTGTGCAAAGAAATGGCCGCCTCGAAAAAGCGGCCAGTTCATCACTTGATTATGACATCGTCTTGAAGATTGGGCCAGTCAGCTTTATCGGTCGGCTCTGCGCGCCGGCAATTAACAGTCTTCCTTGGCGGTCGATTCGCCGCGTTTGCGCTTGCGCAGAACCGGCTTGTTCTCTCTCGCTTCGCATTTCGCGACGTCGATCAGATAGGCAAGCACCGGCATGCCGTTCATCGATGCAAGTTGCTTGGCGGATTCGAGAAGGTTGATGATGTTGGAAAAATCGTCCATCGGCTCACTCAGTGGCTCAAAGCGGTTATATGTCGGGTCTGAACCCAAGGATGAATACGCTGGGTGAAATCGGGAGCTTCCAGCGCCGTTACATCCAATGGGTGTAATATTAGTCGCAAATAAATAGCAATCCCTGCGACGGGGTTACAATAGTCAATTTTCCGTAACTGTCATGTGCGGTGACGATATCGCTGCGTAGGGATGGCAGAAAATATCCGGCAGTCAGGTGAGGTGTCAGAAATGCCAAATTATCTTCACAGGGTGGAAGATGCTGCTGCGATCATCGCCGGGGCGCAGCGAATCATGGTCGTGGGCTGTTCCGGCGGCGGCAAATCGACGCTTTCGCAGAAGCTCGCGCGCAATTTCGGGCTTCGCTACATCTCCATGGATCGGGATGTTTTCTGGCTGCCCGGCTGGCGGGCGCGCCCGCGCGACGAGCAGCGAGAGAGGATAGCCGCCATCATTACCGAAGAGCGCTGGCTGATGGACGGCAGCAATCCGTCGTCTTTCGATATGCGGCTGCCGCGATCCCATATCGTTTTGTGGGTGCGCATGCCGCGCTGGCTTTGCCTGTGGGGCGCCGTCAGCCGGGCGATCAAGGGCTATGGCAAGGCCCGCCCGGAAATGGCGGAGGGGTGCCCTGAAAGAATAGACGTCGAATTCCTGCGCTATATCTGGAATTTCGAGCGGCGCCATACGCCGATCTTCGAGCAGAATTTCGCGCTGTATGGCCCCAACGTGCCGATATTCCAGCTGAAAAGCCGAAAACAGCTTCGCCGCCTTCTTGATCTTCTCGTTATCGAGGATTAACTGCCGCTCATGCCACAGTTCGAAACGCATCGCTTTGTCAAACACTCGCCCGACCGCATGTACGACCTCGTCGCCGATGTGGAGAAATATCCGCAGTTTCTGCCCCTTTGCGAGGCGCTCACCGTCCGCTCGCGCAAGGAACGGGATGGCAAGGTGCTACTGGTGGCGGATATGACTGTTGGCTACAAGGCCATTCGCGAAACCTTCACCACGCAGGTGCTGCTGAACCCGGCAGAGCGCGCCATCGACGTGAAATATATCGACGGCCCGTTCAAATATCTCGACAATCGCTGGCGTTTCGAGGCCTCGGACGAGGGCGGCTCAGCCATTCATTTCTTCATCGATTACGAATTCAAGAACCGCCTGCTCGGCGCGGTCATGGGGTCGATGTTCGACCGGGCCTTCCGCATGTTCGCAGAAGCCTTCGAAACGCGTGCGGATAAAATTTATACGGACCCGGCCTGATTGAGGGCTATCAGCATCTCGAGCGCCGTTCTCACCGTAGCAAGCCGGATTTCGGTGCGACCGATATCTCCGCAGCGCATTTCCTGATGCAGGCTGCCGCCATTGCGCGCCTTGGCGGCCAGATGCACCAGCCCCACCGGCTTGTCAGGGGAGCCGCCGCCCGGACCGGCAATGCCGGTGACCGCCACGGCGAAATTCGCTCGTGAACGAAAGAGGGCGCCATGCGCCATCTGCAGCGCCGTCTGCCGGGACACTGCGCCGAAATTCTCCAGCGTCTCGGCGCCAACGCCCAGCATGTCCATCTTGGCTTCATTGGTATAGGTGACAAAACCGCGATCAACGACAGCGGAGGAGCCGGCAATCTCCGTCAGCGCGCCGGAAATCAGGCCGCCCGTGCAGCTTTCCGCGGTCGAGACCATGAAACCATGCGTGGTGAAATCGGCAATGATCCACCGCGCCAGCTCTTCTATGTCTGCGGGAAAAAGGCTCATAGAGGTCTGCCCCTGTAGACGACCGTAGCTGTGGCGATTGCAGCGATGCCTTCCCGCCGGCCGACGAAACCGATCGTCTCATTGGTTGTCGCTTTCACCGAGCAGCGCTCCAGCGCAATGCCGAGCATGTCCGAAAGTGCTTCCCGCATCGCCTGGCGGTGCGGACCGATGCGCGGCGCTTCGGCGATCAGCGAGACATCGGCATTCATGATCGTGCCGCCATTGTCGCGTACGACCTTTGCCGCATGCTCCAGGAAGATGCGCGAGGCTGCACCCTTCCATTGTGGATCGGAAGGCGGGAAGTGATCGCCGATGTCGCCGGCACCGCAGGTGGCGAGCAGGGCGTCCGTCAGCGCATGCAGCGCCACATCGGCATCCGAATGGCCTTTCAGTCTCTGGTCATGCTCGATGAAGATGCCGCAGAGCGTAACGCCATCGCCGGTCTCCAGCTGATGCACGTCGTAACCATTGCCGGTGCGCACGTCCGGCAATCCGTTTGAGAGCTTTTCATCGGCCATGGCGATATCCCGCTTGAGAGTGAGTTTTACATTGTCGACCGAACCTTCTGTCAGCGTCACCGCCAATCCCGCCCATTCGGCAATCGATGCGTCATCGGTGAAATCCGTTTTGGCAGAAGCTGCAGCGGCACGATGCGCGCCGAGAATATCGCCGTAGCCGAAACTTTGCGGTGTCTGCGCTGCATAAAGTCCCTGCCGGGAGACTGTCTCCACAACGCGATCATCCAGGCCACGCTTGAGCGTATCGGTGACGGGCAGGGCAGGTAGAACGCTGCTGGCGCCAGCCTGATGCAGGGCTACGATGCGTTCCAGCATGTCCGCGGCGACGAAGGGCCGCACGGCATCGTGGATCATCACATGGGTAAGGCCGTGCGAGGAGAGTGCCTCAAGCCCGGCCAGCACTGATTGCTGACGTGTTGCGCCGCCCGTGACCGTGGTGATCCGCTCGCCAGCCTCAAGCCGCCCAAGGATCGGCGACAGCAGGGCTGTATCGTCGGCATGGCTGACCACCACGATCGGGCAGGCGTCGTTCCAGCGCAGGAAGGTCGCCAGCGTGTGCTCGATCACGGCCCGGCCTCCGATCGGGCGATATTGTTTCGGCCCTTCCTCGGGAGAGCCCGCTCTTTCTCCGCGTCCGGCGGCGACGATGACGATGCCGAGTTTCATAGTACTTTCCTGCATTGGTCTTATGCTTTGCGCGCAACCCTTAGCGGTTGACAGTCCTGCTCTAGCGTTTCAAAACCCGGATGGCCAGCCCGATATGACGCGCATTCGCCCCTGCATGCCGCAGGATCAGCAGCCATTGCGCGTTCAAACCTGCACAAATTGCTGCCGACAGCAAAACAGGCAGGCAGTCGCCCAGCAAATAAAAGGTGCAACCCTCTAAAAGTGCTTGGCAACCGCACAAACACTGTCTAAAAATAATGCAAATAAACCTTCTGCATGAAAGATCATCAATTGCATCTTCCGGAGTTGTCAGAACCGTTCAGCATCGGCTCAGTTACGATCCGTAATCGTGCCGTGCTGGCGCCCATGTCTGGCGTGACGGATCTGCCGTTCCGGCAACTTGCCTGGCGTTATGGCGCGGGCCTTGTCGTGACGGAAATGGTGGCAAGCCGTGAGCTCGTCGCCAACCGAGGCGAATCCTGGGCGCGGCTGAAAAACGCCGGCATGGTTCCGCATATGGTGCAGCTCGCCGGGCGCGAGGCGCATTTCATGGCTGAGGCGGCGAAGATCGCTGCCGATAATGGCGCCGGCATCATCGACATTAATATGGGCTGTCCAGCCAAGAAGGTGACGGGTGGTTACTCCGGTTCGGCTTTGATGCGCGATCCGGATCATGCACTCTCGCTCATCGAGGCGACGGTCAGTGCGGTCGACGTGCCTGTGACGCTGAAGATGCGGCTCGGCTGGGACGAGAACACCATCAATGCGCCGGAGATCGCCCGCCGTGCCGAAGCCGCAGGCGTCAAACTGATCACCATTCACGGCCGCACCCGTATGCAGTTTTACGAGGGACGGGCGGACTGGGATGCCATCCGCGCCGTGCGCGAGGTGATTTCCGTGCCGCTGATCGCCAATGGCGATGTGGAAACGGCCGATGATGCACGCGAAATCCTGCGCCGTTCGGGTGCGGATGCCGTCATGGTCGGTCGCGGCGCGCAGGGGCAGCCCTGGCTGCCGGCAGTGCTTGCCGGACATTCAGCGCCGCACCGCGACGATATTCCCGCCATCGCCATCGAACATTACGAGATGATGTTGGAATTTTACGGAAGGGAAGCCGGTCTTAGGCACGCCCGCAAACATCTGGGCTGGTATCTCGACCGTTTCGCGTCGGAGATCGCCTCGACTGACAAGGCTGAAATCATGACATCGCGTGACACGGGAGAGGTGGCGGATCTGCTGCGCACCGCCCTTTGCGCAAATGCGGGCGAAGACGCCGCAAGGAAGGCCGCATGAGCGCTGACAAACAAAGCCCGGCAGATGGAAACCCGCTTGCCATGGCGGTTCTGAACGCGGTGCAGAACCCCGTTATCCTGGTGGATGCCGAAGGTTTCATCGCCTTCGCCAATTGGGAAGCCGAAGCCTTTTTTGGGGCAAGCGCCTCCCATCTCGCCCGCTACCGCGTTTCCACCTTCATTCCCTTCGGCAGCCCGCTGCTTGCGCTGATCGATCAGGTGCGCGAGCGCCGCGCGCCGGTCAACGAATATCGCGTCGATCTGAGTTCGCCGCGTCTCGGCCAGGACAAGCTGGTCGATCTTTACGTTGCGCCCGTTGTCAGCGAACCGGGATCGGTGGTCGTCGTATTCCAGGAAAGGTCCATGGCCGACAAGATCGACCGGCAACTGACGCATCGCGCTGCGGCGCGCTCGGTCACCGGCCTTGCCTCGATGCTCGCGCATGAAATCAAGAACCCGCTCTCCGGCATTCGCGGCGCTGCCCAGTTGCTGGAGACCTCGGTTGCCGACGAAGACCGTGCGCTGACGCGGCTGATCTGCGATGAGACCGACCGCATCGTCTCGCTGGTCGACCGCATGGAGGTATTTTCCGACGAGCGGCCGGTGGATCGCGTGCCGGTCAACATCCATTCCGTGCTGGATCATGTGAAGGCCATCGCCAAGGCCGGCTTTGCCCGCAATATCAAGATTTCCGAGAACTACGACCCGTCGCTGCCGCCGGTTTATGCCAATCGCGACCAGCTGGTGCAGGTCTTTCTCAATCTCGTGAAGAATGCGGCGGAAGCCGTGGGCAATCAGCCGGATGGCGAAATCGTGCTGACGACCGCCTATCGCCCCGGCATCCGTCTTTCGGTTGCCGGTAGCCGCGAACGCATCTCGCTGCCGCTCGAATTCTGCGTACATGACAATGGCCCCGGCGTCCCGGCCGACCTTCTGCCGCATCTCTTCGATCCTTTCATCACCACCAAGACGAATGGTTCCGGCCTCGGGCTGGCGCTGGTCGCGAAGTTGATCGGCGCCCATGGTGGCATCGTCGAATGCGACAGCCAGAACCACCGCACGACCTTCCGCGTATTGATGCCCGTCTCGCCGGAAGTGGCGCTCGACGACAGCTCTTTGCCGAACTCGACAGGAAATGACAGATGACAGCTACGATCCTCGTCGCCGATGATGATGCCGCAATCCGCACCGTTTTGAATCAGGCGCTCAGCCGCGCCGGTTATGACGTGCGCATCACCTCCAATGCCGCAACGCTCTGGCGCTGGGTGTCGGCGGGTGAGGGCGATCTCGTCGTGACCGATGTCGTTATGCCGGATGAAAACGCCTTTGACCTGCTGCCGCGCATCAAGAAGGCCCGCCCGGACCTGCCGGTTCTAGTCATGAGTGCGCAGAACACCTTCATGACAGCCATAAAGGCTTCGGAAAAAGGCGCTTACGACTACCTGCCGAAGCCCTTCGACCTCACGGAACTGATCGCCATCATCGGCCGCGCTTTGTCTGAGCCGAAGCGTAAGCCGGCGAAGCTCGATGACGACATGCAGGACGGCATGCCGCTCGTTGGCCGCTCTGCGGCGATGCAGGAAATCTACCGCGTTCTTGCGCGCCTGATGCAGACCGACCTGACGCTGATGATCACGGGCGAATCCGGCACGGGTAAGGAACTGGTGGCGCGCGCGCTGCATGATTACGGCAAGCGTCGCAACGGCCCCTTTGTCGCCATCAATATGGCGGCCATCCCGCGCGACCTCATTGAATCCGAACTCTTCGGCCATGAGAAGGGCGCCTTCACCGGCGCGCAGAACCGCTCGACCGGCCGTTTCGAACAGGCCGAGGGCGGCACGCTGTTCCTCGACGAAATCGGCGACATGCCGATGGACGCCCAGACGCGGCTGCTGCGCGTGTTGCAACAGGGCGAATATACGACGGTAGGCGGTCGCACGCCGATCCGCACCGATGTCCGCATCGTCGCGGCCACCAACAAGGACCTGAAGCAGTCGATCAATCAAGGCCTTTTCCGCGAAGACCTCTACTACCGCCTGAACGTCGTGCCGCTGCGGCTGCCGCCGCTGCGTGACCGCGCCGAGGATATTCCCGATCTGGTACGCCATTTCATCCAGCACGGCGAGAAGGAAGGGCTGGAAGGCAAGCGTTTCGAGAGCGAGGCGCTGGAGGTCATGAAGGCCTATGCCTGGCCAGGCAACGTGCGCGAGCTGGAAAACCTGATACGCCGCCTGATGGCGCTTTATCCGCAGGAAGTCATCACCCGCGAGATCATCGAGCAGGAATTGCAGTCGGATGTCCCGGACAGCCCACTCGACAAGATGGCGGTCCGCACAGGTTCTCTCACCATTTCACAGGCGGTGGAGGAAAATATGCGGGATTATTTCGCCAGTTTCGGCGATGGCCTGCCGCCGCCCGGTCTTTATGACCGCGTTCTGCGGGAACTCGAATATCCGTTGATTCTCGCCGCCTTGACTGCGACGCGCGGCAACCAGATCAAGGCCGCCGATCTTCTTGGCCTGAACCGCAATACGCTGCGCAAGAAAATCCGCGAGCTTGGCGTTTCCGTTTATCGCAGTTCTCGTCCTACCTGAGAATGTTGACAAGGCCGCATTTATCGTTGCACTTTCGCCACATTGTGTTGCTTGAAAAACACTAGGAAGGGAAGAGATTCGCCGGTCTGAGGTGCGTCTCGCCTGACTTCAGAAATGTGGTGCTGGCTGGCCAGCGATTGGGAGTAGTGCATGCGGAAACCCGCCGCCGAAAACGCCGTTGTCGACGAAGCAGCGGGCATGGTGGTTGCCGATCGCAGGATGTCTTTCGCTCTGCCGGGTCTGGTGCTCGCCGGCGTCGCTCTCGTTTGCGCCATCCTCACCCTGTTCGTGCTTCTGGGCGTCACGCCAATCGCACCGACATCGAAAGTCGTCATCGCCTCTGTCGTCATCAATTCGATCTTCGTGATTGGCTTGATGTTCCTTATCGGGCGCGAAATCAACCGGCTGCTGAAAGCCCGTAAAAAGGGCAGGGCGGCGGCGCGTCTGCACGTGCGCATCGTCGTGCTTTTCTCCATCGTGGCGATTACGCCCGCAGTCCTTGTCGCCATCTTCGCCAGCCTGACGTTGAATGTGGGCCTCGACCGCTGGTTTTCGCTGCGCACGCAGTCGATTGTCGATTCATCTAGCAATATCGCCCAAGCCTATATGATGGAGAATGCCGGTTATCTTCAGGGTCAGACCCTGTCGATGGCAACTGACCTCGACCGCAACCGTGCGCTTTTTTATCTGGATCGCACCGGCTTCGTCGATCTGATGACCCGTCAGGCCAAGGGGCGCGGTCTTCTTGGCGCGTTTCTGGTGCAGGAGGACGGTGACGCCGTCGCCCAGGCCGACATCAAGACCGAAAAACCGCTTCCCGCCATACCGCACGACGCGCTGGAAAAGGCCGCCGCCGGCCAACCGACGCTGATCCCGCCGGGTATCACCAACCTCGTTGGCGCAATCATCAAGCTTGAAGGCATCAGCGGCACCTTCCTGTACACAGTGCGCGCCGTCGATCCCAAGGTGATGGGCGCCATGCGGCTGATGGAGGAGAACCGCGCCGAATACAAGGCGATGGAGGCGGGCCGTGCGCCGCTGCAGATCGCCTTTGCGATCCTCTATCTCGGTTTTGCGCTGATCGTTCTTCTGGCGGCCATCTGGACGGCGATCGCGGTGGCTGACCGTATCGTGCGGCCCATCCGCCTGCTCATCAGTGCTGCAGACAGCGTCGCTACCGGCAATATGCATGTGCTGGTTCCCGTTCGCGCTGTCGATGGCGACGTCGGGCGTCTGTCGCGTACCTTCAACAAGATGGTTTCTGAACTGCGCAGTCAGCAGGAACAGATCATTGAGGCCAAGGACGATATCGACGACCGTCGCCGCTTCATCGAAGCCGTGCTGTCAGGCGTCACCGCCGCCGTCATCGGTGTCGATGAAAGCCGCAGGATCACCATCGTCAATCCGTCGGGCGAAGAATTCCTGGCGCAGACCTCCGAGCAGCTTATCGGCGCGCAACTGTCGGAGATCGCGCCTGAAATCGAACAGGTCGTCAACGAGGCCAATACCTGGTCTCGCGGCAACTTCCGCAAGCAGATCAATATCATGCGGCGCGGCAAGGAACGGACGCTGAATGTGCAGGTGACCCGTGAGGATGCTCGCGACAGCCGTGACAGCTATGTCATCACACTTGATGACATCACCGATCTCGTCATCGCCCAGCGTTCGACCGCATGGTCGGATGTGGCACGTCGCATCGCGCATGAGATCAAGAACCCGCTGACGCCGATCCAGCTTTCCGCAGAGCGAATCAAGCGCCGTTTCGGCAAGCAGATCGATGAAAACGACCGCGCCATCTTCGATCAGTGTACCGACACCATAGTCAGGCAGGTGGGCGATATCGGCCGTATGGTCGATGAATTCTCGGCCTTTGCGCGCATGCCAAAGCCGACGAAGGAGAAATCGGACCTGCGGGCGATCTTGAAGGATGCGGCATTCCTGCGCGAAATCAGCGCGGCTGATACGAAGTTCTCGACCGAGCTCGGCGATGTCCCGCTGGAGGGCATGTTCGATGCCCGCATGCTGGGTCAGGCCTTCGGCAATCTCATCAAGAATGCGACGGAAGCGATTGAGGCGGTGGAAGGTGAAAAACGTCCGGGTAAAATCCTGGTGCGCGCATCCTTCGACGAGGCCAATTCGCGTTTCGTGGCTGATATCATCGACAATGGCCGTGGTCTGCCCGTCGAGAACCGTCACCGCATTCTCGAACCCTATATGACGATGCGGGACAAGGGCACGGGCCTCGGTCTGGCCATCGTCAAGAAAATCATCGAAGAGCATGGCGGGTATCTGGAACTCCACGATGCCCCGCCGGAGTTCGATCACGGCCACGGCGCCATGATCAGAGTGCTGCTGCCCTATATCGAGGCGGTCGGCGGCGAAAATAACAAGGAAGCAGCATATGGCGTCTGATATTCTGGTCGTGGATGACGAGGCGGACATTCGCGAAATCGTAGCAGGCATTCTTTCCGACGAAGGCCACGAGACCCGCATGGCGTTTGACAGTGACAGCGCGCTGGCCGCCATTTCGGAGCGGGTGCCGCGCCTGATATTTCTCGACATCTGGATGCAGGGTTCGAAGCTCGACGGTCTGGCGCTGCTGGACGAAATCAAGAGCCGTCACCCCGAAATTCCTGTCGTCATGATTTCCGGTCACGGCAATATCGAAACCGCCGTCAACGCCATCAAGCGCGGCGCCTTCGATTTCATCGAAAAGCCCTTCAAGGCCGATCGCCTCATCCTGATCGCCGAGCGGGCGCTGGAAAACTCCAAGCTGAAGCGTGAGGTTCAGGAACTCAAGAAGCGCACCGGTGACGCGGTTGAGCTCGTCGGCGCGTCGCTTGCGGTGTCGCAGCTTCGCCAGACCATCGACCGGGTTGCTCCAACCAACAGCCGCATCATGATCCTTGGCCCCTCCGGTTCCGGCAAGGAACTTGTGGCGCGCATGGTGCACAAGAAGTCCTCGCGGGCGAGCGGACCCTTCGTGGCGCTGAACGCCGCGACGATCACCCCGGACCGCATGGAAATCGCGCTGTTCGGCACGGAAGGCCTTCCCGGACAGCCGCGCAAGGTCGGCGCTCTGGAAGAAGCCCATCGCGGCGTCCTGTATCTCGATGAAGTCGGCGAAATGCCGCGCGAAACGCAGAACAAGATCCTGCGGGTGCTGGTCGACCAACAGTTCGAGCGCGTCGGCGGCGGCAAGCGGGTGAAGGTGGATGTGCGCATCATTTCCTCGACTGCTCATCACCTCGAAAGCCTGATCGCCGAAGGCCAGTTCCGCGAAGATCTCTATCATCGACTCGCTGTCGTGCCGGTCAAGGTCCCGGCGCTCTCCGAACGACGCGAGGATATTCCCTTCCTGGTCGATATGTTCATGCGCCAGATTTCCGAGCAGGCCGGCATCCGCCCGCGCAAGATCGGCGACGACGCCATGGCCGTTCTTCAGACGCATGACTGGCCGGGCAACATCCGGCAGTTGCGCAACAATATCGAGCGGCTGATGATTCTCGCCCGTCCAGAAGGCGGCGAAGCGCCGATCTCGGCCGACATGCTCCCCTCGGATATTGGCGACATGCTGCCGAAGATTTCGGCGCAGGGCGATCAGCACATCATGACCCTGCCGCTGCGCGAGGCCCGTGAGATGTTCGAGCGTGACTATCTGATGGCCCAGATCAACCGTTTCGGCGGCAATATTTCGCGAACGGCGGAATTTGTCGGCATGGAACGGTCTGCATTGCATCGCAAACTGAAATCTCTCGGCGTATAAGGGAGGAAGGCGCTTCGGCGTAACCGATTATTCCGTCAGAGAGACAGCATGAAAGTTATCATTTGCGGCGCAGGGCAGGTGGGTTACGGCATCGCCGAACAACTGTCTCGAGAGGACAACGAAGTATCGGTGATCGATACCGCCGCGCCGCTCATCACCGCCATTACCGAGACGCTGGATGTGCGCGGTTACGTCGGTCATGGCGCCCATCCCGACATGCTGGCCAAGGCCGGCGCCGATCAGGCCGACATGATCATCGCCGTGACGTTGCATGACGAGATCAACATCGTCGCCTGCGAGGTGGCGCATGCTCTGTTCAGCGTGCCGACCAAAATCGCCCGCATCCGCGACCAGAGCTACCTGAAGCCGGAATATGCCGATCTCTTCAGCCGCGAAAACATGTCCATCGATGTGACGATTTCCCCGGAAGTCGAAGTTGGCAAGATGGTGCTGCGGCGTATCGCCTTTCCGGGCGCGACCGATGTGGTTCGGTTTGCAGACGACACGATCTCCATGCTGGCAATCGAATGCATGGAGGATTGTCCGGTCATCAACACGCCGCTGCACCAGCTTTCCAGCCTCTTTCCCGACCTCATCGCCACGGTAGTGGGCGTTTACCGGGGCGGCGTTCTCAAGGTTGCGCATTCCTCCGAGCAATTGCGGGTGGGCGACCTTGCCTATGTCATTTGCCAGCGCCATCACGCCCGCCGCACCTTAAGTCTTTTCGGCCATGAGGAGCAGGAAGCACAGCGAATCGTGATTGCGGGCGCCGGTAATATCGGCCATTTCGTCGCGCGCAAGATCGAGGAACTGCAGCCGAAAACGCGGGTGAAGATCATCGAGGCGGACCGCGACAGGGCGGTTGCCGCATCCGAACACTTAAGCCACACCATCGTCATGCATGGCTCGGCGCTCGACCAGAAAATCCTCATGCAGGCCGATATTCAGGATGCCGATCTTATCGTGACGCTCACCAATAACGACCAGACCAATATTCTGGCCGCGGTGATCGCCAAACAACTCGGCTGCAAATCGAATCTGGCGCTGTTAAACAGTACGTCGTTCCACGATGTCTCCCGCTCTCTGGGGCTTGATGCCTATATCAACCCGCGGGCCGTTACGATCTCCCGCGTGCTTCAGCATGTGCGCAAGGGGCGCATCCGCTCAGTATATGCCGTCCAGCGCGGCTCGGCGGAGGTGATCGAAGCGGAAGCGTTGGAAACGTCGCCGCTGGTCGGCCAGTCATTCCGCGACATCGACATGCCGGAGGGTGTGCGCATCGGGGCAATCTATCGCGACGGCGTGGTGATCCGCCCGGATGGCAGCACGAAAATCAAGGCGAAGGACCGAGTCGTGCTGTTTGCATCCGCCGATGCGGTGCGCGATGTGGAACAACTCTTCCGTGTTTCGATACAATATTTTTGACTGTCCCGAATTGAAAATGTGGGTCAATACTCGTACTCATTCGGCTGTTTTGACCGTTGCGGAACGGAACATGATTTGATACCAGAGTTTGAGGTCGGCCAAGCGGGGGACAAGACTCGGCCGGCTTATTATTGATTGATTATTTTCCGGTATCCCTGCCGGCAAAAAAGAAAGAAGCGGCGCTATGGCGGAACGTTCTCAAAACCTTCAGGATCTCTTCCTCAATACCGTTCGTAAGCAAAAGATTTCGCTCACGATTTTCCTGATCAACGGCGTCAAGCTGACGGGCGTTGTCACCTCCTTCGACAATTTCTGCGTGCTTCTGCGCCGTGACGGTCATTCGCAGCTTGTCTACAAGCACGCGATCTCCACCATCATGCCCGGCCAGCCGATGCAGATGTTCGAAAGCGAAGAAGGCGCTGCCTGATCGGGCTCTCTCGACGGATATTCGACGTAGACTGACCCGGACCGGGAACATTTCCCGCGCGGTTCGGTTAATTTCCATGGCCGCCCGCGCGGATGCGGTCGGCCGCAATTATCTTTGTGAACAAGGCTGAGCCCATTTCAACGCGCGACACTTCGAACGAATCGATTATTCCGGAGCAGGAAAAGCGCCGCGACGATATGCGTGCGGTCGTCCTCGTGCCGGTCCTCAAGCAGCGCGAAACCCGCGATGCGGCTGCCGGCCCAGCTGCCCCCGGTCGTTCGGTCGAAGCAAAGCTTGAGGAAGCAAAGGGACTGGCGCTCGCCATCGATCTGGAGGTGACGCAGGGTCTTATCGTTCCGGTGAACCAGCCGCGCCCGGCCTCGCTGTTCGGAACCGGCAAGATCGAAGAAATCGGTCATCTTCTCGACGAGACCGATTCCGGCCTGGTGATCGTCGATCATCCGCTGACCCCGGTGCAGCAGCGCAATCTCGAAAAGCAGTGGAATTGCAAGGTCATCGACCGCACGGGCCTGATCCTTGAGATCTTCGGCCGCCGCGCCTCCACCAAGGAAGGCACGCTGCAGGTCGATCTTGCGCATCTGAACTACCAGAAGGGCCGCCTCGTCCGGAGCTGGACCCACCTTGAGCGCCAGCGCGGCGGTGCGGGTTTCATGGGTGGTCCGGGGGAAACCCAGATCGAAGCCGACCGCCGGCTTTTGCAGGAACGCATCGTCAAGCTGGAGCGCGAGCTGGAGCAGGTGGTGCGCACGCGCCAGCTACACCGCGCCAAGCGCCGCAAGGTGCCGCATCCGATCGTCGCGCTGGTCGGTTACACCAATGCCGGCAAATCCACGCTGTTCAACCGCATCACCGGCGCTGGTGTTCTGGCCGAGGATATGCTGTTCGCCACGCTCGACCCGACCTTGCGCCGCATGAAGCTGCCGCATGGCCGCACCGTCATCCTGTCCGATACGGTTGGTTTCATTTCCGATCTTCCGACACATTTGGTCGCCGCTTTCCGCGCCACTCTGGAAGAGGTGCTGGAAGCCGATCTCGTTCTGCATGTGCGCGATATGTCCGATCCGGACAATGCCGCCCAGTCTGCGGATGTGCTGCGTATTCTCGGCGACCTCGGCATTGACGAGAAGGAAGCGGAAAAGCGCATCATCGAGGTCTGGAACAAGGTCGACCGTCTCGAGCCGGAAGCGCATGACGCCATCATGCAGCGCGCCGAAGGTCGTTCCGATATCCGCGCTGTTTCGGCCATAACGGGCGAGGGCGTCGATGCCTTGATGGACGAGATTTCAAAGCGTCTTTCCGGTGTTTTGACGGAAACGACGGTATTGCTTTCCGTCGAACAATTGCCGTTAATTTCGTGGGTCTATAGCAATTCCATTGTCGACGGTCGTGAAGACCATGAGGATGGATCGGTTGCGCTTGATGTGCGCCTGTCGGAAGCACAGGCGGCCGAACTGGAGCGGAAGCTTGGTAAAGCGACTGTCCGCGAACGCGAGGACTGGGAGCGCTGAGCGTTCCTGGGACGATTATAAGGCGCGAAAACCTCTCCCAGTCATTCCGGCCTTGAGCCGGAACCCAGCCACGACGCGTCTGCGTCGTGAAAAACGAGTCTTTTGCGATCAAGGACTTGATCGCACTGGACCCCGGACTAAATCCGGGGTGACGGTGGGCTAGGATGAAACCGTATCAAGTGACCGTTCGATGCGTTTCGCCGCCTGCCAGAGATCTTCCATTCTCTCGAGACTCGCTTCTTCCAGTGTCTCGCCATTTTGGCTGAGCGACGTTTCAATGTGATTGAAACGTCTGCGGAATTTCGTATTCGTACCGCGCAGCGCATCTTCCGGATCGGCTTTGACATGCCGCCCGATGTTGACGAGGGCAAAAATGAGATCGCCGAGCTCGTCCGAGACCTTTTCCGGTTTTCCTTCCGCCAGCGCCTCACGCAGTTCGGCGATTTCCTCCTCGATCTTGTCGAGAATGGGAGCGGGGTTCGACCAGTCGAAACCGGCACGCGCTGCCTGTTCCTGTAGCTTCAGGGCCTCGGTCAGCGCCGGCTGGCTACGCTGTACGCCGCCCAGAAAACCTGCCTTGAAATCCTCGGTGATGCCCCGTCGCGCGCGTCGCTCTGCACGCTCGCGTTTCTCTTCCGCCTTGATGCGATCCCATTGCAGTTTGACGCCGTCCGGCGTGTCGGCGTCGGATACGGCGAAGACATGGGGATGACGGCGGATCATCTTCGCGGTGACGGCCTGCACCACATCGCCGAAGGTGAATTCGCCCAGCTCTTCGGCAATACGGGCATGGAAAACCACCTGTAACAGCAGGTCGCCCAACTCCTCGCAAAGATCGTCCATATCCTTGCGTTCGATGGCGTCGGCAACTTCATAAGCTTCTTCGATCGTATAGGGCTTGATTGTCTCGAAGGTCTGCACGACGTCCCAGGGGCAGCCGGTTTCCGGCTGACGCAGCGCTTCCATGATCTCGATCAGGCGGGAAATATCCTTCGAGGCTTCCATAATGTCTCAAACCTTCGTTTTTGTTTCTGCGCAACGTCTGGACGGAAAAACCGCCACGCACTTCCTTCGGAAATGTCCTAGTTCAATGGGATGTCGTTTCCGGTCTTGGACGACTGATAGCTGGTGGAAAGATCGTCATAAGCGGCCTTGATACGGGCCGTCTGCGTTTTCAACGCGGTTTTCAGCGGGTCCTCTTCACGCTCCACCAGATCAGCGATGAAATACGAATTCCAGAACGCATTGTTGCGGCGATAGCCGCCCGGTTCCAGTCCGAAGACCTCCTTGAGGATTTTCAGGTCATGCGGGATCGCGAAAGCGTCGCGGGAATCCTCGTGGCTGAAGAAGGAATAGAAATTGTCGAAACCGGCCCAGGTGATGGCGGACATGCACATGGTGCAGGGTTCGTGGGTGGAGAGAAAAATCAGTTCCTTCGTGTTCGGCTTTTCGCCCAGCTCGTAAAACCGCTTCAGCGTGTGCACTTCACCATGCCAGAGCGGATTTTCCAGCTCGTTATTGGTCTCGGCGACCACCAGCGACAGGTCCGATTTTCGCAGGATCGCCGCACCGAAAACCTTGTTGCCAAGGCTGACGCCACGCGCCGTCAAGGGCAGAATATCGTGTTCGATGACATCGAGAAGGCGGGCGGCTAGGGTGGTGCTGGTCAAGGGGCTGGTCCTTCGTGCCGCTTTAAGGAAAAACGGTCTTCGCATGGGAAAATCGACAGTCGATGATCGCTCCTTGTTCGGCGTGGGGACCCGCTTTGTCAAGGGATTGCGAGGGGATTCTCAGAGCTTGCGCGGGTGTGGAAAAGCATCGCCGGTTTGTTTTCCTCCAAAACCGCGGTCTTCGAGAAATAAAAATCCAGGTGCCGGAAAGGCTTGAATTTCTGTTTCTTCAATCTTGCACCGCTATGCGGGATATATGTCCAATGCACAACGAACACGATTTTTCTGCTGCTGGCGACCGCCTTTCAACCTTCCCCGCTTTCTTCCGGGTCGAGGGGCGGCAGGTCGCTGTTTTCGGAAATGGCGATGAAGCCTTCGCGAAGGTAAGGCTTCTCGCCAATACCAGCGCGCATATCATTGCCTATGCCGATCAGCCGGAAGCCGATTTTGCCCGTTATATCAGCGAAAACGGCATTGATCATCGGGCTTTGGCTTTCGCCGGCGAAATGATCGAAGGCGCCACGCTGGTCTTCGCCGCTACCGGCGATGAGGCGCTGGACCGTGAAATCGTCACCGTCGCCCGCGCCGCGAAAATCCCTGCCAATGCGGTGGATCAGCCGGAATTCTGCGATTTCTTTACCCCCGCGCTCGTCGCCCGCGCGCCCGTCGCCGTGGCTATCGGCACGGAAGGGGCAGGGCCTGTTCTCGCCCAGATGATCCGCGCCCGCATTGACCAGATGCTGTCGCCGTCGCTTGGCAAGCTTGCGCGCCTTGCCGTGCAGTATCGTGGTGCGGCCGAGGAGAACGTGCCGAAGGGCGCCTTGCGGCGCAATTTCTGGCGACGGTTCTTTTCAGGTGCGGTGGCGGATGCCGTCGCCGTTGGCGACACGTTCTCCGCCCGTCAGGCCGTCGACCGCCTGTTGCAATCGCCCGAACGCAGCGAAGGCCGTATCTGGCTCGTCGGCGCGGGACCGGGCGCTGAAGATCTGCTGACGCTGCGCGCGCAGCGCGTACTGATGGAAGCCGATGTGATCGTTTACGACGCGCTTGTGCCGCAGGCGATTGTCGATATGGGGCGCCGCGACGCCGAGCGCCTCTCCGTTGGCAAGCGCAAGGGCTGCCACAGCAAATCGCAGGATGAGATCAACCGCCTGCTGGTGCGCCTCGGCAAAGATGGCAAGCGCGTCGTGCGCCTCAAATCCGGCGATCCGCTGGTCTATGGCCGGGCGGGCGAAGAAATGGCGGCGCTGCGCGATGCCGGTATTGCCTATGAGATCGTCCCCGGCATCACCTCGGCCTTTGCCGCGGCTGCGGATTTCGAATTGCCGCTGACGCTGCGCGGTGTCGCTTCATCGCTGATTTTCACCACCGGCCACGATCTGGCGGGCGATGTTCTGCCCGACTGGGCGCGGCTTGCGGTTTCCGGCGCCACCATCGCCGTCTATATGGGCCGCAGTGTTGCTGCTTCGGTCGCGAAGCGGCTGATCGACGCAGGGCTTGGTGTGGAAACCACCGTCGCCGTCATAGAAAACGCCAGCCGCGCGGATCGCCGCCTGCTGCATGGCACACTGAACGATCTGCCCGAGCTCGAACATCACGATGAACTGACCGGCCCGGTCATGGTCATCATTGGCGATGCGGTGGCGGGCGCTAATTTTGACAGGTCCGAGGCGCTTGCATCGTCAGTGCGGCCAGCGGATTTCAAACGGGAGTATGTAAATGGCTGACAAGGTTTTGACCGCCAACCGGCTGAGCGATGGCATCGCCGTCTGGCTCGATGCCAACGGGGAGTGGACGGAGAACCTGCAGGGCGCTATCGTTGCCCGCCATGCGGAGGCCGTCGCCTCGCTCGAGGAAATCGGCAAGCGGGATTTTTCCGCCAACAAGGTCGTTGATGTGGCCATCATCGACGTCGTCGAGGAGAATGGCAAGCTCTGGCCGACGCGTCTTCGCGAACGCATCCGCGCCGCCGGCCCGACCATGCACTATGCCGCCGGTTACAAGCCGGCCGATGCAGCATTCATCGCAGTCTGAGGAAGAATATGTACCGTTACGACGAGTTCGATCACGCATTTGTTGAAGGCCGCGTGGCGCAGTTTCGCGACCAGGTCGAACGCCGGTTGTCCGGCGAACTGGCCGAAGATGCGTTCAAGCCGCTGCGCCTGATGAACGGCGTCTATCTTCAGCTGCACGCCTATATGCTGCGCGTCGCCATTCCCTACGGCACGCTGAATTCGAAGCAGATGCGGATGCTGGCCCATATCGCCCGCAAATATGACCGGGGTTACGGCCACTTCACCACCCGTCAGAACATCCAGTACAACTGGCCGCGCCTGTCGGACACGCCGGATATCCTCTCCGAACTGGCGGGCGTGGAAATGCACGCGCTCCAGACCTCTGGCAACTGCATTCGCAACGTTACCGCCGATCATTTCGCTGGCGCGGCTGCCGATGAGGTCGCCGATCCGCGCCCCTATGCGGAAATCCTGCGTCAGTGGTCTTCCGTGCACCCGGAATTCTCCTTCCTGCCGCGCAAGTTCAAGATCGCTGTCACCGGCGCCGAGCGCGACCGTGCGGCCATTCAGGTTCACGATATCGGCCTGCATCTCAAAAAGAACGACAAGGGTGAGATCGGGTTCGCCGTCTATGTCGGCGGCGGACAGGGTCGCACGCCGATGATCGCCAAGAAAATTCGCGACTTCCTGCCGGAAGAGGACCTGTTGTCCTACACCACGGCGATCATGCGCGTTTATAACCTGCATGGCCGTCGCGACAATAAATACAAGGCGCGCATCAAGATCCTCGTGCACGAGACCGGTGCGGAAGAATTGGCCCGCCAGGTCGAGGTCGAATTCGCCGAACTCAAGAACACCGAGTTGAAGCTTCCCGATGCCGATATCGCGGCAATCACCGCTTATTTCGCGCCGCCGGTGCTGAAGGACCGGCCGGAAGGCTGGGAAAGCCTGGCGCGCTGGAAGCGGGCCGATGAAGGCTTTGCCCGTTTTGTCGAGCAGAACGTCGCGCCGCATAAGCATCCTGACTACGGCATGGTGACGATTTCGCTGAAGCCGATCGGCGGGATTCCGGGGGATGCGACGGACGAACAGATGGAACTCGTCGCCGATATCGCCGCGGAATATGCCTTCGACGAAATCCGTATCAGCCATGAGCAGAACATCATACTGCCGCATGTGGCGCTGGCCGATCTCGAGCCGGTTTATCGCGCGCTGGTGGGCGCTGGACTTGCGACCGCCAATGCCGGGCTCATCACCGATATCATTGCCTGTCCCGGGCTGGACTATTGCGCGCTCGCCAATGCGCGCTCCATTCCGGTGGCGCAGGAAATTTCCACCCGTTTCGGCTCGCCGGAGCGCCAGGCGGAAATCGGTGAGCTGAAGATCAAGATTTCCGGATGCATCAATGCCTGCGGTCACCACCACGTCGGCCATATCGGCCTGCTGGGTGTGGAAAAGAAGGGTGCGGAACTCTACCAGATCACGCTTGGCGGATCGGGCGACGAGAACACCTCGATCGGTGAGATCATCGGCCGTGGCTTCGAGCCGGAAAAAGTGACGGACGCGGTGGAAACCATCGTTGACACCTATCTTGGCTTGCGCCTTTCGAAGGAGGAAAACTTCCTCGAAGCCTATCGCCGTGTCGGGCCGCAGCCGTTCAAGGATGCGCTCTACGGTTCCGCCGCTGAAGCCGCCTGAGGAGAACACCATGACGAAAATCTGGAACCGCGACGGCTTCGTGGAAAACGATCCCTGGGTGATTGAAACGGAAGAAGTGAAAGCGACGGCGGAGCAAAAGCCGGTGCTGTCACTTGCCGATTTTCTGGTTCGTGCCGCCGAAAGTAACGATATCGGCCTCGGTGTTCTGATCACGCCCGCCGACGATGTGACGCGGCTTGGACCTTATCTCGACCGTATCGACCTCGTCGCCGTAAGCTTCCCGGCCTTCAATGACGGTCGCGGGTTCAGCCACGCCTCGTTGCTGCGCAGCCGTCTTGATTTTGCGGGCGAGGTGAGGGCGGTTGGCGACATCCTGATCGATCAGGTGCCGCTGATGCTGCGCACCGGCTTCACCAGCTTTGCGGTGACGAACGGCACGGCCATCAGCCGTTTGTCCGAAAATCGCCTGCCGGAAATTCCGGTTTATTATCAGCCGACAGCCAAGCCGGCGAGTGGCGGCGAGGCCTATAGCTGGCGTCGTCGTGCGTCTCTATGACACGTTGCGTGGAAATATGGGTTTTATATACATATTTCCTACGCACATGGCAGTATTGACATTCTCATGCCTTCAAACCCGAGCAAAAATGGTATAATTGCCCGGTCGGAGAATGTCGCATCCAATAAGAATGGACGGAACCTGAAATGAACGCGCCAGCCAAGACGGAAGATTTCGCGATCAAGATACCTGACGGTGTTTACGCCGAGACGGTTTTATCGGTGGAGCATTATACGGATCACCTGTTCCGTTTCCGCATGACGCGTCCGGCGGGTTTTCGTTTCCGTTCCGGCGAATTCGCCATGATCGGCTTGATGGTCGGCGACAAGCCGATCTACCGCGCCTATTCCATCGCCAGCCCCGCCTGGGACGAGGAACTGGAATTCTTCTCGATCAAGGTTCCGGATGGCCCGCTGACATCGCATCTTCAGGCGATCAAGCCCGGCGATACCGTCCTGATGCGTAAGAAGCCGACAGGCACGCTGGTTCTGGATGCGCTGACGCCCGGCAGACGGCTTTACATGTTCTCCACCGGCACCGGCATCGCTCCTTTCGCGAGCCTGATCCGTGACCCGGAGACCTATGAGAAGTTCGAGGAAGTCATCCTCACCCATACCTGCCGTGACGTGGCCGAGCTGAAATACGGCTTCGATCTGATTGAGGAAATCCGCAACCACGAATTCCTGAACGAGATCGTCGGCGACAAGCTGAAGCATTATGCGACCGTCACCCGCGAAGATTACCCCTTCAAGGGCCGCATCACCACGCTGATCGAGAACGGCAAGCTGTTTGCTGATCTTGGTGTGCCGACGCTCGATCCCGAAGTCGATCGCGGCATGATCTGCGGTTCTTCGGCGATGCTCAAGGACACCAAGGAACTGCTTGAAAAGGCAGGCCTTAACGAAGGCGCCAACAACAAGCCGGCCGAATTCGTGATCGAGCGGGCGTTCGTCGGTTGACGCCGGATTTCCATACAATTGAATAAAGACCAGGGGGCCTTTGGGCCTCCTTTTTTGTTTATAAAGCCGATTGGCTGACCTGTGCGGCATCATCGCGATGGAACATCCGAGCGCGATGGCGCGTTAGCGTTTGAACGAAACCAAACCGACGTAACCGCTCCATGATGAGAAACGGAACAATCAGCGCCACGATCATTGCCGTTACGGCAGGTTTTTTTGCCATGCGGCCGGCCGCCGCCGATGAAAGCACCTTTCTGTCGTCGCTTCAGGGCACGTGGACCGGGAAGGGGACGGTGATAACCCGCATAGGCAGGCCGGCAATCAACGTAAATTGCACGCTGAATTCCAACGCTCGGCAAACGGCGCTGCGCATGTCTGGCACCTGCCGGGGACTCCTCGTGGTAAAACGCTCCATCGCCGCCGATCTGGCTGCCAGCGGCGCGCGTTACAGCGGCACCTACACGGGACCTTCCGGCCGCCCTTCCGCGCTCGCTGGTAATCGTCGGGGAAATGCGATCAATCTCACTGTCCGCTGGCAACGCAACATTAATGGTGACCGTACCGCCGCCATGACCATAGAGAAAGTCGGCGATAACGGCCTGCGGCTGCGCACCACGGACAAGGATGGGAAGACAGGCAAGACGGTGGTAACGAGCGATATAAGGCTGGTGCGCTGATCGAGAAAATGACGATGTCGGAAAAGGCAACCCGAATTGTCAGTGGAATTCCAGGAGCAGAGGGCAGTGGTCCGATACTTCCGGCCTTTTCACCACGTCAAAGCAGTCGATCTTCACAGCCTCATTGACCAACACGTAATCCGCATAGCGGTTCTGTTTGGGGTAATGTGAGGTCCGAGTGTCGGTAAAGCCGCGCGTGGTGACAAGCTCGACGAGGTCCAATTCCTTGAGTATGGCAAAGGTTTGGCTCTCTGGCAGGACATTAAAGTCGCCGCAGATGACGATCCTGTCGCCATCCTCCGCAATGTTTTTTACAAGTTGGACGAGACGTTTTGCCTGCGCCAGACGATCGGGGGTGTCGTGCTTGCCGTTGGGGTCTCGCAGCCCGTGCATGTGGGCGATCACGGCGGGCTGACCGATCGTGAAGTCAAAAACCCTGATGGCGTGGCCCGTGCGTGAACGTGGATGATCGCCATATCCATCCGCGGAGAAGGCTCCATGCACAAACCCCTGCGCCTGTGCAACGATGGCTATGGACTTGCGTACGAATGTCGCCAGTCCCCATTGGGAAGAATATCGAGTCTCGCCCTGCCAGAGATCGCCCTGCGCCGCGGGGCAAAATATTGCCACATGATCCGGCAAGGCCTCGGCGACATCACGCAGGAAATTCGCCCTCTGCGGCAGTTCGATACCTTGATCACGATAACTCAGCCAATCGTGCGTCGCGGACGGCGTGTGCACCACCTCCTGCAGACATAGGATATCGGGGTTGGACAAGACAATATACGGGACAAGTTCATCGTGGAGCTTTCCGCCCCAACCGTTCAGGCAAATCAGACGCATTCCAACTCCATCCCCATGTCGCAGCGTCATCTGTTTAACACGGGATATGCCGTGATCAACCATGCGAAGGCGTGAGCGAGATAGCAAAGATACCGCCTTGACGGAAAAGGCCCGGATTGCTCCGGGCCTTCGCATGTCGGTTTGCTCCGATGCCTTATTCCGCCGCTTCGGCGTAAGCCTCCATTGGCGGGCAGGTGCAGATGAGGTTGCGGTCGCCATAAACGTTGTCGATGCGGTTGACCGGCGACCAGTATTTGTCGATGCGGAAGGCACCGGGCGGGAAGCAGCCCTTTTCGCGGCTATAGGGACGATCCCATTCGCCGACGAGGTCTTCCACCGTGTGCGGCGCGTTCTTCAGCGGATTGTTGCTCTTGTCCGCACGGCCTTCCTCGATGTCGCGGGCTTCCTCGCGGATCGCCAGCATGGCATCGCAGAAACGGTCGATTTCCGCCTTGGTCTCGGATTCCGTCGGCTCGATCATCAGCGTTCCGGCAACCGGCCAGCTCATGGTCGGCGCATGGAAACCGCAATCGATGAGGCGCTTTGCGACATCGTCAACAGTCACACCGCAGCTGTCTGCCAGCGGGCGGGTGTCGATGATGCACTCATGCGCCACGCGTCCCGTTTCGGACTTGTAAAGCACATCATAAGCGCCCTTCAGCCGTTCAGCGATGTAGTTGGCGTTGAGGATCGCCACCTTGGTCGCCTGCGTCAGCCCTTCGCCGCCCATCATCAGGCAATAGCTCCAGGAGATCGGCAGGATCGATGGTGAGCCGAACGGGGCAGCAGACACCGCACCCTCACGACCGTCCGTCGCCGGATGGCCAGGCAGGTGAGGCGCCAGATGCGCCTTGACGCCAATCGGCCCCATGCCCGGACCGCCGCCGCCATGCGGAATGCAGAAAGTCTTGTGCAGGTTGAGGTGGGAAACGTCAGAGCCGATATCGCCGGGACGGGCGAGGCCGACCATGGCGTTCATGTTGGCCCCGTCGAGATAGACCTGTCCACCATGCTTGTGGGTGATCTCGCAAATCTCGCGAACCGTCTCCTCGAACACGCCGTGGGTGGACGGGTAGGTGATCATGCAGCACGAGAGGTTTTCCGCATACTGCTCTGCTTTTGCGCGGAAATCATCGATATCGATGTCACCGTTATCGCGTGCCCTCACCGGCACCACCTTCATACCGGCCATCTGCGCCGAGGCCGGGTTGGTGCCATGCGCGGACGTTGGAATGAGGCATATATCGCGATGGCTGTCGCCATTGGCCAAGTGATAGTTGCGGATGGTCAGAAGCCCCGCATATTCCCCCTGCGCGCCGGAATTCGGCTGCATGGAGAAGGCGTCGTAACCAGTGACCGAGCAAAGCTTCTCGGAGAGATCGTCGATCATCTCCTTGTAACCGAGCGCCTGATTGGCCGGCACGAAGGGATGGATGTCGGAAAATTCCGGCCAGGTGATCGGCAGCATTTCCGCTGTCGCATTCAGTTTCATGGTGCAGGAACCGAGCGGGATCATCGAGCGGTCGAGCGCCAGATCGCGGTCCGAAAGACGGCGGATGTAACGGGTCATCTCGCTTTCGGCGCGGTTCATGTGGAAGATCGGATGCGTCATGTACTGGCTGGTACGCAGCAGTTCTTTCGGCAGGCGATATTCCGGCTCGAAATCCGAAATCGAAAAATTGCCGCCGAACGCCCGCCACACGGCCTCAAGCGTCGCCGGGCGCGTGCGCTCGTCAAGGCTCATGCCGATCTTGGTCGCACCGACCTTGCGCAGGTTCACGCCTTCCGCCACAGCCGAGCGCAGGATGACACCCTGCATATGGCCGACATCGACGGTGATCGTGTCAAAGAAGGTTTCCGGCTCGATGACGTAGCCAAGTTTCTCAAGGCCCTTGGCCATCAGAACGGCCTTCTGGTGGGTCTGCTGGGCAATCGCCTTGATGCCCTGCGGGCCGTGGAAGACGCCGTACATGGAGGCCATGACAGCCAGCAGTACCTGCGCCGTGCAGATGTTGGAAGTGGCCTTTTCGCGACGGATATGCTGCTCGCGCGTCTGCAGCGACAGGCGATAGGCGCGATTGGCGCGCGCATCGACGGAGACGCCAACCAGACGGCCGGGCATGGAACGCTTGTGCGCATCCTTGACCGCCATATAGGCCGCGTGTGGACCGCCGTAACCAACCGGAACGCCAAAACGCTGCGACGTGCCGATGGCGATATCCGCGCCCATTTCGCCGGGAGATTTGAGCAGCGTCAGCGCCAGCAGATCGGCGGCGACGGCGGCAATCGCGCCCGTCTGGTGCAGGCGTGAAATCAGGCCGGAAAAATCGCTGACATGGCCGTGGGTGCCGGGATACTGGAAGATCGCGCCGAACACGTCGACAGGATCAAGATCGGTAAAGGGATTGCCGATGATCACCTTCCAGCCCAGCGGGGCCGCACGGGTCTCGATCAGCGCGATGGTCTGCGGGTGGCAGTTGGCGTCAACGAAGAAGGCCGTCGCCTTGGACTTGGCGACGCGCTGGCACATGGCCATGGCTTCGGCAGCCGCCGTCGCCTCATCCAGCAGAGATGCGTTGGCGACATCGAGACCGGTCAGATCGCAGACCATGGTCTGGTAATTCAGCAGCGCCTCAAGGCGGCCCTGGCTGATTTCCGGCTGGTAGGGCGTATAGGCCGTGTACCAGGCCGGGTTTTCCAGAATATTGCGCTGAATGACCGGCGGGGTGATGGTGCCGTAATAGCCCTGACCGATCAGCGAGGTCAGCACCTGGTTCTTGTTGGCCGTTTCGCGAAGACGGTCGAGCGCCTCGCGTTCGGTCAGCGCCGCACCCCAGGTCAGCGGCACCTTCTGGCGGATGGAGGAGGGAACGGTGGCGTCGATCAGTGCGTCGAGGCTCTTATAGCCGACGACCTTCAGCATCTCCGCCATTTCCGACGGCGACGGCCCGATGTGACGCCGGTTGGCGAAATCATAGGGCTGATAGTCGGTAAAATGGAATTCGGTGGGCGTCGTCATTACGCGATCAGCTCCTTGTAGGCTGCTTCGTCGAGCAGCGTCTCGGCATCCGCAGCGTTGGAAAGCTTAAGCTTGAAGAACCAGCCCGCGCCCTGCGGGTCGGAATTGACCAGCGAGGGATCATCAACGATCGCCTGATTGATTTCCACCACTTCGCCATCCAGCGGACAATAGACGTCAGAGGCAGCCTTCACGGATTCAACGGTCGCCGCGTCGCCATCCTTGGCGAAGGTGGCACCCACTTCCGGCAATTCGACGAAGACGAGGTCGCCGAGCTGTTCAGCGGCGTGGCTGGTAATGCCAACGGTGGCGACGTCGCCTTCGAACTTCAGCCATTCGTGTTCTGCGGTAAATTTCAGCATCGTATTCTCTCCGGAGATGGGATGAAGATTATCGTTTATAAGTGGGCTTGATGAAGGGCAGGGCGGCGACGGTGACGGGCAGGTATTTGCCGCGCACTTCCGCAAAAACAGCTGTACCGGGAGCAGCGTGGGAAACAGGCACGTAACCCATGGCGACGGGACCTTCGACCGATGGGCCGAAACCGCCTGAGGTGACTTCACCGATTTCCGTCTTGCCTTCGGCATCTGCGAAAAGCTTCGAATGGCCGCGCACCGGCGCCTTGCCTTCGGGTTTCAGGCCGACGCGGCGGCGCGCGGTGCCATCCTTGAGTTCGCCAAGAATGCGTTTCGCCCCCGGGAAACTGCCTTCGCGATCACCACCGGCGCGGCGTGCCTTCTGGATCGCCCATTCAAGCGACGCTTCGATGGGGGAGGTCGTGGTGTCGATATCGTTGCCGTAGAGACAAAGTCCGGCTTCGAGGCGCAGGCTGTCGCGCGCGCCAAGCCCGATTGGCTCGCAATCGGGATGTTCGAGCAAGGCTCTGGCGATCTCTTCTGCCTTGTCCGCAGGCACGGAGATTTCAAAACCGTCTTCACCGGAGTAACCGGAGCGGGAGACGATGCAGGGTACGTCGTGCAGCGGCACTTCCTGCACATCCATGAATTTCATGTCGGATACGCCCGTCCAAAGCTCCGCCAGCACCTCTTCCGCGCGCGGTCCCTGAAGCGCGATCAGCGCCCGGTCGTCGCGAAGCGTTATCTCGCAAGCATCGGAAAGATGCGCCTTCATATGGGCGACATCGGCATCCTTGCAGGCGGCGTTGACGACAACAAAAAGATGATCGCCGCGATTGGTGATCATCAGGTCGTCGAGGATACCGCCGTTTTCGTCGGTGAAGAAACCGTAACGCTGCCGGCCTTCCTTCAGGCCGAGAATATCCACCGGCACCAGTTTTTCGAGCGCGAGCGCGGCATCGGCATTGTCGCCGGACTTTGCCTTCAGGATCACCTGGCCCATATGGGACACGTCGAACAGGCCGGCGGAGGTGCGGGTCTGAAGGTGCTCCTTCAACACACCGGCCGGATATTGCACAGGCATGTCGTAACCGGCAAATGGCACCATGCGGGCGCCAAGCGATATGTGCAGGGAATGAAGCGGCGTGGTTTTCAGCGCGGCGGTATCGTCCAAGGACGCCTCCAGGGTTGCGCGAATGATCGCGCGGGCTCAGGTCATGGCGCGATGCGCCGGGTTCAAGAGCCCCCTCTGTCCTTGTCGCCTGAGATTGTTATCCCTTCGGCGAGCCGTCCTGTTTAAAGGTGGCTTCTCTCCAGAGTTCCGTCGTCACCGCTGGTCCTTTTGCCTGAGAGTTTCCGGGGCGGTTGCTCCTTCGGCACCGCATTAAAGCGGTTTCTCCCAACGATGATGCGCGCTCATTATCTTCGAAGCCCGGCTATTGGCAAGGACCAAATGACGCATCTGAACAGATTCTTGCTCCATCTGCGCCATCGTCATAGCAGCCGTCTCGTAGAAAGGTTTGCAGATGCGCTTCAGCGACCGGAATTCGGCCAGCGTAAAGATGCAATGCTAATCGGATTTTTTCTCCGGCAAGCCCTTCCGTTTCGTCGAGGCAAAATCCTCAAGTTCCTTTTCTGTCATAGACTTCTCCATGCTTTTTGAAGCGCCTTGTAAACTTGATTTTTTCACTTCGCCGCGTTTGGCGGCGAGAGCCGCACCCGCGGCTTTCTGCTGGGCTTTCGATTTGGCTGGCATGGTTGCCTCCTTTGAAACGATGGCTCCAGCAGAAAAATGCCGGCTTGCATTGATTGTTCCCTCGCAACTATCGAGCCTGCGGCAAAATTCCCCTTTGAAATCGGCAGGAAAGCGAGATATCGCGTAGAGTATGGATACAGATCGAAAGCGACGGCGGGCAGGATTGGAGAAGATGCTTCGCATTTTCTGCGCTGCCCTGATGTTGTCGCTCGGTTTTGCCCACAAGCCCGCGCTTGCCGTCAGCTCTCTGGTTGTCCTTGACGAGAGTTACCGGCTGCCGGACGGCACCTTTGCGGAAATCTGTTTTGGTCATGGCGACGGCGTCAACGCTTCCCATACCAAGGAAGGCCCCGCTCATTCCGGCGATGCCATCCTGTTTTGTGAGGCCTGCCTCCTGGCCTCATCCATTCTTCTGCCGACGCCTGATATGGCTGGCTGGCTGAGGACTGAATTTGCCTGGCTCGACAATCGCCTGCCTTCGGAATGGAGCTTCCGCTCCGTGCTGACGATCCAGAAGCCCGCTGCGCGCGGCCCGCCAACCCGGTCCGACTGATTATTCGTTTTACGGTATCATCGCCGCCTTTGGTGGCACGGATCGGCTGCGCGGACCCAGAGGGAGAGCAGTCGCAGGGACAAGCAAATGAAAACTACCAAGATCATCACATGCAGCCTTTTCGTCGCTTCGGTATCGACCGCGCAGGCTTTCGCCCACGCCACATTCGTTGACGGTTCGGCCGAACAGGAAAGCACCATCGTCGCGGCCCTCCAGGTGCCGCATGGCTGCGAAGGCGGGCTCGCCACGACCGAAGTTCAGATCAAGCTGCCGGAAGGATTCATTTCCGCCAAGCCGCAGCCGAAGGCCGGCTGGGAACTGGAGGTCATCAAGGGAGACTACCAGAAGGCCTACAAGAACCACGGCAATGAGATTAAAAGCGGACCGGTTGAAATCCGCTGGAAGGGCGGCAACCTGCCGGATGAATTCTACGACACCTTCGCCGTGCAGGGAAAAATCTCCGGTATTGAGGCGGGGCAGGACCTGCCATTCAAAGTAACGCAGCTCTGCGGCGACAAAGGCAAGGTTGCCTGGGACGAAGTGGCAGCGGCCGGCGTCGATCCGCATTCCCTGAAAAGTCCCGCTCCCACCATTCGCGTTACCGCAAAAGCTGCACATGCCGGCGGGCATGATCACTCGGCCATGGATATGGATATCGTAAAGGCCGGCAGCCTCGAAGTGTCGGGCGGCGCGACCAAGGCCATGCTGCCGGGCCAGCCCGTGGGCGGTGGATATGTCACAATCAAGAATGCCGGCGATAGCGACGACAAGCTGATCGGTGTCGAATCTTCGTCCGCCGGACGTGCTGAAATTCACGAGATGGCCATGGTCAACGACGTCATGAAAATGCGCAAGCTGGATGACGGAATCGTCATTCCCGCCGGCCAGACGGTGGAGCTGAAGCCCGGCGGCCTGCACATGATGTTCTTCGATGTGAAGAAGCCTTTTGCCGAAGGCGACAAGGTGCCGGTAACGCTCATCTTCGAAAAGGCCGGCAAGGTCGAGATCGTGCTGTCCGCAGGCGCAGCCAAGGGCGGCGGCGACCACCAGCATAATTGACCGATGAAAAACGGCTACCGGAAAGCGTGACACGTCCGGTAGCCGCAAATTTTGATCTATCGTTTTTGTTCTTCAGCACCGTGGCGGAAAAGGAAGGGTTCGCCCACGAGATTTTCCGGAACTCGGTCGCAAATCTCTAGAAAATCAGTCTGACACCAGGATGAATGCGGGGATCCCGTCTATATGTCGAGAAACTGAAGAAACCACATTTAAATATCTATATATCTACCTGATCTATAAATTACTTTCAGATTTTGATGTAAAGCTGTTTTCCTCGTAGGCCTCCACGGCCTGCTCCAGTGTCGCCTGCGGCTCCTGACGCTGGCTGCTTGCTATCAGGAAATAGAGGGTGAGGGCCGGAGGCTTGATCGTCGTCATCAGGCCCCTGAGCTGGAAGTCATCCCCGTGTTCGGCCTTGCGCGCCAGTTCGTGAATGGCCTCTTCAATCTCGCTCTTGCGCGGCACGCGTTGCGGCGGTTTTACGGCCTCGAGTGCATAGGCCGCTGTATTCGCGGAAACGGAAAGAACCTGTGTCATCGAACCTCCGGCGATCTTAGCCGACCCTGAAAAACCGGAGATTAACAGCTGCCCATTGTCGGAAGGCTAAATCGCGGAGCTGCAATTTAATCGAATTTTAATAACCGAAAGCACGGGGCGATGGGGTTTCGCCAGCAGTTCTCATGGTCTAAAAATAGCTTGGACCGCGCGGTCCGACGATTTCTTCCGGAGACACAATTCCCAATGATCAATATCGCCCTTGTCGCCGCAGGCGGCGCAATCGGTTCCGTCTTCCGTTATCTGGTCGGGGTCTTGTGTATGCGGTTTGCCGGCCCGAATTTTCCATGGGGAACCCTTGCGGTCAACGTGGCCGGATCTTTCCTGATCGGTCTGCTGGTCGAACTCGTGGCAAGGCGGTTGAATGCATCGATGGAAATGCGCCTGTTTATCGTCACCGGCTTGCTCGGCGGGTTTACGACGTTCTCGTCCTTTTCGCTCGATGCGGTCTCGCTGTTCGAACGCGGCACACTCGGGCTTTCCGCCGTTTACGTGCTTGCAAGCCTTGTGGTTTCCATCGCTGCGGTTTTCGCCGGGCTGGCCTTGGGCCGCAGTTTGTTCTAAAGGCTTGGTCCAAACGGCGCGCTGGCGAACAGGGCGCGCGATTAGGACAGAAAGACTGGAAATTTCATGGCAGGTATCGAGCATATCAAGGTCGGGGCCGACGAGGCCGGTATGCGCCTCGATCGCTGGTTCAAGATTCATTATCCTGGACTTGGTTTCGGGCAGTTGCAGAAGCTTCTGCGCTCCGGCCAGGTGCGTGTGGACGGCGGCCGGGTGAAGACGGATGCACGCGTGCAGCCGGGACAGATGGTGCGCGTTCCACCGGTCGATTCCGATCTCAAGGTCAAGAGCGGCCCGATCGGATCGCGAGACCTCAAACATTCCGAGGATTCCGAGCTTCTGGCGCGCATGCTGCTGCATGAAGACGACAAGGTCTTCGTTTTCAATAAGCCGGCCGGCATTGCCGTGCAGGGCGGCTCCGGCGTCACCCGCCATATTGACGGGCTGCTGGAAGCCTGGACCAGCCAGAAAGGCGAGAAGCCTCGTCTGGTGCACCGCCTCGACCGCGATACGTCGGGCGTGCTGGTGGTTGCCCGCACCCGCGGTGCTGCGCAGAAGCTGACCGCCGCCTTCCGCGAGCGCGACACCAAGAAGACCTATTGGGCGCTGGTCAAGGGCGTGCCCCGCAAGCATCAGGACAAGATTTCCACCTGGCTGGTCAAGGAACAGACGATGGATGGTGATCGCATGCGTATCGCCAAACACGGTGAGGAGGGGGCCGATCACGCCGTTTCCTATTATCGTGTCATCGATACCGCTGCGCAGAACCTCGCCTGGCTGGAGATGGAACCCTATACCGGCCGCACCCATCAGCTTCGCGTGCACGCGCTGCACATGGGCCACCCGATCATCGGCGATCCGAAATATTATATTGACGATCCGAACTGGGATTTCCCGGGCGGCATCCAGAAGCGCCTGCATCTGCATGCGCGCCATATCGATATTCCGCATCCGAATGGCGGCCGGCTTCGGGTCAGCGCACCCCTGCCGCCGCATATGGTGCAAACCTGGAACCTGCTCGGTCTCGACGTGGCCGATGGCGATAGGGAAGACTGACAGCCCATGAAACTGGTTCTTTTCGATTGCGACGGAACGCTGGTGGATAGCGCCGGCCTGATCCATGCCGTCATGGCTGACACTTTCGCTGATTTCGGCAAGCCGCGCCCCGATATCTCCGAAACCAAGGCGATCATTGGCCTGACGCTGGATATCGCCATTGCCCGCATGCTCGGCAAGGCGCATGTGGATGACGAAGCGAAGGCGATGACGGAGCGCTACAGGGAAATTTATCATCCCCTGCGGGAGCGGCCGGAAATGACCGTGCCGCTTTTCGACGGTATTGCCACGCTGATCGATGCGCTTTCGAAACGCGACGATGTGCTGATCGGGGCGGTGACTGGCAAGGGCCGGCGCGGTCTTACCCATATCCTGCAGACCCACGGCCTTGCCGATCACTTCATCGTTTCGCGCACGGCGGATGATTGCCCCTCCAAGCCGCATCCGGCCATGATGATGGAATGCTGCCATGAAACCGGCATGGTTCCGGCCGATACTGTCGTTATCGGCGATGCGATCTACGACATGCAGATGGCCAAGGCTGCGGGCGCGAAAGCAATCGGCGTCGCCTGGGGCTATGCCTCGGTTGACGATCTCTGGAAGGCGGGCGCCGATGCGGTCGTCAGCCACCCGCGCGAAATTCCGGCCTATGTTCCGGCCGATATTCTTGAATAACCTTTCTATCCGACTGACGAGGACGTGCCATGCGTGATCTCCTGAACGACCTTTCGGAGGGCCTGAGCCATCCCGACCCGATCCTGCGCGCGCAGATCCAGATGCAGAAACCTCTGCCGAAGCGGTTCTACAAGGATGTCACCGTCGGCGAGGCGGAGGAGGGCGGTTTTACCATCCTTCTCGATGGCAAGCCGCTGCGCACTCCAGCCAAGAAGCCGCTGACCGTCCCGACGCGCGCGCTGGCGGAACTGCTTCGCGATGAATGGGATGACCAGAAAGACGTGGTCAATCCGGTGGTCATGCCCGTCTCTCGGCATGTGAACACGGCCATTGATGGCGTCGCCAACGACACGCAGGCTGTTTTTGAGGACATACTTCGTTTTTCCTCTTCCGATCTCCTCTGCTATCGCGCCGGCGATCCGGAAGCGCTGGTTGCGCGTCAGACGGACCACTGGGATCCTGTTCTGGACTGGGCGGCCAATGTGCTCGGCGCGCGTTTCATTCTCGTAGAAGGCGTGATGCATCAGGACCAGCCGCGCGAAGCTATTGCGGCTTTTGCCGTAACGCTGAAGAAATACGACACACCGATTGCGCTTGCCGCTCTTCACACCATGACGTCGCTGACCGGCTCGGCCATTCTGGCGCTGGCGCTGGCGGAAGGGCAGCTGACGCTGGAAGAAACATGGGCGCTCGCCCATCTGGACGAGGACTGGACCGCCGAGCAATGGGGCGAGGACGAGGAGGCGCTGGAGCGCCGCGCCGTCAGGCTTGTCGACATGCGCGCAGCCCTCAATGTTCTGGAGTCGTTGAAGAGCGCCTCTTAACGCTTTTCTAACCCTGTTCGTCGAACATATGGCTACCTCACACTAGAGCGCCGCACGCCCGAAAGGGCGTGCAACAGGACGCTCTAGCAGCTTGAGTTTGCGCATCGTTCCTGTCGAAAATCGTTCTGATTTTCGGCCGATGCGCGAGGGGAGCCGCTGATCATGATTACCACGCTAAAACGCCTTGGCATTCTTGTGCTGGCGTGTTTCGTGCTCATGTCTTTCAGGCTGGAACCGGAAGCGACCAATACCGACCGGCTGCTCTACGATGTGCGCGGCGCGTTCGTCGCGGCACGCCCGGATGTCGCTCCGGCGCTGATGCAGTCCATCCATGCACAGGTGCAAAATGCGATCAAAACCACGGCGCGTGGAGAAACACGGCCGCGCGTGGTGCTGACCATCCGTCTCGCATCCGTTGTACGCGGTCCCTTCCTGTTCGGGGAAAGGGCGTCAGCCAAGGTCATCGTCCGCGCCGCCGCTGTTGCGACGGGAGAGGTAATCGCGGAAGCCAAATTCACCGCCACCGTCGTCAGCTTCGACGATCAGTCGATAGAGCAGGAACTTGCCTATGGCGTCGCCGAACGCGTGATCCGCGAATTCAGGCTGAACCGGCCCGCCCCGACGACGCTTGCGACGGCTCTGTTTCCATAAGCAGGACACAAAAGGCGAAGGCGTGACGGCAATTCGTCCGCATTTCAGCTTCTATCTCAAGCTTCAATCGGGCGCATCTTCGGTGCCCCTAAGTTAACATACGTCGCGTATATGGAATTGACATGCGGCGCGTATGTATCTATCTGGCATACGTAACGTATGTAAATGGACGTCCGAAGCCTTCTTTGAATAAGAGCAACGCTTCTCGCGTCCATGACCACCCAAGCCAAAAAGAGAGATTTTCAATGACCGCACGCGAAGCAATTTTCCCTGCCAACAGGCATGCGCTTTACGAGGAGCATGGCTATTCCGCAGCTATCCGATCCGGCGACCTTCTTTTCGTTTCCGGCCAGGTCGGCAGTCGTGCCGATGGAACGCCTGAACCTGATTTTGAGCGGCAGGTCCGGCTTGCCTTCGAAAACCTCCAGGCAACGCTTGCGGCGGCGGGCTGCACCTTCGAGGATATTGTGGATGTGACGACGTTCCACACGGATCCGGAACACCAGTTCGGAACGATCATGACCGTCAAGCAGGAGATTTTCAGCCAAAAGCCTTACCCGAACTGGACCGCCGTCGGCGTCAACTGGCTTGCCGGCTTCGATTTCGAGATCAAGGTCATTGCCCGTATCCCGTAATGTCAGGTTAAATCCGCAGCGGCGGCGCTTACAGGACGCCGCCAGCTTGCCTCTCCGTTCTTAGCTCAGCCGCTCTGCATGCCACTTCAGATGGTCGTCCATGAAGGTGGAAATGAAATAATAGGAGTGGTCGTAGCGCTCATGCATGCGCAGCGTCAGGCCGATATCCGTGCCCTTGACCGCTTCTTCGAACAGCCAGGGGCGCAGGCCGCTTTCAAGAAAACTATCGGCCTTGCCCTGATCGATCAGGAACTCGGGAAAACGCGCACCGTCCTCGACCAGCGCGCAGGCGTCATATTGGCGCCACGCGGCCTTATCCGCACCGAGGTATTTTTCCAGCGCCGGCTCGGACCAGTCGGCCGACGAGGGAGCCACGATCGGCGCAAAGGCCGAGCAGCTCTTGAAACGCTCAGGGTTTTTCAGCGCAATGGTCATCGCGCCATGGCCGCCCATCGAATGGCCGAAAATGCCCTGGCGGCTCATATCCGCACGGAAATGCTGGCCGATGAGAGCAGGTAGTTCCTCTGTCACATAGCTGTACATCTGGTAGTGCTCGGACCAGGGCGTCTCAGTGGCGTCGAGATAAAATCCGGCGCCTTTGCCCATCTGCCAGTTGGTCAGCTCGTCTGGCACATCATTGCCGCGCGGGCTGGTGTCGGGGCAGACGATGATCAGCCCGAGTTCCGACGCCATACGGCGATATTCACCCTTTTCCATGACATTGGCATGGGTGCAGGTGAGGCCGGAAAGATACCAAAGGACAGGGCAGGGCTCATGGATCGCCTTCGGCGGCACATAAACCGCAAAGGTCATCTCAGATTTCAGGGTTTCAGATGTGTGAGAAAACACGCCCTGCATGCCGCCAAAGGCCGTATTTTGCGAAATAATGTTCATGAAGCTATTCCTTGTGAAAATTTTCCGGTTCAGCCCGCAAGCGAGACGGCGGCATTCACCGCCGCCGCTACCAGAACCGTGTTGAAAAAGAAAGAAACGATGGAGTGCAGCAACGCGACCTTGCGCATGGCGGTCGTGGTTATCCCCACATCCGACGTCTGCGCCGTCATGCCGATCACCACGGCGAAATAGAGAAAATCGTAACCGCAGGGTTCCTTCGTCCCAGGAAAATCCATGCCGCCGCGATGCTGGCGCTTGCCGTCGGCCATTGCCGGCCGCCAGTAAAGATGAGCGTAGTGCAGGGCGGTCATGGTGTGGATGGTCAGCCAGCCGAAGATCACCGAGGCGAAGGCGATGAGCAGCGCCCAGACCGTTTCGCCCGTATGATTGAGGGCCTGAAACAGCGATACTACCGCGACAGCAACGGCAAGCAGCGTGACGGCGATGATGGCGACCGCAGGCAGATCATCGCTATCGGCATGGGCCTTCAGATGTTGCGCCGTCAACCCCGACAGGCGAAATGCAATCAAGGTGAGATAGGTCAGGAAGAACAGAACGGCCGCGATCTCGATCGCCAGCGGCGGCGCAAAAACCAGCGCCAGGCCAAGGCTCACGGCGCCGACCAAAAAAGCAATGACGAAAGGTTGATGGCGACGATAGCTGTTGCTTTTCATAGTGGCCGGGTTCATGGGTGGCGCCTCTCCGTTGGCGCCGTCATTTTTTGACACGGCGGCAGAAACGGTCAAGCGTCTCCAGAAAAGCCGAGCGGTCGCGCGGTGAAAAAGCCGCGTTATATCCCTTGCTTTCACCGGTTTCGCGCAGATGCGCGCCAAAATCGCGCATCGCCGTCGCCATCCCGATATTCGACTGGTCAAAAACGCGGCCCGTCGGCCCGGTCACCAGCGCACGCTTGGCGACGCAGCGCCCGGCCAGCGGTACATCGGCGGTAATGACGATGTCGTTTTCGCCGGCATGGTCAGCGATCCAGTCGTCCGCGGCGTCGAAACCGGCGGAAACAATGACATTTTTCACCATAGGATCGCGCGACGGGCGCAGACCGGAATTGGCGACGAAGGTCACTTCCAACCCATGCCGCTCCGCCACCTTGAGAATCTCCGGCTTCACGGGGCAGGCATCGGCATCGACATAGATTTGCGGGTTTTGCGGCATGGACACTCTTTTCGGATAATTCCTGCCACGCTTCTAAGCGCAAACGCCGCGATTACCAAGCCCGCGATTGTTGAAATGCGGGTTCGACGCCGTGCAGGGGCGCACTTGCGAACATCCCAAAAGTCGACTATGTTCACTTTATGTTCTTGCCTCCAAAAGGTTTCCCATGCTGGAAGATTTCATTGTGCAGGCCAAGTCCGCGACGTATGTCGGCGGCGGCAACAACTCCGCGACGCCCACTCGCAAGGGATCGCACGATCTCGGTTATCGGAACGGCGACTGGCACTATATCGACAGCTATTTCGGGGGAACCGATTTCATAGGTCAGGAGGTCGTTTGGCATAAGGGAACGGCGGTGTGGGCGATGAGTTGTTACGGCCGCATCCTCCGGCCCGACATGATCGATGGCGCTACGGCCGGCAGGGTCATCCAGAGGTCGCTTTCCACGCTCTATCGTGAGGGCCGTTTTCTCGGCGGCTTCACCCACCCGGTGGAGGATTTGGTCTATGTCGACACGAATGCCGGAGAGTTCAAGTCCTTCACCGGCTTGGAGCGCATTTACCGGGGACACGTCGAGACATACCGGCTTGATTATCATGGCGGAATGATAAAGCCGTGAAAGAGGCGAAGGATGGGACGATGATGTTTCAACGCCCCATCTCCAGGCTTCAAATCTGCCGGGCTGTTTGGTCTTGCGCAGATAGGGAAGAACCGTGTCATAGGAACCGAAACGGGCAAGCGCATCATCGTTGGAAATCGACGTTGAAGCCGGTCGCAGTGCGAATATCGTTCTTCCATTTTTCACGGATTTCGACCGGATCGACCGAATACCGTTAGCTTCAATTCAAAGAGGAATGTGGCAGCGATGTTGAAATGTCCGCCGGTTTGCAAAGTAGAAATGTCCGACTGGTCGCTACACGGCACACCGACCAGCCCCGATCTGAGCGGCTAATCCCGCTTGCAAGATCAGATCGGGGCGGGTGGCAAACACACCTCTTCGCCTTTAGCTTTGAGGCTATTCGACCTTCAGCTCACTCCGCAGCTGTCTGCTTCAACAGCGCCTTTTTGCGCTGCGCAATCACCGCGGGATCATTCATGAAATCCGTGCTCCGTCCCGGCTTTCGACCCCGTGGCTGGTAACCGATCTTCTCGCTGTTGGTCTTGACGACCGGTGGCACATGCTGGTCCTGACGCTCCTTGACGTAAGCCAGAATATCACCGAGCCGCTTGTTCTCGGTAATTGCCGCATGCGTTACCCGCTGGTCCTTGTCGAACACCGTATAGGGTAGGGAATATCCTTGCCAGCTTACATCGAGCCGACCATCCTCATAGGCATAGGTCTCGACATAATGGCCAACCAGACCACGCGTCACGTCGGTCTCCGCCAACATGATCCGCTTGCGTTCAAACGAAAACGTCAGCTGTGTTCCGACGTAACGCTGCTCGCGTTTACATAGGATCTCGGTCAATCGATCCGGCGCCAGATTCAGCGGCCGGTGCAAATCATCGCAACGGGCAGGGACGATGGAAAATCGCGCATTATACCGGCTCATGAAACTCGCCAGAAACGCGTTGCCAGTCTCCATGTTATCGATCCTGGCCAGTCGCAGCGCCTTGACTAGGCGATCCTGCAATGTCCGGTTCATCCGTTCGACACGACCCTTGGCTTGGCTGGAATTTGCGCAGAGAATCTCGATGTTTAGCTCGCAAAGCGCACGCCCGAACTGCGTCATGGCCTGGCCGCCCTTGGCATCCTTCCTTGCCACTCGGAACACCGAATGCTTGTCTGAATAAAACGCGATTGGGGCACCGTGCTCACGCAAATAAAGCCCTAGCGCTTCAAAGTAGGAAAACGCACTTTCCGATCGCACAAACCGCAATTGCATCAACTTGCCGGTCGCATCGTCGATGAACACCAATAACGTACACGAATCGCCCCGATCTTCGAACCAGCGATGGTAGGAGCCATCAATCTGCACCAGTTCGCCATAAGCCTCGCGGCGCAATCTTGGCTGATGGAAGGTCCGGCGCTGCTTGCGCGACAACCAGATGCCGGCATCGATCATCCAATGACGCAACGTCTCGCGCGACACACACAATCCATCCCGCTCGGCCAACATCTCTGACGCGAGGGTCGGGCCAAAGTCTGCATAACTTTCCCGGACCAGCGTCACCGCGTAATCCTGAACGCCGTCGCTGATCCGGTTGTTTGATGGACGTCCGATCGCCTTGTGGCGGATCGATGCGGCTCCACCGATGCTCATCCGGGTCAACAATCGGCGCACCTGGCGCGTGCTCACGTCAAGCACATGCGCCGCCGTCACCATCGTCATACGGCCAGCCGCCACCTTCGACAAAACCTCGATCCGCTGCAGATCCCGCTCGCTCATCGCTATCAATCCCATCTGCTCGTCTCCGCGTTATCAAACGCGGGGAGTGTGACACTCTAACTTTGCTAAATTAGGACATTCTAACTTTGCGGCTACAAGGAATAATCGCATAAGATAGATTATGGAACTTAACTGATGGTGTGGTTATGGATTTCAGCTGTAAAAACGGAACTCAGTATGGCCCAAACCGGCGTTATCTGGCCCAAAACAGAATTGAGCGTGGCCCAACTTTGAACGAAGCCGTCACAAGACAGCTCAACTCGTCGGTGTCATATCTTTGAGCAGATCGCTAACTTCTCTCTTAACGTGACGTCTGAAAGTCTTCCGGATTTTCTCCTCCGTCCAAGTCCGAACATCATCGAGTTCTCGGGCTTCCAGATCGGCGATAAACTGCATCATCTGCTCGACGGTGTAATCATCAAAGCGTGGTATGTATTTCGTTGCTGCTAGGTTATATTTTATCTCATGAAAGGTTTTGACGAAGGTTTTCGGCGTTCCGTACTTATCGAAGCCTGCTTTTTTCCATAGACGACCTACAAATCTGTCTAGACGCATCAGTTGCTCTTTGTCATCAGTCATCGAAAAATAGAACATCGACCCATATCGCTTGCCGTTTACGAAGCAACCGGTGATCTTTAAGTTGAGACGCCGAACTTGGCGACGGTCGGACGGCTTGTATTTCGCCGCAGTGACGACGGAAACAAGTTTCTCCATAATGTTTCGGTAAGAACTGCGCCTGATTGAGACCTTACGCGGCGTCAGGTGATAGCCTAGATACTCAACGCCCTTTGAGAGAGGCTCAATTTTGGTCTTACTGCCAAGCGTGGGCTCATGAACAGTCAAACCAACCCTCGCTAGTCGCTTCGTCATGAAGGCTAAATTCGCTTCGGCGTTCTCTTTTTTGCAGATGATCAGGATATCGTCGACGTACCTGTAATACTCGTATTTATCGCAGGCCTCTTCATCGATGGGTATCATGTAGATCGACGAAAGCACGTTCGAAATACTAAGCCCCTGCGGAACTCCTTTGTCTTTGGTGCCACTCACACCTGTCGACGTCGTAATTGCCGCCGAAACGAGAGACAACAGCTTTTGATACCGCGTCTTGCTGCGCAAGCGCTTCATTAGTTCCTGATGTAAAATTGAGGGAAAAAAGTTTTCAACGTCCATCTGTACGAACGAGTAATCGTCCGACAACGGCTTAATATATGCCTTAATTTCGCTAATGTATTGATGAGCGAGCGCTGGTTTCGCCTGAGTGAAAATCGCCGCTAATGAATTATTCAAAGCTCGAAGGCAGACTCTGTCTCTGACACCCGCTATTGAGATTTCACGTGGTGCCTTTCCCGCTCCCTTTAGCACCAAGCGTTGTTTGTAAGTAGTAAAACGGTACTTACAGGCATTCACATTTTTTCTAATCAGCGCGATTTCTTGATCGAGATTTTTCTCGAAAGCGACGGGATGGACCCCGTCCCGCCCCACAGTGCCGGACTGCGATACTCGTTCACTGAAAATCGTGGAGAGATTGAGCGCGCTGAACTGATTATCGAAAATCTGCTTTGGTGTCGTGACCATCAGCACACCAGAGGCCTAAGAAGAAAGAGGATCGGCGCTAGAAAAAGAGCTGAGACCAAGCTCCAGTACAATGCGATCCGGGAGAAATACGATAACACCATCAACGTGGTATACTCCAACTTTCTGCCACCACTGCAAAGTGATTTTCGCTCGACAAAAATGTGACCTACTACAAAATCGGTGTAATCCTTTGGGGTATGGTTCGTAAAATCGACCAGTATTTCCCTGTACTTCATTTTCTTTTCCTGCTCAGGGATATCCTCGTCGTGTAACGTCTGAAGCTTGAGATAGCACTCCCGGAAAGTCGACGCTCGCGCTTCCAAGCGGAAACCTGCCGCCACCAGCGACGCGACCAAAACGATAACAGACGACGAGAGATTAATCTCATCGAGCAACGGATACGGCTCTCTGTAATAGTCATCAAAGACCGATAGAATTACCGTAAACAAGGAGTAGTAAGTTACTGCGAGGAAAGAAACATTTTGGTTTCTAAGCGCCTTCCGCTCCGAAATCATACGAACTCTGGATGTGATCCATATGGTATCGTTTATTGTAGACTTCCCAGTTGCGTCCATGCTCCCCCCAAGCGACTTATTGGTGCGGGCGCAATATCTCGAAGCAACTAAACACTCTCTAGGAATGTAGCAGACGCCAAGGACAAGCCTTGCTTTATGACCGTGACCCACAAGTGAGCCAGTGGTTTTACCCACTCCGCCCGCACCGGTTGCAAACTAGAACAATTTTTCGAGAATTTCAATGATTACAACAATGTTCAATCCGTTGAAGCAGGCCCTCCCCGCGTCAAAAACTCTCGTGCCTTATCGGAAATCTGAATCTGAGAAATACGCACTGAAAAGCGATCCGTTCCATCGCTGACCGTGATTTTCCCCTTGCTGCGGAGGAGTTCAAAGAATCGCCTTAGTTCACCCTTTACTGGAATAGCAATCTCCTCGCCGGTTATGTTTCCACTGGAGCCTTCCGATGGTGAGAGATGCTCGTCTTCAGTCATTGCAGCTTCCTAGGTGAATGAATATCGCCGGGCGATTTCCGATAAAGCGAGATTAACTCCGCTTTAACTATAAATGTGGAGCGTGCCCTTATTTTCACGTGAGCATACTTCCATGGTGGTAGGATATATTCTCGACACATGCGTCCTAAGCGAAACAAGCAGGGTGAGGCCTCATCCGGACGTCATTCGCTTCATGGAAACGGCCTCAAACCTTTTTATTCCAGCTGCCGCAATCATGGAGTTCCAACAGGGCATTACGCAGCTTTGTTCCCGCGATCCGGTGAAAGCGGTGCAATTGACGCGGTGGTACCAGAATCTAATGACGTTGGGCATGCCTATCCTGGAAACAGGGAAAGAGGTAGCCGAAGCTTGGGGAACATTAGCTGCCGATCCGAAGCTACGCAATCTCATCGTTTCTCATCCCGGTGCAAAACGTCTCAGACATGGGCAGGACCTTCATGTTGCCGCAGCAGCTCTGGTACATAGAACACCTATTGCGACTTTCAATACGCGAGACTTCCTTCTTATCCACAGCTGCTACCCACTCCCGGGAATCTATAATCCCCAGACCGACACGTGGCATACCACCAACCCACATGAAGCTTCCCTCGAAAAAATTGGGGCCAACTAGCAGTTACCGCTGGGTTCAAATCATTTGAGGTTCCGAAGGAATTGAAACGGCGATGCTTTTCTCCAGTTCGATAACGCGTTGAGGGGAGAGAAAGCCGTTCGCGTCTAGTTCCGTCGCCAGCATCTCAAGCAGGACTCGCTTTATTTTCAGGATGTCCTTCGCTCTCTCAAATTGGTCTGTCAGGGTCTTTTCCACTCGGGCTCGCAAACCCGCGTCGTGCAGCCTGATCCTTTCGAGTTCCTCATCGCTCTCAGCCTTACTGTGAAGGAACGATGCCCCCATCCCCAGCTTGGCTTCAGCATAGGTTGCAATGCGCGTGGCGACGGCGAGGTCGCAGTTTTCTCCTCCGCCCGCCCCGTCACTAAGGTCTCCTAGACACAGTTGTTCTGATGCCAGGCCCGCCAGCATCACTGCAACACAATCCAGATAGAATTGTTGGCTACGACGACCAACCGAGGGAATGTCGAAATGAGCTGCTCCGCCCATCTGATGCTTTTAGTCAGGGCGCACGAAATCTGAAATATTAGTGCCCAGGTACGTGCCGTATTTCAGTTGAGTACCAACAACTGTGTGCCCGGCTTCGTGAACTGCAATAGCCCAACGGTATTCACCAGAAATTTTGACTACTTCCGGGAGTCCTGCCTTCAGGTCTTCCAGCGTGAGCTGCCGCTTATCCCGCCTTGCCAGCCTCCGTCCATCGCGAACAGCTTTTGCCAAATCGGCACCTGTCATACCTTTGGTGAGCGGTCCTAGAGATGCGAGTTCAGAAATCGCGATGCAGTGGTCCGTCAATTGGGAAAGGATCGCAATCCTGTCTGGAACTGATGGCAGTGGAATCTGAACATGTCGGTCAAGTCGGCCAGCGCGAATGATCGCCGGGTCAATGCGATCAATATTGTTCGTGGCACCTACTACGACAACACCCTCTCTTCCATCCAATCCATCCAGGCATTCCAGCAGCGCGTTCACGACTTGAATGCTGTAATTAGCATTGTCGTGGTCGAAACAGTCCCGTGACCCGAAGGAATCAATTTCATCGATGAACATGATAGACGGTGCATTGCTACGGGCGCGGTCGAAGTCCGCTCGCATCGCCTTAAGTAGATCGCCCAGATGCCCCCTACTTTGCCACCGTCCAAGTGATGATGCGACCAAGAGAACATCGCATTGCTTTGCAAGCGCGCTGGCGAAAATGCTTTTGCCAACGCCAGGAGGACCGCTAAGCACGATGCCTTTATCCACATCGCCCCAGTCGATCTTTCCAGCCTGCCAATCGGCTAAATCAGTCGCAAGCTGCATGCCCCATTCTTTTGCCGAACCATAGCCGTACATTTCCGCAAGCATCGGCGTTTCAGAGGCTGGCCGCATCTTATTTTGGTTCGCCTCATTGCTTGGCGCGGCAACCGGAGTTTCCCTCAAGCGTCGCATTGTTTCGCTGATCGAACGTCTCGGACGAAAAGCTGCCCAGAGGTGCTCACGTGGATAGCTGAGTGCAATGATGGCTTGCTCGTCCGTCATAGGGAGACGCAACACAGCCCTCGATGCAGCTTTTAGATCGTCGGACGTGATAGGGGGAATGTCGATCACCAAGTCTGCGGCGAGCCGGATTACCGAAGGCAACTCAACACCTTTCTCGATCACAGCGACGACGCGTTCCCTTCTATAGCACTGGTAATAGTCGTCTTCGAACTTCGATGATTTATCTTTCAGATTGATGAGAATGCAGCCTACATCATCGCTTCTATAGAAGCTGTCCTCTTGGGTAAGGTGCTCGAAAACAGACGCTTTATATTCAGACGGGGGATATCCTTCAGGCGTTACAAGGACCAGAAAGCCAGGCCCCCCTGCTGCAAACAGAGGATGCTCCCTGATAGCGCGGGTGATGATGCTATCGAATACGTATTGGCGCATGGATTGAGGCGCACGGCTATGCTTTTTGCTGCGTGACATGGTGATCCCTTGGCGATCTAATATGAGAATACGTGATTTATCGAGAGAACTTGCGGATGCTGGTGTCAGGCCCTAGAAGCGCGGTATCGAGATCGATCTCGATAAACCGGGCTAAAATCATGTTCGCCAGCGCGCATATCGGCTGGCTCTCCCTCATCATCTGCAAGCACTCTGAAAACGTGAGGGAGCCTTGATCTTCAAGCGCGGAAAGCAACCGGATGCGGTCACCGAGACGGACCTCAGTCCCGGCGTAACGAAGCAGGTCTTTGCAATTTTTCAAGCGGATCGGATCAATGTCGCCGCGTGACCAGGTTTGATAAGTATAGTTCTCTGCGCGGACGGCTTCAGAAATCCAAGGCGGAGGACGATGTTGCCCGATTGCATCGATTACCAAGATATCCTGAGATCGTTCGGCAACGAAATCAGGGCGATACGTGTCCAAGCCCTGTCGAAACTCCAGGGACCGGCAGTTCCAGCTCGAAACTGCGTCTTCGAATTCCAAAAGGCACGCGACATCACGCGCCAGTTGATCTCTGGCGATGAAGCGTCCTACGCATCGGCTGAATTTGGGCTGGGACAAGATGGCTGACGACGTACGTGGCGTCCTGCCAGAAGGAAACGGCTGGATACTCATCTACACACTCGAATACTCGCGATTAATCGAAGCCTCTGACGAGGCAGCGGATTAACGGGATATTCGTATGATGTGCAGAGGTGCGTCTTTCATGATTAGAACGAATAAAGAACAAAAACCGCTGCGTCAATGTTTTTTTGAGGTGGTATCCGAACCGTAAATCTTATCCCCCGACCGCCTTCGCTAGAGCGTCCTTTAGCTCTGCCGTGGTCAAGCTTTTAACGTGCTCTCTGCTGTAGTGGAGCACGTCACCATCCACTTTCAACGCGGTCCTGATGTTCATGTTTGCCTGCAGCTTCAGTCGTCCCAACTTGGCACCGGTTGCTGGGTCGGAGAAACAGAGATTAACAATCGCCCCCTGAATTACCCTCACGATTGGATTGATCATGTTCCAGTCCCTCCGAGATCGTCACGGCCGCCCCCCATCTCTCCCTACAAGAAAACTTGTCCGGTTGCGAATGAAGTAAGAGCTGGTTTCCTGACGGGGGCCTGTGACGCGTCCTTTCTCAGATCGCCTCGGGTAGCAATGCTTCGGCTGCCATTTCCTGAGCAAGAAGGGTAGACCGCCGCTTTGCGAGTGTCTCCCGATAATCCTGCGCCTCAACGTCTTTGAAAAACGGGGCATCTGGAGCCAAGCGCTTAACGGCAGTCTCGACCTCGTCCAGAGTCGCCTTGAAGAACTCCTTCCGGTAATTCTGGGCATTCACTCGCACAGGCTCAAATTCGGCATGCAGAGCACGCTCCAGTCCCGGAGCGTTGTCGCTATAGATGATGGCATGAGTATCGAAAACAAATGGAACGCTGGCGTCCCCAAGCTCGCGGATGCGGTCTGCTGGATCGAGACGGCGTGTCAGACCGATCTTCACGACGTCACTGCCGAACGAACCGACGTTTGAAATGATGTAAACATACCCCGAACGGGTCTTCTCAGCCATCGCCTGCGCACGTTCAAACTTTGCATGCGCCTCCGCCAAGTCGCGTTCCAGCATCTCAATCTGGGTATTGAATGCTTCAAGTTTCGGGCCGACCGCGCTCTCGGCTTCGGCCTTGGCCTTATTGAGAAGACGCTGATAACGAGCCTCCTCCTCTTCGGCACGCTCCATGTCGCGGATGAGTTTCTGCTCTTCCTTGGCTGCCCTAGCCAATTCCGCCCGTTCTTCTCGCTCGGCTTTGAGTTTCTCCCGGTACTCGTGTGTCAAGAACAACTCCTGGAATTTTAGTTTCAAATACGGTTCGGTAATAGAAACATGGTTGGACTCGTTCAACTTGTTGATCTGGGTGAAGGCAGAGGCAATACGTTTTTCCATCGCGTTGACGTTGCTCCACCGACAATTCGCTATTGCAGCCTCGCACTCATTATTGAAGGCTCGGAGCGTCAACTTGATGTTCCGATTAGTCATCGTTTGGCCCTTTGAGGTACTCCCCTCGACCGTCCAGGCGGTGGGGCACACGGCGGCTGTTTTGGCCGTCACCATCGCCTTTTGGGAAGCCCTCACGATTTCAATATTGCGCTTGTACTCTTCGCTGTCGTTAAACTCGAAATGCGGCTCGTAAACGCCCATCTCCGCAAATGCCAGCTTCTCATCGAAGACGGCAACTTCCTTTATCAGGCGGTCATAGGTGGCCCGCTTCTCTACATAGGAGTTGCGTAGATCATCTATCTTCGCCGTCTCAATCTTCACCTGTGTCTGAAGCTTCGACACCTCAGCATCGACATCGAGGACGCCCTTAAACCGATCTTCCAACCCCGCCATGCGCTCAGCCAAGACGACTTTTTCTTCGTGAGTTTTGCGTCCTAGCTCCGTGGCCTTCGAGAGTTTCGCGTTCGTCTCGGTCAGTTCACCGCTGAGTTGGGCGGCTTCAGTTGTGGCCTTTCTTGCTTTTCGGCGCTGCTTCCACCACAGCACCAAGAAAACCAACATTGCCACCGGAATGACCAGAGCGAAAGTAACGCCAATTGCGACTGAATAATCTGGACTCATTGATGCTCCCCAGCCCTTAAAGACTGCAGATTACCGTTATCGTTGAATAATTCTAGAGAGCACAATCAGACGATGGATAAAAGAGCCCCGATGTCTGGCCCAGCTAAATTGGAGCTGAAACGACCAAACAGTAATATTCAAGAGATACCAGAGGAGACTGCGAGTCGCTGACGCGCGCGCCGACCGGGCGGCGATTCAAACTGCGGTACGCTCAGCGGTTGTCTATGCCGCTGCAGTTGCAAGCGATCCAGCGTTAACCTTGAATTCGATGATTTAGCCAATCTCCGAACTAAGGCGAACAATTCCGTTTCCTACGCGGTCTCGTTGATCTCAAAGAGAGCAAAATAGTCTCGTTCAATGGTTTCAAAAACGGTGCGTACGCGTCCATTAAACGCCCTGGCAAAATGTGGCTTTTCACTCTCGACATCGACTGTGCCTGTCAGCGCAAATTGCCATAGACCTCTGAGGAAAGAGACGTCTCTGTCGTAGTTATCAGAATTTTCATCGAGCGTTGACTGCGTCATACCGAAAAAAATCTCGATATCGCCGATCTTCAAAGAGCGCCTGAAAGCTCGCCGAAAAAGGTCTGGCTTCAAGACTTGGAACAAAGTCAGCGACACGATGAGAGCCTGATATCCGGGGTAGGTTCGCTCGAAACCCTTCCTCCTTGGAAGCAGCGCAAACCGGATAAGCACCTTCTCGATATCTCGCAGGGATACCGGCGTAGCAGTCACGGCCATTTTTAGTTGGTCAGTCGCTACATCGAGCAATCTTGGCTCAATACCCATTTCCCTGCCGGTCACTTGGAAGTAATGGACGGAGGCATTGACAGAAAGATCACCGCCGAGATTATTTGGAAGCGACAGAGAAAGCGAGACAAAGCGCTTCAGGTAGCCCCCCGCATTGATGTTGGCTCCGTAGCGAATCCGAACCATATCTTCCAGCGCATCTAGGTTTACACCCAGCACGAAGTGAACTCGTTCAACTGCAAAAAAGTGCTTGATGACTTCTAGCACAGCGAGCGCGTAGTCCGGCCTGCACCTATCAAGCTCATCGACAACGATTACGAGAGGTTTTCCGTCTTTCGTAATCTCGCTTAGGGCGGATCGAAACTGATAAATAGCTGCCCTGCGGCCATCTTCTCGTTTCCAAAACGCTTCGGCCACGTCTTGAGCTTCTTTTCCGCCAGCCTCGATTGCCGCATCAAGAATGGGACCCGCAAGCTCGGTCGCACCCGCCGTCACGACAGCCGCACCAATCCTCGCAACAGGACCAGCCACCTTGTAAACGACCTCCTTCACTTTCTTTAGACTTCTCTGAGGTCTTCCTTTCGGTAGGCGCTCGCCGATGGCACCGATCAGCCCAACCAAGGGCTCGTCCAAAAAATCATTCGCAAAAGCATCGAAATAGACAGTCGTAGCTGTACCGCCGTTCTCAACCGTATGCGCCCCCACCCACCTTTTCAGGAAAAAAGACTTCCCGCTTCCCCAAGGTCCATCAACTGCGAGCACCATCGGGTCTTCGATCCGTTCAACGAGTTCTGAAACTCTTTGCCCGACAGATGCACGACTTAGCAGATCGGAATCGCTGAATCCCTCCTCGTACAAAACCACTTCTTTGGGAGTTGGATGAAGTCTCATAATCTGCCGCCTCGCAGGTATGTGCTGCTACTAACCATTCAATGTTGCACAAAGAGCGGATTGCATCTCCCTAAGGAAATGTAATTTTCCACCACTGTTTGGTGAAGATTTTCGAGGTCACCTTACAGGGCTTCGGTAAATTACTTTTGTGACCCTGCCTCTCGGTGAAAGTAATCCATTTTGAGGTAATCTCTGGCCATTGAGAGGATCAGGGAGCGAAGCACAAGCGATCATAAACAACAGATCAATGCACTCGGCAATATCCGACCATACCAACAAGACATTGTAACCGACCCGTAAAGGCTTCAATGCCACCAGCATAGCACTGCTACTTAATGTTGTTCCCGTAGCGACTCTCGCTAATATGTCCGCTGCAACAAGGGATGGCAAATGGCGGTAGAGAATAACGATGCGCCGGTCGCAGTAGTGGACGATGATGAAGAGCACGAACCTGAAATCGGTGAGATAGGAGATGAAATTGCGAAACCAAAGGTCAGACGTCGTCGCGGCAACACACTGGAGAAGTGGGAAGCAAGCTTAGTTAAGGCAATGATTCGCCGCAATACCTATAACGACCAGGATATCCTTTCTTACTTTACTCGCCCGACGCGGACCGTGAATCACCGGCTGATCGGCGAAATAAGGACAGGTTTAAAACATAAAGCTGTGAAAGGTGCAGATGACGGGGAATTGGACGCTTTCCTCTCTACGTGGCCGGATATCGATCATGAAACGGGCTTGAGTGTCCGTGGCGACGAACTCTTGATCAAGGCTCGCGAAGCGATGATCGCCGCCGTTCATACTTTCAACAGCGCAGGCCTAACGTTCCGCGCCGAATTATTCGTTGTGACCGCTATCATCGCCTGGACGTATCTATTGCATGCATACTTCAAGCGCGAGGGTGTTCCATATGTCTATAAGGCGAAAAAGACACCTAATGGACAGGACCGCTTTTGGGACCTTACGCAGTGTCTGGATACGGGCAAATGCCCTCTATCTTTAGGGGTGAAGAACAATTTGCATTTCCTGATCGGACTGCGAAACGAGATCGAGCATCAATCCACCAGCAGGATTGATGACGCAGTTGGCGCGGAGCTTCAGTCCTGCTGCCTAAACTTCAACGACGCCTTGAAGGAGTTGTTTGGGCACCAGTTCGGTTTGGAAAAGCGCCTGCCCATTGCACTACAGTTTGTGTCGTTCGGTTTGGATCAGCGCACCACATTAAAGAAAGCGTCAAGCCTACCTGTTCACGTGTCCTCCTTTATATCGGCATTTGAACACGATCTGACAGAGGAGCAGGTCAAGGACCCGGCGTTCAGGTTGAAAGTAGCTTTCGTTCCTATAGCAGCGAAGAAGGCTGCAGGTGCCGATCAGGCTGTCGTGGTCGTCTCGCCCGGCTCTTCCCTCGCCGAGCAGGTTGAGGTGGTTTTTAAAGAGGTGAACCGCACACGCTACATTAGGCAGGACATCCTCGATAAGGTCGCGGAAGCAGGGTTCCCGAAGTTCGGCTCAGGCGCACACACGAAACTGATGAACCAGCTTGATGCGAAGAATCCCGCTAAGGGGTACGGCTGCGTGGGTGACTATAAGGCCCACTGGGTATGGTTTGAGAGATGGCTGGAGACGGTTTTACAGCACTGCAAGGATAACGCAGAGGAGTACCTTTAATTCGGTCGAACGCTCCACTTGCTTTGACGGCGAAAGCGCTAATAAGCTTCTCCGCAACCTTATGTTGATTGATGAGTCGGGGGAGTGCTTGAGCGACTATTGGACAGACAGACCTGGGGCAGCGAGCAATCTCCGCCTCTTGACCCGGGAAGGAAAGTGGCTCGCATGGGAGGATCGGGAAGCCGACCGAGACGATGCCAGCAGCAGAAGGATCGCTGGCGCTAAAGGACTTGTCAACGAGGTTCTGACGCAGTCAGTTCACGCGACCAACGTTTTGACGCTCCTTGGTTCAGGTGCTTCGTTCTGTGCGAAAAACGCTGACGCGCGACAAGCACCTGGCATGGGCGATCTTTGGCACGCCGCTAGAACAAAAGTTTGCGATGAGAATCTGGCAAACCATTCGGATTTCGATAGTGTTGTGTTGGAGGTAATCGGTACGTTGCCGCCTGAAGACGGTGGGAAGCGACGAGCTGGCAACATCGAAAATCTCCTGAGCCTCTGCAAGATGAAACTTGAATTGATGGAGGTTCGAGCCACGGAAGCTGAAAAGGCTGATCCTGCAAGTCCGATCACCAGACTGAAGACCTTTATCACGAAAGCCGAAGGAGCAATTCTTGAAAAGGTCGATTTTGTTAGCCAGATGACGGAATTGCCCGCGCACAAAGGTCTAATCCAGAAATTTGCAAAACGTGCTGTAGATAAACATCGCGTCAAGTTGTTCACAACGAACTACGATCTTTGCGTCGAAGAAGCCGCGTCTCGCCTAGGCGTCGTGCTCATCGACGGCTTTTCCCATAGCGCTGAACAACGTTTCAACCGCGACTACTTCCAGCATGATATTGTAAGGCGGCAGACGTCCGGTACAAAGGCCGACTACATTGACGGCGTCTTCCAACTTTATAAGCTTCATGGTTCGGTCGACTGGCGACGACGTGCCGATGGCGTCGTCATCCGCTCCCGTGCTAACGATCCGTCCCTGATGCCGGTATTGATTTATCCTCGATCCACAAAATATCAGGAAGCTTTCGAAATCCCGTATCTTGATATGTTCGCGGCATTTCAAGCTGCTCTTCGTGAACCAGATACCGCCCTTCTGATAGCCGGTTTCGGCTTCGCCGACGATCATATCAGCACTCCCATCTGGTCAGCTCTGGAATCAAATCTCAGCCTCCGCCTTATTTTGGTCGATCCGTCTTTCATCCCATCGGTGAAGCTGGACGCCCATCCCGCTCCCGACCACCTTCTCGACGTTGGGCTACCGGCAAGGAAATATCAAAATCGGATGGCTCGCCTGGTCGCAGAAGGCGATCCACGAGTGACCTTGCTGAACGGTAGATTCGAAGATTTGGTCGATGCCATTCCCACGATCACGGGCGAGTCAGATCGGCAACGCCTCCAGATGCGCCTCGATCAGATCAGGGATGCCGCAGTATGACCGATCCAATAATCGCGTTGATCGATCCTGACAAGCGCGTCGGCACTGTGACGAGGGTGAGCGCGTCTTCGATTGAGCTAACGATCCCGAAAGCGCTGGCTGCAAGCGGCCAACGAGGCTTGGCGAGAGGCGCGACCGGTGACTTCGTGTTCATCGATTGCGATCACGAAACCATCCTCGGCCGAATAACAGATGTCTTCATCCCCGACCGGCAACGGCCTGGATTAGAACGGCAGATGGAAATTGACGCGAGTGCCGAACCACAAGGTCGTGCCCAACTTCTCGCCACTGTGAACAAAGCAACTCACAAGGTCACGCGGGGTATCAATGTCAAGCCGCGCGTTGGTGACGGGGTCCATCTGGCAGATGGCGGAGCACTCGCGGCTGCCATCAGAGAAGCGCTGCAAGGAGAAGTCGAGCCGGGAAAGGATGAGCGCCTTCTGGTGAATCTCGGCAGATTGTCCGGCATTGCGAACGCGACGATTGCGATGCCCCCGGAAAAGTTGTTTGGGCGGCACTGCGGAATATTCGGAGCAACCGGGGGCGGCAAGAGCTGGACATTGTCAAAGCTTCTGAATGAAACAGTCCGCCTTGGAGGAAAGTGTATCCTTTTCGATCCCACGGGCGAGTTTGCTGGCAAGGTGTCCGGCGCAACAGAGTTTTCGTTCTCGAAAACGAATGACAAACAGCCTCTAGCGAGGTTTCCATATCGGCAGCTTTCGGAAATCGACCTCTATGCTCTCCTGACACCGTCGGTTCAAAGCCAAGGCCCCAACCTTCGCAGCGCAATCAAGAGCCTGCGCCTGGTTACTGCCCTTCGTAAGACGCCTCACAGATATGCCCAAACTCTGGAGGGCGCAAACGAGCGCTATCAAATTGGAGACAGGGGGTATGTTGAGGTTCGACGTAAGGGTGTGGTTAAAAAAGCAGGAAACAGTCGGAATGCGCTGTCTGTGGCTGTGATTGAGTTGACCAGCGAGTTGGACTCTCATTTTTGCGACTTCGACATACGCCTCCTTTCTGATCAGATCAAAGAAGAGTGCATCAAGCAGCATACGCCTGACGAAATGGGAAAGTATGGCACCTATGACGATTTTTCTTTGGGCAACTGCAATTCCTTGAATGTCCGCATCGAAAACTATTTGTCTTCACCGGAAATGCGGTGTCTTTTTTCTGACGACGGCGCTGACATATGCGATGAGATAAAGAAATTCATCGACGATCCCAATCGACACGCACTCGTTCTGTCCTTCGAGCATGTCAGCTTCAAATATAATACGCGCGAACTGCTGTTAAACACACTCGGCCGATACTTGCTCGGCCTTGCTCGGCAAAATGTCTTTCAAAGGTGCCCTTTGGTCTGTTTCTTGGACGAGGCCCACCAGTTTATCGGTCGATCCATTGGTGACGATACGAACCATGTGACACTCGATGCCTTCGGTCTAATTGCAAAGGAAGGCCGGAAGTACGGGCTAACGACGACCATAGCCACACAAAGACCCAGAGACGTTCCAACCGACGTCCTCAGTCAGCTCGGGACGCTTTTCGTGCATCGCCTGACCAACGACCGTGACCGTGATACCATCGAGCGTGCATGCGGTGATCTGGACCGCGACGCTGCCGCGTTCATTCCATCGCTCGCGCAGGGAGAAGCCATTATTGTCGGTCCGGAACTACCAGCTCCGTTGCCCGTGCTCATTGACCGACCCGAAAAAGGGCAACAGCCGGAATCTCATGGTCCTCGCTACCAAGCATATTGGGGCATCTCCCCTGCTGAAGAGAAGATCGAGATTTAAAGCCTTGCGGTATTTTTGGAAACGTTACACATCCTTGACCTCGCTGAATGGCGTCGTTCTTGGCATCTTTCTAGCTTCCGAGTTTTTCCTCGTCGTTTTCTGGCTGATCGACATCACGAAGAACGACGACGCTTTTCGTAGCTACTTCAACACAATCCTCACCATCGCCGCCACCGCACTGGCAGCTTTGATCGCACTTCTGGGAATTTCCCATCAGGTTAGAGACCTCAGAGAGCGAGAAAATCGTGATCGGGAAGCGGCGTTGTCGGCAGCGAATTCGTTACTGCCGATGGCATTGCATGATTTCGTTGAAGTTTGCGATCACAATATTCGTCGTAATTTCAACGGGGACGATTTGATCCCGAACATGCCGCAGGTGGAGAACGTAAGAACCTGCCGCGCGGAAACTCTGGATGTTCTAAAAGCGTCGATCCAGCACGCTGACCAATGTGCCCAGGCCAGGTTGTCAAATATAATCAGGAACTACCAGATCACCTTGGCGCGAACCGAGCAAGTTTACGGCAAACCTCTCGTCAGCGTATTGGAAGAAGAACAGTGGGTCGACTATGAGCGCAACAATGACGCGGTTTCATGGGCATCCCTTAAAGCTCTGATCAGCGACACGTTCCCGTACGCACGAGAGAATTCCAAGCCAATTCCCGCTCGCGCGGAAGCAGATCGTGTTTCAGATGCACTCGGTACAGCGGGCCTCGATTTTGATCTTTTTCCTAGGACGCGTCCCCATAAACGGGGTTCATGTGGCGAGCGGATTATGATTCACTCCCCTTGAAGGGAGATCGTCATGCGCCGTCACGAACTGAGCGACGAAGAATGGGCCGTCATCGAGCCGCTGCTTCCCACCAAGAGCCGTGGAGTGAAACGCGTTGATGACCGCCGGGTGATCAATGGTATCCTTTGGCGGTTTAGGACGGGTTCGTCCTGGCGCGATGTGCCCGAGCGCTATGGCCCGCGAACGACGCTCTACAATCGCTTCTCTCGCTGGCGAAAGGCAGGTGTCTGGGATCAACTTCTTGATGCCGTGTCAAAGCGTTATGCGGGTGACATCGTGATGATCGACAGCTCGTGCGTTCGCGTTCACCAGCACGGTGCCAACGCTAAAAAGGGGGCTCTGCCGATCCTTGCATGGGACGTTCCCGTGGCGGCCTGACCACCAAAATCCATGCGCTCGTGGATGCCGATGGGCGGCCTGTTCGTATGGAGCTGACCGCAGGTCAGGCTGCCGACGCTCCCATGGCGGAAAAGTTGCTGAGCGGATTGCGGCCCGGTGCGACGCTTCTTGCGGACAAGGCTTATGACACCGACGCGATCCGTCGCTTTGCCAAGCAACGGAAATGCTGGGCAAACATTCCCGCCAAGGCCAACCGCAAACAGACCTTCAGCTTCAGCCGCTGGGTCTATCGTCAGCGCAACCACGTCGAGCGTTTTTTCAATCATATCAAACAGATGCGCGGACTTGCCACAAGATATGACCGCCGGGCCGACAACTATCTGGCAGCACTCAAGCTCGCAGCAATAAGGATATGGATTGCATCATTTAACGAGTCCGCGCCCTAGTTTAGGGAGAACAATATGAAAGTCGCTCAATTTCCTGCAGCCGAAATTGCACGTGTTCGTGCGTTGATGTCGCAGGACGCCTTATCGAAGGCTGACCGCGTCGCAAGGATCAATGGGCGCTATATCGGGCTTGCTCGTGACTCTGCGCTCAAAAAGGCATTCGAAGCCATGGTAGCAAGCATTGCTGTCATCGGCATCTCCGACATGGCGAAGCCGGACAAACGTCGCATTGTGGCGCTCTGTGGTGAATCCGGAGCCGGTAAAACGACTGCGCTTCTGACCCATACCTCGGAGTGCGCAGCGATGCTGCCTTACGTCAACGACGACGGAAACCTTGTTCATCCTCTCCTGATGATGACTGCGCCCAGTCCCTGTACTCCAAAGCTCCTGGCATACGAAGGTCTGCATGCGATGGGTTACCCTGTCCGCCAGAACCTCAAGGAAAACGAAATGTGGAAACTGTTCCGCGATGTGTTGAAGGCGCATGGCGTGATGTGGCTTGTCATCGACGAAGCCCAACACGCGGTGGACGCCTCCAATGGTGTCGAGATTACCAAAATCGGCAACGCGTTGAAAAACCTCGTGCAGATGCCCGATTGGCCGGTCAGGATCGTCCTGGCGGGTGTTGCACCGCTCGACGCTTTCCTTTCCCGGAAACAGTTGGCTAATCGTTGCACGAAGATTCCCTTTGGTAAAATGGTAGGTGCCGCCGGAATTGCCACAATGGCAGAGGTCGCACGGTTGATCATCTTCGACCACGCCGAGATGAAGACCTCTTTGCATGAGGACCAAGAATTCATCCAGCGATTGAGGCACGGCTGCGACAAGGATTTCGGTACCATGGTTCAAATGATCCGAGGTGCCGTTGAGCTTGCGATATACGCAGACGAATGCGTGATCACCAGAAAGCATTTCGCCGAGTGCTTTGAAAGCAATACCGGCCGCGACGAAGCCGAGAACGTCTTTGTCGCAAAGAACTGGGAGGATATCAAACCATACACATCGGCAGAAAATGAGGTGGGGACCCGAAGCCGCCAACAGCGCTGGTCCCGGAAGAAGGTTGCGTAACAACATGACCAAACTGTCGTTGACACTTCCGTTTCAGTCAAACGAGACACTGCCAAGCTACTGCTCCCGCATTGCTGCTGTAAACGGCATCGAGAGTGCGTCGGAATTCTCGGCGCATTTTGGTTTCCGTTTCGACCGGCTGGTGAAGGGCGGGCACGCGGAGATAGACGTGTTTGCAGAGCTTGTTGGGAAAATGCCTATTCAGTTGCATCGCGGCCAGCTCTCTCAGCATGGGAAAACGGTCGTGATCCAAGAGAGCATCTTCACTCGGGAGTTTATCGACACGGACCGTTGTCGCGTCTGCCCGGCATGCGTGCTGCGGGACATCGGTCCGGAATTTTCATTCCATCGGGCCTATGGTCGCACAGAATGGATGCTGCGGTTCGTCCATACATGTCCTGATCATAAAATTCCTCTGGTTAGGTTTGGTGGTGGGCGAAAGAACTTCGGTGATTTCGCAACGCAAATACGGGCGATAATCGAGGAGCTGAAAACTCACGCGAGTAAGCCTCGTTTGAATATCCCTATTCGTCTCCAGGACTATGTGATCAACCGGATGCGCGGGAGCAAAACGCAGGGCGGCTGGCTGGACGATTTCCCTTTGCAGGCAGCGGCACATTTTGCCGAACTTCTCGGTGCAGTCGTCCGGGACGGGTCCGAACCTGACCTGGAAAGCTACACCTCAGACGACTGGATAGAGGTCGCCGAGATCGGGTTTGGAATTGCGGAAACGGGGGAATCTGCCGTGAGAGCTGCCCTTCAGGAATTCCTTGAATTCAATCCGATAAGTCGCCGGGTACGAGCTTCGATGTTTCTTGGCAGATTATACGCCGAGCTTATTGAGCGACATGACCTGCCAGGATACTTGGAATTAGGCAAGTTTCTCGAAGGTGTGGTGCGGGAGCGGCATCCGAATTTGGTGTCCGACTTACCAGCCTGAACTTCGTGCCATCCCCAATAAAAACCGGGTTTCGACCCGGTTTTTTTGTGCCTTGATTTCCCTCAAATTTGGGCCAAGCCACGTTCCGTTTTGGGCCTCTAGCCTTCCGTTTTCCTTGAAAATCAGGGGCTGGAGTGCACCCCGTTTGACCGGACAAGTCGGCTAGGTTGATTTAGCCCTGATGAACTGCCGAGGGGAAGCCATCTTGAGGGCAGAATGGGGATGGATTTCATTATAATCCTCGATCCATCCGTCGATGAGCCGGAGCGCTGTTTCGGCGTCCGGCAGAGGTGATATGCGCACGTAATCCCGTTTCAGGGTTTTGACGAATGCCTCCGACATGCCGTTCGACTGAGGGCTGGCGACCGGCGTGAAGCAAGGTGTGAGATTGAGTGCTTGTGCAAACAGCCTCGTGTCCCTCGCGGTGTAAGCAGAGCCATTGTCGGAGAGATGCTCGATAGCGTGCGGGGCTCGGGTTGCATGGAAGCGTTTCTCGACCGCCTCCAGCATCATGTCACGCACGTCCGAGCCGGAAATGCCTGCATTGGCAACCGCCGTCCATGCGATGATCTCCCGGTCGAAAGCGTCGATGATGAAGGCGAGACGGATCACCTCGCCGTTCCAGCAAGTGAACTCCAGACCGTCGGAGCACCAGCGCAGATTGGAGCGCATGACCATGACCTTGCCGTCATGGATGCGGCCCTTGCGAACGGCCGTATGCTTCTCCAGCAACATGGCGTGGTTGCCCATGATGCGGTGAACCCGCTTGGCGTTAACGACGGGCTTATCGGCGGCTCGCCTTTCGCGATTGAGGAGCGCGGCGATCCGCCGATAGCCATAGGTTGGCCTTTGATCTACCAGTCTGCGGATGATGGGTACAAGCTCTGCATCATCGGCCTTCTGATAGGAGCCGCGCGGCTTAGATCTGCCTTTCAGCCGCTCGATGAGGTTGGAACGGGATACGCCCAGCGTATCTGCGACGGCCTTCATCGCGAACCGTCCTTCGGCAACAAGATCGGCCGAGATATCCGTTTTTTTGAGTCCGCTTTGGAAAGGGCTTCGCGGAGGATTTCGACCTCCATCGTCTTGCGGCCAAGCATGCGCTCCAGCTCGCGGACGCGATCTTCCAGCTTCTTCACTTCCGAATTGCCGACCACCGGCTCGTCAGAATCCACAGCTGCAGCACCTCCCTCGCTCAAGAGCCTGCGCCACCGGTAAAGCAGATTGGGCGCGACGCCATGGCGGCGAGCGGTGGACGATACCGTCTCGCCTGGTTCGAAACTCTGCTCAATGATCGTCAGCTTTTGCTCGGTTGTCCACCGCCTGCGGCGCACATCACCCGTCAGCAATTCAACATGTCGATACTCGTTAGACATAAGCCTGTCCTCAAGCCTGTGCTTGAGCCTTTCTGCTTATGCCGACTGTCCGGTCGAAATGGGGTGCAGTTCAGGGGCTTTTAAGAGGTGTTTGGGCCATACGACATTCCGTTTTTACATCAGCCGCATTCAACCGCGATTGAAAAGCAGAAACGTTGAACCAAACCCCAGCCCGTCAGATTGATTTTAGCGAAACACGTTTCTCAAGTTCATCTGCCAGCTCTTTGCGTTCGCTATATCGGTCTGTGAGATAGACGGAAGCGTCACGCGTCAGCAGCGTGAATTTCACCAGTTCCTCACAGACGTCGACGACCCGGTCATAATAAGATGACGGCTTCATCCGACCTTCCGCGTCGAATTCCTGATAGGCCTTTGCCACCGAGGACTGGTTTGGAATGGTAATCATCCGCATCCATCGGCCGAGAATTCGCATCTGGTTCACGGCATTGAAGGACTGGCTGCCGCCAGACACTTCCATGACAGCAAGCGTCTTGCCCTGTGTTGGTCGTAAAGAACCGATGGCAAGAGGAATCCAGTCTATCTGTGATTTCATGATGCCGGTCATCGCGCCATGGCGTTCGGGACTCACCCAGACCTGTCCTTCCGACCATTCTGAAAGTTTACGCAATTCCTGCACCTTGGCGTGGCTGACCGGCGCTTCATCGGGCAAAGGCAGGCCCTTCGGATCGAATATCCGAACCTCGCAACCGAGCCGTTCGAGCAGCCGCCCAGCCTCGAATGCCAGCAGACGGCTATAGGAGACTTCGCGCAGCGAGCCGTAAAGGATCAGGATGCGTGGTTTATGGGTCGAAAACGCCGGACGCAGAGCCTCCGGGTCGATGCTGTGCAGGTGACGCCCCTGCAACGCGGGAAAACTATCAGGCAACGCGCTTTCCTTCACTGTCGAGGACCTGCTCCCCGTCCTCCTTGAAGAACGGTCCTTTGAATGTGTCCGGCAGAATATCCAGCACGACCTCTGAAGGACGGGCGAGCCTGGTGCCGAGCGGCGTTACGACAAAGGGACGATTGATGAGGATCGGCGTTTCCATCATCGCATCGAGCAACTGATCGTCAGTCAGGTCCGGATTGTCGAGACCGAGCTCGGCGTGGGGCGTCCCCTTCTCGCGCATGGCTTCGCGCACCGTCAGACCCGCATTCGCAATCATGCGTGCAAGCTGCTCGCGTGTAGGCGGTTCCCGCAGATATTCGATCACGGTCGGCTCGATCCCTGCCGCGCGGATCAGCGCCAGCGTGTTGCGCGACGTCCCGCAGGATGGGTTGTGATAGATGGTGGCGTCCATGGTCATTGCCTTTCGGTCATTATCGTTCGGGAAACAGCGGGGGCAGCCTCATACCAGTCCTTCGAGCGGTTCACGATCCAGACGACCGAAAGCATGACCGGAACTTCGATGAGGACGCCGACAACAGTTGCCAGCGCCGCGCCCGACTGAAATCCGAACAGGCTGATGGCGGCCGCGACCGCGAGTTCGAAGAAGTTGCTGGCACCGATAAGTGCCGAAGGTCCGGCAACGCAATGGCGTTCACCCGTCATGCGGTTCAGGAGGTAGGCAAGCCCCGAATTCAGATAGACCTGGATGAGGATGGGGATCGCGAGCAGGCCGATGACGGCCGGCTGGGCGATGATTTGCTCGCCCTGAAAGGCGAAGAGAAGGACCAGTGTTGCAAGCAGCGCCACCAGCGAGATCGGCTGCAGCCTCGCAAGAACGCGATCCAGCATTCTTGATGTTCCGTCAGTCATGAGCCGGTGCCTGATCAGCTGCGCGAGGATGACGGGAACGACAATATAGAGCGCGACAGAGAGAACAAGCGTATCCCAGGGCACTGCAATGGCGGAAAGACCGAGCAGAAGGCCGACAACGGGAGCAAAAGCCACGACCATGATCGCATCGTTGAGCGCCACCTGAGACAGCGTAAACAGCGGCTCACCCCGTGTAAGGTTGCTCCACACGAAAACCATGGCGGTGCATGGAGCCGCGGCAAGGATGATCAAACCGGCAATATAGGAATCGATCTCACCAGCCGGAAGATAAGGACGGAACAGCCAGCCGATGAAAACCCAGCCGAGCAGCGCCATCGAGAACGGCTTGACGGCCCAGTTAATGAACAATGTCACACCAATACCCCGCCAGAACATGCCGACCTGCGAAAGAGACCGGAAATCGATCTTGAGCAGCATCGGAATGATCATCAGCCAGATCAGGATCGCAACCGGAATGTTCACTTTGGCGATCTCGGCCGCAGCGATGAGCTGAAACGCGCCGGGCATCAGATGGCCGAGCGCGACACCGGCGACAATGCACAGAAACACCCAGACGGTCAGATAACGTTCGAACAGGGACATCAGGCCGACTTTCCTTCAGGATTGGTGGTTCCGTCCAAAGAGCCGATCTGTCTGAGTCGGGTTTCCAGCGCCATTCGATCGATGGACTGCAGGGGCAGGCTGATGAAAGCCGCGATCCTGTTCTTGAGGAAACGCGCCGCCTGCGCAAAGGCGCGCTGAACCTCGATTTCCGAGCCGACGACAGCAGCAGGATCCTCTATCCCCCAATGGGCCGTCATGGGGTGGCCGATCCAGACAGGACAGGCTTCGCCGGCCGCGCTGTCGCACACCGTGAAAATGAAATCCATCTGTGGCGCATCAGGCCCTGCAAACACATCCCAGCTTTTCGAGGTGAACCCGCTCGCGGGATAACCCAGCAGCGCCAGTTCCTTAAGGGCGTGGGGATTAACCTCTCCCTTCGGCTGGCTGCCGGCCGAATAGGCATTGAATCTCCCCTCACCTTCCTTGGCGAGAATGGATTCGGCGAGAATGGAGCGAGCGGAATTGCCCGTGCACAGGAAGAGCACGTTATAGATCTTTTCGGTCATGGTTTCGGTCCGTGGTTAGGTCGGTTGTCTGGCAAGCCCCGCGATGGGAGCAGAAGAGGTTGTGGACACCAGCCCGGCGGCGTTCATGCCGGCCTCGCCCGCAGGTTTGCAGCAGGGTGTCAGCTCGGCAATCAACGGCGCACAAAGCTCGGTCGAACCACCGCAGCAATCCTTCAGCAGAAACAGCGTCAGCAGACGCAACCCGTCAAGATCGGCGCGATAGATGATGGACCGGCTCTGCCGCTCACTCTTGACCAGGCCAGCCCGGGAAAGCGTGGCGAGATGCGCCGACATCGTGTTCTGGGGAACGTCGACAAGACGCGCAAGCTCACCGGCCGGAACGCCATCCGGCTCATGGTGCACGAGAAGCCGGAAGGTCTCCAGTCGGGTAGATTGGGCGAGCGCGCCGAGCGCGGTTATTGCACTGCTGTTATCCATACATCCAGAATAATGGATATATATAGTATGTCAAGCGCCGAATGTCGTCTCCGCTCAGCGGAAAGAATGATCATGTAAATAACCAATAATACAATTATATCAATAATTAAAAATGATAAATTAATGTAATTTCATAATTCTCCTGACGCTTCCCGGCGTCGCAAATCCAGTTCTTCGCTGTAGCGCCTCAGCGTATGGCTTTCAGTCAGCAATCCGACAGGACGGTTTTCAATCTTGTCGTTGACGACGACAAGGGCTTCACTTTCCGCCGCATCGAAGGCTGCCGCCGCCTGCCGGGCATTCATGGTCGGCAGCAACACATCGTTCTTGTAATGCAGATAGGTTTCGAGGCTGATTTTGCTGGGGTCGCGATCCATCGGGTCGGCGTAGATTTCCGGGACAAGGACGATGCCGGCATAACGCCCGTCATCATGGGTCATGATCACCCGTTGCGTGGAGCCGAGGGGGAACTTCTCCTTGAAGGCCGGAAGCCCCATGCTGACATTGGCCTTGCGGATATCGGCGCGCATCATCCTGCCGACTGTCAGGTCGCGGATCCAGCCGATATCGTGGGCGCTGCGAATGCTCTCGCCACGCAGGTGAAAACGCCAGGTGGCGAAGGAATAACCGAAGGTGGTGCGCACCACGAGCGAGGTGGTGATGACGGCGGCAAGCACCAGCGCCGTGATCTGGAAGTCGCCTGTCAGTTCCAGCGCCAGAAACGTCATCGTCAGCGGCCCGCCGATGATGGCGGCGGCAAAGGCGCTCATGCCGATCACGGCATAGACGATGGGCGCTGTCGACCCATAACCGATATAGGGTGCGCAGAGCGCGAAAATCTTGCCGAGCAGCGATCCCATGAACAGCGACGCGAAAAACAGGCCGCCGCGGAAATTCGAACCGATGGAAATGGCGCTGGCCGCCGCCTTCAGCAGAAACAGCCCGGCCACCCCATATATCGTCAGTTCGGCATCAATATTGACATGTAGTGCGCCATGGCCGCTCGACAGCACCTGCGGTGAAATCAGCGCAAGAGCACCCACCGCCACGCCGCCCATGGCGGGGCGCAGCCAGCCCGGAATGGCGCTTTTGCGCGCAGTTTCTTCGATGAAGGACACCGCCTGCATCAGCACGATGCCAATGGCCGCACACACGACGCCGAGAAAGATGGCGGGCACGTAATCGGCCGGCGTCACACGGCTGGCATCGACAATATCGATCGAAATGCCATGGCCGCCGATAATTCCGATGACCGTCGTCGCCACCAGCGCCGCGACGATGAGCGGCGCAAGCGTCACCACGGTATAGGTGCCGATGATGAGTTCGATGGCGTAAAACGCCCCGGTCAGAGGCGCGTTGAAGGCCGCAGCAATCGCGCCCGCCGCACCACAGCCGACAAGAATGCGCATGTCCCCTCGCCGCAGCTTCAGCTTGATGCCGATCTTCGAGGCGACGCCGCTGGCGATCTGCGTGTAGCCGGCCTCAAGCCCGACAGACGCGCCAAAACCATTGGAGACGATATTCTGCACGCAGACGATGATGCTGTCCGTTAGCGACAGGCGACCGCCATGCAGCGCATTCGCCTCGATGGGGTCGACCATGGGTTTCTTGCGTGTTTTCGAAAGAATGAAGATGATCAGGCCGAGCACGATGCCGCCGATGATCGGCCCGGCGAGCACGATACGGCCGGAGAGATCGCTGCTGCTCAGCCGCTCGACGCCGAAAACCAGAACATGCAGTGCCGTGCTCAGGGCGCCGATCAACGCCACCAGAAGGCCCGCTGCAATGCCAATCAAGACGGCAAGAAGCACCAGCCCCACTTCACCGCGCCGAAACATCGCCCGCAGGCGACTGGCGCGCAGATTGTCGAAAAAGCTCGCCATACTGGGTGCACGGAAAGGCTTGGTCGACATGTTATTCCTTCTCAGGCGGCGTCAGGCTGCTTCGATCTCTATTTCGAAACGCATCTGATCATAAGCCGGTTCAACATGATCAGGCGTTTCACGCATCACCGTTTCATAATCGAGCGGGATGTGCATGTGGGTCAAGATCGCCCTTTTGGGTGCGAATCTTTCGATCCAGCCGAGCGCCTGTTCCAGCGAAAGATGGCTGGGATGATAACGGTGCTGCAGCGCGTCGATGACGAGGACATCGAGACCGGCAAGTTTCGGCAGGCTTTTTACCGGAAAATCGCTGACATCGGTGCAATAGGCGACGTCACCAATACGGAAACCCAACGAATGCACATCGCCATGCTGCTGCATGTGCACGTTGAATGGGATCGGCCCGCCTGCCCCGTCGATAATAAAGGCCGTGTCGATATCGGCGATGATCCGTGGTTCGACGATGGGTGGATAGCTGCTGCCCGGCGGGGTCTCCAGGCAATAGGCGAAACCGTCCTTTATGCGCGCCATGGTAACGGGATCGGCATAGATGGGAATGCGGTTTTGCTGAAGGGCGAAATAAATGCGCAGATCGTCAATACCGTGCAGATGGTCGGCATGGGCGTGGGTGTAAAGCACCGCATCGACCGCCTCCACCTTCGCCGCGATCATTTGTTCGCGAAAATCCGGGCCGGTGTCGATGACGACGGTCGTCCTGCCGCCATCCGGGCCGATCTGTTCCACTAGGAAGGCCGTTCGCGTGCGCCGGTTCTTCGGGTTCTCGGGGTCGCAGGCGCCCCAGTCGCCGTTGATGCGCGGCACGCCGGGCGAGGACGCGCAACCGAGAACCGTGAAGCGACGACGGTAGATTGCCACGCCTACACCCTTGTCATCTTGGAAAAGCAGCGGAAGGCGTTTTCGGTGGTGATTTCGGCCATGCGCTCGAAGGAAACGCCATGCACCTCGGCCAGAACCTCCGCCGTGTTGACCACATAGGAGGGTTCGTTGCGCTTCCCGCGCCAGCGCTTCGGCGCGAGATAAGGCGCATCCGTTTCCACCAGCAGCCTGTCCAGCGGCACGGTGGCGGCGATATCGCGGATATCCTGCGATTTCGGGAAGGTCAGAATACCGGAGAAGGACACATAACCGCCAAGTTCGACGCCGGTTTTCGCCAGTTCAGGACCGGCGGAGAAGCAGTGCAGAATGAAGGGAAACGCCCCCTTGTCGCTTTCCTCACGCAAAATAGCGGCCATGTCCTCATCGGCGCTGCGGCTGTGTATAACGAGCGGCAGCTTTGTTCTTCTTGCGGCCTCAATGTGTCGGATGAGACCGGTCTTCTGGTCTTCCGGCTTCTGCGTATCGTAGAAATAATCCAGACCCGCCTCACCGATGGCGACGATCTTGTCGTGGCTCTCCGCCGACCGCACAAGCTCGTCGGCGGAAATATCCAGTTCCTCGTCGGCATTGTTGGGATGCGTACCGACCGAACAGAAGACTGACGGATATTTTTCCGCGATCTTCAAAAGCTCCGGCAGCCGACGCACCCGGGTCGAGATCGTCACCATTTGGGCGACGCCAGAAGCATGCGCGCGGGCGATAATGTCGTCGCGCTCGGCCTCGAAATCGGAAAAATCCAGATGGCAATGGGTATCGATCAGCATCGTTGTCGCCTTCACGCTTCCGGCGCGACGTAACGCGGGAAAACCGGCTTCGGTGCTTCCAGGGGAGTACCCGGAACCAGACGGCCAGCTTCGCCCAAAGCAGCGAAATCACGTTTATCGGCAGGCGCAGCGACAAGATCGAGCAGCTTTTCGCAGGATTGCGGCATGAAGGGCTGCAGGAGAATGCCGATCTGGCGCACCACTTCCGCCGTCACGTAAAGCACGGTGCCCATGCGCTCGGGATCGGTCTTCTTCAGTGCCCACGGCTCCTGCGAGGCGAAATAGCGGTCGGTTTCCGAGACGACGGCGATGATGGCCGCAAGCGCGCGGTGGATGAGCTGCTTGCCCATCTCCTCGCGGCAGAGCGCGAGCAGCCCGTCGGCGGAGCCAAGCATCGCCTTGTCTTCTTCGGTGAACTCACCGGGCGTCGGGATCTGGCCGTCGCAATTCTTGACAATCATCGAGAGCGAACGGCTGGCGAGATTGCCGATGCCATTGGCAAGATCGGCATTGATACGGGTGGCGATGCCCTCTTCGCTATAGCTGCCATCCTGGCCGAACGAGACTTCGCGCAGGAAGAAATAACGCACCTGATCGAGACCGAAATGGTTCACCAGATTGGCCGGATCGACGACGTTGCCGAGCGACTTCGACATCTTCTCGCCCTTGTTGAGCAGGAAGCCATGTGCATAGACCCGCTTGGGCAACGGCAGCTTCGCACTCATCAGAAAAGCCGGCCAGTAGACGGCATGGAAACGGATGATGTCCTTGCCGATGATATGCACGTCGGCCGGCCAATATTTGGCGCGCGGACCGTTCCTGTCTTCGATATAACCTGTGGCAGTGAGGTAGTTGGTCAGCGCATCGACCCAGACGTACATGACGTGCTTCGGATCGTTCGGAACCTTGATGCCCCAATCGAAGGTGGTGCGGGAAATCGACAGGTCCTTGAGGCCGGATTTAACGAAGGAGATGATTTCGTTGCGGCGTTCGGCCGGACCGATAAATTCCGGGTTTTCCTCATAGAGCTTCAGCAGCTTGTCCTGATATTCGGAGAGCTTAAAGAAATAGCTTTCCTCCTCCACCCACTCGACCGGCGTGCCCTGCGGCCCGTACCGGACGCCGTCAGCGCGCACTTCCGTCTCGTCCTCGGCGTAATAGGCCTCATCGCGAACGGAATACCAGCCGGCATAACTGTCCTTGTAGATGTCGCCGCTGTCGGCCATCAGGTTCCAGATATTGCGCGACGTCTCGTGGTGGCGCTCTTCCGTGGTGCGGATGAAATCGTCGTTGGAGGCATTGAGCAGCTTGCCCATTTCGCGGAACTGGTCTGAATTGCGCTCAGCCAGTTCTTCCGGCGAAATACCTTCCGCCCGGGCCGTCTGCTGCATCTTCTGACCATGTTCGTCGGTGCCGGTCAGGAAGAAAACATCCATTCCATCCAGGCGCTGAAAGCGCGCCATGGCGTCCGTCGCAATCAACTCATAGGCATGGCCGATATGCGGCTTGCCGTTAGGGTAGGAGATCGCGGTGGTGATGTAGAATGGTGTCTTGTCTGTCATGACGGTCTATCGACTTTACAGGCTGTTTTTTGGATAGACCGCTCTTAAACCATTGTTCGCAGCAGCGAAACAACAACTTCCCCATTTTGGGTATGATTCATACCCCGGTGCCTAAACCGAACGAATATCTTCCAGAATGGACAGCACCATCTGCTTCTTGTCGAGATTATAGGCCTGCGCGACAGCGGTGCGTTCAGAGAGCGCCGAGGAAAGCCGTGCATGTTTCTCCGCCGCGGCGATATCGCCCGCCATTGCCGCAGCCCGCGCTCGTGCCATCAGTTCTTCCGTCACATGCTCCATGAAGAAGCCGAGGACGATGTCGCCATCCTTCTGTGCCAGAACCTCCGCAAGCTTGTGCATGCGCTTGCGTGCCCCCGGCCCTTCGGCAGCCATCACCTCGGCAAAGACCTCGACAATGTCGGAACCGCCATAATTCATCAGTTTCAGCGCCTGCGCCACGCTGCCCTTGGCGGCGGAAAGCAGAGCGTCGCGTTTTTCGCCTTCCGGGCTGATACCGAGATGATCGAGAGATCGCACCATGGTCGCATCGGAAAGCGGCAGCAACCTCAACGGCATGCAGCGGGATCGGATGGTCGGAAGCAATTTTCCCGGCGCGTGCGACAGGACGAGGAACATCGCCCGCTTTGGCGGCTCTTCCAGTATCTTCAAAATGGCATTCGCGGCGTTGCGGTTGAGATCGTCGGCGGGATCGATGATGACGATACGCCAGTTGCCCGTGCCAGAGGTCTGCGAGAAGAAGTGCCCTGCCCGCCGCACCTCGTCCACCGTAATGGCGGATTTCACACGGCCCGTCTTTTCGTCCACAGGACGGGTCAGATGCAGCAGATTGTGCGAGGCGCCGGCGGTGATCTGCCGGCTGACCAGTGATTGCGAATCGGGATCGGCAAGGAAATCCGGCGCGGATGCGGGATCGGGATGGGTCAGCACATGATTGGCGAAACGAAAGGCGAGCGTCGCCTTGCCGATCCCCTCCGGTCCCTCGATCAGAATGGCGTGATGGCCCTTGCCGGAGCGATAAGATTGCGCAAGAAAGGCCTCCGCCTCCTCGTGCCCGAAAAGCCTCGTGTTCTGCTGCGGCGCAATCGCGCCGTCGAGAACGCCCTGAACCTCACTCATGCGCGGCGTCCGCAGCTTTTCCCGCACGCTCGAGCAAAGGCTCGACAAAGGACATGACATCCTCCGTCACCTTGTCCTGCGGCTGGTCGGCGTTCACGATCCGGCAACGACGCGGCTCGGCGAGCGCAATATCCAGATAGGCCTCACGACGCTTCTCGTGGGTCTCGATTTCCTCTTTTTCGAACCGATCCGGCGTGGCACCCTCATCCGCGCGCTTTCTGGCGCGGGCGAGACCCTTTTCGGCGGCGATGTCGAAGATCAGCGTCAGTTCCGGCACGATGCCGTCAATGGCGATGCGTTGCAGTGTCTCGATGAAATCCGGTTCCAGATTGCCGGTTGTGCCCTGATAGACACGGGACGAATCGAGGAACCGATCGCAGAGCACGATCTCGCCGCGCGCAAGCGCCGGGCGAATGACCTCTTCGACATGGTCGTTGCGCGCCGCCGCAAACAGGATTGCTTCCATGCGCACCCCGAAGGACTCCGCCGCACCAGAGAGGAGAACATGCCGAACGGCCTCCGCACCCGGCGAGCCGCCCGGCTCACGCGTCACGACCACCTCGAAACCACGGCCGCGAAGCGCCTCGGCAAGCGTGCGAATCTGCGTCGACTTGCCCGCCCCTTCGCCGCCTTCGAAGCTGATAAACAATCCGGTCTTTTCGGCCAATGTCACGTCCTGCGAGGAATTCACGTCAATGTTGAAATGCCTGTTTACAGCATCGAACCGAAAAGTGTGAAGCGCTTTTCAGAAAATCCGATGCCTGCAAAAAAGCATAGGAACCAGGCCGCGCCTCGATCAATCTTTCAGAGCCAGAACAGCAAGAGTTCCTTCAGCGCGCCTGTCGCATTCTGGGTGAGAGACCCCTTGCCGACCGCCGCCTTCGTATAAAGCGGCACCTCCCGCAACAGGCGCTCGCCCGAAAAAATCTTAAGCATTCCGGCATTTGCACCGACGTCCAACGGCGCATTCAGGGGCCAGCGATACACGATGCGGCCGGAAATACGATCCGGATTATTGACCGGCACCAGCACGCTGACATCTTCCTTCGGCGAAAGATCGATATGCGAAACATCGCCGCCATAAACGCTCACAGACCCGACCGCTTCGTCCTTGCTGAAGAGATGGCGCTTTTCAAAGGCGGTCAGGCCCCAGTCCACCACCCGGCGGGCCTCTTCCTGCCGCGTCTTGTCGTCCGCGATACCGCCAAGCGCCAGATAGACACGGCGGCCTTCCCGCTCGGCCGAAACGACAGCCGCAAAACCGCTGCCTTCCGCAAAACCGAGACCGAGACCGTCGATACCACTGCCGGGCATCAGGAGCGTATTCTTGTTGCGCTGGAAAATCCGGTTCCATTCGAAATCCGGTTTGGTGAAAAGCCCGTAACGGTCGGGATAGGTGTCATGCAGATGCTGGGCAAGGCGCACCATGTCCCTTGCACTCGTCCGGTTGCCGGGGTCGGGAAGCCCGGTCGAATTGGTAAAGGTGCTGCGGCTCATGCCCAGTTCGCCCGCCCGCACCGTCATGCGCTTGGCGAAAGCGGCATCCGAACCCGCCATGCCTTCGGCAACGACGATGCAGCCGTCATTGGCGTTCTGAACGATGATGCCGGTCAAGAGATCGTTGATGCTGACCGAGGATTTCAGCGCCGCGAACATTGTTGAGGTGCGTGAAGGCGCGCCGCCCGTGCGCCATGCATATTCCGAAACGGGATAAGCCGTCTCTGCGGTCACCTGCCCCTTTGAGAGCGCATCCAGCACCACTTCCACCGTCATCAGCTTGGCAAGCGATGCGGGTGGAAAAGGCTGATCCTCATTTTGAGAAAGAAGCACCGTCCCTGTTTCGGCATCGATCATATAGGCCTGTTCGGCCTTTGCGATGAAGGGGCCGGTCTGCGATTGCGCCGGGCCTGCACTGAAAAACGCAAACGCCGCCGCTGCGACGAGCGAACAATAGGAGCGATGAATGGCCTTGCGCATGAAACCGCCCAGTCCTGCCTGCCGTAACCGGCTGCCCGCGACAAAGGCAAAAGGCCGGCCGTATCCTTCAATCCGTCAGCGCGACTTCGCCTGCTGACGCCTCACATGGGCGAGTATCGATTGCTCATTGAGCGCGCCACGGTCGACGAGCACGCTGTCGAAGGCGCTCTCGGTCCTGGAGACCGTAGCCGATTCTTCGGAATAGGCCGCCGCAAATTTGGACGAAGGCGTCGGCACACGCAAATAATTGCCGCCGGGCACCGTCGGCTCACGCATGAAATTGCCTTCCGGACGCTCGGCCAGGATAGGGCCGATTTCCGGCAGGATCGCGAACTGTTCGAAAGCCGGCGCCGGACCATTGACCAGCGGCATGGCCTGCAGCGCTGCATTCTTCCTGGAGCCGACAAGCGCTGTCTGGGTCGAACCACCATAATTCGGGTTGGACGCCGGTGCCGGAACAAAATTCGGCGAGGCTGAAGCCACCATCACGCCTGTCGCGATCTGCCCTTCCGGCGCCACACCCGGCGAGCGCGAACCCTTCGGAATATAAGAAGCCATCAGATAAGGCATGTCGTGGCCATCGAGCGGCGCACGTCCAGCGTATTGTACCCGAACATTGGCCGTGCCGGTGGTCTTCATGTCGAGAAGATCGGCCGTCTTGCTTGAAACGTCGATCAGGCGGCCTTCGTGGAACGGTCCGCGATCGTTGACGCGCACCAGAACCGACGCGCCATTGTCCATATTGGTGACGCGCGCGTAGCTCGGCAGGGGAAATGTCGGATGTGCGGCAGAAAGATGTTCTTTGTCGTAGACTTCGCCATTGGCGGTCAGGCGGCCATGGAAGGCGGAACCATACCAGGAGGCAAGGCCGGTCTTGTTGTAACCCGGCTCTTCCTTCGGGAAATAGCGGCGGCCCTTGACGGTATAGGCATTGCCGATCAGCTCGCGACCGCCGCCCTTCGGAATGGCCTTGCCATCGGCCACACGTGGGCTGGCTTTGACGCCATATTCGGATTCGGAAAAATATTCCTTGCTGCGCTTGGGCTTGGACTTGGTCTCGGATGTGGTGGAACACGACGCGGTTGCGGCGCAAAGCACGGAAATTGCAAGCCACTTCGCGCCCGACCTGGCGTTGATGCCGAGTTTCTTGACCGTAGAATTCAAATCGTCTGCCCCACGCTGCTATTGGCTCGGAGAACCGCACCCTCACTTGCTTCGATTATTTGCCCCTGCCATCGAAGCACCTAACAGTCGCTTAATCTTGTGCATAACGTGGCGAAAATGCGAACGACTTCTGCAAATTCGATAAAATTGTAACGAACGTGGTTAATGATTTCTATTTTTTCAGCCCTCCCCTCGGGCCAGACTTGCCACCGCAGCATCTCCCGCTCACCCCCTCCCACAAGGAACAAACGGACGGCGAGCACGTTCTCTCCCCGCAAGCAAACAAGCTTCCGCCGGTTTCGGCTGAGGGAGGAAACATGATCAAGCTAATGAAAACCGTAGCTCTGGCAATGGGCGTCGCCCTCGTATCCTTCGCCGCACCGATCCCCGCCGGTGCGCAGGGAATGGAACTCAGAATCGGCCCCGACGGCGTTCGCCCCGTCATCCGCGATCGTGACCGGGACGTAGACCGCCGCGGCCCGCCCCGCATGCGCGGCTGCAGCGAACGCGAAGCCCGCGCCGCCGCCCGTGAGGCCGGCCTGCGCGATCCCGAGGTCGTGCGCGTCACCCCGGGTCGTGTCGTCGTAGAAGGCTTCACGCGCCGGGGACCGGATCGCATCACCTTCGCCAATGAACGGGGCTGCCCGGAAATATGATTGCATCGACAAAATGGAACCCGCCGCACAGCGGGCTTCCCATTCGCGCTTTTTTTGCAGCCATTCCAAAGCCAGGAAGGGGGGCGAAGCATGCCTCACCGCAGCATTGTTCGAATGATTTTTAAAGCTTGATGGCAGATGGGGTGGGATTCGAACCCACGGTACGCTCTCACGCACGCCGGTTTTCAAGACCGGTTCCTTAAACCACTCGGACACCCATCCATCGGTGGTGAGGCTTTATAGCGGTTTGAAAAAGGTCGTCAATCCCGCACGGTCGAGCGGCATCGCCCTTCTTTCGTGGTTGGCAGATCATTGCCCCGGTGTCGTTGCCGGCGGCAGCAGGGATCCGTCACCTGAAGGTATCGACGGCACCTGCTGAGCCGTATCGAATAGCGTCAGGCTTAAAACTATTGCCACAAGCGCCAGCAAAAGCGCCACAAAGAGGATTCCCGATTTATCCATGCGTTTGCTCATGTCACGTTATATTAAAGGCGAATATGTGCAATTCTAGGCAATGCAAAGAACAAAGCGGAAGTCTGTCAAGTTGTCTTACAGATTCTGCAAACTCATCGTTCAAAAATCTGCAAATTGAGCGAAATTTATGCATAGGCGTACTGTTTGAGACGGAAGTGGCCTATCGCGTCAGCAATATTGTCATTTATATCAGGCCATCGCTCCCGGGCATTGCCCAACTTTCCCCGAGCGATCAACCTGCCCCGCCTCTTTGCGGGGCTTTTTTTCTATTATGACCACAAAAAACAAACGTTACCGAAAGGCCAGCGGCCGATAACCGCCATCGTCTCAAACGCCGATGCTCGGCCCGCTATTGCCGTGCCGGCCGTCGCCCCGAAGAATATCCTCGAATAGATTTAGCAGCGCCGGCGGCAAGCTATCAGACAACTCGGTGATGATTTCGTTGGCGCGATTATAGGAATAGATGGCCGAGAGCGTCAGCACCAGCAGCACGATCCACGGCCAGATCGGCTTGCGCCTTTGCGGCGCTCCGTTCGGTTGTTGTGGTAAGGTCATGCCGGCACCTTTCCTTCAGGCCTTCACGCGCGGCTCGCCTCCGGGCGCATACGCGGTTTTCTGCAAGAAACGGAATATATTGCCGCACTGGGCGCAGCGGATCATGAAATCCGTCGGATCGCCCGAGACGCGCTCCGCGCGAAATCCGCGCGGCATTTCATCGATGCGAAAATCGACGTCCCGGCGGCTCTTATCATCCGATTCCGACGCTTCGGCAAAACCCTGATGACCACATTTGGAACATTCGAGCTTCCGGGAATATCTGTCGCGCGCTGCCATATGCCGTCCTTTGCTTGGTTGTTATCAGGTAGCAGCGGCAAAACATCATTTCAATGCCGATCGCCTCGGGTTAAAGCTTTGCACGGCTATTTCCCGGCGGGAAACTCATCCGGCGACTGGAATGAATATGGAAGCCCATGAACGACCAGAAACCCCTGCTGTCATCATCACTCATGCTGCGGGCCGTCCTTATCGCCGCAATTCTGCTCGTCTTTCTCGGCGTCCTAAATGTCGGTATCAAATGGTATGGCGAGCGGATTCTTCAGGCGGGCCATACGACGGACACCGAAGAGGTTGAGATCGTCATCGGCAACGACCGGCTGAAGCTTGCCAAAAACACCCTGCGGGCGCCTTCCGGGCGCCTCGGCGGAGAACGGGAGCGCGTCGACCTTTATCTGAGCTGGCCTGATCTCAAGGGGTATGAGGAAGCGAATCGCGCCGTTTTCGATGATCCGGCGCAGGCGGCAGGTCTGATCTTCATCCAGCTTTCGCAAAGCACCATGTCCGAGGACATGTCCGGTCGTTTCGGACCGATCTATTCGCGGCTGACGGAAGGACAACCGGTGCCGCTGAAGCACGGCCTGTTGCTGCACCGTCTGCGGGCCGATTCCGGCTATGGCAAGGAAGTCATATTGACCGGCGATCGCGATGGCGAAAGCGTCTATGTGGTGCGCTGCCTGCTGCCGCAAACGCCGCAGACGGCCACCGGCAGCGATTGCCAGAGGGATATTCACGCCGGACAGGACCTCAGCCTGTTCTACCGTTTCTCCTCAGCCCTGCTGCCGCACTGGCAAAAGCTGGACGCAGATGTAAAAAACTATGTAGAGCACCGCCTCGTAAAAGACGGAAATCGGTGAAACAGCACGGCACAGATTGCGTGCGAAAAGTCGCATTTTATGGAAGGCGGATACCTTTCATAAACCACTTGGTAACGCCATCCCGATAAAGTTTCTTCCCGGAGCATCGGGCGGGGCGTGTCCGAGCGGAACATAAATATGCGATTGAAGAGTTCAGCAGTGTTGAAAAGTCTATCTGGAGCACATTCGCGCAAAGCGGGTGCGACGTCTTTTGTGAGGTTTATTGCGTTAACCCTTGCGGCGGCGTTCATAACCGCAACATCCGTTCAAACCGCAAAGGCCGATCCGAAATATGCGGGCATCGTCATCGATGCCAAGACCGGCAAGGTTCTTTATGGCGAGGATCCGGACGGGCTGCGTTATCCGGCCTCGCTGACAAAGATGATGACGCTTTATCTGACATTCGAGGCGCTTAATACCGGACGTATCTCGCTCGATTCGAAGGTGCCGGTGTCAGCGAACGCTGCCAAGGAGCCGCCGTCCAAACTCGGCGTGCGCGCCGGCGGCAGCATCACCGTGGAACAGGCCATCCTTGCACTCGTCACCCGGTCGGCAAATGACATGGCAACCGCGCTCGGCGAATATCTCGGCGGCTCGGAAGACCGTTTCGCCAGAATGATGACCGCCAAGGCCCGGGCGCTCGGCATGACCCGCACGACCTATCGCAACGCCAACGGCCTGCCCAACACGGCGCAGATGACAACGGCACGCGACCAGGCCCGTCTCGGTATCGCGCTTCGCCAGCATTTCCCGCAATATTACGGCTATTTCTCTACCCGCACCTTCAACTTCGGCAAGCAGGTTATCGGCAACCATAACCGCCTCGTCGGAACTGTGAAGGGTGTGGATGGCATCAAGACCGGTTATACCCGTGCAGCCGGCAGCAACCTTGCCACATCGGCTCAGCTCGACGGTCGTTCCATCGTCGCCGTCGTTCTCGGCGGCCGCTCCAGCGCTGCCCGTGACGCCACCATGCGCAAGCTTGTCGCAACATACCTGCCGCAGGCATCGCGTGGTGGCAACAGCAACCTGATTGCGCAGACCCGCTCAGCGCCGGTCGAAGAGCCCGTCGCCGTAGCCGCTGCCGTTCCTTCCGTGGCGGTTGCAGCAACGGCAGCCGGCCTGCCCAATTCCGGTCCAGTGCCGCAGACCCGTTACGAGGAAGCGCCAGTCACCGCTTTTGCAGGCTCCTCTTCCAATGCAGCCGTCAAGGCGATGGAAGCCGCAACCTGGCAGAAGGGCAAGGACCCGATTGCTCGTGCGCCTTCCGCACCGGACCGCAAGCTGATCACCAACTCCACCAAGGTGGATGATATCGTCACCGCGTCCACCACGACGCCTGTCGTCTCCGCCCCTTCGGTTTCGGCCAGGTCCGAGGCTCCGCAGGGCGGCTGGGTCATACAGATCGGCGCATCTCCCGATGAGAACTCCGCGCGCGGCCTGTTGCAGAACGCGCAGGAAAAAGGCGGCGCTGCGCTGCGCTCCGCAAAGCCTTTTACGGTCGCCTTCAACAAGGACGGCTCCCAGATCTACCGCGCCCGTTTCGGCGGCTTCGATGGCCAGAACGCCGCGGTGAATGCATGCAATGCATTGAAAAAGAAAGGCGTCAACTGCTGGGCGTCACGCCAGTAACGGACCTTTCCACAGGCGGTGGTTCCTGCTCGAAACATCGCCTGTCTCCTCGAAATTTGTAATGTGTAGCGAGGCTTTCCAAGATGGCAGTCAACGAGAATTATTCGGACATTGCGTCTGGCAACGGGCATGGCAGCCTGTCGGTTCTGCATCCCATTCACGAGGCGGCGATGCGTATCGCCGATCTCGGTCTCAACCGTTCCAAGGCGAAGACGCGCGATCTCGTGGCGCTGCTTTTGTCGCATGGCGCCCGCGCCTGGCGCTCCAATCAGCCGGAAGCGAACATCCACCTTCATGTCGCAAGCCGCTCGGGCCGCGCACCGGTGCATATTCGGATACGCTGAAAATCAAACGAAGTCGACAAGACACAAAGAAAAAACCCCGCGGAGCCTGAGCGACGCGGGGTTTCTCTTGATTGGTAACCGAAGATAACGAGGCGGCTTACGCCTCGCTTTCCGGCGCCTCCGGCGTATTCGGCAGATCGTCGGCGGCGTCTTCGCCATTGCCATTTTCCGCTTCGTCGTCGCCTTCCGGCTCGTTGATGCGCTCCACGGAAACCACCTTCTCATCCTTGGCGGTCGAGAAAATCGTCACACCCTTGGTGGCGCGGCTGGCGATGCGGATACCGTTGACCGGCACGCGGATGAGCTGACCGCCATCGGAAACCAGCATGATCTGGTCGCCTTCTTCCACGGGGAAGGCTGCGACGAGTTCGCCGATCTCGTTGGTCTTTGCGGTATCGGTGGCGCGGATGCCCTTGCCGCCGCGACCCGAGGTGCGGAAGTCGTAAGAAGAGGAACGCTTGCCGAAGCCCTTCACGGAAACCGTCAGCACGAATTCTTCGCGCGCCTTCAGTTCCTGATAACGCTCTTCGCTGAGTTCACCCTCTTCCGTCACCTCCTCGCCGACGAGCGCAATATCGTCCTCATCAACGCCTGCGGCACGCCGCTCGGTAGCCGAACGCTTCAGATAGGCCGCACGCTCCCACGGTTCAGCTTCCACATGGCCCACAATGGTCATGGAGATGATGCGGTCGCCCTCGGCCATGTTGATGCCACGCACGCCGACGGAGTTGCGGCCGGCAAAGACGCGCACATCGTCAACGGGGAAGCGGATGCACTGACCGAGCGCGGTCGTCAGCAACACGTCGTCGCGGTCCGTACAGGTTTCGACGGAGAGGATTTCATCGCCCTCCTCGTCCAGCTTCATGGCGATCTTGCCGTTACGATTAACCTGTACGAAATCGCCGAGCTTGTTGCGGCGAACCGTGCCACGCGTCGTCGAGAACATCACATCCAGCGTTTCCCAGGTCGTTTCGTCCTCGGGCAAGGGCATGATGGTGGTGATGCGCTCGCCGGGCTCCAGCGGCAGCATGTTGATGAGGGCCTTGCCCTTCGACTGCGGCGTGCCGATCGGCAGACGCCAGACCTTTTCCTTGTAGACGATGCCACGCGAGGAGAAGAACAGCACCGGCGTATGGGTATTGGCGACGAAGAGACGGTTGACGAAATCTTCGTCGCGCGTGGCCATGCCGGAACGGCCCTTGCCGCCGCGACGCTGTGCACGATAGGTGGTCAGCGGCACACGCTTGATGTAACCGAGATGCGAAACGGTGACGACCATGTCCTCGCGGGCGATGAGGTCTTCATCGTCCATATCTGGGCCGCCTTCGACAATCTCGGAACGGCGCGGCGTGCCGAACTCGTCACGAACGGCGACAAGCTCGTCCTTGACGATCTGCTGGATACGCAGGCGCGACGACAGGATTTCCAGATATTCGGATATTTCAGCGCCGATCTTGTTTAGTTCGTCGCCGATTTCATCGCGCCCGAGCGCCGTGAGGCGGGCAAGGCGTAGTTCGAGAATGGCGCGCGCCTGCTCTTCCGAAAGGTTGTAGGTGCCGTCTTCATTTATGCGGTGGCGCGGATCGTCGATCAGGCGGATCAGGCTTTCCACATCCTGCGCCGGCCAGCGCCGCGTCATCAGCTCTTCGCGGGCCGAAGCGGGATCGGGCGCATGCCGAATGACACGAATGACCTCGTCGATATTGGCGACCGCAATCGCCAGACCGACCAACACATGCGCGCGTTCGCGCGCCTTGCGCAGCAGATATTTCGTGCGGCGGCTGACGACATCCTCGCGGAACGAAACGAAAGCGCGCAGCATGTCGAGCAGTGTCATCTGCTCCGGCTTGCCGCCGTTCAGCGCCACCATGTTGCAGCCGAAGGAGGTCTGCAGCGGTGTGTAACGGTAAAGCTGGTTCAGGATGACATCGGCATTGGCATCGCGCTTCAGCTCGACGACCACGCGGTAGCCCTGGCGGTCAGACTCGTCGCGCAGGTCGGAAATGCCCTCGATGCGCTTTTCCTTGACCAGTTCGGCCATCTTTTCGATCATCGACGCCTTGTTCACCTGATAGGGAACCTCGGTGATGATGATCTGCTCGCGGTCGCCGCGCATCGGTTCGATGGTGGCGCGGCCGCGCATGATGACCGATCCGCGACCCGTCTCGTAAGCCGAGCGGATGCCGGACCGGCCCATGATCAGCGCGCCGGTCGGGAAATCCGGGCCGGGAATGATCTGCATCAGTTCCGGCAGCTCGATCGCCGGATTTTCGATGAGAGCGATACACCCGTCGATGACCTCAGAAAGATTGTGCGGCGGAATATTGGTGGCCATGCCGACCGCAATGCCGCCTGCCCCGTTGACCAGCAGATTCGGGAACTTGGCCGGAATGACCACCGGCTCCTGCAGCGTGCCGTCATAGTTATCCCGGAAATCGACCGTTTCCTTGTCGAGATCGTCGAGCAGCGAATGCGCGGCCTTATCGAGACGGCATTCGGTATAACGTTCTGCCGCCGGCGGATCGCCGTCGATGGAGCCGAAATTGCCCTGCCCGTCGATCAACGGCAGGCGCAGCGACCAGTCCTGCGCCATACGCGCCAGCGCATCATAGATCGCCGAATTGCCGTGCGGATGGAATTTACCCATCACGTCCCCGGTAACCCGGGCGCATTTGACGTATTTTTTGTTCCAGTCGATGCCGAGTTCGGACATGCCGTAGAGGATACGACGATGGACCGGCTTCAGGCCGTCTCGCACATCGGGAAGCGCGCGGGACACGATAACGCTCATGGCGTAATCGAGATACGACCGCTGCATTTCCTCCATGATGGAAATCGGTTCAATGCCTGGCGGAAGTTTTCCGCCGCCGGGGGGGCTCTGGTCAGTCAAAACGGATCACATTCTCTGTTAAGAATCGGATGGATTTTTATAGCGGAAACAGCAACGTTAAGCCAATTTCCCGGCGAGTTTTGAACAGGCTTTTGCGTCATTTGCAAGACGAACGCCGCTTTTCACGATTTAGCCCGACAAAAGTGGGTCCGTTCCCTTTCAAAGCAGCCACGACTTGCGTAGGCTCATACGCAAAAAGGCAATAAGCGGGGAAAGAATGGCCAGCAGCGAAACGCTCATCAATGCGCTCACCACACTTCTGGTCACACTCGATCCACCTGGTCTCGCCCCCGTTTTCCTGGCGCTCACCGTCGGCATGACGCGCGACCAGCGCAGCCAGGTGGCGCTGCGCGGCACCATCATCGCCTTCGGCATTCTCGCCGTCTTCGCGCTTTTCGGCCTCGCGATCCTCAATCTTCTCGGCATCTCGCTCGGCGCCTTTCGCATCGCCGGCGGCCTTCTGCTGTTCTGGATTTCCTTCGAGATGATTTTCGAAAAACGCCAGGAGCGCAAGGAAAAGACTTCCGAAATCGCCATCACCAGGGACCAGCTTCATAATCTGGCGGTCTTTCCGCTGGCGCTGCCTCTGATCGCCGGGCCGGGCGCCATTTCAGCCACCGTGCTGCTAGCCGGATCGATGAAGACCACGGTCGAGATGGTGGTGCTCATCCTGATCCTCGCTTTCGCCATGGCCCTCGTTTATGCAGCCCTGATCGTCTCGGAACGCATGGACCGCTTTCTAGGAAATACCGGCCGTGCGATCCTCACCCGGCTGCTCGGCGTGCTGCTGGCGGCACTATCGGTGCAATTCGTGGTCGACGGCATAAAATCGGCCTTTGATTTCTGAAAAACCGCCCCTTCACGACACCAGCGCAATAAATTGCCGCCAACCGCCAAAACGCCGGAAAATCCTCCCTTTAAAACCGGCCGCCGCTTCGTCTAAAAGACGCATGTTTTTTCGGATTCGAAAGTTATCTCCATGCGTTCCACGCTGCGTCGCCTCATCCCGGATGCCGCACCGGTCAGCAACAGGGAAAGGCTGCGCTCCGCGACCGGCGCCTTTGTCGGCATTCTGCTGACCGGCCTTGTTGGAAGTCTCGCTCTGCGTTTCGATCCCAACCTGCCCGCCATGATCGCGCCGATGGGCGCTTCGGCCGTGCTTCTGTTCGCCGTGCCGTCCAGCCCGCTGGCGCAGCCCTGGTCTATCCTGTGCGGCAATCTGGTCTCGGCTTTCGTCGGCGTCACCGTGGCGCTGCTGGTTCCGGATCCATTCCTTGCCAGTGCACTAGCCGTCGGCTTCGCCATCGCCGCGATGATGGTCTTGCGCTGCCTGCACCCGCCAAGCGGTGCGGTGGCGCTCACCGCCGTCCTGGGCGGCCCTGCCATCCATAGCCTCGGCTATGGCTTCCTGCTCTGGCCGGTCGCTGGAAACTCGCTGATCCTTCTTGCTTTGGCCCTCGCCTATAACAACGCCATCGGCCGCGCCTACCCGCACGGCCTGAAGCTTGGCAAGACCGCGCACGGCACTACGGATCCGACCCCCATCCAGAAAATCGGTTTTTCGTCCAACGACCTCGACGAGGTGCTGAAGGAATATGACCAGGTCCTGGATATCGATAGGGACGAGCTCGAAACCATTCTACGCAGGACCGAACTGCGCTCCTGGCGTCGTCGTGCGCTGCATCTCGATTGCGCCAGCGTCATGTCGCGCGATGTGGTCGGGGTTGCGCCTGATGACAGTCTGCGCCATGCCCATGCGTTGATGCATAGCCGTCATTTCAAGGCATTGCCGGTCACCAACGATAAGGCGGAGATCGTCGGCATCGTCACCCAGACGGATTTTCTGGAAAAGGCGAGCTGGAGAAACGGCCGTCCCTCCATCGGTTTCCTGCAGCGGCTGCGCCTCATCCTCTCTGGCGCAAGCGCCCCCAACGATACCGTCAAGGACATCATGACATCGCCGGTCAGAACCGTGCGGCCGGAAACGGCAATCGAGGAGGCCATCATTCGCTTTGCTGAAGAAGGGTTGCACTACCTGCCGGTGATCGATGGCAGGGGCAAGATGGTGGGCATTGTGTCGCAATCAGATGTCATGGTCGCGATGCTGGCGGACAAGGTCGCGGCATAAACGGCAGCACTCAGGCCAATGAACGGGAAGAACACACGCTGAACAATTCCAAGGACGTCCACCGCTGCCCGAAAGCGTCAAAACTTTAGGCGGCGGATGCTTCGACCATGCACCACCGTGAGAATGAGGACGCCTGAACCGTCAATTTCATAAAGGACGATATGGCTACCATGCTCGTGTCGGCGCACACCTTCCCCAATCGTCGGGGAAAGACGTCCCATGCGCGGATTATCACCAAGCAACTGGAAACAGCCTTCCAATTCATTCCTGTAAAAATGTGCCTGTCTCAATCCAAACTGTTCAACGCCATAGATAAAGATATCGAGAATTTCGCTTTCGGCCTGTTTAGTCAGCCGATAGCTACACGCACAACTCCATGTGCCGCTGCTATCCGTTCGGCTTCCGCAAACAGATCATCCATGCTGCGGGACCCGATGCCGCTCGCGCGGGAATCCGCAACGATCTGGCGAAGCTCATCAACGCTGAACTCCTGCCCCCGCCGTGCCCTGTCACGACGCACCAGATCCCGCACATAGTCGCTGACACTGGCATATTCGCCTGTCAGAACCTGCGTCTCAATCCATTCTTTCATGGGATCTGGTAAGGACACGGTCATGGTCGCCATGTGTGTGAATCTCCCGTCAGTCCTCCCAGGATACCAGAGCATAGGAAAAAATCACAAAAATTCTGACTTGTGATAGTTTCCTCGATATCAGCGTCAGAACGGAATATCGTCATCCATGTCGTTGGAGAAGCCGCCGGAAGGCTGGCCGCCGCTACGGGAAGAGCCGCCGCGCGACGAGGACTGCTGGTCGTAACCGCCGCCATAGCCGGAACCGCCACCGCTGCCATAATCGTTGCCGCCGCCGAAGTCGCCACCGCCGCTACGGCCGCCGCCCTCACCGCGACCATCCAGCATGGTCAGCGTGGAGTTGAAGCCCTGCAGCACGATTTCGGTGGAGTAGCGGTCGTTGCCGGTCTGGTCCTGCCATTTGCGCGTCTGCAGCTGGCCTTCAATATAGAGCTTGGCGCCCTTCTTGACATATTGCTCGACGACCTTGCACAGGCCTTCGTTAAAGACCACGACGGTGTGCCATTCGGTCTTTTCCTTGCGCTCGCCGCTGTTACGGTCTCGCCAGGTCTCCGAAGTTGCAATGCGCAGATTGGCGATGGGGCGGCCATCCTGCGTCCGGCGGATTTCGGGATCGGCGCCCACATTCCCGATCAGAATTACCTTGTTTACGCTACCAGCCATCTCGTCATCCTGTCCGCCGGCCATCATGACCGGCAATTGCATTTCAAAAAATTCGCCACACAATAGCTGCCGCGGCCCGCAAAGGGCACCGCAAGCATGGAACTATCCACAAAGAATAATCTTAAGCTGCGGGAGCGACATTCGCGCTTGCAATTCGTTCCTTTTTTGTTCTATTGAATCGCAGATTTCGAGTCAAGCATTCCGAAAAGCTGCGACCGATAAGAAATAGACCTCGACACCTCCGGCTGCGTCACTACATAAGGACGCGCTGCCATCAAGTGTGTTATTTTTGTCCGAGCCTTGTCATGAGTGAACTGAAGACGATTTCCATCCGTGGCGCCCGCGAGCATAACCTCAAGGGCATCGATCTGGATTTGCCGCGCAACAAGCTGATCGTCATGACCGGCCTTTCCGGTTCGGGCAAGTCGTCGCTTGCCTTCGACACGATCTATGCCGAGGGCCAGCGCCGTTATGTCGAAAGCCTTTCGGCCTATGCGCGCCAGTTCCTGGAGATGATGCAGAAACCGGATGTCGACCAGATCGACGGCCTGTCGCCGGCTATTTCCATCGAGCAGAAGACCACCTCGCGCAACCCGCGCTCCACGGTCGGCACGGTCACCGAGATCTATGACTATATGCGCCTGCTGTTCGCCCGTGTCGGCGTGCCCTATTCGCCGGCAACCGGCTTGCCGATCGAAAGCCAGACGGTCAGCCAGATGGTCGACCGGATCCTCGCTTTCGAGGAAGGCACGCGTCTTTATATTCTCGCGCCGATCGTGCGCGGCCGCAAAGGCGAATATAAAAAGGAACTCGCCGATCTGATGAAGAAGGGCTTCCAGCGCGTCAAGGTGGATGGCCAGTTCTACGAAATCGCCGACGTGCCGGCCCTCGACAAGAAATACAAGCACGATATCGACGTGGTGGTCGACCGCGCCGTCGTGCGCCCGGATATGGCAGCACGTCTTGCCGACAGTCTCGAGACCTGCCTCAAGCTCGCCGACGGGCTGGCAATTGCCGAATTTGCCGACAAGCCTCTGCCGCCCGAAGAGACAGCCGCCGGTGGTTCGGCTAACAAGTCTCTCAACGAGACCCATGAGCGCGTGCTGTTTTCGGAAAAATTCGCCTGCCCCGTTTCCGGCTTCACCATTCCGGAAATCGAACCCCGGCTGTTCTCCTTCAACAACCCCTTCGGCGCCTGCCCCAGCTGCGACGGTCTCGGCTCGCAGCAGAAGGTCGATGAAAACCTCATCGTGCCGGAGCCGGCCCGCACGCTGCGCGACGGCGCGATTGCGCCCTGGGCCAAATCCTCCTCGCCCTATTACAACCAGACGCTGGAAGCGCTCGGCAAAGCCTTCGGTTTCAAGCTGTCGAGCAAATGGTCGGAGCTTTCGAAGGAAGCGCAGCACGCCATCCTGCAGGGCACCGATGACAAGATCGAGTTCAACTATCAGGACGGCGCCCGCTCCTACAAGACGGTGAAGAACTTCGAAGGCATCGTGCCCAATCTGGAGCGTCGCTGGAAAGAGACTGACAGCGCCTGGGCGCGCGAGGAAATCGAACGTTACATGTCGGCAGCCCCCTGCCCGGCCTGCGCCGGTTATCGCCTGAAGCCGGAAGCGCTCGCCGTCAAGATCAACAAGCTTCACATCGGTGAAGTCACCGAAATGTCGATCCGCACGGCGCGCGACTGGTTTGAAGTGCTGCCGGAAAATCTCAACGCCAAGCAGAACGAAATCGCAGTCCGCATCCTCAAGGAAATCCGCGAGCGCCTGCGCTTCCTCAATGATGTCGGACTGGATTATCTCAGCCTGTCGCGCAATTCCGGCACGCTTTCCGGCGGTGAAAGCCAGCGTATCCGTCTGGCCTCGCAGATCGGCTCGGGCCTGACAGGCGTTCTCTATGTTCTCGACGAGCCGTCAATCGGCCTGCACCAGCGCGACAACGCCCGCCTGCTCGATACGCTGAAACACCTGCGCGATATCGGCAATACCGTCATCGTGGTCGAACATGACGAAGACGCCATTCTGACGGCGGATTATGTGGTCGATATTGGCCCGGCCGCCGGCATTCATGGCGGTCAGGTGATCGCCGAAGGATCACCGCAGGAGGTGATGGCCAATCCGAAATCGCTGACCGGCAAATATCTCTCGGGCGAACTCGGCGTCGCCGTGCCGGTGGAGCGCCGCAAGCCCAAGAAGGGCCGCGAGATCAAGGTTTTTGGCGCACGCGGCAACAATCTGAAAAATGTCACCGCAGCTGTGCCGCTTGGCGTCTTCACCGCCGTAACCGGCGTTTCGGGCGGCGGCAAATCCACCTTCCTGATCGAGACGCTTTATAAATCGGCGGCCCGCCGGGTGATGGGCGCGCGCGAAATCCCGGCCGAGCACGATCGCATCGATGGTTTCGAATTCATCGACAAGGTGATCGATATCGACCAGTCGCCGATTGGCCGCACACCGCGTTCCAACCCGGCCACCTATACCGGTGCCTTTACGCCGATCCGTGACTGGTTCGCCGGCCTGCCGGAAGCCAAGGCGCGCGGTTATGCGCCGGGCCGTTTCTCCTTCAACGTCAAGGGTGGCCGCTGTGAGGCCTGCCAGGGCGACGGTGTCATCAAGATCGAGATGCACTTCCTGCCTGACGTCTATGTCACCTGCGATGTCTGCCACGGCAAGCGCTATAATCGCGAGACGCTCGATGTGACCTTCAAGGGCAAATCCATTGCCGATGTGCTGGATATGACGGTGGAGGAAGGCGTGGAATTCTTCGCGGCCGTCCCGGCCGTACGCGACAAGCTGCAATCGCTCTTCGATGTCGGTCTCGGTTACATCAAGGTCGGCCAGCAGGCCAATACGCTCTCCGGCGGCGAGGCGCAGCGCGTCAAGCTCGCCAAGGAACTGTCAAAGCGCTCGACGGGCCGCACGCTCTATATTCTCGACGAGCCGACAACCGGCCTGCACTTCCACGACGTCAACAAGCTCCTGGAAATGCTGCATGCTCTGGTGGAACAGGGCAATTCCGTCGTGGTGATCGAGCACAATCTCGAAGTCATCAAGACGGCCGACTGGATCATCGATATCGGGCCTGAAGGCGGCACGGGCGGCGGCGAAGTGGTGGCGACCGGCACACCGGAAGACATGGTCAAGGTCGAGCGCTCCTATACCGGCCACTTCCTGAAGGAACTTCTGGAGCGCCGTCCGGCCGGAAAACGGGAGGCTGCGGAGTAATCCGCAGCTTTCGTCGCAAGAGTACGAAAGGCCGAAGGCCGGAGGAGGAATAACACATGTCGACATCAGGCACGATCCGCACCGGTATCGGCGGCTGGACCTTCGAGCCCTGGGAAGGCACGTTTTATCCCGAAAAATTGCCGAAGAAGCGCCAGCTGGAGCACGCCAGCCGGCAGCTCACGGCCATTGAGGTGAACGGCACCTATTACAGCAGCCAGAAGCCGGAGACCTTCGCCAAATGGGCCTCCGAAGTGCCGGAGGATTTCGTCTTCTCGCTGAAGGCAAGCCGCTTCGTCACCAACCGCAGGGTTCTGGCCGAGGCCGGTGAATCGATGACGAAGTTCCTGACGCAGGGACTGACGGAACTTGGGTCTCACCTCGGCCCGATCCTCTGGCAATTCGCGCCGACGAAAAAATTCGACGCGGAGGATTTCGGCGCGTTTCTGTCGCTGCTGCCCGAAAAGCAGGACGGCCTCACCCTTCGCCATGTCGTCGAGGTGCGCAACCCGACATTTCAGGTTCCGGAATTCATCGATCTTCTCGCCAGACACAAGGTGGCCGTCGTCTGCGCCGACCATCACGATTATCCGATGCTGCCGGATGTAACGGCCGATTTCGTCTATTGCCGCCTGCAGAAGGGCGAGGACGATATCAAGACCTGTTATCCGGAAAAAGAGATCGTCCACTGGTCTGAGCGGGTGAAAACCTATGCCAGAGGCGGCGTGCCGGACGATCTGCCGCTGATCGCGCCGGATCGGAATGTCGAGAAAACCCCGCGCGATGTTTTCGCTTTCTTCATTACCGGCGGCAAGGTCAATGCACCCAATGGTGCGCAGGAATTACAAAAGGCGGTCTGAGCGCTTTCAGCCCGCCATGTCTTTTGTCGGGCTGAAATCGATGGACGCGAAAGCGGCCTCTACCACCTCCGGGCCAGCTCCCGGCCGGGTGGCGTCGCTGGAGAGGATTTGCCGGAAACGGCGCGCGCCGGGCATGCCCTGAAACAGACCGACCATATGGCGGGTAACGTGATTGAGGCGTCCGCCCTTGGCAATATAGTCGGCGGCATAGGCCATCATCGCATCACGCAGCGCCATCCAGTCCGGCTGGCGAGCCTCTTCGCCATAGATGCGATGGTCGACATCGGCAAGGATGGAAGTGTTGTGATAGGCGGCCCGGCCGAGCATCACGCCATCCATATGTTGGAGATGCACGCTTGCCTGATCAAGATCGGCGATGCCGCCGTTGATGCCGATAAAGACATCCGGATTTTCCTGCTTCATGCGATAGACGAGATCATAATCGAGCGGCGGCACTTCGCGGTTTTCCTTCGGCGAAAGCCCTTGCAGCCAGGCTTTTCGCGCATGAACCCAGACCGCGTCCGCGCCTGCGGCAACAACCCGCTTCAGAAAATCCGGCAGAACCGCTTCCGGCTGCTGATCGTCCACGCCGATCCGGCATTTCACCGTAACCGGAATGCGAGCGACAGCCTTCATTGCCGAGACACATTGCGCCACAACGTCAGGCTCGCGCATCAGGCATGCACCGAAAGTGCCTGATTGCACCCGATCCGAGGGGCAACCGACATTGAGGTTGATCTCGTCATATCCGTAATCGCCGGCGATCCGCACCGCCTCGGCAAGCTTGACCGGATCAGACCCGCCAAGCTGCAGCGCAACGGGATGCTCCTGAGGATGATAACCGAGCAGCCTGTCACGCTGACCATGGATGATGGCGTCGGCGACGATCATTTCGGTATAAAGCAGCGCGCGCTTCGACAATTGCCGGTGCAGAAATCTGCAGCGGGTATCGGTCCAGTCGATCATGGGGGCCACGGCGAAGATTTTTTCGCCGCTTGCAAGCGCTTGTCTGTACATGGATTAACCTCTTTGCGCCGGCTTCTACAGCAAAGGACCGTAAAAAGCCAGTTTTGCAGGCAGGGTCATTTTGAACTGGAAATCGCCCCGGAATCGCGGGACAAGAATTACACTCGAAAAAGACGACAGGAAATCCACATGGCTGCCACCGTCATCCCCGCTCCAAAGCCCGTTCTCCTGCCCGTTGAAGGCGCGGGCGACCTGTTCCCCGTACGGCGGGTCTATTGCGTCGGCCGCAATTATGCCGATCACGCCATTGAGATGGGCCATGATCCCTCGCGCGAGCCGCCCTTTTATTTCCAGAAGAACCCGGACAATCTGCTGCCAGCCGGTCAAGACTTCCCCTACCCGCCACTGTCATCGAATGTACATTACGAAGTCGAATGTGTCGTGGTTCTGAAAAGCGGCGGCGCCGATATCCCGGTGTCCTCGGCACTGGACCATGTTTGGGGTTACGCCGTCGGCATAGACATGACCCGCCGCGATCTGCAGGACGGCCTGAAGAAGATGGGCCGCTCCTGGGAAGGCGCGAAGGCTTTCGAATATTCCGCGCCGATTTCGGCGATCGTCCCCGCAGACAGGATCGGCCATCCCGCCACCGGCGCGATCTGGCTAGACGTCAATGGCGAACGCAGGCAGACGGGCGATCTTGCCCAGATGATCTGGAAGGTGCCGGAAGTGATTGCCGAGCTCTCCAAGCTATTCACGCTTGCCGCCGGTGACGTCATCATGACCGGCACGCCGGCCGGCGTCGGCCCGATCGTCCGCGGCGACCGCATCGAATGCGGCGTCGAGGGTATCGGCACGCTTGCCGTGACGGTTGCCTGAAACCGTCAAAAAAACAAAAGGGAGGATACCGACATGCCGCTTTACCGCCTCGCCGACCGGGTGCCGCAGACCCCTGCGCCGGATCGCTACTGGGTAGCGCCCGACGCCAACGTCATCGGCTCGGTGACGCTAGGAGAAGATGTCGGCATCTGGTTCGGCGCGACGCTGCGCGGCGATAATGAACCGATCAGCATCGGGCGCGGCACCAATATTCAGGAAAGCGTGATGGTGCATAGCGATCCTGGTTTTCCCGCCGTCATCGGCGAAATGTGCACCATCGGCCACCACGCCATCGTGCATGGCTGCACCATCGGCGATAATTCGCTCGTCGGCATGGGGGCGACGATCCTGAATGGCGCAAAGATCGGCCGCAACTGCCTCGTCGGCGCCAATGCGCTGGTGACGGAGGGCAAGGAATTCCCGGACAATTCACTGATTGTCGGTTCGCCGGCGCGCGCCATCCGGACGCTGGATGATGACAGCGTCGCGGGGCTTCGCCGCTCGGCGGAAAAATACATCGAAAACTGGAAGCGTTTTTCGAAGGATCTGGCGATCATCGAGGGATAGGAAACGGCGGGCGCCTACGCCCGCCCCGTCGTGAGATTAAGCCGAGCAGGCGGCGCAGAGGCCGCGAATTTCAATGGTGGTCTTTTCCGCCTTGAACTTGCTGTCCTTTACCCAGCGCTCGAGACGGTGGTCGATTTCATGATCGTGGAATTCCGTCACTTGCCCGCAGGATTCGCAGATGGCGAAAGCCACCGTGCCATGGTGCTGCGAGCAGCACTCCGCCTGCGTATGGGTGCAGGCGACAAAGGCGTTGAGGCTCTCGAGCCGGTGCACGAGACCAAATTCCACCAGCTTTTCCAGCGCCCGGTAAACCTGCAGCGGCGCACGAAACCCCTCATCCCGCAGCTTGTCGAGGATCATATAGGCGCTCAGCGGCTGATGCGCGTTCGAGAGGGCATTCATGACCAGCGACTGGTTTTTGGTGAGGTTTTGCTGGGTCTGCACATTCATGACTTGCCTCCTTCATCCGCGACGCGGGAGAAACCCGGCGCCGGCAACAGGCTTATAACGAAGAGGATCACCGCGGCAACCACGATGGATGGACCGGACGGCGTATCGTAGGTCAGCGAGCCGAACAGTCCGCCGACAACGGCAATCGAACCGATCAGCGACGCCACGACGGCCATCACCTCCGGCGTGGCGGAAAAACGCCTGGCAGTGGCAGCCGGTATGATGAGCAGCGAGGTGATGAGCATGATGCCGACCACCTTCATGGCAATGGCGATCACCAACGCCATCAGTAGCGTGAAGATCAGCTTTGCACGCTCCGGGTTCAGACCCTCGGCCTCGGCCAGTTCCGTATTGACGGTGGAGGCAAGCAGCGACCGCCACAGGAAGACCATGGAGATGACGACCACCAGCCCACCGCCCCATATCAGGGCGATATCGCTGCGGGTAACGGCGAGAATATCGCCGAACAGGAACGAGACGAGGTCGATACGCACCCAACTCATGAAAGCGACGATGACAAGACCGATCGCCAGCGCCGAATGGGACAAAATGCCAAGCAGTGCATCGGCGGAGAGCGCCTGACGCCGTTGTAAAAAGAGCAGCAGGATCGACACGGCCGACGCCACCAGAAAGACGCTGACGATGAGGTTGAGCTGTAACAGCAGCGACAGCGCAACGCCGAGCAGTGCCGAATGGGCCATCGTATCGCCGAAATAGGCCATGCGACGCCAGACGACGAAACAGCCGAGAGGACCGGCAGTCAGCGCAACGCCGATACCCGCAACCATGGCGCGAACGAAGAAATCGTCAAACATGGCGTTCTCCCTGCCGCTCGCTGGGAGGCGCATGGCCCTCATGTTCATGCTCATGGCCGCAGCCGCATTCGTCATGGCTGTCGTGATGGTGACCGTGGTCATGCATATAGTGGTGCCCATCCTCCGGGTGGCAATGGTCGGTCACCGAACCATCCGCATGCTGCACCCGGCCATCGGGCAAATGGGTATGATCGTGATGGTGGCTATAGACGGCAAGCGCCTTGGCTGCCGAGCCGCCGAACAGGCGCATATATTCCGGGCTCTGGCTCACCGCCTGTGGCGTGCCCCGGCAGCAGACATGGCCGTTCAGGCATATGACGGTGTCGGTTTCCGCCATCACCACATGCAGATCATGCGAGATTAACAGAATTCCGCAATTATTTGAATTTCTGATATTTTTTATCAGATCATAGAGAGCTATCTCGCCGGAGAAATCGACGCCCTGCACGGGCTCGTCAAGAACCAGCAGATCGGGCTTGCGGGCGATGGCGCGGGCAAGAAGCGCGCGCTGGAACTCGCCGCCGGAAAGGTGCTGGACCTCGGCATTGGCGAGATGCGCAATGCCAGTCGCATTCAGCGCCGCGTCGATTTCGCGGGCTGGCAGCGGCCCGGTCAGCGTCATCAGCCGGCGCACCGAAAGCGGCATGGTCCAATCAACCGAGAGCTTCTGCGGCACATAACCGACCCTCAGACCGGCAATGCGCGAGACCTCACCCTCGGTAGGCTTCACCACACCGATCGCCATTTTCGCGCTGGTGGATTTGCCGGAACCGTTCGGCCCGATCAGCGTGACGATCTCGCCTTTGCTGACGGAAAACTCCACGCCGCGCACCAGCCAGCGACCGTTGCGCTGCACGCCGGCATTGGCAAGGGAAACCAGTATCTCGTTGCCCCGATGGGCGGAATGAAGCATGGGATTATCCGTTCGGCGATGTTGCTTACCGCTATTGCATACGTTATAGAGTAACGCAATAAATGTAATAACATAACTATACTTCTTCAAGTGGAGTGCATTTCATGAAATCGTTCCTGGTCCCGCTCATGGCATCGGTGGCTATCGCAGCCGCCGCTTCCGGCGCCACGGCAGCGCCCGATGTCGTGGTCTCGATCAAGCCGGTCCATTCCCTCGTCGCCGCAATCATGCGGGGCGTCGGCGAACCGCAGCTCATTGTCGACGGCGCGGCCTCGCCGCATACCTATAATCTCAGACCGTCCAATGCGCGCAAGCTGGAAAAGGCGGATGTGGTCTTCTGGGTCGGCCCGGGACTGGAAGCATTCCTGGAAAAGCCGCTGGAGGCGCTTGCCAGCAAGGCGACCGTGGTTGAACTGGAAGACGCCAAGGGGCTGGAGAAGCTGCCCTTCCGTGAAGGCGGCCCCTTTGAAGCACACGACCATGGCGACGAAGGCCATGATACGCATGACGGCCACGCCGAAGAGGAAGGCGCACACGATCATGGACACGACCATGCGGAGGGCCACGGGGACCATGACCACGGCGCATACGACACCCATCTCTGGCTCGACCCCGCCAATGCCAAGGCCATGGCGCAGACGATAGAAACCGCGCTGATCGCTGCCGATGCCGGCAATGCCGCGACCTATCAGGCCAATACCAAAAAACTGATCGACGATCTCGATGCGCTTGATGCTGAACTGAAGGAAACGGTAAAGCCGGTGAAGGACAAGCCCTTCATCGTCTTCCACGATGCCTATCAATATTTCGAGCATCGTTACGGCGTGAAGACGGCGGGATCGATCACCGTCAGCCCCGAAACCCTGCCAGGCGCTGACCGCGTCAAACAGATGCAGGAAAAGGTCCGCCAGCTCGGCGCAACCTGCGTCTTCGCGGAACCGCAATTCGAGCCGAAGCTGATTTCGGTTATCACCGAAGGCACCGCCGCCAAGTCGGCGACGCTCGATCCGGAGGCAGCGACATTGGAACCCGGCCCGGACCTCTATTTCAAGCTGATGCGCGGCATTGCCGGCTCGCTGAAGGATTGCCTGTCCTGATGCGCATCGCCGCCCCTAACGCTCCGGCGCCGTCATTCCGGCTTTGAACCGGAAACGGCCGAAGCGCGAATGACCGGAATAATACATATTTTAAACCAATTACTTGCGATTGAAATATAAAGTACCGCATAAGGAAACGAGGCGCGACAATCGCTGGGTAGAGACGTCGCGCCATCAATCGCAAAGAAGCTCGTTACGGCTTCGGCGCCATCGAAGACCAGACAGGGCTGCTGATGCTCTGCAGGGTTTCCGGCGGCGCGCCGTTGATGCGCGCCAGAAGGGCCTTTGCAAGCTCCCTGCCCGCCAGCTTGATATCTTCATTGACGGTGTGGATCTGCGGTTTGATCCAGTTCAGGAACTCGGCGGACTGTTTCGAGACGATATCGATATCTTCGCCGATCCTCACACCCGCCGCCTCGAAACCGGCCACCAGCGCGATAGTGCTGCTGCCGCTGATCGAAACGATGCCGTCGGGACGTTCATCGGATTGCATCAACTGCTGGCCGAAATCGCGGATTTTTTCAAGCGGCGTTTCGATGGTGATGGCGTCCAGCGAAAATTCGCTAAGGCCGAAATCCCTGATCGCCCGGTTGAACCCCTTGCGGGCGTGATCGTGGAATGAAAACCGCGATGGCGGCACGATGACGGCGATCCTTTTACGCCCGCATTGCGCCAGCCGCTCGACCGCCTCATAGGCATAGGCCTCGTTATCGAAATCGTGAAAAGCATGGGCGATGCCCATATCTGACCGCCCATGGGTGACGAAGGGCATGTTGCGCTCAGTCATGAAACGAACGCGCGGATCGTTGGGCTCGATTTTCGAAATAATGACCCCATCCGCCGAACCGGTATCGAGAATATAGCGGATCGGCACCATCGAATCCTTGGCATGGATGTGTGGCGTCACAACCAGATGATATTGTGTCGTGGAAAGAACCTCGGTGATGCCGAATACCATCTGGCTGGTGAAACCCATCAGTTCTTCATCGACGCTCAGAACAAGGGCAATCACATTGGTCTTGCCGGTACGAAGGCGCACCCCGGCGCGGTTTGGCTGGTAGCCGATCTGGCGAGCTATCAGCCGCACACGCTCCTTGGTTTCAGCACCAATATCGGGCGCATCCTTCAGTGCGCGCGAGACAGTGGTGATGCCGAGACCCGTCATATAGGCGATTGTCTTTAAGGTCGGACGTTCGCCTGTCGTTGCGGATATGTCGTCCCTGCCGGATTTTCCAGTATCGTTCATGTCATTTCGCCACGCTTTACCGAACAATAATCATAGATAGCTTTTGCTCTGTTGCAAAGGCAAAGCGCGGCAGTCGAAAACCAGTTCGCTCGAACATCCGCCAATTCAGCTAAAACGATATAGAGTCGGAAAATATTTCCCGACTGCGCTCCTTTTCTTGCGGGGCCAAAAGTCCGGATATCATTGGATGAACACCCTCAGTAAATAGATTAAAAATTCAAAATAACTAATTAATAAAAAACGATAAAAATCGTAAGTTTTCAACTTGGACGATGTCATTATCAAGACCCGGCCTTCCCCGGCATTTTTCATATTACTGATTCCCACTCAAAGGAATGACGGAACGATTGTTTTACGGTAACGTTGCCGAAGGGAGGAAATCGCAAAGCCGGATAAATGTGAGGCAGCCGCTTTGCGCGCATCCTTTCCCCCAGATTCTGACACAAGCCTGCACCATGATGCAGGCCAGTCTTCTTCGAATTCATATTATGCAGGGTCCGATTATGCTTTCTTCTTCCTCGCCCGAAACCGTCATCGATCTGGCCGGGTCCTGGCGCCTGACCTCGGTGGAAGGAGACCACGCCACCCAGCTTTCGGTACCGGGCGATATTCATACCGCGCTCAAAAATGCGGGCATCATTCCAGATCCCTATCACGGCGCCAATGAGAAGGCGGTGCAATGGGTGGCGCAGCGGGACTGGATCCTCGAACGCACATTCATTCTCGATGATGCGGAGGCGAGCTGGTATCTCGATATCGATTACCTCGACACCGTCGCCATCGTCTTCGTCAACGACGTCCCGGTCCTGACCGCCGACAATTGTTTTCGCCGTTACCGCCCGGATGTTTCGCGGGCTGTGCGTCCGGGTGAAAACACAATCCGGATTCATTTCCATTCCAATATCGCTGCCGGTGCGGAGCGGCAGGCGCGGCAGCCTTTTTATATTCCCTATCACCCCGGCAATTCACCCATTGCTAATGGCAACATGCTGCGCAAGCCGCAATGCCATTTCGGCTGGGACTGGAACATCGCGATTGCACCGCTTGGACTTTACGGCAAAATCCTGCTGAAGCGGCTCGATACGGCCCGCATCGAACATGTCGTCACCTCGCAGCACCATGTCGAAGGCGGTGTCGAGCTGCATGTGGCCATCACGCTGTTTGCCGAAGGCCCGGCAAGCCTGCCGGTCTATCTGTCGCTGAATGACGATAGGCTCAGGCTCGATTGCGGCGTCGGTGCCGGCGAAACGGTGATACGCCACGTCTTCTTCGTGGAAAATCCGGAGCTCTGGTGGCCGGTCGGCAGTGGCGAGCAGACGCTCTACAGACTGACCGTGAAATTGCCCGATGAGACCGTGACCCGGCGGATCGGCTTCAGGACCATCGAGCTTCTGACCGACAAGGATGAGGCCGGCAGCCGCTTCGCCTTCCGCATCAACGGACGGGAAATCTTCTGCCGCGGCGCCAACTGGATTCCCGCCGATGCGCTTTATTCGCTGACCAGCCGGGAAAAGACCGAAGATCTCCTCTGCTCCGCGGTCGAGGCCAATATGAACATGATCCGTGTCTGGGGCGGCGGCTTTTATGAGGAAGACTGGTTCTACGATCTCTGTGACCGTCTCGGCCTTCTGGTCTGGCAGGACTTCATGTTCGCTTGCAATCTCTATCCTTGCAGCGATGACTTCCTCGACAATGTCGAACACGAGGTCGATTATCAGGTCAAACGCCTGTCCTCGCATCCCTCCATAGCACTCTGGTGCGGTGATAACGAACTGGTGGGCGCGCTGACCTGGTTCGACGAATCCAGCAACAATCGCGACCGTTATCTCGTCGCTTATGACCGCCTGAACCGCACCATCGAAAAGGCGTTGAAAAAAGCCGCCCCCGAAGCGCTCTGGTGGCCGTCAAGCCCCGCCTCCGGTTATCTCGATTATGGCGACGCCTGGCACGCGGATGGCTCCGGCGACATGCATTATTGGTCCGTCTGGCACGAAAACAAGTCGTTCGACAATTACCGCTCGGTCAAGCCGCGTTTCTGCTCCGAATTCGGTTTCCAGTCCTATACGTCGATGCCGGTCATCCGCACCTATGCGGAAGAGAAGGACATGAACATCGCCTCCCCGGTCATCGAGCTGCACCAGAAGAATGTCGGCGGCAATGAACGGATCGCCGGCACCATGTTCCGCTACTTCCGCTTCCCCAAGGATTTCGAAAACTTCGTTTATCTGAGCCAGGTGCAGCAGGCGCTTGCCATCCGCACGGCCGTCGATTACTGGCGCTCGCTAAAGCCCCATTGCATGGGCACGCTTTATTGGCAGCTCAACGACACATGGCCGGTCGCCTCATGGTCGAGCCTCGATTATGGCGGCGGCTGGAAGGCGCTGCATTATGCCGCCCGCCGTTTCTTCCAGCCAGTCACGGTCTCGGCCATTCCCTCGGAGGATGGACGCCGGGTGAAATTCTCCATGGTCAACGACACGGCGGAGGATGTGGAAATCGACATGAACATCGTGGCACTAACCATGGACGGCCACCGCGTGCCGCTGAAATCTGCCAACGGCACATGCGCGACGGATAAGGCCGCGACGCTGACAGACATCGACATGGACAGCCTGCCGGATGGCGCTATCCTTGCGTGGAGCTTCATCGCTTCCAACGGCATGACCGGCGAAGGCCACCACGTGCGCGATAGCTATAAAGCGCTGGAGCTTCAGCCGGCAGGCCTAGCATTCACCACCAATACACTGAAAAACGGTCAGTTCGAAATCGATGTCACCGCTGCTGGTCTCGCCCTCTTCGTCATGCTGGAGGCTGATCAACCCGGACGTTATTCCGACAACCTTTTCGATCTTTCCGCCGGCGAAACGCGCCGCATCATCTTCACCCCGAAGGCGGACGGGCGCCAGCCGCATTTCCGCATCTTCGATCTTCATACCTGCCAATCCCCGCCCAATCCCGACATTGAAACCATGCGGAGAAAGGCATAACCATCCCTCTCGGGAATGACAGGTGCGCCCGCACCTGTTTTCATCGGTTCAAAGGGTTGCCGGGTTCTCCGGCAGCCAGTCATCAGCAAGTGGAGGAACACCCATGGTTTGGCAACCGGCCGAAAACCGATACGCGTCCATGAAATATAATCATTGCGGAAAGACCGGCCTGAAACTGCCGGCGATTTCGCTGGGGCTCTGGCACAATTTCGGCAACGATACGCCGCACCAGACGAAACAGGCCATTTGCCGCCGTGCTTTCGATCTCGGCATTACCCATTTCGATCTCGCCAACAATTACGGCCCGCCGCCCGGCAGCGCCGAAACCGCCTTCGGCGAGATTCTGAAGACGGATTTCCGTGGCTATCGCGACGAGATGATCATCTCCTCCAAGGCCGGTTACAACATGTGGCCTGGCCCCTATGGCGAATGGGGCAGCCGCAAATATCTGATCTCATCCTGCGACCAGAGCCTGAAGCGCATGGGGCTGGACTACGTCGATATTTTCTATTCCCACCGCTTCGACCCCGACACGCCGCTTGAGGAAACCTGCGGCGCGCTGGACCAGATCGTACGCTCGGGCAAGGCGCTTTATGTCGGCATCTCCTCCTACAACTCCAAGCGCACCCGTGAGGCCGCCGCCATCCTGAAGGACCTCGGCACGCCCTGCATCATCCATCAGCCGAGCTATTCCATGATCAATCGCTGGATCGAGGAAGACGGTCTCGTCGATACACTGGAAGAACTGGGCATCGGCTCCATCGTCTTCTCGCCGCTGGCGCAGGGCATGTTGACGACGAAATATCTCGGCGGCGTGCCTGATGGAAGCCGTGCATCGCAGAGCAAGTCGCTGAACCCGGCCTTCCTCAATGAGCGCAATGTTGAAAACATCCGCGCGCTCAACAGCATCGCCGAACGCCGAGGCCAGACGCTGGCGCAGATGGCCATCGCCTGGGTGCTGCGCGGCGGTCGCATCACCTCGGCGCTGATCGGCGCAAGCCGTGTTGAACAGGTCGAGGATTGCGTGAAGGCACTCGACAATGCCGAGTTCTCCACCGAGGAGCTTGCGGAAATCGACGGTTACGCCAAGGATGCGGATATCAACCTCTGGGCAAAATCCGCCGAACGCACCTGATACCGAAACGGTCGCCCAGCTCCGCTGGGCGGCCTGCTCGCTCCGAAAACTGTGCCAAAAATCTCAAATCAAAAGTTTAACTCACACCCATAACCATTAACAACCATTACATAAATGTAATTTTAAATTCAGTTTCCGTTCATTCGTATATTCGTAAGTTCCCCTCATCGAAACACGAGAGGAAACTTCCATGAAAAAGTTCGTCACCATTCTTCTGGCAGCCACCGTTCTTGCAGCTCCGATGGCACAGGCCCAAAGCCGCCACGACGATCGCCATCGCGGCGTCACCGTCGAGCGTCAGGTCACCACCAAGAAAGTCATCGTCAAGAAGCACCGCTGGGATCGCGGCCAGCGCCTCTCGGCCCGTGAGCGCCGCAACATGGTGGACCGCCGTGACTACCGCCGTTACCACCTTGCAGAACCGCGCCGCGATCAGCGCTGGGTGCGCGTGGATAACCAGTTCCTGCTCATCAACGCCGTCAGCGGCCTCATCGTCGGTCTCGCCGCCACCCGCTAATCCAGGCATCGATGAAATGAAAAAGGCCCGCGCAAGCGGGCCTTTTGTCGTTTATCGTTTCAGCCGATCAGAAAATGTCGGCACCGCTGCCCCAGGGGCCGTGCGGCTTGTCCACACCGTCGGTGCGTTCGAAGCCGTGGGCGCCGAAGAAGTCGCGCTGCGCCTGGATGAGATTGGCGCTGCCGCGGCCACGGCGATAGGCGTCGAAATAGCCGAGTGCCGAAGCCAGCGCGGAAACCGGCAGGCCCGACAGGACGGCGTAGGAAACCACACGGCGCAGCGGCGCGTCGGTATCCTTGACGATGGCGGAGAAGGCCGGCGTCACGATGAGGTTGGCCACATGCGGATCCTTGGTGAAGGCCGAAGTGATCTCATCGAGGAATTCCGAGCGGATGATGCAGCCGGCGCGCCAGATGCGGGCGATCGTCGGCATCGGCAGGTTCCAGTTGAACTCCTTCGACGCGGCCGACATGATGGCGAAGCCCTGCGCATAGGCGCCGACCTTGGCGGCCAGAAGCGCGCTTTCCAGATCGGCGATAAACGCCTTTTTGTCTGCGGGTGCGGCTGCAAGCGTCGGCAGGCCGAAAATCTTCTCGGCAGCCTCGCGCTCATCCTTCTGCGACGACAGAATACGCGCAGCCACGGCCGCCTCGATGGCGGTTGCGGCAACACCCATGTTCTGCGCCTCGATGACCGACCACTTGCCGGTGCCCTTCTGGCCTGCCTTGTCGAGGATCAGATCGACCATCGGCTTGCCGGTGATCGGATCGGCGGCGCGCAGAACCTTCTCGGTGATTTCGATCAGGTAGGAATTCAGGCGGCCCTTGTTCCACTCGGCGAAGACGTCGGCGATTTCGATGGCACTCATGCCAAGGCCATCACGCAGGATGCCGTAGATTTCGGCAATCATCTGCATGTCGGCATATTCGATGCCGTTATGGATGGTCTTGACGAAATGGCCAGCGCCGTCATTGCCGAGCCATGCCACGCACGGATCGTCATTGTACTTGGCGGAAATGGAGGTCAGCACCTTCTCGACACGCTTCCAGCTGTCTTCGGTACCGCCGACCATGATCGACGGTCCGTGGCGCGCGCCCTCTTCACCGCCGGAAACGCCCATGCCGATAAAGGTCAGTCCGCTATCCTTCAGATTGTCGAAACGGCGGATCGTATCGCGGAAATTCGCATTGCCGGCGTCGATCATGATGTCGCCGTTCGAGAGATGCGGCTTCAGGATTTCCATCTGCTGGTCAACCGGATCGCCGGCCTTGATCATGATGATGATCGGGCGCGGAGGACGAATGGCGGCGACGAATTCCTCGATGGTTTCGCAAGGGATCAACTGTCCCTGCAACTCACCCGCCTCGGCGTAGAATTTTTTTGTCGCTTCAGGGGTTCGGTTGAATACGGCGATCTTGTTGCCTTTTTCAGCGATGTTCAACGCCAGGTTTGAGCCCATGACGCCGAGACCGATCAAACCGATTTCTGCCTGTTCCACGGATGTGCCTCCATCTTGCTTTTAGGTGGTCGTGTTGTGGCACTGTAATAGGCAAACGGCAAGGCTGGCGGCGACTGAAACGATTAAATTTTGATGACGCAAGTCAGCTTTGCATATTTGCGACGGGTCGAGACAGCAGTTCCCATTGCGCTCAACATGGCGGCCGGGGCCGGTCATCGCCGTCTTCTATCGCCCGCCAGGCCGCCCCGTCCATGTCCTCATATTGACCTGAACGTACCGACCAGAGGAAGGCGAAAAGTCCGAGCGCGCCCAGGAACAGCGCGACGGGAATGAGGTAGATCAGCATGTTCATGCCAGTTGCGCCCCCTCGCCCGCAAATCCCACGTTCGTTTCATTTTGAGGACGGACGGTTTCAGCCGCACCGGCAAGCCGCAACGCATTGGCGACAACGATCAGCGAGGACGTCGACATCGCAATGGCCGCGATCATCGGCGTCGCATAACCGGCGATCGCAATTGGCACGGCGACGACGTTATAGCCGATGGCAAGGGCAAAGTTCTGCCGGATGAGCCTTCCTGCCCGCTGCGATGTCTCGATTGCAAAAGGCACGGCATCGAGATCCTCCTGCATGAACACGAAATCGGCGGCCTGCCGGCCGATATCGGCGGCGGTGGCGGGCGCCATGGACACATGGGCGGCGGCAAGCGCCGGCGCGTCGTTGATACCGTCTCCCACCATCAGCACCCTGCGACCCTCACCGGCAAGCTCCGCGCAGCGCGCCGCCTTGTCCTTCGGCGACAGATCCGCACGCCAGTTGCCGATCCCCAGCCGCTGCGCCATGGCGCTGACGGCTGCTGCCCGGTCACCCGAAACGATTTCCTGCATCAGGCCCCGCACCGACAGGCTGCGCAATGCCGCAACCACACCTGCGCGCGGATTGTCCTCGAAGCCGAAGCTCGCCAGATGCCGGCCGTCAAGGGACAGCACAACTTCCGACCGCGCATCGCCATTATCGACGCCCGCGTCGTCATCCGGGCAGGCGAAACGGCGATTGCCGAGCCGGTAGGTTCCGGCTTCCGTCTCGGCCTCAACGCCGGAGCCGGGAATTTCCCGCACTACCTCATAGGTCGGCATGGCACCGTTATAGGCGGCATACAGGGCTTTCGAGAGGGGGTGACGCGAATGGGCGGCAAGCCCCGCAGCAATCGCCATGGTGGCCGGCTTCACGTCACCTGTCTCGACCAGTCTCGGCTTTCCAACGGTCAGGGTGCCTGTCTTGTCGAATAGCACGGCATCGATTTCAGCCAGCCGCTCCATGGCCGAGCCTTCCTTGACCATGATGCCGTGCCGGAAAAGCCTTCCAGCGGCCACAACCTGCACGACGGGAACCGCAAGGCCGAGCGCACAGGGGCAGGTGATGATGAGAACCGCAATGGCGATCAGCATCGCCTGTTTCCAGTCGCCGCCGAAAATGCCCCAGCCCAAAAACGCCACCAGCGCGAGAAGATGCACGACGGGAGAATAATAGCTCGCGGCACGATCTGCGATGCGCCGGTAACGCGCCCGCCCGCCTTCGGCCGCTTCCATCAGCCCGATCACTTCCGAAAGGAAGGAATCCTTCGCCGATGCCGTCACCCGGGCAGTCAGCGAACCGGTGAGATTGAGCGTGCCGGCCTGCAGGCTGTCGCCTGCCGTAACGCGGCGCGGCGCGCTTTCACCGTTGACGATGGACATATCGAGATCGCTGCTGCCGGCGACGACCACGGCGTCCACCGCCACTCGGTCGCCGGCCGCAATCGCAATCGACATTCCGGGTTGAACATCGGCAAGCTGGCGGTATTCCCGCGTTCCATCCACACCGATGACGGTCGCGCCGCGCGGCGAAAGCCGGGCCAAGCCCGCAATGGCCGAACGCGCCTTGTCGCGCATGATATGGTCAAGCGTGCGGCCAATCAGCAGGAAGAACAGCAGTGACACGGTCGCGTCGAACCACGCATGTTCGCCGTGATGGATCGTTTCCCACAGCGAGACGGCATAGGAGAGCGTGATGGCAAGCGCGATCGGCACATCCATATTGGTGCGGCCGTGTTTCAGCGCGTTCCAGGCAGATTGGTAAAAGAAACGACCGCCATAGATCAGCGCCGGCGCAGCGATCATCGCCGAAATCCAGTGGAACATGTCGCGCGTCGCCGTATCCGCCCCCGACCAGACGGAGACAGACAGAAGCATGATATTGGCGGAGGCAAAGCCGCACAGCGCCACCGCCCTGATCAATTGCGAACGCAAGGCGTCCGAGGCATCCTGCCCGCTGGCGAAAAGATGAGTGCGGTATCCGGCCGACAGGATTGCGCGGGCAAGATCGGCGGGATCGGTCCTGACGCCATCGACCTCTTCCTTCCAGACAACCGCCACCCGTTTGGACGACAGGTTAACCCGCGCCTGTTCCACCTGTGGCAAACGGTTAAGCACGGCCTCGATGGTTGTGATGCACGCGCCGCAATAGACATCCGGCACGCTGAGATCGGTCTGCCGCAACCCCTGCCCCAGATCGCGGCTCGCCAGCAACAATTCCTCCGACGATGGCGGATTGACCGGCTCGCCGAGTTGCAGCGAACCTTCTGTTCCCGGTGCACAGCAGCTCATTGACGTCCCCTGATAACGGCAATCCGTGTGCCCTCATGCACGATGATCCGGCTGTCCTTGACGGCGGTGACCTCGACGATCCATTGCCCCGGCAGCATGTCATGCGGGCCGGTGAAGACGCCGGTGGAAACCGGGGTCAGTTCCATGTCGAAATTCTGGCGTTCCCCGACAGGCCGCCGAAAATGCGCCGTCACTTTATCGGTGTCGACCGGGCCGGTTTCGGGATGAAACACCTCGTAACGCACCGTCTTTTCATCCACGATGAGCTTGCCCTTGATACCGGTCGCAGCCCTTGCCTTGGCGGCTTCCGCCTTGGCGTTGAACTGCTGGCTGGCCACATAGGTATTGGGCACGACGAGCCCGCTCCAGCTGTTGATCGCGTTCCAGGCCATCACCATGTTGACGGTGATGACGGTGCCGAAAAACAGCAGCATGACACCCAGCATATGCCAGCCGGTGAACATGAAACCGGACGTCTGGCGATTGTTCACGGTCATTTTGTCACTCCCGGAGCATTGAAGACAGCATCGTAGCGAGCCGTTTCGTGGCCGGCCGTGTCGCTGACGATGAATTCGAAATTTTCCGCCGTACGCGAGATATCCTCGCCCGGCAGGGTGACGAAGACCTTGAGTGTTGTCGCCTCGTCCGGCTCGACCGTCACCTCGAAGGCCCGCGCGGCATCTTCGGCCATGCCATTGATTTTCATCACCGCGTTCGGAATGCCCTCGATGGTCAGGCTCATTATGCGCGGCTGCGGCACCATGTTGAGAATGCGCACGGTATAGCCGTTACGGATCGAGCCATTTGATTCCAGCACATATTGCGGGTTGCGATCGTGCAGAACATTGACTGCCAACCGCTCGCGCGTGACGAGCGCAAACAGCATGCCAATGCCGACAGCAGCCCAGATGACCGTATAAAGCAGCGTGCGCGGCCGGAAGATGATGCGCCAGTTGAAATGGCGAACGCCCTTGCTGAAGCTGCCATCCTGGTCACGCACATTCGCGGGGCGAATCGGGTGCTGACCATTACCGGTCGCCAGCGCCATGTTGGATTGGTATTCGGAAAGCGTCGCATAGGCGATCAGGCCACGCGGCTTGCCGATCTTGTCCATCACCCCGTCGCAGGCATCGATGCAGAGCGCGCAGGTGATGCATTCCAGCTGCTGCCCGTCCCTGATGTCGATGCCCATTGGACAGACCGCCACGCAGGCGTTGCAATCGACGCAGTCGCCGATACTCTCCCCTGCCGCCGCAGCCTTTTTGGCGTGCCGCGAACGCGGTTCGCCGCGCCAGTCATTATAGGTGACGACAAGCGAATTCTCATCCAGCATCGCCGCCTGGATGCGCGGCCAGGGACACATATAGGTGCAGACCTGCTCCCGCATCAGCCCGCCGAAAACGTAAGTTGTGGCGGTAAGGATGGCGACGGTCGAATAGGCGATCATCGGCGCCCGCCCCGTCATGAACTCCATCGCCAGCGTCGGCGCATCGGCAAAATAAAAGATCCAGGCGCCGCCGGTCAGAACGCCGATCACCAGCCAGATCGCATGTTTCAGCACACGCTTGCGCAATTTGGTAACCGTATAGGGCGCGGCGTCCAGTTTCATGCGGGCATTCCTGTCGCCCTCGATCGCCCGCTCGACCACCAGAAACAGATCGACCCAGACGGTCTGCGGACAGGTGTAACCGCACCATGCACGCCCGACAGCGGATGTGACGAGAAACAGCCCCAGCCCCGCCATGACCAGCAATCCGGCGACGAAGAAGAACTCCTGCGGCCAGATTTCGATGAAAAAGAAATAAAAGCGCCGGTTGGCAATATCGATCAGTACTGCCTGATCGGGTGCATAAGGTCCCCTGTCCCAGCGCAGGAACGGCGTCAGATAATAAATGCCGAGGGTGACGAGCATCACCAGCCATTTGAACCGCCGGAACCGACCTTCCGCGCGCTTGGGGAAAATCTTTCTGCGGGCTTCATAGAGCGGTTTGCGCGTTTTTGCGGAATTGACGGCTTCCGCCTCCAGCCTTTCGACGGGCTGTTGCGGGCTGTCCTGTCCGGCGCGATAGATGTTCATGGTAAGATGTCCGTTTTTATCTCCTTGCTTTCTCCCATCTCCCCGGTGAAACATCCTTGACTTGCATCAAGTGACGACAAAGTGGCGCAGGGAGGGAACGCGCCGCCAAAGGAGGATGAAATGCCTGTCATGCAGTCGAGAATCATTCATCTGTCGATCGAAAAACCCTGGGCCCAGGTCTACGACTTCGCCTCCGACCCGCAGAACATGCCGCGCTGGGCCGCAGGCCTTGCCGGCGACCTCACACCCGACGGCGAGGACTGGATCGCCGAGGGCGGGCCGCTTGGCGAGGTACGCGTCAATTTTGCGCCCGCAAACGAATTCGGCGTCATCGACCACGTCGTGACATTGCCGGATGGTATCAAAGTTTATAACGCGCTACGGGTGACGCCGAATGGCGGCGGTACGGAGGTGAGTTTCACCCTGCTTCGCCTTCAGGGCATGACGGAAGAGGATTTCGATCAGGATGCAAGAGCGGTCACGGCCGATCTCGAAACGCTGAAGGCGCTGCTCGAAAAGAACTGATGGAGGAAATATGACCACGAAAACAAACGACCGGCGCATCGACTATGTCGAATTCAACGTCGCCGATATTGAGCGCAGCAAGGAATTTTACGGCGGCGCGTTCGGTTGGACCTTCAAGGATTACGGCCCGCAATATTGCGAATTCTCCGACGGCCGCCTGACGGGCGGCTTCACCACCACCGCGCCCGTTTCTGCCAAAGGCGGCCCGCTGGTCATTCTCTACGCCGACGATATCGAGGATGCAGGGCGCCGCATCTTGGCTGCCGGCGGACAGATCAGCGTTCCGCTCTTCGAATTTCCCGGCGGCCGGCGTTTCCATTTCACCGATCCGGATGGATACGAACTGGCCGTCTGGTCGAAAAACTGATCGGCAGGAACCCGCCATGACTTTGACAACGCCGCCTTTTTCGCTGGTCGGTATCGATCATATCGTCTTCATCGTCGACGATATGGCGCGGGCGCTCGATTTTTACCGGAACGTGCTGGGGTGTAGGGATGGTTACTCTTACCCTGCGCTCGGCATGGAACAGGTCTGGTGCGGAAATGCCTTGATCGTGCTGTGGGATGTCACACATCCCGGTGGCACAAAGGCTGCTCCGCCCGTCGCCGGAGGACGGAATGTCGATCACATCTGCATAGCGACCGGCCCTCTGAACCATGATGCACTTCGCGCACATCTGGCGAAATTTAACGTTACGATAGAACAGGAAGCCTTTCACGGCGGCGCGAGAGGAATGGGACATTCGTTCTATTTCCGTGATCCCTTCGGCAACAAGATCGAGTTGAAGGGACCAGCCGAATATCCGGATGGACGGGCGGACAACGCCTGATCTGCCCATGATATAAGGGGCGCCTCCCCGGCGCCCCTCTCCACATTCTGCTCACCTTATTCACCCCCACCAAGCGAATGCACGAAGATGGCAAGCTGCTTGACGGTCGTATCACCGAGACGCTCGCCCCAGGCAGGCATCACCCCATGTTTCGGTGACCGTATCTGCGCAGCGATACCTTCTTCACCGTGGGCCTTCAGCCAGATCGCATCTGCAAGATTGGGTGCTCCGAACTCGCGGTTGCCCATGGCATCCTCACCGTGACACGAGGCACAATTATCGGCAAAGAGTTGCTTGCCAGGTTCCACCAGCGCCGGATTGGAAGGCTTTCCGGTCAGACTGACAACATAGGCGGCAACCTCACGGATTTCGTCAGACTTCATAATGTCGACGAAGGCCGGCATTTCCGAAGCGCGCGTATCGGGATCATCGGCAAAACGGATGCCGTGCTTCACCGTCGTATAGATATCGTCGACGCTGCCGCCCCACATCCAGTCGTCATCGTTGAGGTTGGGATACCCCTGCCCGCCTTCCGCACCCGAACCGTGACACTGAATGCAATTGACCTTGAAAGCGGCAGCGCCGCCGGAAAGGGCAAATTGCCTCAGGGTCGGGTCGGTCTGAATGTCGGCAAGCGACGCATTGGCGATCCTGTCGACAAAGACGCTCTGCAACTGTTTTGCATCGGCAATATCGGCGGCAATATCGCCGCGGCTGTTCCAGCCGAGCAACCCTTGCGTCGCCCCGTTGATCAGCGGCCATGCCGGATAGGCGATGGTATAGCCGATGGCCCACAGTATTGTGAGATAGAAGGTCCAGACCCACCAGCGCGGCATGGGGTTGTTCAGCTCGCGGATACCGTCCCACTCATGGCCGGTGGTTTCGACGCCGCTGATTTTATCGATGTGTTTTTCGGACATATCCTAGTCCTCCTTGAGCGGAATGCTGGCGGCATCGTCCGCGGCCTTCTTCGAGCCGGGGCGAAGGGTGAAAACGACGACGCCGGCGAAGAACAGGGTCATGGCAAGCAGACCCCAGCTGTCGGCGAAGTGGCGCATGGCCGTGTAGGTTTCCATGGCTCACACCTCCTCACCGGTATCCGGCGGCATCGTCATAGGTCGAGAAATCGACCAGCGTGCCGAGCATTTGCAGATAGGCCACCAGCGCATCCATTTCGGTGAGCTTGGCCGGATCGCCGTCGAAATCTCCGACCTTGGCCTTCGGGTAGCGCGCTAGCAGCTCGCTGGTATCGGCATTCGGGTCAGCCTGCGCCTTCATGTCAGCGCTCGCCTTTTCGATCATCTCGTCGCTATAGGGTACGCCGACGGCGCGGTTGGCCTTCAGCTCCATGGAAACCTCGGTGAACTTCAGCGTCGAGGTCTTCAGGAAAGCATAGGAGGGCATGATCGATTCCGGCACGACCGAACGCGGATCAGCCAGATGCTGCACATGCCACTCGTTGGAATAGCGATCACCGACACGCGCGAGGTCCGGCCCCGTGCGCTTGGAACCCCACTGGAACGGATGGTCATACATGGATTCTGCTGCCAGGCTGTAATGCCCGTAACGCTCCACCTCGTCGCGGAAAGGCCGGATCATCTGGCTGTGGCAGACATAACATCCCTCGCGGATGTAGATGTTGCGCCCGGCCAGCTCCAGCGGCGTGTAGGGCCGCATACCCTCTACCTTCTCGATGGTGTTTTCGAGATAAAAGAGCGGTGCGATTTCCACGATACCGCCGATCGAGACCACAAGCAGCGAGCCGACCAGAAGCAGGGTGGCGTTACGTTCGATGACGCCGTGTTTGTCGAGTATGGACATCGGCCCCTCCTATTCAGCAGGCTGCAGCGAAGGAGCCGCGCCTTTGCTGGCGCTCTCCTCGCGTTGATGACCGAGGATGGTCATGGTGACGTTGTAGGCCATGATCAGCGCGCCGCTGAGGAACATCAGACCGCCCAATGCGCGCATCACGTAGTAGGGGAACAGCGCTGCGACCGACTCCGCGAAGGAATAGACGAGGAATCCCTGGGTATCGTATTCGCGCCACATCAGCGCCTGCTGGATGCCGGCCACCCACATGACGGCGGCGTAGATGACGATGCCGATCGTGGCGAGCCAGAAGTGCCAGTTGACGAGCTGCAGGCTGTAAAGACGCTCCCTGCCCCAGAGTTTCGGCGTCAGATAATAGATGGCACCGAAGGTGATCATGCCGTTCCAGCCGAGAGCACCCGAATGCACATGGCCGATGGTCCAGTCGGTATAATGGCTGAGCGAGTTGACGGCCTTGATCGACATCATCGGGCCTTCGAAGGTCGCCATGCCGTAGAAGGCAACGGCCATCACCATCATGCGCACAATGGGGTCGGTGCGGATCTTATCCCAAGCGCCCGAAAGCGTCATCAGACCGTTGATCATGCCGCCCCAGGAGGGCATCCACAGCATGATCGAGAACACCATGCCCAGCGTCTGCGCCCAGTCCGGCAGTGCCGTATAGTGCAGATGGTGCGGGCCGGCCCAGATATACATGAAGATCAGCGCCCAGAAGTGGATGATGGAAAGCCGATAGGAATAGACCGGGCGGTTCACCTGCTTCGGAATGAAATAATACATCATGCCGAGGAAGCCGGCCGTCAGGAAGAAGCCGACAGCGTTATGGCCGTACCACCATTGCGTCAGCGCGTCCTGCACGCCCGAAAAAGCCGAATAGCTCTTGACGCCAAGGAACGAGACGGGAATGGCGAGATTGTTGACGATATGCAGCATGGCGATGGTGACGATGAAACTGAGGTAGAACCAGTTCGCCACATAGATATGCGGCTCCCTGCGCGTGAGGATCGTACCAAGGAACACAAGCAGATAGGCGACCCAGACAATGGTCAGCCAGATGTCCACATACCATTCCGGTTCTGCATATTCGCGGCCCTGCGTGATGCCGAGCAGATAGCCGGTGGCGGCCATGACGATGAAGAGGTTGTAGCCCCAGAACACGAACCAGCCGAGATTGCCGCCGAAAAGGCGCGCCCGACAGGTTCTTTGCACCACGTAAAAGGAAGTGGCTATCAGCGCATTTCCCCCGAAAGCGAAGATCACCGCCGATGTGTGCAGCGGCCGCATCCGGCCGAAATTGAAATAGGGCGCGATGTTGAGATCGGGAAAGGCGAGCTGAAGCGCCACGACAACGCCAACCAGAAAGCCGACAACACCCCAGAAGACAGTGGCTATGACGCCATACTTCACCACCTCGTCGAAATATTCCGACTTCAAGTGAGCACGCGTGGCAGAACCGACAGGCGCGAAGGAGACACGGCGCAGCAAAAGCACCGTGCTGACCAGAAGCGTAAAGAACAGTACCCACATATGGGCTGCGAAAAGACTGTCATGGGCAAAGGCTGCCCCGAGCAACGCGAGAAAGGCGCCGAGCGCCACGATCGCGGTTTCTAACGTGTAATTCATTGTTGGTTTCCCCCAACGTGCAAGCCGACCGACGAAAGGCACGGCACACGCCCAAGAGAGCGGAAACGTGCCTATGCGTCGGTTGGAGCATTGCCACCGGCAGGAGAGCGCCACCTTGATCCAGGTCAAGAAAGCAAAGCTGTCGCAGCCCAGGCAAAACGGGATGCGGCTTTACGAGAGAAATTTGTACAAGAGCAAAAATGCGCGGCGATGTCGGCCCCGCTTGCGCGCGTACCCTTCAGCCCTTCATCTTCAGGGGTAGGCCGGCGGCGACAAAATAGACCTCTCCGGCGATGGCGGCGATTCGCTGATGCAGGCGGCCGGCGTGATCGCGGAACTCCCGCGCCATGCGGTTTTCCGGCACGATGCCGAGACCGACTTCGTTGGAGACGAAAATCAGCTTAGCTCGAGCCGATGCAATCGCTGTCTCGAGCGCCGCAAAAGCAGCCTCGATATCGGCATTCTCCATCATCAGATTGGTGAGCCACAGGGTGAGGCAATCGATGAGAACGACATTTTCCGGCGCGCCGAGCTGGTCCAGCACGGCGGCAATATCGACGGGCGCTTCATGTGTTGTCCATTCGCCGCCGCGCCGCGCCTGATGATGGACGATGCGGTCGCGCATCTCGTCATCCCATGCCCGGCCAGTGGCCAGATAATGCAGGCTTCCACCCGACTTGCCCGCAAGCTCCTCCGCAAAACGGGACTTGCCGGAGCGCGCGCCGCCAAGAATGAAAACGGAGCGGTTTTTATCTGTCATCTGAAACCTGAAGGAAGAGAATGAAACGGACCGGCATCTTCGCCGTGTCGCAAGCCAGGGGCAGACAGACAGGAAGGGAACGATTCGTAGAAAAAGGCGTTCCCCGGTTGCTCATGCCGGACTGCCGCTGATACCGGGCCGGAGAAAACAAGACTTGCCTGCAGGATGCGAGGCATATCAGCCTTGGCTATTCCGGATACCGGAAACACCGGTCCAGATTAAAGGCTAGGTGCGAACGGCCATTCTGTCAATCGGCCCTCACCGCTGGCGAAAAATCAGGCGGAACCGGGACGCAAAACCTTAATCCGGAACCGGCAGACACATCGTCCGCGACTGGATTGATAATGCGACTTGGTTACCGGAACGTTAGCGAAAAACCGAATGATGAAACCGCAACGCCCAAGGAGAATATGGAGTGACGGCAGCCGCCGCCATTGCCTTGCCATGGCCTTCAAATCAATATGCTTTCGAAGATTCGCAAACAGCAAGGTGGCCCGCCCGTGATGACCGTGATGGACTATATCTCGATCGTGGTTTTCATCCTGCTATGGGCCGTCTACACCCATGTCACGACGGGCACGAGGCTGTTTTCGAGAGCCAGTCTCAACCAGGCCATGGCCGAGCGCCGCCGCGAGTGGATCATGAATTCGCTGAAGCGCGACCTGAAGATGATCGACACGCAGATTATGGCCGGCCTTCAGAACGGCACCGCCTTTTTCGCCTCCACCTCCATCTTCGCCATCGGCGGATGTTTCGCCCTTCTGGGCGCGACAGAACAGGTCGAATCGGTGTTTCGCGATATGCCGTTCGTGCAATATGCCGGGCGCACGGCCTTCGAGCTGAAGGTCATCGGGCTGACCTGTCTTTTCGGTTATTCCTTCTTCAAGTTTGGCTGGTCCTACCGCCTGTTCAACTATTGCACCATCCTGTTCGGCGCCATTCCCATGGTCCACGATGTCGGCGCCGATCGCAGGGCGGCCGAGCGGGCGGCGGAGAACGTCATAAAGATGAACATCATCGCTGCTAAGAACTTCAATGACGGCCTGCGGACCATCTTTCTGTCAATCGGTTATCTCGGCTGGTTCATTAGCCCCTATGTCTTCATCGCCAGCACGGTCATCATCATCGTGGCGTTGTTACGCCGCCAGTTCTTTTCCGAAGCACGACGCGCCATCATGGAAGAAAACGGGCCTTGAAATAGCCGCACTTCAAGGGCCAAGCCGAGCGTAATACCGCCCCCCGAAAGCCGAAAACGGAAACCATGGACACGAACGCAGCCGCAAACGAAAACCGCCGCAAAGGCCGCATAGGCGGTCTCGACACCTTGCGCGGGCTGGCCCTTATCGCCATGGCGTCCTACCACTTCACATGGAATCTGGAATATTTCGGCTATCTGGAACCCGGCACGGCGACCACCGGCCTGTGGAAACTCTATGCGCGTGGCATCGCCAGCTCGTTCCTGTTTCTGGCCGGTTTCAGCCTGTTTCTCGCCCATGGCAAGGGCGTCAACTGGCCGTCTTTCGGCAAACGTTTTGCGATGGTGGCCGGCTCGGCACTGCTCATTACCATCGCCACCTATTTCGCCTTTCCGGACAGCTTCATCTTCTTCGGTATATTGCACAATATCGCAGCGGCAAGTCTTGTCGGGCTGCTGTTCGTGCGTGCCCCCGCGGCCGTGACGCTGCTTTTTGCCGTGATCGCCTTCACCCTGCCGCAATATCTGCAATCCGAACTGTTCAACGCAAAATGGTTGGCCTGGATTGGTTTTTCCACCACGCCGCCCCGTTCGAACGACTATGTGCCGCTTCTGCCCTGGCTTGCGCCCTTCCTTGCCGGGCTTGCGGTGTCGCAATTCGTCACGCCGCGCGACTGGCTGGATCGCTTTCGAAGCCCGAGTTCGCCTCGCAACCTGATCGCAGGCGCCGGCCGCCACAGCCTGGCATTCTACCTCATCCACCAGCCGGTGCTTATCGGCCTTGTCTATACCCTCTCGCTCATAGCCCCGCCCTCGCCTGTCGATCAGGTCGAGCTTTACAAATCGAGCTGTGAAAAGAGCTGTGTCGACCAGGCCAATGGGCTGGAACTGTGCCAGCGTTTCTGTGGCTGCACGCTGGAGAAGCTGCAGGCGGAAAACCTGTTCGACACGATGATGGAAGGCAAGCTCAGCGCCGATCAGCAGACGAAGGTCAGCGAGGTGGCGCAGCAGTGCACGGTTGAGGCGCAGTAGGTTCAGGTAGCCAGAACGTTAGCGCTTGCCGCCTTTTCTTCTCTCCGCCGGGGAGAAGAGACAAGCGAAACCCTCTCGTTCCATATGCAGCACAAGTGGAAAGGCTTCAGAGCCATTCTGGACAATTACGTCAATGGAATAACCGACACCGCTATAGGGCCGGATTCACGTCCCAACACCGATTTCGGCAAGCCGCGTCAGACAGGCTTCTTCGACATTGTCGAGTTCCGCCAGCGTCTCTTCGATGTCCTTGCGTTTTTGCCGAAGCTCGGCGCGCTTTTCATCGACCTTCTTCATCAGAAGCACCAGTTGGCCCGATTCGCCCGGCGGTTCCTTGTAGACGTGAATGATCTCGCGAATTTCGGAGATCGTGAAACCGATACGACGACCGCGCAGGATTTCCTGAATGAGGCGGCGGTCCGCAGCCCTGAAAAGCCGTGTGCGCCCGCGACGTTCAGGGTGAATCAGTCCCTCGTCCTCGTAAAACCTCAAGGTGCGGGTGGAAACACCGAATTCGCGTGTCAGTTCGGTTATGCTATAATACTTATCCAAGGGCCTATCCGATTCATCACCGGAAGATATTATTTGACCTTCACGTAAAAGTCAATTTTCGCCCGTCTGGCGCTATCCGGAAATACCGTACCACCAGGTCGCGATCCCCAGAAAGGCGAAAAAGCCGACAATATCGGTGACCGCCGTCACGAAAACTGCCGACGAGACCGCCGGGTCTGCACCGAACTTGTCGAGCACCAGCGGAATGAGAATGCCCGCCAGCGCCGCCGCCAGCATGTTGAGACACATGGCCGTGGCGATGATGCCGCCGATATGGATATCCTGAAACCAGATACCGGCAACGATGCCGATGGCGCAGCCGAACAGCATGCCATTCAGAATACCCACGCCCGCCTCGCGCCGGATGATGCGCGCAGCGTTGTGAATATCAAGGCTTTTGGTGGCGAGCGCCCGCACCGACACCGTCATGGTCTGCGATCCGGCATTGCCGCCCATACCGGCCACCGCCGGCATCAGGATCGCCAGCGCGACGATCTGCTGGATCGTTGCATCGAACAGGCTGATGACGGAGGCGGAGAGAAAGGCGGTGATGAGATTAACCGCAAGCCAGGGCACGCGCGAACGGGACGTGCTGGCAATCGAGTCCGACAGCTCTTCGTCACCGACACCGCCAAGGCGCAGCAGATCCTCCTCGGCCTCTTCCTGAATGACGTCCACCACGTCATCGATGGTCAGCACGCCCACCAGTCGGCCGTTATCATCGACCACGGCGGCGGAGAGAAGGTCATATTGCTCGAAAAGCTGTGCGGCCTCTTCCTGGTCCATCTCCGCCGGAATGGAGTGGTTGGTCTCGTGCATGATCGTTTCGATCTTCACCTGGCGCTTGGCGCGCAGAACCCTGTCGAGATCGAGCGCGCCGACCAGCTTGAAGGTGGGATCGATGACAAAAATCTGCGAGAAGGATTCCGGCAGCTCTTCCTCCTCGCGCAGATAGTCGATGGTCTGCCCCACGGTCCAGAACGGCGGCACGGCGACGAATTCCGTCTGCATGCGGCGGCCGGCCGAACTTTCCGGATAATCCAGCGCCCGCATCAGCCGCACACGTTCGGTGAATGGCAGTTGCGAGAGGATATCCTCGCGGTCTTCGTCGTCGAGGTCCTCGAGAATATAGACGGCGTCGTCCGAATCCAGCTCGCCGATACCGGCGGCAATCTGCTCGTTCGACATCTGGTCGACGATATCGAGACGGATACCCTCATCCACCTCGGTCAACGCCGTCATGTCGAAATCGGAACCGAGAAGCCGCACCAGCGCGTGGCGCTGTTCCGGCAGGATGGATTCCAGGAGGTCACCGAGTTCCGATTCGTGCAGCCGCGCCACATTCTTGCGCAGGAAAAGCAGATCGCGGTCAGCGATCGCCGCACCCACCATCGTCAGAAAGTCGGAGCGTACCGAACCGTCTTCTGCGTAGATATCGGAGGGCGCTTCCATCGGTTTCATGTCCTCGGGCGCGACAGGATCGTCGTCACGGTCTGTCATCTGGCGTCCCCTTGTATTCAAATACGGCAGTGCACGGATGCGCAGGCAGAATGGCGTTAAAAGGTATATTGTCAACAACCGGGTAGCAGCAAATACACAAGCTCTCCGGCCGCGGCGAAAAATCCATTCAACATTCCTCTTCCTGTTTTCAGGCTCAGCCTCCGCCGATGGCTAAAGGCATGTTTAACCAAGCTTTGCAGCTTGTTTTACGACAACGTCCACCCCCTTTACGCCGTTCCCGTTTTAAATGTCGAACGGGCGAACAAAGGTTTTGCCGCAATGCACAATTAAGACATTGACAGTCAGAGTGGATAGGAGCTTCTGGATAGGCGTTTGACAAACGGCAAACGCCGACAGGCGGGCACGAAAAGACAGATTCCGGGAATCAGGATCATGAGCAAGACGGACTTCATAGGCAAGGCATCGACCGCCGCAGGCGGCTGGGGCGCACTCAAAAGCGTTGGCAAACGCCTCCTGGAATCCGGCGCGCCAATTTCCGGCGCACGCACTCTTTTGAAGACCAACCAGCCGGACGGATTCGACTGCCCGGGCTGCGCCTGGGGCGACCCGGAACATGGCTCCTCTTTCGAGTTCTGCGAAAACGGCGTCAAGGCGGTATCATGGGAAGCGACGGAAGCCCGGGTGCCGCCGGATTTCTTCGCCAGCCGCACCGTATCCGAACTGAGCAGCTGGTCTGACTACGATCTGGAAAAACAGGGCCGCCTCACCCATCCCATGCGTTATGACCGGGAGAGCGACAGATATTTGCCCGTCTCCTGGGACGAGGCCTTCGCCGAAATCGGCCGTATCCTCAACAGTCTCGACAGCCCGGACCGGGCGGAGTTCTATACCTCCGGCCGCGCCTCCAACGAGGCGGCCTTCCTCTATCAGCTGATGGTCAGGCTCTACGGTACCAATAATTTCCCCGACTGCTCCAACATGTGCCACGAGGCGAGCGGCGTCGGCCTGAAAGAATCGATCGGCGTCGGCAAGGGCACGGTGCTGCTGGAGGATTTCGAGCAGACGGACGCCATTTTCGTCATCGGGCAGAATCCCGGCACCAACCATCCACGCATGCTGGGCGACCTGCGCCGCGCCGCCCTTCGCGGCGCCCGCATCGCCGTCTTCAACCCCATCCGGGAAAAGGGTCTGGAGCGCTTCGCCGACCCGCAGGACAAGATCGAAATGATCACCGGCAGCAGCACAAAAATCGCCACCAACTATTACCAGCCGCGTCAGGGCGGCGATATGGCGGCAGTGCGCGGCATGAGCAAGGCAGTACTCGCCGCCGACGATGCAGCAAGGGCGGCGGGCGAACCCGCCATCATCGACTACGACTTCATTGCCGAACATTCGGCTGAATTCGATGCCTATCGCGCCGCCGTCGATGCGACGAGCTGGGAGAGCATCCTGGACCAGTCCGGCCTCACCCGCGCGGAGATCGAGGAAGCCGCCCGCATCTACATGAACGCCGGTTCAGTCATCGCCACCTGGGCCATGGGTGTCACCCAGCACAGGCATTCGGTCATCATCGTTCGCGAAATCACCAATTTCATGCTGCTGCGTGGCAATATCGGCCGTCCGGGCGCCGGCCTTTGCCCCGTGCGCGGCCATTCCAACGTGCAGGGCGACCGCACCGTCGGCATCGACGAGAAAGCCCCGCCAGCACTTCTCGACGCGCTGGAAAAGGAACTCGGCGTCCCCATGCCGCGCAAGCCCGGCCACAATACCGTCGAAGCCGTCGCCGCGATGCTGGACGGCAAGGCTCAGACTTTCATCGCGCTTGGCGGCAATTTCATGCGGGCGACGCCCGACAGCCCGCTGATCGTCAAGGCTTTCGAAAAGCAGAAGCTGACCGTCAACATCGCCACCAAGCTCAACCATTCGCATCTGGTGCCGGGCGAAACCTCCTTTGTGCTGCCCTGCCTCGGCCGAACGGAAATCGACCGCAATTCGGCCGGGCGCTCGCAGATCGTTACGGTGGAGGATTCCATGAGCATGGTGCACGGTTCCGGCGGCATCAATCCACCGGCCTCGGATGAGCTGCGTTCGGAAGTGGCCATCGTCGCTGGCATCGCCGAGGCGACACTTGGCAATGCGCATGTCGACTGGAAAGCGCTTGCCGATGATTACGACCTCATCCGCGACATGATCGAGCGGGTCATTCCCGGTTTCGATAATTTCAACGAGCGCGTCCGTGTGCCGCGCGGTTTTCATCTGCGTAACGCGGCAGCCGAACGGGAATGGAACACGCCGACGAAAAAGGCCACCTTCTATAGCGGTCCGCTGCCCGAACAGACCGAACACCAGCAGGCGCTCACGCGCGATGACCTGTTCGTCTTGCAGACCTTCCGCAGTCACGATCAATACAACACCACGATCTACGGCATGGATGACCGTTATCGCGGCGTATATGGCGAACGTAACGTCATCTTCATGAACCCGAAGGACATGGAAACGCTCGGCGCCCATTCCCGCCAGCGCGTCGATGTCATCGGCGAATATGGCGACGGCGTGGAACGCATTGCGAGAAATTTCCGGCTGGTGCCCTATAATATCCCGCAGGGCAGCGTCGGCGGTTATTATCCGGAACTGAACGTGCTGGTGCCGCTGTCGAGCTATGGCGAAGACAGTTTCACGCCGACATCAAAATCGGTGCTCGTCTCCGTTCGCCTGCGCCGGGATGTCTCCTGATGGACGAGGCGCAGTCCGCCGCAGCGTTCATGGCGGCGGTGGAGCGGGTACAGGAAAGCTCCTCACAGAGGTTGACGGCCACGGGCGCGGCGATCCTTCTTTCGGTTTATCTGAACATTGCCGCTGACAGCCGCAGCATCGCCAACCGGCTGGGGCTTGCGCACGCCCTCATTCTGCGCGAAATCACTGCCCTGTCGCCACGTTTCGTGCGGGTGGCAAAACGCGATGCCCGCACCCAGCGCAGCTTTCTGGAGGCAACCGAAGAAGGACAGGCCCTTGCGGCGGCGTCCCTGCGGATTTGAAACGAACGGAGCATTCTTTGGCAATCAGGCCGATCCTGCCCTACCCTCATCCCGGTTTGTCCGAAATCTGCGCGCCGGTCACGGCTTTCGACGGCCAATTGCAGGAACTGGTAACGGACCTGACCGACACGATGCGCGCTGCACCAGGCGTCGGCATCACCGCCGCCCATATCGGCATAAAACAGCGAGTTTTCGTGTTGGAACTGACACCGGGAACCGTCCTGACCTACATCAATCCCGAAATAATCAGCCAATCCACGCAGACCATGCGCCATATGGAGGGCAGCGTCTCGATACCGGGCTTTACCGACGAGGTGGAGCGGCCTTGCAGTATCGAGGTGAGGTTTCAGGACATATCCGGCGGCGGACACCGGCAGACCGCCGAGGGATTTCACGCCATCTGCATCCAGCACGAGATCGACCAGCTGGATGGCATTTTCTGGCTGAAGCGCCTCTCGAAGCTCAAACGCGACCGCCTGGTGAAAAAATGGGAAAAATCTCGGAAGCCTTGATCGTCAGCCGGTAACAGACATCGCGAATTCCGCATCGCCCTTCAGCGTATTGCTGACGGTGCATATATCCTCGGCAAGATGGGCAATGACGTTGCGGCTATTCTCATCGAAATCGCCGCTCACCGCAATGTCAATGTCGAAACGGACAATGCTGTACGGCTCCTCGGCGGATTTTTCGCCCGTGACCTCAACAACCACACCATTGAAGCGCTCCAGCAAACCTAGCCGACTGGCGGCGATCCGGGCGCTCAGTGCAAGACAGGCGGCGAGTGACGAATACAGTAGATCGATCGGGTTGAATCCCGGCTCCGCAACGCCGGTCACGACATCCAGTTTACCGCCTGTCACCGTCGAAATGGTGGGGCGACCGAGCCGCCCCACCGCGGCCCTCGCCCCCACGGGACGCAACTTCACCTTCCCACCATCTGCCATTCAGCAAGTCCTAATTTAATCGCGCGCAATCAACTGCGTGGAACAAAAATCTATCTGGCGCTTTTTACTCACACAACGGTGAACGACCGTTGAAGCCTTTATTTTACAGGGAGCTGGGACATATGGTTACATCTACGCTCGTCAGCATTCTGATCACCTTCCTGGTGATCGTGCTCGTCTTGTGGCTTATCGCGCGCCTGCCGGTCGGCGGCGGTGCGAAACAGATTGCGCAGGTGATCGTCATCATCATCGGCATTATTTCGCTGCTGAAATATCTTGCCGTCTTCTGATGTCCAAGCACGGTGCAAACTAAAAAAGGCGGCGAAGGCCGCCTCTTTTTATGCGCGGTTTCAAGCGCCCGGATTGCTATTGCCGAGGCTCGAACTGATAGGTTTTTTTCAGGGTAATATCCCGAACGCTGCCAATGCCCAGAAACGGCGTATTGTCGGCATCAAAAATCGCCCTGCCCTTCGCCACGATCCACCGGTTCGATCCGTCCGGCAGATTGACCTTGTAACGCTGGTCAAAAAAAACACCTGTCGTAATGCTCTCAAAAATGGCCTGCGCCACCTGATCGCGCATTTCGACATCTATTCTTTCGAGAATCGCCTCAATCGTCACGCCGCGTGACGCAACCGGTTCCGAAAAGCCATGACACTCCGCGGTGACGGCATCCATGATCAGCCTGTTGTCGGAAATACTCCACATGTAATAGCCAAGCGCATTGTCTGAATCCGTTTTGTCCCCCAGCACGAAACCCCCCGGACATTTTTCCTGACGAAAGCTAACATCAGACCTCTGATATTCCACCCCTCGTTTTTTAGGGTGAAGCCGATGTCCACCGGAGCGTGCATTGATATCCACCGAAATTTCATGTCGGTCTGATCGGAGTACGATTTCAAAGGAGCGATAAATTCCTGGAAGACATCGCAAAGCCGCCAACCTCATCCTACATAGCTGTGCGACGAAATTCCATAGGAGGCTAATATGCTGCGAACCGCTCTCACTCTCGGACTGCTGACGGTAACTGCCGCTCTTGCCGGGTGCCAGACGTGGGAAAGTCCATACCGAGGGTCTCAATGGCGCATGGACCAAGTCATGGACGGTGACCCGTATCGCGTCGGAGATGGCAACCATCAGGGAAATGGTACGGCTTCAAATATCATTCGACGCTAAATCGCGATGAACATGCTGGAATAGCAGCAGATCGAGAATTTTCCGAACCAAATTATAAAGCCCGGGCAGTGACGAAAATCACATCGCAGCCGCCCGAGCTCTGGCCCAACGAAACCGCGAGCAGAAAACAGAAAGCTATCTAAACGACTGGCTAAAAAAGAAAAAACCCGCCGAAGCGGGTTTCTTTGGTGCGGTCGAGAAGACTCGAACTTCCACGGGTTGCCCCACAGCGACCTCAACGCTGCGCGTCTACCAATTCCGCCACGACCGCATCGTGGTAGGTGTCGACTTGCGCCGACGGGGGTGCATGTAGCAAAAGGATTTTCGGTGCACAAGAGCGTCGTGACAGTTTTTTGAAATTAAAAATCGCGCCGCACCATCCTATATGCAGGAAGCCCGGAAATGCTGGGGTTGCCGCCCTGTCGTCATTTTGCGAGAAGGCTGTGGAAAGGACTTTTTCATGCTCACACGCACCGAAATAGAGACAAACATGCTGCCCGCCGCCGGTTCCCCGCCCGTTCGCTGGCGAATCTCGGAAGGCCTCGTGCCCTATGAGCAGGCGATTGAGGAAATGGAGCGTGAAGTCGCCGCCATCGCCAGCGGCGAGGCCGATGAACTCGTCTGGCTTCTGGAACATCCGCCGCTCTACACCGCCGGCACCAGCGCCGATGTCGCCGACCTTATAGAGCCGGAGCGTTTTCCCGTCTTCGCAACGGGTCGCGGCGGTGAATATACCTATCACGGGCCGGGCCAGCGGGTTGTCTACGTGATGCTCGATCTGAAACGGCGGCGGCAGGATGTACGCGCCTATGTGGCGGCGCTGGAGGATGTCATCATCCGCACGCTCGACAAGATGAATGTCCGCGGTGAGCGACGCGAGGACCGCGTCGGCGTCTGGGTCCGGCGGCCGGAAAAACCGCTGCTTCCCGATGGCGGCATGGCGGAGGACAAGATCGCGGCACTTGGCATCAGACTGCGCAAATGGGTGAGCTTCCACGGGCTCTCGATCAATGTCGATCCAGACCTCTCGCATTTTTCCGGCATCGTTCCCTGCGGCATCAGCGCCTATGGCGTCACCAGCCTTGTTGATCTTGGATTGCCGGTTATGATCGGCGACGTCGACGTTCTGCTGCGCGAGGCCTTTGAGGAGGTGTTTGGCGAAGCAGCGCCCGACGCCGGCGCAAGCGGCTGATCCCACCGCAACCTTTGCCGCAGGCCGGTGTTTCCAGCATCGATCACCACAAGAGGAGGAACGATCATGTTCACTACGTCCGCTTATGCCTGCGATGACGGTTCTTCGCCGATGAAGCTTGCGACCATCAAGCGCCGCGATCCCGGCCCGCGCGATGTCGAAATCGAGATCGAATTCTGTGGCGTCTGCCACTCCGATATCCACACGGCCCGCAGCGAATGGGCGGGCTCCCTCTACCCATGCGTTCCCGGCCACGAAATCGTTGGCCGCGTCGGGCGTGTCGGCTCGCAGGTGACCCGGTTCAAGACCGGAGACCGCGTCGGCGTCGGCTGTATTGTCGATAGCTGCCGGGAATGCGCAAGCTGCGCGGAGGGTCTGGAGCAATATTGCGAAAACGGCATGACCGGTACCTATAACTCCCCCGACAAGGCGATGGGCGGCGGCGCGCATACACTTGGCGGTTATTCCGCCCATGTGGTCGTCGATGACCGTTACGTCCTCAACATTCCCGAAGGCCTCGATCCGGCGGCAGCAGCACCCCTGCTCTGCGCGGGTATCACCACCTATTCGCCGCTGCGTCACTGGAACGCCGGACCCGGCAAGCGTGTCGGCGTCGTCGGTCTCGGCGGTCTTGGCCATATGGCGGTCAAGCTCGCCAATGCCATGGGTGCGACGGTGGTGATGATCACCACCTCGCCCGGCAAGGCCGAGGATGCAAAAAAGCTCGGCGCACACGAGGTAATCATCTCCCGCGACGCCGAGCAGATGAAAAAGGCCGCTTCGAGCCTCGATCTCATCATCGATGCCGTGGCCGCCGACCATGACATCAACGCCTATCTGGCGCTGCTGAAACGTGACGGCGCGCTGGTACAGGTGGGTGCACCGGAAAAGCCGCTCTCGGTGATGGCCTTCAGCCTCATCCCCGGACGCAAGACCTTTGCCGGCTCGATGATCGGCGGCATTCCCGAGACGCAGGAAATGCTGGATTTCTGCGCCGAAAAAGGCATCGCCGCCGAAATCGAGATGATCGATATCGATCAGATCAACGACGCTTATGAACGCATGATAAAAAGCGATGTGCGTTATCGTTTCGTGATTGATATGAAGAGCCTGCCGCGCCAGAAGGCCGCCTGACCCTGAAAGGGGGCGACCTTGCGGGCGTCCCCTCTCCCGTTGGACCTTTCGGTCGAAAGCGTAGCCTGACCCATGATTCCCCGCTCCATGACCAGCCAGACCGGTTTCAACGATATCGCCAGGGGCATGGCCATCATGGCGGGTTGCATGCTGGTGCTGCCGGTCATGGATGCCATCGCCAAATACATGGCGGTGAGCGGCGGCATGTCGCCGGCGCAGGTGACCTTCTACCGCTTCTTTTTCCAGGTGCTCTGCACCCTGCCGCTGCTGATCGTGGTGTCACCCAGGGCGCTGTTCAGTGCCAGACGGCCATGGATGAACTGCCTGCGTGGCGTCCTGCATGCCTCGGCCAGCCTGATGTTCTTCGCCGCCGTCAAATACATGCCGCTCGCCGATGTCTTCGCCATCTATTTCGTCGAACCCTTCATGCTGACGATGATGTCGGCCCTGTTCCTCGGCGACAAGGTCGGCTGGAAGCGCTGGACGGCGATTGCGGTCGGCTTCGGCGGCGCGCTGATCGTCATCCAGCCCAGCTTCGAAATCTTCGGCTGGATGTCGCTTCTGCCGGTTGCCTGCGCCTTTCTTTATACGCTTTACCTCTTTTTGAACCGCGCCATCGGCAATGCCGACAGCCCGTTGGTCATGCAGACCATGTCCGGCATCGCGGGGACCGTGTTCATGGGTGCCGCACTCTTCGCCGGTGATGCGCTAGGCGACAGGGATTTCGCCGTCTCGCTTCCGCAATCCGGCTTTACGCTTACCCTGCTAATCCTGCTGGGATCGATATCCGGCTACATGCACCTTTTGATCGTCAGGGCCTTCCGGCTGGCGCCGCTTTCTCTGCTGGCGCCGTTCCAGTATTTCGAGATCATCTCGGCGACGATCCTCGGTTATGCGCTGTTTTCAGATTTCCCGACGCCGTCAAAATGGCTTGGCATCTTCATCATCGTCGCATCCGGCCTGTTCATCATCTGGCGCGAGCGCCAGAAAGACGGCGCAAACCCGCCGCTTGACGGACAATGACAGCCGGCACAGTTATTTCTCAACTATTCGAGGGCAGCGGCCCTTCGTCGTGATGGTCCTGCGCCTCCACGAGACTGCCGAGCAGCCAGAGGGAAACCTCGGCCGCCTCTCCGGCCGATTTGAACCGGTATGAGCCGCTATATTTCGGCATGTCGAAGAAGGTGACGACAAAACCGTCGCCGCTTTCCAGACTCTCGACCCGGATGCGCTCGGGATCGATCATTACACACACATAATGCGACCCCATATTGCGCATGAAGCCGGCCTTGTTGTCGTGCAGCCGCACGAAGGCGGCACCACCATCCGCCGTCATGTGCAGGCTTCTGATCGCTTCGTTGGGAAAGGCGCGGGCGAAATCCATAATCGCCTGCCCCACATCATGACTGTTATCCTCGTCCGTCGCCCGCGACATGCGCCAGGCGTAAACGGCAAAGACTGAAAGCAGCACGAAAACGATAATCCAGATCGCAATATTCATCCGGGGCGCTCCCTCAGTATAGCAACATCAAGATTCGCGAATCGAAACGATGCGAACCGGTTCAGGTTCATATAGACCGAGGCTTGTGTGAAGTGTGGCTTTGCGGGATCGATCTCGATTCGCAGCCTGGCGCAGTCAGCGCCATCAGAAACGCTTGAGGAAGGAAGCCTTTGCCAGCAGCCATTGCCGGCGAAGCTGCGACAGCTGCAGGTCGCCGTCAAATACGCCGCTCCCCGCCTTTCTCGCGGCAGCGATGACCGGACCGGACAGGGCGACGGGAAGATAGGCGGCAAAGACATTTTTCGAAATCTTCGCACGCCTCGCCTTCTCGATATGATCCAGCGCATGGGCCGCGAAAATTTCGATGGCGATACCGATACGCTGCCTGTCCTGACCTTCGAGAAATGTTTCTCGGTCGAGCCCGGCCGCAGCCAGCATATCGGCGGGAATATAGACCTGGCCGCGACGCCGGTGCAGCGGCATGAGCAGCAGCATGCCGGCCATGGCCTGCGCCACGCCCGCGTGCCCTGCCGCCTCCGCGCTCGATGCGGCGTCTTCGGTGGAAAGCACGAGACTTGCAAGCTGGATCAATGCGGATGCGGTCTCTCCGGCATAACCTTCCAGCGCATTGCGATCCTCGAACAGGTCGTCATAGAGATCGAAGATACGCGCCTCGATCATATTGGCGAGAACCGGGCGCGGCAGGCGATAGTGCTCGACCGTCGTCAAAAGAGCGGCAGCCACCGGGTGGGACTGGCTGTCGCCGTGTGGATTGCCGTCGAGAAGATCGCGCCACCATTGCATGCGCACTTCGCCGGGCAGTGCTTCGCGCACGGAATCGCGGATGCGAGCGATTTCGGCGTTGAAGGCGTATAATGCGGCAAGTGCATTGCGCCTGTCTGCGGGCGACAGAAGAGACGCGAGATAGCGATCACGATCGGTATCGCGCAGCGTCGCGAGGCAGACGTCTAGATTTTCTGTGGGTGCCATGGTTCCCCGCGCGAGACGTCCTGTCAGCCTTCGACGGCAATCAGCGCCGCAGCCACGGCACGCGATTCCGACAGCATGATATTATAGGTGCGCACGGCGGCACCCGTGCTCATCGGGTCAACGGAAATGCCCGCCTCCTTGAAGGCGGCGCGTAATTCCTTCGACAGAACCCGCATGCCGTCACCCGTTCCGATCAGCAGCACTTCGATATCCTGCGCTTCCGCCAGAAGCTTTTCGAAATGTCCGACGGTCAATTCTTTCGCATCAACGGGCTCCCACCCATAGATACCCGAAGGCAGGAGCAGCAGCGAACCACGATGCGACATGTCTGCAAAGCGGAACCCGCCGTTGCCATAGGCATCGATGGGCGCCCGGCCGGGAAAATGGGCCGGGCGTATTTCGATCCCGCCAGCCATCAGACGGCAGGCTTGCCGCCGATGGCGTTACCGGACTTGTCGTCCTTCTCGTCTTCCGCATCCTTGCTTTCGGGGCGCAGCTTGAACGCAATCAGCACCGGAGCTGCGATATAGACCGAGGAGAACACCCCGATACCGACGCCGAACAGCATGGCGAAGGTGAATGAGCGGATGACCTCGCCGCCGAAGAGGTAGAGCGCGAGCAGCGCCAGAAGCACGGTCAGACCGGTAAGGATGGTACGCGACAGCGTCTGGTTTAGCGACGCGTCGATAATCATCGGCAACGGCATCTTCTTATAACGCCTGAGGTTTTCGCGAATACGGTCGTAAATGACCACGGTGTCGTTCAACGAATAACCGATGATCGTCAAAATCGCCGCGATACTGGTCAGGTTGAATTCTATTCCAAGGAACACGAACAGGCCTATCGTGAAGACCACGTCGTGCACCATGGAGATGACCGCACCGAGCGCGAACTGCCACTCGAAACGAACCCAGATATAGACCATGATCGCCGCCATGGCGAGCACGACGCCGATCGTGGAGGACGTGGTCAGGTCGCCGGAAACGGCAGGGCCGACAACTTCCACGCGGCGGAAGTCATATTTGTCCTCAAGCTCGCCACGCACCATGGTTATGGCGGACTGTTCGGCATTCTCGCCGCCGTCCTGCGCCTGGATGCGGATGAGAACATCCTGAGGCGTACCGAAATTCTGCGCCTGGATTTCACCGAGGTTCAGCTGGTTCAGACGATCGCGAATATCGGCAATATCGGCATCGCCCTGCTTGGCGCGCACTTCGATGACCGAGCCGCCCTGGAAATCGATACCGAGGTTAAGCCCCTTGGCGACGAAGCCGCCGACACAGGCGAGCATCACGGCGCCGGTGATCATGAAGACCACGCGACGGTAGCGCATGAAGGGGATATCGCGGCCGTCGAACATGGCGGTGCGGACACCCTTCGGCAAATGTTTCGGACGGCTGCGGCGAACCCAGTAGCCGAACATCCACGCCGTCAGCGTATAGGCCGTGAAGACGGTGGTGATGATACCGACGGCTAGCGTGACCGCGAAGCCCTTGACCGGACCGGTACCCATGTAGAACAACACGCTTGCCACGATCAGCGTCGTCAGGTTGGCGTCGACAATGGTCGCAAAGGCGCGGGTGAAGCCGTTATCCAGCGCCTGAATCAGCGGTTTGCCGCTCTTCACTTCCTCGCGTATGCGCTCATAGATCAGAACGTTGGAATCCACCGCCATCCCGATGGTCAAGACGATGCCGGCAATACCCGGCAGGGTCAGCGTCGATCCGATCACACTGAGGACCGCGAGCAGCATGATGACGTTGACGATAAGGGCGATATTCGCCAGCAGGCCGAAGAAGCCGTAGAAGACGAACATGAAAATGAGGACGCCCACGGCGCCGATGGCGCTGGCCGTCAAGCCGGCGGTGATGGAGTCGTTACCGAGGCTTGGGCCTACGGTGCGCTCTTCAACGACGGTCAGCGTGGCCGGCAGCGCACCGGCGCGGAGCAGAACCGCGAGATCGTTGGCGCCCTGCACCGAGAAATTGCCGGAAATCTGTCCCGAACCGCCGATGATCGGCTCCCGGATGACAGGCGCGGAGATGACCTGATTATCGAGCACGATGGCGAAAGGCTTACCGACATTCTGCTGCGTCGCCTGCGCAAAGCGCTGCGCACCGCGGCTGTCGAAGCGGAAGGTAACGACGGGTTCGTTGGTCTGCTGGTTGAAGCTTGCCTGCGCGTCGACGAGATTGTCGCCGGAAACAAGCGCACGGCGTTCTACCAGATAAGGAACCGGCGGATCGTCCTGCGAATAGAGAACCTCGGAGGTCGCGGGCGGGCGACCATTCATGGCTTCCTGTACCGGCATCGTCGTGTCGACCATGCGGAAGGAAAGCTTTGCCGTCTGGTTCAAGAGCGATTTCAGGCGCTGCGGATCCTGAAGGCCGGGCACCTGCACGATGATGCGGTCCGAACCCTGACGCTGGATGAGAGGCTCAGTGGTGCCGACTTCGTCAACGCGGCGACGCACGACCTCGATGGACTGCGACACGGCGGACGACAGGCGGTAGTCGATGCCTTCATCCGTCAGGTTGAGCCTGAGCAGATTGTCGCCGCCGTCATTCATCGTCACTTCGGTGATGGAACCGCCAACCAGCGTGCCGGCGGACACCGGCTGCGTCAGTTCACGAAGTGCATTCTTTGCTGCTTCCACCTGAGCGGGGTCGCTGATGCGGACCTGAATCTGCTGCCCGTTGCCGGTAAGCCCCGAATAGCGGATGTTGGCGTCGCGAAGCTGCGTACGCACATCGCCCACGATCGTTTCAAGCCGTTCCTTGACGATGTCGGAACGCTCGATCTTGAGCATGATGTGCGAACCGCCCTGAAGGTCGAGACCGAGCGTTACCTTGTTGTCCTTGTACCAGGCAGGCATGCCCTCCAGTTGCTTGTCCGTAAACAGGTTAGGAGAGGCGATGACGACGCTTGCCAGCACAAGCAGCCAGATGAAGACTGTTTTCCAACGGGAAAAATGAAGCATTTCGATCTCGGTCAGGGTTGGGGTCGCGCTCCGCGCAACCCGTCAAAATTCGCAATCGGGCATTCGATAATCCGGCAGGATCAGGAAGCGGCTTCCGTCTTGACCACTTCGCCCTTCACGCGCACTTCGGCAATGTAAGCACGGGCAGCGCGGATTTTCACGCCTTCGGCGATTTCGACTTCGAGTTCATTGTCATCGATGACCTTGACCACCTTGCCGACGATGCCGCCGCCAAGAACGACCTGATCGCCGCGGCGAATATTGGACAGCGTTTCCTGCCGCTTCTTCATCTGCGCGCGCTGCGGGCGGATAAGGAAAAAGTACCAGACCACCATGAGCGGCGCAAACAGGAAAAGCATCTCAAGGCCGGAACCGAAGGCAGATGCGCCGCCTGCTGCGTCCTGGGCAAAAGCTTGACTAATGAACATATAAAACTCCTCAGAATTACGGCACGACCTTGGATGCCGCCCCAGCTTTCAAGCCGCCGGAATATAGTGGGGAACGCCGGGATTGCAACAGATGCAGGGCCCACGCCGTACCGATTCCGGACCTCTTAACCTTTATGGGCCTGAAACGCCATGCTAGGCCGGGCGCAAAACAGAGTTTTGAACACCAGACAAGTGGAAGAAACACCATGATTCGAGAAGAAACGGCCTCCCTGCTTCTTTCAGAACTGCGCCGGCTCACCATCGCCGTGGAACGTCTGGCCGGGCCGGCGCCCGCCGTAAACGACTGGAATGCGGCCGATTGTTTCGTCTGGGTCCCGGTCAACTCCTTCATCCAGCCGGTTCCCCGCCCCAATCGCATCGCCCTGAAACTCATTCGCGGCGTCGATCATGTCCGCGACATCCTCCATGAAAACACGCTGCGTTTCGCAGAGGGTTTTGCCGCCAACAATGTGCTTTTGTGGGGCGCGCGCGGCATGGGCAAATCGTCGCTGGTCAAGGCCGTTCACGAAGATGTGCGCGCGGCAAGCGGGGTATCTCTCAAGCTGGTGGAAGTGCACCGCGAGGACATCCACACCCTGCCCGCCCTGCTCGACATCCTGAAGACGTCAGGCCATCGCGTCATCGTTTTCTGCGACGATCTCTCCTTCGACCATGACGACACGGCCTACAAGTCGCTGAAGGCGGCGCTCGATGGCGGCATCGAAGGACGACCCGACAATGTGCTGTTTTATGCGACCTCCAACCGCCGCCATCTTCTGCCCCGCCACATGATGGAGAACGAGCAGTCCACTGCCATAAACCCGTCCGAAGCGGTTGAGGAAAAGGTGTCGTTGTCGGATCGCTTCGGCCTCTGGCTCGGCTTCCATAAATGCGGCCAGGAAGACTATCTGACGATGATCGACAGCTATGCGGCGCATTTCGATCTGGGTCTGGACCGTGAAACGCTGCATCACGAGGCGCTGGAATGGGCGACCACGCGCGGCGGCCGCTCGGGCCGTGTGGCCTGGCAATATATTCAGGACGCCGCCGGCCGCCTCAGAAAGCCACTCGAAAGATAACGCGCCCTGACATCGGGCGAAACACGGTGTCGTTACGATCACACCGCGTGTCGTATTCCCGAACGCCACATCTCCCCTCCCGTGGTTTGCTACACCCAGCCAGTCATCCTGCCGCAGAGGAGCGGACAGGTACGGTGTTCGAACCATGGAGGAGATGGATATGAGCAGGAACAGAGGCGTCGTTTACATGCGGCCGGGTCAGGTCGAAGTCCGCGACATCGACGACCCCAAGCTTGAAGCGCCGGATGGCCGCCGCATCGAGCACGGTGTCATTCTCAAGGTGATTTCCACGAATATCTGCGGCTCCGACCAGCACATGGTGCGCGGCCGCACCACCGCGATGCCGGGCCTTGTTCTCGGTCATGAAATCACCGGCGAAGTCATCGAAAAAGGCATCGACGTCGAGATGCTGCAGGTGGGCGACATCGTCTCCGTGCCGTTCAACGTCGCCTGCGGCCGTTGCCGCTGCTGCAAGTCGCAGGATACCGGCGTCTGCCTGACGGTGAACCCGTCCCGCGCCGGCGGCGCCTACGGTTATGTCGATATGGGTGGCTGGATCGGCGGACAGGCCCGTTACGTCACCATCCCCTATGCCGATTTCAACCTACTGAAGTTCCCGGACCGCGACAAGGCGATGTCGAAAATCCGCGACCTCACCATGCTGTCAGACATTCTGCCGACAGGCTTCCATGGCGCCGTCAAGGCGGGCGTTGGCGTCGGCTCCACGGTCTATGTCGCGGGTGCCGGCCCGGTCGGTCTTGCCGCTGCCGCCTCCGCACGCATTCTGGGTGCGGCCGTCGTCATGATTGGCGATTTCAACAAGGATCGCCTTGCGCACGCGGCGAAAGTCGGCTTCGAACCTGTCGATCTCTCCAAGGGCGACCGGCTGGGCGACATGATCGCCGAAATCGTCGGCACCAACGAAGTGGACAGCGCCATCGACGCCGTCGGCTTCGAAGCACGCGGCCATGCGGGCGGCGAACAGCCTGCGATCGTTCTCAACCAGATGATGGAAATCACCCGCGCCGCCGGCTCCATCGGCATTCCGGGCCTCTATGTCACCGAGGACCCGGGCGCGGTGGATGCGGCGGCAAAACAGGGCAGTCTGTCGCTACGCTTCGGCCTCGGCTGGGCAAAGGCGCAATCCTTCCACACCGGCCAGACGCCGGTGCTGAAATATAACCGCCAGCTCATGCAGGCGATCCTGCACGACCGCCTGCCGATTGCCGATATCGTCAACGCCAAGATCATTGCGCTTGATGATGCCGTGCAGGGTTATGAAAGCTTTGACCAGGGCGCTGCCACCAAGTTCGTGCTCGACCCGCATGGTGATCTGCTGAAGGCCGCCTGATATTTCTGCCCGCAGACGGCTGACGAGTTGAAACGCCCGCGACGGATATCGTCGCGGGCGTCTTATTTTTCGACTGTGTCGCCGTCAGGTGAAACTATGGCTCCCCTACCAACAGCACGTCCAGCTCGTTTTTCGCTTCCTGCGAGAGATAGGGTCTGAACAGACTTGAGACCTGCTTCAATCCCCAGTCCAGCTGCTGTGGACCAAATTCGGTGATACCTTCCTGAAGGTTGAGATAGGCCGCCCAATAGGTGAAAACGATCCAGAGATTCGTCAGGACGGCTGGGCGTTCTTCCTCCGGAATTGCCGCCAGCCCCGCTTTCTCCATACGGGCGACGATATCGCCGACGGCAAGGCGCATGGCCGCGCTTATGGTTCGCACCGGCTCCACCAGCGCCGGAGCGGAAGAGACAAGAGCGACCAGATCGCGAAACAGGAAACGGTAGTCCCATACGAGCGAAAACCAGAGCCGCAGAAAACCGGCATAGGTTTCCGCCGCTCCCTCATCTGCCCCGTCAATCTTTCCGACAATTTCCAGCGCATCGGCCTCGAACCGGGCAAACAGCGCCAGAACCAGCGCTTCCTTGGTGCGGAAATGATAATAGAGATTGCCCTCATTGATCTCTACCGCTCTAGCGATCTCGGCCGTCGTCACATGATCCGGCCCGCGCTCGTTAAACAGGATGAGAGCGGCGTCGATAATTTTCTGGCGTGTGGGGGGTGCCGCCGTTCGCCCGGTACTGCTTTTCTTCATTGATTTCGAACCTGACCATTGAAACCTAAGGTGCACACCTTAAATGATCAAAATAAGGTATATACCTTAACAGGAAATGTAAGTGTTCAACGCGGACAAAGGACCTGTAAATGACCGGCATCGACATTCGCACAGCCTTCCCCGATACGTCCGGAACCCCTCCCGTCTCCAAATTCGCGGCGGTACGCGTCGCCCTGTCGCTGATCCGCAATCCGCTGAAGGCTCTGCCGCCGGAAATTTTCAGCGAGCCGGCGGTCTTCACGCGCCTTGGCGGCGTCATGCGGGTTCATCTCGCCGATCCCGCGCTTATTCATGAAGCTCTGGTCAAGAACGCCCATCTGCTCGGCAAGGGCGAAGATGTACGCCGCGCCCTCGGCCCCGCACTCGGCCAGGGACTGCTGACGGCCGACGGCGATCACTGGAAGTGGCAAAGGCAATCCGTCGCTGCGGCCTTTCGGCATGAGAAGCTGCTGGAATTGCTGCCGGTCATGATCGACGCCGCGCGTCGCGCGCCAGGGCGCTGGCGCTCATCCCCTGACGGAGACATCGATATCGGCCATGAGATGATGCGGACGACCTTCGACATCATCGTCGAAACCATGATGTCCGGCGGCCATGGCATCGACATAGGACGTGTCGAGCAAAGCATCACCGATTATCTGAAACCCACCGGCTGGACCTTCGCACTCGCCATGCTGGGCGCACCGGAATGGCTTCCGCATCCAGGCCGGCGCAGGGCGCGCGCGGCGGCGAATTATCTTCGCTCCAGCCTGGCAGCCGTCATTTCCGAAAGACGGCGGAAGCCGATCGAGAGGAACGATCTGGTTTCCATGCTGCTCGAAGCGAAAGATCCGGAAACCGGCCGCATGATGAGCGACACGGAAATCATCGACAATCTCCTGACCTTCATCACCGCCGGGCATGAAACCACGGCCCTCGGCCTCGCCTGGACCTTCCATCTGCTCTCGCAAAACAGCGACGTGGAGCACAAGGTCATCGCGGAAATCGAAACCGTTACCGCCGGTGAGCCAGTCGCTGCGGACCATGTCGCTCACCTCACCTATACCAGACAGGTGTTTTCGGAAGCGATGCGGCTCTACCCGCCCGCCCCTGTCGTGACACGCACCGCATTGCAGGCCTTCAGGCTCGGCGAACACGATATTCCCGCGGGCACCGTTCTTTATGTGCCGATCTACGCCGTCCACCGGCACACCACGCTGTGGAACGAGCCCGACCGCTTTGACCCGTCACGTTTCGAGCCCGATAAGGTCAAGGCGCGCCACCGTTACGCCTATATGCCCTTCGGCGCCGGCCCGCGTGTCTGCATCGGCAATGCCTTTGCCATGATGGAGGCTGTCGCAATCCTTGCCGTGATTTTGCAGGACGTCCACCTCAGGAACAAAAGCCCGGCAAATACCGAACCGCTGATGCGGGTTACCTTGCGACCGGAAAACCGCCTGATGATGCAGGTGAGCAGCCGAAAAAACAAATCGCCCGCGGCGTGACCGCCACGGGCGACTGTTTTAGTGCGAACTCCATCCGTCACCGGATGGTGACGATCACAGATCGACGTCGAGGATCGCCATGGAGAAGTTGTAGGAACGGTCGCCGTCTTCGTCATCGATATAAACGACGCCGAGAAACTCTTCGCCAAGATACACTTCGGCGGAATCGTCCTTGCGCGGACGCGCCTTCACAATCATCTTTTCATTGAAAGTGCGCTTGAAATAGGCGTCGAGTTTTTTGATTTCGTCGGCTTTCACCACTATTCTCCTGTGCGGTTCACGTTGGCCCGCTTTTGGCATGGGATAAAGGCCAAAGTAAAGTGAAAGCGGCACGTCATCCGCGTCTTCCACACGGACAACCGTGAAAATGCCGGCACATCAGAGCGCGACAGGGCCGGTCAGATATCGGCCCCGATAAGCTGGTCCATCAGTCGCGAGGGTTCCGAACACCCTGCTTCCCCCACCACGCGCGCCGGCACGCCGGCAACCGTCGTCTTCGGCGGAACCGGCTTCAGCACCACCGAACCGGCGGCAATGCGCGAGCAGCTGCCGATCTCGATATTGCCGAGGATTTTCGCCCCCGCACCGATCATCACGCCATTGGCGATCTTCGGGTGGCGGTCGGCCCCTTCCTTGCCCGTGCCACCGAGCGTGACGCCGTGGAGGATGGAGACGTTGTCACCGATCACCGCCGTCTCGCCGACCACCAGCCCGGTGGCATGGTCGAGGAAAATGCCCTTGCCGATGCGCGCCGCCGGATTGATATCGGTCTGGAAGATACTCGATGAGCGGCTCTGCAGATAAAGCGCCAAATCCCTGCGGCCCTTCTGCAGCAGCCAATGAGCAAGGCGATGGGTCTGGATGGCCTGGAACCCCTTGAAATAGAGGAGCGGCTCCATGAAGCGCGTGCAGGCGGGGTCGCGGTCGTAAACGGCCTGAATATCGACGCGCAACACGCTTCCCCATTCCGGCCAATCATCCAGCATGTCCTGGAAGGTCTGGCGCAGCAGCACGGCCTGCATGTCGGGATGATCGAGGAGTTCGCAGATGCGGTAGATCACACATTCTTCGAGAGACCGGTGGTTGAGGATGGTCGAATAAAGAAAGGCCGAAAGCAGCGGATCCTGTGCCGCAGCACTTCGAGCTTCATTGAGCAGGCTGCCCCAGATGGGATCGACGATCGCCAGCTGTTCCGGCTGACGGGCCTCGGTACGTGCGACCATGAATGGTCTCCTCGTTTGCAGTGGTCGTTCTTTATACAGAAAAAGACGTGCATTAGAAATGGGATTCGAATGACGACTTTAAAGGCGGCAAGGCTTCAGTTTTTCTTCATGCAGCATGAAAAAACGTTTCTTGCCGCGCCCGCTCAAAGCGAGCGGTAAAATTCCAGCACCGCCGCCTTGAACACCCGGTCGCCGACGGCCAGCATGTGGTCGCGGCCGGGAATGTCGATCGCCCGCGCGTGCGGCATGATCGCGGCAAGCTCCGCACCTGAACCGGCAATATCGTCCTTCGTTCCAACCGCGATCAGCGTTGGCGCATCGATCTTTGCCGCCTGTTCGCGGGTGACGAGAACCCGGGACGTCTCGATACAGGCGGCAAGCGCCAGTCGGTCACTTTTCGTCTGGTCCGCAAAGGCGCGGAACATGCGGCCGCGCTCATGGGTGACGACATCAAGCGAAGGTGCGAGAAGCGCCTCGGCAATCGGATCCCAGTCGCCGACGCCTTCGACCATGCCGATACCAAGCCCGCCGAAGACAAGTGAACGCACGCGCTCCGGATGCGCCATGGCGAGAAATGCGGAAATGCGCGCGCCCATGGAATAGCCCATAACGTGCGTCTCGGCGATACCGAGATGATTGAGCAGCGCCACCGCGTCCCCGGCCATGACAGGCGGATAATAGGCTTCGGAATCGTGCGGCTTGTCGCTTGCGCCATGGCCGCGATTATCGATGGCGATCACGCGGTAGCCCGCCTCACCCAGCGTCTTCAGCCAGCCGGGATGCACCCAGTTGACATTGGCGCTGGAGGCGAAGCCGTGGATCAAAAGAACCGGTTCGCCCGCCGGATCACCCTCGTCGAAATAGGCAAGACGAAGGCCGTCATGGGAAAAATCGGAAAACTGCGGCGTGTTGAGATTCATCAAGGACATCCTTTTTGCCGGACCGTATGGCAGGAAAGCGCGAGATTGAACATGTTTTCCTGACGATTTTTATGGAGATGCAATGCGTTTGAGGCTACATATCCGCAACGACGAGCCAATGCGCGACAACGAATTGCGGCTCGATAACGATATTGCATTTGGAGACGAACATGGCCGGGCATTCCATTCCCCACTTCCAGAACGACGGCGGACACCGCATGATCGAGATCGGCGTCAAGGAATTCATGTGCACCGGCGCTTCCGTGCCTTTCGATCACCCGCATATCTTCATCGATATGGGCGACGACAATGAGAAGGTCTGTTCCTACTGCTCCACCCTTTACCGGTACAATCCGTCGCTGAAGGCCGAGCAGACCAATCCTCCGGGCTGCGTCTTCCATGTGAAGGCCGCCTGACCTTCCACTTTTCCTGATCGGGGCGCACCAATGCCCATCAAATCCGTAGCCATTGTCGGTGCCGGCATCGCCGGGCTCACCGCTGCCCTGTCTTTTGCCCGTTACGGGATCGACTGTGACATCATCGAGCAGGCCGGTGAGCTGACGGAAGTGGGCGCCGGCCTGCAACTCTCGCCCAATGCCGCCCGCATTCTCGACACGCTTGGGGTACTGCCTGATATCGAGGCGCGCTGGACCGAACCTCTCAGCGTCGAACTCGCCTCCGGAAAATCGCTGGCCACGCTGCTCTCCCTGCCGATGGGCGCGGTGGCCCGCAGCCGCTGGGGCGCACCCTACGGCGTACTACACCGCTCGACGCTGCAGAATGCACTTTTCCAGGCGGTGACACGAAATCCGCTCTGCCGCCTTCATCTCGGCAAGCGCATCGAAAACGCGACGTTGGACGTGATTGCCGCAAACACCTTCCGTGACCATGACCTGATCGTCGGCGCGGACGGCGTCTGGTCGGCGGCCCGTTTCGCGGTCCCTTCCGCCCCCGCAGCCACCTTCTCCGGCAATATTGCCTGGCGCTTCACGGTCGCCGCAAACGATGTGCCGTCAGCCATCAACAAAAGCGCCGTGACCGCCTATCTCGGCTCGGGCGGCCATATAGTCGCTTATCCGCTGAAGGAAGTCGGCGGCTTCAACATTGTCGCCATCGCGCTCGGCGCCGACCCGGGCGCAACCTGGCGGGCGGAATCGGGCGGGCGGCAGAAAGCCATGCTGCTGGAACAGTTTCGCGGCTTCAGCCCGGATATCGTCCGATTGCTCGATTCGTCTGAAAATCCGACCTTCTGGCCGCTCTATCAGGCCGGCCGCGGCCGCTGGCATAATGGCCGTGACACGGTGCTGATCGGTGATGCGGCGCATGCCATGATGCCCTTCGCCGCGCAGGGCGCCGCGATGGCGATAGAGGATGCGTTTGAGCTTGCGGGGGCGACGGCAGGCCGCAATGCCGAAAAGCCTCGGCCCTTGCCGCAGGCCCTTGCCGGCTTTGAGGCCCTGCGCCTGCCGCGCATAGAAAAGGCCCGCAAGCGGGCCTCCCTCAATCGTTTTGCCTATCACGCCACAGGCCCGGTGCGTATTGCGCGGGACTTCGTGTTTTCCACCCGCCCCACCGACGCCTTCCTGAAGGATTTCGACTGGCTCTACGGCTACCGCGCCAAAGGCTGAGGTTAAATGCCGGCCGCAGCCGCAAACCCGGCATCGAGGTCCTTCTTGAGATCGGCGATATCCTCGAGCCCGATCTGCAGGCGGATGACCGGCCCTTCCGAGGGCCCCTTGGCAATGGTTCTGTCGACAAGCGAGACCGAAACGGCAAGCGATTCGTACCCGCCCCAGGAATAGCCCAGCCCGAAGAAGGTCAGCGCATTGAGGAAAGCGGCCGCCGCCTGCTTGTATTTGCCTTCCTCCGCCTTGAGCACAAAGGAGAAAACACCGCTTGCGCCCTTGAAGTCGCGCTTCCAGAGTTCGTGCCCGGCAAAACTCGGCAGCGCCGGATGCAGCACACGAACGACGTCGTCACGGCTCTCCAGCCATGTGGCGATATCCAGCGCGCTTTTCTGATGGTGCGCTAGCCTGATTCCCATTGTGCGTAGGCCGCGCAGGATCTGGTAAGCATCGTCAGAGGTAACGCAGATGCCCAGATTGGCATTGGCCTGATCAAGCGCCTTCCAGTGCTTTTCATTGGCCGAAACGAAACCCATCAGCACATCCGAATGGCCCGAAGGATATTTGGTGGCGGCATGAATGGAGACATCGACGCCGAAATCGAGCGGCTTGAAATAAAGCGGGGTCGCCCAGGTATTGTCCATCGTCACCACGCAGTCATGCCGGTGAGCTATATCCGCGATCAGCCTGACATCCTGGATCTCGAAGGTGTTGGAGCCCGGCGCTTCCAGATGCACCAGCTTGGTATTCGGCCGGATGAGAGCCTCTATGCCCTCCCCGATCGCCGGGTCGTAATATTCCACCTCGACACCCAGCTTCTTCAGCATCGTATTGCAGAAACGGCGCGTCGGGAAATAAACGGAATCGACGATCAGCGCATGGTCACCGGCGGCGAGATAGGCAAGGAATGGCACGGTAATGGCCGCAAGGCCCGAAGGCACGAGGATAGTACCGAACGAACCCTCCAGTTCGTTGACAAGATTGCACAAGGCATCCGTCGTCGGCGTGCCGTGGGTGCCATAAGTGTATTTCTGGTTTTCGGTCGAGAGCGTCTCCGCGTCGGGAAAAAGCACGGTCGAGCCACGCACGATGGGCGGATTGACGAAACCGAAACAGTCGGCGGGATCGTTGCCGCCGTGGGCCAGGCGCGTATTCACACCTTCGGCGGAAAGCAGGTCATTTGTCTTGGTCATTTCAGATCAACTTTCGAAGGAACATTGACGCGTGCGACAATGCTAAGAGTGCAACGCAAGGTCAAGTCCCGCAGGGACGCCAGAACGGGTCGGAGCGACCCGTCGTCGACCAGAATACAAGAAGTATGCAAATACTGTGCAAGTGCAAATTTCCGCAAAAATATGCTTATATTTTCACCCTTTGCACACTTCCCGACCAAAATCTGGAAAATTCCGTTTTATAGGCACAATTATTGCCCGCACGTCTTGACCCCGCTGCCAATTGCGATTGTGATGGAAAGAGCGGATCGAAAAAGATCTCGCTGAAGGGGGAGCTGGGGAAAATAAATATGCCGGTCCTCTTCCAAGTGACGATAACAAACAAAGGTTGGGAAAAATGAAAAAGGCAATTCTGTCAGCCGCCATCGGCGCAGCAGTTTTGGGAGGAGCCTCGGTCGCTTCGGCTGCGACGCTTCAGGATGTCAAGTCGAAAGGTTTCGTCACGTGCGGCGTTAGTGCTGGCATTCCGGGATTTTCCAATCCCGATGACAAGGGCGAATGGTCCGGTATCGACGTTGACTATTGCCGTGGTATCGCCACCGCGGTTTTCGGTGATCCTTCGAAAGCCAAGTTTGTCGCCCTTTCGAGCAAGGACCGCTTCCCGGCTCTCCAGTCCGGTGAAGTCGATGTTCTGACCCGTAACACCACCTGGACGATCAGCCGCGATACGTCGCTGGGCTTCAACTTCCGCACCGTCAACTATTATGACGGCCAGGGCTTCATCGCCAAGAAGGGCCTCAACGTGAAGTCCGCTCTTGAACTCTCCGGCGCCGCCGTCTGCGTTCAGACCGGCACGACCACCGAGCTCAACCTGGCCGACTACTTCAAGACCAACAATCTGCAGTACAACCCGGTCGTTTTCGAAAAGGAATCCGACGCAACGTCTGCCTATGATTCCGGTCGTTGCGACGTTTACACCACCGACCAGTCGGGTCTTTATGCCATCCGTTTGAAGCTGAAGAACCCGGAAGAAAACATCGTTCTGCCGGAAGTCATCTCCAAGGAGCCGCTTGGCCCGGCCGTTCGCCAGGGTGACGACCAGTGGTTCGACATCGTGACCTGGGTTCACTATGCGATGGTCAACGCCGAAGAGCTTGGCGTCACCTCCAAGAATGTCGATGAGCAGAAGAACAGCGCCAATCCGGACGTGAAGCGCCTGCTCGGCACGGAAGAAGGCACCAAGATCGGCACTGATCTCGGCGTGACCAACGACTGGGCCTACAACATCATCAAGCTGGTGGGCAACTACGGCGAAGTCTTCGACCGCAATGTCGGCGCAGGCTCTCCGCTGAAGATCGAGCGTGGCCAGAACGCGCTGTGGACCAAGGGCGGCCTGCAATACGCACCGCCGGTCCGTTGATCGGCCCCATTACCGGCTAGATCATATAAGGAGGCTGGGCAACGCCCGGCCTCCGCTTCAAATTATATAAATAAGCTCGCAAAGAGCATATAAAAGGGAAAGGTGCCTATGGCAGGCAACGCGGTCAGTTCGCAACGATCGCGCGCGCAAAGCGCGTCGTCATTTATCTACGATCCACGCATACGCGGCATTTTTTATCAGGTCCTGACAGTCGTCGTCCTGGCCGCCTTCGTCTGGATCATCGTGACGAATACGATCACCAATCTTCAACGGTCAAACATCTCGTCCGGCTTCGGCTTCCTCGATGGAAGAGCCGGTTTCGATATCGGCCAGTCGCTGATCGCTTATACCAGCGATGCGACCTATGGCCGGGCATTGCTCGTTGGCATTCTCAACACGATCCAGGTTGCGTTTTTCGGCATCATCGCCGCCTCGATCATCGGTTTCATCGTCGGTATCGCCCGGCTGTCCAACAACTGGCTGATTTCGAAACTCGCGCAGGCCTATGTGGAAATCTTCCGCAACATCCCGCCGCTGCTCGTCATCTTTTTCTGGTACAAGGGCGTCATCTCAGTTCTGCCGCAGGCGCGCGAGTCGCTGGAACTTCCGCTTGGCACCTACCTCAACAATCGCGGCTTCTTCTTTCCCAAGCCGTTGTGGGGAGAAGGCACCTGGCTCGTGCCGCTGGCCTTTCTCGTCGCCATTGTCCTCAGCTTCTTCGTTTACCGCTGGGCGAAGGCCAGACAGGAGAGAACCGGGCAGCAGTTCCGCACCGGAATAACGGCGACGCTTCTTATCATCGGTCTTCCGCTGGCCACATTTCTGGCGCTCGGCGCACCGCTGACATTCGACTATCCGATCGCCGGGCGGTTCAATCTCACCGGGGGCGCGGTCGTCGCACCTGAATTCATGTCGCTGTTCCTGGCGCTTTCCTTCTATACCGCCTCCTTTATCGCCGAAATCGTTCGCGGCGGCATCAAGGCCGTGGCGAAGGGGCAGACGGAAGCTGCGGATGCACTGGGACTTCGCGCCAGCACCACGACGCGCCTGATCGTCGTTCCGCAGGCGATGCGCATCATCATCCCGCCGCTGACGAGCCAGTATCTCAATCTGACCAAGAACTCGTCCCTCGCAGTCGCCGTCGGTTTCGCCGACATCGTCTCGGTTGGCGGCACGATCCTGAACCAGACGGGTCAGGCGGTTGAAATCGTTGCAATCTGGCTGGTCATCTATCTCTCGCTGTCCCTGCTCACGGCCGTGGTCATGAACTGGTTCAACGCGAAAATGGCCCTGGTGGAGAGATGACGATGACGATCAGCAACCAAGCCTTCGTGCGACAGACCATTGAAGAAGCCCGCCCCGCGCCATCCAGCGCGGTCGGGGTAACGCATTGGCTGCGCACCAAACTCTTCGCCACGCCCAAGGATACGGTTTTCACCGTCATTGCCATCGCTCTTCTGGCCTATATTGTGCCGCCGATTATCGATTGGCTGTTCATCGACGCGGTATGGACCGGCAGCGATCGTATCGCCTGCCTGACCGCTTCGCAGGGCGGCGCGCTGCCGGACGGCCAGTCCGGTGCGTGCTGGGCTTTCGTTTCGGCGAAGCTCGGACAATTCGTCTTCGGCCGCTATCCGATCGACGAACGCTGGCGTCCCATCCTGGTGATGGTGACCTTCGCCATCCTCCTGATACCGATGCTGATCCCAAAAGCGCCGTTCAAGCGACTGAATGCGCTGGCGCTTTTCATCATCCTGCCCTTCATTGCATTTTTCCTGCTCATCGGCGGCGTCTTCGGCCTGCCTGTGGTCGAAACGCAGCTCTGGGGCGGCCTGATGGTGACGCTCATCCTGTCATTCTTCGGGATCACGGTGTCACTGCCCTTCGGCATTCTTCTGGCGCTCGGCCGGCGCTGCAACATGCCGGTGATCAAGATGCTCTGCGTACTCTTCATTGAGGTCATTCGCGGCATTCCGTTGATCACCGTCCTGTTCTTCGCCAGCATCATGCTGCCTTTGTTCCTGCCCGACGGCTGGACCTTCGACAAGTTCCTGCGCGCGCTCGTCGGCGTGTCGCTGTTCTCCTCGGCCTATATGGCAGAGGTGATCCGCGGCGGCCTGCAGGCCATTCCGAAGGGACAATATGAAGGTGCGGATTCACTCGGCCTGAACTACTGGCAGAAGACGAGACTGATCGTGCTGCCGCAGGCGCTGAAGCTCGTCATTCCGGGCATCGTCAACACCTTCATCGGGCTGTTCAAGGATACGTCGCTGGTCTCGATCATCGGCATGTTCGACCTGCTCGGTATTGTCACACTCAACCAATCGGATGCGAACTGGGCCACGCCCGTCACCGCCATGACTGGCTATATTTTCGCAGGCTTCGTATTCTGGATATTCTGCTTCGGCATGTCGCGTTATTCGCTGTTCATGGAACGGCACCTCGACACCGGGCATAAACGATAAGGGACGCTCAAATGGCAGAAACCCAAGCAAAAGAACTGACCGTCTCGACTACGGACGTGGCGATAGAACTCATCGGCATGAACAAGTGGTATGGCGACTTCCACGTGCTGCGCGATATCAACCTGAAGGTCATGAAAGGCGAGCGCATCGTCATCGCCGGCCCTTCGGGCTCCGGCAAGTCCACCATGATCCGCTGCATTAACCGGCTGGAAGAACATCAGTCAGGTACGATCAATGTCGACGGAATAGAACTCACCAACGATCTCAAGAAGATCGATGAAGTGCGTCGTGAAGTCGGCATGGTGTTCCAGCACTTCAACCTCTTCCCGCATCTGACGATCCTTGAAAACTGCACGCTGGCGCCGATCTGGGTTCGCAAGATGCCCAAGAAGGAAGCCGAAGAAGTGGCGATGCATTATCTGACGCGCGTCAAGATCCCCGAGCAGGCGAATAAGTATCCCGGCCAGCTCTCCGGCGGCCAGCAGCAGCGCGTGGCGATTGCGCGCTCGCTCTGCATGAAGCCGAAGATTATGCTGTTTGACGAGCCGACCTCGGCGCTCGACCCGGAAATGGTCAAGGAAGTGCTCGACACCATGGTCAGCCTCGCCGAAGACGGTATGACCATGCTGTGCGTAACCCACGAAATGGGATTCGCCCGTCAGGTCGCAAACCGCGTCATCTTCATGGACCAGGGCCAGATCGTCGAGCAGAACTCGCCCGCCGAATTCTTCGACAATCCGCAGCACGAGCGCACCAAGCTCTTCCTAAGCCAGATTTTGCACTGAGACTGCGATCGACACGTATATCGAGCGGGGCCGTTTCGGCCCCGTTTTCGTTTCTGGAGACCTGCTGAAATCTTTATCTCCATGCACGAGCGCGACGAATTCGATTCTGTGATTCCACCGTTCTCGAAGCGCCAAGAGCACAAAAATGCGCCCGGCATCGCAGTTTAACCAATTGTTACGAAACAAGAATCCTTGTTTTTCAGGGATTCTGGTGGCCCATGTCATTTTTTTGTCAAATCATGCATTTTTCCGCTTGCAGACCTTCGGGAGCCTGACTATAAGGGCGCCACACCACAAGCGCACGCGCCCTTCGTCTATCGGTTAGGACGTCAGATTTTCATTCTGAAAAGAGGGGTTCGACTCCCCTAGGGCGTGCCACTTGCCTTCGTGTTTTCCTCTTCAAAATGTAAATGCACCGCATCAGTTCGCAAAATCGCTACGAGCGATCAATGCGGCGGAACCGATTCCCGTCGGGCACGTTAGAACGCTGTCCCCCCGATGGAAGGCAAGCCGGCCGAAACGCCAACAGGCAAATCGACCCGCTTGCCTTTGCCCTTCCAGCCAAATCACAGCGTCGGTTCTTTCTGGCGGGCAGCAGATGCCAGCTAAGGGTTGGAAAAGCGCTCCCCGGGCCTTCCACGAGGCATGAAGGCATTGCCGGCGCGCAGCGATAGCGGCGATATTTCAAGGCCTTGGCCGGTTCCAGCGTAGTTTTCCACAGCCTTTCCGGCCTCCATAAAAAAACTCGTCACGAAGCGAGAAAAATCAATTTTTCCGCTTGCGGAGCAACGGGAGCCTGACTATAAGGGCGCCACACCACAAGCGCACGCGCCCTTCGTCTATCGGTTAGGACGTCAGATTTTCATTCTGAAAAGAGGGGTTCGACTCCCCTAGGGCGTGCCACTTGCTTTTCCTTGAAAATGAGTGCTCTGCATTAGAATCTTCACGCGATGCGTGAGAATGAAGACGCATGCCGTTTCCGGCGGTCCGTAAGCTTTTCCCATAAAATGGAAGTTTGATCTGCAGCCCCGTCAGGGTGCGAAAGCAGCGTCCAGAACGCGCAGCTGTACGCGCCTCTGGCCCTGCCAGAGATCGGCGCCCACGGTGCCTGCGACGTGAATGTTCCGACCGCGTGCATTCAGCAGCATCTGCCCCAGAGGCGCTTCTGCGGCCCGAAATGCGATACCGTCCAGCCGCGAGCCATCCATGGCCTCCAGCGTGATCTTGACGTGGGCTGTACCCACGAGCCTCACATCGCGCAAACGATGCGCCGGCACGGCAAAAACCGGCTGCGAGTGGCCTGATCCGTAAGGACCGGCCTGTTCCAGTTGGTCGACAAGCTGCAATGTCGCGCCCGACGCGCCGATAGCGCCGTCGATCTTCAGCACGCTGCTTTCCACCAGCTCATTTACGGTCTTTGCCGCCGCTTCCTCAAAGAAAGTCCTGAGCTTGCCGAGATTGGCGCGCTCCACGGTCAGGCCGGCCGCCATGGCATGCCCGCCGCCCTTGACCAGCAACCCAGCCTCCACGGCGGCGCGCACCATGCGGCCCATATCGAAACCGTTGATCGAACGGCCGGAGCCGGTGCCCTTGCCGGAGGGGTCAAAAGCAATGGCAAAAGCCGGGCGGCGAAAACGGTCTTTCAGGCGCGAGGCGAGCAGGCCGACAATGCCCGGGTGCCAGTTTTCGCGCGCGGTGACGATGACGCCAGCACCAGAGCCATCACCATATTCGAACAGCGCCTCCGCCTCTGCTTCCGCCAGCATGGCCGCTTCCATGGCCTGCCGCTCGCGGTTCAGCTCATCCAGCCGCTCGGCAATCACCTCGGCCTGCGAGGAATCATCAATCGTCAACAAGCGGCTGCCGAGCGCCGCATCGCCGATACGGCCGCCGGCATTAATGCGCGGCCCGATCAGGAAACCGAAATGATAGGGCGTCACAGGCCCGCCGAGCCCTGCCTTCTTGAAAAGCGCCGCAAGACCAGCATTGTTCATGTGCCGCGCGGCAATCAACCCCTTCACTACATAAGCGCGGTTCAGCCCCTTCAGCGGCACAACATCGCATACGGTGGCAAGCGCGACGATATCAAGCAGCGAAAGCAGATCAAGCGTGAAGGCCTGCCTGTTGCGCCTGTCCTTCAGCAGCCGCAGCGTGGCGACCAGCACGAGGAAGACCACGCCTGCCGCACAGAGATGCCCCTGCCCCGAAAGATCGTCCTCTCGGTTGGGATTAACCAGCGCCACGGCCGGCGGCAATTCCGTGCCGACCTGATGGTGGTCGATCACCACCACGTCCGTTCCCGCATCCCTGGCGGCCTTCAGTGATTCATGGCTGGTGGAGCCGCAATCGACCGTCACGATCAGCGTCGCGCCATTGGCGGCCAGCTGTTGCATCGCCGCCGGGTTAGGCCCATAACCCTCGAAAATGCGGTCGGGAATATAGATCTCCGGCGTCAGACCGAAATGCGCGAGAAACCGGTACATCAAAGCGGAGGAAGCAGCGCCGTCGACATCGTAATCGCCGAAGATCGCCACCTTCTCGCCTGTCTCAATCGCCCGCACCAGCCGCTCGGCGGCCTTTTCGCAATCGGTCAGCACATGCGGATCGGGCATCAGGGAACGAATGGTCGGATCGAGGAACGCCAGGGCGTCATCGACACCCACACCGCGCCCGGCAAGAACGCGTGCGATCAATTCGGGAATGGCGTGAATCTGGGACATGGCCAGCGCGCGGTTCTGCCCGGCCTGATCCAGCCGCGATACCCAGCGCTGTTCTGTCGCCGACCGCTCCACGCTTAGAAACGCGCGGGCAACGGTATCGGCCGGCTCCATCATTGCCATTCCGTCCATTCGTCCTGTTGTGCGCCTGATCGCGCTTTTAGAACGGGCTAAATGGCGATGGCGCGTTTTTCAAGCAAAAACGCGCATATGAGGTTTCACACCGAAAAAATCGAGAAAAACGGGCTGACGATCGAGGCCGCGCCAACAAGCAGCAGCAGCGAGAAGATGGCAAGCGAACACCAGTTACGCTCATGCTCCCCCATGTCGAATTCCATGCTGCGAATATTGTCGTTGGCATTGTGAGGCCGCGCCCGGTGATGGGCGGCCAGAGCGGCTGCACGCTTATTGTCCTTGAACAGGATGATCGATGTCACGGCCACGCCTCCCTCGCTTGGTGAACGGATTAACCATAGTGCCGAATCGCCTTGTTTTCCAGCGTTTCCGATGCCTTCCCCTCAAATTTTATGGGCGCCCGACGACCGGTGTGATGCTGGCTGCAATACAACGAAAAACCGCGCCTCCATCTGGAAGCGCGGCTTTTGATGTTATCAAAATCATAAAGTGTCTCAGGTCCGCTCGATGCGGATGACCTGCGGCTCACTGACGAGGTATTTCTCGTTCTTGATCGCCTTCACCGCCTTGCGGATCGCATCTTCCATCGTCGCATGGGTAACGAGGATGATGGTCTGCGGCGCGCCCTCCACATGCACGCGCTGGCGCTGCACGATGGATTCCAGCGAGATGTTGTTATCCGCCATGCGGGTGGCGATGGAGGCGAAGACGCCAGCCTGATCCTTCACCGTCAGGCGAATGAAATAACCGCCCTCATGGCTCTTCATCTTGGCGCGACGATATTCCGTCAGCGATTTCGCCGGACGGCCGAGAACTGGCACCTGCTGGGCGCCCGGACGGCTCTTGGCGATATCGGCGATGTCGCCCAGTACGGCAGACGCCGTGGCGTTGCCGCCCGCACCCGGGCCAACCATCAGCAATTCGCCGAGAATATCGGATTCGATCGCCACCGCATTGGTCACGCCATCCACCTGGGCAATGACGGAATCGAGCGGCACCATGGTCGGATGCACGCGCTGCTCGATGCCGGATTCGGTCACCTGCGCCACGCCGAGAAGCTTGATGCGGTAACCGAGTTCGGCGGCCGCCTGAATGTCCTCGCTGGAAATATTGGTGATGCCTTCCAGATAGATATCGTCAGCCGAAATCTTGTTTCCGAAGGCAAGCGTTGTCAGAATGGCGAGCTTGTGGGCGGTGTCGTTGCCCTCGATATCGAAGGCCGGATCGGCTTCGGCATAACCCAGCCGCTGCGCTTCTTTCAGGCACGCCTCAAAGGACAGCCCTTCCTTCTCCATCTTGGTCAGGATGTAGTTGCAGGTGCCGTTCATGATGCCGTAGATGCGCGACACATGGTTACCGGTGAGAGACTCACGCAGCGCCTTTATGACGGGGATGCCGCCGGCCACTGCTGCTTCGAAATTGAGAAGCGCGCCCTTGTCTTCGGCAAGGGTCGCCAGTTCCACGCCGTGCTTGGCCAGCAGCGCCTTGTTTGCTGTCACCACATGGAGACCGCGTGCAAGTGCGGCGCGCACCGCATTTTCCGCCTGGCCGGAAGCACCGCCGACCAGTTCGACGAAAACGTCGATATCGGCTTCGCTCGCCATCCGCTCCGGCGTGTCGAACCAGGTAATACCCGCAAGATCAATGCCGCGATCGCGCGAACGATCACGCGCGCTCACCGCAATAATCTCAATCGCGCGTCCGCAGGTAATCGCAAGTTCGTTGCTTCTCTGCTGGAGGATGCGCACGAGCGAAGCGCCGACAGTGCCGAGCCCCGCTATGCCGATTCTCAATGAATCTGCCATGGGTATGTTCCTGATTGCTGGTGATGGTGGCGGCCGAGGCCCGGCCGCCTTCGGTTGCCCTTATCTGTGGGCGTTCAGCGAAACGACATTGTGCATCGTTTCGTCTGCGCTCGACAGGAAACGCTTCAGATTGCGCGCTGCCTGACGAATTCGATGCTCGTTTTCCACGAGCGCGAGACGGACGTAATCGTCGCCCATCTCGCCAAAGCCGATGCCGGGAGCAACGGCAATATCTGCCTTCTCGACCAGAAGCTTGGAGAATTCCAGGCTACCGAGATGGCGGAATTTTTCCGGGATCTTCGCCCAGGCGAACATGGTCGCCGCTGGCGGCGGAACTTCGAAACCCGCCTTGCCGAAGGTGTCGACCATGACATCACGGCGGCGGCGATAGACATTGCGCACTTCGGCAATGTCGGAACCGTCACCGTTCAGCGCATGGGTCGCCGCAACCTGGATCGGCGTGAAGGCGCCGTAATCGAGGTAGGACTTCACGCGGGTCAGCGCCGCGATCAGCCGCTCGTTGCCGACCGCAAAGCCCATGCGCCAGCCGGGCATGGAGAAGGTCTTCGACATGGAGGTGAACTCCACCGCAACGTCGATCGCACCCGGAACTTCGAGAACCGAAGGCGGCGGATTGTTGTCGTCGAAATAGATTTCCGAATAGGCAAGGTCGGAGAGCACGATGATCTCGTGCTTCTTCGCAAACGCGATGACGTCCTTGTAGAAATCGAGCGAGGCCACATGCGCCGTCGGGTTTGACGGATAGTTGACGATCAGCGCCAGCGGCTTCGGGATGGAGTGGCGCACCGCGCGCTCCAACGGCCCGAAGAAGCTGTCATCCGGCTCGACATTCATCGAACGGATAACGCCGCCCGCCATCAGGAAGCCGAAAGCGTGGATCGGATAGGTGGGGTTCGGGCAGAGGATCACGTCACCCGGCGCGGTGATGGCCTGCGCCATATTGGCGAAGCCTTCCTTGGAGCCGAGCGTGGCCACAACCTGCGTATCGGGGTTCAGCTTGACGCCGAAACGGCGGGCATAATAGGCGGCCTGCGCGCGGCGAAGGCCGGGAATGCCCTTGGACGAGGAATAACGATGGGTGCGCGGATCCTGAACGACCTCGCAAAGCTTGTCGACAATGGCCTTCGGAGTCGGAAGGTCGGGATTGCCCATGCCGAGATCGATGATATCGGCCCCGGCCGCTCGCGCGCTCGCTTTCAAACGGTTGACCTGTTCGAAGACGTATTGCGGCAGACGCCGGACCTTGTGAAACTCTTCCATCTCTTTCCTCATGGGAATGAACCGGTTTTGCCGGCCCATATCGAAAGCTCGTTTTTGTTGTTAAACGCCGCCGACACGAACCGACCCGGCAGGCGTTATTCATTGTAGCGCAAAGAACGGGAAAACCTACAAGGCTTTTCTCGGTCCACGCCGCATAACGGTGATCCGCCCATCCTTCCGGTTCGGCCTTCGCAGCCCTTTCCGCAAGGCGGATCGCGCACTATGATCAGGGGACTTGCATAACGCCAGATTCTTGGAAAATGCAAGGCAAGCCATGCTCAAGAACGGCCCTTCAGCCGCGCTCACCCTTCACAATTGCCGCACGGATGACCGAAAGCACGCGTTCCGGCTCGATATCCGTGCAGATGAGCTGGCTCGGATGCCCGTCCCAGTCGCCCGGCGGAAAAGCGCGGCCATCCGGTTTCTGGATCGTCTGGCCGTCGGCAAGTCCGCCGCAGACGACGCGCACCGGGCCGCTGCGGGTGGTAAACAGTTCCGGCGCGACAAGATAAACGCAGGCGCAGCTATCATGTACCACCATGCCGTCGCCGGTACGGGTCTTGTAGAAATCGATGTAGAACTGCGACAGGTCGGAAAGCAGCTGCACGGGCTTGCCGCCGGCCTCCGCCATCTCCGCCATCAAGGCGCTGGTCATCACGGTTTTCGTCGTCACGTCGAGACCGACGACAGTAACGCGCCAGGGCGCGGTAAAGACGAGATCGGCCGCTTCCGGATCGCCATGAATATTGGCTTCCGCCGCCGGCGAGACATTGCCGTTCATGTCGAAGGCGCCGCCCATGACGATCACCTCCTTCACCAGCGCCGCAAAATCCGGCTCCTCGCGAAGCGCCAGCGCCAGATTGGTCATGCGGCCGACTGCGATCAGCGTCACCTCACCGGGATAGGCCTTCACCGTCTCGATGATGAAGCGATGGGCGGGGCGCGGATCGAGCGGCAGATCGATGGTTTCGGGGATATCGATATCGCCGAGGCCGTTTTCGCCGTGGATAAAGGTCGGCCAGTGACCTTCCTTGCGGGCGGGATCGAAGGTCACGCCGGCGCCCTTCGCCACCGGTGCGGTCATCTGCCATTCCCGCTTGAGGAAGAGTGCATTGCGGGTGGTGATATCGATGGGGGCGTTGCCGAAAACCGTGGTGACGCCGATCAGATCGATATCGGGGTGACGATGCAGGAACAGAAGCGCCATGGCGTCGTCCACACCGGGATCCGTATCGAATATCACTTTATGCATAATGCCCTCATCCATATGTCTCAAGCGCCATCCTCTTCTTCCGGCGACGCGCCACGGAAACATAACGATAAGCGGCAACACCGCAATCCCCCCGCAAGCGGCATGTCATGCAGAAAAATATTGCGTGGCGGTCTTTTCAGTGAAAGAAGAAGCCCTCTCCCTCCGCCTGCCCGGACATCCCCAGTGCAAGACATCGCCCTCAACGTTTTTCTCGTCCTTTTCTGCGTCGCCATCTTTGCCGGCTTCATCGATTCCATCGCCGGCGGCGGCGGTCTCATTGTCATTCCGGCGATGCTGATCATGGGCATTGCCCCACTCGATACGCTCGGCACCAACAAGCTGCAGGCCCAGTTCGGTTCCGCCTCTGCGACACTGGCCTATGCAAGACGCGGCCACGTCAATCTCCGGGAGCAAATGCCGATGGCGCTGATGGCCATGGCCGGCGGAATGCTCGGCGCGCTGACAGCCGCCTTCGTGCCAGCCGATCTGATGCGCGCCGTCATGCCGTTCCTGTTGATTGCGATCGCGCTTTATTTCGCCTTCAAGCCTCAGCTCAGCGATATCGACAGCCATCGCCGCATCACGCCCTTTGTGTTCGGGCTTACGGTCGCACCACTGATCGGTTTTTACGATGGTGTTTTCGGCCCCGGCGCAGGGTCTTTTTACATGCTGGCCTTTGTGGGCCTTGCCGGCTTCGGAATGCTGAAGGCGACCGCCCACACGAAGCTTCTCAACCTCGGTTCGAATTTCGGCGGTTTTCTCGTCTTTGCAATGGGTGGTGCGGTTTTGTGGAAGCTCGGCCTCGCCATGGGCGTCGGCCAGTTCATCGGCGCACAGATCGGCTCCCGCTTCGCCATGAAAAACGGTGCGAAGATCATCCGCCCGCTGCTGGTGCTTTCCTGCCTGGCCATGGCGACGAAGCTTCTTGTCGATGCATCATCCGCCTGGTCAATTGCCGCAATCTGGGAAACCATCTCCCCGACATAAGGGATGCTGGAGCGCCGTGTCCGCGTGACTGACGGGCAGACGATACAAGGCGCTCCGACAGGTCAGCCGGTGGCGCGGCGTCGGCGATCGGCAATTTCCCGGATCACCACCATGGCGCCGACGAGCTTGTAGGCGGAGGAATAGCAGGGCGACATTTCAAGCGATTTCACGATCGTGCGGCCGTTCTGATCTTCCGCATAGGTATATTTCGACGTATCTCCCTTGAAACAATTGTCGAGTTTTTCCCGAAGGTCGTTCTGGAAGCGGTGGACGCCGACAAGCTCGGCGATGTGGCAACCGACAAGCCCTTCCGGCGCATTGCGCTGAAATGCATCGAGAGCATTGGCGAAGGAAACGCGGTAGCCGGGTGAAACGATCACAACCGGCTCGTCGAGATCGTTAAGCATATCCTCATCGAGGATCAGGTGGCGATGGTGCCATTCCAGCGTGTCTTCGTCTTCGTCACCGACGACCTTGGCCTTTGACGGCATGCCGACGTAACGATCTACGAGCGTCCGCAGAAGCTCGGAGTTGCGCTGCACGCAGCCAAGGTCTTCCGCCTCGTGGTTGAGGAGGTCGATGGCAAAACGGAACTGCTCGCGGATATCTTCGGAATTTTCTGTCTTGCGTCCGACAATCCGGTCGAGGAGCTGTTCCAGTTCACGTTCCAGCACGGCAATCTTGTCGGCTTCGTTTTTACCAACGGCAGATTGCAGTTCCGTATAACGCAACCAGAACAACTCAATCAAATCTTTCAACCCAACTCTCCCTGAACGGGCATAACCCCCGCTACCTATGCGAACGGATTAACCCTTTGCCCCCGGATTATAGCGTATTTGCGCTTAAAAATGACGTAACGAAACGCAGCAACACTGCGAGGATTGTTGTCCAAAATATCACAGCAGCCGCTAATTTTTCAATTTCGATAATCCATGAACGAAAAATGAGGTTCCGCTAATATGGAAAAACACCGAAACGCACCGTTTTTCGGCCGATTTTCTTGAAAATTGCAGAAAATCCGGCCGCACAGCGGTCATCTCAAATCTGGTGCTTGACATCCCACCGGTCGTGATACCACAGCCATTGTCCGGGGTATTCGCGCACCCAGCTTTCCACCTTGTCGTTCAGAAGCTGCGCCGTCGCCTGAATGTCGACATTGCCCTTCTCATCGCGCGGAATTTCAACCTTGGGCTCTATTTCCAGCCTGTAGCGATTGTTGGGAAGGCGCACGCAACGGGCCGGATACACATCGCAGTTGAATTGCCGCACCAGCTTGGCAAGCAGCGGATTGGTGCGCACTTCAAGGCCGAAGAACTTCGTCGTCAGACCCTTACCGAACTTCTGGTCGACGAGGACGCCGACACCGCCGCCCTTTTCCAGCTGCCGCGCAAGCGCGAAGGAGGAACCGGCATGCGACGGCACGAGATTGCCCATGCGCTCCTTGCGAAAATTGAATACCTTGTCGGCCACGAAAGGATTGTTCGGCGGACGGAAAAGGACCGTCACATCCAGACCGAAAGCCGACCCGGCTACCGGCAAGAGTTCGAAATTGCCGCTATGGGCGGTAAAGACGATGAACGGCCGCGGGTTGTCGCGCAGCTCGAGGAACGTCGGGATGCCCTCGACCTCGATACGGCCCGGCTCATTTTTTTCCGGATCGAAATCGAACAGCCGGTCGAGAAACACATATTCCGCCGCAAGCCGGCCCATATTGGCCCAGCTGTCCATGGCGATTGCCAGCCGTTCCTCTTCGGATTTTTCCGGAAAGGCGCGGGCCAGATTGTAAAGCATCAGCTTGTGGCGGCCGGTTTTCGGCCCCACCCATCGCGCCAGCCGGTCGGCGGCGCGAATGCCGGCATCGGCGGGAAAGAGCTTCAGCAGGTTGAGGAGGCCAAAGGCGAGTGTCGCGATCAGCCACTGCCGGAAGTGGTCCAGTTTCAGGACGATCCGTGTCAGGAAAAGCTTCAAGATGCTCAGTCCATCCGCAGCACGATTTTGCCGAATACCTGACGCGTCTCCATGCGCTCCAGCGCCCGGTCGATATCGTCGAAGGTCACTTCGGTATCGATGACGGGATGAACGATGCCGCGCGCCATTTTCTGCATGGCGTTGGCCATGTTTTCCATGCGGCAGCCGAAGGAACCGAGCAGTTTCAGCTGCTGCTGGAACAGCATCATCAGGTTGATTTCGGTGGAGACGCCCGAGGTGGACCCGCAGGTGACGAGACGACCGCCGCGCTTCAGCGAGAACATCGAGGCGACGAAGGTATCCTTGCCGACATGTTCGAATACCACGTCGACACCCTTCTTTTTCGTCAGCTTGCGCACGACGCCTTCGAAACGGTCAGTGCGATAGTTGATGACATGATCGGCCCCGAGCGCCTTCGCCCGCTCAATCTTGTCGTCGGAACCGACGGTCGTGATGACGGTGCAGCCCATCTTCTTGGCAAGCTGGATGGCCGCCGTGCCGATGCCCGAACCGCCGGCATGGATGAGAATGGTTTCACCCGGCTCAAGCTTGGCATTGTCGAACAGCATGTGCTCGACCGTTCCGAAGGTCACCGGCGCGAGCGCCGCAGCAACGGCGTCGATGCCGTGCGGTGCCGGCACCAGCTGGCGGGCCGGAATATTGATCTTCTCCTGCGCAAAACCATCGAGATGGAAACCGTGCACGCCCTGGACATGTTCGCACAGATTGTCACGGCCTTCGCGGCAGGGCTTGCACAGCCCACAGGTACGCGCGCCATAGACCGAGACGAGCTGGCCCGGCAGCACGTTCGAAACGCCCGGGCCGATGGCTTCGACCACGCCGGAGGCTTCCGCACCGATGGTGAGCGGCATCTTGCGCTTGGCAAAAGCCATGCCGCGCCAGCCCCACACGTCGATGTGGTTGAGCGCCACGGCCTTGACGCGCAGCGTCACCTCGCCCGGCGCCGGCGCATCCGGTTCGGGCAGGTCCACTTTTTCGAGCTTCCGGTCGTCCACGAGTTGAAGAGCGCGCATATTTCAGTCCTTCGCCCGGAGGCGTTAATCTCAGTTTCTGTGGCGGAACCGGTTAAGCCGGTTCCCGCGTCATGACAAGGCTTGCATTCTGCCCACCAAACCCGAAGGAGTTGGACAGAACCGCGCCCACCTGCGCATCCCGCTTCACATTCGGCACCACGTCGAGCGTGATGGTCGGATCGGGATTGTTGTAGTTGATCGTCGGCGGCAGAGTGCCGGTCAGCATGGTCTGCAGCGAGAACACGGCTTCCACAGCACCTGCGGCGGTCAGCGTATGACCGATCATCGACTTGTTGGACGACAGCGGAATGTTCTTCAGGCCTTCGCCGAAGACCGCAAGCATCGAGCCATATTCCATCTTGTCGTTCTCAGGCGTCGAGGTGCCGTGGGCGTTGATGTAACCGATATCGCTTTCGGCCACGCCCGCATCGGCCAGTGCTGCACGGATCGTCGCAATCGCCGGGCCGCCATCGGGCGAAGACCGCGTGCGGTGGAAGCTGTCGGCCTTCTCGCCCGCACCCTTGATGATGCCGAGAACCTTCGCGCCGCGAGCGACGGCGGCTTCGAGCGATTCCAGCACCAGCGTTGCGGCGCCTTCGGCGATCACGAAACCATCGCGGTCCTTGCTGAACGGCTTGGAGGCCTTTTCCGGCGGGTCGTTCTGGGTCGAAAGCGCAGAGAGGAGCGAAAAGCGGATCAGCGCTTCGGCGCTGACCGAACCGTCGGTCGCAACCGTCAGCGCCCGCTCCGTGCGGCCCTGGCGGATGGCTTCCACACCAAGCTGGATCGCGGTCGCACCCGATGCACAGGCGGTGGAAAGCGTCACCGGCAGGCCGCGTGTGCCAAAGCGGTCGGAAAGACGCTCGGAAATCGCGCCGAACAGGGCAGCTTCCTGAAATGCCGGGTCGGGACGCTGGCGGAAGGCCGTCAGAAAACGCTCATAGGCGTCACCCGGCTGGGCGGCCGGCGGAGACCGGTCGGCAAGCTCGAAACGGGCGCTCCATTCCGGCTCGATCGGCGGCGCTGCGAGAAACAGCGGGCCGTCGAAATCGCCGGAGATGCCCGCCTGCGCCAGCGCCTCAATGGTAGTTTCGCGGGCAAAGGCATAGGAGCGCTCGACCGAATTCGGAACTGGGATATCGATGAAATCCACCGTGCCGCTGATCCGCGTCGAAAGCCCCTCGGTCGGGAAACGGGTGATATTATGGATGCCTGATTTGCCTGATGTCAGCGCCGCCCAGTTGTCTTGAAGTCCCTGCCCGAGCGAGGTGATGATGCCCATGCCGGTAACGGCGACGATCGGGCGACCGAGATGATCCCTGAAGTTGGAAGCCATGGTCTTTTCTCCTCAAACGTCGCGGGACAGAACGGCGACACCTTCGCCGCGCACATGGCCAACGGTGGTGACAACGGCCTCCGTGGCCGCCTCGCCCATCGGCTTTTCGGCAGCCGCGTCGAAGGTAGGAACCTTTGCGCCGCTTTCAAGCGTCAGCGCGGCCAGAGCCAGTCCGAGCGGAAACTGCGCTTCAAGTCCATGGCCGGTGATACCGCCAAAACCGCGAATGACGGCATTCGGCAGCGCCTTTTCGAGAATATCCTTCTCGCGGGCGGTTACATTGTCATAACCGCTCGCGCCGGAAAATACGACGGTCGTAGCGCTGTCCTTGGCAGGGGCAAGCAGACGCTCCATGCGCTTTTCCATCTTGCCGTCGTCCCGGCTGCCGCGGTCACCCTCTATGGCATCGATGCGGGCATAGATGCGCGCGCCGCGATCGCTGGCATGCTTGCGTGATTCCAGCACCAGGAATGCGCCGAGCGAACCGGAAATCATGCCGCCGCCGTCCTGATCGCCACGCGACCATAGCGGTTGCCAGCCGCCCTGCGCATGTGCGCCGATGGCTTCGAACAGCAGGATCATGTCGGGACGTTCGGCGGAGAAGGCGCCGCCCACGAGGGCGTGGCTCGATTCGCCCGAACGAATACGATGAAACGCGGTTTCTACAGCGGAAATGCCAGCCGCCTCTTCGCCCATGAAGGTACGGGACGAACCGGTAACCTTATGCACGATGGAGATATTACCGGCCATCAGATTGGAAAGCTGGGCAAGAAACAGCGTCGGGCGCAACTCGGTGGTCAGCTTCTCATTGAGAAGCTTTTCGCGGTCGTTGCGCTTCAACGCCTCATCAACGATCAGCGTATCGACATTGATGTCACGTTCGCCGCCGCCAGCAGCAACGATCATGTCCATAGTGGCGCAGGCTTCGGCATTTTCCTTCAAGCCAGCATCATCAAGTGCAAGACCGGCGGCAAAAACGCCGAGACGCTGCCAGTTTTCCATCTGGCGCTGGTCGCCGCGCTTGGCGATCTGGGCCGACCAGTCGATCTCCGGCATGGGATGGACCGGATAGGGCTTGAATTTTTCGGTCTCGACAATCGTCGCCGGCGCGGCGGTTCCAGAAAGAAGCGCCACATGCGCCTGGCTGCCAACGCCGTGACAGGTCACGATGCCGACCCCTGTTATCACCACATCATTGTCAGATTTCATCGTCTGTCATCCTTTGCAGCCGGCCCCGCCGAAACGGTCACGGCTATCCACAGCGGTTGCGAACAACCACTTCATGCGTTGCGGAATAAAGCGCGCGGTGCGGATTGGCAATGGTGAAGGCCCGATCCGCCGTCGCGAGCCCACGATTTTCGCGCTTCAAAACCGGGTCGAGGAAAAAACGCTCCTCTTTGAGACCGGCGGAAACGCTTATTTCTGCGCATCCGCGGCGATCGCCGCCATCAGGCCGACTTCCTCGGCCCGCTTTTTGACGATAGGTCCGAGCGGGATTTCGCTGAACGGCATGGTACGCAGTTTCAGCTGCGCGTCACAAACCTTCTTGCTATCGCTGGTAATCTTCGCCTTGGTGACCGCAAAGCCGGAACCGTCATGCTCCAGTACGGCCTCGATGTCGAGAACAGCGCCGGGCTCCACGAAGGTGCGCATCTTGGCGCCATCGACCGACATCAGGAACGGCATGGACGCAAAATCGGAAAATGCCAGAACCATCATGCCGGAGGCCTGCGCCATCGTCTCGATCAAGAGCACGCCCGGAACCAGCGGCATGCCGGGAAAGTGGCCTTCGAAAACAGGGCTCTTGTCGGGAACGACGGACCGCGCCTTCAATGTGCGCGTCGCCATGTCCACGGCTTCGACCTTGTCGATCATCTGAAAATATTCAAGCAGCATCCGTCCGGCCCGTCTCTGGTCGGTTTAACCCGCCATAACGGCGGGCTTTAAAAAGAAATGCCCGCTTGACGCGGGCATTGTCACATCAGCCCTTGGCTGCGCGCAATTCGTCGATCTTGGCGCAAAGGTTCTTCAGCACGAAGTATTCTTCGGTGGAAACCTTGCCTTCGTTGACTTCCTGCGTCCACTGCTCAAGCGGAATCTTGATACCGAATTCCTTGTCGATCGCGAAAACGATATCCAGAAAGTCGAGGCTGTCGATGCCCAGATCGTCGATCGTGTGGCTCTCCGGCGTAATGGTTTCGCGGTCGATTTCGCTGGTTTCGGCGATAATGTCGGCAACCTTGTCGAATGTAGCTGTCACGCCCATAATCCTTATTGTCGTTCGTATGAATTATTCTGTCTGACGCACCACATAGGCAAGTCACACAAAAAAGCCAATGGTTTCGTGACGTAACTTTGAAATTTGCCCCAAAACTGTTGCCTAAACAGCAACCGAATGACGGCCGCGTCCGTTACCGAGATAGGTGTCGAAGATTGCCGCGATGTTACGCACGAACGGCTTTCCAGCCTCCGTCACCGCAAAAATATCGGCGTCCAGCCGCACCACGCCATCCCTGTCGCTAGCGGCAAAATGCTGCGCCTGGGCTCTCACGGAATGGCTCACCTTGCCGAAACGATGCTGCAACTGCGAAAGATCGATAGCAAAATCGCACATCAGCCTTTCGATGACATGCGAGCGCAGATGATCGTCCTGCGACAACTCTATGCCCTTGACGGCGGCAAGACCACCCTCGCTTACCATCCGCTGATATTCCCCCGTCGCCGCCATGTTCTGCACGTAACCCTGCGGCAACCTGCCGATGGATGATGCGCCAAGCCCGATCAGCGCATCGGCCGTGTCGGTCGTATAGCCCTGAAAATTCCGCCGCAGGGCGCCGGCTTCGGCGGCCTGACACAATGTATCGGTCGGCTTGGCGAAGTGATCGATACCGATGGCCTCGTAACCCGCCTGTTTCAGCATCTCCGCCGCCATCGTCATCTGGCGGTAGCGCTCGGCAATATCCGGCAGGGCGTGCTCCGGGATCAGCGACTGATGTTTTTTCATCCACGGAACATGCGCATAACCGAAAAGCGCGATGCGATCGGGATCGAGCGACACGATCTGGTTGACCGTCCGTTCGAGCGTCTCGCAGGTCTGGAACGGTAGTCCATAAAGAATGTCGCAATTGACCGAGCGAACGCCCCTCGCCCGCACCGAATCCACGACCGATTTCGTCTGTTCGAAGGACTGGATGCGGTTGATGGTTTTTTGCACTTTGTCATCGAAGTCCTGAACCCCCAGGCTCGCCCGCGACATGCCGATGGCGGCAAGCGCATCATAGCGGCTGTCGTCCAGATCGTTGGGGTCCATCTCGACGCTGATCTCGGGTGCGAGCCCGAAGGTGAAATGACGCCGCAGACAGTCCATCAGGCTCTTTACGTCCTCCGGCTTCAGCATGGTGGGCGAGCCGCCGCCGAAATGCACGGCACTTACCACCGCATCCGGCGAAACCAGCGCGCCGACGGCTTCGATCTCCTGTTTAAGTACTTCAAGATAAACGGCAATCGGCTCGTATTTCAACGTGTGCTTGGTGTGGCACGCGCAGAACCAGCACAGCCGGTCGCAATAGGGAATATGCAGATACAGTGATAGGCGATTCCTGTGACCGAGCGCGCCGAGCCAGCGGCGATAGGTGCCATTATCGATTCCCTCGTGGAAATGCGGCGCGGTCGGATAGCTCGTGTAACGCGGCACTGCACCCGAATATTTGTGAAGAAGTTCGGTATTCATCGCCCGATTTGCCTTTTATCAAGAAAATGTCGATTTCCTCTCTTTCAGTAACGGCTGCGACAGTTTGCAACTTTGACTTCAATCAAATTGCACCGTAAGTTCTTGCTAAAGTAGACGTGGGGGCGACGGCTACGTGGCGAAAGCCTTGCATGAGACCGGATTTGACACCTACGGTCGCAATCGTCCTGAAAAAGCCAGCATTGGAAAAGGCTTATGGACACGCTGCAAAAGACCATCCACAATTCGGAATATCCCGTCGTATGCCGCTCCTGCGAGGCGCGTCACGGCGGCCTTTGCAGCACGTTGACACCGCAGCAGCTCTGCGAGCTGAACCGCCATTCCAGCCGCAAGAAACTGGAAGCGGGCAATGAGCTTCTCGGTCAGGGCGAACTCGTCACCTCCTACGGCAATATTTTGAACGGCGTCGTGAAGCTGTCGAAAATGATGTCGGATGGCCGTCAGCAGATCGTCGGCCTGCAATTTGCACCGGACTTTCTCGGTCGCCCGTTTATGGCGGAAAGCAAGATGACGGCGGAAGCAGCAACAGATGTGGAGATTTGTCTCTTCCCGCGCCGCGTCGTCGACCGCATGGTCTCCGAAGTGCCCGATATGGAACGTAAGCTCCACAACCAGTCCCTGAAGGAACTGGACGAGGCGCGCGACTGGATGCTGACGCTGGGGCGCAAATCGGCGCAGGAAAAGGTTGCCAGCTTCCTTTATATGATCGCCACCCATATCGATCCGGAAAACGACGACAAATCGGCTTTCGATCTGCCGCTTTCACGCGCCGATATAGCCGATTTCCTTGGCCTCACCATTGAAACAGTTAGCCGGCAAATGACAAAACTGCGCAAGGAAGGCATTATCCGTATCGAGAACAACCGGCATATCACCGTGCCTCATCTCAACGCGCTGAGCGAAGCCGCGGGCAACGACTGACGGAATTCGTCCTCTCACCGGCCCTGAAGCACAGCTGTTCCGAAATTGATGTGCGGCGCCCGCGCCTGAGCGGGTGCGAGCGCAAAACTGGCAAGAACCAGCAAAGCGGCGATGCATTTCATGATATTTCACCCCGTGCCCCGCTTTTTCAGCGGCCTGTTTGTTATGGCCGCATCATAACCGGCAAACCGCATCCATCCGCTTAACATCTTGGGTAAGCGGAAGGTTCAGAGGCAGGGTAAAGAAGGGGTTATGATGTCATGCCCGCATGACGCTCAGCCCGCAAATGCCACTGTTGGAGAGCTCGCCGTCGCCGCGAGTTTCTTCTCCCCGCCGGGGAGAAGGTGGCCCGAAGGGTCGGATGAGGGGGGCACTTTGCAGGACTTCTGAGAGCTTGCCCCCTCATCCCGCTGCTGCGGACTTCTCCCCGGCGGGGAGAAGAAACAAGCGGCATGAGCTCGCTCCATCTCAAGCCTTATATCGCGCAAACTGCGCAACATGATCTCACTGCGAAGCAGCAGGTGTCGCAACCGGTTTCTGGTTTTCAGCGAGCGCCCGCAATTCGGCAACCCGGCGATTATATTCCGCTTCGGAAATCTGTCCGTTTTTCCGTGAAGCGCCGAGACGCGAGAGGTTTGCTTCCATGGTGGAAGCCTCGTCCTCACCCATCTGGGTGCCGGCGGCCGTCAGCGGCTGGGCGAAAGTGGGATAGGTGCCCGTGTCGCGCTTCTGGCTGACCGCCGTGTCGTCGACCGGGCGCGGGCCGACGATTTCGGCCGTCGGGCGGCGCATATGGGCGGGCGCGACGATTGGCTCCGGAGCCTTGCAGGCGGCAAGTGCGGCGGCGAGCATTACGCCGGAGAGCGAAAGCACAGCGATTCTTGCGGCATTTTCCGCATATGTTCCCCATGTGCCCTTGTGCTTGCCCATCGTCATGTTCCGCCTGTAAAGGATATCTGCCGATATCGAATTCGACCACGGTTCGGCCCTTTGCGGCCTCCCCTTGCTGGTGGAACTTGTATTCGTTTTCATGCAGAATGTGCAAACACAAATTTGGTGGAGGATGGCGCATGGCAGGTGTTGACGGCGGGGCAGAGAAAAAGGGGGGAAAAACGCCCGGTTTCGACGCTACTTCCGCCGAAGCCTACCTGATCCGCGACCCGGAAACCTTCGCGATCAATATCGCCCGCGCGCTCGAGAATCTCGGCAAGGCCGCCTCCGAATGGCTGGCGCCGCGCGAACGCGGTGAAATTCCGCAGGCAAGCGCTGATCCCGTGACCGATCTGGTCAAGACGCTCTCCGATGTCGCCGAATACTGGATGGCAGAACCGAAGCGCTCGCTCGAAGCGCAGACCCATCTGCTTTCCAGCTATTACGATCTGTGGGCGAAATCGGTGGCGCAGTTTTCCGGCGATGCCGATTCGGCCCCGGAAAAACCCGCCGAAAGCGGCCCTGCGGAACGCAGGAGCAGGCGTTTTGCCGATGCCGACTGGCAGGCCAATCCGTTCTTCGATTTTCTCCTGAAAGCCTACCAGACCACCGTCGGTTTCGCCGACCGGATGGTGACGGAGGCAGACGGGCTGGACGAACATACCCGCACCAAGGCGCTGTTTTACATGCGCCAGGTGACGGAGGCCCTTTCGCCGGCCAATTTTGTCTTCACCAATCCGCAGGTCTTTCGCGAAACGGTCGCCTCCAGCGGCGCCAATCTCGTCAAGGGCATGGCGCAGCTGGCGGAGGATGTCGCCGCCGGCAATGGCCACCTGAAACTGCGCCAGACCGACTACAGCAAATTCGTCATCGGCCAGAACATTGCCGTCACGCCGGGCAAGGTGGTCGCGAGAAGCCCGCTCTGCGAAATCATCCATTATGCGCCGACGACGCAGAAGGCCTTCAAACGGCCTTTGCTGATCGTGCCGCCGTGGATCAACAAATTCTACATTCTCGATCTCAACCCGCAGAAATCCTTCGTCGGCTGGTGCCTTGAGCAAGGCCACAGCGTGTTCATGGTCTCCTGGATCAATCCGGATGCCCGTCTGGCCGACAAGGGCTGGGACGATTACATCCGCGAAGGAATCGATTTTGCGCTGGATACCATCGAGGAGCGGACCGGCGAAAAAGAAATCAACGCCATCGGTTATTGCGTCGGCGGCACGCTTTTGTCTTCGGCGCTGGCGCTGCATGCGCAGGATGGCAATGAGCGCATCCGCAGCGCCACGCTACTGGCCGCCCAGACCGATTTCATTCACGCCGGCGACCTCAAGGTCTTCATCGACGAGGGCCAGCTGGCAGCGCTGGACAAGCACATGCAGGCGGTCGGTTATCTTGACGGCTCGATCATGGCCACTGTCTTCAACATGCTGCGCGCCTCCGATCTCATCTGGCCTTACATGGTGGATAACTATCTGCGCGGCACGGAACCCCTGCCCTTCGATCTGCTCTACTGGAACTCCGATTCGACCCGGGTGACCGCCGCCAGCCATTCGTTCTATCTGCGCAATTGTTACCTTGAAAACAATCTCGCCCGCGGGCTGATGCGGGTCGCCGGCAAGCGGATCAATCTCGGCGATATCAAGATACCCGTTTACGATCTCGCCACACGCGACGACCATATCGCCCCGGCGAAATCGGTCTTCACGGGGGCCGCGCTGTTCGGCGGGCCGGTGGAATTCGTGCTCGGCGCTTCCGGCCACATAGCCGGCGTCATCAATCCGCCGCAGCTTGAGAAATACCAATATTGGACAGGACCGTCACCAGCCGGAGACTTCGATGCCTGGCAGGCCTCAGCCGCCGCCCATAAGGGCTCATGGTGGGTGCACTGGCAGAACTGGATCGAAAGCCAGGATGGCGAAAAGGTGAAGGCGCGAAAACCGGAAGACGGCAAGCGTCCCGTGCTCGGCGACGCGCCGGGAACCTATGTCCTTTCCTGACCGCGCCCACTATTTTTTTGATCTTTCAGGCCACATGTTCTTCACAGCCCCGCTTACGCCCGCAACGCTGATCTCCCGCTACAAGCGCTTCCTCTTCGATGCCGTTCTGGAAGACGGCACGGCGATCACCGGCTCCTGCCCCAACACCGGCTCCATGCGCGGGCTGACGACGCCTGGCTCCCGCATCTGGCTGTCGGAACATGACAGCCCGACCCGAAAATACCGCCACATGCTGGAAATGGTCGAAGCCGACGGCACCGTGGTCGGCATCAATACCGGCATGCCGAACCGGCTGGCGGAAGAAGCGATCCTGAACGGTCGCATCCCTGAACTTGCCGGCTATTCGACGATCCGCCGCGAACAGAAATACGGCCGCAATTCCCGCATCGATTTCCTGCTGTCAGAACCCGGCCGGCCGGACGCCTATGTAGAAGTGAAAAACGTGCATTTCATGCGCGAACAAGGCCTCGCTGAATTTCCCGATACCGCCACCAAACGCGGCGCCAAACATCTGGAGGAACTGGGTGACGCTGCGGAAGCTGGTTATCGTTCAGTGATGCTCTATCTTATCCAGCGCGATGATTGCGAGCGAATGCGCATCTGCGACGATCTCGACCCCGTCTATGCACTCGCGTTTCAACGGGCAATGGCGCGTGGCGTCGAGGCCTATGCGGTCAAATGCACGGTCTCCCCGGCACAAATTTCAGTCAGCGGAACGGTTAAGATGGACGAATGGCGTCCGGCTGTTTTATGAACAGGGACGTGAAGAGACAGAAAGCACTATGATGGTCAACTATATCGACGCAGCCTCCGCCCCCCTCAAGAATACCGGCGTCATCCGCCTCTATACACCTGAGGATTTCGATGGCATGCGCAAGGCGTGCCAGCTGACGGCGCGTTGCCTCGATGAACTGGCGGCCATCGTCAAGCCCGGCGTGACGACCGACGCCATCGATCGCTTCGTCTTCGAATTCGGCGCCGACCATGGCGCACTGCCGGCAACCCTGAATTATCGCGGTTATACGAAATCCGTCTGCACCTCGATCAACCATGTCGTCTGCCACGGCATTCCCGACGAAAAGCCGCTGCGCGACGGCGATATCGTCAATATCGACGTCACCTATGTGCTTGACGGCTGGCATGGCGATTCGAGCCGCATGTATCCGGTCGGCCAGATCAAACGCGCTGCCGAGCGGCTGATGGAGGTGACCTATGAATGCCTGATGCGCGGTATCGCGGCGGTGAAGCCTGGCGTGCGCACCGGCGCAATCGGCGCGGCAATTCAGGCCCATGCGGAAGCGGAACGCTGCTCGGTGGTGCGCGATTTCTGCGGCCATGGCGTCGGACGCCTGTTCCACGATACGCCGAACATCCTGCATTACGGCCGCACGGACGAAGGCCCGGAAATCCGCGAAGGCATGATCTTCACCATCGAGCCGATGATCAATCTCGGCAAGCCGCATGTGAAGGTGCTTTCCGATGGCTGGACGGCGGTGACACGGGACCGGTCGCTCTCCGCCCAATATGAACATGCGGTCGGCGTCACGGCCACCGGCTGCGAAATCTTCACGCTGTCACCGGGTGGTTTTGATCGTCCGGGCCTGCCGCCGCTTCCCCCTGCATAAGGCCAGACCCGCCCATGGCAAAACGCCCCGCTCCGCCTTCCGCCGATCTCTCCAGAACTCCCGGCTTTCAGGCGGGCGAAGGCGACCTGTTCGGCGAGACGGATGAGCGCGGCTTTTTTGCCGAACCGCGAAGCGGCGCGAAAAGGCCGGCAGCTATCGTCGAACAGGAAACCGATGCCGCCCACTATCACGGACATCGCGAGCGGCTGCGCGCGCGTTATCGCGATGGCGGCGACGCAGCCCTTGCCGATTACGAACTGCTGGAGCTTCTTCTTTTTCGGCTGATCCCGAGGCGCGATACCAAACCCATTGCCAAGGCCCTGATCGCCCGTTTCGGAACGCTCGGCGGCGTGCTCGGCGCGCCCTTGCCGCTGTTGCAGGAGGTGAAGGGCGTGGGCGAAACCGTGGCGCTCGATATGAAACTCGTCGCCTCCGTTTCCCAGCGTATGCTGAAAAGCGAGATCCGCAACAAGCAGGTGCTTAGCTCCTGGTCCTCGGTCATCGATTATTGCCACGCCGCGATGGCCCATGAAACGCGCGAACAGTTCCGCGTCCTGTTCCTCGACAAGCGCAATGTCCTGATCGCCGATGAGGTGCAGGGTCAAGGAACCGTGGATCACACGCCGGTCTACCCGCGCGAAGTGGTGCGCCGCGCCCTTGAGCTTTCATCTACTGCTTTGATTTTAATCCACAATCATCCAAGCGGAGACCCGACCCCTTCGCGCGCGGATATTGAGATGACCAAGACCATCATCGATACGGCCAAGCCGCTCGGCATCACCGTCCACGACCACATCATCATCGGTAAGGACGGCCACGCCAGCTTCAAAGGCCTTCGGTTGATCTGAAGAAAACGCGAAAGTTTAACGCGAGCTGCAACCCATAAGAGCGGCATCAACACAATATTAACACCTATAAATTAGCATTTCCGAAAATAATAAATCAAGGCATCGAACCTTGGTGTCTTGAGGAACGGGGGTGCTTTATGCGTAATGCAATGCGTTTCCTTCGCGATCGGTCCGGCTCGAACGCTGTCGAGTTCGCCATCGTCGCGCCGATCTTTTTTCTCGTCCTGCTGACCATGATCGCCTACGGCATCTATCTGATGGCGGCCTATTCGGTGCAGCAGATCGCCGCCGACGCGGCGCGGACGGCGGTTGCCGGTCTCAATACGACGGAGCGCCAGCAGCTTGCCCGGGATTTCGTCACCAAAAGCGACCTCAGTTACGCCTTCATGGACAAGAGCCGCTTCACCGTCGATGTCGCCACCGATCCCGCCAATGCCAACCAGTTCACGGTGAAGGTTGAATATGACGCCAGCGATCTGCCGATCTGGAGCCTCTACAGCTACACCCTGCCCGAACCGGTCATCCGTCGTTTTTCCACCATCCGGATCGGAGGAGCATGACATGCGAGATATTCATTCCCTGCTTCCCCGCTTTCTGAAAGATAGAACGGGCAACATCGCCATCTCGGCGGGGCTCACCGCACCGCTCTTCATCGGCATATTGGCGCTCGGTGTCGATTACGGTTACCTGACATTGCAGAAACGGCAATTGCAGCAGACCGCCGACCTCGCCGCCATATCGGCGGCCGCCAACGCCACGGACGCCGAAAAGGCGGTCCAGCAATATTTCGCCCTCAACGGCATGGATCTCGGAGTAAGGACCGCGCAGGGCCTGTTGACCGAGAAGGGTCTGCAACCCTTCGACCCATTGAATGAATTCGCCAACAGCAAGGGTTATGCCGAGGTCATCAAGGGTCACTACGAGCCGGATGCGACAATCCCTGTAGGCCAGCGTTTCGTCGATAACGCCCTGCCCACCAATGCGATAAAAGTGAACATTGTCGAACAGGGGCAGATATTCTTCGCTTCCGCCTTTACCACGCCCCCGAAGGTTTCGGCGGTCGGAACGGCTTCAGCGCAGAAGATCGCGGCATTTTCAGTGGGATCGCGGCTCGCCAGCCTCAATGAAGGAATTCTTAACAGCCTGCTCGGCGGCCTGCTCGGCACCACGGTGTCGTTGAAGCTGATGGATTACCAGGCCCTTCTCGCCGCCGATGTCAATGCGCTGAAGATCGTCGATGCGCTGGCCATCGATCTCAACCTCACCGCCGGCACCTACAAGGATGTTCTGCAAACGGAAATCAGCTACGGCAAATTCCTCGACGTGCTGACGAAAACCACAGGGCTGCAGCCGGCAGTCGTCAACATTTTGAATACGTTGCAAAAAACCGTCAACAAGAGCAACGTCAAGATCAAGCTTGAGGAAATCCTCAATCTCGGCCCCTTCTCCGACAAGCTGATTGGAACAGGCGAAAACCTCAAGGTTACCGCAGGCGTCTTCGATCTCATTAATGCCGCCGCCGTGGCAGGCAATGGCGGCAACCAGCTGGGGCTCAATATCAACGCCAACCTTCTCGGCCTCGCCTCGGTCAAGGCAACGCTCGCCATCGGTGAACCGCCTGTCGAAACGCCGTCGCTCGCCGTTGGCGGCCCGGGCACCATCGTGCGCACCGCACAGACCCGGCTGGCGGTCAGCGTCGTAGTGGACGGGCTTCAGGCCATCGCCGGCCTCAAGGTCAATATTCCACTCTATGTAGAAGTCGCCCATGCGGAAGCGCGGCTCGCCGATATCAGATGCACCGGCGGTGGACAGGGAACGGTAGATGTCGAAGTCGTTCCCGGCATTGCGGAAATCGCTCTGGGCAATGTCGATACCACGGCCTTTGCCAATTTCGGCAGGGACCCGCGTGTGACGAAGGCGGCGATCGTGGATTCGGCGCTGCTTGCCATCAACGGCAGCGCCCTCATTAACGCCACCAACATGACGAAGACGAAGCTCACCTTCACGCAGTCGGATATTACGCAGGCCAAGATCAAGAGCGTCTCGACCAAAGACACCGTCACGACGCTTGTCAGCTCGCTGCTGAAGAACCTCAACCTGGATATCAGGCTACTCTTCCTCAACCTGGATCTGGGGGGCCTCGCGGTCATCCAGTCGGCGCTGGCCAACACGCTGGCGACGGTCACAGCGCCGGTCGATCAGCTGCTTTACAACGTGCTTCTGGTTCTCGGCGTCAAGATCGGCGAAGCAGATGTGCGCGTCACGGATGTCCGCTGCCAGCAACCGGCGCTGGTGCAATAACGTTGCACCGCGCATGAAAAAGCCGCCGGAGGGTCTCCCGGCGGCTTTTTTGTTTTATGCGCCCATTGCCTGGATCAGGCGTTGGCAATCGCCAGACGCTTCTCATCGCGGCCGCTCTTCATGCGCTCGGATAGCAGGAATGCCAGTTCCAGCGCCTGATCGGCGTTGAGGCGCGGATCGCAATGGGTGTGGTAACGGTCGGACAGCGAATCCGCCGTCACGGCGCGCGCGCCACCCGTGCATTCCGTCACGTCCTTGCCGGTCATCTCGATATGGATGCCGCCCGGATGCGTGCCTTCGGCGCGGTGGATCTGGAAGAAGCTTTCGACTTCCGACAGAATGCGCTCGAACGGACGCGTCTTGTAGTGGTTGAGCGTGATCGTGTTGCCATGCATCGGATCGCAGGACCAGACGACCTTGCGACCTTCCTTCTCCACGGCGCGGATGAGCTTCGGCAGGCTGTCCGCCACCTTGTCATGGCCGAAACGGCAAATCAGCGTCAGGCGGCCGGCCTCGTTCGCCGGGTTCAGCGCGTCGATCAGCCCAATCAGATTGTCAGGCGTCAGCGACGGACCGCATTTCAGACCGATCGGGTTCTTGATGCCGCGGAAATATTCCACATGCGCATGGTCGAGCTGACGCGTGCGGTCACCGATCCACAGCATGTGTCCAGAGGTCGCGTACCAGTCGCCGGACGTTGAATCGACGCGGGTCAGCGCCTCTTCGTAACCGAGCAGCAGCGCCTCATGGCTGGTGAAGAAATCGGTCTCGCGCAGGCTCGGATTGCTGTCCGCGCTGATGCCGATCGCCTTCATGAAATCCATGGTTTCGGAAATCCGGTCGGCCAGTTTGCGGTAACGATCCGCCTGCGGGCTGTCCTTGATGAAGCCGAGCATCCACTGGTGAACGTTTTCAAGATTGGCGTAACCACCCATCGCAAAAGCGCGCAGCAGGTTCAGCGTCGCCGCCGACTGGCGGTAGGCGTCAAGCTGCCGCTCCGGGCTCGGAATGCGCGAGGCTTCGTTGAATTCGATACCGTTGATGATGTCACCGCGGTAGGACGGCAGGGAAACGCCATCCTGCACTTCCACGTTGGAAGAGCGCGGCTTGGCAAACTGGCCGGCAATACGACCGACCTTTACGACAGGCAGCTGCGCGCCATAGGTCAACACGACGGCCATCTGCAGGAACGCGCGGAAGAAGTCGCGGATATTGTCCGCGCCATGTTCGAGGAAGCTTTCGGCGCAATCGCCGCCCTGCAGCAGGAAGGCGTTGCCTTCGGCCACATTGGCGAGCTGTTTCTTCAGACGACGGGCCTCACCGGCAAAAACCAGCGGCGGGTAAGTCGCAAGCGTGGCTTCCGTTGCCGCAAGCGCTGCCGCATCCGGATATTCGGGAACCTGCTGGATCGGTTTCTGCCGCCAGCTGCCGGGGGTCCAATTCTGTGCCATGTTCTTAACCCTTTTTTCGCCCGCGCGACGTCGCGCGGCCGCCTCGAAAAATTGAGCGGCTTATAGCTCCAAGCATCGGCTTTGCATAGCCGAACCCTGAGCCATCCGGCTCATTCTGCCAGTTTTGAGCGCTCCCGACGCACAAAAGTCAATTCAAACGATTTAACAACCCCGCCGCCGCTCGAGATTTCGTTTTCAAACGGCGGCAAGCTGATGCGGGCGGCGATTATATCACGCCTGTAACGGCGTTACACACGCTCGCCATTCACCACACGGTAGCTCGGCGAATACATCGTCACCAGTTCCTCGGACGCTGTCGGATGAACCGCCATGGTGCGGTCGAAATCATCCTTGGTGCAGCCGGCTTTCAGAGTGATGCCGAGAAGTTGCGCCATCTCTCCCGCCTCATGGCCGAGAATATGCGCGCCGACGACTTTACGGTCGCTAGCATTGACGATCAGCTTCATGATCGTCTTTTCCTGACGGCCGGACAGCGTCGCCTTCATCGGCCGGAACTGTGCGCGATAAACTTCCAGTTCCGGATATTTCCTGCCCGCTTCCTCTTCCGAAAGACCAACGGTGCCGATTTCCGGCTGCGAGAATACCGCCGTTGCGATCAGCTCATGATCCGGCTTGGTCGGGTTGTTCCTGTATTCGGTTTCGATGAAGCACATGGCCTCATGGATCGCCACAGGCGTCAGCTGTACCCGGTCGGTGACGTCGCCCAGCGCGAAGATGTTCGGCACATTGGTGCGCGAATAATCGTCGACGACGATCGCGCCCCGCGCATCCAGCTTCACACCGGCATTATCGAGACCGAGGCCCTTGGTGTTCGGATCGCGGCCGAGCGCCAGCATCACCAGACCGACATGCAGCGAGCTACCCTGTTTGGTGCGCGCCACGAAACCGCCTGCACCATCCTTGCTGACTTCCTCGATGATGTCTTCGAGAATGATGCGGATGCCCTTGGCCTCCATCGCCTCATGCAGGCCCTTGCGCATGTCGTGATCGAACCGCGAGAGGATTTCCTTGCCGCGATAGATCAGTGTCGTTTCAACGCCGAGCCCGTGGAAGATATTGGCGAATTCGACAGCGATATAACCGCCGCCGGCAATCAGGATCGATTTCGGCAGTTCTTCCAGATCGAAGGCCTCGTTGGAGGAGATCGTCAGCTCATGGCCGGGCAGCGCCTTGTGCTCGTTCGGCGTGCCGCCGACGGCGATCACGATACGCTCGGCGGTGAAGGTCTCGCCGGTTTTTGTCAGCTTCACGGTATGGGCATCGACCAGTTCCGCCCGGCTGTCGAAAATATCGGCCTTGGCGTTTTCCAGACCCTTGCGGTAGAGCCCTTCGAGACGGGTGATTTCCTTGTCCTTGGCAGCGATCAGCTTCTTCCAGTCGAAGCTGCGCTCGCCGACGCTCCAGCCAAATCCTTCCGAGTCCTCGAAATGCTCAGGGAATTGCGAGGCATAGACGAACAGCTTCTTCGGCACGCAGCCGCGGATGACGCAGGTTCCGCCATAGCGATATTCCTCGGCGATCGCCACGCGCTTGCCGAGCGATGCCGCCACGCGGCCGCTGCGCACGCCGCCGGAGCCGCCACCGATGACGAAAAGATCGTAGTCATAAGCTGTCATAGTCAAAACCCCTGGTCAAAACCGCCGCCATCAGTCTCAGGACGGACGGCGCATTCACGGCACATATAGGTGCTGCGACGCACAAATGAAAAGCCCGGTCTTGCGGCCGGGCTTTGAATATTTCTGAATTGTCCGTTCACCCAATCAGGGCTTGGGAGCCGCTGGAGCGCCGCCCGTGGCGTTCTGATCGGCCGGAAGCGGCTTCAGATCGGCGCCGGCAACCTTCTGCAGTTCCGACATGCTGGAAGCGTTGAGGTCGCGGTTGATGCCGGCGGCCCAGATATCGGCGGCCTTCATCAGTTCGCGCGTGGCAATCGGGCCGTCCTTCAGGAGCTTCTTGCCGGCTTCGCTGCTGTAGAAGGTGGAAATGGCGTTCAGCTCTTCAACAGTGAAGGCGCGCGCATAAGTGAGCGCTGCTTCGCGCTCCAGATCGGCACGGCGCGGCGCAAGCTCGAGAGCCTTCGCGTCAACAGTCTCGGTGATCGCATCCTGAACGTTCGGCGAAGCCTGAATGAGTTCGGCCTTCAGACGCTCCGCCAAACCCGGCAGGATATCGTCGAAACGGTCGGTAACGCCAAGAGAAGTGATCGCCTGCCGTGCGGCGGCGATATGCGCTTCCGAAATTTCCTGGGCGCGTGCGGCAGTACCGAACACGATGCCGGAAATGAGGATCGAAGCAGCGGCAGCTTTGCCCAGTCCCGCTAGTTTGACCATGAAAATCTCGCTCCTGTTATACTGCCTGCATCACGCGGGCACCTTCAGGACCCGCGATAATGGCAAGCGATGCCAAATTTATGAAAAGTCCGTGCTCGACGACACCGGGAATCGTGTTCAGCTCGCGTGCTAGCGCTTCTGCATCAGGAATACGGCCAAAAGATGCGTCGAGGATAAGGTGCCCGCCATCGGTCATGAAGGCGCCGTCGCCGGAAGAACGCAGCGCAAGCGTGCCGGAAAGCCCGGAACGCGACGCCAGTTTTTCGATGGCGATACGCGTCGCCACCTGGCCGAAAGGGTTGATTTCGATGGGAAGCGGAAAAGCGCCCAGCGTCTCCACCACCTTGCTCTGGTCGGCGATCACGATCATGCGGTCGGATGCCGCCGCAACGATCTTTTCGCGCAGAAGCGCGCCGCCGCCGCCCTTGACGAGGCGCAGCGCATGATCGACCTCATCCGCACCATCGATGGTCAAATCCAGTTCCGGCAATTCATCCAGCGATTTCAGCGGTACGCCAAGCTCGACGCACAGGCGCGCGGTGCGCTCGGATGTCGGCACGCCCTCGACCTTGAGCCCAGCCGCGACCTTCTCGGCCAAAAGCCTGACGAATTCCTCGGCCGTCGAGCCCGTGCCGATACCGAGCCGCATCCCATCCTGTACATGGGACAGTGCGGCCTCGGCGGCCTTGATCTTCATCTGGCGGGCATCCATGTGCCTGAAACTCCGGTAGCTTTATCGTCGCCGTGCTGTTTACACGGGTCGAAAGCCAAACGAAAGCCTTTTTCAAGCCAACGAACAGAACCTTGTGACGCGGTTGCAAAGACAGGCCCGTTTGCCTAGGCTTGGCGGCAATATCAGTTGCACGCATTCCCGAGAGGCCAGTTCCCGTGACATCCCGCCCGCTCTCCCCGCTCGCCATTTTCGATCTCGACGGCACGCTGGTCGATACCGCCGCCGATCTGGTCTCGAGCCTCAACCACACCATCGCCGCAGCCGGGCTTGCGCCCGTCACCTATGACGATCTGACGCATCTGGTCGGCCAGGGTGCCCGGGTGATGATCAAGCGCGCCTTCGCGCTGCGCGAGACGGAATTGCCGGAGGCCGATATCGAACCGCTCTATGAGCGCTTCATCACCCATTACCGCGCCGAAATGCCCGGTGAAAGCCGCCCCTATCCCGGCATCGTCGAGACGCTGGACGCGCTCTCGCAAGCGGGCATCGCGCTCGCCGTCTGCACCAACAAGACCGAAATCCTCGCGTTACCGCTGCTCGAAAAACTGGGCCTCAGCCGATATTTCGCCGCCATCACCTGCGGCGATACGTTTGAATTCCGCAAGCCGGATGCCCGCCATATTCTCGGCACCATCGAAAAGGCCGGCGGCGACCCGCAGCGCTCGATCATGGTCGGCGACAGCATCAACGACATTCTCGCCGCCAGACGCGCGGCCGTGCCCTCCATCGGCGTCACCTTCGGTTATTCGGATGTGCCGATGGTTGAACTGGAGCCGGATGTGGTGATCGACGATTTCACTGAATTGACGCCGGCGCTGTTCGAAGAACTGGTTGCGAAGGGCGAAGCGGCTGCCTGAGAGGCCGCGCCGCTTCATCCAGCCCTTATCAAACAAAAAGCGCCGTTTCCGGCGCTTTTCTCTTGATGATATGCCGATCAGATCGACGCAGCCCGCGCCTTCGTCGTCACGGCGAATGCCTTCTGCACATAGCTGTCACGATCATAGACATCGTCAAAGAACTGCACCTTGCCGTCCTTGTCCGGCCAGGCGGTGAAATAGGCCACGTAGACCGGAATCTTCTCCGGCACCTGAACGGCGCGGTTCTTGCCCGACGCGATCTGCTCGCCGACCTTGTCGACGCTGGTGCCAAGAACGGCGGCGGCCATGCGGCGCGGATCGACGAGGCGGATACAGCCGTGGCTCAGCGCCCGCATGTCGCGGTTGAAGAAGCTCTTGGCAGGCGTGTCATGCATGTAGATGGCATGTGCATTGGGGAACAGGATTTTCAGATCGCCCAACGCATTGTCGCTGCTCGGCGGCTGGCGCACGGAAACGGCGTTGGTGGAGCCATACCAGTTGACGCTGGTGGAAGAGACGGCGCGTCCGCCCACCTGCACCTCATAACCCAGCCGGTCGAGATAGGACGGATCGCGGCGCAGCTTCGGCAGCATCTCGTTGACGATGATCGACTGCGGCACACCCCAATAGGGGTTGAACTCGACAGTCTGGATCTGGTCCTGAAAGAAATAGGTCTGGTTGGCCTTGGAGCCGACAACCACTTTCATGCCGAACTGTTCCTGGCCGTCATTGTGGTAATAGGCCATGAAGGCTGGCTGGTTGATGAAGACGTAACGCTGGCCGAGATCGGCCGGCAGCCAGCGGATCTGCTCCATGGCAACCTGCACCTTGGCGATCTTCGCGTCATTGCTTTCGCCGACCATGGCGCGCACGGTCGCGCGGCCGATAACGCCGTCCGGCTTCAGGCCGTTTTCGCTCTGGAACGCCTTCACCAGATCGACGAGATCGGGCGTATAATCCGGCGTCTGCTGGTAAGCGGAAATGATTGCCGCATGCTCGGCCTTGAAAGCGGGCGAAGCGCGATGTTCGATGGCCATGACGACATTGGCCATATCCGCGCTGCTATTGCCCGGCTTTAGCAACAGATCGGCAGGAACGCGGACGACATGCGCCGCATCGCCCTCGTCGCGCAGGCGCGCAAGTTCAGCCTTCAGCGCCAGATATTCGGCGCTCGACGGTTCGCGGCTGCGCAGATACGCGGCAACATCGGGGCTCAGGCCGGCAAGCTTCAGCACCGGTGCGAGGTTCACCGTCTTGCGCTTGAAATCGTGATAGCCGGAAAGCCGGTTCGGATCGACACGGCCGCGGGTCGTATCCTGAACATAAGCCAGAACCTTGGCGGAAAGCGCCAGCTCGAACTGCATCTGCGCCCGTTGATAAGCCTCGGACACGGGCGCCGAGGCCTTCTCCACCGTCGTAGCGGTTGCAGCCGCGCCGGAAGCATTGGTGATGCTGGCCGTCACATCCTTTGCCGGTGGCGAAATGCTGTAATCGGCCGGATCGAGGCCGCTTTCACCGACCGTCTCGAGAAAGGCGATGACAGCGTTGGCGCGCGCGGTCAGCTCGCCTTCCGAAACCCACAGCGTCTTGCCGCCGGCGCCGTAATAGGCTTCCAGTGCCTTGGCGATCTCGGGGGTGGCGCTGAACTTCAGATTGGCAAGGCCTTCACCGAAATTCGCCGTGTTTACTGCACGGGCCGAATCCGCCTTGTAGTTGTAATAGCGCGGGCCTGAAACACGCGGCAATGGCTCGGGATCGGAAGCATCGGCGCTTTGGCCCGCACTTGATCCGGAGGGTGAGGTAACGATGCCGGCCGGCGGCAACTCGCCGCGATCCCGCGCGATCTTACCAGGGCCACCGCGCAGGAGGTCCATCAGCGTTACCGCCCCGGCACTGCCGGGAAGAGCGGTGGAAACGGAAAGACCGAGAGCCAGCACCAGTGCTGCCGATGTTTTTCCAGATGTGACTTGCAATTTGATCCTCGTAGCACCCAGCACCGCCAGCAAAAGGCGGGCATCAGTTTCATGCCTGTCTAGCCGATAGACGGCCAGTTGAAAAGAAAACGCGAAAAAGCCCACAACCGTGCCGAAATGAACCTTATAATACAGCCAAAGCCATAAAAACGTAATTTCCAGAATTGGCGAGAATGGTTAAATTTCTATTTATTTCATTCACTTTGCCCTATCCCGCCAGACCCTCAGGGCACCCCGGAAAGCCCGGTTCGCCAGCCGTTTCGCGTCGTAGTAAAAATGACACGCCGGCGCCTTTTTCGCCCCGCGCCGCGCCATGCGGCGAAATCGCTTTTGCGCGGCGGGAAATATCTGCCTGCGCCGCATTGCAGCGCTTTCATTGCCGGCGCGATGATTCTATATATCGGCCGCGCAAGGCGGGCGAAGGCGCCGTTTTGGCGGAGGAAAACGAGTAAAAAGGCAAGATTGATGACAGCCACACGGACGGAAACCGATACATTTGGACCCATTGAAGTTCAGGCCGATCGCTATTGGGGCGCCCAGGCGCAGCGCTCGCTCGGCAACTTCAAGATCGGCTGGGAAAAGCAGCCCGCCTCTGTCGTTCGCGCGCTCGGCATCGTCAAGCAGGCCGCAGCCCGCGCCAATATGGCGCTTGCCGGCCTCGACCCGAAGATCGGTGACGCCATCATCGCCGCCGCGCAGGAAGTCATCGACGGCAAGCTGACCGAGCATTTTCCGCTCGTCGTCTGGCAGACCGGCTCCGGCACCCAGTCCAACATGAACGCCAATGAGGTGATTTCCAACCGCGCAATCGAGATGCTCGGCGGCGAAATGGGCAGCAAGAAGCCTGTTCACCCCAATGACCACGTCAATATGAGCCAGTCCTCGAACGACACCTATCCCACCGCGATGCATATCGCCTGCGTGGAACAGATCGTTCATCACCTGCTGCCGAGCCTGAAGCACCTGCACAAGGCGTTGGAAGCCAAGGTCAAACAGTTTGAGAAGATCATCAAGATCGGCCGCACCCACACGCAGGATGCAACGCCGCTGACGCTCGGCCAGGAATTCTCCGGTTACGCCGCGCAGGTCGCCTCCGCCATCGCCAACATCGAAACCACCCTACCCGCGCTTTCAAAGCTCGCCCAGGGCGGCACCGCCGTCGGCACGGGCCTCAATGCTCCGGTTGGTTTTGCCGAGAAGGTTGCCGAGGAGATCTCCAAGATCACCGGCCTTTCCTTCGTCACCGCGCCGAACAAGTTCGAAGCGCTCGCCTCGCATGATTCCATGGTCTTCTCCCATGGCGCGATCAATGCGGCTGCGGCTGCGCTCTTCAAGATCGCCAACGACATCCGCTTCCTCGGCTCCGGCCCGCGCGCCGGTCTCGGCGAACTCTCGCTGCCGGAAAACGAGCCCGGCTCGTCGATCATGCCGGGCAAGGTCAACCCCACCCAGTCGGAAGCGCTGACGCAGGTGTGCGCCCACATCTTCGGCAACAATGCAGCGCTCTCCTTCGCCGGTTCGCAAGGCCACTTCGAGCTGAACGTCTATAACCCGATGATGGCCTACAACTTCCTGCAGTCTGTCCAGCTTCTGGGCGACGCCGCCGTCTCCTTCACCGACAATTGCGTCGTCGGCATCGAAGCTCGCGAAGACAACATCAAGAAGGGCGTCGAAAACTCGCTGATGCTGGTGACGGCGCTCAACAGCAAGCTCGGCTACGACATCTGCGCCAAGATCGCCAAGACCGCGCACAAGAACGGCACGACGCTGCGCGACGAGGCCGTTGGCGGCGGATACCTCACCAACGAGGAGTTCGACCAGTATGTGCGCCCGGAGAACATGATCGGGCCGAAGTAATCGGTTTGGATTTTGATGGAATTGGAAACGGGCCTGCGGGCCCGTTTTTTTGTTTGCTGGAAGCGCATGACACTACCTCCCCCCATACTCGACGTCATCCTCGGGCTTGACCCGAGGATGACGGAGGGAAGGTATCACCCAACAAAAAAGGGCCGCTGTCGCGGCCCTCTTCATCTCATTCAAACCGTCAAACCAGCCGGCTCTGCTCCACCGCCGCCTCAACGAAGCTGGCAAACAGCGGATGCGGGTCAAGCGGGCGGCTCTTCAGTTCCGGATGGTACTGAACGCCGATGAACCAAGGATGATCAGGGTATTCCACCGTTTCCGGCAGCACACCATCCGGCGACATGCCGGAGAAGACGAGGCCGCATTCTTCCAGCCGGTCCTTGTAGTCCACATTCACCTCATAGCGGTGACGGTGACGCTCGGAAATATCCGTGGAGCCGTAAATCTCGGCGATCTTGGTGTCTTTCTTCAGCGCCGCCTTGTAGGCGCCGAGGCGCATCGTGCCGCCGAGATCGCCCTTGGAGGAGCGCTTCTCCAGCTCGTTGCCCTTCACCCATTCGGTCATCAGGCCAACAACAGGCTCGGAGGTCGGGCCGAATTCGGTGGAGGAGGCATGTTCGATGCCGGCCAGATGACGGGCCGCTTCAACGACCGCCATCTGCATGCCAAAGCAGATGCCGAAATAGGGCACGTTGCGCTCACGCGCGAACTGTGCCGCCATGATCTTGCCTTCCGAACCGCGCTCGCCAAAACCGCCCGGCACCAGAATGCCGTTGACCTTTTCGAGATAGGGCGTCGGATCTTCCTTTTCGAAGACTTCCGACTCGATCCACTCCAGCTTGACCTTGACGCGGTTGGCAAAGCCGCCGTGATGCAGCGCCTCGATCAGCGACTTATACGCGTCCTTCAGGCCGGTATATTTGCCGACGATCGCAATCGTCACTTCGCCTTCCGGTGTGCGGATGCGGTTGCAGACCTCTTCCCACTGTTCCAGACGCGGCTTCGGCGCCGGCTCGATGCCGAAAGCGGCCAGCACTTCCGAATCAAGGCCTTCCTTGTGGTAGGCAATCGGAACGTCGTAGATATTCGCCACATCCAGCGCCTGGATGACGGCGGAAGGACGCACGTTGCAGAACAGCGAAAGCTTGCGGCGTTCGGCTTCCGGGATTTCCCGGTCGGCGCGCACCAAGAGGATGTCGGGATGAATACCGAGCGCCTGCAGCTCCTTGACGGAATGCTGGGTCGGCTTGGTCTTCAGCTCGCCGGCTGCCGGAATATAGGGCATCAGCGTCAGGTGAAGATAGATCGCCGTGCCGCGCGGCAGATCGTTGCCGAGCTGGCGGATCGCCTCCATGAACGGCATCGCCTCGATATCACCCACCGTGCCGCCGATTTCGCAGATGACGAAGTCGTAATCGTCATTACCTTCGGTGACGAAATCCTTGATCTCGTTGGTGACATGCGGAATGACCTGAACGGTCGCGCCGAGATAATCGCCGCGCCGTTCCTTGTCGATGATGTTCTTGTAGATGCGACCGGTGGTGATGTTGTCGGTCTTGGTGGCCGAACGCCCGGTAAAGCGTTCATAGTGGCCAAGGTCGAGGTCCGTCTCGGCACCGTCATCCGTCACGAACACTTCGCCGTGCTGTGTCGGGCTCATGGTGCCGGGATCAACGTTCAAATAGGGGTCAAGTTTGCGAAGCCGCACCCGATAACCACGGGATTGCAGCAAAGCTCCGAGTGCCGCAGCTGCGATGCCCTTACCGAGAGAGGAGACCACGCCGCCTGTGATGAATACATATCGCGCCATGGGATTCACCGGATACCTTTTTACCTCTGATTCCGCCAGCCCAAATTTCATTGTTTCGAAAATTCGCTGTTGACGAATCTGCGATGGGGCGAGCCGGAATGCGAACAAAAGAAAACCGGCAGGCTTTTGGCCTGCCGGAGCGTTAAATCATAACCGGGCTTATTGACCGGTCGGAACTGCGTTCGGATCGGCTGGCTGCGCCGGGGCCGGCGCGGCCGTGCCGGAAGCGGCCGGAGCCGGGGTCGTCTGAGCCGGTGCGGCTGCACCATTGGTCGGAACGCCATTCTCAGCCGGAGCGGGCGTCGACGGCGTCGTCGCCGGGCCGAGCGTATCGAGAATGCCGTTACCCTGGCCCTGCGTGGCCGGAATACGGTTCAGAATGTCGGTCGGGCGCGATTCGTAGCGCGTCAGGAGACCGAGGCCGAGCGAGGTCGCGAAGAACAACGCGGCAAGGATCGCCGTGGTGCGCGTCAGCGCATTGGCCGTTCCGCGCGCGGACATGAAGCCCGAACCGCCGCCGATACCGAGGCCGCCGCCTTCGGAACGCTGGATCAGGACCACGCCGACAAGCGCCAGCACGATCATGAGGTGAATAACAATCAAAACGGTCTGCATGACAATCCATTCCATGCCCCGCGCGGAGCACTACAAAGAAGGTTTCGCGGCTCTTTACATGAGGCGAAGGCTTATTCCAAGCCCCTTTCCCGCTCCACTCGCAGGAAAGCTCCGATCAAGCCGTCAGTTGCTCGTATGCCGCATAGATGGACAGGAAGTCGGAGGCTTTCAAGCTCGCACCGCCGATCAGCGCGCCGTCGACGTTTTCAACACCCATCAACTCCAGCGCATTGGCGGGCTTCACCGAGCCGCCATAGAGGATACGCATGGTCTTGCCGGCGTCGCCGAAGCGCTTGACGAGTTCGTCGCGCATGAAGGCATGGGCCTCGCGCACATCGTCCACGGTGGGTGTCAGACCCGTGCCGATCGCCCACACGGGCTCATAGGCGATAACGGTATTTTCCGCCGTCGCCTCATCCGGCAGGGAGCCGGCGAGCTGGCGCTTGAGAATATCGAGCGTCTGACCCGCCTTGCGCTCATCCGCCGTTTCGCCGATGCAGACGATGGCAATGAGATCGGCCTGGTGGGCGGCGGATGCCTTGGCGCGCACCAGATGATCGGTCTCGGCATGGTCGGTGCGGCGCTCGGAATGGCCAACGATAACGTGGGTGCCGAAGCAGTCGGCGATCATCTCGGCGGAAATATCGCCAGTGTGCGCGCCGGAGGCGTTCTGGTGGCAATCCTGAGCGCCGATCATCAGCGGGCTGTCATCGCAGAGCGCCGTGGCGACATAAAGCAAGGTCGAAGGCGGGCAGATCAGCGCATCCACCTTCTCGGAAAGTGCGCCCTTGACGCCCTCTGCCATGGCCTTGATCTGATCGAGCGAGGCACGCGTGCCGTTCATCTTCCAGTTTCCGGCTACAAGCGGTCGAACATTCGGCGTCATGCGTATCCCATTCCCTTTGTCTAGCAGCGCCGCTGGCGGCGCTCCAACCCTCGGCCGCAGGCGGCCCTTGATCACGACAGAAGCTCTGTCTGAAATTCCCGGATATTCCTTTAGCCGCAGCAGAGGGCAATTGGTACAAAAAAGCGGTCTAAGGGTTAAAACCAGCGGCAAATTCGCAAAATTTGTCGTGCCCAGACCCGCAACACCCCCCTATCGGCTCAAAATCCAGTTCAAAACCGCCCGCCAGTCGGTCATTCGCACCGGCGTTCCGTGGCTGCCCGTCTCATAACGCGTGAACCTCGCTGGCTCGCCGGCCTTCAACAGCGTACGGAAAATCGTCGCCTGCTGATCGGCCGAATAAACCTTGTCGGCGCTGCCGTGGGTAAACCAGACCGGCTTCTTCGCCTTTGCAAAGGCGCTTTTCGGAAAATCCGGGTCGACCGCCCCGCCGAGGATCGCCATGCCCTTGAGATTGGCGACGGCTGCCTTGTCACGGCTGATGCCATAGCAGATGAAACTACCCATCGAAGCACAGGTCAGAATGACCGGCTTGCCGCCCGATTTCTGCGCCGCATCGGCAATCAGCGCCGCGATATCGGCAACGCCGTTCTCATCGAAGGAACGAACGCTTGGCACGTAATAGGTGCCTCCATTGGCAACGGCGAGGTTTTTCAGCCTGTTGAAGTTGCCGCCGAAGGTGTAGTCGTTCATGCCGAGCCGCCGGTCACCGCCGCGCCCGTGGATGAAGATGACGGTGAAGGCCTGGCCGCTCGCCGGCCCGACGCGACCGACCTCAAGCGCCCTGCCCCCGGCGGAAACGGTTTCGAGCGCCTGCGTCTTCTTCGGCGTCATATCGACATATTGTCGTTTCACCCGGCGTTCCGGCACCTCGTCGCGACCGTTGATATCGCGCATTTCCTGATAGTCGATGACCTCGGACGCGCCGCCATCGCCGCTGGAAAGCACCGTATGGGCGGAAAACAGCTCATCCTTGAAGGGACGCAGCGGCCCGTCAGCGGCAGAGGCCGCAACCGGCATTGCCGCCACAGTCAGGCTAAAAAGAGTACAAAACGTGAAATGAGCTGTGGACATGCCTTGGCTAACCGTTCATTCGTGGCTGCGAGACTTGCCATCGCAAGGCCGGCAGCGCAATCCTCCTGTTGCGAAACCCTGACACAATCGTGGCATAGGATGCGCCGCGTTTGCCAGACGGACCCTTGAATCGGACGGGAACCGCGTTTGGCGTTATGATTGACGCTACTGGCATAATGATTCGCATGGCGAAATTCTGACACACGCTTTTGAACTTTGGACATGATGGACGACAGCAACGATCTCTTCTCCGGTCTTCCGGCAGCACGAAACAGCGATACGGAAACGAACGAGGACGCCGCAAAGACGCCGGTGACCGCGGCCGCCAACGTGCCCGCCAACGCGAATGTGCAGCCGAAACCCGCAGCCGTTGCGGCCGTGACGCAGCCCGCCCCTGTATCACCGACCGGTGATGACTACGGCGCGTCCTCGATCCGCGTGCTCGAAGGGCTTGAGCCCGTGCGCATGCGCCCGGGCATGTATATCGGCGGCACTGATGAAAAGGCGCTGCACCATCTCTTCGCCGAAGTCATCGACAACTCCATGGACGAGGCAGTCGCCGGGCACGCCAATTTCATCGAGGTCCATCTCGATGCGGAAGGTTTCCTGACGGTAACGGATAACGGTCGCGGCATTCCGGTGGAGAACCACCCGCAGGTCCCCGGAAAATCCACGCTCGAAGTCATCATGACCAAGCTGCATGCTGGCGGCAAGTTCGACGGCAAGGCCTATGAGACATCGGGCGGCCTGCATGGCGTCGGTGTTTCCGTGGTCAATGCGCTCTCCGATCTTCTGGAAGTGGAAGTGGCGCGTAACCGCAAGCTTTACCGCCAGCGTTTCTCGCGCGGCCTGCCGATCGGCCCCTTGGAAGAGCTGGGCGACGTGCACAACCGTCGCGGCACCCGCGTGCGTTTCCATCCCGATCCGCAAATTTTCGGCGATCACGCGAAATTCGAGGCGGCCCGCATCTTCCGCATGGCCCGCTCCAAGGCCTATCTGTTCGGCGGCGTTGAAATCCGCTGGAGCTGCGATCCCGGCATGGTGCCGGCCGGTGGTGAAATCCCCGAAAAGGCCGTGTTCCATTTCCCCGGCGGCCTGAAGGACTATCTCGCCGCCACGCTCGGCAAGGAATTCACCGTCACCCGCGAAATTTTCTCGGGCCGCACGGAAAAGACCGGCGGCCACGGTGCGCTGGAATGGGCAGTCACCTGGTATGGCGGCGACACGCAGATCCATTCCTATTGCAACACCATCCCGACCCCTGAAGGCGGCACGCACGAGGCGGGTTTCCGCATCGCGCTCACCAAGGGCCTGAAGAATTATGCGGACCTGACGCAGAACAAGCGCGCCAAGGACATCACCACCGATGACGTAATGATTTCGGCTGCCGGCATGCTCTCGGTCTTCATCCGCGAGCCGGAATTCGTCGGCCAGACCAAGGACAAGCTCGCCACCGTCGAGGCCCAGCGTATTGTCGAAAATGCGCTGCGCGATCCCTTCGACCATTATCTTGCCGGCAATCCGGGCGAAGCGGCGAAGCTGCTGGACTGGGTGATCGAGCGCGCCGAAGAGCGCCTGCGCCGCCGCAAGGAAAAGGAAGTCAATCGCAAGACCGCCGTGCGCAAGCTGCGCCTGCCCGGCAAGCTGGCGGATTGCTCCCAGAACACTGCAGAAGGCGCTGAGCTTTTCATCGTCGAGGGCGACTCGGCCGGCGGCTCGGCCAAGCAGGCGCGCAACCGCGCCAATCAGGCTATCCTGCCGCTGCGCGGTAAAATTCTCAACGTCGGCAGCGCCAGCCGCGAAAAACTCTCCGCCAACCAGCAGATTGCCGATCTCATCCAGGCGCTGGGCTGCGGCACGCGCACAAAGTACCGCGAAGAGGATTTGCGGTACGAGCGCATCATCATCATGACCGATGCCGATGTCGACGGCGCCCATATCGCCTCGCTGCTCATCACCTTCTTCTATCAGGAAATGCCGGAACTCATTCGCGGCAACCATCTCTATCTGGCCGTGCCGCCGCTCTATAAGATCGCGCAAGGTGCGAAATCCGCCTACGCCCGCGACGACGCCCACCGCACTGAGCTGATGGAAACCATGTTCAAGGGCAAGAAGGTGGAAATCAGCCGCTTCAAAGGTCTCGGCGAAATGATGGCGGCGCAACTGAAGGAAACCACCATGGATCCCGAAAAGCGCACCCTGCTGCGCGTCGAGATCGACGATGTGGATTTCGAAGGCACCCGCGAGGCCGTCGACAATCTGATGGGCACCAAGGCGGATGCCCGTTTCCGCTTCATTCAGGAACGCGCGGCCTTTGCAGATAATCTGGATATCTGATCATCCGGACCAACCTTGAAAGGCAGCGCATGGCGCTGCCTTTTGCGTTGATATGGAAGCAACATCTTGCGGATAGTACCCGGCACTACACCGCGACATCCTCACGAACGCCCATAATGCGATCGATCAGGCCCCATTCCAGAGCTTGCTCCGCCGTCATGAAAAAATCCCGGTCCATGGCCGCTTCGAATTTCTCATAACTGCGTTTGCAATGTTCGGAATAAAGCCGCGTCATGCGGTGCTTGGTCTGCCGCATCTCTTCGGCATGGATCAACATGTCCGACGCCTGTCCCTGGAAACCGCCCAGCGGTTGATGAATATGGATGCTGGCATTGGGAAGGGCGCTCCGCTCGCCCGGTTCACCCGCCATCAGCAAGAACGATCCCATGGAGCGGGCCGTTCCCATGCAGAGCGTATGAACCGGTGCGCGGATATAGTGCATGGTGTCATACATGGCGAGACCGCTGGTCACCACACCGCCCGGCGAATTGATATAGAGATGGATCGGCTTCTTCGGGTTCTCCGCCTCGAGAAACAGCAATTGCGCGCAGACCAGCGCGGAAACCGCATCGTTCACCTCGCCGTTGAGGAAGATGATCCTTTCCCTCAGCAGCCGGGAATAGATGTCAAAGGACCTTTCTCCCCTCGACGATTGTTCGACTACCATAGGGACGAGTTGCATCGCTTCGCGCATCGGCGAACTCCTGTCGTTTAAAAATGTCGGGGAACGTTCCGGATCAGGCGGCGAGCTTGATCGGCGAACCGTTATGGTTTGCAGCGGCCTTTATCATCCGGCCGGTATTGACTGACAGGTCATGAATGATGAGCAGGCTGGTGCCGCCATGGGCATTCGCCGCGATCCTGAAGGTGACGGTGCTTTCCAGAAATGGCGGATTATCCTCGCGCAGCCGGTAGCGAACCTCCTCGCCGGGCTTGATGTCGATCGCGTCAGGTTCAGCCAGAGCTTCGTTCGGTAACCAGTGTTCGCGGAACGCCGGAATGCTGATAGCGCGCCACACTTTCTGCGGCGGCTCGTCCAGATCATATTCAAGCGCGATGCCGTTTTTAGGCGCTTCCGGTGTCTGCCTGTTCATTGGTCCATATCCTTCAGCAGGAGTTTGAGAGCCTCAATGCGCTGCGGCCAGTAGGCGCGATATTTGCCGAGCCAGGCCGCAATGCGCGTCAGCCCGTCCGGATCAACTTCGTAATTGACGAAACGGCCCTGCCGCTTCTCGATCACCAGCCCTGCCCCGCGTAACACTGAAAGATGCTGCGACATGGCCGGCTGGCTGATTTCGATCCCCTCACGCAGGGCGGAAGCGTTCATGGCGCCCTCCGCCAGCTTTTCGAAAATGGCGCGGCGCGTCGGATCGGCCAGCGCCCGGAAAATATCGTTCTCTGTCATGACAACACATAAGCACACGCTTATGTGATTCGCAAGCCCTTTCGGCGCGTGGAAAACGCGCCTTTTTTACTCCAGTGGCACGAGGTCCGTGAACGCTTTATCCCCTCGCGCGTTTTCATCCCGCCTGATACTCTTCGGGCCGGGAGCGATCAAAACAAGTGACTGCATTTACGGTCTTCATCATCATTCTTCTCTTGGTCATAGGGCCGAGCCTGTTTGTCGTCATCGGCAAACAGCGGGAAAGGGCCATTCCCAAGCGCCCTTCCGCCGCCCTGCCCCTTGCCGAAGACGCGACAACGCTGGACCGGCACTGGCAATCGATAAAAAACGGCTGGAATGAGAAGAATGCGCTCTGCCTGTTGCATTCCAACCTCGACGCCTTCGCAGTGCGCGTGGCGGCGGCGCGCGCCGCCGGGCGCAGCCTCGATCTCATGTATTACATGTGGAACGCCGATCTCACCGGGCGGCTGATGATGCGCGAAGTCATCGCCGCCGCTGATCGCGGCGTGCGCGTGCGCCTGCTGCTCGACGATCTCGGCGTTTCCATTTCCGACCGCATCTTCCACGCCATAGACAGCCATCCGAACATCGAGTTGCGACTGTTCAACCCCACCCGGGCGCGGGAAAACATCCTGCATCGAAGCATCGAGCTGGTGCTGCGCTTCCGCAGCGTCAACAGGCGCATGCACAACAAGGCATGGATTGCCGATGGGCGCGCGGTCATCGTCGGCGGACGCAATATTGGCGACGCCTATTTCGACGCCGCCGAGCGGGCGAATTTTCACGATTTCGATATTCTCGGTTTCGGCAACATCGTTGCCGATGCCACCGCAATCTTTGACGATTACTGGAACAGCGCCGTTGCCGTTCCGGTGCGGTCGCTGCTCGCACGCAGGCCCAACAAACTTGCCAGGTTACGGCGCGAACTGGACGCGTTGCCGAAAAGCGAGGCGGCGAAACCTTATCTCGAACGGGTCGAAAGCCAACATGGCCGCGATCATTTCCTGATGTCGGATCGCCTGCACTGGGTCGAATCGGTAGATGTGCTGGCCGACCCACCGGAGAAGGCGGCGGGAAAGCGCCGCAAGGGCCATAACTTCCTGATGGAGAGCCTGCTGCCGCTGATGCAGGAGGCAGGCGACAGCCTTCACATCACCTCTCCCTATTTCATTCCCGGCAAACAGGGTGTGGGGATATTTTCAAGGCTTGCCGAAAGCGGCGTCTCGGTCGCCATCCTCACCAATTCGCTGGCCGCAACGGATGTGGCCGCCGTGCACGCCGGTTATGCCCGCTATCGCAAGCCGCTTCTGGCCGCCGGGGTGCGGCTGCACGAGTTGCGCGCGCAGGCGGATCAGGCGAACTTCACCCTGCGCGGCTCGGGACAGGCAAGCCTGCATACCAAGGCCTTCACCCGCGATGGCGCGACCGGTTATATCGGCTCACTCAATTTCGACCCACGCTCCGCCTCGCTCAATACGGAGATGGGCGTCGTGTTCAACTCAGCCCCGCTGGTTGCCCGCATGGACGAGATATTCGCCAAAGAAATCCGCCCCAGCATGAGCTTCGCGCTGGAAATCGACAAGGGCAGGCATATCGTCTGGATGACGGAAGAACAGGGGCGAACCAGAACATACCGGCGCGAACCAGACGCCGCCATCAGCCGCCGCATCGTTGCCGGCATCATGCGCTTTCTGCCGCTGGAATCGCAGCTTTAACGGGGAAAGCTTTGGCTCAGGCCGCCGGTCTCACCCCCGCTTTCGCCAGCTGTATCTGCACCAGCGTGTCGAGGTTCTGGTTGACCCGGCAATAAAACTCCTCGTCGATGAAGGGACGCAGCATGAAATCATTGCCGCCTGCCTTCAAAAACCGTGCGGAAAGCAGCCGGTTGGTGGAGGACGAAACCCCGATGATGCGCAGCTCATGCGACCCGCGCACGGTGCGGATGCGCCGCGTCAGCTCAAAGCCGTCAATATCGGGCATGTTGTAGTCGGTGACCACAAGGCCGATATCGGGATTGGCCTTCAGGATATCGAGCGCCTTCGCACCGCTGTCCGCCAGGCTGACACGAAAATTATAACGCTTGAGACGGCTCGAAAGCAGCGCCCGCGCCGTCGGGCTGTCATCGACGATCAGCACATGATGGCGGTGGTTGGTGAGAAAGCGGCAGACGGATTCCGTCAGCATGTCCACGGCGAAAATATTGTCCTTCAGAATATAATCGACCACATCCTTGGCGATCAGCGTTTCACGCGTCGCCTCATGAAACGTGCTGGTGAAAACGATGGTCGGGATCGAAAGATCGATCAGATATTCCAGCGCCTCGCCCTTTTCCGCCCCCGGCAGGTTGATGTTGGAAATAGCGAGCGTTACCGGTTCGGACGAATGTTCGTAACAGGCCTGCAAGTCTTCGAAGGAGCGGCATACCTCCACGGAAACGCCAAGCATCTCATTGAGCCGCCTGCTCACCATCTGGGTGAACACGTTGCTGTCTTCCGCCAGCAAAATCCGGCTATTTGTAAAAGGCACGCCCGAATACTGCATGCCCGTTATGCCCAGGAAATTCATTCTGTCCCGACCCCCATCGAATGTCAGAGAAAGATAGCAGGCTCATTTTTCAGAATGATTAATAGCACTATTTCTGAAGAATCAGTTGAGCACATGCTTACTTAAACGGAAATACGGCCCGCGAGGGGCCGTATTCCAAGTTTGGGAGGGGATTTCTGTCTTATACGCGCAGAAGCGCGTTATCGGTGTCGAACGGGCTCTCTTGCACCACTTCAGCATCGTAGGACGTGCCGAGAATGCGGATCTTGAGCTTGGTGCCCACGGCCGCATATTCCGGCTTGAGCATGGCGAGTGCGATGGATTTGCCCATGCGCCAACCGAAACCACCGCTTGTCGCACGCCCGGCAAGCACACCGTTCTCATCGAAGATCGCTTCAGAACCGCGCGCATCGACGTCTGTATTGCCAGACACGGTCAGCGTCGAGAACACCCATTTCGCACCGGCTTCCTTGTAAGCCACCAGCGCATCGCGGCCGATGAAGGATTTTTCCGGGCGCACGAAACGATCAAGACCGGATTCATAGGCGTTGTATTCCACCGATAGCTCGCGGCCCATGTTGCGATAGGATTTTTCGAGCGACATGGAGACCATGGCGCGGATACCGAATGGCTTGATCCCGAATTCGGCGCCCGCTTCCATCAGCCGGTCGAAGATGTAGTTCTGCATCTCGATCGGATGGTGCAGTTCCCAGCCAAGTTCGCCCACGAAGTTGACGCGCAACGCATGCGCCGTCGCCACGCCAACGGAAATCTGCTTGCCGGTAAGCCAGGGGAAATCCTTGTTCTCCAGGCTGGTGCGTGTCAGCTTCTTCAGGAGGTCGCGCGACTTCGGACCGGCAAGAACCAGCACGCCGTATTTCTGCGTGATCGGCTGCAACACCACAGAACCGTCGGTCGGGGCAAGGCGGTGCAGAACGTCATGGTCATGCGCTTCGAGACCACCGGCCGAAACCATGTAGAAGCGACCCGGCGCCCATTCATAGACCGTGAATTCCGCCTTCACGCCGCCGTTCGGCGTCAGGAGATGGGTAAGCGCGATACGGCCGCGCTTCTTCGGAATGGCATTGGCGAGAATGCTGTCGAGCCACACCCGTGCGCCGGGGCCGGAGACTTCCATCTTGGCGAAGGCGGACATATCGAGCACGCCGACATTCTGATGCACATTCTTCACCTCGTTACCGACATGTTCGAAATAGTTCGAACGGCGGAACGACCACTTTTCAACGATACGACCGTCATCCAGAGCCGGCGCATGGTTGTGGCTGGTGATGACATCGGCGCCAACGCCGAGGTCTTCCTCGCGCAGCGCATAACCTTCCGGCGCATACCAGTTGGCGCGCTCCCAGCCATAAACCGAGCCGAACACGCCGCCGAGCTTCTTCAGGCGGTCATAAACCGGCGTCGTCTTCAGCGGACGGGCGGCGGAGCGCTCTTCATCCGGGTAATGCATGGTGAAGACGTTGGCATAGGCTTCCTCGTTCTTGGCGATGAGGTAACCTTCCGTTGCGTAAGGCCCGAAACGGCGCGGATCGACACCCATCAGGTCGAGCGTCGGCTCGCCATCGACGATCCACTCGGCCAGCTGCCAGCCGGCGCCACCGGCAGCGGTGATGCCGAAGGAATGGCCTTCGTTCAGCCAGAAGTTCTTCAGGCCCGGTGCGGGGCCGACAATCGGGTTACCATCAGGCGTATAGGCGATCGCGCCATTATAGACCTTCTTGATGCCCACTTCGCCGAAGGCCGGAACGCGCACCATGGCCGTTTCGATATGCGGCATCAGGCGGTCGAGTTCCTCCTGGAACAGCTCATATTCGCTGTCATCGGAAGGACCGTCGACATAACAGACCGGCGCGCCGACTTCATAAGGACCGAGGATCAGGCCGCCCGCTTCCTCGCGCATATACCAGGCCGAGTCGGATTCGCGCAGGACGCCCATTTCAGGCAGGCCCTGGCGACGGCGCTCCTGAATGGCCGGATGCGGCTCCGTGACGATATATTGATGCTCAACCGGAATGACCGGGATGTTGATGCCCACCATCTCGCCGGTCTTGCGGGCAAAGGAGCCCGTGCAGGAGATGATGTGTTCGGCGATGATCTCGCCCTTGTCCGTTGTCACCTTCCAGTGACCGTCTTCCATCTGCTCGATGGCGGTGACTGTCGTGTTGCGATAGATGGTCGCTCCGCGGTCACGCGCGCCCTTGGCCAACGCTTGTGTCAGATCGGCGGGCTGGATGTAACCATCGTCAGGGTGCTGGATAGCGCCCAGCAGGCCGTCCGTCTCACACAGCGGCCAGATTTCCTTGACCTGTTCCGGCGTCAGCATGTTGACGCGCACGCCGATGGTCTCGGCGATGCCGGCATAATACATATATTCGTCCCAGCGATCCTTGGTGCGGGCGAGACGAATGTTGGAGACCTTGGAGAAGCCGACATTCATGCCGGTCTCTTCCTGAAGCTCCTCATAGAACTTCACGGAATATTTGTGGATCTGACCGACCGAGTAGCTCATGTTGAACAACGGCAGAAGCCCGGCCGCATGCCAGGTGGAACCCGAGGTCAGCTCCTTGCGCTCGATGAGCACGCTGTCGCTCCAGCCCTTCTTGGCCAGATGATAAAGCGTCGAAACGCCAACGACGCCGCCACCGATCACCACCGCCCGTGCATGTGTCTTCATTTACAGAACCCCTGAAAAGCGCCGGCCTTGCCTTATTCCGCCGACATTGGATGGGAGGAATATGAAGCGCTTGACGGCCGTTCAGCCGCCTGATTGCGACATGGCCATAGGGTGCTGCGACAGGCGTGAAAATGCCGAGCATGCCGGACGAAGATCACACAGCTCTGCGGCTCGTTTCTTCTCCCGCCGGAAAGAAGGCGACAGGCCGCAAATCCATGCTCAATAGCTTCGACGCCTGAGGCAAGCAGCAATCTAGGCTTTTACGCGCCCGGCTTCTCCTTCGGTTCGGTCACCTTGCCGTCTTTCGACGTTTCCTTTTCCGGCGCAGAAGCCGCACCGGTATGGGCCGCCTGCGCCTTTTCGCCCTCCTCCGAAAGTAGCGCCGCCATCATCTGCGAGTTGGCGTCGCCCTCCATGTGGATATTCAGATTGCGCTGCGGGAACGGAATATCGATCCCTTCCTCACGGAAGCGCTTGAGGATGGCGATCCTCATCGCATTTCTCACGCCGAGCCCGTTCGAAAGATCGGCAAGATGGAAACGCAGTTCGAAATCCAGCGAAAAATCGCCGAAGCGGAGGAATTCCACATGGGGCTCGGGATTGCGCAGCACCGACGGCTGGGCGCGCACCAGTTCCAGCAAAATGTCCATGACCTGCTGCGGATCGGAATCATAAGAGACGGAAACCGGTATTTCGGCACGCATGATGCGGTTGCGGTGTGTCCAGTTGCCGACGGAGGAATTGATGAATTCCGAATTCGGTACGATGATCGACTGACCACGGAAGGTTTCTATCTCGGTGGCGCGTACGGAAAGCCGCTTGACGGTGCCCTCCGTCGTTCCCGTCACCACCCAGTCCCCCACCTTGAAGGGGCGCTCCACCAGCAGGATAAGGCCGGACACGAAGTTCGAGACGATGTTCTGCAGGCCGAAACCGATACCGACAGAAAGGGCGGAAGCCACCAGCGCCAGGCTGGAGAGGTTGAGACCCGCCGAAGACACGCCGAAGATCGCCGCCACAGCGATACCGAGATAGCCGATACCGGTCTTGACGGAATTGCGCACCCCGGCATCCACCTGGCCGCGCGCCATGACGTTGTTGTCCAGCCACCTCTGGAACCAGCGGGTGATGGTGTAACCGATGGCGAAAACGAGGATGCCGCCGAATATGCCGATCAGCGAAATGGAGGCATTGCCGACGGTGATGCCGGTCAACAGACGATAAGCCCAGCTTTCGATATCGCCCGGCTGGAAGCCCCACGAAAACAGGATGAGCGGCACGCCGAAGGCCAGTGCCACGATATAGATGCCGAGCCCGGCGGCAAGGCCGGCCTGATCGAGCGCGACCACGCCCAGACCGAAACGCCGCGCGAGATAACGGCCGGCAAGAGATTCCGCGAAGGCGCCCTGTCGCGAAATCGCCTTGCCCGAGAGAATGCCGATATACATTGTCGCCAGCACAGCGCCGGTGGCGACGATCTGCGTGGCAAGGAAGCGCGCAAGCCCGACATAACCGGTCAGGCAGGCGCCGATGAGAAGGAGGCCGCCCACTCGCAGCAGGATGACGAGCCAGCGCGGCAGGCGCTGGTTGCCGGTCTCATAATCCTGCCCCTCGCCGATCACCGGCCGCAGGAACGACACGGTGAGCAGGATGAGGCCGATGATGATCGAGGCGACAAAGCTCTTGGCGACGGTCACGATCAGCGGCGAATAAAGCGTCTCGCTGATCGTGCCGAACAGGTAATCGAGACCATTGACGAGCGCCATCAGCAGCACCGCCGAGGACAGCGTATGCGCGCCCTTGTTGGATACTTTCACAAGGCGCCATTCCGGCTGTGTCGGCGCAAAGATCGCATAGCTCAGTCGTGAGACGAAATAAACAAAACCGGTGATCGCCATCGCCCCGAACAGGATAGGCGCGATGTCCGACCGCAGCACGTTGAAATTATCGAGGAAGAAGGCCGAGGTGACAAGAAACAGGAACAGCGACAGCGACTGCACCATGGTTGACCAGAAGGCCACCGAAAGCCGTCTCAGATAGGAAGGCTCGCCCGTAAAGGCCCGCCGGTCCATACGGCTGCCGAAAAAGCGGTAACCGACCACGAGAAACAGCAGCCCCGCCATGATCGACAGCATCACCGCCCCGAACATCGGCAGGCGCTTGTAATTCCAGACGAAACTTGCCCAGCTGCTGAAAGCGTTGTTGAGGTTGGTCAATTCGGTCAGAAAGGCGGAGGACGCGTCGCCCAGCGTCTGCGCCGAAACTTCCGTGCGCTTGAACAGCGTGGCGGCGAAAAGCGCGCGGCGAAAAGCGGTGATGTTATTGGAAATCTGCGCGGCATTGGCGGCCGTGCTCTCCACTTCGCCGGCAATAGCATTCACCTCAGCCCGTTCCGCCGTCAGCCGGTTTCGCTCCTCCGTCACCATGCTGGCTTCCGGTGGCTGGTCGTCCGCAGGCGCCGCACCCAGCGCATCCAGCCGGGTCTTGATCTGGTCGAGACGGGTGCGCAGCTTGGTGTTGGCGGCGGCGGCATCGGCGGCAATGGTGTCGGCGCGGCCCTTCAGGTCCACTAGCTGCGCATCGTCGCGGCCGCCGGCTTCCACCTGTTGGGCGATCGCCGCGACATCGCCCTTCCATTTCTCCAGCTCCGCCCTCGCCTGTTCAACGGTCGAAGCCTGGATAGCCACCGGCGCGGGCGATGTTGTTTCCCCTTGCGCTGCGGCCGGCATTGCCGACAAGAGACCGCCGGCAAGAAAAAGCACCGCGGCCAGTATCGTCGCCATGGCGCTCCTCTGCCGCTGACCCCGCGCCAAGCCGTCGAAAACCCTGCCCTCTATCAATTCGCCGAACATCAACCGCACATCCACGCCTTTCGTCTTTTTGCACCGCATCAGGCTTTTTAGCGCCTGTCGCGCGGAAAACCACCCGCATTAAGGGAGGTTTTCAGGAGTTTGCCTTGCTTTTCACCACGAAAATCATCACCTTTGATGGTGCAGCAACATGGGAGGAAATCATGGAATCTGCTGGCATTGGCTGGATCGCAGCCATCATCATCGGTGGTGTCGCCGGGTGGCTCGCCGAACAATTCATGAAAAGCAATATGGGTGTTTTCATGAACATCCTTCTTGGAATTGTCGGCGCGATCGTCGCCAATGCCATTCTTTCGGTATTTGGAATCGTTCTGCAAGGTTGGCTCGGTTATCTCATCGCCGGCTTCATCGGCGCCTGCATCCTCATCCTTGTCGGCCGGGCTTTTAGACGCGGGTGAAGAAAAGAAAAAATCCGCAAAACCCCGGATTTCCAGAGTTTTCCAGCGCGACTGAAATTTTTTTGTCACAAAAATCGAAGAAATTTCATTTCCGCGCTGGACAAGCCCAAACTTCCCCTTTATAGCCCCCCTCACACCGCCACACGGTGCCGGTCGGGTGATTAGCTCAGTTGGTAGAGCAGCTGACTCTTAATCAGCGGGTCGTAGGTTCGAGCCCTACATCACCCACCAAATTCCTCCTGAAATGACAAGACGTTGCGATGCTAACTTAAAGCATCGCATGATCCTTTGTGCCGATGCGGCCCGTCACTTGGCATTGCCATCCCTGCCGCCGGCAACGATATCCGCAAGGGACAGGAATCTCGCTGCAGCACCGCCCGCTTCCCCAAAGCTGTCTCAATCGTCCTTATGATCGGGATCATGAGATTGCTCATCAACATATTGCTTTTCATTCTCGGCGCGGTCGGGAGCGGGATATGCGCGTTTGTATTATCGGCAGTGCTTGCCGATTCTGGATTTCTCGGCTCCTGTTTTGAGGGAAACTGCGCTTATGCGGCGCTTTTCATGGTGCTGCCCGTCACATGGTTCGTGCTTTTTGCGCTGTATGTGATGGCGCTGCTGATCTGGCGGCGAAAACCTTTCCGGAACGGAAGGCTCTGAAAACGGGACGGCGACGTCATCGCCGCCGCGCACGCGTTGACAGCGCTCACGACTTGCCGCTAACGTCCTGCCGCTGGGGGATTCGCTGCCAGTGATATGCGGGGCTCATGAGCATACCCGATATCACCGGCCTCTGAATGTACATGTTCCGATTTGCGTCTCGCGTATGATGAGCATGACGGAAAACAGGGAGACCAAAAGATGCGGGCCTCGATCAATTCCCCGTCGCTTTCGATCGACACAATGGACTATCAGGCCGAGTGCCAGTTCGCGCTGGAGCCGTCCATTCACAAGCTGATGGAAAAAGCCGAACATGCCGGCTGGAACCGCCAGCAGGCCGCCCTTGCCATCGTCGCGCTCGCCAGCGAGCATCTCACCGATCTATTGTCCGCCGGCGACATTCCCGCGCCGGATCAACGTCCCCTCTCCTGATCTGCCTGAAGCCGGGCGGATCAGCGCCGGCGTCATCGAAACATCATCGCAAAAATCAGCACAGCAGGTCCGGAGTGTCCCTGTCGACACTGCCGGAACAAGGTTTGTGCTGTGAAGGTCGACGTGTGGGGCAAAGCCGATCCCTCTCGCACCCGACGCAGCCTGACGCGCGCACGACCGTTCGTCGTGCCGGGCGTCCCAACCGCCTGCCGGCAACCCTGCCATAGTGTTGACACAAGCCACCGATAATGAGAACATAAAGTGAACATTATGGAGGTCAGCGATGAACACAGCAGACGCAGCCATAGAAAATGCCCTCTCCGTTGTCGCCCGCTCCCGCGATATGCGCGAACGCGCGCTCGAGCGGCGGCGCGAACTGCAACGGCGAACGGAAGTCATCGTCACCAGGCCGCTTTACGTCCTCAAAAAGAACGCTGGTCCGAAACAGCTGTCGCTGAAACTCGACAGCTAGTCGCTGATGCAAACAACCGGCAGGCGCAACGCCGTGAAAGCGGCGACCCGTCTTCGTCCGAAAAGCAAAAATCCCCTGCGCATCACCTCACGCACGGGATTTTAAGAATGAAGAGGTTATTATTTTTTGTCTATTGCATACGCTGCATTACGGCTTCCGGTTGGCCGGTCGTCGCAACTGTTGCAGGAAGGCGGTCGGTCTTTTTCAGGATGACGACGGGCTTTTCCACCGGATCTGTCGGCGGAACGATGCTTGCGGTTTTGAATTCGCGATCTACGGCAGGAACGGAAGCGTTGATCTGTTGATGACCTGCGCATTCCGCAAGCGCTGCACTGGCGGAAAAACCAAAGACAGCGGCGATAATGAGAACTGATTTCATGTCATTCTCCCTTCGCTCTTGTGGCAATCTCCAGTCTATGTGGAGACGGGCCGGATTGAAAATCACACTTTAGAGACATCTAAAGCTCATCATGTCGGCAGTCGTCGTCAAATGTGCGGGGCGCAGGCGCAAGGCAAATGCGGTCGCCCTTATTTCTTCCGCACATCCAGCGGATTTCGGCAAAGCGGTCTACGAAATATCATCGCCACATAACTTCCCTTAAGAGAGATGAGGTTTGGCGTATAAGTCGAAACCTTTGCCGAGTTGGCGGCCTTTATCGTTCTTCCTTCAGAGGAATTCTGCTGCATGGCGCGCCTCCTTCCATGGTGAGAACGAAAATGCGCCGGTCTGGTTCCGCATCGCCCTCTGTATGCACCGAGAGAGATCAAGACGCTGCCAGTGTTTCTTATCCCGGCCGGGGAAAAGGTGGTCCAAAGGGCCGGATGAGGGGGCAACGCTGCCGTATCTCACGACCCTTGCCCCCTCATCCCGCTGCCGCGGACTTCTCCCCGGCGGGAGAAGAAACAAGTGGCGCCCTCCCCGTGACATCGACTGCCCTCAACGCCCGCGCTTGAAAAATTCGCCCAAAGCCTCTATATGCCTCAGCGCGAGGACGACCTCGGCCACATCGGCGACAGCATGCGGGACGGCCCGGTCACCTACCGGAGAATGAAATGCGTTCCCTGCAAGATCGTATCCGTCACGCCCTCAGTTTCGAAATCATCGGCCTCCTGCTCGTCATTCCGCTCGGCGCGCTGCTCTTTGGCATGCCCATGGAAGATATCGGCATCGTCGGCGTCGTCAGTGCCACGCTGGCGACGGTCTGGAACTATGTCTACAATCTCGGTTTCGACCACGCCATGCAGCGGCTGAAAGGCACGACGCTGAAGACGCCCGCCCTTCGGGTCGCCCATGCCGTTTTGTTCGAACTCGGCCTGCTGATCGTGCTGATGCCCTTCATCGCCTGGTATCTGAATATCAGCCTTGCCCACGCGCTGGTGATGGATATCTCGTTTGCGCTCTTTTACGTGGTCTACGCCTTTGTTTTCAACTGGGGCTACGACCGGGTTTTCCCCCTGCCGGAATGGAAGTCGCAGCAGGACGCCGCCTGAGGGGCGGCGGCCACAGCCGACATAGGCGGTTCAGCGCAGTGACGCCTTGAAGAAGCTCACGAGATCAGCATTGAACCCGCGATGGAACTCCACCCGATCGAAACCCGCCGCATCGCTGCAAATCTGGGGCACGGCCTTCTCCATCTCGGCGGGGCAAGGGGCAATAAAGGAAAAGTGCCCCGCCCCGTCCACCATCCGATAATCCGGCTTCACCGGCAGATCGTCACGCAGTCTCGTAATATCCTGCGGCGCGACACCATCCCCGCCGAGCTCGGAACTCCAGAGCTGGACGGGGATCGTGATATTCTTCAGCTCACCCGCGCCGGGAAAGGCATTCAAGGGGTCGGCGGCAACCACAGCCTTTATCCGCGGATCCTGACCGCCATGCTGCGGCAATGTCGTCTTCTGCCGCATCTGCGTGCAAATCGGCGCCTGCGGGTCGGGACAGGGCAGTCCGGCATTGGCAAAATCAGGCATGCCGCCTGCAAGCACCAGCGCGGTATAACCGCCGCGCGAAAATCCAAAAACGCCGATCCGGCCGGCATCGATGGAACCGGCTCCGCTAAAACCTTTCAGAAGATGATCGAGTAACCGGGCAATATCCGCCGGACGGTCCGTCAGCGCGGAGAGTTCGCCGGCCTTCTTCATGTCAAGCGCATTGTCTCCGGAGTGATTGATCGCCGCAACAATGAAGCCGGCATCCGCCAGCGCCGCCGCCGTATCCCGATGGCTGAAATAGGTACCGCCAAAGCCATGGGAGATGACCACGAGCGGATATTTTCCATCAGGAACAGGGCAATCGCGCACGGCGGGCAAGATAAAGGGACCGATCCTGACCTCTTCCGGCGCAGTCGCGCAGGGCGACCACACTGCCGCCTTCATGGCAGCTTTGCCATTCGCCGATGGAACATCGATCAGCCGGAGACCGGCCGCCATGGCGGCGCCCGTTTCAGACAGGGCGGAAAACACAAGGCAAAGCAGCAGAAATCGCATCACCAACTCACGGATCGGGACCATTATGCATAGGCCGATAGGTGACCGGCGCTACGCGAACAAAAAGCAATTTCCTGTGACGGCAATCACGCTGAACGCTTAAAGCGACCTCAGCGTCCAGGCCACGATCTCCCGCGTGGCGGAAGCGAAGGCCTGATCCAGCGCCTTCACGAAATTCGCATTGCCGGAACCACTGACGCGGGCGCTGGCGCGGAACACCTCCTGCGCCTTCACCGTGCCATTGCGGTCGTTCAGGAGCTTCACCGATATCTCGATATTGGCGATATTCTTCGCCGTATCGATTTCAAAGGCGCGAATATCGCTCACGACCTGATAGTCGATTGCCAGCCCCTGCCCCGGGCGGCCGACGCCGCCGAGTTTGCCGGTATCCTCGAAGGCTTCCACCAGCTTGGACTGCACCATGCGCGGCAGGCGGTCGCTCCACTGCGAATTGCCGAGATATTGCACCTCTGAGCCGGACAGGCGAACCACAATGTTCTCGCTATCGAGCGCTTTCAGCGCGGTCGGATCGGCAATCAGCAATTGCCGGCTTTTCAGCGACGGCCCCTGTGTAACCGCCGCTGAAGAGACGGAGAGATCGAAAGTATCGTTCTTCGGTGCACCCGCGCAGCCCGCCATCAAGGCGGCAAGCAGTGGAGCCAGAACGAGGGAGCGGCGCATTTGGCCGTTCATCGATAGTCTCATTGGCCCATACCCCTCTTAGCGCCTTGTTCTGCCGTCATATTGTTTCACGGTTTCGCCGCCGAAGATCAACCGCTGCGGATCGCGGTCAATATTGGTGATGGCGTTGTTGAGATTGTCGACCGTCTGTCGCGTGCTGCCGATCAGCGCCTGGAAATCTTTCAGGCCGGAGCTGGAGAAACGGGTCAGGTTGTCTGCAATCGGCCCGATGCGGGCATTGAGATTGTCGGCCACCGCCTTGAAGGAGGTCAGCGTCTCGCGCGCCTTGGCAAACAGCGAATTGGCGTCATCCGTGCCGAGCATGCCGTCCACCTTGGCGAGAATGCCATCGACGCGGCTGGAGGCAAGGTTCAACTTGCGGCCCATTTCGGTAAAGTCGGAAACCGCCTGGTCGATATCGGCGCGGCGGGCGCCGACATCGTCGGCAATCCGCTTGAAGTTCGCCACGGCGTCACGCGCATCGGCTGTCGCTGCGGAAACATCGCCCACCACGGTGCTGACCTTGGCGGGATCGACCGACGCCAGAAGCTCATCCGCGCGCTTCACGACCGTCTGCACTTCCGTGCTCGCCGCCTCGAAATTGCGTGCCGTGCTCTGCACGGTTTCCATGATACCCTGAATATCGCTGGAAGCGGAAGCAACATCCTTCGTCACCTTGTCGACATTCGACAGGATGGAATCGATCTTGCCGGCGTCGACCGCCTTCACCAGATCCTCGACTGCGGTGAGCGTACCGTCGAGCCGCACCGAGACGGATTGCACCGTCGTGGACAGCGAACTCAAGCTTGCAATGAAATTCTTTATACCATCCGAATTGGCCGCCAGCGCATCGGAGAATTTCTCGGCGTTGCGCACCGTCTGCGTCAACGGACCACGCGCATCCTGCACGAAACCCTGCAATTCGCCGATGGCGCCATCGGCGCGTTTCAGGATTTTATCGGCGGTAGCAAGCAGGTTGGTGACGCTGGAAAGGTCGGCCGTCAACTCGGCCGGAACACCGCTTTCAACGGCTTTCTGCAGAATACGCTCGCCATCCTTGTTGCCGCCGGAAAGCTCGATATAGGCGGCGCCCGTCAGGCCCTGAATTTCAAGCACAGCGCGCGTGGACGGGAAAACCGGCGCATCGGCCTGCACTTCCGTGAATGCGATTGAGTAAGCCGGGTCGTCGCGGTCAATAGCAAGACCGCGTACGGTACCCACCGGAATACCGTTGAAGCGCACGGGAGAGCCGACGGAAAGGCCGTTCGCGGAGCCGGGAATACGCACGATCAGCTGCGCCGTCGGGCCGCCGCGACCAAACTCGGCCATCCAGTAAACGAAGCCGAATGCGGCGGCGATCACGATCAGCGTGAAAATTCCGACTATGGTGTAGTTCGCCTTGGTTTCCATGCTTCTTGTTACTCCACCGGATTTTCGTGTCTGCCGTCCGGAAGAACGACAGAGCGCGCCCGTTTGCCGCGGAAATAGGACTGCACCCACGGGTCGTCGCAGGCAAACATGTCCTGCAATGTCCCTTCTACCAGAACCTTCTTCTGGCCCAGCACCGCAATGCGGTCGCAGACGGAGAAGAGGCTGTCGAGGTCGTGCGTCACCATATAGACGGTCAGGCCAAGCGAATCGCGCAAGCGCGCAATCAGCATATCAAATTCCGCCGCCCCGATGGGATCGAGGCCGGATGTCGGCTCATCGAGAAAGACGAGATCGGGATCGAGCGACAGCGCCCTTGCAAGGGCTGCGCGCTTGATCATGCCGCCGGAAAGCTCGGATGGGTACTTGTCGCCCGAATCGGGCTTCAACCCCACCATCTCGATCTTGAGGTAGGCGAGCTCGTCCATCAGCTTCTTTGGCAGGTCCAGATATTCGCGCATCGGCAACTGGATGTTTTCCTTCACCGTCAGGCCGGAAAACAATGCGCCCTGCTGGAACAGCACGCCGAGCCGCTGGTCGAGCATCATGCGGTCATCTTCACTCGCCTTGTCGTAATCGGCGCCGAGAATTCGGATCGTGCCCGCCTGCCGCGGCAAAAGCCGCAGGATAGCGCGCATCAGCACGGATTTTCCCGCGCCGGAAGGGCCGATGAAGCCAAGGATTTCTCCGCGATAGACGTCGAGATCGAGATTCTCCAGCACGTTTCTGCCGTTGAAACCGACAGTCACGCCCTCCACGGAGAGCACCGCCTCCCGGCCGTCCTTTACGGTTTTCCTCTCTTGCGGCTTCTGGTCCAGTGTTTCCAACGCGCCCTCCCTAAAAATCGATGGCTGCGTAAAAGATGGCGAAAAGACCATCGACCAGAATGACGACGAAAATCGACTTCACCACCGACGAGGTGACGTGCTTGCCAAGCGATTCCGCCGAACCGCCCACTTTCATGCCCTCCACCGCCGCGACGATGCCGATGATGAGCGCCATGAACGGCGCCTTGATCATGCCGGCCGCAATGGTCGACTCCTCGACAGCGCCATGCAGGCGCGACAGGAACACCTCAAACGTGATGCCGGAATAGAGCAGCGCCACGATGGCGGCGCCAAACAGGGCGGCGAAATTGGCAAGAATGGTCAAAAGCGGCAGCGCGATGGTGAGCGCCACCAGCCGCGGAAACACCAAAACGCCCACGGGGTTGAGGCCGATCACCTTCAGCGCGTCGATTTCCTCGCGCATCTTCATCGAGCCGATTTCCGCCGTGATCGCGCTGCCGGAACGGCCGGCGATCATGATCGCGGTCAGAAGCACACCGATTTCGCGCAATTGCAGAATGCCGACGAGATCGACAACGAAGACTTCCGCACCGAAATAACGAAGCTGGAACGCGCCCTGCTGGGCGATGATCGCGCCGATCAGGAACGACATCAGCATGATGATCGGCACGGCGCGCACGCCCATATGGTCGATCTGGTTGACGATGGCCGCCGGCGAAACGCCGCGCCCGCGCCCGAGCTTCATCTGCGCGCCGCGCACGGCGGAGCCTAGAATATACATGCCCGCCAGAAAATCCGCGCCGTTCTGCACGACGGCCTTGCCGACAGGCGCAAAAATACGTTCGGCAAGCCCCGCCTTCGCAGCGGCCGCGCCCTCCATCTCCACCTTTTCAGGCAATTGGCCGATAACCTCTTCGATACGGTCATTGCCCGTCACGGTGACGGTGGCGCCATTTGCCTCCAGGTCCCTGCGCAGGCGCTGGATGATCCATGCGCCAGTCGTATCGATGGCCTCGACGGAAGAAAGATCGATTTCCACCGGGCCGGCGGATTTGCTCTTTTCGATCTTTTCAAGACTGGAGAAAACACCGGCGAGATTGCTGTTGCGCCAGGAACCGCTCATGGCAAAACGCACGCCGCCGCCGGAGACGTTATCGTCTGCGGTAATTGCGGCCGGGTTCGCCTGTTGCCGTGTGTCCTGTTCTTGCATAATGCTCCGAGCGAGTGCAGCCGTCACGAGATTCTTAATGGTTTCATAACGGTTTGGCCTTCGGCAAGCCACAGTGACGGCCGACAATTCGCGATAAATTTGGCGTCATGTGTCTTTTGACGCCCGTTAGGAAGTGAAAAAACATGCCCCGTTACCTTCAAGCCACAACAGAACGTTTCCCCGTGGCTGGCAGCTTCACCATTTCACGCGGCACCCGCACGCATGCGGATGTCGTAACGTGCACCATCCGCGATGGTTCCTTTACCGGCAGAGGTGAATGTGTGCCCTATCCGCGTTATGGCGAAAGCATCGAGGGCGTCATCGCCGATATCGAGGCGATGGCGGAGCAGATCGCCGGCGGCGTGACACGACAGGAACTACAGCAGGCGATGCAACCCGGTGCCGCCCGCAATGCGGTCGATTGCGCGCTATGGGACCTCGAGGCCAAGATCAGCGGCAAAACTGTTGCCGCGCGCATCCTTGGACAGGCGGCAAAGCCGCTCATCACCGCCTACACCATCTCGCTTGCCGACCCCGAGACCATGGCCGCGAAAACGGCGGAAAACGCAGGCCGCCCGCTGCTGAAGATCAAAACCGGCACGGCGGATGACGAGGCGCGTCTAAGGGCCGTGCGCGCCGCCGCACCCGAAGCGCGCATCATCATCGATGCCAATGAGGGCTGGAATGACTATAATATCGAATATTATCTGCGGCTTGCGGCAGAGCTGGAAATATCGCTCATCGAGCAGCCGCTACCCGCCGGCAAGGACGCCATCCTCGCCCGCATCGACCATCCCGTGCTGATCTGCGCCGATGAAAGCGTGCATTCCACCAGGGACCTCGCAGGCCTGCGCGACCGTTACGATGCGATCAACATCAAGCTCGACAAGACCGGCGGCCTGACCGAAGCGCTTGTCATGAAAGCGGAAGCGGAACGGCTCGGCTTCACCATCATGGTCGGCTGCATGCTCGGCACCTCGCTCGGCATGGCGCCCGCCGTGCTGGCGGCTCAGGGCACGGCCTTCGCCGATCTCGACGGGCCGCTATTGTTGGCTGAGGACCGGGAGCCTGGGCTGGTTTATGAAGGATCGCTGGTTTATCCGGCGCGGCCGGAATTGTGGGGGTAAGCTCCGGAAATCAAAGCCAGATCAGGCGCAACGTCGCCGCTTGTTTCTTCTCCCCGCCGGGGAGAAGGTGGCCCGAAGGGTCGGATGAGGGGGTAACGTTGACGGATTTCGGAGAGCTTGCCCCATCATCCCGCTGCCGCGACCTTCTCCCCGCCGGGGAGAAGAAGCACGTGGCAACCGCTCGTTCACTATAAGACCGCCGATCTCAAGTATCCGACGATAATTTGCGTTAAAGCCAAGCGCCCCAACTCAGGCCGCATGCTTGCCAATCAGCCCGGGAATATCCACCGGCTCCATCTCGTCCGATGCCTGTTCGGCGGTAACGTCGCTCGTCTGCATCCAGGTGATCAGCTCGAAGCTGCCATCGGCATTTTCGGCAATCGCCGTGCAGCTTTCCACCCAGTCGCCGGTGTTGATGTAGCGGATGCCGTCCATGTCTTCCATCACAGCATGGTGAATGTGGCCACAGATCACGCCATCGACATTGTTGCGCCGCGCCTCTTCGGCCACCACGCGCTGGAATTCGCCGATGAAGTTGACCGCGTGTTTGACCTGCAGCTTGGCCCAGGCCGAGAACGACCAGTAAGGCAGGCCGATGCGGCGGCGCACCGCGGCAAGGGCGATGTTGATGGCGATCGCCGCGTCATAGGCCCAGTCGCCGAGATAGGCGAGCAGGCGGGCGTTGCGCACCACCACGTCGAACTCGTCGCCATGGATGACCAGATATTTCTTGCCGTCGGCCGCCTCGTGGATCATGCGCTCGGCCACCTCGATGCCGCCGAAATGCATGCCCGGAAACTCCCGCAGGAATTCATCATGATTGCCGGGAATATAGACGATGCGGGTGCCCTTGCGGGCCTTGCGCAGAAGCTTCTGCACCACGTCGTTGCAGCCCTGTGGCCAGTACCAGCTGCGGCGCAGACGCCAGCCGTCGACGATGTCGCCGACGAGAATGATCGTTTCGGCTTCGTGGTATTTCAGGAAGTCGAGCAGATAATCCGTCTTGGCCGCCTTGGAGCCGAGATGAACATCCGAAATGAAAAGCGTTCTGAACTGTCTGGTTTCGATTTGACCGGCCACGGATTTCATCCCCCTGTTCGGTTGCGTCCCTGCGGCTTTCTTCCCTCTCAGAACCAGACTCGTGTTTCAGCAACATGACAGACGTCGGTTTTTATAGGGAATATGACTAAAGCCTTCACGAAAACGCGAATAAGCCATGCCCGCATTTGCATAAGGGGGCGGTAAATAACGGCTGTACCACGGGGAAGTTTGTTGTATTCAGGGGGCCGGAATTGAACCAGACATGACGGTGGAAGAATGACCTCTCACGATAAGAACAACACGCCCGCCAACACGGCAAAGGCCGACATCGAGGAACAGGCGCTCTTTTTCCACCGCTACCCGCGCCCCGGCAAGCTGGAAATCCAGGCCACCAAACCGCTCGGCAACCAGCGCGATCTGGCGCTCGCCTATTCGCCCGGCGTTGCCGCGCCCTGCCTTGCCATTCATGAGAACCCGGAGATGGCGGCGGAATATACCGCCCGCGCCAATCTCGTTGCGGTGATTTCCAACGGCACGGCGGTGCTTGGCCTTGGCAATATCGGCCCGCTCGCCTCCAAGCCCGTGATGGAAGGCAAGGCCGTGCTCTTCAAGAAATTCGCCGGCATCGACGTGTTCGATATCGAGATCGACGCACCCGGCATCAACGACATGGTCTCCACCATCGCAGCGCTGGAGCCCACCTTCGGCGGCATCAACCTTGAGGACATCAAGGCGCCGGAATGTTTCGAGGTGGAACGCCAGCTGCGCGAAAAGATGAACATTCCGGTCTTCCACGACGATCAGCACGGCACCGCGATCATCGTCGCCGCCGCCGTCACCAACGCTCTGGAACTGGCCGGAAAGTCTCTGTCCAGCGTCAAGATCGTTGCCTCGGGCGCCGGTGCGGCAGCACTTGCCTGCCTCAACCTGCTCGTCGCCATGGGCGCGAAGAAGGAAAACATCTGGGTCCACGACATCGAGGGCCTCGTTTATGACGGCCGCAACACGCTGATGGACGAGTGGAAGGAAGTTTACGCCCAGAAGACTGACAAGCGCGTTCTGGCCGAAACCATCGACGGCGCGGATGTCTTCCTCGGCCTTTCCGCCGCCGGCGTGCTGAAGCCGGAACTGCTCGAGCGCATGGCGGAAAACCCGCTGATCCTGGCGCTTGCCAACCCCAATCCGGAAATTATGCCGGAAGCGGCGCGTGCTGCCCGTCCGGATGCGATGATCTGCACCGGCCGTTCGGATTTCCCGAACCAGGTCAACAACGTCCTTTGCTTCCCCTATATCTTCCGCGGCGCGCTGGATTGCGGCGCAACCACGATCAACGAGGAAATGAAGATGGCCGCCGTGCAGGCCATCGCCGAACTCGCGCGTGAGGAAGTCTCCGAAGTGGCCGCCAAGGCCTATAGCGGCGAAACGCCGATCTTCGGCCCAACCTACCTCATCCCCTCGCCCTTTGATCCGCGCCTCATCCTGCGCATCGCCCCTGCGGTCGCCCGTGCCGCCGCCGCAAGCGGTGTCGCCGCCCGGCCGATCACCGATTTCGAAGCCTATCTCGACCAGCTGAACCGTTTCGTCTGGCGATCAGGCTTCATCATGAAGCCGGTCTTCAACGCCGCCAAGGCCGCCGAAAAGAAGCGCATCATCTTTGCGGAAGGCGAAGACGAACGCGTGCTGCGCGCCGCCCAGGTGCTTCTGGAAGAAGGCACCGGAGTCCCGATCCTCATCGGCCGTCCGCAGATCATCGAAACGCGCCTGAAGCGCTTCGGCCTGCGCATCCGCCCGCATACGGATTTCGCCGTGGTCAACCCGGAAGACGATCCGCGCTACCGTGAATACGTGGATGATTATTTCGCCCTTGTCGGCCGCGTCGGCATCAACCCGGAAGCGGCGCGCACCATCGTGCGCACCAACACGACCGTCATTGGTGCGCTTTCCGTCAAGCGCGGCGAAGCCGATGCGCTGATCTGCGGCCTCGAAGGCCGTTACGACCGCCATCTGCGCGACGTGAACCAGATCATCGGCAAGCAGGAAGGCGTGCGTTCCTTCGCGGGCCTCAGCCTGCTCATCACCCAGCAGGGTGCGCTCTTCCTCACCGATACTTTTGTGAACTATGACCCGACCTCCGAGGAAGTGGCGGAAATGGCCATTCTCGCGGCCAAGGAAATCCGCCGCTTCGGCATCACGCCGAAGATTGCGCTCGCCAGCCATTCCAACTTCGGCTCGCGCGATTCCGAAAGCGCCCGCAAGATGCGCCGCGCCCTGAAGATCGTGCAGGAAGCCGCACCGGAACTGGAAGTCGACGGCGAAATGCAGGGCGGCTCGGCGCTGTCTGAAGCGCTGCGCAAACGCGCCATGCCGAACAGCGTGCTGACGGGAGAGGCGAACCTCCTTGTCTTCCCGAACCTCGATGCCGCCAACATCACGCTCGGCGTCACCCGCACCTTGACGGAAGGCCTGCATGTCGGCCCGATCCTGCTCGGCACGGCCCTGCCCGCCCATATCCTGTCGCCCAGCGTCACCTCGCGCGGCGTCGTCAACATGGCGGCCTTTGCCGTGGTGCAGGCCTCGCATCCTTCGGTGTAATAGAGGCCGCATTAACGCAATTTTGAACAGACTGTTGCCGCATTGCGGCAACAGCTTATGTTATCTTCCTGAAACACGAATTTCCTGAAGCATAACACCCCTGCCACTGGCCGGGGACATCGAACGGATCGACAATTGACCCGCCGCAGCCGCATCATCGGCCTCCTGCTTCCCCTTGTTTTCATGGCCCCTGCCGCCGCTTTCGCGGACCAGGTATGCGATACGCTTTATGGGCAGCTGCGAGAGCCGCCGCGCATCATCGGCAATACGGCGGAGGTGCGGCGTTACGCCAATGCGCTTGCGCGTCAGAACATCGTCATCCGCAAGATCAGGAACGACATGCGCAGCTATGGCTGCTCATCGGGCAGCGTCATCGTCTACGGCAATCCCAATGCCGGCCTTTGCGCCGAAATCGGCGATGCGCTGGTGGATGCCGAAGCCGAACGTGACGCGATCATCCGCGACCGCAATGAGGCCATGGCGGTGGCTCGCAATGATGATGGCGACGTCAGACGCCAGCGCATTCTCGCCGCCCTCGATGCCAATGGCTGCAGCACGATGCCGGAAACGGACATGCCGCCGCCGCAGGCTCCCGATGTGACCCGTTATCCAGATGCCTTCCGTCAGAATGGCATTGAGCCGGGACAGGCCGGCCTTTCCCCCTATCCCAACGCCGCCGCCGAGGGCGGGCTTCGCACACTCTGCGTGCGCACCTGCGACGGGTCGTTTTTCCCGATCGCCTCCGACGCCTCGCCGCTCGATTTCCGCGCCCAGGCCGAACAATGCCAGAAAATGTGCCCGGGAACGGAGACGGAGCTCTATTTCCACTCCATGACGGATCAGGAAACAGCAGACATGGTTTCCGCTGAAACCGGCAAACCCTACAAGGACCTGCCGACCGCCTTCGCCTACCGCAATTCGTCAGTGAAAGCACCCGGCTGCGCCTGCAACATGGCCGCCTATCATGAGGAGATGCAGAAGCAGGAACAGGCGTCCCGGCCGGAAGCCGGAAAGCCCTATTCCAGCATCACCACCATTCCATCGCCGCAAGGTGACAAGGCCCCAAAGCCCGCCGAGCAGCAGGCCGCAAAGCCGCCGGAGCAACCCGTTCCTGAGCGCGACTATGACCCGAACGATGCGAAAGTGCGTGTCATCGGACCCAAATTCCTGCCGGACCAGACCGGCAAGATCGACCTGAAGAACCCGGCGCTGAAGGGTATCCAGCCGCAGCAGTGAAATCTCTTCTGCGCGCGGAATGGGGCGAGCGCGTGCCCCTTGTTTCTTCTCCCCGCCGGGGAGAAGTCCGCGGCAGCGGGATGAGGGGGCTACGGTAGAGATATGCGGAGAGCTTGCCCCCTCATCTGACCCTTCGGGCCATCTTCTCCCCCTCGGGAGAAGAAACACGCAGCAACGCTCCGGCTTACCTCGCAGAACTTTTATCTGCCTCACCGCCCACCCCAGCGGTTACGAAACACAAGCTCCTCCAGCGGCACGCGCTGCCTCCAGCCCTTCACCGCCAGTTCCGGCTCGGTGTAGAGCGCATCAACCCGCCCGAGGCACAGCCAGGCGACGATCTCGATATGCTCGGGAATGCCGAGAATGGCGCGAATGTCGCTATCGTGGAAAATGCTGACCCAGCCGACGCCAATCCCTTCGGCGCGGGCGGCGAGCCACAGGTTTTGGATGGCGCAGACGGTGGAATAGACATCCGTACGTGGATTATGGGTGCGGCCCAGCACCACCTTGCCGCCGCGCGTCGGATCGCAGGTGACGCAGATGCTGAGCGGTGCCTTGCGGATGCCTTCAAGCTTGAGGCTGCGATAAAGCGCCTGCTGCTCGCCTTCGAACATAGCAGCCGCCTCCTCATTGGCGCGGCTGAAGGCTTCCCATGCAGCCTCGCGCACGGCGGCGTCGGTGATAAGCGTGAAATTCCACGGCTGCATGAAACCGACCGAGGGCGCGGAATGGGCCGCCTTCAAAAGACGCTCCACCAGATCGTCCGGAAGCGCCTCCGGCAGGAACTGGTCGCGCACATCACGACGGGTCTCGATGGCGCGATAAATCGCCTCGCGTTCCTCACCCGAAAACGGGCGGGCGGGAGAGAGCGCGTGATCGAACGAATTGACCCCGGGCGGATTGCTCACGGATGGATCGGCTGGCATCGTTTATCCCCAACAATGCGAAGGCCGGGCGCAATTGCGCACCCCGCCTCGACAACAACCTGCCGCCGTCCGCGCGGTTCGGTCCATTTCGTCAGGCCGGTCTTCTGACTAGGCTTCATCCGCCCTTTTCGCCTTCCCGAATTGCTTCAGTGGCTTTTAAAAAAAAGAGCGTCCGCCTCACAGCGCTGGGCACGTTCCGGTCTTTCACCGGATTCCCGATTCTCCCGCCGCAAAGGCAGGCACCTGACAGAGGAAGCTATGGGCAAAAAACCTTGCGAATGCAAGTATCCGGCTGGCGATGCGGCAATGTGGCATGCCTCTGCCCCCATCACTGCACCGGAAAATACCTGACATAGGCGAACTCGTCTCCATCCGGCGACCAGTTGGGCGAGTTCATCGTTCCCTGCCCGCCAAAAAGATCAAACAGCGTTTCGACATTACCGCCATCCATATCCATCAACCGCACCCGCACATCGAGATCGCGCGGATGGTCGAAAACGTCGCCTTCATAGGAAATGAACACCACCTTGTCCCCTCGAGGAGACGGATGCGGAAACCAGTCGCCATAGGCACTGTCGGTGATGCGCTCGACGGCGGAACCATCCACCCGTACCCGCCAGATCTGCATCCGCCCCGTGCGGCTGGAATTGAAATAGATCCACGCGCCGTCAGGCGAATAATCCGGCCCGTCATTGCGGCCCTCGCCATGGGTCAACCGCGTCTCGACGCCGCTTGCAATATCCATGGAATAGATGTCGAAGACCTGATCGCGAATGCCGCAATAGGCGAAACCTTTCCCATCCGGTGCCCAGCCATGCCAGTAGGAAGGAAGGTTCTTCGTCATCAGCGTCGGCGCACCGCCCGCCGATGGCAGCAGATAGATCGCACTCTTGCCGAACTCGACCTTATCGGAAATGGCATAGAGCGATCCATCCGGAGAGATGCCGTGATCGTTATTGCACTGAGTGGCAAAACCGGTGTCGACCTTCTCCGGCGAAGCATCACCAAATGGGGACAGGCGATAGAGCGACCCTTCGCTGTTCAGCAGCAGATATTTGCCATCCGGCGACCAGTTCGGCGCTTCGAACAGCTCCGGCGTCTGCCACACCACCCGCACCTGCCTGTTGCGGATGTTGAAGATTTCTATGGAACTGCGCATGTTGCCTCCCGGGCCCGTCCTAGATCTGGATCGGCGTTGAGCGGTACGCAAATTCCGTTTGCGTCCGCCATACAGCGATTATGATCCCATGGCCGCATGGCAAACAGCCCGTCTGCCAAACAGTCACCTGTCGCGGAACCGGTTGGTAATCGGATAACGCCGGTCGCGCCCAAAATTCTTCTTGGTGATCTTCACCCCCGGAGCCGATTGCCGGCGCTTGTATTCGGCAAGGTAAAGCAGATGCTCCACCCGGTGCACGGTGGCCACATCATGGCCGCGGGCCAGAATTTCCTCGACCGACATTTCCTTCTCGACAAGGCATTCCAGAATATCGTCCAGCACCGGATAGGGCGGCAGCGAATCCTGGTCGGTCTGGTTGGGGCGCAATTCGGCCGACGGGGCCTTGGAAAGGATATTGGCGGGGATCACCTCGCCGGAAGGGCCGAGCGCGCCAGGCGGCACGTGGGCGTTGCGCCAGGCGGAAATGGCGTAGACCTGCATCTTGTAGAGGTCCTTGATCGGGTTGAAACCGCCGTTCATGTCGCCATAAAGCGTGGCGTACCCCACTGACATCTCGGACTTGTTGCCGGTCGTCACCACCATCGAGCCGAACTTGTTAGAGACCGCCATGAGGATGGTGCCGCGTGTGCGGCTCTGCAGGTTTTCCTCGGTAATGCCCTCTTCGGTGCCTTCGAAAAGTTCTGACAGCGCCGAGAGAAAGCCTTCCACCGGCTCGACGATCGGCACGATATCGTAACGGCAACCGAGCGCCCTGGCGCAATCGGCGGCGTCTTTCAGCGATTCTTCCGAGGTGTAACGGTAGGGCAGCATGATGCAGCGCACCCGCTCCTCACCCAGCGCATCGACGGCAAGGGCGGCGCAGATCGCCGAATCGATGCCGCCAGAAAGGCCCAGAACCACGCTTTTGAAGCCGTTCTTGTTGACGTAGTCGCGGAAGCCCAGCATGCAGGCGCGGTAATCCGCCTCCTGGCCTTCGGGAATCTTCGAGAAAGGCCCGCTTTCGCAACGCCAGCCATCCGCCGTGCGTTTCCAGTCGGTAACGGCAAGCGTGGCCTCGAACTGGCTCATCTGGAAGGCAAGCGTCTTGTCGGCATTAAAGGCGAAACTCGCGCCGTCGAACACCAGTTCGTCCTGCCCGCCCAACTGGTTGGCGAAGACGAGAGGCAGACCGCTTTCGATAACCTGCCGCAGCGCCACCTGATGGCGCACATCCAGCTTGCCGCGATAATAGGGCGAACCGTTCGGCACCAGCAGGATTTCCGCGCCGCTTTCGGCGAGTGTTTCGCACACGCCCATATCGTTCCAGATTTCCTCGCAGATCGGAATGCCGATCCGGACACCGCGGAAATTATAAGGCCCGGAAATCGACCCCTCAGAGAAAACCCGCTTCTCGTCGAACTCGCCGTAATTCGGCAGGTCTATCTTGTCGCGCAGCGCAACGATCTTGCCGCCATCCAGCAGCGCCACGGAATTGTGCCGGCCCGTCTCGCCCTGGCGCGGAAAACCGATGACCACGCCCGGCCCGCCATCGGCGGTCTCCGCCGCCAGCTCTTCCACCGCTTTCAGGCATGCTTTCAGGAAAGCCGGCTTCAGCACCAGGTCTTCCGGCGGATAGCCGGATATGAACAGCTCCGTCAGAAGCAGAAGATCGGCGCCCTGCGTCGCCGCATCGGCCCTTGCCTCGCGCGCCTTGGCGAGATTGCCCGCCACGTCGCCAACGGTGGGATTGAACTGCCCGACGGCAATCCGGAGATGGTTCTCTATATCGTGTCTGTCGCTCATGGCTTTTCAATACCGCGCCCGTGGCCGCTCCGCAACGCGGCAATTGCATGGCGGCGTCCGTTACGCTTCGGCCGCACGCCTTCACGCTAAGGTTATCGCCGCACCGGCCAGACTCTTCAAAGTTCATGTCGCGTTCATCGCGCTTATGTGACAGTTACATGACACTTTTGCGACACCCGATTCACCTGCCCGGATCGGTCGTGCCGCCTGCAATACCGGAGTATGGGTTTGAAACATTCGGCGCCAAAAACAACGGCTTCCGAAAAGGCTGGTTTCGTCTTTTCGCCTGCATGGACAAGGAGCCTTTCCAAGCTTTCGGGCATCGCCTATCCGCTTGCCAATCTGACGGTCGCGTCCGTCGTGCTGGTCGTGGCGCTGGAGTGGATCGCGCGCGGCTCGCTCACCGATGTCGGCGCTTTCCTCACCTCCTCCGCCCGCCCCGGAATGACCACCATTGCCGCCGTGCTCGCCCTCCTCGTGGCGCTGGATGCACTTCTTGGCAGGCGTTACCTGTCGCTGATCGCGCTTGCGCCGCTCTGCGCGCTGACGGGGCTGATTTCCGCGCAGAAACAGACCTATCTCTCCGATCCTCTTTATCCATCCGACCTCTTGTTCGGCCGCCAGATCCTCGAGCTTTTGCCGACCATGCTGAAGGCCCAGCCGATGACGGCAGCCCTCGTCTCCCTTGGCATCTTTGCCACGATTGCGGCACTTACGGGCCTCTGGCTGCTGGCGCGCCGCCACTCGCCGGGCTTGAGCTGGCGCGAACGCGCCGCTGGTCTCGCGCTGGCGCTGCCGCTTCTTGCCGGCCTTGCCTCACTTATGGACTATTCGCATTATTCCTGGGTGCGCGATCGCCTCAACATCATTCCCATGATGTGGGATCAGCAGGAAAATTACCGCCATAACGGCTTCCTGATGGCCTTCGCCTTCAATATTCCGATGGCCAATGTGTCGGCGCCGCAGGGTTACGGCGAAAACGCCATTGCCGACCTGACATCAGAGCCCGCCGCCTTCGCCGCCAACAAGGGCGATTACCCCGATGTCATCATGCTGATGAGCGAATCGCTGTGGGATCCGACGCGACTGGAAAATGTGAAGCTCTCCGACGATCCCATGCCGACGATCCGCGCCAAACGGTCCGGCAATGTTTTTTCCCCGGAATTTGGCGGTATGACGGCAAATGTGGAATTCGAGGCGCTGACCGGCTTCTCCAACGCCTTCCTGCCCTATGGCAGCATTCCCTATCAGCAATATATCCGTCGCCCGGTGCCCTCGCTCGCCAGTTTTTTCCGTGGCGAAGGTTATTCCGCCATCGCCATGCATCCCTTCCAGGAATGGTTCTGGAACCGCAAGCAGATCTATGCGAATTTCGGCTTCGAGGAATTCCGCTCCGAAGAGACGCTGCCGGCCATGGAAAAACGCGGCAACTTTGCCTCCGACGATGCGCTGATGGACGAGATCATGGCGACGGCCGAAAAGGCGCAGAACCCGCTCTTCCTCTTCGCCGTCACCCTTCAGGGACATGGTCCCTATGAGGCGACCCGTTACGCAAAAAACACGATTGGCGTCGAAGGCGACCTCTCCGCCTCGGCCTCGCAGGCGCTCGCCACCTATTCTCAAGGGGTGGCGGAAGCTGACGAAGCGCTGCTGAAACTGATGCGCTGGGCGAAGAAGCGCGACCGGGAAACCATCATCGTCCTCTTCGGCGATCACCTGCCGCCGCTCGGCCAGACCTTTGTGGAAAGCGGTTACATGCCGGGCATGGTGGCCAGCCGTCGCGCGCCGCTGGAGGTGATGAAGAAGGAACACGAGACACCGCTCGTCGTCTGGTCCTCAAAAAAGGGCGTGCGCAAGAATATCGGCACCATCAGCCCGGCGCTTTTGCCTTATCATGTGCTGAAGACCGCCGGCTTCTCCGATCCGTTTTATACCGGCACGCTCGGCGAGGTGCAGCAGGCCTTTTCCGTCGTCGACCGGCATATGCTGGTGACGGCCGACGGCAAGGCCCTGCCCGACTGGTCGATTGCCCCGAACGCCGTTCCCGAGGTAGTGCGCGATTACAGGATGCTGCAATTCGACATGATGTTCGGCCAGCAATATGGCCGCGAACGCTTCTTCCCCGGTTTCAACTGGCTGCACGAGGGGGCGCCATCGGTCTGATGGTTTTCGGCGAGGGACGCCTGAACCGCATGGCGGTGGAAATCGTTTGAATTCCGCCATCATGCGGGTTTATTTCGGGATAACATCCGCAGCGCTCCATCAGAACCGGAGACACACCGTGTCAGATATCTCCGACTATATCGTTTCGCATTTCAAGCGCTCCTCTCGCGAAATCGGCGAAGTGGAGCGGCACATTCTGGAACTGTCGCACGAAAAGAAGCTTGTTTCGAGCGACATCAATGCGGAATTCTCCGCTGGCGCGAGTTTCGGCGACAGGCTGGCCGACAATATCGCCAAGGTCGGCGGCTCCTGGGGTTTCATCCTCGGTTTCTGCTTTTTCCTGATCTTCTGGGCGGTAATCAACACCATCATTTTGACCACTCGCGCTTTCGATCCCTACCCCTTCATCTTCCTTAACCTGCTGCTCTCCATGCTGGCAGCCATTCAGGCGCCGATCATCATGATGTCGCAGAACCGCCAGGCCGCCCGCGACCGTTTCGAGGCCGCCAAGGATTATGAGGTGAACCTGAAGGCCGAGCTCGAGGTTCTGTCCCTGCATGAAAAGATCGATGTCAAAGTACTTGCCGAACTGGCAGCACTGCGGCAGGACATCGCCGCACTCCATCACCACGTCACCAGCAAAGACGACTGACACCGGAAAAATCATCCCCGCTTTTCCCCGCCCCGCGACCCGCTGTTAAAGTGAACGCAGTCCTGCCGGGTGGGTGCCAGACGTGGCGCAAACCGAAGGACGGTCCTGGTGGTGGAACGCTGGCAACGTTCGTGGAAAGGACCATTTCGCAAGGCCGCCGTGCACGGCCCTTGCGAGATACGGCATGGTGAAAGACCCGGCTGCGCAACGCATCCGACAAACACCAACCTCACATGAAGCGCAGCCGGGCAATCGCCCGACCCCTCTAGCGATCACCCGTTCGGCAGCGCCGTGCGGGATGAAGGTGTTGGGTGTTTAGGGCATGTTCGGAAAAAGTGGACGGAAGTAGGTGTGGCTTACCCCCCTCTGCCCTGCCGGGCATCTCCCCCTCAAGGGGGGAGATCGGCAAGACGCTTTGTCGGCGCTTCATTCTCAACTGTCGAGATGGCCGAGGCCTGGCCTTGGGTCGATCTCCCCCCTTGAGGGGGAGATGCCCGGCAGGGCAGAGGGGGGTAAGCCCCACGCACCCCTCCCCGCTGTGAATCACACAACCTCCCGAAAATCCCCACCCAGTTACGAATCCGTCAGATTCTTACGCTACAGATTGACGCAGGCGTTTGTTGCATTGCACTCTAGCGGGCAAGGCTGACAGGGAATCACTCCCCACCGTCAAAATGGCGTCAGGACCATTTCGCGACGACGCCACGCCGGATGCGACATCCGGTATCGCAATACATCTTATTCCGGGGTTTTTCATGCACCAGTTCGATCTGATTGTTGTCGGCAGCGGTCCGGCGGGAAGACGGGCCGCCATTCAGGCCGCCAAGCTCGAAAAGAGGGTTCTGGTCATCGAGAAGGGCAGCCGCGTCGGCGGCGTTTCGGTGCATACCGGCACCATTCCGTCCAAAACCCTGCGCGAAACCGCGCTCAACCTCACCGGCTGGCGCGAGCGCGGATTTTACGGCCGCGCCTATCGCGTCAAGCAGGAGATCGACGCGGAAGACCTTCGCCGTCGCCTGCTCATCACGCTGGATCACGAAGTGGAAGTGCTGGAACACCAGTTCGCCCGCAACCGCGTGCAGCACATTCGCGGCACGGCAAGCTTCATCGACGCCAACACCATGAAGGTGGTGAAGAACGACGGCGAGATCATGACTGTCACCGCCACCTCCATCCTGCTGACCATCGGCACCCGCCCCTACCGGCCGCCGCATATTCCCTTCGATGGCGAAGCGGTGCTCGATTCGGACGAGATTCTAGAAATCAAGGAACTGCCGCGCTCCATGATCGTCGTTGGCGCCGGCGTCATCGGCATCGAATATGCGACGATCTTCAGCGCGCTCGATACGCAGGTGACGGTGGTGGAGCCACGTGAAACCATGCTCGAATTCATCGACAAGGAAATCGTCGAGGACTTCACCTATCAGCTGCGCGACCGCAATATGAAACTGATTTTCGGCCAGAAGGCGGAAAAGGTGGAACGCGACGAGAGCGGCAAATGCCTCGTCTCGCTCGGCAACGGCCGTGTCCTCAAAGCCGAGACGGTACTCTTCGCCGCCGGTCGCGTCGGCGCCACCGATACGCTCAACCTTTCCGCCTGCGGGCTGGAAGCCGACAGCCGCGGCCGCCTGAAAGTCGATCCCGAGACATTCCAGACCTCGGTGCCGAACATCTATGCCGCCGGCGACATCATCGGTTTCCCGAGCCTTGCCTCCACCTCCATGGAACAGGGCCGCATCGCCGCCCGCCATGCCGTCGGCGCACCGGCCGGCGAACCGCCGCAATTCTTCCCCTATGGCATCTATGCCGTACCGGAAATCTCCACCTGCGGCCTGACGGAAGAAGAAGTCATCGAACGCGGCATTCCCTATGAATGCGGCATCGCCCATTTCCGCGAAACCTCGCGCGGTCACATCATGGGCCTCGACAGCGGCCTCTTGAAGATGATCTTCTCGCTGAAAACCCGCCGCCTGCTCGGCGTCCACATCGTCGGCGAAGGCGCCACCGAACTGGTGCATATCGGCCAGGCGGTGCTGAATCTCAAAGGCACGGTGGAATATTTCGTCGAGAATACGTTCAACTATCCGACGCTGGCCGAGGCCTACAAGATTGCAGGGCTCGATGCGTGGAACCGGATGGGTGAGATGAAGAAGGATTGAGGTTGCACCGAGGCGGCGGTTGAGACGGCGGCGTCTCCGTCGTCGGCTTTTTGAGAAAGCATGGCACCCCACCTCGTCATCCCGGCCTTGAGCCGGGATCCAGCGCGATCAAGTCCTGATCGCGAGAAAGTCCTTTCACGGCGCAGACGCGCCGTGGCTGGATGCCGGATCAAGTCCGGCATGACGGAAGAGAGTTGGCGCGTCAAAAAGACTGTCTAACCTGTCGATTAACGGTGCGAAGGCAGCGCCCCTCACCAGCGAATACTATACCGCGCACTCACGCCTGGCCGGAAATGGTCCGCATAACCCTGATCCAGCGTCCCGCGCACAGTCAGGTGATCGCCCAGTTTCTGCTCCACCGCCACGCCGCTGCTGAACTCGTTGAAACTGTTGCGGCTTGCCCCGGTCAGCACAAAGGCCGTGCCGGTTTCGGACCGAGAAAGGCGCAGCGACTGCGATACATCCAGCCCGTTCCATTGCTGCGCCGTGCCGTCATAACGCACGGTGAAATTGCGGTTCGCCTCGATATCCAGTTCCGGCGTGACGATGCGCTTCTGCTGCGAGGTCACGGAGATACTGCTCGAACCCGTCAGCGCATTGAAAATGACGCCGACATCACGGGCCAGGGAAACGCCAGGCAACTGTTCGGCGAGCAGCGTGACGTTGCCCCATAGCCGCACCGGCGTATCCACCAGCTGCCCACCCTTAGACGCGCTCATGCCCATTTCGAGCCCCGCCCGGATCGGCGTATCTACCGGCAGCTTGGCGCCGATGCGCGCCGTATAGGAACGGTCTGAATTCTTGACCGGCTTCCAGATCAGCCCGGCCTCATCGGCATGGGCCGCGGTGCCAGTGGCGGTGAAAAGAGACAACAGGAGGGTAAAACCCGTTCGTGGCGACATATCTTGTCCCCTGGCAAATTAAGGGCGCGCCGGGAGAACCCGGCAGGCACGGTAAAAGCTTAAGGCCAATGGTTGGCAGCGACGAGGCCGCGCAAGAGCAGCACATAATGCCCAAACGACCGCATGCAGCGGCCGGGGCAAATCATGCTGCGCACGGTGCCAGATGAACGGGAGATGAACAAGAGCAGATGCAGCAAAAAGCCATGCTGCACTGCATTGTGATCGGAAAGCTTCACATGGCCAGCTATCCCAACCGCTTGACGAATCGGCGTCTTCCAACTGATATTTGTTACTGCGTCGCCTGCGCCTAACCTCCACGACCTTCCCCAGCAGGGTCTTCAATGGAGGCAAAGGGACTATTGTCTCAGGCAATTGTTTTGGTCCGATCGTTTCGGGCGGGTTGCTGGGGAACTGCGTCCGGGACGTGAAAGGCCTGACAATGACGCAAAATAGCAATCTAAAACGGCGTGTAAGAGCGCGCGCAGCCAAAACCGGCGAATCTTATACAGCCGCCCTTCAACATATTCGCAGAGTACCGGACGCTCCTTTGAGCAACTCAATACGAGTGGCGGTCGCGCAAACATCCTTGTTCAACGATCCTCGGGACGTCTCCGCCCTAAAAACCTGCGGACAGGAAATACGCCGTCTTATGAACGATGCTCATCATGCTGGCGCACGTCTCATACACTTCCCTGAAGGCGCAACCTGCTGGCCGCATAAACGGATCATGTCAGAGACTGGTCCGCGAGAAATCGGCCCTTCCGACTGGACACGCTTTGAATGGGAAACTCTGCGCAAAGAACTGGAGGCAACCAGAAAACTGGCGCGCAAGCTGAAACTCTGGACGGTTCTCGGTGCCGTCCATCGACTGACGCCGCCGCACAGACCATATAACAGCCTGTACGTCATCTCAGATCGTGGGACGCTCATAACCCGCTATGATGAGCGTCTGTTGTCGAAAACCAAAATCTCGTTCATGTACTCGCCGGGACATCTCCCGGTGACGTTCGACGTCGATGGGTTCCGCTTCGGTTGCGCGCTTGGCATGGAGGCGCATTATCCGGAAATATTCATGGAATATGAGAAGCTCAATGTTGATTGCATGCTGTTTTCTACCGCAGGCGAAGACGCTTCAAATGCCTCCGCGTTTGCCGCCGAGATATTGGGTCATGCAGCGAGCAATACCTACTGGGCCAGCTATTCCACACTTGCCACCCAAAGTCCCGGCGCCCCATCGGCAATAGCAGCGCCGGATGGTCAATGGGCGGCTCAATGCCCGATAAATGGTTTACCGGCTATTGCGGTGGCAGACGTCATCATCAATCGAGAACATCCCGCCCGACCATGGCGGCAAAAAGCGCGTACCGACCTATATGCCCCTCACCAGGTAGATAACGATCCAAGAAGCGATAGCCGAAACCAGTTCTAGCATAGCGGCCGGTGGCGCTGATTGTGCCGCTGGCCACCCGATTCAAGGTCGAACACATCGCATCCATAATCAAACAAAAAGGCCGCAGCTTTCGCCACGGCCTTCCATTCAATCAGCTCGCACCAAGCAAGATTATTCGGCGTCGCCTTCAGCGGCCTTCTTCTTGGCTGGAGCCTTCTTCTTCGGAGCGGCTTCTTCGCCTTCAGCGGCGTCGTCAGCCTTGGCAGCAGCCTTTTTCTTGGCCGGAGCCTTCTTCTTGGTTTCCGTGGCTTCTTCGCCGTCGTCAGCCAGCAGCTCTTCCTTGGAAACGGTCTTGTCCGTTACCGAGATTTCGGTGAGCAGCTTGTCGATGACCTTTTCTTCGAAGATCGGAGCGCGCAGCGAAGCGGAAGCGCCGGGGGTGTTGCGGAAGAAATCAAGGATTTCCTTCTGCTGGCCCGGGAACTGCTGCAGCTGCTGGAACAGCGCGCGCTGCATTTCTTCTTCGGTCACTTCAACACCGGCCTTTTCGCCGATTTCGGAGAGGACGAGGCCAAGGCGGACGCGACGTTCAGCAAGCTTGCGATATTCTTCGCGGGCTTCTTCTTCGGTCGTGTCTTCGTCAGCGAAGGTCTTGCCGGACTGGGCGAGATCGGTGTTGATCTGGCGCCAGATGTTGTCGAACTCGGCATCAACCAGACCAGCCGGCGTGTCGAACTTGTACATTTCGTCCAGCTGGTCGAGGATCTGGCGCTTGACCTTCTGGCGGGTGACGTTGCCGTACTGGCTTTCGATCTGGCCCTTGACGATTTCCTTCAGCTTTTCAGCCGATTCGAGACCGAGCTTTTCAGCCAGTTCATCGTTGATTTCAACGGCGGCAGCGGCAGCGACTTCCTTGACGGTGATGTCGAAGTTGGCTTCCTTGCCTGCGAGGTTTGCAGCCGGGTAATCGGCCGGGAACGTCACGGTGATGGTCTTTTCGTCGCCGGCCTTGACGCCAACCAGCTGGTCTTCGAAGCCGGGGATGAAGCGGCCCGAACCGAGAACCAGTTCGGCATCTTCAGCAGCGCCACCGTCGAAAGCAACGCCGTCAACCTTGCCGAGATAGTTCATGGTGACGCGGTCGCCTTCAGCGGCCTTGCCCTTCTTGGTCTCGTAGGTGCGGGCGCTTTCAGCGATCTTGAGGATCTGCTCGTTGATTTCGTCTTCGGAGACTTCAACAACTTCGCGGGTAACCTTGATGCCGTCATTGGCCTTCAGTTCGATGGCCGGAATGATTTCGTAGGCAACGGTGAATTCGAAATCGGATTCAGCCGACAGGATCTTTTCAGCTTCCTGCTCGTCTTCGGTCATGGAGATTGCAGGCTGCGTTGCAGACTTTTCGCCACGGCTGGAGAGGATTTCGGTCGGCTTTTCACGAACCAGCTCGTTGACGAGGTCAGCCATGATGGACTTGCCGTACATCTTCTTCAGGTGGCCAACAGGCACCTTGCCGGGACGGAAACCGTTGATGCGAACCTTGTCCTTGGCGTCGACGAGGCGCTCGTCCAAACGGGCCTTCATGTCGGCAGCCGGAATAACGACCTTGAGTTCGCGCTTCAGCCCTTCAGCGAGCGTTTCGATAACCTGCATTTTCTCAAACCTTCACATCATGGCGGCGGTGCTCAGACAGCCGTTGGTTTACTTTCGAGCACTGCGCCGGAAACATCGTTCCCCGGCCGTGGCTTCTGTTATTTCTTTACACAAGCGCCTGCCGGACACCTTGAACGCCCGCGCCCGAGACAGCTTGAGGGACACCCCAAAAGCCCCGCATCTTATAAAGATGCACTCTGGCGCAAGCGTGGCGAAGCCATGCCTTGCTTGTGGTGCGGGTAGAGAGACTCGAACTCCCACGCCGAAGCGTTGGTACCTAAAACCAATGCGTCTACCAATTCCGCCATACCCGCACGTTGGGCGGCGGTATGTCACAATGTTCAGAAAGGGTCAAGCACGCCTTATCGCCGCCTTTCGTTTCCTCCTGACTTTTCTCATCCCCCGCACCGGCGACAGAAGCCGTCCGCGCGCGCCGCTTATTCGCCCTTCTCCCCGGGGGACAGCGCGCAACAGCCGGACAGAGGCAATCTTTGGGCGGAAAACGCCAAACCGCGCGGCATCCGCCCCCCCGCCTTCCCGACCCGCCTCGCCCGGCGCATCGCATGCCGGCAGGCGAGACAACAGACAATATTTATGCAGGTGCATTGACATTATATATAGAGCGCGCCGCAGCCAGATAGCCGGATTGCAGGCCCTTGCTCCAAATCAGCGATTCAGGACTTCCGCACCCTGCCCCGACCTTATCCGGTCATGCCCCACGCTTTCGCACTGCCGCTCCCCCAGACAATCACCAAAAGCACATAAATTGGTCACAAATTATGCATGAATAGCCGCAATCGGCCTGATTTACCGGCTTGCATTGCAATGAGCGCATAGGTGACATCTTGCTTTGTCTGTTTTTGTTTTGATTAAACCGATTATATTCATGGTCATACAGAGATCGAGTTCAGCCCCGGACCAAAGCCTCCCAAGACTGGCCGCAGAGACTGAACAGCAAGAAGAGGAAGATGAAAATGAACATTGCACGCTCGCTCACCAACTGGCGCAAGTATCGTCAGACCGTAACCGAACTTGGTCGCATGACCGACCGCGAACTGAGCGACCTCGGCATTGGCCGCCAGGACATCCGCCGCGTCGCCAAGACCGCCGTCGGCTTCTGATTATACGCCCGCCGCTCCTTGCGGCGGATGCGAGACGACCTACCCAAAAAGGCCTGAGGCTCCCGCCTCCGGCCTTTTTTTATTTTGGGCGGTTCTCCGGTTCGAAGCGGCATCGCCACAGCCGCCCGCAGTGTCGGCAGATAAAAAAGCATCTATTGCCGACCATTCACGCAGCGCCCGGATAGCGTCCGACACCCTCCCGCCGCCCCCTTTCTACACCGGCAAGCCCCTTTTGCGCCGCCAAAGGCTGCCAAAACCGTCAAAAATGCCTGAAAGACGGGCATTTCCGCTCATATTTTGCTCAGATGACACTCAGAGCCGCAAATTTAGCCGACATAGTGCACAAATGCATGGCAGTCGCTTAAAATCTGCACTGCACAACATGGCTTAATGTCTATATATAAACCTCAACAGCCGAGAGCACAGAGAAACCGCTGAGCCGGCCGACGAAATCAACAAAGATAGATTGAGGAAACGACCATGAACCCCATCCGCATCGCAAAGAACTGGATCTCCTATCGCCGCACGATCAACGAACTTGGCAGCCTGTCCAACCAGGCCCTGAGCGACATCGGCCTGACACGTTACGACATCCGTAACGTTGCTTCCCGTTCGTTCCGCTAAGGCGTAAATGATCGTCCCGCTGCCCGACCTCCAGGGCGCGACGATTGAGCGACGGTTCTAAAAAAAACGGCGCCTTGTGCGCCGTTTTTGATTCTTGGCGGTATTTTCGGAAAATGGATTCCCTGTGGCCCCAACGTCAGAGGGGCAATCGGCGGCGCCGCATATTTCTTCTCCCCGCCGGGGAGAAGGTGGCCCGAAGGGTCGGATGAGGGGGCAAGCTCTCCGAAATCCGGCAACGTGGCCCCCTCATCCCGCTGCCGCGGACTTCTCCCCGGCGGGGAGAAGAAACAAGGGGCACGCGCTCGTTTCACCAGGCCGCGCATCTCTTCCTCGCCCACCCCAACCGCAAAAACATTTGGCTGCCCCAGCCATGCATGCTAGTGCATGCCGCAACAACGCCGCGTCCTCAAGGGCCCGCGCAAGACACTCACTCGAAAGACAGCCGCCGGACGGGAGCTTTGCCCCGCCGAGGTTCATGGACGCCAGCATGCAAGACAAGACCACTTCTCCCATTCACGTCGTGGGCGGCGGACTGGCCGGTTCGGAAGCCGCCTGGCAGATTGCGCAGAGCGGCGTGCCCGTCATCCTGCACGAAATGCGCGGTGTGCGCGGCACCGATGCGCATAAGGGCGATACGCTGGCGGAACTGGTCTGTTCCAACTCCTTCCGCTCCGACGATGCGACGGCCAATGCAGTGGGTGTCATCCATGCCGAAATGCGGCTTGCCGGCTCGCTGATCATGGCCTGCGCCGATAAACATCAGGTGCCCGCCGGCGGCGCGCTCGCCGTCGATCGCGACGGGTTTTCCGAGGCCGTGACGAAGGAGCTGGAAAGTCACCCGCTGGTGACCATTGTCCGCGAAGAGATTTCCGGTCTGCCGCCGAAGGAATGGGGCAACTCGATCATCGCCACCGGCCCGCTCACCTCGCCGGATCTCGCAGCCGCCATTCAGGCCGAAACGGGTGAGGATGCGCTCGCCTTTTTCGACGCCATCGCCCCTATCGTTCACCGCGATAGCATCAATATGGATATCTGCTGGTACCAGTCGCGTTACGACAAGGTCGGCCCCGGCGGCACGGGCAAGGACTACATCAACTGCCCGATGGACGAAGCGGAATATAACGCGTTCATCGACGCGCTGGTCGCCGGCGACACTGTCGGTTTCAAGGAATGGGAAGGCACACCCTATTTCGACGGTTGCCTGCCAATTGAGATCATGGCCGAACGTGGCCGCCAGACCCTGCGCCACGGGCCGATGAAACCGATGGGGCTGACCAACGCCCATAACCCCACCGTCAAGGCCTATGCCGTCGTGCAGCTTCGCCAGGACAATGCGCTCGGCACGCTCTATAATATGGTCGGTTTCCAGACGAAGCTGAAATATGGCGTGCAGGCGGATGTGTTCCGCATGATTCCAGGCCTCGAAAACGCGGAATTTGCCCGCCTCGGCGGCCTGCACCGCAATACCTATATCGATTCTCCTGTTCTGCTCGACCGCTCGCTAAGGCTGAAATCCCGGCCGGACCTGCGCTTTGCCGGCCAGATCACCGGCTGCGAAGGTTATGTGGAAAGCGCCTCCGTCGGCCTTCTCGCCGGCCGTTTCGCCGCCGCCGAACGGAAAGGCGAGGCTCCGAGCCTGCCGCCGGCCACCACCGCGCTCGGCTCGCTCCTCAACCACATCACCGGCGGCCACCTCTCTTCCGATGATGAGCCGGGCAAACGCTCCTTCCAGCCGATGAACATCAATTTCGGCCTCTTCCCGGAACTGGCGCCGGGCTCCATCGTCAAGCCGGAAGGCGTCAAGCGCTTCCGCGGCAAGGACAAGACGATCATGAAACGCCAGCTGATTGCTGCGCGGGCCTTGAAGGACTGTGCGGCGTGGCTCGGTGCAGGTGAGGCCGCGACAGAAGCGCGTTGAGGCTGCTCAGTCTGGTTTGGGTATGGGTTTGGGTTTGGGCGTGCGCGTGAGGTTCCATTTTGCGAAATCCGATTTGCCGCTCTGGTATGGATATCGCTGGGAAAAGAACGGGTTGACGGCTGCGACATACTCGAATTTGAGCGTGATATCGGCGAGGACCGAGATCAGCGGCTTATAGCTGTATCGCCCGGAGACGACGATAATAGCTTCCTGAGCACCGAAACCGTTGGCAATCACCGTTTTTTCCCACGGCACATCTTCGGCAGAGCCCATGAAATTGTGGGCGGGAAATTGCAGCCGGGGTACCTTATCCACCAGTTTGACGCTTCTCAACGCCAGGTCGAGTTTGCCCGTCTGGAGAATGCCGCTGCCAGAAAGGACGACGAAACTCGGAACGCCAGTGCGCACCCGCTCCTCGAATTCGGGGAATCTTGCCGCCCAGCGCGCTGAATTGTCGACGATCGTCATGAACCGGTCATAACTCAGCCAGCCCCGCCCCACCTCAATGACCACTGCAAGCATAAGAACGAGCAGCGGCGCCAGAAGCCCCATTTCCACTGCAGCAGCGCCAGAACGACAACGACTGAAGCTGCCAAGACGCAAAAACCATGTCGTCTTTTTCATTCGCTCACCTTCACGGCAGTGATCGCCAGGGAAATGTTGCGCAACTGAGGAACGCCGTCCGTGCTCGGCACAAGGAAACGCGTCGTCGGCATCAAAAAACTCCACTGGTAACCGATTGCCAGAATGTACTGCCCGGCGGTATCGGCGGGCGGGCGAAAATCGTTGACGATCGGTATGGGCACTTTGGCTTCCGCAATATCGTCGTCGGGGATCGGCAAGAGAGCAATCTTGAGATTGGTTTCGTCCGTCCCGCCAATGAAATGAGAGGCGATTGCCTTGCGCAAGGCAATCTCGGTCGCCGGTCGACCGTCCGCCGCCGCCTTGCGGAGATACTCGATGCCCGCATTCGACGCAAAAGAGAGATAGAGGTAATAGAGCATCAGCAGGCCAATTTCGAGCGTCCCGAAAATCAGCGCAAAAAACAGCGGCAACAGCAGCGCCGTCTCCACCGCCGTTGCCGCCTTTCGGTCGCCAAATAGCCGACAACATGCCGCATACGCGAACCGGCATCTGCGCGGACCTCCGAAGCTTTTATCCTGGCGTGGGGAAAGAAAAGACTTCATCTCAGTCTTCTTCCATTCGATCCACATAGATGAGCTGGAAGCCGGTGATGATGCCACCGAAGCTGTCGCTTAGTCCGGTGGCCTCGATCGTCACCCGATAAATGGAGTAGGCCCTGACCCTGAAACCGTACTCCTTCGGCGTCCAGGCAATACTGTTTTTATCCTGAGTCATCTCCCACAGCTTCTGCTGAGGTTTCAGGGTTGGGAGCCGTTGCTGTAGCGAAATCTTGATTCCGTTTGTTTTTTCCACGTCGTCGACGGCCCGGCGCCCATTGTACCAAACCAGAACCTTATATATTCCGGGGTGAAGCTCGACATCCTTGTAGATCGAGCTATTGGCTTCGCTATTTTTTTTCTTGCCGGGCGCAGGCGGCCCCCAATCGCTGTCGAGCTCCATGACATAACGGGTTGGCAATGAGAGCTCGGTGCCTACCTTCTTCTCGATTTCGATCTTGTCGGTGGTCTTTGCCTTATCGACCTCCTTCAGAGTGCAGGCTTTGTCATTGGCGGTAAGGGTCTCGTTGAGTTTCTTGCTCTGCATTCCGGCCGGATAACCCTGCCAATTGTGGTTGCGGCGGCAGCAGGGGCTGCTCCAGTCCTGCAACTCGACACCGGGCCCGGTTCCGCCATCCCATCCAATTTCCCAATAGGGATAGACACCCCAGCAACCGCCGGGTGTTTCCTTGGTGACGCCGTTTTTCAGAATCCGCTCGACACCGAGAGCGTTGCTCTCGAACATGTTGTCAATGATGACCGCATCGTCCTCAGGGTAAGGCGGTATGCCTGCGCACGACTCCTTGAGGCGATATTTCAGCTCATCGAGATTGAACATCTCCGAGAAAATCAAACTGTAACTGAACTCGGCCTTGATCTTCGTCTCGGTCCAGGCCACGTTCACCTCGCGCGAGAGGACCTTCTGCTTGGTGGATTGAATCATGGCATCGAAGGCCGCGGCCACATTGTCGCGCCGGACTTCGTCGGACAATGTGTAGGTGCGCGTCGGTTTGGTGGCTCTTTCGCACGCCATCGCCATGACACGCTTCGACTGGTTGTAATAGGCGAGCGCACGGCCGCCTTCAAATAGAAGCCCCAGCAAGATGATGAATATCGGCAGCACCAGCGCAGTCATGATGGCAAAGGTGCCCGTGCGGTCGTTCAGGAGCGACGAAAACGGCCCCCTTTTCCATGCTGCTTTCTTTATCCGCCTGCTCGTCATTAAAACACCGTCTCATGTCGCTCATCGCCATGGGAAAGGCGCGCTATGAAAAGCGGCACGCCTGGCTTTCTGCGACGTTTAAAAATACCCGACTGACGCCGGTCGCTTGAAATTGCTCGCTGGTCGCCGGCGGGCTGCTTTTTGAGAAACCTCGCCTGACCACTGGAAATACAGGGGTTAATTAACACGCAAACCGTAAATCAAAACTCAACCGGAACTCAAAAATATGAAGCAAATTCATATGCTTAATTTATTTATTAATAAATTAGCGAGTACCAATAGGAACATCTGACCGCTTGACGGCGATGCGGGGGTCTCAATTACGGCCACGTGCAGAACCACAAACTCGGGCTCGCCTCTTGTCCCCCTCGGCAAGCTCGGGCAAAACAGCCCAACCAACACAAGACATTGCCAGGAGATAAGATATGGACGTCCGCGCCGCAGTTGCCATTCAGGCTGGAAAACCGCTTGAAGTCATGACCGTTCAACTTGAAGGCCCGCGCGCCGGCGAAGTGCTGGTCGAGGTCAAGGCGACCGGCATTTGCCACACGGACGACTTCACGCTCTCGGGCGCCGATCCGGAAGGCCTGTTCCCGGCCATTCTCGGCCATGAGGGCGCGGGCGTCGTCGTCGATGTCGGACCGGGCGTCACCTCCGTCAAGAAGGGCGACCACGTCATTCCGCTCTACACGCCGGAATGCCGCGAATGCTATTCCTGCACCTCGCGCAAGACCAATCTCTGCACCTCCATCCGCGCCACCCAGGGCCAGGGTGTGATGCCGGACGGCACCTCGCGCTTCTCCATCGGCAAGGACAAGATCCATCACTATATGGGCTGCTCGACTTTCTCGAACTATACGGTTCTGCCGGAGATCGCACTCGCCAAGATCAATCCCGACGCGCCCTTCGACAAGGTTTGTTACATCGGCTGCGGCGTGACGACAGGCATCGGTGCCGTCATCAACACCGCCAAGGTCGAGATCGGCTCCACCGCAATCGTCTTCGGTCTCGGCGGCATCGGCCTCAACGTGCTTCAGGGCCTGCGCCTTGCCGGCGCGGATATGATCATCGGTGTCGATATCAACAACGACCGCAAAGCCTGGGGTGAGAAGTTCGGCATGACCCACTTCGTCAACCCGAAGGAAGTCGGCGACGACATCGTGCCCTATCTCGTCAACATGACGAAGCGCAATGGCGACCTGATCGGCGGCGCGGACTATACGTTCGATTGCACCGGCAACACCAAAGTCATGCGCCAGGCGCTGGAAGCCTCACATCGCGGCTGGGGCAAGTCCGTCATCATCGGCGTTGCGGGTGCGGGCCAGGAAATCTCCACGCGCCCGTTCCAGCTCGTCACCGGCCGCAACTGGATGGGCACCGCCTTTGGCGGCGCGCGCGGGCGCACGGATGTGCCGAAGATCGTCGACTGGTACATGGAAGGCAAAATCCAGATCGACCCGATGATCACCCACACCATGCCGCTTGAAGACATCAACAAGGGCTTCGACCTGATGCACAAGGGCGAAAGCATCCGCGGCGTCGTGGTTTATTGATTGGATAAAACAGAGGCGGGCCAGCACAGCCACTCCTGCCCGCCATTTCATGCAAATGTGATCGCCTCCAACCCGCTGCAGCCATTGCGATTAACGGGACAGTAAATCTATCGTCGTAAGCCGATACTGCGCGGTGGAGTTGAAAATCCCTCCCCGCCCAGAACGACGCCAGACCTGCGGAGAGCGACCCTGAAAATCGTACCGATCGACAACGGAAACCGCGTCGCCGCCGTCGCTCTTCTGGCGAAAGGCTTCCCGGAAAAAAGCGAGGCCTTCTGGTCGCGCGGATTGTCGCTCGTCAGCGAACATCACGAGCGGCGCGAACTCGGTGCGATCGGGCAATTGCTGATGAAGGGCGACGATGCCGCAGGCGTACTGTTGACGATCAAAAGCCGCCTGCCGGAGACCGAAAGGATCGTCGTTAACCTGTCGAGCTGGTATGTGGAGCCTTCCTGCCGCTGGTTCGCCCCGCGCATGCTGCAGATGGCCTCCTCCAATGAGGGCGAAATCTTCACCGATCTCACCCCCTCTCCCGAAGCCTGCAAGCTGAATGAGAGGCTGGGCTTCGCGACAGTGACCGATTGCACGCTTTTTTATCCGCTGCCCCTTGCAGCGCTTCGCCCGGCAAGCGCACGGCTGCGCCCGCCAGGCGAGATAAAACCGGAAATACTGTCCGGCGAAACGCGCGACATGCTGGAAGACCATGCCCGTCTCGGCTGCATCGTGGCGGTTATGGAGGCGGAGAACCGCCATTACCCGCTGGTCTTCCTGAAAACCACGACCAAAAGATTGCCATCCGCGCGCCTCATCCATTGCGACGACCGACAGGTCGCGCAAAGGCACATACCCGCAATCGCCCGCCACCTTCTTGGCCATGGCCGGCTTGCGCTGACCATGGCGGCGCTTGAGGAAGAGCGAAAGGTCGGCGGATTTGCCGCACATAAACCTGCACCGATACAAGTAAAAGGCGCATGGAACCCACAGTTTATTAACGAAACATACTCAGAATTGGTGTTATTGCCACCGTAGGTATTTTAGTGAGTCCTGCGCGAATTGACGGAATCTTGGCCTTTTGCAGATAAAACGCCGTTCCGGGCAGGTCGTTGGGAAACACGCGGGAAATCGGAGAACGAGCATGCTTGCAGCGAAAAAGAATGAAATCGACGTTGCCGACACCATCTATTCCTATCTTGCAGACCGTTTTCCTGCCTATGCCCCCTTTTCCGCCGATACGCTGCTTCTCGAAGGAGGCGTGATCGATTCGCTCGGTTTTCTCGAGTTGATGGTCTTCCTCGGCGAGAGTTTCGGCATCATTCTCGATGACGAGCATTTCACGCCCGAAAATCTCGGCACGCCGGCCGATCTCGTCGCCTTCGTCCTCAGGGAACGGAGGAGATGACACCCCATTTCCTGCTGCACCACCTGCTTACCGCCCGCGCGGCAAGCGACGACCAGGCCCTCGTCCACAAGGACAGATCGCTGAGTTATCGCGACTTCGCCGCAGCGGCGGCCCGTTGCTCGGCGGCATTGCAGGAAGCCGGGGCGCAACGCGGAGACCGCGTCGTCATCTATCTGCCGCGCGGCATCGCGGAATGCTGGTCGATCTTCGGTGTGAGCATGGCGTCCGGCGTCTTCGTGCCGGTGAACGCATTGCTGAAGGCGCAGCAGATCCGCCATATCGTCAGCGATTGCGGCGCAAAAATCGTCATCAGCGACGCCGCGATGATGGATGAACTGAAAGCGGCACTGGAAGACCTTCCCGAGGTCACGGTGCTGCTGGCGGAAGAGATCGAAACCCGCGCGACAACGCCTGCCCGCCCTTCGGCGGCAATCGGCGAGGACCTCGCGGCGATCCTCTATACCTCCGGCTCCACCGGCTCGCCGAAGGGCGTGATGCTGTCGCACCGCAATCTTCTGGCCGGCGCGCGCATCGTGCGCACCTATCTGGCAATCACCGGCAGCGACCGCATTCTGTCCCTTCTGCCCTTCAGCTTCGATTATGGCCTGAACCAGCTGCTCACGGCGGTGGAACAGGGTGCGACCACGATCATCTCCACCTTCCGGCTGGGCGATGAGATCGTCCGTGATCTGCGCGACCATGCCGTCACGGGTCTCGCCGGCGTGCCGACCATCTGGGCGATCCTGACGAAAGCCGCCCCGTCGCTCACAAAGACGCCTCTGCCGCATCTGCGTTACATCACCAATTCCGGCGGGCGCGTGCCGCAGGAAACCGTCAAGGCGCTGCGCGAGAAGTTGCCGGATACGAAAATCTACCTGATGTACGGCCTCACGGAAGCCTTCCGCTCCACCTTCCTGCCCCCCGATGAAATCGACCGCCGCCCGACCTCCATCGGCAAGGCCATTCCCGAATGCGAAATCTTCATCGTCACCGCCGAGGGACACAGGGCAAAGCCGGGTGAGCCCGGCATTCTCGTGCATCGCGGCCCGACCGTCTCGCTGGGTTACTGGAACCGGCCGGAGGATACGGCAAAGGTACTGCGCCCTCACCCCTTCATTCCGGCGGCGCTGGGCGGCGAGACCGTGTGTTATTCCGGCGATCTGGCGGTGGAGGACGAGGATGGTTTCTTCAGTTTCGTCGCCCGCAACGATGCGATGATCAAATCGTCCGGCTATCGCATCAGCCCGACCGAGGTTGAGGAAAGCCTGATGTCGACAGGCCTTTTCCTTGAGGTCGCCGTCATCGGACTGCCCGACCCCTTCGCGGGCGAAAAGGTCCATGCCGTGGCGACTGCCGCCAACCAGAATATCGATGTAACGGCAGCACTTAAAAGGGCAGCCGAAATGCTCGCCCCCTTCATGATCCCGCGCGCCATCGAACTGGTGGAACGACTGCCGGTCACGGCCAATGGCAAAGTGGATTACCGCGCGCTGGTGCGCGAACGGACGGACAATGGCGCCAACGGATAAACCCCAGAACCACGGCCCGGCCTTTGCAGCCGCGTCTTTCGACATAAACGAGAACGATCTGATGATCGGCGGACTTCCCGTGCGCGATATTGTCGCCGCGACCGGAACACCGTGCTTCCTTTATGACGCCGCCGCCATGCGCCGCGCCTATCGCGATCTCGAAACCGCGCTCGACGGTTTTGCCGATATCTATTATTCGGTGAAGGCCAATCCCCTGCCCGCCATCGTCTCGCTTTTCCGGCAGGAAGGTGCGGGCGCGGAAATCGCTTCCGTCGGCGAATACCGCGCCGCCATCAAGGCTGGTGTCGCAGCGCAAAACATCATCTTCGCCGGCCCCGGCAAAGGCATGGCCGAGTTGCGCGAAGTGATCGAGGGCGGCATCGGCGAAATCCACATCGAAAGCGCCGAGGAAATCGGCCGCATCGAGGCGATCGGCATGCCGGTCAAGGCGTCGATCCGCATCAATCCAGTGCCGGACGCACAAGCGGGTGCGATGCGCATGGGCGGCAAGGCCACGGCCTTCGGTTTCGACGAGGAAGAACTCGAGACCGTCCTGCCGCTCTTCAAGGACGCCCGACATATCGATCTCGTCGGCGTCCATATTTACGGCGGCACGCAGATCCTTGATGCCAACATGCTTGTCTCCCAATGGAGACACGGCATTTCCCTTGCCGCGCGCATGGCCGAGATGCTCGGAAAGCCGCTCGAAACCATCGATCTCGGCGGCGGTCTCGGCATTCCTTATTTCGCAGGCGAAACGCCGCTCGATCTTGAAAAAGTCAGCGCCGCCATTCCCGATCTCAAGGCGCTCCTGAAGGCGCATCCGCTGATAACCGACGCCCATGTCATCGTTGAACCCGGCCGTTTCCTCGCCGGTCCCGGCGGCATCTATGTGGCGGAGGTGAATTCGGTAAAGACCTCGCGCGGCACCACCTTCGTGGTGATGGATGGCGGCATGCACCACCACCTCGCCGCATCCGGCAATCTCGGCCAGATCGTCAAGCGCAACTACCCCATCATCGCACCTGCCATGATGCAGGCGGAGCATGCGGAAACGGCAACCCTCGTCGGCCCGCTCTGCACACCGCTCGACACGCTTGCCCGCAATGCGACGCTACCCAAGCTCAAGGCCGGCGATCTCCTCGCCGTCCTGCAATCGGGCGCCTATGGCGCCAGCGCCAGCCCTGCGGGTTTTCTGAGCCATGCGGCGGCGAAGGAAGTGCTGGTGGAGAATGGGGTGTTTAAGGTGATCGGGCGCTGACGACGTTTGGTAGCGAAAACCGTAGCCGGCTTTCCTAAGGGCACACATTTGGCTGCTTAGCCCGGAGCTTCCTCCAACCTCCCTCATTTCTGTGACAAGTACAGAAATGAGGCAGACGACTAACCCCGCAGCAACCTGTCCCCCACCGCGAATTTCGATTTCAGCAGACACTCGTCATACTCCGCTTCGCCGACGGAATCGAACACGATACCGCCGCCGACATTGAAGACCGCACGGCCCTCGTCAAACAGGCTGAGCGTGCGGATCGCCACGGAGAACCGCATCTCACCATCTGGAGACATGAAGCCAATTGCGCCGCAATAGGCGTCGCGCGGGGTCGCTTCCAGCTCGCGCAGGATTTTCATCGCCCACATTTTCGGTGCGCCGGTAACGGAGCCGCAGGGAAACAGAGCGGCGAATATGTCTTCCACCGTCACGTCAGGCAGAAGTTTCGCCCGCACATGGCTGACCATCTGGTGCACGGTCGGGTAGGTTTCTATATCGAACAGCCGCGGCACATCAAGGCTGCCGACTTCGGTAATGCGGGAAATATCGTTGCGCAGCAGGTCGACGATCATGCGGTTTTCGGCGAGCGTCTTTTCGTCCGCCAGCATCGCCGCGACGATGGCCCGGTCTTCTTCCGCATCGGCCCCGCGCGGCGTCGTTCCCTTCATCGGATGGGTTTCGATGAAACCTTCCCCGTCGACCGAGAAGAACAGTTCTGGCGAACGCGACAGGATGACCGGGCCGCCGAGATCGACCAGCGCGCCATATTTCACCGGCTGCCGTTCGATCAGCGACCAGAAGGCCGTCAGCGGATCGCCGCTCCAGCGGGCATGAATGGGCATGGTCAGATTGCCCTGGTAACAGTCGCCGCGCCGCAGATGCCCGTGCAGCCGCGCGAAGCGCTGGCAATAGTCTTGAAGGGTCCATGCCGGCACGGGATCGGACAGAAAAGCATCCGCATCCGGCAGATTTGCCGGCCGCGCAAACCGCCCGCTATCCGGCAGCGGGACGGAAAAGACGCCGAAATTGAGAAACGGCACGTTGCGAGGCTCGTCCGCGAAAGGCGCAAGCTTCGGCTCGAACAGGAAACCCGCCTCGTAGGACATATAGCCGGCGAGGTATTTCCCGGCCCGGCGCAGCTCTTCCATGCGCTTGAGCGCAGCAAAAAACGACGCCGGTTCATCCGCGACGATGATCTCTTCCGGCTCGGTGAAGGCTGTCACCGTGCCGGTCGTGTCATCCCGGAAAAGAACGTAAGGCGCGTGTGCCAAGGAAAGCGTCCGAAACAGGAGAAAAACTCGGGAAGAGTCAGATGGGGTCTATATCGCCCCGCGCCCACATTTCGATGGTTTCCGCATAGAAATCGGCGAAACGGCCTTCCTCGATAGACTTGCGGATACCCTGCATCAGCTCCTGATAATAGGCAAGATTGTGCCAGGAGAGCAGCATGCCGCCCAGCGCCTCGTTGGCGCGGGTGAGATGGTGCAGATAGGCGCGGGAATAATCGCGCGAGGCCGGGCAGTTGGACTGCTCGTCCAGCGGGCGCATATCTTCGGCGTGGCGGGCATTGCGAATATTGACCTTGCCGCGACGGGTGAAGGCGAGACCATGGCGGCCGGAGCGGGTCGGCATCACGCAGTCGAACATGTCGATGCCGCGCGCCACCGATTTCAGGATGTCGTCCGGCGTGCCGACGCCCATCAGGTAACGCGGCTTTTCGGTGGGCAACACCGGCAGGGTGATATCGAGCATGCCGAGCATTACATCCTGCGGCTCGCCAACGGCAAGGCCGCCGACGGCATAACCCTTCAGATCAAGCTGCTTCAGTCCCTCTGCGGAACGAATGCGCAGGTCCGGCTGATCGCCGCCCTGCACGATGCCGAACATGGCCTTTCCGGGCTGCTCGCCAAAGGCGACGCGGCAGCGCTCGGCCCAGCGCAGCGACATTTCCATGGCGCGCTCGATTTCCTTGCGCTCGGCCGGCAGCGCGATGCATTCGTCGAGCTGCATCTGGATGTCGGAATCGAGCATGCCCTGAATTTCGATAGAGCGTTCCGGCGACATGTGGTGCAGCGAACCGTCCACATGGCTCTTGAAGGTCACGCCCTGCTCATCCAGCTTGCGCAGGCCGGAAAGCGACATCACCTGAAAACCGCCACTGTCGGTGAGGATCGGGTGTGGCCAGCGGATCAGCTCATGCAGGCCGCCAAGGCGGGCGACACGCTCCGGACCGGGCCGCAGCATCAGGTGATAGGTATTGCCGAGAATGATATCGGCCCCCAGCTCCCGCACCTGATCGAGATACATGGCCTTGACGGTGCCGACGGTGCCAACCGGCATGAAGGCGGGCGTGCGGATGACGCCGCGCGGCATGGCGACTTCGCCGAGGCGCGCACCGCCGCTCGTGGCTTTCAGGGTGAAGGTGAATTTGTCGTGCATCAGTTTTTCCGGAACAACAGGCTGGAATCGCCATAGGAATAGAAGCGGTATCCGGTTTCGATGGCGTGCTTATAAGCGTCACGCATCGTTTCGAGACCGCAGAAAGCCGAAACGAGCATAAACAGCGTCGATTTCGGCAGGTGGAAATTCGTCATCAGAATATCGACCGCACGGAAGCGATAACCGGGCGTGATGAAGATGCCGGTCGCATCGGACCACGGCTGGATGGTGCCATCCTCGGCAGCAGCACTTTCGATCAGGCGCAGCGACGTCGTGCCGACGCAGACGATGCGCCCGCCCCGCGCCTTCACCGCATTCAGCCGGTCAGCGGTTTCCTGGGAGACGTGGCCGATCTCGAAATGCATCTTGTGATCGTCGGTATCATCAGCCTTGACCGGCAGGAAGGTGCCTGCCCCGACGTGAAGCGTCACGAAATGCCGCTCGATACCGGCCTTGTCGAGCGCCGCAAACAGCTCGGGCGTGAAATGCAGGCCAGCGGTTGGCGCGGCAACCGCGCCCTTCTCGCGGGCATAGATGGTCTGGTAGTCGGTCTGGTCCTGCTGGTCCTCGGGCCGCTTGGCCGCTATATAGGGCGGCAAGGGAATATGGCCGACGGAGGCTATCGCCTCGTCCAGCACCGGGCCGGAGACGGCGAACAGCAGCGTGATTTCGCCGTCCTCGCCCTTTTCCTCGACGGTGGCTTCGAGATGGGCAAGGCCGCAAGCATTGTCGCGCTCGTAACCAAACCGGATGCGGTCGCCTTCCTTGATGCGCTTGCCGGGACGCGCGAAGGCCTTCCAGCGGGATTGATCGGCGCGCATGTGCAGCGTGGCCGAAACCGCCGTCTCCGGCGCGCCTTCGCGCAGCCTGACACCTTCGAGCTGGGCGGGGATGACGCGGGTGTCGTTGAAGACAAGCGCATCGCCGGGCCGCAGGAAGGACGGCAGATCGAAGACGCGATGGTCTTCCATGCGGTCTTGATTCGGATCGACCACCAGCAGGCGCGCGCTATCGCGCGGGTTCGCCGGGCGAAGGGCGATATTCTCCTCGGGCAGATCGAAATCGAACAGGTCTACGCGCATTGCAAGGGTCTTCCAGACATCAAAACTTTAAATGGCACGGTGATTTTGCGTTCCGCCGCACCCCGCCCACTCCCCTCATTCCTGTGCTTGTCATAGGAATCCAGCCGGCACGCGTCTGCGTGGCGAGAGAGCTTTTCCAGCCCAAAGACTTGGGCTGGCTGGATTCCTGTGACAAGCACAGGAATGAGGAAAGAAGGAAACGGCGCAAAGAATGGCAAGCGTCGAACCTGCCGCACGCATCCTCCACGTCACGCACCCTCAATAAACATCAAAACCCGCCTCGCATAGTCTGCGAGACGGGTCGAACTGCAATTGCCGACAATCAGGCCGCCGAAGCGAGCTTCATCGAAACGATCGAATCGGGATCCTTCACCGGCTCACCGCGCTTGACCTTGTCGATGGCTTCCATGCCTTCGATGACCTGGCCCCAGACGGTGTACTGCTTGTTGAGCCACGGGGAATCGGTAAAGCAGATGAAGAACTGCGAGTTGGCGGAGTTCGGGCTCTGCGAACGGGCCATGGAGCAGGTGCCGCGCACATGCGGAATGGCGGAGAATTCTGCCTTCAGGTCTTCCTTGTCGGAGCCGCCCATGCCGGCGCGGGCCGGGTTGAAGCTTTCGGAACCCTTCTTGCCGAACTTCACGTCGCCCGTCTGGGCCATGAAGTCTTCGATGACGCGGTGGAAAACGACGCCGTCATAGGCGCCTTCCGAGACGAGTTCCTTGATGCGGGCGACGTGGCCCGGCGCAACTTCAGGCAACAGCTGGATCACAACCGTGCCGGTCGTGGTTTCCATGATGATGGTGTTTTCCGGATCCTTGATCTCGGCCATGTTATTCTCCTCTGTTCGGGCTCTATTGCCCTACCTTACTTCTTGCCGACGGTGACCTTGATCATCCGGTCGGGGTTGGAAACTTCGCCGTTGCCGCCCTGCCCGCGCTTGATCTTGTCCACGGCTTCCATTCCGGACACGACCTTGCCGACCACGGTATATTGACCGTTCAGGAACGGGCCGTCGGCAAACATGATGAAGAACTGCGAATTGGCGGAATTCGGATCCTGCGAGCGGGCCATGCCGACCACGCCGCGCGTGAACGGAACCTTGGAAAATTCGGCCGGAATATCCGGCAGGTCGGAACCGCCCGTACCCGCGCGCTGGGCGCTGAAGCCCTTTTCCATGTTGCCGTATTGCACGTCGCCGGTCTGCGCCATGAAGCCGTCGATGACGCGGTGGAAGGCGACATTGTCATAAGCGCCTTTCTTGGCCAGCGCCTCGATCTGCGCAACGTGCTTGGGCGCAACTTCCGGCATCAGCTCGATGACGACAGGACCGTCCTTCAGCTGCACGGTCAAGAGTTCGGCTGCAGAAGCAAGGGTGCTGGCGGCAAGCGCACCTGCAAACATGGCGCCGGCAAAGGCAAATCGAACGAGTTTCATCGGATTGGCTCCAGAATATGAAGCTGAAGTCAGCGCTTCAGCTTGGCGTTGAGGGCTTCAAGCACGGCTTTCGGCACGAAAGCCTCGACATTGCCGCCCATGGCGGCGATTTGCCGGACCAATGTGGCTGTAATGGGTCGCGACGAGGTGCCGGCGGGCAGGAATACGGTCTGGATATCCGGCGCCATCTGGCGGTTCATGCCGGCCATCTGCATTTCATAATCGAGATCGGTGCCGTCGCGCAGGCCGCGCAGCAGAAGGCGTGCGCCGTGCTTTCGGGCGGCGTCGACGACCAGATTATCAAAGGCGACGACTTCCATGCGCGCCGCTTCACCCGGCAGATGTGCGGCAAGCGCCTGCATTATCAGCCCTGCCCGTTCCTCGAAGCTGAATAGCGGCGTTTTTCCGGGATGAATGCCAACGGCCACGATGACTTTCGACGCCACGTTCAGCGCCTGGAGAAGCACATCCAGATGTCCGTTGGTCATCGGATCGAAGGATCCTGGATAAAAGGCAATCGTCATATCGCTCTCAGGTGGTGGGCGCGTCTCGACGCTTCGACATATGTGCCGCCTTTTGTCATGGAGAGGCACGCCGCGCAAGACTTTATAACCATCCCTCACAAGCGCGGCTGCGGCGTGAACCCCCGATGAATGGGCCGTTCAGCGCGGTTTCACAGCTATTTTGTTTAAATGCACGGCATCGGGAAACCGAAACGCCCCTCACTCGTTAAGCATCTGGAGAATTAAAAATGCTGGCCTTCATGATCGTCCTTTCGATCATCGCTTCATTCGCAGCCGAGTATCTTTTCCTCGAATGACGGCCTTGGCCAGCTTCCTGAACGCCAGATGAACGAGCCATTCAAGGAAGTTTCACAGGCGCGATGCTAATCGATTTTTACGGTTGACGCGGAACATGTCGAGGCATGGTGCGTTAAGAAAGAACCAAAGGAACGGACAGATGTTTATAAGAGAAAAACAGTCTACGTCGGCGAAAATCAGCGTCATCAGCACAGCTTGGACAGTGCTGGTTATCGCAATGGTAGCAACGACGTTTAGCCTTTATGAGCACAAGTCTGAAACGCAGGGACCGAACTATCCGCAGCTGACCGCCCGCTACCAGTATATGAATTATTACTGAGTAACGGGGAAATTCCCTCAAATCTCCCGGAGACGATATCATGTTTACATTTCTGACGATGCTTCTGGCCCTGATCAGCGTAATGTTCGTGACGTCGATGATCTCCGTTGTCGCCGAGATGCGGCGCGAGGATGAGGAATTCAAGGCGATGATCCGCCGGGACCGCGCCTTCTGAGCACGACTTGTCGGCTTCAAGCTGTTGCCGGAATGATTCTTTTCAGCCGCCTGGACTGTCCGGGCGGTTTTGTTTTGCCAATTCCTCAGCGATACCCACCCTCATTCCTGTTCCCCGGAACAGGAATGAGGGTGTAGAGGCAGCCTATATCCATCCGTTGCGCCCATTTCGACGCGTCCAATCACAGAACCGTTTTCAAAACGCCGTTTTTCCAAGGCAAATTCCCTTCAATTTCCGTTTGGATTGATTTAAGGAACGCCGATACGTTGCGGGCCGGATAGCCGGCGACCGCAATGACGTTCCTGTGAGGTTTGCATAACGATGCTCGATTCCCTGAGAAATGCTTCTCGAACCATGGCAGCCAAGCTGCTGCTTCTCCTGCTTGTTGTTTCGTTCGGCGTCTGGGGCGTCTCCGCATCGCTTGTCACCTCCAATTCCCACGCCGTCATGACGGTGGGTGACCAGACGGTGAGCCCGCAGGAATTCCGCCTTGCCTATCAGCGCCAGATTTCCGATCTCAGCCGTCAATTCGGAACAAGGCTGACGACCGAGCAGGCCAAGGCCTTCGGCATTGATCGTCAGGTCTTTAGCCAGCTTGCGGCGGGCGCAGCACTTGACGAACTGGCCTCAAAAATGAATCTCGGCCTTTCGGAAGACCGCCTCGCGAACCTGATCGCCGAAGACCCGGCCTTCAAGTCGGTCAACGGCCAGTTCGATCGCAATCTCTTCAGCGAACGCCTGCGCAATTCGGGGTTCCGCGAGGATGACTATATCAAGGAACGCAGCAAGGTCGCCGTCCGAAGCCAGATCGTCGAAGCCGTGTCGGACGGTTTTACCGCGCCGCAGGTCCTGGTGGATGCGTTGAAACAATATCGCAACGAGCAGCGCGCCGTCGATTACGTCATTCTTTCGAACGCCGTCATTCCTCCCGTCAAGGCGCCGGGCGACGACGTGCTTGCGCCCTGGTTCGAAACCAACAAGGCGAAATATCGCGCACCGGAATTCCGCAAGTTCACCTATGTGAAGCTGGAACCATCCGATATCGCAGAACCGGCCTCGGTTACCGATGCGCAGATTGCCGATTATTATAACAGCCACAAGGATAGCTTCCGCACCGCCGGCCGCCGCACGGTTGAACAGCTGACCTTTACGGACAAGGAAATGGCCGCCGCCGCCGCCGAACAGATCAGGCTTGGCAATACCACCTATGATCAGGTGGTGAAGGATCAGGGCAAGACCGCTTCCGACGTCACGCTCGGCGAATTCACCAGGGACACCATTCCCGACCAGTCGATTGCCGACGCCGCTTTCGCCATCCAGAAGGATGGCGGCGTATCTCCGGTGGTCGACGGCTCTTTCGGCCCGGTCATCCTGCGCGTCACCGGCATCAAGCCGGAAACGACCCGCACGCTGGAAGAGGCGAAGGAAGATATCCGCAAGGATCTCGCCACGGCCGCCGCCGCCGAAGAAATCATCAATGTTCATGACCGGTATGAAGACCTGCGCGCCGGCGGTTCTTCGCTCGCCGACGCTGCCCAGCAGCTGAACCTGAAACCCGTCACCATCGCCGCCATCGACGCGTCCGGCCTCGATGAAAAGGGTGATAAGGTTGAGGGCCTGCCCTCCCCGCAGCTGGCGCAGGAGGTCTTCAAGACCGAACCCGGGACGGAAGCGCTGCCGATCAATCTCGGCCGTGAAGGCTACATCTGGTTCGATGTCGACCAGATCATCCCCGCCCGCGACCGCACGCTTGCCGAAGTCCGCGACGATGTCGTGGCCGACTGGACGGCGGAACAGCAGCGCAACGCGCTTGCCGCCAAGGCCGAAGAACTGAAAACGCGCGTCGAAAAGGGCGAGACGCTGGAAGCAGTAGCCGGTGAGTTGAGCCTCGCCGTCGAACAGAAGTCCGGCCTGCGCCGCAACAGCGAAGACGCTATTTTCGGCCAGCAGACGATAGCGGCGGTCTTCTCCGGCGCAGAGGGCAAGGTGGGCGAGGCGGCTGATGCCGACGGTTCCAGCCGTATCCTCTTCAAGGTCACCGCGGTTGACACAAATGCGCCTGCCGATGCGCTCGCCAATGACGACCAGCAGTTCGCCGCCATTGCCCGCGCCGCCGGCGACGACATGCTGGACCAGATGGTCAACCGCCTGCAGAATGACTATGGTGTCACCATCAACCAGGCCCTCGCCGATCAGGCGATGGTCGGTTTCTAACCGAGGGGCGAGAAATGGCCGAACTGAAGCCGCTGATCGCCAAGGTCGCGAACGGAGAAAGCCTGAACCGCGAGGATGCGCGCACGGCTTTCGACATTCTGATGTCGGGCGAAGCAACACCGTCACAGATCGGCGGTTTCCTGATGGCGCTGCGCGTGCGCGGGGAAACGGTGGACGAAATCGTCGGTGCCGTCTCCTCCATGCGTTCCCGCATGTTGCCGGTTTCGGCCCCCGCCAACGCCATTGATATCGTCGGCACGGGTGGGGACGGCATCGGCACCTATAATATCTCGACGCTGGCTTCCATCATCGTCGCCGGTACGGGCCTGCCGGTTGCCAAGCACGGCAACCGGGCGCTGAGCTCCAAATCAGGGACGGCGGATGCGCTCTCGGCACTTGGCGTGAAGCTCGATATCGGTCCCGATCTCATCGCCCGCTGCATCGCGGAGGCTGGCCTCGGTTTCATGTTCGCGCAGCTTCACCACTCGGCCATGCGCCATGTCGGCCCGAGCCGCGTCGAACTCGGCACGCGCACCATCTTCAACCTGCTCGGCCCTCTCTCCAACCCGGCCGGCGCAAAACGTCAGCTGCTTGGCGTCTTTTCGCCGCGCTGGCTGGTGCCGCTTGCCGAAGTACTGCGCGATCTGGGTTCGGAAAGCATCTGGGTCGTGCATGGCGACGGCATGGACGAGGTGACGACGACGGGCGTTACCCATGTGGCGGCGCTGGAAGACGGCAAGATCCGCACTTTCGACCTGACGCCGAAGGATTTCGGTGTCGAGCCCGCTTCCATGGAAGACCTGAAGGGCGGCGACGGCATTGCCAATGCGGCGGCGCTGCGCGAGGTTCTTTCCGGCAAGCGCAACGCCTATCGTGACGTGTCGCTGTGCAATGCGGCTGCAGCGCTGGTCATTGCCGGCAAGGCGGAAACGCTTACCGACGCGATGGCGATCGTCAGCGAGGCGCTGGACAGCGGCAAGGCCGCAGCAGCGCTCGACCGTCTGGTCGCCGTGTCCAACGAGGCCACCTTAGGTCAGGAATGAGAGCGAGATCATGAGCGACATTCTGAAAAAGATCGAGGCTTACAAGCTCGAGGAAATCGCCGCCGCCAAGGCGAAGGTTTCGCTGGCCGACCTGAAGGCGATGGCCGCCGGCCAGAGCGCGCCGCGCGGTTTCTACAGGGCGCTGAAGGCAAAGCAGGCAGAAGGCAAGTTCGGCCTGATCGCCGAAATCAAGAAGGCCAGCCCCTCGAAAGGCCTCATTCGTCCGGATTTCGATCCGCCGGCGCTGGCCGCCGCCTATGAAGCCGGTGGCGCCGCCTGTCTTTCGGTTTTAACGGATAAGCCAAGCTTTCAGGGCGCACCGGAATTCCTGACCGCCGCCCGCAATGCCTGCGCCCTTCCCGCGCTGCGCAAGGATTTCATGTTCGACACCTATCAGGTGCACGAAGCCCGTGCCTGGGGTGCAGACTGCATTCTCCTGATCATGGCCTCACTTTCCGACGACGAGGCGAAACGTCTTGAAGACGAGGCTTTCGCGCTCGGCATGGATGTGCTGATCGAAGTGCATGATGAGGAAGAAACGGAACGCGCGCTGAAGCTCGCTTCGCCGCTTCTCGGCATTAACAACCGCAACCTGCGCACCTTCGAAGTCAGCCTTGAAACCAGCGAAAAACTGGCGGGCCTCGTGCCGGCGGAAAAGCTGCTGGTCGGCGAAAGCGGCATCTTCACCTTCGAGGATTGTAAGCGTCTCGAAAAAAGCGGCATCAGCACCTTCCTCGTCGGCGAAAGCCTGATGCGCAAGGACGATGTGACAGCGGCGACCAAAGCCCTTCTGACCGGCCAATCCGGCATTATGGCAGCGGAATAAGACGCCAATGAGCGAGGCTGGAAAGCTGACCCATATCGATGCCGGCGGCGAAGCGCATATGGTCGATGTCGGAGACAAGGCCGAAACCGTCCGTGTCGCAGTGGCCGAAGGTTTCGTGAAGATGAAGCCGGAAACGCTGGCGCTCATCCGCGAGGGCAACGCCAAGAAGGGCGATGTCATCGGCACCGCACGCCTCGCCGGCATCATGGCCGCCAAACAGACGGCAAACCTCATCCCGCTCTGCCATCCGCTGATGCTGACCAAGGTGGCGGTGGACATTGCCGAAGACGCCACCCTGCCCGGCCTGCGGGTCGAAGCGCTGGTGAAACTGTCCGGCAAGACCGGCGTGGAGATGGAAGCGCTGACCGCCGTCTCCATCGCCTGCCTGACGATCTATGACATGGCGAAAGCCGCCGACAAGGCGATGGAGATCGTCAATATCCGTCTGCTCGAAAAGAGCGGCGGTAAATCCGGCGATTTCCGGCGACAGGAGAATTGAATGAAACCGCTGCTGCCCGTGGATGAAGCCATAAGGCGCCTTCTGGAAGCGGCGGTTCCTGTAGCGGAAAGCGAGACCCTGCCGCTTGCCGAATGTGATGGCCGGGTTCTTTCGACCGATCTGGCGGCGCGCCTTACTCAACCGCCCTTCGACGCCTCGGCCATGGACGGCTACGCGCTGCGCAGCGCCGATGCGGCCGATATCGGCTCGGTGTTGACCGTCATCGGGCAGGCCGCCGCCGGCCATGCCTTTACCGGCGCGGTGAGTGAAGGCCAGGCCGTGCGCATCTTCACCGGCGCGCCCGTGCCGCAGGGTGCGGATACCATTCTCATTCAGGAAGACGCCGAAGTGCTGGAGGGCGGAAAAATCCGCACCGCCTTCGACGTCACCGCTGGGCGACATATCCGCCCGCGCGGACAGGATTTTACCGAAGGCGAAGCGGCCCTGAAGGCCGGTCGGGAACTCGGCTTCACCGACCTGACGCTGGCGGCCGCGATGAACCATGCCACGCTCACCGTCTATCGCAGGCCCCGTATCGCCATCCTCGCCACCGGCGATGAGTTGCTGCCGCCGGGAAGCGCACCGCAGCCCGCGCAGATCATCGCCTCCAACACCTTCGGCGTCGCAGCCCTTGCCCGGCAGGCCGGGGCCGAGGTTATCGATCTCGGCATCGTCGCCGATGATGACAGGCTGATCCGCGCCGCCATCGGCAAGGCCGTCGCGGCGAAGGTCGATGTGCTGGTGACGCTCGGCGGCGCTTCCGTCGGCGACCATGACCTCGTGCAGGCAGCCTTGAAGGCGGAAGGCATGCAGCTTGATTTCTGGCGCATCGCCATGCGTCCGGGAAAACCGCTGATGGTCGGCGCCATCGGCTCCATGCAGGTTCTGGGCCTGCCCGGAAACCCGGTTGCCAGCCTTGTCTGCGGCCTGCTGTTCCTGGAACCGCTGATCCGCACCATCGCCCGCCGCGCGCCCCTGCAACGAGCGGCGACCGCCCGCACCGCCACACCACTGAAAGCGAATGATCACCGGCAGGATTATCTGCGCGCCCGTTTCAGCACGGACGAAAACGGCCTGCTGGTGGCGCAAGTCCATGCAAAGCAGGATTCATCGATGATGAAGATATTGGCCCATTCCGACGGGCTGCTCGTGCGCCCGCCAAATGCGCCAGCAGCGGCGGCCGGGACAGAATGCCCGGTCATCCGGCTGAAATCCTGACGCTCGGGCGATACGCACGGATTACGACCGGCCGCATAACTGGCCTTTTTCTGAATCTTGCCGAATGATTGCCGCGCCGTCCCAAAACAGCGCTGCCGCGTCCCGCATGGCGCAGGAACCCAAGATAAGACTGTAACATTCCTGTATCCCGACACGAATGACAAAAAAAGCCGCCTATAGGCAGGATCGCGCGGAATTAAAAAACCACCATGCCTTTCCGCGCCGGGATTATTTCTCCATCTTGTTGTACCAAAATAAACCACACGAATCCCGTTATTGGGATTGACAGAATAAATGCGATGCTGTCACCAAGACGAATAATAGAGGGAAAAAGTTCCGGAATTCTCAAAAATGAAAATTACTTATATTTATCAATTAAATAAAATACAAATTGGCAGAAATGAAGTTTCATGGCACAAAAATTAGTTTCCCATAAATTAAGCTTTCCAAAACGAACTTCATAATAATAATCATAGTCGATAAGCAGACTCACTGGAGTTTCTTGATGAACACGGCATCCACGCCCAAAACCACGGGGCCCGACATTGCCGGGCAGATTGCCTATGCCATGCGGAGCATGGGTGTTTCGCCGATCCCGCGTAACTATAGTCTCTTTTACGAAGCCTATATCGGTTCGAACCCTGCCCTGACGAAGGAGCTGGCCGCGCTTGGACACCGGGTGACGCAGGAGGATCTGGACGAGCTGTCCTCCCGCTATGGAGAAGGCAATCCCGCCCGGTCGCTCGACGACGCGCATGAGAAGCTCAGGCGCGAACTGGAGGGCCTTCTGGGAACGCTGAGGCGCGAACAATCCTCCATCGAAAACTACAACCGGATTCTCGGTGAAACGCGTCAGCGCATCGATGACAAGAACGCCGCCAGCAGCAATATTTTAAGGAATGCGATTTCGCTGCTGGCCGAGGCCACTGGCTCGAAAATCATCGACGGCGAAAAGACCTTCAACGATGTCAACCGCCATGCCGAGGAAATGCACCAGGTGCGTCTGGAGCTGGATGAGTACAAGCGCATCGCCAATACGGATTCGCTGACGCGCCTTTCCAACCGACGCGCCTTCGACGACCGGCTGGCATCCATCTATGACAGCTCCATCGGCCTGCAATATACCACGCTCGTCCTGCTCGATATCGATCACTTCAAGCGCATCAACGACACTTTCGGCCACCCGGTCGGCGACAAGATCCTCGCCACCGTCGCCTCCGTCATCCGCGCCAATGTCCGCAAGGATGGTTTCGTGGCCAGAAGCGGCGGTGAAGAATTCGCCATCATTCTGGATGGCAATACGCCGGAAGAGGTGATGGTGATGTGCGAGCGCATCCGCCTGTCGCTGGAAAGCACGCCCTTCCGCAATTCGAGATCGGGCGCTGACTACGGCACGGTCACAATCTCCCTCGGCTTCGCTTCCGCCGCGCAGGCCAGCAACCCGAGCGAGCTTTACGGCCATGCAGACACCGCGCTCTATCATGCCAAGGAAACCGGCCGAAACCGCTCCGTCTATTACGAGGACGGCATGCAGAAGAACTATGCGGGCAAGAACTGGCTGATTTATCGGACGTGAAAATTAGAGGGCAGCAGCCGTTCCGTTGACGCCCTCATTCCTGTGCTCGTCACAGGAATCCAGCCAGACCAAGTCCTTGGGCTGAGAAGACTCTTCCCGCCGCGCAGACACGCGTCGATTAAATTCCTGTGACAAGCACAGGAATGAGGGCGGGGTGACGCAAGTGCATGCCCTTTAAATGCCAACCTGTTGCTGCGGCAATTGATGCCTCACCACATGGTCTTTGCCGCCCGCGCCGCCCATTCCCGATCATAAGTCTCCTGATCGAACTCCGCCTTCGCCGCCTTGAGCATGGTGCCGGGCGTCGGCAGCGATGCCACATCGACGAAACTGGCGGGGTTCCACAGTTCGGAGCGCATCAGCGCCCGTGCACACTGGAAATAGACCTCGTTTATCGTCACCACGATGACGGTGCGCGGATGTTTGCCATCCATCTCGAAGCTCTGCAACAACCCCGTATCGACGGAAACCACCGCGTGGCCATTGATGCGCATGGTCGTGTTGGAACCGGGGATCAGGAACATCAGCGCCACCCGTGGGTCGCGCACGATGTTCAGAAGCGAATCGATGCGGTTGTTGCCACGCCAGTCCGGCAACAGCACGGTCCTGTCATCGGCCACCCGCACCACGCCACCCTTGTCGCCGCGCGGTGAACAGTCCATGCCTTCAGGCCCCACCGTCGCCAGCGCGAGGAAGGGCGATGCCTCGATCATCTGCCGGTATTCCGCCGTCAGTGTCGCCGTCACCTTGGCGACCGAGGCTTCGCTCGTGCCGTCATAGATGGCCTTCAGTTCCTCAACCGTGCGAATGATAGTCATGTCAGTTCAATCCCTCGAAATCATGCTGCGCCGCCAACGGGCGCAATCCCCTACTCTTCCGCCGCTTCCGCCTTTTCCCGCTCGGCCCGCTCGCGCGCGGTGCGGGCGGCAACGAGGTCGGCCGGCTGGGCGTTGCCGCGGATCAGCGAACGGCCGGCATAGATGCCGCCGACGACTTCCATGGCGAAACGTTCCTCGTCGCGGTCGCGGAATTCCTCCACCAGACGGGCTGCGTCTTCACGCTCCTCGCCCATGGCACCCAGCACTTCCTCGCTGAAATTCAGCGCCGATTCCAGCGTCTCACGAATCTGGTAGTCGACGCCCGCCTTGAGCAGATCAATGGCATGGCCGCGGTCGTAAGCACGGGCGAGAACCGGAACCAGCGGAAATTCGTGTTTGACGATCTCTGCGATCCGCACAGCAGCTTCCTTGTCATCGACGCAAATAAGTACCGCGCGTGCCGTGCTGGCACCGGCGGCATGCAGGATTTCCGCCCGCGAACCGTCGCCATAATAGACCTTGAAGCCGAATTCCGCCGCATCGCGCACGAAGTCGGCGTCCTTGTCGATCAGTGACAGCGTATAACCGCGCGCCAGAAGCGGCTGGCTGACGATCTGGCCGAAACGCCCGAAGCCGATCAGCAGAATGCTGCCCTCGACATTTTCAGGCACGTCGAGATCGTCGGTATTGGGAACCGCCGCCGGCACCAGCCGGTCATGCAGGATAACCATCAGCGGCGTCAGCACCATGGAGATGATGATGGTCGCCGTGAGGATGGCGTTCGCCTCCCGGTCGAGAATGCCGGCGCTGACGGCGGCCGAATAGAGCACGAAGGCGAATTCGCCACCCTGCGCCATCAGCACCGCCCGTTCCAGGCTTTCGCGCCGGGTGGTGCCGAGCGCCCGCGCCACGCCATAGATCAGGAAGGCCTTGAGCAGCATATAGCCCACAACGCTGATGACCACGAGCTGCCAGCTGGAGGCGATGACGGCAAGATCGATCGCCATGCCGACACCGAGGAAAAACAGGCCGAGCAGAATGCCGCGAAACGGCTCAATATCCGCTTCCAGCTGATGGCGGAAGGAGGATTCCGACAGCAGCACGCCGGCCAGAAAGGCCCCCATGGCCATGGAAAGGCCGCTCACCTGCATCAGAAGCGCCGAACCCAGCACCACCAGCAGCGCGGCGGCCGTCATCACTTCCCGCGCGCCGGAAGCCGCGAGCAGCCGAAAGAACGGATTGAGAAGATAACGCCCGGCAAGGATGAGCGCACCGACGGCGGCAAGCGCGATGCCGACGGAAACCCAGCGCTCCGACGCCGTCACATGTTCGCCGCCCGAACCGAGGAAGGCGACAAGCGCCAGCAGCGGCACGATGGCCAGATCCTCAAACAGCAGGATGGCGATGATGCGCTGCCCTTTCAGGCTCGACATGCTGTTGCGCTCCTGCAGCATCTGCATGACGATGGCCGTCGAGGTCAGCACGAAACCGGTGCCGGCGACGAACGACATGATGACGGGAAAACCGAGACCGACCCCGATCAATGTCAGGCCCGCCATGCAGACCAGCACCTGAAGCGCACCCAGCCCGAAAATATCCTGCCGCATCGACCACAGCCGCGACGGTTGCATCTCAAGGCCGATGATGAACAGGAACATCACCACGCCGAGTTCCGCTATATGCAGAATGGCCTGCGAATCGGAAAAGAAACCGAGACCATAAGGCCCGATCACGAGGCCGGCGGCCAGATAACCGAGCACCGAGCCGAGACCGATGCGCTTGAAGATCGGCGCAGCGACAACGCCTGCCGCCAGAAGCACGACCACCTGGGCCAGATCATTTCCGTTCGCTTCTACAGCCACACGCCACCCCGCTGAAAATCGATAAGACGAGGGTGTTCCCTCCCTCACTTCCTAGCGCATCGGTGTGAAAAGCGAAAACGATTTTACTGAAGGACGATGCACAGATTCAACGGGTTATTTGTCCCTCAGGCATGCGGGCCTCGGATGCAGCTGTCCTCCTCCCCTCATTCCTGCGCTTGTCACAGGAATGAGGGTGGGTCCGCAGGCCTTGCGTCCGTCTACCGGTATCGCGGCTCTCTGCTCAAGCCCTTTTCAGTAAGCTCCCGCTCATAATCCGCAAACAGCGCATCGCCGGTCTCACCCAGTTCCTTCAGATATTTCCAGGTGTAGATGCCGCTATCGTGGCCATCGTCAAAGATGATGCGCACCGCATAATTGCCGGTGGCGACCATGGAGCGGATGGCGACATCGCGTTTTCCGGGCACCGTGACCTTTTGTCCCGGCCCGTGGCCCTGCACTTCGGCCGAGGGAGAAAGGACGCGCAGCATCTCGGCTCGGAGACGATAAACGCTGCCGTCATCAAAAGAGACGGTCAGTTCGCGCCGGTCTTTCGACACAAGCAGCTCGGTCGGCCAGGCATCACTCATTTTTCACTTCCGCAAGCTCGTCATATGCGTCAGAATTACGAACTTGCCTCACGATAGGCAAGCCACTACATCACCTGATAGAGCACACATTCGGCGCGTGTGCCAGGCGCGAGGCGCAGTGAGGATGGAGACGTGAACGGTTTCTCCGGTTCGCTTGAAAAAGCGAAAACCCTGACGGAAAACAGCACACCGATGGTGGACCCCTTCGGCCGCTCCATCACCTATCTGCGTGTCTCGGTCACCGACCGCTGCGATTTCCGCTGTACCTATTGCATGTCCGAGCACATGACCTTCCTGCCCAAGAAGGACCTTCTGACGCTTGAAGAACTCGACCGGCTCTGTTCCGTCTTCATAACGCGCGGCGTGCGCAAGCTGAGGCTGACCGGCGGTGAACCGCTGGTGCGCAAGAACATCATGTCGCTGGTGAAAAACCTTGGCCGCCACATTGAAACCGGTATGCTGGAAGAGCTGACGCTGACGACAAACGGCTCACAGCTCGCCAAATTCGCCGACGAGCTTGCCGATTGCGGGGTGCGCCGCATCAACGTGTCGCTCGATACGCTCGACCGCGATAAGTTCCGCCATATCACCCGCTGGGGCGATCTCGACCGCGTCATGGAAGGGCTCGACGCCGCCCAGGCCGCGGGCATCAAGGTCAAGCTGAACGCGGTGGCGCTGAAGGACTTCAACGACGCCGAGATTCCCGATCTCATGCGTTTTGCCCATGGTCGCGGCATGGACCTGACGGTCATCGAAACCATGCCGATGGGCGAGATAGAGGAAGACCGGACAGACCGCTACCTGCCGCTTTCGCAGTTGCGCGCCGATCTGGAAAAGAGCTTCACGCTCATCGACAGCGATTACCAGACCGGCGGTCCCGCCCGTTACGTGACGGTGAAGGAAACCGGAGGCCGGATGGGCTTCATCACGCCGATGACGCATAATTTCTGCGAAAGCTGCAATCGCGTCCGCCTCACATGCACCGGCACGCTTTATATGTGCCTGGGCCAGGATGACGCCGCTGACCTGCGCACCGCGCTGCGCGCCTCCGACAGCGACGCCTATCTTTCCAGCGCTATCGATGAAGCCCTTCTGCGCAAGCCGAAAGGGCATGATTTCATCATCGACCGCACCCACAACCGGCCTGCCGTCTCCCGCCATATGAGCGTGACCGGCGGCTGAGCGAAGGCTGAAACTGTTTCTCGTCCACCCACCCATATAAACGGTTGAAATGCCGGCTGTGGCGTGCCACGTCTCTTTGCATGGAGGAATGCGTGGTCACGCCCGAAAGGCGGCCCAAATCGCCCCGAAAGGGCGGCCGGAAAACCGCGCATGGTCTGGGATATTTTGGAATGGCATTGACGGACAATACGCGCGGCGCCCTTTTCATGGCGCTCGCCATGGCAAGCTTCACGGCCAATGACGCCCTGACGAAGTCCGTCACCCCCTATATCAACACCGGCCAGATCATGTTCGTCCGCGGCATCATAACGGTGGTGCTGATCTACATTGCCGCCCGCCATTTCGGTGCGCTCCGGCCGCTGAAAACCCTCATGCGCCCCATCATCATCCTGCGCTGTCTCTGCGAGGTGACTGCGGCCGTGCTCTATCTGACGGCGCTCGGCCTCATCGAATTTTCCAATGCCTCGGCCATATTGCAGTCCCTGCCCCTGGTGGTGACGCTGGGTGCGGCGCTGTTTCTACGCGAACCGGTGGGCTGGCGACGCTGGATGGCGATCATCGTCGGCTTTATCGGCGTGCTCGTCATCATCAGGCCCGGCCCGGAAGGCTTCACGCCGGGGGCGCTTCTGGTCGTCGCATCGCTCACCGTCACCGCCGCGCGCGATCTGCTGACGCGGAAAATGTATGCCGATGTGCCCTCGCTCGCCATCACGGTCATTACCGCCTTCGTCAACATGGCGGTGGGCGGCCTGCTGATCGCGCCCTTCGGCGGCTGGCAGCCGATGAATTTCATGATCCTTTCGCATCTCGCCGGTTCCGCCATCCTGGTACTTGTAGGCTACCAGGCGATCATTCTCGCCATGAGATCGGGCGAAATCTCCTTCGTCGCGCCGTTCCGCTACACCAGCCTGCTCTGGGGTTTCATGATCGGCGTGTTCTTCTTCAATGAAAAGATCGACAATTACACCATCATCGGCGCCATGATCGTCATCGGTTCAGGCCTCTACACCTTCTACCGCGAAAGCCTGCGCAAGCGCTCGCAGATGGCCAAGCGCGCAGCCGCCACACCCACCGCCGCGACCACGGTACGGCCGGCTTCCGTTACGAAAGCTGCCGTAACGGACGAGGCGGGAGAATGACATGAACAGCGGCCGTTTTCTGGACAGGACCACCCCGCCCCACATCATCACGCTGGTCGTCATTGCCGGCGTCGCGGCGTTGTGCATGAATGTGTTCTTGCCCTCGCTTGCCACCATGGCGGTTTATTTCGAGACCGACTACGCGGTGATGCAATTTGCCGTTTCGGGTTATCTTGCCGCCACCGCCTGCCTGCAGCTCATCATCGGCCCGCTTTCCGACCTTTTCGGGCGCCGCCCGGTCATGCTGGCCAGCATCGCCATCATGATCGTCGCAACGCTCGTCTGCATGCTCGCGCCCAACATCACCGTCTTCATGATCGGGCGCGTTGCGCAGGCGGCCGTCGTTTCCGGCTTTGTGCTGGCGCGCGCCATCGTGCGCGACATGGTGCCGATGGAACAGGCGGCCTCGATGATCGGATACGTGACCATGGGCATGTCCGTGGTGCCGATGGTGGGGCCGACGGTTGGCGGGCTGCTCAACGACATTTCCGGCTGGCAGTCGAGCTTCGCCCTCCTCTCCCTGCTCGGCGTCAGCATTCTGGTGCTAGCCTGGTTCGATCTCGGTGAAACCAACCAAAATAAGTCGGCGAGCTTTTCGCAGCAGTTTCACGCCTGGCCGGAACTTCTGCGCTCGCCGCTCTTCTGGGGTTATGCGCTGACCTCTACCTTCTCGTCAGGCATGTTCTTCTCCTTCCTAGGCGGCGCACCCTTTGTCGGCAGCGTGCTTTACGGACTCGCGCCGGCCATGCTCGGCCTGCAATTCTTCTTCATGGCCAGCGGTTACATGCTCGGCAACTTCATCTCCGGCCGTTATGCCCGCGAAATCGGCATTACCCGCATGATGCTGTCGGGCAATGTCATCGCCATTGCGGGCATCGCCACGACCATGCTGCTGATCTCCGCCGGGGCGGAAAGCGCCTATGCGTTTTTCGTGCCGCTTGCCTTGATCGGCGTCGGTAACGGCGTGACGCTGCCGAGCGCCAATGCCGGCATGGTCAGCGTCCAGCCGCATCTGGCCGGTTCCGCCTCCGGCCTCGGCGGCGCGATGACCATCGGCGGCGGCGCAGCGCTCTCGTTGCTCGCCTCCTCGGTCCTGTCCAGGGAGGACGGAACCTGGCCGCTTCTTCTGGTGATGCTGGCGACCGGCCTTGTCGCCCTCCTCACCACCTATATCGTAAGGCTGCAGGAACAGCGGGAATGACGGCCCCTTTCGAAATACCAGGTCTTGTGCTCGCCGGCGGGCTTTCGCGGCGCATGGGCAGCAACAAGGCGATGATGCAATTGGGCGATACGCCCCTCATCTCCCATGTCATCAACCGCATCGCACGGCAGGTCTCAGACGTCACCATCAATGCCGCCAATGGCTGGGCGGAGAGTTTCGGCCTGCCGCTGCTTCCCGATACGCTGAGCGGCCATGCCGGGCCGCTTGCCGGCATTCTGGCCGGCATGCGCCATTTCCAGCGCCGCAAGGATGCGCCCAGCCACTTCTTGACGGCGCCCGCCGACAGCCCGTTTTTCCCCGACGATCTCGTGGCGCGGCTTTGCGAACACCTGTCAGACGATGCGGTCGTCATCGCCGCCTCCAGCGGCCAGCTTCACCCGGTTTTTGCGCTGTGGCCGCTGGCGCTGGCCGACGATCTCGAGGCGTGGCTGAAGAACGATGAAAACCGGCGCATCCGCGCCTATCTCGCCCGGCACGTCACCATCGGCGTGGCCTTCCCGCCGCTGGAAACGGCAAAGGGCAGCCTCGATCCGTTCTTCAACATCAACACGCCGGATGAACTGGCGCTGGCGCGCAGCTATCTGGAGAACCTGGAGTAATGACGGAACAAAAGGTCTTCGGCATCGCCGGCTGGAAGAACTCGGGAAAGACCGGCCTTGCGGTCCGTATCGTCACCGAGCTGACGGCGCGCGGCTACCGCGTCTCCACCATCAAGCACGCCCATCATGATTTCGATATCGACAAGGTCGGAGCCGACAGCTGGCGTCACCGGCAGGCGGGCGCGCACGAAGTCACCATCGTCTCCGGCACCCGCTTCGCCATCATGCATGAATTGCGCGGCGAACCGGAACCCTCCTTCGAGGACATCCTCTCCCGCCTCGCCCCCTGCGATCTCGTGCTGATCGAGGGTTATAAATACGAGCCGGTGCCGAAGATCGAGGCGCGCCGACTGGAAGCGGCCAAGACCGAACCGCTCGCGCCGCTCGATCCGCATATAATCGCCATTGCTGCCGATCATGACGTGGCGGACACGACGTTGCCCGTTTTCGATCTCGATGATACCGGCGCCATTGCCGATTTCATCGAGAAGACGGTGGGACTGGTGAGGCAGTAGCGACGTTTCCGCCGCCTCCTCTCCTCCGTCATCAAGCCAAAAAATGAAAAAGCCGGGCTCATCACCCGGCTTCATCATTCCTTGAGACGCAATACCTATTCAAGGAAAGTGGAAGGGTTCACCGGCGTCGCATCCTTGCGAACTTCGAAGTGAACCTGCGGACGCTTGGCGCTGCCGGTCATGCCCGATGTGGCGATGGTCTGGCCGCGCTGGACCTTCTGGCCGCGCTGCACGTCAAGATTGGCGGCGTTGCCGTAAACGGTGACCTTGCCGTCGTCATGGCGCACGAGAACCGTGTTGCCGAGCTGCTTCAGGCCGTTGCCCGCATAGATGACCACACCGTTTTCGGCGGCCTTGATCGGCGTGCCTTCCGGAACGGAGATGTTGATGCCATCGTTGCGGCTGCCTTCGACATTGTCGCCGAAATTGTTGATGACCGCGCCGCGAACCGGCCAGCGATATTTACCGATGCCCGTGGATTCCGGTGCGACGGAAGCCATGTCGGCCTTTTTCTCGATGTCGCTGACACTGGCGGTGGCCGGTGCGGCAGGCGCAGTCGGAGCCGCAGCCGGGGCCTTGTAGGGCTCAGGCTTGGCGGACGCGGTTTCAACCGGCTTGGCCGCTTCTTTGGCAGGAACGGAAGCCGTCTTGATGGCGTCCGTCGAAGCGCCCGGCATGTTGAGCGTCTGGCCGACGCGAATGTTTTCGTTGCTGAGACCGTTTGCCGCCTTGAGGGCAGCGACCGACACGCCGTTTGCGCGGGCGATCTTGGACAGGCTGTCGCCCGGCTGCACCTTGTAGCCGCCGGTGGGCGGCAGCGGCTTGCCGCCGGGCGGCGTCAGCTTGCCGGCTTCGGAAGAAACCTTGTCACGGGCGGCGGCCTGCGACGGCAGCACGGCCACGTTCCCCTCGGGGCTACGCAGCGGCGTCGGCTGGTCACCATTGCGGTTGAGCGCAATATTGCCGGCGGCATCCCTGGCGGCATTGCGGACCTGACCAAACTTCGGAATGATGATCGACTGGCCGGCCTGCGCCGAGGATGCGGTCTTCAGGCCGTTGACGCGCAGCAGTTCCTTTTCCGGAACGCCGTAACGGTTGGAGAGCGTCGCGATGTTTTCGCCGGGACGCAGGGTCACGGAGGCGGCGCCATCCGTGTGCCAGCCGTTCTTGTCGGAGCGGACCGTTGCGGTGGTCAGATTGTCGGCCGCGGGAGCGGCAGCCTGCCGGGCGGGCGTTGCAAGAGACGGTGCGGCCTTGGGCTGGGCGGACGGGAAAGGCTGGGCCATGGCTTCGCTGCGGGTCGACGGGTCGCGGCTTGCCACAGCTGTCGGCGCAGCCAACTCGGAACGCTGCACCGGAGAGGCCGAAGCCGAGCGGGCCATGGAAGGCTGAACGCCGCCATAACCACCCGATTGCGGATAGGAATTGCCCGCCATGTTCTGGTTGGCATAACCGCCCTGCGGCGCGGCGGAGGCGTAACCGCCATTCATGTCGCCCTGCGGCACCGGGGCCTGCCCGTAAGCACCGCCGCCCTGACGGGCAGGAATTGACGCCGTGGTCATCTGATCCGGTCCACTGGAAAAGAGGCCGCTGAACCGCGTTGCATCCGAGCTACAGCCCGTTGCGACGCTTGCCAGCAATGCCGCTGCGAACATTTTTGCGACTGATTTTCCGATTTTAGACGAATGTCTCATACGCATGACTCGATCTACACTGACGCCAACCCGCCGCATCGAGACCGATCCGGCACAAATTTCACTTCTTGCAAGGCCCATTTCCCGAAGTGGGGAAAACCATGCGTCGATGTTTATGATTAAAGCGCGTTAGTGTTACCACGCCGTTAAAACGTTAAGCCGCTTGGCGCTTTTTTGACACTTCGATAACCATGACGAAAACAGAATGCGTCATGTTGGAACAATAATGATATTAAAAATCAGTTGGTTGCGGAAATTCAGAACATTAGGAGACAAAGATGGAATGTCTCCAAAATTTTCACTTCGTCACAAATGACGCGCAATATGCGTGCTGAGCGGCAGGTAAGGCGCTTCGAACAGTTCTTCCTTCTCGAAGCGGCTGCCGGTCTTGGAGAAACGCGTCATCACGCAACGCTCGTCTTCGAGAATGATCGGGGCGATCATCATGCCGCCTGAAACGATCTGTTCGGCAAAGAAGCGGGGCATGGTCGTAAAGGCCGCCGTGGAGACGATTCGGTCGAAGGTACCCTCGCCCACCAGGCCGTTGCTGCCATCCGCCTGACGGATGACGACATTGCGGATGGAGAGATCATCGAGACAGTTCTGCGCTCTCTGCACCAGCGTCCTGTAACGCTCGAGCGAAAAGACGCGTTCCACCCGGCGAGCGATGATCGCCGTCATGAAACCGCTGCCCGTGCCGATTTCCAGCACACGCTGGCCAGGTTTCAGTTGCAACCGGGCAAGGATTTTCACCGCCATGTCGGCGCCTTCCATGAAGGCGCCGCAGTCGATCGGGATCGTGCGGCTGGAATAGGCATCGGCCGCAAATTGCGGCGGCACGAATTTCGAGCGCGGCGTCTGCTCGACCGCCGTCAGAAGGTCGAGATCGGAAATCCCCTCACCCCTTAAGCGGAGAACGAGAGCGGCAAAACCTTCCTTTTCGACCATAGCGGATTTCAATCGGCGACTCCGAATCCAAGTGCTTGCGCAACCCGATCCTTCACCGTGTAGTCCGTCAGGTCAAGCTTGAGCGGCGTGACGGAAATCTTGCCGTGCTTCAAAGCGTGGATATCGGTGCCTTCGCGGAAGGTGCCGAGACGCTCGCCGAAGCGCAGCCAGTAGTAAGGAAGACCGCGACCATCCTGCCGTTCCTCCACCGTCAGGCCGAAATCGAGCTTGCCCTGCCCGGTGACGGACACGCCCTGCACATCCTTGGGCGCACAATTGGGGAAATTGAGATTGAGGAAGGTGCCGTCAGGCAGATCGACATCGATGAGCTTGCGGATGAGATCGGGCGCATAGGTCTCCGCCACTTCCCACGGCACGACACGGCCTTCGGCATGGCTGAAGGCCTGGCTGAGCGCAAAGGAGCGCACGCCCTGCAACGTGCCTTCGATGGCGCCGGCAATGGTGCCGGAATAGGTCACGTCATCGGCCATGTTGGCGCCGGCATTGACGCCGGAGAGGACGAGATCGGGCTTTTCCGGCAGGACTTCGCGAATACCCATGATGACGCAGTCGGTCGGCGTGCCACGCAGCGCGAAATGCTTGTCGGAAACTTTTCGCAACCGCAGCGGTTCGGACAAGGTCAGCGAGTGCGCGAGACCGCTCTGGTCTGTCTCCGGCGCAACGATCCAGACATCGTCGGACAGCGTGCGGGCGATACGCTCCAGCACCGCCAGACCCTCGGCATGGATACCGTCGTCATTGGTCAGCAAAATCCGCATGTTTCTCTCTCCGCTTTCATGTCACAGGGGGCGAAGCATCCTCACCTCCGTCATGCCGGACCTGATCCGGCATCCAGCCGACGCGCGTCTGCGCGGCGGGAAGGACTCTTTTCAGCCCAAGGACTTGGGCTGGCTGGATGCCGGATCAAGTCCGGCATGACGGTAGTGTAGTTCTCAAGCCGCCTTCTCGATGCGCTTCAGACCGCCCATATAGGGCAGCAGCACGTCCGGAATTGTGACGGAACCGTCCTCGTTCAGATAATTTTCGAGCACCGCAATCAGGCAGCGGCCGACGGCCGTGCCGGAGCCGTTCAGCGTGTGCACGAACTTCGTCGCCTTGTCTTCCTTGCCGCGATAACGCGCATTCATGCGTCGCGCCTGGAAATCGCCACAGACCGAGCAGGACGAAATTTCGCGGTAGGTGTTCTGGCCCGGCAGCCACACTTCCAGATCGTAGGTCTTGCGGGCGCTGAAGCCCATGTCGCCGGTGCAAAGCGTCATGGTGCGGAAATGTAGGCCGAGGCGCTTCAACACCTCTTCGGCGCAGGCCGTCATGCGCTCATGTTCGGCGACCGCACTTTCCGCATCGGTAATGGAGACGAGTTCGCATTTCCAGAACTGATGCTGGCGCAGCATGCCGCGCGTGTCGCGGCCGGCCGAACCCGCTTCCGAACGGAAGGATGGCGTCAGCGCGGTAAAGCGTAGCGGCAGCTTCTCCTGATCGAGAATTTCGCCGGACACGAGGTTGGTCAGCGTCACCTCGGCCGTCGGAATCAGCCAGCGGCCATCCGTGGTCTTGAACAGGTCCTCGGAGAATTTCGGCAATTGCCCGGTGCCAAACATCGCCTCGTCGCGCACCATCAGCGGCGAGGAGACTTCCGTATAGCCATGTTCCGAGGTGTGAAGGTCGATCATGAACTGGCCGAGCGCCCGTTCCAGACGCGCCAGCTGGCTGGTTAGCACGGTAAAACGTGCGCCCGAAAGCTTGGCGGCACGCTCGAAATCCATATAGCCGAGCGCTTCGCCAATCTCGAAATGCTCCTTTGCCTCATGGTTCCAACCGGGCTTCTGACCGACGACGCGGGCGACCACATTGTCATGCTCATCCTTGCCATCGGGCACATCGTCGAAGGGCATGTTGGGCAGGCGCGAAAGCGCATCGTTCAACTCGGCGGTGACCAGACGGTCCTCCTCCTCGGCGCGCGGCATGTTGTCCTTGAGATCGGCGACTTCGGCTTTCAGCTTTTCCGCCAGCTCCATGTTCTTCTGCGCCATGGCAGCGCCGATTTCCTTGGAGGCGGCGTTGCGGCGCGATTGCATGTCCTGCAGGGACTGGATGACGGAACGGCGCTTCTCGTCCAGCGCGATCAAGCCGCTGGCGGCGGGCTCTGCGCCACGGCGTGCAAGCGCCGCATCGAAAGCTTCGGGGTTTTCGCGTATCCATTTAATGTCGTGCATCGTCGTTCCAGACCGTTGTTGCATCATCGGTGTTTTACAGCAAAACGCCGGGCATGAGCCCGGCGCGAGGAAATGTCGTGAGCGGTGAGACCTTCGAGAATATCAGGTCTCCTCCAGCTCCGTGCTTGCGGATTCTGCCGCACGTTTCCTCTCCACGAGTCGAGCCATGTAGATGGAAATCTCGTAGAGAATGATCGCCGGCAGCGCAAGACCGATCTGGGACATGGGGTCCGGCGGCGTCAGCACGGCTGCGACCACAAAGGCGAGGACAATCGCGAATTTGCGCTTTTCCCTAAGCCAGTCGCTGGTCAAAAGCCCGACGCGGGCCAGAAGCGTGGTGACGACGGGCAGCTGGAACACCAGACCGAAGGAGAGAACCAGCGTCATGATGAGGCTGAGATACTCCGACACCTTCGGCATCAGCGAAATCGCCACCTCGCCGTCTTCGGGCAATTGCTGCATGGCGAGGAAGAACCACATGACCATGGGCGTGAAGAAGAAATAGACAAGCGCCGCACCGATGAGGAAAAGGATTGGCGAAGCGATGAGGAACGGCAGGAAAGCCGCCCGCTCGTTCTTGTAGAGCCCCGGCGCCACGAATTTATATAGCTGCGAGGCGATCACCGGGAAGGAAATCACAATGGCGCCAAACATGGCGACTTTGATCTGCGTGAAGAAGAATTCCTGCGGCGCGGTATAGATCAGCGACGACTTCGCAACATCGAGCCCGGCCCAGATCACCGCCCATTTATAGGGAACGACCAGCAGGTTGAACAGATGTTTGGCAACGGCGAAACAGGCGATGAAAGCGACGAAGAACGCGCCGAGCGACCAGATCAGCCGCGTGCGCAGTTCCATGAGGTGCTCGATCAGCGGCTGCGGCTTGTCCTCGATATCCCCGCTCATGCTTCATCCTTTTTGGGCTTTGCAGCCTTGGTTTTTGCCGTTTTAGCCGGCTTGGCCTCGGCCACGGCCGCCTTGTCTGCGGAGGACTTGCTGGCAGCCGCCTTTTTGGCCACTGTATTCACGGCGGGCTTCGAAGCGGCGGGCTCACTGGTTTTCACGGTGGCGGCGGTTTCGGGCGCTGCGGCAACCTTGCTCCGGGCTGCACGTTTCGGCTTGGCGGCAACCGCTTCGGCCTCAACAGTCGCAATGGATTTCGCCCGCGCGCGCTTGGGCTTCTCCTGCGCAGCAACGGCTGCGGCAACCGGCGCAGCGGGTGCGGCAACAGCAGGCGGCGCATCCGGCAGCTTCATTTCAGGCTCAGGCACGCTGACCAGCGGCGCGACCGGCTCGCCTGTCGCCGGCGCAGGCGTGGACGAAAGACCATCCGGCGCAGCCGTCGCCTTCTGGAGATCGGACTTGATCTCGTTGCCCAGCTGGCGAAGTGGGTTCATCGCATCGCGCAGCGAATTGGTCGGGTTGAGGTTGCGGACATCGGAGATGGTTTGGCGCACATCATCCATGTCGGCCTCTTTGAGGGCCTCATCGAACTGGCTGCGGAAATCCCCCGCCATCTTGCGAAGGCTAGCCATCGTTTTGCCGAAAGCGCGGATCATGGGCGGCAAGTCTTTAGGACCGACGATCACGATCAACACGACCGCAATCACCAGAAGCTCGCTCCAGCCGATATCTAACATCAATATGCTCCCGAGACCCTAGCGCACCGGCCCAACAATCGGAATCGATTTTCGACGGGAACGATGCACAACATACAAGTGGTAGAGCGTCCTTGGTGCGTCAAAAAAAGACGCAAGGCGCTCTAGCGCCAGTCTCACACCAAGCGGCGAAAGGCCGCTTACTTGATCTCGTCAGCCTTGTGGTCGACGGTCTTCGTGTTGGCATCGGCCGGCGGCGGCGTCTGGTCTTCGTCAGCCATGCCCTTCTTGAAGCTCTTGATGCCCTTTGCGACATCGCCCATCAATTCCGGAATCTTGCCGCGTCCGAAGAGGACGAGAACAATCACCAGCACGATGAGCCAATGCCACACACTAAAAGAACCCATAACTGAAACTCCTGAATTTCGCTTTCAGACGATGTAAGACGTTTGAAAGGCTTTTTCAAACGACAAATCACCCCTTCGACAGCGAGTGCGCATAAAGTTTTCGTGGCCGCGCCGGCAGGATGTCGATATCAGTCGTCGCCATCGCCGCCGCTGGGGGCCAGCAGGCCCAGTTCCTCGAGATCCAGCTGCGTGATCGGATCCTCATCCTCGCGCAGTTCGTCACTCATGATCGGCAAAGGTACGCCGAAATTGGAAGGAATGCGGCCCGAAAGCAGCCCTGCCCCCTTCAACTCCTCGAGCCCCGGCAGATCGCGCAACTCCTCAAGACCGAAATGATCGAGAAACTCCACCGTGGTGCCGATCGTCACCGGCCGGCCGGGGGTGCGCCTGCGGCCACGGAACCTGACCCAGCCCGCCTCCATCAGCACATCTAGCGTGCCGCGCGAGGTCTGCACGCCGCGGATTTCCTCGATTTCGGCGCGTGTCACCGGCTGATGATATGCGATAATCGCCAGAACTTCCAGCGCCGCGCGCGACAGCTTCTTCGGCTCCTTTTCCTCAGCGCGGATGACGAAGGAAAGATCGCCGGCGGTGCGGAAGGCCCATTGCCCGCCCACCTGCACGAGATTGACGCCCCGCTCCGCATAAAGCACCTTGAGACGCTGCAGAATGGCGACGACATCCATGCCGCGCGGCAGGCGCTCGGCGATAAAAGCCACGGAGACCGGCTCGGACGAGGCGAAGACCAAAGCCTCGGTGATCCGCTCGGCCTCCTTCAGTTGCCGTTCGGAAAATACCGTGGGTTCGAATCCCACCCCATCTGTCACAATCATCGCCTCGCCGGTCTCTTCATCATCAGTCATTGTCGCTCCTCCCGGCACTGGCCGCGGGCTCATCCCTCGTGCCGCGGCGCATATAGATGGGCTGGAAAGCGCCCTCCTGCCGGATTTGCAGCGATCCCTCGCGCACCAGTTCCAGCGAAGCGGCAAAGGCGCTGGCGATCGCTGTCACCCGCATGGCGGGATCGGGTACATATTGCAGCAGATATTGGTCTAGCACGGTCCATTCCCCGACATCGCCGAGGAGGTTGGTCAAAAGCTCACGCGCCTCGACAAGCGACCAGACCTGCCGTTTTTCAATCGTGACCTGGGTAATCGCCTGCCGCTGCCGCAGATTGGCATAGGCGCTGAGCAGATCGTAAAGATTGGCCTCATAGGCCGAGCGGTTGATATGCGGAATATGCTCCGGCGCGCCGCGGGCGAACACATCGCGGCCGAGCTGGGCGCGGTTGACGAGACGTTCGGCCGCCTCGCGCATCGCCTCCAGACGTTTCAGCCGGAAGGCCAGCGTGGCGGCCATTTCTTCGCCCGAGGGACCGTCATCCTTGGATTGTTGCGGAATGAGGAGCTTGGACTTGAGGAAGGCGAGCCATGCCGCCATGACGAGATAATCGGCCGCAAGCTCGATGCGAACGCGCCGCGCGCTTTCCACGAATTGCAGATATTGCTCTGCAAGCGCCAGCACCGAAATGCGCGACAGATCGACCTTCTGCGTGCGGGCAAGATGCAACAGCAGATCGAGCGGGCCTTCGAAACCCGCGACATCGATGACCAGCCCGGCCTCACCCGTCAGCCGCTCCGGCGTCACATCCTGCCAGAGCTTGTCCATCGGTGTCGAATTGCGAGACTTGTCTGCGGCCATTGTTCCATCCGCCGGGCGTCCGGCCTGTCGTCCCGAGTACCGGGCCGCCGCCCGACTGTCAGGAAACGGCCCACATGGCGTTGAATTCGGCTCTCAGCTCCGCTTCGTCGGAAGGGTCCGCAACGGGGAAACCCGCTTCCACGGCCCGCACCCGCTCCAGCGAACGGCCGGAAAGAACGGGAACCTCCTTCACGACCTGAAGCATTTCACCCATCACACCGTTGCAATGCAAGACTATATCGCAGCCGCCCGCAACAATATTCGCAGCTCTTTCACCGAGCGTGCCCTTCAGCGCATTCATGGAGCTGTCGTCGGACATCAGCAGACCGTCGAAGCCGATCCGCCCGCGAATGATCTCCTCGATCACCTTCGGCGAGGTCGTCGCCGGGCGTTCACGGTCGACGGCGTTGAACACCAGATGCGCGCTCATCGCCATCAATTCGCGGTTCAGCGCCCGGAACGGCACGAAATCATGGGCGTCCAGCTCATCGAGCGGCACATCGATGACCGGCAGTTCATGATGCGAATCCACCATGCCTCGGCCATGGCCCGGCATATGTTTCATGACGGGCAGCATGCCGCCCGCCTTCAGCCCGTCGGCCGCCGCCTGCCCCATCTCGGCTACCATGGTCGGCGTGTAGCCATAGGCGCGGTTACCGATGACATTGCTGGCGCCTTCCACCGGCACGTCGAGCACCGGCAGGCAATCGACATTGATGCCGAATTTCATGAGGTCGAAGGCATGCAGGCGCGACATCAGCCAGGCGGCGCGCAGGCCCGCGCCCCGGTCGCGCTCATAGATTTCACCGAGAATGCGGGCGTTGGGATAGGCCTGCAGGATCGGCGGCTTGATACGCTGCACGCGCCCGCCCTCCTGATCGATCAGAACCGGCGCATCTGGCCTCCCGACGGCGTCGCGCATGGCGGCGACGAGATCGGTGATCTGCTGCGGCTCGCCGATATTGCGCCCGAACAGGATGAAGCCCCAGGGCTGTTCATCGCGGTAAAGGGCAATCTCGTCGGCCGTCAGCGAAAGCCCGCTGCATCCGAGGATCATAGCTTTGCAATCGGTCATGGGTGTCACGCTCGCAGGGAAAAGAGATGGAGGGTGGGTAAAAGGGGATGTGCTCTCGGAGTGCGAAAACAGTCAGGTGGACCTGCGGCCGCCATCCTCGCATAACCTCTTCGCCGTCATCCTCGGGCTTGACCCGAGGATCCACAACCCGGAGCGATGGATCCTCGGGTCAAGCCCGAGGATGACGGCGGAGCGTGAGGAAAGGCCGAGTGCCATCCAAAAGGGCTGCCTCACGCGGCAGCCCCGAGCTGTCTAAGCCAATCCGGCCTCTATCACCGTGCCACGAGGCAGCTACCGCCGGCCGAGCGGAACCTTTCGCAAAGCGCCACGGCTTCGCTCTTATCACCCGCCGGGATACGGACGCGGTAGAACGTGCCCTTGCCGGCGATTTCGGCGGCCTTGATGTCGACGCCGCGCCCACCGATGACCGAGCCGAACTTGGCCGACATGTTCTGGTAGGATTTCTGGGCTTCCGCCTGGCTCGGCAACGAGGCGATCTGGATATAGTAGCCACCGGCGGAAGGCGTGCTGGTCGCCGCCGGCGTCGCGGCTGCCGTCTGCTGCTGTACCGGAGCGTTCGTGGGGCGGACATTGCCCTGGTTGGTCACAGTCGCCACCACATTGGCTGGCTGCGAGGACGGACGCGCCGCGGGAACGGGCGCCGCCGACTGTGCTGCCGGTGTCGTGGCGGCAGGCGTGTTCGCCTGCGGCTGAGCCTGCTCCGGTGTAACCGGGACCCGCGATGCGGCGATGACGGCCGGCGCGCCCTCACCCGGCTTTGCGGTCTGCGGTGCCGCAAGCTCCTCAACCTTGTCGGCCTTCGGCGGCTGGGCGGCCGGCGATTCGACTTCCTGGGCAACCAGCGTGCCGTCAGGCTTGACGATCATGGTACGGACCTTACGCGGCGAAACGCCGGTTGCAGCCGAACCTTCATTCTGCGCAGCCTTTTCTTCCGGCGAAAGCAGGCGCGGATCTTCCGTCTCGCCAACCGGCGTGCCGACGGCTTCCATATCCGCGTCGTTTTCGCCTTCCAGCGGCAATTGTTCGGGGATCAGCGTACGCTGCACCACATCCACCGGCTGCTCGTTGCTGGAAATCAACGACGGCTGTTTCGGATCGGCAGCGCCGCCGCCGGCCACGCGGTCATAAACCGCCTTGTCCTGGTTCGGCACCACGCGACCGCCCGGATTTTCCGGAACGACCTTCATCGGATCGCTATCGGCGGAGATGATGACCGGCGCGCCATTCGAACCCGTGCTGGACGAACCGCCGGAAACAAGCGCGTAAACGCCGCCGCCAATCAGCACCAGACCGATTGCCGCGGCAACCGGCATGATCCAGCGGCGACCGCCGCGTTCATCCTCATCACGATAAGCCGCCGGATGCTCCACATAGGTATTCTCGGCGTCGCGGGATGCGTTGCCACGGGAAGCCGCAGCTTCCTGCATGGAACGACGGAAATCCTCTTCCAGCGCCCGTTCGAATTCATCGGCCTCTTCCGGAACCTGAACAGGACGCGCCTGGGCGGTGCCGCGATTTTCGCCATGTTTATGACGGTCGAGACCACCGGCGACAGCAGGCGCAAACAGGGTTGCAAGCTCGGTATCGATATCGAGATCTTCCTCGTGACGGCGCGCGGCCGGCTTGGGTTCGAAAACCCCGACCGGCAGTTCCGGCACATCCATTTCGACGATGGTTTCCGGATGTTCTTCCGTCTCGCCGATCTGCGAAGGATCGAAAGGCAGGCTTTCCAGCGTCTGCGGTGCGACTGGCTGCGGTGCTGCTGCAACAGCGGGGCGCGGCTGCACCGGAACGGCGGCCACCGGTGCGGCCACCGAAGCCGGGCGCGGCTGCGGCGCGGGCTGCTCCCTCACCGGCTGCGGCGCGACGGCAGCAACGGCAACCGGAGCGGCTGGCGGCTGGCGAACGGGCTGCGGCGCGGGGGCAGGTGCAACTTCCGCCTCGGCGATTTCAGACAAATCCAGATCCAGATCGAGATCGTCGAGCGCAAGCTCGAAATCATCATCGTTGAAGCCGGCGAAATCCGTGAAATCCAGCTCTTCAGCGGGTGCCGCAGGCGCAGCAGCGGCAATCGGCGCGGCCTTCACCGGCGCGGCGGCAACCACGGGCGGCTCCACCTTCGCAGCCTGCGCAGCGGGAACGTCCTGCACCAGCGGTGTTTCGCCACGACCGGGAATGGAATATTTCGCGACGTCGTAAATCAGCTCGTCCATCGGCGACAGATGTTTCGCTGCCGGCTTCTCGGCAACCTCAAACGCCATACGCTCTGCGGCAGGCGTGAAGGTCTCGGCGACCGAAGGCGCAAAGGACGGAGCGGCCTCCACCGCCTGAACGACGGCAGGCGCGGGAGCGACTTCGACCTGCGGCTCGATGCGGGCTGCGGCAGGCTGCTGCTCGGAGCGTGGCTCAACCCGCCTCGGATCGACAGCCGAAACATCCCGGCGCGCGCCGAAATTGGCGAGCGGCAGCCGCAGGCTGGAAAATTCCAGCGAGGACCGGCCGCCATGCGACGGCGGACGCACGGAAACCGGTGCGGGCGGCTCCTCGGCGACAGCTATTTCCACCTCGTCGGCGAGATCGAAAGCCTGCGGCTCCGGCGCATAAGAATGACCATCGGCGTGAATGTTGCTCGAAACATCGGCGGGAAGCTCCGGCATCGCATGCCATTCGGTCGCGGTGGGTTCTGCTGCCTGTGGCTCTTCCCACGCAGCCTGCTCGGCGACGGGCTGGTAAACCATCGACTCGGCGGGACGCGACTGGCGCGAATGCACATCGAAAACTTCCGCGACCGCGGAGGCGTCGTCGCGGAAATCCGCACGAATATCCTGCTCGGTCGTTTCGACGTAGTTGTGAATATAGGCCTGATCGACTTCCGGAAGCGGCTCTTCCATCACCTCCGGTGCGGATGCGGCAACAGGCGCGGGTTCATCCGCCGGCGCAAGCTCGGGCTCGCGGCGGGCGAAAACCTGCTCGACACGCTGCATGAAATCGTTGGGATGGATGCCTGTGCGAACATCGTTTGCCGGATCAAGAACGACCGGATCGGCATGTGGCGCATCGTAGACTTCGAACTCCCGCAGAAGCTCGTCCTCGAGGTTGAATTCCGGTTCGCGGCGGGTCGCCGGCGAAGCAGCGCGCGGCGCAGCCTCGGAACCCGCATGCGAAGGACGATCTTCGAAGCCGACGATACGCGCCAGTTCTGCCAGAGGATCGTTGTCAGCGAACCCTTCGGACCGGGCGTCCCGGTTATACGCGACTTTTTTTTCGACCATTACGTGTTCCACCATCTACGCATTGCAGCTCTTGCCAGCGTATTGTGAGCAAATAATGGTGATATGTTATCGCATTTCGGCAGGTGCGTCCGCTCCTAAAAGCGTGAGGCCGGACCTCAAAACATTTGCGACAGCATTCACCAGCCCAAGTCTGGCAATGCTCAATTCTCGGTTTTTATCGTTAATAAAACGTAATTCCGGCTGGTCTTTGCCCTTGTTCCAGTGTCCATGGAAGGAACTGGCGAGGTCATAGAGATAAAAAGCAAGCCGGTGCGGCTCGTGCGAAAGAGCCGCCGATTCGATCAGGCGCGGATATTCAGCGAGCTTTGCAACCAGCTGCAACTCGTTGATATCGCTAATCAAAGCGACAGAGGCCGCCATCTCCTCAGCCGAAGGAGAAAGCCCCGGAAACGCTTCCTGCGCCTGCCGGAAGATCGACTGTGAGCGGGCGTGCGCATATTGCACGTAAAAGACCGGATTATCCTTCGATTGTTCGGTCACTTTCGCGAAATCGAAGTCAAGCGGCTCGGAATTCTTCCGATAAAGCATCATGAATCGCACCGGATCGCGACCCACTTCGTCGACAACATCGCGCAGCGTGACGAAGTCGCCGGAGCGCTTCGACATTTTCACCGGCTCACCATCGCGGAACAGCTTGACGAGCTGGCACAGAAGCACCGTCAGTTTCGACTTGCCTTCGGAGACGGCGCGCGCGACCGCTTCCAGCCGCTTCACGTAGCCGCCGTGGTCGGCGCCGAGCACATAGATCATCTCGGAGAAACCACGGTCGAACTTGTTCTTGAAATAGGCGACGTCAGCGGCGAAATAGGTGTAGGAACCGTCCGATTTCATCAACGCGCGGTCCATGTCGTCACCCACCTCGGTGGAGCGGAACAGCGTCTGTTCGCGGTCTTCCCAGTCCTCCGGCAATTCGCCCTTCGGTGGCGGCAGAGTGCCCTTGTAGACATGGCCCTTGAAGGTGAGGTCGTTGATGGCCGAAAGGATCGGACCGCCATTGCCCTCATGCAGCGTGCGCTCCGAGAAGAACACGTCGTGCCGGACGTTGAGCAGCGCCAGATCCTCGCGGATCATCGCCATCATCGCGTCGATCGCCTTGTCCTTGACGATAGGCATCCACTTTTCTTCGGGCATGGCGCGCAGCTTGATGCCATATTCATCCGCCAGTGCCTGGCCCACCGGAACGAGATAGTCGCCGGGATAAAGGCCGGACGGAATGGTGCCGATATCTTCACCGAGCGCCTCGCGGTAACGCAGGAACACCGAACGGGCCAGCACATCAATCTGCGAGCCGGCATCGTTGATGTAATATTCCTTGGTAACACCGTAGCCTGCGAATGCCAGCAAGTTCGCCAGCGTGTCGCCCACAACGGCGCCACGGCAATGGCCGACATGCATCGGGCCTGTCGGATTGGCGGAAACATATTCGACATTGATCTTCTGGCCGGCGCCGATGGTGGAGCGGCCAAAATCGATGCCCTGGTCGATCATGTCTGCCAGCAGACGCTGCCAGTAACCGACCGAGACCTTGAGATTGATGAAGCCCGGACCCGCGACATTGACGCTGTCGACATCGCTATCCGCCTGAAGCGCGGGCACGATGAGTTCAGCAAGCGCGCGCGGATTGGTGCCGAGCGGCTTCGCCAGCACCATGGCGGCATTGGTTGCAACATCGCCGTGGCTGAGATCGCGCGGGGATTCGACGGTAATTCGACTGAAATCGACCTTTTCGCGGTTCTCTTTCACGAGATCGAGGGTCTCGAGCGCGTTTTTGATCCTGGTATCGAAATCAGCAAAAATGTTCATCGTTCCAACCTGCGCGAAGGGCTTCTGTTTATGTCCGGCCATCATAACCGGGTCGGCTCCGCGATTGCCCGCTGCCCTATCGCAAATCGGGGGTGTGGTCAAACAGCCGCTGGTGGGCGCGCAGTGCATAACTGTCGGTCATGCCGGCCAGATAGTCGCCCACATGCCTGGCTTTTGCGGCCACGCTCATGCCGGAAATGCTGTCCACCCAGTAGTGGCTCTGCATTTCCGCCGGCGTTTCCATATAACGGTGGAAAAGATCGGTGACAATCTGTGTCGCGCCGGCGCGGATGCGCATGATTTCCGGGTGCCGGTAGATATGGCCGAACAGCAGTTTCTTGATCTGCCGGTCGGTCTCGGCCATCTCCGGCGAGAAGCTCGCGACGGTGAAATCGGCGGCGCGGATATCGGCCGCGCTTCGTGGTTTCAGGCGGGCAAGATTCTGCTGCGCAACGCCGATCACGTCCTCGACCATATGGGTGATCTGGCGGCGCATGATCTCATTGGCAAAACGCTCCTTGTCGAGCACGGGATATTTCGTCCGCACCTGCGCCATCAGTCCGCTGAGGAATGGCACCTCCTCCAGCATCTCGAAGGTGAGATAACCGGCGCGCAATCCGTCGTCGATATCATGGGTGTTGTAAGCGATGTCATCGGCAATCGCCGCTACCTGCGCCTCGAGACTGGCATAGCTGCCGATTTCCAGATCCTGCTGCTCGCAATATTCGAGGATGGGCAGCGGAACCGGCCCCTTGATCCCCTCGCCCTTCGCATTCACCAGCGGACCGTTGTGTTTGACGAGACCTTCCAGCGTCTCCCAGGTGAGGTTGATACCGTCATATTCGGCATAACGGCGCTCCAGCTTGGTGACGATGCGCAGCGACTGGGCGTTATGATCGAAGCCGCCATAGGGCAGCAGCACCGCATCCAGCGCGTCTTCGCCGGTATGGCCGAAGGGCGTGTGGCCGAAATCATGCACCAGCGCCACGCCCTCAGCCAGATCCTCATCCAGCTTCAGCGCACGGGCGAGCGCACGGGCGATCTGCGCCACCTCGATGGTGTGGGTAAGCCGCGTGCGATAGTGGTCGCCGTCAGGGCTGATGAAGACCTGGGTCTTGTGCTTCAGGCGACGGAAGGCTGTCGTGTGGACAATGCGGTCGCGGTCGCGCTGGAATTCGGAACGCGTCAGGCTTCCCTCTTCGGGAAAAAGACGCCCGCGCGTGGTCCATGGATCCGAGGCGAAAACCGCCCTCTCACCGCTTCCGAAACCCAATGCGCGCTGGTCTATGATCATGCATCCACCTGTTGTCTTCGCCGCCATGACCTAGACTGTGACTTCCTTTTCACCTCGGCCATTGACCTTTTCATTTACCCTTCATACCTATCGCAGAGGTCGGCGCAAAGCATCATCGCCGCGTTGACCGCCTTCACACAGGCTATAGACCGTTAATTTGACCGGTTTATAATGGTGACAACGAGATTATTGCTCTCCGGTTCTTGACCCCGGCAGGAGGAACGACATGGAAAACAGCGACATTACCCTTTCGGAAGCCGCAGCGAAGCGAATCGCCCAGATCGTCGCAGCGGATGCGGGCAAACAGGCGCTGCGCGTCTCGGTGGAAGGCGGCGGCTGCTCGGGCTTCTCCTACAAGTTCGATCTGGCCGAAGACAAAACCGATGACGACATCGTGATCGCCCGCGGCGACGCCAAAGTGCTGATCGACAGCATGTCGGTCATCTATATGGCCGGCTCCGAAATCGACTTCGTCGACAATCTGCTCGGCCAGTCCTTCCAGATCAAGAACCCCAATGCCGTGGCAAGCTGCGGCTGCGGCACCAGCTTCTCGATCTGACGATATCTATCCACCACATCCTCGCCACCGTTTTTCAAAAACGGTGGCATTCGCTTTTCCATCGGGTAAAAGTACCTCCACAAAAGGGAAACTCCGATGAAGATTGCCACCTGGAACATCAATGGCGTCAAGGCGCGTATCGAAAACCTCTGCCAGTGGCTGAAGGACTCCTCGCCCGACATCGTCTGCCTTCAGGAAATCAAGTCGGTAGACGAGGGTTTTCCCCGCCTTGAGATCGAGGCGCTCGGTTATCACATCGAAACCCACGGCCAGAAGGGTTTTAACGGTGTCGCCCTGCTCTCGAAGGTCAAGCCCGACGAGGTCAATCGCGGCCTGCCGGGTGACGATGCCGATGAACAGGCGCGTTTCATCGAAGGCGTGTTTTCCGTCGAGGGTGGCGCGATCCGCGTTTGCTCGCTTTACCTGCCGAACGGCAATCCGCCGGACGATCCGGTGAAATATCCCTACAAGCTTGCCTGGATGGAACGGCTGCAGCGCTTTGCCGAAGATCGCCTCGCGCTCGAGGAGCCGCTGATCCTGGCGGGCGACTATAATGTCATTCCCGAACCCTTCGATTGCCACGACCCCCGTGTCTGGGAGGGCGACGCCCTGTTCCTGCCGAAAACACGCGCAGCCTTCCGCAAGCTGGAGAATCTGGGTTTCACCGACGCCGCGCGGGCGACGACGGATGAAGCAGGACTTTATTCCTTCTGGGATTATCAGGCTGGCGCATGGCCAAAAAACAACGGCATCCGCATCGATCATCTGATGCTGTCAGCCGAAGCCGCAGACAGGCTGGAGTCCGTCAGCATCGAAAAACATGTGCGGGCCTGGGAAAAACCGTCCGACCATGTGCCGGTCTGCGGTTATTTCGCTTTCAATCCGGTCGGCTGACCGGCCCCTTCAGGCGCAAAAAACCGCCCTGATCGCCATTCTCAATCCGGATCGCTAAACTGCATGTTCTGTGCGAGTGCGATTGCCGCGCGGCGATCCTTCTCACCGGCGAGCGAAAAAGCCTGCTCCTGCAGGTTCTGTATCCAGATACAGTCCGCCGCCGCGCATTTGTCGAGCGCAGCCGTCATGAAGGCCAGCCCCCGCGTCGTCTGGCCTTCCTGGAAGATCAGGTTGCCGAAGATCGACATGGCGCCCGCATGGCCATGCTTGCGGGCCTGATTGAGCCACTTCTTGGCCTGCTGCACGTCGGCGCGACCGCCCTCACCGGCTAGAATCATCTCCGCCAGACGGAACTGCGCCTCCGCGACGCCAAAGGTGGAGGCAACCTGGAAATAAAGCTGGCGGGCCTGCGACAGGTCCATCTTCACCGGGCTGCCGGGAATGCCGTGACGGTAATAATCGGCAAGGGAAAGCAGCGCATTGACAAAAAAGCCGGTATCTTCCGAACCAGGCTCAACGCCCTGGCTGGCGATTTCGCTGTAGATCTTGAAAGCTTCGAAGTCGTTCTTGGCAACGCCGTCGCCATAGGCATACATATTGGCAAGCGCCCAGCGAGAGCCGGTATGGCCTTTTTCAGCCGCATAGCGATAGGCCTCGACGGCTTCGCCCTTGTTGCCGTTCTTGTAGGCCTTGAAGCCGAACTTGAACAGGTCGAAGGGGCCGGATTCCTTGGTCACGCCCGCATTGATGTCAAAAGCCGCAGCAGGCATTGCGAGCGACGCAAGCAACATGCCCATGAGGAGCGGCTTTAAAACGTTGGCTTCACATTTCAGCATTTCAGCGAACTTCTCTCACTCTTCCCGGCATATAGCCAATACTTGCGGAATACTGCAAAGCCGAACTCCACCGGGTCGCGATTTTTCGAACACACTGCGTCTTTCCGGCAGCACTTTACAGCGCACCACCGGTGGTCATTTGCAGCAACTGCCCTAATTTTCCAGTGAGACAGATATAGGCATAATTTCCGGCAATATAACGGCATTTCGCCGTCCACCGGTCAGACCTGAACAAGAATGCCGGATGTAATTCCCGTATTACTTGCTTAAACCCTGAATCCAAACCCGTTTTCACTTTCCGGCCTTGCGCATCACCACATCAAACGCCTGCATGTTCTTCCATTCCCGCGTCCCTAAACATAAGCCAAGCACCCTGTTTGTGGCGGGAAATGGACAAATATGCTCACATTCCAACGCAACCACACGCTTGCAGAAAAGTGTTGCCAAATCGTCACAAAACTTTCGGCCTAGAAAATTTTATCGAGCAGGAATCATAGTCGCGAATGAAAAAAGGCCCGGTTGGTAAACCGGACCTTTATTTTAGCATCTGCAAAAATATGGGATCAGAACTTGACCTTCACGCCGGTCGAGATCGCCGCCACGACATCGCTGCCGAAGCTATAGCCCGCCTCGTCGCCGCAGGTTGCGGTGCCGACGTTGCTGCAGCGGCCGCCGCTGATCGAGGATTCACCCGAGGTCAGCAGGCCGACAGCGCCGGCGATCTTGAACTCGACGTTCGGCGTGGGCGAATAAACGAGCTGGGTGCCGACCATCCAGGTATCAGTCTGCGTGCCAATAACCGTCGATGTGCCGCGATCCCAGGTCAGGCTGACGGCGCCGCTCCACTGATCGTTGAACTTGTGGCCGATACCGCCGGTAACCGTCCAGCCGTCACGATAATAGAGATCGAGCGTGGTGAGCGAGGTGACGCCCGCAATACAGGACGGGACACCGACCTGACAGAAAGGCACGACCTGAATCTGGCTCCAGTCCGTCCACTTGACCGAACCGAAAGCGAGCCAGTTCGGCGCAATACCGGACTGCACCTTGAGTTCCAGGCTGTCAGGCATGGAAACCGAGCCGTAAACCGGGGTAACCTTGCCGCCGTAAGCGATGAGAGCCGGGCTGCCGGCTGCCGGAAGGCTTCTGAGGTCGACCGTACCGTTCAGATCGTGATCGACCGCGCTGTTATAAACGAGGCTCGTGCGGAAAGCGATTTCCGGTATCTCATAGGCGATACCTGCGCGCCATCCCCAACCGTCGCCTTCCATATCGAGCTTGCCGACACCGGAATAAAGGGAAGGATAAGCCGGACCAAGCGCCGTCGGGGAAACCACCTGACGGTATTTATAACCGCTGACTTCCTGATAGAAGCCGCCGCCGATGATCGAGAAATCGCCCTTGCCGAGATCGAACTTCACGCGGCATGTGGTGGCGTAGTTATGCGACTTGACCTTGGTTTCGATATTGTAGCTCGACCCCTGCCAGATGCCGGGATTCAAATCCGCGCCCCAGGGCTGCGAATAGTCGAACATGCAGTCGCCGAAATCGCCGATGGCAGCCTTGGCGCCAACGCGCGTCGACCAATAGTTTTCAGAATCGTCGGCGGTGGTCGACCAGGAACCGGGCAGCGGACCGCCGCTTTTCAGCGGATTGTCGCGCGCATTCTCCACCTTGCGCTGTGGCGCGACGAAGGTTGCGGAACTGTCGAGAACATAATCGGACGGATCGAACAGCAGATCGATATTATAGCCGCCGCGCTCAAGGCCACTCGCCAGTGAAGGCGTTACCGCCGCGATGCTGACTGCGAAACATACCGCGCCGCGAAAAATTGCAGTTTTTGCCATCTCTCTCCCCAATCAAGGCAATGTGATCATCAAAAGAGTGAAGCGCTTCGCGGCAAATGACAATCTGCCGCACTCTGGCACAGTTCTGCGACACTTCTCCATTTTTTACGTAAGAATTTCATGTCGATCCCCTTGCATAATCATTTTAGGTTATTTTTCTAATTCAATTGAAGCAATCAGACATAAAATGAAACAAATTCCCACTTGAGACAGGAATTGTCGCCAAATAACCACACTCGCGCGTTTCCCGAAGAAATGCGCTTATCAGGCCGTTTTCGTTGGATTTTCTGGCTGTTTCAAAGGTTTTGGGGCGGGCATGGCCTGAAATAATCGCTCTTTCGAACCCGCGTGATTCGTCGTTGCGGCGCAGCAATCAACCGGGGCGAATTGTTCCGCCAAAACAAAAAAACGCCCCCGTTTCTAGGAGGCGTTTTGTATTCGTAAATGACGGAGGCAGCTATTATCCGGCTTCGCTGACCCGTGTAAGCGCCGTTCTCAAGCTTGCAAGCTGCACTTCCAGCTCCGCCTTGCGCTCACGCTCGGCGGCCACGACTTCCGGATCGGCATTGGCCACGAACTTCTCGTTCGACAGCTTCTTGTCGATACGTTCCATTTCCGCATCCACCTTGCCGATCACCTTTTCGAGCCGGGCCTGTTCAGCCGCGAGATCGACGAGGTTGCCGAGCGGCAGGCAGACCGTGGCCTCACCGACGATGATCTGGGCCGAACCCTTCGGTGCGACATCGGCAGCGCGGATTTCATCCGCCCGCGCCAGGCGCCGGATGGCAGCGGCATGGCGGTCGAGCCGCGCTTCCGTGGAGGTATTGGCACCGACGACCACCAGCGAGGCGGTAGCGCCCGGCGGCACGTTCATCTCCGCGCGCGCGGAGCGAATGCCGGAGACGAGATCGATCAGCCAGTTGATTTCGGCGGCTGCCGCATCATCGCGGAATTCCGGCTCCGGCCAGTCGGTGAGGCAGAGCAGATCGTCGCGCTCCTCGCCCTCGCCAGCCGTATGTGCCCAAAGCTCTTCCGTCATGAAGGGCATGAAGGGATGCAGGAGCTTGTAAATCTCCTCCAGAACATAGGCCGCACAGGCCTGCGATTCCCTCTTCGCCTTTTCGTCCTCGCCGCCGAAGACGGGCTTCAGCAATTCCAGATACCAGTCGCAGAACTGGTTCCAGACGAAACGGTAGAGAATTCCGGAGGCGTCGTTGAAACGGAAGTTCTCAAGCGCCGCCGTCACGTCGCGCGCCGTATTGGCAAGCTCGGTCAGGATCCAGCGGTTGATGGTCAGCGATGCGGTCTCGGACAGGAAATGCGGATCGCGCTTCACGCCGTTCATCTCGGCAAAACGGGTCGCATTCCAGAGTTTAGTGCCGAAATTGCGATAACCGGCGATACGCGCCGGGTCGAGCTTCACGTCGCGCCCCTGCGCCGCCATGATGGCGAGCGTGAAACGCAGCGCATCCGCACCATATTCGTCGATCAGTTCCAGCGGATCGATGACGTTGCCCTTGGACTTCGACATCTTCTGACCGTTCTTGTCACGAACCAGCGCGTGGATATAGACCGTGCTGAAGGGTTCGACCGGATTGCCGGCATCGTCCTTCATGAAATGGAGACCCATCTGCATCATGCGGACAACCCAGAAGGGGATGATGTCAAAACCGGTGACCAGCACATTGGTCGGATAATAACGCGCCAGTTCCGGCGTCTGCTCGGGCCAGCCAAGGGTCGAGAACGGCCAGAGCGCCGACGAGAACCAGGTGTCGAGCACGTCTTCGTCGCGCGTTAGGATTTCGCCCGGTGCGAAGTTCTCGAGCTTCTCCTCGACCCAGGCCTTCCACGGGCCTTCATGGGCGATGTAGTGCTGAATAGCCGCCTGAAGCGCCTCTTCCTCGGTTTTCTCAACGAAGACCTGCCCGTCCGGCCCGTACCATGCCGGAATCTGGTGGCCCCACCACAATTGCCGCGAGATACACCAGGGCTGGATGTTTTCCATCCACTGGAAGTAGGTGTTTTCCCAGTTCTTCGGCACGAAATTGGTGCGGCCTTCACGAACCGACGCAATCGCCGGCTGGGCCAGCGTCTTGTTATCCACCCACCATTGGTCGGTCAGCCGCGGCTCGATCGGCACGCCGCCACGGTCGCCATGCGGCACGACATGCTTGTGCGGCTCGATCTTGTCGAGCAGACCGGCTTCCTCGAAGATTTCGACGATGATCTTGCGCGCAGTAAAGCGATCCTGCCCTTCCAGACGATCCCATGCGCCATGCAGCGCCGCGGGATGACTGAGGCCTTCGAGGAAATCCTCGTTCTCCTTGATGGAGATGGTGCCGTCGATATTCATGACGTTGATGGCGCGCAGGCCGCAGCGTCTGCCGACTTCGAAATCGTTGAAGTCATGCGCCGGCGTGATCTTGACCGCGCCTGTACCGGCCGTCGGATCGGCGTAGTCATCGGCAACGATCGGGATTTTCCGGCCAACGATCGGCAGGACGACATGCTTGCCGATGATGCCCGTGTAACGTTCATCCTTCGGGTTTACCGCAACGCCGGTATCACCCAGCATGGTCTCGGGACGCGTCGTGGCGACAACGATGTAATCGCGCGTTTCGAATTCGGTGGGCTTGCCCTCCTCGTCGAAAGCGACCGGATACTCATAGGTGACGCCCTTTTCCAGCGGATAACGGAAGTGCCAAAGGTTACCCTTCACCTCGATCTGCTCGACTTCCATGTCGGAAATCGCAGTCTGCAGCTTCGGGTCCCAGTTGACGAGGCGCTTGTCCTTGTAGATCAGGCCCTGCTTGTAGAGTGTGACGAAAACTTCGAGAACGGCTTCGGAGAGGCCTTCATCCATGGTGAAGCGTTCCCGCGACCAGTCACAGGACGCGCCGAGACGTTTCAGCTGGTTGAAGATGAGGCCACCGGACTCGGCCTTCCATTCCCACACCTTCTCCACGAAAGCCTCGCGACCCATATCGCGGCGGCCGGGAAGCTGGTTTTCCATCAGCTTGCGCTCGACGACCATCTGCGTGGCGATGCCGGCATGGTCCATGCCCGGTTGCCACAGCACGTCCTTGCCGCGCATGCGCTCGAAGCGGACCAGAATATCCTGCAGCGTGTTGTTGAGCGCGTGGCCCATATGCAGGGAGCCGGTCACATTCGGCGGCGGGATGACGATGGTGAAGGTTTCCGCACCCGGTTTGGCGTTGGCGCCGGCACGAAAAGCGTTAGCCTCGTCCCAGGCTTTGGCGATTTTCGGTTCGACGGAAGCGGAATCGTAGGTCTTTTCGAGCATTTCCTGACCTGAATTTTAGAGTTCTTGTGTGGATTTTTTAAATAAGGATGGACGGGAGAGAGTCAACAGAAACCCGCCCGCGAGCCAACCATTGAGCGGACCCACGGGTGACTATGCCCCCATAACACCTTCATCTTCAACAAAAAAGCCGCCCCTATGCCGGAGCGGCCCCTGTTTCGTCGCATCCGCCGCAATCGCTCGTGCGGCCGAAGCGGAACTTAGCGGCGCGAACCGCGCGCCACGCGCTCGATTTCCTCACGCACCAGACGCTCCACGAGCGTCGGAAGATTGTCTTCCAGCCAGTCCTGCAGCATCGGGCGCAACATTTCAGCGGCCATATCCTCGATCGAGCGACGCTCGACGCCGTCGAAAACCTGCGCAAGCTCGCTGAAGGAACGGGCGATCTGCGCGCCGGCAGCGGCGGAAAGGAGATTGAGCGACAGGCCGCCCTCACCATCCGCCACGTCTTCTGCCTGTGGCTCGGCCACATCGACTGCATGTTTCTCAACAGCAGGTTCCAGCACCGCCATATCGAAACGCTCCGCTGTCAGCGGCGTTTCGATGGCGCCGCGCAGCGATAGCTGATCGAAGCGGTTTTCGGCCGAAGGCGCGCTTTCGATGGCGGCAGCGGCGGCGCGATCCTCGGCGGCAAAAAATGCCGGCTGCTCGCTCACGCTGGATGCCGGCTGCTCGCCGACACTCGCGGCGACCGCAGCCATCAGCGGCCGAACATCCGTCGGGCGCTGTGGTGCGGCGCGTTCGGAAGACGGCGCGGACGAAGGCTGCGATAGAGCCGGCGCAGCAGCCGGCGGCGCGGTATCGGACGCGCCGCGCTGCGCCTGCGCGGCGAAAGCCTGCGGCCCCATGGCCGCGTTACGATCTGCGGCGGCACGCACACGGGCGGCAACATCGGCAAGGGACATGGTCTTTTCGGCGGCGCTTTCCTGCCTTTCAGCCATCGCCCTTTCAGAAACCGGCGAAAATTCCTGCGCAGGCCGTGCGCCGAAAGCCTGGTTTGCAGCGGGGGGAACGCGCGCCGGCGGGCTGATGGGTTCGGCCACGAAGGCCGCTTCGCTCGCAGCCTCGTCTTCATCGTCATAGACCGGCGGCAACTGCCCGGAAAACGCACCGGCAGGTCCGGTCTCGTTGCTTTCGATGATCCGGCGGATAGACGCCAGAATCTCTTCCATGGACGGTTCACGCGCTACGCTTGGCTGAGCCATATCAATCCCCGGTTTCCACTTTTCGAGCGCCCTTGCCGCATCCCTCGGACACCGGATGAGCGCTCCTTGACCTGTTCAATTTTCACATCGCGTTTTCGACAACCGAAATCGATCGTCACACCGATGCTCTGAAACATGGCCGGCCAAGCGCTTGAGCATTCGCCGTCCCTGTCGCAGGATCATGCGGGGCAGAAATACGCACACCCCGAATCACCCTTAGTTTAGGTCAGCATAGCGAGGAACTAAATCACTGATTCGACAAGTTTCGTGATGATGCACAGCTTTGTGAGAGCGGCCCGAAAGGAAGCGCTTCGCCGGCAAACCGAACATAAAAACGCCGGGGCGGAAACGTCACCCCGGCGTCAAAAAAGAGAAGATGATCCTTTGCCGATCAGAAAACGAATTCGGCCGCCTTGGCAAAACCCGGCAGCGGCTTGATCGAAGCATTGAAGAAAGCGGCTGCCGATGTGCTGTTGCCATCGCGGCGATAGACGGTAGCTTTCGCGGCGCCACCATATCCGACGACCACGACCAGACGTCCGCCGTCACGCAGCTGGTCGATCAGTGCCGCAGGCACTTCTTCCACCGAGCCATTGATGAAAATGAGGTCATAGGGCGCTTCGCCCGCATAGCCCTTTTCGAGATCGCCGGTCACGACGGCGACATTGTCATATCCGAGCGAGGCGAGCGTCTCGGTCGCCTGCGCGGCCAGCGCCTCATCGCTTTCAAGCGAAACCACCGAACCGGCAAGCTGCGAAAGGATGGCGGCCGCATAACCTGCACCGCCGCCGACTTCCAGGACGACGTCTTCCTTCGATACGGCTGAAAGCTGCAGCAGCTTCGCAAGCGGCGATGTCTTCATGACATAACGGGCCGGACGGCCATCGCGGGCGGGACAGATCTGCAGATCCTCGTCCACATAGGCAATCTGCCGCACGCCCGCCGGCACGAATGCCTCGCGCGGCACACTCAAAAACGCCTTCAGCACGGAATGCGACGTCACGTCGGTCGTGCGCAACTGGCTGTCGACCATATTGGCGCGTGCGGTTTCGAAATCCATCATATCGTCTCGCCTCAATTTCACGGATGCCGGTCGGGAAGCCTCGGCTCCAAAAGCTCAAAACGGCAGGGGCTCACCCTCGCCTTTGGATAATCTCATAATTGCCCAAGCGCACGCTTTCAAGCGCGCTGAGCAGGATGTGCGGGAAAAAGCGAAACAGTGGAGATTTTCAGAACAGCAAATCACCGCGAAGCGGGGGACAAATACCGAAACCATGGTGTTCGTGGAGTTTTTTTGGAGGCCTCGCCCGGAATTGAACCGGGGTACAAGGATTTGCAGTCCTCTGCGTCACCACTCCGCCACGAGGCCTCACACGCTCGTCAATCAAGCGATGGCGGGCATTTAGAACGAATCCATTATGGGCGCAAGAGGGTTCGTTCCGAATGTGGTGTTTTTTCGGGCCGGGCCGGCACACCACAGCAGCCGAACTCCTAAGCGCTTAAGATGCCGAAGCTTTTTGTATCCGCCGCATATTTCAGAAAAAACAACGCCCGCACCCGGCGCGTTTGCGCCGTTGCGGGCGATGCTGCATTTTTTGTGCCGAAAGATCAGATTCGCCCAAGCAGAACCAAGATCAGGACGATGACCAGAACCAGTCCGAGACCGCCTGACGGGCCGTAACCATAATTATGGTAACCCCAGCTTGGCAGTGCGCCGATGAGAAAAAGAATGAGCAGGATGACGAGGATGGTGCCGAGCATGTGTAACCCTCCACTATTGGCATATGTCCTGCGTGTTTGAATGATGAAACGCGCAAAAAGTTCCCTTGTCTCTATAGCCGGCAGCATAAGGGTGGAAAGGCATCCTCTTCCTTTTCAACGGGTTACACCGGAAATTCGGGAATGCGGCCGCGCCCGCTCCGTCTCGGGAAATAATTCTCCGCCAAATTTCGCCACAAAAGCTCCGAGGAGCTGTGGCGGGCCGGCCTCCACCGGGATTGACCAAAGCAGCGATTTATCCGAGGTAATTTCTCGGCCTATGTCTATTGGCGGTTGTCCGTCATATTAATGCCAGTCACCCGTCCCCTGAAACTGGCGGGAGACGGAGAGATCCGGCATCACTGGCAGTGCGCCGGATCTCTCCCGCCCCTCCCAACAGCCCCTCATATCCCCTTCCCCTTCGCAGGCACACGGATATTTTACCGGCTGCGTCCTGCCCTTCCCTTGCGTTGCCGGCTTCACTCCGGCTAGACCCGGACCGGGAGGAAGAAACGAGCATCATATGTCCGGTTTTGCGAACCTCATCCCGCTTTTCATCTTCGGCCTCCTCGTCTATTTTTTCTTTCGCTGGGTCGCGCGCGACATTCAGAATCCGAAGAGCAAATAGTCGGGAAAATCGTCTCCGCCCCTCTGCCCGCCGGGAACCGTCGCGCCTCGACATCGTTTTCACAGACGCACTTGGGAGGACAGGATGAAAACGCTCGTATCGTCGGCCGCTATCGCGCTTGCACTGGCGCTTGCCGGATGCACCACGGCCGGGCCGGCCGCCTATCTCGGCCCCGCGCCCTATGTCGAACCCATCCCCGGCAGCATTATCTACAGGGGCCAGCCGCGAACCAAACTGACGAAATCGCCGATCGGCAGCACCTTCACCCATGAGTTCCGCATCGACGGCAGCACAAGAGCGGTGGAAACTTACCGCATCGCGCCGGACCGCTCGCTGGAACTCATCGACCGCCGCATCATCCGCGAATGGTTGTTCGGGCGCGACGACTGACCGCACCGCGACCAGAATAAACGGGCCGCGAACGGGATTGCGCATCCTGACCGCTTGGTTTAGAGCCGGGCGCAACAACCACGATGGATAGGCGATGAATACGCGCTGGCAAAAACCCGTCCTGATCGCGTTCGAAACGCCGGGCGATTACACGAGCATCGACACCACGCAGGCCGCCTCCTGGGCGCTGATCGAGGACTGGCCGATAGAAGACGGCGATGCGCTGGACAAGGCGCTGCTGATCTGCGCCGCCGTCGATGCAGGCCGGAAAAAGCCCGAGGATGCGCGCAAGGCCTTCATCGCAGCCGCAATCGAAGCGGGCCTCGATATCAAGGCCTGACGGCGAAATAACTGGGGCCGCAGACTATAAGTGCCGCCAGCAGCGCTGCGTTTTCAAAAAGACAGGTTCGATGGATCGCAACAGATGGAAGCTTCCGGAAACATGAAAAAAGCCCTGTTCATTTTTCTCCTCTCCTGCCTGGCGATCGGCCTTCTCGGCCACCTCGTGGTCGCCTTCGTCGTCACAGGCTGAAGCGTGAAAACGCCCGCCGTCGGAACGCGGAGAGGCTGGATTTTAGAATTTGCTGAATTTCATTCTTTCGTTATGGAACCCCGATAAACTTTGACCGTTCTCTTTTCACTCAACAGGAGGAGGGTTGGAATGCGTGACGGATTGAACGGTTTTCTCGAGATTTCGATGATCGGCTTCGTGGTCGCAAGCTGCCTTTTCATGGTCAACCCGCCGATTTGACCCACCTCAAAAATCTATCTCCGACCGAACCGGCGACTTGACGTTCCGGCATAAAAAATGCGGCCTTTTGGGCCGCATTTCTGTTTCAACACATCATCACATCAGGCAGAAAGCTTGGCCGCCAGCTTGGCGACATGGGCTCCCTGATAACGAGCGGCTTCCAGCTCGATTTCGGAAGGCTGGCGCGAACCATCGCCATCGGTGATGGTGGAGGCGCCATAGGGCGAACCGCCCTTGATTTCATCAACGCCCATCTGGCCCTGGAAAGCATAGGGCAGGCCGACAACAGCCATGCCGTGGTGCAGGAAGGTGGGGATAAAGCCGAGAATGGTGGATTCCTGGCCGCCATGCTGGGTGGCGGACGACGTGAAGGCCGAGCCGACCTTGCCGACCAGCTTGCCGCCGAACCACAGGCCGCCTGTCTGGTCCCAGAAATTGCGCATCTGCGAGGCGACCGTGCCAAAACGCGTGCCGGCACCGACGATGATGGCGTCATAATCCGCCAGTTCGTCCACCGTCGCCACCGGGGCCGGCTGATCCAGCTTGAAGTGGGAGGACTTTGCAACTTCTTCCGGAACCAGTTCGGGAACGCGCTTCACCACGGCTTCCGCGCCGGTGGACTTCACGCCCTCGGCAACCGCATAAGCCATTTTCTCTATATGGCCGTAAGAGGAGTAATAAAGTACCAGAACCTTCGTCATTCTCTTCGTTTCCTTTGCTGGAACTGTTTCCGGCGTACCGGCGACAAGCTTCTTTAAAAACTCGATGATCATCGGCTTTGACCTGTAAAAAGCGTATGACAAAAAGGTAGCGGACGGATCGGTCTGCCGCCAGCCGGGGATTGGCATACGCACTGTTCACGATGAGTGAACGCTCCGAGTCATCGTCAACCAATCCCAATTTTGCGTTTCTTCAAAACCGCTTTGCATTCGCGCTGGCGCGGCGTTAACGTCGGGTGAAACAGATGACGAGCGCACCCATGTCCAACCCCTCCTCCGCCCAATCCGTCGTGACCGCCGCCATGCTCGCCATTGGCGACGAACTGCTTTCGGGCCGCACCAAGGACAAGAATATCGGCCACCTCGCGGATGTCCTCACCATGTCCGGCATCGACCTGAAGGAAGTACGCATCGTCTCCGACGAGGAGGAAGCGATCGTGGAAGCACTGAACGCACTGCGCAGCCGCTATGATTATGTCTTCACCTCGGGCGGCATCGGCCCGACCCATGACGACATCACGGCAGATGCGGTCTCTGCGGCGTTCGGCCTACCCTGCGAACACGATTCCGAGGCGCTGCGCCTGCTGGGTGACATGTATCGCATCCGCGAGATGGAGTTCACCGAGGCGAGGAAGCGCATGGCGCGCATGCCGAGAGGCGCGGCCCATATCGCCAATCCCGTTTCCGTCGCTCCCGGCTTTGTCATCGGCAATGTCTATGTCATGGCCGGCGTGCCGCAGGTGTTTCAGGCCATGCTGGACAATGTCATGCCGACGCTGCGCACCGGCGCGAAGGTCATGTCGCAGGCGGTGCGCTCGCCCTATGGCGAAGGCGATATCGGCACGCCGCTGACGGCCATCCAGAAGGCCCATCCCGAAACCAGCATCGGTTCCTATCCGAAATATGACGGGCAGCGCTTCTCAACCGAAATCGTCGTGCGCGCCCGCGACGCCGGCGTATTGAAGGCGGCAGCAGACGCGGTTGCCGCCATGATCGAAGCGATCGGCCAGGAAAAACAGCTGGCCGCAAGCAAGGGCGATGCAACCGCCTGAGGGAGAAATTTCAAAGGCGTCGAGTTGACCAAAATCAAGGTGGCCATCGGCAAAGACGGCCATTCTGCGCACAGCAACCAGATGTCACCGAGGAGAGAGAAAATGGGTTACAAGACGATACTGGCAGTGGTCGACAATGTTTCGAACACACAGAAGCTCGGCGAATTCGTGGTGAGCCTTGCCGACCAGTTTTCCTCGCATGTGATCGGCCTGCACATGGAAACGCTGGCAGCCGTTCCGCTGGTCGCGCCGATGGAAATTCCCGACCCCGCCACCGTGCAGGCGCTGCAGGACGTAGCGCACAAGGAAACCACCGATGTCGGCGCGCTTTTCGAGCGCACGCTGTCGGCCAACGGCATCTCGCATGAATGGCGCAGCTTCGTCACCTCGGTCGGCTACGCTTCCGCCTCCGCCATCGACAGCGCCCGCTGCGCCGACCTCATTATCGCGCGCCAGAGCAGCTCCTCGGCGCTATCGGACAGCCGCTCGGATATTGACGGTTTCCTTTATGAAAGCGGCCGCCCCGTTCTCCTCGTACCGCATGTGCTGACCGTTGCCAAACCGATCAAGCGCGTCCTGATTGCCTGGAACGGCTCTCGCGAGGCGACCCGCGCCACCTTCGACGCCCTGCCCTTCCTCAAAGCAGCCGAAAGCGTCGAGATTTTCTCTGTCGATCAGGCCGAGAGCGAAACGCAGTCTTCCAGCCTCGCCGGTGCAGAACTGGCCGCCACGCTCGCCCGCCACGGCGTCAACGTCACCGTGACCTCGCAGGAAAAGATCGCCGGCGTTTCGCCGCAGGCGGCCATCGAAAACCGCCTGTCCGATAACAGCATCGACCTTCTTGTCATGGGCGCTTACGGCCATTCCCGCTGGTGGGAACTGCTGTTTGGCGGCGTCACCCGCACCCTGCTCGATTCCATGACGGCGATGACGCTGCTGTCGCGTTGAAAATGGATGGGGCGCGGATACCCCCTCAATATCCGACATGAAGCGGGCGATTGCCGCTTGTTTCTTCTCCCCGCCGGGGAGAAGTCCGCGGCAGCGGGATGAGGGGGCAAGCCCTCCGCATATCTCTACCGTTGCCCCCTCATCCGGCCCTTCGGGCCACCTTCTCCCCCGTGGGGAGAAGAACCAAGCCGCAATCTCCCGCACTCACCTTTTTGCGGAACTCTTGCCTTTTTGCCGCTCTTGCGGCTATTAGCCAAAGCCATCGACAATTTTGACCAGATGGTAGACGACATGTCCCTTCCCGATAAAGCCTTTCCCGTTTCCTGGGACCAGTTTCACCGCGACGCCCGTGCGCTTGCCTGGCGTCTTGCCGGTCTTGACAAAGAGTTCCGGGCAATCGTCTGCATCACCCGCGGCGGCCTCGTTCCGGCGGCGATCATTTCGCGTGAACTGAACATCCGCATGATCGACACGGTCTGCATTGCCACCCGTCATGACTATGTCAACCAGGGCGACACGGTTCTCTTGAAGGGCGTGGCCCCCGAGCTGACGGCCGACGCCGGCGAAGGCGTGCTTGTCGTCGACGATCTGACCGATACCGGCAAGACGGCGCTTGAAGTGCGCGAGATGCTGCCAAAGGCGCATTTTGCCTGTGTTTACGCCAAGCCGAAGGGCGTGCCGACCATCGATACTTTCGTCACCGAAGTAAGCCAGGACACCTGGATCTATTTCCCCTGGGACATGGGCTTCACCTATCAGGAGCCAATCGCCAAGGGATCGCGCGGCTGATTGCTGCCTTCACGCAAAATCTGACATGAAAAACCGCCCCACCGAGGGCGGTTTTTTGTGGAGAAACGTCTTTTCTGACAGGTGCGGAAAACACGGAAAAACCGCAGTGTCGCCATTATGCCTCACCCCGGAAATGCGGGGTTTTGCCTTCCCCCTGCGGAAACCAGCCTGGCGCAAGCTTCAAACTTTCCCGCCAAGTCACTGATTTTTCTAATAGCTTTTCCTATCCCCGTTTTCCACAGGCACTCCACACAATATCTTGTGGTTAAAAATGCGTTTCAATCTATGGCTTGACGAATCTGTGCCGCGAGAGGAAAGTGACACTTATGTTGCGGCGGCAACGGACCGGAAAGTAACGAGGCCGGTTCTTCTCCATCTTCAGCGCGCATGTCCAAACGGCGTCCCGGCCATGAGGGGGCGGTTCGCCGATGGCTCTTCTGCGCCTTCGGAAACCGCCAAAAACATGAGGCGGGGACTGGCAGCAAGAATGTGTTAATACTATATATAGTAGGCTTGCAGCCATCTTAAACACGAGATACAGGGATGACATCCAAGGATGAACATCCCTATCAGATCGGCAAAACCCGGCTGCGCGAAGGCATCGCACGGCTGGAACGGATTTTTGCGCCCTTCACCGGGCGCCCAATGGACGAGGACACAAACCCATGCGCATTGAACGCCGCTTCACGAAGCCCGGCCAATCGCCTTATGCGGAAATCGACTTCCGCAAGGCCGTCAGTGAAATCAAGAACCCGGATGGATCCATCGTGTTCCGTCTGGCGGACATCGACGTTCCCGCGCAGTTCAGCCAGGTTGCGACCGACGTTCTGGCGCAGAAATATTTCCGCAAGGCCGGCGTTCCGAAGTTTCTCAAGAAGGTTGAGGAAAACGACGTTCCTTCCTTCCTGTGGCGCTCCGTTGCCGATGAAAAGGCGTTGAAGGATGTACCGGAAGCCGAACGTTACGGCTCCGAGACCGATGCGCGCCAGGTTTTCGACCGTCTGGCCGGCACCTGGGCCTATTGGGGCTGGAAGGGCAAATATTTCTCGTCCGAAGAAGATGCGCTGGCCTTCCGCGACGAGCTTGCCTATATGCTCGCCACCCAGCGTGTTGCCCCCAACTCCCCGCAATGGTTCAACACCGGCCTGCACTGGGCCTATGGCATCGATGGTCCCGGCCAGGGCCACTTCTATGTCGACCCCTTCACGGGCAAGCTGACCAAGTCCAAGTCCGCTTACGAACATCCGCAGCCGCATGCCTGCTTCATCCAGTCCGTTGAGGACGACCTCGTTAATGAAGGCGGCATCATGGACCTGTGGGTGCGTGAAGCGCGCCTGTTCAAATACGGCTCCGGCACCGGCTCCAACTTCTCCTACCTGCGCGGCGAAGGCGAAAAGCTTTCCGGCGGCGGCAAATCGTCAGGCCTGATGAGCTTCCTCAAGATCGGCGACCGCGCAGCCGGCGCCATCAAGTCCGGCGGCACGACCCGTCGTGCGGCCAAGATGGTCGTTGTCGATGCCGACCATCCCGATATCGAAGCCTATATCGACTGGAAGGTGAACGAGGAGCAGAAGGTTGCCGCTCTCGTCACCGGTTCCAAGATCGTCGCCAAGCACCTGAAGGCGATCATGAAGGCCTGCGTCAACTGCGAGGCCGGCTCTGATGCTACTCGGGGCGACTGCTTCGACCCGGCCAAGAACCCTGCCCTGAAGCGCGAAATCCGCGCTGCCAAGAAGGACATGGTGCCGGAGAACTACGTCAAGCGCGTCATCCAGTTTGCCGAGCAGGGTTACAAGGACATCCAGTTCAAGACCTATGACACGGACTGGGATTCGGAAGCATACCTCACGGTATCCGGCCAGAACTCCAACAACTCCGTCTCGCTGAAGGACGACTTCCTGCGCGCTGTCGAAAATGACGGTGACTGGAACCTGACCGCCCGCAAGGACGGCAAGGTCATGAAGACGCTGAAGGCCCGCGACCTCTGGGAAAAGATTTCCCACGCCGCCTGGGCGTCTGCCGATCCGGGCCTGCACTTCAACACGACGATGAATGACTGGCACACCTCGCCGGCAGCTGGCCCGATCCGCGCTTCCAACCCGTGCTCGGAATACATGTTCCTCGACGACACGGCCTGCAACCTTGCTTCGCTGAACCTGCTTCAGTTCAAGGATGCCAAGACGAAGCGCATCGACATCGCCGATTACGAACACGCCGTCCGCCTGTGGACCGTCGTGCTCGAAGTCTCCGTCATGATGGCGCAGTTCCCCTCGCGCCAGATCGCCGAACTTTCCTACGAATACCGCACGCTCGGCCTCGGTTACGCCAATATCGGCGGCCTCTTGATGTCCTCGGGCATTCCCTATGACAGCGCCGAGGGCCGCGCCATTGCAGGTAGCCTCACCGCCATCATGACCGGCGTATCCTATGCCACCTCGGCTGAAATGGCCGGCGAGCTTGGCCCCTTCCCGGGCTTTGCGCCGAACCGCGACAACATGCTGCGCGTCATCCGCAACCACCGCCGGGCCGCCCATGGCCTGTCGGATGGTTATGAGGGCCTGTCGGTCAATCCGGTCGCGCTCATCCATGCCGATTGCACGGATCAGGACCTGATCGCTCACGCAACGGCTGCCTGGGACAAGGCGCTGGAACTTGGCGAAAAGCACGGTTATCGCAACGCCCAGACGACCGTTATCGCGCCAACAGGCACGATCGGCCTCGTCATGGATTGCGACACGACCGGTATCGAGCCGGACTTCGCACTGGTGAAATTCAAGAAGCTTGCCGGTGGTGGTTACTTCAAGATCATCAACCGGGCTGTTCCGGAGGCGCTGCGTTCGCTCGGTTATTCCGAAAGCCAGATCGCCGAGATTGAGGCCTATGCCGTCGGCCATGGCAATCTCAACCAGGCGCCGGCCATCAACCCCTCGACGCTGAAGGCCAAGGGCTTCACCGATGAGAAGATCGAAGCCGTCAACGCCGCGCTAAAAAGCGCCTTCGACATCAAGTTCGTCTTCAACCAGTGGACGCTGGGTGCCGACTTCCTGAAGGGCACGCTGAAGGTTTCCGACGAGCAGCTCTCAGACATGAGCTTCAACCTGCTGGAGCATCTGGGCTTTGCCAAGAAGGACATCGAAGCGGCCAACGTTCACGTCTGCGGCGCGATGACGCTGGAAGGCGCACCGTTCCTCAAGAACGAGCACCTGCCCGTCTTCGATTGCGCCAATCCCTGCGGCAAGATCGGCAAGCGTTACCTCTCGGTCGAATCGCATATCCGCATGATGGCGGCGGCTCAGCCCTTCATCTCCGGCGCGATCTCCAAGACGATCAACATGCCGAACGATGCGACGGTGGAAGATTGCGGCGCAGCCTACATGCTCTCCTGGAAGCTGGCGCTGAAGGCAAACGCCCTTTACCGCGATGGCTCCAAGCTTTCCCAGCCGCTCAATGCGTCGCTGGTGGAAGACGAGGACGAAGAAGACCTGATCGAAGAGCTGATCCAGCAGCCCGCCGCACAGCAGGCCGTGACGATCACCGAAAAGATCGTTGAGCGCGTCATCGAGCGCGTCTCGCGCGAGCGTGAAAAGCTGCCGAACCGCCGTCAGGGTTACACCCAGAAGGCAACCGTCGGCGGTCACAAGGTCTATCTGCGCACCGGTGAATTCGGCGATGGCCGCATCGGCGAAATCTTCATCGACATGCACAAGGAAGGCGCCGCCTTCCGCGCGATGATGAACAACTTCGCCATCGCCATTTCGCTCGGCCTGCAATATGGCGTGCCGCTGGAAGAATATGTGGAGGCCTTCACCTTCACCAAGTTCGAACCGGCCGGCATGGTGCAGGGCAACGACGCGATCAAGAACGCCACGTCGATCCTCGACTACGTGTTCCGCGAACTCGCCGTCTCCTATCTCGGCCGCCATGATCTCGCCCATGTCGATACGTCGGATTTCTCCAACACGGCGCTCGGCAAGGGTATCCAGGAAGGCAAGACCAACCTGCTCTCCACCGGCTGGACACGCGGTTACAAGCCGACGCTGGTTTCCAGCAACGAGGGCGAACGCGCCGCTTCCGAACCCAAGGGTTCGGCAACGGCAGCCCCTGCCCGCGCCTCGGCCAACGTCACCTCCTTTGCAGGCTCTGCCGCCCGCAAGCTGGAACCGACGGTCTCCATCGCAACCTCCGAAATCGTCTCCTTCAAGCGGGACTATGAAGAGCGCGCCAAGGAACTGGCCGAAGAAATCGCCGAGGAAGTGATCGACGAGGTCGTCCAGGAAGCCCAGCAGACGGCCACCGCCCTCTTCTCCGACAAGGCCGCCGCCGACGCTGCCTCGGCCAAGACGGAAGCCAAGAAGGTGGAAAACGAACGCCGCATGCGCTCGATCGCTCAAGGGTATACGGGCAACATGTGCTCGGAATGCCAGAACTTCACGATGGTGCGGAATGGTACTTGTGAGAAGTGCGATACTTGTGGTGCGACGAGCGGTTGCAGCTGATGATCTCAAATTTGTTCAGCCCGAACAAACGAGTTTGGGCTGAACCACAGGCGGAGAATAAAGGGATAATGCGATGTCAGAGTTTAATTGGGCATGCCCTTTTTGTAACCGTCATCAAACTGTGTCGGAGAAAAAATGTCATGTGAGAGATTATGGGATCTATGTGGGGGATAACGCCGACGGTGATATTGGCGGTCGTATTTTAGCAATTGGTTGCTCAAATATTGAATGCAAGAAAGTCGAAGTTCGCTTTATATACGGAAATATTCAATACGGTAAAAATCACGATATTATAAGCATAGAAGAAATTAAGCATATTAGAGTAACCCCGGAAAGCTCGGCAAAAATCCTTCCAGATTACATCCCGGCACCGATAGCCCAAGACTATTACGAGGCATGTCGGATCGTTAACTTAAGCCCAAAAGCATCCGCAACGCTAGCCCGCCGATGTCTACAGGGAATGATTAGAAATTTTTGTTCTATATCGAAAAGCCGTCTGGTTGATGAAATTTCAGAAATTAAAAAAAGATTCGACACTGGCAACGGCGTCAAAGGCGTATCCGAAGAGAGCGTTGATGCAATTGATGCTGTGAGAAAAATTGGAAATATCGGCGCTCACATGGAGAAAGACATAAACGTTATTATTGATGTCGAACCTGAAGAAGCATCGATTCTTATCAATCTTCTCGAAAGCCTTTTTGATGAATGGTATATCGCTCGCCACAAACGGGAAGAACGCTTCGCGCAAGTGACAAGAATTGCTATGCAAAAAGAAGAGCAAAAAAGAGCGTCACTATCTACTTCCCAAGATTAATTTCATTTAAAATCTATTTACGCTTGTGCAAGGCTATTTTTCAGAAACAGGTGCCGTATTCAGCACACAAATATGGAAAGTAAAATCGATCAAACAGACTGGGCCCGCCTTCACGCCATGACCGACGAAGAAGCGGAGGCCAATGCGCTGGCCGACCCTGATAATCTACCGCTTTCTGCCGAACAACTTGCTGCGGCTCCCAGAATGCCGCGCATCAAGATCATCCGCCGGGCTCTGAAGCTGACGCAGGAAGAGTTTTCCGCGCGTTATCATATTCCGCTTGGCACCCTGCGCGATTGGGAACAGGGACGTAGCGAGCCGGACCAGCCGGCCCGCGCTTATCTCAAGGTCATCGCCGTCGACCCGGAGGGCACGGCCGCCGCGCTTCGTAGAGGCGCGGCTTGACCCGCCTCACCCGATAAAATCCACCAGCAACTTCACGTTCAACGCCGCAATCACCACCGCGATTAGCCATGCGAAGCCCGAGAGCCAGAGCGGCGAGCGCAGCGCGCCCATCTTGGCCTTATCGGCGGTGAACATCACGAGCGGGAATACGGCGAAGGAGAGTTGCAGGCTTAAGACCACCTGCGTCAGGATCAGCAGTTCGCCCGTGCCGCTGTCGCCATAGAGAATGGTGACGCCGGCGGCGGGGATGATGGCGATGGCGCGCGTGATGAGGCGGCGCAGCCAGGGCGCGAGCCGCATCTTGAGGAAACCCTCCATCACGATCTGGCCGGCAAGCGTTGCCGTGACGGTGGAGTTGATGCCACAGCATAAGAGCGCCACGCCGAACAGCGTTGGGGCAATGGCAAGGCCGAGCAGAGGCGCCAGCAGATTATGCGCCTCGCCGAGTTCGGCAACGGTCGTCTGCCCCGCCTTGTTGAAGGTCGCCGCCGCCAGAATGAGGATCGAGGCGTTGATGAGCAGCGCGAACATCAGTGCTATCGTGGAATCGAGCGTCGCGAATTTCAGCGCCTCGCGCTTTTCGGCAATTGTCTCGCCGATTTCGCGGGTCTGCACGATGCCCGAATGCAGATAGAGATTATGCGGCATGACGGTCGCGCCGAGAATACCGAGCGCCAGATAGAGCATATCAGGATTGGTGACGATCTCGGTCGTCGGCGCGAAACCGAGGATCACCTGCCCCCAATCAGGGTCGGCGAGCGCCACCTGAATGGCGAAACACACGGCGATGACGCCAAGCAGCGTGATGACCAGCGCCTCCACCCAACGGAAACCGAGCTTTTGCAGATAAAGGATCAGGAATACATCGAGCGCGGTGATGAGAACGCCGAGTTCGAGCGGAATGCCGAAAATGAGGTTGAGGCCGATGGCCGTGCCGATCACCTCGGCGATATCGGTGGCGATGATGGCGATTTCGGCCAGCAGCCACAGCACCATCGCCACCGGCTTCGGATAGGCATCGCGACAGGCCTGGGCGAGATCGCGGCCGGAAGCGATCGCAAGACGGGCGCAGAGCGATTGCAGCACAATCGCCATGATGTTCGAAACCAGTGCGACGGTGAGCAGCGTGTAGCCGAATCGGGAACCGCCGGCGAGCGACGTCGCCCAGTTTCCGGGATCCATATAACCGACCGCAACGAGATAGCCGGGGCCGAAAAAGGCCATGGCGCGCCGAAACGTCCCGGCATTCGGTTTGATCCGGATCGAGGAGTGAACGTCGGACAACGAGAGATCGTCGCCGTTCCGTCGCCATCCAAAGACTGGCTTGTCCATCTTATGCGCTTTCAAATGGGAGAATGAATTGATGCAATTGCAAATCATTCGCATAAGCGGCAGCGACTGGCAAGTGGCGTTTTGCGGCCGGATATCGGCACACGACGCCGCAGAAGCGTGTCGGGCTTGCGCCTCACAGGCTTGTCATCTGCCTGCCCTGTCGATTTCGGAACAGCGGCGCACCCGCCTGCGTTGGTCTTTCATCAAGCACTCCAACACCGGGGGAAGTTTATGCGACAGGGCCACAAATTCAGTCTGGTGAACCATCCAAGCCGGTGGCCGAAATATATTATGGCGAACAGGAAACCACGCGACTGGATGATGACGATCAGCGGAATCGTGCTGCTGTTCATTGTCGCCGCCGCAGTTGCCATGGGTTATCTCGTCACCAGCCACCCCGGCAAGCCGGAGCCAAACCCCGGCATCGTCGAGGAGCAGGCGGCAGAGAACGGTGGGTAAGCGGCGGCGCAACTGCGCCTTTCTCAGCTGAGGCCAGCAAGATGCCCGCTGAACTGCGCCTCGTGCAGACGGCTGTAGTGGCCCTTGGCAGCCAGGAGTTCGGCATGCGCGCCGGTTTCGGCAATACCGCTCTGGTCCACCACCACAATGCGCGAGGCATCGCGGATTGTCGCCAGACGGTGGGCGATGACGAGCGTGGTGCGGCCCTTGGCAAGCTCGGCCAGCGATTGCTGGATGGCCCGTTCTGTTTCCGTGTCGAGCGCCGAGGTGGCCTCGTCGAGAATGAGGATCGGCGGGTTCTTGAGGAACATGCGGGCAATGGCGAGACGCTGTTTCTGCCCACCGGACAGTTTGACGCCGCGCTCGCCGATAACGGTGTCGAGCCCGAGCGGCATGGCCTCGATGACACCATCGAGACGGGCGCGCCGCGCCGCCTCCATGATCTCCGCATCCGAAGCGCCAAGCCGTCCATATTCGATATTCTCGCGAATCGTGCCGCCGAACAGGAACACATCCTGCTGCACGATGCCGATCTGGTTGCGCAGCGAGGCGAGCTTCATCTTCCTGATATCGATGCCGTCAATGGTGATCGCACCGCTCGTCACATCGTAAAAGCGCGGCAAAAGCGAGCACAGCGTCGTCTTGCCCGCACCTGACGGGCCAACGAAAGCCACGGTCTCGCCGGCGCTGATCTTCAGGTCGATATTGGTAAGAACCGTCTTGCCCTCGGCATACCCGAAACCGACATGGCGATATTCGATATCGCCGCGCAGCAAGGGCGCTTCCACCGCATCGGGCGCATCGACGATATCGGGCGCGGTGTCCAGGAGTTCGGTGAAACGGCGGAAACCGGCAATGCCCTTGGGATAGGTCTCGATGACGGAATTGATCTTCTCCACCGGGCGGAAAAAGACGCCCACCAGCAGCAGGAAGCCAACGAAGCCGCCTTCGGTCAGGCCGCCTGTCAGCACGAACCAGGCGCCGCAAATCATCACGATCATCTGCGTCAGGCGCATGCTCATATAGCTGAGCGAGGTGCTGGCCGCCATGATCTTGTAGGCGTCGAGCTTGGTGCGACGGTATTTCTGATTGTCCTTCTCGAACAGCGTCCGCTCGTGGTCTTCATTGGCGAAAGCCTGCACCACCCGCATGCCGCCGACATTTTCCTCGATACGGGCGTTGAAGTCCCCCACCCGGCCGTAAAGCGCGCGAAAATTCTGCGTCATGCGGCCGCCGTAACGGCTGGTTACCCAGGCGGTAACGGGCACGACAGCGGCGGTGATGAGCGCCAGCGGCACATTCACCGACAGCATCAAAAGGAACGCGCCGATGAAGGTCATGATGGCGATGAACAGGTCTTCGGGGCCGTGGTGGGCCACCTCGCCGATCTCTTCCAGATCCTTGGTCAGCCGCCCGACCAGATGGCCGGTCTTCTGGTTGTCGAAATAACGGAAGGAAAGCTTCTGCAAATGGTCGAAAGCCAGCCGCCGCATGTCGGTCTCGATATTGATGCCGAGCATGTGTCCCCAGTAGGTGACGGTCGCCATCAACCCGGTATTCAGCACATAGATGAGGAGCAGCCCGACCGAAGCGGCAAGGATGATGGCCCATTCACCGCCCGGCAGCAGCACATCCACAAAGGCCTTCACTGCCATCGGAAAGCCGAGTTCGAGCACACCCGACAAAACCGCGCAGGAAAAATCGAGAATGAACAGGCCGCGATAGGGACGGTAGTAGGCGAAAAAACGGCGGAGCATGGCATGACCTGAAGATCGGGCGCGGCGACGTGACGCCGCAGAAAAACGGAGTTTAATTGTCATATTTCAATGCGCGCGCCAAGACCGATATTCTATTTTTACCAAAATCGTTCAATAGGTTCGGCAATAAACACACAACGGTAATGTGATCGGGTTATATTGCACTTATATGTATCGGTGTGACAGAGTGAATGCACCCTTCGGGGAGAATGCGAGAAAGAGCCTGCCGTGAGTAATATTGACAGCCGTAAGCCCAGTGGCGAACCGAGATGGCTTGGTCCTGCCAGCCCGACGCGGATCGCCCTGATCCCGCCCATCTCGGCTGCGCGCTGGCTTCTCGTTCTCGTCGCCCTTGCCGGCATTTATTTCTTCCATGGTTTTCTCGTTCCCGTTCTCGCCGCTCTCGTCATCGGTTTCGCCAGCTGGCCGGTTTACACCCGGCTTCTGCGGCAGGTAGGCGGCAACACCACGCTCGGCGCCACCATCGCCATCATCCTCATCCTCGCCTTCCTTGTGGTGCCGATCTTCATCGCCGCCTCCTATACGGCAAGCGAAATCCGCGAATGGTTCGGCTGGGCGGTGCATGTCAACAAGACGGGGGCGCCCGTGCCGGGCTGGATCGCCGCCCTTCCCGCCGTCGGTTCCTGGCTTGGCGAACAATGGGTGAAATATATCGGCACGCCGGGCGCCATCGGCGAACTCATCCAGCTCGTCAGCGGCGCGAATATCGGCAATATCTATCGGGCGATCCTCGCCGCCGGCAACGGCGCGTTTCATCTGGTGCTGACCCTGCTGTTCATGCTGATCGCGCTGTTCTTCGTCTACCGTAACGGCGCGGGCTTCACCCGGCAGGTCGATCTGGTGGGCGAACGCATCCTGCCGACGCGGTGGGAACGCATTTCCCGCGTCGTGCCCGCCACCATCAGCTCCACGGTCACCGGCATGACGTTGATCGCCATCGGCGAAGGCATCATCCTCGGCATCGCCTACTGGATCGCCGGCGTGCCCTCGCCCGTCACGCTCGGCGTGCTCACCGGCGTCATGGCGCTCATTCCGGGCGGTGCGCCGCTCTCGTTTACGCTGGTGTCGATCTATCTGGTCGCCAGCGGCTCGCCCGCCCATGGGCTGGCGCTGTTCGTCTGGGGTTCGGTGGAACTCTTCATCGTCGACAAGACCATCCGCCCGAAACTCGTCGGCGGCCCGATCAAGCTGCCCTTCCTGCCCACCTTTTTCGGCCTCGTCGGCGGCGTCAAGACCATGGGCTTCCTCGGCCTCTTCATCGGCCCGGTGCTGATGGCGCTTCTGGTGGCAATCTGGCGCGAATGGGTGCGCGAGGTGGAACTGTCCGCCGCCGCCACCCCTGAGGCTCCGCCACCGCCGCCGACAGAGGACGATCCGGTTGATGAGGTTGCCGCGCTCGAAGAGGATAGCGAGGAAACAACGGCATTTCGGAAAGCGGCGTTTTGATCGTTGAAGCCTGCGGCAGACGTCTCCGTGATTAGATCGAAGCAGGGTCCCGGCAAACTCGCGCCGTAGTCTTAAAGCGCCTTCTCCATGAACAGGCTGAGCGGATCCGGCCTGTAGGGCGCAAAGGCCTCGATCTCCACGAACCCCGCCTTGCGGTAAAGACCGATCGCCTCCGGCTGGCTGATGCCGGTTTCGAGGCGGATGGCGGAAAGGCCAAGCTCGGCGCCGCGCGCAAGAAGTGTATCCATGATCAGCTTGCCGATCCGCAATCCCCGCACCTCGGGATCGACGAACATGCGCTTGATCTCCGCCGTGCCGTCACCCGCCTCCACCAGCGCGCCGCAGCCGACCACGCGGCCATCGTGCCGCGCCACGAAAAACGAAACATTGTCCTGCTCAAGCTGGCCGATATCGACCAGATGATTGCTCTCGGCGGGATAAAGCGAGGCCATATAGGCGTTGGAAAGGTCGATGAGGCGCAGAACCGCATCCTGCCTCGGCGTTTCAAGCTTGATTTCGGTGGCCAATGCGATGCCTGCCTTCTCTGTAAAAATGCGTATTTCGTCGTAATGTCACTGCAATCGGGATAGATGAGTTTCTAGAGCATTATTACCGACAGAGGCAACACAACCCCATGAAAACAGCCCTCGTTCTCATGACCTTCCTTGGCTGCGACGACAGCGCCACCGATTGCCATTACCTCGCCACCTCGCAGCAGCGCTGGACGAGCATCGAACTGTGCGACGCCGTGTCGGAAAAGGAGCTGGAGCGTTACGCCAACGCGCCCTACCCTGTTGTGGTAGCCGTGTGCCAGACACCGGCCGAACAGGCGCCGCAGACGGCGGGCGCGCAACCTCCTGCCTCGGCACCGCAGGCAACGGCGGCGGTTACGCCGAAGGAGGAGGAAAGCCTCACAAAACAGGCAATCAGCCGTGTCAGCCGTATCCTGCCTTCCACGGAAGGTATAAAGCACCTTTTGGGGACACCGGTGAGGATGGTTGAAAACAGCTATTCGTGGATCGCCAAGCGGTTCGATAAGTGATTGCTAGGAACCGATCTTCCCTCATTCCTGTGCTTGTCACAGGAAGGAGGATCGGAGTGATTCTGCCCGGAAACATCGCAGCAGCCTCTTGTAAAACCTCTCGGGACCTCACGCCGCCTCGACCGTCAGCGCTTCCGCATAATACCGCGCCTTCTGCCGTTCTTCGGCGATGGCCAGCTTGCGCACGGCGTGCAGCAGTTCGAAAAGCGTTTCTGAGCCGTTGACGTCACGGAAATGCGCCAGCAACTCAGCCGAGACGGAGGCCGCCATATCCGAGCGCTGCGAGCGGGCGGCGCGACGCCACATCAGCGTCGCCTCGATGAAGACCTCGACAATGTCACCAAAAATTCCGACCGATTGGAACAGGGCTTTGAGCGCATGCGGCCGCCCGGTCGCCAGAATGGCACGCACCTTGCGGTCATCGAGACCGGAGAGATTGACCATCGCCGCCGTGAAGAATTCCAGACGGCCCGAGCAGACGGCGTGAATGAGCAGCGCCGGCGTCAATTCAAGCCGCTGGCGCAGATGCTCCACCAGCGCCGGCAGTTCCGGCGAGGAGACGTTTGATGCGATAAGGATGGTGGCGGAATCTTCCGCCTCGCGGAAAAGACTGTCGGCGCGATTTTGCCCGATCATCGCGTGAACCAGCGCGGAGCCAGCAAGCGCTTCGCTGATGCGGCCCATCAACAGGTGGCGTGCATCGGCGGGCAATCCATCGCGGCGAAGCAGGAGATCGCGAATGTCGGCATCGCAACCGTGGCGCTCGGCGATGCGCCTGAGCGAAAACGGCGTAATAAAGGCATCGTCGTTTTCGAGCAGGATGATGGTTTCCGGAAGGTCGCCCACTTCGGCCAGCGCTGCACAGACACCGCGCTGCAGGCCCGGCCTTGCGGCGATGAGGCAGCGCGTCAGGCTTTCGCCGCGCCCGGTGAGATCAACCAAGTCGGCCTCACCGAGAACCGGTGAACGGGCAATGACGGTGCAGGCGATTTCCGGCTGGTCTTCGGCGAGTGAAACGAGAATGGCGCGCGGTGCGTCATCAGCATCCGCCAGCGCTTCGGCAAGCGCCAACCGCACACGCGGCGAAGGATCGTCTAGCAGATAGGTCATCGCCATATAGGCGGCATCGCGGTTCTCGCGTGCCATGTCGGATTGAATGTAGGCACGGCCGAGCGCATTGGCGGCCTTCGCCCGCTCGGTCGATCCAGCCTTTTCAGACCAGCGAAGAAATGCCTGTACGATCACCTGAGCCTCGAAAACATTCGCAACAATGGATGACGGCATCATCGCCGCCACCATGTATAAAACTCTAGGCGCAAATGGTTTACGTTTGGTTCACCATAAAAATTAACCTCCGCCGAAGAAGGGCTATATTTACGGCGCGGTAGAAGGCCGCCGCAGCTGGAATACATCGCTGCCGCCATCGCAGTAGTCCATGTAACCCATGCGCGCCACGGGACGCGACAGCTCCATATCGATGCGGCCGTCGCGAATGATCGTTTCATCGATATGGATCGCCATGACCTGCCCGATCACCATCCACGAATCCGCCGGCTGGCCGTCGACGTCCTTAAGCTGCTGTATCTGCGTTACGCGGCACTCCAGAACCGCCAGCGCCTCGCCGACGAAAGGCGCATCCACCACCCGCCCGTCGACGGCGGTGAGACCGGCAAGGGCGAACTCATCGACATCATAGCCAACGGGCGCCGAAGACGCATTCATCCGGTCCACCAGGTGGCGGCTGACGAGATTGGCGGTGAAGACGCCGGTTTCCTCAACGTTGCGCAGGCTGTCCTTCCTGCCGCTGGAGGAGAACATCACAAGCTTTGGCCGGTCCGAAATTGCATTGAAGAAGGAATAGGGCGAGAGGTTGAGGGAACCGTCCCTGCCCTTCGAGCCGATCCAGCCGATCGGACGCGGTGCGACGATGGCCTTGAACGGATCATGCGGCAGGCCGTGCTGGTTGGTGTCCGTGGTGTAGAACATCAAACGTCCCCGACCCAGGTGACGACATCGGCAAGCTCCGGCCGCGGCCGCTCCACCGGCGGGAATGTCGTCGAGCCGATATGAATGAACCCGGCCACCTTCTCTTCCGCGCCGACCTCGATTTCCGTGAGAAATGCGGAATCGAAAGCAAGCCATTCGGTCAGCCAGTTCGCCGCAAAACCGCTGGCGTTGGCGGCAAAGATGAGGTTGAGGCACACAGCACCGGCGGACATGACCTGCTCCCATTCCGGGATTTTGAAATGCGGTTTTGCGGTGCTGATAACGGCGACAACGACGGGCGCGCGGGTGAAGCGTGTCCGTTCCGCTTCCTGCTGCTGCAGGTCCAGTTCCGGGTTCTTTTCAAGCGCGATCCTGAGCGCCGTCTCACCCATACGCACGCGCTCCTCGCCCCGATAAACGACGAAACGCCAGGGGGCCAGCTTGCCATGGTCGGGCACACGCACGGCAAGACGCAGGATTTCCTCGATTTCAGTCTTCGAAGGCCCCGGCTCGGCAAGTTGCAGGGCCGGGGTGGAACGGCGAACCTTGAGATAGTCGAGGAGCTTGATATCACTGGTCATGATTAAAAATCTTCCATTCTGCTGTCATCGCAAAAACATTGGGCCTTGAAATAGCCACGGCATTGGTTTTGAAGTGATCCGGGAAAATCAAGAAGTCAATCGGTATCGAAAATGTCGGCAATCAAAATCGCGGCACGTCTGACCATTGCATGTGCCGTGCTTGGCCTTTTATCACAAGCCGCTTTTTCGCAGGACGCCTTCAAAGACTTCAAGCAGCTCGGCGGCACGCCGAAAATGCCGAAGCTCAATGCTTTCACTGCCCCAACGGCGCCCAGCGCCCCTGAAAGCGCCGCCCGCGACATCGCCATGGAAGCCAAGCTGACCAGCGAAGGCGAAGCGGTGAAGGAAGGCCTGTCATGGCGCGTATTCAGCCCCATTCCCGGCGCTGACGGCAAATTGCCGATGCTGGCAAGCTCGGAAGGCGGCTCCGCTGAATTTCATCTGGTGCCGGGCGAATATTTGGTCAACGTCGCCTTCGGGCGCGCGGGCGTCACCAAAAAGCTCAATGTCCCGACTTCAGGCAACGTGCAGAAACAGGTACTGATTCTCGATGCCGGCGGCTTCGTACTGAATGCGGTTGCGGGCGCCGACAAGCAGATTTCCGGCAACCAGCTCAAATTTTCCGTCTATTCCTCAGACGTCCGCTCCGACGGCGAACGCGGCCTCGTCATGGCCGATATCAAGCCCAATACCATCGTGCGGCTGAACGCCGGGACCTATCACGTGGTTTCGGAATACGGCAATGTCAACGCGGTGGTGCGCGCCGACATCCAGGTGGAAGCCGGCAAGCTGACGGAAGCGACCCTGCAGCATCAGGCCGCGCAGATCACCCTCAAGCTGGTCTCAGAACCGGGCGGCGAAGCCATTGCCGATACGGCCTGGTCGGTGCTGAACGGCGGCGGCGACGTTGTCAACGAAAGCGTCAGCGCCTTTTCGACCATGGTTCTGGCCGAAGGCGAATATACCGCCATCGCCCGTAACAAGGACAAGGTCTACCAGCGCAATTTCAAGGTGACCTCCGGCCGGGATTCGGACGTGGAAGTGCTGATGAAGGACCAGGCGCCGGAAGAGATGTCCGGGGATTTTGAGTAGCCGACATTGCACATTCATGGTCTCGTCGGAGGCGAGATTGTGAGGAACGACCCACCACCCTCCACGTCATCCTCGGGCTTGACCCGAGGATCCATTCCTCACGCCAGACCGTGGATCCTCGGGTCAAGCCCGAGGATGACTTCAGAGAGCTTTAAGCGCCCCTCACCCACAAACGAAAAACGGCCCCCGAAGGGGCCGTCGTCTTCATCAAGCAACCTGCTTCTTCGCCGAAAGCTTGCGCTTCACATCCGGCGGCGTCGCCTCGTCCACGAGGCTGGTGATCGCCTCATCGAGCGACATCGAAGTCTGGTTCTGCGAACCGAGACGACGGATGTTGACGGTGCGCTCTTCCGCTTCCTTGCGACCGCAGACGATGATGACCGGAACCTTGGTCACCGAATGCTCGCGGACCTTGTAGTTGATCTTCTCGTTGCGGAAGTCGGTCTCGACCGCCATTCCTGCCTCGCGCAGCGCCTCGGCAACCTCGCGGCCGTAATCATCGGCATCCGAGGTAATCGTGGCGACCACGACCTGAAGCGGCGCAAACCACAGCGGCATGTGACCGGCGAAGTTCTCGATCAGAATGCCGAGGAAACGCTCCATCGAACCGCAGATGGCGCGATGGATCATGACAGGCTGCGTCTTCTCCGAGTTCTGGTCGATATAGAAGGCACCAAAACGTTCAGGCAGGTTGAAGTCCACCTGCGTCGTGCCGCACTGCCATTCACGGCCGATGGCGTCCTTCAGTGTATATTCGAACTTCGGCCCGTAGAATGCGCCCTCGCCCGGCAGAATGCCGGTCTTGATGCGGCCTTCTGACTGCTCCTCGATGGTCTTCAGAACCTCCATCATCACGCTTTCGGCGCGATCCCAGAGATCATCGGAACCGACGCGCTTTTCAGGGCGCGTGGAGAGCTTGACGACGACTTCGCTGAAACCGAAATCCTCGTAGACCGAGAGGATCAGATCGTTGATGCGCAGGCATTCCGCCGCCATCTGCTCTTCCGTGCAGAAGACATGCGCATCGTCCTGCGTGAAGCCGCGAACGCGCATCAGCCCATGCAGAGCACCCGAAGCCTCATAACGATGGACATTGCCGAATTCAGCAAGACGCACAGGCATTTCGCGGTAAGACTTCAAGCCATGCTTGAAGATCTGCACGTGACCCGGGCAGTTCATAGGCTTCAGCGCAAACACGCGCTGGTCGGCTTCCTCGTCATCGGGATGGGTGAAGGCATGGGCGGATTTCACCGCGAACATGTTTTCCTGATACCAGCCCCAGTGACCTGAAGTCTCCCACAGCGACTTGTCCAGAATCTGCGGCGCGTTGACTTCCTGATAGGTGTTGGCAAGCCGCCGGCGCATATAGGCCGTCAGCGTCTGGAACATGCGCCAGCCCTTGCCGTGCCAGAACACAACGCCCGGACCTTCTTCCTGAAAATGGAACAGGTCCATTTCACGGCCGAGGCGGCGGTGATCGCGCTTTTCGGCTTCGGCGAGAATATGGAGATAATTGTCCAGCTCTTCCTGCGTCGCCCAGGCGGTGCCATAGATGCGCGACAGCATCGCATTGTTGCTGTCACCACGCCAGTAAGCGCCAGCCACCTTCATCAGCTTGAAGGCCGTGCCGATCTGCCCCGTGGACGCCATATGCGGGCCACGGCAGAGATCGAACCAGTCGCCCTGATAATAGATCTTCAGGTCCTGGCCTTCGGGAATGGCGTCGACCAGTTCGACCTTGTAGTTTTCGCCCTTGGCGGCAAAGACTTCCTTCGCCTTTTCGCGCGACCAGACCTCGCGGGTAAACGGCTTGTTGCGCTGAATGATCTCCTTCATCCGCTTTTCGATCTTCGGCAGATCTTCCGGCGTGAAAGGCTCGTTCTTGGCAAAGTCGTAATAAAAACCGTTCTCGATGACCGGGCCGATCGTCACCTGCGTGCCGGGCCACAGTTCCTGCACGGCCTCGGCCATGACGTGGGCGGCATCGTGGCGGATGAGTTCCAGCGCACGCCCGTCTTCACGCGTGACGATCTCGATTTTGCCATCGGTGATGGTCTCGGACAAATCGCGCACGGTGCCGTCAAGCGCAATGGCGACGGCTTTCTTGGCAAGCGATTTGGAAATGGATTCGGCGACCTCGCGGCCGGTCGTACCGGCGGGGTAGCTGCGCACGGATCCATCGGGAAATGTAAGGGAAATGGCTTCAGACATCGTCTCGTGCTCCTGTCCAGTCCCGCCAACGAATGCGGGTGGTGTTGGAATAATGATTTGCCCGCGACAGGCGGGCACGCAGGCTGATAAAGGCTTTTGCCATTACAGTCAAAGGTGAAGGGTGCTTCAGCGAAGCATTTCCGCAAGGCCATTGACCGTATTGGCGTTGCGGGTCGTACCGATCCCAAGCCTTTTGGTGGTCAGGACAGACAGCAGCCGGCTCTCGCTCGGTTTGCCGCAGAAATCGATCCAGAGATCGCCACCCGCGAGCGCGATCTTCTCCCTGCCCCGATATTTTTCCAGCAATTCGAGGACGCCGTGGTCCAACGGCTCCCGCATGACCCTGACGCAGACATCCGGCGGATTGCCTTGGGCGAAGGGATTGTCCGCCGCCAGTTTCAGCCAGTCGTCGCCCGCGCGAACGAGAATATCGACATGTTTGCCGAAGCGGTCTTCGAAGGCGCGCTCCAGCCTGTCTTCGATCTCGCGAACAGGCGCTGCCTCGGTGCGAAAAACCAGATTTCCGGTCGCGACAAGTGTCCTACAATCGGCAAATCCCAATTCTTCCGCCAAGGCCCTGAGATCGGCCATGATAAGCCGCTTGCCGGGGCCGAGCACGATACTGTGCAGCAGGGCCACATACTCGCTCATCTGCGCAGGCTCCAGTAACGCCAGGGTGTCCACCAATGCCTCTTTTCGCCGAGCGCCTCCGGTACCGGGTCCAGCCCGCTGGTACCACCCGGGCCGCAGCGCGCCACGCGAAACAGCGTCATCCACCCGCCGGCCCACAGCCCGTGGCGGGCAATCGCCTCATAGCCGTATTCGGAACAGGTGGGGATATGGCGGCAGGAATTTCCGATGAAGCCGGATAGCGTCAGCTGATAAAGCCGGATGAAACCCACGCCCAGAAGCCGCCCCGGCGTTTTGGCGAAGCTGCCCGCCCAATTGCGGGATCGGCTCGCTTTTTCCGCTGTCTGCTGGTGCCGGCAGCCCGGTTCGCCGCACATCGCCTAACCCGCAGCGTTCAGAGCCGGCCGCCCTTCGATCTGGTCGAGCGCATCGACCACCGCCTCAAAGGTCAGCATGGTGGACGCGTGGCGCGCCTTGAAATCCCGGACGGGCAAAAGCACCCGCATGTCCTCAAAACGGCCCGTCGGCCCCTCGCCGCCCTGTTTCAGCATGGTGAGCATGTCTTCCCGCGCCTGCCGGATTTCGCCGCTGGAAGCCCCGACAATGTGATGCGCCATGATGGAGGCCGAGGCCTGCCCCAGTGCGCATGCACGGACTTCGTGCGAAAACGCCGTCACGACGCCGCCTTCCACCTTCAGATAGACTTTGAGCTTAGAGCCGCACAGCCGGGAGTGTTTCTCGGCGCTGGCGTCGGCGTCCTCAAGAACGCCGATCAGTGGAATATTCCCGGCAAAGTCCAGAATGCGATTATTGTAGATATCGTCCATCGTCAGGTGCCCGGCGCGCTCAAGAATGCCCAAAAACAGGACAGGTCAGATTTTTCAAACACAGCGTTTGTCGCAGTGAAGCTTTCCTGCCCTTCATTCTCATTATATGCTAACGAGCTTTCTGGACATCAAGCCGTGATGAAATTAACGGCTCCGATACCGAAATAACAGCACTGGTCTTGCCAAAATGCTGTAAAACAACCAGATAGCAGCAACTGCGAACATGAGTTCGCGATGAAAAACGAATTCAGGTGCGGCCTTTACCCGCATCGGGAGAGACGGAATGGATGCGATCGTGAAGAATTTCCCCGGCGCTGGCGCAAAACCCGACGTGGCAGAAGCTCGCCCAAGCCAGGCCGAAGCGGAAGAAGCAGTGCGCGTTCTTTTGCGCTGGGCAGGAGAAAATCCCGCCCGCGAAGGACTTCTGGATACGCCGAAGCGCGTCGCCAAGGCCTATCGCGAGCTTTTTGCCGGTTATGAGCTGAACGTTCAGGACGTGCTCGGCACGACCTTCGAGGAAGTCGGCGGGTATGACGATGTTGTGCTGGTGCGCGACATCCCCTTCTTCTCCCATTGCGAGCACCATATGGTGCCGATCGTCGGTAAGGCGCATGTCGCCTATCTTCCGGCCGGCCGCGTGCTCGGCCTGTCGAAGATCGCCCGTGTCGTCGAAATCTTCGGCCGCCGCCTGCAGACGCAGGAAAACATGACCGCGCAGATCGCCAGATCGATCGAGGAAACGCTGAAACCACGCGGTGTGGCCGTCATGATCGACGCCGAACATATGTGCATGTCCATGCGCGGCGTAAACAAGCAGGGGTCCACGACGCTGACCACCAGCTTCACCGGCACGTTCAAGAACGATCCGGCCGAGCAGGTGCGCTTCATGACCATGGTGCGGAACCGCTAGTCGTTCCGCCATTTTCCGGGGTTACCATGTCCATTCCCTTTCCGTCCGCGCCTGCGGACAAGGAAGTGCTCGAAACCGCAGGCCTGTTCTCGCCGAAATTCGATGCCCACGGCCTCGTTACCGCCGTGGTCACCGATGCGCGTGACGGCGAATTGCTGATGGTTGCCCATATGAACGCTGAAGCTTTGTCTCTGACGCTCGAAACCGGCATCGCCCATTACTACAGCCGCTCGCGCGACAAGATCTGGAAGAAGGGCGAAACCTCCGGCAACCTGCAAACGGTGAAGGAATTCCGCACCGATTGCGATCAGGACGCCGTGTGGCTGAAGGTCTCCGTCGCCGGCCATGACGCGACCTGCCACACCGGTCGCCGCTCCTGCTTTTATCGCAAAGTCGAACTCTCAGACGGCCAGGCGGTGACGAAGATCACCGACGATACCCGCCATTTCGATCCGGCGACCACCTATTCCGCAACTTGAACGGCCACCTTCCATCGGCCGCACCAATTTGCTACCAATATAGCGGGTTCCGGGGATAGGACGGAGCCTTATGGAACTGGCAGGGAGTGCAGTCATGTTGGGATGGGGAAATCGTCACAATCAACTTTCGGCTGGCAATCCCGAAGCCTTCGGCAACGAACCGCCCGTCACCCAGATCGTCGACAAGCACCGCATAGCGCTCGCGCTTGGCGGCGGGGCTGCGCGCGGCTGGGCCCATATCGGCGTTCTGCGGGCGCTGGATGAGGCCGGGGTGAAGATCGGCATGATCGCCGGCACCTCGATTGGCGCGCTGGTCGGCGGTTGTTATCTCGCCGGCAAGCTCGATGAGCTGGAAGAATTCGCCCGTTCGCTGACGATGCGCCGCATTGCCGGCCTGCTCGATCTTACCATCGGCGGCGGTGGGCTCTTCGGCGGCATGCGGCTGACCAAGCGCATGCAGGAACATCTGGAAGGCCTGCGCGTCGAAAACCTCGACCATCCCTTCATCGCGGTCGCAACGGAACTGCGTACCGGCCACGAGGTCTGGATTCACCAGGGTGATCTCGTCACCGCGCTGCGCTCTTCCTATGCGCTGCCGGGCATTTTCGAACCCGTGCAGTGCAACGGCCGCACGTTGATCGACGGCGCGCTCGTCAATCCCGTACCGGTTTCGGTCTGCCGGGCCTATGAGCAGGCGCTGGTCGTCGCGGTCAATCTGAATTACGATCTTTTCGGCCGCTCCGCCGTGGTCAAGCACTCCGCGTCGCCATCGCATGGCGGCGTTGCGCCGGCTGTGGAAAGCCCGCCACGTCCCGGCCTGCCGGGCGTCATGGTGCAGGCCTTCAATATCATTCAGGACAGGATTTCGCGCTCGCGCCTGGCGGGCGACCCGCCCGACCTGATGCTTCACCCCCGCATCAACGATATCGGCCTCTCGGAATTCCACCGCGCCAGCGAAGCCATCGACCGGGGATACCAGGAAACGCGCGCTCGCATTCCGGAACTGGAGCGCATGCAGCAGGCATTCCGACGCTGATGCGCGAGACCCTCATCCCTGTGCTTGTCACACGAATCCAGCCGACGCATCCGCGTGGCGGAGGGACTCCTTTCAGCCCAAGGACTTGGGCTGACTAGATTCCTGTGACGGGCACAGGAATGAGGGACGTGATTCGCGTCGCGAACGAAATCACCCGGCAATATAGGCCTTGATTTGCTCCGCTTCGGCTTCGATCTCGCCAATCCGCGCCTTCACCACGTCACCGATGGAGATGATGCCGGCAAGGCGGCCATTTTCTTCAACCGGCACATGCCTGAAGCGTCCGCCCGTCATGATTTCCATCAGCTGATCGGTGGTGGAATTGTGCTGGCAGCGAATGACATTCTTGGTCATGGCCATCGACACGGATTGCTGGAGGGAGGCGGCGCCCTTGCCCGCCACAGCCTTTACGAGATCGCGCTCCGTGAAGATGCCGAGAACGACGCCATCGGCGTCTGTCACGACGACGGAACCGATCTTGTGCGCGTGCAGCGTTCCCGCCGCCTCACCGATGCTGACCTCCGGACCGACGGTCACGACGTCCCGGCCCTTGCGGTCGAGAAGATCCTTTACGAATGTTGCCATGCCTTCCTCCTCTTTGCAGTGACCCGCAGCGCCGCAGTCTCCCCCGGCAGTTGCAAATCAGGGGATATGGTGCGCTGAGGTCGGCATGAATGCAATCCCGGATGGGACGCGCGAAAGCAAATTTGCGCCACGGCCGACAAGGAGCGTGATCGGCTCAGACCAGTCTTCGATCGAAAAGCCCGAAGAACAGGAAGCCGAGCAGAAAGCCGAAGACATGCGCATCCCAGGCAATTTCACCGCCGACATCGCCGAACAGCGGCACGCCGACCGCAATCAGCACATTGCCGAACAGCCACATCAGCGTGAAGATCAGCACGGTGCGATTGGAAAGCGCACCAAGAATGCTCTGTCTCGGCATCAGATGCCCGAAGGAGGCGCTATATCCACCGCGCGCAGGAAAAGCGAAGCGGCAGGCCGCCCCCATCAGCGCCGAAACGACGCCGGATGCCCCGATCAGCACCGTCACATCGCCCCAGTTCAGCGCCGCGTGGCCGAAGGCGGAAACGGCGGCGGAAATGCACCATAACAGCACGAAGCGCACTGTTCCGATCCGGCGCAGAACCGGCGCGCCGAAGGCCATCAGCCACAATCCGTTAAAGAGAATGTGCTCGATACCGCCATGCAGGAAAGAATAGGTCACCGGCGTCCAGAGCCATTCCAGTCCCTGCTGGGAAAACGGCACCGCATAACGCAGCGGAATGAAGCCGAAGGTGAAGATGAACCAGCCGTTGCCTTCCTCCGAAAGGAGATAGGCGGGAACAACGTAAGCGACGATCAGCGCGGCCAGAATGCCCACCAGCAGCGACGGCAAGTTGAAGACGGGATTGTTCGTGTCGTCTTTCGGCTCCGTCGTTTGCGAAACCGGCGGCTGTTCGCCGTCCCCGTAGGACATGATCCCATCCCTGTCTTGGTCGAATTTTGCGTTCCCCGAGCAATATAGGAAGCCCGAACGAAAAAAAAGCCGTCCCGCCTTCGAAGCGCGCGACGCCCAAACCGTTATCGGCAAGGACGCCGGGCCGCAGGCGGTCCGGCTTGCGGGCTTGCCTTGAAATAACAGGCGACGCCATCGAATTGTGCTGACGGAGCTTTCCCCGACATGGCCGCTCCGATGCCACGACCGCCGCCGTCATTCAATATCAACCCTTTGTTAACCTTAATAAATCCGTTTGGCACAAAAATCGCTACACCTCCAGATACAGACGTTCGGATGGACATGATGTCCCAAAAACGAACATGGAGAGATGCTATGAAGAGCATGGCCGGACTGGACATATATGCCTATTGGGATGAATTGCGCGGCAAGCAATCCGCCCCGCGACGCGAGGACATCGATCCCGCAAAGCTGAAACATCACCTCGGCGATCTTTTTATCCTCACGGACAAGGGCGAGAACACCCCTTTCTTCCGCCTTGCCGGTACACGTCTTTGCGACCTGTTCGGCCGGGAATTGCGGGATCGCCCGTTTTCGGAACTGTGGCATCCGGCAAATGCCGTCTTCCCCTGCCGCGTCGCGCGCGGCATCCTTCATCATCAGTTGCCCGTGGTCTTCGATCTGGAGGCGGAGGACAGCCATGGCGCCGCACCGCAGGCATATGAAATGCTGCTCCTGCCGTTGCACACGGATCCGGACGCCGCGCCGAGGTTGCTCGGGGCGTTGCTTCCGGAGCGGCCGCGACACGAATTCGCCGCGCCCATCCAGTGCCTGTCCATGAAAAGCAGCCGCCTGCTGCGTCTGGACATCGCCCCGGCAGGGTATCCGCTGAACAAGAGGGCAGATGATACCCCGCGCGCAGAAAGCTGCTGACGGACCTGTTCCAACGCTCTCAGCTCCTCCGGGAGAGGTCCGGCAGCACCGGAATCTCAAAAAAATAAGTCAGAACTGTAACGATATTGCCGATCAGAAAAATTGTAGAGATTAAACAATACAGTCTGTTAACTCGCGCAAGGTAGAAACTTACCGTCATCATTCATTACAATTGCGCTGCCCATGTTTTCGTCCCGCTCGGTCAACACCGCCCAAATCTTGCGTCCGGTTGAGGAAGCTCATCTCGACGACGCCGTCCGTGTGTCCTTCACCGGCCGCCTGATGTTGCCCGATCATGAAGAATATGATTGCACCGCGACCGAGATGACCGCCGAAAGGGCGCAGTTCATCTGCCCGGGCATTGCCCGCCACGGTGATCGCGTCATCGCCTATCTCCAGCATATCGGCCGGATCGAAGGCACGGTGACATCGCTCATCGCATCCGGATTCCTCATCGCCATCAACGCGCCGGAGCGCAAGCGGGAAAAACTCGCCGCGCAGCTCGCCTGGATCGCCAAACGTCAATTGCTCGGCCTGCCGGAAGACCGCCGCCACGACCGCCTGACGCCGCGCAATGCGAGAGCCCAGCTCGTTCTGGAAGACGGCGTGCTCGTCGCCTGCCGGCTGATCGACCTTTCCCTGTCGGGTGCGGCAATCGAGATCGAAAACCGGCCGCCGCTCGGAAGCCGGGTCCAGCTCGGCAAGAACATGAGCGGCAAGGTGGTGCGCCACTTCATGGAAGGCGTCGCCGTCGAATTCGACCGCGTCCAGTCGCCCGACGCATTGATCGAATTTCTCTAAGTAGCTCCCCCCGGACACGGCAGGTTTTACGCCCGTAAGAATGCGTGCGGCATTTTTGGCGCGGTTTGCGCTCGCCCCAATCGCATGATTGCGAAGGCCCCCGGATGGCGCCTTGGCAGGCTATGCTCTGTCTTCGGCCATATCGGGCTCACCAGCCGCTCCTGGCGTCAGGTGCTTTATTCTCACTTTTCGCGACCGAACTCCATTTTATGCCATGACGTCAACGGCATGCGGCAGACCGGCCAGGATACGCCAAAGTCGATAAAGAGGATGAGCGGGGCGGAACATGTTACGCCCTTGGCCAGATCATCCACGGCGCGAAAATCGCGCCGCAAAACTTTTTTCCAGAAAAAATGCAGTTTTTTTGATTTTTTTTGTCGCTTTTTCCGACCTGTCCCAGCGTGAAACAGCCATCCCAAAACGGGAAACCCACCTCTTCACCAAGCGTCGCCAGCCAACCGCGCGCGACCACGGAAACCGCAGGACGCCGAAAACCGCTGTCAATACAGCGATCTAGATAGCTACCAAAAGCCTAAGGCCAAGACGCGTAAAATTGTAATAAAATTTGCCTCAAACATGCATAAAAACTAGTTCGAATACAGTTCAAAACAGCGGCTAATTTGCTGAAATTTAAGCTCAAATTGCGCTTCGCAAATTTCCGCCGGGTCAAAATATACCTGCGAATGTCTCCTCACCACGGGGAGACAAGCAATGAACAAGAACAACCGTTTCGTTTTCACTCTGATCGCATTCATCGTGAGCGCCTTCGCGCATCAAGCGAGCGCATCGCCGGCCGCCGTCATGCGCGTCATCGGCAAGGCCAATCCGCCGATCGGCCACTATGAATTCTGCCAGACCTATCAGAGCGAATGCCAGCCGACCTCGCTGGACAATGGCCCGATGAAGCTGACCGAAGAGCGCTGGAAAACGATGCTCGACGTCAACTACACCGTCAACACCACCATCACGCCGATGACCGACATGGAAATCTATGGCGTCGAAGAGCGCTGGGCATATCCCACCACCGTCGGCGACTGCGAAGACTTCGTGCTCCTGAAGCGCAAGATGCTGATGAACAAGGGCTTCTCCGCTTCCAACCTGTTGATCACCGTTGTTCTGCAGCCGAATGGCGAAGGCCACGCCGTTCTGACCATCCGCACCGATCGTGGCGATTTTGTTCTCGACAACATGCGCAACAAGGTCATGAACTGGTCGGAAACCGAATATACCTATCTGAAGCGCCAGGACACCGCCAATCCCGGCCGCTGGGTGAAAATTCAGGATGGTCGCGCCACCACTGCGGTCGGCGGCATCAACTGAACCAACAAACGACCCGTCTCCCCAAACGAAAAAGCCGGCTCCGCAAGGATGCCGGCTTTTTCATGTTCAGATCCGTTGAGCGTCAGAGCAGCCCAAGCTCCGCCAGTTCCCGCCTGAGATCGGAAGGCATATCCTCGCCGCCCGCGCCGCCGCCGAGATCGCGTGGCGCTTCATCGTCCTTCAGGTAACGCCAGCCCTGAAACGGGCGCTTCGGCGCGGGTGAGGTTTCGATAACCTCCGGACCGAGAATGAGATCGCAGCGGGAAATACCGTCTTCGCCTTTGAAGGAGCGGATATCGAGAAGTTTCTGCCGCGCCTGCACCTGTCCCTTGATGACCCAGTAGAGAGAGCCGCCTTCCAGCAGTTCCTCGACGCGCTTTGGGATCATCCGGGTGGTATGGACGCTATGCGGCTCAAGGCCAGCGGCAATTGCTGTCAGCGCGCGATGCGCGACCCAGTCTCGCAAGTCCTGGATTGAGTCCGCGCCAACGCATAGTTTGATGAGATGTAGAGGCATGCCCCTATCAATGCCTTTTTGCGACAGGCGTCAAGCATTTGCACGACGCCTGCCGCCCTGCCCGCTCAGCACTCCACAACGTTGACGGCGAGGCCGCCGGTGGAGGTTTCCTTGTATTTCTCGCTCATGTCGTTACCGGTCTGGCGCATGGTCTCGATACAGGCATCGAGCGGCACGAAATGCTGGCCGTCGCCCTTCAGCGCGAGCGAAGCCGCCGTCACCGCCTTGACAGCGCCAAGCGCATTGCGCTCGATGCAGGGCACCTGCACAAGGCCCGCGATCGGATCGCAGGTCATGCCAAGGTGATGTTCGAGCGCGATCTCTGCGGCATTCTCCACCTGTTCGGGCGATCCGCCCATGACCGCGGCAAGACCCGCCGCCGCCATGGCCGCAGCCGATCCGACTTCGCCCTGACAGCCCACTTCCGCGCCCGATATCGAAGCATTGTGCTTGATGATGCCGCCGATGGCGGCGGCCGTCAGCAGGAAGTCCCGCACGTCGTCAATCGTCGCATCCTCATGGAAATGCCGGAAATATCTGACGGTGGCCGGAACGACACCAGCCGCACCATTGGTCGGCGCGGTCACCACGCGGCCGCCGGCGGCGTTTTCCTCGTTCACGGCCATCGCGTAGACGCTCAGCCAGTCATTGGCCATGACAGGATTCAGCCGGTTGCTGCGCCATTCCGCATTCAGCTTTTCGTAGATGGAGCGGGCACGTCGGCGCACCTTCAGACCTCCAGGCATAATGCCATCCACTTTCAGACCGCGCTCGATGCAGCCATTCATGGCTTCCCAGATCTGGTCGAGACGCTCGTTCAGCTCCTCGCGGGAAACCACCGTCTCCTCGTTGGCGCGCTTCATCTGGGCGATGGTGCGGCCGGAACGGGCCGCCATATCCAGCATTTCCCGCGCCGTCCCAAATGGATAAGGCACGCGCGGACCGTTATCGATAGTCTTGCCGCGCTGTTTGATCGCCTCCAGTTCCGTATCGGTCACGACGAAACCGCCGCCAACAGAATAATAGATGCGCTTGATGAGCAGCCTGCCCTGATTGTCGAAGGCGGAAAAGGTCATGCCGTTGGCATGGCCGGGCAGCGGGTTCTTCTTGTCGAAGACCAGATCTTCAGCCGAGCGGAAAACATAGGACGGATGGCCGGGCGGCGTCACGACGCCGGCCTTTTCCACCGACTCGATGATCGCATCCATGGCATCGGGATCGACGAGGTCCGGCCGCTCGCCGGTGAGGCCGAGGATGACGGCACGGCCGGTGCCGTGGCCGATGCCGGTGAAGGCGAGCGAGCCATGCAGGCTGACCTTCAGCTGCGCAACGGCCGCACCTGCCGGCCGCGGCCAGTCATCGCTAAGGATCAGCGCCAGGAAACGGTTAGCCGCCGTCATCGGCCCCATCGTGTGGGAGCTCGAGGGACCGATACCGATCTTGAAGACGTCGAAGACCGAAAGAAACATGAAGTTCGCCCTGAATAAGAATGGATTCCACCATCATCATATCCAAAGCCGAAACGGATCGCCACAAAAGAGCGTCAGCGGTTTGCGCAGCTGCGACATGAGCGTCCCGGAAACGAAAACAGCACGGTTTCCAGAGGAAAACCGCGCCGTTTCAAAACCCGTCATTCAGGAGAAGTGCTTATGGGCTGCCAAAAATGTACGTCAATGCGAGAAAAGCGGCAAAGCCTGCAAGTGCGCGCAAGGTGACGCCCCAGCAGGATTTCTGAGCGGTTTCTTCCATGATTACTCCAGCTATTCACTCTCCGGGGGATCTTCGAGACCCGGCCCGTTGAGCCAAGCATTTATTAAAATCCGGCGGCGAAGGCAAATGCAAAAAGCGGCTAAATGAAGGCGTTTTTGACAGGCTGCCATTCGCGGTATGCATAGGTATGTGAAAAAACAAGGTGTTAGCGCGATGTCTGTTTAAGCGCCATTTTAGCGATCGCCGCAATTTAGGCTAAAGTGTAACCGTTATTTAAAGCTTTCCCACAAACACCTGTTGAAAACTCATGCGGCAAAACACCTTAGAGTCGAATTTCTTTCGCCGAAGCGCCGACTCTTGAAAGGCCGCGATTGCTGCTTTATCGACGATGGCAACGACAACGATGCGAGTCTTTCCATGCAGCAGGCATCCTCCTTTCCTGATCGCGAAACGGTCGCGTCGAAACTCACTTCGCTTGGCAGCGAGGATAAAGCCTGGATGCTGCTGTTGATGGAAAACGCCTTACAGGACGAAAACCTGCTGGCCGGCCTCAATCTTTATCTCGACCGGCAGGCCAATGCCCGTTTCCTCAACAGCCTGAAACTGGAAACGGCGGGCGAATGGCTTGGCGGCAATGCCCCTGCCCGGCTGCAGATTCGCATCAACGAAACCGCAAGGGCCAGCCAGCACCCCGCCTATATCGCCTTCCGCAAGGGGTTGACGGCATCGGCCGGTCTCGAAAAAGCCTATCCCAAGGCGCCGATCTGATCGGCCCGCCTAGTCCGGCACCCTGTCCACAACGGCGATAATCGGCCCCATCGGAAAGAGCGAGTCCCGCCTTTTCATCGCGGGAATATCGACGCTGGATATTGTGCCATCGAGATAGAGGGCGTTCGGCGCATCCAGCACATCCCTGAACAGGGAAGCGAAATCGTAAAAGCGCACGGTATTTTCCGAAATAGCGAAATGCACCACGCCGTCGCGGGAGACGCCAACACCGTTGCGGCGTTTCAGGCTGTCGCTATCAGGCAGAAAACGCGGATGCAGCTTGCCGTCGATGACGAGCATCGGCCCGGATTGCGTGGCGAAATCAGGCTTCGGATCCGCCGCGATATAGGCGTCGGTTTCCAGTACGCCAGCCTTGTCCCCCTTCAGATAAAACACGCCGTTCGGCAGAAGGTGGAAATTGCCCCAGCCGCCCCGCGTGCTGATCGATGAGCGCTCCACCCCATTTTCAATGTAGAGGCCGACCGGCGAATAGTCGGAATGATACATGCCGCCGTTCATGGCGAAGATGCTGAACATATGCTGGCGCCACAGGGCTGAAGAAAGATCGGCGAAATTCCGATATCCCTGCCCGGAGATATGGTCGCGATCATAAATACGGATGGTGTTCTTCGCCGGATCGAAACTGCAGACGATATAGCGCCCACCCGCATGGTCGATGGCCTTGCAGAAATCCGCCTGCCCGCCGGCCTGCGCGGAAAATGGCAAAAGCAACGGCAGCAGCAACTGCGCCAGTTTCTTCATCGATAAAATCATGCCCGCCCCTTTGATTCTCGTCAGGCGAACATTCGCAGGGAAATTCGGTCAAAGAAAAGGCGCCGCCCTGGTTTTCGGGCAACGCCTTTCCGGGAGGGGAGTCGATTAACGACGCGCTGCGCGGTCCACGCTGCGGCCGGCATCCTGCGTCGCGTCAACGGCGTTTGCCGTATCCCGGCCCATGCCGCGAATGGTGTTGCCGCAGGAACTCAGGGTGACAACGGTCAGCAAAGCCACGAAAACGGTCGAAAGAATACGTGTAATCATGTGAAACTACTCCCCTATGACTTGCCGTCCAAAGGCAAGCGCCGATGTGATATGCGTCACAATAACGTGAGTCCGAAAAAACGGTTCCAGCGGCATTTCAAAAAATCCCGTCGATGAAAATTAACATGGTTTTGAAGTTCACGCGTGAAACTCGGCATCTGGATCATGGCTTAGGAAAATCCCGTGGGTGATATGACTGACATCAACAATCGGCTTCTGGTGATGACGGCGGGGGGCGCAAACCCCAATGTCATGATCAATGCGCTGGCGACACGATTTCCCGATATCCATGTTTTCATGGAACAGCCGGAAAGCAAGTCGGTGATTTTCCGGCGGCGTGCGCGCCGACTGGGCTGGATAATCGCCGCAGGCCAGATGGCGACGATGATCGCCTCGCGGCTCGGCAAACGCTTTACTGTGCGTAGAAGTGCTGAGATCATCGCCGAACACGGTCTTTCCGCCGATCTCCACCACAGCCTTCCCGTCACGCAATTCGCCTCGCTCAACGATGAAGAATGCCGCAACGCCGCCAATCTGCTGAAACCGGCGGCGATATTCACCATCTCCTGCCGCCTGCTGACGCCAGCCACGCTGCAAGCCCTGCAATGCCCGGTCATTAATTTCCACGCCGGCATCAACCCCGCATATCGTGGCCAGATGGGCGGTTACTGGGCGCTGGTGGAAAGGGACCGCGGCAATTTCGGCGCGACCGTGCATCTGGTCGACAAGGGTGTGGATACCGGCGCCACGCTCTACGAAAAGCGGCTGAAACCCTCGCCTTCCGACACGATTGCCACCTATCCGCTGCTCTTGACCGCCGCTTCGGTGGACATCGCCGTCAGCGCCATCGAGGACGCCCTTTCCGGCAGCCTTGCGCCGCAGCCTCCCTCGCCCGGCAAATCGGTACTGCGCTTCCCGCCGACCATCTGGACCTGGCTATGGAATGGCCTGACGAAACGGATCTGGTAAAACCGCACGTCAATGAATTGGGGGGCGAGCTTCGTCGCAGATGCAAGCCTGTCTTGCCGCAACGGGCACAGACTTCGCCGCAAAATAGGTGCATGGTAATAAAAAGGATCACGCACAAATTGCCCGATATTTCCGCTGCTCCCATCATTCCCGCCTCCATCGAAGCCTCGCCCGCGCAGGTGCTTGGCGCGAGCGACCTTGCCGGCCTTTTCCCGCAGGGCGTGCGCGTCTATCTCACCGACACCGGAGCGGCCTCGCAGGATAGGCTCGTTGAAGCCGCAGCACATTTGCGCAACCTTGGTTACGAGCCGGTGCCGCATCTTGCAGCACGACGCATCCCTTCAAGCGCGGCGTTTGTGGAACAGGTCAGACGGCTTGCCGGAGAAGCGGGCGTAACCGATGTTCTGGTTGTCGGCGGCGGCGTCGAACGGCCGGTCGGCCCCTTCGCATCCAGCATGGACATGTTGTCCACCGGCATTTTCGACCGTTGCGGCATAAATCAGATCGCTATCGCCGGCCACCCGGAAGGCAGCCCGGACTTCAACGACGACACGGCAATGGCCGCACTCCGGTTGAAACGCGATTTTGCCGAGAGAAGCGATGCCGCAATGCGCATCGTCACGCAGTTCGGCTTTGATCCCGCCCGTTTCATCGCCTGGGCGGAAGGGCTTATCGCGTCTGGCATTGAGCTTCCGGTGCATATCGGCGTTTCCGGCCCGGCCAAGATCACGACGCTCTTGAAATATGCAGCACTCTGCGGCGTCGGCAATTCCATTGCGTATCTGAAGAAAAACGCGCTTTCCCTGACGACGCTTGCCAGAGGACACTCGCCGGAAAGCATCGTCGGGCCGATCGAGCGGCACTGGCAGGCCAGTCCGCAAGGGCCGATACGGCAAATTCACGTCTTCCCCTTCGGCGGATTGCAGAATTCGGCCGACTGGCTGGTCAAACGTGGAAGCTGGCAAACCGGCGCAGCGGACCGTGCTGCATCGCCGGATTCAAGGGCTGGCTAAAGCATTTCCGGGAAAAGCGGACCCCGGTTTTCCGTCCGGAAATGCGCCAGAACTGTCTAAAAGCTGCCATTCTGGCCGCCGCGTACTCCCGAGACCTCAAGCCGCCTTGGCAACCTCGAGAAACGCATTGCGAATGCTTTCAGCGACGGCAAGAACAGGACGGGACGCCTTGTCGCCCATGATCAGGCGGATATCGAAACACCCAAGCTCCGGCAGGCCTTCCTTCTCGCCCAGAATGACCATGTCGTTCTGCACATAAGATCGCGGCAGCGGCGCAATGGCGAGATCGGCGACAATCGCCGCACGCTGCGCCATGGTATGACCGCTGAGATAGGCCACCCGGAAATTGCGCCCTCGCTTTTCCAGCGAATTAATCGCTTCCGAACGCCAGATGCAGCCGTCTTCCCAGATGGAGATGGGCAGCGGATCGCGCAGATAAGCGGCGCCGCATTTGGCGCCTGCCCAGACAAGCCGCTCGCGCATCAGCACCTCGCCCGTATCCCGCAAGGGATGGGAGGCGCAGTTGACGAGGGCGAGATCGAGCCTCTGCTCATCCATGCGCTTGTAGAGATTGGAGCTGGAATCGATGGTGACGTCGATCATGATGCCGGGGAAAGCCTCGGCGAAGCGCTTGAGAATGCCCGGCAGCAGGCCGCGCTCGCCAATATCTTCCGGCGCGCCGAGACGGACGACGCCGGAAAGTTCGGGCATGACGAAACGAGACACGGCCTCGTTGGACAGCGCAATCATCCGCCGCGCATAGGTCAGAAGTGTCTCGCCATGCGCCGTCAATGTCACCGAGCGGGCGTCGCGCAGAAAAAGCGTCGTTTTCAACTGCTCTTCGAGCTTCTTGATCTGCATGGAAACGGCGGAAGGCGTTCTGAACACCACTTCCGCGGCGGTGGAGAAATTTCCCGTTTCCGCGATGGCGACGAAGGTTCTCAATATGTCGTTATCCAGCAACGGCAGCGGCTGGCGGAAAGTCACGGTCATGGCACGCACCTTCAAATATTTTGATTTATAGATGGATATCATTTCGTTTGATTGAATGTCAACAAGCGCGCACCATCCGGGACATCGATTGACGGGGAGCATCGAGCCTCGTCGGCGGCGACTATAGAAATCGCAAGCAGGATCGTGGTTCAGGAAAGGATCAAGACATGACCATGATACATTATCTCCCGGTGGCGAACCGTTTCTCGCGCCGTCCGTCATCCAGCGGCTGGCTTCATCGCCTGTTCGACCATGTTTCCGCCCGTTATGCCGCATGGCGTCGCGAAAAAATGCTTCGTGCACTGGAAGCATTGCCTCCTGAAACATTGAAGGATATCGGATGGCCAACGACGGACAACAGCCGCATAAACGTCATCCGCAGATGACATTCAACCGATGGCTCGCAACGTTTTCAGACATGCGAGCCATCCCCGCCAACCCCTCTAATGCAAGGATGCGCGCGCAAAACAGCCTGCCTGTTTTACATGCGACACACCGCCTTTTTTAAGACTTGTCGCAAAATTTGCATATTTCAAAAGCGATTTTTTGACAGCCCCGATTCCACGGCGTATTTTTCGTTAAAGATGTCGTAGGCAGGACATCCAGAAGACCAATTCCAAGAGAGGAATTGCGTATTCGCAACGGAGCACGGGCAAATGAGCAGGAACTCCCAGAAGAAACGCTCAATCGTCTTTTTTCTCATTCCGCAATTTACCATGCTGCCATTCGCTGCAGCGGTTGAAACGCTTCGCATCGCCAACCGAATGTTGGGCTATCAGGCCTATGAGTGGCGCCTCTCCTCGCTTGATGGCCAGAAGGTCATGTCATCAAGCGGCATCTGTCTGGAGGCCGACACCTGTCTTGCCGATGAGCGGCGTTACGTCAGCGGCGAAAACCGTCCGGAAATGGCGATCATCTGTTCGGGCATCGATGTGGACCAGCACATCAACAAGTCCGTCAACGCCTGGCTGCGCGAAGCCTATAATCGTGGCATCGCCATAGGCAGCCTCTGTACCGCCGCCCATATTCTCGCACAGGCCGGCCTTTTGAACGGCAAGCGTTGCGCAATCCACTGGGAGAACCTGCCCGGTTTTTCCGAGGCCTTTCCGCAGGTGGAAGTTTATGCCGACCTCTTCGAAGTCGATAGCAACATCTACACCTGCGCCGGCGGCACGGCTTCGCTTGACATGATGCTGAGCCTGATCGGCCAGGATTTCGGTGAAAACCTTGTCAACCGCGTCTGCGAACAGCAATTGACCGACAGGGTGCGCAGCCCCAATGACCGTCAGCGCCTGCCGCTGCGCGCCCGCCTCGGCGTCCAGAACAGCAAGGTCCTGTCGATCATCGAATTGATGGAAGGCAATCTCGCCGAACCGCTGTCGCTGCTCGACATCGCCGACGCCGCCGATCTTTCGCGCCGGCAGGTGGAACGCCTCTTCCGCCAGGAGATGGGTCGCTCGCCCGCCCGCTATTATCTCGAAATCCGCCTCGACCGCGCCCGCCACCTGCTGGTGCAATCGGCCATGCCGGTGGTCGAAGTCGCCGTCGCCTGCGGTTTCGTCTCCGCCTCGCATTTTTCCAAGTGTTATCGCGAAATCTATAACCGCACCCCGCAGCAGGAGCGCGCCGAACGCAAGCTCCTGATCAGCGCATCGAGAATGGCGATGGCGAATCAGGCGGGCAAGGCCGCGCATTGAGACGGCGGCTCTAACCTCCCAGGCGCGATGGTACGCGCCTGGCCTCAACCGGAAAACAGTTCACAAAAACGGCCGGACCGCATGAGCAAGGTCCTCCGCTGTCATGCCGTCACCTGCCCTATGGCCGGCCTCGCCATGCAGCCAGACCCCGGCCGCTGCCGCTTCGAAGGCCGGCGCACCCTGCGCCAAAAGCGCGCCGATGACGCCGGCCAGCACATCGCCTGATCCAGCCGTCGCAAGGCTCGCCGGCGCATTGGTGTTGACCAGCGCCCGGCCGTCGGGTGCGGCAATCACCGTGTCCGCACCTTTATAGACCAGCACCGCGCTACTGCGCGCCGAGGCGATCTGCGCCCTCTCGATCTTGCTCAACATCTTGTCGGCGACAAGATCGGGAAACAGTCGCGCAAACTCTCCCTCATGCGGCGTCAGCACGAATTTGCCCGCGCCCGACCCGACGCGCGCAAACAGGGCCTCCTTATGATCGCTGAAAGCCGTAATTGCATCGGCATCCAGCACCACCGCCTTGTCTCCAAGCAGGGATACGTATTGCCGCGCCTTTTCGAGGTCGCCGAAACCCGGGCCAAGAACGAAAGCGCCATGACGCCTATCATCCAGCCACGACAGCAGATCGTCGGCATCGTCCACCGGCGTGTTCATCACCGCCGTCAGCGTGACGGACAGCTCGTCGAGCGCTTGCCTCGGCGCGGCGATGGTGACGATCCCCGCCCCCGCCTTCAACGCAGAAAGCGCGGTCATGCGGCTTGCACCCGTCGCATGGGCCGGGCCGGAAAAGACGGTCAGGTGCCCGCGACGGAATTTGTGGGTTTCCATATCGGCATGAGGCAAGGCATCCCGCCAGACCAATGGGCTATTTTCCGCCAACGCTCCCGCGTGGGCGTCAAGGATACGGGACGGAATGCCGATATCGAACACCTCGAGCGTTCCACAAAGCGCCCGCCCCGGCATCAGCAGATGACCCGGCTTGCGCGCCATGAAGGTCACCGTACGCTCAGCCCTGAACGATGCGCCGAGAGGCACGCCCCGTCTGCCGCAGAGACCCGAGGGCAGATCGACGGCGAGAACCGGTGCCTTCGCCTGCGTGACCGCCTCGATCACGCGGATAAGTTCCTGCGGAACATCGCGGGACAATCCAGCCCCGAATACCGCGTCGATCACCACGTCGCCCGAAAGCGGCCTATAGTCGCCGAGCGGCAGCGGCGTCATGCCACTTCGCTCGAATGCCGTCCGCGCATCGCCCCTGAGCGCACCGATATCGCCGAGATGATGAACCGCGACGACCGCTCCGCTGTGCAGAAGCGCCCGCGCCGCCACATAACCATCGCCGCCATTATTGCCGCCGCCGCAGAGCACGACGAAACGCAGCGCCTGTGGATAGTGCCGCAACGCGGAAGAGGCGACCGCCTGACCCGCCCGCTCCATCAGATCATAGAGCGGAATGCCGGACTGCCCGGCCGCCGCATCGATAAGGGCCATCGCAGCAGGATCGAAAAGGGAAAACGGAGACAGGAATTTCATGCCCGATCATCCCTTCAAAACGCCGAAAAGGCAATCGATACAAAAATAAGCAATTTGATGCGGCGAAATAATAATCAAATGCACAAAATATAGACAATCAAGACAAGCCACATCTGCGCGCTTTCAAATATTAAAGATTCCTAAAACAATACAAATGCGGATAAATGCTGGTCGATTTTTCGGGTTTCGGCGAGAAATTGGCTGGAAAAGCGCAAAAAGCGAATGCATTTTGTGCCGGAAAGGCGGGGGATCGAAGTTTTTTCTTCAAGCCCGCTTCCGATCTGGCACAATACGTGCATTCTTGTGGCAGAGCGGGAGTTACCTGCTTTAACGGGAGAAGCGGAGAGATATTTTCTCATGAAAAAGATCGAAGCGATCATCAAGCCTTTCAAGCTCGATGAAGTGAAGGAAGCCCTTCAGGAAGTCGGACTTCAGGGAATCACGGTCACGGAAGCAAAAGGCTTTGGTCGTCAGAAGGGCCACACGGAACTCTACCGCGGTGCGGAGTACGTTGTGGACTTTTTGCCGAAAGTGAAAGTCGAAGTCGTATTGGCGGATGAGAATGCGGAAGCCGTCATCGAGGCGATCCGCAATGCGGCCCAGACAGGACGTATCGGCGACGGAAAGATTTTCGTTTCCAATGTCGAGGAAGTCATCCGCATCCGTACCGGTGAAACAGGCGTGGACGCCATATAATCAAGAACGTCCCGAGCCGGGGAGGCTTGGGTTTTCACCTCGTCATCATCACACTCAAGGAAAATGTTTAAATGACGACCGCAAACGATATCTTGAAGCAGATCAAGGATAACGACATCAAGTTCGTGGACCTGCGCTTTACCGACCCCAAGGGCAAGCTGCAGCACGTCACCATGGATGTTGTCTGTGTGGACGAAGACATGTTCGCCGATGGCGTCATGTTCGACGGCTCCTCGATCGCCGGCTGGAAGGCCATCAACGAGTCCGACATGGTGCTGATGCCCGATCCGGCCACCGCCCATATCGATCCGTTCTTCGCCCAGTCCACCCTCGTCATCCTTTGCGACATTCTCGACCCGGTCTCGGGTGAGGCCTATAACCGCGACCCGCGCGGCACCGCCAAGAAGGCCGAAGCCTATCTCAAGGCATCCGGTATCGGCGACACCGTTTTCGTCGGCCCCGAGCCGGAATTCTTCGTCTTCGACGACGTCAAGTACAAGGCAGATCCCTACAACACCGGCTTCAAGCTGGATTCGTCGGAACTGCCCTCCAACGACGACACCGACTACGAAACCGGCAACCTCGGTCACCGCCCGCGCGTCAAAGGCGGTTATTTCCCGGTTCCGCCGATCGACAGCCTGCAGGACATGCGCTCCGAAATGCTGACGGTTCTGGCCGAAATGGGCGTCGTCGTCGAAAAGCACCACCACGAAGTGGCTGCCGCACAGCACGAGCTGGGCGTGAAGTTCGACACGATGGTCTCCAGCGCCGACAAGATGCAGATCTACAAATATGTCGTGCATCAGGTCGCCAATGCCTATGGCAAGACGGCAACCTTCATGCCGAAGCCGATCTTCGGTGATAACGGTTCGGGCATGCACGTTCACCAGTCCATCTGGAAGGGCGGCAAGCCGACCTTCGCAGGCGATGAATATGCCGGTCTTTCCGAGACCTGCCTCTATTACATCGGTGGTATCATCAAGCACGCCAAGGCAATCAACGCCTTCACCAACCCGACCACCAACTCCTACAAGCGTCTGGTGCCGGGTTATGAAGCGCCGGTTCTGCTCGCCTACTCCGCGCGCAACCGCTCTGCCTCCTGCCGTATCCCCTTCGGCTCCAACCCGAAGGCAAAGCGCGTCGAAGTCCGCTTCCCGGACCCGACCCAGAACCCCTATCTCGGTTTTGCGGCCATGCTGATGGCCGGCCTTGACGGCATCAAGAACAAGATCCACCCCGGCAAGCCGATGGACAAGGACCTTTACGACCTTCCTGCCAAGGAACTGAAGAAGATCCCGACCGTCTGCGGCTCGCTGCGTGAAGCGCTCGAAAGCCTCGACAAGGATCGCAAGTTCCTGACCGCCGGCGGCGTGTTCGACGACGACCAGATCGACTCGTTCATCGAACTGAAGATGCAGGAAGTCATGCGTTTCGAAATGACCCCTCACCCGGTCGAATTCGACATGTACTACTCGGCCTGATCGGCCCTGCGAGCGCTCCAGGGGGCGCTCGATCCATCTCGGCGGTTTTCCCCGGAAAGCCGCCGTTTTCTTTTGAAGCCCAGCCATCATTGCGAAGAATGTCGAACAAGCCAGCCTCTCAGCAAACGCGCCTCACGGACTGGCTCATCTTTCTGGCGGTGCCGTTCTTTTTCTCCAGCAATGTCATTTTCGGCCGTGGCGTCGTCGGCGAAGTCTCGCCGTTCATCGCCGCCTTCATTCGCTGGATCGGCTCGACCCTCATTATCGCCCCCTTCATGATCGCCGACTGGCGCAACTGCCTTGCTTTCGTGCGGCGGAAAACGCTGCTCTGGCTCGTCCTCGGCATTCTCGGCATGGGAATTTGCGGCGGCGTGGTCTATTGGGGGCTGACCATGACGACGGCCGCCAACGGCACGCTGATCTATACGACGTCGTCGCTGTTCATCATCCTGTTCCAGCGCGTCTTTCAGGGCCGCCCGATCCGCAAGCTCGAAGTGGCTGGCATGGTCATCGCCTTTGCCGGCGTGGCAGCCATCGTGCTGAAGGGCGATGTGTCCGCCCTCTGGCGCCTGAATTTCAACATTGGCGATTTCGCGATCCTGACCGCAGCCATCGCCTTTGCGATCTACTCGCTGCTGCTGCGCGATCCCGCCGCGCGACAGATGGCCTCTTTCAGCCTTTTCGGCCTGATCGCCTTTTCCGGCGCGCTCGTGCTTCTGCCGCCGGCGGCGCTGGAACTGGCGCAGGGCGGCATGTTGCCCGCCACCCCAATGGCCTGGGCCAAGATCGGCGGCATCATCCTGTTCGCCTCGCTTCTCGCTTTCTATTGTTTTACTCACACGGTGCGTGTCTTCGGCCCAGCCACGGCTGGCGTCACGCTTTATATGATGCCGCCGGTCTCGATCCTCATGGCCACGCTGTTCCTGGGGGAGACTTTCGAGACCTATCACGCCATCGGCATCGTGCTGGTCACCGGCGGCGTCATCATCGCCACCGCGCCCATCGGCAAAAAGCGCTGAACACGGACGGCGGACAGGCGCCCAAACCGCTAGGTCTTGATATTTCGCATTCCGATACCAACTAGTATTGGGAAAGGAAGTACATGCCATGAAACAAAGAGACGCAAAATTCATGCTTGGCGAAATCGTTCGCCATAAGGTGTTTCCGTTCCGCGGTGTGGTAATCGACGTGGACCCGGAATATGCCAATACCGAGGAATGGTGGAACGCCATCCCCGCGGAAATCAGGCCGGATCGCGACCAGCCCTTCTATCATCTTCTGGCTGAAAACGAGGAGACTGAATATGTCGCTTACGTTTCCGAACAGAACCTCGTCCATGACGAAAACGAGACGCCGCTGAGAAATCCCAATATCGGCCGCATCTTCGACAAGGCGCCGAACGGCGAATGGCGACCCAAAATGTCGACGGCGCATTGACGCCACTCCAACTTTCTCCCGCCCTCCCCGGGACATAAAAAAACCGGTCTGTCGCCAGACCGGTTTTTCTGTTCCTGAAGCTTACGCTGCGATCAGGGCTTCGGCGCGCCCTTGGCGGCATCCTGTGCGGCTTCCAGCTTCTTGCGGGCCTCTTCAGCCTTTTTCTGCATGCCTTCCTGCAGGCTGCGCTGGCTTTCGGCAAGCTGCGACTGCGAGATGGCCGGACCGTCAAAAGCGCCGGTGAAACCGGTGAGCGCAATCTTGATGGGGTTCGGCGCGCGGCGGAAGTTGATGGAGGTGAAGACCACCTCGTTGCCCTTCTTCAGCGAAGCGATCATGGCGTCCGTCAGCGGAACTTCGGCCGTGCACTTGTCGGGAAGGCATACGGCGTAGTCGAGCTTCTGGCCCTTGCCGCCGTCGATTTGCATCATCACGCCCGGAGGGATGAGACGCGCGGTGGGGACGGAAACCTGCAGCAGCTTGCGGTTGACCTTACCTTCAACGGTGATGAGGCCGACAGCGGTGATCATCTGGCCGTTCTGGGCGAGAACCACGTTCTGCACGACGCAGACGTCGTTGTCTTCCTGCTTGGAGCAGGTCTTGAACCAGCCGAGCGGCGGTGCGCCAGAGCCCTGAGCGGCGGGAGCAGCATCCTGCGCCTGCGAGATTGCCGGAGCGGACATTGCGCCGAGAGAAAGGACCAGAGCGGACAGAGCTGTCCGGGTGAATGTGTTTGCCTTGTGCATCATAAGAGTTCCGTCTCCTGAATGTCTGCCAGAACAGAACCGCAAGATCCTGTTCGCCGATGGCGGTATCCTTCTGCCCGTTCAACTGTCGTTTAAATGAGGCAAATGCGTGACCCGTCTCTTCCGGCCACCCTGTTACATGCCGATCGCGGCGATATCCAGCACTTCTTTAACTTTTTCTTGAGCGGACCGAAGATTTCCCGCACTCGCATGGGTGCTGCAATGTCCCTGTGCTACATATCTGCCAGAATCATGATGATAAACGGTCCTGACGCACATCGGACGGACAGTTGAGACAGGACAGTGACATGCGCAACCTTGCGGCCTTCCTCCCCGCATTGTTCCTTTTGGGATCATCCCTGCTTCCCGCCGGGGCCGCTGTGGCGCAACCCCTGCACGCCATCTCGATGCATGGTGCGCCCGCGCTTCCCGCAGACTTCCGCCACCTGCCTTATGTCAATCCGGACGTAAAAAAAGGCGGGCGCATCTCCTATGGCGTCGTTGGCACCTTCGACAGCCTCAATCCCTTTGTTCTCAAAGGAATGCGCACCACCGCGCGCGGTGTGTGGGATCCGGAATTCGGTAATCTTCTTTATGAACCGCTGATGTCGCGCTCTAGCGATGAGCCCTTCAGCCTCTATGGCCTACTTGCCGAAACAGTGGAGTGGGACGACGAGCGCAGCTTTATTCAGTTCAACATCAATCCAAAGGCGAAATGGTCTGATGGCGAGCCGATTACGCCCGATGATGTGATTTTCACGTTCAATCTCCTGAAGGAAAAGGGCCGCCCGCCTTTCAACAGCCGCCTCGACGGCGTGGCCAAGATGGAAAAAATTGGCGATCGCAGCGTGCGCTTCACCTTCAACGACAAGGCCAACCGCGAAACGCCGCTCATTCTCGCCTCCTCCACGCCGATCCTGCCGAAACATGCGATAGACCCGGAAAAATTCGAGCAGGCGGGCCTCGGGCCGGTCGTCGGCTCAGGCCCATACCGAATCAAAACCCTGCGCCCGGGTGAACGAATCATCTGGGAGCGAAACCCGGATTACTGGGGAAAGGATATTCCCGGCAAAGTCGGCTTCGATAATTACGACGAAATCAGCATCACCTATTTCCTTCAGGTCACGACCATGTTCGAGGCCTTCAAGAAGGGCGATATCGACATCTACCCAGAGGGCGACGCCATCAACGGCACCTCCGATACCTCCCATTGGGGGCAGGCCTATAATTTCCCGGCCGTCCATCGCGGCGATATCGTCAAGGATGTGTTCCAGCCGCGCCTGCCGACTGGCATGTTCGGCCTCGTCTTCAATACACGACGTCCCGTCTTCGCCGACGAGAAGGTGCGCGAGGGCCTCACCTATGCGTTCGATTTCGAGTGGATGAACAAAAACATCCTCGGCGGCTCCTTCAAGCGCACCCAAAGCTACTGGCAGAACTCGCCGCTCGGCGCCTATGGCAACGCCGCCGACGAGCGTGAGCTGGCGCTGCTTGGCGACGCGGCGAAGACCATGTCTCCGGAACTGCTGGCCGGCACCTACGCCCTGCCCACGACAGACGGCACGGGTGCCGACCGCAAGGTGCTGAAGATGGCCGTCGACAAGCTGAAAGAGGCTGGTTACAGCATCAAGAATGGCAAGATGTCCGATGCCAATGGGCGCCAGCTCGCCTTCGAGATCATGACTCAGAACCCGGCGCAGGAACGCATCGCGCTCGCCTATCAGCGTTCGCTGAACCTGATCGGCGTCGCGATGGGCATCCGCTCCGTCGATGACGGACAATACCAGTCCCGCTCGAACAGCTTCGATTACGACATGATCATCCGCTCCCTGCCCTCGTCGCTTTCGCCTGGTATGGAGCAACTGAACCGCTGGAGTTCGCTTTCGCGCGATGCGCAGGGCAGCTTCAACTATGCGGGTGCTGCCAATCCCGACATAGACCGGATGATAGAGGCGCTGTTGCAGGCCCGCTCGACGGAAGACTTTCAGGCAGCCGTGCGCGCCTACGACCGCCTGCTTGTGGCCGGCCATTATATAATTCCGCTCTATTACATCGGCGCCCAATGGGTCGCACGCTGGAAATATATCGACCGCCCGGATATGACACCAATACAGGGCAATCAGAAACAGACCTGGTGGGACGCGCGGGCGCAATAACCCCCAACGTCAGGTCGATCATATAAGGAACCTCAGCCATGGAACGAATCGTTGTTGACGTCGTATCGGACATGGTCTGCCCATGGTGTTACCTCGGCAAGGCCCGGCTCGATCTCGCCATTGCCGAAGTGCAGGATGAAATCAGCGTCGACGTGAACTGGCGTCCCTACCGCCTCAATCCGGACTACCCACCGGAAGGCGTCGACCAGAAAGCCGCTCTCGAGGACAAGCTCGGCAAGGAGCGCCTGGAACAGGCCCATGCCACCCTGGTGCAACTCGGCAGGGAAGTCGGCATCAATTACGATTTCGACGCGATCAAGATCGGGCCGAACACGCTCGACGCACACCGCCTGTCGCTTTGGGCCCATTCCGAAGGCCGCGATCTCCAGGAGAAGGTCGTGACCGGCCTGTTCAAGGCCAATTTCGAGGAAGGCCGCAATATCGGCGATCATGCTGTGCTGACAGACATTGCCGCCAAGGCTGGCATGGACGCGAAAGTGGTCGAGCGGCTGCTCGCCTCCGACGCGGACAAGGATACGATCGTTGCCGAAATCGACGCTGCGCAGCAGATGGGCGTCGCCGGCGTACCCTTTTTCATCATCGACCAGAAATACGCCATAAGCGGTGCACAAACGCCTGATGTCCTGATTGCTGCATTGCGGGATATTGCAAAAATCAAGGCGGACGAGCATAGATCGATGAACTGACGGTCGAACCACCGGCGGTTTTCTGCAACTCGATTTTCCGCCGGTGTTTCCGTGTCCGACCAGACCCTGAAAGGCATTCTGCTCGCCTTTGCCGCCTTCGCTGCCTACGCCTGGAGCGATGCCAGCGTTAAACTCATAGAAGGCCAGATTTCGCCGATTGAATCGGTCTTTTTCGGCGCCGTGTTCGGCCTCGTCGCCCTGCCCTTCATCCGCAAGCGCAATGACAGCTGGGTGGATGTGGTGAAGACGACCAACCGGCCCTTGTGGATCATCCGTTTTTTTGCAGCCGGCACGGGTGCCGTCGGCAGCGTGACCGCCTTCACCCATCTATCCATGGCCGAAGCCTTCGCGCTGATCTTCCTGCTGCCTTCCTTCGTCACCATCATGTCGGTGGTATTCCTGAAAGAACAAGTGGGCATCAAGCGCTGGTCAGCCGTCATCATCGGTTTCCTCGGCGTGCTGGTCATCCTGCGTCCGGGCTTTCGCGAACTCGGCATCGGCCATCTCGGCGCCATCATCGGCGGCTTCAGCGGTGCGCTCAGCATCGTCATTTTCCGCGCCATGGGCCCATCGGAAAAGAACGTCTCGCTTTATGGTGCTGGTGTGCTCGGCTGTCTCATCATCAGCGGCATCGCCATGGTTCCGACCTTCATCATGCCAGCCGGCGAGCAATGGCTGCTGCTGGCGGGGTATGGCCTGCTCGGCGCGCTCGGCAACGTATTGGTGATGTATGCCGCCCAATATGCGCCAGCCGCGATGATCGGCCCGACGCAATATAGCCAGATGCTCTGGGCCATCCTGTTCGGTTATCTGATATTCGGCGACCGTATCGACGGATGGATGCTGATCGGCATCGCCCTCATCGTCGGCTCCGGCCTGTTGACGCTGATCCGTGAAAAACAGAGAAAAGTACCGCTTCCCGCCTCGATCGCCGCGACCGACCAGAACGTGGCCGTGGGGATCACGCCGGAAGATTAGACGAGATGATAAATTCCTCTGAAGATATCAAAAGGGATTTATCCGGAATATACCGACGGCAAATTTCAATTTATAATAATAGTTTTATAAATTCTATTAGAAATTTGATTTCTTAAGATCAGAGACGATGATGAATTTAGAAAATATACTTCTCTGCCTCTTCCTCGCACTCATTCTCGCGGGAGCTTTCTTGCTCGAAAATTTCTGTTCCCATCATCGTTCCCGGAATTCCGGACATGGCGTTCGGCATATATAATTGCTTTTCTGATTTTTACCGGAACTGTTATTTATTTAATCGCAGCTTAGGCGGATTCTTCTATGATTTGGCCAGTTCCGCCAGCTGCGTCATGATCATTGCCGCACCCGTCAGCCGCTTTTCCGGCGTCGGCAGATCGCGGTTTAGGAACAGGCTGTGATCGGGGCGGATTTTCGCCATTGATCCCTGCTTGCCGATGTAACCGACCAGCGCGCCCGGGTTCGGGAATTCCTTGTTGCGGAACTGCACGACAACGCCCTTCGGCCCGGCATCCAGCTTCTCCACATTGGCAATGCGGCAGAGAGACTTGATGTAGACGATCTTGAGCAGATGCTGCACCTCTTTCGGCAGCGGGCCAAAACGGTCGATCATTTCCGCACCGAAACCGTCGATCTCGCTGATATCGGCAAGCTCGCCAAGGCGGCGGTAAAGCCCCATGCGCAGATGCAGATCGGGAACGTAATCTTCCGGAATCATGACAGAGGTGCCGACCGAAATCTGCGGCGACCAGCCGCTATCCTGCACCTGCTCATCGCCCTTCACTTCGGCAACCGCCTCTTCCAGCATCTGCTGGTAAAGCTCGAAACCGACTTCCTTGATATGGCCGGATTGTTCCTCGCCGAGCAGATTGCCCGCACCGCGAATATCGAGGTCGTGGCTCGCCAGCTGGAAGCCGGCACCCAGCGTATCGAGCGACTGCAGCACCTTCAGCCGCCGCTCGGCCATCGTCGTCAGCACCTTGTTGACCGGCAGGGTGAAGAGCGCGAAGGCGCGCACCTTGGAGCGGCCGACACGGCCGCGTAGCTGGTACAGCTGGGCAAGACCGAACATATCGGCGCGGTGCACGATCAGCGTGTTGGCAGTCGGCACGTCGAGGCCGGATTCGACGATGGTGGTCGACAGCAGCACATCATATTTGCCGTCGTAGAAGGCATTCATGATGTCTTCGAGTTCGCCAGCCGGCATCTGGCCATGCGCCACCGCCACCTTCAGTTCCGGTACATCCGATTGCAGGAAGGCATGGATATCGGCAAGATCGGCAAGACGCGGGCAAACGTAGAAACTCTGGCCGCCACGATAATGCTCACGCATCAGCGTCTCGCGAATGACGAGCGGGTCAAATGGCGAGATGAAGGTGCGCACCGCCATGCGGTCGACAGGCGGCGTGGTGATAAGCGACAGTTCCCGCACACCGGTCATGGCAAGCTGCAAGGTGCGCGGAATGGGCGTCGCCGACAGCGTCAGCACGTGCACGTCGCTTTTCAGTTCCTTCAGCCGCTCCTTGTGCTTCACGCCGAAATGCTGCTCTTCATCGATGATGAGCAGACCAAGATTGGCAAAGCTGATGCCAGCACCGAGAAGCGCATGGGTGCCGACGACGATATCCGTCTTTCCGTCCGCCACTTCCTTCTTGGTCAGCGTCAATTCCTTGGAGCCGACGAGGCGTGAAGCCTGCTGCACCCGGATCGGCAACCCACGGAAACGTTCCGAGAAAGTGCGGAAATGCTGGCGGGAAAGCAGCGTGGTCGGCACTACTACCGCCACCTGCACGCCGTTCATGGCGGCGAGGAACGCGGCGCGAAGCGCCACCTCGGTCTTGCCGAAACCGACATCGCCGCAGATCAGCCGGTCCATCGGCCGGCCGGCCCCCAGATCCTCGCGGATGGACTCAATCGCGTTCAGCTGGTCTTCCGTCTCGTCATAAGGGAAACGGGCGGCGAATTCGTCATAAAGCCCATCCGGGGCCGTCAGCACCGGCGCATGGCGCACCAGGCGCGCGGCCGCAATGCGGATAAGCTCATCAGCCATGTCGAGCAGGCGCTTCTTGAGCTTGGCCTTGCGCATCTGCCATGCGCCACCGCCAAGCTTGTCCAGCTGCGCTTCCGCCGCATCGGAACCGTAACGGGACAGAAGATCGATGTTTTCAACCGGCAGGAACAGCTTGGCGTCATCGGCATAATGCAGTTCCAGACACGCACGCGGCGCACCCGCCGCCTCGATGGTCCGCAGGCCGACGAAACGGCCTATACCGTGTTCGGCATGGACGACCAGCGAGCCCTCGTCCAGCCCGGCCACTTCCGAGATGAAATCGGCACCGCGCTTGCGACGCTTCGAGCGACGCACCATACGGTCGCCGAGAATATCCTGCTCCCCGATGACGGCAAGGTTTCCCGTCTCGAAACCCGCTTCGAGGCTCAGCACCGCCGAGGCCGCCTCACCTTTTCCGAGCTTCTCCACCTCTTTCAGCGAGGTGACCGGCTTGATCTTCTCAAGCCCATGCTCGTTCAGCACCTGCAGCAGCCGGTCGAGTGAACCTTCCGACCAGCCTGTTATAAGTACCTTCCAGCCCTTGGCGCGGCGTTCGGCAATATGCTTCACGGCCAGATCGAAGACATTGACCCGCTCTTCGCTCTCGCCTTCGGTTGGCGGCCGCGCCCAGCGCGGCCCGACATGGGCATCGAGCGTGGCAACCGGGCGGCCTTCGCTGTCCTGCTCGTTGAAAGGTGTCAGGCGCACCGCGTTGACGGCTGAGAGTTCCGCATCGAAACTCTTGCCATCGAGATAAAGCTGGCCGGGCGAAACCGGCTTGTAGGGCGCCCCCTGCGTCGACCCCTTGGTTTCGCCGGAGCTGCGGCGCGCATCGTAATAATCGAGCACCAGTTTGGAGCGTTCTTTCGCCGCCTCCCGCGCCGTATGATCGGTGACGATGCGGAAGCCCTTCAGATAATCGAAAGCAGTCTCCAGCTGCTCATAAAACAGTGGCAGCCAATGCTCCATACCGGCATAACGGCGGCCTTCGGAGACAGCCTGATAAAGAGCATCGTCGCGCGTCGCCGCGCCGAACAGCGACAGGTAATTCTTGCGGAACCGGCTGATCGTATCCGGCGTCAGCGTCACTTCGCTCATCGGGTTCAGATCGAGCGAGCGCGCCTGGCCGATGGTGCGCTGGCTGGCCGGATCGAAGGTACGGATGCTTTCCAGCGTATCGCCGAAGAAATCGAGGCGCACCGGTTCTTCCGTGCCCGGCACGAAAACATCGAGGATGCCGCCGCGCACGGCGAATTCACCCACCTCGCGCACCGTCGCCACCCGGTCGAAACCGTTGCGCTCCAGCCGCGCGGCAATATCCTCCATGCGGATCTGGTTGCCGGGTCTGGCGGAAAAGCCAAGGTTTTCGATGATGTCGCGCGGCGCCATCTTCTGCAGCATGGCGTTGACGGTGACCAGCACGATGGCCGGATGTGGCTTCCTGGCGTGAGAGATTAGACCGGAGAGCGCCGCCAGCCGGCGCGCAGAGGTATCAGCGCTCGGTGACACGCGGTCATAGGGAAGGCAGTCCCAGGCCGGCAGCGTCATCACCGGAATATCCGGTGCGACGAAACCGAGGATCTGTTCGAGATCGGCGACCCGCTGGCCGTCCGACATCACATAGGCGACCGACGTGCCGGCCCGCGCCATATCGGCCAGAAGCAGGGCTTCCATGCCGGAAGGCACGTTTCCGATGGTCAGCGGCGTATCGGCCGACGACACCAGCTTTGCATCGAATCCGGCTATCATATTCTCAGGCTTTCAGGGTTTCAGCGGTGACGAGATCGAAATCGGGACGGTAGGAGGCGATCTTTTCAAACAGCGGGGTCTGGAATTTTTCCGGTATGGCAAGCGCGCCGGTCACCATCTTGACGAGGTCGTTATCCTCTTCCGCCATGATGACTTCCAACTCGTCGAGCTGCTCATCGGAAAGCCCGGCAATATTGTCTTCCGCGAATTGCCCAAGCACCAGATCCATCTCGCGAATGCCCCGGTGCCAGCAGCGGTAAAGTATCCGCCGGCGTCTCGGGTCGAGATCGGCACTCGTGCGCACCAGTCCAGTCATCGCATTTTCCTTCCCGTATCGGTTTGCAGCGCATGATTTCACCTGACACGCCATCCGTCACCCTCATTCCTGTGCTCGTCACAGGAATCCAGCCGACGCGCATCGGCGCGGTGGAGAGACTCCTTTCAGCCCAAGGACTTGGGCTGGCTGGATCCCTGTGACAAGCACAGGGATGAGGGAGAGGTGAGCGTCACGGAAAACCGCAGGCTTCGAACTTGCAGCCTGCTGCTCAATCTTTGTGCCGTCCATTACGACCTCCTATAGAACAGGAGGCGAACGGTTGGGAACCGGTTTTTATCGAAATAATGCCACGGCGGTGAAAATCTGCCGGTGATAACCCGGCTTTGTGATAAGCGAAGTCTTGCATAAGCCGCCCCCTTCCCCGATTTTGCTGACCCATGCGCCCGGCCATTCTCGATCCGCTGTTTGCCTCCGTCTCCACCCTTGCCGGTGTGGGGCCGAAGCTTGCCGATCTTCTGGCCAAGCTCTTGAGCCGGGAAAATGCCGACGACACCCGCGTGATTGATCTCCTGTTCCACGCGCCGTCCAACGTCATCGACCGCCGCAACCGCCCCGGCATCGCGCTGGCCGCGCCCGGCGCCATTGTCACCATTCAGGGACGCGTCGACCGCCACCAGCCGCCGCCACCGGGAAACCGCTCCGCGCCCTATCGAGTCTTCCTGCATGACGAGACTGGCGAACTGGCGTTGACCTTTTTCCGCGCCAAGGGCGATTGGCTGTCCAGGGCCCTGCCCGTCGATGAAGAGGTTCTCGTCAGCGGCAAGGTGGACTGGTTCAACGGCCGCGCCTCGATGGTGCATCCAGATTTCATGGTGAAGCTTTCCGAGGCGGAAAACCTGCCGCTGGTGGAAGCCGTTTACCCCATGACTGCCGGGCTTTCCGCCAAAGTGCTGCGCAAGGCAATCGAAGGCGGGCTAGCAAAGCTGCCTGTCTTTCCCGAATGGATAGATGAGACCCTGAAGACGCGACAGGGTTTCGGCGATGTGGCCTCGAGCTTCCGCGAACTACACGACCCGCGCGATAGCGCCGATGTCGAACCGCAGGCCCCGGCGCGCAGGCGGCTCGCCTATGACGAGTTTCTGGCCGGACAATTGTCACTGGCACTGGTGCGCCAGCGGCTGCGCAAGGTGGCGGGCCAGCCGATCCGCGCCAGGGGCGATATCGCCGCAAAAATCCTGTCGCAGCTGCCCTTCTCGCTGACCGCAAGCCAGAGTGCGGCGGTGAAGGATATCCTGACCGACATGGCCGGCGAAGACCGCATGTTGCGGCTGCTGCAGGGCGATGTCGGCGCCGGCAAGACGCTGGTGGCGCTGATGGCCATGGTGACGGCAGTGGAAGCCGGCGGACAGGCGGTGCTGATGGCCCCGACCGAAATCCTCGCCCGCCAGCATTTCGCCACCATCTCGAAGCTCGCAGAAGCAGCAGGCATTACCGTCGAGGTGCTGACCGGCCGCACCAAGGGCAAGGAGCGTCGCGAGATCGAAGAGCGTGTCGCATCAGGCGAAGCACAGATCGTCATCGGCACCCATGCGCTGTTTCAGGATAGCGTCAGCTATAAAAACCTCGTGCTGGCGGTGGTCGATGAACAGCACCGTTTCGGCGTGCACCAGCGCCTGCGCCTCACCGCCAAGGGCATCACGCCGCATATGCTGGTCATGACCGCCACGCCCATTCCGCGCACGCTGGTTCTGGCCGCCTTTGGCGATATGGATGTCTCCAAGCTCACCGAAAAACCGGCCGGCCGCAAACCCATTCAGACAGTCACGATACCCACTGAACGAATCGGCGATATTGTCGAGCGACTGCGCGCCGCGCTGAAGGACGGCAAGAAGGCATACTGGATCTGCCCGCTGGTGGAGGAAACGGAGGAATCCGACCTGATGTCGGCGGAAGAACGGCATGCGGTTCTCTCGCAGATGCTCGGCGCCAATATCGGCCTCATCCATGGGCGTATGAGCGGCCCGGAGAAGGACGCCGCCATGCTGGCCTTCAAGAACGGCGAAACCCGGCTGCTGGTGGCGACGACCGTGGTGGAAGTCGGTGTCGATGTGCCCGATGCAACGATTATGGTCATCGAACATGCCGAACGTTTCGGCCTTGCGCAGCTGCACCAATTGCGCGGCCGCGTCGGACGTGGCGACGAGGCCTCGACCTGCATCCTGCTTTACAAAGGGCCCCTCAGCGAAAACGGCCGCGCCCGCCTCTCCATCCTGCGCGACAGCGAGGATGGCTTCCTGATCGCCGAGGAGGATTTGAAGCTGCGCGGCGAAGGGGAGTTGCTCGGCACCCGCCAGTCCGGCACGCCGGGCTTCCGCATCGCCAGCCTCGAGGCCCACGCCGATCTTCTCGAAATCGCCCGCAAGGACGCAGCCTATGTCATCGAGCGTGATCCCGAACTGACAGGTCCACGCGGCGATGCGCTGCGCACCCTGCTCTATCTGCACCGCCGCGACGAAGCGATCCGTTTCCTGCACGCTGGCTGAAAGTGAACGCCCATGAACATGATCGACCCACGCCGCCCCCCACCCGCATTCCGCAAGGGTTATGCGCTCTGCTCGCCGCAGAACATCCTGCAGCCCGAGACATTTGCGAAGAGCGCGAAAAAGGCGATCGGCAAGGCTTTCAAGAAGCCCGGCCGCAAGAAAGCCTGGAGCCAGGCGCTGGAAGAAGGTTGGAGCGTGCGGCTCGTCTATATGCGGCTTTTCGTTCCCGTATTCCACGCCACGGCCACAGGAACAGAAGTGGATGATCTGGATGACGAGGATTGATTTGGTCCATTCAATGGACTAATCTAAGCGAGATTTTACGCTTGAGGTCATCCGTGCAGATATCCGTAACTGATGCAAAATGCCAACTGACAGAATTGGTACGACGCGCCGAGGCCGGGGATGAGATCATTCTCACCCGGCATGGTCATGCGGCAGTGCGGCTGGTTCCAGTGGTTGCTATAGCGGATAAAAAATCCCGCCGGGCCGTACTTGATAAAGTGCGTGCGGCCGTTGCGACCAAGAGCGACGACGGCCCGCACGCCGCGCATAGTCAGGATTTCCTTTATGACGAGCACGGCCTGCCGAAATGATCGTCATTGATACATCTGCGCTGCTGGCAATCCTGCTGGATGAACCCACAGCAGATGCCTGTGCCGGCGTTCTCGATACGGATGAGCCTTTGCTCATATCCGCCGGTACGCTTGCCGAAGCTGTGATCGTAGCGCAAAGACATGGCCGCAGCCGGGAACTCGAGATGCTGATCGAAGGGCTGAGCGTCGACATCAGACCCGTCACCGCGAAATCAATCCGCGGCATTTCGGAAGCCTATCGCATATGGGGAAAGGGTATTCATCCCGCCGGGCTGAATTTCGGAGACTGTTTTGCCTATGAGCTGGCAAAAACTGAAGGCTGCCCTTTGCTGTATGTCGGCAACGACTTTGCGCAAACGGATATCAGCGGCCTCCTGTGACGCTCAAGCCGGCTCAATCACCTTCGGCGGCGTGAAATCCGGGGCCACCAGACCGCCGGATATCAGCAGTTTCGCCGCATCTTCCGGCGTCATGTCCAGCATCACGATCTTGTCTTTCGGCACGAACAGCAGGAAACCCGCCGTCGGCACCGGCGTGGGCGGCAGGAACACGGCGACCATCTGCTGGCCCATTTCGTTGAAACGATGGGCAAGCTCGCCCTTGGCCTCGGAGGCGACGAACACCATCGCCCAGGTGCCGGATGACGGAAACTCGATCAGGCCCACCTTCTTGAAGGAGTTCGAATGCTCTTTCAGAACGGATTCGAACAGCTGCTTGATGCTTTTGTAGATCGGCCGCACCAGCGGCATGCGGTTGAGGATGGATTCGCCAACGCCGACGATCCATTTGCCGATCAGGTTGTTGCCCAGAAAGCCGATGAGTGTGATGCCGATGACGGCGATCAGCAGGCCGAAACCGGGGATCGCCACATCGAAATATTGCTCCGGATCGTAACGGGCCGGAATATAGGGCTTCACCCAGCTATCCGCCCATTGCAGGAAGCTCCACACCAGCCACATGGTGATGGTGACAGGCGCAAGGATCAGAACGCCCGTGAGGAAACTGTTGCGCAGGCGGGCTGCGAATGAAATTTTTACTGGAATATCGGTCATTTACCGTTCGGAATTAAGCGTTGTCGCCATCGAAACCCGGATGAAAACCGACAATGCCGGATAGAGTTCCACCATGCAAGCGAAGAACTGTGAAATATTCGTCAGGAATCCCTTCCGCATTCACCCCATCGACATGGCGAAAACCGAAGCGGCCATAGTAGTCCGGATCGCCCGCGACGACCACGCCGGAAGCATTCAAACGCTCCAGAGCGGCAAGCCCGTCCCGCACCAGCCTGGAGCCAACGCCCTGCCCCTGCCTTTCCGGCCTCACGGAAAGCGGCGCGAGGCAGAACCAGCCGGTCTCGCCGCTGGTCAGCGTCACCGGCGAAAAGCCGACATGACCGATGATGCCTTCGCTGTCCTCGGCAACCAGTGAAACGGTGAGCGCACCTGCCCTGCGCAACCGCCCGACGATTAGATGCTCCGTCTTGTCGCTGTAATTCACGTTACGGAAAGCAGATTCCGTAACGTGAGCAATCGCCTCTTCATCGCCCTGGCACTCCGGCCGGATTATCATTCCACCGTGACCGACTTCGCCAGATTGCGCGGCTGGTCCACATCCGTGCCCATAAAGACGGCGGTGTGATAGGCCAGCAGCTGGATCGGCAGCGAAAAGACCATCGGCGCAATCAGCTCGTCGACATTGGGGAGCGTGATCGTCGCCATGGTGTCGAGCGTGGAGGCAGCAGCCCCCTTCTCATCGGTGATGAAGATGATTTTGCCACCGCGCGCGGCGACTTCCTGCATGTTCGACACGGTTTTTTCAAAGAAACGGTCATGCGGGGCGATGACGATGACAGGCATGTTCTCGTCGATGAGCGCAATCGGTCCATGCTTCAACTCGCCGGCGGCATAACCTTCAGCGTGGATATAGGAGATTTCCTTGAGCTTCAAAGCACCCTCCAGCGCCAGCGGGAAGCTGGTGCCGCGGCCGAGATAAAGCACGTCCTTGAAACGCGACAGATCGCGCGAAAGCACCTCGATCTGCGGCTGGATAACATTTAGCACCTTGCTCATGATGCGCGGCATCTCGATCAGATGCTGCACGAGTTCGGTTTCCTGCTGAAGTGTGATCGTGCCGCGCGCCTTACCGGCGGCCACCGAAAGCGAAGCAAGAACCGCAAGCTGGCAGGTGAAAGCCTTGGTGGAGGCGACGCCGATTTCCGGCCCGGCCAGAATTGGGAAGATGGCGTCGGATTCCCGCGCGATGGTCGATTCCCGCACATTGACGATGGCGCCGATCTTGAGATCGTTTTCCTTGCAATAGCGCAGCGACGCCAGCGTATCGGCGGTCTCACCCGATTGCGAAATGAACAGCGCCGCCTGCGATGGCTGAAGCGGCATTTCGCGATAACGGAATTCCGAGGCGACATCGATTTCCACCGGCAGGCGCGCATAACGCTCAAACCAGTATTTACCGATCAGGCCGGAAAGATAGGCGGTGCCGCAGGCGGAAATGGCAAGGCCGGAGAGCTTGGCGAAATCGATTGCCGTGTCGGCCTGCTTTACGGTCTTGGAGGCGAAATCCACGTAATGGCTGAGCGCATGGGAAATGACTTCCGGCTGCTCATAGATTTCCTTTTCCATGAAGTGGCGATGGTTGCCCTTATCCACCACATAGGCCGTCGCCTGCGATATCTGACGCTCGCGCTTCACCGGCTTGCCGGAGAAATCGATGATCTCAGCACCTTGCCGGGTCACGATGGCGCAATCGCCATCCACCAGATAGGTGATCTCGTTGGTGAAGGGCGACAGCGCGATGGCGTCGGACCCGAGGAACATCTCGCCCCTGCCGTAACCAACGGCAAGCGGCGGGCCGGAACGCGCCGAGAGAAGCGTGCCGGGATCGTCCTTGAACATCACCACCAGCGCATAAGCGCCCGTCACGCGGTTCAGCATCTTTAGCATCGCCTCGCGATGGCCGAGACCCTCGCGGCTATATTTCGCCAGAAGCTGCGCCACCACTTCGGTATCGGTCTGGGTGGTGAAGCTCGCGCCCTCAGAGGTCAGCTCCTCGCGCAGTTCGGCGAAGTTTTCGATGATGCCATTGTGGACGACGGCGACGCCATCGACGAAATGCGGATGGGCATTGGTTTCGTTCGGAACGCCATGCGTCGCCCAGCGCGTATGGGCGATGCCGACCACACCCGGCAGCGGCTTTTCCGAAACCAGCTTCTCGAGATTGAACAGCTTGCCTTCCGCCCGGCGGCGGTCCATCGCGCCATTATCGATGGTGGCGACACCAGCCGAATCGTAACCGCGATATTCGAGACGCTTCAGCGCATCGACAAGCCGTTCAGCAACTGGCTGGGTTCCGACAATTCCGACAATTCCGCACATATACTTCTCCAGACGGCGATCTCTTCGCCGAAACTACTAACCGTTCCCGAACAATCCGCAATTATGGCGCCGGTCACTTTCGGTATCGTTTGGTAACGTCCGTCAGGACGACTTTTTATTCGCTTCCTTCAGCGCTTTTGCCCGCTCGCGCACCACGGTCGCGCGACCGGGTTTCACCTCCTGCCGTGCGCGCCCGAAAGCCAGCGCCTCATCAGGCACGTCATCGGTGATGACGCTGCCGGAAGCGATATAGGCCCCCTCGCCAATGGTGACAGGTGCAACCAGCGACGAGTTCGAGCCAATGAAGCTGTTGGCTCCGATCCGCGTTTCCGCCTTGTTGTAGCCGTCGTAATTGCAGGTGATGGTGCCCGCACCGATATTGCTGCCCGCGCCGATGAATGCATCGCCGATATAGGTCAGATGATTGACCTTGGCGCCCTCGCCGATCTCCGCCTTCTTGACCTCGCAGAAATTGCCCACCTTGGAATTGGCGTGCAAGTTCGCGCCCGGACGCAGCCGCGCATAGGGACCAACGGCCGCGCCTTGCGCAACATACGCCCCTTCCAGATGCGAAAACGCATGAATGACGGCGCCCGGCTCAATGGTGACCCCGGGACCGATCACGACATTCGGTTCGATCAAAACGTCCTGCCCGATCTTCGTGTCATAGGAGAGGAAGACGGTTTCGGGCGCAATCATCGAAACGCCGTCCAACATCAATTCTCGGCGGCGGCGTTCCTGCCAGAGTTTCTCGATAAAGGCCAGTTCAGCGCGGTTGTTACAACCGACCAGTTCCGTTTCGGGCGCATCGATGGCGACGGCACGGCGGCCAAGGGAACGGGCGATCTCGACCACGTCGGTCAGATAATATTCGCCCTTCACATTGCTGCTGCCGATCCGGTCGAGCAGGTCCAGCGCGTTGCGACCGTTGATGGCCATCAATCCGCTATTACACCAGGTGACCTTACGCTCCGCATCGGTCGCGTCCTTCTCCTCGCGGATCGCGACAAGGTCGCCATCCTTGACCAGAAGCCGGCCGTAACCGGTCGGGCGGTCGGTATGAAAACCGATGACGGCGACATCGGCGCCGGCGGCAATCGCCTCACGCGCCCGGTCGAGCGTTGCAGACGTGATGAGCGGGACATCGCCATAGGCAACGATGAGATCGTCAAAACCGCGTTCGATGGCTGCGCGTGCGGCAAGAACCGCATGGCCGGTGCCCTTGCGTTCCGTCTGCACGAAAGCTTCGACCTGAACATCTTTCATGCTTGCGGCCGCAGTGACGTTGTCGGCATCGCGCCCGACCACCAGCGCCACCGTGCCGACGCCAGATCCAGCCACCGCCCCAACCACATGGGCGATCATCGGACGCCCGGCGACCGGATGCAGCACCTTGGATTTCGACGATTTCATGCGCGTGCTGTCGCCCGCTGCGAGAATAACGGCTAGAGAGCTACGCTCCATAAGACCTCCAACACCACGTCACCGACCGCAGGACGGTCAGGACGGCGGCATATGTTTGACTTCACGCCGTCCGGCAAAACGAACGGGCGCATCGGTAATTTCATTCCGAAGTTGCTATAACGGCGGCCCACTTAAGAAACCATGCAAATCTGCACCAAATTTCCGCACCGATTTTCATCAAACGTGATTGGAACGGTATCGCATCCCGTTCCCGCGGTCTGATTTATCGCCGTGGATTGCGGGCAGTGAATTCCAGCACCTGCTGGCGGCCGTTTTCGATCAGCCTTTCCATCTCGCGGCGCGCTGCACCCTCATCGCGCAGGCGAAACGCCTCCACGAGCCGCAGGTGCGAGGCGGAAACGTCGGAAATCTCATTGGGATCGGTTTCCGGGTTGCTCATCCGGAAAATGCCCACCAGAGCCGCCTTTATCAGCGAACCGACGGTGCGCATGAACGGATTGCCGGACATTTCAGTGATGAGTACATGGAAATTCATATCCGCCAGCGCGCGCTTTTCCTTGGAATAAGCCGTATTGCCCATCTCGTTGGCGTAAGCGGCGAGCTTGGCGATATCGGCGTCCTTCGCCCTGATGGCGGCGAGCCCCGCGCCATAGGGCTCGAAGGCCTGACGGATATCGTAAAGATGCAACAGAAACTCGTCGTTGACCCCCGCCTCGAAATGCCAGAGCAGTACTTCGCTGTCGAACATGTTCCAGCTTTCGCGCTCCGTCACCCGGGTGCCGATACGCGCCTTGGGGGAAATCATGCCCTTCGCGGTCAGCGTCTTCATCGCTTCGCGCAGCACTGTGCGCGATACTTTCAGGCGGTCCATCAGCTCGGCATCGCCCGGCAGGATATCACCCGTCTTGAAGGCGCCGGAGACGATATCGAGACCGAGCGTGTGAACGACCTGTGCATGATTTGTCCGCAGCTTTCGAAAACCGATCGCCGCATCGAGCATTCCGCGCTGCAAGTGCCATATCCTTCCGTTCGGTTGGCGATCTTGAAAAAATCGCGCCAGACGTGTGTATCTCAAGTCAGATTATAGTGAAAAACATCAAGTTGCATGAAAAGCAAAGGTAAACTTCATCCATGCAATAAAACGCATGAAAATAAGCAAGGCCGCACATGACATATGTGCGGCCTTGCTTCAGTAACGATGGCTAAAAAGCATTATTGCGGCAGCTTGTCGTCCACGCCGGCGACGTAGAAGTTGAGGCCAAGCAGAACGCCGTCCTCGGCCTTTTCACCGGCCTTCAGCCATTCGGAACCGTCCTGCTTCTTGACCGGACCGGTGAAGGGGTGCAGCTCGCCCGACTTGATCTTGGCTTCGGTTTCCTCGGCCATCTTCTTCACGTCATCAGGCATGTTGGTGTAGGGCGCCATGGTCAGGATGCCGTCCTTCAGGCCGTCCCATACCGATTCGGACTTCCAGGTACCATCGAGAAGAGCCTGCGTGCGCTTGATGTAATAGGCGCCCCAGGTGTCCTTGATGGCGGTAAGCTGCGTCTTCGGACCGGCCGCGATCATGTCGGACGCCTGACCGAAGGCCTTGATGCCGCGTTCTGCGGCAACCTGCATCGGCGCGGTAGTGTCGGTGTGCTGGGTCAGAATATCGACGCCCTGGTCGATCAGCGCCTTGGCGGCATCGGCTTCCTTGCCGGGGTCGAACCAGGTATTGGCCCAGACGACCTTCACCTTGAAGTCGGGATTGACGGACTGCGCGCCGAGCACGAAGGCGTCGATGCCCATCACCACTTCCGGGATCGGGAAGGACGCGATATAGCCGGCGAGACCCTTCTGCGACATCTTCGCGGCGATCTGGCCCTGAATATAGCGGCCTTCATAGAAGCGCGAATTGTAGGTCGCGACATTTTCGGCGGTCTTGAAGCCCGTAGCGTGTTCGAACTTCACCTTGGGGAACTTCTGGGCAACCTTGATGGTGGCGTCCATGAAGCCGAAGGAGGTGGTGAACACCAGTTCGCAACCCGAGCGAGCCATGCGTTCAATGGCGCGTTCGGCATCCGGACCTTCCGGAACGCTTTCGAGGAACGGCGTTTCGATCTTGTCGCCGAAATGCGCCTGCAGTTCCTGACGGCCGATATCGTGCGCCTGTGTCCAGCCGCCGTCGGTCTTTGAACCGACATAGATGAAGCAGACCTTCTTGGCGTCAGCGGCCTCAGCCGAGGAAACGACGCCGCCGAGAGCCGCAACGGAAGCGGCGAGTGCGATGACCAGTTTTTTCATTTTTACCCCTGTTGGTTTGGAGACGTGAGAATGGTTCACCTGTCCGGCACGAAGGACTTGCCAAGCGAGGCCGGTGTATTGATCAAGGTCGTGCGGCGATTATGCGAGATGATGACCAGCACGACAATAGTGGCGAGATAGGGCAGCGCCGACAGCAATTGCGACGGCACCCCGATGCCGAACGCCTGCGCATGCAATTGGCCAATGGTGACGGCGCCAAACAGATAACCGCCCGCAAGCACTCGCCACGGGCGCCACGAGGCGAAGACGACGAGCGCCAGCGCAATCCACCCGCGCCCGGCCGCCATGTTTTCCACCCATTGCGGCGTATAGACCAGCGACAGCTGCGCCCCTGCAAGCCCCGCACAGGCGCCGCCGAACATGACGGCCAGATAGCGGGTGCGAATGACATTGATGCCGAGCGCATGGGCCGAAGCGTGATTATCGCCGATGGCGCGAATTTTGAGACCCATGCGGCTTTTGAACAGAAACCAGCTGATGCCGGCGACAAGCGCGATGGAGAGGTAGAAGATCAAATCCTGCCGGAAAAGCAGTGGACCGAGGAAGGGAATGTCCGACAGCAGCGGAAAGACGATGGGCTGCAGCTTCACACCCGGCAGGCCGACGAAACTTTCACCCAGCATGCCCGAGACGCCGAGGCCGAGAATGGTGAGCGCAAGACCCGTCGCCACCTGGTTGGTAACGAGCGTCAACGTCAGGAAACCGAAGAGCAGCGAAAAAACCGCACCCGAGGCAATGCCGGCCAGAATGCCGAGATAGGGAGATCCGGTCATATGCGCGGCCGCGAAAGCGCAGACCGCACCCATGATCATCATGCCCTCGACGCCGAGATTGAGGACGCCGGAGCGCTCCGTCACCAGCTCGCCTGAAGCGGCGATGACGAGCGGCGTGGCGGCGGTGATGACGGTGAGGAGAATGGCCTGAAGCATATCCATCATGCCGCTCCTTCTTTACGATGCGCCTTGCCGGAAAAGACCACCCTGATGCGATAGAAGATCAGCGTATCGCAGGACAGCACGAAGAACAGCATCAGCCCCTGAAACACCCGCGTCACCTTGTCGGAGACGCCGATGGAAAGCTGCGCCGCCTCGCCGCCGAGATAGGTCAGCGCCAGCACCAGCCCGGAAAGAATGATGCCGAGCGGGTTGAGACGGCCGAGAAAGGCGACGATGATGGCGGTAAAGCCGTACCCAGGCGAAATGCTGGGCTGGAGATGGCCGATGGAGCCGGAGGCCTCCGAAATACCGGCGAGCCCTGCGAGGGCGCCAGAGAGCAGCAGCGAAAACCAGACCATGCGGCTGGAGGAGAAGCCGGCAAAGCGCCCCGCCCGCGCCGATTGGCCAAGCACGGTGACTTCGAAGCCCTTCAGCATGTAGCGCATCATGAACCACAGCGCGATGGCCGCAACGATGGCGAAAACGAAACCCCAATGCGCCCGGCCCGAGGCCAGCATTTCCGGCAAAACGGCGCTGTCGTTGAACGGCTTGGTCTGCGGGAAGTTGTAGCCGCCCGGATCGCGCCAGATGCCGCGCGTCAGCCAGTCAAGGAAAAGCTGCGCGACATAAACCAGCATCAGGCTGACGAGGATTTCGTTGGTGTTGAACTTCGTCTTCAGAAGTGCGGGAATACCGGCGTAAAGTGCGCCGCCAGCAGCGCCCATCACCATCATCAGCGGCAGGATGAGCGGCGAATGCCAGTCCGGATATAGCACCGGCAGGATGGAACCGGTAATCGCGCCGATGGTGAACTGCCCCTCCGCGCCGATATTCCAGTTATTGGAGCGATAACAGATCGACAGACCGACGCCGATCAGGATCAGCGGTGCGGCTTTGATCGCCAATTCATGGAGCGACCAGACTTCCAGCAGCGGCTCGACGAAAAAGGCATAGAGCGCGTGCGCCGGATTCTTGCCGAGCATGGCGAACATCACGGCGCCGACAAGCAGCGTCAGCGTGAGCGCCAGAAGCGGCGAAAGCAGGGTGAAAAGCCGGGAGACGCCTGCGCGTTTTTCAAGTTCAATGCGCATGCTGGGCGGCTCCCGAATGAGACGTGTGAATGCCGCCCATCAACAGGCCGATCTTTTCAAGCGTCATGTCTTCGACGGGATGGGTCTCTGACAGCTTGCCGTCGGAAATGACAGCGATATTGGTGGCGACTTCGAAGATTTCATCGAGATCCTGACTGATGACGATGACGGCCGAGCCCGCTTTGGCAAGGTCGACAAGCGCTTGACGGATGCGGCTCGCCGCACCCGCATCCACGCCCCAGGTCGGCTGGTTAACCACCAGCACGGCAGGCTGGCGGTCAAGCTCGCGCCCGACGATGAATTTCTGCAGGTTACCGCCCGAAAGCGAACCCGCCAGCGGATCGGCCCCGCTCTTGCGCACATCCATCGTTTCCGAAATGCGCCGCGCCGCAGCCTTGATGACCGAGCCGCGAATGACCCGCAGGAAACCGCCGGTCAGAAACGCCTTGCGGTCGGAGCGCGCCCGCGCCAAGAGCAGATTGTCGGACAGGCTCATGCCGGGAACGGCGGCGTGGCCGTGGCGCTCTTCCGGCACAAAACCCGCGCCCATCAGCCGGCGGCCATTGATGCCGATGCGACCGACGGGCTTGCCGCGCAGGCGAATGGCGTCATTGTTATAGACCGGATATTCGCCCGAAAGCGCATCGAACAACTCGCCCTGCCCGTTTCCGGCCACACCGGCAATCGCCAGCACCTCACCGGAGCGCACCTGCATTGAAACGGACTTCAGCGCCACGGCAAACGGCGTACGCGGCGCAACCGAAAGCCCCATGACCTCGATCTGCGGCGCGCCGAGCGCCTCGCCCATGGCCCGCGAAACGCTTGCGACATCGCTGCCGACCATCATGCGCGCCAGCGATGCCGGCGTTTCCCTGCGCGGATCGCAGGCGCCTGTCACCTTGCCATGCCGCAGGACGGTGGCGCGGTCGCAGATGCGCTGCACCTCTTCGAGACGATGGCTGATATAAAGCACGGAGCGGCCTTCGGCCTTCAGTTTTGCCAGCGTCTCGAACAGCTTGTCGGCCTCCTGCGGCGTCAAAACCGAGGTTGGCTCATCGAGAATGATCAGGCGCGGGTTCTGCAACAGGGCGCGGACGATCTCGATGCGCTGGCGCTCGCCGACCGAAAGGTCGGCCACATGCGCATTGGGATCGAGCGGCAGGCCATAGGCGCGCGACAGCGTTTCCGCTTGCCCGGCGATTTCCTTCAATGAAATTTTCGGATCGAGCGACAGGGCAATGTTTTCCGCAACCGTCAGCGCTTCAAACAGGGAAAAATGCTGGAAGACCATGCCGATGCCGAGCCTGCGGGCCTCGCTTGGCGAGGCGACGGACACCGGCTGGCCCTGCCAGATAATATCGCCCTCAGTCGGCGCGAGAACGCCGAACAGCATCTTGACGAGCGTGGATTTGCCCGCGCCGTTTTCACCCAGAAGCGCGTGGATTTCGCCCGGCGCAATATCGAGATCGATGCCGTTGCAGGCGGCGAAATTGCCGAACAGCTTGGTCAGCTTGCGAACGGACAGGAGAGGCACGGCCTCCGGCGCCAAAGTTCCAGTCACGAGTTCCCTCTCTCACCGACCGCCGCGCCTTCTTCGAAGCGTTTCCAACGATCGTGGCCATTGTTCCCAATCGGACGCCAATGCGTATGCAATCTCATCCAATCAAGACTTATTGATAACGGTTTTGCTGCTGCGCACAACTGAAAAAGAAGTAGCTTAAATGCAATTTGCACAAGCAATAAACGGCTTTACCCTTTTCTTATTTCGCGCCGAGCGAGGGGAAAAACTGCAATATTCCACCGATGCAATAAAGATAGAGGCCACTTGCCACAAAGCCGATCACGGCCCAGCTCGGGGTTTCGAAGTGCATCAGCAGCGAATAACCGCCAAGCGCGCACCAGATGAAGACCACGGCGAGATTGAGCGGCCGCAATCGCTTCACCCGCACCGGATGCAGGAAGTTGATCGGCAGGAATGTCAAAAACACCGAAACGGTAACGACGACCATTGCCGTCGTGGCGCTGGCGTCCATGACGAACAGGGTGAACACCACCATATTCCAGACCACCGGAAAGCCGGAGAAGAAATATTCGTCCGTCTTCATGCCCATGTCGGCGTAATAAATGGCGCTTGACACCACGATCATGCCGGCGGCCACGAAAGATAGCGGCTCGCCGATCATGCCCTTCTGATAAAGCGCAAAGGCGGGCAGCAGCACATAGGTGACATAGTCAATAATATTATCGAGCGTATCGCCCGACCAGTTGGGCAGCACTTCCTTCACCCGCACCTTGCGGGCAATCGGGCCGTCGATGCCATCCACCAGCAGCGCAAGCCCCAGCCACCAGAACATATCGACGAAGCGGTGTTCCGCTGCGGCGACAACACCGAGAAAAGCCAGAAACGAGCCGGAGGCCGTGAGCATGTGGACGGAAAAGGCGCGGATTTCCGCGTAGGGAACACGCTTATAGTTGAAAATTTTCATGGTCAGCGTCTGCGCCCCGTTTTTCATCCGCCCTGTTTGTTCCGGTATGCGGCCATTCACCACGCTTTGCAACCGGCTCAATCCGCTTATCCTAGGACTAATATAGCGGCACAACCAACGAATCTTCGCAACCGGATGTTCCGGGACCGAAGTGGATTTACCCAACCGAAGCCTTTATGATGGTGTGGAAATAACAACGGATCAGGACCATGAGACACTTCGATATCGCCATCACCGGTGCGGGACTTGCGGGGCAGATCGCGGCCATCGCGCTGGCGCGGGCGGGCCGCCACGTGGCGCTCATCGCACCTTCCAGCGACAGGAAGGACCAGCGCACCACGGCGCTGATGGACCAGTCCATCCGCTTTATGGACCGCCTTGGCCTCTGGTCGCGCATCGCGCCTTCGGCCGCACGCCTTTCCACCATGCAGATCATCGATGGCACCGACCGCCTGCTGCGTGCACCAACGGTGCAGTTCCGTTCCTCCGAAATCGGGCTGGACGCCTTTGGCTGGAACATACCCAACGAGGCTTTGCTCGGCGTCCTGAGCGAAGCGGTCGGGCAGGAACACAATATTACCCGTCTGGACACCACGGCGGAAACAATCGACATTGGCAACGACCGCATGACGGTGACCCTTGCGAATGGCGAAACGCTCTCCGCCGATTTCCTCATCGGTGCGGATGGCCGCAAATCCATGGTGCGCGATGCTGCCGGCATCGGCGTCAAATCCTGGTCCTATCCGCAGACGGCCATTGTTTTGAACTTTGGCCATAGCCGGCCGCACGGCAATGTCTCGACGGAGTTCCACACACCCACCGGGCCTTTCACCCAGGTTCCCCTGCCCGGCAACCGCTCCAGCCTCGTCTGGGTGGTTACCCCGCAACAGGCGGAAGAGTTGACGGCGCTGCCGATGGAGGCGCTGAGCCTACGCGTCGAGGAGCGCATGCAATCCATGCTGGGAGCGGTCACCGTCGAGGACAGCGTTCAGGCCTGGCCGCTTTCTTCCATGACGGCGCACCGCTTCGGCAAGGGCCGCGTCGCCCTGATTGGCGAGGCCGCGCACGGTTTTCCTCCCATCGGCGCGCAGGGGCTGAACCTCAGCCTGCGCGACATCATCGCGCTGACGGAATTGCTGAGCGCCGTCTCCGACCGGCCGATTGCGGCCGACGCCGGCGATAGCTTCGACCGCAAGCGGCGAGCGGATGTCTATAGCCGCACGCTGAGCGTCGATCTCCTGAACCGCTCGCTGCTTTCCGATCTCCTGCCGGTGCAGATGGCGCGCGCGGCGGGACTGCATGTGCTTTCCGGCATCGGCACGCTTAGAAGCATGGTCATGCGCGAAGGCATCGAGCCGGGTCGCGGGCTGAAGGCCCTGCCCTCGCTGCTGTTCGGCAGCTTCAAAAAGGCTGGATGAAATAAACCACGCCAGTCAGCGTGAAGACAGACAGAACCGTCGAAATCAGGATCGTCGCAGACGCTCTCTCCTGCCAGACGTGATATTGCTGGCCGATGACGAAGACATTCGTCGCGGTCGGCAGCGCGGCCAAAAGCACGGCCGAATAGATCCACACCGGCTCGAACCGCCCGAGCGACGAGAGTACGAGATAGGCGGCGAGCGGATGCAGGATCAGCTTTGCCGGCACGATATAGCTGATTTCCACCGGCACACGTTTCATCGGCCGAAGCGCCAGCGTCACGCCCATGGCAAACAGTGCGCAGGGCGCCGCCGATTGCGCCAGATAATCCACCAGCCGCTGCACCGCCTCCGGCGGCTGCCATGACAGCGATGCGGCCAGAAAACCGGCGATGACGGAGACGATGAAGGGATGGGTGATGACCTTGCGCGCCACATCCAGCGCAAGCCTTGGCGGGGAGCGCTTGTCACCGCCGGCAACCGCCATCATCGCCGGAGCGACGATGAAGTGCGCGGCGTTTTCAAGGCAGACGATCAGCGCCACCGGCACCGCCGCCTTCTCGCCAAGCGCCAGAAGCGCAAGGCCCGGCCCCATATAACCGATATTGCCGTAGCTGGCCGCGAAACTCTGGATCGTGGTTTCGGAAAAGCTGTTTTTCCGTACGAATCGGCCGATCAGGAACACAGCCAGGAAAACGCCATAGGTGCAGGCGAGACTGGCCGCGACGAAATCCATCCGCGCCAGCTCTTCCACCGGCGTTTTCGACACAAGCTTGAAGAACAGCGCCGGCAGCGCCGCATAGATGATGAAGGTGTTCAGCCAGCCCATCGCCTCGACCGGCTGCTTCGTGATGCGCGCCGCACCGTAGCCGATGAAGATCAGGCCGAAAAACGGCAACAGCAGTCCGACGATATCCGTCACTATATTCCCCCCGCAAGCAACTACAGCGGGAGGCTTAGCCGATTTGCATCAGGATCGGAAAGGTCTCCTGGAACCAGATCGCCACATTGGTGATAAAACCGGACATGAAAGCGAGACCGGTCAGCACCAGCAACACGCCAAGCAGCTTTTCCACGAGCCCAAGATGGCGGCGGAAGCGGACGAGGAAACGCATGAAGGAGCCGGAAAACGCCGCCGCGATCCAGAACGGCACCGCAAGACCAAGAGAATAGACCGCAAGCAGCGCCGCACCGTCGCCAACCGTATCGCGCGCGGCGGCGACGCCGAGAATAGCCCCCAGAACCGGGCCGATGCAGGGCGTCCAGCCGAAAGCGAAAGCAAGGCCCATGACATAGGCCCCGGACAGCGTGGCCGGCTTGCCCGCCCCCTGAAACCGCGCCTCGCGCGAAAACAGGCCGATGCGGAACACGCCGAGGAAATTCAAACCCATCAGAATGATGATGAAACCACCAACCTTGGCGAGAATATCCAGATTCTGACGCAGGAGCGTACCGATCGTCGAGGCGCCTGCCCCAAGCGCCACGAAGACCGTGGCGAAACCGAGCGTGAAGAAGAAGGCTGAAAACAGCACGGCCCTGCGAATCTCCGGCCGGGGTGCTGTATCTTCCGTCCTGAACTGCTCGACCGAAACACCCGCCATATAACAGAGATAAGGCGGCACCAGCGGCAGAACGCAGGGCGACAGAAACGAAAGAGCGCCGGCCAGAAGCGCGCTGAACAGGGAAATATCGGCAATCGACAACAAAGAACTCCGCATCCCGCAAAGCCGCCGCGATTCTCGAGCTTCGCCGCCGCTTCACGCATCATTTTCCTGCATGTCATTGCTGCAAAAGGATTTCACCCGTCCAGCCGACATGTCTGAAGCCGGTTTTATCCCCAGCCGCCCCCTCTCTCCAATCACCTTTTCGGGGGTGCGACAAAAAAAACCGGATTGATTGTCGAAACCGCTTTTTTTGGGTTGACCGAACGGATCGCTCTACCTATGTTCCGCGCACTTCCGAAGGGCAACCAAGCCCCGACACGGGAGAGCGTAGCTCAGCCGGTAGAGCAACTGACTTTTAATCAGTAGGTCCAGGGTTCGAATCCCTGCGCTCTCACCACCTCAACAGTCGATTTATCAATAACTTAGATGACTTCTTGTCGCGTATGCCTCCGATCTGCAACAGATTGGAAAACAGCATCCTTGCGTTTTTTTGAGGTAAATAACCGCACCTTCTCTTTGCCGGGTACGGAATATCAATCTCCCCAATGCGCCGTTATCAGACGGGGAGCCGACATGCCCTCATGCTCGCGGCTAGCGATAGGCATAAACATACCGCGCAATATTGTCGTAAAAACTTGAGAGATAAGCCGCCACCCGCTGGAACCGGGCAAATTTGCTGCCGCGATATTCGGCGCGCGTTCCAACCAGCGTGTCCGGATCGCCAAACGGCAGGAAATCCTTGTCGGTCACGTAGACATGCGTGCCATAACCCCAGCCGCATTCCAGCGCCCGGTCGAAGGGCAGCGTCATCACCCTTGCGGCTTTCAGGAAATGTTCGGCACCGCCGCGTGAGATGATATAGCAGGCTGACGATCCTTGTGGGCCATAGATGCAGCGCCCGAACGTGTCGCCGAGAGCGCTGGTCTTCCTGCCCTTGAAGCCGCTGCGGCGGTGATTGGTTAGTTTCACGATCGAATTTTTCGGCATGATCGCAGCAACGGCTTTTACCCGCTCGGAAAAGTCCGGGGTAAAGGCGACATCGTCCTCGACGATTACCGCCATCGGCGCGTCGCTCGCCAAGAAAATTTCCAGCGCCTTTATATGGCTGGCGTAGCAGCCATACTCGCCGGGCAAGGCGTGGCGGCCGTTACGCAGTTCAAAACCGCGCCGATTAAAGTCCGTCCATTCGGCGGGGGGAATGGTCTTGCCGTCAACGCCCTCGACCGGACGCAAATCCAGCCCGAGGCCCGAAGCGCCGTTCAACATTTTCTCCAGCCGTGCGCGGGCTCTGGCGATGGAGATGATGTAGACGGGAAAGGTGGAAATCGGCAGCATTCGCAGGACACCATAAGCATGGAGATGGGAAACCGTCTCCTACAGCATGGCGTGCCACACGTCCATTCGGAGGCGGGAGGGTGTCCGCATACAGACATCCCAAACGAATCTCAGGGGCGCAACGCCCCGGATTCCCTAATCATCAAGAATTGGCTGGAAATTATTTACGCGCGGCAGTACGGCGGCAACGCCAGTTCCAGTCTCTCGGCTCACCCGTATCCATATGGACCGACTCGGTGTGGCAATAGGTGCCGACGCCGCCGCGTTCCGGCAGGGAACGCAGATAGGTCGCAAGCTCCCATTTGGAGACGCCCTTGATCTGGATATCGGCGGCGTCGCAGGTATAGTGCTTGGAGCCCCGCCTTATGCCCTTCGGCGGACGATAACCCGAGGTGACGATCGCCGGTCTGTTATAGTGGCGCTCCACATCCTTGATCATCCGCACCAGTTCCGGCTTGAAACAGCCGACTTCGACACGGTCCGTCTGCAGGAAAAGCCCGTTCGGGGCGACGCGGGTGAGGCCGGAGAGTGAAGCGAGTTTCATCAGGCCTGTCGGCTGGTCATCCTCTTCATCGATATGGGCATCGTCGAATTCGTCGGACATCACCGAGCGGCCGGAAAGCGCAATGCCCATCGTCCCGTCCGCAGCTCCGGGAAGCGCAGCGACCTGCGTATTGCCCGCAGTCCCGCTTTCAATCATTTTCGGCAGACGTTTCTTGGCCGCACCGGCAAAAAATGCCGCAAGCGTCACGCCCTGCCCATCGGCTCCCTGCTTCTCGCCGGTCGCTCCGGCGCCGGCGGCTGGTTGCGCGGCAGCCGTCGCGAGCTGTCCAGATGCCGATTGCGGAAGGGGTACGGGAGCCGGCTGAAGATTTTCGCTGTGCTGCTCCGCCGACGCCTGTCCGGCTGGCGGGACCTGAACCGGCGCTGCCGCCGGTTGCGGCTGCGCGGCCTGCACCGGCGCCGAATAGACGCTGCTGACGGCGGGAGTGATTCTCTGGGAAGGTGCCCCCGTAGCCGCGGCGGCGCCCGGCGCCCCTGCGGCACCGACGGGCGCGGCGGCGGCGGATGCGGTCGAATAAATGCTTGCCGTACCTGCGGAGATCGCCGTTGGCTGCGTCGTCAACCCGGCGATATCGGGGGCGGCGCCATAGGCCTGCGCCGGGCCGCCCGCCGCCTGAGGCTGGACCGGCGCGGCAGCTCCAGCCGCCGACGCCACGGCCGGATCCACATAATGTCCCGGTTGCGCGCCGGCCGCCGCAGTTGAAGCGGCGGTCTGCGGCTTCTGTTGCGTGGAAATTTCCGGCTTTTTGGTCGCGGCGGCCATCTCTTCGTCGGTCACCGCCGAAACGCACCCGGAAAGCCCGAGCAGTGAAACCGCGATGACAAGACGCTGACGAAGCAGACGTCCTTTCGCGCTCTCGACAGTTTTCATGGGTGGCCTCCGTATCTTGCATTTCCAACAGCAACACGGGAACGGGCGCGTGTGCTTCCCCAAAACGGGACTGGCCGTTTTGATTCGCGGACTATGCCTCATCCCCTTGGGACAAGGCAAGAGCACCCGAAAACGCCGCTGCTCACCGGAAAATCCCTACCAGGAACCGGTATTCTGCATAGATATCCAGGGTTCGGCTGGTGCGAGGCTTTCGCCCTTCTGCAGAATTTCGAACGAGATACCATCCGGCGAGCGCACGAAGGCCATGTGCCCGTCACGCGGCGGCCGGTTGATGACGATGCCGTTCTGCTGCAGATGCGCGCAGAAATCGTAGATATTGTCGACCTCGTAAGCCAGATGGCCGAAGTTGCGGCCGCCGGTATAATCCTCGGTATCCCAATTATAGGTGAGTTCGAGGCAGGGAGCCTTGTTTTCCTTCGCCGCAGCAATGTCATCGCGCGCCGCAAGAAACACCAGAGTGAACCGACCTTTTTCGTTCTCGATTCGGCGTATTTCCGTAAGGCCGAGCAGGTCGACATAGAATTTCAGTGATTCGCCAAGGTCTTTGACGCGAACCATTGTGTGCAGATACCGCATTTTCTTCCTCTCCATTACACGGGTCCGGAGCCGTTAAACGCGTGACGGCAAGCCCCGGACAAGGACGGCGACATAAAAGCAGCTGCGTAAATCAAAAACTAGGGCTTGCGTGAAACCGTTACCAAGATGTTAATCTGGCGCACAGGAATCAGTTGACCGGTGTATGGCGCGTAATTGAGGGGTTGGCAGGATATGGCTGATAGGATGTCATCGAAAACGATAGTCGATGTCGAGGACCTTTCGGGCGATGCCGTGGACCTGACCGAAATCACCGGCGTCGTGAAATGGTTCGACGTCGCCAAGGGTTTCGGCTTCATCGTGCCCGACAACGGCACACAGGATGTGCTGCTGCACGTGTCCTGCCTGCGCCGCGACGGTTACCAGACAATTCTTGAAGGCACGCGCATCGTCGCCCTCATCCAGCGGCGCGACCGCGGTTTTCAGGCGTTCCGCATTCTGTCCATGGACCAGTCGACCGCCGTCCATCCCTCGCAGATGCCGCCGGTCCGTACCCATGTGCAGGTAACGCCGTCCAGCGGGCTGGAGCGCGCCATCGTCAAGTGGTTCAATCGCACCAAGGGCTTCGGCTTCCTGACGCGCGGCGAAGGAACGGAAGATATTTTCGTGCATATGGAAACGCTGCGCCGTTTCGGCCTGACGGAGCTTCGCCCCGGCCAGGTGGTGCTGGTGCGTTACGGCGATGGCGACAAGGGCCTGATGGCGGCGGAAATCCACCCTGACAACCCGGTTTCCATCGGGATGTCGCATTGATGTCCGCCCTGCCCCATATGGTGAAAAGCGCCGTTATGGCGCTTCTTTTTTTCACGCTGGCCACCGCCGCCCAGGCTCAGCAACAGCAGACTTTCACCTCCGAACCGCTGCAGATTGAAACCGCCGGGGGAAAGAGCCACGATTTCACTGCCGAACTGGCGCTGAACAACGCCCAGCGCGAACAGGGGCTGATGTTCCGCAAGAGCATGCCGCTTGAAAACGGCATGTTGTTCGATTTCGGCGAAGCGCGTGACGTGGCCATGTGGATGCGGAACACGCTTATTCCGCTCGACATGCTTTTTATCGGCCGTGACGGCCGTATTACCCATATTCACGAAAACGCGGTTCCGCATTCGGAGGCAATCATCAGCTCCCGCGGACCGGTAAAATTTGTGCTTGAACTCAATGGCGGCACTGCGAAGCGCTATGGCATCAAGCCGGGTGATATGGTTCGCAGCGCGCAAATCGGCAACCGGAAATGACATTGCCGCGTTATTGCGTTAGAATTAGCCGGACGAGGTTTCGCCCGGCTGGCGCAATAGTCAGTAGACCGGCTCGATATGGCTCAGAATCCGGCAATTGGAAATGGAAGCGGCAAGGTTGATGGCGATGTCGATCGCCTCGACCGAATCGGCCGTACCTTCCAGATAGATCACATCATTTTCGACAGTTGCCGAAATCCGCGACTTCTCTAGCCCGGATTCGAAGGCCAGAGCCGACGTGATTGCCTGACATACGCCGGCCATGCGGTCCCCGAAGAAGCTTTCCTGAATGCCTGACAAATTGAACATGTGCGTTCTCCTTCTTATGGACATAACAACGCCCTGAGGGCGGTCTTGTTCATCTCCGGTTCATCTGTTTGTTCATCTTCCATTCATCTTGGAAAATTGGAACCCCCTGACCGATCACATTTTTGGTGATCGGGAACCATTTCGTGAGGCAGGCATTTCGCGCATAGGAGAGAGAACGCCCTCCAAGACAGCTAAAACAGGGAGGAAAATGACATGCTGATTAACAGAACAGAGCCGTGTCACCACGCCTCGTGGATGAAGCCGGTGGCGATCCACCTGCCGCTGTGCGTCGCCGTGGAAATCTACAGCCCGCTGGTGGCGCTGGACATGCTGATGTACCGCTGGCCCGAGGAGCATGGGCCGGAATATGAAGAGGCGCGCAGGAACTGCCTCGATGCCATCGCGGGCAGATGCGACATCGAGAAAGCACGGGAATCGTTTCTCGTCGCAAGCAGTCATGCCCATATCCTGAACGTGCACTAAAATTTATCGACCGTCATGACGATTGGGCCCTTCTATGCGGAGGGCTTTTCTTTTGCGCACGCAGCTTCTGCGACGCCTTGATGCACGGCGTTGCCTTCCCACAAGCCGACGATGACATGTAACTGTCACGCAAACGTTATAATCGGCAGAGACGAATTCCATGGAATCGATTGGCGCGCAGACCGCCGAAGCTTGGGAGTGGAACTGGCCAGCATGGAAACTGTCTTTGCCTTTTGCGCAATTCTGCTCCTCGGCTTCAATCTTCTCGGCATCGTTCTGGCCGGCTGGCGACTGACGAGACCCGACGCGGAAAACGATCTTGTCCGGCAAAAGCCGGCTGTCTCGCTTGTGGTGCCGCTGCGCGGCGTCGAAAACTTCACGTCCCTGACGCTGTCGCGCGCCTTCGAACTCAACTGGCCCGACTATGAGCTGCTGTTCTGCGTCGCCGATGAATTCGATCCTGTGATCGAGGAAGTTCGCAAAGCGCAAGCCGCCTTTCCCTCGGTTTCCATGCAATTGCTCATTGGCGATGACCGCATCAGCGCCAATCCGAAACTGAACAATTGCGTCAAGGGCTGGCGGGCCGCCCGGCATGAATGGGTGATTCTGGCCGATTCGAACGTGCTGATGCCAAAATCCTATATTGCGACCATGATGTCGGCCTGGCGGCAGGATAGCGGGCTGGTCTGCTCACCGCCACTCGGCTCAAGGCCTGCGGGTTTCTGGGCGCATGTGGAATGCGCCTTCCTCAACGGCTCGCAGGGCCGCTGGCAATATGCGGCGGAAGCGATCGGCATGGGTTTCGCACAGGGAAAGTCGATGTTGTGGAACAAACCGTTTCTGGAGGAGCATGGCGGCATCCGCGCGCTGGCCGCTGAAATCGCCGAAGACGCCGCTTCGACGAAGCTGGTGCGAAGCTCCGGCCGCAAGGTGCATCTGGTCTGCGCCCCCTTCGAACAGCCGCTCGGCCAGCGCCATGCCGGCGAGATCTGGTCGCGACAGACCCGCTGGGCGCGGTTGCGACGCGTGACCTTCCCGCAATATTTCGCGCCGGAAATCTTCACCGGCGCGCTTCCCCCGCTCCTCTTCGCGCTCGCCGCCGCTGCGATGATGGATGTAAACCTCGCCGCAACCACCTTTGCCGTCCTCGCCCTCATGTACGTGCCGGAACTTGCGCTCGCGGCCCTCAACCGCTGGCCGGTATCGCTCCATACGCTGCCGGCGATGATCGCCCGCGACATGATCATGCCCATCGTCTGGGCGCGAAGCTGGATCGGCAGCGCGGTGGCATGGCGCGGCAATGTCATGACGATCGGCACGGCAGAGAGCACCCTGGCCGGCCCGTCTGCGGAATAAATAACAGCTATTGGAAGACGTTACGCCGGAAAGCTGATGTTTTGCTTTAAAATGGTCGGAGTGGAGAGATTCGAACTCCCGACCCTCTGGTCCCAAACCAGATGCGCTACCAGACTGCGCTACACTCCGCCGAGGCGATGGCTGGGGAATACACGGTTCACCCAGACTGCGCAACAGGGAAATTCATCTTTGTTCAGCCCAGGTCCCCATGAGCAAAACGTAACCTCGAAACTGCAGCACGCGATCGGACGGCAAGGGGATAATCGTCTTGACTCTCACCTGAAGTCAGTTCATTTCAAATTCAACGTTCCTGACACGATTTGGTTATTCTATTCAGGTACGTGATGAACAATTCGGGGTATTGCGCCCCGCTGTCCAACCGGAGCAGTTTCGACATGTCTGCGAAGATTTACCGCCCTGCAAAAACCGCCATGCAATCCGGCAAGGCGAAGACCAATGTCTGGGTTCTGGAATTCGACGCCGAGGTTCCGCGCAAGATCGATCCGATCATGGGTTATACCTCTAGTTCCGACATGAAGCAGCAGCTCAAGCTGACATTCGAGACGCAGGAACAGGCCGAAGCCTATGCCCAGCGCAAGGGCATCGAATACCGCGTCATCCAGCCGAAGGAAGCGACCCGCAAGGTGGTTTCCTACACCGACAACTTCCGTTTCAATCGCACCCAGCCCTGGACGCACTGAAACACGCCCATTGAAGATTTCTGCCGGCGCATCAACTGCCCGGCATGACGGCCCCTTAGCTCAACTGGATAGAGCAACTGCCTTCTAAGCAGTAGGTCGCAGGTTCGAGTCCTGCAGGGGTCGCCACTTTCCCTTTTGTAAATGAAGAATGGTTGGGTCTGACAGTGTGCCTGCCGCAAAACTCCCAATTTTGCGACGTCGCAAAAGTTAGGAAAACAAATGTCGCTTTAATTGGGGTCTTCGCGACAATGAAATTTTAGCCGCAAGAAACGGGTGGCCTGTGGCTCTGTAGATCAGGCCATTTGTCCTCATGTATTGAACATGAGGACAAACGATGTTGAACTCCATCCATTCTGCGCCACTTCCCTCTGCATTCAAACGCATAGGCTGGTCGAATCTCTTCGCACAGTTTTCCGAGCAGATAGCGTTGGCAGCGGCTCCATTGGCGGCGGTTTTGTTGCTTGGTGCGGGGCCGGTTGAAACGGGCTGGTTGCAAATGGCGCAAACCCTTCCGTTTTTGCTGCTGTCTATTCCAGCCGGACTTGCCGTGGATCGGGCCTCGCGCAAAATATTGATGGTGGGATCGGAGGTCCTGCGCAGTACTTCCCTTATCGTTGTTGTACTTCTTCTGGCATTTGGGCTGCTGAATGTACCGCTACTTGCGGTCCTCGGCTTCATCGGGGCCGTCGGGACGGTTTGTTACAGCGTGGCCGCTCCAGCGATTATTCCGTCAATTGTACCCCGTGCACGACTTGGCGATGCGAACCGCTGGCTTGAATTGGTGCGCAGCGCCGCTTTTGCCGCCGGCCCCGCTCTTGGCGGTGCGTTGGTCGGTTGGACCGGCGCTTCTACCGCCTATGTGTTTGCAACAGTGCTCTCCATTCTGGCCGCACTGTATCTAGCAAGCATTCCAAAAGACAACATGACATCACGCCCCTTCAGCAACCCGATACAAGACCTGAAGACAGGAGCGACGTTCGTTGCACATCATAAATTCCTGCTTCCGATCCTGTTTACCGCGATCTTCTTTAATACCGCGTGGGTGATTTTGATGGCGGTCTTCGTTGCCTACGCCGTCCAAAACCTCGGCCTGAGTGCTACCCAGGTAGGCATTGCGTTGGGAGTTGATGGTGTCGGCATGATTGTAGGAGCCATAATCGTGCCAGTCCTTGCACGACGCTTTTCGATTGGAACCATGATTGTTCTGGGGCCGCTCGGAGGATTTTGTGGGGCCTTCCTCATGTTGTTAACACTCTGGTTTCCTTCGTTTTGGCTGGTATGTATCAGTTTCTTCGTGTTCGGCGTCGGGCCAATCCTTTGGAGCATAACGACGATGACACTGCGTCAGGCGGTTACGCCAAACATCATGCTTGGTCGAGTTTCGGCGCTAATAATGACCGCCACCTATGGGTCAAGGCCACTCGGGGCTGCGCTCGGCGCTTTAGTCGCTGGCTACTTCGGCGTTGCAGCATGTCTATTCTTGGCAACAGGAGGATTCTTGATCCAGTTGCTGATTATCCTGCTTTCGCCAGTGCCGGGACTACGTGCCCTGCCGGTTGAACACGAGACCGCCATCGCGCAGGTTTAACGGCCGGTTGTCGCATGAATACTGCGACGCACTTGGCTTTCCAGAGGGATCAAGAATTTTCGTTGCGAAACTCTGTCGCAAAAATCAGAGTTCACGACCGATTTCTGCGTCGGCGAATGACCGGTTTGGGCCAATAGCCATCATCAGAACCAGCCGCGGCGCCCACCCGCTTTAGTCAATTTGCATACTTGCGCCTTCCACCCTCCTCCAGCAAGAACGCCAGCGCCAGCCCCCTACCCCTGCCCCATCAGCGTGAAATACCCCCACGCCGCCACAAAAAACGCGATGACAGCCACAATCGTCAGCGCCCTCTTCGCTTTCGGCCCAAGCGGTTCGCGCGGTTTTTTCGGCGGCACCGGTTTGCGGAACTTCACCACGTTGTCGTTCATTTCATCATCGTCCTGAATATCGCTGCTGAAACCTCCGCCCTAAAGATGGCATCGGCTTTTCCAATACCTATCTCTAGCAGACCAGAACTATCATAAATATTACCAAGTTTTCACTTCACCCTTGGGGCAAGCTATGTCACTTCCCACAATCAGAGGAATACAACGGCGACGGATGGACGGACAAACCGCAGAGCGGAAACAACCCTCTGTGGCATTTTGAGTTTTGCGGGTGACGAGAATGAATGACGCCAATACGAGTGGCAGCGATATCAAAAACAGCCAGCCCGATCTGCGGGAGATTCTGGGAACGAACAGAAACGGCCGAAAGAAGAAATCGCGCCGGTTTCTTTATGTCGCGGCGGCCATCATTCTGATCGGCGGCGGCCTTGGTTATTATTACCAGTCGCGCGCGGCGGGTGTTGCTTACAACTACACCACGGAACCTGCGCGTCAGGGCGATCTGTCAGTCATCGTCACCTCCACCGGTTCGGTTCAGCCGACGGATCAGGTCGATATATCAAGCGAATTGTCCGGCACGGTGCGCAAGGTCAACGTCACCTATAATACCCCGGTCAAGGCTGGAGACGTTCTGGCGGAGCTGGATACCAACAAGCTGGAGGCCGACGTCCAGAGCGCCCGCGCCAAACTCGCCTCCGCCAAGGCCAACGTGCTGAAGGCGCGCGCCGATCTCGGCTCGGCGAAGACGTCCATGGAGCGCCTGCGATCGCTTGTGCAGAACCGTGTGTCCAGCCAGCAGGATCTGGATGCGGCACAATTCACCCACGATGCCGCCGCTGCAACGCTGGAGGTGAATGAGGCAACCGTGCTTTCGGCGGAAGCGGATCTGAGGCTCGCCGAAGTCAATCTCGGCAAGGCCAAGATCGTCTCACCCATCGATGGCGTCATCCTCACCCGCAGCGTTGATCCCGGCGCCACCGTCGCCTCCTCGCTCAACGCGCCGGTTCTCTTCACCATCGCCGGCGATCTGCGCCACATGGAATTGCAGGTTTCGGTGGATGAGGCCGACGTCGGCAAGGTCGAGACCGGGCAGAAAGCCACCTTCAATGTGGATGCCTATCCGGACCGCAAATTCCCGGCCGAGATCGAGACTGTCCGCTTCGCCTCCGAAACCGTTTCCAACGTGGTGACCTACAAGGGCATATTGACTGTCGATAATGAAGAACTGCTGCTGCGCCCCGGCATGACGGCAACCGCCAATATTGTCGTTGAAGAAATCAAGGATACGTTGCTGGTACCGAATTCAGCGCTTCGTTATACGCCGCCGCGCGAATCCGCCTCCCGTGGCGGCGGGTTGATGAGCCTGTTCCGCCCGCCCCGCATGGGCCGGTCGCAGGGCCGCGACGCCGCGAAGGCGGCGACGGGTAAACGAACGGTCTGGGTGCTGCGCAACAACAATCCCGTCTCCGTCGCCATCGAAACCGGCTCCACTGACGGTCAGCATACCGTGGTGAAATCGGGCGAGCTGAAAGCCGATGACCAGGTGATTACCGACGCAACGGCCCGCAACGCCGGTTGACGCAGGAGAACCGCATGCAACAGCCGCCGCTCATCGAATTTCGCGATGTCGTCAAGCAATATGGCCGCGGCGAAGCGACGATCCGCGCGCTCGACGGCGTCAGCCTGTCGATCCGCGAGAAGGAATTCGTCGCCATCATGGGGCCATCAGGCTCGGGAAAATCCACCTCGATGAACATCATCGGCTGCCTGGATGTGCCGACATCAGGCGAATATCTGTTCCAGGGCGTGCCAACCAGCGCCTTCGACAACGAGCACCTGACGCTGCTGCGCCGTCACATGCTGGGTTTCGTGTTTCAGGGTTTCAACCTTCTCTCGCGCACCTCGGCGGTCGAGAATGTCGAGCTGCCGCTGGTCTATCGCGGCATGAAGGCCTCGGAGCGGCGCGCGCGCGCCATGGAGGCGCTGGCGCAGGTGGGACTGAAGGGACGCGAGGATCACACCACGCAGGAGCTTTCCGGCGGCCAGCAGCAGCGCGTGGCCATTGCCCGCGCCATCGTCACTCGCCCGGCCCTGCTTCTGGCCGATGAGCCGACCGGCAATCTCGATACGAAGACCAGCAACGAGATCATGGAACTCATCACCTCGCTCAACCGGGATAGAGGCATCACGGTCGTCATGGTCACCCATGAAGAGGACATTGCTGCCCATGCCGGGCGCCTGCTGCGTTTCGTCGATGGCCGCCTCGCCTCCGACAGCGCGGCGGATAAAAAGGAGACATCCGATGTTCTTTGAAACGTCGCGTCTTGCGCTGCGCGCCATCAGCCGCAACCTTTTGCGCTCCTTCCTCACCGTGCTCGGCGTCGTCATCGGCGTGGCCGCCGTCATCGCCATGGTCACCATCGGCAATGGCACGACTGAACAGGTGAAATCGGAACTGTCGCGGCTCGGCACCAACATGCTGTTCGTGCGCCCCGGCCAGTTCGGCCCCGGAAGGGCCAGCACCGAGGCCAAGCGCTTCGATGATCGCGATGTCGAGGCCATCCGCAACCAGATATCAGGCATCCGCGCCGTCGCGCCGCAAAACCGCAGCTCCGCCGCAACCGTCATTTTCGGCGGCAAGAACCACCAGACCAGCGTCATCGGCACCACCAATGATTATCTGATTGCGCAGGACTGGACGATAGCGCTGGGGCGCGACTTCCAGCCCGCCGAAGATCGCGGCGGGCAGATCGGCTGCATCATCGGCGAAACGGTGCGGCAGGAACTCTTCGGCGCGGAAAACCCGGTGGGGCAGACGATCCGCGTCAGCAACATCTCCTGCCCCGTCATCGGTGTGTTGGGCAGAAAAGGCCAGTCCGGCCTCGGCGACGATCAGGACGACACCATCATCATGCCGCTCAAAATTCACCAGCGGCGCATCGGCGGCACCACCACCATTTCCTCGATCATGGTCTCGGCGCAGGATGGCGTTTCCACCGCCAAGGTGCAGAGCGACCTGCAGAACCTGCTGCGCGAGCGCCGCCGCATCGGCATCGGCCGCGAGGATGATTTCACCGTCAACGACATGACGCAGATCGCCTCGGCCATGACCGGAACGACGACGCTTCTCACCGGACTTCTCGGAGCGGTCGCCGCCGTCAGCCTGCTGGTCGGCGGCATCGGCATCATGAACATCATGCTGGTTTCGGTAACGGAACGAACGCGTGAGATCGGCATTAGGCTTGCGATCGGTGCATTGGAAAAACAGGTGCTGACACAGTTTCTGGTGGAAGCCGTGATGCTCTCGGCCTTCGGCGGCATCGTCGGCATCCTCACCGGCCTTGGGCTGGCTTACGGTGTTGTCAGTTTCCTCAACGTCCCCTTCGTCACCAGCCCGTCAATCATCTTCCTCGCCTTCGCCTTTTCAGCGGCCATCGGGGTGATTTTCGGCTATTTCCCGGCACGGCGGGCGGCGAGTTTAAGCCCGATAGAGGCGCTCAGGCACGAGTGAAAATCTAGGCCCCGTCGCACGGCATAGCTGCTCGTTTCTTTTCCCACCGCGGAGAAGATGGCCTGATGGGTCAGATGAGGGAGCAACGTCAGCGATGAACCGAGAGCTTGCCCCCTCAACCCGCTGCCGCGACCTTCTCCCCCGCGGGGAGAAGGCGAAAACGCACCCGCTCGACCCGTCTCAGCGACGCTGACAAGGAGCAAGCAAGTTAATTGATGGGAGTATCAACAGTTCTGGAAGGACACCGGCTGCGCCGCTTGTTTCTTCTCCCCGCCGGGGAGAAGGTGGCCCCAAGGGCCGGATGAGGGGGCAAGCTCTCCGAATATCCCTACCCTTGCCCCCTCAACCCGAGGGAAACAGAAGGCCGTTAAGTCGCGTCCGAGACAACAGCGGCGTAAAACGCACAGCCGCGTTGGATCAAACGCTCGCTTCAGCCTCACGCTGCTTCGCCAGCGCCGCCAGATCGGCGGGCTTCAATTCCACCGATTCACCGCATCCGCAGGCGGACGTCTGGTTCGGATTGTTGAAAGTAAAACCGGAGCGCATCTTGGTGACTTCAAAATCCATCTGCGTACCGAGCAGATAAAGCACGGCGGAAGGCTGAACCCAGACCTTCGCGCCTTCGAATTCAACCAGATCGTCCTTCGCATCCGGTTCGGTCACGAGGTCGATGGTATATTCCATGCCCGCGCAGCCGCCCTTCTTGATGCCGACGCGCACACCCCTGGCATCCGGTCCGGAATTTTCGACGATTGCTTTAACGCGCGAGGCGGCAGCCCCGGTCATGGTCATGATTGCGAAGCCCATGGGCCCATTCTCCTTCGACAATCGAGTTCAAGGCTCGATGCTTATGGAATTCAATTTAAGTGCGCCTGACGATGTCATCAAGGGATGACACCAGTCAAAATCAAATCAGTACCAGCCGACGGCAACCTGTGCCTCTTCCGACATCCGGTCCGGCGTCCACGGCGGATCGAAGGTCATTTCGACGGTAACGCCGGAAACACCCTCGACGGCGCCGACCGCGTTTTCCACCCAACCAGGCATTTCGCCCGCCACCGGACAACCGGGGGCCGTCAGCGTCATGACGATCTTGACCATCCGGTCGTCCTCGATGTCGATCTTGTAGATCAGACCGAGTTCGAAAATATCGGCCGGGATTTCCGGGTCATAGACGGTTTTCAGCGCCGAGATCACGTCGTCGCTGAGACGCGCCAACTCGTCAGGCGGAATGGAAGACGGCTTTGCCGCTTCTTCGGTCGCATCTGGTGTCTTTGCAGTGGCTTCCGCAGTCATGGTCTGATCCTCAATCCTGATCTCTAATACCGATATCAGGCGAAAAATTTGCGCGCATATTCCAGCGCCTCGACAAGAGAGTCTACTTCGGCGCGGGTATTGTAAAGGCCGAACGATGCCCGGCATGTGGAGGTGACGCCGAAGCGTTTCAAGAGCGGCATGGCGCAATGGGTGCCAGCCCGCACGGCAACGCCGCGCCGGTCGATCACCATCGAGACATCGTGGGCGTGAATGCCCGCAAGCTCGAAGGAGAAGATACCGCCCTTATCAGGCGCATCGCCGATGATGCGCAGCGAATTGATCTCGCGCAACCGGTCGGCGGCATAAGCGGCAAGGTCAGCCTCGTGCGCGGCAATCGCCCCGCGGCCGAGATTGTCCATATAATCCAGCGCATAACCAAGCCCGATCGCCTGCACGATCGGCGGCGTGCCGGCTTCGAAACGGTGCGGCGGCTCGTTATAGGTGACATTGTCTTCGGAAACGTCGAGGATCATCTCTCCGCCGCCCTGGAACGGCCGCATCTCGCGCAGCCGGTCGGCCTTGCCATAGAGCACGCCGATGCCCGAGGGGCCGTAAAGCTTGTGACCGGTCATCACATACCAGTCGCAATCGATATCGCGCACATCGACCGGCATGTGAACAGCGCCCTGCGAACCATCGATCAGCACCGGAATGCCGCGTTCATGCGCGATGCGGCAGATTTCCTTGACCGGCACGATGGTGCCGAGCGCATTCGACATATGGGTGATGGCGACGAGCTTGGTGCGCTCCGTCAGGCTCTTTTCGAAAGCCTCGATATGAAACGCGCCATCATCGTCAACAGGCACCCAGACGAGCTTTGCGCCCTGCCGCTCGCGGATGAAATGCCACGGCACGATGTTGGAGTGGTGCTCCATGATCGATATGACAATCTCATCGCCCTCGCCGATCTTGGGCATGCCGTAACCATAGGCAACCGTATTGATCGCCTCGGTGGAGGATTTGGTAAAGACGATCTCGTCCACCGAACCGGCGTTCAGGAAACGGCGCACCTTTTCGCGCGCCGCCTCATAGGCGTCGGTTGCGGCATTGGAGAGGAAATGCAGGCCGCGATGCACATTGGCATATTCGTTCGCATAAGCATGCGAAACGGCGTCGATCACGACCTGCGGCTTTTGAGCGGACGCGCCGTTGTCGAGATAGACCAGCGGCTTGCCATAGACCTCGCGCGACAGGATCGGGAAATCCTTGCGCACGGCTTCGATGTCATAAGGGGCCGCCAATGCGGCGCGTTCGCTCTCAGGCATGATGTTCCAGCCAGCCGGAGATGATCGTCTCCAGCGCCTCTACCAGATTTTCTTCTTCCAGTTCCTCGACGATCTCGGCAACGAAGGCGTTGACGAGCATCGCCCGTGCCTTCGCTCGCGGAACGCCGCGCGCCATCAGGTAATAGAGATGGTTGTCGCTGATATCGGCAACCGTCGCGCCATGGCCGCACTGAACGTCATCGGCGAAGATTTCCAGTTCGGGCTTTGCCGAGAACTCGCCATCGTCAGACATCAGCAGCGTGTTGCACGCCATCTTCGCGTCGGTCTTCTGGGCATCCGGTGCGACCCGGATCATGCCCTGGAAAATGCCCTTGGCACGGTCGAACACCACGTTGCGGAAAACTTCCGTCGAGGTCGTGTTCGGCACGTTGTGGCCAAGAACCATCGTCACGTCCGTATGGGTTTCGCCACCCAGAAGGTTGACGCCGCGAACGATGAGATCCGTGCCCTCGCCTTCCACATCGATACGCAGTTCCTGACGCACCAGCTTGCCGCCGGCATTGATGATGAAAATGCGAATCTTGGCATCCGCGCCAATTTTCATGCGCAACTGGCCAAGATGGATATCGGCCGCACCCTGTTGCTGCAGGATGATCCAGGTCACTTCCGCGCCATCCTCGACAACGATATCGCTGACCGAGGACACGAGGGCCGCATCAGAAGTCACCGAAAGGTGACGCTCGATGACGGTCGCCTTGGAACCCTTGCCGAAACGCACCGGGAAGCGGCTGTGAACCTGGCCTGCGCCATGAACCGCCTGCAATTCGATCGGCTTTTCGATATCGGCATCGGCGGGGATATCGAGCACCAGACCATCACGCACGAAGCTGCCATTGAGGCGGCCAATCGCGTCATCCTTGCTGGCTTCAGCAAGGCCGGCGGCGGCGGAACCGTCGAGCAGGCTTTCGGCAAAGCGAGACACGCGAACATCTTCAATCTTGCCGATATCGGCCGTGCCATGCTGCAGATAGGCAACCAGCGAACCGGCAACCGTCGGCGCCAGCTTCTCGATAATGGGCGCGGGCCGGTCTTCCGGAACGGCACGCAGCAGGCTTTTCAGATCGGTATAGTGCCACGCCTCGATGCGGCGGGTCGGAAGACCACCAGTCTTCAGATCGTCGAACAGCACGTCGCGGGCAGCGACCACGGCGCCATCGCCGGGCAATTCGCTGAACTTGGCGGTGTAGGCATCGACCAGCGCGGTTTCCGCTGGCGTCAGCCGGTTGGTAGCTTGAATGTTCATGGACATCACCTCCTGGCCTTCGATCAGGCCGCTTCACCGATGATGTCGGCGTAACCGTTGTTTTCCAGTTCCAGCGCCAGCGCCTTGTCACCCGAGCGGATGATCTTGCCCTTGTAGAGAACGTGAACGCTGTCAGGCACGATGTAATCGAGCAGGCGCTGATAGTGGGTGATGACGACGGTGGCGCGATCCGGCGACTTCAGCGCGTTGACGCCGTCAGCCACGATCTTCAGGGCGTCGATGTCGAGACCGCTATCGGTTTCATCGAGCACGCAGAGTTTCGGCTCCAGCAGCGCCATCTGCAGGATTTCAGCGCGCTTCTTCTCACCACCGGAAAAGCCGACGTTGAGCGGACGCTTCAGCATTTCCATGTCGATCTTCAGATCGCCGGCGGCTTCCTTGACGCGGCGAATGAAGTCCGGGGTCGTCAGCTCGGACTCGCCCCGCGCCTTACGCTGCTCGTTCATCGCAACTTTCAGGAACTGCATGGTGGCGACGCCGGGAATTTCAACCGGATACTGGAAGGCAAGGAAAATGCCCTTGGCCGCCCGCTCGGCAGCATCCAGTTCCAGAATGCTTTCGCCGTTATAAAGAATGTCACCGGAGGTGACTTCATAATCTTCGCGGCCCGACAGGATGTAGGACAGCGTCGACTTGCCGGAACCGTTCGGCCCCATGATGGCGGCGACTTCACCAGCGGCAACCTTCAGGTTGAGACCCTTGATGATCTCGGTTTCGGTATCGGCGATCTTTGCGTGCAGGTCGATGATTTCAAGCATGGTATGGTTCCTGTTCATGGTGCGGTTTCAAGGACCGCCTCGTAGACCCCTGAGGGCCCGTCTCAACTTTCACATCCGTCAACCTCGGGCTTGTCCCGAGGATCCAGGAAGTCGGCCGTTTCTGCGCTGGCAATGGATCCTCGGGTCAAGCCCGAGGATGACGCCGAGCGAGGATCAGCCCACACTTCCTTCCAGCGAAATGCCGATCAGCTTCTGCGCTTCCACGGCAAATTCCATCGGCAGTTCCTGAATGACTTCCTTGACGAAGCCATTGACGATCAGCGCAATCGCCGCCTCTTCCGGGATGCCGCGCTGCAAGCAATAAAACAGCTGGTCTTCGGAGATCTTCGACGTCGTCGCCTCGTGCTCGAAATGAGCGGAGGAATTCTTCGCCTCGATGTAAGGCACGGTATGCGCGCCGCACTTGTCGCCGATCAGCAGCGAGTCGCACTGCGTGAAGTTACGCGTGTTGGTCGCCTTGCGGTGGGCCGAGACCTGGCCGCGATAGACGTTTTCCGAAAAACCGGCGGCGATGCCCTTGGCGATGATGCGGCTCGACGTGTTCTTGCCGAGATGGATCATCTTGGTGCCACTATCGATCTGCTGGTGACCGTTTGAAACGGCGATCGAATAGAACTCGCCACGGCTGTCATCGCCGCGCAGAATGCAGGACGGATATTTCCAGGTGATGGCCGAGCCGGTTTCCACCTGCGTCCACGAAATCTTCGAGCGGTTGCCACGGCAATCGCCGCGCTTGGTCACGAAGTTGTAGATGCCGCCCTTACCGTCCTTGTCGCCGGGATACCAGTTCTGGACGGTGGAATATTTGATCTCGGCATCATCAAGCGCCACAAGTTCAACCACGGCGGCGTGAAGCTGGTTCTCGTCGCGCTGGGGAGCCGTGCAGCCTTCCAGATAGGAGACGTAGGCGCCTTCTTCAGCGATGATCAGCGTGCGCTCGAACTGGCCAGTGTTCTTTTCGTTGATGCGGAAATAGGTGGAAAGTTCCATCGGGCAACGAACGCCCTTCGGCACGAACACGAAGGAACCGTCGGTAAAGACAGCCGAATTCAGCGTCGCGTAGAAATTGTCCGTCGTCGGAACGACCGAACCGAGATATTTCTTCACCAGCTCCGGATGCTCGCGCACGGCTTCCGAAATCGACATGAAGATCACACCGGCCTTCGCCAGTTCCGCCTTGAAGGTGGTGACGACGGAGACGCTGTCGAACACGGCATCAACAGCGACCTGACGCTTTTCGACGCCGGCGAGGATTTCCTGTTCTTTCAGCGGAATGCCGAGCTTTTCATAGACCTTCAGCAGCTCCGGGTCGACTTCATCGAGCGACTTCGGGCCGGGGGTGCTTTTCGGTGCGGCATAATAATAGAGATCGTTGAAGTCGATCTTGGGGTAGCTGACGCGCGCCCAGGTCGGCTCTTCCATCGTCAGCCAGCGCTTGTAAGCCTCAAGACGCCATTCCAGCATCCATTCCGGCTCCTGCTTCTTGGCCGAGATGAAACGGATCACCTCTTCCGAAAGGCCCTTCGGGGCCTTGTCGACTTCGATATTGGTTTCGAAGCCGTATTTATACTGGTCCACATCGATCTGGCGGACCTGATCGATCGTTTCCTGAACCGCTGCCATGTCGTTCTCCAATCTCGCCGGAGCCAAGGTCCGGTGGCTTGTCAACGTATCAAGGCGGAAAGCCGCCTTACTCATCTTCGGGCAAATCGTTCCGAGCCGTTAAGCGGGGCGGAGCTTATACCCATGTAGGTGCGGGATGGCGCTTTTCACACATCCCGGCAAGCGGAAAATTGCTAATCCGCAATTCTTTGCCGCATTTTACGCGGCCTGACCGGAAAGCTTGCGCCGTCCGGCAATTTTCGCAAACGCCGCAAGCGTCCGTTCTATGTCCGCCTCGTCAGTCGCGTGACCGAGGGAAATCCTGAGCGCACCGAGCTTGGGATCGTGCCCCATCACGCTCAGCACATGGCTTTCGCCAACTTTGCCCGACGAGCAGGCCGAGCCGGCAGAGAGCGCGATGCCTTCAATATCAAAAGCGATCTGCCCCGTTTCCGCCTTCAGGCCGGGCAAGGTAAAAAATGTCGTGTTGCCGACACGAGCCACATCCGCGCCATGGATGACCACATCAGGCGCATTTACCCGCATACCATCTTCCAGCCGCGCCCGCAGCGCGGAAAGACGCGCCGCCTCAGCCTCGATATTCCGAGCAGCAACAGCGGCGGCAGCCCCAAAACCGATAACGGAAAGGGTGTTTTCCGTACCCGAACGATGGCCCTTTTCCTGGCCACCGCCATGGATCAGCGGCTTCGGCATCATCACCTCGCCGCGCGAAATGAGAGCGCCGGCACCCTTCGGACCACCGAGCTTGTGAGACGAAATCACAATGAAATCGGCATCAAGCGCATGGATATCGAGCGGAATACGGCCCGCCGCCTGTACCGCATCGACCACTATCAATCCGCCTGCCGAATGCACGATCCGCGCCGCTTCCGTCACGGGCTGGAGAATGCCGGTCTCGTTATTAACCAGCATGCAGGCGACCAGCGGCAGACCAGCGGATTTATCATGCGAGGACAACAGCCCCTCAAGTGCCGCCAGATCGAGAATACCGGATGACGTAACGGGAATTTCCGTAAGGTTATCCTTGTCGAACCGGCCGCCTTCGCGGAAAGCCGGGTGCTCGATCGCAGATACATAAAGATGGCTCACCCGAACCGTGCTGCGCCCCATTTTGAAATCCGGTGTCAGCACCAGATTGGCAGCTTCCGTCGCACCGCTGGTGAAGGTGACATGGGCTACCTCAGCACCGGCCAGCGCCGCAACCTCGCGGCGGGCGGTCTCCACGGCAGCGCGCGCGGCACGCCCTTCGCGATGGACGGAAGACGGATTGCCAGCAAGCGCGAGCGCAGACACAAGAACATCACGCACGGCGGGCAAAAGCGGCGCTGTGGCGTTCCAGTCCATATATGTGCGCGACGAAACCGTCATGGTGGTGAGGCTTTATCCAATCTTCCATGCGCAAAAACGCATTTTTCTTGAAATTACAGTTGCGCTTGCCTTATGACACGACCCGAGTGCTTAAGCACACGCAAAGTTTCGAATTATTCTAAACTGCGTTCTAGAAAAGATGACACAGTTCGTCAAGTCTTCTCATCGGAAGAATGCGGTTGGAGAATGAAAAAACACGACCGGAGTACCAATGCCCGAAGTCATCTTTAACGGCCCTGCGGGTCGCCTCGAAGGCCGTTATCAACCCTCCAAGGAAAAGAGCGCGCCGATTGCGATCATCCTTCATCCGCACCCGCAGTTCGGCGGCACGATGAACAACCAGATCGTCTATCAGCTCTTTTATCTTTTCCAGAAGCGCGGCTTCACAACGCTCCGGTTCAACTTCCGCTCCATCGGCCGTAGCCAGGGCGAATTCGACCACGGCGCCGGCGAGCTTTCCGACGCCGCGTCCGCTCTCGACTGGGTACAGAGCCTGCATCCCGATTCGAAAAGCTGTTGGGTCGCCGGTTATTCCTTCGGCGCCTGGATCGGCATGCAGCTTCTGATGCGCCGCCCGGAAATCGAAGGTTTCATGTCGATTGCGCCGCAGCCGAACACCTATGACTTCTCCTTCCTTGCGCCCTGCCCGTCTTCTGGCCTCATCATCAATGGTGATGCCGACAAGGTTGCGCCTGAGAAAGATGTCAACGGTCTGGTCGAAAAGCTGAAGACCCAGAAGGGCATCCTCATCACCCACCGCACCCTTCCGGGCGCCAACCACTTCTTCAACGGCAAGGTGGATGAGCTGATGGGCGAATGCGAGGACTATCTTGATCGTCGCCTGAACGGCGAGCTTGTGCCGGAACCGGCGGCGAAGCGGATTCGGTGATTGGCCGGCGGCATTGCGTCAGGCAAGAATGAACGATGGTGGGTGTGGTTCACCCCCCTCTGCCCTGCCGGGCATCTCCCCCTCAAGGGGGGAGATCAGCTAGACGCCAGCTTCTCGCCTTAACTGCTGGGTTAAAGATGGCCGAGAGGTCGCCACGATTCGATCTCCCCCCTTGAGGGGGAGATGCCCGGCAGGGCAGAGGGGGGTAAACCAAGCCCACCGTCACCCAATCACCCCCGCACCAAAACCCCACCCGTCACCGGCTCCCCCACTCCCGTCGTACCAGGATAGGTCAGCGGCAGTCCTCTCATCGAGCGCACTGCCAGATAGGCCCACGCCTCCGCCTCCATCGCCCCGCCGTCAAACCCCGCCTCCTCCGCCGCAATCACCCGCGCGCCAACCTTGGCGGCAAGGCCAGCAAACTCCTCCATGATGACAGGATTGAGCCGCCCGCCACCACAGACCACATAGGTCTTGGCCGCCTCCGGCAGATAACTCGCCGACTTGAGGATCGCCGCCCCCGTCAAATGCGCCAGCGTCCGCGCGCCATCCGCCAGCGAAACCTCACCCTTCTTCGGCGGCACAAAATCGCTCCGGTCGAGCGAGCGGCGGATATTGGCCGAGAAGAACGGGCTTTCCATATAACGCGTCACCAGCGAGGCAACGACGCTGCCGCTCGCCGCCGTCCTGCCGCCCTTATCGAAAGCCTTGCCCGTATGCGCTTCGATCCACTGATCGATCAACATATTGCCGGGACCGCTGTCGAAAGCGGCAAGCTGGCCAGCTTCACCGATGTAGGTGAGGTTGGAGATACCGCCGATATTGACGAAGACCGCAGGCGTCTCAAACCCGTCAGGCAGATTGGCGGAAAGTGCCATGTGGTAGGCAGGAATGAGCGGCGCGCCCTGCCCGCCATGCACCATGTCGTTGGCGCGCATGTCATAAACCACATCGATACCGGTTTCCTCGGCCAGCAATGGTCCGTCACCGATCTGCACCGTCAGCGCCTCATCCGGCCGGTGCAGCACCGTCTGGCCATGAAAACCAATGACATCGATATCACGGGGCTGAAGCCGGTGACGGTGGAGAAAGGATTTCACCGCTGCCGCATGGGCAAGCGTCAGCTTGCGCTCGGCCTCATCAAGATCGCCCGGACGCTCACGCCGTTCGCGGATGGACTTGGCTGTCACCAGCGCCTTTTGCCAGATGGTTCGCAGGCCGGGATCATAGGGAAAATAACCGCTCGGCCCATGCCGCACCACGCTCTCGCCATCGGTACGCAGAAGAGCGATATCGATGCCGTCCATCGATGTGCCGCTCATCAGCCCGATTGCCGTTTTGACCTCGCCCACCTGCCGCTCCCCTGCAATCTCGAATCATGCTCATCTGAATCCCGACATTCATGGCCGAAACGGGTGCACATTTCAAAAAACAATGATAAAGCCGCCACGGCCATGCGTTTGCAATGGCCGCAAAGATCAAACCAGAAAGAACAAAGGTCATGTCCAGGTTCAAGTCCGATTTCCTCAGCACGCTCGATGAGCGCGGCTTCATTCACCAGATCTCCGATGAGGCAGGTCTCGACGAACTGTTCGCCAAGGAAACCGTGACCGCCTATATCGGCTATGACCCGACAGCTTCGAGTTTGCATGTCGGCCACCTCACCCAGATCATGATGCTGCACTGGATGCAGAAGACCGGCCACCAGCCGATCTCGCTGATGGGCGGCGGCACCGGCATGGTGGGTGACCCCTCCTTCAAGGAAGAGGCCCGCAAGCTGATGACGATCGACATGATCGAGGACAATATCACCTCGCTCAAGCACGTCTTCGCCAATTACCTCGACTACGACCGCGCCAACAATCCGGCGCTGATGATCAACAATGCCGACTGGCTGCGTGGTCTGAATTACCTCGAATTCCTGCGTGATGTCGGCCGCCACTTCTCGGTCAACCGCATGCTGTCCTTCGACAGCGTGAAGACGCGCCTCGACCGCGAGCAGTCGCTGTCCTTCCTTGAATTCAACTACATGATCCTGCAGGCCTACGACTTCGTAGAGCTGAACCAGCGCACAGGCTGCCGCCTGCAGATGGGCGGTTCGGACCAGTGGGGCAACATTATCAACGGCATCGACCTCGGTCACCGCATGGGGACACCGCAGCTTTACGCGCTGACCTCGCCGCTTCTGACCACCTCTTCGGGTGCCAAGATGGGCAAGTCCGCATCGGGCGCCGTGTGGCTGAACAAGGACCTGCTGCCGGTCTATGATTTCTGGCAGTACTGGCGCAACACGGAAGATGCGGATGTCGTGCGTTTCGCCAAGCTGTTCACCACTTTGCCGATGGACGAAATCGCTCGCATTGCGGCGCTTGGCGGATCGGAGATCAACGAAGCGAAGAAGATCCTCGCAACCGAAGTGACGGCGATCCTGCATGGCCGCGCCGCTGCGGAAGAGGCTGCCGAAACGGCGCGCAAGACCTTCGAGGAAGGCGCGCTCGCCGAAAACCTGCCCTCCATCGAGGTTCCGGCATCCGAACTCGAAGCCGGCGTCGGCGTCCTCTCCCTCATCGTCCGTGCCGGTCTTGCCGGTTCGAACGGAGAGGCCCGCCGCCACGTTCAGGGCGGTGCGGTAAAGATCAACGATCAGGGCATTTCCGACGAGCGTCAGATGATCGGCACCGGCGAAGTGACCGGCGACGGCGTCATCAAACTATCGGTTGGCAAGAAGAAGCACGTTCTGGTTCGTCCGGCGTAAAGCAATGAATTGACGGGTTTTCCGGGGCCGCTGGAACGGCCCCGGAAAACCGGGACAAGCTGCAAAGCTCTCTCCCCGTCATCCTCGGGCTTGACCCGAGGATCCACAGCCCGGCGCAATGATGGATCCTCGGGTCAAGCCCGAGGATGACGTCGAGTGTGTAGCCGCCTGTGATGCAGGCCCTATTACTGAAACTCGAAGATTTGCCGGAAGACGCCCGGTGCAATCAGCGACAGCGGATTGATCGTCAGCTTCGGCTGATCCGTCTGGCCGGAAAGCTTGAAGGTGATGCCGAGCAGGCCGCGGTCGCGGCCGTTGCCGAGGAAGATGCCGATGAAGGGCAACTCGCCGAACAGCCGGTTCAGCCCATAAGCGGGCATGAAGGTGCCGGTCATGTCCATGCGGCCATTCTGATCCTTCAGCAGCCCCTGGAATGTTGCACCGATCTGCTCGCCGCGCACGACGCCGTTTTCCACTGCCACCGAGCCGTTGACATAAACGAGCCGGGCAAACCCGCGTTGGAACTTTTCCGAGCTGACGTCGATATTGCGGCGCACCGCATTGTTGAGGCTCCTGCCGTCCTCGCCTGTCGGCGTAGCGACGATGTCCTGAAGCTTGGCTTCGTTGACGACGGCAAAATTGCGCAGGTCGAGCGATCCGCTCCAGTCGCTGCCATTGGAGGTCGTCAGCGCAAGGTTGAGAAGGCCGCCGCGAATGCGGCTGTAGATATTGGCGAAACGGGCGAGCGACCCCGCGTCGCTGCTGGTCAGGGTCACGGTTCCCGTCGCCCCGCGATTGACAGTCTGCGCCACGACCGCCTGACCGTTGCCGGTGACGCCACGGAAATCGATGGAGCGGACCTTGCCGTCCCGCACGCTGACATCGGAACTGACATTGGCAAGAATTTCGTCGTTGAACCCGTAAACCTTGTCGAATTGCGTCTTGATGGCAAGGGATGGCTGCGCACGAGACGTCCCGTCGCCGCCACCGGAAGAGCTGCGAAGCTTGGAGAGGAAAGGTCTGAGGTCGGCGGATTTTCCCGAGGCATTGATGATATAGCCGTTCTTCGAAGCGGCGACCGAAACGGCGTAATTATCCGAGGGCGAGAGCTGCACGCGGCTGAGATCGGCCGAAATCAGCCCGTTCTTGCTGAACGCGATATCGCCGGCGGCGCCGAAACCATCGCCATCGAGCGAGAAGTTGCTGATCGTCGTGCGCCCGTCTCCCGTTTCCATGGTGAAGGCGGCGCTGGCGGGAATGCCGATGCCCTTGCTCCAGCCAAGCCCCGGCAGAATGATCGACGCCTTGGTCAGATCGAGCCGGATATCCTGGCGTTTCGGGTCGGCGCCGTCGATTTCAATCGCCGTTGTGCCGCCAAGAACCGTGGAGAGTTCCGGAGCGAGCTTGGCAACCTGCGTTTCATTCAGGCTTGCCTTCAACGACAGCGTCGGCGCGATATCGCTGTTCTTGCGCACCGGCTCCGTCATCACGATGTCCATCGGCACATCGTCCACCCGGCCCCTGCCCTCCAGTTTGAGCTGGTGGTCGTTCAGCGACATGAAACCATCAAGCGCGGTCACCTTGTGGCCGGCGAAGGGTTTGGTCAGCGCCAGGTTCTTCAGATCAAGATCGGCCGTCCACACCGGCGGGGGCGGGTTCTGGCTGGAAAGCATGCCAACGGTAAGCTTCGCACTGACCTTGACGTCGCCGGTGAAGTCCTCTGGTTTGAACTGCGTATCCTTGAGCGCATTGATGGGCTTGAGCGTCGCAAGCTCCGCCACGGCATCGGCCGCACCGGACACGTTCAGCTCAAGATTTCCGAGCAGCGGCTTCTCATACACATCTGAAATGAGAAAGCGGCTGTTCTCCAGCGAAAGCGTCCGGTTGGAGGGGAAATAGGATGTACCCTCCTTGATATCGACGGCCATCTTGCCGCCCACAAGATCGAAATGCGCATCGACATCCCGCAGCGGTGGAATGTCGCCTGTCGTGTTGAGGCGCGTCTCGTCAATGTCGAAGCGGATCTGCATCTCGCTTTCGCCAAGCACGAGCGGGCAGCCGGGGCCGCACATCCGTCCCTGCGGGATGAAGATCGCGATTGACCCGTTGGTGACGGTGCCGCCGTAAAGATTGGAGACCACCCAGTCGCGCGGCTTGTGCGCCATCCAGAACGGCCAGAGCTGCTTGACGGCCGTCGCCTCCATCTTCGGAATCTGGCCGCCAAAGCTGATTTCCGGCGAACCCTCGCCAAACCGGATTTTCAGCGACCCCGCCATGTCTCCGAGCGGGCCGCTGACGTAAAGCGAGGGAACGTCGAGCTGCTTCGTGGCCGTTGTAAAATGACCGTCCGCTTTCAGGTTGAAAGAAACGGGTGCTTCGCCCGAGGCTTCGGAGGAAGCGACGCCGTTGTCTACTCTCAGTGAAAGGCCGAAACCCTCTTCCGTATCGCTGATTTCACCGCTGACGGGAATAATCGTCCGCCCGAGTTCCACCCGCGAATTGTCGATGACCAGGCTGTTTTTTGCAAAATCATAACGCGCATGCACCGTGCCGGTTGTGAACGGCTGGGACTCGCCGCCAATCATAAGCGTTCCATTGCCAAGGCCGAGCGAAACGTCCAGACGTGGTTCCTGCGCCGCCGTGGCACGCCGCGCGACGATATTCACGCCTGTCTTGACGTTCAGGCCTTCATGGAGATTTCCGTCGGGATCGAATTTTTCCAGGAACGGGCCGATATCGAAACCGTCAATACGCGCCTCGAAGCCATCAATCACACCGCCTGCGCCGGAGGTCCTGAGCGACACGCTGGCGATCTCCCCGTTAAACAGGGTTTCTCCATCGAGCGAATATCCGCCCTGCTGATCCGGCGTCAGCGACAGTTCCCGCACTTCGATGGTGCGCGGCTTGCCCTGTTCACCGGGCGGCAGGTGAACCGAAACGCTGGAAATATCGATTTCTTCGGTTCCGCTGCTCAGGAAAGCCTGGGCGAGCTTGTCGAGCTGGCCGAAGGCCTCCTGCAATTGCCGCGGCACGGCGTCGAGCTTGATGCTGGTGAGATCGAACCCGTTACCCTTGGGCAAAAGCGCCGTATCGAGCTCCATCCCGTCGGCCTCGAGGCTCTGCACCGACACATGGCCGGCCAGAAGCGCAAGCGGATCAAGCGCCATGCCGATTGCCCGCGCCCGGCTCAGATGCTGGCCGGATTCCTTCTCGATGATATCCACGTCCTCGGCCACCAGCGCCAGCCGCAGCCCGGTGGAAAACCGGATCGCCGAGGAGCCGATCCGCGCGCTGTAATGGGGACCGAGCGCCTTCTCCAGCGCCTGCTGCGCCTGGCTCGAAAGCGTCTTATCGATGGAACCGGTCTCGACCGACAGGATGATGCCGCCGATGGAAAGGAAGGCCAGCACGAAAAGGGCGGCAAAAATCTTGCAGAAAGCGCGCGCCATGGAGCGCGGCGGCGGGCAATGCACGATGATCGGGTCTTCGGCCTGAGCCGAAGGAAGCTCGTGCAGCGCAACCATATCGCGCCTGCCGAACGTAACCTTTTCACCCCTTATTTCAGCCATACGCCCGTGTTTACCCTTGGATAGCTTTTGTTTCGCCGCAACCGGAGCGGGATGGCGAAAAGTGTAAGCGGTTTTCGTCTGGAATCCCGCTCTAATTGTTTAATTCAGATCACGATTCAGATTTCAGGCCTAATCTCCCGGAAATCTCAGTCGTGATCTGGACGACGCGCGGTTTCGCTATATATCGAATGTGGCGACTTTCCCTCAACATCCCGGCGAAAGAAAGATAGATTATGACAGACTTGACGATTGGCGACGCCGCTCCCGATTTCACTCTGCCCCGCAACGGTGAAGGGACGGTGAAACTGTCCGAACTGCGAGGCAAGGCGGTCATCCTTTATTTCTATCCGAAGGACGATACTTCCGGCTGCACCGCAGAAGCCATCGACTTCAGCGCGCTGGGCGGCGAATTCGAGGCCGCCAACGCCGTCGTTATCGGCATTTCGCCCGATAGCGTCAAAAGCCACGACAAATTCGCGGCAAAACACTCCCTTTCCGTCATGCTCGCTTCCGATGAGGAGAGGAAGGTTCTGGAGGCCTACGGCGTCTGGAAGGAAAAAAGCATGTATGGGAAAAAATACATGGGCGTCGAACGCACCACTTTCCTTGTGGCTCCGGATGGAGAAATCGCGGAAGTCTGGAACAAGGTGAAGGTTGCAGGTCACGCCCAGGCCGTTCTCGAGGCCTCAAAAAAGCTTTGAGGACCATCCAGACGTGATGCTTCCGGCCAAAATCATGTCACTGCGCGGCGGTGCCACGGAAGCGATCGCCAGCGCCGATCTCGACCGAAAAACCGAACTCGCGCAGGAAACGGCAACGCGCTGGTTCGAGCGCCGGCTGTCATTGCGCTCCCCGCTCGATCCGCCCTTGCCCGAGCGACCGGGAAGGCCTGCGAAGCCGGAACTCGTTCCACCGACCGCGGTGGAGCGCCGTTCGCTGCACAGCGTCAAGGGTCGCATCGCCCTCTTGCACGCCATCGCCCATATCGAACTCAATGCCGTCGATCTCGCGCTCGATATCGTCGCCCGTTATGCCGGCGAGCCGGTGCCCCATTCCTTTTTCGATGGCTGGATGCAGGTCGCCTTCGAGGAAGCGAAACATTTCCGGCTGGTGCGGGACCGGCTACGAAGCCTCGGGGCCGATTATGGTGACCTGCCCGCCCATGACGGGCTGTGGCAGGCTGCGCATTCCACCCGCAACGATCTCACGGCACGGCTTGCGGTCGTGCCGCTCATCCTGGAGGCGCGTGGGCTTGATGTCACCCCTTCCCTGCAGGCCAAGATGCGCGAGACCGGCGATCTAGAAAGCGCTGCGGTTCTTGATGTGATCTATAATGACGAGAAGGGTCACGTCGCCATCGGCGCCAAATGGTTCCGTTTCCTGTGTGCGCGTGAAAAGAAGGACCCAGCAGCAACCTTCAGGCAACTGGTCCGCGCCAATTTCCGCGGTCCCCTGAAACCGCCTTTCAACGACCTCGCCCGCGCCGAGGCCGGCCTGACGCCATCCTTTTACCGCTCGCTCACATCCGTCAGCCGATAGCTGACACGGCTAAAAAACTCTCCGGCAAAACTTCGTTAACCTTAACGAATTATGATTTCCGATAAGAAATCGGCCAGTCCGGAGAGAGATTGTGACTGATACGGCGGAAAACCGGGTATTCGGCAAAAAGCGTGAGCCCCACGTGCTCATTCTCGCGCGCGGCGAAAGCGTGCGGCACATGACCATTCGGCCGTGGATGGCGGCGCTTGCCGGCTGCACGATCGGGCTTTTTTCGCTCGGATATCTCGGCGCCACAGGCTATCTCATTTTGCGTGACGACCTGATCGGCGCGACCATGGCGCGCCAGACCCGCATGCAGAACGACTATGAAGACCGCATCGCGGCGCTCAGAGCCCAGGTGGACCGTGTCACCTCCCGGCAATTGCTCGATCAGCAGGTTGTTGAAAAGAAAGTGGAAAAGCTGCTGGAGCAGCAGGCGGCGCTGGCCTCGCGGCACGGTCGCATGAGCGAATTGCTTGAGCGCGCCGAAAATTCCGGCATTGCCGCCTCCCCTATCGCGCCCTCGTCTCTTTCGAACGCCATGGCGCCGGAAAAACGCGCCGACCTCTCCGGCGGCCTCTCGGCCATTGAAAAGCTGATGACCCCACGCAGGCCGCAGGCGGAAAAGCCGGCCACATCGGACAGACGCGCCGCCTATGTACCGGAAGCCGGCGAAACGCCATCCGACCGGGCCGACCGGGTGTTTTCCAAGGTGACGCTGTCGCTGAAGGATATCGAACGCCAGCAGATATCGCGCATCGCCAGACTGACCAGCGACGCCGAGGACAAGGCGAATGCGATGCAGGACATCATCCGGCAGGCGGGCCTGAAAATCGAAGAAAACGGCAACGACGACATTGGCGGCCCGTATGCGGATCCCGAGCCCGGCGAAACCGATCCTTTCAACCTGTCGCTTACCAATCTCGACAATGCGCTGAACCGGCTCGACATCGTCAAGGAAACCGCGACCAACCTGCCCTTCGGCAACCCGGCCCCCGGCCGGGCGATCACCAGCCGATTCGGCAACAGGATGGATCCGTTTCTCGGCCGCCCGGCCCTTCATACCGGCATCGATTTTCGCGCAGAAACCGGCGCTGACGTCAAATCCACCGGCGCGGGCAAGGTGACGGTGGCGGAAAATTCCGGCGGCTATGGTAATATGGTCGAGATCGATCACGGCCAGGGCGTCTCGACGCGATTCGGCCATCTTTCCGCAATTCTGGTGAAAGTCGGCGACAAGGTCGAAACCGGCGATATCATCGGCCGCGCCGGCAGCACCGGCCGCTCCACCGGTCCGCATGTGCATTATGAGGTACGCCGCAACGATACGCCCGTTGATCCCATGCGGTTCCTGATCGCGGGAACGGAACTCAAAACCTACTTGAAATAGCAGCCCGATTTTAATGCTTCTTTTGCTATTTTAACGATAAACCGCACAAATATGCGCCCAAGGCTTAAAAGCCCCGCCCGAGGCATCACGTTTCGCGTGCTTTTCCCGTTGTTTCCTTGACTTTCCGGCAATTTGGGCCTATCCCCGCGCCAAGTCTTTGCAAGTGCCAGAGCGCACGCAGGTATCTCGTACCGAACCAGAACGGAAAAAGTTCTTCCTTTGACAACATTCTCTGATCTTGGCCTGAGCCAAAAAGTTCTTTCCGCTATTGCAGATGCCGGCTACACGACGCCGACACCCATTCAGGCTGGCGCCATTCCGCCCGCGCTGGAAAAGCGTGATATCTGCGGTATCGCACAGACCGGCACGGGCAAAACCGCGTCCTTCGTTCTGCCGATGCTTACCCTGCTCGAGAAGGGCCGCGCCCGCGCAAGAATGCCGCGCACGCTGATCCTCGAGCCGACCCGTGAGCTTGCAGCACAGGTGGCGGAGAATTTCGAGAAATACGGCAAGAATCACAAGCTGAACGTCGCCCTTCTTATCGGCGGCGTGTCTTTCGAAGACCAGGACCGCAAGCTGGAACGCGGCGCCGATGTTCTCATATGCACCCCCGGCCGTCTTCTCGACCATTGCGAACGCGGCAAGCTTTTGATGACCGGCGTGGAAATCCTCGTCATCGATGAAGCCGACCGCATGCTGGACATGGGCTTCATTCCCGATATCGAGCGCATCGCCAAGATGATCCCCTTTACCCGGCAGACGCTGTTCTTTTCGGCCACCATGCCGCCGGAAATTCAGAAGCTGGCTGATCGATTCCTGCAGAACCCAGTCCGTGTCGAGGTCGCCAAGCCCTCCTCCACGGCAAAGACCGTTGCCCAGCGCATCGTCGCCGCGCACAACAAGGACTATGAAAAACGCGCCGTGCTGCGCGATCTCGTCCGCGCCGAAGAAGCCGAACTGAAGAACGCCATCATCTTCTGCAACCGCAAGAAGGATGTGGCCGACCTCTTCCGTTCGCTCGACCGTCATGGTTTTTCCGTCGGCGCGCTGCATGGCGACATGGACCAGCGTTCGCGCACCACGATGCTGCAGAACTTCAAGGACGGCAATCTGAAGCTGCTCGTCGCCTCCGACGTTGCCGCGCGCGGCCTGGACATCCCCGATGTCAGCCACGTCTTCAACTTCGATATTCCCATTCATTCGGAAGACTATGTCCACCGCATCGGCCGTACCGGTCGTGCCGGCCGCTCGGGCAAGGCCTTCACCATCGTCACCAGGAGCGACACGAAGTATCTCGACGCGATCGAAAAGCTGATCGGCGAAAAGATCGAGTGGCAGAACGGTGACCTCTCCACCCTTCCCGCGCCGATGGAAAGCTTTGAAAGCAATTCAGGCCGCCGGGGCAAGGAACGGGGCGGCAGGGGCCGCGACCGCAACCGTCGCGACGCAGCGCCGGTCGAAAACATCAATCAGGGTGCACAATCCGCTGCGGACACGGACATCGCGGCTCATGGAGACGACAAGGTGAAAGCAGAACGCAAGCAGGAAAAGACCCCGCGCAATTCCGACCGCAACAGCCGCAACCCGTTGCACGCCAATGACGACAACCGCGACCGCCGCCGCCATTATCGCGACCACGACGATGGCCCGACACCGGTTGGTTTCGGCGACGACATCCCCGCTTTCATGCTGATTGTCGCCAACGCCAAGGCCTGACCAGCGCAATGGGCAGCATGACATCGACCACCAAGCCCGGCCTTGATTTTCCGGGCGTCGGCGTCGGCCTTGTCATATTGCGTGACGAACGCATACTTTTATGCCGGCGCCTGAAGGCGCCGGAAGCCGGATACTGGAACATTCCGGGCGGCAAGGTCGATCACCTTGAAACATCCCTCGCCGCAGCACGTCGGGAAGCCGAAGAAGAAACCGGGCTCAAGATCGGCGACGTCGAATTCCTCTGCCATAGCGAATTCATCGATACGGAAGACCGTCACCACTGGGTTTCGCTGATCTTCGTCACCCGCGACGCACAGGGTGAGCCAGTACTGACCGAACCCGACAAGCTTTCCGCCATTGGCTGGTTCGATCCGGATAAGCTTCCCGAACCCATCTCGGCCTTCACCAGGGACGCCTTAGCCGCCCTGAAAAAATGCCGGCCAGAAAACTGAGCCGGCCGCCTGTTGGGCGAGGCCAGTCAAAGCGCATCGTCAAACAGCAGCGCGAATAACGCGCGAGAGCCGGTCTCGCCATCTCCGCACTATATTTTTTCAACAAACGGCAGATGGAAGTAGCCTTAGCGTGCGGTTTTCCAAATTCAATTTAAAATTGCTAAATTTAGCCCCACATAAAAAACCGCCCCAGTTTCCTGAAGCGGTTTATACGTAATGAAAAAAATACAATATATGAAGCAATATAGTCTGGCAGTGCTTACAATCGGAACACTTTCCGAGGCCGATTAAGGCCAATTTCAGTCGTCCCCTGAAACAATTACATTTAAGCTAATCATTTACTTTGCGTCAAGCAAATCTTCTCGCAATTGCGAAAAAACCGGAAAAACAAACCTGCCAGTGAGGTGAAGCTTTATATATTTCTAATATATATCAGCTATTTACGGGAGTGGAAAGAAAATGTGCATTTTTGTGGGCTGCACTATAAAAGGCAAAACCAAGATGCACTGGTTCCAAATTTCATATCTACTCCACAAATATGATAGTTTTATAAAGTAAAACAGTCGTTCCTCCGCGCAGAGTTTATTCCTGTAGCAATCAGAGTAAATCGAGGATGATCCACGGAAAATTAACGACTATGGCTGCTTCGGTTTGCAAGACGCAGAACAACTAAGACTTGATATTTCTATAGGCGACTAAAACATGAAGGTTCACGCTGAAATCCACTGCCAGACTTCAGGCGATTTTCTGCTGTTGAGTGGGCATTTAAGGATGCAATAATCATACTAAGCGCATACCTCGCTGCATCTAATACGGCGACGACATGATGAATCGGGCAAAAAAAACGATAATCCCCCACATGGCGATAGAGACGACTAAAACCAGCAAATGAGGCCTGCGCGTAAAGTAAAGTACGAATGTTTTTGCAATTTTCTCCATATTTTCCGATGACGACACATTCTTATTAGTGCGCGCCCCCCTCCGTCGCGACAGAAAACCTGATCAGTCACGCCTTTCTTCTGGCGGCTTTATCTCAGGAGAGATCGCCACCATTGCCATCATGATTATCGCGAACAACAAGATAAATGGGCACAAAACAAGCATCGCAAGGCCCTTGACGATCATACCGGGCACCTTGAGAATTTGCTTCGGTCTCTCAACGCGCATCGTGACCGCCTTTTTGGAAATCTATATATTTAAATATTGTCATCGCCCCCTCAAAACCGCATCGCCTTCAAGACCGCTAAGGAGTCATGAAGCATCTATGGCGCGATATGCGACTCAGTCCAGGGAGCACGAAGCATGCGTCTATCTTGCTGATACCTTTAACACAGTGCTAAATAACCTTCTAAAACAGGTGCGTCCCGGCAGACGCCCTTCCAACTGGTGATATACGAACACAGAGAGGATTAAATTACATTTGGATTTTTGTAAACTCCATTTGTGATTTAATTTGAGAGAATTTGGCTAGGAAAGAAGTCGAGTCCAAGACAGACCTTGGAAGACGCCTCAGAGCTGTGAGGGCAGCTTTCGATATCGATGACCGGAATGTCTTTGCGAGCCGGCTTTCGATCAGTAAAAGCGGACTGGCTCATTATGAGCGGGGCGAACGCGTGCCCGACGCCGAACTGCTTTGCGCCTATCACCGTGAATTCGGCGTCAACATATCCTGGCTCGTCACGGGGCAAGGCGATATGTTCGAGACCGGGCAATCAACAAACACGGAGCATGGCTCACATCAGCTTCTGGTCGATCTGATCAATCCGCTCGGGAGGCTGATAAACAAAGTTTACCGTGACCAGCAAGTCAGGATAACCGACGATCAGCGCTTCGCGGAGCTGACGAGATGGCATAACAATTTGACGAGCCGCGCCGGCCCCTCTTTCGAATGGAACGATCTGATGTCGCAGTTGCCCTGGGTGGAGCAAAGCCTTGCGGAGGAACTGCGTTCGAAACGAGCGGACGCTGAAGGCAATAAAAGATCGACAGGTTGATTATTGGTGGCAGGGCCGACGCGCGTGCAATGTGATAGTTTTCCGGGAATGACCGTGAAGCGCGTATTTTTCCTTTGGAAAACCGGTTGTTGCCGATAAACATCAAGCCGAGACAACAGGATTTCCATCGCGTCATGCTTTCACTTCGCCTGCTAACGATCATCGCCGGTTTTGCCCTTGCGGGCTCAGCAAGCGCGGCATCGATTGGCATTGTTGCTCCCCAGAGCGGTCCTTACGAACTTCTGGGACAGCAGATACGGCAGGGGGCGAAGGCGGCGGCGGCCAAGCTCGGCCTTGATGTCGTCGAAATTCATGAAAGCTGCGAAGACGGCAGCGGCGGCGCTATTGCCGACGGCCTTGTGGCCGCCAAGGTCAGCACCGCGATTGGGTTTTTATGCACGGAAACGCTTCAGGGCGTTCTGCCGCCCTTGAAGGCGGCCGCCATACCCGCCATCACGCTTTCCAGCCGCGCACCGATCCTGATGGAAGACGCCCTGAAATACGGCTGGCCGCTCTTTCGTCTCGCCCCGTCCGACAGGGCCGAATCGGACAGGATCGCGGAGATCATGCTGCGCGACTGGAAGGGACATTCCATCGGGCTTGTGGATGACGGCACGATCTACAGCCGCGAGCTGGTCGACCGCATCCGCTCTTCGCTCGAGGAAAACGGCCTCAAACCCACCTTTGCCGACACGATGCGCCCCAATCAGGAACAGCAGGTGGCGCTGGTGCGCCGACTGGCGCGCACTGGCGTCTCCCATGTCTTCGTCGGCGCGGAGCGCAACGACGTGGCCATCATCGCCAGAGATGCCGGGTCGGAAAACCTTCCTTTGACCATCATGGGCGGCGACGCCATGAACGCCGCCAACAACCCGGTTCCCCTCGCCGCGAACGTGTTGGCGGTCACCCGCCCGGCCTATGATACCCTGCCATCGGCCCAGGCCGTCGCCGGCGAACTGCGCGGCGCCGGCATCGAGCCGGAAGGTTATGTCTTACCGGCCTATGCGGCTGCGGAACTGACCGCCGCCCTTGCGGAAGCCACGCAGGCGCAGTCGAAACCCGCGCCGGAGGTACTGGCGGGCGGCGGCGTGTTCAAGACAGTCATCGGCGAGCTCGGCTTCAACCCCTCGCACGACCTTTCGGACAATCCTTACCGCCTGCAGCGATGGAACGGCCAGCGCTTCGAACCGGCGGACAAGGCGGAAAGACCATAGGCGAAACCCGCGCGGCCGAAATTTCGAGGAAACGTAGCTTAAAACCCCCGACAACCGCGCTTCCAGCCGTTCCAAACCCCGATACTTGGTGTTAAAGGCAGCTTACGCAACGCGTCGAGAGGAGTTTGCCCCATGTCCCTGCCCATCCGCATAGCCCCGTCCATTCTGGCTGCAAATTTCGCCAAGCTCGGACAGGAAGTCGCCGATGTCACGGAAGCGGGCGCGGACTGGATTCATCTCGATGTCATGGACGGGCACTTCGTCCCCAATATCTCCTTTGGCCCGGATGTCATCAAGGCGCTTCGCCCGCACAGCAATGCCTTCTTCGATTGCCACCTGATGATTGCGCCCGTCGATCCTTATCTCGAAGCCTTCGCTAAGGCGGGCTGCGATAGCATCACCGTGCATGCGGAAGCCGGACCGCACCTTCACCGTTCTCTCCAGACCATTCGCGGACTTGGCCTGAAGGCCGGCGTCACGCTCAATCCGGCAACGCCGCTTTCCGTCATCGAAAACGTGCTGGATGATGTCGACCTCGTGCTGATCATGAGCGTCAATCCCGGCTTCGGCGGCCAGAAATTCATTCCCGCCATGCTCGACAAAATCCGCGCGGCAAAGGCGATGATCGGTGAACGGCCGATCGAGCTGGAAGTCGATGGCGGTGTGACAGCGCAGACAGCAGGTGACATCATCGCCGCCGGCGCCAATGCGCTCGTCGCCGGCTCGGCGGTCTTCAAAGGCGATGGCGTCGATGACTATCGCAAAACCGTCGCCCTGCTGCGCACGGCAGCGGAAGCCGGACGGACGTAAACCACCACGGCTGAATGCGGCACAACGAGGCATCGGGGGATCGTCATGGAAAGCGGCATGCAGGGCTTCCGTGACAAGGCTCTTCCAACTCTGCTGATCCTGCTCGGCGCGCTTGGCTGGGGCGTCTGCTCGGCCGCTTCCGCCGGCATTGGCCTCTATGTCCGAAACAGGCTGGAAACGGACCACGCCGCCGATATCATCACGCTTTTTTTCTTGGGCGGCTTTTTTGGCTGGCTACTGGCGCTCGCCGCATTGCGCTTTCTCCCCGCCTCGACATCCCGGCCATTACGTTTTGCGACCGCTTGTCTCGCCATCGTTTTTTTCACGCTGGCCGTTGCGGCAGCATTGTTCGCATTCGAATACCGCATCTTTTATGCGCAATGGCACGCACCGGCTTTTTCACGCATCTGGTTTTTCCAGCAACTCTTCACGTCGCTCGGCGCGGTGTACCAATTCGCAATTCTCGGCCTCGGCCTTTATTTTCCTTTTGCCGTTGTTCCGCTCTTGGCCGCTGGCGCAATCCTCTGCCGGCCTGCGCGACGAGCGGCATAGCCATGCAGCTTGATAGATTGAGATTAGCGGAACACTTTGCTAAACGGGCATCAAATTTCCTCCACTAAGAAAGTCATTGCCATGATCCCTCGTTACTCCCGACCGGAAATGGTCGCCATCTGGTCGCCGGAAACAAAGTTCCGCATCTGGTTCGAGATCGAGGCACATGCCTGTGACGCGCTGGCCGAACTCGGCGTTATCCCGAAATCGGCGGCCCAGACCATTTGGGAAAAGGGCGGCAGCGCGACCTTCGATGTCGCGCGCATCGACGAGATCGAGGCCGTGACCAAACACGACGTCATCGCCTTCCTCACCCATCTCGCCGAATTTGTCGGTCCCGACAGCCGTTTCGTGCATCAGGGCATGACCTCGTCGGACGTGCTGGACACCACGCTCAACATCCAGCTCGTGCGCGCCGCCGATCTGCTGCTCGCTGACATGGACCGGGTGCTTGCCGCGCTGAAGACCCGCGCCTTCGAACACAAGAACACGGTGCGCATCGGCCGCAGCCACGGCATCCATGCCGAGCCGACCACCATGGGCCTGACCTTCGCCCGCTTCTACGCCGAGATGCACCGCAACCGCGAGCGTCTCGTCAATGCCCGTGCGGAAATCGCCACCGGCGCGATCTCCGGCGCCGTCGGCACTTTCGCCAATATCGACCCGCGTGTCGAAGAACATGTCTGCGAAAAGCTCGGCCTCATCCCCGAGCCGGTCTCCACGCAGGTCATCCCGCGCGACCGTCACGCCATGTTCTTCGCGACGCTCGGTGTCATCGCCTCGTCGATCGAAAACGTCGCCATCGAAATCCGCCACATGCAGCGCACCGAGGTTCTGGAAGCGGAAGAGTTTTTCTCGCCCGGCCAGAAGGGCTCGTCCGCCATGCCGCACAAGCGCAACCCGGTTCTCACCGAAAACCTCACCGGCCTTGCCCGTCTGGTGCGCATGTCGGTCGTCCCGGCCATGGAAAATGTCGCCCTCTGGCACGAGCGCGATATCAGCCACTCCTCCGTGGAGCGCGCCATCGGCCCCGACACGACAGTCACGCTGGATTTCGCGCTGAACCGTCTGGCCGGCGTCATCGAGAAGTTGGTGATCTACCCGGACAACATGTTGAAGAACATGAACAAGTTTCGTGGCCTCGTGCATTCGCAGCGCGTTCTGCTGGCGCTGACGCAGGCTGGCGTTTCCCGCGAGGACGCCTATCGTCTGGTGCAGCGCAACGCCATGAAGGTGTGGGAACAGGGTGCCGACTTCCTTGAGGAACTGCTGGGCGACGAGGAAGTGCGCGCCGCACTGTCCGAAGAGGTGATCCGCGAAAAGTTCGACCTCGGCTACCACACCAAACACGTCGACACGATCTTCACCCGTGTCTTCGGCGAGGCCTGAGAGAACTCCCTGAAGTTAATGCCGCCGCGGTCTTGATCGCGGCGGCATCACAACACAGATATGGGCGCATGAAAGTTTCAGAAGCAGATATCCTGATCGTCCCCGGTTATACCAATTCCGGCCCCGACCACTGGCAGAGCCGCTGGGAGCGCAAGCTTTCCACCGCCCGCCGCGTCGAGCAGGCCGAATGGTCCAAACCCGTGAAGGAAGACTGGGTCGCCCGGATGGTGGAAGAGGTCAACGCTTCCACCAAGCCCGTTGTGCTCGTCGCCCATTCGCTTGGCGTGCCGACCGTGATCCACGCCTTGCCGGAAATCGGCAAGAAGGTGTCCGGCGCGCTGTTTGTCGCGCCGCCCGATGTCGCCAATCCCGATATCCGGCCAAAACACCTGATGACCTTCGGGCCTTACCCGCGCGACCCGCTGCCTTTCCCGGCGATCACCATCGCCAGCCGCAACGATCCTTTCGGCTCCTATGAACATGCCGATGACATCGCCGCCGCCTGGGGCTCGCTTTTGATCGACGCCGGCATGTCCGGCCACATCAACGCGGAGTCCGGCCACGGTCCGTGGCCGGAAGGCGGCATGGTCTTCGCGCAGTTCCTGAGCCGGCTGAAGGCTGTCGAGCCCTGATTGGTGGCAGCCATGCAGGCCGCCGCCTTCTCTATCGGCTCCGTAAGCCGATTTTTCAGGCAAAGCCGTTTCCCGGCCTGTCACAAGAATTGAAGGGAAATATGCGAGCCGCATTGTAGAATGCACTCTTTTCCTTTATGGGACCGCTTCAAAGACCAAACGCAACGCCACCAGAATCGGCGTCAACCAAGAGACCTGCAATTATGAACCGTCGCCGCCGTATTTACGAAGGCAAGGCCAAGATCCTCTACGAGGGTCCGGAGCCAGGCACGCTTATCCAGTTCTTCAAGGACGATGCGACCGCCTTCAACAAGAAGAAGCATGAAGTCATCGACGGCAAGGGCGTGCTGAATAACCGTATCTGCGAATACGTCTTCACGCATCTGAACAAGATCGGCATTCCCACCCACTTCATCCGCCGCCTCAACATGCGCGAGCAGTTGATCAAGGAAGTGGAGATGATCCCGCTCGAAGTCGTCGTGCGCAATGTCGCCGCCGGCTCGCTGTCGAAACGCCTCGGCATCGAGGAAGGCGTGGTCCTGCCGCGCTCCATCATCGAGTTCTATTACAAGTCGGATGAGCTTGAGGACCCGATGGTCTCCGAAGAGCACATCACCGCCTTCGGCTGGGCCAACCCTGCCGAGCTTGACGACATCATGGCGCTCGCCATCCGCGTCAACGACTTCCTGTCCGGCCTCTTTCTCGGCGTCGGCATCCAGCTCGTCGATTTCAAGATCGAATGCGGCCGGCTGTTCGAAGGCGACATGATGCGCATCATCCTCGCGGACGAGATTTCGCCGGACAGCTGCCGCCTGTGGGACATCGAGACCCAGAAAAAGATGGACAAGGACCTGTTCCGCCGCGATATGGGCGGGCTTGTGGAAGCCTATTCCGAGGTCGCGCGCCGTCTCGGCATCATCAATGAAAACGAACCGATCCGCGGCACCGGCCCCGTTCTGGTAAAGTAGTATCGGCCTCGTAAAGTTATATTGGCCTCGTAGGGTAAATCAGGAGAAGATCAGGTGATCAAGGCACGGGTGACTGTTACGCTGAAGAACGGCGTTCTCGATCCGCAGGGCAAGGCAATCGAAGGCGCGCTCGGCAGCCTCGGTTTTGATGGCGTCGGCCATGTCCGTCAGGGCAAGGTCTTCGACCTGGAGCTGGAAGGCGCCGATAAGGCCAAGGCCGAGACCGACCTGAAGGCAATGTGCGAAAAGCTGCTGGCCAATACGGTCATCGAAAACTACGCCATCGCCATTCTCTAAGCTCCAGGAGCCGCCGTCCATGAAATCCGCTGTCGTCCAACTTCCCGGCCTCAACCGCGACCGCGACATGATCGCGGCTCTGACGAAAATCTCCGGTCAGGCGCCCGTCACCATCTGGCAGACGGAAACGGATATTCCCGATGTCGACCTGATCGTCATTCCGGGCGGCTTCTCCTACGGCGACTATCTGCGCTGCGGCGCCATTGCCGCCCGCATGCCGGTCATGCAGGCCATTCGCGAAAAAGCGGAAAAGGGCGTGAAGGTTCTCGGTGTCTGCAACGGCTTCCAGATTCTCGTTGAAGCCGGCATGCTGCCGGGCGCCCTGATGCGCAACGCCTCGCTGAAATTCGTCTGCCGCGAAGTGAAGCTCGAAGTCGCCAATAACGACACCGATTTCACTCGCGCCTATGACAAGGGCCAGATCCTGCGCTGCCCGGTCGCCCATCACGACGGCAATTATTTCCTCGATACCGATGAGTTGAAGTCGGTGGAAGGCAACGGCCAGGTCGTGTTCCGTTATGCCGAGGGCACCAATCCCAACGGTTCGCTGAACGACATTGCCGGCGTCATCAATACCAAAGGCAATGTCCTCGGCATGATGCCGCATCCGGAAAACCTGATCGAAGCCGCCCATGGTGGCAATGACGGCCGCGGCCTCTTCGCTTCGGCGCTGGGCGTCATCGCAGCCTGATAGACCAAGGCGGGTTTCAAGCCCGCCTTTTTTGATGCCGGTTTCCGGCTATGTTTCGGCTTCTTTTCTGGATGACCTGATGCCCCGTCTTTTTCGACACGATGCCTGCAAAGCCGCCGGATTGATCCTTGCGGCAGCGGCGCTTGCCGCCTGTCAGCCGAAACCGCAACCTTCCTCCTCCATCTCCCGTGCAGCCCTGCCGACCATGGAACGCATTGCGCTTGGCGCGAATGCCTGCTGGTTCAAATCGGGCGACACGGCTTTCAAGGCCTATCGTCTGGCGCCGGAACTCAACTCCTTCTCCGGCCGTCCGCGCATCCTGCTCGTGCCGCGCAACAGCCCGGAATCGCGCCCCATGCTGGTGGTTCAGGCCGAAGGTAACCCGGCAAAGCTCGATGCATTCGGCCCTGTCATGAACGAACCCCTGTCCGGCCGCATCGCAACCGACGTCAAACGCTGGGCGAACGGCGGCAAGGGCTGCTGATCGACAAGCGCGGAAACGGGCTCTCGGCAATCCACTAAAAAAACCCGCCAACGCCGGTTGGGATTGGCGTGGCGGGCTGCCGAATGGCTGCTTGGCGCCGGGGAAAGAAGGCGCCGCTCTCCGACAAAAATCAAAGCGGCCGCGGCGGCCAGGAAAGGAGTCGGGATTTCGCTGCTTCCTGCAAGGCTTCATTCCGCGTAACGCCAATATCCTCCAGCAGATCGTCCGACAGTTCGCGCAAGGCGAGCCGTCCCCGTCGTTTCTGCTGCCAATGGGCCATGCCCGCAATCAGACGACCAATAAGCGTGCGGGCGATCTTGGCCGGAAAGGGCGCCGGTGCGACCATGTCGCCGGCATCGCGGAACACGCGTTCCCGTTCGTAGCCATCAGGATAGAGTGTATCCGCTGTCGAAAGGTATTGATCCATCTTGCGCATATTGCACCTATTGTCTCCGTTCGCTGATCTTCAATCAATGCAGACAATAAATACAATTGACTTGCGCACAGATACAATGCATAAATTGTCACCATGACAAATTGGCTTCCCGACATTACCGAGGGCGACGGCCCGATTTACCTGCGCCTCGCCGACAGTATCGAAGGCGCGATTTCCGACGGAACCTTGCAGGCCGGCTCGAAATTGCCGCCCCAGCGCAATCTCGCTTACGATCTCGGCGTGACAATCGGCACAATCAGCCGCGCCTATGCGCTCATCCACGAGCGAGGCCTCGTCAGCGGCGAAGTCGGCCGCGGCACTTATGTCAATGAGCGGAAGACGCCGGCACCCTCCTCGCCAATGGAACAGGCTGCCCCAGCCTTCGGCGGCACCCGGCATACCGTTGAGACCACCGGCGAATATCGCCTGAACACCACAGCTGCCCCGGATGTCGGCCAGAGCGTGGTGATCGCTCGTCATATAGAGGCGCTGACGCGCGAGCATGGCTATGACATCACCAATTATGCCCGGACCTTCCCGGATAACTGGTGTAAAGCGGGGGCTCGCTGGCTTTCACAGAATGGCTGGTCGCCGAATCCGGAAAACATCGTCTCGACGCTCGGCGCCCATGCGGCGGTGATGAGTGTGGTGACGGCGATGACCGCGCCGGGCGACCGTATCGTCTTCGAACAGGTCACCTATTCCCATATCAGCCGTAGCGCTGCCCTTGCAGGACGGCGGGTGACGCTGGTCGATGCGGATGAAAACGGCATCATTCCTGAGGATTTTGAGCGGGTCTGCGCACAGCAGCATCCCAAGATGATCTTTCTGATGTCAGCCGGCCAGAACCCGACGTGTGCCACACTTCCGGAAGACCGCCGCCGCGCGATTGCGGACATCGCCCGCCGATACGGCGTGTGGATCGTCGAGGACAATCTTTATGGCGCGATGACGCGCGATGCGATCCCGCTGATCGCCGAGTTCGCACCCGATATCACCTTTGTGGTTGGCGGCCTGTCGAAATCCGTCGCCGCCGGCGTACGCGGCGGCTGGGTCGCCTGTCCCGCACAATATTCCTCACGCATCCGCATTTCCCACTCGATGCTGACCGGCGGCCTGCCCTTCATGCTGGCCGAACTGAATGCCCGCCTCGTCAATAGCGGCGACGCAGACGATATCCGCAAGGATTGTATAGCAGAGATCAATCAACGCGAGGCAATCGCCAGACAGGTATTTGCCGGGCTGGATTTCAACTCCCTGCCCGATATCGCCTTCCTGTGGCTGAGGCTGCCCGAACCTTGGCTTTCCGGCACCTTCCGCAATGCGGCGATGAAGGAAGGGGTGCTGATCGATGACGAGGACGAATTCAAGGCCGGGCGGACGGACAAGGTTTTCCACCGCGTTCGCATCAGTTTTTCCGGGCCTTCCACCCGCGAGGAGCTGACCCATGCCTTCGGCATCCTCCGCCATCTGCTGGATAACGGCTCCGCCGGCTATGAAAGCGTGGCGTAAACACCGGCGCACAGAGTCTTTCCTGCAACACCTTGCCTAATTCAGTAACTGATCATTTACCGCACCGCCAAACCTGCCATCCTTTGCAGAATTCACAGCGAGGAATGATTCGATGGCAGCAGTCGGATTGAGAAATGCCAGGGCGTTCGTCATGCTGGCGATGACGTTTGCAGCACACCTCCTCCTCGACGTAGTGCCGGCCGCCGCCGCGGACGGCACTGTCTTTGATGAATTGCGGTTTGGGGTTACCACTTCACTCTCAAATCGTGATGGCGGCGGCGAAGATGGCGTATTCCCGGCCTTCACCGCCTATTTTGATCCCTTCGCCAGCACCTCGGCCGTCACACTTGGTGAAAAGCTTGCGCGGCCCCGCCTGCATCTGGGCGCGGAAATCAGCACACAGGGTGAAGCGAACACCGTTTATGGCGGCGTCAACTGGACCTTCGACCTCAATCCGAAAATTTTCGTCGACCTCGGCTTTGGCGGCCTGTGGCACGATGGCAAACTGAGAAATGACCCGGGCGAAACGGGAGCGGAATTCGGCTGCCGTGTGCTTTTCCATGAATATGCCGCCATCGGATATCGCTTCGACAACAACTGGAATATTTCGACCCAGATCGAACACGCCTCCCACGCCAATCTATGCGACGGCCCCAATGACGGGCTCACCCGCGTCGGCCTGATGGTCGGATACAAGTTCTGAAGAAGCCAACAAAGCAGCGTTTTGCGGGTAAAACAGCGCATTTTCCTGTCGCACCATTGAGCCTCTTGCGCTAAAGAACCGGAAACTTTCCTCGGCTCGAACCGCGTGAGACCAATGTCTATCTCAAACTCCATCAAGATCACCCCGGAACTCGTTGCATCCCACGGGCTGAAGCCCGACGAATACCAGCGTATCCTCGACCTGATCGGACGGGAGCCGAGCTTTACCGAGCTCGGCATTTTCTCGGCCATGTGGAACGAGCACTGCTCCTACAAGTCGTCCAAGAAGTGGCTGAAGACCCTGCCCACCAAGGGACCACGCGTCATCCAGGGCCCCGGTGAAAATGCCGGCGTGGTCGATATCGACGATGGCGATTGCGTCGTCTTCAAGATGGAGAGCCACAACCACCCGTCTTATATCGAGCCCTATCAGGGTGCAGCGACCGGCGTCGGCGGCATTCTGCGCGACGTCTTCACAATGGGTGCCCGCCCGATTGCCGCCATGAACGCCCTGCGTTTCGGCGCGCCTGACCACCCGAAGACCCGCCACCTCGTGGCCGGCGTCGTCGCCGGTGTCGGCGGATACGGCAATTCCTTCGGCGTGCCGACGGTTGGCGGCGAAGTGGAATTCGACCCGCGTTATAACGGCAATATCCTCGTCAACGCCTTCGCAGCCGGCCTTGCCAAGTCCAATGCGATCTTCCTCTCGGAAGCCAAGGGCGTCGGCCTGCCGGTCGTTTATCTCGGTGCAAAGACCGGCCGCGACGGCGTCGGCGGTGCGACCATGGCGTCCGCCGAATTTGACGAATCCATCGAAGAAAAGCGCCCGACCGTTCAGGTCGGCGACCCCTTCACCGAAAAGTGCCTGCTGGAGGCCTGCCTTGAGCTGATGAAGACCGGTGCGGTCATCGCCATTCAGGACATGGGCGCCGCCGGCCTCACCTGCTCGGCCGTCGAGATGGGCGCCAAGGGCGATCTCGGCATCGAGCTTGACTTGAACGCCGTACCGGTGCGCGAAGAGCGCATGACGGCTTACGAAATGATGCTCTCGGAAAGCCAGGAGCGCATGCTCATGGTTCTCGAACCTTCCAAGGAAGAAGTCGCCAAGGCGATCTTCGTCAAATGGGGTCTGGATTTCGCCATCGTCGGCAAGACCACCGACGATCTGCGTTTCCGCGTGTTGCACAATGGCGAGGAAGTCGCCAACCTGCCGATCAAGGAACTGGGCGATCAGGCCCCGGAATATGACCGCCCGTGGACACCCGCCAAGGTGCCCGCACCGCTTTCGGAAAACGACGTCCCCGCCGCCGATATCGCCGATGCGCTGGTATCGCTGGTCGGTTCGGCCAACAACTCCTCGCGCCGCTGGGTCTACGAGCAGTATGACACGCTGATCCAGGGCAATTCCCTGCAGCTTCCCGGCGGCGACGCCGGCGTGGTTCGCGTCGAAGGTCACGATAAGAAGGCGCTCGCCTTCTCCTCCGACGTCACACCGCGTTATGTCGAGGCCGATCCCTTCGAAGGCGGCAAGCAGGCCGTTGCCGAATGCTGGCGCAACATCACCGCAACCGGCGCTCTGCCGCTGGCGGCCACCGACAACCTGAACTTCGGCAACCCGGAAAAGCCGGAGATCATGAGCCAGCTGGTTCATGCCATCAAGGGCATCGGCGAAGCCTGCCGGGTACTGGAATTCCCGATCGTTTCCGGCAACGTCTCGCTCTATAACGAAACCAACGGTCAGGCGATCCTGCCCACCCCCACCATCGGCGGCGTTGGCCTCCTGAAGGACTGGGGCCGCATGGCGCGCATCCGTTTCGCCGCCGCTGACGAAGTGGTGCTGCTTGTCGGCGCTCCTGCCGGCCTCGGCACCCACATCGCCCAGTCGGTTTACATGCGTGACGTCCACGGCCGCATCGATGGCCCTGCGCCGCATGTCGATCTGGCCGCCGAAAAGAGGAACGGCGATTTCGTCCGCAGCCTGATCACCGATGGCCTTGCCACCGCCGTTCACGATTGCTCCTCGGGTGGTCTCGCGCTTGCGGTTGCCGAAATGGCGATCTCGTCGGGCATCGGCGCGACCATCGACGCGGTCGAAGGTCACAATCCGGTTCTCACCTTCTATGGCGAAGATCAGGGCCGCTACGTCATGACGGTCAAAAAGGCCGATCTCGACGAGTTGCAGGCGGCAGCCAAGGCTGCGGGCGTTTCCTGCCCGGTAATCGGCGTTACCGGCGGTGCGAGCGTAAAGCTGGGCACGGCGCGGGCAGTCGAGATTAAAGAATTGCACTTGGCCTATGAATCGTGGTTCCCTCAATTCATGGATGGCGAAACTTTGCTCGCCGCAGAATGAATTAAGGAGAAACACCATGCCCATGAAACCCGGCGACATTGAAGACATGATTAAGGCGGGAATTCCCGGGGCAAAGGTCACGATCCGCGATCTGGCCGGTGACGGCGATCATTACGCGGCGGAAGTCGTTGCGGAAGCATTCAAGGGCAAGACCCGCGTGCAGCAGCACCAGATGGTCTATGACGCGCTGAAGGGCAATATGGGCGGCGTTCTGCATGCCCTTGCCCTGCAGACCTCGGCCCCCGAATGATGGCGCCCGTGAAAGCGGTTCCGGCAACAGACCGTCTCTGTCCCGCCTGCGGCAGAGCGTGAAACCTGCTGAATAAATCAAAGGCCCGCGTGACACTCTCACGCGGGCCTTTTTCATGCCCGATATAAGGATCGGATGCCGCTTACAGAACAGGCGGCGTCTGCGAATCCAGATCGGCGAAGGAGGCGGCCGGCAAAGGGCCTGCCGTCAGCAGGGTAAAATCGTAACCGGATCTGCGATCCGGCCCCAGCACATATTGCCGGTGCATGCGCAGGAAGTTGCGCTTGTTCTTCTTATAACGGTCCGGCGAGAGCGAATGCTTGAAACGGATCGCTACGATCTTCGGCTGCGGCGCATCCCTGTGACCCGTCAGGCCGACGGTATTGCACCGGTAGAGATGAATCGGATCGGTCAGGCATTGGATATCGAACCATGTCACCTCTGGATGACGCGCAATCGTGCCTACGCTCTCGCGAAGCCGGTGCGCGCTCGACAGGAACGCACATTGCAGCGCCGCGCCGCCCAGCGTCGCAAAAGACAGTGTCCGGCCATCCAGCGCATCCGGCCTGAGCTCCAGCACGCGGCCGATCGTGGCGAGCGCAAGGCTGGCGCCCATGCTATGGGAAACCACCAGAACCTCATCCGAAGGCTGCTCCAGCGCCGTCAGGACAAGTGCCGCCCTCTCCTCGATCCAGTCACGGGCAATCGGCTCATCGCGGCCGACCGCGAGCGCGAACCGCCAGTCTGCATAAAGATGCAGCGTGTGAAACCGCTCGGCGAACGGCAGGAAAGCCTTCACGAAAAACAGGGCAGCGGCGGGAAAACTGATCGCAAAGAGCCAGAGCGGTAAAGCGAAAAGCCAGGGCGAAAGGGCAATAGTCGCCGCAAGCGCGCCACCGACAAGCATCAGCAGGAACGGGAAGATGAAGAACAGACCAAAACGCCAGGCATGGCGGAAGTAACGCGCTGCACCGCCTTCGGCGATGATGCCGGCTCCGGCCCTGAAGCCGAGCCAGATCTGCCGCCAGACGGGCGCATCCCGCAATTGCGATATCACCGCATTATGGTCGTAAACGAAAATGTCGGAGCGCGTCCGCCAGTCGCCCGCCAAGGCCTCCACCTTGAAAGTCTCGCCCCCGGGCGCATTCTCCAGCGGCCCCACCGTGTAATCCACATCCCACGTTTTGCCGGCGAGCGCCGCCGCCCGCTGGTAACGCAGATGATGGGCGGCCGCATCGAGCGGATCGAAACCGGGGAAATAAAGAACAAGTCGTGACTTGACGCGCGGCATGCATAGACCTTCAGGCTGGAGACACCCGAAAGGATCGCTTGATACAGTGGGCGATGCACGTATAGTAAAAAACGCGACGGAAATATGATTTATTTATCGGTGAGGGAAATTTGTCTGGCATCGTCGATCAATTGCTCAACGGCGTCGTCAAAGGCGCTCTCGCCGAAGTGCTGACCAAATCCGGCATCCGCAAGACACGCCGCACGCGCCGGACGAAAAGTACCGGCTCTGCGGCCGGCGGTATCTTCGGTTCCGTGCTGGAAGCCGCGATCAAGGCCGCCGTCAAACCGAAGCCCGCCCGGAAACAGGTCAGCAAAAAGCGCACTGCGGCTGCCCGCAGCGGGCAGCGGTATAAATAAAAAGCCGCAGGCCGGATTTCGCCCGTCACGCCAGGCCATCGAGACGCTTTTTTTACGCTCCCCCGGGTGGAAATCACGGCGCGACATGCTATTTAGAGGCTAACAGAAAGCAGCGGCCTTGAACCGCATGTGAAAGGAATAGGCCTATGAGCGGCATTCACGACATGATCGACAGCGAAGTGAAGAGCAACGACATCGTTCTTTTCATGAAGGGCACCCCGCAATTTCCGCAGTGCGGTTTTTCCGGCCAGGTGGTACAAATCCTCGATTATCTCGGCGTCGAGTACAAGGGCATCAACGTGCTTGCCGACGGCGACATCCGTCAGGGCATCAAGGACTATTCCAATTGGCCAACCATCCCGCAGCTCTACGTCAAGGGCGAATTCGTCGGCGGCTGTGACATCGTAAGAGAGATGTTCCAGTCCGGCGAACTGCAAAGCCACTTCCAAGAACAGGGTATCAGCGTCCGCGGCGCGGCCTGATTTCGGCCGGTTCATCCGGCCCACCCTGATTGTCAGAAATTTATGCCAGGCGTTGCTTCATGCAACGCCTTTGCCGTTCTTTTTGGGGCAATCCTGTGACAGAACTTTCACAATCCACCGCTTCGCGCGCAGGCTCGATGGGGCGCACGGAATTTATTGCGCTGGCCGCAATGCTGATGGCGCTCAACGCGCTCGCCATCGACATCATGCTGCCCGGTCTTCAGGAAATCGGCGCTTCGCTGGGCGTCGTGAATGAAAACCACCGCCAATATGTCATTTCCACCTATCTCCTCGGCTTCGGTATTGCCCAGCTTCTGTACGGTCCGATCTCGGACCGTTTCGGACGCCGCAAGCCGATGCTCGTCGGACTTGCGATCTATATCGTTTCAGCCCTCGCCGTGGTCTTCGTGCCGTCATTCGCCGGTTTGCTGGTCCTGCGTTTCATTCAGGGCATCGGTTCGGCGGCAACGCGCGTCATCACCATCTCGATCGTGCGCGATATCTATGGCGGCCGGCAGATGGCGGAAGTCATGTCGCTGATCATGATGGTCTTCATGGTTGTTCCGGTCATCGCGCCCGGCACCGGTCAGATCGTGCTCTTCTTCGGTAACTGGCACCTGATCTTCGCCTTCATGGCCGGAATTGCCGCCGTGGTGACGGCCTGGATGTATTTCCGCCTGCCGGAAACCCTGCATCCCGATGACGTCAGGCCTTTCACGGCTCGGTCGATCCTTGGCGGCTTCAAGATCGTGCTCACCAACCGTATCGCGCTCTGTTATACGCTGTCCAGCACCTTCATCTTCGGCGCGCTGTTCGGATTCATCAACTCGGCTGAGCAGGTCTACAAGGGCATCTACGGCCTTGGCGCATGGTTTGCGGCGGCCTTTGCGGGCGTTGCCCTGTTCATGGCCTTCTCGTCCTTCATCAATGCCAAGCTGGTCGGCCGGTTCGGCATGCGCAAGCTGTCGCACGGATCGCTGCTGGGCTTCATCGCCATCACCTTCGTCTGGCTGGTGGTGCAGGTGCTGGGGCCGGAGCCGATGCCTTTCGCCATCTTCATCGTGTTCTTTGCGCTCGCCATGTTCCAGTTCGGCTGGATCGGCTCGAACTTCAACTCGCTCGCCATGGAGCCGCTCGGCCACGTCGCCGGAACCGCCTCTTCCGTTATCGGTTTCATGGGAACCGTCGGCGGCTCGCTGATTGGTGCAGCCATCGGCCAGGCGTTTGACGGGACGGCGCTGCCCATGGTCGCCGGCTTCTTCACCGTCTCCATCATCGGCCTGATCTTCGTGCTGATCGGCGAAAAGGGTATGCTGTTTCAGGCGCATAACAAGCCGACACGGTAAGTTCAGGCTAACAAAAAGAAAGGGCGCGGAATTCTGTTCCGCGCCCTTTTTTGTTTGATTGACGGCTGGCGTAACACTCAGCGTCGGCCAGTTTCAGCACCCATTCCCCACTCTTGGCGTCATCCTCGGGCTTGACCCGAGGATCCATCGCTTCGACCGCCTGTGCATCCTCGCCTCAAGGGCGAGGATGACGGAGGTGAGGTAGATGATGTCCACTATCAAGCCGCAACCTTGTCACGCCACCTCAAACCGTAAAAATCTTCTCCCGCAGCAGCTCCCATGTCTGCTGGTCAGGCGCAAGCAGCAGCCCGCCATCCACATGGCTCGGCAGATAGGGCGAGCCGTCGAGGCGCGCCGCATAGGCGCCCGCTTCCTGCGAAATCAGTGTGCCGGCCAGATGGTCCCAGGGCATCAGCTTGTTATACATCAGGAAATGCATATGGCCGCCGCAGAACAGGCGATATTCGTGCGCAGCACAACGATAACTGGTGAAGAGCCGCACGTCAGCCAGGTTCATCAAAATCTTGCGCCGTGTTTCCACGTCGAAATATCCGGTATTGGCGATGCCGACCATCTGCGACAGTTCCGGCGCCGGCACGACCGACATCTGCGTCTGCGAACCATCGGCGCTGCACAGCCATGCGCCGGAGCCCTTTTCGGCAATCGCCCAGTCGTTGCCCATGGGGTCGAAGATCAGCCCCGCAACGGTCTCGCCCTTGGAAATGACGCTCATCATCACGCCGAAGAGCGGCAGGCCGGAAGCGAAGTTATAGGTGCCGTCGATGGGATCCACCACCACGGCGAGATCGGCATCGGCAAGCTTGCCGAGCAGCGAGGCATCCGCCGCCACCGCCTCTTCACCGATGAACAGGGCGTCAGGCATGATTTCCTGAACGCGGGCGCGGATCAGCCGCTCGGCGGCTTCGTCGCCCTCGGTGACGAGGTCTATCGCCTCGCTCTTCATCCGCACATCGCCTTCGCCCAGATTGCGGAACCGCGGCAGGATTTCCACTGCCGCCGCCTCCTGAAGCGCATTGGCAAGAGAGGCGATGTCGAGTTCGAGAGCCATGGGCGATATCCTTCTATTTGGGCATGATGTTATAAGGCGACGATTTCCCGTCGCAGCATCTTCCAGCTTTCCTTGTCGGGGGCGGATAGGATGCCGCCCTCCGTTTGTCCCGGCCGATAGGGCGTATTGTCGAAACGGGCCGTGTAACCACCCGCCTCCTGATGAATGAGCACGCCAGCGAGATGATCCCACGGCATCAGCTTTTCATGACCGATGAAATGCAGCTTGCCGGCCGAGGCGAGCCAATATTCATGTGCCGAGCAGTTGAGCGACAGCGCCATCTTGATCTTGGCCATATTGGCGGCAATCACCGGCCGGCGATCCTGATGGCTGTGAACCCAGGAAAAGATTCCGACCATGTCGGACAATGGCGCGGGATCGGCAACACTGAGCTTCGCCTGCGAACCGTTCCTGCGGTTGAGAAACGCGCCCTCGCCTTTCAGGGCAACGATGGTATCGCCCATCACAGGATCGTGGATGATGCCCGCCACGGTCTCGCCCTTGACGGTGACCGCAAGCAGCGTGCCGAAAGCGGGAAAACCGGAAGCGTAATTGAAAGTGCCGTCGATGGGATCGATCACGAAGGCAAGCGGCGCATCGGCAAGGGCTGGAATGACGGATTGGTCCGCCTCATAGGCCTCTTCCCCGACAATATGGGCCTTCGGAAATCGCTGAAGGAGAGCAGCGGTGATCGCCTTTTCCGCCAGAACATCGGCCTCGGTGACCAGATCGACGGCGGAGGTCTTTTCGGAGATCGCACCGGCGCTCAGGTTTCGGAAGCGGGGAAGAATTTCATTCGCGCCGGCAGCGGCAACGGTGGAAATAAGAAAATCGATATCTTTGTCGGAAAGGGTCATCGGGCGGGGCGCTTCTTCATAATGGGGAGTTGGCCTCCCTACGCTCTTCAGGTGACGCCCCGGTGACAGAAAGCGCCGAAAAATCAAAAAGCTTGGGATCGAGCAGATGCGACGGATTGACATGGGCAAGCGCCCTCAGCATCACGTCCTTGCGGCCCGGCATACGCTGCTCGATGTCGGCCAGCATCTCCTTCATGGCATTGCGCTGAAGCCCGTCCTGCGAGCCGCAAAGGTCGCAGGGAATGATCGGGAATTCCATCGCCGCCGCGAATTTCGCCATATCTTCCTCGGCGCAATAGGCGAGCGGGCGCATCACCATCAGGTCGCCCTCGTCATTCAAAAGCTTCGCCGGCATTCCGGCCAGCCGGCCGCCATGGAAGAAGTTCATGAAGAAGGTTTCGAGAATATCCTCGCGGTGATGGCCGAGCAGCAGCGCGTCGCAGCCCTCCTCGCGCGCGATGCGGTAGAGATTGCCGCGCCTGAGTCGCGAACAGAGCGAACAGTAGGTCCCGCCGGAGGGCACCTTCTCCTTCACGATGGAATAGGTGTCGCGATATTCGATGCGATGGGGCACACCGATCTTCGCCAGATAGTCCGGCAGGACATGCTTTGGAAAATTCGGCTGGCCCTGATCGAGATTGCAGGCAACCAGTTCCACCGGCAAAAGGCCGCGCCATTTGAGATCGAGCAGCAGCGCCAGAAGACCATAGCTGTCCTTGCCGCCGGACAGGCCAACGAGCCAGCGCTTCTGGCCCTTCAGCATGTCAAAATCTTCAAAGGCCTGGCGCACATTACGCAGCAGCCGCTTGCGCAGCTTGTTGAAGGAAACCGAGCGCGGCGCGTTGTCGAACAGCGGGTGCGAGTTGCCGCTCTCTTCCGGCGGCTCCTGATCTGCCCCGACCTTATCAGCGATGTCATCGATCCTGGTGAGAATGTTCATCATCCGCTCGCTCCGGCACAACTGCCGTTCTTCATGCAGGCAATGCCCCCATACGCCCGCAAGATCAAGCCCCGAATACCGACCAGCCGGTTTTCGTCGCCAGCAATTCCAGCGCCTGTGATCCGAGCGCCGAGTTGCCGACCCTGTTGAGGCCCGGCGACCAGACCGCAATAGAGGCCTTGCCCGGCGCCACCGCCATGATTCCGCCGCCGACGCCGCTCTTGCCCGGCAGGCCGACGTGATAGGCGAAATCGCCCGAGCCGTCATAGTGGCCGCAGGTCAGCATCAACGCATTGATGCGCCTTGCGCGGCGGTCCGATACGACCGTGTGGCCGGTAAGCGGGTTGCGGCCGCGATTGGCAAGAAACAGCCCGGCGCGGGAAAGCTGAGCGCAGGTCATCGACAGCGCGCACTGGTGGAAATAAACGCCGAGCGTATATTCTACCGGATGGTGCAGATTGCCGAAGGAACGCATGAAATTGGCGAGCGCAAAATTGCGGAACCCCGTCGCCTGCTCAGATTTCGCCACGGTGTCGTCAATGCTGATCGTATCGTCATCCGCGAGATAACGCACGAAACGCAGAAGCTCGCCGATAGCCTCGCGCGGCTGGTGGCCGGCAAGCACGATATCGGTCACCACGATGGCACCGGCGTTGACGAAGGGATTGCGTGGGATTCCGTGCTCATGCTCCAGCTGGACTATGGAATTGAATGAAGAGCCTGAAGGCTCGCGCCCTACCCGGTTCCACACCGTCTCGCCCGCCTTGCCGAGCGCCAGCGTCAGCATGAAGACCTTGGAGATACTCTGGATCGAAAACGGCGTCAGCGCATTGCCGGCCGTATAGGTGGTTCCATCGACGGTGGTGATGGCAATGCCGAACTGGTTGGGATCGACCTTGGCGAGCTCGGGAATGTAATCCGCAACCTTCCCCTCGCCCAGTCTCGGCAGCATGCTGTCATAGATGGAATCGACGATACCCTGAATGTCCTGCATGCAAAGCCTTCCCCAGCCAATAAAAAAGCCGCCCCGAAGGGCGGCTTTCTGAATACTGAAACGCGTCGATTAACGCGAGTAGAATTCGACGACCAGATGCGGTTCCATGACGACCGGGTACGGAACGTCGGAGAGAGCCGGAACGCGAGCGTAGGTCGCAACCATCTTGTTGTGGTCAACTTCGATGTAGTCCGGAACGTCGCGCTCTGCGAGCTGAACGGCTTCGAGAACCGTAACCAGCTGCTTGGACTTCTGGCGAACTTCGATAACGTCGCCCGGCTTGCAGCGGTAGGAACCGATGTTGACGCGAACGCCGTTAACCGTGACGTGGCCATGGTTGATGAACTGGCGCGACGCGAAAACGGTCGGAACGAACTTGGCGCGGTAGACGATGGCGTCCAGACGCGACTCGAGCAGGCCGATCAGGTTTTCAGAGGTATCGCCCTTGCGACGGTTTGCTTCGTCGAAGGTGGCGCGGAACTGCTTTTCGCGCAGTTCGCCGTAGTAGCCCTTGAGCTTCTGCTTGGCGCGCAGCTGCGTGCCGAAGTCGCTCATCTTGCCCTTGCGGCGCTGGCCGTGCTGGCCCGGGCCGTATTCGCGGCGGTTAACCGGGGACTTCGGACGGCCCCAGATGTTTTCGCCCATGCGGCGATCAATTTTATACTTAGCCGATTCGCGCTTGCTCATCGTATTTCCTTCTCAAAAGGTTATGCCGGTCTGTTGCCAAACCGGTTTAAGGAAACACGCCCTCCTCTGAAGCCCGTTTCAGGGCCTCTGACAGGCTTCTCACATGCAAATGGAGAAACCACGGGACATGTCGGTGATATTGACCGCCGAACGTCAGTTCTTAAACTGCAGGGCAGTCAACAAAACACACCGGACATCACTGCCCGGCGTTGGGGCGGCTTCTACAGAGCTTTCACGGTTTTGTCAAACAACCCCTTTCGCTTTTTTATGAAGTCTCATCTTGAAAAGCGAAAGTGCCCACCCATCTCTTCGTCGTGATCAGAACTCGGGCCCCTCTGGCGTGTTACCGGACAACACGTGATGTCGAGTTTGTTAAGGTTGGGGCCACGTATATTTTTGACGCACGTTCCCCATCCGTAAAGCCAACCTCGTCCGGCTAAAGGTTGACTGATGGACTTTCTTCTATCGGATTTTCTCGGCACCCCCACCTGGATGTGGGCTGTCTTTATTTCCCTCGTCCTTGGCCTGCTCGCGCTCGATCTCGGCGTGCTGCACAAGAACTCCAAGGAAATCGGCGTTCGTGAAAGCCTGCTGATGTCGGGCTTTTATATCGTCATCGGCTTGGCCTTTGGCGGCTGGATCTGGTATCAATCCGGCGAACAGTCGGCGATGGAATATGTCACCGGCTTCGTTGTCGAAAAAAGCCTGGCGATGGACAATATCTTCATCATCGCCATGATCTTCTCCTATTTCGCCATTCCCCGCCAATATCAGCACCGCGTGCTACTCTGGGGCATCCTCGGCGTGATCGTTCTGCGCGGCATCATGATTGCAGGCGGCGCGGCCATCGTCGAAAACTTCCACTGGGTGCTTTATCTCTTCGCGGCCTTCCTCGTCTTCACCGGCCTCAAGATGCTGTTCTCGTCCGACCATGATGAATCGGATATCGGCAATAACCGCATCCTGAAGTTCCTGCGCAGTCACCTACCAGTGACAAACAGGCTGCATGGCGAGAAGTTCTTCGTCAAGGAGACCGATGAAACGACCGGAAAGCTCAAGACCTTCGTGACGCCGCTTTTCCTGGCGCTCATCATGGTCGAGATCGCCGACCTGATCTTCGCGGTCGATTCGATCCCGGCGATCTTCGCGATCACCACCGATCCGTTTATCGTCTACACCTCGAACATCTTCGCGATCCTCGGCCTGCGCGCCCTCTATTTCGCGCTTGCCGCCCTGATCCACCGCTTCGCTTATCTGAAATATGCGCTGGCTGCGGTTCTGGTGTTCGTCGGTTCGAAAATCTTCGTCGCCGATATGCTCGGCATCGCCAAGATCCCGCCGGCAGTGTCGCTGGGCGTCACCGTCGCGATCCTCGTCACCGGTGTTGTTGGCTCGCTGATTGCGACGCGGAAAGAAGCGAAGGCCATAGAGTAAGGCTTTCCAACGGCGAGCGGCAGGGAAACCTGCCGCAACCTTACTCTGCCGCAAGCCGCGCATCATCCTCAGCCGCATCCGCATCGCCGGGTGCGGTTTTTGCATCGAGATCGGGGAAAGCCACGATGCGCTTGCCGGAGAAATCGGCATGCACCACCACAAGCTCCTTCTCCTCGAAATAACCGAGGAGCCGCCTTGCGCGGCGGGCGGAATGGGTGCCGTAGGCGCGAGCGATGCGGGCATCCGACGGGCAAGGCTCTTCACCCAGCGCCGCCTTGACGAGCAGCAGGAAGACCCCCTGCAGGTCGTCGGAAACGGAGGTCGAGAGTTCCAGCGCCTTCTGCCAGCCGTCGCTTGCCGCCATCGCCGCATCCACGCCGGAGCGGGCAATCGCGACCTGCCGGCGGAATTCCGGCAGTGTCATCGGCGTGCCGGGAATGCGGCGCATGCGGGCGCGAACCAGAAAATCCTGATAAAGCACGGCATCGGTTCGATAGGCCGATTGCGGATCGTCGAGAATTTCGACGAGCACCGCTCCGATCTTCTCCTCGCGCTCCTCCGGTGTCATCTCCGGCTGGCCAGCCCGGAGCGAGGGCTCGGGCGAAGGACCAACGGCAGCGGGCGTGGAGCGGGAAAGTTCTGCCAGAATATCGGTGGTCGGGCGCGGTGCAGGCGGCGTACGGCGCACTGCGGCGCGCGTGAACTCTTCCGGATCGGGCGTAAAAATCAGGTCTTCGACGTCCTGTGGTGCATCCGGCAGTGGCATCAGCTTCGGCGAGGAGGAGCGCGCCGACGTTTCCACTGCGCCGATGACGATGGGCAGAGGGCGGCGCGACAGCGCCGGGCCGAGCGCCACGAAATTGCCGCGCTGGAGATCACGGAACATTTCCGCCTGGCGACGGTCCATGCCGAGCAGATCGGCCGCGCGCGCCATGTCGATATCGAGGAAGGTGCGCCCCATCAGGAAATTCGAGGCTTCCGCCGCGACGTTCTTGGCAAGCTTCGCAAGACGCTGGGTGGCGATGACGCCGGCAAGACCGCGTTTACGCCCACGGCACATCAGATTTGTCATGGCGCCCAGCGACGCCTTGCGGGCGTCTTCCGTCACCTCACCGCCGACGGAGGGCGCAAACATCTGCGCCTCGTCTACCACGACAAGCACGGGATACCAATATTCACGATCCGCATCGAATAGGCCGTTCAGGAAGGCGGCGGCGGCCCGCATCTGCTGCTCGATGTCGAGGCCTTCCAGCGTCAGCACGCAGGAGACGCGGTGCTGGCGAATGCGGTTGGCAATGCCCGCAAGTTCCGCCTCGGTGCGCTCGCCATCCACCACCACATGGCCGAACTTGTCGGACAGCGTGACGAAATCACCCTCGGGATCGATGATGACCTGCTGCACCCATTGCGCCGATTGCTCCAGCAGCCGGCGCAGCAGATGCGACTTGCCGGAACCGGAATTGCCCTGCACCAGCAGGCGCGTCGCAAGCAATTCCTCGATATCGAGCTTGGCCTGTTGCCCGCCCGATAGGGTTCCCATGTCGATGCCGACCTGCAATGTTCCATTCCTCGTGCTGCATGTCATCCGGCCGATTCCTCTGGCGGCGACCGAACATGCTCTTTACCAAAAAATTGGGGATTGCGTCTGCCGCATCCCGATAATGCACAGGCAATTCGATATTCCGCCTATGCGGGCCGACCCATAAACCGGGAAAAGGCGATACGCCGCCCGAAGACGTTGAGCATTAACCCCAGAATCACCAGCGCGGCGCCCACCACCTCGAAAACGGTGATGTGCTCCGCAAAAGCGAAGTAGGCGCTGACAAAACCGACCACCGGGACCAGCAGCGAAAAGGGCGCCACGGTTCCCGCCGGATAACGCAGAAGCAGATAGCTCCAGATGCCCGCACCCACAATGGTAGCGCCATAGGCCATGTAGACCACCACGAAAGCCGTCATTGCCGTTGCGTTGGCAAGTCCTTCGGCAATCGCACCCGGCCCTTCCACCACCAGCGAAAGCGCCGCCAGCGGCAGGACCGGCACCAAGCTGGTCCAGGCAACAAAAGAAACGGCGTTCACCTGGCCGATACGCCGGTTGACGATATTGCCGCAGGCCCAGGCAATCGCCGAGCCGATGCCCATCAGAAGCGGCACGAGAGCCGCAGCCGTCATGCGCTCCACGCCAATCACCGCAAGCCCGCTGAAAGCGATGACCGCGCCGACGACCTGCGAAGGCAAAGGCCGCTCGCCGAGAAACAGGACGGCAAGCGCCAGCGTGAAAAAAGCCTGCGACTGCATGACCAGCGACGCAAGCCCGGCGGGCAGGCCGAGCTTGATGGCCGGATAAAGCAGGCCGAACTGCACGAAGCCCATCGCCATGCCGTAAACGATCATATGCCGCCACGGCACATTCGGTTTCGGCAGGAAGAATACCAGAGGCAAGGCCGCACAGAGATAACGCAACGCCGTCAGGAACAGGGGCGGCATGTCCGCGACCCCGATCTTGATGGCAACGAAGTTGAAGCCCCACAAAAACACGGTGATCAGGGCGAGAAATATATGCGGCAATGCCATTTTGTTATGTCCGAATGTCAGGCGATCAGCAGGCGTCAGGCCGAAACCGCCTTCTTCCAGCCGAAGGTAATAAGGCCGGCGCCGATCAGGAGCCCGCCGCCCGTGCGGTTGACGATACGCTGAACCTTCGGCTTGCGGATCGTATTGCGGGCGGCGCTTGCCAGAAGTCCATAAAGCGCCGCATTGACCGTGGCAAGCACCAGGAACGTCACCTCGAAGATCAGCACCTGCGGCCAGAAGGGCAATGTCGGCACCAGAAACTGCGGCAGGAAGGCCACGAAAAACACGATGCTCTTTGGGTTCAGCGCCGTGACGATATAGGCATGCAGGAAGATTTTCAGCGGCCTTTCGCGGCCGGTCACGCCCGTGTTTTCCGCCGCGTCACCAACCGGCGACCGCCACAGCTTGATGCCGAGATAGATGAGATAGGCCGCACCGATCCATTTCAGACCGGTGAAAAGTGCAGCCGACGTGGCAAGCAGCGCCCCAAGCCCCAGCATCGAGGCGGTCATGGCGGTGAAATCACCGAGCGCCACGCCGGTCACTGTCGCCGTGCTCGCCTTGCGGCCGTGGCCCAGCGCATAAGAAATCACCAGCAGGATCGTCGGTCCCGGAATGGCGAGCATGATGGCGGATGCGGCCACGAAGGCCAGCCAGTTCTCTATCGGCATGATGTGTCTCCTGTCTCATATTGGGGGAGCAAGCCACGGAAAACGCTCCGCATCAAGCAGGATTTTTCGCAGATCGCGCCGCGGCCGCCTGCATTTCGTGGTTTGCCAGCGGGCGTAATTCGACGACGAAGCCTCCCCGACATTTCTTTGCCGGAGAGGCCTTTGCCAATCAAAACCGGGGCGCCCAATAAGGAACCTCCCAATCCCGCCGCCGCTTCACCCGCGACGGGTCAAGGCCGATATCGATCAGAAGGCGCTCTGGCAGATCGGCAGGATCGGTCGGTGGCGCGCGTGGCACGACAGCCGCGAAGACGACCGTCTTCAGGGTCTTCCAGACGCCGAATGTGACGAACAAACGGTCCACCGCATCCGGCAGCGCATATGCTACCAATGGTTGATCATTTTGCATGGGAAATCCATTCCGGCGCGGCAAAGCAGCCAGGTCCTTTATCGATGGAAAACGACATGCCGAAGCGACGCGCGCAGCACTCATGCCACGCGGATGCGCAAGTCACATGTCGGACGAAGTGAAAATGCCAAACGGCGGGGAAATCAGGCCATAAGCCTTATCGGAGGGAGATGCCTCGCATCACATAACCGCCGACAATCACGCCAAAGAGGCCTGACATGCCATTAAGGCGCATATTCATGTCATTGCTCATTCCACGCCTCCAGTTCTTGCGGTTACAGACGAGATGCATCTTACACAGGAAAACAGACGCGACAAGTGGTCGCAATCTCGAATTGCAAAAGACGGATAGTGGCGATGCAAAAATGCAACAGGCGGTCAGGGAGCGGAAACGCTGAGACCGAAACCCTGCATTAGCCGCCGCGTGGCGAAATCCGGCTTGCCAGAAGTGAAGACGGCAAAGTCGAAACCGTCGGGATGCTCCGCATCCTGTGGCAGCGGCACCAGATGGCGGGCCCGCCTCGCAATCGCCTCGGCGGGATCAAGCCAGTCCACCGGCCATGGCGCCAGCCGGCGGAACACATTGGCCATGAAGGGGTAATGGGTACAGGCGAGAACGACGATATCGGTGCGCTTGCCATCGCTGTCGATGAAGCAGGGTTCGATTTCGGCCAGCACCGCCTCGTCGGGCACGGGTTCACCCCTGATCCAGCTTTCCGCCATGCGCGCCAGGTTTTCAGAGCCGACGAGGCGGACATGACATTGGGTGGCGAAGGACTGGATGAGATCGCGCGTATAGGCGCGCTTGACGGTGCCCGGTGTCGCCAGCACGGAAACGAGGCCCGAACGGGTCCGCTCCGCCGCCGGTTTGATGGCGGGCACAGTGCCGACGAAGGTCATCTGCGGAAAGTGGGCGCGAAGATCGGCACCCGCGAGCGTGAAGGCCGTGTTGCAGGCGATGATGCAGACTTCCGGGCTATAGTCGTCCAGCAGCTTGCCGAAAAGCGAGAGAATACGCGCCTTCAGCGCTTCCTCCTCCCAGCCGCCATAGGGAAAACCCGCATCGTCGGCCACATAGATGAAACCGCGCTCGGGCATCAGCACGCGCGCCTCGCGCAGCACGGTCAGCCCGCCAATACCGGAATCGAACACCAGCACCGGTTTCAGCACATCGGCAGCGGCTTCAATCGTCTTCAGCATTCTCCCCTGCTCCCTCAGCCGACGGCCCCGTTGCCCTGCCCGTCTTCTTCGGCCATTGCCGCGGGAAACGGTCGAGCGAATTGATCACGCCGCGGAAAACGCTGATCTCCTGCTCGGAAAAACCGCGTCGCGACAGCACGGCGCGCAGATTGTCGACCATTTTCGGCTTTTTTTCAGCCGGATGGAAATAACCGCGCGCATCCAGCGCTTCCTCGATATGTTCGAACAGGCCGAAAACCTGTTCCTTGGTCGAAGGACGCTGCTCAACGGACTGGAAAAGCGTCTCTCCCAGATCGTCCATGCCGGATTTCATCCATTCATAGGACATCAAAAGCACGGCCTGGGCGATATTGAGCGAGGCAAAAGCGGGATTGACCGGAAATGTCACGATCTCATCGGCCAGCGCCACTTCCTCGTTGGTCAGCCCCCAGCGCTCGCGCCCGAACAGGATGCCGGTTCTTTCGCCCGTCTTGAATTTTGCCCTGAGCGTATCGGCAGCGGTGACGGGCGCACGCACCGGCTTGAACCCGTAACGCTCGCGCGCCGTCGTGGCATAAACGAAATTCAGATCCTTGATAGCCTCTTCCAGCGTCTCGAACACTTTTGTTCCGTCAATGACGTGGTCGGCCTTGGAGGCCGCGGCGCGCGCCTTCTCGCTCGGCCAACCGTCACGCGGATTGACCAGACGCAATTCGGCCAGGCCGAAATTGGCCATGGCACGCGCCACCATGCCGATATTTTCGCCAAGCTGCGGTTCGACGAGAATGATCGCCGGGCCTTCCGCCACAAGTTCAAGATCGCTGTTTGTGCCTGCCATCGTCTTTTATCCATGTGTTGAAGCGTCGCATCGATTTTCAGCCCGACGCGCTAAAGCGCGCTTCACTGGCACAGATCGACGTCAAAATCAAAGCCGGTGCGGAGAAAGCCCGGACCCGCCCCGCTGGCAAAGACGCCCCTTATTGCTCTCCCTTGATGATCGTCGCCATCTCTTCGCGCAGCGAATCCCTGCCCTCATCGCCGACTCGGTGAATATCGCTGATGACAGGGCGGCCGTCTTCCTCGACGACATCGAAATGCACTTCGTCAACCGTCGCCTTCATCTCCGCCTCATCCATGCAGGCCCAGAGTTTGAATTTCGCCGTCACGTCCGTCACGCCGTCCTTGACCGCGCCCGGCGTCACGGAAACATCGGCCAGCGGGCAGCCATCCTGCGAGTTTGTCACGACATCGTAACCGAAGGGATCGCCGGTCTCACCGCTTTCGGCCTCGTAAGCCGGCTTTTTGGACGCTTCGCGATATTGCGCGACGAAATCCTTGCTGAACAGGCTGGTCAGCATGTCCTCGTCGAAAATGTATTTCCAGTTTTCCGCATCGCCGGACCAGTTCTTGACGGTGATATCCATCACCTTCTGGACGGGATCGGCGGGACCGGCAGCGAGGGCTGCGTGGGAAAAGAGGACGGCGGCAGTCAGAAGCAGAATTTTCCGCATGGTGTGATCCCGGTAGAGGCCCAGAGACGGGCGAAGCGATTCGCCTGACTGTATTCCGGCGTTATGGTTTGGCAATGCGTAAAGCGTTATTGCGCTGCGCCAAAAAAGCGCCCCCCATGGCTTTGCCTCAGGCGCGCGCGATGCTATAGCCGCACCGGATATTTTTCCGGATACCGGCGCCATCCGGCGCCACAGCTTCGAAGGTGAGGAATTCATGGCAAAGATCAAGGTAGCCAATCCGGTCGTCGATCTCGACGGCGACGAAATGACCCGTATCATCTGGCAGCTGATCAAGGACAAGCTGATCCTGCCTTACCTCGATCTCGACATCGAATATTACGATCTCTCGGTTGAAAACCGCGACGCCACCAACGACCAGGTCACCGTTGATGCGGCACACGCCATCAAGAAGCATGGCGTCGGCATCAAATGCGCCACCATCACCCCCGATGAGCAGCGCGTCGAGGAATTCGGCCTGAAGCAGATGTGGAAGAGCCCGAACGGCACCATCCGCAACATTCTGGGCGGCGTCATCTTCCGCGAGCCGATCATCTGCAAGAACGTTCCGCGCCTCGTTCCCGGCTGGACCAAGCCGATCGTCGTCGGCCGTCACGCTTTCGGCGACCAGTACAAGGCAACCGATTTCAAGTTTCCCGGCAAGGGCAAGCTGACCATCAAGTTCGTCGGTGAAGACGGTCAGGTCATCGAAAAGGACGTCTTCGACGCTCCGAGCGCCGGCGTGGCGCTTGCCATGTACAACCTCGACGAATCCATCCGCGAATTCGCCCGCGCCTCCATGAACTATGGCCTGATGCGCAAGTGGCCGGTTTACCTTTCCACGAAGAACACCATCCTCAAGGCCTATGACGGCCGTTTCAAGGATATCTTCGAGGAAGTGTACCAGACCGAGTTCAAGGCGCAGTTCGACGAAGCCGGCATCACCTATGAGCATCGCCTGATCGACGACATGGTCGCTTCCGCGCTGAAGTGGTCCGGCGGCTACATCTGGGCCTGCAAGAACTATGACGGCGACGTACAGTCCGACACGGTCGCGCAGGGCTTCGGTTCGCTCGGCCTGATGACCTCGGTTCTTCTGTCGCCCGATGGCCGCACGGTTGAAGCCGAAGCGGCGCACGGCACGGTTACCCGCCACTACCGCCAGCACCAGAAGGGTCAGGAAACCTCCACCAACTCGATCGCCTCGATCTTCGCCTGGACCCGTGGCCTCGCCCACCGCGCCAAGCTGGACGACAATGCGGAACTCGCAAAGTTCGCAGCAACGCTCGAAACCGTCTGCGTCGACACCGTTGAAAGCGGCTTCATGACCAAGGACCTGGCCCTCCTCATCGGACCCGACCAGCCCTGGCTCTCCACCACCGCTTTCCTCGACAAGATCGACGAAAACCTCAAGAAGGCGATGGCGGCTTAAGCCTGCTTTCCCCGAGACTTCAAAACCCGGCCTCAGCGCCGGGTTTTTTATTTGCACGGTATAGAAGAAACATCAGTCCAGTAGAAACGAAATAGACAACTAGATAGCGAACAAATATCATCGAGTGCTAGAGGCGCCGAAATAGGAGAAAGAAGTCCGGCGCAATACCAGGTTTCTTTTTTGTTCACGGCACCTTGATTAGCCGTTGCACTAGGCGCAAAATTTGATTCCGCGTGTTTAGGGCCAGCACAACAATAAGACTAAGATTAAGCAGCATCTACTTGCACATAACTTGCCCGGCACAGTCAACCATTCACCGTAACATCCACGCGGCCTCAGGGAACATGCGAGGGATGTTGCGGACATAAAATGCGAAGCGCAGGCATGAAATTCTGTTGGGTTTTACACGATGCTTCGACGATTTTGCTTGGGGAGGCAAAAGCATGAGTGAATTGATCTTCTACACCAACCCCATGTCGCGCGGACGCATCGCGCGGTGGATGCTCGAGGAAGTGGGCGTTCCATACCGGACGGAAATACTGGGTTTCGAGACCTCGATGAAATCGCCCGCCTACCGGCTGATAAATCCGATGGCGAAGGTGCCCGCCATCAAACATGGCGATACCATCGTCACCGAGGCGGCGGCGATCTGCGCCTATCTCGCCGATGCCTTTCCCGGCGCGAACCTTGCACCCACACCCAAGGCGCGCGGGCTCTATTATCGCTGGATGTTTTTCGCCGCTGGCCCGCTGGAAATGGCGGTGAGCATGAAGGCGATGGGTTTCGAAGTGCCAGAGGAGAAGTTGCGCATGGCCGGCTGCGGCAGCTATGCTGATGTGATGAACACGCTTGAACGGGCCGTCAGCGAAAACCGCTTCATCGCCGGCGATCTCTTCACGGCGGCGGATGTCTATGTCGGCGCCCATGTCGGTTGGGGGCTGCAATTCGGCACCATCGAAAAACGCCCGGCCTTTCTGGAATACATGGCGCATCTCACCGATCGCGCGGCCTTCAAGCGGGCTGCCCAGCTCGACGAGGAAGCGGCGAAGGACTTGCAGGCAACCGGATAGTACGGGCCAGCCGCGCCGCTACCGATAAACCATAGCCCGCCCGAAAATCGAACATCCGATCGATCGTCGCGGCGGGTTATGTACCGGATTGGCCGAGCGGCTCCCCGACCTCTATCGCGTGCCCGTCCGGATCGTAAAAACGAAACACCCTCTGTCCCCAGGCCTGCTGTTCGAGAGGATGGATAAGCTCGACATGCGGCGCAATGTTTTGAAAAGCCGCATCGACATCCGCGTGTTCGAAATAAAGCAGCATATTTCGCCGGCCATAGGGTTCTTCCATGCCGGACGACGTGCCCCAGACAGTCTCCGCAAGCGACCGCCCCTCGTGGATTGCAAAGCCGCTTTCAAAGAGGACGAAGTTTCCGAAATCCTCGACAATCTTCAGGCCGAGCCTGTCACGATAAAACGCCTTCGAGCGGCCGATATCGCGCACGAAAGGAATAGGATTTACAAAGCGCATCGCCTCCCTCCGTCGCGTCCTCGGCGCGCAACCATCTTGCCTTTTAAGGCGAAAACAAAAAAGGCGGGGTAAAACCCCGCCCTCTTCAATTCACGCCGATCAGGCAGCCAGCGCCGCCGCCACCGCTTCGATGGCATCCTGCGCCTTGGCGCCATCCGGGCCGCCGGCCTGCGCCATATCCGGGCGGCCGCCGCCGCCCTTGCCGCCGAGGGCGGCAGACGCGGTGCGGACGATATCGACTGCGCTGAAACGGGCCGTCAGATCTTCGGTCACGGCCGCAACAGCGCTCGCCTTGCCATCCTCGGAAACGGCGATCAGCAGCACGACACCAGAGCCAAGATTGGCCTTGGCCTCGTCGGCGAGCCCCTTCAAATCCTTGGCATCGATGCCGGACATTGATTTTGCCAGGAAGTTGACGCCCGCGACCTGCTTGACGTCGCTTGCACCGGCATCCGCCGAGCCGCCGCCCATGGCGAGTTTGCGGCGGGCATCGGCAAGCTCACGCTCCAGCTTCTTGCGCTCGTCCAGCAGGCCTTCAACGCGCGACAGAACATCGCCCGGCTGAACCTTCAGCGACGAGGCGAGCGCTTTTACCCGCTCGTCCTGCTCCGCGAGATAAGCAAGCGCGCCCTGCCCCGTGACAGCCTCGAGACGACGAACGCCAGCACCGACGGCGCTTTCACCGAGGATGCGGATGAGACCGATCTGGCCGGTGGCGCCCACATGCGTGCCGCCACAAAGCTCGACCGAATAAGGACGGTTGGCTTTTGCGCCATGCAGGCCGGTGCCCATCGAGACGACGCGAACTTCATCGCCGTATTTCTCGCCGAACAGCGCCATAGCGCCCTCGGCAATGGCGTCATCGACGCTCATCAGACGGGTGACGACCGGCGAGTTCTGCAACACGATTTCGTTGGCCATCTCCTCGACGACCTTCAGTTCCTCGGCCGACATCGGCTTCGGGTGCGAGACGTCGAAACGCAGGCGCTCGGGCGCGACCAGCGACCCCTTCTGCGCGACATGGGTACCGAGCACTTCGCGCAGCGCCTCATGCAGCAGGTGGGTGGCGGAATGGTTGGCGCGCAGGCGCGAGCGGCGGTCATGATCGACCGTCAGCTGAACGGCGTCGCCCACCTTCAGGCCACCCTTGGAGACGGTGCCCATATGGACGAAGAGCCCTTCGCCGCGCTTCTGGGTGTCGGAAACGGCAAAGGCGCCATTATCGCCGGAGATCACGCCAGTATCGCCCATCTGGCCGCCGGACTCGCCATAAAACGGCGTCTGATTGACGACGACCTGTACGGCTTCGCCATCGGCAGCGCTTTCCACAGCCTTGCCGTCCCTGACAATCGCCTGCACGACACCTTCAGCAGTCTCCGTGTCATAACCGAGGAACTCGGTGGCGCCGAGCTTTTCCTTGAGCTCGAACCAGATCGTTTCGGTTGCCTTGTCGCCGGAACCGGCCCAGTGTGAGCGGGCTTCCGCCTTCTGACGTTCCATGGCATCGGTGAAGCCGGAAATATCGACGCCGATTTCGCGGGCGCGCAGCGCGTCCTGCGTCAGGTCGAGCGGAAAACCATAGGTGTCGTAAAGCTTGAAGGCGGTTTCGCCATCCAGCATATCGCCCTTGTGCAGGGTCGAGGTAGCGTCGGAGAGAAGAGACAGGCCGCGCTCCAGCGTCTTGCGGAAACGGGTTTCCTCGAGCTTCAGCGTTTCGGAGATCAGCGCTTCGGCGCGGACAAGCTCCGGATAGGCGCGACCCATCTGCTGCACCAGCGCCGGCAGCAGCCTGTAGATCAGCGGCTCGCGGGCGCCGAGAAGTTCGGCATGGCGCATGGCGCGGCGCATGATGCGGCGCAGAACATAACCGCGCCCTTCATTGGACGGCAGCACGCCATCGGCAATGAGGAAGGCGGATGAGCGCAGGTGATCGGCGATGACACGGTGGCTGGCGCGCTTTTCACCTTCAGCCGGCACGCCTGTCGCTTCGACGGAAGCCGCAATCAGTGCACGGAACAGGTCCGTATCGTAATTGTCATGCTTGCCCTGCAGCAGCGCAGAGATACGCTCCAGACCCATGCCGGTGTCGATCGACGGGCGCGGCAGGTCGATGCGCTCTTCCTTCGTCACCTGCTCATATTGCATGAAGACGAGGTTCCAGATTTCGATGAAGCGGTCGCCATCCTCATCCGGCGAGCCGGGCGGGCCGCCCCAGATATGATCGCCGTGATCGTAGAAGATTTCCGAACAGGGGCCGCACGGACCGGTATCGCCCATCGCCCAGAAATTGTCGCTGGTCGGGATGCGGATGATGCGGTCGTCGGAGAAACCGGCAATCTTCTTCCAGAGGTTAAAGGCCTCGTCGTCGGTGTGATAGACCGTGACCAGCAGACGGTTGCGGTCGATGCCGTATTCCTTGGTGATCAGGTTCCAGGCGTGCGTGATCGCCTCTTCCTTGAAATAATCGCCAAAGGAGAAATTGCCGAGCATTTCGAAGAAAGTGTGGTGGCGAGCGGTATAACCGACATTGTCGAGGTCGTTATGCTTGCCGCCGGCGCGCACGCATTTCTGCGCGGATGCCGCGGTGGAATAGGGACGGCTTTCCAGACCGGTAAAGACGTTCTTGAACTGCACCATGCCGGCATTGGTGAACATCAGCGTCGGATCGTTGCGCGGCACCAGCGGGCTGGAGGGCACAATCTCGTGTCCGTTCTTCTTGAAGTAGTCGAGGAAGGTCGACCGAATTTCATTTACACCGCTCATGCCCACACACCGCTCACAGCTGGAGTCCATCACTGCCATCGGAAATGATGGCTATATTGCAAAATCAATGGCTTTTATCGTCCGCATCCTGCCCTGTCCAGCCATGGAGACCGGTGAAGGCGTACCGACAAACAAAAAGGGCCACACGAGAGAAATCGCACGGCCCTTTTTGTTCAATCAATTCACATCAAGACAGGCGAACCTGCATCGAATGCGTAAAACTCAACGACAAGATCAACCCTCGTCACCGTCGCCGTCATCACCGGCATCAGGACCGCCATTCTGCAGGAAACGATCCGCAATCAGGCCGGCATTCTGGCGCAGCGCCAGTTCGATCTCGTTGGCCGTATCCGGGTTGTCGCGCAGGAAGGTCTTGGCGTTTTCACGCCCCTGCCCCAGACGCTGACTGTTATAGGAGAACCATGCGCCGGATTTCTCAACGATGCCGGCCTTCACGCCGAGATCAACCAACTCACCGGTCTTGGAAACGCCTTCGCCATACATGATGTCGAATTCCACCTGCTTGAAGGGCGGCGCCATCTTGTTCTTGACGACCTTGACGCGGGTCTGGTTGCCGACAACCTCTTCACGTTCCTTGACCGCGCCGATACGGCGGATGTCGAGACGGACGGAGGCGTAGAACTTGAGAGCGTTACCGCCGGTCGTCGTTTCCGGCGAACCGAACATGACGCCGATCTTCATGCGGATCTGGTTGATGAAGATGACCATGCACTTCGACTTGGAGATCGAAGCCGTCAGCTTGCGCAGCGCCTGGCTCATCAGACGCGCCTGAAGACCCGGCAGACTGTCACCCATCTCGCCTTCGATTTCCGCCCGCGGCGTCAGCGCCGCAACGGAGTCGACCACGAGCACGTCGACCGCGCCGGAGCGCACCAGCGTATCGGTAATCTCAAGCGCCTGCTCGCCCGTATCCGGCTGCGAGATCAGCAGGCTCTGCAGATCCACGCCAAGCTTGCGGGCATAGACCGGATCGAGCGCATGTTCGGCGTCGACGAAGGCGCAGATGCCGCCCTTCTTCTGGGCTTCCGCGATTGTCTGCAGCGCCAGCGTCGTTTTACCCGAGCTTTCCGGACCGTAAATTTCAATGATGCGCCCCTTCGGCAGACCGCCGATGCCGAGCGCGATATCCAGGCTGAGCGAACCCGTCGAAACGGTCTCCACCTCAACCACATTTTCATTGGAACCGAGCTTCATGATCGATCCCTTGCCGAACGACCGTTCGATCTGGGAGAGCGCCGCTTCCAGTGCCTTGCTTTTATCCACCGATTTATCCTCTACGAGACGCAAAGAATTTTGTGCCATCTGAACCACCTTTAGGTTATTGAAGCCGCACAGGCAATGAAGCAGTATGGAAACGGTATGTACTCTATTTGTTCTCATTTCACAAGGCTGAGCCAGCATATTGAAAACAAATAGTGATAAGTCGTTTGTTCTGCTTTCGTTTTTCTGTGCGCGGCCCATAGCCGCAAACCGGAGGCGAGGTCAGGAAGACGTCAGTTTAGGCCGAATCGTCCGGTCTTTCCATCCGCCAGAGAGGGAAACGCAAGCGTGAAGAAAATACTCGTTCTGGGCGGCGCGCATATCGACAGACGCGGCATGATCGAGACTGAAACGGCGCCGGGCGCCAGCAACCCCGGCTCGTGGATGGAAGAGGCGGGCGGCGGCGGTTTCAACGCCGCGCGCAATCTTTCCCGGCTCGGCTTTCAGGTCCGTATCATCGCGCCGCGCGGCGGCGACGTGACGGGCGAAGCGGTGGCGGAGGCTGCGCGACAGGCCGGCGTCGAAGACACGCCATTCACCTTCCTCGACCGACGCACGCCAAGCTACACCGCCATTCTGGAACGTGACGGCAACCTCGTCATCGCGCTTGCCGATATGGATCTCTACAAGCTCTTCACCCCGCGCCGCCTCAAGATACGCGCCGTGCGCGAGGCAATAACGACGAGCGATATCCTGCTCTGCGACGCCAACCTGCCTGAGGATACGCTGACGGCGCTTGGCCTCATCGCCCGCACCTGTGAAAAGCCGCTGGCGGCCATCGCGATATCGCCCGCCAAGGCGGTGAAGCTGAAACCGGCGCTCGGCGATATCGACATCCTCTTCATGAACGAAGCGGAAGCCCGCGCGCTGACCGGCGAGACTGCGGCCAATGCCCGTGACTGGCCGGACATTCTGCGCAAGGCCGGGCTTTCCGGCGGCGTCGTCACGCGCGGCGCAAGCGAAGTCGTTGCCTTCCGCGGAACGGAAAAAGCAATTCTCCATCCGCCGCTCATCCGCGAAGTCAAGGATGTCACCGGCGCGGGCGACGCCATGGCGTCCGGCTACCTCGCCGCCATCGCCGAAGGAAAGGCAATTGGAGAGGCCTTGAGAAGAGGTGCTGCGGCAGCGGCTATCACCGTGCAATCGCCCTTCGCCACCTCGCAAGACCTATCAAAAGACAGTGTCGACGCCATGTTGGGGCTTGTTCCCCAGGCTGAAATGCTGGCATGAACCCGCTTTTAAAAACTGGAACAGATGAAATGACCCGCCCAATCTCCCCGCTCATGCCCATCGTCTATTCTCAGGAAGTCGCCGCCGCCAAGCAGCGCGGCGCGCCGATCGTGGCGCTTGAATCGACCATCATCACCCACGGCATGCCCTATCCCGGCAATATCGAGATGGCGGAAAGCGTCGAACAGATCATCCGCGATCAGGGTGCGGTTCCGGCCACAATCGCGGTCATTCACGGCACCCTGCATATCGGCCTTGAGAAAGAACAGCTCGAGGCGCTGGCGAAGACCACCGACGCCATGAAGGTCTCGCGCGCCGATATCGCCTTTGCGATCGCTGAGCGCCGGACGGGCGCGACCACGGTTGCAGCGACCATGATCGCCGCCGCTCGCGCCGGCATTCGCGTTTTTGCCACCGGCGGCATCGGCGGCGTGCACAAGGGTGCTGAAGAGACCTTCGACATCTCCGCCGACCTGACCGAGCTTGCCAAGACCGGCGTGATCGTCGTGTGCGCTGGTGCAAAGGCTATCCTCGACATCCCGAAGACGCTTGAAGTCCTCGAAACCAACGGCGTGCCGGTCGTAACCTTCGGCTCGGAAGAATTCCCGGCTTTCTGGTCGCGCTCATCCGGCCTGCCGAGCCCGCTCTCGCTCAACAGCCCCGCAGCCATTGCCAATTTCCAGGCGACCCGCGAACAGCTGGGTATCGATGGCGGAATGCTGGTGGCCAATCCCGTGCCGGAAGAAGATGAAATTCCGCGCGAGGAGATGGAAATCTACATCAACCGCGCCATCTCCCACGCCGAACGCGACGAAGTGACCGGCAAGGAAGTTACCCCCTACCTGCTTGGCGACATCTTCCGACTGACGGATGGCCGCAGCCTGGAAACCAATATTGCGCTGGTGCGCAACAATGCGCAGCTTGCGGCTGAGATCGCCGTGGCGCTGAACTGAGAACACACATCTCCTCTTCGGGCCGTTCGACAGCGGACCCCAAACGGAGTGCTGTCGGGCTTTGGAGACTGGGACAAACACGTCCCCCGTCATGCTCGGGCCTGGAGTGCACCCCCAAGGTGAGACAAGGAAAATCGCGGACAGTAGTGCCTCAAGGGCGAGGATGACGTCGCGTATTTGGAAAGCTTGCATCAATGAAAATGGCCCGGAGAGCTTGCGCCTTCCGGGCCCTTGTTTTTCATCAGAACCCGATCAGTTCTGGGCGACCGGCTTCACCAGCGGCGTCACGCGGCGGATAGTGACGCGGCGATTCTGCTGTTCCGGGCCGAGCGTCTGAACCTTCAGGTAACGCTCGCCATAGCCTTGCGTTGCGAGGTTTTCCGGCGGAATGCCGTAGACATCGGTCAGCACATTTGCGACGGAGGCGGCGCGCTCGTCGGACAGAACGAGGTTGCTTTCATCCGAACCGACGGCATCGGTATGGCCTTCGATCAGGAAGGTTTCACCCGGATTTTTATCCAGCGCCTTGTTGATCGCATCAGCCACCTTGCGCAGCGAACGGGCTTGCGCCATCGGAATATCGGCGCTGCCGGTGGCGAAGGTGATGGTATCGAGGTCGATACGGCGCACCTTGTCGCGGATACGGGCCGAATACCGCACTTCATCCAGCGAATAGACCCGCTCCACCGGCTCGACCGGCGGCTGTTCCAGAAAGCGATAATAATCGCGGTCCGGATCGCTCGAAGTGTCGATGATGTAGTCCGTCACGGGAATGCGCAGGCGCATCGGCGGCAGGTCGAGGCCCGGATCGCGGTAGACGTAGTCGCGGTCGGGATCTTCCATCAGCTCCGGCGCATAGAACAGCACATATTCGCGGCCGCGATCATCGATGCGCGAGCGCTGGATCACGTCGCCATAACGGTTGCGGATCGTCACCACCTGCGTTCCGTCACGGCGCTCCACGGTTTCGCGGACACGCCGGCCGGGCAGACGCTCGTAATAGGGCTCGCCGCCATCGCGGATGAAGCGCTGGTTGTCGTCGCCGCGCACCACGACGCGGTCGCCGAATTGCAGGATGATCGGCGCATTGCGGTCACGATCACGCGGGCGGCCTTCGCGTGGCTGCCATTCGCGCACGCCTTCCGGCCGCTCATATTGCGGGCGACGGTCGACACGCTCGCCCTGCTGCGAGGTGATCGCCTCCATCTTGACGGGCGGCGGCGGAGCCTTGCCTTCGGCGGCGCCGGCGCGCTGCGCCTCCGCGTCGGAGGTCGGAACCTTCACGTCACCCACCTGTTCGCGTTCACGGCGGCGCTCCTCGCGGGTCTGGCGATTGCCGGAACGTTCCACTTCCTTGTCGCTGTCGAGAACGGCGGCGCCCTTGTCGACCGGCAGAATGACGGTATCGGCGGTCTTGGACGGGTCCTTGGCGATTGCCTTGGCCTTGTCCAGCTCTTCCTTCGTCATCGGCAGCGCTTCCGTTTGTGGAATAGCGACCTGATTGGGAACGGCTTCTCCGGCCGGTGCCTGTCCGGTTGTCGCACCGCTTGGCGGCGGCGTCGGTGTGCCCGGCAGTGGGGCTGCGGGTTCACCCTTAACCGGTGGCTGCTCTGAAGGCTGCTGGCCGGGAGCGGGGTTGGGCTGTGCTTCGGGAGCAGGCGGGCGTGCGGGCGTGGGCGCCTCTGTCGGAACCGGTGTTTCTTTCGCAGCCGGCTCGGGCGCTGCGGGTTTCTTCTCGGGCACGGGTTTTTCAGCCGGTGCCGCCTTCTGCTCCGGTGCTTTTTCTTCTACCGGCTTCTTCTCCGGCGCGGGCTTGGCCGGCTGCTCGGAATTTTCAGGCCGCGCGGCAGGCTGCTGCTCGGCGGCCGGTTCCTTCGCTGGCTCCCTGCGCGGGCGCTCGGGTCGCTGCTCGCCATCTGCGGCCGGCTGTTCAGCGCGCGCGGGCTTGCGCGGGCGTTCCTGCGGCTGCTCGGCAGGCGCTGCTTCCGGGGCTGCTTCGCGCTGGCGGGCCGGGCGCTGTTCGCCCTCGCCCTGCGGTTCCTTCGCACGCTCCGGCGTGCGGGGACGCTCCTGCGGCTGCTCGGCAGGTGCCGGTTCGGGACGCGCCTCACGCTGCTGCGGTTCTGGAGGCGCCTCGCGCTTGGGCTCGGGGCGAGGTTCGGCCGGGGCCGCCTCGCGCTTGGGCTCCGGCTCGCGCTGGGGCTCCGGCTCGCGCTGGGGCTCCGGGGCGCGCTCTTCACGCTTCGGTTCGGCAGGTTGCGCTTCTTCGGCCTGCTGACGCTTCTTCTTGAGTTCCTCTTCAGGGTTCTCCTGCGCCGGCTCTCCCTGCGCCAGGGTTATCTGGCCGGGCGCTGTTTGCGACACCGGCGCCTGAGCGCGGGCCGCGCCGGCAAAGCCTGCCGCTGCTGGCTCAACCGCAATCGCGAGAGACATGAGCGGAAAAACCACCCCGGTCAGCAATGTGTTTTTCTTTCTCAGCATCAGTGCTTCCTCATCTGCCGTCATTTTCTTTGTCGCAAGATACGCGACGTCGTGGGCCCGGCTTGGCACGCAGGCGCTGGTCAACGCCTTACACACGCTTCGGTTCCCATGATGAACAAAGCCTTCTGTACCGGAAATGAACAGATCAAGGCGTTTTCGTGGAAGCTCTGCGGCGCAAACGCGGTGACTAATATTGCAGTTGCATTTTTTGACCAACCGGATGAATAATCCCAGTCGCGCTCAGGCGGCAGGCGGTACACCGCTGCGCCCGGCGCCCATGGCGTCCGCACTGAAAACAACAACAGACCGCGGATGAACGACCAAAAGAGAGGATCGAAATGCCTATTTCCACCCGTCTGCTCGCAGCCGTATCGATAGCCGCCGTCTCGCTGTTTTCAGGGGCTGCCCTCGCGCAGGACAAGATCGTCATCGGCACCGAAGGCGCCTATCCGCCCTTCAACAATCTCGAAGCCGACGGCACGCTGACCGGCTTCGACATCGACATCGCCAAGGCTCTGTGCGAACAAATGAAGGCCGAGTGCACCTTCGTCACCAATGACTGGGACGGCATCATTCCCGCCCTTCAGGCCAAGAAGTTCGACGCCATCATCGCGTCCATGTCGATCACGCCCGAGCGTCTCGAGAAGGTCGACTTCTCCAAGAAATATTACAACACCCCGCCGGCCATCGCCGTGCCGAAGGATTCGCCGATCAAGTCCGTCGACGATCTGAAGGGCAAGGCGCTCGGCGCGCAGGGTTCCACCACCCACTCCAACTATGCGGAAAAGCATTTCCCGGATGCCGACGTGAAGATGTATCCGACCGCCGACGAATATAAGCTCGACATCGCCAATGGCCGTATCGACGCCGTCATCGACGATATCGTCGTGCTGTCGGAATGGCTGAAGACGGATGCCGGCGCCTGCTGCAAGATCCTGACGCCGCTTCCGGTCGATGTCGAGATCAACGGCAATGGCGCGGGCGTCGCCGTCCGCAAGGGTGACACGGCGCTCGCCGACAAGTTCACCGCCGCCATCGCCGCCATTCGTGCCAGCGGCAAGTATCAGGAGATCAACAAAAAATACTTCGATTTCGACGTTTACGGCGAGTAAGTCCGTTCGGCCTGTTGAAATCTCGTGGCGGAAGGGTTGCCCTTCCGCCATTTTTGTTTGAAAACGTCACGATAACAATCACGGCGGCTTAAGACCGCAGGGGAAAATTGGCATGAGCGGAGCATTTTCCGCCATAGGTGCGTTCTGGACCTATGTCTCGACACTTCTCGATCCCTTTTGCGGGCCGGTTGGTCTCTTCTCGCTTTTCGGAAACGGCACTCTCGTCGCGTGCGGCGATGCGGGCTGGGGCGATGAAATCGCCTTCGGCGTCAAGGTCACCATTTCGTTGGCGCTCGCCACCCTGCCCGTGGGGCTGCTGATCGGTTTTCTCATCGCGCTCGCCGCACAGTCGGAAGAAAAATCGCTGCGGCTGGCGACCGGCATCTACACCACCATCTTCCGCGGCCTGCCGGAACTGCTGACGCTCTTCATCGTCTATTACGGCATCCAGATGCTGCTGCAATCGGCGGCGGGTTATGTCGGCTTCACCGGTCCGGTCGAGATCAACGCCTTCGTGGCCGGCATGGTGGCGCTTTCGGTGGTGTTTTCGTCCTATGCGTCTGAAGTGCTGCTTTCCGCCTTCAAGGCCATACCGAAGGGACAATATGAGGCGGGCGCGGCGCTGGGGCTTTCGCGGGGCCGCACAATGGTGCTCATCATCATTCCGCAACTTGTCCGCATCGCCCTGCCCGGCATGACCAATCTCTGGGTCATCCTGCTGAAAGACACGTCCTATGTATCGATCATCGGCCTTGCCGATATCGTTCGCCAGACGGGCATCGCCGCCCGCGTCAGCAAGGAAGCCTTCTTCTTCTACAGCATCGCCTGCCTGCTCTACCTCATCCTCGCGCTGCTTTCCTCCATTGGCATAGGCTTCATCGATCGCTGGTCGCGCAAGTCGGAGGTGAGCAGATGAGCCACATTCAGGAACTCATCCCGCCCCGCCCCGCCCCGGCCGTCGCGGACAAGCCGCTCAATATTTCGCGCATCGTCGGCGTCGCCGTCATCACGCTCTGGCTGCTGCTCGCCGCCGCGCTGATCTTCGCCATGATCGAGGGCTGGGACTGGGACAAATTCCAGCGTTACGGACCGCGCTATATCGATGGTCTCATCACCACCATCACCCTCGTCGGCAGCTCGATCATTCTCGGCGCCATTCTTTCCGTGCCGATCGCCTTCGGCCGCATGTCGGAAAACCGCATCCTCGGCGCGCTGGCCTATGCCTATGTCTACGTCTTCCGTAGCACGCCACTTTTGGCGCAGCTTTTCCTGATCTATTACGGTCTCGGCAGTTTCCGCCAGGGGCTGGAAACCGTCGGCCTGTGGTGGTTCTTCCGCGAGGCCTGGTATTGCGGCCTGTTGTCGCTCACCCTCAACACCGCCGCCTATCAGGCCGAAATCCTGCGAGGCGCGATCCGCAGCGTACCGCGCGGCCAGCATGAGGGTGCCGCCTCGCTCGGCCTGTCGAAACTCGTCACTTTCCGCAAGATCATCCTGCCGCAGGCGCTCATCGTGGCGCTGCGTCCCTATGGCAACGAGATCATCCTGATGATCAAGGGTTCGGCCGTGGTCTCGATCGTCACGGTCTTCGACCTGATGGGTCAGACCCGTTACGCCTTCTCCCGCACCTTCGACTATCAGGCCTACCTCTGGGCCGCGATCTTCTACCTGGCGATCGTCGAAACGCTGCGGCATGTCTGGGCATGGCTGGAAGCCCGCCTGACGCGGCATCTCAAGCGCTAGCCGCAAAGTTGGCAGCACTCATCAAAAGAGGCTGCTAACATTCTGAAAAATATAACAAATTTGTGACGTATCCGTGTCTTTGGCAAGCTTGGGTTAACGATGACGTGTTCCCATATTCGATACAGCGGCAACGCTGTGATCGGCAATCATGGAAACGGGAACCGCCGTCATGAACAAGGACATGGAAATAATGCTGAGGGGCTACGGCCTCACCACCGCCCAGATATTTTATCGCCTGCCGGATCATCCGCTGGTTCTCCAGACCTATGTCTGGCAGGACTATGATCTTGCCCCGGACTTCCCCGAAATGCATGGCTTCCTCAAATTCTGGAAGGAAAAGCTCGACGGACCGCTGCACTCCGTCCGCTACGTGCACCGGCAGGTAATCTCGGCGCAGGAATGGCGCGCGCTCAAAGGGGAGTTCATCATCCACTGAGCCATCGCGCCACATAAACATTGCGCCCGTCCCCGATGCGGCTTACAGCAGACCTCAACTGAAGATGCTGACGGATAAGGCACGATGACGAAGAACAAGAAAATCGACGAAGAGGCGCTTGCCGAAGCCTATAACCGTGCGCTCGCGCTTGAAAAAGCCGGCGATGTGGACGCGGCGGTCAAGGCCTATGAAGAGGTTCTGGCCATCGATCCGGACGATCACGGCGGCGCGGCCGTGCGCATCGCCGCCATGGGCCGGGGCGAAACCCCGCCGAAAGCGCCTGACGCCTATGTCGAAACCCTGTTCGACCAGCACGCCGAAGCCTTCGAGGATATTCTTGTCGAGCAACTGGGTTACGCCGTGCCGATGATGGTGCGCCAGCGGCTGCAGACGCTGAACCTTGGCCCCTTCAAGCGCCTGCTCGATCTCGGTTGCGGCACCGGCCTCACCGGCGAAGCGTTGCGCGATATGGCAGACGACATCACCGGCATCGATATTTCCGAAAATATGGTCGAAATCGCCCACGAGAAAGACCTCTACGAGACGCTCTACGTCGCCGAAGCCGAGGATTTTCTCGAGGATAATGACGACGAGCCTTTCGACATCATCACCGCCACCGATGTGCTGCCCTATCTCGGCGCGCTGGAGCCGCTGTTTTTCGGCGCCGCCGAAAACCTCAACGCCGGTGGCCTGCTGATCTTCTCGTCGGAAACCCTGCCCGATGAAACCCTGGCCGGACGTCCCTATATGGTCGGCCCGCACCAGCGTTTCGCCCATGCGGAAACCTATGTTCGGGAAAGACTGGCGGCGACCGGTTTTGAGGTCGTTGAAGTGACCGACATCAACGTTCGCATGCAGGACGGCAATCCGACGCCCGGCCATCTGATTATCGCCAAGCTCAAAGGCTGAGGCGGCGTCGCGGCATCTTTCTTCTCTCCGCCGGGGAGAAGAAACAAGCGGCGGACGCTCGTTTCAACGCCACGTCTGCTTCTTTGCTGAATCAATATCTCATCAAGACCACCCAGCGGCTTGAAGAGATTCGATTTTCCGTCACCGAAACCCGCAAAACGAAAAATGCCCTCCCCGACTACCGGAAAGGGCATTGCTCCAAAACCGGATTGGCGGCGGATCACTCCTCGCCGGATTTTGGATTGTCCAGCAGCATGTAATCGAGCGGCAGCTCGGTCGTATATTTGATCTGCTCCATCGCAAAGGCGGAGGAGACATCGCGAATTTCGATCTTGGCGATCATGCGCTTATAGAAGGCGTCATAGGCCGCAATATCGGGCACTACCACGCGCAGCAGATAATCGACATCGCCGCTCATGCGGTAAAACTCGACGACTTCCGGAAACTCGGAAACCACCTCGGAGAAACGCTTCAGCCACTCAATGGAGTGGGAGGCTGTGCGGATGGAAACAAATACCGTGACCTTGGTATTAACCTTGACCGGATCGAGCAAGGCCACGCGCCGGCGGATGACGCCGTCTTCCTCCATCTTCTGGATACGCCGCCAACAGGGCGTCGTGGAAAGACCGACCTTTTTAGCCAGATCGGCAACGGCCAGCGTGGAATCCTCTTGCAGAATGCGCAAAATCTTACGGTCAAGGCGATCCAATGCGTCTATCCTCCTGAATTAATTTCCTTTCAATACACTAATTTTCGCAGAAAAACAGAAAATTGTTTCACTAAAGCCGCATTTCCACATATTGCCGCAGAACTGGCAGCAGTTCCGACGTGAACCACGGGTTCTTCTTCAGCCAGCCGGTATTGCGCCAGCTTGGATGCGGCAAGGGAAGAATGCCGGGACTGGAATTCGCGTGAAGATAGCTGCGCCAGTCCTGCACCGTTTCCGTCATGGTCTTGTGCCGCCTTTCCCCCAGGTGAAACGCCTGTGCATATTGGCCGATGGCGAGGATCAGCTCCACCTGCGGCATCGCCGCCATTACCCGCTCACGCCATTGCGGCGCACATTCGCGCCGGGGCGGCAGGTCGCTGCCCTTCTCGTCATAACCGGGAAAACAGAAGCCCATGGGCACGATGGCGAAACGATCCGGATCGTAGAACGTCTGCCGGTCGACGTTCAGCCATTGCCGCAGCCTGTCGCCCGAGGCGTCGTTGAACGGCAGCCCTGTTTCATGTACGCGAAGCCCCGGCGCCTGCCCGGCAATCAGGATGCGCGCCTTGGTCGACATGACGACCACCGGCCGGGGTTCGTGCGGCAGGCGATCGGCCATTCCCTTGAGCGGCTTGTCGCGACAGAGCCGACAGCGGGCGATTTCGCCGCGTAATCCGTCCAGCCCGTCATCACGCACCGGCGCTAGTTCAACCATGATCCCACCCCAGAAGATGACGGACAATGGTGAGGAAACCCGCCGGCGGCGTTTCCAGATCCGCGGCGCGATGCTCCCGCCGCCATTGCGACGGTTTTTCGAATTCTCCCGCCCAGATTCCGCGTTCCTGCCTGCGCGCTGACGCCTGCTCGCTGGAGAACTGGAAATAACCGGATGCGACGGCAAAACCCGCCGCCACCATTTCCGAGGAGACATCCCTGCCGCCGGCGGAACAATAAACGAGCAGCCGCCCATAACGGTCTCTGGAACTGCCGGAACAGGAGAAGTCCGCCACCCCGGCCAGCCTTTGCAGGACACGACGCGCCTCCTCGCCGCACGGCCAGGTTTCGCTGCCGCGCAGGCATGTCTGCGCAAGCTCGGGCGCATCGATGCCAAGCAGCCGGAAACGTTCCTCACCCATCGACAGCGTATCGCCGTCGATCACGAAGAAGCGGCCGTTATAGGTTTCGCTGTTGATCTGGTCGAGCTTGGCGGCAATCAAAATGCCGAGAAAAACCGTGGCGACGAAAAGTCCGCCATCGCGAAATGCGGAAAAACGCCTGCTCTTGCCTCCATTTCGTCTCATGTAACAACAAACCCTTGTCAGAAATGGCAAACAAATCCTTTAACGGCAGCATCTTCTTAAGATTTTGCGCGTAGTCTGCAAGCGTTCATGTCACCCTGCGTTGTAACAATGAGTAAAAGCGTCAGCACGTCCACCGACAAGATCATCGTCGACCGGTCGAAAAAACACCGCAACAAGGCGGTTTTCGACACGGTGAAGACGACGCGTGAACGCCTGCAGCAAGGGGCCGGCGCAAGCGACGCCTATGAACGCGAAATGCTGACCATGCACATCGCCGAAACCCTGCAGGGCGCGATGATCATGCCGCTTTTCATCGTGCTCGCCTCCATCATCGGCCTTTACATCACCCGCGACATCAGTCTGATCATCTGGTCGTTGATGGCGCTGAGCTTCCACGCTTTCTCTCTGCTCTTGGCCAAGCGTGCGGCAAAACAGGAAATCACGGCCGACAATCTTAAGCGCTGGAAAAGCCTCTTCCTCGGCATGCAGATCCTCATCGGCTGCGCCTGGGCGATGTTTGCGCTGACCGAACCGGTTCGCAATGACCCGACGCTCGTCCTTTTCTTCAAGGGCTCGACGCTGCTGATCGCGCTTTCGCTTACCGCCATGGCCAACTTCACGCTGCGGCGAGCAACCTTCATAACATTCCTGCCGGTGCTGGCGGCTCTCTGCATGACTTCGGCCATTTCGCGTGATCCTTTCGATGTCGGTCTCGCGCTGATGTTCGGCATGGCGATCCTCTTCTGTCATCGCATCACCAGCCGGCTTTACCAGACCAGCATCAAGCTCCTGTCCTCGCAGACGGAAAAAGACGACCTGATCGCCGAACTCGAAGTCGCCAATTCGGTGTCCGACGAGGCGCGGCGGCGTGCGGAAGAAGCCAATCTGGCGAAATCGCGCTTTCTCGCCTCCATGTCGCATGAACTCAGAACCCCGCTCAACGCCATTCTCGGCTTCTCCGAGGTCATGTCTTCAGAGGTGCTCGGTCCGCTCAACAATCCGCTCTACAAGGAATATTCCGGCGATATCCACCGCTCCGGCCAGCATCTGCTCGATCTCATCAACGAAATCCTCGACCTGTCGCGCATAGAGGCCGGCCGTTACGATCTCAACGAGGAATCCATCTCCATGCTGGAAATCGCCGAGGACTGCATCGGCATGATCCAGCTGCGCGCCCGCGCCAAGAATATCCGGATTTCCCAGCAGTTTGAAAGCAGCCTGCCGCAGGTCTGGGCCGACGAGAAATCCATCCGTCAGGTCATTCTCAACCTGCTCTCCAATGCGGTAAAATTCACCCCGCAGGGTGGCGAGATTCTGGTGAAGGCCGGCTGGACGGCGGGCGGCGGGCAATATGTTTCGATCAGGGATAACGGCCCCGGCATTCCCGAAGATGAAATTCCTGTGGTGCTGTCCGCCTTCGGTCAGGGATCGATCGCCATCAAGAGCGCGGAACAGGGAACCGGCCTTGGCCTGCCCATCGTCCAGGCCATCCTCGCCAAGCATGATGGCCAGTTCATCCTGAAATCGAAACTGCGCGAGGGCACCGAAGGCATCGCCATCCTGCCGGCAAAACGTGTGTTGCAGAGCCTGCCGGCCGTGGAAGAAACCCACGCCATCCAGCCGCGCCGCCGGTCCTTCGCATAAGGCTGAAGAGACCTTAGAAGAACAGCGTCGTCACCAGCGAATACAGCACGAAAAATCCGTTCGCCATCAACAGGCAGAAGACGGCAAAGGAGCCAAGGTCCTTGGCATGCCGTCCAACGGAGGAGATTTCCGGCGAAATGCGGTCCACCAGCTCCTCAATAGCCGTATTCAACGCCTCCACCGAAAACAGCAGCAGCATCAGCACCGTGAAAACAAGAAGATGCGCAAAGGGTGAGCCGACCGCAAGAAGCAGGGCAAGCCCGACGCCGAAGGCGAGAACCTCATGGCGAAACGCTGCCTCCTGCCACAGACGGCCAAGCCCCTGCACGGAATAACGCGCGGCGGCAAAAAGATGCCGCCAGCCTTTTTCCTTGCGAAAGACGGGTTCCGGTTTCGGGCTTTGCGGCGTCGCGTCCATCTTCGGCCTCAGTGGTCGGTGCGGGAGCTGATACGGGTGTCCACGCCCGCCGCTTCGAACGTCGCCATGCCGGAATGGCAGGCGGCGGCGGCCTTGACGATACCGGCGGCAAGCGCTGCCCCCGTGCCTTCGCCGAGACGCATACCAAGCGCCAGCAGCGGCGTCTTGCCGAGCTTTTCGACGGCGGCCAGATGGCCGGGCTCACCCGAGACATGGCCGATCAGGCAATGGTCGAGCGCCGAAGGATTGGCAGCCTTGAGGAGAGCGGCAGCAGCCGTCGCCACATAGCCGTCGATCAGCACGGGGATGCGCTGCACGCGCGCCGCAAGGATCGCACCGGCAATCGCGGCGATCTCGCGTCCGCCGAGACGGCGCATGATTTCCAGCGGATCGGACAGGTGGTCCTTGTGGAACGCCACCGCAGCCTTCACGGCGGCGATCTTGCGGGCCATGACCTCACCTTCCGAACCGGTGCCGGGACCGGTCCATTCTTCCGCCGTGCCGCCATAAAGCGCAAGATTGATCGCAGCCGCAATCGTGGTGTTGCCAATGCCCATTTCACCGACGCAGAGCAGATCGGTGCCGCCGGCAATCGCCTCCATGCCGAAGGCCATGGTGGCGGCACAGTCGCGCTCCGAAAGCGCCGGTTCGCAGGTAATGTCGCCGGTCGGATAATCCAGCGCCAGGTCGAAGATCTTCAGGCCAAGATCGTTTGCAACGCAGATCTGGTTGATTGCCGCACCGCCTGCCGCAAAATTCTCCACCATCTGCTGGGTGACGGATGTCGGATAGGGCGTAACGCCGTGCCGGGTCACGCCATGGTTGCCGGCGAAAATCGCCACCAGTGGACGGGTGACAGCGGGCGAACGGCCGGACCATGCGGCGAGCCACATGGCGATTTCTTCCAGACGTCCGAGCGAGCCGGCAGGCTTGGTCAGCTGCGCATTACGCTCCTTCGCCGCCACAAGCGCATGGGTATCCGGGCCGGGAAGCTCGCGCAGCAGCGCGCGAAAATCGTCGAAGGGCAATCCGCTCATGCTCATGATATCTGTCTCTCTCATCGCCGGGTTGGCTTTCGCATCGGCTCATGCGTCCGGAACTTGTGTTTTCCGGCAAATCGGTCTTTGTTGCGCCTCTCATAATCGCGGATGCGCCGCGGAACAACCGGAAATGCAGCGATTGCAACGGAGAGAGCATGAAGGCCGGGGATTTCATAACAGATGTCATGCATTCCGTTGCCTTTCTCAGCCGCCTGCCGGTTCCCTCGCGGTTTTTCGACAGTACCGACGGCATGTCGATGCGTCGCACTGCCCGCGCCTTTCCAGCCGCCGGCCTGCTGATCGCCCTGCCCGCCGCGTTCCTGGTGGTGGTTTTCGCCAGTTTCGCCGCGTCACCGCAGCTCACGGGCTGGCTTGTCATCGGCCTGACGGCGCTCATCACAGGCACATTGCATGAGGACGGGCTGGCCGACACGGCTGACGGTTTCGGCAGCGGCAAGGACAAGGCCCGCACCCTTGAGATCATGAAAGACAGCCGCATCGGCAGCTATGGCACCATCGCCATGGTTCTGTCCTTCGCGCTGCGGGCGACGGCACTTTCATCGCTGGTCGAGACCCTGCCGGGAAAAACCGCCGCCGCCTGCCTGATTGCCGCACTCGTCCTCAGCCGCGCCCTAATAGTGTGGCACTGGCAATCCCTGCCCGCTGCCAAAACCTCCGGCATCGCCGCAGGTGCCGGCCAGCCGGGAACAAACGAGCGCAACATCGCGCTTGTGATCGGGTTGCTGCTTTTCATCCTCTTCACGCTGCACGCCCTGCCGCTTCTGTCGATTGGCTTCGTGCTGGCGGCAGCCTTTCTGGCGGCGGCGTTTTTCGGCAGGCTCTGCGACAGAAAGATCGACGGCCATACCGGCGACACCATCGGCGCCTGCCAGCAGATCACGGAGATCGTGATTCTCGTCGCCCTTGCCCTTGCAGTGTGACGGCCTGATATAAATCATCATGGAAACACCCTGCATTCATATCTGCCGCCTCGATGAAACCATGAGCCTCTGCATCGGCTGCGGACGAACGCTGGATGAAATCGGCGGCTGGGCGGGATATAGCGACAAGAAGAGACGCGAAATCATGGCGTTGCTGCCGCAAAGACTGGCAAACCTGCCCAAGACCGCCAAGGAGACACATACCGCATGAACAGGCTGACCATCGTTCTCCTCCTGCTGGCCGTCGGCCTTGGGCTGCTTCTCATCAATCACGACGGCGGCCGGACGCTCGGCATCGACAATGATCAATTCGCCCACGTGCTTTATCTTCTGCCGATTGCCGGCCTGTTATCCGCCGGCATTCTGGCGGGAAGACGCGGCAGTTTCGGCACCGTCATCCGCCAGCTCGCTGTCTGGCTCGTCATCATTCTCGGCCTCGTCTCGCTCTATCTCTATCGCTACGACCTGCAATCCTTCGGAGACCGGCTGCTCGGCGGCCTGATACCCGGTCGCGCAGTGGTGGTGACGACGGCTGGCGGCGAGCAGGAAATCGTGCTGCATAAATCGATGAGCGGCCATTTCGAGGCGAATGTCGGCGTCGAAGGCAAGACGATCCATATGCTCGTCGATACCGGCGCAAGCTCCGTGGTGCTCGCCAATGCGGATGCGACCGCAATCGGCATCGACACCACAAACCTTCGCTATACCGTACCGGTGATGACCGCGAATGGCCGCACCGCGGCAGCGCCCGTCACACTGTCGGAAATCAACATCGGCCCGATCGTGCGACGCAACATCCCCGCCCTTGTCGCCCAGGACGGCCAATTGGGCCAGAGCCTGCTTGGCATGAGTTTCCTGTCGACGCTCGGTTCGCTGCAGATGCAGACGGATGAATTGCGGTTGCGGGATCGGTGAATTTAACCGCTGGAACAACGCCAATCATTATTTGAGACACACATGCTGATCACAAATCTATACTTCGCCGAGCGCTGAAATCAGAGAATTATGCTTATACAAATTTTCCAAACGATTGACACGCCGCCTCCGATGTGACATAGTCTGAACACCTAACCGCAGGAGATTTTCGCATGATTGGCCCTGATCCCATCGTACTTTGATCCCAAGAAGCGTCGGCTTTCAAATAAGCGTCGGGAATTTAATTGCCGGCGCTTTTGTTTTTTTACGCGATCAAGCTCATTTTCGCGTGAGGTTGTATTTCTTGTGCCGCTCTTCCATTGCCTTCAACAGCTTTTCTCCAATCATTTTGGCGCTCTCGGCTTCTTCGTAGAGGCTGCGAATGATGCTTTTGCGACCTTCCAGAGAAATCTTAGGAAAGCTGCTCATATATATGCCGTCAATTTTGGCGCGGATTTTCGCTAAGCCTCCATAAAAATGAACGATATCACCAACATACTCTTCACCCGGCACGGAAATGAGATCGATATTCTTGATGTAGATATGAGTATGACGCGCATCTGTGATGTGCGGAATGAAACTGTTATCCTCACTGATGCGCGCTACGAAAACGTCATACGGAAATGGAACAGCAAGAAAGCCAGCGAGATCCGCTGTATTGAAATCTATCTCCGCGTATAGGGATCGAATAAGTTTCTTTTTTTCATCTCGGCTTCTTTTCTTTTTATCGAAAAGAGTTACGACCTGCGTTAAAACCCAAATCATGAATGTAACGGTCGGAACAAGAGAAATCTTTATCAACTCAGCATAAGGAGCAACCTGTTCAGCGCCGACCATTGAATACCTCAATATATGTAAATAAATCAGGATGATATAAATATAATTATTCTAATAATATTTTATCATTACAATTACTATTCACGATGGTTAAGTCAATTTTTTTGCAAAAAATATTCTATATAATTGTAAAAGCCTCAATATAGACGATAAAAATAATATGAAGAATGCAATTCCAAATGAACTCGCTTTAGAGGACTTTTCTTTCCGTTTTCTGATCATGTGACGAACCATTCCCCCCTTGATCCCTCCCCATTTGATAATTTATGCTGGCTATGTTCTCAGGGCGGGGTGCAATTCCCCACCGGCGGTATCGGGATTTTTCCCGGAGCCCGCGAGCGCTTCCGGTCTCCAAAGCCGGAAGGTCAGCAGATCCGGTGAGAGGCCGGAGCCGACGGTATAGTCCGGATGGAAGAGGACAAGGCATAGGACGCCCGCGCGTGAGCGGGCTTCGCATTGCATTGTTCGCCCAAGGGATATTTGGCGCTTCTTGAAGCGCGAAAATGCCGCAAACCGGCATAACCCTTGAAAGGCTTGAAAGAAAATGACCATTGCTAGAATTGAAGACGCCATCGAAGCCATTTCCCGTGGCGAGATGGTGATTGTCGTTGACGACGAAGACCGCGAAAATGAAGGCGATGTCATCGCCGCCTCCGACAGCATCACCCCACAACAGATCGCCTTCATGATGAACCATGCGCGCGGGTTGATCTGCGTCGCCATGCCGGGCGAGCGCCTCGATGCGCTCGACATTCCACTGATGGTGTCGCGCAATACCGAATCCCTCAAGACGGCCTTCACCGTCTCGGTGGACTATATTCCAGGCACCACGACAGGCATTTCCGCCGCCGACCGGGCAAAGACCGTACGCGCGCTGGTATCCGAGGAATCGCGCCCGGAAGATTTCGCCCGTCCCGGCCACATCTTCCCGCTGCGTGCCAACCCGCAGGGCGTTCTCGGCCGCACCGGCCATACAGAAGCGGCCGTCGATCTTTGCCGTCTTGCCGGGAAATTCCCCTGCGGCACCATCTGCGAAGTCGCCAATGACGACGGCACCATGGCCCGCCTGCCCCAGCTTGAAGTCTTTGCTGAACGCCACGGCCTGCTCGTCGTGACGATCAAGGATCTCGTTTCTTACCTCAAGGGCGAGGTTGTCGAGGACGTGGTGCAGAAGCAGGTCGCCTGATCTGCGCTTCCTGTTGTGAATACGAAAACGCCCGGCGCAAACCGGGCGTTAAATTTTAAAAAAAGCTTTTCCGATCAGTTCCGCAACCGGTACCCCGTCTTGAACATCCAGCTGACAACACCGAGGCACAGCGCCAGAAACAGCGTGATCATCGCAAGGCTGATGGCGGGATTGACGTCGGCGATCTCGTAAAAACTCCAGCGGAAACCGCTGATGAGATAAAGCACGGGATTGAAATGGCTAACCGTCTGCCAGAAGGGCGGCAGCATGTCGATGGAATAGAAGCTGCCGCCAAGGAAAGTCAAAGGCGGCACCACCAGCATCGGGATAAGGTTCAGCTGCTCGAAATTCGTTGCCCATATGCCGATGATGAAGCCGAACAGGCTGAAACTGACAGCCGTCAGCACAAAGAACAGCACCATCATGAACGGATGAGCAATCGTGATATCCACGAAGAAGGTGGCTGTTATCAGAATGATCGTCCCGATCATCAGGCCCTTGGTCGCCGCCGCCCCGACATAGCCGGCGACAATTTCCGTCATTGATACGGGCGCGGACAATATCTCATAGACCGTACCGGTGAATTTCGGGAAATAGATACCGAAGGAGCCGTTGCCGATACATTGCGTCAGCAGCGTCAGCATGATGAGACCGGGCGTTATGAAGGCGCCATAGGAAACTCCGCCAACCTCCTGAATCCGCGAACCGATCGCGGTTCCAAAGACGATGAAATAAAGGGAGGTGGAAATGACGGGCGAGACCACGCTCTGCAGCAGGGTGCGACGCGTGCGCGCCATTTCGAACAGATAGATGGCCTTGATGGCTTCGAAATTCATTTCTGGCCTCCCACCAGCGAAACGAAGATATCTTCAAGCGAACTCTGCCGCGTGGAAATATCCCTGAAATGGATGTTGGCGGCAAAAAGGGCGTTCAGAACATCCGCAATGCGGACCTGCTCGCCATTATCCTCGATTTCATAGGTGATGGTGGAGCGGTCATCGGAAAGCGTCAGACCGAATGGCGCAAGACTGTCAGGCAATTGCTCCACGGGCTGGGCGAGCTCCAGGAAAAGCTGCTTGCGGCCGAGTTTTTTCATCAGCGCCGTCTTTTCTTCCACCAGCAGCAATTCGCCGCCATTGATGACGCCCACCCGGTCGGCGATTTCTTCCGCTTCTTCGATGTAATGCGTCGTGAGGATGATGGTGACGCCTTTGGCGCGCAGCTCGGAAACCACATTCCACATGTCGCGGCGCAGCGCCACATCCACACCGGCCGTCGGCTCGTCAAGGAACAGAACCTTCGGCTCATGCGCCAGCGCCTTGGCGATCAGCACGCGCCGTTTCATGCCGCCGGAAAGCTCCCGCAGCATATTGTCCTTCTTGTTCCAGAGCGACAGGGATTTCAGGATACGCTCGATCAGCTCCGGGTTCTTCTTCTGCCCGTGCAGGCCGCGCGAGAAGCTGACGGTGTTCCACACCGTCTCGAACTGGTCGGTCGTCAACTCCTGCGGCACAAGTCCGATCAGGGCGCGGGTCTGGCGAAAATCCTTCACCACATCGTGCCCGCCGACGAGCACCGAACCTTCACCCGGATTGACGAGGCCGCAGACAATCGAGATCAATGTCGTCTTGCCAGCACCGTTCGGACCGAGAAGAGCGAGGATTTCCCCCTCCCTGATATCGAGGCTGACACCTTTGAGCGCCTGAAAGCCGTTTGCGTAGGATTTTGTCAGATTCCGTATCGAAACAATGGCATTCATGGCGAATTCTTTCGAAAAACCGAGTAAGATGAACGCCATATAGACCGCAGAGGTTGCAAATGCCACCCCAGCGGACCGAACACTGCGTTCGGCAGGGACGGAAAATCAGCTATAGATGCTATAGAAAAACTGCGCGGCGACGAAAACCAGAAACACCCCGAAGGCCCGCTCCAGCTGCTTTTTGCTGAGCGCATGGGCGAGCCTAGCGCCATAGGGCGCAACGACAAGCGTGATGGGGATCAGCAGCACCACGGCGATCCAGTTGATGAAACCGGTGGAAAACGGCGGCAGGCCCGCATCGCCCCAGCCGGCCCAGATGTAACCCAGAAGCCCCGGCAGCGAAATCAACACGCCGACCCCAGAAGAGGTAGCGACCGCCTGATGGATCGTGCGTCCGTAAAGCGTCATGAAGGTGTTGTTCATCACCCCGCCGCCCACGCCCATCAGGCCGGAAAAGAGCCCGATACCGGTGCCAACAAGAAAACGGCCCGGGTTTTGCGGCAGGTCGGAACCGAGATGCCAGCTTGCCCGATTGAAGATCATCCGGAAGGCGAGCGCCAGCGCGATGAAAGCGAAGATCAGCCGCAGCGCGACGCTCGAGGCATGGGCTGCAACAACGGATGCGAGGATGGCGCCGAGCGGCACGGCGACAATCCAGCCCTTCAGCAGATCGATATCGACCGCGCCTTTCTGACGATGCGTCAGGAACGAACGAATGGAAGTGGGCACGATGATGGCAAGCGACGTCCCAAGCGACAGATGCATGCGCACCGCCTCCGGCACATCCAGCAGCCCAAAGACCTGGTAGAAGACGGGCACCAGCACCGCGCCGCCACCAATGCCGAATAGCCCCGCCAGAAGACCGGCGACCACGCCCGCTGCCGCAAGCGCCGCAGCAAAGACCATCAGCTCTGAAACAGGGGGCATAAAGGCAGGCTCCCGAAGGCCGTTGTCACAAACATGTGACCCTAATAGCGTATCTGAAAGGTGCGGCAAGCCACGTTGGCCGCAGGTCAGTACGGTGCGATGTCTTTTGCCGCTATCCGCGCCGGATGGACCACTCCATGGGATTGTTTTCCCATTGCATGCCCTTGCAAAGACGCCGATATCCCCCCGATAAGGCTGTCTTTTTCAACCGGCCTTCGGGCCGGTCTTTTTTTGGGTGTGACAGGCGATTATCGAGCTAGCGGGCAGAGAAGCATCCTCAACCTTCGTCATTCCGGCCTGACCCAAAAATCCGCCGCCTATGTCATCGGCGGCAATCAGATGACAAGCAGCACTCCGTATTCGACGTCATCCTCGGCCTTGTGCGGGGGACCTGCCAACATATCGCCAATAGCGACGTTGCAGATACTCGGGACAGGCTGAGCATGACCGAGGAGATGCTTTCAAACTCAACCATTAACCTCCACCGGCGCGACCTAATCGCAATGCCTGTAACCTGACTTACGCGTGCGCAGGTCGAAGTGGAAATGGTTCCAGTGATTGGGATCGCTGCCCGGTCCGAGAACGGTGGAGAAATATTTGCAGCTATCGGACCTTACCGCCTTCAGCAGCGCTTTTTCGCGGAAGGCGAAGAAGCTCTTGCTGCGAACGTCGATCTCCTTGCCGTTCTTCAGCGTGATGGTGCCGATATCGATGGCGTTGCCGCGTGCATGTTCGGACCAGGGATTGCTGGAGCGCGAATTCATCTTGCGGCAGGAATAACCGCCCATCGGCGTGATGCGGCCGACACCGGAGAGGTAACGGAAGCGCGAGGACGGCACGAGCTCGAACTTCACCCATTTTGCGAAGGCAAGCGTGACCTGGCAATTGAGCTTCACGGCCGGGCGGATGGCGACGCCGCTGGCGAGACCGCTGAGTTCGATCGGATAATCGATACCGCAGGTCGGACCGTCGGCAATGCGCGCGACGTCCCGGAAAGCGACGCCGAGACGGCGAAGTTCGGAGCGGCAGGCAACTTCGGAAGGTGGCATGACGCCGGGCGGCATCGAGCGGTTGCTTTGCAGCCCGCCGCCCGCCATCGGATCGTTCGGCATCACCATGGCCACCTCTTCCACCGGCTGACGACGGGAGGAGGCGCCGAGCGGCGGCGGCGGAATGAGCCGCGATTGGCTGGCCCGTTGCGGCTGGCGGGCCGGAGAGACGGCCACGGGATTATCCGTGCCGATTCCGTCCACCACCGGCTGCGCCGAAGCGTCTTCGGCGATATCCGCATCCTGTTCTTCGGCAAGTCCGCGAACCGGCTCAACGCCGAGCATGGAATCCATGTTCACGCCGCCTTCGCCTTCGGCGATCTGGTTGCTGGCCATCTGCTGTGCGGGCATGGTCTGGTTCTGCATGGTCTGCGCCTGCATGTTGTTATGGCCGCTGGCCGCCATGCGCGCCTGATGCTGGGAATCGAGTGTCGAATAACCCTGCCCGCCCTGTGGCGATTGCAGCAGGGGATCCTGCGAGGCGTAAGGCTCCGGCATCGGCTGAGAAACGGCCGCTGGATAATCGACGCCCTGCCCGGCCTGCTCTGCCTGATACACCGCACGAGCCGGCGCGCTGTAACCTTGCTGCCGCGAGGAACGGATGGCGCTGACGCGCGTGGTGCCGTCCACCTCCGCCGGTGGCACAAGGCCCTCCACCGAACACGACACCATGACCGTGGAAATCATCAGCAACGTCACAAGACGACGCGGAAGGGAAACATACGCCATACGAGAACCCTGTACCTTCAGCGGCCGCAATTCGCGGCAATACAGGATAAATTTTAAAGAAATGAGGTAAACGAAACCTTATTGGTCGCCGGAAATAACGAATGGCTGGTTCTGAAGGCTCAAAACAAAAAGGCGCGGCCAGAACCGCGCCTTTCAATCAGATCTAGATGCCTGACATTACGCGGCCCGCGAAACCTCCCGCCCCGCGCCATGTCCAAGTTCGAAACGCGAAAGCAGCGAGCGCAGCTGGCGGCTTTCCTCGGCGAGCGTCTGGCTGGCGGCCGTCGTTTCTTCCACCATGGCGGCATTCTGCTGTGTCATCTGGTCCATGTGGTTGACGGAGGTGTTGATCTCCTGCAAGCCGGTTGCCTGCTCGCGCGCCGCCGTGGCGATGGAGTTCACATGGCCGTCGACACGATTGACCAGCGCCACGATCTCCTCCAGCGCATCGCCCGTCGAGCGCACGAGTGCAACACCGCCGCCGACTTCTTCGGCCGAACGGTTGATGAGGGCCTTGATTTCCTTGGCCGCATTGGCGGAACGTTGCGCCAGTTCGCGAACCTCCTGCGCCACCACGGCAAAACCACGCCCGGCCTCGCCCGCACGCGCCGCCTCCACACCGGCATTCAGCGCCAGAAGATTGGTCTGGAAGGCGATTTCGTCGATGACCGAGATGATCTGGCCGATGCGCTTCGACGAATCCTCGATGCGGCCCATGGCGTCGACGGCATTGCGCACGATCTCACCCGAGCGGCCAGCGCTGGTTTTCGTGTCCTGCACCATCTGCCGGGCCTCGTTGGCACGCTCGGAAGCGGTGCGCACCGTGGCGGTGATCTCGTCCAGGGCAGCCGCTGTCTCCTCCAGCGCCGCCGCCTGCTGTTCGGTCCGGCGGGAAAGATTGCCGGTCGCACCGCTAATGTCGGAGGCGCTGTCATTGACCACATGCCCGGTTCTGGCGATCGCCTCGATCGCGCCATGCAAGGCGCCGACAGCACGGTTGAAGTCCACGCGCAGCTTTTCATAATCCGCGCCGATATCTGTCAGCGAAACGGTCAGGTCGCCATTGGCAAGCGCCTCAAGCGCGTTGCCCAGGCGCTCCATGGCATGGGCCTGTCGCTCGGAAGCGGAGCGCAGAACCATCTCGTTACCGTGCCGCTCCTGCTCCAGCGCCCGCTGCTGGTCGGCCTCGCGGGCCTGCAGCGCACTGCGCTCATTGACGCTGTCGCGCAGTACCAGCAGCGTCTTGGCAATCGCGCCGATTTCATTGCGACGGTCGGCGAACTGTATATCTGCCGCGCCGTCACCGTCGGCAATCCGCCGCATGCTCTGGCGGATAAGATCGATCGGCCGCGTCACGCTGCGCACGACGGCTGCGGCCACGCCGACAACCAGAAGACCGGCCACGACACAAAGACCGCCATTAAAATAAAGGTCGCGCCAGAACACCGCTTCAAGATCGTCAACATAAACACCGGTGCCGACAATCCAGCCCCAGGGAGCGAAACCGGCGACGTGGGAAAATTTCTCGACCGGTTCCGGCGCGCCGGGCTTCGGCCAGTAATAATCGACAAAGCCCTTGCCGCCCGCCTTGACCGTGTTCACGAACTCGACAAACAGCGCCTTGCCGTTCGGGTCCTTGTTGGCGGTAAGGTCTGTGCCGTTCATTTCGGGCTTGATCGGATGCATCACCATTTTGGGATGCATGTCGTTGATCCAGAAATAGCCGCTGCCATTGCCATAGCGCATCGCTGCAATGGTCGTCTTGGCCTGCTGTTGCGCCGCCTCCCGCGTCAGGCTTCCGCCCTGCTCCAGCCGGTAATATTGATCGAGAATGGCAACAGCGGTTTCGTTCATTGCCGCAAGCCCGGCTTTCCGTTCGCGCTCCATTTCGTGGTAGCTTTCAAACAGGCTGAATGTCAGGGCCGTGGCCAGTATTGCCAGAAACAATGCGACGAGCGCATAAAGGCGCGTAGATATTGTTACGTTTTTCATGTTCCCCCTCAACGTCGCTGATGCACTTCGACCAGTGATGTTAAAGGCGAAAACTTTATTATTATTAAATACACACATTATACGTCGGTATTATTCTTATAGTCTCATAATCCTTGGCGCCATCATGCCGGACAGGCACAGCAACCGTGAATTTTCAAACCGGACGGCGGCATTTAAAGACACCGTTAACCGTGCCGCCCTATCTTCTTTGACCTGAATTACTTCACAAGGGAGGTCGCGATGGCCCGGCCGAATTTTCGCTATACGCATTATGACCTGAAGGAATTGCGGGCAGGCACCATCCTTGAAATATCCCTGTCCGCCGTCAACAACGTTCGGCTGATGACGGGCGCGAATTTTCAGCGTTTCACCGAGCTGCTCGATTTCAAATATCTCGGCGGCGTCGCGAAAAAATCGCCGATCCGCATTGCCGTTCCCGAGACATTGCACTGGCATCTGGTGATCGATGCCGAAGGCCATAGCAGCCTGGCGGAATCCTCGGTCAAGATGCTGCCCGCGCAGCCCCAGGCGGCGCCACATCGCAAGGCGTCCTGATCTTCCTTAAAAAACAGCGAGTTGTCGCGGTTTCGCGACTCTTTTTGCCAGCAGCCTGAATCTTTTTATTAAGATCGACCGCGATACGGTTTTCGGCGCAACCGCGTAAAACCCTAGCGCGTCGCGCGCTCGCGACGCAGCTTTGCCCACCAGTCGAGGCGCTTGCGGATTTCCCTTTCGAAGCCTCGATCCGGTGGATCGTAAAAGGTCGTGCGCCCCATCTTCTCCGGGAAGTAATCCTGCCCTGAAAAAGCATCCGGCTCATCATGGTCATAACGATAACCGTCGCCATATCCCTCACCCTTCATGAGCTTGGTCGGCGCGTTCAGAATATGTTTCGGCGGCACCAGCGAGCCGTTTTCCTTGGCCGCCCGCATCGCCGACTTGAAGGCGGTATAAACGGCGTTCGATTTCGGCGCGGTCGCGAGATAGACGCAAGCCTGCGCCAGCGCCAGCTCACCCTCGGGTGAGCCGAGATAGTCATAGGCGTCCTTGGCGGCGTTGCAGACGGTCAAAGCCTGCGGATCGGCAAGGCCGATATCCTCAACGGCCATACGGACCAGCCGCCGCCCGAGATAAAGCGGGTCCTCGCCAGCATCGAACATGCGGGCGAGATAATAAAGTGCCGCGTCCGGGTCCGAACCGCGCACCGACTTATGCAGCGCGGAGATGAGATTGTAATGGCCGTCCTGGCTCTTGTCGTAAACGGGCGCGCGGCGCTGCACGATGCGAGTCAGCCCTTCGGTATCGAAGGTTTCGTCCTTTCGCGCCGCACGCCAGACTTCCTCGGCAAGGGTCAGCACGGCGCGGCCATCGCCATCGGCCATGCGGATCAGGCTGGCCCGCGCCTCTTCCGTCAGCGGCAGGGGCTTGCCCTCCGCCTCCTCGGCGCGCTTCAGAAGTTCGCTCAGGCTCTCCTCGTCATGCGAGCGGAATGTCAACACGCGCGCCCGCGACAACAGAGCGGCATTGAGTTCGAAGGACGGGTTTTCGGTAGTGGCGCCCACCAGAATAATGGTGCCGTCTTCCATCACCGGCAGGAAGCTGTCCTGCTGGGCGCGGTTGAAGCGATGGATTTCGTCGACGAAAAGCAGCGTCTGCCGGCCATTCATCCGCCGTGTGCGCGCCGCCTCGAAAACCTTCTTGAGATCGGCCACGCCGGAAAAGATCGCCGAGATTTGCTCGAAAGCCAGCCCCGCCTCGCCGGAAAGCAACCGGGCAACCGTGGTCTTGCCGGTGCCGGGCGGCCCCCAGAAGATCATCGACCCCAGTGAGCCGCTATCGATCATGCGGCGCAGCACGCCCTCCTCGCCCGTCAGATGCGGCTGCCCGCTCACCTCCGCCAGCGTCTTTGGACGCAGACGATCGGCAAGAGGCCGCCGGTTGGCGACCTCTGCGGGTACTTGCGGGGCGAAGAGATCGTCGCTCATCGCAGGAACTGCCGGATACGCTGCCCGTCACGCAGGATTTCCACACGCCAGAAGCCGGGATTGTCGTCCAGGGCCTTTTCCACCGCCGCGGTGGAGCCGACATCCGCGCCGTTCAGCGACAGGATCACGTCTTTCGGCTGGAAACCGACACGATAGGCCGGGGAACCGCGCTTCACATCGGTAATGACAACACCGGTCACCTGCGACGGCATACGCAATTCATCGGCAAGCTTTGGTGAAAGATTGGCGACAGTCGCGCCGGCGAAGGGATTGCGCCCCTCAATCAGCCGTTCATCGCGCGGTGCGGTTTCCGGCGCGGTATCGAGCGCGATGGTCACCTTCTTCTCTTTCCCCTTGTCCATGACAGTCAATTCGGCGGATTTGCCGATGCCGGCGGTCGTCAGGCGATAACCCAGCGCATCCGGATGCTCCACCTCGAAGCCGTTGACGGCGGTAACCACCTGTCCAGGCTCGATGCCTGCCTTTTCCGCCGGCCCACCCTTGATGACGCTGACGACCAGCGCGCCACGGGCGCGATGCAAACCAAGCGCCTCGGCGACATCCGATGTCACCGGATCGAAGGTTGCGCCGATGTAGGGCCGCTGGAAGCTTGCATCGCCACGCTCGGCGGCAGCGACGAAAACCCGGACAAGATTGGCGGGAATGGCGAAACCGATGCCGTTCGAGCCGCCGCCCTTGGAGAAGATGGCCGTGTTGATGCCAATCAGCTCACCCGCCATATTCATCAGCGCACCGCCGGAGTTGCCGGGGTTGATGGAGGCGTCGGTCTGAATGAAGAAACCGAAATCGCCCTGCGTCACCTGGTTGCGCGCAAGGCCGGAAACGATGCCGCTCGTCACCGTCTGGCCGACACCGAAGGGATTGCCGATGGCGAGCACCAGATCACCGACCTCGATCTTGTCGGAATTTCCGAGCGACAGCACCGGGAACTGTTCCTTCGCATCGATCTGCAGAACGGCGAGATCTACGCGGTCATCCTTGAGCAGAACTTTTGACGAAAATTCACGCCCATCCGCCAGCGCCACCTTGATGTCATCGGCGCCGTCGATGACGTGATTGTTGGTCACCACGAGGCCGCCGGCAGTCACAATGACGCCGGAGCCGAGCGACGACTGCTTTTCCGTACGGTTCGGCATCTGCTGGCCGAAGAACTGTTCGAAGAAAGGATCACCAGCAAACGGCGACAGACGCCGTTGCACGACGCGTTCGGCATAAACATTCACCACCGCGCCTGCGGTGCGCTTGACCAGCGGCGCGAAAGAAAGCTGCATTTCCGTGTGGCTCGACGGCACGGTCCTGTTATCCTGCGCCGCAGCACCCACGGGCAGGAGAATGAGCGCGGCGAGAAAGCCGGTGGACAGATACTTCAACACGCTTCGCATGTGATTCCTCATCGTCATCAGTATGATGGAGTTATAACGCCAAAGCCTGTAAAGCAAAGAGCGGCAAGATGATGGCCGTCCTTTTCCAGGCAGGGATCGGCGGGCGACATTGGAACCAACAGCGCCCCTTTTCGGTTTCACCGGCACCTGACTGTCCTTTAAAAGAGACGATCCATGCATTTGAAACCCACCTTCCTCGCCTGTGGCATTCTCCTCGCCTCCTCTCTCGTTTCGCCGGTCAGCGCGGCAAGCTTCGATTGCACCAAGCCCGATCTGGCCGCGGATGAAAAGGCGATCTGCGACAACCGCATGCTGAACGATCAGGATGTGAAGATGGCCACCACCTTCGACATCCTCACCCAGCTGATGGCCATGGGCGCACGCGACACGCTGCGCGACGAGCAGAGCCAGTGGCTGAAGAAACGCCAGGAATGCGCAGCGGACGTGGCGTGTTTAACGAGCGCCTATGATGAGCGGATGAAAAAGCTCGGTGAGGCTTTCCAGAGCATCAACCGGCCTCTGTGATATCAGCGATGATCAGACTGCACGGATGATGTCTGCCATCATCCCGTGCAATTGGTCCCGGTATCCGGTTCTGGCCGATGGCGCATCCTCGCGCGAGGTCATGACCACGGAGAGCCTTCTGGATGGGACAATGTAGAGCATCTGCCCGCCATAACCCCAGGCGTAATACACCTTTTCTCCGCCCATCTCCTTGATGAACCAGCAATAGCCGTAACCATCGCCGTTAAAGACGGAGTTGGTGCGCTGTTGCCACGACTGGTCGATCCACGTTTGGGAAATCAATCGCTCCCCGCCCGGGGTTACTCCGCCGCGTCGGTAAAGCTCGCCGAAAGCAAGAAGAGAGCGCGCCGTCATCGCCATCTGATTGCCGCCGAGGTAGATGCCTTGCGGATCACGCTCCCAGCCGCCGATCGCAAAACCCTCAAGCGGGCGGAACCAATCCCGCGCCAAGGCAAGCGTCGAGCGCCCGGATGCCTTGGTCAATACCGCCGAGAGCAGATGGGTGGAGCCGGTGGAATAAAGCATGCCGCCGCCCGGTTCCCCGGCAAAACCCGAACCCAGCGCCATCCGCACCCAGTTGCGGCTGGCGACCCAGCGACCGTAATTGGGGCCGGACATGCGCTCCAGCCCGGATTGCATCGACAGCAGGTTGCCGACGGTGATCCGTTCCAGCCGGGGATCGGGATTTGGCGGAAAATCGCCGCGCAGAACGGTCGCAATCGGCTGGTCAGCGCCTTCGAGAATCTTGCGATCGATGGCCATACCGACCAGCGCCGAGATGATCGATTTCGACGCCGACTTGATATTGGTGGAGCCGTTCAAACCGGCGCCGTGATAGGCTCGGCTCGCGACCTCTTCGCCATCGATGCTGACAATGACCGCCTTGAGACTGGAAAGCGCATCCGCCTCCCGCAGCAACGGATCGAAACGAATGCCATTGCCGGTGCTTTGCCCGCGGGCAAGCGGGGCGAAAGGCAGGGAAGCGATAAGGGCGAGTGCTGTTCGTCTTTTCATGTCACTGAGCTAGGAAGCCGTACGGCGATGAAAAGAGGAAACGCCGCCAATCACTCCAATGTGACCTGATTTCAAGCACCGGATTTCCAAACCTCAATTCGATGGCATCGCGAAATCTCTATGAAAACAGGGCGTTGGCCTGCATTCCGGAATCAAGATGCAAAGCGCTTGAATCAGTTTCTGATCTTGAGGACTATTGCCCTGCCGCAAATGCAAAAAAACGGAAACGATGCCGCAACTGAAATCATCACGCCTTGTCCTGCGGCCTTTTAAAATGACGGACGCCTCGCCACTCGCCCGGTTAACGAACGACCCGCGAATTTTTCGCAATCTGCTGCGCACGGCCTACCCTTTCGAAGCCGACGATGCACGGCGTCTCATCTGGCGCATTGCTGAGCGTCGGCTACCGGTATGGGCGGTGGATGATGGCAAGCTGGTCGGTCTCATCGGCCTTTCAGGCGAATTCGGCCTTTGGCTTGATCGCCGTGTCTGGGGAAACGGCTACGGAGAAGAAGCCGGACGCCTCGTCATCGATTATGCCTTTCAGCATATGGGCATTGGAACCCTGCATGCCAATCCGCTGTTCGACAACAGGGCGTCGCACCGTCTGATGGACAAGCTGGGCTTTGTTGCGACCGGCCGTGCAAATGCCTTTTGCCGGCAAAGGGGAAAAATCGTGCCGCTTCGACCTTATCGGCTCGATAAAGAGTGATAGGCACAAAAAAGCCGCCGCTTATCAACGGCGGCTTTTTATCATCTCGCAGAACCGGAAATTACTCCGGCAGAATCCGCACGGCACCCTTGTCCGCACTCGCCGCAAAGGCCGCATAGGCCTTCAGCGCCGTCGTGACATTGCGCTTGCGGGGTGCTTCCGGCTTCCAGCCCTTTTCTTCCTGCTCGGCCCGGCGCGAGGCCAGTTCCGCGTCGGAAACCTTCAGGTTGATCGTGCGGTTCGGAATGTCGATCTCGATCATGTCACCCTGACGCACGAGGCCGATGGCGCCGCCCTGCGCCGCTTCCGGCGAGGCGTGACCGATGGAGAGGCCTGACGTGCCACCAGAGAAGCGACCGTCGGTGATCAGCGCGCAGGCTTTGCCGAGGCCCTTGGATTTCAGATAGCTGGTCGGATAGAGCATTTCCTGCATGCCCGGCCCGCCCTTCGGGCCTTCATAACGGATGACGACGACGTCGCCCGCCCTGACCTCGTTGCCGAGAATGCCCTTCACCGCCGCATCCTGGCTTTCGTAAACGACCGCCGGACCGGTGAATTTCAGGATGGATTCGTCAACGCCCGCCGTCTTTACGATGCAGCCGTCGAGCGCGATGTTGCCGTAGAGCACGGCGAGACCGCCATCCTTGGAGAAAGGCTTTTCGACCGAGCGGATGACGCCATTGTCGCTGTCCGTATCCAGATCGTCCCAGCGGGAGGACTGGCTGAAGGCAACCTGCGTCGGCACGCCGCCGGGCGCTGCCTTGAAGAATTCGCGCACCGTCTCGCTGTTGGTGCGGGTAATGTCCCAGCGGTCGATGGCATCGCCCAGCGTCGCTTCGTGAACCGTATAGGTATCACGGTTGATGAGACCGCCGCGCTCCAGCTCACCGAGAATACGCATGATGCCGCCGGCGCGGTGAACGTCTTCCATGTGCACGTCCTGCTTGGCGGGCGCGACCTTGGAAAGGCACGGAACCTTGCGGGAAAGACGGTCGATGTCTTCCATGCCGAAATCGACGCCGCCTTCATGGGCGGCCGCCAGAATATGCAGAACCGTATTGGTGGAGCCGCCCATGGCGATATCCAGCGACATGGCGTTCTCAAACGCCGCCTTGTTGGCGATGGTGCGCGGCAGGACGGTTTCGTCCTCCTGTTCGTAGTAACGGCGCGCCAGATCGACGATCAGGTGACCGGCCTCGACGAACAGGCGCTTGCGATCCGAATGGGTGGCGAGCGTCGAACCGTTGCCTGGCAGGGACAAGCCCAGCGCCTCGGTCAGACAGTTCATCGAGTTGGCGGTGAACATGCCGGAGCAGGAACCGCAGGTCGGGCAGGCGGAACGTTCGATGACCTTGACGTCCTCATCGGAAATCTTGTCGTCGGCGGCAGCCACCATGGCGTCGACCAGATCGAGCGCCACTGTCTTGCCGTGCAGAACGACCTTGCCCGCTTCCATCGGGCCGCCGGACACGAAGACGGCGGGGATGTTGAGGCGCATCGCCGCATTCAGCATGCCGGGGGTGATCTTGTCGCAGTTGGAAATGCACACCATCGCATCGGCGCAATGGGCATTGACCATATACTCCACCGAGTCAGCGATGATCTCGCGCGAGGGCAGCGAATAGAGCATGCCGTCATGGCCCATGGCGATGCCGTCATCGACCGCGATGGTGTTGAATTCCTTGGCGACACCGCCCGCCGCCTCGATTTCGCGGGCGACGAGCTGGCCGAGATCCTTCAGATGCACATGGCCCGGCACGAACTGCGTGAAGGAATTGACGACAGCAATGATCGGCTTGCCGAAATCGCTGTCCTTCATACCGGTGGCGCGCCAAAGGCCGCGTGCGCCCGCCATGTTGCGGCCGTGGGTTGTCGTTCTGGAGCGATAGGCTGGCATGGTGTTTTCCTCGATCTCTTGGGCAAAGACGCGTCTTCCGCAGCGCGGTCAAAACGGCCTCTGTCCTAATTTGCGGTTTTTCTAGCGCAAACCGCGAGCCCTGTCACTGTCACCTTGCGGCAAAACAGTACGGTTCGGTACGGTACGCTTTTTCTTCAGCGTGCTATCGGGCCGCGCCTTTCATCACAAATGCGCGATTTCCGCCGCTCCACCGTTGTTTTTCCGCAGATCGCTGAAACATAACTGTGCAGCGGCCGTATTGGCTATCATAGTCGATTTATCGCCGATGCACCCGGCTTTTGTGGAGGTTCCAATGCCCGCCTATCGTCCGCCCCTCATCTCGGCAAATGAAATCACGCCGAAGAATATTTACCTGTCCAGACGTGGATTCCTCGGCACGGCGGCGGGGCTGGCGGCAATCGGGCTGGCCGGGCGCGAGGCTGTTGCCGCGCCGCTTTCCGCAAAACCCGGCGGCTACAAGCTGGATGAGAAGCTCACCCCACTCGACGCCGTCACCAGCTATAATAATTTCTACGAATTCGGCGTCGGAAAATCCGACCCGAAGGAAAATTCCGGCAAGTTCAAGCCCACCCCCTGGACGGTGAAGGTTGATGGCCTCGTCTCCAAACCGCAGGAATTCGGCATCGAAGACCTGATGAAATATCCTCTCGAAGAGCGCACTTACCGCATGCGCTGTGTCGAGGGCTGGTCGATGGTCATTCCGTGGATCGGCTTCCCGCTCGCCACCCTTCTCGACAAGGTGGAGCCGCTTGGCAGCGCGAAATATGTCGCTTTCGAAACCGTGGTACGGCCAGACGAAATGCCTGGGCAAAGCGGCCTCTTCCAGCCCCTCTCCTGGCCCTATGTCGAAGGGCTTCGCCTCGATGAAGCCCGCCACCCGCTCACCATTCTCGCCGTCGGCCTTTATGGAGAGACCCTGCCGAACCAGAATGGCGCACCGATCCGCCTCGTCGTACCGTGGAAATACGGCTTCAAGGGCATCAAATCCATCGTGCGTATTTCGCTTGTCGAGAAACAGCCGGAAACGACGTGGAAAAATTCCAACGCCCGCGAATATGGCTTCTACTCCAACGTCAACCCAAATGTGGACCACCCGCGCTGGAGCCAGGCGACAGAACAGCGTATCGGCGAAGGCGGCTTTTTCGGCACACAGAACCGCCCGACCCTGATGTTCAACGGTTACGACGAGGTGGCAAGCCTCTATGCCGGCATGGACCTGAAAGCGAATTACTGACCATGGCCTTAGCGCTGCCTCTTCCCTCGCTGCCGAAACGTTACCGGCCGGCAGCCATCTGGGCGCTGTATATCGCCGGCCTCTGTCCCGGCGTCTGGTATTTCTATCTCGCCGCAACCGGCGGCCTCGGCTTCAATCCGGTCAAGGAATTCGAGCACCTGCTCGGCATCTGGGCGCTGCGGTTCCTGTGCCTCGGACTGCTGGTGACGCCGCTGCGCGATCTGTTCAACATCAACCTCATCGCCTATCGCCGGGCGCTGGGCCTTACCGCCTTTTATTACGTTCTGGCGCATTTCACGGTCTATCTGGTTCTGGATCGTGGGTTGATCCTCAGCTCCATCGCCGGTGATATCCTGAAGCGGCCCTATATCATGCTGGGCATGGCCGGGCTGGTGATGCTCACGCCGCTGGCGCTCACTTCCAACCGCTGGTCGATCCGCAAGCTGGGCAGCCGCTGGAACACGCTGCACAAGCTCGTTTATCTCGTCCTCATCGTCGGCGTGCTGCATTTCGTGCTGGCGCGAAAATCGATCACGCTGGAGCCGGTGTTTTATATCACGACGATGGTGGTGCTGTTGGGGTATCGGCTGGCGCGGCCGACGATCATGGCTCGGAAACGCAGCAGGAAGGCCGCTGGCAGGCCCGTGCATCAATAGTCCAAAATTTAAGGCCGCTCATGGCGAATGGAGTTGCGTGGGGCCTGCCCCCCCTCTGCCCTGCCGGGCATCTCCCCCTCAAGGGGGGAGATCGGCAAGACGCTCTACCCCCAGTTCATCCGTGACGGTTGAGATACTAGAGACTTTGCGGCGTATCGATCTCCCCCCTTGAGGGGGAGATGCCCGGCAGGACAGAGGGGAGTCAGCCGCACGCACCGCCCTCAATGCAAAAAAACCGCAAAACGCAAAAAAGCCGGGCGATCTCTCGCCCGGCTTTTTAACTCATGACGCCGGAAAGGCGTCAGATATTATGCAGCTTCGGCAGCAGCAGCTTCAGCGGCAACACGAGCCTTGTCGGCTGCGCCCTTGGCGTCAACGTCGCGCTCGACGAATTCAACGACGGCGAGAGCGGCATTGTCGCCCTGGCGGAAGCCGGCCTTCATGATACGCAGGTAGCCGCCATTGCGGGTTGCGTAACGCGAAGCGATCGCGTCGAACAGCTTGCGAACGGCGTCCTGATCCTTGATCTGCGAGATCGCCTGACGACGAGCGTGCAGGTCGCCGCGCTTGCCCAGCGTCACGAGACGCTCGACGATCGGACGGATTTCCTTCGCTTTCGGAAGGGTGGTGACGATCTGCTCATGGGTGATGAGCGAAGCAGCCATGTTGGCAAACATTGCCTTGCGGTGGCTGGCGGTTCTATTGAGCTTGCGGCCTGAATTACCGTGGCGCATTGCTATTCTCCTTCTACGCAGGTTCCTTCTCTAAGGCCTGCCGTTTCCTGGCACATGCAGATGACTTATCTGCTGTTTGACGGGGAAAGGCAGTCTTTAAAGGGTCTGCCTTTTTGATTGTTAGTACTGGTCTTCGTAACGCTTTGCGAGATCTTCGATGTTCTCTGGCGGCCATGCCGGCACTTCCATGCCGAGGTGCAGACCCATGGAAGCGAGAACTTCCTTGATTTCGTTCAGCGACTTGCGACCGAAGTTCGGCGTGCGAAGCATTTCGGCCTCGGTCTTCTGGATCAGGTCGCCGATGTAAACGATGTTGTCGTTCTTCAGGCAGTTTGCCGAACGAACGGACAGTTCGAGCTCGTCGACCTTCTTGAGAAGCGCCGGGTTGAACGCGAGTTCGGTAACCGATTCTTCTTCTGCTTCCTTCTGCGGCTCGTCGAAGTTGACGAAGACGCCGAGCTGGTCCTGAAGAATGCGAGCGGCGAAGGCTACGGCGTCTTCGCCGGAAACCGAACCGTTGGTCTCGATCGTCATGATCAGCTTGTCATAGTCGAGAACCTGGCCTTCACGGGTGTTTTCCACCTTGTAGGACACTTTCTTGACCGGAGAATAGAGGCTGTCCACCGGAATGAGGCCAATCGGGGCATCTTCCGCGCGGTTGCGCTCAGCCGGTACGTAACCCTTGCCGTTGTTGACGGTGAATTCCATGCGGATTTCAGCGCCATCGTCCAGCGTGCAGATCACGTGGTCGGGGTTCAGGATCTCGATGTCGCCAACCGTCTGGATGTCACCAGCGGTCACGGCGCCCGGACCCTGCTTGCGCACGACCATGCGCTTGGAATCATCGCCGTCCATCTTGATGGCGATTTCCTTGATGTTGAGCACGATATCCGTCACATCTTCCCGAACGCCGGGGATGGAGGAGAATTCGTGCAGGACACCGTCGATCTGCACGGCCGTCACAGCGGCGCCACGCAGAGAAGACAACAGAACGCGACGCAGCGCGTTGCCGAGGGTAAGACCGAAACCACGCTCCAGCGGCTCGGCAACCAGCGTTGCCTTGGTGCGGCTGGACGAGGTGAACTCGACCTTGTTCGGCTTGATAAGTTCCTGCCAGTTCTTCTGAATCATCTTTAAACCTTCCGTTCGCCGCCACCATCCAATCGTGACGGACCGAGCATGAAAACACCGAGAGGAACCTAATTCAGCGGTTCATCGGTGGGTTCTTGAGCGCAAGTCCGTCGATCGAAATCGACGCGCACACGCCAGATACACGAAAATTCCGCCAGACCTGAGGAAAGGCGGAATTTCCGAACCACGGTCGCGTCAGACGCGGCGCTTCTTGCGCGGACGGCAACCGTTGTGCGGGATCGGCGTCACGTCGCGAATGGAAGTGATCATGAAACCGGCAGCCTGCAGAGCGCGAAGTGCCGATTCACGGCCGGAACCCGGACCGCAAACTTCAACTTCAAGCGACTTCATGCCGTGTTCCTGAGCCTTCTTCGCGCAATCTTCAGCAGCGATCTGGGCAGCGAACGGGGTCGACTTACGCGAACCCTTGAAGCCCTTGGCACCGGCAGACGACCAGGCGATAGCATTGCCCTGTGCGTCGGTGATGGTGATCATCGTGTTGTTGAAGGTCGAGTTGACGTGCGCGACGCCAGACGTGATATTTTTGCGTTCGCGACGACGGACGCGTGCGGCTTCCTTGGCCATTTTATACCTTTCATTGATCTCTTCACCGCCGTAACACCAGCGGCTACACCGGCGATCAGCCCTTCCGGAGCCTCACGCCAAACTCAGAAAGGCTGGCGCGGACTGCACCAGCCTCCCCTTTCCGGAGAACCGGAAAATTACTTCTTCTTACCAGCGATAGCCTTCGCCGGACCCTTGCGGGTGCGGGCGTTGGTGTGCGTGCGCTGACCGCGGACCGGAAGGCCACGACGGTGACGCAGGCCGCGGTAGCAACCGAGGTCCATCAGACGCTTGATGTTCATCGAGGTCTCACGACGCAGGTCGCCTTCGACCTGGTAGTCGCGGTCGATGGCTTCACGGATCTGAAGAACTTCAGCATCCGTCAGCTGATGAACGCGCTTTTCAGCCGGAAGGCCGACCTTGTCCATGATTTCCTGCGCGAATTTCGGACCGATCCCGTGAATGTAGGTCAGCGCAATAACAACGCGCTTCGCAGTCGGGATGTTGACGCCAGCGATACGTGCCACGTCTCTTCTCCTTGGTTCCAGTTGCCATCCGGCAAGTGGTGATTCCATTTGAGCGGCCGAAAGACCGCCAGTTCAAATTGGTGTCCGTGACAAGTCAAAACGACCGAACCCGGATCTCCCTTCCCTAAGGGAAATCCGCGCCAGTCGCTTGGGATGTCGCGAGTTGGCGCGGTGTTTAACGGAATCAGCGCAAAAAAGCAACCGGCTCCGCCAAGATTCTTTTACGATCCAAAGGATCAGCCGCCTTTCGGAAATGGAAGATGGGTAAGAACGCAACGGTTCTCACCCATGCATTCCCTCAATCAGGCAGAGGCTTTCTCGAGAACGCGCTCGATGGCCTCAGTGACAGCATCGACATCAGCCATGCCATCCAGCGTCACAAGCTCGCCCTGCTCGCTGTAATAGGCAGATAGCGGCGCGGTCTTCTCGCGATATTCCGTCAGACGCTTGCGGAAAGCTTCCGGATTGTCATCCGAACGAACTGTGCCGCCAGCCGCAATGGTCTCAGCGACGCGGTTTTCGATTCGGCGAATCAAAGCCTCCTCGTCCACCTTGAGTTCGATGACGGCGTCGAGAACCAGGTTCTTCTTGCGCATATTGTCAGCAAGCGCCTTGGCCTGCGGAACGGTGCGCGGATAACCGTCGAGAATGAAACCCTTGGCACAGTCAGGAGCTTCGATACGTTCGGAAACGATCTGATTGACGATATCGTCGGATACCAGCCCGCCGGCGTCCATGACGGCCTTGGCGCGCTTACCGATTTCGGTGCCCGCGCTGACCGCAGCGCGCAGCATGTCACCGGTGGAAAGCTGCGGGATCCCGTACTTGTCAGTCAGCCGCTTGGCCTGGGTTCCCTTGCCCGCACCCGGCGGACCCAAAAATATCAGTCTCATCGTCCCCTCTTTCCTCCACGCAACTTCGACTTCTTGATCAGGCCTTCATATTGCTGGGCAATCAGGTGACCCTGAATCTGCGCAACCGTATCCAGAGTTACACTGACGACGATCAAAAGCGAAGTACCACCAAGGGCTAATGGAATGCCCGTCCGTGCGATAAGTGTCTCAGGAAGGATACAGACGAAGACCAGATAAATCGCGCCGACCACCGTGATGCGGGTCAGGACGTAATCGATGTACTCCGCGGTGCGCTCGCCCGGACGGATGCCCGGAATGAAGCCACCATGCTTCTTGAGGTTATCTGCGGTGTCCTTCGGATTGAAGACGATCGCCGTATAGAAAAACGCGAAGAACGCGATCAGCAGGCCGTAGAGCGCCATGAACAACGGTTGTCCGTGCTGCAGCGACGCAATGATCGCGGTCGCCCAGCCCGGCAGGTTGGTGTTTCCGGCAAAACCCGCAGCCGTTGCCGGCAAAAGCAGCAGCGACGATGCGAAAATCGCGGGAATGACGCCGGCGGTGTTGAGCTTCAGCGGCAAATGCGAGGTATCGCCCTGGAACATCCGGTTGCCGACCTGACGCTTCGGATATTGGATCAACAGGCGGCGCTGCGCGCGCTCCACGAAGACGATAAGCGCGATGACGCCGATGGCAATGATGACGACCATCAGAATGAGAGGGGTCGACAGCGCGCCGGTGCGGCCAAGTTCCAGCGTGCCGGCGAGAGCCTTGGGCAGACCTGCGGCGATGCCCGCGAAGATGATCAGCGAAATACCGTTACCGATACCGCGTGAGGTGATCTGTTCGCCGAGCCACATGAGGAACATCGTGCCGCCGAGCAGCGTGATGACGGTGGAAATGCGGAAGAACATGCCCGGATCGACCACCAGGCCATTGCCGCTTTCAAGGCCGACCGCAATGCCATAGGCCTGCAGCGTGCCGAGCAGAACCGTGCCGTAGCGTGTGTACTGGTTGATGATCTTGCGGCCGGCTTCGCCTTCCTTCTTCAACGCTTCGAGCGACGGCACGACCGAGGTCATGAGCTGCACGATGATCGAAGCGGAGATGTAAGGCATGATGCCGAGGGCGAAAATCGCCATACGCTCGACTGCGCCACCCGCAAACATGTTGAAAAGACCGAGAATACCGTTGGCCTGGCCACGGAAGGCCTGCGCATAGGCTTCGGGGTTCAGGCCCGGAAGCGGAATATGGGTGCCGAGACGGTAGACGAGAAGTGCGGCAAGAGTAAACCAGAGACGCTTTTTCAGATCCTCCGCCTTAGCGAAGGTCGAAAAATTCAGGTTCGAAGCCAGTTGTTCCGCTGCTGAAGCCATAAATTTCTCCGAATGACCCTTGCCAGCCAGCAACACCGGCCAATGCGGAAAGGTCTAAAAGATACTGGTCAAAACCGGGCTTCGGACGAATGCAGCTCTTGGCCGCCATCATGCCTCACCCTGTTTTTTATGTCCTATCCCCTCCCCTACGGAAGTTCAAGAACTGTGAGGCTCTCCCTGCGGCACTTTCTGCCGCAAGCGGGGCCAAGAAAGCACACCGCGAAGAGATTGCCCTGATGCTCTATAAATCGATTTAGATCGAAAGCAACAGTGGCCAGGGAGTGCAAACGCCCGGAGCGACATGCGCACCGGGCGTCTGAAGTTTATATATTACTCGGCGGCTTCCGCTGCAACAGCGAGAAGCTTGATCGAGCCGCCAGCCTTTTCGATCTTTTCGATCGCAGGCTTGGAAGCGCCGGCAACTTCGAAAGCGACCTTTGCCTTCAGCTCGCCGTCGGCGAGAATGCGTACGCCGTCCTTGGCGCGGCGGATAACGCCAGCAGCCTTGAGAGCAGCGGCATCGATCGTTGCGGAAGCGTCAAGCTTCTTGGCGTCGATGGCGGTCTGAATGCGGCCGAGCGATACGACAACAAATTCGGAAGCGAAGATGTTGTTGAAACCGCGCTTCGGCAGACGACGGTAGATTGGCATCTGACCGCCTTCAAAGCCGTTGATGGCGACGCCCGAACGAGCCTTCTGACCCTTCACACCGCGACCACCGGTCTTGCCCTTGCCGGAACCGATACCGCGACCTACGCGGATACGATCCTTGGAGGCGCCTTCGTTGTCTCTGATTTCATTGAGTTTCATGATAGGTTACTCCGTCTCACTTCTCGTCAACGACGCGAACGAGATGCTGGACCGCACGGATCATGCCGCGAACCGCAGGAGTGTCTTCCAGGGTGCGCTGACGATGCATCTTGTTGAGACCCAGACCCACCAGCGTCTGACGCTGGATTGCCGGGCGGCGAATAGGGCTGCCGATCTGTTCGACCGTAACAGTCTTCTTGGCTTCAGTAGTCTTCTTGGCCATGATCCAGCTCCTTATTCTTCAGAAGCGTTGCCGGAAGCGGCACGGCGAGCCTGAAGGGTCGCATACTTCAGACCGCGCTGTGCAGCGATGTCCTTCGGATGAACCTGATGCTTCAGAGCGTCAAACGTAGCGCGAACCATGTTGTACGGGTTCGACGAACCGGTCGACTTCGCAACAACGTCGTGAACACCGAGCGTTTCGAAAACAGCGCGCATCGGACCACCGGCGATGATACCGGTACCGGCCTTGGCCGAACGCAGCAGAACCTTGCCTGCGCCGTGACGGCCATTGACGTCGTGATGCAGCGTGCGGCCATCGCGCAGCGGAACGAAAATCAGATCGCGCTTTGCGCTTTCCGTTGCCTTGCGGATCGCTTCCGGAACTTCACGAGCCTTGCCGTGACCGAAGCCCACGCGGCCCTTCTGGTCGCCAACGACGACGAGAGCGGCGAAACCGAAGCGACGGCCACCCTTAACAACCTTTGCAACGCGGTTGATCGCGACCAGCTTGTCGACGAATTCGCTATCGCGCTCTTCACGGTTCTGGCGGTCGTCGCGAGAACCTCTTTTTTCCTGTGCCATTGTCCTTGTCCTTTTTCTTTTACGGGTGGAACGGCAAACGAAAAGACCAGCGGCCTCGATGAAGAGATCCGCATGGTCCGGTGAAATTCCGCCCGGATCGATGCCCGGGCGGAAAAAAATCAGAAGTTCAGACCGCCTTCGCGGGCAGCTTCAGCCACGGCCTTGATACGGCCGTGATAGATGAACGCGCCACGGTCGAATACGACATCCTTGACGCCAGCCTTGACGCCACGCTCGGCAACCAGCTTGCCGACAACAGCCGCTGCTGCAACGTCGGCGCCGGTCTTGAGCGAACCGCGCAGATCAGCTTCGAGCGTGGAGGCAGACGCAAGCGTCTTGCCAGCAACGTCATCGATGATCTGGGCATAGATGTTCTTCGACGAGCGATGAACCGACAGGCGCGGACGGCCGTTGGCAACCGCCTTGATCTGGCGGCGCACACGGCTCGCGCGACGTGCAAGTGCTTCTTTCCTGCTAGCCATTTCGCGTGATCCTTACTTCTTCTTGCCTTCTTTGCGGACAATACGCTCTTCAGCGTACTTCACGCCCTTGCCCTTGTAGGGCTCCGGACCGCGGTATTCACGGATTTCCGCGGCTACCTGGCCAACCTGCTGCTTGTTGATGCCGGAAACGATGATTTCCGTCGGCTTCGGAACGGCAATGGTGATGCCGACCGGCGGCTCGTAAACAACGTCATGGCTGAAACCGAGAGCCAGCTGCAGGTTCTTGCCCTGCATGGCGGCACGGTAACCAACGCCGTTGATTTCGAGCTTGCGCTCATAGCCGTCCTTAACACCCTTGAAGATGTTCTCGATCATCGTGCGGGACATGCCCCACTTCGAACGAGCTTCCTTGGTGCCGTTAGCCGGCGTTACGGAAACGCCGTTATCTTCGAGCTTCAGCTGAATGTCGTCGTTAGCGACGAAAAACAGTTCACCCTTCGGGCCCTTAGCAGTAACCTTCTGGCCGTCGACATTGGCCGTCACACCTGCGGGAACCGGAACGGGCTTTTTACCGATACGAGACATTATTCAATCCTGTCTGTTCGTTATGGAGATCCTTGCTCGGGTCTTAGAAGACCGAGCAAAGAACCTCGCCACCAACGTTCTGTTCGCGAGCCTGGTGATCGGCCATCACGCCCTTCGGGGTCGAAAGGATGGTGATGCCGAGGCCGTTCGCGACCTGCGGAATGGACTTTACCGAGACATAAACCCGGCGGCCCGGCTTGGAAACGCGGCCGATCTCACGGATCACCGACGCACCTTCGTAGTACTTCAGCTCGATGGTGAACTCGGACTTGCCGTTTTCAAAATCGACCTTGGAATAACCGCGAATGTAGCCTTCAGACTGCAGCACGTCGAGAACGCGTGCGCGCAGGCTGGAAGCAGGCGTGCTTACCGAAGACTTACGGCGAGCAGCACCATTGCGGATGCGGGTGAGCATATCACCCAAAGGATCAGTCATGGTCATGTGCCCGTCTCCTTACCAGCTCGACTTGACAATACCCGGCACCTTGCCGGAATTGCCCAGCTCACGAAGCGCGATACGCGACATCTTGAGCTTGCGATAGAACGCGCGCGGACGGCCCGTTACTTCGCAGCGGTTGCGGATACGCGTCTTCGAGCCGTCACGCGGCAGCGAAGCGAGCTTCAGAGTGGCCTTGAACCGGTCTTCGATCGGAAGGGACTGGTTCATCACGATCGCCTTGAGAGCAGCGCGCTTGGCAGCCTGCTGGGCGACCGACTTGCGGCGGCGCTTGTTCTTTTCAACTGCGCTTGTTTTCGCCATATCGGAGTTCCTTTTCTACGCTCGTCGTTACGGTTAGTGACGGAACGGGAAGTTGAACTCTGTCAGCAGAGCCCGAGCTTCGTCGTCCGACGTCGCCGTCGTGCAAACGATGATGTCCATGCCCCACATCTGATCAACCTTATCGTAGTTGATCTCAGGGAACACAATGTGTTCCTTGATGCCCATGGCGAAGTTGCCACGGCCGTCAAAGCTCTTCGGGTTCAGGCCCCGGAAGTCGCGAACGCGCGGCAGCGCGATGTTGACCAGACGATCAAGGAATTCGTACATGCGGGCGCCACGAAGGGTAACCTTCGCACCGATCGGCATGCCTTCGCGAACCTTGAAACCAGCGATCGAGTTGCGAGCGCGGGTAACGACCGGCTTCTGGCCGGCAATCGCAGCCAGGTCACCGGCAGCGATCGTGGGCTTCTTGGAGTCGGCAGTCGCTTCGCCAACGCCCATGTTGATCACGATCTTTTCAAGCTTCGGGATCATCATGACGTTTGCGTAGGAGAACTTCTCCTGCATGGCGCCACGGATACGGGAAACGTATTCCGTCTTGAGACGCGGCTCGTACTTATCAGCCATCGATCACTTCTCCCGAACGCTTGGCCACACGGACCTTCTTGCCATCCACAACAGAGAAGCCAACGCGGGTCGGCTTGCCATCCTTGTCGACGATGGCGATGTTGGAGATGTGCAAGGATGCTTCCTTGTTGATGATGCCGGCTTCCTGAGCCTGGGTCTGGCGCTGGTGACGCTTCACCATGTTTACGCCACGCACAACGGCACGGTCTTCTTTCGGCATTACCTGGATTACTTCGCCGGTACGGCCCTTGTCCTTACCGGTCAATACGACAACCTTGTCGCCTTTACGAATTTTCTGCATCGCATACGCTCCTTACAGTACTTCCGGAGCCAGCGAGATGATCTTCATGTGGTTCTTGGCGCGAAGTTCGCGCGGAACCGGTCCGAAGATACGGGTGCCGATGGGCTCTTTCTTGTTGTCGATAAGAACGGCTGCGTTGTTATCGAAACGGATGACGCTGCCGTCAGCGCGACGAATGTCCTTGGCGGTGCGCACGACAACCGCCTTCATCACGTCGCCCTTCTTGACGCGGCCGCGCGGAATAGCTTCCTTGATGGAAACGACAATAATGTCGCCAACAGAAGCATATTTGCGCTTCGAGCCGCCCAGCACCTTGATGCACATGACACGACGTGCGCCGGAATTATCCGCCACGTCGAGGTTTGTTTGCATCTGAATCATGTCAGGTCGCCTTCTTGTTGTTACCGGAACGGTTGGGCAAACTCTCCCGAGTGAGCCCCCTGCCCCAGCTTATGAATATCTCTTTTTTTGCGCGGAAAAATCGTGACAGGGTGGTTTCCCGAAGGACCTTCCGTGCGCATCAAAGCAAAAGACGCCCGGGTCACGAGCGTCCTTGCGCTGCTTCATACAGGAATTCGCGCCAAGTGCAAGACACAAGGCGCGATTCTGATGAAATTAAGCCTGGGCGGCAACGACCGTCCAGCGCTTGTCCTTGGAGATCGGTGCGCATTCCTCGATGGAAACGACGTCGCCGACCTTATACTGATTGTTTTCGTCGTGTGCCTTGTACTTCTTCGAACGACGAACGGTCTTTTGCATGAGCGGGTGAGCGAATCGACGCTCAACCCGGACCACGACAGTCTTCTCGTTCTTGTCGGACACTACGACGCCCTGCAGAATGCGTTTCGGCATATTATTTTTCCTTAGGCCTTGGCTTCTGCCGCCTTCTGGCGGGCAATGGTTTTAACGCGGGCGATGTCCTTGCGGACTTCGTTGATGCGCGAGGACTTTTCCAGCTGGCCAGTCGCCTTCTGGAAGCGCAGGTTGAACTGCTCCTTCTTCAGATCGGCGAGCTTGTCCTTGAGCTGGTCGGCGCTGAGGCCGCGAACTTCATCGGCTTTCATGTGCCTTGCTCCTTACTCTGCGATGCGCTGTACGAAGCGCGTCTTGACCGAGAGCTTGGCAGCGCCGAGACGAAGCGCCTCACGGGCGATCTCCTCGGTAACACCGTCGATCTCGAACATCATACGACCGGGCTTGACCTTGCATGCCCAGTAATCGACCGAACCCTTGCCCTTACCCATACGAACTTCGGTCGGCTTTGCCGTAACCGGAACGTCGGGGAATACGCGGATCCACACGCGACCTGCGCGCTTCATGTAACGCGTGATCGCGCGGCGGGCCGCTTCGATCTCGCGTGCATTCACGCGGTTCGGTTCCTGCGACTTCAAGCCGAATTCACCGAATGCTAGGTCAAAGCCGCCCTTGGCGACGCCCTTGATGCGTCCCTTGAACTGCTTACGGTACTTAGTACGCTTTGGCTGCAACATTTTCTTACTTCTCCGAGCTTATCTTTCGCCAGCGTCAATCAAGCGTTTTCGCGACGACGATCGCCACGATCGCCACGCTCACGGCTTGCAGGGCCCTGTGCGTCGCCTTCGAGACCGCGACGCTCAGAAGCCATCGGATCGTGCTCAAGGATTTCGCCCTTGAAGATCCAGACCTTGATGCCGCAGATGCCGAATGCGGTTTCAGCTTCAGCCGTGCCGTAGTCGATGTCCGCACGCAGCGTGTGCAACGGAACGCGACCTTCGCGGTACCATTCGGTACGAGCGATTTCAGCACCGCCAAGACGGCCGCCGCAGGTGATCTTGATGCCTTCGGCGCCAAGACGCATTGCGGACTGAACAGCACGCTTCATCGCACGGCGGAAAGCCACGCGGCGCTCGAGCTGCTGAGCGATCGACTGGGCAACCAGCGTCGCATCGATTTCCGGCTTGCGCACTTCAACGATGTTGAGGTGCGTTTCGGAATTGGTCATCTCGGAAAGCTTCTTGCGAAGCTTCTCGATGTCTGCACCCTTCTTGCCGATGATCAGACCCGGACGAGCCGAGTGGATCGTGACGCGGCACTTCTTGTGCGGACGCTCGATGACGACCTTTGCGATACCGGCCTGCTTGAGTTCCTTGATCAGGTAAGCCCGGATCTTGAGGTCTTCATGCAGCAGCTTGCCGTATTCTGCAGTGTCAGCGTACCAGCGGCTATCCCAGGTACGGTTGATGCCGAGGCGGAAGCCGATCGGATTGATTTTCTGACCCATTATGCGGCCTCCCCTTTTTCCTCGACTTCACGAACGACGATCGTGAGGTGAGAGAACGGCTTTTCGATGCGGGAAGCACGACCACGGCCACGAGCGTGGAAACGCTTCATGGTGATGGACTTGCCAACATAGGCCTCGGCGACGACCAGAGCGTCGACGTCGAGGTCGTGGTTGTTTTCCGCATTGGCAATTGCAGATTCAAGCGTCTTCTTGACGGTGCCTGCAATGCGCTTGCGGGAGAATTCGAGCTCGGCGAGAGCGCGATCAACCTTCTTGCCACGGATAAGAGCGGCAACCAGGTTCAGTTTCTGGGGGCTGACGCGGAGCGTACGGGCAACGGCCTGAGCCTCGTTGTCCTTCAGCCGGCGTTCGGTCTTAGCCTTCGCCATGATTACTTCCTCTTTGCCTTCTTGTCCGCGCCGTGACCGTAATAGGTACGGGTCGGAGAGAATTCACCGAACTTGTGTCCGACCATGTCTTCGTTGACCGAGACGGGCACATGCTTGCTGCCGTTGTACACGCCAAACGTCAGACCGACGAACTGCGGCAGGATCGTGGAGCGACGGCTCCAGATCTTGATAACTTCATTACGTCCGCTCTCGCGCACCTTCTCAGCCTTGGTGAGAAGATAGCCGTCAACAAACGGACCTTTCCATACTGAACGAGCCATGAGTGACTACCTCTCTTACTTCTTACGCTGATGGCGCGAGCGCATGATGAACTTGTCGGTCGACTTGTTCGAACGGGTGCGCTTGCCCTTCGTGGGCTTGCCCCACGGAGTAACCGGGTGGCGACCACCCGACGTGCGACCTTCACCACCACCGTGCGGGTGGTCGACCGGGTTCATGACGACGCCGCGAACGTGCGGACGCTTGCCGCGCCAACGCGAACGACCGGCCTTGCCGTCGTTGATGTTGCCGTGGTCCGCGTTTGAAACAGCGCCGATCGATGCGAGGCAGGAGCCATGCACCAGACGCTGTTCGCCCGAGTTGAGACGCAGGATGGCCATACCGGCATCGCGGCCGACGAGCTGGACATACGTACCGGCGGAGCGGGCAATCTGACCGCCTTTACCTGGCTTCATCTCGACGTTGTGGATGATCGAACCGACCGGAATGTACTGAAGCGGCATGGTGTTGCCGGGCTTCACGTCCACTGCCTTGTCGGAGGCGATCACCTTGTCACCAGCAGCAAGACGCTGTGGCGCGAGAATGTAAGCCTGTTCGCCGTCGGTATACGTAACCAGCGCGATGAACGCGGTGCGGTTGGGGTCGTATTCCAAACGTTCAACGGTGCCTTCAACGTCAAACTTGCGACGCTTGAAGTCAACCAGACGGTAGGTCCGCTTGTGACCGCCACCCTGGAAACGGACGGTGATCCGGCCCTGGTTGTTGCGGCCACCCTTGGAGCTGAGGCCCTGGGTGAGAGCCTTTACCGGCTTGCCCTTGTAGAGCGAAGCGCGGTCCACGATAACCAGCTGACGCTGGCTCGGCGTGGTCGGATTGAAACTTTTCAATGCCATATTCTTGTTCCCTTTTGGGTCTTTGCCCGCTTGGGCCTAACCTTTAGAGTCCGGTGGACACGTCGATGGATTGACCTTCGGCGAGCGTAACGACGGCTTTCTTGACGTCCTTCAGCTTACCGGCGAACCCACGGAAACGACGGGTCTTACCCTTGCGGATAAGCGTGTTCACAGCCGTGACTTTGACGCCGAAGAGAGCTTCCACGGCAGCCTTGATTTCAGGCTTGGAAGCATCCTTGGCGACGTTGAATACGACCTGGTTCTGTTCGGATACCAGCGTCGACTTTTCCGTGATCGAAGGAGATACGATCACATCGTAGTGGCGAAGATCCGTCATTTGAACCGCTCCTCCAGAGCCTCTACAGCAGCCTTGGAAAGCACCAGCTTGCCACGGCGCAGGATGTCGTAAACATTAATGCCCTGCACCGGCAGAACGTCCACATTCGGGATGTTCTGAGCAGCGAGCTTGAAGTTGCCATCAAGTTCGGCGCCGCCGATTACGAGAGCGTTGGTCAGGCCAAGCGAAGCGAAGCTGCCCAGCAGAGCCTTGGTCTTTGCTTCGGACGCGACGAGCTGATCGACGATGATCAGTTCTTCAGCCTTCAGCTTTGCAGACAGGGCGTGACGCAGGGCGAGCGCACGAACCTTCTTGGGAAGGTCATGGGCGTGGCTGCGAACGACCGGGCCGTGGGCCTTGCCGCCGCCGCGGAACTGCGGTGCGCGAGCCGAATGGTGACGAGCACGGCCCGTACCCTTCTGCTTGTACATCTTCGCGCCGGTGCGGGAAACTTCCGACCGGTTCTTGGATTTGTGCGTTCCCTGCTGCTTCTTTGCAAGCTGCCAGCGAACCATGCGGGCCAGAATGTCCTGGCGGGGGTCGAGGCCGAAGATCTCATCCGACAGAGAAACCTTGCCGGCGTCTTTTCCCTCGAGGGTCTTGACGTTCAATTCCATGATAAGGCTCCCTTACTTCGCAGCCGACTTGACGGCGTCGCGGACGATGATCCAGGAACCCTTCGAGCCGGGAACTGCACCCTTCACGAGGATGAGGCCACGGTCTTCATCAGTCGAAACGACTTCGAGGTTCTGGGTCGTAACGCGGGTCTGGCCCATATGACCAGCCATGCGCTTGCCCTTCCAGACGCGGCCCGGATCCTGGTTGGAACCGGTCGAACCGTGTGCACGGTGCGAGATCGAGTTACCGTGCGAAGCGCGACCACCACCGAAGTTGTGACGCTTCATAGCACCGGCGAAACCCTTACCGATCGTGGTTCCGGTGACATCGACCAACTGGCCGGACTGAAAATGATTTGCGGTCAGTGTTGCACCGATGTCGATCAGGTTCTCGGGGGAAACCCGGAACTCGACGAGCTTTGCTTTCGGTTCGACATTGGCGGCGGCAAAGTGACCGCGAAGAGCCTTCGTCGTGTTCTTGACCTTGGACTGGCCGGCACCGAGCTGAACTGCGGTGTAGCCATTCTTGTCTTCCGTGCGCTGGGCAACGACTTGTACGTTATCCAGTCGCAATACTGTTACAGGGATATGTTCACCTGCGTCGTTATAGACGCGTGTCATACCCACTTTCTGTGCAATCACACCTGAACGCATTGGTTCATCCTCTTGCGAGCCTTGAAGGGAAAACCCTCTCTGGCCTTTGTTAAGGAGTGCCCTTCGACATCTCACGATGTTTCCGGTCTCCGGTTTGGAAGTCGTTGGATTGCTCCACGTACCTTCCTTGTTATTGGCCCTCACCCAAAAGTGAGGTCCGGCCTTGTTACTTCAGCCCTCACCTTGGACGGTTCGGGCCGGGTCTTAGAGCTTGATTTCCACGTCAACGCCAGCAGCAAGGTCGAGCTTCATCAGGGCATCGACAGTCTGCGGGGTGGGATCAACGATATCGAGAAGACGCTTGTGCGTCCGCATTTCGAACTGTTCACGGCTCTTCTTGTCAACGTGAGGAGAGCGGTTGACGGTAAACTTTTCGATGCGGGTGGGGAGCGGAACCGGGCCGCGAACGCTGGCGCCGGTGCGCTTTGCGGTCGACACGATTTCACGGGTAGAGGCATCGAGGATCCGGTGATCGAACGCCTTGAGGCGGATACGGATATTCTGGCCGTTCATTCGTCTTGTCCTTGTTCTTTGTTATTCGTTTCCGCACGCGGAAACACATGAACTTCTATTGATCGTGGCGCCGCAGATTTTCAAAAATCGAGAGGGATGCGCGTCACACCCCAATCATTTCGGTAGTCTGTATTGCTAAAAAAACCGCGTTTCGCAATCGCTTACGAATCCAGCGGTGATTGTGAGTGCGCGTTTACGCGCTTTCACCGAATTTTTCAAGCACTAAAAATGCAACGCCGCCAGGCTTTTTACCAAAAGTCCGGCGGCGGTGTTGTTCACACCGCCGCCAGTCAGAATTTCAAAGGTCGAAATTACTCGACGATCGAGGCAACGATGCCGGCGCCGACGGTACGGCCGCCTTCGCGGATAGCGAAGCGCAGCTTTTCTTCCATCGCGATCGGAACGATCAGCTCGACGTCAACGGTGACGTTGTCGCCAGGCATAACCATTTCCGTGCCTTCAGGAAGCGTCACGATGCCCGTCACGTCCGTCGTGCGGAAGTAGAACTGCGGACGGTAGTTCGTGAAGAACGGCGTATGACGGCCGCCTTCTTCCTTCGTCAGGATGTAGGCTTCTGCCTTGAACTTCTTGTGCGGCTTGACCGAACCCGGCTTGCACAGGATCTGGCCACGCTCGACGCCGTCACGGTTAACACCGCGAACCAGTGCGCCGATGTTGTCGCCGGCCTGGCCCTGGTCGAGCAGCTTGCGGAACATTTCAACGCCGGTAACAGTCGTCTTCGACGTCGGACGGATGCCGACGATTTCGACTTCTTCACCAACCTTGACGATACCGCGCTCAACGCGACCCGTCACAACCGTACCACGGCCCGAGATCGAGAACACGTCTTCAATCGGCATCAGGAACGGCTGGTCGATCGGACGCTCAGGCGTCGGGATGTAGGCGTCAACCGCAGCCATCAGCTCGCGGATCGCGTCTTCACCGATCTTCTTGTCGCTGTCTTCAAGAGCAGCAAGCGCCGAACCCTTGATGATCGGAATATCGTCGCCCGGGAAGTCGTAGGACGACAGAAGTTCGCGAACTTCAAGCTCGACGAGCTCCAGAAGCTCGGCGTCGTCAACCTGGTCGACCTTGTTCAGGAACACGACGATCGCAGGAACGCCGACCTGACGGGCAAGCAGGATGTGCTCGCGGGTCTGCGGCATCGGGCCGTCAGCGGCCGAGCAAACCAGGATCGCGCCGTCCATCTGCGCAGCGCCCGTGATCATGTTCTTCACGTAGTCGGCGTGGCCGGGGCAGTCAACGTGAGCGTAGTGACGGTTCGGCGTCTCATACTCAACGTGCGCCGTCGAAATCGTGATACCACGCGCCTTTTCTTCCGGAGCGGCGTCGATCTGGTCATACGCCTTGAACTCGCCGAAGAACTTCGTGATTGCCGCCGTCAGCGACGTCTTGCCATGGTCAACGTGACCGATCGTGCCAATGTTGACGTGCGGCTTCGTCCGCTCAAACTTGCTCTTTGCCATTAGTGGCTCTCCATTCTTGTCCCTTGACGGGAATAATCTTCAAAATTCGGTGGGGCGTACCCCGATCACTTCTGACCGGAGTACTTAGCCTGGATTTCCTGCGCCACGTTCGACGGAACCGGCGAATAGTGGTCGAACGTCATTGAGTACTGAGCGCGACCCTGCGACATGGAGCGCAGGTTGTCGACGTACTTGAACATATTCGCGAGCGGAACATGCGCGTTGATGACGACGGCGATACCACGGCTTTCCTGGCCCTGGATCTGACCACGACGGGAGTTCAGGTCGCCGATAACGTCACCGACATAGTCTTCCGGCGTTACGACTTCGACCTTCATCATCGGCTCGAGAAGCTGTGCGCCAGCCTTCTTCGCCGCTTCACGGAAGCAGGCACGCGATGCGATTTCGAAGGCGAGAACCGACGAGTCGACATCGTGGAACGCACCGTCAACCAGCGTCGCCTTGACGCCGAGCATCGGGAAGCCAGCCAGCGGACCGGAAGACAGAACGCTTTCGATACCCTTCTGAACGCCCGGGATGTATTCCTTCGGAACAGCACCGCCAACGATCTTCGACTCGAACTTGAAGTCTTCGCCTTCGGGGTTCGGTTCGAAGATAATCTTCACGCGGGCGAACTGGCCGGTACCACCGGACTGCTTCTTGTGCGTGTAGTCTTCTTCGTGCTGACGGGTGATCGTTTCGCGGTAGGCAACCTGCGGCGCACCGACGGTAGCTTCAACCTTGAACTCGCGACGCATACGGTCGACGATGATGTCGAGGTGAAGTTCGCCCATGCCGGCAATGATGGTCTGGCCGGATTCGTCGTCGGTCTTGACGCGGAAGGACGGATCTTCTGCAGCCAGACGGTTGAGCGCAAGGCCCATCTTTTCCTGGTCGCCCTTGGTCTTCGGCTCGATCGCGATCTGGATGACCGGCTCGGGGAATTCCATGCGCTCGAGGATAACCGGCTTCAGCGGATCGCAGAGCGTGTCACCCGTGGTGGTTTCCTTCAGACCGGCCAGAGCAACGATGTCGCCTGCATAGGCTTCTTCGATGTCTTCACGGCTGTTGGAGTGCATCTGCAGCATACGGCCGACGCGCTCGCGCTTGTCCTTGACCGTGTTCATGACCGACGTGCCCTTTTCGAGCTTGCCGGAGTAGATGCGTGCGAAGGTGAGCGAACCGACGAAGGGGTCGTTCATGATCTTGAAGGCCAGCATCGACAGCGGCTCGGAATCGTCAGCGTGACGCTCGATTTCGGCTTCCGTCTTGGCATCGATGCCCTTGATCGCCGGAATATCCAGCGGCGAAGGCAGGTAGTCGACGACGGCGTCGAGCAGCGGCTGAACGCCCTTGTTCTTGAACGCGGTACCGCAGAACATCGGGTGGAACTTCACGTCGATGGTGCCGCGGCGAACCAGTTCACGAATCTTGTCGTTATCCGGATAGTTGCCTTCGAGGTAGGCTTCCATCGCTTCTTCGTCGATCTCAACAACGGTCTCGATCAGCTTTTCGCGATATTCTTCAGCCTTGGCCTTCATGTCCTCGGGGATTTCGACGACGTCCCACTGGGCGCCGAGCGATTCGTCGCGCCATACGAGAGCATTCATTTCGACCAGGTCGATGACGCCCTTGAACTCGGTCTCAGCGCCGATCGGCAGCTGCATGACGACGGCGGTAGCGCCGAGACGGGTCTTGATCATTTCTACCGAGCGGTAGAAGTCAGCACCGGTCTTGTCCATCTTGTTGCAGAAGATCATGCGCGGAACATGATACTTCTCAGCCTGACGCCAGACGGTTTCCGTCTGCGGCTCAACACCGGCGTTGGCGTCGAGCAGCGCGATCGCGCCGTCGAGAACGCGCAGCGAACGCTCGACTTCGATGGTGAAGTCAACGTGGCCGGGGGTGTCGATGATGTTGAAGCGGCGGGTCTTGTCGTCACGGCCCTTCCAGAAGGTCGTGGTCGCAGCAGACGTGATGGTGATACCACGCTCCTGCTCCTGCTCCATCCAGTCCATCGTGGCTGCGCCATCGTGAACTTCGCCGATCTTGTGCGACTTACCGGTGTAATAAAGAATACGCTCGGTGGTCGTCGTCTTGCCGGCGTCGATATGCGCCATGATACCGAAATTGCGGTAGTCTTCGATTTTATATTCGCGAGCCATAATGGACTGCCTTTCGATATGCGACCGGTTAAGATTACCAGCGGTAATGCGAGAATGCGCGGTTGGCGTCAGCCATCTTGTGCGTGTCTTCGCGCTTCTTGACAGCGGAACCGCGGTTGTTCGCAGCGTCCATGAGTTCGCCGGAAAGGCGATCGACCATGGTCGTTTCGTTGCGCTTGCGGGCAGCCGTGATCAGCCAGCGGATAGCGAGGGCCTGACGGCGCTCGGGGCGAACGTCAACCGGGACCTGATACGTAGCACCACCAACGCGGCGTGAACGCACTTCAACGTGCGGAGCAACGTTGTCGAGGGCGGAGTGGAACACGCCGAGCGGCTCCTGCTTCGTCTTGCCCTGAACGACGTCGAACGCGCCGTAAACGATGCTTTCTGCGACCGACTTCTTGCCGTGAAGCATGATGGCGTTCATGAACTTGGTGACGACCAGATCGCCGAACTTCGGGTCCGGGTTGATCTCACGCTTTTCTGCACTATGGCGACGGGACATATTCTTTGTCTCTCAATGTTATTGACGCTAAACCACGCGGAGAACCTCGCGCAGCGCCGGAATTTGTTTAAACCGAATTACTTCGGACGCTTCGCACCGTACTTGGAGCGGCGCTGCTTGCGGTTCTTGACGCCCTGGGTATCGAGAACACCGCGGATGATGTGGTAACGCACACCCGGCAAGTCCTTTACGCGGCCGCCGCGGATCATGACCACGGAGTGTTCCTGAAGGTTGTGACCTTCGCCCGGAATGTAGCCGATAACTTCAAAGCCGTTGGTGAGGCGGATCTTGGCAACCTTACGCAGAGCCGAGTTCGGCTTCTTCGGGGTCGTCGTGTAAACGCGGGTGCAAACACCACGCTTCTGCGGGTTTTCCTGAAGAGCAGGAACCTTGTTGCGCTTTACCTGTGCCTGGCGAGGCTTGCGGATCAGCTGGTTTACGGTAGGCATATAACCATCCCTTGCAAAAACTACTTTAGCCACCCTCACGGGTGGCGGCTATGCCGTTGCCGGCGACGATGCACGCATATATCCTCATGCGCAAAACGTGGCCCGATCCGTTTTCACGGATGGACCACCAAGAGCAGAGGACACCGGATGAGGCGTCTTGCGTGCAACATTCGTGTCTTCTACGTGCAATGGAGACCCGTTTGAGATGATGTTCGGGAAAAAGCTTACCGAACGGCCAGCACCCACAGAGGCTCCGATGGCGGGCGTACTACTGTTTTAGCCAGCTTTCGTCAAGGGTGAATCCACATTTTGCGCCGCCACCCCTGGCCGCAAAGCCCACGCCCGGGCCATTTCCAACGCGCTTTAACATAAGTCTGCGCAGAAGGCAGCGATTTTCACCTCCGCGCTTTGGCTTTTCATAAAATCCGTCTATTGATTCCCTCAGGGCGGGCCGGATCGGTCTCGCCACCCGCGGGGCCGATTCCATCGGCCCGCATGACAGCAACGAAAGATCAAGGAACGCGTCATGAGCACCCTCCCCGACAACGACAACGGACGCGACGAGCCGATGGTCTTCATCGTCATCGGCAAGGCCTATGAGACCGACAACTCCGAGGGTATCGACATTCACGTCATCCTCAGGGCGCCGGACGACGATACCGCCGTGCGCGAAACGCTGAACGCGCTTTCCGAGGAAGGCTTCATCGAAGCCGATCTCGACCAGATCGGCATGCTGACCGATATCCCGGATGAAGAGCCGCACGCCTCCGCCTATCAGGGTGCTCTCGAAGGCGAAGTCGCCATCATCCGCTTCACTTGAGGTTCAAGCCATGGCGGTCAGACGTGTCGTCGCCAATATAGCAACGCCACACCCCGCGCGGGCTCAGGCGTTCTACGGTGACATTCTCGGCATGCCCGTCGCCATGGATCATGGCTGGATCGTCACCCATGCCAGCCCGCTCGAAGCGCGGGCTCAGGTGAGTTTCGCACGCGAAGGTGGCTCCGGCACGGATGTGCCGGACCTCTCCATCGAGGTCGATGATTTCGACGAGGTCCACGCCCGAATCCTGACGGCCGAGCTGCCGATCGAATACGGCCCCGCAGTCGAGGCGTGGGGTGTACGCCGCCTGTTCGTGCGCGACCCCTTCGGCAAACTCATCAATATATTAAGTCACTCATAGATTATATACTTTGGATACAATAGTATTAATTCTTTATACATTGAACATATAGCCGACATCAGCTTAGAATAGTTCCGACGCAAATTTTCGGTGGCGGGTTGGATACTATATCGTCGGCAGACATTATCGATGACATTTATGAAGCGGCGCTTTTTCCTGACCGCTGGATGCAGGTTCTGGTAGCTGTTTGCCGCCATCTCAATTTCTGGGGCGGCGCGATTACCTGGGGCAAGGGAGAAGACCAGGTCTGGCTTTACACGCCCAGCTTTCAGGAACTGATGAAGGACTTCGTGGCGGGCGGCTGGAACCACCGCAATGATCGCCTCAGCCGTATCGCGCGGGAAGGCCAATTCTCTTTCGCGCAGGATTTGGACGTCTTCAACCATGAGGAATGGGCCGAGTTGCCGATCGTTCGTGACTTTCTCATGCCCCGCGGTCTGGGGTACGGCGCGGCGACACAGGTCGCACCACCCGGCCATCCGGAGATGACAGTGCTGTTTGAACGCAGGATCGAGGCCGGCGTCATCACACCTGAGACCATGGCTGCACTCGGCGGACTGAGGCCGCATATCGCCCGCAGCCTCACCCTCGCAACACAGTTGCAGCGTCAGAAGGCTGATGCGATGACCTTTGGTCTCAACGCCATTGGCGCGCCGGCCGCAGTGCTGCAGACGAGCGGCCGCATCCTCTCGGCCAACGACCTGTTCCTGTCATTACAAAAATGCTTCTCCGCCCGCACGCGCGACAGGATCACCATTGCCGATGAGAGAGTGAACCGGTTGCTCTACAAGGCGCTCTCTGGGCAAGACGCCGGCTCCTTCCCTCTCCCCGCCAGCGCTGACGGCGCCTGCATTCTCCACCTCATACCGCTGCGCAAGAGCGCACTGGATTTTTCACCCAACGGCAACGCCATCGTGCTCGTATCGCAACCGACGGGCGCCATTGCCGACGCGAACACATTGCTGAAGGGTCTCTACGATCTCACCAATGGCGAAGCCCGAGTAGCTTTGGAGATCATGAAGGGGCTTTCACTTCCAGCAGTGGCGAAGCAACTGAAAGTCTCCCACGAAACCGTTCGAAGCAACGCGAAGTCGATCTATGCAAAGACCGGCAGCACCGGTAAGACCGATCTCGTTCGCCGGCTTTCCGTTCTCACCCGCTATAACATCCGCGGACATGGTTAACCCATCGCGCCTGGATGAATATCCGAGCTCACCGACAAGGGATGACAAACCCCGAATTCCGCTCAAACAAAAACGCCCGGATTGCTCCGGGCGTCTATTTTGAACCGTGGCGAGGCTTCGCAAAGCCCCTCCCCTTCCCGCCTTATTCGGCGGCCGGAGCCTGGTCCGTCATGTCCTGCAGCATCTGGTTCGCAGAACCTGCGCCCGTACCCTTGCGGCGTTCCTCGAGAATGAGGTCGTCGCGCGAGGTGGCGATGCGGCGGATCTGCGTCATGGTGCCACCGGTACCGGCCGGGATGAGACGGCCGACGATGACGTTTTCCTTGAGGCCCTGCAGCGTGTCCGTCTTGCCGGCAATCGCAGCTTCCGTGAGAACCTTGGTGGTTTCCTGGAAGGATGCGGCCGAAATGAAGGACGGCGTCTGCAGCGAAGCCTTGGTGATACCAAGCAGAACAGGATCGCCATAAGCCGGCTTCTTGCCCTCTTCGATCAGACGGTCATTCATGTCGTCCAGTTCGATACGGTCGACATTGTCGCCGACGATATACTGGCTGTCACCAGCATCGGTGATCTCAACCTTCTGCAGCATCTGGCGAACGATCACCTCGATGTGCTTGTCGTTGATCACAACGCCCTGCAGTCGGTAGACTTCCTGGATTTCGTTCACGAGGTAAGAAGCCAGAGCCTCCACGCCCTTGATCGCCAGAATGTCGTGCGGCGCCGGGTTACCGTCGAGGATGTATTCACCCTTTTCGATATAGTCGCCTTCCTGAAGGTGGAAGGGCTTGCCCTTCGGGATCAGGTATTCGACCGGCTCGACGCCGTCTTCCGCAGGCTCGATCATCACGCGACGCTTGTTCTTGTAGTCGCGGCCGAGGCGGATCGTACCATCGATCTCTGCGATGATGGCGTGGTCCTTCGGACGACGGGCTTCGAACAGTTCGGCAACGCGCGGCAGACCGCCGGTGATGTCCTTCGTCTTGGCGCTTTCCAGCGGCGAACGTGCAAGCACGTCACCCTGGGAGACCTTGGAACCCGGCTCAACCGACAGAATGGCGTCAACAGAGAGCTGGAAGCGGGCTTCGCCACCACGGGCAAGCTTCGCAACAGCACCGGACGCGTCCTTGATGACGATCGCGGGCTTGAGGTCCGAACCGCGCGGCGTCGAACGCCAGTCAATGACCTGACGCTTGGTGATGCCGGTGGATTCGTCGGTCGCTTCCAGAACGGAGAGGCCGTCGACGAGGTCTTCGAAGTGAACGGTACCTTCCACTTCCGTCATCATCGGACGGGTGTAGGGGTCCCATTCTGCAAGACGCTGGCCACGTTTTACCTTGTCGCCATCGTCCACGAAGATCTTGGAACCGTAAGCGACACGCTGCGAGGAACGTTCCGCGCCACGCTCATCGAGGATCGTAACGGACATGTTACGGCCCATGGCGATGAGAACGCCTTCGGAGTTCCGCAGGATGTTGCGGTTCTTGATCTGGATCGTGCCTTCATACGACGCTTCGAGGAACGACTGGTCGACCACGTTCGCCGTACCGCCAAGGTGGAACGTACGCATGGTGAGCTGCGTGCCCGGTTCACCGATCGACTGTGCGGCGATGACGCCGACGGCTTCGCCCATGTTGACAGGCGTACCGCGTGCAAGGTCACGACCGTAGCAGACGCCGCAGACGCCGATCTGCACTTCGCAGGTAAGCGCCGAACGGATGCGGACGGACTGGATGCCCGCCTTTTCAATGGCGGCCACATCGGCCTCATCGATAAGCGTACCGGCCTTGACGATGTTCTCGCCGGAAACCGGATGATCGATATCATCAAGAGCCGTACGGCCGAGGATACGTGCGCCGAGCGAGGCAACAACCTGACCGGCATCGACGATTGCCGTCATGGTGAGGCCCTTGTCGGTGCCGCAATCCACGGAGTTGACGATGCAATCCTGCGCGACGTCGACGAGACGACGGGTAAGGTAACCCGAGTTCGCCGTCTTCAGGGCGGTGTCTGCAAGACCCTTACGGGCACCGTGGGTCGAGTTGAAGTACTCGTTAACGGTCAGGCCTTCCTTGAAGTTCGAGATGATCGGCGTCTCGATGATTTCACCCGACGGCTTCGCCATCAGGCCGCGCATGCCGCCCAGCTGACGCATCTGGTTCGGAGAACCACGGGCACCCGAGTGGGACATCATGTAGATGGAGTTCATCGGCTTCTGGCGGCCCGTTTCCGGATCGAACTCGACAGCCTTGATGCGTGCCATCATTTCTTCGGCGACCTTTTCGGTCGCCTTGCCCCAGGCGTCGACAACCTTGTTGTACTTTTCGCCCTGGGTGATGAGACCATCATTGTACTGCTGTTCGTATTCCTTCACGAGAGCTTCGGTGTCGCCAACGATCTTCACCTTGCTGTCCGGAATGACCATGTCGTCCTTGCCGAACGAAATGCCGGCGCGGCAGGCGTGGCTGAAGCCGAGCTGCATGATGCGGTCGCAGAAGATGACCGTGTCTTTCTGGCCGCAATGACGATAGACCGTGTCGATCATCTTGGAGATGTTCTTCTTGGTCATTTCCTGGTTGCAGACGTCGAAAGGCACGTTGACGTTCTTCGGCAGAAGTTCGCCGATGAGCATACGGCCAGGGGTCGTCTCATGGATCTTCGAAACCGGCTTGCCATCGGCATCCACGGTCTTGAAGCGGCCGCGGATTTTGGCATGCAGCGTCACGACCTTGTTTTCAAGCGCGTGATGCAGTTCACCGATGTCGGAGAAGGCCATGCCTTCGCCCGGCTCGTTCTGGTTCATGATCGACAGGTAATACAGGCCGAGAACCATGTCCTGCGAAGGAACGATGATCGGGTGGCCGTTTGCCGGATGCAGGATGTTGTTGGTCGACATCATCAGCACGCGCGCTTCCAGCTGGGCTTCCAGCGAAAGCGGAACGTGAACAGCCATCTGGTCACCGTCGAAGTCGGCGTTGAAGGCCGTGCAGACGAGCGGGTGCAGCTGGATGGCCTTGCCTTCGACCAGCATCGGTTCGAAAGCCTGGATGCCCAGACGGTGCAGCGTCGGTGCGCGGTTCAGGAGAACCGGATGTTCGCGGATCACCTCGTCGAGGATATCCCAGACCTCGGGCTTTTCCTTTTCAACCAGCTTCTTGGCCTGCTTGACGGTCGAGGAGTAACCCTTGGCGTCGAGGCGGGCGTAGATGAACGGCTTGAACAGTTCGAGCGCCATCTTCTTCGGCAGGCCGCACTGGTGCAGCTTCAGTTCCGGACCGGTCACGATGACCGAACGGCCGGAATAGTCGACGCGCTTGCCGAGAAGGTTCTGGCGGAAGCGGCCCTGCTTGCCCTTGAGCATGTCGGAGAGCGACTTCAGCGGACGCTTGTTGGCACCCGTGATGACGCGACCGCGACGGCCGTTATCGAACAGCGCATCGACGGATTCCTGCAACATACGCTTTTCGTTGCGGATGATGATGCCCGGCGCACGAAGCTCGATCAGGCGCTTCAGACGGTTGTTACGGTTGATGACGCGGCGATAGAGATCGTTGAGGTCGGACGTCGCGAAACGGCCGCCATCCAGCGGAACCAGCGGACGCAGGTCCGGCGGGATCACAGGAACGACCTTCATGATCATCCATTCCGGACGGTTGCCGGATTCCATGAAGTTCTCGACGATCTTCAGGCGCTTCATCAGCTTCTTCTGCTTGAGATCAGACGTGGTCTCAGCAAGTTCGGCACGCAGGTCGCCGGCGATCTTTTCGAGGTTCATCGAAGCCAGCATCTCATAGATGGCTTCAGCGCCGATCATGGCGGTGAACTGGTCTTCGCCGAACTCGTCGACGGCAATCATGTACTCTTCTTCAGACAGAAGCTGGTTCTGCTTGAGCGAGGTAAGGCCGGGTTCGGTGACGATGTAGTTCTCGAAATAGAGAACGCGTTCGACATCCTTCAGCGTCATGTCGAGCAGGGTCGAGATACGCGAGGGAAGCGACTTCAGGAACCAGATGTGGGCAACCGGCGCTGCGAGCTCGATATGGCCCATGCGCTCACGGCGAACGCGCGACAGCGTCACTTCGACGCCGCACTTTTCGCAGATGATGCCCTTGTACTTCATGCGCTTGTACTTGCCGCACAGGCACTCATAGTCCTTGATCGGTCCGAAGATACGCGCGCAGAAAAGACCGTCACGCTCAGGCTTGAACGTACGGTAGTTGATGGTTTCCGGCTTCTTGATCTCGCCGTAGGACCACGACAGGATTTTTTCCGGCGAAGCGATCGAAATCCGGATGGAATCGAAATGCTGCGCAGGCACCTGAGGATTGAAAAGATTCATGACCTCTTGGTTCATGCCTTGTCTCCTTGAGAGGCTAGCTGCTGCCCCTGTTTGCATCCGGACCGGCTTCTTCCCGGGTCGCCGTCCAGAGCTTTAAATACGGATTAACCGCATAATGCGGCGAAAGTGTCCCGAACCGGCCAATACCGTCCGGGAAACCGGCAGGCGCCCTTGCAGGCGCCCGCCTCTATCGTCTTACTCCGCCGCGTCGGGCAGCTGGTCTTCGGGCTGGTTCTCGATCTTCGAGTTTTCCAGTTCGACCGAAAGACCCAGCGACCGCATTTCCTTGACGAGAACGTTGAAGCTCTCCGGAATACCGGCCTCGAAGGTGTCGTCGCCACGGACGATCGCTTCGTAGACCTTGGTGCGGCCCGCCACGTCGTCCGACTTGACGGTGAGCATTTCCTGCAGCGTGTAAGCCGCGCCGTATGCTTCCAGAGCCCAGACTTCCATTTCCCCGAAGCGCTGACCGCCGAACTGCGCCTTACCGCCCAGCGGCTGCTGGGTAACAAGCGAGTAAGGACCGATCGAGCGAGCGTGGATCTTGTCGTCGACAAGGTGGTTCAGCTTGATCATGTACATGTAGCCGACAGTGACCTTGCGGTCGAACGGCTCACCGGTACGACCGTCGTAAAGAACGGACTGACCGGATTCATGCAGACCTGCCTTCTTCAGCATCGCGGCGACGTCAGGCTCATGCGCACCGTCGAAGACCGGGGTCGCGATGGAAACACCGCGCTTGGCTTCTTCGGCAAGCTTGACAAGCGAGTCGTCATCGAAACTCTGAACCTCGTCATTGGCTTCAGACGCGTAGATTTCCGTCAGCTCACTGCGAAGCTCGCTGATGTCCATCGTCTTGCGATACTCTTCGAGCATCTCGCCGATCTTCTTGCCCATGCCTGCGCATGCCCATGCGAGGTGGGTTTCGAGGATCTGGCCGACGTTCATGCGCGAAGGCACGCCGAGCGGGTTCAAGCAGATGTCGACATGCGTGCCGTCTTCGAGGAACGGCATGTCCTCGACCGGAACGATGCGCGAGACAACGCCCTTGTTACCGTGACGGCCGGCCATCTTGTCGCCCGGCTGGATCTTGCGCTTAACGGCAACGAAGACCTTGACCATCTTCATCACGCCCGGAGGCATTTCATCGCCGCGCTGGACCTTTTCGACCTTGTCCATGAAGCGCTGTTCAAGGCGCGACTTGGATTCGTCGTACTGGCCGCGAAGCGCTTCCAGCTCGGACTGAGCCTTCTCGTCTTCGACAGCGAACATCCACCACTGCGAGCGGGGATATTCGGAGACGACGGCGTTGGAGAGCTCGACGCCCTTCTTGAAGCCCTTCGGACCGGCAATCGAAACCTGACCACGCAGCATGTCGATAAGACGGCCGTAGACGTTACGGTCGAGGATCGCCTGCTCGTCGTCGCGGTCCTTCGCTAAACGCTCGATCTCTTCGCGCTCGATAGCCATCGCGCGCTCGTCCTTCTCCACACCGTGACGGTTGAAGACGCGGACTTCCACGACCGTACCGAACGTGCCCGGAGGCATGCGCATGGAGGTGTCGCGAACGTCGGAAGCCTTTTCACCGAAGATGGCGCGCAGAAGCTTTTCTTCCGGCGTCATCGGGCTTTCGCCCTTCGGCGTGATCTTGCCGACGAGGATGTCGCCCGGCTGAACTTCCGCACCGATGTACACGATACCGGCTTCGTCGAGGTTCTTCAGCGCTTCTTCCGAAACGTTCGGAATGTCGCGCGTGATTTCTTCCGGACCAAGCTTCGTGTCGCGCGCCATCACTTCGAATTCTTCAATGTGGATGGAGGTGAACACGTCGTCGGAAACGATACGCTCCGACATCAGGATCGAGTCTTCGTAGTTGTAGCCGTTCCAGGGCATGAACGCGACAAGCGCGTTGCGGCCGAGAGCCAGATCGCCGAGGTCGGTCGACGGACCGTCCGCGATGATATCGCCCTTGGAGATGATGTCGCCGACGGAAACCAGCGGACGCTGGTTGACGCAGGTGTTCTGGTTCGAACGCTGGAACTTCTGCAGACGATAGATGTCAACACCGGACTTGCCGGCATCGAGGTCTTCCGTGGCGCGGATAACGATACGGGTCGCATCCACCTGATCGACGACACCGCCGCGACGGGACGCAATGGCAGCGCCGGAGTCACGGGCGACGATCGGCTCCATGCCGGTACCGACGAACGGCGCCTCGGCGCGCAGAAGCGGAACGGCCTGACGCTGCATGTTCGAGCCCATGAGAGCGCGGTTGGCGTCGTCGTTTTCCAGGAACGGAATGAGCGCCGCTGCGACCGAAACGAGCTGCTTCGGCGAAACGTCCATCAGGTTGATGTTGTCACGCGGTGCGAGCATAACTTCGCCCGAGTGACGGCAGACGACGAACTCTTCCGAGAACGAACCGTCTTCATTGAGCGGCGCGTTGGCCTGCGCGACGTAATACTTGGCCTCTTCCATCGCGGAGAGGTAGATCACGTCATTGGTCACCTTACCTTCGACGATCTTGCGGTACGGGCTTTCGATGAAGCCGTACTTGTTGACGCGGGCGAAGGTTGCAAGCGAGTTGATCAGACCGATGTTCGGGCCTTCCGGCGTTTCGATCGGGCAAATACGGCCGTAGTGGGTCGGGTGAACGTCGCGGACTTCAAAGCCTGCGCGCTCGCGGGTCAGACCACCCGGTCCAAGAGCCGAAAGGCGGCGCTTGTGGGTGATTTCCGAAAGCGGGTTCACCTGGTCCATGAACTGCGAAAGCTGCGAGGAACCGAAGAATTCGCGAACAGCGGCGGCCGCCGGCTTCGCGTTGATCAGGTCCTGCGGCATCACGGTGTCGATTTCGATCGAGGACATACGTTCCTTGATCGCACGTTCCATGCGCAGAAGGCCCAGACGATACTGGTTTTCCATCAGTTCGCCGACAGAACGGACACGACGGTTGCCGAGGTTGTCGATGTCGTCGATTTCGCCCTTGCCGTCGCGCAGTTCGACCAGCATCTTCACAACCGCGAGGATGTCTTCCTTGCGCAGCGTGCGCACGGTGTCTTCCGCATCGAGGTCGAGGCGCATGTTCATCTTGACGCGGCCGACGGCCGACAGATCGTAACGCTCTGCATCGAAGAACAGCGAGTTGAACATCGCTTCCGCCGATTCCATGGTCGGCGGCTCACCCGGACGCATGACGCGGTAGATATCGAACAGGGCTTCCTGACGGTTCTCGTTCTTGTCGGCAGACAGCGTGTTGCGGATATAGGCGCCAACATTGACGTGGTCGATGTTGAGGACCGGAATCTCGTCGAAGCCGGACTGCAGGATGAGACCGAGGGTCTTCTCGTCGATTTCATCGCCGGCTTCGAGATAGATTTCACCCGTCTCGTAGTTGACGATGTCTTCGGCCAGATAGTTGCCGTAAAGGTCTTCGTCGGTCGCCTTCAGCGCCTTCAGGCCCTTCTCCGTCAACTGACGGATCAGGCGCGGAGTCAGCTTCTTGCCGCCTTCGACCACGACTTCGCCGGTATCGGCGTCGATCATGTCGGTGATGACCTTGGCGTTCTTCAACGTCTCTGGCTGGAACGGAATGCGCCAGCCGTCGCCGTCGCGCTCATAGGAAGCCTTGGTGTAGAAGGTCGACAGAATGTCTTCGCCATCCATGCCAAGCGCCATCAGCAGCGAGGTCACGGGGATCTTGCGGCGACGGTCGATACGCGCATAGACAATGTCCTTGGCGTCGAACTCGATGTCGAGCCAGGAACCGCGATACGGGATGACGCGGGCAGCAAAGAGCAGCTTGCCGGAAGAATGGCTCTTGCCCTTGTCGTGATCGAAGAACACGCCCGGCGAACGGTGCATCTGCGAAACGATGACGCGCTCGGTGCCGTTGACGATGAACGTACCGTTATTGGTCATGAGCGGCATATCGCCCATGTAGACGGACTGTTCCTTGATGTCCTTGATGGACTTCGCGCCCGTATCTTCATCGATATCGAACACGATGAGACGCAGCGTCACTTTCAGCGGCGCTGCATAGGTCAGATCGCGCTGACGGCATTCCTCGACGTCGAACTTCGGCGCTTCGAATTCGTAGGACACGAATTCAAGCATGGACGCGCCCGAGAAATCGGTGATCGGGAATACGGATTTGAATACGGCATTCAATCCCTCGTCGGGACGGCCACCCTTGGGCTCGTCAACCATGAGAAACTGGTCATACGAAGCCTTCTGAACCTCGATGAGGTTCGGCATTTCCGCTACTTCTGGAATTTTGCCGAAAAACTTGCGTACGCGCCTGCGACCGTTAAACGAAAGGGTCTGAGCCATCGTCGCTCCTTTAAAATTGCATCCGGGCCTGCAACGGACGGGAACCGATGGCCAGTCGATCCCGTCAAGCAATGGGTATCATCAATCTCGTTCCACATCCCGGATCGATCAGGCCGGATTGCCTAGATGAGCCGGTTCGGAACCATTCTCTTGAAGAACCCATTACCCAAAAGCCATTTTCACGCGGCTTTTGGGTAATGAGTTTTAAAAACGATAACGACGGAAAGGGACATAAAGCCCCTTCCCGCCAGCAATCGCAAGATTACTTAACGTCAACCTTGGCGCCTGCGTCCTCAAGCTTCTTCTTGAGATCAGCAGCTTCAGCCTTGGAAACAGCTTCCTTGACCGGCTTCGGAGCGCCTTCGACGAGGTCCTTGGCTTCCTTGAGGCCGAGGCCGGTGATGCCGCGAACTTCCTTGATGACGTTGATCTTGTTGGCGCCAGCGTCAACCAGGATAACGTCGAACTCGGTCTTTTCTTCTTCAACAGCAGCAGCAACGCCAGCACCGCCAGCAGCAGCAACAGCTACCGGAGCAGCAGCGGAAACGCCCCACTTTTCTTCAAGAAGCTTCGACAGTTCTGCAGCTTCCAGAACGGTCAGCGAGGAGAGGTCTTCTACGATCTTTGCGAGATCAGCCATTTTGATAGTTCCTTTTGTTCAGTTCGAACCAGTTTGAATATTTACAGCGAAAAACCGCCTTAAGCGGCTTCGTCCTTCTTGGCGTAAGCCGAGAACACGCGGGCAAGCTGGCTTGCCGGTGCTGCAACAACCGTTGCGACGCGAGTTGCCGGGGCATTGAGAAGGCCCAGCAGCTTTGCACGCAGCTCGTCGAGCGAAGGCAGGGTCGCAAGCGACTTGACTGCTTCGGCGTTGAGCGTGGTTGCGCCCATGGCGCCGCCCAAAACAACGACCTTGTCGTTGGTCTTGGCGAAGTCCATGACGACTTTCGGAGCGATCATCGGGTCAGTGCTGTATGCAATCAGCGTCTGTCCCTTGAAGAGATTGGTCATCCCTTCCGACTCCGTACCCTGAAGAGCGATCTTGGCCAGGCGGTTCTTCGCGACCTTGACGGTGCCTCCGGCAGCGCGCATCTTCGAACGGAAGTCGTTCATCTGCGCAACGGTGACACCAGCATAGTGGGCCACGACAACCGAACCGGAAGCCTTGAAGACTTCGTTCAGCTCCGTGACGAATTCGCGTTTTTCCGCTCTTTCCACTGTCTGTCTCCAGTAGACGGGACCACATGATTGTGAACCCGTCGGGTTTGCCTTTGCCCCAAGGGACCTTTTTACAAAGATCCCGAGCGACGCTCGAGGATCCTGTCCCCCGCTCTGTCGCCGCAAACGGCTTCAGGCACAGGCACACCAGGTTCGAACCGGACAGTCAGACATCGAAAGATGCCTCAAATCCAGCCTCACCCGTCTCATGCAGGCTAAATGATTAAGGCCAAATCCCGAAAGACAAGGCCACCCGCAATCTCGGACAGGAGTTCCGGGTTTCCCCGGAAATCTCCGGCTCCCTGGGAGCCGGAAATTCTTTTATTCACGCCTCATGACGAAGCGCGAGAATTTATTAAGCGGTGACCGACGAAGGGTCGATCTTGACGCCCGGACCCATGGTCGAGGAGATCGCCACACGCTTGACGTAGTTGCCCTTGGCGCCAGTCGGCTTTGCCTTGATGACGGCGTCGGCAAAAGCCTTGATGTTTTCTTCAAGAGCCTTGGCGTCGAACGAAGCCTTGCCAACGCCAGCGTGTACGATACCGGCCTTTTCGACGCGGAATTCGACAGCGCCGCCCTTGGATGCCTTGACAGCACCGGCAACGTCCATGGTCACGGTTCCGACCTTCGGGTTCGGCATCATGCCACGCGGGCCGAGTACCTTGCCGAGACGGCCGACGAGCGGCATCATGTCCGGGGTCGCGATGCAACGATCGAAGTCGATCTTGCCGCCCTGAACGATTTCAACCAGCTCTTCCGCACCAACAACGTCAGCACCAGCAGCCGTGGCTTCATCAGCCTTGGCGCCACGTGCGAAGACGGCGACGCGAACGTCACGGCCGGTGCCGTTCGGCAGGTTGACAACGCCACGAACCATCTGGTCCGCATGGCGCGGGTCAACGCCGAGGTTCATCGAAACTTCAACGGTTTCGTCGAACTTGGCGACTGCACGTTCCTTGACCATCGAAATGGCGTCGGTGAGAACGTAGAGCTTGTTGGAATCCACGCCTTCGCGGATCTTCTGAATGCGCTTTGCTACCTTGGCCATGATCAACCTACCACTTCCAGGCCCATGGCGCGGGCAGAGCCCTCAACCATCGCCATTGCGCCTTCGATGTCGGCTGCGTTCAGATCCTTCATCTTGGCTTCAGCGATCGTCTTGACCTGAGCCTTGGTGATGGAACCGACCTTGGCGCCCTTGCCGGGCGTCTTGGAACCGGAGGTGATCTTAGCTTCCTTCTTCAGCCAATACGTCATCGGCGGCTGCTTCATGACGAAGGTGAAGGACTTGTCCTGGTAATAGGTGATGACGACCGGAATCGGCATACCCTTTTCCATTTCCTGCGTGGCGGCATTGAACGCCTTGCAGAATTCCATGATGTTAATGCCACGCTGACCAAGTGCCGGACCGATCGGCGGGGACGGATTGGCCGCCCCGGCCTTTACCTGCAACTTGAGCTGGCCTGCAACTTTCTTAGCCATATCTCTCTGCCCTTCAATTCAAACCGGTTTCCCGGCTTCTCTCAAGCCGGATTGCTCCGGCGGCTGCGGTTGCGTGGTGCGGCGCCCTGCCCCGGCTTAAAGAGCCAGTTAGCCTTCCACGCGCTTGGGGCTTCGCCCCGCCAATCAGACCTTTTCGACCTGATTGTATTCCAGCTCGACCGGTGTAGCGCGGCCGAAAATCGAAACTTCCACCTTCAGTCGCGACCGCTCTTCGTCGACATCCTGCACCACGCCGTTGAACGACGCGAAAGGACCGTCGGAAACGCGAACCTGCTCGCCGATCTCGAACGAAACCGAAGACTTCGGACGCTCGACACCTTCCTGAACCTGACCGAGGATACGCTCGGCTTCATAATCGGGAATCGGAACAGGCTTGCTGTCCGAACCGAGGAAACCGGTAACCTTCGGCGTGTTCTTGATGAGGTGATAGGCCTCATCCGTCAGGTTGGCGCGCACCAGCACGTAACCTGGAAAAAACTTGCGCTCGCTATCGACTTTGCGGCCGCGACGCACCTCGACCACCTTTTCGGTCGGCACGAGGATTTTCTCGAAAAGATGATCCAGACCCTTCTGACGGGCTTTCTCCTCGATCGACTCGGCGACCTTCTTTTCAAAATTCGAATATGCGTGAACGATATACCAGCGCGCTGCCATTTTTATTCTCCGTTCGATCCTTCTACCGGGTCCTTGAGCGTGCCGTTACCGGCCTACACTCAGCACCAGGCTGAGCAGCCAGCCGATGAGCTGGTCCGCAGCAAAGAAGAACAGAGCCGCAAAAATGACCATCACCAGCACCATAGCCGTCGAAATCATGGTCTCGCGGCGCGACGGCCAGGTGATTTTTGACGCTTCGGCGCGAACCTGCTGCAGAAACGTAAACGGATTGGTTTTGGATGCCATTGACTGCCCACGCAATTACGGCGCGTAAAGCCGATACTGATCAGCCCCACGCACCGCGTGTCTGTTTTGACCCTACATAAACACCGATTCCCTTTTTAACAAGAGGAAATCGACATTCCGCGAAATTCGCCGGAAATCCGGCACCCATCTGCCATGCAGCGAGAACCCGCGCTTGCGAATGGAAAGTGGCAGGGGCAGAGGGGCTCGAACCCCCGACCTGCGGTTTTGGAGACCGCCGCTCTACCAACTGAGCTATACCCCTTGATCACCTGAACCGGCAGCGAAAATCGCTTGGCCAATTCGGTATGCGCTCCTTTAAGGTGCAGGGGAAAGAATGGCAAGTGTGTTTTTTGTTTTTTCCACTCCGCCCCCGAAAATCGTGCACCCGTCAGGGTTTGACGTATTTCCGCCAGTCATGTTCTTCCCTGAAACCCAGAACTTCGCGAATCTTGCGGTTGGAGATCAATCCCTCATGATCCCCGATATCGCGACGAAATTGCACGTCAGGGAAATATGTCCGCGCAAGCTCTCGCGTGGGAACCGTCGCCGTCACAGTATCATTGACGGCGTTGAAGACCTGATAGCCGAGACCGTCCTTCTCGACGCACAAATGACAGATCTGACCGAGATCACGCGCGTCGATGTAACCCCAGGCATTGCGTTTACGCGTCTCCGGACGGGCAAAGAAATCGGGAAATTTCTCATATTCATGAGGTTCGATGACATTACCGATTCGCAGCGCGTAAATGTCGTATCCGCTCCGCTCTGCAAAGGCCCGCGCGGTCTTTTCATTCACCACCTTCGACAGTCCGTATGAATCCATCGGATCGACGTCGTAGTCCTCCTCAAGCGGGAAATGATGGAAGTCCTTATCACCTTCAGCAAAGCAGACGCCATACGTGGTCTCGCTCGATGCGATGACGATCTTGCGAATACCAAGCTTCACCGCGGCTTCGATAACATTGTAGGTTCCCATCGTATTGATGCGGAACGTCTCGTTATCAGGCTTTATCAAAATGCGGGGAACGGCGGCAAAATGGATCACCGCGTCATAGGGCAGAACGCCCTTCCCGCTTTCAAGCTCGGCAAAGTTGCTATGCATCGACAGGGCATTAAAGACCTGCCCGCTGTCGCTGATATCGACGATGAGATTGGTCACGCCCGGCCTGTCGAGAGGCACGAGATCGATGTTGTGAACCTCATACCCTTTGTCGATAAGCCAAGGAATTACATGCCTTCCCGCCTTGCCGGAACCGCCGGTAAATAGAATGCGCTTTTTCATGATACTCCTCATTATCTCCCCGGCAATGAAGTAGCAGCCCGGACAGAAGAACGAAAGCTATTCTTCCCTCTGAACCGCGTGGCACAAAACAAAAAACCCCGCTGTCTCCAGCGGGGTTTTCTCAAATCCCTTGCGGGAAAAGATTACTCGACGATCGAGGCAACGATGCCGGCGCCGACGGTACGGCCGCCTTCGCGGATAGCGAAGCGCAGCTTTTCTTCCATCGCGATCGGAACGATCAGCTCGACGTCAACGGTGACGTTGTCGCCAGGCATAACCATTTCCGTGCCTTCAGGAAGCGTCACGATGCCCGTCACGTCCGTCGTGCGGAAGTAGAACTGCGGACGGTAGTTCGTGAAGAACGGCGTATGACGGCCGCCTTCTTCCTTCGTCAGGATGTAGGCTTCTGCCTTGAACTTCTTGTGCGGCTTGACCGAACCCGGCTTGCACAGGATCTGGCCACGCTCGACGCCGTCACGGTTAACACCGCGAACCAGTGCGCCGATGTTGTCGCCGGCCTGGCCCTGGTCGAGCAGCTTGCGGAACATTTCAACGCCGGTAACAGTCGTCTTCGACGTCGGACGGATGCCGACGATTTCGACTTCTTCACCAACCTTGACGATACCGCGCTCAACGCGACCCGTCACAACCGTACCACGGCCCGAGATCGATAACACGTCTTCAATCGGCATCAGGAACGGCTGGTCGATCGGACGCTCAGGCGTCGGGATGTAGGCGTCAACCGCAGCCATCAGCTCGCGGATCGCGTCTTCACCGATCTTCTTGTCGCTGTCTTCAAGAGCAGCAAGCGCCGAACCCTTGATGATCGGAATATCGTCGCCCGGGAAGTCGTAGGACGACAGAAGTTCGCGAACTTCAAGCTCGACGAGCTCCAGAAGCTCGGCGTCGTCAACCTGGTCGACCTTGTTCAGGAACACGACGATCGCAGGAACGCCGACCTGACGGGCAAGCAGGATGTGCTCGCGGGTCTGCGGCATCGGGCCGTCAGCGGCCGAGCAAACCAGGATCGCGCCGTCCATCTGCGCAGCGCCCGTGATCATGTTCTTCACGTAGTCGGCGTGGCCGGGGCAGTCAACGTGAGCGTAGTGACGGTTCGGCGTCTCATACTCAACGTGCGCCGTCGAAATCGTGATACCACGCGCCTTTTCTTCCGGAGCGGCGTCGATCTGGTCATACGCCTTGAACTCGCCGAAGAACTTCGTGATTGCCGCCGTCAGCGACGTCTTGCCATGGTCAACGTGACCGATCGTGCCAATGTTGACGTGCGGCTTCGTCCGCTCAAACTTGCTCTTTGCCATGTGAATTGCTTCCTGTGAACGTGAAGTAGTTTCCCCGGCGCACCGGTTTGGTGTCGCCGTTTAAGGCTTTGTAAGCGAATGCGCAAGACTTAATTGTGAAAGCGTCTTCGCGCGCGCCCAAAGCGTGCCTTGAGGCCTGTATATGGTATCTGATCTGCGACATTCAAACCGTCACGAGGGCGAAGCCGGCGCCGGCCCGGCGGCTCCCTTCTGCGCAATAGTCGATCACTAAATAAGATATTTCCATCACAACTTCTTTACCTGCACCGGCATGATGGCTTAAGGACATGTCATCGCCGGGGAGAGGCGGGCGACTGGAATCCGTCGCGGGCGCGCCGTCCATGCCATATCTCGATCCGTCGCCTCCTTCGCGACCTCTGCACCGCCTCAGGACCATCCCATGGAAATCTTCACAGCCGCCGGCTTCACGGCATTCCTACAGGTCATCGCAATCGACCTCGTGCTGGCGGGCGACAACGCCATCGTCATCGGCCTTGCCGCAGCCGGTCTGCCCGCTCACCTTCGCCGCAAGGCGATCCTGGTCGGCATCATCGCCGCCACGGTTCTTCGCATCGGCTTTGCCGCCGTCACCGTGCAGCTTCTCGCCATTGTCGGCCTGCAATTGTTCGGCGGCCTGCTTCTTGCCTGGGTGTGCTGGAAGATGTGGGTCGAACTGCGTGAGGCCGCAGGCTCTATCGAAGACGAGGTCACGGACGAAGAGGCCGACCTGACCAAGGGTCATAAGACCTTTTTCCAGGCCGCGACCCAGATCGTCATCGCCGACGTTTCCATGTCGCTGGACAACGTCCTTGCCGTCGCCGGCGCTGCGCAGGAACATGTGACGGTGCTTATCATCGGCCTCGTCGTTTCAATTGCGCTCATGGGCCTTGCCGCCAACTTCGTCGCCAAGCTGCTGCACCGCTATCGCTGGATTTCCTATCTCGGCCTGATGGTCATCATCTATGTGGCCCTTAACATGCTGTATCACGGTACGCTCGAGGTTCTGCCCCATCTCCAGACCTATCTGAGTTGAAACAGCCACCAGAAACGCTTCTACAGAAGGCCCGGAGACAGCCGTTTCCGGGCCTTTTCCATGACTTGCGCCGATGAAGCCGCCCCACCGTCGCGGGACAGGAAGAATCAACCGCAGCACTTGCTGCAACATCGGGAGAGAACAGGGAAATCGTAAATTTTCGCAGATTGATTCTGGCAATTGAGGTCAGGCACGGGCAAGCCTAGGGAGCTAATCAATAAGTCATAACAATAAAAAGAAAGGTAAAGCTGCCAATGGCTTATGACTGGAGCGGCGGACGTACCCGCCGCCTTCGCAGGGTGAGGTTCGGCGTTGTCGCCAGTTCTCTCATCCTGCTGGCGCTTCTTGCGTCGCTCGTTCTTGGCTGAACGCGCCGCGCGCGCACTTCCACGCTGACCGGCGGCATGGCAAGGTTGTCACAAACCGCCCTGCCGCCGCTCCTTTGCGGAAACGAGCAAACGTTTAGGATTTTTTGGTCTCGATGCAATGAACCGGCTGCTTCATCTGCGGATCGGCCATCAGATCGTAAAGATCCGCCTCCTCGCCCTTCGACCACCAGACATAAATGCCGCCCTGATATTTGGCTCCCGACCCGGAAATGACATTTGCGGCAACGGTGACGCCATCCTTCAGCCCCAGCCGTACGAGGCTGATCTCCCCGGCATTGAAATAGACGACCTCCACCTTGTCGGCAGCGCATTGGTAGACTGTCTCCACCTTTTCGACCGTCGTGTCATTTGGAAGCGGAATCACCAGCTCTTCAGCCATGGCGCCGGTCGCAATCGACATGGAAAAAGCTGCAAGCCAGGTCGTGGCAACGGATTTTTTCATGATGACCCTTTCCTGATTTCACCGAACCATAGGGTCACGCCAGCAAAGCCGAAATGGGGCGGCCGTCTCTCAACACCTCAAATTTTTTGGGAATATCAGCCTCATAGGCGAACCTGGGGCTTTCTCGCCAAACAAGCCTTGCGGCAGTTTCATTCAGGCCGGCAAGCCTGGTAAAAACTATCGAAACAGCCAATAAACCACGCCAAGGATCACCGTCCACATCAACAGCGATATGGCCAGCACGGTGAGATAGTTTCGAAATCGTCTGGTCATCAGCCCACATTGCCAGCGAACCGTCATCGGACAGCCGCAGCCGTTGAATTGCTGGCTGCGGATCAATCCGCAGTATCAGGTCTTTCTATCAAGAGACTGAATCGCAAGCCATTCGCAGATTTTACCCGCCCGAAAACGGGGTTGCTCCCAGCCACGGATTTCCAACCATCAAGGAACGGACTGATCCGCGACAAGCCTTGATCGCGGACAAAGCGAGATATGCGCATCTGCCGGCGAATGGCGGCAGGTGAAACGATCACGACCGAACGACTCACGCGTTATCCAAAGTCGTGTCGGATAACGCGCCAATGCCGGAGGTACTTGGCCACCCTGTCTCAGCTCTTCAGGGCCGTGTTGCACAGGCTCCAGTAGCCGCCGCCCTTCTGGATCCATTTCAGATCGCCGAGCGTGCCGTCATTCTTGTTCTTGTGGTAAGAGTCGGCACAGGTTTTCAGGCGCGCTTTTGCGGGCGTCTCGCTTGAATATTTCTTATCGACCGCACGCGGGAAAGCGACGCCCCTGGGAGCTTTTATCGTCGCTTTTTCAGGTTCTTTTTCTGTCGTGGCCGCGACCTGCTTGTCGTCGGCCGCATCCTCGGCGGCCGCCTCGCTGCCGCAGAACTTGGCGCGATAGTCGTTCCACTTGACGTCCTTGGCAGACCCGTCGGCTTTCGCCGCCTGATATTTCGCGCTGCACTCCTTCATGGTGAGTGCGGCTGCGGGGGAGACAAACGCCGCCGATGTCAGCAGCGCAAAGGATGAGAGAATGACAACCCTGTTAAACATTGAAGGCTCCCGTTTGCATGATTGCCGGGCGACTATCTGACCGGATTTTGCACTTGTCAACGAGCAGTGCGGCAGGGATACAAAGTCCTGTTGATCGGGCGTAAAACGCACTCATCGCACACAGCGTTTTCCCGATGAAGCCGACGTCGCAGAATCACGTCTTCGTGTGGCGTCAAGCCTCCAGCGGAACGAATTTCCTAAGTTTTCGTTAGCATACCGAACGAATAACGAGGATTTATCGATGTTGAGGATGCCGAAGACCATCTCCGCGCTCGCTCTTGGCGTCGCGATATCTGCCGCTGCGGTCGTTCCCGCCAACGCGCTGAGCCTCATACCGCCAGCCTACAAAACACAGGCGCAGGCTTCAGATGAGCGAGGCTATCCCGCCTCTGCCTTTGCGGCGGGGAAAGGCGAAGAGGCCGTGTCCAACGGCTACGCCTTGTCGCCAGCCGAGATCAACCATATAAAATGGTGTGCGGCGCGTTACGCATCCTACCATCCCACGGACAACAGCTATAGGGCGCCTGCCGGTACACGAACGCAATGCCGCTCGCCCTACTGAATCGACTGAGGCCTGGGCTGGATCTCCAGCCGGGCCGCTGCCGGGAAGATAAAATTTACCTTAAATTCTATTGATCTGAACCTTTATCCCCGCAAGCCGTTCATGCGCCTGCCAACGGGGAAAACGCGATGTCATGGAATCTGGAAAAGCTTGAGCAGGAGCGACTTGACCTGATCAAGGTGATTGCCGCCCTGCGCCGCGTTGAGCGCCTGTCGCAAACGGACCGGACCTCGCTCTTTAAGGAAATCACGGCCCATATGGAACGGTTGAGCGAGCTGGACGCGGAAAAACCGCGAATCCAGTCTACCCTTGAGGCATTCTGAAGACGATTGCGCAGGGCCAGAACCCACAGATACAGTCAGGCCCCATCGCAAAGCGCAGACGGAACGCCATCCCACAGTTGAAAAGTGCCAAAAGACGGGCGCATGTTTCCGCCGAAACAAACAAGGCCACGAAATAAGCGCCAAAGAAAATCGAGTGATGATGGGAACAGTCGCTGGAGCGGGTAGCGGGAATCGAACCCGCGTATTCAGCTTGGAAGGCTGCTGCTCTACCATTGAGCTATACCCGCGGTGGTGATTTCGATCCGTGCAGAATGGTGGAGGGAGTTGGATTTGAACCAACGTAGGCGTAGCCAACGGATTTACAGTCCGTCCCCTTTAACCACTCGGGCATCCCTCCAGCTTTCTGCTAGGATCGAGCGACCAAGCTCTTCAGATTTCGCTGCGGCGAAGCGCCGTTGCGTCGTCTGTGGCGCGTATATGACGGCCTCGTTCGTTTCTGTCAACACGCCCATTCACGAATTTTCGGGAAAAAATTCAAACCTCTTTACCGCCCTGTGGATTATCGCGGGGGCTGGTGCGCGCCTCGTCCCGGAGATATAAGGCGCCATGAGCAAAGACGATCCCAAGAACAAATCCACCCGCGACACGCACTATGCCAACCTGCGCCGCGCCGTGCGCGACGCCAAGCGCGAGCGCGGCGAAATTCCGACCCCGCAGCAGCCGAAGCGCAAGAACCGCGGCGCAGACGACTGGAAGCCGCCGCAGCTTGCACCCGATCAGGTGCATCTTTACGGCCTGCATACCGTGCGTGCGGCACTCGCCAATCCCGAACGGCAGATCGTCAAGCTCTCCGTCACCCAGAACGCCTTTGCGCGGCTGGATATCGGCGAGGCGGATGCCCAGCCCTTCCCGGTCGAGATGGTCTCCCCTCAGGATATCGACCGTGTGCTCGGCCCCGAGGCCATCCACCAGGGCGTGATGCTGGAAACCCGGCCGCTGCCGGTCAAGCGTCTCGGCGCGCTGAAGGACAGCCCGCTCATCCTCGTGCTCGATCAGGTCACCGATCCGCACAATGTCGGCGCCATCATGCGCTCGGCGGTCGCCTTCAACGCCGGCGCCGTCATCACCACCATGCGCCACAGCCCGACCGAGTCGGGCGTGCTGGCGAAATCGGCTTCCGGTGCGCTGGAACTCATTCCCTATATCCAGATCACTAATCTGGCCGATGCGCTGGGCGAGCTGCACAAGCTCGGGTTCTTCTCCGTCGGCCTGGATTCCGAAGGCCCCGCCCCTATCGAACAAACCTTCAGCGGTGATAAAATCGCGCTGGTTCTGGGCGCCGAAGGCAAGGGCCTGCGCCAGAAAACGCGTGAAACCGTCTCGGCGCTCGCCCGTCTCGATATGCCCGGCGAGATCAAATCGCTCAACGTGTCGAATGCGGCAGCCATCGCCCTTTATGCAACGCAGCAATTTCTGGGCAAAGCGTCGTCCTGACGCTTTGCCTTCCTTGCGAAATGGCAAAGCGCAACGCATGCTGCGCCTTTGTCATTCGCATGGAGCAAATCTCAACATGACCAACCCGACCATCAAACCGACCGGCGAGCTGACGCTCAGAACGCTCGCCATGCCGGCCGACGCCAATCCGGCCGGCGATATTTTCGGCGGCTGGGTCATGTCGCAGATGGACTTGGCGAGCGGTATCCGCGCCGCGGAGCGTTCCCGCTGTCGCGTGGTCACAGCGGCGGTCAAGGAAATGGCTTTCGAGTTGCCGGTGAAGATCGGCGACACGCTGTCGATCTATACGGATATCGCCCGCGTTGGCCGCACCTCCATCACGCTGACGGTGGAAGCCTGGGCGCAGCGGTCGCGTTATGACAAGCTGGAAAAAGTCACCGCCGGAACCTTCATCATGGTGGCGATGGACGAGAACGGACAACCCACGCCCATTCCGGCAGCGGAATGATTGGCGGAGCGGCGCTGGGTCCAGCGCCGCTCCGCACGCTCGGCAAGCGCGCCAGCAGCCTGCCGTCATTGTGTCGCGGTGACATTTCGCCGCAAATGTGACATTGCGACTGCATGGGATTCATTCGCAGGATCATGCAGGACAGAAGTTCGGCTGGCGCCATCGCCATGCTGGCGGTTTTGCTTTTCCTTTTGCAGGGTCTCGCCAACGGTCTGACCAGCGGCAACATGGCGATGGCCGCGCTCGCAGCGGATGAAATCATCTGCTCCAGCCATATGCCGGAAGGCGGCTCCGGCAAACAGAACCCGGCCGGCAAGATAGCCGACGATTGCTGCGGCACGCTCTGCCGTCTGGCTTCGGCCACGGCCGCCGCTCTTCCGGTTATTCCCATCGAGCGCGCGGACAATATTCTCCCCGCGGTCGAAGTCGCCTTCCTGAACGTCGACGCGGCGTTGCCGCCATCGCCGCCCAATCTGGAATCGCGCCCACGCGCACCTCCCTCCGCTCCGCAGCGCTAGAACACTGTCCGGCCTGCCGGAAAATCAATTCTCTTGCGGAGACATCCATGTCCGTTACGACCTCTTTCGAGGGCGAGCGTGCGCCTGCGCATTCCTCGTCCATAAATCTTTACCGCGCCGTATGGCGCTGGCATTTTTATGCCGGTCTTCTCGTCCTGCCCTTCATGATATCGCTCGCCGTCACCGGTGCGCTTTATCTCTTCCGGGATGAGTTCGATAATCTCATCCATGCGGACCTGAAGCGCGTGGAGGTGGTGCAAAACGCGCCGAAAGCCCTGCCTTCCGAAATCGTGGCCGCAGCGCTTGCCGCCGTTCCCGGCACAGCCGTCAAATATACCACCCCGGCCGATCCGGGCGCGTCGACGGAAATCACCGTCAATACGGCGGATGGAAAGCGGGCCGTCTATGTCAACACCTATACCGGAGAGGTGGCCGGTTCCCTCCCGGATCGCGGCACCGTCATGTGGACGATCCGTTATCTCCACAGCCTGAAATATTTCGGTACCTATGCCCGTTATCTGATCGAAATCGCCGCCGGCTGGTCCATTCTTCTCGTCGCTACCGGCATCTATCTCTGGTGGCCGCGAAAACAGACCGGCGGTGTCGTGACCGTGCGCGGCACGCCGCAAAAGCGGGTGTTCTGGCGCGATACCCATGCCGTCACCGGCATCTTCGTCGGTTTTTTCATCGTTTTCCTTGCGGTCACCGGCATGCCCTGGTCGGGCGTCTGGGGTGCGAAGGTCAATGAATGGGCGAATGGCAGCAACTTCGGATATCCGGCGGGCATTCGCACCGATGTTCCGATGTCGGGAGACCATCTCGACCACGTGGCGAAGACGAGCTGGTCGCTGGAGCAGGCGAAAATACCGGAATCCACGCATTCCACCGAAAGCCAGCCAATCGGGATCGACGAGGCGATAGCACGTTTCGACGCGCTCGGCCTTGCCGCCGGTTACGCTGTCGCCTTGCCGGGAAAACCGACGGGCGTCTATAGCGGCTCCGTCTATCCCGACGATCTGGCGCAGCAACGAGTCGTCCATCTCGATCAATATAGCGGTAAACCGCTGATCGATATGAGCTATGCTGATTACGGTCCGCTTGGCAAGGCGCTGGAATGGGGCATCAACGTGCATTTGGGCCAGCAATATGGCCTTGCCAACCAGATCGTGCTTCTGGCGGCCTGTATCGGCATTGTGCTGCTTGCCGTGTCTGCCGGCATCATGTGGTGGAAACGCCGCCCGAAAGGGTCGCTCGGCGTGCCGCCTTTGCCGCAGGAAAAACGCGTCCTGTACGGTCTGCTCGCCATACTCGCCATCGGCGGCATCATTTTCCCGCTGGTGGGCGCGAGCCTGCTGGCCATGCTGGCGCTGGATCTGGTCGTACAGTCGCGCCAGAAACGACGCGCGATCTGAAAATGAAAACAGCCGGGCGAAAATCCCGGCTGTTCCCCTGTTATCGGCAATGCGACGGCAACGGCCCTCAGAACATTGTATTATTGTTCGCCGCCGTTTCTGGAACGGGCTGGATCACGTCCCAGTGCTCGGTGATCTTGCCATCGGTGACGCGGAAGATATCGACGATGGCCCTACCGCGATCGCCTTCATTTTCCGTCGAATGGATGTGCAGATAGACCAGATCGCCATCCGTGGCGCTGCGCACGATACGGGCCTTCGACTGCGGATTCTCCTTGAAGAAGCCGGTGAAATAATCCACGAACGGCTTCTTGCCGTCCGGCACCATCGGGTTGTGCTGCTTGTAGCTGTCGACGAGGACGGTGGCGCCTTCCGCCACATCATGCTTGTTGAAGACCGTATCGTAGAACTCGATCACCAGTTTGCGGTTGGCTTCTTCCTGCGCGAAGTCCCGTGCTGCAGTTTGCGCCAGAACGGGTGCCGCCATCAAGGCGGGCACGAGGGCGAAAGCGGCGATGACAAGACGGCGTGTCATGAAATTCATGGGCGATACCTCTCAATAACCGACGGTGAAACGCTGGCGGGAGTGCTGCGGCTTCTCGATTTCATCGACAAGTGCGATGGCGTAGTCTTCGAAGGAAATGCGGCTGCCCTCACCATTGCTGAGGAGATTATCCCTGCCGATGCGGAATTTGCCGGTTCTTTCGCCCGGCACGAACTCGGCGGAGGGCGACAGGAAGGTCCAGTCGAGCTGCTTTTCCTGTTTCAGCCGGTCCAGGAACTCCGCACCCTTGGTCGCTTCGGCCTTGTAGGCAGTCGGGAAATCCGGCAGATCGACCACACGCTTTCCCGGCGCGATTTCAAGGCTGCCGGCGCCGCCGACGACGAGATAGCGCTGAACGCCGGAGGCGCGCACGGCCTCGATCAGCGTTGCCGGATCGCTGGCGGTGAAATGCACCGAACTAATCACGGCATCGTGACCCTTCAGCAGTTCCGAAAGCCCTGCCTGATCGAAAACATCGCCCTTCTTTGCCACCACATTCGGCAGGCTGGCGATCTTTTCGGGATTGCGGGCAATTGCCGTCACCTGATGTCCCCGGTCGGAAAGTTCCTTCAGAATACGGGACCCGGCATTGCCGGAAGCGCCGATGAGCGCGATTTTAGCCATGGCTTCTTTCCTCTTGTCACAATCATTATCGGTCTAAATTATAGACCGCGAAGAAGAGCTATGGTATCGCAACCATAGCCGCAAGAAGTCAGCGGCGGCTGATCTGGTCACATGGCGATGACCTGCTAGGGTAAAAAGGGCAAAGGGTAAGGACATGGCGGATACGCAGACGAAAGAAGCTTTTGCCTTCGACCAGCCCTGCCCCATCCGCGATGTGCTTGACCGTATTGGCGATCAATGGAGCCTTTTGGTTCTGGAAGCCCTGCAGGGCGGCGTGCTGCGCTTCAACGAACTGAACCGCAGGATCGACGATATTTCCAAACAGATGTTGTCTCGCACACTGAAACGGCTGGAAGAGGACGGCTTCATCCGCCGTACGCTTTATGCCGAGGTGCCGCCACGCGTGGAATATGAGCTGACCAATCTCGGCCGCTCGTTTCTGGTGCCGATGCAATTGCTGGTGCAATGGGCTGACGAGAACCACGTTCGCATCTGCAAGGCGCGTCTGCAATATTCCGAAAACGACAATCGCGGCTGACCGGAAGCAGGCCGCGTCTAGCCCAGCCGGTAAACCTTGCAGACCAGCCCTTCCGGCTGGCGATAGGTTGTAAATCCCATGGCGTCGTAATAACTCTGCCCGAGCATGTTGTCCGCGCCGATGCTGGCGTCGATATTCTGAAGGCCCCGCGCCTCCGCAGCCCTGCGCGTCGCCGCAAAGAGCGCGGATCCCACACCTCGTCGCGCCGCCTGCGGGCTCACATGGGTGCCGATGATGCCCCAGCCTTCCGCCACGCCATAGGCATTGTCCCTGCGCGCATAACGCAGCGACTGGAAGCCCAGAATACGCCCGTCATCGTCCTCGGCAACCGAGCATTCGATACGGTCAGCGTGCTGGATGTAATTCGCCAGCACCGCCGTGACGTCCGTCGGCGCTTTGCGCAGGCCGGCCGAGAATATCTCGTTCTGAACCGCCGCCATCGCCATTGCATCGTCAACTTGTGCAGACCGTATTTTCATCGATACATCATCTCATATTCGTTGCGGTCGGTTCCGGGCCTGCAGGGACGCCGGTCCATTCGTTCGCTTTCAGGAGCGGAATATGAAGGACGCACCGAAAGCGATCAGAGCGAAACCGATCACGTGATTGATGGTGATGCTTTCCTTCAGCCAGAAGATCGAAAACAGCGCGAAGACCGCGAGCGTGATGACCTCCTGAATGGTCTTGAGCTGCGCGGTGGAATAGACCTCCGACCCTATGCGGTTGGCGGGAACGGCCAGCATATATTCAAAGAAGGCGATACCCCAGCTGGCGACAATCGCCAGGAAAAGCGCGCTGCCCTTGTGCTTGAGGTGGCCGTACCAGGCGAAGGTCATGAAAACATTGGAGGCGATGAGCATCAGGACAGGCCAGATATGGGCGGGGCTGATCGAAAACGGCATGATGGGTCCTGGGAAAAAGGGAGGGATGTTATGAAATGTGGCAGGAGAAGGCAGTCAGAAGGGAACCCTCATTCCGCCCGTATGGATTTGCTCTAGCTTATCCGCCAGAAAACCGAAATCGATTTTCTACGGATTTTAGCAGAACCGTCTTCAGCCGCTACGCAACGTATCCGGTCGAATTTTGTTCCGCGCGCTTCGTTTCCTTTTTGTACTCATTTTTTCATCGTCTCCCCTTCACTTTGCGAAGGACTCCCTCCATATTTCGCCCATGGCCAGATCACCGAAAAACTCCACCTCCTCGCCCTCGGGCTTCGAGGAAGCTCCGCAATCGTCATTCGAAGGTGCGCCGCTCAGCGGCAGCGTCGCCGATTGGGTGAAGCAGCTCGAGGCTGAAGCCGAGGCGGGCTCGGTGGAAACCCAGCGCGAAATCGCTTCGAAAGCGGGCAAGCACCGCAAAAAGATCGAGATCGAGGCGCGCAAGGAAGCGCAGAAAGCCGCGCCGAAGACGGCCAAGAAGACCACGGCCTCCAAGACAGCCCGCGGCGTATCGATCGGCGCATCGAGCGATCCGAAAACCCGCGCCGCCGCCGGTCTCAATCCGGTCGCCGGCTTGGACGTATCGCTGGAGGACGCGGCCAACCTCGCGCCGGGCGCCGTCACCGCAACCGTGGATGCCTTGTCGAAGCTGATCGAGAGCGGCAATCCGCTGTTCAAGGACGGCAAGCTGTGGACGCCCCACCGCCCTGCCCGCCCGCCGAAATCCGAAGGCGGCGTCGCCATCCGCATGGCTTCGGACTACAAGCCCGCCGGCGACCAGCCGACGGCCATTGCCGACCTTGTGGAGGGCATCAATTCCGGTGAGCGCAGCCAGGTCCTGCTCGGCGTCACCGGCTCCGGCAAGACCTTCACCATGGCCAAGGTGATCGAGGCGACGCAGCGCCCGGCTGTCATCCTCGCCCCCAACAAGACGCTGGCCGCGCAGCTCTATTCTGAGTTCAAGAACTTCTTCCCCGACAATGCGGTGGAATATTTCGTCTCCTACTACGATTATTATCAGCCGGAGGCCTATGTGCCGCGCTCCGATACCTTCATCGAGAAGGAATCCTCAATCAACGAGCAGATCGACCGGATGCGCCACTCCGCCACGCGCTCGCTGCTGGAGCGTGACGACTGCATCATCGTCGCCTCCGTGTCGTGCATCTACGGTATCGGCTCGGTGGAAACCTACACCGCCATGACCTTCCAGATGCAGGTGGGCGATCGGCTGGACCAGCGCCAGCTTCTCGCCGACCTCGTGGCCCAGCAATACAAACGCCGCGACATGGATTTCCAGCGCGGTTCGTTCCGCGTGCGCGGCGATACCATCGAAATCTTCCCCGCCCACCTTGAGGATGCCGCATGGCGCATCTCGATGTTCGGCGACGAGATCGATTCGATCACGGAATTCGACCCACTGACGGGCCAGAAAACAGGCGATTTGCAATCGGTCAAGATTTACGCCAACTCGCACTATGTCACCCCGCGCCCGACCCTGAACGGCGCGATCAAGTCGATCAAGGAAGAGTTGAAGGGCCGCCTCGCCGAGCTTGAGAAGGCCGGACGCCTGCTGGAAGCCCAGCGGCTGGAGCAGCGCACCCGCTACGATATCGAAATGCTGGAGGCCACCGGCTCCTGCGCCGGTATCGAAAACTATTCGCGTTATCTCACCGGCCGCAATCCCGGCGAGCCGCCGCCGACGCTGTTCGAATATATCCCTGACAACGCTCTGCTGTTCATCGACGAAAGCCATGTCTCCGTCAGCCAGATCGGCGGCATGTATCGCGGCGACTTCAGGCGCAAGGCGACGCTGGCCGAATATGGCTTCCGCCTGCCCTCCTGCATGGACAACCGTCCACTGCGTTTCGAGGAATGGGACGCGATGCGCCCGCTCACCGTGGCGGTTTCGGCCACCCCCGGCGCGTGGGAAATGGAGCAGTCCGGCGGCGTCTTCGCCGAACAGGTCATCCGCCCGACCGGCCTCATCGATCCACCAGTGGAAGTGCGCTCCGCCCGCAGCCAGGTGGACGATGTTCTCGGCGAAATCCGCGAAACCGCCGCCAAGGGCTACCGCACGCTCTGCACCGTGCTGACCAAACGCATGGCCGAGGACCTGACCGAATATCTGCACGAACAGGGCGTGCGCGTCCGTTACATGCACTCGGACATCGACACGCTGGAGCGCATCGAGATCATCCGCGACCTGCGCCTCGGCGCTTTCGATGTTCTCGTCGGCATCAACCTACTGCGCGAAGGCCTCGATATTCCCGAGTGCGGTTTCGTCGCGATCCTCGATGCCGACAAGGAAGGTTTCCTGCGCTCGGAAACCTCGCTGATCCAGACCATAGGCCGCGCCGCCCGTAACGTCGACGGCAAGGTCATTCTCTATGCCGACAATATCACCGGCTCGATGAAGCGGGCGATGGAGGAAACCTCCCGCCGCCGCGAAAAGCAGATGGCCTATAACAAAGAACACGGCATCACGCCCGAATCGGTCAAGGCGAAGATTTCCGATATTCTTGATTCGGTTTATGAGCGCGACCACGTAAGAGCCGATATTTCTGGCGTTTCCGGCAAGGGCTTCGCCGATGGCGGCCATCTGGTCGGCAACAATCTGCAGGCACATCTCAACGCGCTGGAAAAATCCATGCGCGACGCCGCCGCCGACCTCGACTTCGAAAAGGCTGCCCGCCTGCGCGACGAAATCAAGCGCCTCAAGGCCGCCGAACTCGCCACCATGGATGACCCCATGGCCAAGGAAGAGGCAAAATCTCTTGAGAGTGGCGGCAAGACCAGGAAAAGTGGAACGAGCGCCCGCCACGAATCGATCTCCCCCCCTGAGGGGGAGATGTCCGGCAGGACAGAGGGGGGTGAGCCGCACCCGGCAACTTTCAACTCCCTCTTCGCCAAACCCTCTCTGGACGAAATGGGCCCCGGCTCGGACGCCGGAAAGCCGTTGTTCCGCAGGAACACGCTGGACGAGATGACGGTGGGAAGAACCGAAAAGCCCGTACGCGGCGCGGTGCCCGACAGGCCCGAAACCGAGGCCGGAAAACGCTTCTCACCGTTGCTGGAGGGCCAGGCGGAGCGTGCGACGGACGATCCGAGACCGTTGGTCCGCGGCAAGATTGGCGCGGGTTCCTATGAGGATGCCGGCGAGCAGAAGCGCAAAAGCCGAACCAAGGGCAAGACCGGCCGTCCGGGTCGCTGATGCGCTCTGTGCAAGGCCCGCCTGACATGAACAGCAGCTAAGGCACCCCATCGTTCACGTCAGCGCCGTCTGCGCATGCCGGCGGCACCTATCAGCCTTCACAAGGCGTGATCAGCGACCTGACCGCGGTTGGCCCGAACAGCTTGACCAGATCCGCATCAAGTGATGTGGGAATATAGTCTTCGTTTTCCGCAGGTTTCATATAGATCGAGGAATAGATCGGGCCGGCGGGAAACGTGCCTTTGAAGCAGGCTTTCACGATCTTGATCGCGGTACTGCCCCTGATACGTGGACCCTGAGCGCGGGAACGTCGCACGCGCTCCTGTAGCTCCGCGAGCCTTCCGACGTCTTCGGGTTTAACCCGCCATACGCTCGCCAACATACCATCCCGTTTTTCCGGCCGGAATTTCGCGAGCGCGGCCGCATCCGTATCCGCTACCAGCGCGTAGGTCTCAACAGTTTCCTCGGTCGCGCCGTCCGTCTTGCTGCGGGTGATCATCACGGCATCACCGGACCGGAGGGAAAGATTGGCTGGCAGTTGCAATCCGACCCGCACATGCTCGAAATCCATCGTCAGAAAATCCTGCCGCATCAGCTTGGGAATGCTGGAAATCGGTACGGTCATGCAACCGGCGAGGAAGAGGAGAAAAACAGACAGGCAGGCAAAACGCGATAATTGCAATGTCATCATATTGGAACCTGAAAAAAGCAGCGCAGTGAAAGGGGCTTGCCAAACAACGTTTGCGGCGTCGAAGTCGCCAAGCCGCACACAAACTTGCGCGAACCACATTGCCGCAACATTATGAAATCAGGGCCCCCGGGAACGTTGATCGTTTTCGGGAATGATGACGGGAGACCCATATGTATCGAAAAACCTTATGGCCTTCTGTCTGTTCATGTCCTCCGGTTCGGCCTTCTCCGGACAGATCGAAGACGCCACCTTCCACAGCGCCGCCCTCAACGCGCCGCTTCCCGTCAACATCTACCGGCCGGACGGCACGCCGCCCGAAAACGGCTGGCGTGATCTCGGCAATATCGAACAAGCTCATAGAAGCAAGCGCCATCGAGACGGATCGATCATCTCACGGGCCGCTTCTTCCCGCTCTTTTCCGCAAGGTTCAACGCCACCGCAGCCCGGATCAACCCCGCCAACGCCTCCTCATTCACGACATCCCCGTCGTGAAAATCAATCGCCCGCCGCGTATTGCCTTCCAGGCTGGAATTGAACAGGCTCGCCGGGTCTTCAAGCGAAGCGCCCTTCATAAATGTCATCTTCACGGCGCTCTTGTAAGTTTCACCCGTGCAGAGGATTCCGGCATGTGACCAGACCGGCACGCCGCGCCATTTCACTTCCTCAATCACCTCCGGATCAGCCTTCAGGATCACCGCACGGATGCGTGAGAGTATATCGCCGCGCCAGTCGGCCAGTTCCGCAATTTTTCGGTCAATGAGGTCGGAGGCCGCGATCTCCACCGCGTTTTTTTCCGTAACCTTTTTTGCCATGATGCCCTCCTTATTTCGCCGCGAGGCCACTCCCGACCTGCTGCGCCTCTGTTCCGGCTTTCAGCATAGACGAAATTTTCCTGTCCTCCCATGAGGAACAAAATCCGCCCCCCAACGTTTCCTCCCCGAACGCAACGTTCAGCATACAAAGGGAAGAAACATCATGAAAATCAATGTCATCGCTCTCGCTGCGGCAGCAGCGCTCTCCTCTTCCGTGGCTTTTGCCCAGACGGCCACGACTGCTCCTGCTGCCGGCGCGGACGCCGCTTTGTCCGGCCCCGGTATCACCATGGGCACCAAGGCCAGCGCCCCGCTGAAGTTCGTCAATGTCCAGAAGACCGACCTTACCGCCTCCCAGCTCGATGGCATGGACATCTATAACGCGCAGAACGAAAACATCGGCGAAATCGAGGATGTCGTCATCGGCGACGGCAAGTCGGTGATCGGCCTTGTGGCCAGCGTCGGCGGCTTCCTCGGCATCGACAAGAGCTATGTGGTACTCGACCCGGCTTCCGTCGCGGTCCACAACGACAACGGCACCTGGAAGGCCTATGTCGATACCACCAAGGAATCGCTTCAGAACGCCCCGAAGCTCGATTACGACAAGCTGGACGACTGATTACCCCTGCAGTCCGCAAGCTTGTCCCCCGCGCCCTGTCGCGGGGGTTTTCATATGTGGCAAGCTATCGGAAAACCCGCGCTCCCCGCCGGAGGGCACTTGCCTGACGGCGCGCCTCTCGCCTATCTTCGACGCGCAAATCACCAAGGATCGCTGCGTGTCCGCCAATAGCCTCTTTTCCTTTGCCATCAGCACCGCCATCACGCTCAGCGCCCTGCCGCTTTCAGCGCAGGCGGCCGACTGGAAACCGGCCGAGCAGATAAAAACTTATGCCATCAGCGGCAATACCGGCGGTGCGCTTTATCAATCGATTGGCGAACGCGGCCCGACCGCCGGTGTGCAGGCGATTGCCCACACCACCTTCAAGCTCACATGGCGGCGGGATTATCGCCCGCAGCCGGATGGCGCCTGCGTGCTGGCCACCGCAAGGCCCAATCTCACCATCATCTACACTTGGCCGAAAGCGCCCGCCAACCTGCCGCCCGCCGTCGCCGCCAGCTGGAGGACTTTCATTTCCGGCGTGGAAACCCATGAACGCGTCCATGGTGACCATATTCTCGACATGGTGAAAAAGATCGAAGCCTTCAGCACCGGGCTGAGGGCGGAGAACGACGCCAAATGCCAGAAGGTGCGCGCCGTTCTGCAACAGCGTCTGGGTGAGCTTTCCAACGAGCAGCGCCAGCGCGGCCGCGATTTCGACCGGGACGAGCTTTCTCCCGGCGGGCGGGTCCACCAGCTCATCCTCGCCCTCGTCAACGGCCCCTGAATGGCCGCCGCCTATTCCGCCGCCTCGCCTTTCAGCAGGGGCTCGGCCAGCGTCACGGTCTCCAACTCGTAGGAATAACCCTCCAGCATCGTATAGGCCTGCTCGATCGCCTCGATCTGGGTTTCGGCATTGCGGATGGCTTCGGCGATGGACTGGCTGCGGGCGCGCAGCATGGAACTCAGCACATCGGTTTCCGGCTTGCGGCCGAGACGGTCCATATGTTTGCGAACCCGGGTGCGGTGCCGTTCCAGCTCGAGAATATGGAAACGGCTTTTCAGAATATCGTCGGTGAGCTTGCGGCGCATGGCGGCCACGGGGTCGAAACTGCCGGGTTCGCGTTCATCCAGAATGAATTCGTTCACCAGCGTTTCCAGCATCAGCAGGCCCTTGAGGTCCTTGGCGTCGGCAAGCTGCGGATCGTAGCCGGTATCGTCGAATACCTTACGGCGCACCGGATCCTTCAGCAGCTCATAGGCCGTCTGCAGGCGCGCGAATTGCTCGGCATCGCCGCCGCTATCGGGATGCGCGGCTTTGGCCACCTTGCGGTAGGCCGACTTGATCGCCGCCTCGTCGGCATCGCGCTCCACGCCAAGCAAAACATAGGGATCAATCACAAAAACACCTTCAAACGCAAACTGTTACCCGCATGCCCAACACCGCTACCGTCTGGCACGCGGGCGGATCATAGGCCAATTCTCCCCGGCGCGGCACCCCGCCCCTGCGGTTAAACCGGCAAAGCCCACACAAAGCCTCGCGGCGCGCCGCATCGCAGCGGGCGAAAAAGCCCTTGATGCCGAAATTTGTCGGACCCAAGGCGACTATAATGACAGGCGGGACAAAATTGTGGAAAGCGGCGCAAAACATGCCGCACGGTTCCGCACCGCGCCTGCCGCAACCGGCCGAAAAACACCATGGGCAGAAGCGTAACAGGCGCGTTTTCAGGGGGTTATGGTGGAAAGACGCCAACGGGTGTAAGCTTGGCTTTTGGATTGGAAGGGAGGACGATCCGATGCCGCAAACGATTACCCAGACCGTCACGGACTATGTCCATGCCATGGCCTATGCGGATGAGAGCCTGATGCGCGACGTTTTCGACCCGCGCGCCAGCATCGTCGGAACCTTCGAAGGCGAAATCGAATGGTTGTCCCTGGAGGATTTTGTCGACCAGTTGCGCAAAAGCGAACGCGGCCTGCCCGATCAAGATCCCGCTTTTGAAATCATGGGCATCGACAAGGAAGGCGACAGCGCTTCTGTGAAGCTGACGACCCGTTTCGACGGTACGGATTTTTACGAATATCTCTCCCTGCTGGAACGCGACGGCAACTGGTTTATCGTGCACAAGCTCTATCACATAAAGCCGTAGGCGATCATCGAAACCGCCACCCCGCATTGTGCGCTTGCGCATTCCACTCGCCGCACTGGCTCGCGATCCGGTTATTCTGCCGCTGAAAGAACTAGAACAGGTCGCTGTAGATCGCCGTTATCCAGAGGGCGTTAAAGAAGAGCCAGATAACACCGAGCCACATGATTTTGCGGCTGCTATCGGTTCTCATCGCCACAATCGCGACAAGCAGACCGCCGACTATCCTTGCCAGATACCATGGCCCAAGCTGTTCGAAGTGTTCCCTGCCCTTGATGTAGGTGTCTACCAGATCGAAGACGAACGAGGCCGCAAACAGGGCAAAGAACGCATGTCGCCTGCGCACGAAAAAACTTTCCCGTTCGGACAATTCCTGAATGTGATCGGGATAAAGCAGCGTCGACATCAAAAAGAAAAGCGACGTGTAGACCAGAACAAAGATGTAAATCCAGAAATTCCAGTTGTGGATGAGCCGCAGGGCAAACTCCCACCACCAGAAATGGACAGCTCCAAGAAGAAGGGCAATCGACCATACGATCTGCGCATGCATACGGTCGGTTTTCTGCGGCTCCTGCAGCCTTCTGGAAAGGCCGGACAACACCCTGGTAATGGCCAGACCGAGGATGAGGCTTACCAATATCCGCAAATGACCATATGCATCCATTGAAAGCGCCCGCTGTTGCTCAACTTATCCGCCGAACAATATGCTTAAACCTTCAGGCGTTACAACTCTGGCGGACGCCCCGCCCCTGCCGATCTCGCCTTATAGTGGGAAGGACCGGTTTCCTGAAGCGAAAGCCCCCCCCCGGGACTGGCAGGAGGGAAGCGGCGAATTTCAGTTTCATCAAGGTTCAAGCACCATCAACGACAGACGTAAAGCCCGCCCGTCACGCGGCGCATTCAAGCAAATAGATTTCAAGATTAAGGGATTGATTTTACTGGTGCCCCCGGCAGGGTTCGAACCCGCGACCCCCTGATTACAAATCAAGAGTTGTGAATGGGGGTTTCACCTGATTTTTTCAAATCTCGTCAACAAATTTGGAAAATCAAAAACTTGCCAATTTTGTTGACTGGATCAGCATTTTCCAAACCTACCAAACTTTCTGCCTCGTGACCGATATTTTCAAAATCGATCACGCCCATTTTCGACGCCTCAGTGAAAAGATTCTGTCAGAGGGTCCCTTTACAACTCTGTTTTTTCGACTCACCATTTTGTTAACGAGGCTAGAAAATGCAGGCAGTTACGCATGTCGAACGAGTTTTTCGACGGAAACACAATCCGAAAAATCAACAATCTTTATTCGCGTGGAAAACCGACCCAGGCGGTATGGAGAGACACCATTTGTCAGGGGCTCACGATCACTGTGGGAGTGAAAAAGGCTAGCTGGCACATGCGTACCCGCGACTGTAATGCGCGGATCGCAGACTTCGAAGACTTCAATACCGCCGACCGAATTCCAACACTGCGTGAAGCCGTCGACTTTGCCCGCACAATCGTAGCGAGTGGCGGAAAGCCTGACCAATTCTTCGCAATGTTCCGCGAGCACAAAGACCTGTCGGTAGCCATGGCGTGGCATGGTCGTGTCGACCCTCAGATCATGACTTGGGAAATTGCTCGCGATCAGTATCTCGCCTGGTGTTTCAAGAACCGTCGTCACGCAACATGGGAAGGATATCGGTCAGCTCTGGGAGCGGTGAAAAATTCGGCTTTGGCTAACGACTTCGCACCAATAGCCGGTAAGGCACTGGTAAATATCGTCGAAGGCGACCTGGACACGATCCGAAATAACATTGTCGCTCGTTGCAAGCAGCGGGTTGAGGAGAAGATCGCGGCTGCAAAAAAGGCAAAGAAGGAAGTCGTAATCGGCAATGAGTACGGTCTCCGAGCTGCAAACCTGACTGTGGCGGCACTTCGATCCGCCTGTCAACGGCGGAGTAAAAACCGGCCATGGGGCGGAGCAAAAGTCGGCCACTATGGCGCCGGCCTGAGACGGCCGGGAGGGCGTAGCCCGAGCGGGGGTCTTAGGCCGGCGCGGCGATTTTTTGAGGGGAGTTTTAGCAGGCCTTTCGGGCGCGACTTTGAGCGAGACGATAGCTTTCGCCGTTCATCTCGAGGATGTTGACGTGGTGGGTGATGCGATCGAGCAGTGCGCCGGTGAGACGTTCGGACCCCAGTGTTTCCGTCCATTCGTCGAAAGGCAGATTGCTGGTGATCAGGGTGGCACCACGCTCGTAGCGTTGCGAGATCAGCTCGAACAGCAATTCCGCCCCGGTCTTTGATAGTGGCACAAATCCCAGCTCATCGATGATCAGCAGCTTGTAGGCGGCCATCTGCTTCTGGAACCGGAGCAGACGCCGCTCGTCACGCGCCTCCATCATCTCGCTGACCAGGGCCGCCGCCGTGGTGAAGCCGACGGACAGGCCCTTCTGGCAGGCGGCCAGGCCGAGACCGAGTGCGACATGCGTCTTTCCCGTGCCGCTCGGGCCCAGCGCAATGACGTTCTCGCGGCGCTCGATCCATTCGCAACGGGAAAGCTCTAGCACCTGCATCTTGTTCAGCTTGGGGATGGCTGTGAAGTCGAAGCTGTCGAGGCTTTTGACGACCGGGAACTTGGCCGCCTTGATCCGACGTTCGACCTTGCGGCGGTCCCGCTCGATCATCTCCCGTTCAGCAAGCCGGAACAGGTAGCCGACATGATCGACGCCTTCGGTGGCGCATAGCCGGGCCAGCTTCTGGTGCTCGCGCTGGAAGGTCGGCAGCTTGAGGGTTTTGAGATAGTGGCCAAGCAGGATCTCTGGCGCGTCGCTGCTCATGCCGCTTCTCCCGCATCAGATGACAGGAGGCGCATATACGCCTTTGCTGACGTCTTCTCGACAGTCGCCGTCGGCAGGTAGGGATAGATCGCCAGATCCAACCGCGGCGGCCGGCGCTCGACCCGGCACAGGATCAGATGCTTGACCGCATCGAAGCCGATCGCGCCGAGCTGTATCGCCTGCTTCACCGCTGCATGTAGATCGGCAAGGTCGAAGCTTTCCAGCAGGCGCAGAACCTGCACGTATTCTCGCCGCCCATGTTTGGCCATGCGGCCTTCCATCAGCCGGCGCAGCGTCGCGAACTCGTCTGGCAGATCCCAGCCCTGCAATGGAGCCGCCTGATCCAGAGAATTGATCTTCCGCTCGATCAGCGGCAGGTAATGGACGGGATCGAAGACGACGTCTTCCCGTTCCCAGCATCGCGGATGACGCGCGATGATCTCGCCGCGGCAGCCGATCACCACCTGATCGACATAGCCCCGGACCCAGACGTCCTGATGGCCGTAGGCGACCGGTACGGAATAGTCGTTCGTCTTGTAGCGCACCAGCGACTGGGCTGTCACAACAGCGCTGGCCTGGTCGCAGGCATCAAACGGCGACGCCGGCAAGGGACGCATGGCCGCAAGATCGCGCTGCAGCCGTTCGCCAATCGTCTCGCTCTCGCCCCGCAGCTTGTCGCGCTGGCGTTTGCGGCACTGCTCTTCCAGAAAAGCATTGAACGCATCCCATGTCGCAAACCGCGGGATCGGCACCATGAAGTTGCGTCGGGCATATCCGACAAGACCCTCGACATTCCCCTTGTCGTTGCCCTTTCCCGGCCGCCCATAGCGATCCCGGATCAGGTAGTGGGACAGGAAGCCGCTGAACAGCGCTGCCCGCTTGCGTGTGCCGTCGGGCAGGATCTTTGCGACAAGGCAACGGTCGTTGTCATAGACGATCGACTGCGGCACGGCCCCGAAGAACGCAAAGGCGTGGACATGACCATCCACCCAGGCTTCGGCCACTGCCGCCGGATAGGCACGCACATAACATCCGTCGCTCTGAGGAAGATCCAGCACAAAGAAGCGAGCTTTCTGCTCGACGCCGCCGATCACCACCGTCGCCTCGCCGAAATCGGCCTGCGCATGGCCCGGTGGATGCGACAGCGGCACAAACACCTCCTGGCGGCGTTGATCCCGCTCGCGCATATAATCCTTGATGATCGTGTAGCCGCCGGTGAAGCCGCACTCGTCACGAAGCCGGTCGAACACCCGTTTGGCAGTATGCCGCTGCTTGCGCGGCATCACCATGTCAGCTTCCAGCCACTGCTCGATCGTCGAAACGAATGCATCCAGCTTCGGACGCCGGATCGGCGAACGTCGCTGATAGCCGGGCGGTGTCGAATACGACAGCATCTTGGCCACGCTGTCGCGCGATACGTTGAAATGCTTTGCTGCCTGACGCTGCGTCATCCCTTCGGAAACAGCCAGGCGAACCCTCAAATAAAGTTCCACGGTGTAGATCCCCTGTCCCTCCTGCGATCATTGCAGAAAGGAAATAGGTGGCCGGATTTTACTCCGCCCGCGGACGGACTATTCCGCCGCTACCGTGGCCGACTTTTCCACCGCCGCTCTCATCCGCCTTCAAACACTTTAAAATGCACCCGGAAATTTATGGACTAAAATCCAATGTCGCCGAAAAGTTAGAGAACACCCAGGACCGGCCCCCGAATAACACTCTTGAAGCAAATTCCGGAGCAGCATCTGCCGCCATGACCCAGTATGATCTGGGTGCATACATCTATGGTCTGGAGCAGATTGGGAACCCAATTATTAAATCGGCTCTCTGGCTCCAGCTAAGCCACGGACAGCGTCGCTTTACGGCTTGTGCTGCCATCCGTTCAAGTTTCCAGAAAAACCCTCACTACGGCCTGGTGTGGCGACTGAAAGATAAAGTCGGACACTGGCGACTGATACCACTGACTGAAGAAGCTGCGGCACGGGTATACGAGACCCTCGACCGGTATAAAGACTATGGAAATGTCTATCTCTTTCCAGTGTCAAAAAAATCGGGTGAGGATGGTGACCCTGTTCAGGGTCACGTGAACAAGCGCACCCTGTCGGCTGCCATTGAAAGGATGCGCGAAGAAGGTGGGGTTTTCCATGGACACCCCAATCCCCCGTCATCTCATGATCTCCGATACGCATTTATCACACGCATGGGCAATCAGATGCATCGCTTCGTCATCGATGGTCGTCGTCTGGCTTTCAAAGATATCGAAATCATCACGCATGCGAACGAAGGTAAAGAAGGCACGGCATCTTTGATCTACGACCGCAGCCAAGCTCTGGATGTCAAGGAAATCCTGCTGAAAGAGTGGCAGGACTATCTTATGGAAGGCTACCGCATGTACTGCGAAGGCCTGACCGATCCTGTCAAACGGGCGGAGTATCAGGCCAAGGGTATTGCCGACGCGCAGAAGGTAACTGCGAGGCCTGTACTCGTTGTTGACAATGCTGATGTTGAAACGGGCAAACGGCGAGATAAGCAGTTATGTTTTAGCTGCGACGAGCCTGATCCGTCGCTGTCGGCTAAACAGCGGATATGCATCAGCTGTCTGCAGGGTGCCTACAAGGCTGGATAATCTTTCAGCACTTCTGGTTCTGAATCATCGGGATTGCTGAACTTATTGAAATCGCTTGAGCTATACATGGTCCTGGAAACTTGTATAGATCAAGGTGCGCCACTGACGGGCGTTCGGCGTCCACCTGTGCTGCCGCCTACTGCTGAACTCGCGATCTCACGAAAGGCGTTACTATCTTTACACTCCTCGCAAATCCGATTGCCAATCCACTCCGAAATCATTGGCGACCGGCACGTCATGCAAGGCATGTCCTTTTGCTTTGATGGGTCGAAGTCTGGAGGTGACTTGGCGTTTCTGTACTGGAGCTTGATGCGGGTCGCTTTGGTAGCAATAGCGCCGTAGGTCCTGCCAAGCTCCTTGCAAATCTCAGATGCCGTGTGTCCGGCTTTAGCCAGATCAATTAGCTTCTGCGTTTCCTCATTTGTCCATTTTTCTGTCTCTGTCAGCCGTCCCATGGTAGTCTCACACCAATCTTTTTGATCAGTGTGCGGTCCATTCTCGTCGGCCGTAAAAGGAATTTTGTCCTATGTCGGATTTCCATCCGGACCGGGTCCGCGACGACTACAAAGCTGACATCCAAGCTATTCGGGACCGGTATGGCGACGAGATCATTATCGATTGGATCGAGCGCTATTATGCGAGTCCTGACGTCGACCGCGACGATGTGATGACCGGTCTCGGGATCGACTACGTCGGCACCTTTTACGAGATGCTGATCGCATACGATGTTGAAAAGCCGGAGCCCGATCCTGTCGAGGAAATCCGACAGATAGAGATGATGCGGCTGATACTGGACGGCAAAGAGGTGCCGGAAACCCTCAGGAAACCCGCATCTTGGGTGAAGCAGTTGAACTGAAAACGGCTTAGCTATCAAAGTCAGATATTGTGTTTCGCGGCTACCCTAGTGCGGATGTCAGCGATCCTGGCATCGATATCTTCGAGGTTGGTGATGTGGCCTTCGCGAAAGATCGAGCCCGCCACAAAGCCCAGATTTTGGACCATATCAACCATGATCGCGTCGATAAGGTCGTCTTGATATGCTGTGCCATCGTTGTCCCAGCTGACGCTGTATCCGCCAGTGTTTTCGGAGTCCCGATAATCGACGCAAATTTCAAGTTGAAAATTGGTATCGTCGCCAACAGTTTCAATGTGGGTCAGATAGGCTTTGAGGACCTCGAACTGCTGTTCATCGAGCACAACCCTACAACCCGGTGCCATTAAATGGTGAGCCAGGAACTCTAAGGTGCGCGTGTAATCGACGGTACGACCGTCGATCCGGTTGTCGTTAGCGATCATAACTGCTCTCCATTCATTACCATTTCGATCTCGTTGCGTATGGCGTCGCGCTTGATCTCATCAACTGTCGAATATGCCATCCTCATTGCTATCGCGATCCGGACGCTCATACGTGCCTGCTCGATGCCAGCCCGATCATCCGGCCACGGAAGTTGATCGGCCCATGCTCGAACAGCCTCTACCGTGCGCTGATCCCCGACGGGATGAAAATCAAGAAAGGCTCTCGCCCAAGCGTCGATATTACCTTTGTGCTCGCGTTGGATCGCATGAAATGTTTCGATCCATCCGACGTCCTTGTCGGCAAAGAATCCGGGCCTGAATTCAGCGAAAACATCATCGTGAGGGTGCACGGTAGCGCGGGCGGCTTCAATGCGCCTGCGAGCGGCTTCCAGGATAGCGACCTTCCGCGTCATTTCTTCGTCATGCGTCATCGCCGTTCTCCTTCCCCGATTTCAGATTGATCGCTCTCCCACTCCGCATGTTTGACGATGTCGGCGATCTCAAATTGCGTTGCAGGATCGACCTGAGGCCCGCACCGGACGTTCAAAAAAAGTTGGCCGTCAGATTCAATGACTTTGGTCACGATCACATGTCCCGTCAGAGCTTGGGCTTCGGCAATTGCTTTAATATCCAGCAGTGCCTTGCGCATGATCCGCGTGTTGTAGTCGGTCATAGGCAAGAGGAGCGCGGTCGTCGGAGGCAGAATGTCGGAAACCTGTTCACGGAATTGCGCGCGTTCGTCCATATCCTCGGTCAGCTTGTCCAGCTTCTCCTGGACCGATGCTTGATGTTCCTGGCACAAGAAGAAGCTACCATCGCCGACGGACATAGGGACAGCATTGTCCTTTCCGCAGGCCTCACAGGTTTCGCGAGAAGCGTGCAACAGTCCACGCTGTGCGATGCGTAGGCTATTCATCTGGTGCGGATGCCACCGCGACATTTCTGGAAACGCAAACGCCCTTGCGCCGTCCGGGCAACGCTCGAAGCGCAGAGACACAGCGTCGGCAAGGTCACCGAGATCGTCTATCATTCCCAGGAATAGACCGACAATATAAGTCCAGCCATCGGGCAGAGTTGCGACAGTGCCGTGGCAATACCGGCTATGCAGTGCCTCCAGGCGATGGAAGTTATCCTGCTGCATCGACATGGATTCAGAGAGTGCCAGCCACAGGGTGCGGTGTCCGGCCTTTTCCAGAGCTTGGCGCTGACGTGCGCGGAGACCATCAATCGCCATGCCACTTCTCCTTTTTGCGACTGCAAAATTCCGGCGAGATGCAATATCGACCACCCGGCAGCCCACAGACTTCGCAGATGATTTTTTGTCTCTCGTTGAAAAACTGGAGAGCGATTATTACTGCGAGAGAGTTACCATCCGTCCATTTCTCGAAATCGACCAGGGGCGCGGCGTATGCGCGGAAAAGCCCATCGTCCAGCCGCTCAAAATGAAGGGTGACCCAAGGCGACGTATCACCTTGATCAGCGGCGATCAGGTAGCACTGATGAAAGAGGCTTGCGACAAGATTCCAGTGACCCGCTGGCACCTGGAGCAGCACCTCATGCCAAAAACGCGGATAGGTATCTTTGAGGAAATTGATCTGATCCGGGCTCACGACCACTTCCTTTCGTCCATGTGCTGCTGGCACAACAGCTCTTGGCGACGGTGATCCTGGTACTTCAGGGTGCCGACAGACTGGTCACCGCACACTTCGCAAGTGTGTCGGGAGGAGTCATTGAAGCGACTGACGATCTGCACCAGCCGCAGCGCCATTTCTCCAGTCCAGTGGCGATGATGTGCCAGAGGACGCGCATAGAGGACGTATCCCGTTGAGGGGTAGAGGTGCCAGGTGATGGCGACTATTTGAATGGGCAGATCACACTCCATAAAGCCAGGAGAAAGCTTTTGGAGATCGTAGAGATCATGGAGCAGATCGCTCACGATGTCGGTCCAGCCGTCCGGCAATGCTAGCAGCTTGAGGTCGGCGTAAAACGGAAAATCCGCCATCAATTGGTCGACGATTTCCCTCTTCACGATACGACCTCCGCATCCCTCATCAAGGCCGTCAGTGCCTGAAATGTCTGAGGCGCATAACTGATGTCATAGCAATCGACACCGCAGTCACGCGACCGCCCATAAGCCGGGAGGCGACCGTGGCTATGGCCATAAAAGTGCCAGGACCCATGCACCGATGCCGACCAAGTGCGCATGGCGTAATGATGCAAGATGATGCGCTCGCCGTTGATTTTGCACTCGGCATAGTGTGTCGGAGGTTGATCCCATGCCAGGGCAGCAATGCCTTTGCGTACGTTGCCGGAATGGTCCAGGTCGTGATTACCCAGGATCAGCCTTTTACGACCACGGAGCTGACTGAAAATCTGGGCGGTACGGCTGTCTTGGTGCGCTGAAAAATCGCCTAACATCCAGACGATATCGTGATCCTTCACGACGCTGTTGTGTGCTTCTATGATTAAACGATCCATCTCATCGGTGGATACGAAGGGCCTGAATTCGAGCATGCGAGCGTGCCCGAAATGCTGGTCGGCCGTGAAATATTGCTGGGTGAACGCCACCTGAAGGTCCTTTCCAGACACGATAAATCCCAGCCACCCGTGTGCGAACGGATGGACAACGCGGTTGCGTCATAGATTGATCGTGAAGGCCTTCATTGAATTGCTCCAGTGAGCGGTTGGCGTTGATCAGAATGTAGCGGTACCTAATGGGTACCGCAAGTGGTACCGACTCCTGAAAATAAATTTTTCCTCAGAAGGATTAGTAAAGTTAACGGCTCGTCAACGGAATTGTAGAGTCAACATTTCTCGGCGTCTTGATGTCGTAATAGCCGACAGCAAACATGAAAAGACCGACGGATCATGGGGACTGCAATCCCTACCGCCGGTCTATCAAGGATGTTGTTATTATGGCCATTGGCGGAGCCCTTCACAAGTTATATTTAACAGATAAATCTTTCGATTATACCGAGTTTGACGCTGTTGCTCACGTTACAGTTCTTCACCCCTCCCATCGTGTCGGGGTGTTCTCCTTCGCAACTCCGACCGAGGGCGGTTGGGACGAATGGTCAGTCTTAGCAACCAAAGGTCCTTCGGCCGCTAAGACGGCACTTGCTTCGGGGTCTGCTGTCGATCTGTTCATCAGTCAGCAGACGTTCAAGGGGCATCGATGCGTTGCCAACCTTGTTTCTCTAGGAGCCGTACATTGCGACATAGATTATCACGATAAGAAAAAGGCACCGGACTGGTTTGATAAACCGATAGAGATGGTCGAGCAGGCAGTTCTGGAACGGATGGACGATCTGCGGATTCCGTTCCCTTCTTGCATAATCTCCACCGGCCAAGGCATGCTCTGTATCTGGCTTCACGATTTGCTGCCCCGGCAAGCGCTACCACGATGGATGGCAGTGCAACGCCACATTGGTGGCATGCTGACGGAATTCGGTTCTGACCGTAATGCAGTCGATGCTGCCCGGCTTTTCCGACTTTGCGGGTCAACGAATTCGAAAAGCGGCAGACAGGTGAGGATGATCTGGTGTCAGGGCTCGGTTTCCAACCCGACCAGGCATTCATTCGATACTATTGCCGAGGAAGTCCTCCCGTTTACCCAAGCCGAGATCAAAAGCCTACGTGTCGAGAGGGCAAAGAAGCGAGCTGATAAAGCTGCCCGGAAGGCTGCTCAGGGCGATCAGGAATGCGGTCCTAAACCCGCCCGTGTCCTTACAAAGGAAAGCTATTACGAGACGATCCTCACGGACCTGCAACTGTTGAAGGCTCATCGCTGGTCTACAGGGGCTATACCAAAGGGCCAGCGGAATGTGTGGGTATTCCTAGCGGCATGCGCAGTCAGCTGGCTGACGACGCCCGAGGCCATCGAAAGAGAGGTTGAAGGGTTGCTGATGGAGGCAACCGGCTTCAACGAACGGGAGATGAGGTCGTCCTGCTCAGCGGCGGTGAAGCGTGCACGGATGGCGCTTGAGAAGAAGACTGTAAATTTCGGTAAGAAGAAGGTCGATCCACGCTACATGTTTAGAGCAGCCACTATCGTCGAGTGGCTTGGGATCACCCGTGATGAAATGATCGGTGCCGATCTGCGCGTCCTGGTAACTAAAGACATTCAGGCCGACCGCAAACGCGTCCGGAAGAAGAAGTCTCGGATTAGAGCTGGCGGTAAGGATCGTGATGAGCAGAGAGCTGAAAGACTACGTATCGGTCGAGAAGCTGCGTACCTGCGCATCAAAGATGGGATGTCGATCCACGAACTGGCAGTGAAGTACCAGGTATCGTATGGTCAGATGCATAAGGCTCTCAAAGAAGCCAGTAACCTTCGATAATGATTATCACGTTTCGACGCGGTTTACGAATGAGTATCTAGGCCTTAGCCCCAAACTCTTGTCTTACATTATTATTCATGCTCAGATGATTATCACGTTTCGACGCGGTCTACGAATGAGTATCTAGCCTCTGGCTCAACTTCACTGGCTGGCTTATTGAGAGGCAACAGACATAGCCTGGTCGGTGATCCGAGAACTGGTGAAGTCCGATTCCGTTACAGGGCCGCTACCTAATACATGGATCAGGCATCTAATACGTAAGGCCGGTACCTATAGAAGCCGAAATAGTCAGCTGTTAATGATAGGCGTGCTGACTCAGGTTGTCATTATCGTCTCAGCTCATCGGGATCGGACGATGCAGTGCAAACTGGCTCAGATACCTCAGCAGGTCGGCAACAGCTTTCTGGCCTTCAGGGGCAACGCCGTTCTGTTCGATCTTATCAGCGACCAGCAGAATGGCTTCTACCGCAGTCATGGTGACGCCCTTGTACTCACCGAATGCGACCAGTTCGTCCAGGGTAGAAACCAACCAAGCACCTTCCACGGGAATGCTGCTGCCGAGGTCCAGGAGCTTGTCAGTACCGCCGCCGGAGATCGGTTCGATTTCCTGATCTTCCCAACGGACATCCAATATCTCGTTCATCAAATGCTCCTGTTTGCGTCACCGGCAGTAAATTTCCATAATTTCAACATTGTCAAAGACATTGATTTGCTTGATGTTTGCCGTTTTCCGGCGTGCTTAACCCAGGTTAAAATAAACTAAAACAAATTAACATACCTGTTTTGCCGGTTATTTCGAATTGTCCGACGGGAAACTGTGGGTTTCTTGCATAGACGTTGCTTACGCTCATCTCAGCGCCGCACGTAGTGACGACATAATTCACGTAGTGACACATGGAGACAGAAATGCCGAGACCAATTTCAGGAAATTGCGAAGCGCAGCGTCATCGCATGATCGAGTATCGTGCTCGACTAGCAGAAAAAGGCGAGCAGGAGACGGATGCCGTCGACACTGCACTGTCAGCGGCTTTGAGCCGGTATATCGAGGCGTCTCTGGATACTGGCACCAAGGAAGGGCAGCTCGTTGCTGCGACCTTGGAAGGTATGGCGGTGCAGGGACTGGTTAGGAAGTCTATAGACGACGCTAAGGCTGTTAACAGGGTCCTTGATCGGGCTACTGTGGAGGCCGCAGCGCAGCGCAGGGTCGCCAATCGTATCTATTACCTGCAGATGATTCAGAGACATCCGGACGCCACTGAGGGCGACCGTAGGCGCTTCCTAATAGGACCTGCGCCCTATGGCGCGGACCCTCTCGATTGGGATGATGCGCCTGATATCCACCTGATTGAGGAGCCCGACGATCAACCATATGCCTATGCCGATGAGGACTACGATGACGAAGCCGCTTGAAGAGCACTCCCCCCATTACTCCATAAAACAGAAACGAATTATTCGAGTTTTGAATCTCGTGTGAAAGCTGTCACGTTGTGACGACCTGGCGGCGTTGGTACGGGCTCATAGGGCCGTGCAGTGGCTGGCCTGACAAGGTGAGGATCACGCTACAATCGCCAACGGCAGAGGGTTTTCGCATCGGATTCAGTTTCCAGGCGAATCTGGCGATGTGGCCAACATAGCGTGTCATCATATCTTCGATCCTACGTCCGATGGCTGCGAGACTGGCCAGAAAATACCGCAATCAACTCCCAGCCGAATACATCGTCGACCGGCCGAAACAGACGAAATAGTGCGTCAGCACGCCTACGCCGACCTCGGCTAGCAGCCAAGTGAAGAATAGCAAACTTCTGTCGAAATTGCAGTCGCCATAGTGGCCTGTCGGATCGGTTTTGTAGCAAACCTTATTCAGCTTCTCGTGGATTATCGTGGAACGCCTCTAGCAGGCCGTTGGAAATCCAGACGGTGAACAGGCCAGCGGCAACCGGGATGAAACTCTTGATCTTATCTCTCATAGCTCCGCCTGCCGTTTTTGGGCTGCTTCCAGTTCGACTGCCAGCTTTTTGTGGCGTTCCGTCAATTCCTCAATAGGGACCTTCGGCAGCATCCAGTGAGGCTGAGGCCACGGGTTCGCCTTCTCCTCATCGCGCCGTTTGGTGATCTTTTCGATCTCGCGTTTAAAACGCTCTTCCGGGTCCCAGTCACCTCTATCGAGCAGCGGGACCCCGTATTCCTTGGCGAGGATATCGTTGATCAATACCGCCTCTAGGCCTATCCAACTGTAGCGGAATATCCGTTCTTCGAACGCGTCGTCGTAGTCCGGTGGGCCGTCACCATATTCCCACAGGCTGCTAACATGACGGTTCGCAAGGTAGATTTTGTTGGGGATCGAGCGAATGCGGTACTGAAGCTTTTTCGGAAACGAGCCCCAGCTCCAGTTATCTGGCCACTCGATCCAAGGAGTTTTGACAGTCGTCTCCCAAACCCCATGGCTGTCCTGGTGCAATGGATCGTCAACGACTTCGGAACAAGCAGCGATCAGGCGGTCGAACTCAGTGACCAAGATGAACGCCAGGACCTCGGCCTCGTTCTTCTTTTTCCAGTGGGTGGTCAGATACTCCCTGAGCCAGTTCAGTCCGAAAAGAACGATACCGGCAACCAGGGCTACTGTCAGGCCAGGTAGGATCGTCGACAGCCACGTTTGTGGGGCCGCCGCTGCGCCCCCAATAGTGAAATTCACGAAATTCATGCCCCCCCCAGCCGTCTATTGGGTCGACATTACACAACCCGGCGGTGCGTCGCCAAGATTCTCGTCGGCGGATGTCGAATCTATTTGCGCCATGATCATTTTGACCCAACCATTTCAATCAAGACAAAAATCCTAAGAGGGAACGTCCGAAATGAAGGAAGTAACAACCGAAGATATCCGCAAGATCGAAGGTGCTGAGCTGCGCTGGCTAACTCGATATGAGCACCTCATCAGCTGGGGTAAGTCCGGCACCCTTCGTAAGGCTGCGCAGGCATTTTACAACCAGATCGCTGCTGCTGAACAGGCTAAGGCTGTCGCAGTATTCCGCATTGCTCAGATCAACGTGATCGAAAAAGCTGTCGCCCGTTTCGACGTGAAGTCCATCCGCAATGCCCAGATGGCAGCGGTTGCCGCAAAGCACCGCGCCAATGCCGCCGAGCGCCAGGCAATCCAGGCAGCGTGTGATGAGATCATGGCTCTCGAAGAGATCGTCCCTGCCGACGACATCGACGATATCCTGTCGACCGTTTCCGCCGCGCTCGGCATCGAGCTGCCGGGACACGATGCTAAAGCCGATATCTGCCAGCGTGGCGCAAAGTCTATGGACGATCTTAAACGCGAGCTTGGGCCATCTCTGTGGGATCGGCAGATGGGTTCTTCGTTCCCGTTTCACGATCTGGCATGCGCTGAGCCTATCGTTCGTGCTCCCTGGAACGAGGGATTAAGTAAGATTGAGTTATGGGCGATCTCACATTTTTCAAGCTTGACCGACGACGTTTTCGAGTGGATTGCGAGGAATAAAGATAACCCCGAATGGGCTGACGACGCCCTTGACGACGAGGTCCTCGTTGCCGCTTGCAACGTCGTCAGCCACCCGTTCGATGCGGGACCGATTTAGAGCAGCTGGGCTGGTCGCCGCCAACTGACGAGCCTCCTGATCCACCGTACGGGGTCACGCCGATAGCCGAGATCATTCGACGAGCTGCGGCATGAAGTGGATCGGACTCGCCATTGTAATTGGGGCTGTCATCCTGGCAGCTCTGCCGGTCGCGGCTGCGGATTGGTCGTGATCGTCCTCGCAGCCGAGGCTAACGAATAGGCTTTCGATCAGCCTCCATATCGGCCGCCGCTTTAGGTCACAACAATGACGGTCAGCACGATTGCGGCGATACCGGTATTTTCCATTATCTGCTGATGATCAGCTGCGGCTCAAGCCTGAGCGGATTCGGCTGCGAAATGAGTCTTTTTGCTAGCGATGCAGCCAACGAAGGCAGCATTGTCGGCAAAATCCTGCTCTTTGCATCCGAGGGTCTCGGACCACTCCAGATATTCGGCGGGTGTCGTCATCTTGGAGCATTTGCCGTTATTGTATATTCATAGCCTTCCAGAGGCCTCGATGAAGCATAATCTTTTTGGCTTTGCTGAAAGTCGATAGCCGGTTCCGATATTTATAAGCGTAGTGGGTAGTCTTTTTCTGCTCGATGTTTCCAAATGCGCTGCAGTCAAACATGGCATTGCAGATCGTAAGTAGGGTCGCTGAATTCGGTTGCCCGTCGCAGGCTTCCAACCAAGCCGCCTCCAACTCTGCATATGAGAAATCCCTCTTTCCGACCGCCGCGATTGCGGTGAATATCGCGTTGATTTCCCCGACCTCCGCGTATCCACTCAGTTCGTCGTGTATTTCAGGAAAGAAGTATTTTATTGAGTAATCACGAAGACCGGATTTAACCTCACCATCCGTCATCACACCGGCTTTATGAAACTTCTGCACGTAAGAGAGAAGCTGGAAGAAATCTCGCGGCGTATGCCTCGTCATATCGAGGAAATACTGCTTCGTCGGCGTGTCATAGACAAATCGCGGCAGAAACTCTGTAAAAATATCCACGTCTCGGCCGAGGCTGTTCTTTCCACGCAGACCAGCACCTCTGATAAGCATAGAATTGTCAGGGTCGTTCACATCGTGATACCAATCCAGGTCTACCGCATACGGCTGCCGGATTTTATTCTTGTTCGGACCTGGCGTCTTATCGAAAAGGTCGGTCCTGCATAGGATGACAATTTTGAATGGGACGTTGTTACCGTGGAATAGCGCGTTCAAAACCGAAGCTTCGTACATCAATGCGTATAGAGACTTGTACTGCACCGATTTCGAAGTCAGGATTTCATCCAGACCGTCAATAACCAGAAAATGCTTGTTGGGTGATTTTACGCCTAAAGCCATCTTTTTGAGGCTGTCTACGAAATTAAAGATGCTGTCCGGATTTTTGGGCTGCCCATCTTCGTGATCATATTGAAGCAGATCGAACGGCACTTTCACCGAGAAAGTCTTTTTTGCGCTGGTCATGACAATCGCAGCCGGTGAAGCCGCTGGAGAAACGCCCAGTTCTTTAAAAGCCTTCAACGTGTTCTCGAACTCCTGCACGTTCGCATGCGTTGCGGCGGCGTCGGTTGCGAACGACTCGATCATGTAGATCAACAGAATCCACGACCAAGCGGCTGGGTATTTGGCCTCTGGCTCGATATCGCCCTTAATGATCTTGGAGAACGGAGTGAATGGGAAATCTGCCAGCGAAATCTTCTTGACGAACCGGTCGTAGCGACCTGACTGGGATAGGTCGATGCGCTCGCCGATGCTGGACTTTCCTGACCCCTTATAGCCTAGGAACAGGAATTTTCTGCCTTCGATAGCTTCCTGTTCAGCCGAATTGAGATCGATGAAGCCGGACTCAATAAGCAGAGGATTACGCTCTCTTTCGGCCTCCGCACTGATTTCACCAAAATCGATCTTTTTGAAATCGCTCATTCTAACGGCTCTTCATCGAGTAGTTGAATCGACCTTTTCGGCACCAGCAATTGCATGTCCCCGGATATATTTCCAGCGATTTCGACCTGTGCAATTTACGCCCGTGTGGAACAGTTTTCACATTGAAACGCGACTTGCAAAATCGGGATAAGTGAGCTGACCGAGAACGAATGACGCTTGCGCTATCCCACCCAAGTGGATTTTCGACAGAGCCTGGAGGTATTGCTTGGGGAAATAGTTCGAACTCTGCGGAGCTGAGACTGTGCCGCCGTGGCAGGAGGTCAGGTCGTGCCCGGGAAGCCGAGAACGTGATGACCCCACGGAAAGCAGTCCTTACGGCTCCGATATCAGCTCGAAAGGCAGCGACTTAACGAACCGCCCCAGACTATCGAGCATGTCTTCCACCATGGTGGGCAATGCATCGATAGCCGAGTTCTCTATGTAATAAATCCAGGGGCGACCGTTGGTTGTTGAACAGCTGAAAAACCGGTTCCAGGCCTTGTTCTTCACCTGCGTCTCAAAGAACTCCCTTCGATCAAGGCTCCATTCGAAGCCGCCGTGGAACATGAAGTTTCGATACGTGAACATTGCTTCGAACCATGTCGCAAACTCCTTGGAAAGAAACTTGTTGAGCCCGCATGCTGCGACAAGCTGCGGCAGCCCTAGTAGGATGTTGTTCGACGCTTGCTTCTTGTCGTTGAAATAGAATTGGCAATTCCAACGCGCCGGATGATCCCCTGCCCTTTTCCAGCGCTTGTGACTGCCAGGGCTTATGTTTTTACGATCATACATGTCGCCCAGTGCAGCAAGAGCCTGGCCAAGCGTGCTTTCGACCAACGGGGCGATCATACCGATTGCAGCCATGCTCTCGGCCGCGTCGCGATATACGGATTCGTGGATCATATCGACGTGGTGATCCACCCAGTGATCATGATGCGGACCCCGATAAGCTTTGACCTCCTCGCCTTCCTTTTCAATGGCTTTGGAAAAAGCTTCCCCTGCTTCACGGTTACGGGAGATCATCAGCCGAACAGCATGCACCTGCGACTGCCAGTCGATGGTGTTAACTAAGGTGTAGAGGTAGTCCCGGTCATCAAGGTTGTCGAAATAACTAGTCTTCAAGCCCTCAAATTCGCTGTAGTCTAAGAAATTTGCCACTGGGTTCGTCACCTGAGTTAAACACTAAGACCGTCACGGCCACACAACTTTAACGCAATCCCGCACTGACTAGAACATGCTATCTCAGCGATATTTATTGCCGACAGGGGAGATGACAGTGGACGCAGCGACCATCTTGGCCAATGTCCTGAAAAAGTATCAGGAGTCCAACGACTTCAATGGCTGGCCAGCGCACGGGATTCGAGCGCCCGCCGAGAAATCCGCTTTGATAGAACTGATCGAAGCGGGACTGGTTGACCTGATCAACGACGAAGAAACCAATAATCCGCATATTCGGTTGCTGCCAGCCAGACCAATCGCTGATCAGGTGAAGCAAGTCTCAAACAGGGGGCTCAAATATGGGTGCCTGTTCCCCACTCGCAAAGCTTTGGTAGACGTGGCAGGCGTCAGCCCTGAGCCCACCGCCCCTTATACCTCGGCCTTGAAGCTTGGAGCCCCACAGCTAGAGTTTCGGACCTTTCGTTTGGAGGTGCTGGAACGCTACCGCAACGATCCTACCTTCAGATACTCGGTCGATGATACGTCCGGAACCATCTATCGCGACGGCAAGGACAACGAAACCCACGAGTATGCCCAGTTTGGCTTTGCGTTCGATGAGAAGGTGAACCGGTATGTGGCTGCCTTCCTTCGATACCTACATGACATGTCAGCCGAACAGCAGGCCTATTGGGCTGGATTTGAACTTCAGGGCGATTTCAAGCTTCACCCGGATTACTACCGGTCGTCCATTCTCGGGGAATGGCCTGAAGGCGTGTCGGTATTCGACGCGATCCTCGAAGAGAAGAAGATCATCAACATCATGAGCGAACGCATGGGCAAGCCGAGGCTTTTTAAGTCCGACTACGAGGCCTATCGCCGCCCAGACCATTTCGGCTTTCTAATCCGCCCCACCAAAAAGGAGTTCTCAGATTTCTGCCTCCGGCTTGACCAACTGATGTCCGATGACATGAACTACAAGTTTTTTGAAGGGGATATCGAGGTCTACGAATACGGCAAGATGGACAGCGGCGAAGAAATAAAGCGAATGAAGGGCACCATTTCGCTGCTGATGGAATGGCTGGCAGCAAAATTTAAGCCCAAAGACGAAAAGGATATGGTGCCCATAAATGAGGGTTTCAGGGCCGTCCGCAAAGCTCGCCAGAAACCCGCCCACAAAATCGAGGACAATGTCTTCGATGAGGCTTATTATCAGCAGCAGCGCGAACTGATGATCGCAGCATATGGGGCAGTTCGTTTCGTCCGCCAGATTTTTGCTAATCACCCCGCGTGCAAGGATGTCGATGTTCCTGAATGGCTATTCGAAGGGCATATATGGACGCAATAAGTGTGCGTCTGTTCTGACGTCCAATAATGAATGTTATTGGACATCAGAGCCTGGAAATAATCATATGAGGCGTTGGAAGCGAACGCGCTTTAGCTGCCAATGGGATTTCAGAACCCAGCATTTCCGGTATGATTGATCAATGACAGCACTGCACGCTGAACACATCAACGCGCTTTCTAGCCTGATCATGTCCCGCATGATCTACCGTCGCCTTCGAAACCAACCGGAGCTGGTCGAGCAGGTTGCTGACGGGCTCGAATCCGAGATCAATGCGCTCGATCCCGACAAAGTCGCGACCTACGCGCATGAATGGCTCCAGGTTCTTCGCGATCCGGCAAAGCTAAAAAGCCGTGATGACCGGTTCCCGCGAAAATGACCTATGGCTCAGCAAGAGCAAACCGTTTCACGCCTCGGCCTTCGGCCTCGATTTCACGGATATCGAGGGCGCAAGCGTATGCGACTGGCTGCCAGGAGGATCGCGATCAAGAAAATAGAGCATGGGCGCACCTGGTCCATCTCGGGCTTCAAAATGCTGACGGCTTATCCGAGCCCCGAGAGAAGTCCAGAATTCCGCTCATTCGAAGAGATCAAGCAGATGTCCGGACGGGACGGAGTTCTCGTTCTCCGGGCCATGGAAAGCAGTAGAATCCGTTCCTATCGGCGGACGGATGTCGAGGCGTACGTTGCCCGACAAGCGGAAATCGACCAACTGATGACCGAAATCAGCGCGGATCATTAAAGAAACGTGAGGTTTTGCGGTTGGGCGAGTTGGCGACATGAGAAATCAGTCATAGGTTGAGTTGATATGCAGCCGGGATTCGCCATGACGAACATCTATCAAGGCCGTGAACAGACTGAAGCAAAGCATTTTATTTTACGTAGGTATCTCCAGACACTGGCCATGAAGGCACTTCATGGGGGATGGAACCTAGCTTACATCGATGGCTTTTCCGGACCGTGGCAGTCTCGAACGCCCGATCACTCGGACTCATCCTTCATGATCGCACTCGCAGTCTTGAAGGATGCTCAAGAGCAAGCTCGCGCCCATGGGAAGAAAGCTCGTGTCAAATGTCTGTTTGTGGAAGAGAACGGCGCGTCCTTTGCACAATTGCATCCCGCAGTTATGGCCTATCATCATCCGGCAAACGATTTCTTGGTTGAGACCTTCAACGGCAAGTTCGAGAATGCGGTCCATCAGATTCGTCGGACGATGGCGAACTCATTTGCTCTGACCTTCATCGACCCCACAGGCTGGACCGGCTACGAATTTGACAAGCTCAGGCCTCTCTTCGACCACGCCCCGGGCGAAGTTCTGTTGAACTTCATGTATGACTTCGTCAGCAGGTTCACCGCTTCATCTGACCCGAAGACGCTTGCCTCTTTCGACGGCATTCTTGGTCAGGGTTGGCAGCAGCGCCTCGACCCATTAGTACCCCGTGAAGAAGGTCTTATGACCCTCTTTTCGGAGCAATTCCGGCTAGCTGGCGGTTTTCGGTACGTCCTCAGCACTCCGATTGAGAAGATATCTGACCGCACCCATTTCCATATCGTGTACGGAACTCGCAGCGCTGAGGGACTGGCTGCATATCGTGATGTTGAACATGCGGCCCTCAAGGATCACGGTATGAGGCGGGCATCTGCCCGTGAAGCGATCAGGGAGAATAAGACCGGGCAGACCGACATGTTCGGTGTAGAGGGTGCGGCTTCTTTCGCTGAGATATCTGCCGACGCGCAATTCGCGAGCATCAAGCTTCAGGCGAAAGACTGGCTCCGCGAGCAGTTGCCGAACTGTCCAAAGCCATTCTCCGAGATTTGGCCGCCAATGCTTGACCGGTTCATGGTGAGGAAAACCGATGCCAAAGACATTTGTGTGGAGTTGGCCAAGGCAGGAGAGATCAAGAACACCTGGCGCATGAACGGATCGAGGCGTCATAAGCCCGGCGACGCCGATCAAATCAAACGGGCTTAGGCCGCGACCGCAGGCATGTTGTCCCAGGTTCTCCCGCGATAAGAGCGCCCCGTCTTCTTCTTATTGAGGCCGCCCCATTGTTTAAAGAAGAAGGCAGTGTCGGAGTCCGTGCACATGTCGAAAATTTCGTCGATCCACGCCGGTTCCATCGGTCGCGCCTTAGGGCCCGATTCGCCACCGACGATTGCCCACTGAATTCCGGCGAGATTGCCACCGGATACCGAACCTATGAGAGGTTCGAAGGAAACGAACCGGACAGCCGCAGGGACCTGCCTCAGCTCATCGAGCCGATGCAGAACACGCCCGTCCTCGACGCTGGCTCCCAGCCAGACATTGGAGAGCACAGGGAATCCCGCCTGCAAAATCTCCGCCATTCTGTCAGGACGTTTTGTCAGGATTTGGTAGGTGTGGCGGGGAGTATCCGCCATAACCCGCCACACCTTTCGCACGAAGTCGGTGGGAATGTCCGGATGGAAGAGGTCTGACATCGAGTTGACAAACACATTCCTCGGGCGAGACCATGTCGTGGGAATTTGTAGGGCACTTTCATCAAGGTAAAGCGCACCCGTCCACTTCGGCCTGCCACCGCTTTTGCGCGTCAGGCCGCGATACTTGTCGACACCCATGGCTTCTAGCCGAGCTGCCATTCGCATGGCATAGCAATTGGTGCAGCCAGCGCTCATGATGGAGCAGCCTGCCACCGGATTCCAGGTCGCATCGGTCCATTCAATTGTCGTTTCAGCCATCGGCAGCTCCAGATAATCTCAGGATGCTACCATTATCGGTAAACAATCCGGTAAAAATCAGTCGGAGCAGGTGTGTGGCCGTACAGGCGGACGTCAATAAATGATTTCATGTTGAAGTCTGGCGGCCTTCGACATTGTACCCCTTGAACCTGCTTCCAGCGTCAAGCTTCCATTTCACGTAGCGACTGTCGAACCATGCAAGTTCATGGACAAAGAACGGCGGATTTTCCTCCGCCGTCGCTTCTCTTGCAGCCGCCCGAATTGCCGCAAAATACTCCCGATACCAGTGGTATTGGTGAACCCCCAGCATTTCGAACGCCAAGTCTTCGTCAATCAGCTTGCGGCGTAACATTACGCTGACATCGCAAAAGAAGAACAGGACACGTGTATGGGCGATCTGGCGGTCGTCCCGCAAGCCCCATCGCTCACCACGCCTCGAATAATTGAGAATAACGGGGCTGTTCTGACGGTCATCTTCCATTGACTGCCATATTTCTAACTGCTCCCAGACCACGGCTCGAAAAGCGGCGAACTCGGTTGACCACCATTTGTCATGTAGCGAGGTGACGGCCTTCAGGTTCTCACGCTTCTTCTGCGTTAGATAGACATGTATCGGTCCCAAGGCGGCGATACCGGCGAGAACCACGCTGCAGATTGAGACGATCATTGCGGGGTTGCCCCAGATGCCTTCCGCTGCCATTGGCCTCTCCTCGTGAATGGTTGCTCTGGTAGAGCTTGGAACAGGGTTTCCGCTCTCCGTCTAGTAGTCTCGATGGGGTAAGACGGCGTTGCCTTGATCGCATTGATTATGCGGCTGGGCGGATTTCGGGGTCTCCTGACCACAGGGCTTGACCGCTATCGGAGCCACTTTGCCATTGATGGTGACGTTTGCTTTTTGGCCTTCACACGTCCATGCGCCATCAAATTTAGCGGAGACATGTTCGTTTTGAATGCTTATGGTTGCGCCACCGACAAAAGCATCCGTGAAATCCAACTCGGCAGCGAAGAATTCCGCCCGCCCTTCATCCGACAAATGTGCATATTCGTCGGAGCCCGACACGATGGTTGCACCCTCTAGATCGGCACGGGCAAAACTTACCTTCTCAAAAAAAGTCGTATTTCTCAGACTCGCATCGCTGAGGCGAGCGCCTTCAAATGAGGTGCTTTGAAGAGAAGCCTCGTCAAATGAGGAACCCTGCAAGCCAGCATCTTTGAAGCTGGCTCCTTCGAAAAAGGTGGAGTCAAATACAGCATACTGGCCGGTGATATTCTCAAAACTCGAACTAACGAATGAGGAGCCGCGTGTTTGAACGCCAAGGAATGTCGCGCAATCAAAACGGGTAATTTGGTTATACATGTTGCGCATCGACGCATACGCAAAATTTGAGTAGCTGAGATTCACGTTGTACAAGTAACTTCCATCGAGAACCGAGTCTCCTAGATTTGTGAATGCCAGTTCGGACGCAGAAATTCGTCCTCGAACAAAGCGGAGGTAGGGTAGCTGGACCCCGACCTGTCCTGGATCATCCGTCAGCTTTAAGCCACTAAGGCCAATTTGGTTACCGGTGCTATCGGTAAGAAGTTCAGAGCCATCCCATCCTAACCAACATCTCGGCGTGTAATCGGCTCCTGCAGTCTGGTACAAAAGGTCCGTTAGTTGACCCGCGCCCCCACCAAAGCAATCCTGCACATTCAGAAACTCGATGGCCTCACGCCTGCCGAAACCACCAGCTTGCTTCATTGCAAGAAGCTGCCACGCGTTGAAGGTCCGCGCTTCCCTTTGGCTGCTCAGGTCAGACCAATACGCTAGCAAGCCGATGACGAGTCCCAATACCGTCAGGGCATTCAATACCCCAACAGCCGGTGGATTGGACAAAGAATTTAAGGCCCGGTTTAGATAGCCTGCCTTCGGTTGCCGCTCCCAAGCCTTATCCTTGATTGCAGCGAGGATGCGCCTCAGTTCACGCTTGTTGTCCATAGCCGCCGACACCAGCTTCCGTCGATTTGCCCATTACCTTCACTCGTCAGCAACCAAAGCAGCCTGATCCGGCCGATAGCGATAACGAGAGATCGAGCCATCCCGAATCCGTTCGACAGCTTCATCAATCACGAACAACGGAACCAGGAACCACTCGCGTGGAACCACTGGCTTCCCAAAACGATCCTTGATCTCCAAATCAAGCCGAGCCGCACCAAAAACTCGATGTATGAGGTTTTCGAGCTTGTTTCGATTAATGTTGAAAAGCTCGTATGTGGCAACGACCTCGACGTCGGCCAAAAGGAAGGTTGCGTCGAATTTCGCATTGGCGATCCGGCGCTCGACACTACCGCCCGTTACCCCGATCTTGTGTATTAGATCACGGTTCTGGGCGACTAAAGGATTCTCGGACTTGCTGCGCAGGACATAGATTTTTCCGCTGGCCAGATCGCCATCGTCGGTCTCGTCGGCAAACAGCGGACCCGCCGTCGGCTCGGTGATCCTTCGACCAGTTTCATCCTTATAGAGTGCGCGCTGGAGGGATCGGAGCAAGATGTTGCTCTCAGTACCATTGGAGTAAATCGCACGCAGCCGAGCATCTGTTTCGCCGTTCGGGGCTTTGATAGGTTCGCCCACCTCGGCCACGTAGACTGTCTGGCCACCGAGAATGAAAAACTGCCCGGCGGTGATCTCAGCCTTCAGGAAACCAGCATCTTTTACGAATGGCCGGGTCGTGCGAACGCCGGATTTCAGCTCGGCCTGCACCTGGTCAAACAACGGCTTGAACTGGTCAAAGTCCTCGCAGCGCTCACGGTTTGCGATCTCCTCGGCCGCCCGCTTCTCAGATACCGAGCGAACGTGCTTAAGCGTTGTTATTTCTGAAACCTCCGCTTCTATCCCCAGTTCGGCCAAGAGAGCATCGTCGTCCATTTCGTCGATGTTGGCCTGGCTCATGACCGGTGGAACTCCAAGCAGTCCCTGATGGTCCATTGGTTCGACAATCGAACGACATGCTTCGATTTCACGGATGCGATCTAGCCGCACCGCATACAGCCGTTCGAAGATATCGACGGCTTCCCCGTGGCGCGGTAGTCGTTTGTGTGTCTCGAAGAAGCGCTGGATTTCCTCGAAACCAGCGATGATCCGCTCTTCCTCGGCCGTGCGGGTGCTTGTGCGCTTGGCCTCTACTTCGACGCCAAGTTCTGCAAGGAGCGCATCATCATCATCGGTGAAATCAGCCATTGGCGGCCTCCGCCTTCATGCGGGCGAGAAACGCGACGCCTTCGGCCATGCGGCGTTCCCAGGGATCAGGCGAGGTGAGCGAGGGCAAGCGGTTCCGTTCGGCTTTGAATTTGAGAGCGCGGCGAGCCAGGTCGCGAGCCTCCTCGGGTGTCATCTGTACCTTCTTGCCGGTGATGATGGCCTCAACCTGCTTCAGGCGCTCCTCGTTCATCTCTTTCGCGAGGATTTTATAGGCCTCACCGAACGGGTTGATGCTGTCGATCAGGTCGATATCTAGTTCGAGCACGCTCAAGGCAATTTTCCGGACGCCATCGATTAAGGCGGTGTTCCCGGATTGGGGGGCTTCTTCGTTCGGGTTGAGAACCGCCTTCGCCTGCTGAGTCAGGTTGAGGGCAGCAACTGCATGCTGTCTGACCGCCTCCTGGTCCTCTTCCGTCAGAGACGGGTACTTTTCCTTAATGATTTTTCCAAGCCTGACCTGTGTCAGCTCCTGCGGCACCAATTCATGGTCAAAAAGGCCACGCTCAATCGATGACCGATCTTGCACGAACGCTGCAATGACTTCATTGAGGTCTTCCTGGCAAATACGCTCGGCTTCCTTGCTCTGCGGCTGCGCCAGACCCTTTATCTCGATCTGGAACTCACCGGTGTCAGCGTTGAAACCGACATTGCACTTGTCCTCCTGATAGCCGCCATCTCCATAGTCGAAGCCGTCCTGCGGACCTGTAGCCTTGGCTTTGGGCGTGAAGTTGAACCTCGGAGCGAGCACCTGTTCCATCAGCAAGCTTGCCGCGATGGCTTTCAGCATGTCGTTGACTGCTTCCGCGACCGTGGCCTCAGAGGCATCGGGTTCAGCGATCAGGTTCGTGAATCGAGCCCGTGACTTGCCGGGCGCATCACGGGTAGCGCGACCAATGATCTGGACAATCTCTGTGAGGCTGGACCTGTAGCCCACCGTCAGCGCGTGCTCGCACCAAATCCAGTCGAAACCTTCCTTCGCCATGCCGAGCGCAATGATGATATCGACATGGTCGCGGTTGTTCTTCTGACTGGGGTCCTTCAGCGCGGTCGACACCCTGTCACGTTTGCTTGCATCGTCGTCAACCAGGTCAGCGATCTTGAGGATGCGGCCGGAGGGTGTTTTGACAAGCTGGAACCCGGTCACAGGGTCGGTCCCCTGCCACTCGCCCAGCTCTTCGATGATGTGCTCCACTTCCCGCACCTTATCCTTGGTGCTTTCCCGGGAATTGACGGAAGGGATGTGGATGATCGTCTTCTCGTCCGGGTTGAGCACCTTCAGAATGTCGTCGGAGTACGCGTTGGCGTAGAAATAGTAGCCAATATCTAGGGTCTTGAGGTGCTTGTAGCCGTTCAACTGCTCGTAATAGGTGTAGGTGACGCTTTTGAACTTTTCCTCATCGTTCGGCATCAGGACGGGTTCAGCGTCGCCACGGAAATAGGAGCCGGTCATTGCAACGACGTGAACCTGGTTGCGCGCCAGCAGCTCGGCCAACTGCGCGCCAAGGCGGTTGTCGGGGTTGGCAGACACATGGTGGAACTCGTCGATGGCAATCAGACAGTTGTCGAAGGCCTCGATACCGAATTTCTCAACTGCGTTGCGGAAGGTCGCATGAGGGCAGACGAGGATGCGGTCCTCACTCTTGAGGAACGTTCCGACCGCCTCGGCCTTACCACCATCAGACCCCGGTGCATTGCAGAGATTCCACTTCGGCTCCACTGTCCAATCGGTCCAGAAGCCGAACTTCGAAAGGGGCTCGTCCGCGAAGCTCGACCCGATTGATTTTTCCGGCACGGTGATGATTGCCTTGCGAACGCCCTGGTTGTGAAGCTTGTCGAGCGCGATGAACATCAATGCCCGGCTCTTGCCGGAGGCAGGGGGCGACTTAATCAGCAGGTACTGCTCGCCTCGTTTTTCGTAGGCGCGCTCCTGCATAACGCGCATGCCCAGCTCGTTCGGTTTGGTGGAATTGCCGTTCTGCGCATAAGTGACAGAGACGGACGGGACGGATTTCTCGTTGCTCATGACTTATGCCTTCATCTTGATGTTACCGGACTTCGTCGGTTTTCCGGATGTCATTTTGGTATAGAGTTCGAACAGCTTTTCCAGGCGCTCGGTGTCGTTCCTGAAGCGTCGACCGATGTAGATCGCTTCCAGAACCTCATCGTTCCGATCATGCGCAGCCTTCAGGTCGGCGGGCATCTTCTCAGGGTCGTAGAGGTGAGCAATATTCGCTGGAAAGTGAGCTTCTCGCGCCAAGAGAATGTCTTCCGCACAGCGCGTGAGATCGGTTTTGTTTTTCTCTGTCAAATTCGGAAGCGAAAAAGTATTATATCCAAGTACATTCGAATAGCTAATTCGCTCCTCTAATTTACCACAAACAGTTTCCACCCAGACTCGATGTAGTCTTGATGAGCAAATTGCAAACACAAATAATTTTGGCTCGTAAATAGCAAATAGTTTATTTGTCGCAATCTCGTTGCTTTTGATCAACCCACACGGAATATATCCCCGCTTTTCGGAAGAGACCTCCGGGACAACAATAGCGGCTTTGCCGTACTCTTGTATTTGAATAAATCTGTGGGAATCCAACGCTCGTTTGCGCGTCGACTCCGCCCCACTTTCAAGGCGCGATTGTTTTACCTTTTCGAACCGGACAGCAAGTTCCGTGGTTGCCTTCGCCTCTTCTACTTCGTCATCCTCGACCCAGATGCAATATCGCTGAAGGCCGTCGATAATCTCCTTTGAACCGTACAGAGGGCGTAGGAACCTGCTCGCGTCCGGTGATGAGGCCAACAGATTGCGGCGCTCTTCGGGAGATAATATGAGATTTCCGCCGTCGGTAGGCTGATTACCTTTCAACATCCGAGGAAGTCCTGCAATGGATTCAGAATGACGCGGGATGAAGACATCGTCAAAGTCTAGCAAATATGGATTTAGCCTCGTCACCTCCTTCTTTTGGTCCTCGAAGAAGAGGTATTTCTTGCCTCCATTTTTCCTCCGCAGCCCGACCACTACACACGTGACGCCAGCATTGTTCTGAGCCAAGTTTGCCCATTTAAAGGGTGCTTGAGCAAAGAATATTTCGACATCTTTACGCAAAAGAGCTGGCCACAGCAGAAACACTTGCTCGCCTTGACAGATGGAGTTTGTCGTAACGAATGCAGCAGCCGCCTGTGTTAGGCGACAGAATTCCGCCGCGAGCCAAAACCACGCCGAAATGTAGTCTAAATTCTTGAATTTGACTCCGTTTCTATTGAAAAGATTCGCTAATTCATTCTTCTGCTCCTTCGTCTGCTTTGAACTTCCGATGTACGGAGGGTTGCCGCACATGTAGGTTTCACCACCTTCGTTTTCGAAATCGATTTCAGCTTGGTGGAGAGGTGTTCCAAAAAGGTCCTTGCTGCGAATTTTGACGCCAGTTCCGGTCGGACCGCAAAGACTGAGCCAATCGATTTCAAGCGCATTGCCGCAGGTCACCCAATTCTTCGAATCCAGCGGCAGGAATTCGGCCAACGCCTCCTTCTGACCGCGATACAGGACGTCACTCTGATACTCGGCAATGATCAGCGCCAAACGAGCGATCTCGGCCGGAAAATCACGAAGCTCGATACCTCGGAAATTGGTGAGCGGGATTTCCGACCGACGCTCAGGCTCCCCTCGCCTCTTGTTGATCTCAGCCTCGATCTCACGCATCTGCTTGTAGGCGATAACGAGGAAATTGCCGGAACCACAGGCCGGGTCGAAGACGCGAATCTTGGACATCCTGCTCCGGAGATTGAGCAGCTTCCGGGGATTGTCTCCCGCCTCCTCCAGTTTCTCGCGAAGGTCATCGAGAAACAGCGGGTTCAGGACCTTCAGGATGTTCGGCACGCTCGTGTAATGCATGCCGAGCGAGCCACGCTCGTCGTCGTCAGCAACAGCCTGGATCATGGAGCCGAAGATGTCCGGATTGATCTTCTTCCAGTCGAGACCGCCGATATGCAGCAGATAGGTACGTGCGATCTTGCTGAAAACCGGGACATCGGTCGAACCAGAAAACAGCCCACCATTCACGTACGGGAAGACGTTCGCCCAACGCGGAATGCCAGCTGAAGCGCGATCCTCTGAACGGGTGTTCATCGCCTTGAAGATGGCCTCGATCACGACGTGCGTATCGGAGGAGTCCTTGCTGCTCATCTGCTCGACCGTGGCAGTGAACAGGGTCTCTTTCATGAAGATGTCGGTGTCTTCGGCAAAGAAGCAGAAAATTAGACGCGCCATGAAGTGGTTCATCTCGTGACGACGCGCTGACGTGCTCCACTCCGGATTGTCCTTTTGAAGTTCGACGTAAAGGCGGTTCAGACGTCCAGTAGCCTTGATATCGAAGCTGCTTTCGCGGATTTGCTTGACTGTGGAAATCCCCGCCAGAGGCAGGAAAAAGCCAAAAAACTCCGGAAACTTCCGATACTCGCAGACGATCACCTCGCCCGTGTTCAAGTCTTCAGCCTGGAAATCAAGGCCGTCGGTGGCAAGGATGAATTTGGCCTTGGCTCGTGACGTGGCGGGGCTGGATTTTAGGTCTTTCAGTGCGTCGGTAACGGCTCCAGTAGCGGCTACCTTGATATGGATATTGGTCGTTTGCAGGACACCGCCGATATCCGACTTATTGGTGTCGCCGCTTCTAAGCCGCCGAAGAGTGGTTTCCTTCGCGCCAAATGCCTGGAGGAAGAGAAACGGAAAATCTGAAGCATCAAATGGCTGTTCTGCCAATGATGATATGGCTTCTTCGATTTCAAAAGCGTTCAATTCACATCCCCACCAATTCTCAAATCAGGAATGCTGAAACACTGGCTCCTGACATCACCAATGAATAGTGGGATCATTTCGTCAGGTCACCCCTCCAGACGCAACCGAGCAAAGAAAACCACTCGAAAGTCCCGGATTTCAACACCTTCATGCTGTTCGATTGTGGACAGGCCGCCTTACCTACAGCACCTCATCCGCCATTGCGATGACGCCCGTACCATCACTGATAGTCCAGGTTTCCGGATGCGGTGGCGAAACCCTTCTTAAAGAGGTTCGGAGGAAAGCCATGAAGGGGTTCTCAGAACAAGTATGGACGGTGCTTGCTCGGGCGATGACGGCTGCGGCATTCGTGATGTTGATTGTGGTGCTGGCCGGATGCAGCCTGCCCGCAAGTGAATCGAAGGTGATAGAGAAGGTCGTCGTTATAAGGCCGAAGGTTCCTAAATCTTTAATCGACTGCGACAGCGATAAGCCTATATATCGACACCAGACCGTCACTTTGAAGAAGGCATTCGCTTTCACGGACGAAGCCATGAAATGGGGTGAGCGGTGCTCCAGCGAGAATAAAGCCATCGGCAAAATCGTTGAGGTAGAATAGCAAAACCCCGATTATTAGGCCGGGGTTTGGGGTTGTTCAGGAATAATCAGGCGGCTGCATCGAGATAGATGTCTATATTGCCAACTCGCTCACCGTGCTCGAAGACGAGATCAGTGGCTTCGCCGTGAATGTCTTCAGCGATGTCTGCAGGGATTTCCCAAACCGTCATCCCGTAAACTTCGATGTCATTTTCAGTTTGAGGCACCTCCAGGCTCCATGGCTTGCTGACACCATCGGCGTAGATAGCTACAGCCTGCTCAACTGTGTCTGCGACTGCCTGGACGTAGTTGCTGTCGATAATAGCGATTTTCTTTCCATTTTAAATTTCCTTCTTCTCTAATGTTGTCCGGCTTCATCTTTTTCTTGCCGGTCATCAGCTCGTTTGCTGATAATTAAATATTTGGCCATCGGCGGAAATTACACAAAAATTATTTAGTGACAGAAATATAGTGATTGAAATCACTTCTCTGGCCAACCAATTTTTCTTGAAAAATTACACAATAATTCCGCCGATGGAAATTTAAGCGACTTTATTTGTCGCGGGCATTTGCCGACGGCTTCTTTCTTCTGCTGCCGATCTCGTCATACAGCGCCGAGAGCAGATTGCTCATCTGTCCTTCGATCTCTCGAAAATGAGCCTGTCGTGCGGCATCCTGCTGAGCAAGCTTTTCTGCTTTGGTCGTCTTCGTGGTCTTTTTCGGCTTCGTATTCATGCTGTACCTCTTACTCTTTACGTTTCGGGTACAGCCCATTTAGAAGCCCGACCCCACCTTGCTAAGGGCAAAAATTTCAGACCATGCATTTTTCTGCCGCCGTCGAAAAAGGCTCCGTTTCCGGAGCCTCTTTCTCATTTCTGTAATGCGGTCGGCCTCTTGAATGCTGGCCTGGGCGGTGGCGCTCGGCGGGGTGGAGGAGCCGATGAGGCTTTGACCGGTGCCGGTACCGCAGGGGTGGCAATGGTATTCAACTCCTGACGGAATTCTTCAATCGCTGCTGATGTCTGCTGGCTGATCGGTACGATGCTGGTTCTATCCCTTCGGATGAAAGCACCGTCATTCAGGATTCTCACTTTTCTTGATGCAAGCGTTTTTTCCCAGACCCGGTTGAGCGATGCGCGGAATTTTTCCAGGTCGGGATCAGCGTTGACGACTGTGGATGAGCCGGTCATTGGAATGGATTTTCTCATGGTGCAGCTCCTACCCATTCCCAGCTCTCGTCGTATCCGTGCTTAATTTCGCGGTCGATCCGATCAATCGCAAAATCGTGCACGTTAGGATATTTGCGGCTCCGCAGTTCTACAATGCGGTCGACGACACCATAATCATCACGACACAGCCAGCCCGAAAGCTGCGACAGAGCCAGGTGGCCGGATGCGATGATGCGGCGCAGGCGTGACCGGACATGCTGTTCTTCCGTCATCTGCAGAGGTCGACCGGCTCGACGGAGTACCTGGTGGCCTCTCAGGTCTGCAACATATGCCGCGAGCCCGATGTCTTTCTGTGTAGTGACGATCTCGCCGTCTCCATTGACGACGTCGTAGATCATGTCAGCTTCCAGAAGCGGTGCCTGATAGATGGTTGCGCCGACCGCCAGTTCCATCAACAATTCCGCCGAGATGACACGAGGATCGCTCGCAGAGCACCAAGCATCGATTGTCCTGCGGCTGACATCGAGCCATTCAGCAGCACGGTCTCGGCGCGTGTTGCGGTCGCCAAAAGTGTTGACCAGCTGTGTGGTCCAGATTTCGATTCCGCGTTTCGTGAATGTCGGCTTTGGTGGCCGAACAGTGAATGATCTAAATCTTCCCATAATAATCTCCCTGCCGGATGATCCCGACAGAGATATGGTTTTGCGCAATTTCCTTCGGCGCAAGTGTTGATGTGTGTTTAGAAAATACACCAAAGAGAAAATACCTTATATAGTCAACGTAATATTTTCTCAGGTGTGTAATTTCCGTCGGCGTGATTTGTGGAATGCTTTGAAGACGACCACTATTCCTTCATCCTCATTAGACAAGGGAGATGATGGAAATGAGAGCATTTTTTATGGCCATACTGATGGCCATGGCACGGCTGGCCGAGGGTGGATTAAAGGGATTCGAGTGGTGCTGGCAGAAATTTCTAGGCCTTCTGCCAGGCGGAGGTGGCGGTGGCACTGTGATGCCTCCGCAGAAGCTCGATCTGCCGGATGTAGACGAAGCTAAGTATGTGCAGGACAGAGCTGTAGATCAGCAGAAAGCTGCTGATTATATCCTGTCGTCACCGGAGCGTGTTGCGATGGCATGGGCCCAGGCTTTGCCGGAGCACCGTGACACGATTCCGTTGACACGCCTGACGCCTGATCAGATTGATTGGCTGGAAGTCCACCTAACGGATGACCAGATCAAAATCCTGGCGTCGGAAAAGTCAGAGCGGAAAATCGCCGATGCAATGGCTGGTCGCGAGGATGCAATTTTTGGCGTGCCCTCTGTTGGTCAGACCAAAAAGAGAGAATCCGATCCGGTTCTTTCGGATCGGATCGCAGCTTTCAGAAATGGTTGCCTCGAACGGCCACCTGCGTACGTCAACTGATCAGTGCAATGCCTGCGCTTTACGGCGCTTTACGTCATCACGAAAAGGTCGTGACCTGGCAGACGCTTCAATTTGCCGGGTCGCAATTACGAGCGGAAGCAGACGCTCGATCTCATCATCGTATTCCGCAGGCGGCACCATTTCACGAAGATAATCGCCGAACTCTAACCATACGGCGTCGACGTCTTCCTCACGTTGATGGTCTTCAGGCGTCATCATGTGGTCCTGCATAGACATTTCGGTGCTCTCCAGTTCTTCATGATAAGCTTCGTAAAGCTCACCGATGGAGCGGAATCCTGTCTGACTCAGCACATTGCGGATGCTCATCCGATTTACGCGCCAATGATAGAGCGCCATGGCGGGCGACATGATGACTTCTTTGATCATGCTGCTGACCTCATACGCTCGATGACACCGCGACGCTGAGCTGCGACAGCCCTCAGGCGTTCGTTTTCACCCTTCAAACGCTCATTTTCCAGGATCAGCCTTTTTGCGTACTCAGCCCAGTCGTGCGCGGCTCCGACCGCATCCGACAGCTGTTGAGCCAACATATGAGATGCACGTTCTTCACGAGCCGCCCGGGCTGCAGCGATCCCAGACATATGCGCGTTGACAGCACCTGCTGCCAGACCCACGAAAATTGCTCCGGTCTGCATTGCGACGGACGTTGCTGGGCACGGAACCGAACGATGCTGGGTCATGGATATCTCCTGTCGAAAGCTCGTGATGAGAATGTCCGGTACCAGGAGTTAACAGGAGTCGCTTGTCAACATTAAAACTTTACAGATCAGACGATTTTTCGGTACCTTTTCAATGACTTGTAGCAATCCAGGGGCAATTTTCCGATGTTGCCGCTGATCCGTTACGTTTCAGCGATGAGTGTCATCGTGACTTCTCTCGCACGTGCATCAGCGTAAAAGCATTGGCTTCATCGGGCGTCAGTATGCTCTTACGCAACAGATCAGCGATTAGGCTCAGGGTCTCGTCGCCTTCGATGCCCTCGATCCGATTGAGAGCGTCAGCGAGTTGCTCAGGATATCCACTCGACCGCTTGATCTTGTAATACCTGCGCAGATTCTCAACCTTCTCAGCAGTCGTGTCGCCGCCGATGTGCCGGACGATCAGTCGTCGAGCGACCTCGTCTTGAGAAACTCCTTCATCGATCCAGGTTTCCAGGTGCAGGATGTCTTCATCTCTCATATCGCGACCAGATATCGCGATATTCGCGGACATTTGGCGGACACGATATTTTTGTGCTTTTTTTGAACGGTCTCGAAAACTGTACATCAGAGCTTCCATCCGTATCGCTTAGGATGTGCCGCGACCTTAGCCTCAGTGATGGAGCCATCTTGCTTGTCGAGTGGATTCACATAGAGCGCTCTCGACGTCTCCAGAGCATTCCAAAATTCATATTCCTCATTATTCATGTCTGAGACAAACGCGCGTTGCTGATCATCCGACATTTCGAGATAGCGCTCACATTCATCGATCTGGCCGAAATCAAAATCGAGTGGCAGATATTTCAATCGCAAGTGGACTTTCACCTCGGCCGACCGCAGCTTCCAGTCATCGATCAGTCCGGTGATCATCGCGGGCTTATTGTCCGACATGTCAACAATATCTCCGGCTTCGTCCTACCTGGCGCAGTCAACGTTCTAGGGAGTCTACGGCAACCTAAAATAAATTAAAATAGGTTGCGGGCACAGCGTGATAGGTTGCTGAGAAATATGTCGTAAAGTTCATATTTGTTGCCGAATATGTCTTATAGGTCATATTTTCGGCGGCGGTTTGACGTGAGCAAGCTGACGACGAATGATATTACTATCCCTAGGGGACGGGGGCAGGCTTTTACGCTGTCCGACGACCGCACCTTTGTCCTGCGGTCGATAAAAATGAGATGTGGTTCAAAACCGCATGGACAGTGCCCGAGAGTACACCGAGAGTGCTCCGGTTCCTGACCGTTCCGGAGCACTCAATCTCTAAGAATTTTCCCGATCAGCCATTCTGCGTCACCGCGAGTGCGGCACTTGGAACAACTTACGTACGATCCGAGGCTACTAATGTAGACGCCTTTGCCGAACCGTCGGGATAGCTCCCACCTATCCAACATTGCGTGATGCCCGCATTTCCTGCATCTGCAGCCTAACGTGTACCACTGTGGCAGTGCGCCAAGTGTCGTATAGATCAGCTGTCCTGCGTCAGAGACATCAGTCACAAGATCGATACCTCGACGATGTTTCATCACAGCCTCCGACCCGATAGGAATTTGTTCCTGTTTTGTTCTAGTTACAGCTGGAAGTCAAGGTCGTGTCGTGCACTGGATGGATCATTGACTTTGTTGAAAACCGATCACGAACGCGTGATCAAAATCTGTTGACGAGCACTGTGAATCACTAGTTTTCCGCCGTCGTGATTGATCTGTGATTGATTCACAGGGTTTTCGCCGCCACTCCGTCAACGGATTTTGCGTAAAATTGCAACGATTTCAATGATATAGTGACTGGTGCCCCCGGCAGGGTTCGAACCCGCGACCCCCTGATTACAAATCAGGTGCTCTACCAACTGAGCTACAAGGGCAAGCCAGTGCCTTGCCAACTATCAGATTCTGACTTGGTGTAAAGCAAAAACTGACGCCATGGCATCGACAGGCCGCTTTTCCACACCGTTGCCAGCCGGTCTGTTTGCATGATCGCGATTGTGGCAAAAGGCCCGGAAAATAAGCGAAGTATTTACGCAGCGTCACTAAAATGGCGATGAAACATGACCATTCCAGTGAGAACAACGCATCATATGCGCGCGAGCATACAGAAAATCCAGCTGACAGGCACGATCATCATCGCCGTAAGCTCAATCCTGCTGGCAACCCTTGCCGCGCTGCCCAGCGTCTACAATTATATACGTTATCGCACCAATGCCGCGCAGCTCACCCGCTTTGAAACCGCTCTCCAGTCGGCATGGCTGGTATCGGCAGAGCGAGGCCCCGCCAATAATCTGATGGGCGCATCCGTGCCGGATGAGGGACTGATCGAAGGGCTTGCGACCGCGCGCAAGGCAACGGACGACAAGCTGTCGGAGCTGGAGAAATCCTTCACCGAAGATATCAGAACGCAGCCCGAACTGGCGAAGTCACTTGCTGAAACCCGCCAGGCTCTCGAACAATCGCGAGAACTGGTCGATCAGGTTGCCGCGCTCTCCCCTGACGTACGCAACAACGGCGCGATGTCCAACGCGATTTCATCGATGTTCAGGGCGGCGGACAGCGTCAATCTGCTGCGCGGCAGGGCCGCACGCGCCATCATCAAGGCGACGCCCGATGTGGCGATCGACATCGCACTGACGGGTACGGCGGGTGTGATGCGGGACCGGATCGGCCGCCTCGGCTCTTATGTCATCATGAGTCTCAAGGCGAACAGGCAGGAAAAGCTCCGTTATCGCGCCAAGTTCGACACCGAGATGCAGAGCCTGCTGTCGCTGAAAGCATCGCTGACCAATTATACCGCCGCCTATCTGTCGACGCCGCGACTGGACGCGGCATTGCGCGATCTTGAAACCCAATATTTCAGTCAGGCTTTGCTTTACGCGCAGAACACGATCGTGATGGCCGTGCCATCCGCCCAGCCAAGCGCTCTTGAATTCTCCAGAAACTATATTGCAGGCATGCGGTCGTCCGACACGTTGCGTGACCTCATTCTGTCCGAAACGCGCGCGCGGATCGAAAGGAAAAAGCACGAGGCCCTGATCTACGGCGGAGCGTCGCTCTTTCTCGCTGGCATTGCTGTGCTGGTGCTATTGCGGCTGACATCGGTTTACAAAACCGCGCTGTTCCGGCCGATGCAATCCGTCCAGGCGCAGATCGCTGCCATCGCCGGTGGTGATCTTTCCGAGGGCAATCATGAGGACAGGGTTGCTCCGGAAGTGAAGAAGATGTTCGAGGAACTGGATTTCCTGCGCGAACAGCTTCGCCAGAAGGGCGAAATGGAAAACCAGCAGCGTGCGCTGGCCGAACAGCTGCGCACACTTTCCGAAACCGATGCCCTGACTGGCGTTTTTAACCGCCGCGCACTCGAAAAGGCGGTTCGCTCCATTTTGACGGGCGAGGAGCAATGTCAGTCGCTCGGCGTGATGATTGTCGATATCGACCACTTCAAATCAATCAACGACCGTTTTGGTCATGCCATGGGTGACATCGCGCTTCAGAAGACCGCGGGCCTGTTGCGCAGCGCCTTGCGCAAGGATGATATTCTTGCCAGATATGGCGGCGAGGAATTCGTCGTCGTGTTGCAGAATGTCAGCCACGCCACGGCGACGGCGACGGCCGACCGCCTTCGCCGCCTGATCGAAGCCCAGACCATCGACGCGCAAAGCGGCCTCTCACTGACGGCAAGTTTCGGCGTGGTCTGGCAGGAGGCACGCACGATCAACAGTTGGGACGAGTTGATCGCCATCGCCGACGACCGGCTTTACGAAGCCAAGCGTGCGGGCCGTAACCGGGTCTGGGCAACCTATTTCCCAAAGGTCGCGAACGGCTAGGAGCATCGCCTAGATCAAATCCAGCGTCATGACCACGGGGCAATGATCGGAAGCCTTCGGGCGATCCCAGCCGGTGCGGGGATAACGTTCGACCTCTTGTCCCGGCGGGAATATCGTCCGGAAAGGCTGTCCATTGCGAATGATGTCGGGAACATGTGTGGCGTTCGTCTCCGCCAGACGCGGGGACAGCCAGATATAGTCGAGCTGGCACAGATGCTGCTCCTGCGGCCCGCGTGAATGGTAGAGCGTCCAGCGATCCATGACGTCACGGCGCGTCATCGGATTGACCACGAAACCATCGGCGGTGAAGATATCGAGCGCGCTGCGCTCCTCCTCGACAGGCTCGAAGCTGTAGCCACTGCGCCTGTCGCCGGAAATCGCGACACGCTCTTGATAATCATTCATATCGCCGCAGATCGCGAAATTCTTGTTGCGGGAATTGCCCACACCCCAGCGGTTTTCAATGATACGGCGCACGGCCATGGCCTCCGCCTCACGGATCGGCATTGTGGCGATGCGGGCGTCGACCGCATCGCGGGCATTGGTCATGGATTTAAAATGCGTGACGTAAAGCGTCAGCGGCTTGCCGCCGATCCGCAGATCGATTTCCAGGCAATCCCGTTTGAAAATCTTGTCATCGATCTGGTTTGTGGCGGCAAGCGCGGAATTGAAAAGATCGAGATTGCGATAGGTGAGCGCGGCATGGCTCTTGATATCGACCACCTCGATCCTGTCACCGTCGCGCGTCTCCTCGCGCATGACGACGGCGACATCGATGCCACGGCCGTCATTGCCCTCAACCAGATATTTCTGCAGGTAGCCATTACCGACCATGCGGTAGAGATAACCATATTCAAAGGCCTGCAACGCCGCCATATTGTCGACTTCCTGCAGGCAAAGGATATCGGCATCCGCATCCGCAATGGCGAGCGCTGAAAGCTGGCGGGTATCATCGGTGGAAGACACCATGCGCGCGCTTTCCAACGCCTGATAGGTGGCCTCGTCCCTGATATCGAAGAGCTGGATCGCCCTGTCGCGCCGCGTCTGGTTGCGAAAACCGGTGAAATCGAAACGGGTGAGAAGGTTTTCGATATTGAAGGTGGCGAGCCGAAGCGACATGGTTCATTCCTATTGCTGCAGGGAAAGCTTAGCCCGCCGCCTCGCCAGTAGCTAGGGCCACGTCCTTCACCCTCCCTCGGGAAGTACACTTATCGCACTAAAGCCGCCACGCCGCGCGAATGGCCACCGGCAGACGGTCTCCGACGGCGACCGCTTCGCGCGAATAGGCCCTGAGCGCCTGCCCATCCGGCAGATCGAGACGCAGGGCGTAACGCTCACCCTCATAAAGAACCGATGTGACGGCGCAGGTGATGCCATCCGCATCCCGCACCACATCCTGCGGCCGCACGAGAATATCCGCCTGCGGCAATTGCCTGCCGCTCTCCATCGCCGCCCGAAGCCCCGTCCAGTCGAGATCGCGCGAAGTCCCTTCCGGCACGGGCAAGATCACGATCGCCCCCTGCCCCACCAGCGAACCGACCAGCCTGCCTTCGGGCCGCGCATAAAGCTCCGCCGGCGGCGCCACCTGCAAGAGCTTGCCCTGTGACATGACGGCGACATCGGTCGCCAGCGCCATGGCTTCCGCCTGATCGTGGGTGACGTAGATCATCGTTGCGCCGGAGCGGGCATGGAACTCACGGAACGTCTCCTCCATCTCCTGCCTGAGGTGCCGGTCGAGATTTGCCAGCGGCTCGTCGAGCAGCACCACGTCGGGCTCGGTAACGAGGCAGCGGGCAAGCGCCACACGCTGCCGCTGGCCGCCGGACAATTCGGCGGGACGGCGATCGGCGAAGCTCTCGAGACGGACGGCGGCCAGCGCCTGGCGCACCTTCTCGCGATATTTCTCACCCGAAATACCGCGCACCTTCAGGGGATAACCGGCATTGTCGGCAACCGACATATGCGGCCACAGCGCATAGGACTGGAACACCATCGCCATGTTGCGCCGCTCCGGCGGCACCATGCTGCCGGCATCGGCCAGCACCCGCTCGCCAAGCAGGATGGAACCGTCGGTCGGCTGTTCGAAACCGGCGATCATGCGCAGCACGGTCGTCTTGCCGCAGCCGGAAGGCCCGAGCAGAGCGAGAAAACCGCCTTCCCGCACGGCAAGCGAAACATCGTCGACGGCTGGCTTTGAACCGGCACCGAAACTCTTCGACAGGCGGTTGAGGATCAGTTTCGCCAAGGGACCACTCCTTTCGGCAGATAGCGCCCCAGAATTTCGAGCAGCAGCATAAGGACAATGACCATGATGACGACAAGCACCGAAAGTGCAGAAGCAAGATCGAAGCTGCCGCTGTCATCGAGGTTGTAGATGAGTACGCCGAGCGTCTGTGTGCCGGCCGACCAGAGAAGCGCCGATACCGTCAGCTCGTTACACGCGATCAGGAAAACGAGAATGACCGAAGCACCGGCCGCAGGCCCGACCAGCGGCAGGATGATATCCTTCAGTCGCCGCCAGAAACCGGCGCCGGAGAGCCTTGCTGCCTCTTCCAGCGATGGATCGAATTGCAGGAAGGCGCTGACCATGGGTTTCAGGCTGACGGCGAAGAAGGAGGAGAAATAGGCGAGCAGAATGATCCAGATCGTGCCGTAGAGCGTGATGCCGACAAGCGGGATGGGAGCGGCGAAAAGCAGCACGAAGGAGACGGAAATGACGACGCCCGGCAGCGCATAGGGGATATCCACCAGCGCCGAGAGCAGAAACATGAAACGGCTCTTGCCCCGCACCAGGAAATAGGCCGTCAACACCGTCACCGCCAGCAGGCAAAGCGAAGTGGCCGTCGCCAGAAACAGCGAATTGCGGAAGGCAGTACGCGTCACGCTCTGCCGATAGAGCAATTCCTCATAGGCATGCAGCGTCGCCGTCTTGAGGTTGAGCGGAACACCATAGGCAGGCGCGAGCGAGCTTGCCACCAACGCCGTCAGCGGCGCCACCAGCATGAAGAGCAGCACCAGCCACAGCGCAAACTCCGCCGCCACCCGCCACAGCCCAAGCCCGAATGTCGCCGCCTTGCCGGAAAGCCCGATGATACGATAGTCCCTGCCCTTCATCGCCCGCTCCTGAAGCGCGAGCCCGGCGACCGAGATGATGGCGATCATGGTGGAGAGAATGGCGATATCGCCGAATGTGCTGGTGCCGAAACTGGCAAAACGACTGTAAATCAAGGTCGGCAAAGTGAAGATCGAGGCGGGGATGCCGAGGATCGCCGGAATGCCGAAATTGCCGACATTGGAGACGAAGGAGATCGCCGCCCCGGCGATCAATCCCGGCGTCGACAGCGGCAGGATAATATCGAACAGTACCCGGCGCGGCGAAGCGCCGGAAAGCTTGGCAGCCTCGATGCCGTCCTGCGGCAAGGCCAGCAGACCGGCCCGCAGCGACAGATAGACGAGCGGCGCATGCTGCACACCCAGCAGAAGCGCGATGCCCGTAATCGAATAAAGCGGCTGCGGCGAACCCAGTGCCGGCGCAAGGCCGATGGCCTTCAACAGCGTGCTCGACGGTCCTGTCATACCGATCCACGACAGCGCCGTCACCTGCGGCGGGATCATCATCGGCAGCATGAACAGGAAACTTAAGATCGACTTGCCGCGGATGTCGCAGAGCGTCAGCGCAAGCGCAAAGGCGCCGCCGATGGCAAGTGAAATCAGCATGCCGAAAAACGAGGTGGAGAGCGTATTCAGAGCCGCACCCCAAAGGGCGGGATCGGCCAGAAGCCGCCATATATCACCATTCAGCGACGAGATAACGCCGGTATAGGCGAGCCGCCCGAGCGGCAGGGCACTCAGCGCGAAAACAACACTCACTACAAAAGGAAACAGCCAGCGCGGCTGGCTGCTTCCATAGGCATTGGAACGGGTCATTCCGCTATATCAGCCTTTGGAGCCGAAAATGTCGGAGAAAGTCTTCAGGTCCTGTTCGGAGTTCTTCAGCGCATCGGCAGCGTTGAGCGGCAGAACCTTGATCTTGTCGCGAGCCGGAAAACCTTCCGGCATGCCGGCATCGGCACGAACCGGAATGTAGCCGAGCTTGACGAAGCCCTGCTGGCCCTTTTCGGAAAGCACGTAGTCGACGAACTTCTTCGCCGCTTCCTCGTGCTTGGTGCCCTTGATGATCGCGACCGGCTCGGTGACGGCCGATACGCCCTCTTCCGGGAAGACGAACTCGACGGGTGCGCCCTTGGCCTTTTCGCGGATCGGCATGTAATCGACGACCACGCCATAGGCCTTTTCGCCTGAAGCAACGGACTTCAGAACCGCGCCATTGCCGCCGCCGGCAATGGCTTCATTGGCCTTAAGCTGCTTGTAATAATCCCAGCCGAGGCCGTTTGCGGCGGCAAGCGTCTGCGCATGGATCAGCGCCGCACCCGAGGTCAGCGGGCTTGGCATGGTGACGAGACCCTTGGCTTCCGCCTTGGCAAGATCCTTCCAGCTCGTCGGTTTCATCGCGGCAGCCTTGTTGTACATGATGCCGGTGGTGATGAGCTTGGTGGAATAATAGAAGCCATCCGCGTCATAAAGCGAGGCGTCGATATTCTTGGCTTCGGGAGACTTGTGGGCGAGAAGCTGGCCAGCCTGCTTCATGCGCTCCAGCGTCACGGTGTCGGCGATCAGAAGCACGTCGGCAACCGGATTTCCGGCATTGATCTCGGCCATCAGCTTGGCCATGATCTTCGGCGTTCCGTCACGCACCCAATCGACTTCGAGACCCGGATTGGCGGCCTTGAAGCCATCAACGGTCGCCTGCGCGTCCTCATTGGGCTGGCTGGTGTAGAGCACCAGATCGGCGGCATTGGCAGCGGTGGCGATGAAGCCGAGCGATACGATGGCGGTGAAAGCGGAAAGCAGCGTTTTCATGGGTCCAGTCCCTGTTGTTTCGTGGGACCGCTAAAACATGATTGCATAACATGTATGTGACAGGCAGGATTTTTGGGGTGTGATCTCTTTAATGCATGGGAGCGTAGGCGGGAGAGCGCAACTCCTCTTGGAGATTGTGGCTTACCCCCCTCTGCCCTGCCGGGCATCTCCCCCACAAGGAGGGAGATCGGCAAGACGCTCTCTCACCACTACGCTCTCAAACGTTGGGATGGGCGGAAACATAGCCGCAGATCGATCTCCCCCCTTGTGGGGGAGATGTCCGGCAGGACAGAGGGGGGTGAAACCGCAAGCTCCGTCGTTGCCGCAAAGCCCCTTCAAATCGCCGGAACCGCCTCGCCCGTTTCCGCCTGAGCCGTCGCAATCAACCGGCCAAGCCGCTTCATGCCTTCCTCGATCATCGCCTCATTGGCGCAGGAGAAGCTGATACGCAGCGTATTCGTGCCGGAGCCGTCCGCGAAGAAGGCGCGGCCGGGAACGAAAGCGACCTTTTCCGTGGCGATGGATTTCGCCAGCAATGCGGCGCCATCCATACCCTCAGGCAGCGTCACCCAGATGAACATGCCGCCTTCCGGCTTCGTCCAGCTGGTCGTCTTCGGCATATACTTCTCGAGTGCGGCCAGCATGGCATCGCGACGCGCGCTGTAGGCTGCCTTGATCTTGGCGACTTGGCTGTCGAAACCGCGCGAGGCGACGCGTTCGATGGCGATCTGGTTGATGGTCGAGGAATGCAGGTCGGCGGCCTGCTTCATCAACACCAGCTTGCGGATAACCGGCGAGGAAGCAACGATGTAACCGACACGAAGGCCGGGTGCGAGCGTCTTTGAAAAGCTGCCGCAATAGATGGTGCGGGTGTTCTCGATGCCGCCAGAACGGGCGATATCAAGCGCCATGATCGGCGGAACAGCCTCGCCATCGTAACGCAGCGACTGATAGGCCGCGTCTTCGATGACGGCGATATCCAGCTCGTCGGCCAGCGCCAGAACCTTTTCGCGGCCGGCCAGATCGACGGTTTCACCGGTCGGATTGGAGAAATCGGCCGAGAGATAGGCGAATTTCACCGCGCCGCCGAGCTTGGCCGCTGTTTCGCGGTAAGCCTCGGGCGTACGGTTGCCGCCGGGGTTCAGCTGGTCGTAATTCGGCTCATAGGCGTTGAAGGCGGAAAGCGCGCCGAGATAGGTCGGCCAGGTTACCAGCGCCGTATCCTTCGGCGACAGGAACAGCTTGCCGAGATAATCGAGACCCTGCTGCGAACCGGAAACGATGAAGACGTTGTCGGCGGTGCATTCGATGCCGATCTTGTCCATTTCGCCCGCCAGCCACTCACGCAGCGGCTTGTAACCCTCGCTTACCGAATATTGCAGCGCCGAGTTGACCTGCGAACCGGAAAAAATTTCCGCGTAAGCCTGCTGAAACTCCTCTGCGGGGAAAAGGGCCGGGTCCGGAATGCCGCCGGCAAAGGAGATGATATCGGGCTGCTCCAGCAGCTTCAGCAACTCACGGATTTCAGACGCTTTCATACGCGAAGAGCGCGTGGCGAAAATTTGTTCCCAATCAAGCATGGGTACGTTTCCTCTTGTGTCGTTTTTATGCGTGCATCTTTACAGAAATGTCGATACGTCAGCAATACTGACTTATCAGTTTTTCGAATTATTTCTGCCTCCCTGCACATTGCCCGCAACCGACCTGCATCGACGCCCGGATTTGCGGACAAAGCCAAATACACCCTTGCGCAAAGCTTCACAATCACACCTTTGCGATTGACGCGGCATGGTTTTCCGGCTGGATTGCGCGCGCCGCGAGACGGCGAAAGCATCATGGGAGTTTGACGACATGTTGAAAAATATCGACCCGGCGCTGAACGCCGATGTTCTGCACGCGCTGCGCGCCATGGGTCACGGCGATACACTGGTGATCTCGGACACTAATTTCCCTTCCGATTCGGTGGCCCGCCAGACCACCGTCGGCAAGGTGCTGCATATCGACAACGTCTCGGCCGCCCGCGCCATGAAGGCGATCCTGTCCGTTCTGCCGCTCGACACGCCGCTGCAACCTTCGGTCGGCCGTATGGAAGTGATGGGCGCGCCAGATCAACTGGAACCGGTGCAGGCCGAAGTGCAGAAGGAAATCGACGCGGCGGAAGGAAAATCCGCCCCCATGTACGGCATCGAACGTTTTGCCTTCTACGAAAAAGCCAAGCAGGCCTATTGCGTCATCACGACAGGCGAGACGCGCTTTTACGGCTGCTTCCTGTTGACCAAGGGGGTCATCCCGCCGGGCAAATAAGATCGAACGACAGGATGGGCGTCATATCTCGCCCGTCATGACAATTTCAAGTTGTTGTGGCAAAAACTTCCACTGGGTCTGCAAAACCAACCGGAGGGGTGAGGTATCATGGCACAATATGTCCTGGCGTTCTGGAATGTCGAAAACCTGTTTGCGCCGGAGGGTTATCCGGCGCGCGAGCCGTGGATTGCCGAGCGGCTGAAGAACGATCTGAAAGGCTGGACCGAGGATCTGTTCAAGACCAAGGTCAAACAGCTCGGCATCATCATCCGGCAGATCGGCGGTGCCGGGCCAGATCTGCTCGGTGTCTGCGAGGTCGAGAACCGTTTCGTCCTGGAGACGCTGGCAGAACATCTGAACGATCTCATGCCTGAGCGCGCCTATCGCGTCGTGCACGCCGATTCCAGCAAGGACCAGCGCGGCATCGACACCGCCTTCATCTATGACAGCAAAAAGCTGCTGATCAACGAGAACGAGATTTTCAGCCATTTCGTGATGCGCCGTACCGGCACGCGCGACATTACCCAATGCACCTTCATCACCAAGGGCGGCCGCCAGCTTATCGCGCTTTCCAATCACTGGCCGTCGCGCTCGGGTGGCGCGGTCGAAAGCGCCGGTTTTCGGATGACCGCCGGCGAAACGCTCGGCTACTGGCATCAGCGTATTCGCGAGGAGAAAGGAAACGATATCGCCGTCATCGCGTTCGGCGATTTTAATGACGATCCGTCCGATGCGTCCCTGCGCTACCACGCCAATTCCACCCGCGAGCGGGACGATGTCGAAAACTCGCAATCGGCCATGTTCTATAATCTTGCCTGGAACTATTTGCGCCAGCCGGTGGTGGATTCAGTCGGCACGGCAAGGACGATCTATGGCACGCTCTATTTCAATGGCGACGCCAATATCTTCGACCAGATCCTCGTTTCCCGATCACTTCTGAGCGGCAGCAGCGGCTTCAGCGTGCGTGAGGAAACCGCGAAAGTCGAAGCCATCGCCGCCATGGTCAGCCATAGCAAAAACGAGGGGCCTATCCGCTTCGGCCTATCGAAGGGCGATGCGGTCAAAAACGTCAATCTCGGCGGATTTTCCGATCACTTCCCGGTTTCGGTCGTCATCGAGGAAGACGACGCCATCGTGTGACGGCGCATCGAAAACAAAAAAAGGCCGGAGCTTTCGCCCCGGCCTTCCAATTCTCTACCAAGCAATGAAGCTTAGTTGACAGCCTTGTCGACCAGCTTGTTCTTGCCGATCCAGGGCATCATACCGCGCAGCTTTGCGCCAACTTCTTCGATCTGGTGAACGTCGTTCATGCGGCGGATACCCTTGAAGCGGGCCGCACCCGAGCGGTATTCCTGCATCCAGTCCGAGGTGAATTTGCCGGTCTGGATGTCGTGCAGGACGCGCTTCATTTCAGCCTTGGTTTCAGCGGTGATGATGCGCGGACCGGTGACGTATTCGCCCCACTCGGCCGTGTTCGAGATCGAGTAGTTCATGTTGGCGATGCCGCCTTCGTAGATCAGGTCAACGATCAGCTTCACTTCATGCAGGCACTCGAAATAGGCCATTTCCGGTGCGTAACCGGCTTCGACCAGGGTTTCGAAACCGGCGCGGATGAGTTCGACGAGACCGCCGCACAGAACGACCTGTTCGCCGAAGAGGTCGGTTTCGCACTCTTCCTTGAAGTTGGTTTCGATGATGCCCGAACGGCCGCCGCCAACGCCGCAGGCGTAGGATAGAGCGAGTTCAAGCGCGTTGCCCGAAGCGTTCTGGTGAACGGCAACGAGGCAGGGAACGCCGCCGCCCTTCTGGTATTCGCCGCGAACCGTGTGGCCGGGGCCCTTCGGTGCGATCATGACGACGTCGAGCGATGCCTTCGGCTCGATGAGGCCGAAGTGAACGTTAAGGCCGTGTGCGAAAGCGATTGCAGCGCCATCACGGATGTTGCCGGCGATGTCGGCCTTGTAGATGTCGGCCTGCAGTTCGTCCGGGGTCGCCATCATCAGGAGGTCGCCCCACTTGGCGGCTTCGGCAACGGTCATGACCTTGAAGCCGTCGGCTTCGGCCTTCTTGACGGTCGGCGAACCGGCCTTCAGAGCGATGACGACGTTCTTGGCGCCGGAATCCTTGAGGTTCAGCGCATGGGCGCGGCCCTGGGAGCCGTAACCGACGATGACGACATTCTTGGACTTGATGAGATTGAGATCGGCATCACGATCATAATAAACGCGCATTTGATGGTCCTTCCCTAATGCTTGTCTCTCAGTTGTCTGAACCGGAATGTCAGGCGGGTTTGCCGCTGAGTTCCGAATGTACCTTTTCCGTCCCGTAGAGCGTCAGAAAGGCGACGACCGCCTTTTTTGCCCGGGCGGAAAAATCCTTGTCCGGCGCCTCGCCCAGCAGCATGCGCACATGCAGATCCGAGACGATGAGGCCGTAAAAACTGCGATATGCCTCCTCGGCATCATCGAAACGCAGGTAGCCGGAACGGCGACCCGCCTCGATCAGTCCACGCGCCCGCCGGTCGATCTGGCGACGGCCGCGTTCCAGCAGCAGATCGCCGAGCTTGGAGCCGTCACGGCTCGCCTGGCCAACGGCGAGGCGGTTCAGCGCCAGCGACACGTCGCCCGCCAGAACATCGAGGAGATCATGCGCGAAAACCTCGAGATGATCGGCAAGCTGCGGCGCAGACACACGGTCGCCCGCCTTTTCGAAGGTGCGGACCTTGCTCTGCTGGAAGGTGATCATCGCCGCCAGCAGGCCGTCGCGATCACCGAACCACTTGTAGAGGCTTTCCTTGGAACAGTTGGCGGCGCGCGCCAATCCGGATGTGGTGAGCGCTTTCTCACCACCCTTGACCAATAGACGCAATGCCTGGTCCAGAACGGCGTTCTGGCGCGGCGAAAATTCCTGCGCTGTGATCGGGTCGGAAGCCAAGTCTTTTCGTCTCCAGAGGCTCGATTGATGTACCGTACGGTACGGTTCGAGCGCCATTTAAGCGGAGGTGGCGTTGGGGTCAAGCGGATTCTTCGGGGGATGAGAAGAATTGGTGCGGTGCCCCGCAGTATGAAGGGCAGAGGGGGGTAAGCCCCACGCGCCATCGTTCCACTGTGATAGACCATCACCTACCCCGCCGCAATTTCGCGCGAGGCGTCGATATCCCGCGACGGCGACAATCCGTAAAACCGGCTATATTCCCGGCTGAACTGCGACGGGCTCTGGTAGCCGACGCGATGGCCGGCGGTGCCGGCATCCAGCCGCTCCAGCAGCATCAGCCGCCGCGCCTCATGCAGGCGAAGCTGCTTCTGATACTGAACCGGCGTCATGGCCGTGATCGTCTTGAAATGATGGTGGAAGGACGAGACGCTCATGCCGATCTGTTCGGCCAGTTCTTCAATCCGTAACTGGCGTGCGAAATTCTCGCGCAGCCAGGCGATGGCGCGGGCGATACGGTTGCCATGGCTGCCGGACGCGATGACGTTCATCAGCTGCCCGCCGGCCGGTCCGGTCAGGATGCGATAAAGGATCTCCTGCTCGATCAGGGGCGCCATGGCGGCGATGTCGGCCGGACGATCAAGCAAGCGCAGGAGCCGTATGGCGGCATCGAGAAGCTCCGGTGTTGCACTGTTGACGACGATGCCGCGCTGCGCATTCGTCGGCTCCGCCACAGGATCGATCGGTACACGCCGCATGAGATCGAGCAGCTTCTCACTGTCGACGGCAAGCGAGATGCAGAAATGCGGCACTTCCCTGCTCGCCTCCACCACCCGCCATGCAACGGGCAGATCAAGCGAGGTCAGAAGATAATCCCCCGCGCCGTAATTGATGGTGTCCGTTCCGAGTTGAACGCTTTTCGACCCCTGGATCACCATGGCAAGACAAGGACGATAGCTGCCATGGCAGGGAGCGCTCGGCGTCGTGCGCCGGCTGATGCCCAGCGTTTCGATCGCCGTGCGCACCTCGCCGTCCTCCGTGATGTGCCGCGCGGCGATGGAGGCGATCTCCTGATAGACATTGAACGGCAAGGACATGGGAAAATCCCTTAACTGAAGGAAGAGATATATTGGATGTTGCTTATCTAGAAAGCCGCCCGACATCCGCAAAGAGCACACGGGGCATTTTTTGCAGGATCGTGCAAAAAGCTCGGAGGATCACTCTAACGCCGCCTCACGCTTCCATCGCATATTCCGCCGTCCCCAACCCCTCGATAAGGATATTCAGATGGCCATTGCTAGAGGTTATGCTGCGACCGATGCGTCGAAGCCGCTTACCCCGTTCACCTTCGAACGCCGCGAGCCAAACGATGACGACGTCGTCATCGATATCAAATATGCCGGCATCTGCCACTCGGACATCCACACCGTCCGCAACGAATGGAAGAACGCCGTCTACCCGATCGTTCCCGGCCACGAAATCGCGGGCGTCGTCCGCGCCGTTGGTTCGAAGGTCACCAGGTTCAAGGTCGGCGACCATGTCGGCGTCGGCTGTTTCGTCGATTCCTGCGTCGGCTGCGCCACGCGCGATCTCGACAACGAGCAATATATGCCCGGTCTCGTCGGAACCTATAACTCCGTCGATAGAGATGGCAAGACCGCGACCCAGGGCGGCTATTCCGACCATATCGTCGTGCGGGAAGACTACGTCCTTTCCATCCCGGAAAACCTTCCGCTCGATGCCTCTGCGCCGCTTCTCTGCGCCGGCATCACGCTCTATTCGCCGCTGCATCACTGGAATGCCGGCCCCGGCAAAAAGGTCGCCATCGTCGGCATGGGTGGTCTTGGCCATATGGGCGTGAAGATCGGTTCGGCCATGGGCGCGGATATCACCGTTCTCTCCCAGTCCCTGTCGAAGAAGGAAGACGGTCTGAAGCTCGGCGCGAAGGAATATTACGCCACCAGCGATGCCTCGACCTTCGAGAAGCTCGCCGGCACCTTCGACCTGATTCTCTGCACCGTTTCCGCGGAAATCGACTGGAACGCCTATCTCAACCTGCTGAAGGTCAACGGCACGATGGTTCTGCTCGGCGTGCCGGAACATGCGATCCCGGTCCACGCTTTCTCGGTCATCCCCGGCCGTCGTTCGCTCGCCGGTTCGATGATCGGCTCGATCAAGGAAACCCAGGAAATGCTGGATTTCTGCGGCAAGCACAACATTGTTTCCGAAATCGAAAAGATCGACATCAAAGACGTCAACGAAGCCTATGAGCGCGTGCTGAAAAGCGACGTGCGTTACCGCTTCGTCATCGACATGGCCTCTCTCGACGCTTGATGCACGCAGAGACGACCAAATAAAAAGGGCGGGAAGTCATACTTCCCGCCCTTTCCTTTGTCATCTGGCCTCACGCCTCGTCCTTCAGCGTCTCTTTCTGGGTAATCAGACGCGCACTGTGCTGGCCACTCAGATAAATCCACAGCCAGCTCCACGCCACGGCCAACCGCGACCGTGTTCCGATCAGGAAGTAGATATGGGCAAGCCCCCATATCCACCACGCCAGCACGCCCTTGAGCTTGAACCGGCCGAAATCGATGACCGCCGCGCGTTTGCCAATGGTGGCCAGATTGCCCTGATGGCTGTAGCGGAAGGGCGCTGGCGATGGCTTGCCCTCCAGCCGCGCCTTGATGACCTTTGCCACATAGGCGCCCTGCTGCTTTGCCGCGGGCGCGATGCCAGGCACCGGTTTGCCGTTTTCCTGATTGACGGCGGCCGTGTCGCCGATGACGAAGATATCGGCATCATCGCCCAGATTAAGCTGTGGCCCGACAATGGTCCGCCCTGCCCTGTCGGCGGCGGCATTGAGCCATGTCGCGGCGGGCGACGCTTGCACACCGGCGGCCCAGACCACGGTGCGGCAGGGATAATAGGTCTCGCCCACCGTCACGCCCTCATCCGTGCACGCCGTCACCGGCGTGCCGAGCAGAACCTCGACGCCGAGCTTTTCGAGCGCCTCTTTGGCATAGGCTGAAAGATTTTCCGTGAAGACCGGCAGGACGCGAGGGCCGGCCTCGACGAGCAGCACCCGCGTCTTCCGGGTATCCACATTGCGGAATTCCGCCGGCAGCGCCCTGTGGGCCAGCTCAGCGATCATGCCCGCCATTTCCACGCCCGTCGGACCTGCACCGATAATGACGAAGGTCAACAGCGCCTGTCGTTCCTCCTCATTGGTGGCGAGTTCGGCCCGCTCGAAGGCCAGAAGCAGGCGGCGGCGGATTGTCGTCGCATCTTCCAGCGTCTTGAGGCCGGGGGCGGAACGCTCCCACTCGTCACGGCCAAAATAGGCGTGGCGCGCGCCGGTGGCCAGCACCAGCGTATCGAAGCCGATCACCTGTCCGGAATTCAGCTGCACGGTCCGCGCCGCACGGTCCACACCGGTCACCTCCGCAAGCAGGGTCGTCACCTCCTTGCGGTCGCGATAGAGATGGCGGATCGGCCAGGCGATTTCGGATGTCGCCAGCGCGGTCGTCGCAACCTGATACAGCAACGGCTGAAACAGGTGGTGATTGCGACGGTCGATCAATGTGATGCGGACAGGGAGCCCCTCCAGCCCGTGCACCAGTTGTAAACCGCCGAAGCCTCCACCCACGACGACAACATGATGTTCTTCCATATGTCTCTGCCTTCCAAAATCTGCGCACGGAGCATGCGCAAGGCCGAGCATAGGTGAAAAAATTGACTTTGGTTATGAATTAGGCTGACCGCAGGCCTGACAAAAACGCCGGACTGTTTCGGCCATGCCATATTCCAGCGCATCCGCCGTCAGCCCGTGGCCGATGGAAACCTCGGCCAGATAAGGGATACGTTCCATCAGCTTGGGCAGGTTTGCCACGGTGAGGTCATGGCCGGCATTGACAGCAAGTCCGAGCGCTCTGGCATGATCCGCCGTCTGCCCGAGCTTTTCAAGAAGCGCGTCGCCCTTTTGCGGATCGTCAAAGCAGCCGCCATATGGGCCGGTGTAAAGTTCGATACGCGCCGCCCCCGTCTCGGCCGCCAGTTCCACCGGCTCACGCTCACCATCGCCGTCGGCAAAAAGCGAGACGCGCATGCCGCCGGCCTTCAGGCGTCCCACCACGTCTTTCAGGAAAACGCCGTGCTTGCGGAAATCCCAGCCGTGGTCGGACGTCGCCTGCGACGGATCGTCAGGCACCAGCGTCACCTGTTCCGGCTGCGTTTCCTCGCAAAGAACGAGGAAATCCTCGGTCGGATAACCTTCGATGTTGAATTCCGCGTCGGGAAAACTGTCGTCGATCAGTGCGCGCAGTACCGGCAGATCGGAAAAGCGGATATGGCGCTGATCCGGTCGCGGGTGTACAGTCAGCCCGCTTGCCCCCGCAGCCAGTGCAATATGCCCGAAATGCGCGACATCCGGCCATGGAAGATCGCGACGGTTGCGTAACATCGCAATTGCGTTCAGATTGACAGAAAGTTTTGCGGGCATGGCATCGAGGCTCCGGTTCGGAATTGACATCCTGTTTCACGCAGGTTGAGGCCAATCGCAAGGAGGCCGGTAAAATTTTTATTATTGCGGGAACGAAAACAGACAATACACGTTACGGTTCTGATGTAGCGTTTGGCATGAGGTCTTGATCGAAAAACATGCCCGTCTTGGGGGAACAAGTAACGGGCACCTTAAAAAGGCAGGCACGCTGTCAAAGAGCGCGAAGGGGGAGACAATGCAGGATGGCCGGATGCCGTTCGAAAGTCACGGCGACGAGGACAAACCCAATTTAAGGATCAGCAGCTTTCTACCGGATATAAGCCTGCCCTCCTCCCTGCCCGCAGAACCCGTGCCCATCGCCGACATGGCCAATATCTTCGGGGTGACCCACCGGACGCTGCATTTTTACGAAGAAAAGGCGCTGCTGACCTCGAAGCGCATCGGCCAGATGCGCGTCTATACCCACCGCAACGTCCAGCGCATGGCCGTCATTAACGTCTGCCGCGAAGTGGGTATTTCTGTCGCCGCCATCACCGAGATCATGGAAAAACTCGCCCGTTCGCTCTCGCAGGGCGAGGCGGACGATATATTCCACGCCGCGCTGCGGCAGCGGAAACGCGAATTGACGGCCGAGCTTTCCACCCTTCAGCGCCAGGCCCAGCAGATCGAGGAACTGCTGGTCGCCGACACGGACGCGGACGGCATGGACGGCGCGGAACGGGCGCCGGCAAAGGACATCGCACTCACCGACACCGAACGAAAATGTCTGGAACTGATGGCGGAGGGTTACGCCCCGGTGCGCCTTGCCCGCGCCCTTGGTCTTTCGGGCAGCGATCTCCATGTTCTCGAGGCGACGATCATCGGCAAGTTCAATGCCAGCAACCGCTTTCAGGCGGTCGCCAAGGCGGTTCTGCTCGGCGTCATCCGCGCCTGATCAACGAACAATCGTCAGGGTCTCCGCCGCGCGGGTAATGGCGGTATAGAGCCACCTTTCGCGCGAGTCCCGGAACGCATAGCTCTCGTCGAAGAGAACCACATTGTTCCACTGCGAACCCTGCGCCTTGTGCACGGTCAGCGCATAGCCGAAATCGAATTCGTCATAACGCTTGCGCGTGGACCACGGAATTTCGGTCTCTACATCCTCGAAGGCCGCCTTCAGCAATTTGATCTTGGCCGCACCGCGATCCATATCGTCGTCTTCGGGCCGGATCATCAGGTTGATGCCGGGCTTCACCGTCTCGCGCGAAGAGCTCATTACCTGCCATAGCGAGCCGTTGAGCAGCCCCTTGGCGGGATCGTTCCGGAGGCAGACCAGCTTGTCGCCGGATTGCGGATAATCGGCGGTAAAGCCCTTCAGCTCGCGAAGCCGCTGATTGTAGCGACGGCGGGTGCGGTTGGTTCCGACCAGCACCTGGTCGGCATCGAGAACCAGCGACTGCGTCACCTCGGATTTGGAGATCACCTGCGCGGAACCATAGTCACCGCGCATGATCTCCCGGCCTTCCCGCACATCCATGGCAAGATGGATGATGGGATTGTCCTTGGCCTGACGATGGATTTCCGACAGCAGATAATCCGGCTCCTGCTCGGTAAAGAAGCCGCCGCCCGAGACCGGTGGCAACTGGCCGGGATCGCCGAGCACGAGGATCGGCGTGCCGAAGCTCATCAGGTCCCTGCCGAGCTGCTCGTCCACCATCGAACATTCATCGATGATGATGAGCGCCGCCTTGGCGAGCGGGCTTTGCCGGTTGATGGAGAACATCGGCGCAATTGAGGTCTTGCCGGTTTCCTCGTCTTCCACCGTTTCTTCACCGCGCGGGCGGTAGATCAGCGAATGAATGGTGCGGGCGTTGGTGGCGCCACGCGAACGCAGCACCTGCGCAGCCTTGCCGGTGAAGGCCGCAAACAGCACCTCGCCATCGACATTTTCCGCGAAATGCTTGGCAAGCGTCGTCTTGCCAGTTCCGGCATAACCGAACAGCCGGAAAACCGGCGTCCGGCCTTCCTTCAGCCAGCGGGAAACAGCCTTCAGCGCTTCGTCCTGTTGCGGTGAAAATAACATGCGCCCTCATCGCAGGATTCGAGCGTCATGCGCAACAGAAAAAGAACGAAAGATGAATCATCTCACCAATATGAAGGCTCAATTGACCGCCTGTCGCTCGACAAGCTGGGCCAGCTGCTCCGCAACCGTGTTCCATCCGTCGAAGAAACCCATCTCCGCGTGCCGGTCACGATCCTCAGGGCTATTGTGCATAGCATAGGCCACATATTCCATGCCGTCGGGGTGATCGCGAAATGTCATCACGGCAGTGAGGAACGGCTGGGCGGAGGGGCGAAAACCTGCGGTCAGCGCATCGGTGAAGACGAGACGCTCCTCATGATCCACCGCCAGAAAACAGCCGCTGACATGCTGGCCGAATTCCTTGCCGTCTTCGCTGTAGCGCGTCTCGAAAGCGCCGCCGGGATGAAGCTCCATGCGGTCGACCCGGCATTGACCGGGATGTGGCACCCACCATTGTTCGAGGCTGGCCTTGTCCGTCCAGGCATTCCAGACGAGCCGGCGCGGCGCCCTTATGATGCGTGAAATCTTCAGGTCGAGATCGGGATTGAAAGTCTCGGTCATCGGTCATTCTCCCCTTTGCTGGACATCCTGTCCTGTTGCGCCATGACGAATTGTTCGAGCCGGTCGGTGCGGCCTTCCCAGATGGCGCGTTGTTGCGACAACCAGCCATCAAGCATGGAAAACCTCTGTTTCTCCAGCGAGCAGAACCGGACACGCCCCTGCTTGCGCGTGACGATCAGCCCCGCCTCTTCCAGCTGGCGGATATGTTTCATGAAGGACGGCAGGGCCATGTCGAAGGGCTCGGCCAGCGTTCCGACACTCGCCTCCCCGCCGCCCAGCCTCAGGATCACCGCCCTGCGGGTCGGATCGGCAAGAGACTGGAAGATGTCGTCGAGCGCGGCTGAATAGTTTTCCATAAGGCTAACTATCATATCAAAATAGTTAGCTCAATGGATAAGTTTAAAAATCGCGAAAATTCGTTATCGCGGGGAATAATTCGCCAGGTTGCGGTGTCTCTTGATGTGCTGGCGGCTTGAGCCCGCCCGAACCAAGGAGGATATGTCCATGAAGATCCGCTTTATCGCTCCCGCCCTCGTTCTGGCTTTTGCCGGAACGGCCTATGCCGCCCCTATGGTCGAAACCGTCAAGACCGCCAAAGGCGATGTGCTGGCGGGCGAAAAAGGCATGACGCTCTACACTTTCAAGAACGACAAGAAGGGCGTATCCAATTGTTATGACAAATGCGCGGTGAACTGGCCGCCATTTTTCGCAGCCGCCAGTGACAAGGCCGAGGGCGCCTATTCCCTCGTGAAGCGCAAGGACGGCAAGATGCAATGGGCGAAGGATGGCATGCCGCTTTATTACTGGGTCAAGGACATGAAAAAAGGCGACGCCACCGGCGACGGTGTGAACGGTGTATGGGATGCCGCAAAACCCTGACGGCATGAAGGACGAAAAGCGGGGGAGCCATTCCCCCGCAGCCGGCAGCTTCGAAACGGAGATGCTGGCGCTGATACCCATGCTGCGCCGTTATTCCCGCAGCCTTTCCCGTTCCGACGCCGATGGCGAGGACCTCTTGCAGGACTGCGTGGAAAAGGCGCTGGCCAACAAAAGGCAATGGCGCGGAACGGGTTTGAAAACATGGGCTTACACGATAATGACGAATCTTTATCGCAACCGCCATCGCGCCGAGAAACGTCACCCGTCGGAAAGCCTCGACGGCCATGAGAGCATCGCCAGCGCGGAGACGCTCTCCGACACGCTGGAGAACGACCGGCTGCATGGCGCACTCGCCCTTCTTTCTCCTGATATGCGGGCCGTTCTGATGCTGGTGACGGTGGAAGGTTACAGCTATCAGGAGGCAGCCGAAACCCTGGCGATCCCGCTCGGCACCGTCATGTCCAGACTGTCCCGCGCTCGCGAAACCCTTCGCCAGCAGCTGGCGGCGGATAATATCATTCCCCTTCGGAGACCACGATGAAACGGCTAGAGGCCATAACCGAAGACGATCTGCACGCCTATGTCGACGGACTTCTTTCCGGCGACGACCGCGCGGCTGTCGAGGCCTGGCTGGCGGAAAGACCGGAAGAGCAGGCCCGTGTGGAGGCATGGAAAAAACAGGCCGATATTTTGCGCAGTGCCTTCGCCTCCTATGCCGCCGCACATCCGCATGACGCATCGCTACTCGGCCCGCAAAAGAGGGATCGCGCATGGCGGCTGAAACCGGCCATCCTCCAGACGGCTGCGGCCTTGCTGATCTTCGTGGCGGGCGCCGCAGCCGGCAGACTGCTGCCCCCGTCCTTTTCGACGCCACAGGACGTGACCCTGGCGTCGCTGACGACGGATATTCCGGCACAGGCGAAATCCGCCTATCTCATCTATGCGAGCGAGGTGCGTCACCCCGTTGAAGTCGGCGCCGGCGAACAGCAGCATCTTGCGACATGGCTCGGCAAGCGGCTGGGCTATCCCTTCGCCATCCCCGATCTCTCGAAGATCGGATATGACCTTGTCGGCGGGCGTCTTATCCCCGTCAGCGGCAAGCCGGGCGCGATGCTGATGTATCAGGACAAGACCGGCCGCCGGGTGACGGTGCTGATCGGCCACAATGAGGAAAACCGCACCACCAGCTTCCGCATGGCGAGCGCCGATGGTGTCGAGACCTTCTACTGGATCGACAATGAGCTGGGTTATGCCGTTTCCGCCGAACTGACGCGCGACGAGGTGCAGGCGATTGCCGAGGAATGTTACCGGCAGTTTCCGACGTGACGGTTGCTACTTCAGCATTGGCCAGAGGCTGATGACAAGCAGAATAGCCATGGTGATATTGAACCATTTGAGCCGAACCGGGACCGACAGCCAGTCACGCAGCGCAGAGCCGAAACCGGCCCAGGTGGAAACACTGGGAAGATTGACGGCAGCAAAGGCAAGACCGACGATCAGGACCGTGAGGAAATATTGGGCCTCATTGGTGTAGGTCGCCATCGCCGTCACCGCCATCACCCAGGCTTTTGGGTTGACCCATTGAAAGGCGGCGGCGGCAAGAAAGCTCATCGGCTCGGAAGCGGCCGAACCCTCGCTGAGGCTGCGCGACATCGCGATCTTCCACGCAATCCAGACGAGATAGAGCCCACCCGCGAATTTCAGCGCCGTGTACAACGCGGGCACGGAATGCAGCAACGCACCAAGGCCAAATCCCACCCCGATCAACAGCGACAGAAACCCGGCACCAATGCCCAGCATATGCGGGATGGTTCGGCGGAAACCGAAATTCACACCCGACGCAAACAGCATCATATTGTTGGGGCCAGGCGTGATGGAGGTGGTGAAGGCAAACAGCACCAGCGCCGCGAAAGTTTCTATGGTCATGATCTCTCCTTGAGCCAAAACCCTATCCGCCGTCCTGCCGTCAAACCACCCCGACACACCGATGGGCGAGGTCAAATTTTTTGATGGATCAATCATTTGCGCCATGGGTTTGAGAAGTCGACACAAAGGACTATTGTCCAATCGGCAACCGCTGGAGCAAAACCATGCATGAGGATATTCCTTCCGTAACCCTGCCTTCTGGAAAAGAGGTTCCAGCCCTTGGCCTCGGCACCTGGAACATGGGTGAGACGAGATCATCGGCAGACCAGGAGGTTGAGAGCATCCGCAAGGCGATCGATCTCGGCATGACCTTGGTCGACACTGCGGAAATGTATGCCGACGGCCGGTCGGAAGAAGTGGTCGGGAGGGCAATCGCCGGCCGCCGCGACGAAGTGTTTCTCGTTACCAAGGTCTATCCGTGGAACGCCAGCGCAAGAGGCACTGCAGAAGCCTGCGAGCGCAGCCTGGCAAGGCTCGGCACCGACCACATCGATCTCTATCTGCTGCACTGGCGCGGCGAGCACCCGCTTGGCGATACCGTGGCCGCATTCGAAAGGCTAAAGAGCGACGGCAAGATCGGCAATTGGGGTGTCTCCAATTTCGATACCGATGACATGGAAGAGCTTTTCGCCGTTCCCGACGGCAGGAACTGTGCCGCCAATCAGGTGCTCTATAACCTGTCCCGGCGGGGGCCGGAGTTTTCGCTGCTGCCCTGGTGCCAGGAGCGTGGCGTGCCGCTGATGGCCTATTCCCCCATCGAGCAGGGCCGCATCCTGAATAACCACGAACTCATCCGCATCGCCAAGGCCTATCAGGCGACACCGGCGCAATTGGCGCTCGCCTTTCTTCTGGAGAGGGACGGCGTCATCGCCATTCCAAAATCCGCCAGCGTCTCGCGGGTCGAGGAAAACCGCGGTGCGACCGATCTTGAAATAACGGATGAAGACTGGGCGGCGCTCGACGCCGCCTTCCCGCCCCCGACGGGCAAGACGGTGCTGGAAATGCTTTGACAAAACAAGATGTTACGAGGCACCCCGGAATCAGGTACTGAAGCGGTTGAATCGGAATGTGAGGACCAGCATCGCCCGCCGTAGCGACCATATAACGGCGCGGCAAGCCGCGCCGTCGGGCAGATAAGCCCTTGGGCATTATTGCGGTATGCGAGGATCGTATTCCTCTTTAAGAGCCAGCCATGTGTCCCAGAACGGTTTCGGTTCCTTTTCCTGAAGACGGGCAGCGAGAATGTCGAGGTGCACGTGCCAACCGGAACTGACGTTGAGCCTGGTCGTGCGATCCGCAAGCCGGCGATGGACCAGCGTCAGAAGCACGTCCTTGCCCAGAGCCTGAAGCTCGATTGACACCTCTCCGCCTTCGCCCCAGCTGAAGACAAGGCGATGCGGTGGAACGACGGTAATGATGCGGGACGCCATCTTTTCCTCTTCGGAAAAGCCCTCGGGACGCCGGCCCGGCGGATCGGAAAGCTCGTCGTTGCGCCAGACGAGTTCGAACGGCGCATCTGGCGCAAGCCGCATTTCGCCGGAAGCCAGCCAGCGGCGGCGAAGCTCGCTTTGTGTCAGATAGGCCCATACCCGCTCGATCGGCCCCGGCAGCAGCCGTTCGATCTTTAAGGTGGTGGGCTCGACGAGACGGCCATAAGTTTCAGGCATTGCAATATCAGCCATTGTCATTTCCTCCATCTGCAGGGATTTTTCCCTGATCTTCGTCCCTGAGCATCTGCTCAAGAATATCGAGGCGATTGCCCCAGAACTGCCGGTAGAAATCCAGCCATTCATGCGCTTCCTCCAGCCGCTCCGGCGCAAGGCGGCAGACATGGATGCGCCCCCTCACCTCGCGGCGGATGAGACCCGCATTTTCCAGCGCCTTGATGTGCTTTGAAGCCGCAGCGAGCGATATCTCGAACGGCTGGGCCAACTGGCTCACCGTTCGCTCCCCACGCGAAAGATCGCGCAGCATCGTGCGTCGCGTTGCGTCGCCAAGGGCGTGAAAGACAGTGTCGAGATGGGAAGCAGATAATTCAACCATGTTGTTGAATATAGACTGCCAATGCGGAAAGTCAACCATATGGTTGAATATTTGCCAATCCGTGTGAAGCCATAAAAAAACCCGCGGCGAACCGCGGGCTTATATTCCAGCATCTGCTGCGATGACGGAGATTACATCCCCTGCGAACCGCGGTTCATTGCAGCAATACCCGTGCGGCAGATTTCGATCAGGCCAAGCGGCTTGATGATGGCCACGAACTGATCGATCTTCGAAGACTTTCCGGTAATTTCGAAGATGAAATGCTCCACCGTCGCATCCACCACCTTGGCCTGAAACGCATCGGCAAGCCGCAACGCCTCGGCGCGCACTTCACCGGTGCCGGCAACCTTGATGAGCGCCACTTCGCGCTCGATAGGCCGCTCCTGCCCGAGTTCCCGGGCGCGAACGGTGAGATCCAGAACCCGGTGAACCGGCACGATGCGCTCCAGCTGCGCCTTGATCTGCTCCAGCACGATCGGCGTGCCGCGCGTGACGATGGTGATGCGCGACAGATGCGCCTCATGCTCGGTTTCCGAAACCGTCAGGCTTTCAATGTTGTAGCCGCGACCGGAAAACAGGCCGATGACCCGGGCGAGAACGCCCGGCTCGTTGCTGACGAGAACCGACAGCGTGTGATTTTCGACGGCAGCCGTTTCCTTCTGGATGAAGTAGGCCGAGCCGGTGGGTTGTAGGTGTGCGTTCATGTCCTTTTCCTCTCCCGGCTCAGACTAGCTGACGGCCTTTGGCGTCGATGGCGTTGGCAACGGCTTCATCCGTGGCCTCATCCGGCAACAGCATTTCGTTATGAGCCTTACCAGACGGGATCATCGGGAAGCAATTGGCGAGATTGGCAACGCGGCAATCGAAAATGACAGGCTTCTTGACTGCGATCATCTCGGCGATCTTGTCGTCCAGTTCCTTCGGGTCGTCGCAATACATACCAACCGCGCCATAGGCTTCCGCCAGCTTCACGAAATCGGGCATGGCTTCGGTATAGGAGTTGGACAGGCGGTTGCCGTGCAGCAATTGCTGCCATTGGCGCACCATGCCCATATACTGGTTGTTGAGGATGAAAATCTTCACCGGCAGGCCGTATTGGATCGCGCAGGACATTTCCTGAATGCACATCTGGATCGAGGCGTCACCGGCAATGTCGATAACCAGCGCTTCGGGATGCGCGACCTGAACGCCGATCGCCGCCGGCAGGCCGTAACCCATTGTGCCGAGGCCGCCAGAGGTCATCCAGTGGTTCGGCTCCTCGAAACCGAAGAACTGCGCCGCCCACATCTGATGCTGGCCGACTTCTGTCGTGATATAGGTGTCGCGTCCCTTCGACGCCTCATAAAGCCGCTGCAGGGCATATTGCGGCATGATGACATCGTTGGAATTCTTGTAGGCGAAGGAGTTGCGGGCACGCCAGCGCTCGATCTGTGACCACCACTCTGCGGTCTGCGCTTTCTCCGGCTTCTTCGGCAGAGCACGCCACAGGCGAACCATATCTTCCAGGACATGACCGACATCGCCGATAACAGGCACATCGACACGAACCGTCTTGTTGATCGAAGACGGATCGATATCGATATGGATCTTCTTGGAATTCGGCGAGAACGCGTTGATGCGACCGGTAATTCGGTCATCGAAACGCGCGCCGACGCAGACCAGGACGTCGCAATCATGCATCGTCATGTTCGCTTCGTAGGAACCGTGCATGCCCAGCATGCCGAGCCAGTTTTTGCCGGAGGCCGGATAGGCGCCGAGGCCCATCAGCGTCGAGGTGATCGGGAAGCCGGTCAGCTCGACCAGTTCGCGCAGCAGCCGGGTGGCCTCCGGGCCGGAATTGATGACGCCGCCGCCGGTGTAGAAAACCGGCTTTTTCGCCTTCGACATCAGCTCAATGGCGGCATGGATGGCATTGAGGTCGCCCTGGACCTTCGGCTTGTAGCTCTTCTGCTGAATGGCGGCGGAAGGCGGCGTATAGGTGCCGGTGGCGAACTGGATGTCCTTCGGAATATCGACGACGACAGGACCGGGACGACCCGTCTGCGCGATACGGAAGGCTTCATGGATGATGCCCGCCAGTTCGTTGACGTCCTTGACCAGCCAGTTGTGCTTGGTGCAGGGGCGCGTGATACCGACGGTATCGCATTCCTGGAACGCGTCGGAACCGATGAGCGTGGTGGGAACCTGGCCGGACAGGCAGACGAGCGGAATGGAATCCATAAGCGCATCCTGCAGCGGCGTGACCGCATTGGTGGCGCCGGGGCCGGAGGTGACCAGCATGACGCCGACCTTGCCGGTGGAGCGGGCATAACCTTCGGCGGCATGGCCAGCGCCCTGCTCGTGGCGGACGAGAATGTGCTGGATGTCTTCCTGCTGGAAAATCTCGTCGTAGATCGGAAGAACGGCACCGCCCGGATAACCGAAGATGTGCTCGACGCCATTGTCCTTCAGCGCCTGCAGAACGATCTCCGCACCGGTCATGCGATTGCTGTTTTCCGTATTGTCCTTATCCGTCATTGCCTGTTTCCATCCCGCTTTGGCTTTAGATATCGAGGAGCCCGAGGGCCTGTTTGAAGACATAAAAAAAGGCCCCTAGAGGAGCCTCGTTCAGCGCATGGGTGCTTTCGCCGGATGGTTACACCATCCTGCCCATGCGCCGTCCCACCACGATAAGTACGTTAAGATTTTTCATGGGCCGGAGTGTTAGCCACAAAAGCCCCAGCCGTCAACGCATATTGCAGGAAAAAATCGCCCCCGCCTTCTTTTATTACCCAAGAGGTGGCTTTGGCGAAATTTTCGAACGCAACCGGTACACCTGTTGTTAAGCATAATCTTTTATACCGAGATAACAGATGCTGCCCGAACCACCGCGATCATCCGCATGTACCGGGAAAAATGTGAATAACGACAGGTCTCATAACGCGTCCCGCATGGACGAAAACGAACGGCGATCCGGCGAGCAGCCAGCGAACCGCATGCTCGGCCGCGTCATCGCCTGCAACGGTGCGCATGCCACCATTGCGGCCGAAACCGAACCGGGCACCACCGATGTGTCGCAGCTCTGGTCCGTCGGACGCCTGATCTCCATCGAAATGGGCACCAGCCGTGTCGCGGCCCTCGTCTTTGCCATGCGCACCGGTGAAGAATACTGGGCGGCGGACAGGCCGAACAGGCTGCTGATCGACGTTGAGCTGGTGGGCGAGGTCTACCGCACCGAAGACGGCAGCGAGCGCTTTTCCACCGGCATCTCACGTTACCCCTATCTCGGCGCGGTGGCGCATCGCATCCGCACCAGCGATCTTTCCAAGATTTACGACAGCGGCAAGCGTGATGCCTGCGTCATCGGCAGGCTGACGCAGGACGATACGATCAACGCCACCATCAGCATTCCGCAGATGCTCGCCAAACATTTCGCCGTCGTCGGCTCGACGGGCGTGGGCAAGACCACCGCCGTCTCGCTGCTTCTGAACAAGGCAATCGAGACCGACCCGAAACTACGCGTCCTCATTCTCGATCCGCATAATGAATTCGCGGCCGCTTTTCCCGATCATTCGGTCGTCATCGATACCGAGACGCTGGACCTCCCCTTCTGGCTGATGCGCCTTGAGGAATTTGCGGAAGTGATTTTCCGCGGACGTAAACCCATGCCGGAAGAAATGGATATCCTTCGCGACCTCGTTCCGGAAGCGAAAAAAGCGTTTCGCGGCACCGAGGGTTCCGCCGTGCGCCGCACGTCTGACAAGAGCGCGATCACACCGGATACGCCGGTGCCCTACCGTATAGCCGATCTTCTTGCCCTCATTGACGAGCGTATCGGCCGGCTGGAAGGGCGCAGCGAAAAACCCGCGTTGCGCTCCCTGAAAGGCCGCATTCTCTCGGCCATCAACGACACGCGCTATAATTTCATGTTCTCCAGCAATACGATCAGCGACACCATTCTGGAGACGGTCGCACATATTTTCCGTATTCCCGGGGAAGGCAAGCCGATTTCGGTATTCCAACTGTCAGGCATTCCCTCCGAAGTGGTGAATTCGGTGGTATCCGTGCTTTGCCGCATGTCCTTCGAACTGGCGGTACTGGCGCGCGGATCGCTGCATATGCTCGTCGTCTGCGAGGAAGCGCACCGTTATGTACCCGCCGACCCCGAGCGCGGCTTCTTCCCCACCCGGCAGTCCATCGCCCAGATCGCCAAGGAAGGCCGTAAATACGGCATTTCGCTCGGCGTCATCAGCCAGCGGCCAAGCGAGCTGGACCAGACAATCCTGTCGCAATGCTCGACCGTTTTCGCCATGCGGCTGTCGAACGAGATCGACCAGAAGATCATTCTCTCCGCCGTACCGAACGCATCGACCTCGACCACCAGCTTTCTGTCGTCTATCGGCAATGGTGAGGCTATCGCCTTCGGCGAAGCCGTGAATGTGCCGATGCGCATGCGTTTCGACCGCGTGGCCACCGCGAAATTGCCGAAAGCGAGCGGCACCATCAACCATACGAACCATGAAACCCCTGACACGGTCGATCTGAACAATATCGTCACCCGCATGCGCGCCACGCCGAAACCCGTCATCACCGGTTTCCAGCAAAGCGTCGAAGCGGCTTTCTCCGATCTCCCCGAACCGGCCCCGCCAAGCCGGGCGACGGACGAGATCGACAGCTGGAAGCGTGAACTGGGAACGCCCGCAGCTGAGGGGTATGAACCCTATCGCCCGGACATGCTGCCCGGGCGGGCGCTGTCTGCGCCACCCTCCAACGCTTCAACGGAACCAACTACCGGCGCAGTCAACGAGTTGCGCAAGGCCGGTTTCCAGATGCAGGCCCAGAATGGCCCGTCGCCCGGCGAGACGCGCCCTTCGCTGCGCGAAAGCCTGTTGAAGAAGCCGCTCGGCAGCCTCTACCGCAAGGACTAGGCCCGTTTCAGGGCTGGATTCGCGTCCAGTCGTCGCCCATCTGGTTACGGAACCAGGTCATCTGCCGTTTGGCATATTGCCGGGTCGCGGCCGCCGATTTTTCGATCACCTCCGCCTGGCTCATGCGTCCCGCCAGCATATCGGCTATCTGAGAAACGCCGATCGCCTTCATCGCCGTTGCATCCGGTGCAAGATCAAGCGCAAGAAGCGCCTGCACCTCCTCCACCGCCCCGCTATCCATCATCGCCTCGAAACGGCGGTTGATGCGGTCATGCAGTACTGGCCTCTCCGGCAGGACGACGAATTTCTGCGCCCGCTCGGGATCAACAATCATCGGGCCGCTGGCGCGTTGAAAATCCCGGATCGACTTTCCGGTCGCCTTGAGCACCTCCAGCGCTCGGACGATACGCTGGCCGTCTCCCGGTTGCAGCATATCCGCCATGGCCGGATCGCGCCATGCGAGTTCGGCATGGAGCGCAGCCGCCCCCTCCCCGATCAGCCGGGCACGTAAGCCATCGCGGATGTCATCCGGAATGGCGGGCATGTCGGAAAGCCCACCCGTCAGCGCCTTGAAATAAAGCCCCGTACCGCCGACGATGACGGGCAAACGCCCCTGCTCGCGCAAATCCGCAAGCTGGCCGGAAATCTCCCGCAGCCATTCGCCGGTTGAGTAGAGGCTGCTGGCAGGAACATGGCCGTAAAGCAGATGCGGTACGCCCTCCATCTCCTCTTCGGACGGTCGAGCCGTCAGCACCCGCAACGTGTCGTAAACCTGCATGCTGTCGGCATTGATGACAACGCCGTCCCGCTCCCGCGCCAAACGAAGCGCAAGCGCAGACTTGCCGCTTGCCGTCGGGCCGGTTATCAGGATCGCATCAAAATTCTTATCAAGGTTTTTCATCATGGCTCTCGTTGCCACGCTTATCGCCAATCCGTCAAATCCCGTTCTGACACCGGCCCTCGGCGAAGCGGCCGCAAAGGCCGTCAACGCATCGGGCCTCTACTGGCTGGCCGATGGCATTGCCTGCGATATCGCCCTGCCCTCCGGCACCGCCGTCGAACAGGCACGCAGCGTGCTTGCCACCGCGCATGCCGGAAAACCGATCGATATCGTCATCCAGGAACAGGATCAGCGGCGCAAGAAGCTTCTGATCGCTGACATGGATTCGACCATGATCGGCCAGGAATGCATCGATGAACTGGCGGCCGAAGTCGGCCTGAAGGACAAGGTCTCCGCCATCACCGCCCGCGCCATGAACGGCGAGATCGCTTTCGAACCTGCGTTGCGTGAGCGTGTGGCGCTGCTGAAGGGTCTGCCGGTCTCCGTCATCGATGACGTCATCGAAAAGCGCATCACGCTGACCCCCGGCGGCAGGGAACTGATCGCCACCATGAAGGCAAAGGGATATTACACCGCCCTCGTTTCCGGCGGCTTCACCGTCTTCACCGGTCGCGTCGCCGCCATGCTCGGTTTTGACGAGAACCGCGCCAACCTGCTGGGCGAAGCCAATGGCGAGCTTGACGGCACCGTTGCCGAACCGATCCTCGGCAAACAGGCCAAGGTGGATGCGCTGAACGATATTGCCGCAAGGCTCGGCATCTCGCCGGAAGAGGCGATGGCGGTCGGCGATGGCGCCAACGATCTCGGCATGCTGCATCTGGCCGGCGCAGGCGTTGCCCTGCACGCCAAGCCCGCCGTGGCGGCCGAGGCGCAGATGCGCATCGACCACGGTGATCTGACCGCGCTTCTTTACATCCAGGGCTACCGCAAGACGGATTTTGTCATTCCATGATCATTCGTGAGACACAAAGGCTCATTCTGCGCGAGTGGAAGGAGAGCGACCGCAATCTGTTCCGCGAAATCAACGCCGACGAAAAGGTCATGGAATTTTTCCCCTTCCGCCGCAGCCATGCGGAAGCCGACGCGGTGCTGGAAACCATCAACGGCATGATCCGCGGCAGCGGCTATGGTTTTTATGCGATGGAACTGCGCGAAACCGGCGAGGTCATGGGCTTCTGTGGCATATCGCCCGTCATGAACCTTGATCCGCCCTTCCCGCTTGGCACCATGGAAATCGGCTGGCGGCTCGCCACCCGCTTCTGGGGGAATGGTTACGTCACTGAAGCCGCGCAGTCGCTGCTCGTCATGGCTTTCGATGAAAAGGAGACGCCAGAAATCGTCTCCTTTGCCGTCCACGATAACCACCGTTCGACGGCAGTGATGGAGCGCATTGGCCTGAAGCGCGACCCTTCGCGCGATTTCGACCATCCGCGCGTGCCGGAAGAAACGCATCCGCATCTGCGGCCGCACGTCACCTATGCGCTGACGCTGGAGGAATGGCGGGCGCGATAGGACGCCTGCCCGCCAGTTGCAAAGGTTACTTCACCGCGGCATTGCCACCATCGGCGAACAGCGCCGCCCCGGCGACGAAGCTCGCCATAGGGCTTGCGAGGAAAAGAGCGGCCTGCGCAATTTCTTCAGGTTCTGCAATGCGCTTCATCGCATGCAGCCCGGCGGCCCATTCTTTTTGCGCCTGATCACCGGCCATGGGTGTGTCGACACCGCCGGGCAACAAGGCATTGGCGCGAATGCCGCTCACGGCATAATCGGCGGTGATGCCCTTCACCAGCCCCATCAATCCCGCCTTCGCAGCGCCATAGGCGGACATGCCGGGGATGCCGACGCTGGTGCCGACGAAGCTCGAGGTGAAAACGATGGATCCACCGCCTCGCTGCAACATCGCGGGAATCTGATAGCGCGCGCCCAGAAAGGCGGACGTCAGGTTGACGTTGAGGACATAGGCCCATTCGTCAGGCGAAATCTCCGCCATCGGCTTCGCCGCACCAACGCCGCCCGCATTGTTGACGGCGATATCGACCCCGCCGAACACACTTGTAGCCGCATCCGCCAGCCGCGCATGGGTTTCCTCAACACCGGCGTCACCGGCAACTGCGTGTACACGGCCACCGGCTCCACTGATCTCGCCAGCGACCTCATCCAGCGCCTTCTCGCCACGCGCATTGATGACGACGGCAGCGCCGTGAGCGGCGAACAACGTCGCCGTCGCGCGACCGATGCCGGATGACGCACCGATGATGATGGCAACTTTATTGTCGAGTAGTTTCATATCCTTGGCCTCCGTTGAATGGAGGCCAAGGGATAGGGAGATGACGAGGCTGCAACCACCCGATTCCTGCCGGAGTGGGTGAAAAAGCGGCTTATTCGAGCGGCAGCGCCACGACACGCAGATTGCCCTGTGCATCCGCCACCATCATATGCGCATTTTTGCGGCCTTCGGATTTCAGCCCGTTGACACGGACCAGCACATCGCCCGGAACTTCCATGAAATCCTGACCGACTTCAACGATCACGTCGCCGGCCTTCATGCCCTTTTGTTCGGCCGGGGAACCGGGATCGACGCTGGCCACCAGCACGCCTTCCACGCTTTCGGCAATGCCCTTTTCGGTACGCAACTCGTTGCTCAGCACCACGAGATTCATGCCGAGCACGCTCTGCGGCGCTTCACGCACTTCCGGCGTCTGGTCCTGTGCCTGATCGTCGCCACCGTCATTGTCTTCGGGCACAACCATGCCACCGTCGCCATCTTCGCTCTGCTGGTCGTCGGCCGAGGCCTTCTCGTCGGTCGTATCCTGCAATTGACCAAGCTTGACCTTCACGGTCTCTTCCTTGCCGTCGCGATAGACAACAACATCGACTTCCTTGCCAACCGGGCTTTCCGCCACGATGCGCAGGAGATCACGCATTTCATTGATGTCCTTGCCGTCGAATTTCAGGACGACATCGCCAGCCTGGATTGGGCCGTTCTCCACCGGTCCGCCCTTGGCGACCCCGGAGATAAGCGCACCCTTGGCGCTATCCATGCCAAGGCTCGCGGCCACATCATCAGTGACCGGCTGAACGCGAACGCCGAGCCAGCCGCGGCGGGTCTCGCCGAATTCGATGAGTTGCTGCACGATATTCTGCGCAAGCTCCGTCGGCACCGCAAAACCGATACCGATCGAACCGCCGCTCGGCGATATGATCGCCGTATTGATGCCGATCACCTCGCCCTTCATGTTGAAAAGCGGACCGCCGGAATTGCCCTTGTTGATGGCCGCATCCGTCTGGATGAAATTGTCATAGGGGCCGGCATTGATGTTGCGGCCGCGCGCGGAAATGACGCCCACGGTCAATGAGCCGCCAAGCCCGAAGGGGTTACCGACGGCCATCACCCAGTCGCCGATGCGCATGCTGCGCGAATCACCGAACTTGACGGCTTTCAAAGGCGCTTTCGGCTCCACTTTCAAGACGGAAAGGTCGGTCTTGGTGTCGGTGCCGACCAGCGTCGCCTTGAGTTTCGAACCATTCGGGAAAATCACCTCGATGGCGTCAGCGCCCTCGATGACGTGGTTGTTGGTGACAACATAGCCCGCCGGATCGATGACGAAACCCGAACCCAGCGAACTCACCTTTTCACCGCCCTCGGGCTTCTGGCTGTCGAAATAGTCCTTGAAGAATTCCTGGAAGGGCGAGCCCTCCGGCAGACGCGGCGGAACCGGGCCTTTGCCCGTGGTCTTGACGTTCTGCGATGTGGAAATATTCACCACCGCATCGAGCAGCGGCTCGGCGAGATCGGCCACCGATTCCGGCCCGTGGCTCTGCGCTCTCGCAACAACCGGCGCCGCCAGGCTGCCTGCCACAAGCGCGATGCCCGCGACTGCGGCGATGCTGCTGCGAAAAGGCGAAAGAAGGGTCACGGCCATAAGCGTCCTCGCGTTTCAAATAGTCTTGCCCTGCATATATCGTCAAAGCATAAGGCGGAATGATGAAGTGTAAAAATACCTTTTCGTGAACAGGCAATTGATTCCCACATCTCTTCGCACGCCTTAGAGGCGTACAGAAAAGAGGCGGCGACGCAAACACCAATTATCCATTGCAATCGTTTACAGAGAAAACGTTGAAGATATGGACAATCACCGCGCGGCCGACGTCTTCCGGCGAGCCATTATTCCAAGTCCTCCGCTCACTAGAATAAGGCAATAGCCCACCCACAAAACGAGAAGGGGCTGCTCCGAGAAGAACAGATAGCCGAATAATAAACTCCAGAGGAGCTGGGTATATTGAAGTGGCGCGATGATGGAAGACTGCGCCATACGGATCGAAAGCGTCAGGCACAATCTACCGATTGCGAGCAATGCACCAGCTCCAATGTAAAGCAGCCATTCGATCTGTGTCGGAGGCGTGTAGCGGTCCGGGAGAAGAATTCCGGTAATGAGAACCAGGATAATGACAGGCAGCATGGTATCCGCCAATGGAGTCGACTGCGTCCTCCATCGTCTTACCATGATCGTAGATGCAGACTGCGCAAAAGCCGCAGCAAAAGCCATAAAAACAGCTAGCCTATCCATCACGCCGCTCGGCTGAAGAACAAGCAGCACGCCTGCGAGACCAACACAGGCAGACAACCAATGACCCCTGACGGGACGTTCGTTCAAAAACGCCAGCGCCAGGAACATCGTGATGAGCGGGCTGGTGAAGCGGATCGAGTAAACATCAGCGATGGGCATCCGCGAGATGGCATATAGTGTCAGCCATATCATGGCGACCGACAGGAGGCCCCGCGCACAAACCACCGCCCATCCCTTAGCCGAGTGAATTTTGAATCCGCCTAATGGCTTGGCCATTAACAAGCCAAAAATGATCGCGAAAACTCCAGTGAAAAAGAGGACTTGAGGAAGAGAATGTGAGCTGCTGAGAGTTTTGGAAGCAGCGTCCATAAATGAAAAGGCAGCAAATCCCAATATGCCAAAAGTAAACGCAGCTATATAGTTATCGCTCGCGTGCCAAGATATTCCCAGCATCTTCCGTTTTCCATACCATGAAAGACTGAATATTACTGTCTATTTCCCACAAATTTATGAATGCTGACGGATCGTGGTTCAAAAAGAAAGGGCCGGTAAAAACCGGCCCCTTCAAAATCAATCGATCCGTTATCAATTTGCCGGCGCTGGCGCAGGGGCAGCCGGAGCGGCAGGGGCCACGCCGTCGATGTTGTTGAAATAACGGAAGAAGGTCGAATCCGGCGACAGGACTAGCGTCGTGCCGGTGCCGTTCAGCGCGTTGGCATAGGCCGACATGGAGCGGTAGAACTCGAAGAAGTCCGGATCGCGCTGGAAAGCCGCGCCGAACACCTTGTTACGCTCGGCATCTCCTTCACCGCGCAGGACTTCGGACTGGCGGCGTGCATCGGATTCGAACTCGACGACCTGACGGTCGGCGATAGCGCGGCGGCGCTGCGCTTCTTCGTTACCACGGGCGCGGATGAGTTCGGCTTCAGCCAGACGTTCCGACTTCATGCGCTCAAAGGTCTGCTGCGAAACTTCCTGCGTGAGGTCGGTACGGCGGATGCGGACATCCACGATGCTGATGCCGAGCGATTCCGCATCGGGACGCAGATCGTCACGCACTTCCTGCATCATCGATGCACGCGCATCCGAAAGCGCCGATTCGAAGCCGCGCAGACCGTAGACCCGGCGCAGCGACGCATCGAGACGGGTGCGCAGGCGCGATTCCGCCGACATCTGGTCACCCGAGACCGTCTGCCGGAAGCGGCGCGCATCCGTGATGCGATAGACCACAAAGGCGTCAACCTCGTAGAATTTGCCGCCGGAAACCTGAACACGGATATTGTCGTGATCGAAGCGCAGAGCCCGGTTCTCGACATATTGCACCCGGTCGGCATCCATGAAGGCGAAGGGCAGCTTGAAATACAGGCCAGGTGACGTTTTCACGTCCTGGATTTGACCGAAGCGAACGACAATGGCCTGCTGGCGCTCGTTGACCACGAAGATCGACGAATAACCAAGGAAAAGCAGGACGGCGAGACCGACGAGAACGGCCGTAAGACGGTTACCCATATCAGTTGCCTCCCTTCTGTGCTGCGCCCGGATTGTTGCGCATGATCTCGTTCAAAGGCAGATAAGGCACTACGCCCTGTTTCTCGTCGATGATGATCTTGTTGGAACCCTTCAGAACCTGCTCCATCGTTTCCAGGAACATGCGCTGGCGGGTCACATCGGGCGCCGTGCGATACTGGTCATAGATGGAGACGAAGCGCTGCGCCTCACCCTGTGCCTCGTTAACGACGCGCGACTTATAGGCGTTCGCTTCTTCGAGGATCTGCGCGGCCTGACCGCGAGCGGCACCGAGCTTCTGGTTGGCGTACTGATTGGCTTCCTGAACGAAGCGGTCTTCGTCCTGTTCGGCACGCTGCACTTCATCGAAGGCGTCAGCCACTTCGCGCGGCGGCGCCGCATCTTCAATGGCCACGGCATTGATGGAGATGCCGGCGCCATAACCGTCCATGGTGGACTGGATGATGCTGCGCACGTCAGAAGCGATTGCCTGGCGGTTGTCGCGGAAAATGTCCTGTGCCGGACGACGACCGACGACTTCGCGCATGGCGCTCTCGGAAACCTGCTGCAGCGTCTCGGCCGGGCTGTCGACGTTGAAGAGATAGGATTTCGGATCCGAAACCGTATAGAGCACCGAGAACTGCACGTTGACGATGTTCTGGTCGCCCGTCAGCATCACGCCGCTCGATGAAGACGACGAGGCGCGCGAGCCGATATTCTGCTGCTGTTCCGTGACCTTGACGATTTCCACCGTCTCGATCGGCCACAGATGGAAATGCAGGCCGGGCATCGAGATTTCGTCCTTCGGACGTCCGAAACGCAGTTCCACACCGCGCTCATCCGGCTGGACGGTATAGATGGACTGGATGCCGAGAAAAACCAGCACGACGAGAACCACAATGGCGATTGCGCCGCCGTTGAAGCCGCCGGGCAACACATTCTTGAAACGGTCCTGGCTGCGCCGGATGATCTCTTCGAGATCGGGCGGGCCGCCATTACCGCCGCCGCCGCCGCGAGGCCGGTTAGGCCCCTGCCCCCAAGGGCCGCCGCCGCCGCCCTGGTTGTTTCCTCCACCGCCGCCGCCCCAAGGGCCGCCGCCGCCATTCTGATTGCTCCAGGGCATCAATACCTCTTTATAAAAGCCTCTCCCGGTTCCGTTCGAAAGCGATTGCTCGCGTGCGGCGGGAATATGGACCCGTTATAGGAAGGAGAAGCGTCCGTTTCAACGCAGAGGTGGTAACTAAATACCCGATCCGGGTAAATAGTTCACTTTGCCGCGGCTCTTCGCACATAAGTGGTAAACAGAACCGGATAATTGTCCTTTTCCCCCGCAGGAGCGGGGATTTCCTCGGTTTTCTCAAAAACGGCGGGATCGATTTCCGGGAAAAAAGTGTCGCCATCGAGTTTTACCGCCACATGGGTGACGGAAAGTTGATCGGCAAAGGGCATGGCCTGACGGTAAATCTCACCGCCGCCGGCGACAAAAACCTCGTCCACGCCCAGTTCCGAAGCCTTCGTCTTTGCAAGCCTGACGGCCTCATCCAGAGACGAAACGACATCGACACCTTGCGGTCGGTAATCGGGATTGCGGCTGACAATGATATGCGGGCGGCCCGGCAATGGACGCTCGCCAACGGACAAAAACGTCTTACGCCCCATGATGAGCGGCTTGCCCATCGTCATCGCCTTGAAGCGCTTGAGGTCGGTGGAGAGTTTCCACGGCATGTCGAGGTCGCGGCCAATGACGCCGTTTTCGGATACCGCGACGATGATGGTGACGCGCGGCTCGCTCATACCGCGATCGGCGCCTTGATGCTTGAATCGGCCTCGTAGTTTTCCAGGGTAAAGTCTTCGAACTTAAAGGCGAAAAGGTCCTTTACACCCGGGTTGAGGCGCATCGTCGGCAGCGCCTTGGGCGTACGCGTCATCTGCAGCTTCGCCTGTTCGAAATGATTGGCATAGATATGCGCATCGCCGAGCGTATGGACGAAATCGCCGGGTTTAAGGCCCACGACCTGCGCCACCATCAGCGTCAAAAGCGCATAGGACGCGATGTTGAAGGGTTTTCCGACATCATCATTTTTTTTATTCATTTGGTACTCGGCTCTCAAAGGAATCACACGTCTATCATGACGCCATACGCCGCGAACGGAAAGGCCCTCTCAGCTTGTTCCCTGTTCGATCCCGCAGAGGGATCGGACTTTTTGATGTTCCCCGTCCCGATGCCTTGGCATAGCCATGTAAGGATGCGCTTGTCACCCGGAGGCCAAACTCCGTTTGACCGTAGGGCCGAACGTATGTGAGGACGCTTTAGCGTTGACTAGCGCAGCTGTCATGGCACCCTCAATCGATCGGTACGAATACAAACAAAGTCGGGCGAAGCCCGTCCGCTTGAATCGGACAAACTTGAAAAACGTCGGTTCACTAAACTCTAATCAGTTTAATTTTCGCATGAGCTATTTCGCGGAAATGCGCAGAACTATCACTCTTCGGCCTTCGCCATTTGAGGAGACTCCACCTAACTCCCGCCCCGTAAACTGGTCCAGGTAGAGTGAATTCGACGCCAAGGTCATCGTAGGCCTTTTGTATGCGTTCGATGGAGTCGAGCGACACCTTTCTTTACCCACTTTCGGCATAGCGTAGTGTCGGTAGGGATACCTTAGCCTTTCTGGCAAAATCCCTGAAGACAATTGAAAGTCCGATGCTGGGGATGCGCGCTACGCTCTCCGCCGGGCACGCAATACCCTCACCATCTGAGGTGGAACGAATATTTCGCTCTCGCCACGTTCTGTGAATACCGTCCAGATGTCGCGCTTGCTGACGATACCTTGATAAATCGCCGCGTTCTCGACGGCTACGCCACGATGCCCTGTCGCGAAACTCTTGGCAACGACCAACTCAGTCGTCCACGACCAACCGTTCCGAGTGCTACGACTGGCTCCACGGTAGACTCGCACCTCATTGGGCAGGGATTCAAAAAACGCGAGATCTTTCCCGCTCAAATATGCCCATCCCCGCGTTCCTTCTGTAAAGCACTCTTCAAAGTCTTCGAAAAGCGAAACGCTGAACTGATCGCATGTGGGCCATACGGACTGAAATATTGACCATTTATGCTTATCCGACATCCACAATCGTGCCAGCAAATCTATCAATTTTGGCCCGCGATCCGTGCTGTTGATCCCGATGCCGAAGAGCTGCTCCGCCGCCCACTCGACTGCCTCCGCGGCAGATTTGTCGCTCCAATAGCCGAGTTCGAAATGTTCGGCGGCATTCCACTTTAGTCCGGCAAGCTTCTCGCGTCCGACCTCCTGTATCTCATCCGCCACAAGATTAGTCATTCGATTTCCGATCACTTCTGTTTTCTTCAAATAGGGGAATGGTTGACCGCATTCCCCGTGTCGTCAACGCCACCCGCCATATATCGTCAGATTTTCCGCGATCCACCTTCTATGAAGGCCGCGAGTAATCCAGTGCAAAGTGCTACTCGGTAATTTTCGCAAGCTCCGCGCACGTCATTGGCGAATACCCAACAGGGCAAACCTATGATGCGGCATCACCGGTCAATACCTCGGCAGCCGGATGGTCAGCGAGGTTTGCCCTGACCTCTTCACGGCAGGCGATTTTTCCGCGGGAAAACCGCAATGAACATCACCGCGATAAAATCGAACGAGACTTACTATCTAGGTATTTTTTTGCGACCACTGCGATGGAGATGGCATCCAGTTCCGTCATTTCCGCGAACCGCCCTCCCCATCCCAAAGCACGCTCTCTGATTTTTGTGGCAGCAACTTCGACCTCGATGCCGCACAACTGAGACGTGTTAATCGCCATCGATTGCGTTATGGGTTGAGGTTTTGAATGGTTAGCGAATGGAGCCTCCCGAGGTTTGGCTAGGATGCCGAGCCCAGCTGCGGACGCCCGCACCAACGCACCCCTCGCGTGCTCACCGACGCCAATCAATGCGGTTCCATTTGAAGGACATTTTTCGACGGAACCGTCTGGGCGATGGAAACGCAGCTTCGGCGTGAAGAGCACCAGATCAGCAACGCTCCACGCCTCTCTGAACCAAGGCGCGCTTGTGCGGTCGGGCACTAATGCAATGCCGTTTCCGTGATTGAAGAATTTCTATAGCCAGGGCACAAGGCCGTTCCTTCCACCAAATGGTGGGTTCATCCAGACGAACCCATGCCAATCCTGTTCAAGGCTTCGCTCATCAATAAACCGCGTGGCGGGCACGAATGTCTTGATGCCTTTCGGCGATGCCACGTCGGTATCGAACACCGCTCCAAGCGCGTCGAAGACGTGTTTTGACGTGAACCACTCGTCCGAAGCGCCCGGCTGATCCCAGTATCCCATCAGCTCAATGTGCCTGGGTTCGAAACGAACTTGTCTAAATCCTCGTCAACCGGCGCAGGATCAACGCCCGCATCCACATTCGAGACCCAGATCCAACTCATGACGAACGCGCCATCCTCACTCCTGGACACCACCGCATCGGGGTCAACCTCAAGGTCGTCACTCGTCTCAACGGCATTCAAAAACGCTTGGTCGTCTGGGTCGACTGGCGCGCGCAATTTCTTGGCAACGCTGCTGTCCGGCATAAAAGTCAAAATTAGGCTGATCTCCTCAGCGTTTAGATTGATCCACATTTCAGTATTCCGTACCACGCTACGAACAGCGTCGGTCACGAATCCGTCGGCCGCAAGGCAGAAAAATTGTCACTCCAGTCCTCTGACGCGCATTGGCGCGACCGAAATTGTCAATCTCCTAGGGGACAGACGACGCTTGTTAGGGACGCCTGCGCGTCAAGCCCTAATCCGGTGCCGCAGCCTGTTTTGATCGAGACCCTATTGCATTTCCTTCATCGTCTCACCGTTCTGGCCGCGTACGACGCGTGGAAGCTTGTGCTGGAAAATGCTGAAGTCATTCCCGACGGTGGGGCACGGATAGCGTTTTCGCTCACGCGCATTCCGTGGGTCCACGATAATCGACAAATCAGATGAGAAGTTGCAAGGGCCGAAAAGCCTTTGAAACGCTGCGGAATCGGTTGCGCCGACGGCAAATGAACAACAGCATTGGTGTGCAGGCAACATAGGAGAGCTTGAGTGGGGCTGACCATCATCGCGACTAAAACATCAACACGATTGCAAAAGCAGACTGACATCGAATGGGAGGTCAATCCTATTGTCCATGATTGGCCCCGCCATCCTGACCTGTATGGTTGGCTGGAAGCGCTATATTTCCAGAAAGGCGGAAAATTCGATGAACTCGCGGGTTCCACAGTCCGGTTGGATGCGCATGACATTGACGAGCTGGAGCGTGCAATTCGGAAAAGGAACCTTCCAAAATTCAACCGTTTCCCCTGTCAGAGTGACGGGTCAGAACGAGATGACGACTTGCTTTTCATCTCGAAGGCGCGCGATGAGATCGCGGCTGGATTCGAAATCGTTGTCTCCGCGAACTATTAACAGCGATGTCAACAACCGCAGGCCCCAGGCTCAATGATCGGGGTTGGAATAAATAGCCCGCGTTGGGCTCGTCCCGGTCTGTCTTTTTGAACATGGCGAAAAAAACGGATGGACCTTAAGCCGAGATCACTGGCTATCTGCTTAATAGCCATTCCCTGTTCAACCCAGGTCAGTGATTCAATCCATCCCAACTTGGCCTATCTGGCGGAGCAATTTGGTTATACAGGACGGTCAATGGCTCCGCGCAAAAGCGACCGATCTCAAAATCTCCTATTGCCGAAACTATACTATTGCGCCGACGCTTAATTCATAGATCATATTTGTATCACAACTTGAATTCAGCCCATGACACGAAATATTGAAATCTTATTGTTGCCCAAGGGGCTTGCACCACTCGAAGCGATAAAGTCGGATGTTGAGCATCTACGAGGATTCTGGCAGGTGATCCATTCGTTTATTGAAAGCGTGGAAAGCCAATTTGAGGCCGATCGCGCTCGTAAGCGAGGAGCTCGTCGCCAGGTTCTAGACAACCTTCGAAACGTTCTTCGAAGCTGTGCACGCCACTATATTTTTCCCGAAACCGATGGCGATTGGCTGGCTCTTCTGAAGAAATCCACCTGGAACCAAAGCGCAAGAGCGAATGTGGTATCGACCGGCATCGTTATTCTTAGCGGAATGCGCACCGTTTGCGATGACAATATGGATCCAGAGCTGACGGAAACCCAAAATCAGGCACTGGACCTTATCGCCGCTGTATTGTTCGAGCTAGTGGACACCAACGATATCGCCGCGTCATAAACAAGCGTGCCGATCTCCGACAGACGCCCGGGCTCGGAACGGCAGCAATTGCATCAAAGAACCCCAGATCGCGAGAGCGCAGGATCACTTGATCTATTGTCCACGCACACTTTGGCACCTTAAGATCACGAGTTGGACGTCAAAATTTAACGTAGTGCGCGGCGCTCAGCGATAAAATCGCTGAGCGGATGCTTCGCTTTTCAACCGCTTTGTCAGTTGCGACAAGATCGAGTTGACCTCCTCAACTGTCATGTCCTCGGCCGCTCCCGTTGAATCCTTCAGCAGTTCCGCCAATATCTCTGTCATCCGATCTTGATGATGCGCGTAGCCAGGCTGTCTCGCATCCTGCTTAGCAGCGTTCCTCGTCTCCTGTTGTGACCAATGCAACTCAAGCTCGGTTCCGCCTTCGAACAGGCCAGCGATTTTCATGTAAGGCGAAATCGCAACCGAAAAATCTGTATCATCGAGATCAGCGGCGCTGAAGCCTTTCGGATATTGCTCAAGATGCAAGTCCCAGTCGCCCGTGGCCACAAGCCCCATAGCTTCATCCGGGCTATCGGCTTTCACAAAAACCGTCGCCCAAATTTCCGGATCGGCCCAGATCCGCAAGCCCTTTGGAGGGAAATTGTTACGGGGTTGGGCAATTACGGCTCGTTCCGGCCGATTAGCGAACAGCGAATTGACGGTGTCCAGTTTGACCACAACCGGAACACTATCCGGGTGGGCATACGCGGTCATACCAGTGCTGAGGCTGACCTCGGGAAGGAAGGGACTGTCGAAAGTTTCCAACGAAAACCAGTCGCGGTTGTTGGCATCGATTTGTTTGCCGAGAATCTCGCCCAGTTTGCCTCTGGCGGATTCGATGTTTTCCGCCTGAATGTAGGCGGTCGCGCAAAAGCGGATATCGATTTGAAAAATGCTCATTTCGGGTATTCCAAACTCAACTGTGAAATACGGTCAGGCGAATTTCCGTTGTTGTCAACAGGCTTATGAAGATGAACGGAATAGTCGCCCGCTCATGATCCTCAAGCCATGCTATATAAAATTACATATTAGATTCAGAATATTGCGAAGCCAATCATTGAAGGCCACGATCCAACAGGGCCCGTTCAACGTCGAAAGTCGCGCAAGGCACACCGCAAACCGCTATGTTCGCATCGGGGGTGCACCATATTCGGCGGGAGGCCAAATTACGCCATCTCCAGAGAATGGATCGCTTATGTAGTTCGGTGCATTTCGCGGCACTTGGTGAGATGGCCTTCACCTTGAGTCGCGAAGTCGAGTATTTCCGTTCGTTATTGGCACGCTTTCAAAAATCGGCATCAGGCATTGGGTTCGCATTGGCACTCCCCGGTTCAAGCGAAATGTTTGCGTCCCTTACCTGCTCATGGAACCAGGCCAACAGAAAGCAAAATATCGCACTATTGATCTCGGAGGCCCAGAAGCCAGCCAACTTTGCGATTTAGCCCGAGAGCTCCTAAGCACACATGAAGATAGCCGTGCCATTGTTTCCAGCCCAACAGCTCTTTTATTTCGGGGTTGCACTGAGGGGCAACGCCCTTTTGCCAGCGAGACCGTTCGCGTCAGGCACCGAGACCTTTCACTACTGGCTTTCGCGAGGCCTGCAGACATAGCAGAGGCGAAGGAGAGGTGCGGTCGTTCCCGGATCTATTGAGTCCGACCGGCGCTACACGCGACACGTTTGGTTCGCCGATGGCGATGGCGGCCCAAAAATTTGAGCGCGCATTTTTCTGCTTGCACCATTCGCCGCCGCAGAAGACCCTATTCATGAAGAACGGGGAGTAGCCATATGCGTATCATAGAAGAGCTTAGAGAATTAGCAGCCGGACCCGTCGTCTCGAAAGGTGTCCTCGAACGGCCTGCGTATGCCACCGTTTATAGACATACGTTATGCGAATTTATCCACGCTTTTGAGACCGGCATCGATCCCAACAGTACGTTACTCCGTCCGCGCGGCAACAATGTTCGAAAAGCGCTGTTGAACGCTTTGGACGAACTTGTACGCACGGGGCCGGTTCTTCATCACGACCATAGCCGAGCCGCCGGTACCATCGCACGGCAGTGGGACCGTTCAGCCTGGCTTGCGGCGCTCGCTCTCGCGCGGGACACGCTACAGCAACTTTCAGAGGTGGATCATCTTAAACAAGGCTGCGAAACATCGGTGATCGCGAGCCGGAGCGCCATCAATGCAATTGCAAGCACGCTTCTGTCGATTTCCGGTGGGCTCGACATCCCAGATCCAGGGTCGCGGTCGGCGTTTGCTGGTGCGGCTCCTTAACTTTGCCCCTGATGGTTAGAAAAGCCCAGAACCCCAAGGTTTTTGCTCTCGACCCACTGTGCATACTCTTTGAGTTGCTCCAAAAGATCGTCCGCATCCGAAAGCAGCATGGAGCGCCCGCAGTATCGCGCCAGGTCATTGTTTCCGAGGATGCGGGCCAGGATGGTTTCCTGAGCTTCAGCAGTCGATTTCCCAACTCATCACTGCTTTTGCCATTGGAGTACCCTACATCATACGCTGACGTTTGTCAGTATATGCTTAGCAGTTGCCACAGGTCTGCCCTTGAGAAGCTCAGTGCCGCTCCGGCTTTCTGCCACTCGTGAAGCACGGCGAGCCTTCGCAGGCGCAGCGAGTTCAAAGCCAGGATCGTAGACCTCTATCACCTTCTCGAATGCCGACTTCTGGTCGCCGAGGGCGACGATCTCGGGTCGCAGCGCCTCGAACGTGGCACCCGTCTCACCCAGTTGCGCTTTCAATTCTTGTACGATTTCCACCATACGCATTACTCCTGACACACGAGGAGATAGCATCAGCCCTCATCGGTATCTCTTGGCACTTGCTATCCATGATGCCGGGGGCTCCGATGGAGCGAAGGTTGCCCTACGCGGGTTCGCCTTTATTTCAGATATCTATCACCCCGGCCATAATGGGGGTAATCAGCCGCCGTAGAAATCCAAGGACGTAGGCCCGCAGATACGTGTGACGCTTTGGTTGCTAGGTCCGGATGGCGGTAAACGTTGCGCGAGCCGAATGAGACAACCGACTTCTCGAACTTTCCTGAAGGTGTAGGAAGTCCTTTTAAGCCACCAGAACATTTCGCGCCGTGATGACTTACGACGAGATACTCGACCGGTTTGTTGACGCCAGCTGGCAGCGTCGAATATGCAGCGTCTCCGGTGAGTAGTGCACGCTTACCACTTGCCAGCTTTGCTACAACTGCCAGCCCGGTGTCATTCACATTTCCTGCGGTGCCGGAGCATTCAGCTACCGAAACTGCCGCGGAGTTGTAGGCGTGCCTGGCTGGCCAAACATGAAGACCACCCCTTCTCGCTATAATAAGGGCCAGCCGCGCGGCCCCCGGCCCCAGCTTCTGAGAAGGAACAATCCACTTCGCGTCAAGCAACGCTGGGATCGAATAGGGAGCATGCAAGTGGTCCCAATCGAAGTGGGATAGAATAACGGTTTGCTGTTTAGCCGGTTGTACATTGATCGATTTCGGTGCTGTATGTCCGTTGAAGGAGATCGGGAGACCGGTGTCAAAGTGGAGGTAGGCGTCACCATCCTTGGTCAAGAAGGATGTGAAGCACGCTTGGCCCACGTCACGAACGACAATGGTTTCCGGCACTTGTATCTGCGCCAAAATCCCTTCGAGGACCGTAATGTCAGATGATACCGTCGCAACCTTGGAAAGCTCTGCGATGCTCTGGGGAAGCGTTTGCCTGCTTGCCGCCGCACCGAGGCTGCGAGGCCTTGGCCGGTCGGAGGGGTCTAGCGGATCCTCCAATGGTGATCCGGATATCGTCGAGCCTCGTGACTGATCATAGTAGCCGGTCGGCCCAAGCTGAGCATGCCAGGACATCAACCCTTTATGGAGGACGCCCGGCTCAAGTTCCAGGTGATACCATCCGCCAATGACCGGGGGTGATCCAAGCACTTCGGAGAAACGATGAGGCGTCGTTACAATCCGCACCAGACCGAATGCCCAGAACTCCCGGCCGTCGAAAAGTTCCTTTTTTACGTCGGTCGCCAAGTCAACTGAGCGCGCATCAATGCCGTCGAACTCGAAGGATGCACGACGATATGGCCGATCACTGAGGAAATCGATGCGGGAAAGTCGAGCGTATAAGCTCCGCCGAGGAAATTCTTTAAGATATCTTGTCGTCGGAATATCGATGAACAATGTAACCATACCCCTGCTCAAACGAACGTTGGGCAGTCTTAGCGGACACCTTGAAGATTGGGAATGAGTCTCTCTTGTAAGCTAGACCGCCGAGCAGCTGTCAGCCATCCTTTGAGCGCGTGTCCGGCTTATTCTCGTTAGGCTTGCGACGCCGAATGCCTGGGCCCTCCCCGGCGTTTTCGTGGATAAAGACAATTCCTTGCTCTTCCAACGCAACCTTTATCTTCTCAAGCGTCTCAATAGTCACCTTTTCAGGCGTTGTTTCCGCCTTGCGCAAAAACGGTACCGAGATCTTCAAAAGACGCGCCAAATCTTCCTGCGTTAAGCCAGCAAGAACGCGCGCAGCTCGGAGCGTTGAGGGATCAAATGACAATGCCATCCGTCCAAAAACATCCGCGTCAGGAAAAATGTCAACATAGCTTGCATTTTCCAAACCAAAACACCTATAAAGCAATAATACATTTGCATTTCAGAAACGAATCGTGCCTTTCTGTATGAAATTTTTTCTGTTTTCGAAACCAACCGGAGAATCAGCAAATGGATTTCACATCAACTTTCTACTCCGACGGTCTTCGGGAGATGGCCGCAACGTATAGCAGGCTAGCGGCAGATCTCACTTCTTTGGCCAAAGGGCACCTTCCCTATCCAGCGGTTACGATTGACGACTGGATCATCGTGAGGCGTGCAGTTCCTTGTCTGCTTGGTACGATGAACTCTCACCCATCAATCCACGATGGCAAAGGCGGCGTTACATCGGAGCTGATCTATATTGATCAGTCTCTCGGCATCGCCCGCACGACCAATCGCTGGTACAGCCTTGGCTCGCTCCTGGTTCAACAGGAGCTCCAGTCGTGACCGAAAAATATGACAGCGAGCTGCTCGACGCAGCCATCGCCGCAATGATGCAAGCCGCGAAGAGAGTCGATGAGGTGCGCTCCAAGATGCCACTGACCTTTCGGCGGAACGCTGCCTTCCAAGCTCTTGATAAAGGACCCCGCCTCTTCCTGGAGTGCTGCGCGTTCATCCAACTGTTGAAGCGGGTTCCAGCCTTCTTAAGCGCGCACACCTTCGTCCTAATCGTAAGAGTGCCGCGAAACTGGGTTTTGGACGATCTCGATACCGTTACAGCCCTGTGCCTCGGATCGACAGAAAACCGGCCTTCCCAGTTTGCCGCGTTCACCCATCCCGAAAGAAACAAGAAGGGTAAATGGGAATCTGTTCCTAAGGATATGTTGAGAGCAAGCAAGATTATCATCTTTGCGAATATTGGTTCGGATCTCCACCCAGTGATCGAGGCCATGGCGGACGCGGTCATGAACCTGAAACCGATGCAGGATGCCCATCTTGATGGCTTGGCTCGTCTGATGAATGCCGGGAAACTTTCAGCCGATCAGAAAGAATTTCTGCGCCAGCAAGAACCCGCCTTGCTTGACGGAATTTTCAGAAGCGGGCGACGTGCCTCGCTCTCTATCGAACGCCTGCAGCGTCAGCGAGTTCAGGTAGCGTCTGACAAAAACGTCCTCCCAATGCAGGCGTTCGGAGAGACCGGTCGTTGGGGCACGCAGCTGAAACACGACCTCTCTGCTTGGCGTCAAGGCAAGCTCTCTTGGGCGGACGTAGACAGGGGCATCCTCCTTTACGGTCCTCCAGGAGTAGGCAAAACAACATTCGCCTCATCGCTCGCTGTTGAATGTAACGCCCATTTTGTCCCCTGCTCGTTGGCCAAATGGCAGTCCCGCGGACATTTGGGAGATCTCCTGAAGGCCATGAATGCTGACTTCAACGAAGCCCGAGAGATGGCTCCCGCTATCCTTTTCATCGATGAAGTCGACGCGGTCGGCGACCGGCGCAGGTTCTCAGGCGATAATTCTCAATACTGCACGGAGGTCGTGACGGCCCTGCTCGAAGCGATTGATGGATCTATCAGCCGCGAGGGTGTGATTATCGTGGCCGCAACCAACTTACCGGATCGACTGGACCCCGCCCTCACTCGCGCGGGTCGACTGGAACGGCATGTCGAAATCCGTGCGCCATCCATCGACGACAGGATCGCCATCCTTGAATTCTATTTGCCCGAGCTATCCGGCGATTTGTCGGTTCTAGACGTAGCGGAAAAACTACCTGGATACACGGGTGCCGATCTTGAGTACCTAGCTCGGCAAGTGCGCCAATTCGCACGCATAGACAATCGTCAGGTTGAACCCACCGACTTGGAGCGGGCGTTGCCGAAGCGCCCTCGCCTTACCGAGCAAGAGATTTGGCGGGTTTGTGTCCACGAAGCGGGCCATGCGATTATCGCGAAACTGTTGAACGTTGGCGAGATAGTTTCGGTTGAAGTTTACGCATTCGACTACATCGCGAATGACAACCGCTATTCGCATGGAAACACGAAGGTCCATCAGCCCACTACGATGCTGAAGACCGCGACCGCCTTTCGGGCGGAAATAGCAGTCGGCTTGGCGGGCCTTGCTGCGGAGGAGATCATCTGCGGAGACCGCTCAACTTCTGCCGGTGGCTCGATTGAAAGCGATCTCGCCTCGGCAACGGAGATAGCTGCCCGGATGGTAGCGACTTTCGGCATGGGCACGGTAATAAGCTTCATGCCCATCCACCTCGTGGACTCGTCTGATCCGAGCTTTCTGGAACGACGACCGGATCTACGCAGGGAGATCGGCACTATTCTGAGGGCTGAATATCGCAAAGCCAAAGACGCCCTGAACGCTCACAAACCCATCCTTCTGCAGCTCGCCCATGCTTTGAAAACGGAGGGGAAACTGACCGGTCCGAAACTGGATGAGCTTCTTCGCCCACTCGACAAAAGCCCGTTAGGTCGCTCCGAAGAGTGGGAGGATGCCGATAGGCAGCAAGCGGTCTAAACAATTGGCGATCAAGATGATCGGCGCTTACGGGATGAGCCGGTGGCTATATGTGCTTCCAGGCCGCCATCTCGACCCCTTGGCACCTCAGCTGATCGAAAGAATACTTGGGCTTCATAACGAGGTCGATTTCCTCCTCAAGACCGAGCATGAACGCACAACTTACCCCCTGCGATCTCATCAGGCCGTCGTCTTCGCGATAGCCCAAGCGCAAAAAACCGAGCGCCGATTGTCGGGTCCTAGGCTTGCGGAATTGCTCGCGCCGCTGCGGCCGCCGATTCCGACAAGCGATGATGGTTCTGAAGGAAACGTCGCCCTCCCGTCACGAGCATCATTTCGTAATTATTCCTGACACGATACAAAAATGTTCGCGTCACCGCTCACCGCCGTCAAGCGTAGATCGCTGGAGACTGTTGTGTGCCGCAACAGCCGCCGGTCGCGTTCAATCCTAGCCCTTGGCGCACGGTTTCGCCTATTGGATGTTTATCATCCCCTCGCGCGACACCCGGCGCAGAGGACGTGGCAATCCATAGCCGCTGAGACGACCGGAGGCGCAACGCCTCAGCACGCTTGATTGCCTTGACCACACATCCATTCTTGACGAATCCCTCAGCAATACCGATGGTTGCGCCGCGAACGGGGAGCAAAACTGGGGGAATGCTGCAATGACGATCGACGTCGACGTGGCTGAACAATTCGAAAAGCATCTAAGCAGTCCTAAGCAGACATGGCTTCTGGGTGCAGGCGTCAGCTTCCCGGCTAATATTCCCCTCATGTACGCTCTGACGGCACGGGTGCTCGCAGTTGCCCGAAGCGAGCTGTTTCACGAGGATCCTGCCGCCTTGCGGATCCTCGCGTTTATTCAGGACGATTGCGGTGCGAATTCCCACATTGAGCACCATCTAACTCACCTGGGCGATCTGATCTCGATTGCGGCTAGGTCGCGGACCGGTGGCATCATGATCAGTGGCGAGCATGTTTCGAAGGATAAATTGATAGAGGTCCACCGCGGTCTGATCGGTGAAATCGCCGCCGCTGTCCGGTGGGGCTTCAAGGCCGCCCGTAAGGACGCGGACGGTGCCATAACCGATCCGGAAGTGGTCGGCACCAACGGCAAGTCGATCGTCGACATCGTCGGCCACAAGCAATTCATTTCGGCGGTCTTCGGATCGAACCGCGCCGGGTTGGATTTTGTTCGAACCCCGGTCGAGTTCTTTACAACGAACTACGACACACTGATCGAAGACGCCCTTGCCCTGACCGGAGTCGAGTTTCAAGACGGCTTCGTGGGAGGTGGGGTCGGCTTTTGGAATATCCGAAATTATAGCGCGACCGCCGGGACCAGAGCCATCGTCTCGAAGCTACATGGATCAATCGACTGGTATCAGCCGAGTTCAGGTAGTCCGAACATGCTGCGCGTTCGCAACGGCGACACATATCCTGGCGAAGGCGGGTCGGTGATGATCTATCCGCAGGCAACAAAGTACGTGAACACCCAACGCGACCCATTTGCGGAGATCTTTCAGAGGTTTCGGCAGCGCCTGTCTCAAGGCAATGATCATGTGGTTCTTGCCTGTGGCTATTCGTTCGGCGACGACCACATAAACGCCGAGTTCGAGATCGCGATGGCTTCTGCCAAAAACCAGCTTACCGTCGTCGCTTTCAGCGATGAACCGAAGGACGAACTTCCTCCGACGTTGCGCAAATGGCAATCGGAATCGTGGGCACAACGGCTTTTCATCGCCAGTCCTAAGGGCCTCTACCAGGGTCAGAAAGGGCCATTCTTCCCTGCCCCAGACGGAACGAGAAGCTGGTGGACTTTCGAGGGGGTCTCCAAGCTTCTTTCAAGCGGATTACCGAAGGACATCCTGGAGGCGATGGCATGAGCGCGTTTGCCCTAGACCCTGATCTGGAAATCGGAATCGTTTTTGAGGTAGCCGGAAGCGCCGTGAAGATCGCGCTGAAGCGCGACATAACAGAACTAACCAGAAGCCACAGTGGTCGCGTCTATGACGTTGGCCAGATCGGCAGCATCGTGAAGATGCACGCGGGACGGCGGATACTCTTCGCAACCGTGCGGTTGCTGCGCCTCCAGTCGGATGAAGAGGCCGCAGCCCTTTCGGTTCCACAAAGGAAAGCCGTCGATCAGGACCGCAGGGTGATCGAGGCAGACCTTTTAGGAGAAGCATGGTTCAATGCCGCCGAGGACAAGCTGTCCTTTAAGCGAGGCGTGTCGACCTACCCTCTCCCTCTCCAGGCGGTCCACCTGATCACCAAGGAAGAGACCGATAGACTTTTCGCGAGTGCGGAAAAGTCGTCAGAGGACGGTGTCGACCGGCTTGTTCCAATAGGAAGTTACGTCGGCACAACGAGGGTGTCGTGCCGGGCAAATGTAGATAAACTTTTTGGTCATCACTGCGCAATACTCGGATCGACCGGCTCGGGGAAGTCCAGCGCGGTCGCAGCTGTACTTCATTCCGTTCTGGAGCATCAAGGTCAACCTGATCATCCGACCCGTCCGTGCATAGTTCTCATTGACCCTCATGGCGAATATGCTGCAGCATTCAATGGCAAGTCTCAGGTATTCAGAGCCTATAACGCATTGGGCCAGAACCCGGCGGGCATAGCGACACTGAAGCTACCCTACTGGCTGATGTCGAGCGATGAGTTCCGATCCCTGGTGATCGGAAAAACGGAGTTCGAAGCGACGTCTCAGGCCAATACCGTTTACAAGGCGCTTGCCCACGCCCGTATGGTCGCGGCAGGACTCGCGCGAAGTGCTATCGGTGACATCCCAGGCGACCTACCAGCGGGCCAGCATCCCGAGCAGCCGATGCCAATGCCAGGCATCACGGAAGAACAACTGCTGGCATTCGACCGCGATAAGCCGAGGCCATTCCGGCTGGCAGAATTTCTGGCTCACATAAAGGGCAGACAAGCGAAGCGGTGGAACAATGGTGCATGGGTCGACGTGACACCGTCCGACTTCCAAAAGGATTATGTTTCGATCCTGAATAAGTTTCGCGTGCTTACGACTGACCCACGCGTCCGGTTTTTGATGGAAGAGCATAGTGGCGACTCTCCTACCTTGGCCAATATTCTCGGTCAATTTTTGAATATCGATGGTGCCGCCGACGCTTGCCTGAAGATCGTCGACATCTCTGGCCTTCCGAATGAAGTGGCTGGTCCCCTTGCCGGTGCGATTGCACGCCTCCTTTTCCAATACAAGCTGCATCAGACGCGTGAGGATAGAGAGAAGGATCCCATGCTCTTCGTTTGCGAAGAGGCGCATCGATATGTGCCAAACAGGGGCGACGCCCAGTACGAGGTTGCCCAGTCAGCAGTCCGTCGCTTGGCCCGTGAGGGCCGCAAGTACGGTCTCGGCCTGATGCTCGTCTCTCAAAGACCGTCCGATATCGAGGACACGGTGATTTCTCAATGCAATTCATGGATTGTCCTACGCTTGGCTAATAGCAGCGACCAGGAACACGTTTCACGCATCCTACCCGACAGCCTTGCTGGCATGACAAAAGTTCTTTCGTCGCTGCCGCGACAAGAGGCACTGTTTGTCGGGGAAGCTGCCGCCATTCCCGCGCGTATTAAGCTACGTACATTGACCAAAGATCAACTGCCGGACTCGAACGACATCTCGTTTGCAAAAGGCTGGTCGTCAGAGGGCACGACGACGCAAGGCCTTGCGGCAATCGTCGAACGAATGACGGGTTAGGATAAGCACTGTCCCGCGTCGGCGTCTCACACATTTCCCGCTTCGCCAGGAACGGCGATAGGAGCAATCTGCGCCAGGCGTTCGACGTTTAGAGTCACCTTCTGATAGACGATTCCCTAACCAGATTGCGACTTCCAAGTGTTTTCCCTACCAAGTCGCCAGTTCCCAAATGCGATGTATTACGTATCTTGAGCCAATCTTCCAGCTACTTGCGGTCTTACAAACAATATCGGGGAGACTCTGATATCTCGTTTTTTGTCGGTTGTCCGCGCGACGGCACACTCGACCTTAATCCATTCATCTTTCAACTCGTGCAGTTCCTGCACGGGGACGAGAACTGCCATAGAATGACGGTTCGCTTTCTTTACTTCACGGAGTAGCTCAGATATCGAGGCGGCGAGAACGAGAAATTCGACCATGAGATCGTGTTATCTTTGTCCGCTAGATGCACCAGTTGCCTGAGCTCATTTCTGTTTTCCGCGCTATCGATGGCGTTCCAGATCTTTGCCAATCCCACCGCAGACCTAAGATAGCTGTCGAGATGCCCTTCTCTCATAATCCGTCCGAGCCTTGGACCGAGCGTCTCGTCCGGGCGCACATGTTCTCTCCTCCCTGCGAGGGCCATCGGGATATCGCTGCGAAACGTCACATTGCCATCCACGACTCGGAATTCTGGCTCAACGCGATCTTCTACCGCATCCGCCTCCCGCATAATTATTTCAACTGCACCCCGAACCGAGTTTGGACACCCTCACCCGTGCTGTTGATGTTTTGCAAGTCAGAAAAATGCCGGGACGTGTCGTCGAAGTCTGAGATCATCGCCACGGACTCTATGAGCTGAAATCCTAATCACCGGGGCGTTGCATGTGCCGCACCAAAACGGACCGTCGTCGGTTGAGCAATCCGCGGCAAAAACTGGACCTGATCCACGACAAGCTTGAAAAAGGCGAAGGGCCACAATGCTGCGTTACCCCGCAACAATCATGAAGGGTATAGTGAACGTATGTTCGAAATCCTGTTGCGGAACCACGGGCCGCCACGAACTCTTTGTTCAGATATCCAGGGTTGGTCCCACTCTCCGAGTTCCAATCGAGCGTGAAAGGAGCAAGCCCATCGCCGCGGCTCGACCTGAGGACTAGCGGATATTGGCCAGGCGACTGGACTGAACCAAGAAGCCAGATCTCGCACTCCTGCCGCAACTCGGCATAGTAGCTGCAAAATACCACGCCGCCATCGCCAAGTTTTTCCATTCGCGTGTGGAAGCCATCGCGCTCGCGCCAAGCAAGGTATGAACCGGGCGTGTTCTTCGGGGTCCAGTCATCAAAATGACGGTCCGGAACGAATCCTGCCATTTCAACAGACTTCAAGGCTCTTGGGGATGTCTTCGGGGCCTCTACCATATAATCGTTAACCAGATGCGTTACCTTAAAGATAACAAGAAATCTCGTCGGCGCTGCGTGTCGCAGGGCGGCACAAAGACGCCAAGCCTTGACGCAATCGTCGAACGAATGACGGTGTTGAGGATTGAAGCATTCTTCGTATCTAAATAATTCGAATTTCGAACTATTTTCGATGCCGCACGCCGTGAAAAATTGGTGGACTTCCGGGTTCGGCCACGGCGTTTCCACCATGAGATCATGCAGTTAACGAGGTTTAGAAATTTGGGAATCTATTGAATCCAGGAGGTCCTATATCCGCCGTCCGCCGCGCGTCGATGCCGAAGTGGCTTAAAACCTTCGCAAGAGGCTCTGTAGCTGCGAACAACCGCGACATCGTCGCCCGTCTCAATGGAAGTTCCGTATTTCACCTTCAGAGTATCACTGTAGAGCTCTGGGGATATAGATGTCTCTCGCCCGCACTGCGGGCTTGCGACTGTCACGCGAATCCGGTCTATCCCATAGCACGGTCTAATCCTGGACGAGCACATCGGCAATGGAAGCTAAATGTGACTAAGTTCAAAACTTAAATATAGCCCTATCTACACCACCTAATGTCCAATAATCTTCATTATCGGACCCTAGTATTTCCGCTCACAATTTCGAATGATGGACTTAATCTGGGAACATTTGCAAACATGCCTGCCCCGCTTGCCAGTTTGTAGATTTGCGCACGACATGTTGAGATAGATGCGGGCGGAACGAAATCCCCTATAAGCAGTTCATGGGCGCAAAAGGAAAATTTTCCTCCAATCGTTCATTGGCTCTTGTCGCGCTCCAACAATTCAGCCCACAATTGATTATCGGCAACTTCAGCTACGACAAGCTCGTAGGGCTGTCCTGATTCCCCATGAAATTTATCTCTCTGGACGGCGTTCAAGCCGAACCTCTAGGTCAATTCTTTACCCCGGAGCATGTAGCCCAATCCCTCGTCCGCTGGGTTGTCTACGACCCTGGCGACCGTCTGCTCGACCCGTCTTGCGGTGACGGTGCAATTGTCCGACATCATCCGAATTCGAGGGGCATTGAACACGACCCGTTCGCGGCATTGCTTGCTAGGGAGCGAGCACCAACCGCCACAATCGACAACACCGATTTCTTCCAGTGGGCTCTGGTCACGAAGGAACGGTTTCCTTGCGCAGCCGGGAACCCGCCCTTCATTCGGTTCCAAAAGTTCAAGGGAAAAACCAAAATTGCCGCCGAGAACATTTGCGCAGCGCAAGGCGTAAAGCTTGGCAGTCTAAGTTCGACCTGGGCTGCTTTCCTGGTTGCAACAGCCAGTCTCCTTGAGGTCGGAGGGCGAATGGCTTTCGTTGTTCCCGCCGAAATAGGTCACGCCCCCTACGCTAAGCCAATTTTGCAGTATCTCGTCGAGCACTTCAGGACCGTTAACGTTGTCGCCGTACAAAGAAAGCTTTTCCCTAAATTGTCGGAGGATTGCTGGCTACTCCACTGCGACGGCTTTGGCGAGAGGACAACCCACATCGAGTTCACCAAAGTCAGCAGCTTTGAGCCATGTGATCGTCCGCCACCTTCCGGCGAGCGGGTAAGTTGGCGTGACCTTGAAATCAATTGGCAGGGTCGCTTGCGGCCGTTTCTAATTTCGCGCGACTGCCGGGCTCTCTACCAGGAATACAGCCTGCGTTCAGGCACGGAGCGTTTCGGTGACTTCGCGAAAATCAGCATTGGTTACATCACGGGGGACAACGACTTTTTTCACCTGTCTCCAACCTCCGCGCGTTCGTTTGGCATTCCCAGCGAGTATCTGCTTCCGACCGTACGGAGAGGCGAATATCTCCAGACAGATGCAGTAAAAGATAGCACCATCAAGGAATGGATGATTAACGACGAGCAATTTCTCCTGCTTTGTCTCTCAGCGGGACCCGTGCCGGACTCCGTTGTGAAATATCTGGACAGTGACCGCGGTCTTATCGCTCGAGCTCGGTATAAGTGCCGGACTCGGGCAGCTTGGTATTCTGTCCCAGGTGTCATTCGGCCGGATTATTTCCTACAGTATATGTCGGGTGCAGAGGTCCGCCTCGCGCGCAACGAGGCCGGGGCAGTATGTACGAACAGCATTCTCGCGGTGAACATCATCAATCCGGCTTCCGCGACGTTAAGGTTGCCAAGTTGGGGATCAGATTTCGTAAAGCTGAGCTGCGAACTGGAAGGCCATCCACTTGGCGGAGGAATGCTCAAGCTCGAACCAGGAGAGGCTCGGCGGGTGGTTTTTCCGACTCATCACTCCACGGAGAACCGCGGTATTATTCAGGAAGCCGTCCGAGCGCTAAGAGAGTGGCGTCACACGAAAAGCTAGCCTCTGGACCAGATCCTGGCGCAAACAGCTGAGAGTGCGGATCGCAAGGTTCCAGCGGTAGCGAAAATCTCGGTTCACGCCGGAGATATCGCTCCATTGCGCGATGTGTTGTTGGCCTCCAGCCAAGGTACCCCCAGCATTCCCACGGCTGTTGTAACCATCATGATGTATGCAGGAACGAAAGCATCTCCGGTCTTCGAAATCAGCAGTGTCAGAACGAACTGCAGCGACGCTCCGAATACGCAGACAACCACCGCATAGCTTAGGGACAGCCCGGTGCTTCTCGCCGCAACGGGTAACGCAGCCATCATCGCACCGAAGCTAGCTCCTCCACTTAACATCGACAGAAACGGGAGGGCGGTGCTTAGGAGGATCACACCATAAAGAGATCCCTCCGCGGCCCAAAAAAGTGGATAGACGGTTATCAACAGAATGGCGCGAGATATGTAGATGATCGAACGCGAACCATGGGCGTCAGCGAGGACTCCACCCGCAACCGAGCCGATGCAGATGAAGAGGCCGACTAGGGCTGTTGCCAGAAAGGACATCTGCGCGGGCATTTTGAGTGTGGTGAGAATGTATGTGTTCATGTAGGCGCATACGTAGACGGCAATCGTACCGAAAGCGATCTGGGTTAAGATAGCTATCAGAACCTTCGGATACCCGACCACCAAACCAATCATCTCCTGGGTAACCCTCCGTTCATCGTGGCGGTCAGCAGTAAACAGTGTTTCGGGAATCCTCCGACGGAGGACCAGAGCGATCAGCAACACAACGGAACCTATCAGAAAGGGAAGCCGCCAGCCCCAATCGACAAGAGATACCGGGGACATCGAGACGCTGAGTGCTAGGCCGAATGCCCCCGCGAACATCGTCGCCAATCCTTGGATGGCTGGCTGCCAGCTGGCGTAGAGGCCCCGCCGGTTCAAGGGAGCGAGCTCGTAGACGAGCGCGGTCGAAGGACCGACCTCCCCGCCAAAGGCAAAGCCCTGTATTAGACGGGCGATCACCACTGCGACCGAAGCGAAAATGCCGACCTGTCCGTAGCTCGGCATCAAAGCTATGATGAGGGTGGTGGCGGCCATCAAGGTTGCAGTCAGAACGAGAGCCGAGCGCCTTCCCCTTCTGTCGGCATAGGTACCAATTATCAGGCTTCCGAAGGGTCTGGTAATGAACCCGGCACCGAAAACCGCAACAGCGGCAAACACTTCTAGCTGGGGATTAGAGTTCGGGAAAAACGTATGACCGATCGCGAATGCGTAAATCCCAAATAGCGTTACATCGTAGAACTCGATGCCACTGCAAACAATGGCCGCCACTGCCCCTCGGAAAGAAATGGCTGAACCGTGCCTGTCAGGTTCTATCGCAGACATCGCCGCCTCCGCTCTCGTTGACTCGATGAACAGAATTCCTGGCGATGTCTCAAGGTAAACCCTCGTTTAGGTTGATTTGGCGAACTTGCCCAATTCCCTATCCATGCAAATTCTTTACGGCGACACCCCTAGACCAAACGGCCGTCCCGAGGACGGCCGCGACTCCAAAATGGAGCGTTGCTGGACACGATCAGGTCCGGATGGTGAAGTCGACATCAACACTTGCTTTGATAGCGTTCGAATAAGGGCAGATTCCATGCGTGACCTCGACAAGATGCTTGGCGTCTGGTTCGCTCAAACCGGGTAGATAAACGTCAAGCGCTGCCGTAATGCCGAAACCTCCTTCAGAGCGTGTTCCAATTCCAATGGTGGAGGACACCGTCGAGCCCTCGGGAACCTTTGACTTCAGCTCCGATGCGCCAACCCGCAATGCGCCAAGGAAGCAGGCGGAGTAACCGAGCGCGAAGAGCTTTTCTGGGTTCGCGCCGTCTCCGCCCGATCCGCCAAGCTCTCTCGGAACGACAAGCTGCAGTTCGAGCGTACCGTCGGCGAGCGCGGTTTTACCGTCGCGCCCTCCTCCGGTCGCTGTCGCGCTGGTCTTATATTTTGCCCGGACTGACATGTTCTCTCCTTTCGCCGACAAGACAAGATGAAGAACAATCCATTGGCCCGGTGCTGTCGAGGGAAACCTAGGTATACCTGTGCCACGTCAATGGCTGGATTGGTGGTTTTCAGCTTCCCATGGAGGAGAGGACCGCCTCCGAGATCACCCGTCAGGTACGCATCATTGACGCGAGATATTATTAATTTCGTTGGCAATGAACTCGCACATTGCCCGCACCCTTAGCGGTACAGAACGACGAAACCCGTGCAACGCGTTGAGCGGAAGGGAGGGCAGCTCCAGCTCGGGAAGCAGCTGCACCAGACGCCCAGCTTCAATATCGTCCGCCACAACGAACTTCATGAGATGTGCGACGCCTATACCATGCAAGGCGGCAGCCTGTAGGCCAAATCCGGAATCACACTCAATCGGACCGCCCGGCGCAATCCTGCTACCGTTCGAGAACAGGACTTCAAATGGTCCGCCCGGGACGTAGTATTTTGCAAAGGGCAACCTAGCTAGGTCTTCGATGTTCATCGGATTGCCGTAACGCTTCAGAAGCGATGGAGCCGCGACAAGCACCATCTCCATCTCGGATAACTTCCTTGCGATCAGTTCGCTCTCGGGGACACGGCCGACGCGAAACACGACATCGTAGTCTTCGCGAATAACGTCCACGAACCTATCTGTGACACCGACGACCATGTTCAGGTCGGGATGACTCGCGGCGAAGTCTTTCAGCAAGGCGTCCATGACGACGCGTGCAATCTCGCTTGGAAGACTGATTTTGAGCCTACCGGAAAGCCCCGTTTGCCCCCCAACAACATCACCTGCGGATTGCAGCTCCCTCAGCAGCGGTGCGATGCGATCGAAAAGCATTTGCCCGTCGTAGGTAAGCACGAGAGCACGCGTCGAACGCAAGAATAGACGCGCGCCGAGGACCCTTTCAATGCGTGCGACGCTCTTTGAAATAGCCGAGGGTGTCGTCGCCATATGCCTTGCCGCGGCACTGAAAGACCCAGTTTCCACTGTCCTGACGAAGGCAATCAGGTTGGCTGTTTCGGTGAGTAAGTTAGTCATTTGAGCCTGGAAGGAAGAGATCCTGTGCCAATTGGAGTTCTAATGAGGGTCGGGCATGCAGCTTACATACCGTGCATTACAACGGAGTAAGAAGGCAATGCAGAAGCTGAAAAACAAGGTTGCTGTCATCACGGGCGGGAACAGCGGCATAGGCAAGGCTACCGCCGCCATGTTCGCCAGAGAAGGAGCCCAGGTTGTCATCACCGCACGAAGGCAAGATGTCCTGGAAAATGCGGTTCAGGAGATTGGACATGACGCGCTTGGCATCCAAGGTGACGTGGCTGATCTGGAACATCATGCGGCGGTGGCTTCGAAAGTTCGAGAGCTTTTCGGAGCGGTTGACATCTACATCGCGAACGCGGGGATTATCAACCTTACGACGGCCGATAAAGTAACACCGGATGAATACGACAAGCATTTCGCGGTGAATACCCGCGGAGTATTTTTCGGGGTTCAAGAAATCCTTCCAGTTATGAGGGACGGCGGCAGTATTGTGATTACGAGTTCGCTTGCCGCCTCCAAAATTCTGCCCAATCACACTCTGTATGCCGGGACGAAAGCCGCGATAGCTGCATTCGCCCGCAACTGGGCATTGGAGCTGAGAGACCGGAAGATCCGTGTCAATATCCTGAGCCCGGGGCCAACAGACACAGCAATCCTCAGCAAGTTGGGTATCTCCGACGCGGACCGGCCCTCCCTTGAGGCAGAGCTAGCACGCACCATTCCTGCAGGTCGCCTTGGGACGCCCGAAGAACTAGCAAACGCCGCCTTCTTCCTTGCTTCTGACGCGGGAAGTTTCGTCAACGGAATTGAGCTGAACGTCGACGGCGGCATGTCTATCACGTGAAAGGATGAGAAGATGAGCAAATTGAACCAGGAAATAGTAGAATTCATTGATCGGCTCGCGGACACGGGCAGCCACTATCGAATGGACGAGATGGACGATCTTTACACCGATGATCTCGGCTTTCTCGTTCTGACCGCTGAGGGTGAGGTGGCGCGCTTCTCGAAGTCCGAGATGTTCGCCGAATTCCGTTCCCGCCGAGACGCTGGAGAGGAACCACTGTCGACAGAAAAACGTATCCTCCACATTGAGGAGCAAGGTAACCAAGCAACTGCGCTTCTCTACAGGAGAATGAGCCAGCATGCAGATCCTGCCCTCTATGAATTGCGTCTCGTGAAGAAGGACAACGGATGGAAAGTCGCGGGAGAAACGGTTCTCCCGTGGCCCGACCTTTCTTCAGCAAAAGGCTTCCTTCCGCCTAGAGCGCAACCACAACGTTGATCGGTGCAAGGTCGCGCGACAGCAGGGTCACCCTGGGCCCGCTGTTGCGTCGACCCTGCGGAACGCGCACCTCCATTCCGAAGCCGCAGCTAAAACCAGGGATCCACACAGCGTCAGGTTAGTGAGGCGACTTCCAGCACAGCGTCTGCGAAGGCAAGTGGCGCTTCCTGGGGCAGGTTATGCCCAACGCCTTTCACGACCCGATGAACTCTTTTAGCAGAGAACTTGTTCGCGGAGGCGGTTCCGTCGGTAGCGGCCACGACCCCGTCGGAATCACCGTCGAGGGTAACAGTCGGCACGGTGATGACAGGTTGTTGGGCAAGTCGCCGTTCCAGTTCCGCATACTCAGGGTAGCCCGAAGCGCCACCCAGACGATGACGGTAGGAATGGATCACCACATCAACGTAGTCCGGGTTCTCGAAGGACGCCGCACTTCGCTCAAAGGTTGGCTTGTCGAAGCGCCAGGTAGGGGAATTGTCATGCCACATGATCTCGGCAATTTCTTTTCTATGCGCCTCCAGCCCCGCCCTGCCCCGCTCAGTTTGGAAGTAGAACTGATACCAGAATCCGCGCTCCACCCCGGCAGGAGCGGGCTGCGCCGACTTCGCGATGTCCTGGATCAAATAGCCGTTGACGGAAACGAGGCCTGAGCATCGGTCAGGCCATAGAGCCGCGGCAACGCACGCTGCCCTTCCGCCCCAGTCGTACCCGGCGAATACTGCCTTCTTGATCTTCAGGGCATCCACCAAGTCCAAGAGGTCTCGTCCGATAGCGGCTTGTTGCCCCGCGCGCGGAATATCTGCGTCAAGGAACCTAGTGTTACCATGCCCCCTCAGGTGCGGGACGATAACGCGGATGCCTTTGGATGCCAAAAGTGGCGCAACCTCGCGATAGCTCTGGATGTCGTATGGGAAGCCATGCAGGAGGATGGCTGTTGGTCCGTCTGAAGGACCGATTTCATAGTATCCCACTTCCAGGACACCTGCTCTCACCTGTTTCGGGGCCCCGAGGGTGTCTGTCTTCATGTCGTTACCTTCGGCCGCTACAGCGGCTCTCGATAAGAGGAGTGGCAGAGAGGCGGCTGCGGCACCAGCCACGCCAGCAAGCACCAAGCTTCGGCGGCTTATCGTGCTGTCGTTGAACATTTTCTGCTCCTTACATTGCCATTCAGGTGCGACGCTAAGCTCATGAGCCCACGCACCGGCGAACTCAATCTCGGCGAGCCGCGTCCTCGATCAGACGGGTAACCGTGGTGGGGTTGGAGACCATTACGACATGCGAGCCGCCTTTCACCACGACGGTGCCCTTGGAACCTGCTCGTTCCGCCATCCAACCTAACGCCTTTGGGGGAATATTCTTGTCGGCGTCGCCGTACACGAACCAGGAAGGAATTGATTTCCACGCCGCGCTCACCGACGGTTCAGAAAGGGCCGCCTCAGTTATAGGGCGCTGGGTTGCAGCCATCAGGTCGGCCTGGGCAGTGGATACATCAGCGGCGAACTGCTCGTGGAACCTAGACTGTTCAATGTATAGGTCTTTTTGGCCTCCTTCCAGAACGACGGGCTTGGCCAACGACGAGCCTAAGGTACTGCCGGGAAACTTGCCCGACAGCTCAGCCGCCGTTTCACCGCGTTCCGGAGCGAAAGCCGCCACGAAAACCAAAGCTTTGACATTGCTCTTGGGAACCGCCGCGTCATTGATGACGGAGCCACCATACGAGTGCCCGACCAGAACAACCGGACCTTCAATCCCGGCGACGACCCGCCGGACATAGTCGGCGTCGAATTTGACGCTACGGAGAGGGTTTGCCACGGCTACCACGGGAAAGCCGTCCTTCTCTAGCTCGCTGATGACACCATTCCAGCTCGAAGCGTCAGCGAAGGCCCCGTGCACAAGCACGACAGTGGGCTTTGCGTCAGCAGCGAGGACAGAACCTGCTGTTGCGTTAAGGAGAGCGGCAAAGAGACTCGCCTTAATTACCTTCATCATTTTCGCATCCTTCCATTTTCAGGGCGCTATCAACTTTCCAGCCGACGCCTGGACAACCTCGCGGTCATCAGTGTGATCTTTCGTGCGGAGCAGGATTTGAGCATGCTGCTGCTCGTGCAAGCTTCTGTGATCACGGACAATTCGTCTGGTCACGCGTTGCAATTTAAGCATCTGCTGCTGCCGGGACAGCTATACGGTGGTTTGGTCCGTGCTAGTTGCAGGCATGCGAAAATGTTGAGCGTGATGCTAAGGGTTCCCGATCACAACCTCTGTCAGACTTGCCAGCAAAGGTGGAGAGAGGCGTCTCCGTCCGGCCGTCCCGAACGTTTCCACTGGATCGGGGCGTCAGTATCGACACCTGCGCGGCCTTGCTTCGACAACAATTAATTGCCAACCTGGATTGCCTGAATGCCGTCAAGAGACTTCGCAACAACGGCTCAGCGCGCAGGGACGCTAGCTTGCTACCATCGGACGGCGTCTTCCGAGAACTCCGTGATCTTCGGTATCTCGGCCGCTAGGAAGTCCACCAGAGCGCGCACGGCAGGCGGAAGTCCTTCTCTGTGCGGCATCACGGCGGACATTCGGGCGTCCGCTGTGATCCAGCCCGGCATGAGCTGAACTAGCCTACGGTCGGCCAGTTCGTCCTTACATATATAGCCCGGTAGCGCCGCGATCCCGAGATCGGCACAGGCCGCTTCCTTCAGCGCCACCATGTTGTTGCTGAGAAATCTCGGATCAACGGCGATCTCAAGCATGGTGCCCTCACCGTTCTGCAATTTCCAAACACCACTGGTTCGGCCGACCATCGAGATCGTCTCATGTCGGACCAGATCCTCGGGCGCGATCGGGGTACCCTTCTCTTTCAAATACCCGGGACTGGCGAAGAGACACCATGGCACTTTCGCGATCGCGCGCTGTACCAATCCGGAATCCTGTAGTGGCGTCACATGCCCTCGTAGCGCGAGATCGAAACCTTCACCGACAATATCTATCAACCGATCGGTCGTGATCTCTACAATCCGCACCTTAGGATACTTGTTGAGGAAGGTTGGAAGGAGGTGCTTTAGGGCAAACTGCGCGATCTCGACCGCGGTAGTTATGCGAATTGTCCCGCTGGGTTCAGACACCCGCTGGCGCACGACCTGCTCCGCAAGTTCGGCTTCACGCAGGACCTGTGTTGCGTACCGATAGAACTCGGTGCCAACTTCTGTCATGCCGAACTGTCGGGAAGTCCGGTTAAGAAGGCGAACACCAAGATTCATTTCGAGTTCACGCATACGATGGCTGAGTGTGGACTTCGGCAACCGGAGAGAGTTTCCGGCCGCCGTGAACCCACCTCGATCCACGATTTGAACAAAATAGTAGACGTCACGTAAGTCGAGCATCAAGACTCCTGCCAGCCGCCAATTTTACAGGTCTCGCGAACGTTCGCAATCCTTAAGGCAGTCTGCAGGACGGTGCGATTGACCGCGCCATTATTGAACGAAGTCAGCGACTTCTTCCAGCGAGAGCTTCTCTATGGCCATATTGTTCTCGGCCCGGCTATTGTCCGCGTATCCGAGCGACATACCCGCGACCACCATGTCAGTGTCTGGGATCCTAAGTTCTTGCTTCAGCAAAGAATGCTGGAGAGACCAAATCTGCTGCGCGCACGTGTCGAGACCTCGTGCCTTGGCGGCCAGCATGATGTTCTGCAGGAAACAGCCATAGCAGATAAAGCTTGCCCACTCCAGCCGACGGTCCATGGTGAAGATTAGGCCGACGGGAGCGTTAAAGAAGCGAAACTGGCGCTCGACGTCCTTTGCGCGCCCATATCGATCGCTACGGGGTACCCCCACGGCGTCACCCAGCTGCCCACGGAACGTGTTGAACCTGCTCAAGTATGGTTCGTGCAGCGGCTGGGGGAAAAACGGGTACTCCGGCGCTAGTTTCTCCGGTCCAGCACGAAATATCTCTACCGCTTTCTCCGTTATTCTATCCCTTGATGGGCCCATGAGAACATAGCAGCGCCAAGGCTGCGTGTTACTGGAGCTGGGAGCGTACCGGGCGATGGATAGTATCTCCCGAACGACATCCACCGATACCCCCCTGTCGAGGAAACCTCGTTTAGCCGTGCGGTCTTTCATCACGCGGTCCACGAAGTACGCAGCGGAGGCCTGATCGGTTTCTGTATGCTGGATCTTTGCGTTCATTCTCATTCCCCTTCTTATGCTCTTACGGCACTACGAGAGTACGAGAACCAGCCTTGATGAAAAGGCGCAACGATTGCACGCATCGTTCAGTATCGCGAACGCCGACATCATCGGAGGTCGGCTCTACGTCTGCACATCCTGCAGCAGGTCAATCCATCTTGGTTGGTTCCTCACGGAGGCGAGCCAGCGGGCAATATTCGGGAATGGCCGCATATCAAATCCACCTTCATGGGCCAGCGACACATAGGGAAAAACCGCCAAATCGGCTAAGGAGTAGTTTTCTCCGACGAGCCAGTGGTGACCGTCTAGACAGCGGTCGAGTTTTTCCAGAGCCCTGGTGCCTTCCGTCAGCATTCGCGCCATGTCATCGACTTTTGCTTCGGCCTGCCCCCTGATGCGGTACATCCGAGAAAGAGCAAGGGGCTTCTGGAGATCAGCCTGTTCGAAAAACATCCAGCTATGCACGTCAGCCCGTTGCAGACGATCGTCGGGAAGCAACGGAGAACCTTCCGCTAGGTAGAGCAAGATTGCTGCAGACTCGACGATGGTGGTCCCGTCATCGAGTTCCAGCACCGGAATTCGTGAGAATCGGCTCTTTTGGACGAATGAAGGCTCCCTGGTGTCGCCGCGTTCGAGATCGAGCGTCACCCTTTGGAACGGCGTCCCCAGGTAGCTTAAAAGAAGCCTGACCTTCCATGAATTACCAGACAGGCGGCTGTCATATAGTCGTAGCATCGAATGGATCCGTCATATGAAGATCCATTGATAACGTCTTCCTTCGCCTTTGGCTATCACTTCGTAAGGACGGAAGACCGGCAGTCCCGGAGCCGCTTGATGCAATTATCTATGATGAGGACATGCCAATGGAATTTCTCCGGACTGAGGATCACCAATCGAAGTTCTTGCGCTCCAAAGTTCGGGGAACGGCAGTTCTTCCAGCGTTGGTGTCAGCCACGCGATGCCTTCGCTTCCGAAATACGCCATTCGCTTGCCGAATGTCCGACGCGTAGCCATCAGGTGATGGTATTTCCAGTTGGTGAACTCCTCTGCGACATCCGCGAGGACCTCACCGAGATCCTTCAGGTCCTGGTCACACGAAGCATATACTGCTTTCCATGCCTCCTCCACTTCGGGAGAACAGGTCGGTGGCGAAGCAGGGTTCCTGGTGAGGACGTCGGAGGGAATAGAGAAGCCACGCCGTGCAAGGTAGGCGATAACGTCATCGTAGAGACTGGGTTCCGCCAGAACCTTCTCAAGCTGCCTCATACGATGAGGCTGCGGCTCAAAATGTCTCAGATGCTCCGCTTGCTTGATGCCCATCAGGTAAACCATATGCCGGTAAGTCCAGCCTTGAAGAGCCGTGTCCTGACCGTGTTTCTCAACAACCTTCGAAAGCATTGACAGGAGGTCGGCTGGCGTCATCCAGGAAATCGACTTCCACGTCGCGTTGAGCGGAGCATGATGCCCTACGACCCGTCGTAGGGTTCGGACAGCTTTACGGATATCGTTCTGCCGAAGCTGCTGCTGTGCCATTTCCATCTCTCGGATGATCAACATCCAGCACAGTTCGGAGATGTGGACCGTGACGATGAACCCATATTCGCCCGGATGATCTCCCACTGTTTGCTGAAGACAATGCAGTTCGTCTACCTTTAACCACGCGCTATAGGGGGTATGGCCTTCGGGTGTGCCTGCGGGCCAGGTCCTGTTCTCGATGTGATTTTTCATCGTTCGTCCTCCTAGTAGTCTGATGCTCTTGGGCGGAGTAGCTTTTCCAACGCGGCGGCCGCCCGTAGAAGGCGGGCATCGGAGCACGGACGCCCCACGATCTGTAGACCTGCGGGCATCGCTAGCTCGGGATGCTGCATTGGGATGCTGACGGCCGGACACCCGGAGAGATTGAAAGCGCAGGTGTATGCCATAAGCGCCTCCCGGACGGAGCCACTCCAGGCATTGATGGACAAGTTAGCTGTGCCTCTTTTGGGAGCGATGCAGGGTGTAGTTGGAAGTAAAAGGAATTCTGCGTCCTGAAAGAGACCGAACAAGCGAGCATTAAATATCCTCCGGCGCTCCTGTACCGCGGCATACGAGGAGAGTGTTAAGCCTTCTGCGGCCACTACTCTATCAGCCGTCTCCTTCGAGCAGTAACGCCGCAGAAAATCGACCCCGTGTCGCATCAGATGTACTGCTGAAGCCTCGAAGCGTACCGTTGACGCAAAAATTTCATAGGCTTCCGAAGTGACCGCTCCGCCGCGAGCGGGAAGCAGTTCGTAGCGGCTACTCACCCTGTCCAAGGCTGCTTGGAAGGCCAATCCAACTGCATACTCCGCTGGCACGGCCGCCTCCTCGTGAGCCGAAGCGAAGGTAGGGCTAGCACCTGCGAGAAGCCCGGACAGGTCAATACCGCATGCCTCCGCGATGATGCTCACGTCCTCAACCGTAACGCCAAGGATGCCGACGTGGTCAAGTGATGGGGAAAGCGGAAAGATACCTTCCACAGGGATGACTCCGTAACTGGGCTTGTAGCCGACGGTGCCGCAGAGCGAGGCTGGAATCCGAACAGAGCCTCCCGTATCCGTTCCAAGTCCTACCCGAACCGCTCCGGCTGCGATAGCGGCGGCAGCGCCTCCGCTTGAGCCGCCAGGTGTACGAGACCCGTCAAAAGGATTAAGCGTGTCGCCCAGCGCCGCGCTCTCCGTCGTCACGCCCCACGCGAATTCATGTGTTGTTGTCTTTCCAATCACGACTGCGCCCTCGCGCCGGAGGCGCTCAACGACAGCCGCATCACGAGAAGGGACGTGACCAAGATAGGCAGCCGAGCCGTACCCCGTTTCCATTTCTCGCGTGTCGATCATGTCCTTCACGGCTATCGGAAGTCCCTCCAAGGGTCTCTGCCGTCCGGAGCGGAGCCGCACATCCGAGGCGTCGGCCTCATCGAGTGCGGTGTTGGATAGGGACGAGAAGGCATTGATCTTCTCGTTGCATGATCGAATGCGCTCGAGCGCCATTTCTGCGGCGTAACGTGCGGTGACCCAGCCTTCCCTTAACGAAAGCAGCAGTTCACTAACGGATTGATCCGCAGTAAGAAGGCCATTCGAACCGTTGTTTTCGACAGCGCTCACCACATCGCCTCCAGGAGCGGTGGCAGCTTCTCCTCTGCCCCGGGACCGAGGTCACGGACCTCGTCAGGGTAGTTTTCCTGCAGAAGAGACGCGACCTCGGGCAGTGCCTCTCTCGCTAGCCTAAGGTCGCTGAGGGTGGAAGGCAGGCCTAAATGTTTCACCGTCTGGGCTATAATGCGGGCCAAATACTCTCCCGGGGCAGCTGCGTGCGCTTCCGGTGCGAATGGGCGCAGTTTGCTTCCATAGAACGCTGAGGTAGCGGACATGACCGGGGCAAGGGTGACACAGGAGGTCATGCTATGGGGCAACTCGAAAGTCCCGCCAAGTATGTGGCCGATGCGATGGCTAAGGCCGTAAACAACCGAGGCGGGGTAGAAATAGCAGTGCCACGCGCTGAGCTGGAGCGCGAGAATATCGTCGAGCGTCACCAGTCCCTTAGCTAACGCGTCTTCCGTTTCCAGCTGCTCCGGCCAATTTCCGAGGACAGACAGGAACGTGCGAACCCCTTGAGCCGCCAGGATCGCATGCGGATGCTCCGTTCCCACTTTCCTCATTCCCTCAAGTGCGTGGTCCAGCCCTTTGATGGCGGACGAGAGCAGGAGTGGTCTGGGTGTTCTCCGCATCAGTTCGGGGTCGATGATGACGTGTCGAGGCGTCGTGTCCCGCACAGCGTAACTGCGCTTGAACCTAGTCCCTCCACTCGTCTCAGTTATGCCGAAGTAGTGAGAGAATTCCGATCCTGAAAGAGTGGTGGGAAGCGCGACGATCGGGAGGAAGCTTCCCGTTTCCAGGTGGTGTGCATGCGAGACCGCCTTGGCGGCGTCAAGCACGGACCCTCCGCCGCAAGCGACTATCAGACCCGCTCCTGCAGATTTTGCAGCGTCCAACGCCGCCTCAACGGCGAAATCGGGAACATGCGGAGGGAAATCCAGATACCTTGAACATGTCTCCCCAAGGCCAGGCGCGACAGTTTCCTCCAATACGTCTACCAATTCCGGGATGCTGAATAGCATCGGTTTCTGCGTGAATTGGTCCCTAACCTGACGCAACGCGGGCGCAACTACATCCTTTCCCCAGATCACCGAGGACTGGGGAAGGAAACGAATCTCGCTCATCTGGGCTCTCCCCTGCTTAGTGAACCAAATCGCTTGGCTTAGGCTTGGACTGGCACTGGAGCTGGGCGGAACGCTATATGGCGTTCGATAGCGGTGCGATCGGCCTCCTGGTCTTCGGGCAGGCACAACTTCCTGCCCAACTGGCCCGGCTCCTCATCAATGGCGAACTCGCTCGGGGTCGACAGCGCGCAAATGTGGCCATCAGGATCACGGAAGTAAAATTGCTTCGCGTAGGGAGTTGCCTGAATTAGGGAGACGTTTACGCCGAGACGGGACAGTCTTTCGTGCTGGTCCGCAAGCGCAGCGTCATTTTCGACATTTAGCGAGAAGTGGTGAGCCAATCCGGTACCCAGTCTCCCCGGCTTATAGCCCGGTAGGCCAAAGAAAGTCAGCACTGAGCCCGGCGAGAGGTCATCGTCGCAGCCATAGTAGAAGTGGGTGCCACCCTTCTCGTCGAGATAATCTGTCTTCTTGATCAAGTGCAGCCCGACCGTCTCAACGAAGAACTTCTCGGTCCGCTCAGCGTTGCTGGAAACTGAGGTGATGTGATGGAAGCCACGGAGCGCGAAGTGCGGAGTGATCGTCTCCACAGGCTCGGGCCAGGTTTCTGACGCCACAGAGAGTTCGTCGCGTCCCCCGATGAGGTTCTCCTTCGGTTGCGGGCGAAATCCCGAGCCCAAAACGGCCTCGTCGTGGCCAAAGCCAGGCTCACTGGTAGCGATTTCGATGATCGCTCCGTCCGGGTCGCGGAGGTAGATGGCGTGGAAATAGTGGCGGTTGTAGGGGCCAGTTACGTGAACCCCGTGATCAGTGAGGCGGCGCTTCCACTTGAGAAGTCCGTTTCGGTCGGGGACATGCAGCGCTAGATGGTGGTTGGTACCAGCGCCCCAGCGACCCCTCGGATCCCCGGCCCGGGGAGAGGACACGCCATCAGCAGCTTGCTGAGGATCGACGAAACCGGCTTCAGGCATCATGTAGAAGATGGGGTTCCATTCAATGTAGTTGATCGTCTCGTGCCGCTTTTTTTCGCCAGGATGTTCAGCGAAGCCGAACGTGATCACGGGCAAGCGGCTGTCAAGATTGTGGACCGTCCTCTTGACGACTGGCAGACCGAGCAGTTGGGAAAAGAAGTGCTCGGTACGGCGGATATTCGCGGACACGAAGGTCTGGCTGTTAACGCCTTTGATGATCATCTCATTCATTGCTCCACCTCTTTTTAGTTGTCTGGTTTAGGCCGAAAGCCGTTCGTCTTCCGCCGAAGCTCTGGCCTCGAGCAGGGCGCTGGCCACGTGGGCGACACGGTGGCCTTGGTAGCGGGCTACCGCGAGGTCAGCCTCGCCTGGAGCCACCGTGTCCCGAGCCGAAACGTGCGTCGCGCCGTAGGGAGTACCGGCCGCAAACATGGATGGATCAGAGTAGCCGAGAGGGACGATGATCAGGCCGAGATGGGCCATCGGTCCATACAGCGACAGCAGCGTCGCTTCGTTTCCTCCATGCTTGGAGGAAGTAGACCCGAACACCGAACCAGCCTTTCCGTTAAGCTTGCCCTGCATCCAGAGGCCCCCTAGCCCGTCGATGTAAGCTTTCAGTTCCGAAGAGACGGATCCGAATCGGGTAGGCGTTCCGAAAACGATCGCGTCCGCCCAGTCGGCATCCTGCTCCGTAGGAGCTTCGTACTTCTCGTTCATCGCATCAGCGGCCACGCCCCACCCCGGCACGGACTCCATGATCTCCCGCGACACCAACTCCCGGGCGCGCCTCAGCCTGACTTCTGCTCCATTTGAACGCGCCCCTTCCGCTATCGCATTGGCGAGGCTTTCCGTTGATCCATTGCGTGAATGGAATACGATCAACACCTTGGGCATCTTCACTCCTGACTAAGCATGCGGGTACGATCGGCAGCGCGATGCTGCCGTCGGTTGCCCGTTTCGGTTCTAGGTTGACGCGGCCACCAGGGCCTGCATGTCGCCGAGTTTACGCAAATGGGAGAAAGGCGGAAGCCCGTCCAACAAGACCCACCGTCCAACCGATTGAACGATCCCGCGACGGAAGAATGCGAAAAGGCATTGCAAACCCAGCAAACCGTCGTGTCATTCGCATCACCGACACCCGGCGATTTTTCTCAGGAATTGAAAATCGTTAGCGCAGACCTAGCCAGCGCAGCCGCATCATATTGCGGCGTGGAATTCCTCCGACCGGCGGAAGCAAGCTGAATTTTATGAAATAGAGGAGTCGGCCCGTTCAGGCGTGAGGGAAGCGTGACGGCAAAGTAGGCAAAGGGGTGTCAATTGTTGCTGCTTGACACTCCTTGTCCATTGAGGAACCTATTCGACTACGACGAGAGCGGGAGATCCATCACGCCAGCGCCAACGTCGACTGCGAACCTACCCGCGCACTTGGTCTGAGAACGCGATCCACCGGACGAGCTCAAGCATTCCCGGCACCCCGGCGGAAGGGATTGTGCAGAGAATCCAGAAGCGGGGCATTTCGGTTGAGCTGGTTGAGCATCCGCGGATCTGTTTATCTGCGGGATGCCTACAGGTCGCCACTCAAAAAGCCGCGTCCCACCTGAGCTGCCGTCTTTGAATATATCCTTGTCAAGGGCCATGGCGAAGTCTGCATGGATCGGATCGCAGAAGCCGATGAAAAGCATCCTTTGATGCCAGGTCGTGACAGCGGTGCTGTACTTGACTTCAATAAGCGCTAGGGTGCCATCCCAATGTGAGTGCTTCAGAGGGTTTCTATCCGCCTGAAGTGCTCGGTCCGAATAGGCGTACACCTCAGGCAGGAGAAAGAAGCTGTCGATTTCCCGGCAGGTATCCTGGCCATCCTCCCGCACCAGTTTACTTTCGGTGTTGATGGAACCGCTGTGATAGTCGCGACGATAGGCCTTCCCAACCACCTCAAAGCTTCTGTAGCAAAAGGCATTGCGGAATATAACAACCTCCATGGTACCCCTTACGTTGTCCGAACTACGAAGTTTCTGCATCCGCTCTCGCAGATCCATGGCGTACTCGCGGTAAGAAGTGGTGGTCATGGTGCTGCCCTTCGCTAGGTGATGTTAGGGACCGACGGCCCGAGTGCGATGGACAGGTTCCGCCGCTCCCGTCGGGGTCATCACGATCATAAGCGGACGGCGTGCACGTCCAAGCTATACATCCGTTTGCTTAAATTCCCCGACACGTGGTGACGAACAGCGACCAAAATGATGCGAGGTCCGGGCTTCCCCGAACCTCGCTGGATCAGTCGGATGCATGGGCAGGACGGTGCGTGCATCGTGGAGTACCGTCAGCCGTTTTAATGCAGGCGGCCCGTATTTTGGCGTCGACCGCTAGAGGTTAATAGTCCCAGAAGACCGGTACCCAACGAAAAGCTTTGCCGGAGACCGCCACTCGGCCGATAGAGGGGAACGGCAGATGGGTTGCCACCAGCAGCTCGCCCGTCGCCGCTAGTTCCCGCAAAAGATCAACGCGGACGCGGGCTGCCTCTTCAGGGTCGTGCTCGAAACCGTTATGCCACTCTGGTTGATCGAATCCGACCGGAAACACAGCGTCTCCGGCGAATGTTAACGCTTCACCACCGGACGCCAAGCGGATGACGCAGTGTCCTGGTGTGTGTCCGCCAGTGCGACGGGCAACTACCCCTGGTGCTACCTCGTACTCCTCATCAAACATCCGAAGCTGATTGTGGTATTCGTTCAGAAACCGCTTTGAGGTCGCCCTAAGCGCGTCCGGAAAACCCTGCGGCATATTCGTTTGGGAGAAATCTGGCGCTTCCCAGAATTTGACCTCAGAGGCCGCCACGTGGATCTTCAGGTCGGGGCGTAGCCGCTCCTTAACTCCTTCGACGAGAAGCCCGCCGATGTGGTCCATGTGCAAGTGGGTAAGCACCACGTCGGTTACGGATCCAAGATCGATATCCGCAGCTTCCAGCCGCTTTACCAATTGCCCAGCCCTCGGTAAGTGCAAGTCCGGGTCCAGCCCAAGTCCTGCATCGACGAGAATAGTCTGCGCGCCGCTACGCACCACCACCGCATTCAGCGGCCAGTCAAATGCATCTGGCGGAAGAAACATGTTCTCCATCCATGTCGCCCGCACAGCAGGATCGGCGTTGTGCCCCAACATCTGGGTGGGGAGCGGTAGCACTCCATCGCTGACTACCATAACGTCAATTTCGCCAATCCGCAGCGCGTAGCGCGACGGAACGAGCTCCTCGGTACCCGGTTTGCCGGGATGAAATGTGTTGTCCGACGGAATTTTTACCTGCTGCGGACCCGAGGTAAGGGTGTTGACTTCTGACTGCGACATGACGCACTCCTTTCTTGCGTGGACACTAGCCTGCCACCTTCCATCCGGTAGGACGCTGACTCGCATACGTGAGGTGTTTCCGCGCTCGAACCTATGTTCTGACGTTACCGAACCGAGCGCTTCACGGTGACGGCTGTCATCAATTTATGGTCGCCTTCAAGCGCCGATAATCCAAACTTAGGTTTATGTAGTTGCGCCTAATTGCACAGCACCTTCGCCTTCATTCCTCAAGCAGGCCGGATGCCGTTGAAGCCACGCACGACTAACCCTTGTTGCGTCGAAACGCTTCCACTCAGTCGCGCAGAGCTATGCCGACCCAAAACGACAAACCAACGTATAACTATTGCCGAGGCAGGCACGGGAGTATCTTGTGATCGTCGCCGCTCTGATCCCCCTCACTATCGGCGGCAAGCTCCGGTCCCGCCGCCTCCCCGGCCGGAGTAGCGGATCTCTTTCCGCTCAGGCCGTCCCTTAAGCCGGGGCGGCCTTCTTTTCGAGCGTTTGCCTGCTGGCGCAACTGGCGAATGCGATTACGCGCCATTACCCGGCTGATCTATAGGATACTTTCTTCGGACCTGAACCGGCCAAAGGGTAGGACTAGAAACATGGTATAGTGGTCGCAAATGCCGGAAACGAGTACGCTGTTGCCTGTACTGAAGGGCTCAGCCTTGGATTCCCTAGAGCTTCCTTAAGGTATGAACGCTATGAGAGGAAGCGTGCTCGTGGCGGATCCCTATGTCGACACGCTCGCTCCGCTTGTCACCAGGCTTCAAGTCGCTGCGTCGCAACTATCGATATGCCGAACGCTCGCGCGCACCACAGCAGCTTCGACGCGGCTAAGACCGGACTTCGTGCTCACGGAGCTGAATTTTCCTGATGGCACGCGTCGAAGTTCAACGGTAAGCGCGAATTTCTGTGCACCTTCTGAAGCACAGTGCTCTGATGCATGAAGTGTCCACCAAAACAGGTGGACACCAAATCATGGACGATACTCCTAAACTGCAGGTGCGGCTTGTTGGCCGCGACGGCCGCCGTCGATATGACCCTGCCTCCCGAGATCGGCTTGTCGCAGCGTGTTTAGAGCCCGGCGTTTCGGTTTCGCGTCTAGCTCTGGAGCACGGCGTCAACGCCAATCTCGTTCGCAAGTGGGTAAAGAGAGCCAAAGAAGCTCGTGCTTTACCTGCGGTATCTACGTTCGTTCCGGTTCAGATACGGGCCAACCTTCGAGCCGACGCCACAGGCCTGGTTTGCATCATACTCCGCTGATCGGCACTCGTCGCCCGGTTCCCTCCACGATCAGCCGTTCCAGGACCAAGTAGAAGGCCCTTTGATAACTGCATAGCAGCAAGGAATAGCCGTCGGTCTCGGGGCCAGTCACACGCGGCATCTTTGGCACCAAAGGGCGGGTAACTACAAAAACGCGAACAGACAACCGCGGGAGAAAGCGGCTGTCTGTAGTCGAGAACGCCTTATTCAAGCCCGGCCTTGTCGAGACCAAAGGCCTTATCGGCAGACCCAGGTACGGCTTTCACCGCGATGCTAACGCGGTTCCACGCATTGATCGCCATGACCTGGAACGTCAGGTCGGAGAGTTCCTTCTCCGAGAATTGCCCGCGAACCTTCTTATAGAGGTCTTCCGGAACGCCTCCGTCTGGCAGCTTCGTAAGCGCTTCAGTCCAGGCGAGAGCTGCGCGCTCGCGAGGGCTAAACAATGTCGAACCCCGCCAAGCGGCGACGTGGTGAAGGCGTAGCGGCCGTTCCTCGTGCATCCGCGCTTCTTTGGAGTGCATGTCCAGGCAGAAAGTGCACCCGTTGATTTGCGACGCCCTGATGTCGACCAGGTCCAAGATTGACTGCTCGATAGAGCCTTTTTTGATTTCATTGCTGAACGCCATCAGACCCTTGAAGGGCTCAGGTGAAAGTTGAGCGTAGTTAAGCCGCTGTGTCATGTTCTGTCGTCCATCTCAAAATATTTGTTTGCAGGGGAGCCCAACATTGTATGCGTTTTAGGCGTAGGGATGATGGTGCACATTAAAACCCTGTTGTAGCTATACGTCTGTTGGGGATGCGCGACGGCGATCTGAGTTCCGGTTGCCGCAGTCCACCGAATTACCACGCGATAAAAAGCAAAATTCCGAACCCAGCAACAACAATGGGCGCACCAAAGTGCTGACGCCGTGATGCGAAAGATATCGGAAAAGCTACAAGGCCAGGGGATCACCGAAATAGCTTCTGCCCCAGCTGGGCGGGTTGCCTTCGAGGTTTGGAAGAGAGTCCACGGCCGACAAGCAGCGACAAGCGAGGCGCGGCCATACAACCGATAATCTGCGATCAGGCAACACGTACGTCACCTCACGCATCGACAACTTGGATTGGATTTGAGCATTCGCCGCCGAAAGCTCCAAACGCTTCCATCACAACAAAGGGTTCCTTCCAAGGGGCCTATGGGGGCGCTTCACCCTCCCGCCTGCACCACCTTGAAGCAAACATGCCTCAACTGCCCAGACCGACACCAGATATTTCGCGGGAACGACCTAACATGCAGCACTCGCCACTGATCGCTGTTATCGATGACAAGTCCGTTCGGGAGTCTCTCCTCGATCTACTGGAAGTATTCCGCTACTCGGCAGTCACTTTCTCGTCGGCCCGCGAATATCTTGTGTCTCCTCGTCTTACCGACGCCGACTGCCTCCTCCTTGATATTTCAATGCCAGAAATGAACGGCGTCGAGCTCTACAACGAATTGAGACGGCGGAAAAATCAAATACCCGCCGTGTTCATGACCGGACATGCGCAGCACACGGTTATCAATGAAGCAAAACGCGCTGGCACATGCTTGTTCAAGCCATTCACCAGCAACGACCTTCGGTCGGCCTTAGAAACTGCGGTCAACTCCTAACGGAACGAACTCAGGCGGCATCTGCGACCTCGACCGTCGGCAATGTGAAGAAGAAAGTGGCCCCTCGCTCCGGATTGTTTTCGGCCCACAAACGTCCTCCGTGTGCCTCGACTATAGACCGGCAAATCGCCAGGCCCATGCCCATTCCCTCCCCTTTGGTCGTGAAGAAGGGTTCGAAAATTCGCTCAGGATTCTGGATACCCGGTCCGCTGTCTTTGATCGCAACCTGTAGCCATCCTTCCACCTCTTCGGCCGTGACCTCGATCAAGCGATCGTCTTGGCGCGGGTCCATTGCCTCCATTGCGTTCCGAACAAGATTTACCAATACCTGCTGGATCTGGACCCTGTCGAGTACCGCCTCGGGAAGATGCTCGCTAACGGACGCTTGCACCCGGACGCTTCGCCGTGCCGCCTCCTCGGCCATAAGTTCCCTTGCATCCGCGACGACCGCGGCGAGTGACGTTGTCGATTTGGCCTCGTTAGAGTGCCTGAACAGAGCACGTATTCTAGTCACGACAGCAGTCGCGGTGTTAGCACTTCTGATAACTCGGTCTAGTGCCCTCTGGGCGCGCTCCAGGTTCGGCGGGTCCGCGGACAACCATTGCTGGCAAGCATCAGAACTCGATAGCAGAGCCGCGAGCGGTTGCCCCACTTCGTGCGCGATCGAAGCCGTGAGTTCCGCCATGCTGGCAGCCTGGCTCGCACGAGCAAGATTTCTTTGTGCGAGGCCCAGTTCCTCCTGGGCACGGATCAAATCGTCGATATCCAAGCAGACACCATTCCATTGTACGATTTTGCCCTCCTCGTCGAGCATCGCCGCCGATCGAGTTTCAACCCAGCGGTAGGTGCCGTCAAAACGTCTCAGGCGGTGTTTCATTACGTAAGGAATGCCCGTGGAGAGCGACCGAGCATAGCGCTCCCTTACCGCCGGAAGATCGTCAGGATGAATGATGGCCGCGAGCGTACCCTCCAGTCTCGTAGGGCCGATGTTGTCCTTGTCCTCGATATTGAAACCCAGGAACTCACGAAGCCTCTGGCTTCGGTAGATTGGCTTCCCTTCAGGAGTGCTGCAATAAATCAAAGCAGGAAGGGTCTCGACGAGGCGTTGAAGAGATCTTTCCCTTTCTCGCAGCGACTGCTGCACTTTCATCTCGTCGTCCACGTCGATCGTCATGCCGAACCATTCGGAAATCTCACCGTCTCGGGCGCGAAGAGGCTCGAACCGACCGTCGGTCCAGCGATAGGACCCGTCCTTATCCAGTCTACGGTAGCGTACGGAGAAGGGCTCACCGCCCCTTGTGCCCCGTTGCATATGTTCTGCGACTTGAGCGACTTCATCGGGATGAACGCGCGACAATACGGCCGCCGCCAATTCATCGCGGGTCGTGATCGGACGGCCTAGGTCCTCGAGATACCGCTGATTGATGTAGGAGAGCCTGCCATCTGGTGTCCAGCTACATACGTGTACCGGGAACGCGCCGATCAGCCGCTGGAGATGCCATTCGCTACGCTGCAGTGCTTCCTCCGCGTGCACCTGATCATCAATGTCGTGACACAACCCGTACCATTGTGTGATCCGGCCCTCTCGGTCACGCATCGCCACGGCTCGACTCGACATCCATCGGAATGTTCCGTCTGAACGCCGCAGTCTGTACCTCGATTCGAAGCTATCGCCCGTGAGTAGCGATTGTTTCAAAAGATGCTCGAAAAAGGCTTGATCATCGGGATGGATGGCCAGATTTATCATTGCGTCTAGACGACTTAGGCCAGCCTTCTCGATTTGCACGACGTCGGTCCCGAGATACTCAACCATTCGCGTGTTGAAGAAGTTCGGCTCACCATCCGGTCCGAGTCGCCAGATGTTGCTCGGCACCATGTTGATCAGTTGCAGGAGTTCGCGCTCACGGTCGTTGAGCACCTCCATGGTTTTACGCTGTACGTCGATGTCTATCGATGTCCCATACCAACCGACAATGTTGCCGCTTCTGTCCCGAACACAACGAGCCGCGCTACGCGCCCAAGCAAACCCGGTTTTTCGCCGAATGCGAAACTCGGCGTTGAAAGGGTCCCCAGTGCCGAGAGATCGCAGCCAGTTCTCAGTCACTTCGTCGCGTTCATCGGGATGGAGGAGTTTTGCCCAGGCAGATACGCCGTCGGCAATCGATTCATTTAGCTGCTCCGGCGTGACGCCGAGCGTCGTCTGCGCGAACATGGGCAGGTATATCCACCTTCCTTCGGCGTCAAAGGCCCAGCCGTTCCCGAAAAGGTTCTCGATGTTTTTCGCCGCAGCGACGGGTTCGGTGACCTCAGGAGGCGCGCTGTCGGACCACGCAATCCGATCTCCCGAGGTATCAAGTTCATCAACTTCGACCGCAGACTTGCCTCTTGGTTCTGACCTGATTTTACTCCACCGAACGTTCCCGTCAGGTTTGCGCACGCGCAGGCTGATGACCTGTGTAACATCGGTCCAGAACGCGCGCGAAGAGGCGAACGCAGCAGCCTCCCGATCGGCTTCATGGATCATGACGCCAGTACCAATCTCGCTCGCATCTTGTCTCGACTTCCCCGGTGCTGTCAGGGGGCGTGCGTGCGGTGTGACCGTTTCTCCCGCCGCGAAAGCAATAGCCCTAGCGACACAGAGGGTGGCCGCGCAAAGTATCGTGAACGATATTGCCTGCTGCCTTATTACTCCATGAAACAGAACTGCCGTCGTAGCGAACACGATCAAGCCAGCGAAGAGCAGTACATTCGCGACCTTTAAGTCACCCCCGCGAGCAAGAAGTAGAACAATTGTGAAAAGCGGTAGGAACCCCAGGATCGACGAACCAAACCATGACGTGATGATCCCGATCGCCAGGGCCACTACGAGAAGGAAGATGTACTGTACTTTTCGAATGATCATTCCAGCCTCTATGGCGCGCAACACAAGCCGACCGGGCGCGGAAGCGTATCTTTGATTGAAAACTACCTAAAACTGTCAAAGCAGCGACCGCAAGCGCTACCGCCGCTGTCACTTCACCGAGTATCACTTTATCGTCAATTGTGGAGTGGCACACCAATAGGCTCTAAAGCGGCCACCCTTGGTAGCGCGGCGGCGAGAAAATCAACAAATGAACAAACCGCTGGCAGCAGGCCATCTCTGTAAGACATGAGCGCGCTCATCCGAGCGTCGGCGGCGATCGAGCCCGGCAGTGTCTGGGGGTGTCTCCCCTCCCTGTTCTCCTCTCGGCAAATGTAGCCTAGAAGCGGAGCGATACCGAGGTTTGCGCATGCTGCCTCTCCACCGGCTAGTCTGTGGAGCCTTTAAGAGGCCACAGAGAAGCCTGAACCTGTGGAGGACTCGACGAAAATCGAAGTTCGGTCGATTTCGTATACCGTAACCCGCGTGATCGCCTGGGCTTCGGTATTCCGCGCGAGCTGATCTTGCGGCTCCAAAGTGCCAATAGAATCTCCTGCGGCAAGTCGAATGCTCTCATCGTCAGATCCGCGAACCTCAACGACACCCGTCCCAATTAAAGCAAAGCGGTTGGCTAACTTTTCACCGGCCTCATATGATTTCCACACAGCTGAAGCAAGTAACCTGTCCCGCTCTTCCGGCTTCAAGTGGGAAAATTCGGTGCTCGCTTCGAGTAGTGAGTCAACGGGTTGTATATCTTTCTTTGGCGATATGTCTTGCACGGCCTGTGTCGCGGGGGGAAGCGAGAGGGAGATATTGTTCGCGATACAATGTCGGTAGACAAGATCGACAACTTCGTTACGCGCCGAAACCCGCTGGGACGGACTCCTTACTTGAAATAGAAGTTGAATTTCGATTGCGGCACCATTGATGCCAACGAGCGAGACTATCGGCGGGGGATTCTGCACGATAGTATTGCAGCCTTTTACTACCTCTTGCATGACCGCAAGGACGAGGTGCGGTAATCGGTTTGGCACGATGTTGATGGGCAGTACAATCTGATGGGTTTCGTCCGGCTTGCTGACATTGGTCAGGCTCTGCTTGGCGAGTACGCTGTTCGGGAGAACAACGACGTTATTTGCGCTCGTCAATAGATAAGTTGATCGCCAGTTGCTTGCGATAACCCTTCCTTCGCTTCCGTCTCCGAGCAAAATCCAGTCGCCGATAGCGTACGTCCGACCCAGCGTAAGCGCCACGCCTGAAAACACGTCCCCTAGCGTATTTTGCAACGCTAAGCCGAGGATGATCGCGACCACCCCCGAAGTTGCGAGCAGCGTCGCGATTGGCACCCCGAACACAAATGCTAGTATCGAAAGGAGGACACCGAGGTAGACCATGGCAACTAGGAGATCTTGTACAAGTCTCGCTTCCCGTGGTCTGTGTTCGAGCACGATATAAATCCGGACAAATCCGATCGTGGCCCAAGAAAGGTGTATCCACCACAAGACCTTGGCGGACACCAGCAGCGCGCTATTTTCGTCAAAATGAGGCGCTTCGAACCGGAAGGGAACCACATTAGCGAGATGAATTGTCAGCGACATGCCGATAAAGCATATTATCTGCATTATCAGCCGCTCTGTCGGCCGATTTCGGCCTTGGAGGTGCCATAGGATTATTCCCGCTGCACCAAGGACAACAGTAGTTATGACTAAGAGGTACACATGTTGCGGCATTGCGGCGGCACCTATCAGATAATCGCGCCACTTGGCAGGCAAATTTACCTACCCTGAGGTATCGCGTAGAGTTTCCGAGGAGGCTATAGGGAAAATTTTAGCGGGGGCAGCTATCCATTTGGTAGGGTGCTGCGGTCAAAAACCCGGATCAAACCCACCTCACGAAGCGATGCATCTCACAACAACTTCATTCGCTAGGAATGCTTAATCGTTTCTCTCCCCAACCGTCAGGAGCGCGCCTATCGTGAAACGGAGGCTGACATCGCTTTGTCACGACGACTTGGGCAGGGTACGTATCACATGCGCATTCGCCAACAGGATGCAGTTGGCGATGATCCTAGATCTGCCGGTAGATCGAATCTGGGTTCGCCCTGGGCCAGCGCCGATACAGGGTTGTCTTTGCGACCCCTGACTGTAAAGCGACGCCTTCCATCGTGACTTTTTCCGCGCCTAGGGCGCGGACTCGTTAAATGATGCAATCCATATCCTTATTGCTGCGAGCTTGAGTGCTGCCAGATAGTTGTCGGCCCGGCGGTCATATCTTGTGGCAAGTCCGCGCATCTGTTTGATACGATTGAAAAAACGCTCGACGTGGTTGCGCTGACGATAGACCCAGCGGCTGAAGCTGAAGGTCTGTTTGCGGTTGGCCTTGGCGGGAATGTTTGCCCAGCATTTCCGTTGCTTGGCAAAGCGACGGATCGCGTCGGTGTCATAAGCCTTGTCCGCAAGAAGCGTCGCACCGGGCCGCAATCCGCTCAGCAACTTTTCCGCCATGGGAGCGTCGGCAGCCTGACCTGCGGTCAGCTCCATACGAACAGGCCGCCCATCGGCATCCACGAGCGCATGGATTTTGGTGGTCAGGCCGCCACGGGAACGTCCCATGCAAGGATCGGCAGAGCCCCCTTTTTAGCGTTGGCACCGTGCTGGTGAACGCGAACGCACGAGCTGTCGATCATCACGATGTCACCCGCATAACGCTTTGACACGGCATCAAGAAGTTGATCCCAGACACCTGCCTTTCGCCAGCGAGAGAAGCGATTGTAGAGCGTCGTTCGCGGGCCATAGCGCTCGGGCACATCGCGCCAGGACGAACCCGTCCTAAACCGCCAAAGGATACCATTGATCACCCGGCGGTCATCAACGCGTTTCACTCCACGGCTCTTGGTGGGAAGCAGCGGCTCGATGACGGCCCATTCTTCGTCGCTCAGTTCGTGACGGCGCATGACGATCTCCCTTCAAGGGGAGTGAATCATAATCCGCTCGCCACATGAACCCCGTTTATGGGGACGCGTCCTAGTTCCCGCGCCAGGCGTAATGCCGCGTCGCGTGCTTTTTCGCTGATTTCCTCCCTGCGCGGTCGGCCTGCTTGTTTAGTCTCTCCCACAGCTACCCTCGTCAGATACATCTGAACCCACTTTATAGGTATTCAACGGTTTCGCAACGGGGCGTATCGATTTCATATTGCACCGCTACGTATCGTATCGTATTATATCAACATATCATGCATGGAGACCATGAGTATGATCGGACAATCCGTCGTCAAATGGGATGCCTATGACAAAGCGCGTGGCGCATTTCGCTATCCCTCAGATTTATCTCTGCCGGGCATGCTTCACGTCAAGGTTCTACGAAGTCCTCGGCCGCACGCGCGGTTGGCTGCAATCGAAGTGAAGGATGCGCTTTCTTCGACAGGAGTGGCTTGTGTCCTTACCGGACGCGACATTCCGGGCATCAACAGGTTTGGTCTCGTGACGCCTGATCAGCCGGTGCTGTGTGAAGAAATTGTTCGTTTCTGTGGAGACGCAATTGCGATCGTTGCGGCCGAGACTGAAGCACAGGCGCGGTCAGCACTTTCTAAGATCGAGGTGAAATATGTCGATCTCCCACCACTATTCGATCCTCGCAGGGCGCTCGAGCCGACGATAACAAAGGCGTCGCCGATCCGCTGAAGGAGAAAAGAGAGCACAAGCTTCTAAATCTGCTGGTGACCCTCACTCGGAAAATACTTTGCGGCCGTTCTAGCGGACGCCATGCTCAGGGGCACAAAAGATACCGCAGGTTTCAGAAAGGCGAGCTGTTTGGTCGAAGTTTATCGTTGAGGTTGATCAGAAATTTTATGCTATCGGCAATCCAACAAAACGACCTTTTTGACTCGCAGATCGCGGAGGCGGTCAGCGAGTGCGTAGTCGTCTATGATCAATTTGGACACATCGTCTACTGGAACCGGGCGGCTGGTCTGCTTTACGGGCGGTCTCAGCCCGAGGTAATTGGCAAGAGCATTCGAGATGTCTTCATGGACACAGGTGCTAATATTAATTGGACGGAGCTGAAGAGGGTTGGCTTTTGGGAAGGAGTGGTCCACCGTACCGACCGTGATGGTATGCCAGTGCTTGTGCACATTAGTGTGCGGACGGGTCGGGATCGCAACGGCAACACCGATAGATATATTGAGTGCGGTTCGATCGCCGACACCAACAATGTCGAACGGCAACCCGTTGGTCTTCAAAAGGATTGGCTCGCCGTTTGGCGCATCGATGCCTCGTTCGCTGCGACAGCGCTTGATCAGATTGCAAGACGAGTGGGACCAGAGCTTACTAAACTGACAGACGAGGATATCGCACTCATCGCCGAGCATCTTCACGTCATTGATCTGAACGCGACCGCCGCGAAATTGTTCGCCGGAGACGAGATGGCCAAAGCGACCGTAGGCGGAAGTGCGTATGCCTCTTGGCCGAAGAAGCATCAGGATAGATTGCTTCAGATGACAATCAAGATGCTTTCGGGCCAAGGTGCTGATCAGATGATTATTAGGGAAGCGGTAGATAAAGACGTTCTCGCAGTTTGGCGTGACGGCTCGAGGTATGCAAATACCATCTTGGCATGCATTCAAGGCTCCTTACGCGATTTAGAACCCTACTGGGACCTGGCTGCCAGTGAGCAGCGGTATCGGACTCTAATAGACAATGTGCCACTTCCGGTTTGGCAGGTAGACGCCCGGGTAATGACGGGCGTCATTGAGCGGCTGAAGGCTTCAGGTGTGACCGATATAAGCGTCCACCTCCGAGACCACCCCAATCTGGTTGCATTCGCGAGCGAGGCGGTCGTTGTCACGGACGTGAACGAGAGCGCGATCAAACTCTTTAAGGGTTCTTGTAGAGAGGACTTTATAAGCGATGTGAGATATCTTTTCGCTGGCACTCCCGAAGCCGGAGCGCGGGTCGTCATGGCCCATTTCGAAGGCGGCCGCAACTACAGCGAGGAAATGAAAATCCGCACATTCGATGGAGAACTTAGAGACGTCCTGTTTTACGTCACCTTTCCACAGTTTCCGGAGAAGCTCGACAAGACGCTGATCATAATGATCGATGTGACGGAGCAACGTCGGCTTGAACGGCAATTTCGAAAAATCGAGGCGGACCTCGCCCACGCTGCACGCATCTCCGTTCTCGGCGAGCTCGTAACATCCATAGCACATGAAGTCAGGCAACCGCTCTCTGTTGTAGCTACGGATGCCGAGACGGCACTTCAATGGTTGATGAGAGATGACTCAAATCTTCCGAAGCTGCGGGCAATTATTGGGCGTATCCAGAAAAATGCGCACCGCGCGAACCAAGTTATCAGCCGAATAAAGGACATGGCGGTCAAAACAGAACCCTCACGCGCGCTTGTGAATGTGAATGATATTATTCGGGAAGCGGTGCTTCTAGTGCAACCTGAGAGCATGGCGCATCGAATTTCGATTACCATGCGGCTGCAGGGTGAACTTCCACAAATTGTGGGTGACCGGGTGCAGCTACAACAAGTCATAATAAATCTGCTCATCAACAGTATCCAGGCGATCGCGACAAATGGGAACTCCCTACAAGACATTGTTGTCGAGACAACTGGAGATCGTGATGAAGGCGTTCAAATATCTGTACAAGATACAGGTGGAGGCATCGCACCCGACGACATCGACGAGATCTTCGACGGATTCTTCTCTCGCAAGGCCGAAGGGATGGGAATGGGTCTAGCAATATGCCGCTCCATCATCGCAAATCACGGAGGCACGATCACTGCTCGGAACAACGGCACCGGCGCGCAGTTTACTGTAGCTCTGCCCCTGCCCGCACAAGTGGAAAGCGAGCCGGGTTAACCGTGACTCGGGCCACATAGCAAACGTTCGTTTACTTGCCCAATGAAGCGGTGACGATAGAATGAAGCTTGGACCTGTAGTCTATTTCGGTTGGAGGACCGCTTATGGCATACGCTGCTGCCCGCGACCCTAACGCTGCTTGTTCGACCCATCAGGTCGTGCACATCATCGAAGACGATGAGTTGTTTCGATCGTCCCTGTTGGACCTTTTCCAAGCTAATGGGATAGAGGCCGAGGCCTTCGCAGACGCGGCAGCGTTCCTTTCCCGAGTGTCTCGCGACACGAGCGGTTGTCTTTTGGTTGACATCCGCTTGCCAGGTGTCGGCGGAATCGACTTCCGAAAGCAGCTCAAAACATCAGGTTACGATCTCCCCGTGGTATTCATGACAGCCTACGGCGACGTGGCCACCAGTGTCGTCGCGATGAAAACGGGCGCTGTCGATTTCCTCCAGAAGCCGCTCCTGACCCGCGAACTTCTTGATGCAGTAAACGCTGCTTTCGCCATCGACCTGGAAAATCACCCAAAACGTCTGTTTCACCATACGGTCAGGGCGCGCGCTGCGAACCTGACGCGGCGGGAGAACCAGGTAATGCGCCTTGTAGTGTCGGGTCTGATGAACAAGCAAATAGCCTTCGAACTAGGGATTAGTGAAATCATGGTCAAACTGCATCGCGGCAGCATGATGCGGAAAATGCAGGTAACCTCCCTCGCCGAACTCGTTCGGCACTCAGTCATTCTTCTGGATTCGACTGAATAACATCGCTCCTCCATAAACAGATCACCGCGGGGACAGGACCTCATGGTCTATACTGGGATTTTAGTTTAATGCAGCACACAACAAGCAAAACGGTGGCTATCGTGGATGACGATCAGTTCCTGCTGGAGTCATTGCACGACTTCTTCGATGCGATGGGAATCGAAAGCTGGACCTACAATTCTGCGGATGAATTTCTAAACTCCGGTGATATTCCGCGCGTACACTGTGTGCTCGCCGACGTAAAGATGCCGGGCACTAGCGGGCTTCAGCTACTGGAACAACTTGGGAAGCAGAACGGGCCTCCGGTCTGCTTGATGACCTCGTTTGCGGATGATCGGACCAAGCGAGCGGCTGAGAGGGGCGGTGCCATTGGGTTTCTCGAAAAGCCGATTAGCCCAGCAGCACTTCTCGCATTGATTTCATCGTCCGGAGGACAATAGGAAATGAGTTCGCAGCAAGTTAGTCATTTGCCGGTTCTCGACCTCAACCCACAAGACGGTCCTTACTTGGCCTTACGATGAAGAGACAAAGGATGCCAAATCGACCAATAGTCTCACGACAACTTATGGCTGCCAACTGTAACCTTTCATTCAGTGGCTCGTTGCCATCTTATGAACGTTGTCAAACCGGGAGGCGCGCGGAGCTGGCGGCCTCAAATGTCGTGTATATCGAAGGTTGAGGCCATTCTTTGAGGGGTCGCACGCTGCAGCCCAGCATGCGGGTACTTTCGCGTCAGGATGTCGCGAGTATCTTCGATGGTAGCGCTCGAAGCCTTCGCACCAACTATAACTGCGGTGACTGCTTCGGTCGGGAACGACCGTAGATGAGTCTTGTCTTGGCCAATGTCGATGGTCTTCGCGATCTGTTTCATCGCGCAGTTAATGCGCCATTCCCGTTCGTACGCCCAATCCGTGCCTTTTGATGACAACGCCGCTTGTAGATCATCAAATAGCTCGTCATTCTGCTCATCCAGATGCTTGCTCTTCTGCAGCTTCGACTTTCCCTTTTCTTCCATAAACCAAGGGTGGGCAGTGTCGAAGGCAACGACTACACCAGTGTGATTTCCGCCGTAGTGAGCCCACATGGCAGCGATGTCGTAGCGTTCGGATGAGAAGCACATAAGGATCGAGCCAATTTCGGTCAGGAACTCTTCTGGTGTCTTGATCATGCCAATACCACCCAAGAACTTGTCGACAAACTCGCTCATCTGGCTGCGCATGACATCTTCGAGAGACATGCCGAACTGTTGCCGAAACATCTCCTTAGCCTGAGCGTAAGGCACCTGAATGCCGTGTCCGGCGAGTTTTGATTGCAACTTTTTCTCTATGTATTCTGGCGTCTACATGGCACTGATTGCGCCCTGCATGATCTTGATAAGCTTCGGACCTGCAAAGCGCCGAAACGTTTTCTGGACCTCAAAGCTGTCATTCGTGTCGAGGAGATGCGTAAATCGAACCATGCCCTGTTCAAGAACCCCATCGATACGCTCCGCCACCATATACTTATAAAGAGTTGGCGGCGGTGGTTCGGAAAGCTTGGGGTCTTCGGGATCGAAGAGATCTGGAATGGCGGCACTGGGATCAGACATTATCGCTCTCACGAAACAGCTTCTTAATCCAGTATTTCAAGGTCGCCTTTGATGACGCAATGGCTTTGCGAAGTTCGATAATCTAGAGGAGCTCCTGCTGCAAAAAGCCCCTAACCTCCGATTTCGTAAACCTTAAACCGCTAAACGCTAGCGCCACCCAGCGACTGTCAGACCCTGGTCAGCGATCGATGCGTTGGAGGCAATGCTCAGCCCCGAACCGTACGGGTACCTATCCGTCATCTCATGGCTGAGAACGCCTTTCTGAGTTCAGTGGCGAAGGTCTCCGGCTGTTCCCACGCAGCGAAGTGGCCACCGCGTGGTGCCGTGCTCCAGTAATAGAGGTTTGGCCAGGCCGCTTCAGCCCATGAACGTGGCGTACGATAGAACTCTCTCGGAAAGATCGTTGCTGCCATAGGGAGATCAATTCGACCCGCCGAGTAGTTGGAAAAACCGGTTCTGAAGACCTCCCAATAAAACCGCGCTGATGAACCAGCTGTGTTGGTGAACCAGTAAAGGGAAATATCGTCGAGCACCGCATCGATCGACAGCGCATCCTGGATGTTTCCATTATTATCAGACCAAGCTTGCAATTTTTCATAGATCCACATGGCTTGGGCTACAGGTGAGTCAGCCAATCCGTATGAAAGGGTTTGGGGCCGGGTTCCCTGCTGGAACGCGTAGGCGGAACCTTCGCGGCTGAGAATTGACATGTCCTCCAGCGCCTTTTGCTCTTCCGCACTTGGTTCGACTGGCGGTTCCATGGGGAACACGAGGGGGAGGTTCACATGCGCGGCGATAAGCCCGCTCGGTTTGCGCTGCGCCAGACGATGCGTAATCAGCGAACCCCAATCTCCGCCCTGGGCGACCCAACGGGTATAACCAAGCCGTTGCATCAATAAGCCCCAGGCGTCAGCAGTGCGCTCGGCATTCCAGCCGGAGCCGGAAGGTCTGTCTGAGAATCCAAAACCGGGAATTGATGGTATTACAACATGAAATGCATCTTCCGCCCGGCCATTATGCGACGTCGGATCCGTGAGAATTTCGATCGTGTCAAGAAACTCAACCACCGATCCGGGCCACCCGTGCGTCATAATGATTGGGAGGGCGTTCTGATGTTTGGACTTCACGTGGATGAAGTGAATGCCCAAACCATCTATTTCAGTACGGAATTGCGGATACTTGTTGATGCGGGATTCGAATATTCGCCAGTCATAATGTCTAGCCCAATAATCCACCAATGCTTTGGCATCATGAAGCGTGGCACCTTGGCTTCGATCACCAACCGTCTCCTGGTCGGGCCACCGCGTGCCAGCCAACCTGCTCTTTAGATCATCAATAGCCGCCTGCGGAATCTCAACGGTGAAGGGCGTGATTTGGGATGAGGCTCTCGGCAGAGTGAGGCCGTCGGAGCTCGCTAACATCGTATTGGGCGCTGTTAACGTCGCGCCTACAGCTGCGATGCCGCCGAGAAACCTCCTTCGGCTCTGTGAGTTCAAGGCATTCCGATCGGTAACGAGCTGATGGTGCATCGAATTTAATCTCCGAGATATGACACATGCTGAAATGGGGCATGACAGGCGGTCTGGTTTATCGACCTTGGCAACGTACCCTCTCAGCAGCTGGAATTTAGTGACGTCGGAGGGAAATCATTAGACGGATCACGGACACAAGACTTGTGCCTACCGGGCGTACCCTGCCCTCCGCCTCCGTCGACGGCTCGGCGTTGATTTGTACTGGAGGCCGTGAAATTGGCGTTGGACGCGGCGCTGTCGAAAGCCTCTTGGGCATTGACTGGAGAAATGGGTCCAATCCCTCCTTTCCCAATCAATTTGCGGCAGCCCCAGCCCTTAGCCGCTTAATAACTCTTCAAGAAGATCTGCAAACCTGTAGATCAACTGAAATTATTCTATGTCGTATAAACCTTGGGTATCCACCAAACGCACGTATAGTTCCTCGAGCCAACCCCAGCCGCTAGCCTAAGCTGTCACGATGCCCCTGAACCCTGGGCATGATCGTGGCGTATTGGCTATCGAACGGAGAAGCTGAAATGACGAAGGAAGAACTGATTACAAGCCGTCGCAAGGTCATGACGGGAAGCGTTTCGCTCGCCGCCGCAGCGGCGGTCGGATCAAAGGCTGCAGCTGCTGAACCGGCAAAAGGATCGCAGAGCGTAGTGGGCGAGGCTGGCTATGTCACCACCAAGGATGGCGTGGATATTTTCTACAAGGATTGGGGACCACGGGACGGTCAGCCCATCGTTTTCCATCACGGGTGGCCTCTAAGCAGCGACGATTGGGACAACCAGATGCTCTTCTTCATGAACAAGGGCTATCGGGTAATCGCGCACGACCGCAGAGGACATGGCAGATCGAGCCAAGTTAGGTACGGGCACGACATGGACCATTATGCCGCGGACGTAGCAGCCGTTGTCGAACATCTCGATCTCCGGCAAACCATTCATGTTGGCCATTCGACCGGCGGCGGCGAAGCCACTCGTTACACCGCCAAGCACGGCAAAAACCGCGTTGCCAAACTCGTACTCATTGGTGCTGTCCCCCCGCTTATGGTGAAGACTTCCGGCAACCCCGGCGGCCTTCCAATCTCGGTATTTGATGGCTTCCGTCAGGCGCTCGCCGCCAATCGGTCGCAGTTCTACTTTGATGTCGCGAGCGGTCCCTTCTACGGTTTCAATCGCGAAGGCGTGACCGCATCTGACGCCATGATCCAAAACTGGTGGAGACAGGGCATGACTGGAGCGGCTAATGCCCATTATCTCGGCATCAAAGCTTTCTCCGAAACTGATTTTACGGAAGACCTCAAGGTTATCTCGGTTCCGACGCTCGTGTTGCATGGTGACGACGACCAGGTTGTACCCGTGGCTGACTCAGCTGAATTGTCCGCGAAGCTCCTCAAAAAGGCTACGCTCAAGATCTACAAGGGCTTGCCACACGGAATGGCTACAACTCATGCCGATATCATCAATGCCGACATCCTGGATTTTCTGAAGACATAAGAAGGCTAGTGGGGGTGCTCGTGCGAGCACCCCCACTGTCGATAGCGGCCTAGAAATGTGACTTACCTGCCGAAAGACTTATATTCGGAGCATCCATCGTCTATTCAGGTGGCGGGCGCGAGCGACTTCGCAAGAGCGACCACACGCACTGGGAACGTAATCGCCGATTAACGGCCTAAGCTTCCCGCCTGACGCTCAACTCCCTGCGCGCGTACTATAGAGATCACCGTGGCTGAACTAATATCGGACCTCTTGCTCCTCGCTTCAGCGGATCGGCCGGATGAAGCGCGATGGCAAACCACAAACAATCCAGCTAGTCGAAAACCATGGACCGCCTAGGCTGAAGGCGGTGGCAGCCGCAGCGAGCAGCAGGCGGCGCAGTCCCGCCACCGCCTTCAAGCGAAGTACGAAAGCGATGGTACGGTGCTCGCAGGATTTCATCTGCCGATGGCCCTCGACTAGAGCTCGCATGGGCGTCGATAGGAGCAAAATTGAGATCAGCCGCTTCGCCGGACTACTCGCGGTCACATATAGCGCGAGTAGTCCGAGCTCACCTTGTCGTCACCTACGTATTTCAACACCTCGCCGACCTTCCTGGCTGCCCTGATCGGCACCGGCAGCTTTTGGTTCATCTGGGTCGAGTTCCAGTTGATCTTGGTCAAGGAGAGGGCCTCCTTAGCAATCTGTTCGACCGTGTTGTCACTGGATTCGTGGGGGCAAATGAGTAGCGGTCGGGGATCGTAGGTGCCCGGATAGGTACCGTAGTACGGAATGCTACCGTTCGTATACAGCAGACCCTTTCCGTCGAGCTCGACGAATGTGCCGCGCATTACAGGATAGTTGCCGTCGCGGAGCACCTTCATAGCCGTCCGCTCCTGAATCCAGACCAGGTCCTTCATCTCGATCGCGGATTCGGCAAGCGCCTCGGTGATCCCTTCCGCCTCCTCCTCACGGAAGCGCGACGTCTTGTAGACAGCGACACGGGCGGGGTAGTTCCGGTGGTGGGCCTTATAGGCAGCAAGCACTTCTAGGATCAAATCACGGGCATCATCCCTGGTCATGTAGGGATGCCGCCCCCTACTCTCAGTTTCTGCGCGCTTACCCTTCAGGATAAAGCCGCGGCCACGCTCGTCGAACATCTGCGCCGCGCTCGTGAACAGGTCCTTCCCGCCAGCCTCCCGATAGAAGCTCACGCCGATGTAGCAGGCGGTGAACTCACCTAGATGAGGCATCCGCCGCCACGGTATGCGCCCAGTCCCCTTGTAGTACAGCGATGTCATCAGGTTCCAGATGACATCGGCGTCGTCTTGAGTGTTGCGTTCGCTGTCTTCCTTGATCTTTTTCGGGATTGAGGCCTTCCCATCAAAGACATCCTCCCACACGATCTGGGTCGGAAAGCTCAGATGCATCGACTTTGCCTTGAGGAGCCCGCGGAAATTCAGGACGTCTGCCCGCTCGACGGCATCTGTTTCACTGCCATCGCTTGCGTCGGGCCGGGCGTTCCACACCCTTTCGATCAGGGAAACAGGGAGGGCTATGACAGCAACGTCCGGGCGATTTCCACTCTCGTCGATTGCTTGGAGCTCCTTGAATATCTCGTCGACGGCCATTTCGATGGCCTTATCGGTGTATGGCTCCCTCTTGATTTTGTCGATTTTCGACTGAGGGATGGCAGCGGTCGCGCGCTCATCCACTTCGAACTTGCATCTATAAGGATTCTGATTGCCCAAGCCGGGGAAATCAGGGTGCATATTCGGATGCTTCTCACCGTTTCCAGCGACGCCCCCGGCGACAGTGCCCATGAAGCGTTTGGCGTCTTCGACGGTCTTGGCGCTGCCGACCACGGCGATCTTGATGGTGTCTCCGACAGGGGTCTGCAACGGTCCGCCAACAACGAGACCGCGCCTCGGATCGGTGTTGTGGTGGTTATCGCCAAACTCGAGGTGCGGCTCTTGAAATATCGTGGTTCTAGGACGCGTCCCCATAAACGGGGTTCATGTGGCGAGCGGATTATGATTCACTCCCCTTGAAGGGAGATCGTCATGCGCCGTCACGAACTGAGCGACGAAGAATGGGCCGTCATCGAGCCGCTGCTTCCCACCAAGAGCCGTGGAGTGAAACGCGTTGATGACCGCCGGGTGATCAATGGTATCCTTTGGCGGTTTAGGACGGGTTCGTCCTGGCGCGATGTGCCCGAGCGCTATGGCCCGCGAACGACGCTCTACAATCGCTTCTCTCGCTGGCGAAAGGCAGGTGTCTGGGATCAACTTCTTGATGCCGTGTCAAAGCGTTATGCGGGTGACATCGTGATGATCGACAGCTCGTGCGTTCGCGTTCACCAGCACGGTGCCAACGCTAAAAAGGGGGCTCTGCCGATCCTTGCATGGGACGTTCCCGTGGCGGCCTGACCACCAAAATCCATGCGCTCGTGGATGCCGATGGGCGGCCTGTTCGTATGGAGCTGACCGCAGGTCAGGCTGCCGACGCTCCCATGGCGGAAAAGTTGCTGAGCGGATTGCGGCCCGGTGCGACGCTTCTTGCGGACAAGGCTTATGACACCGACGCGATCCGTCGCTTTGCCAAGCAACGGAAATGCTGGGCAAACATTCCCGCCAAGGCCAACCGCAAACAGACCTTCAGCTTCAGCCGCTGGGTCTATCGTCAGCGCAACCACGTCGAGCGTTTTTTCAATCGTATCAAACAGATGCGCGGACTTGCCACAAGATATGACCGCCGGGCCGACAACTATCTGGCAGCACTCAAGCTCGCAGCAATAAGGATATGGATTGCATCATTTAACGAGTCCGCGCCCTAAATTTCGAAGACACCTTGCAGCCCCTCCTCTCCGGCCGATTTGGCTTTAGTACGCCATACATCTTCGGGGACACGTGTCGGGAGCTGAACCATTGGGGGCTCTCCGAAGGTCAACCACGGTTCGCCGGATGGAGCGGCAAAGAGGTCCGTAGCTTTGGATTCGATACTCTGCAGGAAGCGGTGCCACATGATGACCTGGCCGCGGATGGCGCTGCTATTGTCCAAGCGCTTCTTTCCAGACAGCAAGGCATCGGGCGCGGTGTGGGGGGTTACGCCGTCATAGGTAAAGAAGTACGTTGGCTCGATCACAAGATACCACTCGTCGAAAAGGCTCTCAAACCGAGGAATGAACGCGTGGTGACGGACAAACGATACCCGCTCCGGCTTGTCTCTATCCATGACGACGTTGACAACCTCCGCCTCGGTATTCTTCTTCGAGGCCCGATACTTGAATACGCGACCGGTGTTCTTGGCTCGTGCTGTAAAATAGTGAAGTCCCTTCTCCTTGCTCCAAGAGAGGTTGCCGCGCACCTGATGACTAAGGGTCTGACGCAATAGGAACGCGAAGTTGTTCCGTTCGTTTTCGTCCTCGTGAAAGGCCAGGTGCTCGACCTCAATGGCTTCGACCTGATCAAGGTCTACGAACTTCCGGCAGACGCTCATCCGTGGATCGTGGAACGACCAGAACACGCCTCCCTTGGTAGCCCAGTCGAACCGCGCCGGTTCGTCGTCACCGAGGATGATGGCGCTCGCCTGCTTTCGATCATACTTGGTAGTGGCAACGTACATCTCTCGGGGCAGCGTGACCGGAAGGATATTGACCAAAGCCTCTTCGCCGCCGCCCAGCGGGGGTATGTAATAGCCGAAACCGGTCTTCGGAACCGTCAACGACGCCAGTCGATCCACTGCGGAGGGTCCGAGCCTGTCCTCCGCCTTGTTGAATTTCAAACGCCTGTCCTGGAAGGCATCACCCGTCGGTACTTCCTTCCAGTAGAGGCTGCCGTCAGAAATTCGATGCAGGACGATGATGACCGGCAGATTGCTGGGACGCCAGTACTCGAGGTCTTCGGCCCGCAGAAGATAACTAAAGCCATGGTCGTCCTCACCGGAGTACATTCCGGACTCGGTCGTCTTTACCTGGACAGCGATCATTCCAGCAGTTGGCCTGCCTTCGAGCATTACTTCGGCGATCCCGTCTATGCCTGCTTCCAAGCGGGAGCGGCCATCAAACTGGAAGCCCATTTTGAGGAAGCACAACCTTGTGGCTGTCTCCCCGATCTCACCGCTGATCTGATTCTGCGTAATAGTCTTGGCCATCGTCTATGAGTACGATGCAGCTCCCAACCTGCCAACGGATATCGAATGACAATGCAATCATACCGACAACAATTCGCTTTTCCTCCACAAGTTTTACAGGCCACTAACACGGGCTTTAAAGTGCATGGCCCAGCGCTGGCGTAATGCCAAAAAAACGAACAGTTGCAGCCTATAGTGGTTCTCAATAGCTTAGCGGCACGCTCACCCCGAGAATACTTCATCCGAGATGTTTTTCAGAATTCTTCAAGGTCCTATTCCCGACAACCCAACCGATTGCGCTTACCTCATCGTGGACGGTTGGGACGATTGGTTCTCGTTTAGAACGATGTTCACAGTCCCGGTCATAGATGAGCTGGGTGTCAGACATCAGATAGGGTCTGTGAAGATCCGCCGGATGGGACTGCAACCCTCCCGAAACCTGCTCCCAGGCTTTCGTGCTCCCGAATTCCTACCTGAGTTCAACGAGCTTCCCGAAACTTATTTCTCTCTCGGACAGGGCGAGGACTACTATGAAAGCCTCAACAATCTGAGCGCGGCCCAGCGGCAATAAATGCTCGGGGTTTGCGAGATGTGGCCTACGATCTCGGCCGGTTCGCAAGGTTTCGGAACGAACCCTCGATGGTCACCTCCCTGCTGCGTACCGTGATGTCCGCGCTGGTCCCGAGTCTAAATCCGTGACCGCTCGAGAGGCATCCCATTAGGGATACAGGGGCTCTTTGAAACCTGGCGAGTTTGTGGGGGTGGCGATCTTTGATGCTCGAGACGACAACCCATACAAAGCTCCGCGTCCTGCAAGCAATGGGGCTACGCTGCTTCAGCGCACTGTGAATCGAAAGCGGCAACCCTGTATTCGGGCTGCCGCCTATCCGATTCCACGTGCTGCCGAAGCAGGGCGTTATATAGAAGTTTGACTTAGCGCGCCGGGGGTGGCGTTGCCGTTTTAACCCATTCGGAGAACAACGTCTTCCCGAGCCGTGCACCTTCCGATGGCATGAGAGTCTTGTCGTCAAGACGGACGCCGAAATAGGGAGTTTGGCTGTCGACAACGATCTCGCGGTTGTCGCCGATCTGACGCATGTACTTTTCAACCGCATCGGAGATACGGATCGGCTCAGGACCAGCTATTTCGGCCGTCCCATCGAGAGGCTTACCGAGAACGAAGTCAACAAGCGCGTCGGCGACGTCATCCGAGTAGATCGGCTGCATCATAGCAGGGGAGAGATGCACTTTATCGCCCTGAGCACCAGATTGAGCGATGCCGAACATGAACTCAAAAAACTGCGTGGAATGGACAATAGTGTAAGGAATGCTAGCTTCCTTGATGAGCTTTTCCTGGGCGAGCTTCGCACGAAAATATCCGCTACCCTGCAAGCGATCAGTTCCGACGACGGAAAGTGCCACGTGGTGCGTAACGCCAGCGGTAGCCTCTGCCGCCAGAAGATTACGACCGGAAGACTCGAAAAACTCCATGACTGCCTTGTCTTCGAAGGATGGAGAATTGGCCACGTCCACCACAATCTGAGCGCCAGCAAGAACTTCTGCCAGCCCCTCACCTGTGACGGTATTGACGCCTGAAGCAGGCGAAGCGGCGATGACATCATGCCCTTTTGCCTCCAGGCGCTGGACAAGCTTTGACCCGATTAGGCCCGTACCACCAATGACGACAATCTTCATTTTTGCTCTCCTTTAGATGATTATGACGGGTGCCGCACCGACGCCGATGCAGCACATTCCTTAGTTCAACTCAGCCTTGTCGAGACCGAGGGCTGTGTCGAATGATCCTGGTACGGTCATGAAGCCAGCGTTGACGCGGGTCCAGGCGTTGGCAGACATGACGACGAAGGTCAGGTCAGACAGCTCCTTTTCACTAAGCTGGGAGCGAACGCGCTCGTAGATGTCGTCCGGCACCCCAAGGTCAGGAAGCTTCGTTAGGATTTCTGCCCAGGCCAGCGAAGCGCGTTCGCGCGGAGAGAAAAGCATCGACTCGCGCCACGATGCGAGGTGGTAGAGCCGGAGCTCCCGCTCGCCGTGGAGCTTGGCCTGCTTAATATGCATATCCAGGCAAAAGGTGCAGTTGTTAAGCTGCGCGACGCGTACGTTCACCAGATCCCGAATGGATTCCTCAACGACGTTGTCCTTTGTGGCAGTCACGAATTCCATGAACTTCTTCATGATATCCGGAGATTCTTTCGCGAAGTTGACGCGCTGTGTCATTGCGTTATTCCTGAGTTGGAAGTGAAGAACCGGTCGCCTGCATCGGGCTACCTTGAGCAACTCTAAGCGATCACCCATTGGGCGATAGATAAACGTAGGTTTAAGTGTTCAGGTGGGCGACAGCTACGATCAGGTGGAATGGCGTGCGGTAATCCGGGAATCCTGTTCAATGGTGACGGCGCACATGCGTTCGCCCGCATACTAGCGGGGACAAGGGTCACGCACTCGACGAGATCGATCGCCCCTAGCCCTATTGCCTGACACCAATCGAACACTTGGCTTCAAACGCGATGAACACGCGTTTGCTGGCTTGGCGAACAACAAAGCGAGCGCGAAACGCGCAAGAGCTGATGCCGACTCCTCACGTCTTCAGGCGTAAGGAAAAGTTGTGGTATAACCATCCGCTGTAAATCTCGTCCTGACTTGAGCGTCTTCGTTAACGAGAAGCCCTCGCAAATCGGCTGCCCGCAGCAGGTATTGATCGATAAGGATGCACTTTTGTTTCACCCTCTGATACCGGAAGTGCTCTTCCAGAGAGAGCTGCAATCGTTGCAGAAATAGGCTTCCCTACGGTGTCCAACGGAACTTCGAATTTCGCCATGTTACGATTTTACCGAGAACTTAAAAGAAAACCTTACGCTGCCTTAGCTCTTTGATTTCTTGTAATCGAGCTTGCCGCTCGTGTTTGTAATCGTACTCACTATCGATCGCGGCGACGAAACGTGACCCTTGGAAATACCAGTTTGGCCCATCCCCGTTGGCGCCAACCAAAAGGTCTCCGGCGACGTACTGGGGCACGCTATGGAATAAAAGCACCAGCGATGCCGCCAACCCTCTCGCCACAATAGCGTTCAATTCGTCGATTTCCTCGGGACTTTCCTTGCCGGAGGTTCGCCCCAAATCGATTGCCGCAATTCGCTGATTCAGTTGGGCAGGCGTCAGGTGCACGTAGCTAGATGTGAGGCCGTAAATGCGCCCGCACTCTTCAATGAATGGCATTCTTTCAGCTTCGGGCAGAAGGTATAGATTTAACTCACGATTTACGGAAATCCTTTGTGATTTCAATTCTGCATCGAACTTTTCAATTTTTTTCTTAATTGGAAGCTGGTACTCTTTTTGCTGTACGTAGCAAAGCTTGATGCTCGCTTCCAAAATAAAGCGAATTTCGCGCTTTGCGACGTTTAGCAGTCCTTCGGCACCCAAAGTCAGTAGCGAAATTGACGATTGAAGGAAATCCTGAACAAGATACGATAGTAGGTGGTTCTCCTTGTAGGACGGGTCTCTGGAGGTATCCATGTGAATGAAGCCAAGCCCCATGAGGTATGAGTTTATGATGACACCCGATTTCATCAATGGCTCACGCAATTGATCTGGCAATTCTTCTATACGTGTCTTTAACATCAATTGTTCTTAGTCAGCCGCGTTGTGGTTTTTGTATATTAGTAATCTTATTTTTAAGTTCGTTGGATGAACCCTAACTGGCACACGGAATCTGGGCCGTCGAGAAGCCGTAGCACAGCTCACCCGTTCTGTCCCTTTCAAGGTAGCTGACATAGGGGCTACTTTGCGTTGGCTGGCTGCCACAAAAGCGTCGGTTGGAGCTACGCCGCCCGAATGCGGGGAGGCTCCCCCGCGACCCGCTGCAACTGCTCGACACACCGTACCAGTGCGGCCAGAGAGCGGCATTGCATCTTCCTCATTACGCTCATCCGATGCAGCTTGACCGTCATTTCGCTGATACCGAGCTCGAATGCGACCTGTTTGTTCATTAAGCCGCTTACGACAGCGTGCATAACTTCTTTCTCTCTCGGCGTCAGCGAGTCAGCCAAGAGGCGGATCTTATCGAGTTCTTCATCTGCTTTGCGCCGCTCTGAGTCCAGCTGAATGGCATGCTCGACCGCTGTCAGAAGCTCCTGGTTGGCGAATGGTTTGGTGATGAAGTCACTAGCTCCCGCCTTCATCGCCTTGACGCTCGTGGGTACATCCGCATAGGCGGTGAGAAAAATAACTGGGAGCCTGCTGCCCATGGAGATAAGCTGACTTTGAAGGTCTAGGCCACTACCGCCCGGCATTCGCAGATCGACTACCACGCAGCCTGGTACTGTGGTGTCGGCTAGTTTGATGAATTCAGTCCCGCTCGCGAATCCAGATGCGCGTTTTTTCGTCACCATGAATAGGTCAAGCAACGCCTCCCGCATTTCCAGGTCGTCGTCAACAACGTATACGATAGGTTCGGCGGACATTTCTATTCCGGCCTGAGCGCTTTGCATCGTGTCCCCTCAATATCTGAAAAAGAACTCACGTTTTCGGGTCCCTTTCCCACGTTCATATTTCTATCCAGTCGCGTCCGCTTCACATCACGGATCTTCTCACGACCAGCGTTCTGTATCACAAATTCAAGCCATATGGGACCAAACCTTGGTTTAGGTTCCCAGCGTTCGCTAATGCGCCCCCCGAAAGTTTGAGGCGATTGAGAATTGGCTCACTGCTAACTCGCTGCCCGGACAGCAGCTCGGCACTTGCCGGTCAGGGGTGCATCTGATTTTCCAACGCGTTGCTGGGACCACCGGGTCCGTGCGGATGTTCCGAACTGTACGAGTGCGTTGTTTTTTGAATGTCACCGATGGCTTGGTCTCCGTCCATTCCATAAAACGCGAAATGAAGGCCCCAGTACGAAGCGCAGAAAACAACCAGCGCAGTGGTGAGACCGATCGGAATATTCACCAGCCTGCGCTTGAAGGATGTCATGAGATCCACGCCTGAACGCTGATCAGCCGACACTGCAATTAAGATTGCCATGATGAGCCCGTGACCGATGAGGTCCACCCGGCCGAATGGCCAGACCGCGGCTGTAAAGATTACGAGGAGCGCGATAGCAGAAAGTCTGCGGATCAATGGCGTCCAAAGCAGACCAAATCCCAGAGTGAACTCCGTCACTCCCGCCATTGGGATGAACACATCACGCGGCATCCCGAAAGTGAGGAATGGCTTCTCGACAACCAGCGGATAGAACCAGCTTGGGAAGGCAAACTTCTCCAGACTGGACCACATCAAAGCTATTGCCAGCCCCCAACGAAGCGCTTCAAAGCGGCGCGACCGAAGCTTTTCATTGCTCATTGGTTCGAGGATCAGGTATCCGGCTACGCCAAGCCCTAACGCAAGGTAGTCAAACAAATGAAAGAGTTCGTAATCACCTAGCGCGAAGATCCAGAGGGCAACAATACCGGCCCCAGCTATCGGCATGGTTGGGCGAAAGAAGATGCAGCGGCGATCACGAGCTGCAACCAGGAAACCCATTCCGCGGGAGTCTTCAGATCGGGTGTGAGATAGACGCCGCCAACGGCGAAAATTGCAACAAAGAATGCGGCAATGATCGACCTGATGTAGTCGTCTTGCCGCCTCCAAAGCGGGCCGGTGGCATAGTTGAGGGCCTGAATAATGCTGGCTCCCTATGAATTGAACTGCGTTCGATCACTCACGCTAGTATGAAGAATAACAATACAAGGCTGACGCCAACCCAAAACCAAAGGTCTTCCAAGGTGTGCGTAACGGGTTCGGGCGGAGCTCCCACAATGAAGGGGGCGAACCATTTCACATGAGCGGAGACCGAACTCGGGAGCAAAACGATAACAGCCGCGAACGGCATCGTGATCACAAGGCATCGCGATGTCTTGAACACGACTCTGCTTTCTTTTGGCTAGGACCACGCGTTGTCTGTTCCCGCCGAACATCCTGACCGCAACGACGTTGTGTTTGGCTGCCGATGGAATGGATTGGTGGGTAGGTCAATTAGTAACCGCATGGCCGATGACCCGGGCGAGCGGGTGCTCGCCGCGATCATCGGAACTGAGTGTCGACTAGAAGGCAGAGGGACACGCCCTCCCCCTCTGCGATCTTATGAAACGCCTGCTATCGCCATGTCCGCATTGGAGCTCGAGCGTTTAGCCTGAGCGAACGCCCACCACGTTGCTGCAATTCCGAACAACGCAGGCAAGCTGACTGCCGGAAAGTCGCGTATTATGACCGACGACGAGCAAATACCGACGGCCACTTCCCACAGATGGAAACATCCATGCGCAATGAGCCAGAGAGTGGCGGCGGCCCAGAGCTCTGTGCGCCGGTTAGGCTTGAACAATCCCACGGCGAAGGCCGCCGCGACGAAACCCTGGATGATGCCAATGTCCCGGATGAAATGCTGGTTAAACATTCCGGTATCGGTTACTCCCGGTACGAAAAAGTACCAGCTCTCCGGATCGTAAAGCATGTGAATGCAGAGCCATCCTGCCAAAAGGATATTGAACCATACCATGGCGTACACGCTGATTTTCACCGCTCTCATAGTCTATCTCCTGCCGTTGAATGATGGAAACGTAACACCGAGGTTCAAGCGACACCTCCCAAACCATGGTTTAGTACCCCGGGAGGTTTCCCTGTCATCGTGCAAACCAAGGACCTGATCGAGAAAATGCGAGCGGCGGGGATGCCCGGACCTCCCGTCTGGAGCGCAGATGGGGGCGGGTGATACTCAACCGAAACATTTTAGATGGGAAAACAGCGGGTTTATATTCCGAATCCCTGGAGGTTTATAGTCGGCAAATTGAACGCCCGCTCTATCACTCACCTTGTGACATACGAAATCTTCAAACCCAGAACTGCTGTTTCGCCTTCGACGATGGACCGAGACGAAACGCATAGAATTTCGGCAGGCCACTGGAGTGCACCCCGTTTGACCGGACAAGTCGGCTAGGTTGATTTAGCCCTGATGAACTGCCGAGGGGAAGCCATCTTGAGGGCAGAATGGGGATGGATTTCATTATAATCCTCGATCCATCCGTCGATGAGCCGGAGCGCTGTTTCGGCGTCCGGCAGAGGTGATATGCGCACGTAATCCCGTTTCAGGGTTTTGACGAATGCCTCCGACATGCCGTTCGACTGAGGGCTGGCGACCGGCGTGAAGCAAGGTGTGAGATTGAGTGCTTGTGCAAACAGCCTCGTGTCCCTCGCGGTGTAAGCAGAGCCATTGTCGGAGAGATGCTCGATAGCGTGCGGGGCTCGGGTTGCATGGAAGCGTTTCTCGACCGCCTCCAGCATCATGTCACGCACGTCCGAGCCGGAAATGCCTGCATTGGCAACCGCCGTCCAGGCGATGATCTCCCGGTCGAAAGCGTCGATGATGAAGGCGAGACGGATCACCTCGCCGTTCCAGCAAGTGAACTCCAGACCGTCGGAGCACCAGCGCAGATTGGAGCGCATGACCATGACCTTGCCGTCATGGATGCGGCCCTTGCGAACGGCCGTATGCTTCTCCAGCAACATGGCGTGGTTGCCCATGATGCGGTGAACCCGCTTGGCGTTAACGACGGGCTTATCGGCGGCTCGCCTTTCGCGATTGAGGAGCGCGGCGATCCGCCGATAGCCATAGGTTGGCCTTTGATCTACCAGTCTGCGGATGATGGGTAAAAGCTCTGCATCCTCGGCCTTATGATAGGAGCCGCGCGGCTTCGATCTGCCTTTCAGCCGCTCGATGAGGTTGGAACGGGATACGCCCAGCGTATCTGCGACGGCCTTCATCGCGAACCGTCCTTCGGCAACAAGATCGGCCGCGATATCCGTTTTTTTGAGTCCGCTTTGGAAAGGGCTTCGCGGAGGATTTCGAACTCCATCGTCTTGCGGCCAAGCATGCGCTCCAGCTCGCGGACGCGATCTTCCAGCTTCTTCACTTCCGAATTGCCGACCACCGGCTCGTCAGAATCCACAGCTGCAGCACCTCCCTCGCTCAAGAGCCTGCGCCACCGGTAAAGCAGATTGGGCGCGACGCCATGGCGGCGAGCGGTGGACGATACCGTCTCGCCTGGTTCGAAACTCTGCTCAATGATCGTCAGCTTTTGCTCGGTTGTCCACCGCCTGCGGCGCACATCACCCGTCAGCAATTCAACATGTCGATACTCGTTAGACATAAGCCTGTCCTCAAGCCTGTGCTTGAGCCTTTCTGCTTATGCCGACTGTCCGGTCGAAATGGGGTGCAGTTCAGCCACTAAAACGAAAGTTTGCGTCGTCCCTTCCGCATCGAAGGGCTAACTTTGCGGCACGTTGCCTACCCGACGGATGGCGGCGGCACCAATGGCCTGATCACACTTATGCCGACACTCCTCGCGTCGTGAGAGGCCGAAATCGTTTCGGAGATGCTATGTCTTACGAGTTCGGACCCTTTCGTTTGGTACCCACCGAGCGAACCCTGGAGAGGGACGGTTGCTCCGTAGCTATTGGTAGCAGAGCGTTTGATTTGCTCACTGCTCTTGTCGAGAACGGCGGCGCTGTTGTCAGCAAGAAAGACCTGCACGCGCGGGTTTGGCCGGATATGGTTGTGGACGAGGTCAGTCTGCGCGTTCACGTATCCGGTCTACGGAAACTGCTTGGAGAAGCGAGTGGCGGAAAGCAGTACATTACGAATGTTTCCGGACGGGGCTACGCTTTCTCAGTTCCCGTCCGTCGAGCACCTAGTGATGCGATTCCCCCAAGCATCTCACCCGACGGCGCGACATCCGTTCTTCCTCCTCTCCTTTCGCGTATGGTGGGACGCGAGCATCTAGTACAGGACATCTCGGAGCGGCTGCTACGGTGCCGCTTCTTAAGCCTCATTGGACCGGGCGGCATTGGGAAGACGACCGTTGCGGTGGCGACAGCTCACGCGGCCCAAGCCGAATTCTCCCACGGTGTGGTCTTTGCGGATCTTACTACGATCGTGGATGGTGACTTGGTCGCATCCGCTATCGCCAATCTTCTGGGAGTTCCCGTAGCTTCCCGTGACCCAACCGCAGATATCACCTCTGCCGTTCGGCAGAAACGTCTTCTGTTGGTCCTCGATAACTGCGAGCACATCATTGATGCAGTCGCCCGTTTCGCTGAACACGTTTTCCTCAAATGCCCGGACGTCTATCTCCTGACAACTAGCCGGGAGACTTTGAGAGTAGAAGGGGAGCATGTGTTCGTCGTTCCGCCGCTCGAAGCACCACCCGAAGGACATCCTTTAAGCCCGGAAGAAATGCTGACCTTTCCAGCAGTTCGGCTGTTCGTAGACCGAACTTACGCCAGCGGCGGGAGCCTCGAACTGACCGCAGAGGAAATTTCTGTGGCAGCCAGTATCTGCCGTCGCCTAGAAGGAGTTGCTTTAGCCATCGAGCTTGTCGCGGGACGCGCAGGCGTCCACGGTCTACTACAAATGCCGGACCTGCTTGACTATCGATTCGGACTCTACTGGCAAGGCCGCCGCACGGCGTTACCGCGTCATCAGACCATGGCGGCCCTCCACGACTGGAGTTACAATCTTTTAAGCGACCGGGAAAAGCTAGGTTTCAGAAGACTTGGCTGGATAATCGGCGAGTTCAGTATTGACGCCGCCATGGCCATCTGCGGCTTCGACGATATCGCGGAAGCCTCACTTGTGATTGAAGGACTCGCCGATAGGTTCCTACTCTCACGGTTCTTTAGCCAAGATGGGGGCCGTACTTACAGGATGTCGGAAACCGCCAGGGCATATGCCCTAGAGAAGCTGCAGCGGTCACAGGCAAATGAATTGCGAGAAACAGCTCTCGGGCACGCGAGGTATTACTTGCGCCTGTTGGAGGATGCCATCGGCAACGCCGATACGTTTCGTCTAACCGGAACCCTGGCTTCACATCGGAAAGCTCTTCCAAACATAAGACTAGCGCTGCGTTGGTGCTACGACGACGAGGCGAGCGTCCAGACTGGAGCTCGCCTCGCCGCAGCGAGTGCACCTGTTCTCCTGGAGCTCTCCCTTCTCGATGAGTGTCATAGATGGACCGCACTCGCACTGGACCGACTCCCGGCAGAAATGGCGGGGTCCGTTGAAGAGGCCCGCCTCCAGCAAGCGCTTGCCGTCTCCGGAATCATCGTCCGAAACGGCAATAGCAACGTTTCCGGAGCATTCTCCAAGGCCATTGCTATAGCGGAGCGGATAGCGAACGAACGGATGCGGCTTGACATCCTTGCTGGTCTCAACATCTACGAGATGCGCGCCGGGAATTGCTACAAAGGCCTTGATATCGCGCTAGAGAGCCAGCGGATCGCGAGCGTCAAGGACCCGGAGGCCCGTGATCTTGTCCAATGGATGCTTGGGGTAGCTTTCTCCTATTCCGGTCATCTGGAACGGGCCTCAGAGCATCTCGACGCGAGTTGTTCCGACTTGCGGTCTGAGCCAGTGAGATTCAATCTCTGCGTCTTCACCCAGCGCATTCGGGCTTACGTCCAGTTCGGCCGCGTGCTTTGCCTGCAGGGCCAAGGAAGAGCGGCTAGACGCTACGCTTTGAAGGCGGTTGAAGATGCGTCGGCGTACGGCCACCCCATTCCTCATTGCATTGCCCTTGCGTACGCTGCCTCCACCCTCATCTGGCTTGGGGACTGGAATGATGCGGCGAACTTGGTGATGAGATTACGCACCATCGCTGGAGAAAATTCCTTAGCGGCCTTCAGCGCTGTTAGCAAAGGCTTGGAGGGAGAACTGGCCGTTCGAAAAGGGGGGGCCGACGTCGGTGTTCCATTGCTTGAAGAGGCGCTCGATATCATGACGTCCGAAAACCACCACCACATGATCGTCAGCTTCCTTGCCGCGCTCGCCGAAGGTTTGGCGCGAACGGATCGATATGATCGGGGCAGAGACACACTTATGAAGGCATTTCGCGTGGCTGAGGCTAGCGGCGAAAAATTCCAGCTCGCAGAGATGTGTCGGCTACAGGCAGTGCTAACTCTCCAAAGTGAGGGCCAGTCAGTTGAAGAAGCACGGAAGCATTTGGACAGGGCATGGGATCTCGCTTGTGAACACGGAGCCCTGGCGTTCCAACTGAGGGTTGCGCTTACGGCGCGACACTACCCGCAACTCTTGGGGGACAGCATCCCGAATGTCGAACAGGTTTTGGCGCGTTTCGCATCCGACGAAGACAGCCACGATATCCGATTGGCGAAAACGTAGAGCCGCCATGCTGCGCCGAAGTCCGCAGCAGCACATAATATCTCGAGTGTTTGGCCACCCCGGGGCGATCTGCTGTGGCGTCGGCAAACGCGTCGAGGCTCCTCAGCAAGTCCGCGGCTCTGATTTGCGACCTTGAGCCGCAGACGAAGTTCGATTTCTTGAATAAACTGCTCTCAGTTCGGACGGGTTACACCTTCGTAGTAGTCTCTGTGATCGACCGTAGCTTGATCACCTTCGGCGACTTGGAAGCTCGACACAGATCCGGTGCTATCGCGGCTGATTGCTGTTTCCATCCGCTGCTAGGAGGTACCTTCGTAGTAGTCGCCTTCTGCAAACGACACGGCGGAGAATAGCGGCGTTGCAACGACGGTGGCGATGACAGCTGCAGTTACTCTAGTCATATTAGACTCCTTCCATAATTCGCCGCTAGCGATCCCCAGTTCGACTTGCAGTGGTAAGGTCTCGTACGGAATGATCCGTCGAGATTTCAGAGCGACCTCGAACTGAAACGGAGCGACCGCTGGACGCGGGTCGTGTCTGTAGTTTTTCGAGGCTCAGGCAGGTGCCTTCTTCGACATGATCGGAGAATTTACGCGAACCAGGATTGAGAACTTTGCCTATGACGATCTTGGACGTAATCAGAACTGGAGCTGCAACAACGAAGAACAGTGCGACAGCAAGGAACGCCGTGTCGAAGGCAACTATGCTCGCCTGTCTTGTAACCTCTCTCCCAAGAGTTTGAACGGCAGCTTCAGCGGCCGCACTCGCGTCCAATCCGCGCGAGGTGAAGCTGTTCGTCAAAAGCGCGATACGATCTGAGACGGCAACGCGGCCTGGGACGATGTAGGTTACGAGAACGATCTTATTCAAGGCCGTTTGATGATCAAGCAGAGTCTGCAAGGCAGCGACGCCCAAGAGGCCGCCCGTTTGGCGACCGACATTGAAGAAACCCACGCCGTACGCCATTTGCTGCTCCTCAAGATCAGGGAGTGTGATCAGCGTGATTGACAAGAACAGGAAACCAAGTGCTAGGCCCCGCAGGAGGATAGCTGGCATCAAGTCGGGAAAGCCGCTGTCACCGTTAACCCCCGAAAGCATACACATAGCTGCGATGAAGCAAAGGATGCCGAACGGTACGGTTACGATTGGAGGAAGCCCACGCCGCTGCACCAGAAACGTGGTCAAAAGCAGCGTTGCAATAAACATGAGTGTGCTTGGAAGCAGAAGGATCCCCGCTTCCGTGGGCGTCATCCCGATGATTGAGACGGCAAAGGTCGGTATAAGATAGGCGCTGCCAAAGAGCGCGAACCCTGCTGCGAAGCTTGCGATGAACCCGAACGCAAATCCGCTATTCCGAAAAATTGTGAGATCAAGAACCGTGTCAAACTTCTTCGTATTGAACTGGTAGGCCAGGAACAGGAGCAACGCGAAGCTACCAGCAATCAGCAGATGCGCGATCATCGGCTCTTCAAACCAATCCCATCGACTTCCCTGATTTAAAACGTACGTGAGGCAAAATGCAGCTCCGGTAAACAAGACCGCTCCAAGCCAGTCAAACTTCCCTACGCTAGTCCGTTCATCCAGGCTTTCCTTGGTAAAGGCAAGGAGGATCAGGGCTCCCATGCCGATCGGCACGATGCATAGGAAGATCCACGACCAGGACAAGCTGTCGACCAACCATCCTTGCATGTACGGAGTAAGGGTAGCAGGCGCGACAACTGCGCCGATAGCAAAAATGCACTGTACAATAGGTTGATGTGAACGGGGAAACATCAGGAAGAGCATTGTCTGTCCGCTCACTAGCAACATCCCTCCCGCTGCGCCTTGAAGCAGGCGTAGTACAGTGAGAACGTTCAGATCTGAAGTTATGGCAGCCGCACCACAGACGACGGTCATGGTACCTGTCGCGGCGCGAAGGCAGCCTAGTGGCGAAAAACGTGACATGAACCAAGGCGCGAGAATATAGGCTACAAGCTTGGCGGCCGTGTATCCGACGTCCAAACGGGCCAACTCATCGGATGTCGCATACGTATCGCCGATGATGTCGAGGCGGGCTGTAGACAAAACAGTACCAGCAACTGCTTCCATCAGCGCGGCAAGCACAACACCAGCAACAAAGAGTATGGCAGGCGCAGTGTTGCGGGAGTCTTGTAAGGTAGCGACAAGGCGCGGATTGATTACCTGCACGGTCACAATGCGCCCTCCCCTCCGGAGGTTTTGATCGCTACTCGAGCAGACAAACCAGGGACGAGATGAACGTGAGAAGGAATCTCAGTGAGTGTGATCTTTACCGGCACTCGCTGTACGACACGAACGAAATTGCCCGTCGCATTGTCAGCTGGGATCAGACTGAAGGCCGCGCCGCTGCCCGGTGCAAGACTATCAACGACGCCAAGCACTTCCGCATGGGGATAACCGTCAACAGAAACACGTACCGGCTGCCCAACGCGAATATCCTCAAGCTGAGTCTCTTTGTAATTGGCGACGATCCAGACGTTGTGGACAGGGACAATATCGAGCACGGGGGCACCCGTGTTCACTAGCCGACCGACCCGGATTTGACGGTTGCCAACGACACCGTTTACTGGCGCGCGCACGGTGGTATTGTCTAGATCAATCTGCGCCAAAGTACGTGCAGCCTCAGCTTGAGACAGCGCTGCTCGGGCAGCGTCTTCTTGAGCAGCCAGAACGTCTAGTTTCCTTTGCTGAGCCTGAATGGCGGCTTTCGCCGCGCTAACGGAGGCTTCAGCCTGTGCTATTCCTGCTTCGCTCTCCTCGAATTTTGCCTGGCTGACGGTGCTGGTGCGTACTAGCGACTGGTTGCGGTCGAAGTTTTGCATTGCCAGCGTCTGGGTGGCGATCGCAGACCTGAGTTGCGCTTCACCTTGCGCGATAACTGCTTTCTGGAGGCGTGCCTCTGCTTCAAGATTCAGCAGGGCGGCACGGGCAGAAGCGATATTGGCCTCTGCTTGCGCAAGTCGAGCCTTGTAATCCTTGTCGTCGATCTGAAAAAGAACGTCCCCTGCCTCGACCGTCGCGTTATCCGCCACACTCACCTTGAGCACGTACCCTGTAACTTTGGCGGCCACCGACGTTATCTCGGTACGTACGTACGCATTGTCAGTTGCCTCTTCAAAGCGGCCCGTCGTCAGCCAGTGCCATCCCCATGACCAGGCAAGCGCTACGACGAGGGCAGCTAAAGCCGATAGAATTCCAACTTTTATAACGCTTCGCATTGTGAGGATTCCATTTGGTACTGATCATTACCATTGACAAATACGGTAACGTACCGTACCAGTCAAGAGGTTCTCAAGAGGATGAACAGAATGGATGCGTACCGAGGCAAGAGATTGTCTGCCGCAGAACGGAGGACGGCAATCCTACAGGCCGCTGCCACGGTCTTCTTCGAGCAAGGCTATGCGGCTACGAGTATGGACGCCATTATCGAAAGAGTTGGGGGCTCGAAACGAACCATCTATAGCGAGTTTGGAAATAAGGAGGGACTGTTCACCGCCCTTGTTTCTGAGGGAGCCGATAAAGCACTCGCCGCACTGGCTGTCGAAGAAATCGGTGGCCGTAATTTGCGGGAGACTATGCTGGAATTCGCTCGAAGACTTGTCGAGGTCTATATGTCGCCTACGATGATCGGCGTGTACCGAGCGATCATGGCCGAGGCCTTGCGGTTCCCGGAGCTTGCGAAAGCCTTCTATGATCGTGGCCCAGGTCGCGCCGCCATCCGCCTCGCCGAGGTGCTGGAGGAGGCAAAGAAGCGCGGTGAAATTGACGTTGACGATTGCAGGATGGTTGCCGATCAGTTCGCGGGAATGCTGCGCGATAATATCCACCTTCAAGTTGTTCTCGGCTTGCGCCCACCTCTGAGTCCCAGCGAAACCGAGAGAATGGCACGGTCGATAGTGAGTATATTTCTCGACGGACTTCAAAGCCGGGCGGGAAGGCCTGACTGACCCATATGCCACCGTCGTGAGGTTACCTTTAATGCGTCGTGGGCCCGGGCATCTGGTGTAGGTGCCTTCGGTTCAGCCAAGACTTCTGGCAGGCAGATTTGCGAAATCGCCCGGTTTCTTATCTGCATTTTCCAGTACATGGCGAGAATCGCTTGAGCGTCGTCTACGAGAGTGCTTTTTCCATTTAGGCCCCCTACCCACGGACGTTCGCCTCAGAATAACGGGGCTCGTCAAGAAATATATCTGCGCCTATTGAGCGATCGATATACTTGAACACCAAGATGCTTAGGATCGATGCCACCATTACCGCAATTATGAAGCGCATACTTCTTCCCATTCTTTTCAGGTAGCGTCGTCGTCTTGGCAGCACTTTTACTGTAGACTCGCTCTCTGCAGATTTACCAATAGAGGATCACGTCCCGGAAGACCGGAAATCCATTCTGATTACTGTTGTAAATCTAGTTCAGCCCATGCGATGCAGGAAGCTATACGTTGGTGTTGATTATTATAGGCATCATGTTTCTAATGCGAGCTTCCTACGGGAAACGGACGCGGGGATTTCAAAGCCGATCTATTTGATCGATGCGGCTCAAGTACCTTGCGATTCCGCGCGGTAACGCTGAGAATACACGCGCCTCGTATGTATAAGCGCATTGGGAAACGTGAACGCGATCAGGGCCAGAAAACTGACGATGAGTGATGATGAAGATTTGAGCGAAACCCTGGGGCTCCAGAAGTGCTTTCCGCGAGATCGACCGCGCCATCGGCCATCATTCTGAAGTCGACGGGCCTCGCGAATGAACTCCGAAAGTTTCAAGAGTCGCTTGCACCACTTGGAAGTAGTATAGCGGCTTTCCAGGGAGGAGCTCAGCTTCGAGAGATAATGGTCGACCGTATGAAGGAATTCGAAAACCTTCGTAGCCAGTTCCAACAAGCAGGCAAAAAGTGGTTGGAGATCTTCGACAGCGTAAAGCATGCGACCAGCAACATCAGACCGTTAAGCAAGCCATTTCTCGCTGAATTGCAGATGCCTCAGTTGTCTGCAATCATGCAAAGCCTTCGAGAATGAACCATTATCGCTGTTCTTGCCCTTCTGGTGGCATTCATACCGATTTATCAGGCAGCGATATATCACGAACAGGACGCAGCAGCAGTCGTCAAAACCGATCCAGCAGTCTTAGACCAAGTGGCCAAGCAGGCCGAAATCTTGACCCGAATCGCTAGCCAGCTTCAGGAGGAAAACTCGGAAGTGGCGATGGTGGTTGTTAGACGTAACGCCATACTGCGCCAAGGCCCCTCCAAGTATTCACCCAAGGTTCGCACTCTAATGTCTGGCGACATGGCTGTACTCCTGGATACCGCTGACGGATGGACGAGAGTGGAGGTCGCCGACCCGCTTACCAATATGGTGACTGTCGGCTGGGTGTTCTCGAAGCTCGTCGCACGCGTGGATTGAAGTTAGGTAGTTCGACCACGGCCATAATAGCGCCAGGGATCTTGTGGCCGCATAAAATCTGGAGCAGTTCTAGCGGGACGACTGCTACGCGCTTTTTGTGACTGAAAACAAGAACACCGCTGCTTCGCGAGCTTTGTTCTTTGCTCCCGCGCCTTTTTAGCTTAGTGGCACGCACGTCGGCCTGTGCTTTCGTATAGCTAAGCCCTTGTATAACTCGGAAAAGGCCGCTCCCCGTACGATAGTCTTCTCGTCAATGCAGGAAATGCTTCTTGCCAACCAGGAGACACGAAAATGAAAATCTTCATCAGCGTACTCACCCTCGCCGGGTTGTCGGCAACCTCTGCTTCCGCACTTGAGCCCATCCCGGGCAGCATCACCTACGGTGGCCAACCGCACTCCAGGCTTCAAAAAGCACCGGTCGGAAGCCTCGTTACCCATGACTTCTTCAGCGGCGGCAATCGTTACCGCGAGATCTACCTCATTCAACCCGATCGTTCTCTGAAACTGACCGACCGATCGCAGTCTAGCGATCACTAAAGAAGATGTCAGTCGCCGATGGTGGTTGGCCGAGACGAGCGTCGCGAGAGCGATCCCTCTGAACCAGGCTCATCGAGAGCCGAATCCCATCGATCTCTGCAACTCCACGAGCAGACAGATGTTTGCTCTCCTATCAAAGGAAGTCGTTATGAACATCTGAGCGTAACAGCAGCGGCATTCGGCGTACTGTTTGTGGTTACCACAACCGTAGCTGCTCTCCCGATTGACAGCGGCGATTACTACGAAGGAATCGATCGCAACTCGGCGGCCGACAAAGCGGCAACGCATAGTTTCGGCTATTCCGGATCGATTTTACGCGTCGTGGGCCCCACCCATGTCATGAACCGCAGCCTCACCGACTCGGGGGCTACTACGAGGGAGTGGTGCGTCCAAACTGAGCGGCCTTCGACACAATGAACTATGGCTCGCTCGCAAGTTCGCAACTTGCGGCGGGCCGTCCTAGCAGAAGCCAAGATCATGGATTTTCGCGATCTGGGGCCCTTTTTTACAGCTATTTGCTTCCGATGTCAGATAAAGACTCCGATAAATCACAAGTTCAGGATATGTGGGAAGTGACCGAATATTGCATTCGGGTAGGAATCGACGAAACCCAGCAAAAGCGGTTGGTACAACTGCTCGGCCGATATGCGTCGCGTCACGAACTGCAGATGAATGTCCGCCGCCACCTCCGCCCCCGTTGAGGCGGAGTGACAAGGTAAAGTCGGCTTCGTCGCGATGTACTTCGGTACAGGCACAATCACAGGGTTCCGTGAGTGTCTGACCTATGGGAATCCCATTCGCGTTCAACCATTTGTAGCGATCATCCTTTCACTGACAGTCCAAAGCCTTTCTGCAGCGGTGTCGTCGACAGCCCATTTATTTACGCCAAAGCGTGACGAGCCGTCCTCGGGCGTCACCGAGGCGACATCGCAGTTCTCGCAATAAACACCTCCTAGACCAGCAAGGCGTGGACTTGTCGCGCACCAAACGGCGGTGGCGGCTCCCTGCTCTGCGTTCTTAAGATCCCGCTCCGGAGCTACGATCGCCCTGCCTTGGTCATCGTAGACATCGAACTCCTTGATCTCGTCCTCAGTGAGATGGCGAGCCAGGGGGCCGAGGACCGTACCGGGGTGAAGCGCGAAAGCTCGTATTCCTTGGCTTTCGCCCCGTTTATCTAGAGCGACGGCAAAAAGCACGTTCGCCGTCTTCGATTGGCCATACGCTACCCACTTGTTATAGGGTCGCCGTTCAAAGTTAATGTCGTCGAAATCGACGGGCGCAATTTGGTGCCCCCCGGACGAAACACTTACAACCCTGGAGCCCTGGGCCTCTGCTAGGGCTGGCCATAGTTTTTTGGTCAGATGGAAATGACCAAGGTGATTAGTCGAGAACTGCGCTTCGTACCCGCGACTATCGCGCATCAGCGGAGTCGCCATGATGCCTGCGCTGTTGATCAGGATATGGAGCGGCCTTTCCGACGCCAGAAACCGCTCAGCAAATGCCTCGATCGAGGCCGCGTTCATCAGGTCAAGCTCATCTACTTCGGTGTTTTCTGTGTTTGCCACCGAAGCTCTCGCTCTCGCGGTATCTCGCGCGGGAATGACGACGTTGGCTCCCGCTTCTGCTAATACACGGGCCGTTACCAGGCCCAATCCGGAGTAACCACCGGTCACGATTGCCGTCTTGCCGGAAAGATTGATACCCTTGGCTACCTCTCGGGCAGTCGTCGCAGCTCCAAAACCGCTGTTTATTGGTGCCTGTTTTAAGTTCGCCATTGCTGTCCTCGCTTTATCTATACTCTCGACTGGACATTACATAGCGACCATGAGACGATCAACGCAGTATCGTCTCAAAAACTATCGCACACGTCTAATGAGTGACTCCCTATCCAACATCCTGGATTTGCTTGAAGCGAAGAGCTATGTTTCTGTCGGACTGAGCGCAGGCGAGAACTGGTCGGTTCTGACCCCATCATTCGATGGTCTCAAGTTCAACGCCATTGTCAAAGGAGAGGCATGGCTTAAGACTGCCGATATGCAGGAAGGGCTCCTGCTGCAGCAGGGTGACTGCTTTATCCTTACCCGGTCCGTCTCTTTTGTCATGGCCAGCGACTTGGATCGCGAGCCCGACCTTGCTTCTGCAGTTTTTGCGAACGTGTCACAGGGTGTTGCCAAGTACGGACTATCTGAGGATTTTCTCGTCATCGGAGGCAAAATGACCATAGACGAGAGCTTAGCGCGGCCGCTTTTGCAGGATCTTCCGACGCTCGTTCACATTCCGGCAGACACACCTGGCTCCAATTCTATCGCGTGGTTGATCGATAAGCTCGCTGGAGAGATTGAACACCCCTTGGCTGGGTCGACTTCTATTCGCTCCCATCTGTTGCACGTGCTAATAGTGGAAGGCTTTCGAGCATTTTTGACTGCTAACCAGCCCATCGGATCCGGCTGGGCCGCAGCGCTGCGCGATCCTCGAATCGACAGGGCCATGGCCGCGCTTCATTCTGAACCAGGCAAGCAATGGACGCTTGTTCAGCTTGCCAACATTGCGGGCATGTCGCGAGCGAACTTCGCCCTACGATTCAAGACTCTCATCGGCACATCTCCGATGGAGTACCTCTCGGAGCTGCGGATGCAGCTTGCGAGCCGAGCTCTGCGGCGAGGCGGCCAGGCGATCGGCAACATCGCGAATGTCCTCGGGTTTAGTTCCGAAAGCGCATTCAGCGCGAGGTTCAAACAGTATTACGGCCACTCGCCTCGCATGCACAGAAAGGCGAATTCTTTGCTTTAATGGGCTTGGCTCGCCGTGTACGTGATCCCATTGCAGGCTTCGGAGCGTAGCGTGATCTTGTTGCCCTGGTACCCTTTCGAGGGTCAGCCACTTCCAAGAAGACAGTGGCCAAGAACAAGACTCCTATCCAGCGGTACCGAATGACCGCCATGGCCGGGGCATTTGGCCCGGCCATGTTCGGATCGAGACATTGATGTTAGGCAGCTTCGAGCTTCTCGTCTGTAGGGCCGAAGAACTCGTAATTTATCCGGCTCTCAGTGACGCCCTCCCGTGTCAAGCCTGAGACCATCGACCGCAAAAATGGTTTAGGGCCACAGAGATAGAAGCGAGCCGTATCAAATGGAGTGTTCGCCCTCAGCCAGTCTATTGTGATGAACCCGTCGAAGTCGTGTGAATAGCCTTTGGCGTCCCGGATATCCGGCTCGCTGTAAAACGTGCGTACTGTGGTACGGCCGTGTTCCTGAGCAATAGATCTGACGTGCGCGTCCATCGCATGGGTGGAGCTGTTCAAAGCGCCGTGGAGAAAATGGACGTCGACCGCGCGACGTTCGGACACGATGGCTTCGAGCATGCTTACCATCGGTGTCAGACCCACTCCTCCCGAAAGCAGCACTACAGGCTCGGCCGCTTCGTTCTCAAGGTAGAAGTCGCCCGTCGGAGGGGTCACCTCTATACGAGTTCCTACGTGCGCATGATCGTGCAGGTAAATTGATCCGCCCTGCCCGTTGGATTCGCGCTTCACGGATATACGGTAGTATTCATCATTAGGGCCGCTCGAAATAGAGTAGTTTCGTTTGATGGCGTAGCCACTCGGCAACCTCAGGCGGACAGTGAGATATTGTCCCGGCAGATGCCTGGCGACGGGCCTTCCATCTTCCGGCTTCAAAATGAAGGAAGTGACGACGTTGCTTTCCTTGATTCTTTCGGCGACGAAGAACGAACGCCACCCTGTCCAACCACCTGTCCGTACCTCCAGCTCCGTCCGGATCTGCTGCTCTCTCCCCTTGAGTATCTCCGCCAGGAACCAATACGCCTCACCCCAGGCCGCCATCACGTCGTCGGTAGCCGCATCTCCGAGGACATCCTCAATCGCTGCCAACAGCGCCCGGGCCACGTACGGGTAATGCTCCGGCAGGATATGATAGCCTATGTGTTTATAGGCGATCCGCTCGACCATCGGCACAAGGGCTTCCAGATTGTCGATGTTACTTGCATAGGCAAGGATCGCCTTCGCCAAAGCGTGAACCTGCGCTCCGCCCTCCCCCTGATTGGAATGGTTGAATAGCTCCCGAATGTGATCGTCCTGAAAGAGTCGCTGGTACATGTTTCGGGTTATTTCAGTCCCGTGGGCGACAAGTGCCGGGACGCTGAGTTTAACAAGTTGGATAGTATTTCGAGACAGTGCGTCAGGCATTGACTTCCCTTTCCGATAAGCTTTCCTGTGGCGGAACGTTGTAAAATTCGATTTGAAAACTGACGGAGCCAAGAAGCTCCAGATGATGGGGCGTCTCCGGCTTGATGAAGGCGGGGGTTTGTGGACCGTGGAGGCTTTGACGCGGCACGCCGCCATCCTCGATGAAGCGGATCAAACCATCATGGACGCGAATGACCCCCCAAGTTCCGGACTTTAGACTGTGCTCAGAGAGAAGCGGCGCAGGAACGCTCTTTTCGTTGAAGTTCGGCGTAATGCGGTAAGGTCGAGTCGGCTGCGACGGCTTGGAACACGCTTCTTCCGGACGACCATGTAGCGCAAGGGAGAGGCGTGCGGCTACCTTTCGCGCCTTCGTCTGCATCTCGATGGCAAGGGTTGGCGGCAACAGATTGTTGGTCGCTTCGGCCCAAAGGTCGAGCCAGCGCGGGAACATCTCGGGCCTGATGCTCTCTGCATGAACCAAATGAAGTGCGACCGGATTTCCTTTGTAGCGTCCTGAGGTAAGCATGAGCGCGGACCAGAAATCAGACAGACGATCCAGGTGCTCGTCCCAGTCCGTCACCACCGAGAATGGTGGCCCCAGCGAAGCATCACGTCTTACTGAATCGTAGAAGCGTTCGAGCACTGCTCGAATCTGTTCCTCCTTAATTTTATCGGTAGGCATCTTTTCGCTCCAAACATGCATCTTATATGCATCTATAATACTAACTCAGAAGATGCTATTGACATGCATGTTTATGTTCAGGACATTTTGACGCAGGCAGGAAATGAAGCTGACGAGATATACCGACTACGCTATGCGCGTGATGATCTTCCTTGCCTCGCGCGACGGCCTCTGCCACATCCGCGAGATTTCGGAAGCGTTTCAAATCTCGCAGAATCACTTGATGAAAGTCGTTCAGGATCTAGCGTCCGCGGGCTTCATCCAGGCTGTTAGGGGAAGGAATGGCGGCATCAAACTGGCCCGCCCTGCCGAAGCAATCAACCTTGGTACACTCCTACGGCACACTGAGGGCCTTTCAGACCTAATCGATTGCAATGGATGTCTGATCGCGCCTGTTTGCGGACTTCCGCTCGTCTTAAACGAAGCTACTCTAGCCTTCGTGTCGGTCTTTGACAAATACACGGTCGGAGACCTGATCAAGCGTAGACGCGACCTTAGACAAATTTTCGGCTATTCGGATTCTGGTGCAGAACGCCGTCGCGTCGACGTGGATGTAGCTGGACTGTAGCATCAGGCTTCGCTTACGAGGGAGGAGGTCCGATCAAACACCTGTTTTGGTTCGATCCAGACGCGTCCGGCGCGTCAACGTGTGAAAGAGGCCGTCCAAGAGCCGATTTCGATTGATGCGGCTTCTAAAACTCTACCTCAACTTCACCAGACCCGCCCAATCTGATGACGCCGCAGCGATACTTGCGCGCCAAGCAGATTACCTGATCTGAGAGAGGCTCAGAACCTTTATAGGTGTACGCAAGTATGCTGGTGCGCTTTAGTCTAGGCGTTAAACATTAGGGCTGACAGACCGCAGGGCTGACGCCCCGCCTCCAACCTTCATTTCGCCCACAAGAGGATGCCCATGTCTTCGCCCGCCACACACCAACACGCCACTAAAATCTCTCAGATGCATGCCGAGGCTCGCAAGAACAGAAGATACGACCTGTCAGAAATGGCGGCTCCCTTCGCGAAATCGAACGATCTTGAACAGTTGAACGTTACCACTCTCAGCCGAACCTCAGGTATCGATCGTCTCGGCGAAGAAGGTCACATCGAAAATTCGTCAGATGCACTTCCCCTCCCAGCCCAGCTGACGAGAAATGAACCATCCGCATTTCGCAATGAAGTGCTTCCCTCCGGTGAGCTTACACTTGACGAGATCCTGAAAGACCCACTTATCGCAATGGTAAATAGAGCAGACTGCGTCACCTGGCACTCTTACGCCCAGTTGATGCGAAGCGCCGCGAGAGTTTTTGCCGGGCGCGTACAACGAAAGCAGATCGAGCGCTGTGGCGTCGAAAGCTCGAACTTCAGTTGACTGATGGCGTCCTTGATCGAAGTCGCCTTGATCAGAACGTCGGACGCCATCATTGTCGAAGCGGGCGAGATTCGGAGCAAAACTGGCCGCCCTCTGAAAGCGAAATCACGGTTCAGTCCAACGTCGCATCGCTCGACTGGTGACGCTGGAGCTGGTTTGTTCAGCCAATCGGTTTCTCGACCGTTCCACGCGCCACGCGGAAGACCGAAGCAAAGGCTTGAGTATACTCCCGCTCGTTCAGTTTGCCCTTGCCGTCCTTGTCGAGCTCGTTCCACGTCTTTTGGACATCTTCGATCTGCGGCTGGTAGCCGTTCGGTCGGCGCTCCATCTTGTTGTCGATGTACTCCTGCCGCGAGACCATTCCATCACCATTGGTGTCGTCGCGGTTGAAGTTGCTCTCCGCCAACTTTGCGAGGAAAGCGGCTGCTACCTCATCGTTAACCGGGGTTCCGCTACTGACCCGAGGCATCGAACTCGCCTGCTCTTCGGGGGAGGCGTCTTTGGATTTGGTTCGGGGCATAAAAAGCTGGTGAATTTCGGAAGCTGATCCGACGCGCATGGAATCTCCTCTTTACTAGCATTGTACCAGTACGACAGAAATCTTGTGTGAGGCTGTACGATCGAGGCTACGCATCCATCGAGATACGTCATTATCTCCGCGCGCAACCTTTGGTTGCTTTCATCCTAGGACGCGTCCCCATAAACGGGGTTCATGTGGCGAGCGGATTATGATTCACTCCCCTTGAAGGGAGATCGTCATGCGCCGTCACGAACTGAGCGACGAAGAATGGGCCGTCATCGAGCCGCTGCTTCCCACCAAGAGCCGTGGAGTGAAACGCGTTGATGACCGCCGGGTGATCAATGGTATCCTTTGGCGGTTTAGGACGGGTTCGTCCTGGCGCGATGTGCCCGAGCGCTATGGCCCGCGAACGACGCTCTACAATCGCTTCTCTCGCTGGCGAAAGGCAGGTGTCTGGGATCAACTTCTTGATGCCGTGTCAAAGCGTTATGCGGGTGACATCGTGATGATCGACAGCTCGTGCGTTCGCGTTCACCAGCACGGTGCCAACGCTAAAAAGGGGGCTCTGCCGATCCTTGCATGGGACGTTCCCGTGGCGGCCTGACCACCAAAATCCATGCGCTCGTGGATGCCGATGGGCGGCCTGTTCGTATGGAGCTGACCGCAGGTCAGGCTGCCGACGCTCCCATGGCGGAAAAGTTGCTGAGCGGATTGCGGCCCGGTGCGACGCTTCTTGCGGACAAGGCTTATGACACCGACGCGATCCGTCGCTTTGCCAAGCAACGGAAATGCTGGGCAAACATTCCCGCCAAGGCCAACCGCAAACAGACCTTCAGCTTCAGCCGCTGGGTCTATCGTCAGCGCAACCACGTCGAGCGTTTTTTCAATCGTATCAAACAGATGCGCGGACTTGCCACAAGATATGACCGCCGGGCCGACAACTATCTGGCAGCACTCAAGCTCGCAGCAATAAGGATATGGATTGCATCATTTAACGAGTCCGCGCCCTAATAGCCCGGCCCCCTTCCCTGCGGCTCGCTCAAGCACCCGCTTCGCTCTCCCCCAACACCGACGAGTGCGGTCCCGTTCGAAGGCGATTTCTAATTGAGCCATCGGGCCGGTGGAAAAGCCGTTTCGGCTGGATGACCGCCAGATCGCGTACCCAGGCATGCCCCGGGGTGTATTCGTTCGATCCGGCACAAAGCTTGCCGTTCCCACGATCAAAGAATTTGTCGAGCCGCTGCGTCAGGCCGTTTCGTGCGCCGAATGGTGGAATTCACCCAGATGAACCCCGGCCAGCGTTCTCCTAGGCTCCGTTCGCATGATTTGCGAGCCGGTGGAAAGCTCTCCATTCCTTCAAAGACGCTACATCGAGGTCCAACGTTTCAATGCGCGTCAAGAATGTGTCGCGACGTAAACCACCCATCTAACTGGGCAAGTGTATCCCAGTATGCCATTAGATTGCGACCCGAGTTCCGTTATACAGTTCGTCTGAACCGTCGTCATCCGGGTCCTGCTCCAAACCCGCCTTCTCATTGGAGACCCAAACCCAGCTCATCACAAATGCGCCATCTTCGCCGCGCGAAACCACAGCGTCCGGATCCACCTCAAGTTCGTCGGCAGTTTCGACCGCATTGAGAAAGGCATCGGCATCAGGATCCGCTGGCTCTCGCAGCTTATCGGCTAGGCGTCCCTCAGGCAGTATTTCCAGGATCCGCTTGATTTCATTGCTTTCGAGTCTAACCCACATTTCGAGCTTCCACAGTGTTGCTTATAGCGTTAACTGTGAGCCTGTCGGCCGCAAGCCACAAAATAGGTACGTTCGCTGTCGACTATGTGAGAGGCTCGGCAAGCGCGAAACGTGGGGCAGAAACTCAACTGTCAAGCACGCCTGTCGATCTGATACGACATCGCACGTCCGAGTCCGTTATCGACCAAGGTCGGGTCGCGTGCAATCGCACTCTCACAACAGGGCTTGCTTCGCTGTTGCCCGGATTAGGTTACGGCCTACCAATCCATTTCGGAGTGACTGGCACATCTGTTGTCATCAGCCTGTCAATCAGCATCTCGGCAGAAGCCTCGCAAAGCAGGATACCACGATGAACCGGTTTCACGAATTGCTCTGTCACCAGACCGTCCAAGAAACCGTTTAGTTGGTCGAAAAATCCGTCTACATTTAGCAGCCCGACCGATTTGCTGTGGAACCCTAGTTGTGACCATGTCCAAACTTCAAAGGCTTCCTCCAGCGTCCCTATTCCGCCGGGCAATACTGCAAAAGCATCAGACAGCTCAGCCATCATGGCCTTCCTCTCGTGCATTGAGTCAACCAGATGCAGCCGGGTCAAACCGCGATGTGCCACTTCTTGACTTGCAAGCTTTCGGGGCAAGACGCCGATGACTTCACCGCCTTCGTTGAGCGCAGCATCGGCGACGGCTCCCATCAAGCCGACAGAAGCACCGCCGTAAACTAACCCGAGACCTTTTTGAGCAATTGTCCGGCCCAAGCTCACGGCAGCGTTCAGGTAGGTTTCCGACCGACCAAAACTTGACCCGGTGAACACACAGATACGCATGAGAAGTTCCTTCACGCAAATTGCAGCAAAGCGTCTGAAAGCAGCCGGACTGCCACTTCGCGTCTATAGATTTCAGTCGAGCGGTGATCGTTGATCGGAGAAATCTCTTTGACGAGAAATTCGCTCGCGCGTTCGAGGTTGGCTTGGTTAATGGCCTTGCCCAAAAGAAAGCTCGTGGTTGTCGGACACATCCTCGGTGTCGGTCCAACAGCACCGAAGGACAGTCGCAGGTACTGGATGACGCCATTTTGTATTTTTATCACCATTCCCAAAGAGACTTTGGAGATGGCCTGAGCACGTCTGGGTCCAACCTTCCGGAAGAACTGGCGAACGTCCGCACCACGAGGCTGACGCGAAATCATGATTCCCGTGATCAACTCCCCTCGGCGAAGCGACGTGCGGCCGGGCCCGGTGACAAAGTCAGCAAGGGACTCGCGGCGCTGATACGCTTGATGGGAAATTTCCAATTCTGCGCCCAGCGCACTCAGCGCGACCAGACCATCACCTGCGGGAGAGGCCGTCGCGATATTCCCAGCTAGTGTACCCACGTTGCGAACTTGGGCGCTGGCGACAGTGCGCGCGACTTCGACGAGCAACGGCGCTTCCCGCATCACGTCTTCGTTGCAAAGGATATCGGTCCACGTGACGAGCGGACCGATATCCAATCCCTGATCGGAACACCGAATGACGGCCAGACCGGGGTCATCAAGTCTAGTAAGGTCGAGAAACCTTTTATCAACAAGATCATGCTCGTGCCGAACCAAGAGGTCGGTTCCACCGGCAATAGGTATAATGCCGGAATCGGCGGCTAATCGGGAAAGTGCGTAACTAAGCTGCAAGTCGCGCCTGGCGGTAACCACCTGGGGGGGCGTCTTCCGTTCGATCGCGACCGTCTCAAGCGCTTGGCGAATCTTGGCATAGCCGGTGCAGCGACAGAGATTACCTTCAAGAGCGGCATCCAAACTGTCAGGCAAACCGAGTGCCACCTGCCCTGACGCGGCGACAACGATTCCGGGCGTGCAAAATCCGCACTGGACCGCGCCAGCTGTGACCATCGCACGTACCACCTCTCGGCCAATTTCGGTTTCAGCCACAAACTCCACTGTTCGGACATCGCGTCCTTTGGTCGACGATGCCAACTGAAGACAGGCGCATATAGGCTTTCCATCGAGCAGTACCGTGCAAGCCCCGCACTCTCCTTCGCCGCAGCCAAGTTTGGCACCGCTAAGACCAAGCTCGTTTCGTAGCACCTCCAATAAAGTTTGATTGCCTTCGCGCGTTTCATGAACGACGCCATTAACAGTAAACATTGTCATGGCCGCTCTCCTTTCGCGAAAGGAAGGAGAGTTTCGGCACGGATGGGAAACACATCGAAACGCCGACCGGTTAGAGAGGCCAAAGCGTTCGCAATGGCCGCAGCTACGGGTGTCAAACCAACCTCGGCGATACCACGTACTCCAAGCGGATTAGAGTGGCTCGGCGTACTGTGTAGAAACGTGCGCAATTTCGGGGACACGTCTCGGATCGTTGGAATGATGTAACTTGAAAGCCGGTCGTTCAGCACCATTCCGTCCTGAAGCGTAAGTTCTTCGAATAGCGCGAAGCCCAGACCTTGTGCGAAGCCACCCTCGACCTGCCCGCTGACACCATCGGGATTGACCACCCGGCCGGGATCGAGATATGTCTCCGCCTCCTCAACCGTTACTGCTCCTGTGACCGTATCGAGTGCAATGCGCACCAACTGGACGCCATAGGCGTAGTCGATGTGCGGCGCTCCGATAACAAGACGCTGACGCAAGTCAGGCGAGTAATGGGCCGTTTCTTCGATCTCCCCGTTCTCGCCCGCGTCGATCCGTTTCCGCACGGCACGTGCAGCCAGCAACACCGCACTTCCAGTCACCGCAACGGATCTCGAGGCGTTGGTAGACCAAGCGTTCATCTCGTCGGTCGAACCATTTTTCAACCGCACCGCCTTCAACGAGCATCCGAGCGTGTCGGCGGCGATCTGCATGAACGCCGTTAAATTGCCTTCACCCAGATCGGGGGCGGAGCAGTCGAGAGTAAAGCCGCCGTTCTTGTCCCGCCGGATGGAAACCGTTGAACCTAGCTCGACACCCGGCCCAAGACCAAAACCCTGCCATACAAATGCAAATCCGGTTGCGCGCCAGACACTTCCGTTGGTCTTTGGCGGGGTACGAAGAACGCTTTCGCGTGCTCGTTTGGCCAACGCATGTAGGCTCACGTCCGCGGTGACGATATGGCCTGCGCCTGCACGGTCACCCTTCTTCAAGAGATTGTGGCAACGAAACTCGAGCGGGTCCCACTCAAGTTTTCCGGCCAACTCGTCCATCGCCTGCTCTATGCCGAGGATGACCTGCGGATTACCGAATCCGCGAAAAGCGGATGCGTTCCCATTATTCGTATGCACGACCCGTCCGCTTATCTCCGAGGCGGCGAACCTATAGGGGCCCGACGCATGTTCAGCAGCAAGTGTCAGAACGCTGGGTCCGAGAGTACGGTATGCTCCGGTGTCCACCAGGATATCAGCCCGGAAAGCGGTGAGATTGCCAGCAGCGTCGGCCCCAACCTCCACTTCAACTTCGAATCGATGGCGCTTCACCGAAAACGCGATACTTTCGCTCCTATCGTAGGCCATGCGAGCCGGACGACCTGTGTGCGTCAAGACAAGCGCGAGAACTGCTTGGACATTGAGATCCTCCTTTCCTCCGAACGCACCGCCCATGGGCGGGTGCTTCACCCAAATCCGATCCTCCGGCAGATCTAGGATCATTGCCAACTGTGACCTGTCCGCAAAAGGGTTCTGTCCCCCGCATATGATACAGACCCGGCCCTGTTCGTCGTAGAATGCGATGCCTGCCTCTGTTTCCAGATAGGCATGTTCCTGGCGGCCAGTAGCGTAGGCAATTTTCACCACATTCGCCGAAGCGGCCAGTATTGTTGGAGCATCCCCGAATCCAAGGCGCAGCTCCGAACAGAGATTTCCGCCTTCATGAATATGAGGCGCATCATCATCGAGCGCCCTGCGAGGATCGAATAGTGGTGGGAGATCGACATATTTCACCTCGATCTTAGAAAGTGCTGACCGCGCCTGTGCTTCAGTCTCGGCCGCAACGATCGCAATTGCGTCTCCACAGAAACGAACAATTTCTTCACACAGCACCGGCTGATCAGGCGTCACGAGACCAAACCTGTTGATGCCCGGAATGTCGCGTCCGGTAAGGACACAAGCCACTCCTGTCGAAGAAAGCGCATCCTTCACTTCGATTGCAGCCAACCGCGCGTGCGGCCGAGGACTTCGTAGAACCTTGACGTGAAGCATGCCCGGCAGAGATAAATCTGAGGGATAGCGAAATGCGCCACGCGCTTTGTCATAGGCATCCCATTTGACGACGGATTGTCCGATCATACTCATGGTCTCCATGCATGATATGTTGATATAATACGATACGATACGTAGCGGTGCAATATGAAATCGATACGCCCCGTTGCGAAACCGTTGAATACCTATAAAGTGGGTTCAGATGTATCTGACGAGGGTAGCTGTGGGAGAGACTAAACAAGCAGGCCGACCGCGCAGGGAGGAAATCAGCGAAAAAGCACGCGACGCGGCATTACGCCTGGCGCGGGAACTAGGCGCGGAAAAAGTCACGATGGAAGGCGTCGCTTTACAGTCAGGGGTCGCAAAGACAACCCTGTATCGGCGCTGGCCCAGCGCCCCACATCTTGTCATGGACGCTTTTCTTGCGGACCTCCATCCTCTGATCGCCTATCGGCACGGCGAAACGCTGCGCCAGACCCTGGTCTACGCGCTGATAGATCTCGCCTCTGCTCTCGATAGCAAGCGTAGGGAGCTCCTGTGCCATCTGATAGGAGCGGCTCAGTCCAATACCGAGCTACGTCAAGCTTTCTGGGAGAGCTGGATACGCCCCCGTCGGGAAGAGGGTTTGAAAGCAATGATGGCGGCGGGTCTGGGCCGCGAAAGGGGGGAAGTCATCCTCGATTTGCTGTTCGGCGCATTCTACTACAGGATGTTGATACCCTATGCTCCGATCGACGCAGAATGGATCAAAGCCATTGTGAGTCATGTTTTTCCGAACGAAATCCCAGAGAAATAAACGGGTTCAGCGGACCTTTCAGTGTTTTCGGTCTCCATAAATGCCCGTATGGCGGCAGCTTGTGCCTATGCCATCGCTATCTTCTGACACCGACGGAAGACAGAAAGGGTGCACAGACGTGATCATGGCATCCGGTTCATTCAGCTCTTAACGGAAACCAACGGTTCTTAACATGCCAGCCGCCCCTTCCCCGGGTATGATCCAGGCAAATTGTTTCCGAGGAGCCACGATCAATGAATTCGCAACTTTCCGAAGTGCGGTGTGAACCAGCCACTTCTTGCTCACTGCCCCCGGCGGTCGTAGTATTCCTTCAGGCTGTGAACAACAGCGACGTCGTCTTAATGTTGGAGCAATTCGCGGAAAGCGCGGTCGTGAACGACCAATTCGAAGAGTTTGAAGGAAAATGTTCCATCGAGGACTGGAGCAGGCGAGACGTCATCGGAATGAACATGAACATCTCGGTGTCGGATGTCCGGCAACGGCCCACTGGTGTAATTCTCACAGCCGAGGTTAAGGGAAGTTTCGAAGGATACGGCCTTCCCGAGCCACTCGTCCTGCTGTTCTACGTTACCCTTCACAACGAGCAGATCGACCAGTTGATCATATTGCGCAAGGCTCTGTGAGAATAGTCATCCGCAAGTGATTGTAAGCCTACGATGATGTAAGCGTAGGGCTTAACCACTCTCGTGAGTACCTGAGCGGCGAGCAGAGATATCCACCTGCTCGCCGCTTGGCGTTTCCGGGTAAAATCAAGGTCGATGCGGTTACAACCTACGGGACGTTGGCTCGGAAACATACAAAGACGCGCCGTTACCGCCTTTTCGTATCAGCCGCGCGATCCCGGTGTCGGGGACGCCATCGTGTCAGTAGCGCTCTGTCACCCCCGCCCTCCTCGTCCCGCACCACCAACAATCGGCAACTTTTAGCGAGCCACAGGTCAACCATCGGCACTTCCAGCACGACCGAACACCAACATTACTTCGCAAATCAGAACACATCTGAACTCGCTCGGCGCGCCGATGTCTACCAAAGTTCAGAGGCTACCGAAACACATTCACAACTCGGAGAATAACGCCATGGAACTGCAAATCGCGACGACAACCGAAGGGTTCGACATCTTCGGCGAGGCGACCGCGTTCATCATCGACGGCACCCCCCAAACCCGGCTCTCACTTTTGCGTCTCTTTACCGACTACGGACTGGAGGCACAGGCTTTTGACGATCCGCGTGATTTTCTGGCATCGGTCGCCGAGGACGCTCGCGGGTGCATCGTCCTTGGAAGCAGCCTTCCTACCGGGTGTGGCCTCGACTTCCATGATCGGCTCTGCCAGCTGGACATCAATCTGCCAGTGATCTTCATCAGCCAGGACAACGATGTTCAGAAAAGCGTCAGGGCCATGAAGGCTGGCGCAGTTGACTTCCTCCTCCAGCCACTCGATCGCGGCGAAATTCTCAACGCAGTGAATTACGCGCTTAAGAAAGACGCGGAGCGGTTTGCGGCCGTGTCGGCGCGCCGAGCAATTCTTTCGAGGCTCGCGACCCTCACACCAAGGGAAACGGAGGTTTTTGAAGCCGTGACCAGCGGGCTGATGAATAAGCAGATTGCCTACAATCTCGGAGTCAGCGAAATTATGGTGAAGGTGCACCGCGGCAAAATGGTCCGGAAGATGAAAGCCCGCTCCGTCGCCGAACTCGTTCGAATGCACGAAATCACACGCGATGGAGGTCGCGCACAGGAGCGGCAGTCGTTCAGAATCGTTCATTGAACGACAGTATGCTTGGCTCGATCGTGGCGTACATTCGCCCGATCGCGGCCTATCGAATACGGAAAAAACGATATCACGTTGAGCCGTTCTTTGCGGGCCCTGACATCTCAGGCTATGATCGGGGCCCGACTTGAAGCGTCAGACGCCGCTCACTAAGTTGGCCTGGGCCCGACGGCTCGGTGCTCCTACGGCGAGCCGACCACGCAGTGCTTTTTTGAATATCTATCAAACACTTACATGCCGGAATTGAGGAACAGAAAGAATGAGCGAGTTAGTTCGGTCGACGGTGAACATTCAATCGGCACGTCTGTTCGAGGACGTGCATCACTACTGCACCTACGCTGATGGTCGTGTCGAAGAAGGATGGGGTCTCGCATGGATAGCCGCAACGCTGGAGAAGCATTTCGATAGTGACCAGGGGAGCGCGCTGCAGTTTTTCGGACGGATCCACGAGTTCGTTAGAGAAAATCAAGTTGAGGAGGAAGATCAGGTCAGCGTCGAGATCAGACCGGATGGTGAAGTCGTCAACATCGAGATCCGGCGTAAGGGGCACAAATCGATCCGGTATCCAAACGATTTCATTTTCTACGAGTCCACGCTGTGGGCTTTCGAGCCAGTTGAAGAGACCGTGGCTGCTTGACCGCCGGACCATCCTCGCTGAAGTTCTCACCGGCGACATCGCACTGTGCTACATTTAGCATTGGCCAGGTCTATTCCGATGACGTCCGTCTGCGGCGTCTCCGACGATGGGGAGCACGGCGTGACGCAGTCGCCATGCCGTGTTTCGTTCCCGACTCTCTCTGATTCCTATCCCATGACAATAGGTGCTTTTTTTTAAAGCTTGGATCGTCAGTGACCTGCACGTCGCCCACGCGGAGCGTTTGCCTGCGAACTCGATTGAAATCCCAGATGCCGATATTTGCCTATGTGCTGGCGACGTCGCTGGTTTCATCCAGATGTAACTCGACTTCCTCGTGACGCGGGTCGAGCCGATCATGCCCTTGGTCATGGTATTGGGCAATCATGATTGCTACGGTAACACTATCGACAACGCCCTTGCTACTGCTAGGAACCTTACCGAAGGAACACGGATTTCGGTCCTGGAAAGCGAAACGAAAGTCTTCGGAGACGTGCGCGTTGTCGGTGCAACGCTATGGACAGATCGAGATCGAATGGGGCATCAAAGAAGTTTCGTTGTTGGATCGTCGAGAGATGGCGATTGATGTCTGCAAACGATACATGGTGGACTTCCGCGAGATATTCCGTGCCGACTGGCACGAAACCGGTATGCCGGGATTGCTGATGCCCCGAGAGCTGATCACTCGCCCCGTTACCTGCCGAGCATTCATAGAGGCGCAACTCGCGAAGCCATTTCACGGCACGACAGTCGTGCTCACGCACCATGCGCCATCGCCAAGGTCACTGGATCCGAAGTTTCATGCGCAAGAGACCAACGCGGCATTCGCGTCGGACCTCACGCCGACGATCCAGAATGGAAAGCCCGACCTATGGGTCCATGGCCATATCCATCGCTTCGTCGACTATTACGAGGGCTGTACCCGGATCGTCTGCAACCCGCGCGGATATCCATACGAGCGAGAGAAAAATGGTTTCCAGGTGGGTTTTGTCGTCAATATCTAGCCAAACAGAACGTGACGCCCACCGTCAAAGGGGAGAGAAAATGTTCTCGGCGGTGATAGCCTCGATCCCTGCTGTCCATTCAGTGGATACTTCGTTGTAGCGCTGAGGTACACGGACTCTCAGGCCAACTGCGGGGTTCTCCAAGGCGCAGAACAGGAACGCGAGACTATGAATTTTGCTGCCCGCGCATACCAGCAGCACGCTCGCCCCGGGCAGATCGCTTACTGCGGAGATCCGCGAACTGAGTGCGCGCTGCAAACCAATAAAGTCTTGCACCGGATAAGGCATGAACTTGGATTCTGGGACCTCAAATACGTTCTTGATCTTGCCGACCGTCTCCAACGCGAGTTCGGTGTATTTTTCGCGAAAACCTGGACTTGAGTAGACAAACACGTTGTTGTCGGCTTCGAACCTGTACAGGAACTTTTTGATCTGATCGTATTCATACCCGATCGATATGAAGTTCGTCTTCGCCAATCCGCCCTTGAACACGGGCGGAAGGAAAGCGGGCTCCGTTAGCTGCCAGTCGCCGTCTGTGTAATCAAAAACGAGCTTGCGGTCGGGTGTCTCCTTGAAGGCATAGTTCGGCCTCGCGTACAGAAATGTTATTGTCCTGACGAAGTTCTTTTTATCCCACAGGGCGACCAGGGAGCACCACAGGAGACGGGGCGCTGATGTAATGTCAAGAATCAGGCGTTTGGCATTTCCTATGGCAGCATCGATCTCTTTCGACACCTCGACTAGAGAGCCATAGTCATCCGTGACCGAGTTGAAGACAATTTCTCTATGTTCGATTTTCCGCTCTTTGCAGAACGCTTTGTACTGGTGCCGGATATTGCCAGAAACGCCTGTCTTTCCGGCATTGCTGAATCGCACGACGATGAGACGCTTCAGATCGACGTTTTCGAGCACAGACAGTGCCGTCTTACTGCGGTTCTCCCAACTGGCTGCTACGATCGCAACATCCGCCGTGACGAGTTGTGCCAACTCCGACGGGGACTTATCGCTGAAGGTCTCGAAACGGTATTTCAACGCTCGTCCTCCTCGTCTTCCAGCAGATCTGCCTGCGCAGGGTTTTGGCGCTTTCGAAGCCAGCTTTCGAAGACGTGCCTGGCCCACGCTGAGGGATTGTCCACCTCACGATCATTAATCTGATGAAGGAAAAAGGTAGGGATCGGGATCAAGCCGTCTGACGGCTCGCGATAAGCGATATCGAAGTTTGGGGCAAACTGCCTGTGCAGACGAAAACAGTAGACCCCCTGTTTCGCCCCGAGATCAACTCTTCGCACATATCCGTCAACCTCAGCATCCCTGATGAGTTCAATGTACCGGTCGTTTCGTCCCATCTCGATGCTGAAAACTGCACGATCCGGGCTCTTGAGGGCCGACAGGTATTTGTAATCGTGCTGAAACTCTTTGACTAAGTGACCTAGAAACGGAATTAGCTTAGCCAGGTAGTACCCGTTCTTTTCGGCATAATCGCTGATGGATTGAAGCTTCCTTGTCGCAGCTTCCCGGCAACCGCGATCTTGCTCGCGGATGTCGTAGACATCACGCTGCAGAAAACGTTGCGGATCGGAATAGCTGTGCGTCACCTGCTCGTACAGCGATCCCAATACCTCCAGGAAATCTCGAATGCATCCGTCACTTAGACCGACGACGGTTTTGAAACCCGCGTAATACATGGGAACTCGGTACTTCGCGCAGATGCAAATGTAGGAGGCCAAGGCCTTCTTGCGGAGCGCGTCGTTGGAGCGAACGTCATCAATGCCGGACCGTTCAAGAAAAAATTCCCACATCTTACGCGACGGGTTCTGACGGTTTTGAAAGTCCTTGAGGAAGGTGACAGCGCGCTTGTTGGTGGTATCAGAAAAGCTCTCGGTACAGAGTTCATCGATCTCAAAAGCCGAAAGCTTGTCTTTGATGCTGAAATCGGCGACATCCGGAAAAGCGCGCTTGACGCGTAGTCGCGTGACCTCAGTGCAAAACTTCTCGTAATCCGCGGCATCAAGGCCGTCGAGATACACAATCGTCCGCTCCTCTCGGGCTAGCGCCTGGCCGTCAATGGTCGTTTCCGCTGCCCGGTAACGGCCATCGACATATGCGATTGACCAGGCCACGGGCTCTCCGCGTGGCGTGCGGATCAGGGTGTTAAGAGCGGCTTGGAACTCCGGCGAGAAGGTTTCGCAGTCATCAATCAAAATGCGGATCTGGTTCAAGTGCTCATTGTGGCCCCTCAGCGCGCGGAGAACTTGACCCATGACCGAATGGAATTTGTTCTCATGCCGCGTCTTGAACGACGGCAAGTCGTCGCGGATGCACCTTGCGAATTCCAGCATCTCGACCAGAACGTGCTCTATCTCGTACACAAGATGATCGAGGTTTTTGGCCTGCCCTACCCCGTATTCCCGGCACACGCTACTAGCGATCCCCCGCTCACAGTCGTCATCGACTTCGAAAACCACTGCGTCTCGTAATGCCACGCAGTGTTCGACAACCTTATGGAGAATGATCAGCTCAAGGTAATAGGTCGTAAGCTCCTGTTTGGATTCTTTAGTTACAAGGTATTTTCTGTTTGCCTTATTATCCCTCATCGTAAAAAAATTGGGCTTTGAACGATTATTCAGATTTATATAGACGCCGAATGTTGTTTGATATTTATCAATATTCGATGACTGACGAAGATGTTTATTCTCGTTTTGAAAGAGCGTATCCGAGATTTTTAGGATTGAGGTTTTCCCGCAGCCCCTTTTGCCCGTGAAAAAGTAATTACCCGCAGTAAATTGCTGCATCGCCTGATCAGAGACGTATATGAGGGGGGAGCCCTCATCCTCGAATTTGACGGGTCGAAACGGATTTAGGAAATTGGAAATCATCGGCAACTTACCCGCCAGGTTTTGTCGTTGAACTCCAGCGTCCGATCGATCATCAGATGCCCGGCGAATTCCAGCTCCAAGATCTTGTGAGCGGAAAATTTATCTGAAAGTTCTGAGAACCGACTACTGCTCTGAGATTTGACCAGAGAGATAATGTCTTTCCCAGTCTCATCGATGAGGCGGTCGCGCTTTTCCGGACCGTAAAAGCGAATCTTCCGACGCTTCGGCCCGGTAATTCCCACGGTTTCGAACCGGTATTCGTCAATCTGGACTCCCAGCGGGACATTATCATCGGACGTGAACAGCTGGACGTGGTTGAAACCGTCGCGGAGAAGCGGGGCAGAAATAGCAACAATGCTGATCTGTCCATCGTCGCTGTCGTCCGCGAGAAGCGATTCCACGAGAGAGTCGTGGATATGTCCATGAAGGTAGACGATCGGCCGCCCGAGCTGCTTCAACTCGTTCCTGACGTATCCGGCGTTGAGCATTTCCGGGAAGATGGCTATCCGGGGTGTCCGCTGCGGAAATATGTTGTGATGGGCAAGAATAATCGGTGTCACATGCGGATTGGATCTGATGTCGTGACACACCGACGAAATAGAGTCTTGATCGATGTATGGGGCGTCAAACCGCGAAAAGAGGTCAGGCCCGTTCAGCGAGTTGAGGTGGCTTTCGAGATCCACCTCGTACATGCGGCTCATCTTCCAAATATCAGAGCAGCCAAGACATGAATTGAAAGCATAGAGAGCGACCGCTCCGGCCCCCGCGGCGCATTCATAAGCCTTATGATTGTCAAAAGAGAGCTCGATCGATCCCGAGTATTTGCCAGCTATCGCTTGGAAAGCAGCGAACTTGTTATGCTCCTTGTTGAGGATTTGCGGCCATTCCAGGTCGTGATTACCTGGCACGCCGTATGCCGGTATCCCCAGCGACTTGAACGCCGTCGAGAAATATTCAAGTGAGTTGACGAATTCCTCCTGATTGCCCGCATCCGTGAAGTCGCCGACAAATGCCGCAAAATCGATATGGACTGACTTCGAAAGGTTGCCGATATATTTGATTGCGCTCGCGATGCGATTTACACCGACCCCGTTCAGCACCATCGATCCAGTGTCGAGCTTATTGTCGACATCGGCTTCATTTTTGTAGACCGGGTAATGGATATCGCCAATCTGCAAAATACTACAAGTCGGCATACATCCAGCCCTAGCCCCGTTTTTCGGCTCAACCTATCAGGGCGTTTTGGTAGGGTCAATTTCCGTTCGCTCCAGCGAGCCCGGCACCTTTGAGCAGTGCCAACTGCACCAGCCGTGGCGAGCACCAAGAGTACACCGCTACAAGACTCACGGTCTCCCAACCGCCTCGGGCCGTGCCGCATCTAGTCGATAGCATCCGCTACTGTCGCCACCATAGCTCTGACCCAAACCCTGCCCTTAGCTGTCTAATGCGCAGAAAACTGCGACCCCGCACCAAGCGAGACATCCACCGACCGCAGGCATAGTGCTTTAAAAAGTATGCGGTAAGGTTCCTGTTCCCCTCCCCGGACAGTCTGCGCTGGCGTCAAATCTTGCCGTTCGCCATCTGGCCTCCAGCCACGCGTGAAGCCTCCGCTCACGTACGCTATTGCGATTTGCAGTTGCTGCCGCAGGCGATCACAGTTCACGAGGAGCGTCGAGATCGCGGCGCGCAAGTCCCGCGATATGGCCGATTTGCCCGTCACATCACAGGCCTCCTTCGCCAATCGTCCTCTACTCTCAAGCTACGGAAAATCCTTGACTTCGCGGCAAGTATTAGACCGTCCAGGTACCTATTTTCTTGGCTGTATAGCCGGTCAAACGCCCGAATGTAGACATCAACCGCCTGGGCGAGCTCTTTCATCGCAATGTCGCATCGGACCCAGTTCTGGTTTGACTCCAGCTTCACATACTCCACGCCACACGCGAGATTGTACGCGAACTCGATGTCATCCTCGATTTCGAGGTCTGCGCTGTATATGGATCGCTGGCGGAGCCGCTGATCGCAATCCATGATCATTGTCGTGAATTCTTCTGGTGTCGCCGCAGTGAACTCAGACTCGTCCAAAAGGGCCTCGTACCCACTTCTTGCGAAGTCGCTGTCATCGCAATTCTTAGAAAATGGTGGCGTCTTATAGGTTGAAAGCACGGTTTGCTTGTCGTGCGTAGGTAAGTGAAGCACGGCACCGCCCTCATGGAAAAACAAGTGTGTTGCTCCAGATAACGATTGACCAAGCACGAGGTCGACTTCGGGCGTCCCGTTATCAGGCACTTTCGAAGATGATCGTGTCTCGCACTGGATTAACAGACCGCCTTCGAATGGAGCACACGCAAAGTCCATTTTGAACTTATCGCTCCGGAGTAACCACTCGACGGCAAAGGGTGAAAGATGAAATAGGCTGGCTTCGAAAACCTTACGCGGCATGAGGAGCGTTCATATGGACTTCACTGGGTATAATGCTCAGGTAAATAGGCGGCATCGGCAAGCAAAAAAAGACGTTGCCTAGTACATTTATGAATCGCCCCCTGCCCTCCACGGCCCGTCACCAGCCGTAATACCAGGGCGGTGGCCAGCGGGAACCAGGGTATTAGGAACATCGTATTCACAGCAGGCACATGGCCAGATACCGTCAACTGGAACCGGCAGAAACTACGTTCGAATACCAATGAGTTCACGCAGTTGGTCCTGCACATCTCCCAATAGGTCTATGGCCTCCGAGACTTTTTCCCCTTCCAGCAACCTGGCAACCTCGGCCAACCCCGCATGGGTCTCAAGGCGAGACTGCATCTGATTGACGAAGCTTTTAAGCGATTGGGCCCGAGACTCGGCCGAGCGGACTTCGAGTTCCCCGTCCTTGGTTTGGCGCTTCTGCAGAATGTCGTGCAGATAGGGCATGAGCGAAACCGGATGTAAGTGGCCCATATCCTTCGCAGCCATCACAAGGACAGTCTCTTCCCAATTCGAAGTCGGATCGACGTAAACTCCACCTTCCTGCAACCTGTCCAGTTGCATCTCGATCTTCTCGGTGATGAATTTTGCCCGCAAGCGATGGATGTTGGCCTTCTTGATGCCAGCCTTCTTGAAAAATGTTCTAAAAATGCGGGTAATGCTATCCGTGACTAGCGCTTCGCCTGTCCGTTCGGAGAGAAACACGAAGTTGTCGTTGCGACGGGTCCCACCCAGACCACTGTTGACGATGGCGAGCCGCTCCGGATCACAAGCAATGTACTCCGCCGTACGGAGCGCGAGATCGTCGGGAACACGCAACATGCTTCGGCCACGGTTCTTACGCTCGACCCAGACTTCGAACATCTTGGGACTGCCGTCATCCGAGAAGAAAGCGCTGATATCATCGAATGGCGGCAGATCGCTCTCGCGGATCTGGACGATTTCGCTTACGCGAGCGCCGGTGAGTAGCGCCCAGTCCATGATCAGCCTGTTGCGAACCTTGTGACGCCCGTGGGTTTCGACAATCTCCCCCAGCTCAAGCACTTCGGAGGAAGTCGGAGTATGTCGAGCACCATAGGTGCTGTGCTCGGCTCCGCCCGCGAGCGTCGACACCCACTTCAGGTACGCTTGACCGTGCCGCCCGGATACCGATACCTGCTCACTGGATATAGGGAACACATAATCATCCGGCAGATCACTATATTCGCCCTTGGGCGCTGTCTGGACATGATTTGTCAGCAGGCCCCTGCCATCGGCCCATTTGAAAAAGTCGTGGACCGCGGAGAGAACCTCGTCACGGCGCTTCGTCGTGGATCGACCGTCGCTCTCCAATGCACCCTGAAAGGCAAGCAGAAAGTCATCATCGACTTGATGGTATTGAACGCCGTGAGTACGTTGAAACCGGCGGAATTGCCGGAGCTTCTTGACGGTTTCTTCGACGCTGGAGGTGCCATTCTTTACGCGAAAGGTGAGATGTCGTGCATAATCCGCAACCCACTCATCCATCCCGTCTTCCCAAACGAGCGTCGGAACAGTTTTCGTCTGTGCGCTGAGGGCTTGGGAAATCGTCACGGGAACGCGCACGATACGCCCTGTCGACTTTCGGCCGAGTAGGACGACGTTCGTATCATCGTACGTCCGACGTTCCGTCGGAACCATCTTCTTACGATGCTTCTCTTCCCAGACATTCAGGGCCTTTCGGAGCCGAACACTGGTCGTTAGCGTCGATGCGGAGCAATGGATCCTTTCCGCAAACCAAATGCGTGAAAATCGGCCTTTATAGGAGGGAACATTGGCCGGATCGCACGTGCGGAGGAGCTCATTCAGACGGCCGAGTAGTGTCTTACTCCGCGCCTGATTGGACGCAGGGAGCTTCTCGTCGAACCCTTTGTCCTTGGTAGGCGTGGGCGCGTCGCGAGCGATGTCGAATGGGTTCAACTCGATATCCATCGATCATTCGACCACGTGAAGGACGCCGGTTTTCGCCGCGAGCAAGCGGGTGAGCTGCGCGTTATCCTGCTCAAGCTTCGCCTTCTCGGCTCTCAGCCTTTCAGTGGTTTGCCGCTCTATTTTCAAACTCAGCTCCAAGGACACAAGCGCTTCCCGGGTTTGTTGAAGCTGGGTGACGGTAGCTATTAGTTCAGCTTCAAACTCCTTGGCTTGGCTTTGCGCTCTGTAGGTCCGGGTCGCCTGAGGAACATATACACGCTTGTTTTCCGGGGCCGGGACTGGTGCGGGAACATTCGCTTGCTTTCGGGAAAGCTTCCGGACCTCCGCCTGGGGTTTGAGCTGGGCGATCAGAGCTTTGATCTCCTGAACAATTTTCCCGTATTCAGGGCTTCGCGTGTTGAAATACGTCTTCGTCCCGACACCACTGATGCCGAACTGCTCGCACTTCCATCCAACGGCAGCACTCTGCGTCTTCGGGTACTCGATTCCGTTCGGTACACCCGTCTCGACCCAGGTCGTGAAAAGAGCCTTGATCTTCTCGAATTCCGGCATCTTGGACATCTATATTGCTCCCTACCCTCCACGCCTTGCAGGCCGCGCCTGTCACGCGGCCTTGAGGTCCTCCAAGAACCCCGTGATTTTGACGACATTCGCGGCCTGCAACGACGCGAAGATCGAATTGCCGTACTCTGCGGATGCCTGGGCACTGGCGGACATCGCCTGCGCTTGTTCTTCGATATAGGCAATGTTCTCGGGGCCGATAAGGGCGAACGGGCATTCTGGGCAAACGGTCGGCCCGGCCGCGGCGAAGTCCGGTCCGACATCATTGTCATTGTACCCAGCCGCCTTCCGACAGGCCGCCTTTTCGCAGCCCTTACGGTTACGCGGGCACGAGCAAGTCACCCAGAGCTTCGGGGTCAAAACGAGCTGGTTTTTCCTGATCTGCCGGACCACAGCCCCTTCAGATATTTGAAGATGGCGCATTAAGGCTGCCCCCGCAGCCTCGCTGACAACCTTGACCTGAGAAGAGAACTTTTCACGCAGACGCTTGACCAACGTGGTCAGACGCTTGCCCATTGGACCCTTATAGGTGACGCGGCCATCAACAATTTCCCTGGCGATCTCGATCTGATGGTGCCAGACCTCCTGGTCCCAGAGCTTGTGAATGTCGGGATCCAACGTGACGTAGTCGTTCGTCATCCTAGAATCGAAATGGCGAAGATGATGGGCGAGCGTCTTGATCTTGCCCCTGTAGCGATAGAAGAAGATGACAGCGAACAAGCGGCGGAATTGTCTGGTGACCCAAGTCCACGTCTGGGTTTTCTTCGTGTTGTCGTTAGCATACTCGCGCGCACCAATCGATTCCGCGAAAGTATCCAAAAGGTTCTCGGGATACAGATTGACAACCTTGTTTTGCGCGATGTCGTGGAACTGAAACAAGTCAGCATCCGGATCGACCTCACCATCAGGAGTGAGAGAACGAACCGCGTTGAACGCGCGAGCCACGAGGCCTGGCACCGGGATCCAGGTCCACTGGCGTTCGGTCTTTTCGATGTAGACTTTCATCCACCAGCCGTCGCTGTCATTGCCAGCGATGCAATCGCGTCGAAGCATTTTTATCTCTTCTGCGCGACGAGCGGTGAAGGCTGCGATCAGGATGTAGGCTGCAGTGACGATGCTTCGCACCTGTGTGCCGACCTCCAACGCTCGCGCATACCATCCCTCAGTTCCCCGCGAACTAAGAGCGTCATGATAGGACTTAACGACGTGGTCAACATGATCCACCAGGTAGCGTGTAGTGTTTTCCAGGAGGCGCATGGCAAGTTCCGGGGGCGGAACAGGTGTTCTGGTAGTGCCCCGGCCCAAGTTGAATGCACGCTGCGCCGCTCCTTCCGGAAACGGTCGAAACGAAATTGACGTCGCTTCGATGAAATCGCGCAAAGCGAAGAGCCCCTCGAACAGCATTGTGACAAGCTGAACGTTCTGGTTTGTGATCGGCTCGTCTTTAAGCGCAGCGAGCGAAACGATGGTCTTTCCGTTGATACGCGCGGTTGCTGCTTCGATTTCGGAGCGGACCTCCGGCAGGGCCCATTTCGGGGGCAGGTTGAGATTGAGAATGACATCCGCCTCGTGAAAAGCGTCCTGCGTTCGCAGCTCGCGAGGCACGTCTTCCCAGCTGTGATACTGCCCCAGCATTTTCCTAACCAATGCCGATGCGCCGGTAAGCCCGTCGACGCCAAATGCGGCTTCTTCACAAATGATATCGATGTCGATAGAGGTCAGGGCCGCGAAGGAATAGAAACCTCTCGACGTGAGACCGTAGCAAAGCCTCAGCATCGATTCAGCGTACTGCTTATGTCGGGAAGCATCGTCAAAGCGCGTGTAATTTCCAGCGCGAATCCAGAAGAGCAGCTCTTTCGTACTATTGTAGAGTTCAGTGTGATAGATGAGCGACCGTCCATCCGCCATCCGGACGTCGAAATCGACTGTTTTTTCGTCGCTTCCACAACCCGGTGTGTCGCTTAGCACCCACTTTGTGTCCTCGTAAGCGCTCAGCCAGGCGCGTCGGCGGTCTTTCGGGTCCACTGCCTGGTGACGTTTGCCAAGAGGTTTCGCTATCAGTTGTACCGGCATCAGAAAAGCCTCATCGGTTGGAAATTCGGGTTCGCAATAATTTTTTCGGAGATAGCCGTAGCCGCTTTCCATACAGGGCCAAACGTGCTGCGCATCTTCACCTCAACGGCGTCAACGAAGCACAACCAAGGAAGCCATACACTCTCCCACCGCTCCGGTTGATCACGGATCCAATCTCCTTCGACCAATCGCAGGGAATGCTGCCAGATTTGCAGAATTGCGATCTCTTCCTTCTTGGCGATGACAATCAACTGCGGACAATCATTCCAGCAGTCAATCGAAGTGCACACTGCGCCATCGTTGCCCGGGCGACCTTTCTGGTTCTTGCACAGCGTGCCCAGACCCGTCTTCATGACGGATTCGATACGGCGAGCCATGCCTTCGACGTCAACACCCAGTATCTCGTGGGCGTTCTCAATACCGCTGACGACGGCGGTCTCAAGCGCATGCAGGAAATGGTGGATCTCGGTATCGCGCAAAAACCTCATCGGATACTTGTTGACGTAGCCCTCGTGCACATGCGAGCTCTGCTGCCCCATCGCCCTCGATAGCCTCGTAAGACCGCCAGCCTCCAAGGCTGCCTTCAGCAGGACGGACGGTCTGATCATGTTCGGGGTAAGCGTTAGGTTTGCCAGCTCCGGGATCGTCTCGATCAGCCGCTTGAACGCCGCGCGATACGTAAACTCTTCGATGAGCTTGATCTCTTCACCAACGCCACGGGAGATGAAAAGCTGCTTTCTGGTCTCTGGATCCAATTCAGGGATTCGGCCCACGGCCTCTTGGAGCCACTTCATGGCCTTCACCGCCTCGCACTGATCCTCCATGACAGCGAAAATCGGTTTGCCGCCTGCACGAGCCTTGTAGCCCGTCACTTTGGAATGATGCGGCTCCTCGGTCGTTTCAATGCAATCGAAATAAAGCGTACGACCGACGGAGACGTTGCTGCCGGATTCCAGGAGGTACAGTGTGAGAACCGCGGCCATCGTATCCTGCGAAGGGATCAGGTAGGCCTGTAACGTTTTCGCTCCGCCATACTTCAGGGCCCTCTTCTGGAAAAATTGCCCCTCGGAACGTCCATCCTTGTTGGACGGATAAATCCAGTTATACCGGTCGGCCACGACCCTCAAGAGGTTTGCAATGCCTTGGTCACAGTCATGCCCGTCGGGGAAATGCTCATGCAACAGCCTCACCCGAACGGGTTCGCTAATCTTTCCCTTTCGAACGATGACATCGAACAATTCCCCAGGGTCTCTCCCCCGCTCGAGCAATTCCTGCCCGTGCTCCAGAAGCCGCTGGCCCTCCTGCACCATTGCCCATGCGGCGTTCCTAATAAGGGTAAGACGGCGATCCAATATACGCAGGATCAACGTGGCCGGATTATCAGCCGCCGTAAATTGCTCCCTCTCAAGCTCCTCGCGAAGAACCTTGTTAAAATCGCTTTGGTCAAGGCTACTCAATTCGATTTGTCGAAGCTCGGCCGCCTGCTTGAGCATTGACGTCGCAAACATCAGATAGTCGTCTACGTGAGGCTTCGAGCGCTTTCCGTCTTCGCTTTCGACTGCTTCGGCAACAGTCTTGCCGTGGTTTTTCTTATCGCTTCTATATTGGATCAGGTACAGCGTAAGCGATGGGAGAATGGAGTCGGCGCTCAGCTTACGGATAATGCCGTTCGTGACGCTAATCTTGGCATTACATGTGTCCGTGTTTTCGTTCGCTGCTCTGAGGTGTTCTCGATACTCCTGTGCGGCCATCGTGAACTCGCGGCGCAAGGAATTTGGACGAACTCCGTTACCCAGACCGTGGAACAGAGACCGGCAGTATTGCGAGCCGTTGCCAGCCAAGAACGCAAACAGTTCGATCAAGCCCGCAAAACAGGTTTTGGCCTCCTCTTTCTTCTTAGTCCGGTACAAGCGTTCGAAGCAGGTTTTGGCCCGGATAGCATACGTTTCCGGCCAACCTTGCTCAACGAGGCATCGGAACTTGAATATCCGGCCGCCCGCAAAGGCAGTTAGTGGATCCTCCTCCAGGCTCTTGACTATACCAAGGTCGGCGTCACGCAGGCGCTCTGCAAAAGGGAAGCGTCTGAGGTTTCCTTCGGGAATTCCAATGAGTTTCGCGACTTCTTTTCGGTGTATCGAACGGCCATCTTTGCTGACCGGAGGATCGTCAGCAAGTATCGCTTCGAGGGCCCCAAGCCTCTCTCGTGTCGGGCCGGGAACGTATCCCGTGGACTTAATGCGGTCGTCCACCTCCTCCATAACGGCCGCAATTCTCGGGTATCGAAGAAAGATCGTCGTGTTTTGCGGCAGACCAAAGTGATCGGTAAATTGCTTACGGCTGACTTTGCCATCTCGTATTTCGAGTGTTCCAGCATTGAACTGCTCTTCCAGCCAAGAGCGCATGGCGGGAATATTGGCTTCGTGAACAGACTCTTTGCCGCCAACGGCATCTTCGTAGTCAACCAGAATAGGCAAATAAGGCACAGTTGCTGTGCTGCTCAGCCCAAGCTGACTCGTAATTGCCCGACGACTGATTTTTCCGCCCCTGCTCCGCTCCAGCCCACCGCTCACAATCTGCAGGTTCAGGATCCGAACAATCGCTCTCGCGGTACTGTCGACTGCGTAATGCTGGTGCTTCAGAAGCTCAGGGTACAGTGAAACGACATAGCGTGCCGCGTCGTCCATCGGCTCGCCGTGCTCGGGATCCGCTCCGAACTTTGGCGCGTCCGGCAATGACGACACCGGCTCGACATGCTCCAATACAGCCTCGTAGGCTTTGAGGATGTCTTTCGATTGGGTGAGCATTCCGTGGGTTACACCCACCTTCTGAGCGAAGAAGACGCGACTGATTTGCGTCGTGTCACGTTTGGAGCGAGGGATCCGCCCCACACGCAGACACTCGTTGAGGTAAGCAACCAACTTACCTTTCGTCGTTGTTGGCCGATAGTTCTGATGAGGGGCAAGTGAAGGAAAACGTATGAGCAGGTCGCCATACGGTTCCACGCCGTGCCCCGATGAAGCTCGTTCTTCATTGTTGTCCAGAGAGGCAGTGATGTCGCATCGTGACGCTTCTCTGGCGAAGGGTTCATGCATGTCGCCCGTCTCCGGCACGAGGCTGGGAAGCCCAGGCTGGAGATCGAGCGAAGCCCGGGTGAGTGTTCGCGTCGGAGCGAGGTCGGCTGAACCAATGTCGTTCCGATCAGAGGGAACAGACTGAACCTCCCTCCCAAAAATCGGTGCATCTTCTACGAGAACTTCCGACGACATCTGTTCGTTGACAACGTCCGAGAACTCCAGCTGCGCGTTGTCCGCGGGGCGGCTTCTTCCTTTGATATCCTGACCTTTTTTGCGCATACGTTCGCCCTGTCCCGGATCCACACATCCAGACCTAAATTTCAGTTGTTTACAATTGGTATCAAATTGCCGGTTGCATTCCGCGCGCAAGCAAGCGACCAGTACCAGGACGGGTCGATTAGCTTTTGCTAATTTTTCGGTATGCTTTCCAGACTCCTAACGAAGTCACCGTTTCAGCTCACCAGAACCTGAATCGCCTTTTGACGTGTGGCACCCTCGTCGGAGACGGTGCTGTATCAAACGGCCACCGGTGCCTCGATTGCCGGATGTGGATCATAACCCGTGACCTCGAAGTCATCGATTGTGTAGTCGTCGATCGATGCTGGTCGTCTCTTGAGACGAAGCTTGGGGAACGGTCTGGGTTCGCGGCTTAGGATTGTCCGTGCCAAGTCAAGGTGGTTCAGATACAGATGGACATCGCCACCGACCCAAATGAGCTCGCCTGGGACCATGTCGACCTGCTGCGCAATCATATGCAGAAGGGCCGCTTCCTGAGTCACATTGAATGGATTCCCTAAGCCAACGTCGCAAGATCTCTGCCCAACGAGAAGGCTGAGCTTGCCTCGCTTTCCAGCGTTCGCATCGGTCAACGCGCTCGGGTCCGTATTGCCAATTGCGCCTTCCCCCATCTCACTGACGTAAAACTGGTAGGTCATATGACACGGTGCCAACGCCATCTGATCGAGTTCGGCGACGTTCCAGGCGTGGAACAACATCCTGCGGCTGGCCGGGTTCGTCCGCAATGTCTCAATCAAGGTCGCGACCTGATCATATTCGACCCCGTTCGCAAGCCAACGTCGCCATTGCTTACCATAGACCGGACCCAGGTCACCCCATTTGGCGGCAAAGTCATCGTCAGCAAGAATCTTCGCTTCGAAGTCTTTCTGCGAAATGTCTTCGCCCGTCGCCTTTCGATATTTGTCTAGCGGCCAATCCGTCCAAATATTCACGTTCTCACGAAGCAAGGACTGGATGTTGGTTTGCCCCGTCAGGAACCAGAGCATCTCCTTCACAGCTGTTTTCCAATATACGCGCTTCGTCGTGTAGACCGGGAAGGTCCCGTCAGACAGATCAAACCGCATCATCGCTCCGAAAGTGGAGAGCGTTCCGACGCCTGTTCGGTCGATCCGGCGATCACCTTTTTCAAGGAGATGCTCAATAAGGTCCAGATATTGATACTCGGGGTGGCGAGGCATGTTCTGCAATTCCTATGGCGTTAGAAACAGTCTGACGACGGCCGGAAAAGCGCGCAAGTCATTAAATGTATTCTCGCCTTGACGGGATCAAATTGGAGCGAGTACCGATACCGGAGAGGAAGACGGGATAATCTTTCGGAACCAACTAGTTAGTCCCGAAGATACAGACTTGATGTCGGAAAAAAATGGCACGCCGAGGAAAATGTCGGCCGAGCGCTGATAGAGCTGACAGGACAGCTTTCCATCGGAAACATAGAACTGGAACAGGCAATGACAGGGCGGCAGCGCCATTTCGTCCACCAGCGCCGGGTTCCAGGCCGAAACGATGTGACGACGGGAGTTCGGATTGGTTTTCAGAGCCTCGATCAGAAGCGCGATCTGGTCGATATGGCGGCCGTCAGGCGCCGGCCAGGAGCGCCATTGCGCGCCATAGACCGGACCGAGATCGCCGTTTTCGTCGGCCCACTCATCCCAGATGGAAACGCCGTTTTCCTTGAGATAGGCGATATTGGTGTCGCCCTTCAGGAACCACAGCAGTTCATGGATGATGGAGCGCAGATGCAGTTTCTTGGTGGTGAGAACCGGAAAACCTTCCGCAAGGTCAAAACGCATCTGGTAACCGAACACCGAGCGCGTGCCCGTGCCGGTGCGGTCTCCACGGTCGGAGCCCGTTTCCATGACGTGCCGGAGAAGATCGAGATATTGTTTCATGCGTTCTGCCGCCGATTCCCTGATATCGAGGGAATATAATAGCACAGGGCGGCAGAACCAATCATCGGGGAAACGCTTATCCCCGCCTTTCAGGAAAAATCAGAGGGATTGCAGTTTCCCGAGTTCCTTGGCGACCAGATAATAAAAGGTCACGCGCGATTTGGAGCGGTCCGCAGCCATGGCCTTGGCGACAGCATCGATTGCCTGATCGGCCGTACCGTCGGTCACGCCGAGCTTCTTGCCGCACCAGCTCGCCTTCACCCGTGCAAGCTCTTCCGGATCGGAAGCGGACACCAGGGAGGAATCCCGGTTGCGCAGGGCAATGCCGAGATGCTTGACGATCTTGCCGACCACGGCTTCGTCGGCTGCTGCGTCGTATTTCTTCACATCTGCGAGATAGTCAGTCATGTCCACTCCTTCGTGTGTCCCCGGCGCCACGTTACTTCTGCTGACCGGTTGCATGGAGAATGGGACAGCAATCTCTCGTCGTCAAGAATTGTCTAAAGTGCGGGCGGCAATCACGAAACCTTTTCATGGAATTGTCATCACCCCCCTTTTCTCAGGCGGTCGAAACGCCTATATGAGCCTTGCCGGGGCAACCCGGCTATGGCGATAAACGGTCGGTGTAATAAACCTATTGGACCCGGGGGCGGTACCCGGCGCCTCCACCAAAAACCGGCGGACTTTCATGAAATGAAGGCCGGCTTTTGATGGGGGCGAAATAGGATCGACAAGGGCGTAAAGATCGAACTTTTGCTCGGCATGATACCGCCGTTATCGGGTCACAAGTGTAGTTGCAAACGACAACAACGCTAAGGAATACGCTCTCGCTGCCTAATGGCGGTGCGGGAATTCCGCTCTAAAGTCCTTACGGTTAGCCCCGTAAGGCGGGGTTCGGAGGTACCTGGCAACAGAAACCTCCACCTTCTCCATTTTGCCTGAATTGGTTATATGATAGCTGACTTGCGAACGGCGTCGGCTTTTCCGTTGCTGCCGTTCGGGACATTGCGTATACTTGGGCAACGCGTAAGCGTCAGGATCGGAAATGGTCCCGACTCAATGATTACGCGAAGATTCAAAGTGTTACAGCGTCCTTGGCGCGCAGGCCGCGCCGCACATGAAAAGACGTTCGAATAAGGGAAAGACAGGACCGCATGGGGCAGGATCATATCCGTTACGACATTCTCGCACAGGATGCCCTTCGCGGCGTTATTCGTAAGGTTTTGGGTGAAGTGGCCGCAACCGGCCGTCTGCCCGGCGACCATCACTTCTTCATCACCTTCCTGACCGGCGCGCCGGGCGTGCGGATTTCCCAGCACCTCAAGGCGAAATATGCCGAGCAGATGACCATCGTTATCCAGCATCAGTTCTGGGACCTGAAAGTAACCGAAACCGGCTTCGAAATCGGCCTGTCCTTCTCGGATACGCCGGAAAAACTGGTCGTTCCCTATAACGCCATTCGCGGTTTCTACGATCCTTCCGTCAATTTCGAACTCGAATTCGACGTGCCTCTGGCCGAAGAGGTGGAAATCGAAGACGCGGAGATCACCGCTTATCCCGTTTCCCATGAAGCAAAGCCCGCTGCCGCTTCCGAGACGCCCAAATCCGGCGAGGAAAAGAAGGAAGGCTCGGTCGTTTCGCTGGATGCCTTCCGCAAGAAGCAATAACGGCTTTTACGCCGAGCTTACGAAACCCGAGGAGACATATCCCCATGGCGGCCGATATCGTCAATCTGCGACAGTTTCGGAAACAGAAAGCCCGTAGCGAAAAAGAAAAGCAGGCGGAACAGAACCGCCTGTCCTTCGGCCGCACCAAGACCGAAAAAAATCTCACAGCGGCCCTGAACGAAAAGGCCGAAAGGGCGCTCGATCAGGGGCGACTCGAAAAAAACGGTGACGAGGCCGGCAAAGACTGACAGACTGGCCGACCGCCGTGATTTTCGGGACTGTCGGACAAGAATCGCAAAACAGGGGCTTGCGGGGGAAACATGATTGAGACCTCCAACCGGTTTCACCGGAGACCGATCTGATGATCCGCAAGCACTCCGCGACGTTGCACGGCCACCGCACCAGCATTTCACTCGAGGACGCCTTCTGGGACGAGCTGAAAACCATTGCGGAAAGACGCAAGATCAGTTTCGCGGCGCTGCTCGCCGAAATAGACGACAACCGCTCCGCCGACAGCAATCTGTCATCGTCACTGCGGGTTTATGTGCTGAACTGGCTGAAAACTCACTGACCTTCGACAATTGGTCCTGTCAAAGACGCTCCGGCCATGAGCTGGCATGTCGCCCTCCGGATTTGACCGTCCAGCCACTACGAGAAATTCCGCCGAAAACTCGTAACGCCGTGAAAGTATTCATTAAACATTAGCGGCATAATCTGCTGCTCCAAGGCATCCCCGTATTGCGTAGCCTTGCTTCAAGATTTTGTTTCAGATTCGTCCATTCCACACATCCACCACGAGGCGACCATGGTTTCTGCCGTCTCGGGAACTAACACCGCCATTTCCCCGCTTTCGTCTTCATCCACATCGTCTCCAAGCGTTTCCGAACTGAAAGCCCAGATTGCCGAGGCCACGGAAGCGAAAGCATAGGGCGAGCTGAGGAGCGCACTCTCGTCACTCAAGGCTCAACTGGAAGCTCTCGAAAACAGCGCCGAAAAACTGGCATCGTCGGGCGAGAATGCAGAAAAGCCGAGCCTTTCCGGTGAAAGCGCCAGGATCGGCGTCGAAAAACTGAAGACGCCAACAAACAGGCCAGACCGCGACCGGGTATACGGATGCAAGCCTCCGCGCCGTCCGTCAACTAACTCAAAGGAAAATCCGCTTCCCCTGCCCACAAGCTTACGGCGTGGCGGGAGCGTTTTCAGGCGCCAGTTGCCGGATTGCGTTTTCCGTCGGAGGCACCACCAGAACCGGCGCGGATTGCCGCTCGGGCGTCGGCTGTGGCTCCTGTTCCTGTTCCTGTTCCTGCTGCTGCTGTTGCAACCGCTCCTGCTGTTCCTTTTCCTGGCGCAGACGTTCTTCGGCCGCAGCCTTCAAACGTGCCTCTTCTTCGGCCTTGGCCTTGGCCTCCGCCTCGGCCCGTTCTTTCTCGGCCTGCCGCTCGGCCGCCTGAGAGCGATAAAGCGCCACTTCGCGGCGCAGGCGCTGCTTTTCGAGAACGCTGGCCTGCATGGCCTCCACCCGGCGGCGCTCCTTTTCGAAAGCCCGGAGAGAAAGATAATTGCTGAGCGCCGCAACATCGGTCGTCAAAGCAGGAGCCGCAAGCGGACCGTTATAATTCAAGCGCACCGAAGGCTCGGCCCCCGCAACCGTTTCTGTGCCGGGATTGAACAGGAGATCGAGGTCGCCATTCACGGTGGAAGCCGCAAGATCGACCGTAGCATCGGCCGTCAGCGTTACCGGATCGATCCCCGCACGCAAATTCTTGAAATGAAGCGCGCCGCCATTCAGCGAGAACGGCAAGGCCACATCGCCAAGCCCGATTTCACCCTGCCACAGGTTCTGGTCCACCAGCGGCCGCACTTTGGGCGCGTCGATCGGTTGCTGCAAACCATCGGCTGCCTGCAGGATCGGCGGCAAGGCTCCGGGATTAAGCCCCTTCACCACGAGCCCGCTGGCCCTGATTTCACCCGAGCCACCCGCCGATTTCAGCATTTCACCGACGCTTTTGCCGGTCGATTCGGCCGTCAGGTCAATGGCCACCCGGCCTGTCGCAACCGGCCCGTTGGCATTGGCCCACAGGATCGGCTCCGGATTGGCGTCGGTAACGGCGATCTTGGTGCGGAAAATGCCCGCCCCCTCGCCCGTCGACATGGCGAGCCGTCCCGTCAGCTTGCCGCCCATGAAGGTGCCGGCAACATCATCGAGCGAGAGACTGCCCGCATCATGCGTTACCTTGGCCGAAACACCTGTGATCGTGCCGAAGGCGCCGGCCTCGAAGCTTTCCGCTTTCAAGGCAAGCGAAGCCTTGAGCTGCGGGAAAGCGGCCATGGCCAGCGGCTTGGCGTTGAGCGCCCCGGTTTCCGGATCGATCACCGGCCCATAGATCGCGTCACCCAGCCAGGCGAGATCGGCCGTTCTGACCGCAAGATCGCCGGTGACGGGATAGGGTGCGGCGCGCTGGAAGGTAAGATTGCCCGAGAAAGGATTTCCGCCTGCCTGCCCGCCTATAGAGGAAAGCGCGATCTTTTGCCCATCCACCGCCACTTTGGCATTTGCCTTCAACGCCATGCCGCCGCCAAGCTGCGGCAGACCGACGGCGTTCATGATGAGATAGGGCTCTATGTCAGCGCTTTCGAGCGCCACGTCGGCACTGCCCTCACCGAAATTGGCGGATGAAACGGCAAAGGAACCGTTCATCGAAAAATGCGTGCGCTCCGTCGAAAAGCGCAGTTCCGTCTGGGCGGGCGAGCCGAGCGTGCCGTTAAGCTTGACGGATAAAAGCCCCTCGCCATCCGCATCGAAGGGCAGCGGATCGAGCCCCGCCTGCCCGAACAGGATGGCCGTCGACTGGTTCTTCAGAACCGCTTCCAGCGACATGGCGGTATCATCGGTGATCGACAGGAAATCCGGCATCTTGGCCACAGCTGACAGCCGGCTGCCATTGACGGTGCCGGAAACGGCGACATTGGCGCCGCCTTTTTCGCTATTGACCGAAACATCCATTGAGAGATCGGAATTGGCGTACCAAGGCGCGCTCGCCGCCAGACGGCTGAGGAATGGATGGTTCGGCAATTTCTGCTGCAGCATGGTGAAGAACGGCTGCATATCCGCCGCATGCAGGTTCACCGTGCCCTTACCCGCATATTTCAGCAGCGAACCCTGCAGCTCGCCCCTTGCCCTGACCTCCGCACCGGCGATGTCTCCCGCCGTCATGTTTTCCAGCGAGAGAACGCCCCCCGCCATGGTGAAGGCGGTCTCGACATGATTAGCCGTCACCCCCGCCATGTTGAACCGGTCAGCCTTGAATTTCGCGGTAATGCGGTGGTCGAGAACGGAACTGCCGACCTGATCGCCAAGCGCCAGACTGCCGAGCGCCTTAAGCGCATCGAGATCGATTTCGTTGCCGGCGAGATCGATGGAAAGATTGGAGGTCTTGCCGTCGGAGCGCCGCTCCAGCGCGCCCCTCAGCGACGCATCCCCGACTGCAAGCTCCAGATTGTCGAAACGCTGGTTAAGCGTGGTCAGCGAGACATCGGCGGAAAAGCCGGCGGCATTGAGCTGGCGGATCGCCGGATCGACGGAACCGGAAAGCCAGTTCGCCAGACCCGAAGGCTGGTTGGAGGCAAGCAGCAGATTGCCGTTGAAAGCGGGGCCGCCGAGAAGCGTCAACGACCCCTTTGCCTCGAGCTGCGTCCGGCCCGGCAGGGTCGCCACGGCATTCACAACCTGCCAGCCGCTGCCGTCCGGGCGCACATCCAGCCTGATGTCGCGAATGGTTGTGTCATCGGAAACCAGCGCCGGAAGGCTGATGCTGGCCTTGCCCGGCACCGGCGGCACCGGAATGCGGGCCACCATGGCCGCAAAGGCCTCGATGCGCTGTCGCACCGAGATGGTGGGCTGGCGCGAGGTTTTGCCCGTCTGCAAGACGGGCGGCGCGAAACGGGCGACATCGATCTGCTGGCCATCGGCCGTCAGCAGGAATTCCGGCTTGGCGCCGGTATCGAGCATCGCCTCACCGGTCACGACATAGGGATTCTCGCTGCCGCCGAGTTCCATACGGTAGCTCGGTATGCGCACGCTTTCATTGGTCAGTTCGAAACTGCCGCGGGTGCGCGGTGAGGAAAACAGCGATTGTCCGGCCTGCTGCTTCTGCTTTTCGTCCTCGCGGAAACTGAAGGAGAAAGAACCGCTATAGGCTGGCTTTCCCGCCGTCGCGGCGATCGCGCCGTCAAGATCGACCTCGACCGGATGCTCATCCGGCACCACGCGGACCCTGAGACCCATGCGGCCGGCAGAATAATCCGGTTCGCTGCTGGAGAGCGAGAAGGAACCTGGATGCCCGTCAATGGCGGCGCGCCCTTCGGCCTTCCACGGTCCGGCCAGCGAATTGGCGGACATGTCGGCGTTGAGGCCGGTCACGACACGGTTGCGGCCGGATTGCTCGTCGATGAATTCGATCTGACCGCCTTCGATCTGTACGCTTTCCAGAACCACGGTGCGGGCGGGAATTTCCGCCCGACTGCCGCGCATCCAGTCCAGCGTGCCGTCCTTCAGCAGCCTTATCTTGGCCTTGGGTTCCTCGATGCGCATGTCGAAGATACGCGCCTCGCCGGAAAGGAAAGGCGCAAGCTCCGCATCCATGGAAAAACGGGCCACCTGAATGAGCGGCGATCCATCCGCATCCGTTCCAGCGCGCACATCATGCAATGTTACCGAAGGGAAAGGCAGGATACGGGCTTCGACGCGCCCATGGACCACCACCTTCTTGCCGAGAATACGGCTTGCCTGGTCCTCGAAATCGCGGCGGAAATCCGTCCAGTCGACGAAATAGGGAATAAGCAGCGCCGAAAAAAGCACCACCGCCAGCAGTCCGCCCAGAAAAACCAGAATACGTCCGAGCACTGACCTGCATCTCCCTTCGCGAACGCTGCAAACCTATCCTTTTTTGCCTTAACGGCAAGCAGCCATTTGTACCAATCAAATATGAGAATGATCAGACAAGACGGAACAACTTGCCCGGATTGAAGATGTTATCGGGATCGAGCGACGTTTTGATGGCACGCATCAGATCCAGTGCATTTCCCGCCTCTTCGGCAAGGAAACTCATCTTGCCCTGGCCGATGCCGTGTTCACCGGTGCAGGTGCCGTCCATGGCGATGGCGCGGCGGTTGAGGCGGGCGACAAAGGCCTCGGTTTTCGCCACGCTTTCCGCGTCCTTGCCATCGAAGAGGATGAGGACGTGGAAGTTCCCGTCGCCCGCATGGCCGACGATGGGTGCAAGAAAACCGTTTTCCTGAATATCCTGCTGCGTTTCCACCACGCAATCGGCGAGCCGCGAAATCGGCACGCAGACATCGGTGGACAGCCCATCGAGCTGCGGCGCAAGCGCGCGGGAAGCCCAGTAAGCATCGTGCCGGGCCTTCCACAGCTTGTTGCGCTCGGCCGCATCGCTCGTCCAGCGGAAATCGACGCCGCCGCATTCGGCGGCGATCTCGGCGAACTGCTGCGATTGCAGCGCCGCCGTTTCCTCGGTGCCGTGGAATTCCACGAACAGCGTCGGCTTCTCCGCGTAGTTCAGGCCGGAATAGGCGTTGCAGGCGCGCACCTGCACCTCGTCCAGCAATTCGATGCGGGCAACCGGAACCCCCATCTGGATCGTCATGATGACGGCGTCGCAGGCCGCCTTGATGCTGTCGAAGGTGCAGACCCCGCCTGCGATCTTTTCCGGAATGCCCTGCAACCGCAAAGTCACGGAGGTAATGACACCGAGCGTGCCTTCAGCACCGACGAAGAGCCGCGTCAGATCGTAACCCGCAGACGACTTGCGGGCGCGCCGTGCCGTGCGGATTTCCTCGCCATTGGCAACGACGGCGGTAACGGCCAGCACATTGTCCTTCATCGTACCGTAACGCACGGCATTGGTGCCCGACGCCCGCGTCGAGGCCATGCCGCCGATGGAGGCATTGGCGCCCGGATCGATCGGGAAGAAAAGACCGGTATCGCGCAGATAGACGTTGAGGTCCTCGCGCGTCACGCCCGGCTCCACCGTCACGTCAAGATCTTCGGCATTCACCTCAATGATGCGATTCATCCGGCTGAAATCGATGCAGATTCCGCCGTTCGGGGCATTCACCTGCCCTTCCAGCGAAGAGCCCGTTCCGAAAGGAATGACCGGCACCTTGTGTTGCGCGCAGACCTTTACCACGGCCTTCACATCGTCCGCACTCTCGGCAAAAACGACGCCGTCCGGCGCCTGCAGCGTCAGATATGTGGTGGTGTGGCCGTGCTGCTCGCGAAACGCCTGCCCCGTCTGGAGCTTGTCACCCAGTTGCTGTTTCAGCGCCGCCAGCGCCAGGGCGATGCCCTCTTCGTTGCGTTTTCCCGCCACCACATCTTTCAGCGCCATCGTCCGTCTCCACCGCAACATCTGCCCGTAAAGGATTCGATCCGTTACGAAATTCCGTCAGGTGGTATGGGATAAGGTTAACGCTTTGTCCAGCATCGCAATGGCACCGGACGGTAATTGGCGGCAACCGTTTTTTATTCCGCAGCCAGCAGCGGCTTGTCCTCCTCCAGCGCCTTGCGGCGGGCGGCAAGCTCCAGTTCGCGGTGGAGGCGGATTTCTTCATCCGCCTGCGGCTTGGCGAAGCGGGCGATCAGCAGATAGGAGACCGGTGTAATGTAAAGCGTCACCAGCGTCGCAATGCCAAGGCCGCCGACGATGACCCATCCGAGCGCGATGCGGGCTTCCGCCCCTGCCCCCTGCGCGAGAACCAGCGGTACACCGCCAAGGATGGTGGCGATCATCGTCATCATGACAGGGCGCAGACGGATGCTGGTGGCCTTCTCAATGGCCTCGCGCACCGTTGCCCCCTGATCGCGCAGATGATTGGCGAATTCGACGATCAGGATACCGTTCTTCGCCATGACGCCGACGAGCAAAACGAGACCGATCTGACTATAGACGTTGAGGCTGGAACCGGTGACCAGCAGTGCGATGACGGCGCAGGCGAGGCCAAGCGGCACCGTCGTCATGATGATGACGGAACTCAAGACGCTTTCGAACTGCGCGGCCAGCACGAGGAAGATGATGGCGATGGCGAAACCGAAGGTCAGCAGCATGCCGCTCGAATTCTCCTCCAGCGTCGCCGCTTCACCCAACGGCAGCAGACGCGCACCGGGCGGCAGGAGGGATTGCGAGAGCTCATTCACCTTTTGCAGCGCCTCGCCCAGCGAAACGCCATCCTTCAAGTTGGCGGTAAAGCCGACGGAGGGAAGCTGCTGCTCGCGGTTGAGCTGCGGCGCAACCGCATTTTCCTTCAGCGTGGCGATCACCGACATCGGCACGATCTTGCCGTCGCCGGTTTTCAGAAAGACGTTTTCGAGATCGGTAGGGTCGTTGATCGGCCGCGTGGAAGACAGGAGGCGCACGGGGATCGCGTCGCCATCCACGAAGACATCCACAATCGAACGGCCTTCCAGCAGAGATTGCATGGCCCGTGACAGGCCGGTGATGTCGATGCCGAGATCCGACGCGCGCTCGCGGTCGATGGAGACGGATATCTGCGCCTGATTTGGCTCATTGTCGAAACGCGGCGTTACGAAAAGGCCACTCTCTTCCATGGCAAGCAGCAATTTCTGCGTTGCCGCCGTCAGCGCTGAATAATTGCTGCCGACCATCGCCATTTGCAAGCCGTTGCCAGCGCCGCGAATTCTGAGGCTGTTGGGCTGAATCGCGTTGCCGCGCAGGGCGGGAACCCTGTTGGCGGCGGAGGTGACATCGGCGGCGATCTGGTTCTGCGTGCGCTCACGGTCGGCCCAGGGCGCCAGCGTCAGCACCATGAAACCGGTATTGGAGGAACCGTTCATGCCGGTGATCGAATAGATATTGCGGATTTCCCCACTATCGCGCAGCGGCTGCAGGTTTTCCTCGATCCGCTGCAACTGATCGCGTGTATATTCGAGACTGACGCCCTGCGGCGCCGTGACCCGCATCATGATCGAAGAACGGTCCTCGCGCGGCGTCAATTCGTTCTGGATCATGCCGAAGGCGATCCACGACAGGGCGGAAAAACCGAGCGCCACGACGATGACGATCAGCGGATTGTTGAGACAGGCCGCAAGGGTCATCCGGTAGGTGGAGGCAAAGACATTGCCGAACCATGCCAAAGGCCCGGTCGGCTCCTTCAACCCGTCTTTCAGCATGCGTGAGGCGAGCATCGGACAGAGCGTCAGCGCCACGATGGAGGAAAGGCCGACGGCGAAGGCCAGGACAAAACCGAATTCGCGGAAAAGGCCGCCAAGCTGACCGGGCAGAAACGACAGCGGAATGAAGACGGCGGCAAGCGTCGCCGTCGTTGCCAGAACGGCAAAGAACACCTCTTGCGTGCCCAGAACGGCGGCGGCGCGCGGCCCCATGCCTTCCGTCCGGCGGCGCACGATATTTTCCAGCACCACAATGGCGTCGTCCACCACCAGACCCGTCGCCAGAACGATGGCGAGAAGCGTCAGGATATTGACTGAGAAACCAACCATATAGATCGCGACGATGGTGCCGATCAGCGCCACCGGCATGGTGATCGCGGGAATGAGCGTTGCGCGCCAGTCACGCAGGAAGAGATAAAGCACCACCACGACAACGATCGCCGAAAGCCCGAGCGCCAACTCGACTTCATGCAAGGCGCCCTGGATAAAAACGGCGTCATCGCTGGTGACGACGATGCGCGTGCCTTCAGGCAGGTTGGGCGCCATGGCGTCGACCGCCGCCTTGACACCGGATGAAATATTGAGCGTGTTGGACTGCGCCTGGCGGATGACGCCGAGGCCGACGCCCTGCACGCCGTTGGAACGCAAAGAGGTGGACTGGTCGTCCGCCCCCAGCATAACGGTTGCGACATCCCTGAGGCGGATATTGTTCTTGATGAGAAGATTGGAGAAGTCTTCAGGCTTCGTCAGGCTGGCTGTGGCGCGCACGACGATGTCCTGCGTCGTGCTTTTCAGCGATCCCGCCGGCACATCGAGGGCGGCGCTGGCAAGCGCGTTGGAAACATCCGTCACAGTCAGACCCCGGCTCGCCAATGCCGCCTGATTGAGATCCACCCGGAAAACCTTTTCCTGATCGCCGTAAAGCTCCACATCCGCCACGCCATCGACGGCGGCCAGACGGTCGATGATCTCGTCATCCACCAGCTTGGTCAGGTCTTCCATGCCGAGCGTGGACGAGGTGACGGCGAGGCGCATGATCGGCTGGCTGTCGGAATCGGCCTTGATGATCTGCGGTTCGTCGGCATCGTCCGGCAACTGGTTGGTGACGCGGCCGATGGCGTCGCGCACATCGTTGGCGGCGACGGCCAGATCGACATTGTCGCCGAATTCCATCGTCACCCGGCTGGTGCCGAATTGCGAATGGGAAGAGATGGACTTCACGCCGCTGACCCGCGCCACCGCACCTTCAATGGTCTGCGTCACTTCCTGATCGATAGTCTCGGGCGCCGCCCCCTCATAGGTGGTCCTGACACTGATGATCGGCCGGTCGACATCCGGCAATTCGCGGACTTCGACGCCAACCAGAGCTGCGAGACCGGCAACGACCAGCAGCGTGTTGAGGACTGCTGCCAGGATCGGCCGGCGCACGAACAATGCCGTGAAGGTGAGCTTGGAATCCTTAATCGGTGGCGGCTGGGTCGTCATTGGCTGGCAACCTCCTCGGGCTTGGGCTGATTACCGACGCGGACCGCGCCCCCTTCCCGCACACGCTGAAGGCCCTCGATCACGACAGGTTCGCCATCCGCCAGCTCCGCCTTGACGAGAACGGCATCGGGATTGCGCTGCACGATCTGCACCCGCACCTTGTTCGATTTATTATCGGCCACACGCCAGACATAGGAGCCTTCCGCATCCCACTGCACGGCCAGCGGATCGACCGAGGCATAGGTTTCCCCGGCAAACCGCATGGTGACGCCGAATGACATGCCGGCCCGCAGCTCGTCCTTCTCATTGCCGAACTTCGCCCGGATGCGGATTGTGCGGCTCGCCTCGTCGACGCGGTTGTCGACGGCCTCGATCTCACCCTTGAAAGTCTCACCCGGCCGGGAAATCGACGTCGCCTCCACCGGCATGCCGACCTCGATCGCGGTTGCGAACCGCTCGGGAGCCCAGAAATTGACAAGAATTTCGGACCGGTCGTCGATGCTGACGATGGTTGACTGCGTGGTGACATTATCGCCGATATTGGCGGCGACGATACCCGCCACACCCTCTATCGGCGCAACGATGTCGCGGCGCTTGAGATTGAGTTCGGCAGTGCTCAAGGCAAGTTTGGCGGCTTCCTCGGCAATCTGCGCATCCAGCACATCGAGGCGGGAAACGGATTTCAGGTTCTTATAGGAATTGGATTTTTCAACCGCGCTGCGCAGCGCCACCTGCGCCTTGTCGCGCTCGATCACCTGCTCTTCATCGTCAAGCCTCGCCAGCACCTGCCCCTTCACGACACGCGCGCCGGACGAGGTGCGAATTTCGGAAAGCGTGCCGGAAGCCTGCGGCATGACGATAACCGACTGGATCGCCTCGCCATTGCCGATGGCGTTCAAACGGTCATTGACCGTGCCTTTCTTCACCGGGGCCGTCACCACCAGTGTGGCGTTGCCGTTGCGGCGCGCACCGCCGGCATTCTGCCCTGTGGATGCACCGGCTGCCGGGCCGCCGGATGCGGCAACTTCAATCGCCCCGGCAGGCGTTTTGCCAAGCCCGATCGCGGCAAGCAGATTGCGGGCTTCGGGCGAATAGAAGCCCCAGAGACAGAGCCCCGCTCCGACCACGGCAACACTGACACCCACCTGTTTCCACACCCGCATATACTTCTCCGGTTGATCCACGCAGCATAAAGCATTCCGGAAAACACTCGTTCCGGGACAGAAACACTATTCCCGCTTGGCTAAGGCAAGGCAACGCACAAATCCGTTCCTTACGTAATTGTAATTTGGGCGCAAATGCCGCCCGGCGCAGCCAATCCGCAATCCATCCGTGCATTCCTGTCGCAAATATCCGCCATTGGGCTAATCTGCCCCCGAGACGCCATAACCGGAGGAAGCGATGAGCACCGTAAAGAAGACCGAAAACCCGGAAACCGATCCTCGCGTCAAGGCGGTGTTCGATGACATCCGCGCCACCCGCAAATCGGATTTCATCAACAATATGTGGCTCTATCTCGCCTTCGATGCCGATCTGCTTGAAAAGACATGGGGTGAGGTCAAGGCGGTGATGGCGACACCTTCGGCGCTCGATCCCGTCGTGAAGGAAATGCTTTACATCGCCGTTTCCGTCACCAATGGCTGCTCCTATTGCGCCCATTCCCACACGGCCGCCGCCAAAGCCAGGGGCATGACGACAGATCAGCATGCCGATTTACTGCGCGTCATCGCACTTGCCGCCAAGACCAACCAACTTGCGGTCGCGCTGCAAGTGCCCGTTGACGCCGCTTTCGACGCCGACAGGCAGGCATGAAGCGAAATAATGCCTTGGAATGGGCGTTTTGACGGTTGATACCGGAATAAAAGCAGAACACGGTTCTGGCCTTTATATCCCGAATCACTACATTGGGCCGCATGAGCAACAGTTTTGACGATATGCCGTTCTTCGATGAGGAACCCGCCGCACCGCGCAGGGCAAAGAACAATGCCCCTTCGGAAAACGGCGGCGGGCTTGGCATCGCCGCCCGCGCCATGGCGGCGCGCGACCAGACGCGTGCCGCGCCCGATTATCTTTCCGGCCTCAACCCGGAACAGCGCGATGCCGTGGAGACGCTGGACGGACCGGTTCTCGTCCTCGCTGGCGCCGGCACGGGCAAGACCCGCGTTTTGACGACCCGCATCGCCCATATTCTCGCCACCGGTCGGGCCTATCCGAGCCAGATCCTTGCCGTGACCTTCACCAACAAGGCCGCCCGCGAGATGAAGGAACGTATCGGCGTTCTGGTCGGCGGCGCGGTCGAGGGCATGCCCTGGCTCGGCACGTTCCACTCCATCGGCGTCAAGCTGTTGCGTCGTCACGCCGAACTCGTTGGTCTCAAATCGGATTTCACCATTCTCGATACGGATGACGTGGTGCGGCTGATCAAGCAGCTCATCCAGGCCGAAGGTCTGGATGACAAGCGCTGGCCGGCCAAACAGTTCGCCGGCATGATCGACGGCTGGAAGAACAAGGGCCTGACGCCGCCTGATATTCCGGAAGGGGACAGCCGCGCCTTCGCCAATGGCAAGGGCCGCGAACTTTACGCCGCCTATCAGAACCGGCTGAAAACGCTGAACGCCTGCGACTTCGGCGACCTGCTGCTGCACCCGATCAGCATCTTCCGCCGCCACGCCGATATTCTGAAAGAGTATCACCAGAAGTTCCGCTACATTCTGGTGGACGAATATCAGGATACCAACACGGCGCAATATATGTGGCTGCGGCTGCTTGCGCAGCGCGCTAAGGGCGAGCCGCAGAATGTCTGCTGCGTGGGTGACGACGACCAGTCGATCTATGGCTGGCGCGGCGCGGAAGTGGACAATATCCTCCGCTTCGACAAGGATTTTCCCGGCGCCAAGGTCATCAAGCTTGAGCGCAATTATCGCTCCACCGAACATATTCTTGGCGCTGCCGGCCATCTGATCGCCCATAATGAGGGCCGTCTCGGCAAGACGCTGTTTACCGAACGCAGCAGCCCTGACGACGAAAAGGTCGTGGTGCACGCCGCCTGGGATTCCGAGGAGGAAGCCCGCGCCGTCGGCGAAGAGATCGAGCAGCTTCAGCGCAAGGGTCACCTGCTAAACGACATGGCGATCCTCGTTCGCGCCTCCTTCCAGATGCGCGAATTCGAAGACCGGTTCGTCACGCTTGGCCTCAATTACCGCGTCATCGGCGGCCCGCGCTTTTACGAGCGCCTCGAAATCCGCGATGCCATGGCCTATTTCCGCCTCGTCTGCCAGCCGGCCGACGATCTCGCCTTTGAACGGATCGTCAACACGCCGAAGCGCGGCCTTGGTGATACGACGATCCGGAACCTGCACGACTATGCCCGCGCCCGCGACATTCCGATGCTGGCGGCGGCGGCCGATATCATTGAAACTGACGAGCTGAAGCCGAAGGCGCGCAAGGCGCTGTTCGACGTCGTGCAGGATTTCCGTCGCTGGCAGGGCCTCTTGGAAAACACCGAACACACCACGCTTGCCGAGCAGATTCTCGACGAAAGCGGCTATACCGCCATGTGGCAGGCCGACAAGACGGCCGAAGCGCCAGGACGCCTTGAGAACCTGAAGGAACTCATCCGCTCGATGGAGGCCTTCGAGAGCATGCGCGGCTTCCTCGAGCATGTCGCGCTGGTCATGGATGCCGAGCAGAACGAAAATCTCGATGCCGTCTCCATCATGACGCTGCATTCCGCCAAGGGTCTGGAATTCGACACCGTCTTCCTGCCCGGCTGGGAAGAAGGCCTGTTTCCGCACCAAAGGGCGCTGGATGAAGGCGGCCGCTCCGGTCTGGAGGAAGAACGTCGTCTTGCCTATGTCGGTATCACCCGCGCCAAGAAGCTCTGCCATATCTGGTTCGTGTCGAACCGGCGTATTCACGGGCTGTGGCAATCCACCCTGCCCTCGCGTTTCCTTGACGAGCTACCGCCCGCCCATGTGGACGTCGCGGCATCCGACAGCAATTACGGTGGTTATGGCGGACGCGGCGGCTACGGCCAGTCGCGTTTTGATAAGGCCGACCCCTTCACCAACAACTATTCCACCCCCGGCTGGAAGCGCGCGCAGCAGAACCGCAGCGATGCCACCCGCGACAATTGGGGCACGCGCTCCGGCCATGCGGTGGAACGCATCGGTTACGGCGAAAGCGGCCCGCGCACCCGCACTATAGATGGCGAACTGGTGGCCAAATCCGTGGCTGACAAGCCCTCGAAATTCTTCGTCGGCGACCGCGTTTTCCACATCAAGTTCGGCAATGGCAATATTTCCGCCATCGAGGGCAACAAGCTGACAATCGACTTCGATCGCGCCGGCCAGAAGCGCGTGCTGGATGGATTTGTGGAAAAGGTTTGATTCGACAACCATGAGTGCCCGCGGGCCGCTTTTTCCGTAGCCCACATCATTCTGTTGCAATAAAGGAGTTGCAATGGAGACGTGAAAACCGGGCGAGGATTGCTTTGCATATATTACCAAAAAGCCAGCGCAAGCTTGCGGTTTTCCTGATCAATATGGACAGCGCCACAAAGCGCCTTGCCGACATGAACGCCCGCCTCGACGCCATGGGGCTGAAAGCGGAGCGTGTCCCTGGCGTCAATGGCAGGGAGTTGCAGTATCCGATCCCGGAATTCAGCGAACTTTCCTATATGCTCATGCATGGCCGCCGCACCTCGCCGCCGGAAATCGGCTGCTACCTCAGCCATGTTGCCTGCGCCAATAAATTCATGGATGGCGATGCCGATATCGCGCTCATTCTTGAAGACGACGTGGTCTTCGAGGATGATTTTCTGCAGGCAATCGATGAGGCGATCATAAATGAGGGTGACTGGGATATTCTGCGGCTCACGACGGTCAGCAATGGCCGGAAATTTCCGTTCCGCCCGCTTTCCAACGGTCGCTCTCTCGCCATTGCGCTCACACGGGAAAAAGGATCGGGAGCCTATCTCGTCAACCGCCGCGCCGGAAAATGGATATCGAAGCTGATCCCCATGCGGCTCGCCTATGACATCGCATTCGATCTGGAATATCTAGCGGGGCTGAAGGCGGCCTTCCTATACCCGCTCTGCGCGACGCAGGATGCGGACGGGGAGAGCCAGATCCAGAACAATCTGCGTATCTACCGCCTGCCGCGCTGGCGCTATTTCACCGTTTTACCCTATCGCGCCTATCTGGAAACCAGCCGATTCCTGTTGCGCGGCATTCGCTTCGCCGTCGCCAAGGCGCGCGTTGCACTTGAAGGCGGAAAGCGAAAGACCATACCCGCCGGCAATTGACTCGCTGGGTCAGGCCTCTCCGGGCGTGAAGCCGATGAGGTAAACCGCCGCGACCACGGCTGCGAGAACGAAAATCGAAATGACGAAAATCGTCATCCTGTTCAATGGTTTGCGTGTCGTTTTCTTCATCCGGGAATAATGCGGAAGACGAAGGCTGGTTCCATCACAGCTCTCGTCTTTGGCGCCGCGAGCCTCAGACCGCCGATTCCAGGTTTGGCAGCCGGTGTGACAGGTAGTCATGCATTTGGGCCATCGCCTCCTCTCTCGACAGACCTCCAGATTGCAGACCGGACCGCAACCACAGCCCGTCGATCAGCGTGGTGATGCCCAGCGCAATGGGTTCACAATCCTCCTGCGGCGCGAGATGCCTTAGCGCGGAGAGCAGATTCGAGCGCATGCGCGCATGGATCACCTTCTGGATGCGCGCAAGCTGCGGCTCGCGGGGAACCTCGGCGCACAGCGAAAGCCAGGCATGGCAGATCGATGGCTGGAAAAAGCTCTCGTCGAAATTGCCTTCGATAATCGCGTCGAGTCTTTCACGAGGACTGGAGGCACGATTGAGACGTGCAACGACGACCTCCGCCAGCTTCAAATTGGCTTCCCGCATCGCATGTTCGAACAGTTCCTGCTTGCTGGCGAAATAATGCAGCACGATGCCTTTGGAGGCGCCGGCCTGTGCCGCGACCCTCTCAAGCGTTGCCCCCGCCATCCCCTCTTTCTGCAGCACTTCAAACGCCGCCCGTCTCAGTTCGGCGCGGCGAATATCGCTTATTTTAGTGAGTCGCATTTCAGTCTCCTTGCAGAGACACATTGACAAACTTTCCGCAAAGATCAATTATTGTCCCATGGGTTAATTTTGTAACCGCTAAGATAAAAGGTTGCCTAATGGGACGATTTGCGACAGTTCTTTCCGCAGCGGCATTGGTGATAGCTGGCGAAAACGCCGCTTTCGCAGCCGAGCCTGAAGCATGCAAGATCGTCAGAATGGCGGAACCCGGTTGGAACGATCTCGCCTTCACAACCGGCATTGCCACAACCCTCCTGAAAGCGTTGCACTACGAACCGCAAAGCCAGCTGCTCGGAATTGACGTCATCTACACCAGCCTGAAGACCAGGGACCTCGACGTTTTCCTCGGTTACTGGGATCCGGCGATGGTCAATTATTACAAGCCCTACAAGGAAGATGGGGCGGTCGAAAAAGTCCGCACCAACCTCGTGGGCGCCAAGTACACCTTCGCCGTGCCGGCCTATGTCTGGGAGGCCGGTGTTAAGGACTTCACCGATCTGCAGAAATTTGCCGATAAGTTCGACAGGAAACTCTACGGCATCGAACCCGGTTCGAACCAGTTGATGCTGGACGCCGTCAACGATCCGTCGCTCGGCCTGAAAGACTGGGAGGTCGTTGAATCCAGCGAACAGGGTATGCTTTCCCAGGTAGCGCGCTTTAACCGCAACAAGTCTTTCATCGTCTTCCAGGGCTGGGCGCCGCATCCGATGAACAGCAAATTCGACATGAAATATCTGACGGGCGGCGACAAATTCTATGGGCCCAACTTTGGTGCGGCCACCGTCGATACCCAGGTCCGCAAAGGTTACCTGCAGGAATGCCCCAATGTGGCCAAGCTGCTCCAAAACCTCGAATTTGACGTGGAATACGAAAATAAGGGCATGGACCTGATCATGAATGGCGGCCTGTCACCGGAGGACGCGGCAGCACAGGCGCTCAAGGCGGAACCACAACGGCTTGAGACATGGCTGAAAGACGTGTCCACCTTTGACGGCCAGAACGGTCTTGCAGCCGTCAAGGCGGGTCTCGGCCTATGACGTCGGTTTATCTTGACGATTGGGAAAAGCGCAAACGCTACATAGAGTTGCCGCGCAAGCGCCGACTGTCCTTTATAGACACCGGCGGTCCCGGTCCGGTGCTTTTGATGCTGCATGGGTTTTCCGACACCAGCCGCAGCTTTTCGGTCCTCGAGCCGTATTTCCAGGAATACCGGCTGATTGCTCCTGACCTGCCCGGCCACGGCGCATCCTCCTTGGGGCACGGTTTTCACGTCTCGGACTTCGCGGAAACGATCGATCACTTCCTGACGCTCATGGGCATCTCGCGTTTCTTTCTGCTTGGCCATTCCATGGGTGCAATGACGTCAATCGAACTGGCCTCCCGGCGTCCCCATTCCATCCGTGCGCTCACTCTGATCTCGGGCACGCTGGAACCCGACTTCGGTGCCGAAAGCAGGCTTTCCAGGGATATTCTTGCGCTGCGCGATCCAATCAGGCCGGCCGACGGTTTCCTAAGTGACTGGTATTCCTGCTGCCGTCCCGTCAGCGACGAATTCCTCTCCTTCATGAAGCGGGACGCGGCAAATATGCCCGCTTCGACATGGCATGGCGTTTTGAAGGCCTTCGGAGAAACGAACCTGCACCACAGCGCATCCAAAATAAATGCACCGATACTTTGCCTTTCCGGTTCTGAAGACCCTCTGTTCGACGAAGCCCATCAGCGGCAACTCACCGAGGCGTTTCCCACGGCGCAAAGCGTGACGCTACCGGGCCATGGCCACAATCCACATTGGGAAGACCCGAAATGTGTTTCCATATTGATTACGGAGTTCCTCGCCGAAGTGATGACAGACGCAATCCCGGTCCGCAGCGTTGAGGCAACCGCTCGGGGGAGCTGACGTTCCCCGTATGAATTCAGGAAACATGGAGAATTCGATTTCGCTTGCGGCGCCGATGCGATAACGCTTCCGAGCGTGAACAGAATTCGGCCGGCCATGACAAACACGACGCATCCATGCCTGAACCCACTGCATCTCGCCGCCGCCTTCGCGAGCGGCTGCCTTTTGACATTGATGGTGCATTTTAACGGTCAGCTTGCCCATTACGGCAATGCACTGTTTTCCTCCTGGACTGCCCATGGCACCGGCACGGTGGCGGCGCTGATCTATCTCGCCATCATGCGTCCGAAGAAAGACGCGGGCGCGGCAGAAAAACCGAAAGCGCCATTATGGGCCTATTGCGGCGGGGTCGTGGGTGCGGCCATCGTCATTCTCACCTCCACCGCCGTCAATTCGCCTTTGGCGCTCTCGGGCACCATCGCGCTCGGGCTTGGCGGACAGGTGATTTTCAGCCTTCTGGCTGATCTTTTCGGCCTGTTCGGCCTGCCCAAAAGAAAGCCGGACCTGCGGGACATGGCGGCGGTGGCGCTCATTCTCTGCGGCAGCGCGCTTATCATCCTTGTCGGGAGAACGGCATGATCGCCTGGATCGCCATGGCCTTTACCGGCGGCGTCTTCGTGGCGCTGAGCCGCCAGATCAACGGCCGCCTCAGCCTGTCCAACTCGCCGCTCATCGCGTCGTTCTGGAACCATATCGTCGGTTTCGCCGTGCTGACGGTCATCGGCCTCATCGTCGGCGGTCTCATCCCGCCGGGCGCGGCCCATGCGCCCTGGCTTGCCTTTATCGGTGGGCCTATCGGTGTCGTCTTCATCGCTTCGGGAAGCTGGCTCATTCCGCGCATCGGTGCGGTCAATACCGCCCTTCTGGTCATCAGCGGCCAGATGGTTTCAGGCGTGGTTCTCGATCTTTTCGGCGACCATCCGCCGAAGATCTGGGCAAGCGCACTCGGCATCCTGCTCATCATCGCCGGTATGGTGCTGACACAGCGACGTGGCCGCTAGAGCATTTTCAACAGAAGTGCGCAACGGCTCTACGCCCGGAGAATGCGCAGAATCAGGAAAGCTCAGGAATCGCTGTCGCGCGAGAACATGCCGAGCAATGTCTTGCCCCCGCTTTTACCGCCGCTGCTCGCAAGTGTCGGCCGGTTGCCGTTCAACTTCGGCACCACGACCATGCGCTTGACTTCACCGCGCTTGAAGGCCGCCAGAAAGCGCGGGTAATCGCGAAATACCACGCAGCCATTCGATTCGCCGCGTTTGGCCAACATATAGGTATGCGCCAGAAGACCGTCACGGCCATGCGGGTTAACACCGTTTTCGGGCGTCAGGCGAATGGCTTCAACGCCGTGGAACCGCGCCTCGCGCATCGTCAGACGATAACTGGAAGGCGGCGTCGAGCCGCGCATCTTCACATGCACGTAATCGGGATTGTCGCGCATCTTGCCAATGCCGGAATGCGCTTCGAGCTTCTCGCCATTCGGCATATGTACGATACCGGAGGAAATATCATAGATCGCCGTGCCGTTGCCGCGATCCGGCCACGGAACCGCATCCATCTTGCTCGGTCCGCGTATCGGATTGTCAGGCTTCGCAAAAGCGAGCATGGCGCCGGTGCTCTGCTTCGGCGGCGCAGGCGCCTTCAGGGGAACCGGCGCGTCGAAAGCCGGTGCCGAAGCAACGGCCGGACCATGTTCATCGGTCTTGGACGGTGTCGCGGGACGCGGTGACGGCTCAACGGTCTGAGCCGTAGCAACCTCGGGGCGGAAGCTTGGCAGCGGCACATCATCGGGCAGCAGGCTGCTTGCCTCTTCCTCGATCTGCGGCCGCGCCAGCGCCACTTCAAATGCCGGATGCTGCGGAACGGCGCCCTGATAGGCAACCTCGGAGGTGCGACCCAGCGCCGAATCGACGATCGCCGACGGCTGGAGCGCGGCAAGCTGTTTCACCGTCGCCTGCCCTTTTGCATTGGCAGCCGCACCGTAGCGCTCGCTAAATTCCTTCGCACCGATCCCGGGCATGATGCCAGCGAGGCGAACCGCCTTCTGCTGGCCATGGCTGTGGTCGCTCAGGCGGGAAAACTTGCGGACGTGAATATCCCGCGCAGCCGCGTGGGCAATTGCCGTTTCAGTGGAAGCGAATCTCGTCACCAGCGTCTTTTCAAACTGCCCGACACCATGCGAAGCGGCAGCCATGCTGTGCAGCGAGGCGAAGGCGGCAAAGGCGAAAAGGCTGGCAAAGGCGCCGCCGCCGAGAAGAGCGGACATTCGGCCGAACGCAAAGGATTTGCCTCTTTTGACGGAAGACGAACCGGCAAGACCGGCGCCATTATAGGCCGCAGCAGAAAACGCCATGATACTCGTTACTCGAACCGTTCACGCACACCCGGCCGACGCCGGAGGGATTTTTGGACATCCGAAGGGCGGGCGGACACCACGCCGGTTTCGGAACTGACTGGTTCGAAGCATGACGAATTATGGTAACCAAAGTGTTTACGAGTCCCTGCAAAAATATTTCGTTAAGGTCTGCGCATTGTAAGGCGAAGGTAAAACAATGACTTGCGCGGGTACTGCGTGCATCCGCACCGCATTGTCCCGGAAAATGCCCCTCAAAGGGGCGTCATTGGCCCAAATATTTCCGCCGCCGCATTGTCAGGTAAGTTCCGACTTGGCCAGAAATTTGCTGCAAATGCGGCAGGACTGCGACAAGGCGAACAGCTGGCCGACGCACTTGTGCCGGCCGGATGGGTCGAAAGGGACTTGATCCGTCAAAGCTGGCTTGGCATCCTGCCCTGAAAAGGGAGGCACATCATGAAGGCGCTGCTGCTCATCGATATCCAGAACGGTTTTTGCCCGGGCGGAAATCTGGCCGTTGCCGATGGCGACAGGGTCGTACCCATCGCCAATGCCCTGATCGACAATGGCGGCTACGATCTCATCGTCGCCTCGCAGGACTGGCACCCGGAAAATCACGGCAGCTTCGCGTCCCAGCATCCCGGCAAGAAACCCTTTGACATGGGTGAACTCTCCGGCAAACCGCAGATGATGTGGCCGGACCATTGCGTGCAGGGCACGCCGGATGCGGAATTTCATCCGGACCTCAAAACGGACGCCTTCGATTATATTCAGCAGAAGGGCGAAAACCCCGCCGTCGACAGCTATTCCGCCTTTCGCGACAATGATCAGGGGGCGACGACGGGACTGGCCGATTATCTGAGCCGTCAGGGTGTCACGCAACTCGACGTCTGCGGCCTCGCCACCGATTATTGCGTCAGTTTTTCGGTGCTCGATGCCCTCGACATGCTGCCTGGTGTGAATGTCCGTTTTATAGAAGATGCCAGCCGCGGCATCGATCCGCAGGGCATCAAGGCGGCGATTTCGACGATGCGGGAAAAAGGCGCGGCCATTCTCAAAAGCCGCGACATTTTGCGGGACTAGGACCCGTCGGGTTTAAAGAACGAACGCTACCGGACAGGGCGGATCCCTTACTCCCCCTCCCTCCTGTGCTCGTCACAGGGATGAGGAAGGAGAGCGCCATTAGCGCGGCTTCGGCTTCTCCAGCACGTCGATATCGCCTGCCGCATCCTCAAGACGTCTCAGGATCGCGGCATGTGCATCTCTGAGCCCCTCATTATAAAAAACATGCCCCAGCTCCTCGGCCAGAAAATCCACAAAGATTTCCGCCTGCAGCTGGCCGATCTCGGCTTCGGTCTCCCGGGCGAGATAAGCCCTGATGCGTGCGGCCAGATCGGCCTTTTCCTGCTTTTCCAGCATCGATCTTCCATGGTCTGACTATTGAGGGATACGGCAGGAAGGCGGTGAATCCGTCCGTCCGGCACCGGCCATATGGGCGTTACCGTAACGGAAGCTTCAAGTTAATCAATCGATCCATTCATGCAATTCGTTTGCCAGCCGGACGGGACGGCGATAGAGCGGCGGCAAGGAGTTTCCAGACATGTTCAATGCAGATTTTCGCGAGGGATTGAAGAGCGGTTTCCCAATCGCCCTCTCCGCCGCCCCTTTTGGTGCGCTGTTTGGCGCGGTCGCAGTCGATAACGGGCTGAGCGTCACCGAAGCCACGATCATGAGCGGCGCAGTCTATGCGGGCGCGAGCCAGCTCGTCGGTATCGAATTGTTCGGCCAGAAGGTTGCCCCCTGGCTGATCGTTCTATCTGTCTTCGCCGTCAATTTCCGCCATATCCTCTATTCCGCCGCCATTGCCCGGATGATCTCGAACTGGTCTTTCCTGCAAAAAGCCGCGGGCTTCTTCGTGCTGGTCGATCCGCAATTCGCCGAATCGGTCAGAAAATACGAAAATACCGGTACGGTCGGTTTTTCCTGGTATATGGGCTTTGCAGCACCGGTCTATGTGCTGTGGCTGGCCATGACCATCCTCGGCGCATCGCTCGGCAATATGGTCGGCGATCCGAAAGCCATCGGTCTCGATGTGCTGCTGCCGATCTATTTCATGGGCATGGTGTTGAGCTTTCGCCAGCGGGAGAATTTCTACCCGGTGATGCTGGCGAGCGCGATTGGCGCAACGGTCGCCTATCACTTCGTCGGCTCGCCGTGGCATGTGAGCCTCGGCGCGGTCGCCGGAATTCTCGTCGCGGTCCTTTATCCGCCGAAACCGAATGGCACGGCGAATTCTGAAAGCGGGGTGGAAACGCCATGAGCGACATGCTGCACATCGATACGCTGATCCTGATCGCGCTCGCCGCCATCGCCACCTACCTCACCCGCATCGGCGGTTATGTGCTGATGACACGGATGAAATCCATCCCGCCGCGCATGGAGGCGGGATTGAACGCCGTTCCCGTGGCGGTTTTGACCACGCTCGTCGCACCCGCCTTTTTCGAAGGCGGATACGAGGTGAAGATCGGCATGGTGGCAGCGCTTCTGGTCTGCCTGCGCTTTCCCGGTCTGACGATGCTCGCCATCGGCTGGGCGATCGTCATCGCGATCAGGCATTTCGGGCTGCTTTAAGCGACCCGCTCCAATGGCTTCGTGGCGGCAACGAGCCACGCCTTAACCTCCTCGTCGGTGATCAAGGGAGAAAGTTTCTCCAGAACCCCGGCGTGATAGGCGTTCAGCCAACCCAGTTCTTCTTCGGTCAGGAGAGCGGTGACCACCAGCCTGCGGTCGATGGGGCACCAGGTCAGCGTCTCGAAGGAGAACATCGGCTGATCGCCGCCGGCCACCTCTTCCGCCTCACGCACATAGATGAGGTTCTCGATGCGGATGCCGAAAGCACCCGGCCGGTAATAACCCGGCTCGTTGGACAGGATCATGCCGGGCAAAAGCTCCTGCGTCGAAAGCCGCGAAATACGCTGCGGCCCCTCATGCACCGAAAGATAGGAGCCGACGCCGTGGCCGGTGCCATGGGCGTAATCTGCTCCCGCCTTCCAGAGCGCGATACGCGCCAGCGGATCGAGATCGCAACCGCGCGTTCCCTTCGGAAACCGTGCGGTGCTGATGCCGATCATGCCCTTCAGCACCAGTGTGAAGAAACGCTTCTGCTCTTCCGGGACAGCACCGATTGCAATGGTACGGGTGATATCCGTGGTGCCGTTGACATATTGCGCGCCGGAATCGACGAGGAACATCTCCCCCGCCGCAAGTGTGCGGTCGGTATCGGTGGTGACGCGGTAATGGATGATGGCGGCATGTTCGCCGGCACCTGAAATCGTGTCGAACGACACGTCCTTCAGCGGGTTTTGCAGCCCCTGCCCCACCTTGACCCGAGCGGCTTCCAGCGCCTTGACGGCGGCGATTTCGGTGACGCTGCCCGGCTGCTGGCGGTCCAGCCAGCAGAGATATTCGACCATGGCCGCGCCGTCCTGTACGTGGGCGGCTGCCGAGCCAGCCAGCTCCGCCTTGTTCTTGCGCGCGCGCGGCAGGCGAACGGGATCGGCCTCCTCGATCAGCGAGCCGCCCGCCGCCGTGATTGCGCCGGTCAGCGCCACCGGCGTCAAATCCGCATCCACCATGACGCGGCCCTTGGCGCTGGCAATGGCATGCAGACGGTCAGCGATCTTCGACGGCGGCAATTGTGTCGCGAGTTGCGCCAGATAGGCCTCGGTCTCGATGCCCGTCTTGCGCTTGTCGAGAAAAATATCCGCCCTGCCGTCGGCATAGATGATGGCGCGGGCGAGCGGATGCGGCGTATGCGGCACGTCGTTGCCGCGAAGATTGAAAATCCAGGCGATGGAGGATGGATCGGTAACCAGCAGGGCGTTCGCGCCCTTTGCCGAGACCGTCTCCGCCAGCGAGGCGATCTTTTCTTTCGCCAACCTGCCGGTAAAGGCCTCAGGCTGGATAACGACGGGCTCCAGCGGCTCGGAGGGACGGTCCTGCCACAGGGCGTCGAGCGGGTTCTTTTCCAGGAGGATGACCGAACCGCCCTTGCCGCCAAGCACCTTTTCCAGCCGCTTCAACTCCGCGCCGGTGTGCAGCCACGGATCGATGCCGAGCCGGAAACCCTGTGGAGCATGTTCGGCCAGCCAGACGGAAGGCGGCGCGCCAACCAGATCGCCGCCGCTGAAGATCGATTGATCGACCTGCGACTTGAGCTGCGTCGTATAACGTCCATCGACAAAAACCACGGCCTCCGTGCGCGTCACCAGCGCAATGCCGGCGGAACCGGTAAAGCCGGTCAGCCAGGACAGGCGCTCGGCGCATTCAGGTACATATTCCCCCTGATATTCATCGGCGCGCGGCACCAGAAAACCGTCGATGCCAAGGGCGTCGAAACCGGCGCGCAGCGCCTCGACGCGGGCCTTACCGAATTGCGGCGCGGATTTGTTTTCAAAGGTCTGGAACATGGGCGTCTTTCGGGAACTGTCATGAGAAAAGCTGCAAGGTTGCGTTGTCAAATCATTGGCGCGCAACGACAATGCCACGCGGACAAAGCCGGTTTCAAGCCATATATGACAGACCGGATTGCGGCGATAAATTGTGCATATTTCGCGAAATAAGTAATACTCAACGCAAAATGACATGCAATATATGCATATCTACCCTGAGATATCCCCTCTAACTAAACAAAAACACATCGCTTATCTTCAGATCAACACAGCGAGAGAGACACTCTCCTGACAAACAAGGATTTGAAGCAATGGCAAAATCTTTCCTCCGCACCGCCTTTGATCGCGTCGTTGAAGCACGCGAGCGTCAGGTCAGCCGCCATGTCAACGCTGCCCTTCTGAACCTCGACGACAAGTCGCTCGAAGCGCTCGGCATGAACCGCGCCGATCTGCGTCGCAAGGCAAAGTCCAGCTACGTATTCTGATAACGTCCGGCGCGGCGATCCTCCCTCCACCGCGCCGAACAGGAATACGTCGACCCGCTTGAGCAAGCTCCTCCCATGCTCGCGGGTTTCCAGGCGGCGCGAAAGCGCCGCCTTTTCTTTTGCCCGAAAGGGATGCTGCGGAAGCTTCAGTCCTTGCGCAGATGCAGCGTCACCCAGCCATTGCGCCAGATGGTGCGGACATGGGAAAGCCTTGCGCCATTATAGGCGGAAAGCACCTTCCAGCGCTGCGACGCCAGAATGCCGGACAGGATGACGGTGCCGCCAGGCGCCAGATGCGTGACGAGCTGCGGCGCCATCTTGATGAGCGGCCGCGCAAGAATATTGGCGATGATGAGATCGAACGGGCCGTGCTTGCGGAAGGCGTCCGAGTGGAAGCCCGGCGCGGTCTCCAGCGCCATCCCGGACACGATGCCGTTCAGCCGCACATTCTCCTTCGCCACCTTGACGGCGATGGGGTCTATATCCGTCGCAAGCACGGGAATAGGACGCATCTTGCGCACCGCAATTGCCAGCACGCCGCTGCCAGTGCCGAGATCCAGCGCATTGCGCACGGTCCGCGCCCGTAGAACCTCCTCAATCATCTCAAGGCAACCTGCCGTCGTGCCGTGGTGGCCGGTGCCGAAAGCCTGTCCCGCCTCGATTTCAATCGCCAGATCGTTCGCCCGCACCTTGTCGCGATCATGCGCGCCATGCACGATGAAGCGCCCCGCCCGAACCGGCTTCAGCCCCTCGAGCGACTTGGCGATCCAGTCGACATCTGGAACCGTCTCCTTCTCGATGACGAGACCGGGAAATGCGGGAGCAAGCAGCGTGCTGACCCGCTCGCGGAACTCCTCTTCCTGATCGGCCATCAGATAAACCGAGGCCTCCCAGATATCGCGCTTCTCATCCACCTCGGTGGTGGCAATCGCGACATCCTCCTCGCCGAAATAGTCCGACATGAGATCAAGGATTTCACCAGCCTGAATTTCGGTCGTGGTGACGTAAAGTCGGATTTCGCTCACGGCGGGCTGCTTTCTCTGGCTAATAGTTCTGTGTCTGCCTTTGCCACAAAACCGCAGTCAGTCCAATAAGCTGCGCGTAATTAAACCTTCGTACCCTTCAGGAGATTCTGAAGTTTCTGCTCGGCAACATCGGGATTTTCACCATAGGCAATCGTCCCGGCAAACCGGCCATTGGCATCGAGCAGAATGACGGACGCCGTGTGATCCATGGTGTAATCGCCATTCGGATCCTTCTCGTCCACTGGCACCTTCTTGGCATAGATGCGGTAGCCCTTCAGAGTCTCGGCAATCTTGTCGGCCGGGCCGGTGATGCCGGTGATCCGCTTCGAGACATTGGAGACATATTGCTGCATGATCTCAGGCGTATCGCGCTCGGGATCGACGGAGACGAAATAGGCCTGCAGCTTGTCGCCGGCCGGGTCCACCTTCTCCATCCAGCCGTTCAGTTCGAAAAGGGTTGTCGGGCAGACTTCCGGGCAATGGGTGAAACCGAAGAACAGCGCTGTCGGCCTTCCCTGGAACGCCTTTTCGGTGATCGGCTGGCCATTTTGCGCCGTGAGTTGGAACGGCACGCCATAGGCCGTCTCGACCATCTGCTCCCGGGTTTTCGTCATTTCGATCGTCAACCAGCTGACGACGCCGGCGAGAACGAGCACGACGGCCCACAATACGATGCGAATATTTCTCATTGTCCAATCCTACCCCGAAAGCCGGCGGCATGTCGCTGGCCCTGACAGACAGATAACGAAAGGCGACCGGGACGGCAAATCAACTGGGCGTATTTGCGGGAACCGCGCTGATTTGTCACAAATCCGCAGCCGGAAAACACGTCACAGACACCAGGCGATGCCGCTCTGTATCGTGGACAGGAAAATATCCGTGCCGTGCCGCACCCAGCCGTCAAAGGCAAGCAGCACGACGGCAAGCGAGGCCATAGCGGCAAGACCAGCCAGAATAAACTTCAGCGGATGGGAAACCAGTGCGTTCATATGCCCATCATAACCTGTTTGCGTGAGCGCGAAAACCGCCAAAATACTGGGTTTTGCCGGCGGGACAGCAGGCATTGTTAGGGAAAGTTTAAAATCTTGCTGTGCATTATGACCATAGCGGTTTTTAAGCCTCGACATGATGTCTCCCGGTCAACTCTCCGGCCGCCGCATGAAGCTCAATCCTGCGCGGGCCTGTTAGAGAGCCATCAGAGGAAAACTGCCGTCATGTCCAACGCCATCAAGCAATCCGGCGCATATCTCGAAATCGTTTCCTTCCATCTGGGCGATCAGGAATTCTGCATCGACATCATGGCGATCCGCGAAATCCGCGGCTGGGCGCCTGTTACCCCGATGCCGCACACCCCGCCCTATGTTCTCGGCCTCATCAACCTGCGCGGCGCCGTCATTCCCGTCATCGACATGGCTGGCCGCCTCGGCATGAAAATGACCGAGCCCTCCGAACGCTCCGCCATCATCGTCACCGATATCGGCGGCAAGCTGGTCGGCCTTCTGGTGGAACAGGTCTCCGACATGATGACCATCCGCTCCGAAGACCTGCAGCCCGCGCCCGATATCATTCCGGAAGAGCAGCGCAGCTTCTGCCGCGGCATCGTGGCGCTGGAAAAAAGCATGGTCTGCTTCCTCAACCTCGACACCGTCATTGCCGACGAGCTGGCACGCGAAGCGGCCTGATCCAAGGCATCTATAGCGCAATTGCGGGGGCGAGCCTTACGGCTTGCCCTTTTGCCATGTGACCTGCTGGTTATAGAGCGGCACCGTGGAAATCGCCATCTTGGCCGAACCGTCGGTCAGCTCCCGCGCATGCACCAGATAGATCAGCGTGTCGTTCGCCTTGTCATAGACACGGCTGACGACGAGCTTTTTCCAGACCAGCGACATGCCCTGCCGGAACACCTCTTCCCCACCCTTCGACAGATCGATGTCGCCGATCTCAACCGGCCCCGTCTGGCTACAGGAAATGGCGTTGTTGGACGGGTCTTCGAACCAGTTTCCGTTCTTCAACCGGTCGATCACACCGCGATCGAAATAGGTAACGTGGCAGGTTACGCCCTTGATCTTCGGATCGGCAATCGCCTCGACGACGATGTCGTTGCCCATCCAGTCGACGCCGACCTTACCGACGACCTCGGAATGCGCCGCTGTGACCGGCAGCAATGCCAGAAGGCCCGCAAACAAACCCGACAGAGTTTTCATCCTCATCGCATCTTCTCCGTTACGCTGCTTCAAACATAGGTGGACGAAGCCGTTACGCAACCCGGGAGACGGTGCGTTTTTTCATGCTGCAGGGCTGGTAACCGGTGGCGGTGAGACGCCCCGCGACCATGCCGATCTTTCCCGGCAGATCGCGGACATGGGTGACACGCAGCGCCTTGGCCGCCGCAATCGACGCTGCCGCGCAGACGACGGCGTCTTCGGCGGCATTGTGATGCACGAAACGCAGCTGGAGATGGTGGGCGATGACATTCAGCTTGTGCGACGCCAGGTTGGGCCAGACATGCCGGGCGATCTTGACGCTGCACAGATAGGAAAGATCGGGATAGCACTGCCGGTATTTGTCGAAGGACGCCCGCATGACGCTGAAATCGAAGGCGGCATTATGGGCGATCATGGTGGCGCCGTGGAAGTCGTCGATGAACTCCTCCATCACCTCAGGGAATTCCGGCGCGTCCTCGACATCGGCAGGGCGAATCCCGTGTACGGCAATGTTGAAGGACGAAAACCGCATGTCCTTCGGCCGGATGAGACGCTCCTCGACGCGAACGATCTCGCCGTCCTCTATCCACGCAAGCCCGACGGAGCAGGCGCTGCCCCGTTCCTCATTGGCGGTCTCGAAATCGATGGCGATGGTTTTCAAGAGTGATTCCCGTTGTTTCATTCTGGCATAAACCGGATTAACGTCAAAGAGAACCGGCCTCGGCTGACCGCGCTTCCAAAAGCATCCAGTCGATAAGCGTCACCAGATCGGGATTATCGAGCATACGCCTGGGATAAACGACGAAATAGGCAAGCGTGCTGGCCATATCCTTGCCGAAGGGCGCGATCAATGCACCTTCCGCGAGCTCGCGGGAAACCAGCGAACGCCGGGTCAGCGCAATGCCGTGCCCGGCCTTGGCCGCATCCAGCGCACCGTTGCTGTCGATGAAGACGGTGCCGCCGGAGGCATCCACGTCCGATGCGCCCGCCGCCTCCAGCCAGCGCCGCCATTCATTGCGGTTCTCATCGTGCAGAAGCGGAATGGATTTCAGGTCCCCCACTTCCTGAAGCGGCCCGTATTTCTCCAGAAGTTGCGGCGCACACACGGGCAGGGTGCTGTCATCAATGAAGCGGATGCTCTCCAGCCCGTCATAATGACCAGAACCATGCCGCACCGCCAGATCGACATCGTCCCTCGAAAAATCCACCAGCCGGTTCGTCACGCTGATGCGGACATCCACCTGTGGATGTTGCTGCTGAAAGGCAGGCAGTCGCGGCATCAGCCATTGCACGGCGAAAGTCGGCGTGCAGCTCAGCGTCAGAACCGTGATCTCGGAGCGAGCCGTCAGTTCAGCCGTCGCCTCGCGCATCATCCGGAAGGCGGTGCGAAGCGCGCCGTAATAACGTTCCCCTTCACGCGTCAGCTGGATGCTGCGCGGTTTGCGGGAAAAAAGCTGCACACCGAGCCGTGCCTCCAGCTCCCGGATTTGCAGGCTGACCGCGCCCGGCGTGACATTCAGCTCATTGGAAGCAAGCGTGACGCTGCGATACCGCGCTGCGGCCTCGAAGGCCTGCAACCCTTTCAAAGAAGGAAGTTCGGCTGCCATGGTTTAGCCCATCTCAATTATCGCACGAGAAACAATCGTTTGAAAACACCATAAAACAGGGAGTAAATAGACGCAACAAGACCTGAAACGCATTTAAAACCACCCATCTTCGGCTTGAGGTAAACTCAACCAATATCGGGTGGATGGCGGCCATCCCGCCTGCGATCATGTCGATATTCAAGCTTTGGGAGACGACGATGGCGATACAAAAACAGATGGATGCCGGTGAATGGGCGATGCTTGTCGCGCTTTCGCTTCTGTGGGGCGGATCATTCTTTTTCATCGGTGTTGCAGTCAAGGAATTGCCGCCGGTCACCATCGTCGCGCTGCGTGTCAGCCTGGCGGCGATCGCGCTTCTGATCGTCTGCCGCCTCATGGGGCTTCGCCTGCCCAGGGAATGGACGGTGTGGCGCGCCTTTTTCGGCATGGGTCTGCTCAACAACATCATCCCATTCTGCCTGATCGTCTGGGGACAGACCCATATTGCCAGCGGACTAGCCTCGATCCTCAATGCGACAACGCCGCTTTTCACCGTCATCGTCGCCCATTTTCTGACCGCCGACGAGAAGATGACCGGCAACAAGCTCACCGGCGTGCTGATCGGCTTTGCCGGCGTGGCAACCATGATCGGCCCGGCCGCCTTCACCGGCTCATCCGGCCTCTGGGGCCAGATCGCCATTCTCGGCGCCGCCGTCTCCTATTCCTTCGCGGGCATCTTCGGTCGCCGTTTCAAGGCCATGGGCGTACCGCCGCTGATGACCGCCACCGGCCAGATCTCCTCCTCGACACTGATGCTCATCCCGGCCGCCCTCCTTATCGATAAACCATGGATGCTGGCCATGCCGGGCCTCGGCACCTGGGGCGCGCTTGTCGGCATCGCCCTCCTGTCGACAGCGCTCGCCTACCTGATCTTCTTCCGCATCCTCGCCAGCGCCGGCGCCACCAACCTTGCCCTCGTCACCTTCCTCATTCCCGTCAGCGCCATCCTGCTCGGTTCGCTGCTTCTCGGGGAACAGCTGGAGATGAAGCACTTAGCCGGCATGGCGATGATCGCCGCCGGTCTTGCGGCGATCGACGGCAGGCTGCCGGCAAAACTCAGAAGCCTGCTGCGCAACGCACCCGCTTGACAGGAACACGGGGCAAAAGCATTCTGCACGCATGATCGCAACGAAGCAGAATACCACCCGTCGCCATACCATCACCGGCCATTCGGCAGGGAAAGGTGTGTCGTCGCGTTAAGCGATCCATTTTTACCCTGCCAAGAGAGCAGGGTTCGCAAACCTGCTCCCCACACGCCCCCAATACGCCCAAGGAGACAGGCATGCAGAACGTGAAATTTGCCGATAATGAAGATTCGCAATTCAGCTTGAACGAAGTCATCCTGCGTGCGGCGCGCCTGGACGATGCCGAAGCCTTGACCGAAATGTTCAACCTGCCTGGCGTCCGTCACGGCACGCTTCGACAGCCGTTTCAGTCCGTTGAAAAGACACGGAAATCGATGGAAAACCGCGGCCCGAACGATATCGCCATCGTTGGCGAATGGCGAGGAAAGATCGTTGCCAATGCTGGACTGTTTCGCAGGGCGGGAAGGCAGTCCCACATTGCCGATCTTGTGATCAGTGTTCACGACGATTTTGCGGGCAAGGGCGTCGGATCATATATTCTCGCGGCGTTGATCGACACGGCCGACAATTGGCACGATATACGCCGCATCGAGCTGAACGTCTTCACCGATAATCTCCCGGCAATCCGGCTTTACGAGAAATTCGGTTTCGAACGTGAGGGCACTCTGCGCAACGACGCCTACCGCGACGGAAAATACGTCGATGCTCACGTGATGGCGCGTCTTCGATAATTCCGGTCAGTTGTCCAGGTGATCCGAAAACACCTCCCGAATGGTCCGCCGCGACCATTCGGCCATTTTGTCGTTACATCCGCGCTCCGCATCCAGCACGATCAAAGCCTTCCACAGCGCCCAGCCGCGCCCGCGCTGCCATGTGGCCTCATCCAGCTCCAGCGCCTTACGAAAAACGGCGCGGCTTTCCGCATCGAGCACATTCCACGCGAGGATGAGATCGGAAGACGGATCGCCGACGCCGGAACTGCCGAAATCGATGACGGCTGAAAGCCGGCCGTCCTTCACCAGCAGATTGCCCCCGGCAATGTCTCCATGCACCCACACTCCCTGCTTCCGCCAGTGGCTCGAAAGTGCAAGCTGCCATATCTCCATGGCCAGCGCCTGATCCACCTCGTCCGCAAGCCGCGCCGCCGAAGCCTTCGCCTCCCCGTCATAGACCGAAAGCGAGCCGCCGCGATGGAAATTGTGCGCGCCTGCGGGTGGGCCATCCGAAGCATCCGTCCCGTGCAATGCCCTTAAAAACGCGGCAACATCGATGGCGATGGTTGAGAGATCAACGCGATCCAGATACCGGGCGAGCGGTTCGCCCTCAAGCCAGCGATAGACGGACCAGCGGAACGGATAACCCTGTCCCGGTTGCCCGAGCGCCAACGGCGCAGGGATCGGAAAAGGCAGGAGCGGCGCAAGCGCCGGCAGCCACCTGTGCTCCTTCTCTACCTGCGCAACATACCGGGCGGCACTTGGCATGCGGATCAGCATCTCATCGCCAAGACGGAAGCTGCGATTGTCCCAGCCGCTCAGTTCCACCGGCCGGATATTTAACCCCGCCCATTGCGGAAACTGGCTGTCCACCAGCGCCCCAACCTGTTCTGTGCTGACGACAATACGGTCATCCATGCTGCGCTCTCCGTGTCAGGCGCAAAGCTCTAGCGGCAGAGAACAACATTACCATGACGGCCCGTCAGCCACCGATCAACGCCAGCCACTCATCCTCGTCCATGGTCTGCACGCCCAGTTCCGTCGCCTTGGCAAGCTTGGAACCGGCCCCCGGCCCCGCCACAAGAATATCGGTCTTTTTCGACACCGACCCCGCCACTTTTGCGCCAAGGCTTTCCGCGCGCGCCTTAGCCTCGTCGCGGGTGAATTTTTCGAGCGAGCCAGTGAAGACCACAGTCTTGCCCGCTACCGGACTGCCGTCAGTTGAGGGTTTCTCGGCTTCTTTCGGCTTCAACTCCCGTATCAAGCGGTCGATGACGTCGAGATTGCGCGGCTCCTTGTAGAACTCGATGATGGCGCGGGCCACCACCTCGCCGATGCCGTCAATGCTGTTGAGCTCGGCCCAGGCATCGCTTGCGGGATCAGCCGCCGCCTTCATCGCCTCTTCAAAATGCTCATAAGTGCTGTAAGAGCGCGCCAGAAGCTTCGCCGTGGTCTCGCCCACATGACGGATGCCGAGAGCGAAGATCAGCCGGTGCAGATCGATCTCGCGGCGGGCATCAATGGCCTCGAACAGCTTCCTGACGCTGACCTTGCCGAAGCCGTCGATATTTTCCAGCTTGGTCAGATGAGACGCCTCCTGTCGCGCCTTCAGCGTGAAAATGTCAGGCGCTGTCTTGATCGAGAGCGCCGGATCGTCGCTTTCGAAGAAGAAATCGATCTGCTTCGTGCCGAGCCCCTCAATGTCGAAGGCATTGCGCGAAACGAAATGTTTGAGATGCTCCACCGCCTGCGCCCGGCAGACGAAACCGCCGGTGCAGCGCGTGACCGAATCGAGCTTGCCGGTCTTTTCATTGCGCTCCCGCACCGCGTGGCTGCCGCAGACCGGGCATTTCTCCGGGAAGGCATATTTCGCCGCCTCGGCCGGGCGCTTTTCCAGAAGCACGTCCAGCACCTGCGGAATGACATCGCCGGCGCGCTGCACGATAACAGTGTCACCGATGCGGATATCGTGGTCTTCTGGGCGGATGCGCTCGCCGCTATTGCCGATACCTTCGATATAATCGGCATTATGCAGCGTCGCATTGGTAACGACGACACCGCCAACGGTGATCGGCGTGAGCCGCGCCACCGGCGTCAAGGCGCCGGTGCGCCCCACCTGTATCTCGATATTCTCAACGGTGGTGAAGGCCTGCTCGGCCGGGAACTTGTGCGCGGTCGCCCAACGCGGGCTGCGCGAACGAAAACCCAGCCGTTCCTGCAGATCGAGCCGGTCGACCTTGTAGACGACGCCGTCGATATCATAATCGAGGTCAGGCCGCGCGACGCCGATTTCGTTATAGTGCTCAAGCAATTGCTGGGCCGAGGTGAATCGCTTCATCAACGGATTGACCGGAAAACCCCACTCGCGGAACTTCTCGACAATGCCGTATTGCGTATCGGCGAGCCGCGCTGGCTGGCCGCCATTCGAAACCTCGCCCAGCGCATAGGCGAAGAACCGCAGCTTGCGTTTCGCCGTCACATTGGCGTCGAGCTGGCGCAGCGAACCGGACGCCGTGTTGCGCGGGTTCACATAGGTCTGCTTGCCTTCGGCCTCCATCTGGGCATTGAGCGCCAGAAAGTCGCTCTTGGCCATATAGACCTCGCCGCGTACTTCAACCACATCGGGCGCATCGGCGGGCAGTTCGTCCGGAATTTCCTTGATGGTCCTGATATTGGCGGTGACATTTTCACCGGTCGTGCCGTCTCCTCGCGTCGCCGCGGTCTTCAGCCTGCGGTTCTCGTAGCGGATCGACATGGAAAGCCCGTCAATCTTCGGCTCAGCGGTAAAGGCGATGGAATCGTCAGGCAGATGCCCGAGGAAGCGATAGACGGAACTCACAAAATCCCGCAAATCCTCTTCCGAAAACGTGTTGTCGAGCGACAGCATTGGCCGCGCATGCACGATGGGCGCAAAGGTCGGAAGCGGCGCAAAGCCGACTTTTCTCGACGGGCTGTCGGCCCGCACCAGCGCCGGGAAAGCCGCTTCGATGGCGTCATTACGACGCTTCAGCGCATCATATTCGGCGTCCGTAATCTCCGGCGCATCCTTGCCGTGGTAAAGCGCATCATGACGCGCAAGCTCGGCCGCCAGAAATGCAAGCTCGGAAGAGGCTTCAAGCTCGGTGAGGTTTTCGACGGATTTCTGGTCTTGCGACATGACGGCCTCTTTTCGGAATTACCGAACGCTTTTAGCCGAAATAACAAACATTAAAAACAGTTTTGCCGTTGGACTCACAGGCCGCATCCGCTTGCGCAAGGCAACGAATAGCCGTCAGTCCTTGGCCGCCAGCAGGCGAGCCGCCGCAGCCCTAGCCTCGTCCGTCACCGACGCGCCGGCAAGCATACGGGCAATCTCTTCGGTGCGGTGCTTCGGCTCCATGGTGGCCACGCGCGTCGCGATACGCTCGCTGCCGTCGCCGGATGGACCCTTGGAAATGAGAAGATGAGTGGCCGCCCGCGCCGCCACCTGCGGCGCATGGGTGACGGACAGGACCTGCACGGTTTTCGACAGGCGGCGCAGCCGCTGGCCGATGGCATCCGCCACAGCGCCGCCAACGCCCGTATCGATTTCGTCGAACACCAAGGTCGGCGCCGAACCACGATCCGCCAGCGCCACTTTCAGCGCCAGCAGGAAGCGGGACAATTCGCCGCCCGATGCCACTTTCATGATCGGACCGGGGCGCGTGCCCGGGTTGGTCTGGACGTGGAATTCCACCGTATCGATACCGTCCGCCGTCGCCTGTTCGGGATCGGAGGTCACTTCGACGGTAAACCGCGCCCGTTCCAGCTTCAGCGCCGGAAGTTCTGCCATCACCGCGTTGGAAAGCGCTTCCGCCGCATGGCGGCGTTTGTCGGAAAGCGATTGCGCGGCACGGTCGAAATCGGCCTTCACCACGCCGAGATTGGCCTCGAGCTTGCCAAGCTTTTCTTCACCGGCATCGAGATCGGCGAGATCGGCCGTCATTTTTTCGGCGAGAGCCGGCAAGTCAGGTACGGCGACATTGTATTTACGCCCGGCGGCGCGCAGCGCAAACAGCCGCTCCTCCACCCGCTCCAGCTCACGCGGATCGAATTCGGTGCGACGCAGGGCCGCCTCCACTTCCATCTGTGCGTTGGAGAGGCTGTCCAGCGCGGCATCCAGCAATTGTACGGTGTCTTCCAGCAATCCCGGCGCTTCGTGGCTCTTGCGCTCCAGACGCCGCATCATCGACGCGATGACAGGCACAGGCGACGCATTGCCGTTCAGGAACTCGCTGGCCTCCGCGATATCGCCGGCAATGCGTTCGGATTTCTGCATCACCGCCCGGCGCTCGGCCAGCTCATCCTCTTCGCCGTCGCGCGGCGAGAGCGTCTCCAGTTCCTCGACGGACGAGCGAAGGTAATCCGCCTCGCGCGCCGCCGCCTCCACCTTGGCGCGGTGCGTCTTCAGCGCGCGTTCGGCATCCTTCCAGGTGCGGTATAGGCTCTGAACAGCGCGAGCCTCATCGCTCAGCCCGGCAAAGGCGTCCAGCAGCGTGCGGTGCGCATCAGTATCGACAAGCGCGCGATCATCATGCTGACCATGAATTTCGACCAGCAATTGCCCGAGCTGGCGCATCATCTGCACACTCACGGCCTGATCGTTGACATAGGCCTTGGTGCGACCGTCGGAGGATTGCACCCGCCGGAAAATCAGGTCGCCGTCATCGTCGAGACCGTTCTCGCGCAGGAGAAGCCGTGTCGGGTGATTGTTCGGGACTTCGAAGGTGGCCGTCACCTGCCCCTTGTCCTCGCCGTGCCGCACAAGGCCGCCATCGCCGCGGCCACCAAGCGCCAGCGAGAGACTATCGAGAAGAATGGATTTGCCCGCACCCGTCTCGCCCGTCAACACGGAAAGGCCCGCCTCGAAACCGAGGTCGAGCCTTTCGATGAGAACGATATCGCGAATCGAGAGCTGGACCAGCATGGCCTATGCCCCGTCTCAAGCGCCGATGAGCTTCTTGCCGGCGCGCGAAATCCAGGACCCCTTGTTTTCACGCGGCTCCAGCCCCTGACCCTTCAGCAGCTTGTAGGAATCCGCATACCATTGGCTGTCAGGATAGTTGTTGCCAAGAACGGCAGCCGCCGTCTGTGCTTCGTCCACCAGGCCCATGGCGTAATAGGCCTCGGTCAGACGCGCCAGCGCTTCCTCGATCTGGTTGGTGTTCTGGTACTGCTCAACGACGATGCGGAAACGCGAAACGGCGGCGAGGTATTCCTTGCGCTCAAGATAATAACGGCCGACCTGCATTTCGCGGCCAGCGAGCTGGTCGCGGGCGAAACGGATCTTGGCCTGCGCGTCGGCGACATATTCCGAATCGGGATAGTCGTTGACGACCTTGCTCATCGCCTCGACGGTGCGCTGCGCCGCGCGCTGATCCTGTGTCACGTCGGAAATCTGCTTCGAATAGGCAAGGCCGATCATGTACTGAACATAAGCGGCATCTTTGGCGCGCGGATATTGCCGCAGGAACCGGCTGCCAGTGGTGATCGCCACATCGTTCTTGTTGGTGCGTGTGGCGATGAAGGTCTGCATCACCAGCGCCTTCTGGCCCCATTCGGTGAACGGATACTGCTTGTCGATGGCCTCGAACTTGCGTGAGGCTTCTGTCATGTTGCCGGCGTTCATGTTGGCAAGGCCCTGCTTGTACAGAACATCCGGCGGATCGGTCTCGACGCCGAGCTTGGTGATGTCGATATCCGGATCGGACTGGCAGGCCGTGATGGCGACACTCGCGCCAACCAACATCAACGAGACGGCGATCCCCCGCATCGTACCCTTCATTGCACCAGACCCTACATGCTTCATTCGACAGTTCCCACTTCCCGCGCAAATACATAAGCATCGGCTTTGCAATGGCGTTCTAGCCATAAAAGCATCCGCAGGGCAACGCAATGATGACGCATTAACGCATTTTTATGGCATCGACCCATGCAATCGCATGAATATCAGACGATATAACGCAACTTCTTGTTCGCATCACGAAAAAGCCGCCCCAAAGGGAGCGGCTTTTTCTGTCAATTGATAGCCTGCGAAGGAAATCACGCAGACCAGGGTGCGAATTCCGGCATATTGACCGCAACGAATTCGCGGGCGCGAACCATCTGGTTGCGGGCGGCCGGTGCTTCGACGATCTCATAGGCCGTACGGTCGCTCAAAAGCGCCTTCAGCGCATTCGCATTGACCTTGTGGCCGCCGCGATAGGAGCGGTAGCAGCCGATGAACTGCGCGCCGGCAAGCGCCAGATCGCCCACGGCGTCCAGCGTCTTGTGACGGACGAATTCGTCCTTGGCGTAACGCAGGCCTTCCATGTTGATGACGCTGTTGTCATCGGAAATGACGACCGAGTTCTCAAGCGAAGAGCCGAGCGCATAACCGGCCGCCCACAGGCGCTCCACATCACGCATGAAGCCGAAGGTACGGGCGCGCGACAGTTCGTTCTTGAAGCTCTCCGCCGTCAGATCGCCCTTCCAGGACTGCTTGCCGATCAGCGGCGTGTCGAAATCGATATCCACCTCGAAGCGCGTACCGTCGTAAGGACGGAACTCCGCCCAGGAGGCGCCCGAATCGATACGTACCGGCTTCGTGACGCGGATGTAGCGGCGCTTTACGCCGAGGTTTTTGATGCCGACGGATTCGATCGCCTCGATGAAAGGCGCCGAGCTGCCGTCCATGATCGGCGCTTCCGGACCGTCGACCTCAACGACAAGGTTATCAAGGCCCATGGCGTAGATGGCGGCCATGACGTGCTCGATCGTCGCGACAGACTGCGTCAGCGAGCGGCCGAGCACCGTGCAAAGATCGGTGTTACCGACATTGGCGGACACCGCCTTCAGTTCGGTAACGCTGCCATTGTCATGAAGGCGATTAAAAACGATGCCCGTTCCAGCTTCTGCGGGCTGGAACGTCATCGAGACCGGATTGCCGGAATGCACGCCAATGCCTTTAAGCTGAACGGCATGTGCGATAGTTGTCTGAAATCCGAGCAGTCCGATGGTCATGCGAATATGCCTTGTTTTGCAAACCGCGCCGCTTGAGCGCCGTTCAAGTTTTCGAGCCGGTTTGGCAACCGGCCAAGTCCGTGTTTCCTTTACCCAGCCTCATACATACGCACATGAAGGCGCCACGACAAATCACTGTTCGTTTCGGATTGTTACACGCCTAAACAATTGAAAATACGAATTAATTTAGTGTTAATAACGCAAAATAAACAAAACGCCCGGATCGTGAAACCCGGGCGTTCGAAGAGGCGGATGGAATCGCTTTTAGTTGGACTGACGACGCAGGAAGGCCGGAATTTCCAACTGGTCGTCGTCGTGATGGCTGGACGAGGCGGGCGTTGCGCGGCCGTGATCGTCAAGCTGGCCACGGCGCGGTGCGTAGAGGCTGGCTTCCGGCGAAAGCGGGGCGCGGCGCTGCTGCGGAGCCATGCTCGGTGCGTCCATCATGTCGGAGGGAACTTCTTCCTCTTCGCGGCGACCAAGCGAGTTGGTGATGCGCTTCAGAAGACCCATCGGGCCACGCTCTTCCTGGGCGGCAGGAGCGGCATGGGTGCGATGTTCCATCTCGGCCTTGACGACCGGCGGGAAGTCTTCAACCTTCGGCATGCGAACCGGCTCGGGCTGGCGCGCAACTGGTGCGGGCTCCTGATAGACGGGTGCCTGCGGCTGCTGCATGCGCGGTGCCGGAGCGGAAACCTGTTCCGGAGCATGATAGGCCGGAGCCTGGGCTACCGGAGCCGGAGCCGCCTGCTGAACCGGCTGGGCCGGACGGAGAGCCGCCGGTGCTTCAGCCGGAGAAGATGCGAACAGCTTGCTCTGCGGACGGAAGTCCTGGGCCGGCTGCTGGTGTGCGGCAAAACCGAGTTCACGTTCCATTTCGGCTTCCGCCGAACGGATGGTCTGTGCGATCGGGTCTACGGCCTTCGGTGCCTGCGAGACTGCGGCAGGCTGGACTGCGGCCGGAGCGGGAGCAACGGCCGCGGAAGGACGGATAAGCGGCTTTGCAGCGGCGGCTGCGGCGCGCATTTCGGCAACGTTCTGTTCGCCGACGCCTGCGACGCGGTCGATGCCGGTTGCAACGACGGAGACGCGGATAAGGCCTTCAAGCGCTTCGTCGAAGGTCGCGCCGAGGATGATGTTCGCATCCGGATCGACTTCTTCGCGGATACGCGTTGCGGCTTCGTCGACTTCGAACAGGGTAAGGTCGCGACCGCCGGTGATGGAGATCAGCAGGCCCTGTGCGCCCTTCATCGAGGTTTCGTCGAGCAGCGGGTTGGCGATTGCCGCTTCCGCAGCCTGCATTGCGCGGCCCGGACCGGAAGCTTCGCCAGTACCCATCATTGCGCGGCCCATTTCACGCATGACCGAACGGACGTCGGCGAAGTCGAGGTTGATGAGACCTTCCTTCACCATCAGGTCGGTAATGCAGGCAACGCCGGAATAGAGAACCTGGTCGGCCATGGCGAAGGCGTCCGCAAAGGTCGTCTTGTCATTGGCAATACGGAAGAGGTTCTGGTTCGGAATGACGATCAGCGTATCGACGGACTTCTGCAGTTCCTCGATGCCCTGTTCGGCAAGACGCATGCGGCGTCCGCCTTCGAAGTGGAAAGGCTTGGTAACGACGCCGACCGTCAGGATGCCCTTGTTGCGGGCCGCCTGTGCGACGACGGGAGCAGCGCCCGTGCCGGTGCCGCCGCCCATGCCGGCGGTGACGAAGCACATATGGGTGCCGTTCAGGTGATCGATGATCTCGTCGATGCATTCTTCAGCGGCAGCGCGACCGACTTCCGGCTGCGAACCGGCGCCGAGACCCTCGGTGACGTTGACGCCGAGCTGAATGACCCGATCTGCCTTCGTCATGGTCAGCGCCTGCGCATCCGTGTTGGCGACGACGAAGTCGACGCCCTGAAGGCCAGCCGTGATCATGTTGTTGACAGCGTTACCACCGCCACCGCCGACACCGAAGACGGTGATGCGTGGCTTCAGCTCTGTGATATCAGGCTTCTGCAGCTGTATCGTCATTTTAACATTCCTTCTTTCTCTGGCCGCATCGCCCCGCTGGCCGATTCTTGAAACTCAACTCTGAAACCTCCGGCTTGCGCCCCGAGGCCACTCAAAAACTCTCTTTCAGCCATTGCCCCACCCGGGCTATCCGGCCGCTACCGTTGCCAAACGGCGAGAACATTCCGCCTTGCGCCGCATGAATTTCGATATCCGCCACCTGCGGATAGATCATCAGTCCGCACGCCGTCGAAAAGGCAGGGCCCTTTGCCGCGACCGGAAGACCGGCCACACCCATGGGGCGGCCGATACGGACGTTGCGGGCAAGAATGCGCCGCGCCGTTTCCGGCAGACCCGTCAACTGGCTTGCGCCGCCGGTCAGGACGACGCGCTTGCCGACAATCGGGCTGAAGCCGGACTTCTGGATACGATCACGGATCAATTCCAGCGTCTCTTCGATACGTGCCCGCACGATGCGGGTGACCAATGCTCTTGAAACTTGCGATGGTTGATCGCGATCGTCTTCGCCAATCGGCGGGATCGAAATCATGTCGCGCTCATCCGCGCCATTCAGCAATGCCGAACCATGCACCACCTTCAGTCTCTCCGCATCTTCGATTCGTGTCGAGAGGCCTCGTGCAAGATCTGTCGTGACGTGATGACCGCCAAGGCCGATCGCGTCGGTATGGATGAGCCGGCCCTCGGCAAAAACCGAGATCGTCGTGGTGCCGCCGCCCATGTCGATGGCCGCACAGCCGAGTTCGACTTCATCGTCCACCAGTGCTGCAAGACCGCTGGCATAGGGCGTCGCCACCATGCCCTCGACCGAAAGATGGGCGCGGTTGACGCAAAGCTCGAGGTTCTTCAGCGCCGTACGTTCGACCGTCACGACATGCATGTCGACGCCGAGAAGATCGCCATACATCGAGAGCGGATCGCGAATCCCGCGCTCGCCATCCAGCGAATAACCCGTCGGCAGCGAATGCAGGATCGCCCGGTCCTGACGCATGGACTGCTGGCTTGCCGCCACCAGAACCTTGCGCAGATCGCTTGCTTCCACTTCCTGACCGCCGAGATCGATGCTCGCGGTATAGATATCGCTCGCCAGCCTTCCGGCCGAAACATTGACGATCAGGCTGTCGACGGTCAGACCCGCCATGCGCTCGGCCGCATCGACGGCGAGACGGATAACGCCTTCGAGCGCGTCAAGATCGGCAATCACGCCGGATTTCACGCCACGCGACCGCTGATGGCCGATGCCGATGATTTCGACCTTGTGGGTACGGCCGGGCAGAATTTCGCTTTCCTGGCGCGGCGTCAGCCGGCCGATCATGCACACGACCTTGGTCGAGCCGATGTCGAGCACCGAAACGATGTGGCTGCGCTTGGAAGACAATGGCTTCAGGCGAGGCAGGCCAAAATGGGAAGAACCGAAAAAGCTCATGTGTTCTTCTCCGCCTTCTTGAGAGCCTTGGTCCGCGCATCGACAGCCACCTGACGGCGCTTGGCGGCGCCCTCGGTCAGCTGGATCGTGGTGCGGTCCGACAGCCGCAGATCGACGGCGGCGACATCGCGCGACAGCACCTTTTCCTCGAGATCGAGCCGCGCCAGCAATTGCAGCGCCTTCGGCAGATTTTCTTCCGGCAGCTTGACAACGATGCCGTTATCGAGATGCAGGTCCCAGCGGCGGCCGGCAATGCGGACATAGGCGCGAACGCGGTTGCGGATCTCCGGCCAGTCGGCCAGTTGCGCGACAAAACCGGCAGCACCCGTTTCCGCGTCGCGGCCGACGAACAGCGGCAGGGAGGCGAATTTATTGTCCCGCAGTGGCGCAATCACGCTACCGCTTTTTTCGATCAGCGACAGTTCCGTGCCGTGCTGCCAGATGCCGAAAGCTTTACGCTCCTTCAGACGGACCTCGACCGTCTTCGGATAGACCTTGCGGATATCGACGTCTTCCACCCAGGGAAGCTGCACCAGCTTGCGGCGCGCTGCATCGATATCGAGCGCGATCAGCGAGGTGCTGCCATCGAGGCCGAGAAGCTGGAAAACTTCGATTTCGGAGGTCTGCAGATTGCCGGAGACCTTCACGTCCTCAACCGCAAAGCCTGCGGCCGATGTCGTGGTCTGGGTCACGATATTCGTGTGCCCGCCGAGCGACATGCCGTAGAGCCCGATCACAGCGTAAAAAGCGACGGCCGAAATCGTACCGGTATGGGCGGGAATGTGAATGCGTCCGGTCGCAAGGCTGACACCAAAACGCACGAAGCGACGCAGCGGACGCGGCAGCACCCTGCGATCGTCGGCATTGACCGCCGCCGCATATTGCTCGCGCTTTTTTGCCGTCGACTTTTTGCCGGTCACCGCAAACACGAAGCGTCCTCCACCATCCAGCTAACAAGGTTACCAAAGGAGCGGCCAGCATGAGCCGCCATTTCCGGCACCAGGGAGGTCGGCGTCATGCCCGGCTGCGTATTCACTTCAAGCCAGATAACTTCGCCATCTTCTGAGAAACGGTCGTCGTAACGAAAGTCTGAACGGCTTACGCCACGGCATCCGATCGCCCGATGCGCCATAACCGCCAGTGTTTGAATTTTTTGGTAAATTTTCGGTGAAATTTCTGCGGGAATGACATGTTTCGAGCCACCGGCAGCGTATTTCGCATCGTAATCATAGAAATTGTGACCAAGCGGCACCACTTCCGTAACGCCCAACGCCTCGCCATCGAGCACGCCACAGGTCAACTCGCGACCATGAATGTAACGCTCGACCATGACCTGGTCGCCGTAACGCCATTCCGACGAGGTGAGGATTTGCGGCGGGTGCGACTGGTCTTCCTTGACGATCACGACACCGAAGCTCGAACCTTCGCGCACCGGCTTCACCACATAAGGGGGTGCAAGCGGATGCTCGCTGGTGAAATCGAAGCGGTTCATGACGCGCTCGGCAGCCACCGGGATGCCGGCAGCAGCGGCAACCTTCTTGGCCTGCGCCTTGTCCATGGCGAGAGCTGAAGCCAGCACGCCGGAATGCGTATAGGGAATGGCGAGATATTCGAGGACGCCCTGAATGGTGCCGTCTTCACCAAAAGGACCGTGCAGCGCGTTGAAGGCGACATCCGGGCGCAGCTCGTCGAGTACGGCGGCGATATCGCGCCCCACATCGACCCGGGTGACCTTGTAGCCCTCGTCCTCCAGAGCCTGCGCGCAAGCGTTGCCCGACGACAGGCTGACCGGCCGCTCCGACGAAAATCCACCCAAAAGAACAGCTACGTGCTTGCCGCTCATCGAACCCTCTGACACCAACTCTCCGTTACGAACCACGCCCCGAACCGACCGGATTTGACGAACGGTGATTCTGGCACATGATCCTTGAGATCAGTTAAACGCCATTAAGGTTAATGAATCGTTTACTTTCGTTAACCGCCGCGCCCAACGTGCCGAGTTTTGTTAAAGAATCAGCACCGATCCGGATTCCCTCCTTGGAATCAGAGAGTTGCACGGATTGCAACATGCAGGTTTTCAATGATCGAAAATAAAACGGCAGCCGCGCGGCCCCTGCTCCGCGATAAAGGCAAGGTCGAAACGTTAACAGACGGGATTATTCCCCAAGGAAAATTATCTGGCGTTTCAGCGTTTTAAAACCGCGGCCTGAATCAGTCTCTCAATCGCCAAAGCATCCCCGAGAAGCATAACCACACGTGTCGTGCTGATAGATCACATTATCTGCATTATTTCTTTTTTAGCATTCCCTGAGCACAAAAATTGCGTTAACGCAGTCATCGCCTCCCAAGGCATGACATTGAAATCATTCAAAATGGATCCAATACCATGACCGACGCGATATCTACGGTATCGCCGACGGCTGACAATTCGAACGTTGTAAAGACAAATTCGCCTGCACGAGTTCTCACTGCCAGTCTGGTCGGCACGACCATCGAGTTTTTCGACTTCTACGTTTACGCCACGGCCGCAGTGCTCGTGTTCCCCACCTTGTTCTTCCCGAACAGTGACCCGATGACGGCGCTTCTCGCGTCCTTCGCCACCTTCTCCATCGCCTTTTTCGCCCGCCCGCTGGGCGCTGTGGTCTTCGGCCACTATGGCGACCGTGTCGGCCGCAAGACCACCCTTGTCGCAGCACTACTCACGATGGGCGTCTCCACCGTCGTGATCGGCCTCCTGCCCTCCTATGAGACCGCCGGCGTTCTGGCTCCCTTGCTGCTCGCGCTTTGCCGCTTCGGCCAGGGTTTCGGCCTCGGTGGAGAATGGGGCGGCGCCGTCCTGCTCGCCACGGAAAACGCCCCTCCGGGTAAGCGTAGCTGGTACGGCATGTTCCCGCAGCTCGGCGCACCCGTTGGCCTGTTCCTTTCGTCCGGCGTGTTCTGGATCCTGCTGCACTTCATGTCTCAGGAAGCGCTTTTGAGCTGGGGCTGGCGCATTCCCTTCGTCGCTTCGATCATCCTGATCGCGGTCGGCATGTGGGTTCGCCTGTCGATCACCGAAACGCCCGACTTTCAGAAGGCAATCGAAAAGGAAGAGCGCGTGGCCGTACCGGTTGCGGAACTGTTCCGCAACCACAAGCGCAGCCTCGTGCTCGGCACCTTCGTGGCGCTGGCCACCTTCGTGCTGTTCTATATCGGCACCGCCTATCTGCTCTCCTACAACGTCAAGGTCCTGAAAATCCCGTTCCTCGACGCGCTGGAAGTGCAGATCCTCGGCTCCATCGTTTTCGGCATCTTCATCCCGATCGCTGGCAAGCTCGCCGAAAAATTCGGCCGCCGCGAAATCCTGATCATCACGACCATTCTGATCGGCCTGTTCTCCTTCCTGCTGCCAAGCCTGATGACCGGCAGCGAAGACTCGATCTTCGTCTTCGCAGCACTTGCCATGACGCTGATGGGCATGACCTACGGTCTGATCGGAACGGCGCTTGCAGCCCCCTTCCCGACCCGCGTGCGCTATACCGGCTCATCCATCACCTTCAACATGGCCGGCATTTTCGGCGCATCGCTGGCGCCTTACATCGCCACATGGCTGCAGGTGAATTACGGCATGGGCTATGTCGGTTATTACCTCTGCGTATCCGCCCTCATCACGCTGGCCTGCATTCTTCTGTCCCACAAGGACGAAGTCTGAGCCGCATCGATACTGACAGCAAAAAGCCCGCGAAACGAGAGTTTCGCGGGCTCTTATTTGGTTACTTGTCATCAAAGGCTCAAAAGCCGGCCGGCCTCAAGCCCCGAGGAAAGGCTCCACCTCACGGCCCGGCATGAACAGCCCAAGACGTTTGATTTCCCATTCGAGCCGGATGCCCGATTTCTCGAACACGCGCCTGCGGATGGTTTCACCCAGATATTCCAGATCATAGCCAGTTGCGTGGCCGGTATTGATCATGAAATTGCAATGCAGTGAAGACATCTGCGCGCCGCCGATGACCAGACCACGGCCGCCTGCTTCGTCAATCAGTTCCCACGCGGAGTGACCTTCCGGATTCTTGAAGGTCGAACCACCGGTCTGTTCGCGGATCGGCTGAACCGTTTCGCGGTGATGACGCACAGCATCCATTTCGGCGCGGATTTTCGCCTTGTCTTCCGGATAACCCTCGAACAGCGCGCCGGTGAAAATCAGGCCCTCATCTGCGCCGGAGTGGCGGTAGCTATAGCCCATATCAGCATTGGAAAGCACATGCTGGTTGCCCTGACGGTCGACCGCATAGACCTCCACCACCCGCTCGCGCGTCTCGCCGCCGTTTGCGCCCGCATTCATCCGCAGCGCACCGCCGATGGAGCCGGGAATGCCGTAGTAGAAATGGAAGCCGCCGATGCCATTGTCCATGGCCATGGCCGCAATATGCTTGTCGGGGCAGATCGCGCCCGCCTTGATGCGGTTTTCACCGGCAAGCTCCACCTGGCCGAAACCCTTGGCCGACAGACGGACAACCACGCCCGGAATGCCGCCATCGCGCACCAGAAGGTTCGAGCCAACGCCGACCACGGTCAACGGAACGTCTTCCGGCAGAATTTTCAGGAAGGCAATCAGATCTTCGGTATCGTGAGGCTGGAACATGACTTCCGCAAGACCGCCAGCTCTGAACCACGTCACGCGGTCCATGGGCGCATCCGGTGTCAGACGTCCCCTCAGTTCGTTTACCCCGTCGCCGAGCCTCCCCAGCAATTTAACCCCATCGACCTGTCTCATTCAGACTTTCCTGATATGCTCTTCAATTCCGAAGGCAGTACTGCTGCCCATTGCGTGATATTTCCAGCCCCCAAGAGAACCACGAAATCACCCGGATTCGCAATGCCCGCAACCACTGAGGCGAGATCTTCCCGTTTCTCGAGAAAACGGGCATCCCGGTGGCCGGCGGCCCTGATGGCCGAAACCAGCGCTTCCGAGCTTGCGCCCTCGATCGGATCTTCGCCCGCGGCATAGACCGGAGCAAGGATAATCGTATCGGCATCGTTAAAACAATGCGCGAAATCGTCGAACAGGCTGGAAAGGCGGCTGTATCGGTGGGGCTGGTGCACGGCGATGATGCGGCCCTTGCACGCCTCCCGCGCCGCCTTCAGCACAGCCTTGATCTCCACCGGATGGTGACCGTAATCGTCAAAAACCTGCACCCCATTGGCTTCGCCCGTCAGCGTGAAGCGCCGCTTGACGCCGCCGAAGGAGGCAAGGCCCTTCTTGATGTCGGCTTCGGAAATACCGAGGCGATTGGCGACGGCAATCGCCGCCGTAGCATTCGACACATTGTGGCGGCCGGGCATCGGCAGGACGAGGTCCTTGAAGGAGAATATCTTGCCAGTGCGGCGACGGCGGATTTCCACGTCGAAGACCGAGCGCGTGCCGTCGATGCGCACATTCGAAAAACGTACGTCCGCCTGCGGGTTCTCGCCATAGGTGATGACCTTACGGTCCTCGATGCGGCCGACCAGCGCCTGCACTTCCGGGTGGTCGAGGCACATGACGCCGAAGCCGTAGAACGGCACATTCTCGACGAACTGGCGGAACGCGGCGCGCACGGCGTCGAAATTGCCGTAATGATCCAGATGCTCCGGATCGATATTGGTGATGACGGCCACATCGGCCGGAAGCTTCAGGAAGGTGCCGTCGGATTCGTCGGCCTCCACCACCATCCATTCACCCTCGCCCATGCGGGCGTTGGTGCCGTAAGCATTGATAATGCCGCCATTGATGACGGTCGGGTCGAGGTTTCCAGCTTCCAGCAGGGTCGCGACCATGGAGGTCGTCGTGGTCTTGCCGTGGGTGCCGCCGATGGCGATGGCATTACGGAAACGCATCAACTCGGCCAGCATTTCGGCACGGCGAACGATCGGCAGGTGTTTTTCCCGCGCCGCGATAAGTTCCGGATTGTTCTTCTTGATGGCGGTGGAAACGACCACAACCTCGGCGTCACCGATATTATCAGCCGTGTGACCGACGAAAACCTCGATGCCCTTGTCACGCAGACGCTGCACATTAGCGCTGTCTGCCTGGTCGGACCCCTGCACGCGGTGGCCGAGATTATGAAGCACTTCGGCAATGCCGCTCATGCCGATCCCGCCTATGCCGATGAAATGCACAAGGCCTATGGCTTTCGGCATCTTCATGCCCCAACTCCTTCATTCTTCTTTTTGAATTCCTGTACGGACTGGCCGGAGGCAATTGCCTCCACCAGATCGGCCAGCACATCCGCCGCATGCGGTTTACCCGTTGCCTTGGCCGCTGCTGCCGTTGCCGAAAGCCGGTCCGGCTCCGAAAGCGCCGAGGACAGCAGGCTGGAGAGCTTCTGCGGCGACAGTTCCGCCTGCTTGATGACGCTCGCGCCACCCGCTGCCGAAAGCGCTGCGGCGTTGGCCGCCTGATCGTGATCGAGCGCATGCGGATAAGGCACGAGGATCGACGGACGGCCGATTACCGAAAGCTCCGATACCGTCGAAGCGCCCGAGCGGCTGATGACCAGATCGGCCTCGCCGATGCGCGACGCCATATCACCGAAGAAGGGCGAAACGTCAGCCTTCACGCCGAGCTTCTGATAGGAGGCGATGACGCTGTCCTTATCTTCGGGCCGAGCCTGTTGTGTGACGACAATGCGCTTGCGCTGCTCATCCTTCAGCAGGCAGATCGCGGCCGGCACCGCGCCGGAGAAGAACTGCGCACCCTGGCTGCCGCCAAAAACCACGAGCTGGAAAGTCTCGCCCATCTGCGAGGGCGTGTAGGGAATTTCAGAGGCCGCCAGCACCGCCGGGCGCACAGGATTTCCGGTCGCCACCGTCTTGTCGGAATATTGACCATTGGCGGGCGGCAGGAAACCGCCGGCAATCGCCTTCACGCGGGCAGCCAGCGCCTTGTTGGCGCGGCCCATCACCGCATTCTGCTCGTGAATGATCGACGGCACTCCGAGGCCGGTGGAGGCCAGCAGCGGCGGCACGGTGGGATAACCACCAAAGCCGACAACCGCGACCGGCTTCAGCTTAGCCACCAGCCGGCGTGCGGCGCGCAGACCTACCCACAGCTTCCAGAGCGAACGCGCTACGGAAATCGGATTTTTCGAGCCGATAGTGGCGGACGGCACCACATGAACTTCATCTGCCGGGAACTTGCCCGCATAACGCTCGGCGCGGCTGTCGGTGACGAGGTGTACGGAATACCCACGCGCCTTCAGCGTATGCGCCAACGCCTCCGCCGGAAACACATGGCCGCCGGTTCCCCCGGCGGCAAGCAGAACAATACCCTTGCTCATGATCGTTTACTCCGCGGGAACGCCGGAACCGACGCGGAAGAAACTCCGCTCCTGCGCCCGCTTTTCGGGTCTGTGGCGTGTCAACGCCAGAAGGAAGCCGGCGGTCACGCAGATCGCCATCATCGACGAACCGCCATAGGAAATCAGCGGCAAGGTCATGCCCTTGGCGGGCATGAGTTCGAGATTGACGCCGATATTGATCATCGACTGCATGCCGATCTGCAGCACGAGACCGGCCACCGCAAAACGGCAGAAATCGTCCTTTTCCTTGAAGGCGTGCGAGAGGCCGCGCAGCACGATGAAGGCGAAGATCGCAACGAGGAACATGCAGAAAACAATGCCGAACTCTTCCGCCGCCACCGAGAAGATGAAGTCGGTATGGCTGTCGGGAATGATGCGTTTGACGATGCCTTCGCCGGGTCCGCGCCCAAACCAGTCACCGCGAATGATCGCCTCGCGTGCGGTATCAACCTGAAACGTATCGCCTTCGCCGGTCCAGAACCGGTCGATACGGCCCGCGACGTGCGGGAGCATGAGATAGGCGGTTACAATGCCGCCGACGCCAAGGCCGCCGAGCATGATGATCCAGAACCACGGCACGCCGGCCATGAAGAACATGCCGCCCCAGACGACCGAAGTCAGGATTGTCTGGCCGAAGTCCGGCTGGGCGATCAGGAGTGCAGCGACGATACTGAACGTGATGATGGCGAAGAGATTGCCCGGAATCTCCGGGTGGCGCGCCCGCTCCGCAAAAAGCCATGCGCAGACGATGACGAAAGCCGGCTTCATGAACTCCGACGGCTGGATCGAGAAGGTGCCGATGGAAATCCAGCGCCGCGCGCCCTTGACCTCGATGCCGAAAAACAGCGCGAAGATCATCATCAGCAGCGACGCGATCAGCATGATGACCGCCACACGGCGCACCTGTCGCGGCGACAGGAAGGAAAGGCCGACCATGATCGCCAGCGACGGCACCATGAACATGGCCTGACGCTCGACGAAGAAGAAGCTGTTGAGACCGATACGCTCAGCAACCGCAGGCGACGCCGCAAAGGACAGCATCAGGCCGATGCCCATCAGCGCGATGAACGCCGCCAGAAAGAAACGGTCGATAGTCCAGAACCACTCCGCGACCGGACCGCGATCAACTCGGCTTACCATGGCCTTCAGCCCCCTTTTCCAGAGTGAACGAGCATCGTCATGCCATCGAGCGCCGCGACCTGCGCGACGAACGAATCGCCTCTGATTTCAAAGTTCTTATATTGATCGAAGCTTGCGCAAGCCGGGGATAACATCACGACATTGCCGGCCGTCGCATCTTTTTCCGCATCTGCTGCGGCATGCTCGACGGCCTTGTCCAGCGTGCCGGATATTTCATAGGGCACCGCTTCGCCGAGCGTCGCTGCAAATTCCGCCGCCGCCTCGCCGATCAGATAGGCCTTGGCGATGCGCGGGAAGAGCGGCGAAAGGCTGGTGATGCCGCCCGCCTTGGGCAGACCGCCGGCGATCCAGTAGATGCGATCGAAACTCGAAAGTGCAGGTGCCGCCGCATCGGCATTGGTGGCTTTGCTATCATTGACGAAGGTGACATTGCCACGCCGGCCAACCGGCTGCATCCGATGCTTGAGGCCGGGGAAAGAGTTGAGACCAGCGCGAACGTCATCTTCGGAAACACCGACTGCAAGGCAGGCTGCAATTGCCGCCGCCGCATTCTGGGCATTGTGACTGCCGCGTAGCGTCTGGATATCGTCGAGATCGACCAGCAGCGAGGACTTGCCACCATGCGCCCGCAGAATCCGGCTGCCTTCGGCATAAAGACCTTCGGAAACGACATTGCGCTTGGAAATGCGCTCGACCTTCACACCGGCACGCTCGATACGGTCGGCAATCAGTGTCGAATAGCTGTCGTCAACACCGACGATGGCAGTGCCGCTGCCGGCAACCAGCCGTTCCTTGACGTCGGCATAGTGCTGCATCGTGCCGTGCCGGTCGAGATGATCAGGGGTGAGATTGAGAAGAATGCCGGCACTCGGATTGATCGTGGGTGCCAGGTCAATCTGGTAGGACGAGCACTCGACAACGTAGAAGCGCTGCGCCTTCGGCGGATCGAGGCTCAGCACCGCCGTGCCGATATTGCCGCCGAGTTGCGTATCGCGGCCCGCGGATTTCAGGATATGCGCGATCAGCGCTGTCGTGGTCGACTTGCCGTTGGTCCCGGTAATCGCGATGAAGGGGCAATCCGGCGCATGAGCGCGACGCTCACGGACGAATAGCTCGATATCACCGATGATCTCAACGCCGGCAGCTTTCGCAAGATCGACTGACCAGTGTGGCTTCGGATGCGTCAAGGGCACGCCGGGCGCGAGCACGAAGGAGGAACATGAAGCCCAGTCTATCGTCCGAAGATCCGCCGTCGCGATGCCCTCGGCCTCAGCTTTGGCGACGCTGTCGGGATTGTCGTCGAAAGCAACGACATCCGCCCCGCCGGCCACCAGCGCCCGGGCTGTGACAAGACCCGAACCGCCAAGCCCGAAGAGCGCGACCTTCTTACCTTTGAACGACGTGACCGCGATCATCGCTCACCTCAGCTTCAGGGTAGCGAGGCCGAGCAGCGCAAGGCCAACGGAGATGATCCAGAAACGGATGACCACCTGGCTTTCCGTCCAGCCCTTTTTCTCAAAATGGTGATGGATCGGCGCCATCAGGAAGACACGCCTGCCGGTGCGCTTGAACCAGAAGACCTGGATGATCACAGACAGGGTTTCCATGACGAAGAGACCGCCGACGATGACCATGACGATCTCGTGCTTGGTGGCGACGGCAATGGAGCCGATGAGGCCGCCAAGCGCGAGCGACCCCGTATCGCCCATGAAGATGGCCGCGGGCGGCGCATTAAACCACAGGAAGCCGAGACCCGCGCCGATGACCGCGCCGACGATGACGGCGAGTTCACCCGTGCCGGGCACGAAGTTGATCTGCAGGTAATTGGCGAAAACCGCGTTACCAGCGAGATAGGCGATCACGCCGAAGGTGGCGGCCGCGATCATGACCGGCACAATGGCAAGCCCATCGAGACCATCGGTCAGGTTCACCGCATTGCCCGCGCCGACGATGACGAAAGCACCGAACAGCACGAAGAAATAACCGAGATTGATCACGAATTCCTTGAAGAAAGGAAAGGCGATGGAGCTGCCGAGCGTGCCGCCATGGGGCGCGGAAGCGAGCGCCATCTTCATCATGAAGAACACGGCAATCGCCGCGATCAGGAATTCGATGCCGAGACGTGCCTTGCCGGAAAAGCCCTTGTCGCTCTGTTTCGTGACCTTGAGATAATCGTCGTAGAAGCCGATGGCTCCGAAACCGAGCGTCACCATCAAAACGGCAACGACATAGACGTTGGAGAGGTCGCCCCAGAGCAGCGAACCGCCGAGAATACCGGCAAGGATCATCAAGCCGCCCATGGTCGGCGTGCCCGCTTTCTTGAAATGCGTCTGCGGTCCGTCGGCGCGGATCGGCTGGCCCTTGCCCTGACGCACGCGCAGCGAGTTGATGATGGCCGGTCCAAACAGGAAGACGATCAACGCAGAGGTGAACATCGCCGCGCCTGCCCGGAAGGTGATGTACCGGAACAGGTTGAAGATTTGAATTTTATCCGACAGTTCGACGAGCCAGATCAGCATAATTGCCCTTTCAAAAGGCTATTTCAGACTTGGCGTTCCGTCTCGGGGAATGCCGGATACTTGTCAAGCAGGGCGGCGACAATCTTGCCGAAACCAAGCCCAAGTGATGATTTTACCATCAGCGCGTCTCCCGGTTGCACCCATTGCAGGGCAAAATCGGTGAGTTCAGCGGTTGTCGGGAACCAGATGACGGTGACGCTGTCGGGCAGCGCATCACGCAGCGCCGCCATCGCTTCACCCGCGAGCCACACATGTTCGATGCCTGCCGCAAGCAATGGCCCAGCCAGTTCCTCATGCAGCTGTGCCGAAAATTCGCCCATCTCCAGCATGTCGCCTAAAACAGCAACGCGACGGCCGTGGCCCTGCGTCGGCGTTTCTGCCAGCACGGCAATCGACGCCCGCATGGAGGCGGGATTGGCGTTATAGCTTTCATCGATCAGCAGGAAGGAGCCGCCGTTGATCTGAAGGTGGTGACGCTGACCGCGCCCCTTCACGGCCTCAAGCGTTCCCAGCGCCTCAAAGGCGCGGTCGAGATTTGCGCCGGTGACGGCCACGGCGCCAAGCACCGCCATCGCATTGTCTGCAATATGCCGGCCGGGAATGTTGAGATGCAGCTCGCTGGTTTCACCATTGAGAATCGCCCAGATCGTCGAACCGGTCGTCGTGCTCTCGAAATCGGCGAGGCGGAAATCCGCTTTGGCGTGCTGGCCGAAGGTGAGGATATGTTCGATACCCTGCTCCTGCGCCGCCTCTTCAAGCTGCTCGAACTGGGCGTTATCACGGTTGAGGATGACGGAGCCGCCCTCCTCCAGACCCTCGAAAATCTCCGCCTTGGCGGCGGCGATCTCTTCGATGTTCTTGAAATTGCCGAGATGGGCCGGTGCGATGGTCGTGATGATCGCCACATGCGGGCGCACCGTCTTCACCAGCGGCCGGATTTCGCCGGAATGGTTCATGCCGATTTCGAACACGCCGAACTCCGTGTCCGCTGGCATGCGCGCCAACGTCAGCGGCACGCCCCAATGGTTGTTGAAGGACGCCACCGCCGCATGCACCCGGCCCGACGGCGCGAGCGCCTGCCGCAGCATTTCCTTCGTCGTGGTCTTGCCGACCGAACCGGTCACCGCGATGATGCGCGCCGACGTTCTTTCACGCGCTGCGATGGCAAGCTTGCCAAGGGCTGCAAGCACATCTTCCACCACGATCATCGGCACAGTCAAACGGCCGAGCGCCGGCAGCTTGGCTTCGGCAACGACCAGAAGTCCCGCCCCGTTCGCAACCGCGAAACTTGTATAGTCGTGACCGTCGACACGATCACCCTTGATGGCGAAGAACGCTTCGCCCGCCTTGACGGTCCGGCTGTCAATGGAAATGCCGGTGATTCCGGTCGGCAGGTTGCCCACGGGGCGTCCTGCCGTGATGGCGATCATGTCGGCGACTGTCCATAACCAGCTCAAATCTTCGATCCTTCCAGCCCTGCCAGTGCAGCGCGCACCTGTTCATGATCGGAAAACGGCAGCGTCACGGAGCCGACGATCTGCCCTTCTTCATGCCCCTTGCCTGCGACGATCAGCGTGTCGCCATGCGAAAGCAGCGACACCGCATGGCGGATAGCGTCGGCCCTGTCGCCGATTTCCAATGCGCCGGGCGCTGCCGCCATGACTTCCGAACGGATCGTCGCGGCATCTTCCGAGCGCGGATTGTCGTCCGTGACGATGACGATGTCGGAAAGACGGGTCGCAACCTCGCCCATGATCGGGCGCTTGCCCTTGTCGCGGTCGCCGCCGCAGCCGAAAACGGTGATGATGCGGCCGGAGGTGAAGGGCCGCACCGAAGTCAGCACGTTCTCCAGCGCATCGGGCTTATGAGCGTAATCCACATAGGCAAGCGCACCGTTTTTCGTCTGGCCCACGAGTTCCAAACGACCGGCGGCGCCGATCAGCTTTTCAAGCGCCTTCAGCGCCGTTGCGGCGGGAACACCCGTGGACATGGCAAGACCGGCGGCAACAAGCGCATTGGCCACCTGGAAATCACCCGCCAGCGGGATATCGACTTCGTAGATGACACCGTCATGATGCACTTCGATCATCTGCTTGTGACGGAAGTGCTCGACGCGCTTCAGCGTCAGATACTGGCCGTTGCGACCGACGGTGCGAACATCGAGACCTGCTTCCTGCGCTGCCCGGATCGCCTTGTCCGACCATGGGTCGTCAGCGAAGATCACCGCAGGAGCGCTCTTTTCCATCAACGTATCGAAGAGCCGCATCTTCGCGGCCATATAGTCCTCGATGGTCGGATGGTAGTCCATGTGATCGCGGCCAAGATTGGTGAAGCCGGCGGCAGAAAGGTGGACGCCATCAAGGCGGCGCTGGTCAAGACCGTGGCTGGAAGCTTCCATCGCCGCATGGGTCACGCCTTCGCTCGCAAGCTCGGCCAGAAGCGCATGCAGCGTCACCGGATCGGGCGTCGTCAGCGCGCCGTAATCCTCGCGGCCAGGAGCAATGACGCCGGTCGTGCCGATCTGGGCTGCGGCATGGCCGGCGAAAGCCCAGATTTGCCGTACAAAGGAAGCAACCGAGGTCTTTCCTGCGGTGCCGGTAACGGCGACCATTATTTTCGGCTGTTTTCCATAAAAGCGGGAAGCGGCATGGGAGAGGTAAAGGCGTGGGTCGGTGACGACCAGAACCGGCACGTCGGCTTCCACCGCGTGCCCGGAAACAACGGCAACGGCCCCCTTGGCAACCGCGTCTTTCACATAGGTCGTACCATCGGCCTTGGTGCCAGAAACCGCCACGAACAGGTTGCCGGGCGCAGCCTTGCGGCTGTCTGCGGTGATCCCCCCGATTTCAATCGCCCCGATCTCAGACAGGAGCAATTCTTTCAATTCCGGAAACGCATTTCCGGATATATCTCGCAAATTCATCGACTGTGTCCGTCTTGTCCCCCCGGCGCGAATCGCCGGAACATCATAAGCTAACAATCAATAAGACACGAGCAAGGCCGAGCCATCCTTGCCGAATTTCGGCTTCACGCCCAGCACCGCCGCCGTGCGGCTGATGATATCGTGCACCATGGGCGCTGCGGACGTGCCGGCAAGTGCTGCGCCATTGCCCTTGTCCGTCTTCGGCTCGTCGATGAACGACAGCACGACATATTGCGGATCGTCCATTGGAAAGGCCGACAGGAAGGCGTTGAAGTTCTTGTCGTGCACGTAACGACCGTTGACGACCTTGTCGGCCGTGCCGGTCTTGCCGCCGACGTTGAAACCATCGACACGCGCATTGCGGCCGGAACCGTTGACGCCGTTCCATTCGAAGAGGAAGCGCATATCCTTGCTGGCGCCAGGCTTCAACACCTGCTTTGCCACCTGATCCGCCTGTTCACGGGTGCGCGGGAGGAAGGTCGGTTCGATCAGTTTACCGCCATTGACGAGTGCCGCACCGGCAACCGCCGTCTGCAACGGCGTCGTGGAAACGCCATGGCCGAAGGAAATGGTGATGGAGTTGATCTTCTTCCATTCGCGCGGCTGCGACGGCATCGCCACTTCTGGCAGTTCGGTCTGCATGCGGGTGAGAAGACCAAGCCGCGTCAGGAATTCCTTGTGGCCTTCGGTGCCAACAGTGTCGGCGATTTTCGCCGTACCGATGTTGGACGAATACTGGAAGATTTCCGGCACCGAGAGCATGCGGCCCTTGCCGTGGAAGTCCTTGATGGTGAAGCCGCCGATGCGGATCGGATAACGCGCATCGAAAGTGTCGCCGAGATGGACGCGGCCCGAATCGAGGCCCATGGCAATGGTGAAGGACTTGAAGGTGGAACCCATTTCGAACGTGCCGTTCGACATGCGGTTGAGCCAGCCTTCCTTGGCGCCTTCGGCCGGGTTGTTCGGATCGTAGTCCGGCACGGAGGCCATGGCGAGAACCTCGCCAGTATGCACATCCAGAACCACAGCACCTGCGCCGATCGCACGAAATTTGGCAATGGCGGCGGTTACAACTTCACGCACGATGGACTGCACGCGCAGATCGATCGAAAGCTTCACCGGCTCCAGCGGCTGGTCGCTGGTCATGCCGAGCGCCGTCAGATCGGCCAGACCCTGGCTATCGACGTAACGTTCCATGCCGGCAACGCCGCGATTGTCGATGTTGACGTGTCCGACAACATGGGCGGCAGTCGGCCCACCGGGATAAAAGCGGCGCTTTTCCGGGCGGAAGCCGATGCCGGGAATGCCGAGCGCCAGGATCTGGCTCTGCTGCTTCGGCGTCAGTTGGCGGCGCAGCCACTGGAAACGCGAGTTGGAGGTAAGCTTCTGATAGGTGCTGCGCTGGTCGAGATCCGGCAGGACGGTGCGCAGCTTCTCGATGGCCTCGTCGATATCGACGATGCGGTGCGGCTCGGCGAAAAGCGAGACGGTGCGAATATCGGTGGCCAGCACCTCGCCGTTGCGGTCGAGAAGATCGGGACGCGACGCCATCAGCCGGTCTGCAGGCGCGATGCTCGATACCGTTTCCTGTTCCGCCATGCCATATTGCACGAGACGGCCGCCGACGACGGCGTAAAAAGCGACGAAACCAAAAATGAGAAGGCCGACGCGGCTTTTCGCCTGGGCCGCGCGCCTCTTGCGGGCACCCTCAAACGCCGCATGGTCGGTATGGATACCGGTGGTGCTGGCGGAAAAATGAGCCTTGCTCTTCAAAACCATGACGCGGGAGAGAAAAGACATCAGCGGTTCACCGATCCTGTTATGGTTTCATCCATATCGCCGGATTCATCGCCGGCGGCGGAAGCGACCGGCACAGGCGCCGGCGCCGGACGTGAAACGCGGGCACGGGGCGTGGGCACCGGAACGCCGTTGACGGCAATCTGGCCCGCGGGCGGCGATTTGGGCTTGGAAGCGCCACCCAGCGTTGCCCCCGGCTTCGAGCCGTTGACAGCGGCAGCGATGACATCCTCGACGCTCATTCCTTCAGGCTCGGGCGGCTGCGGCAATTGCGAGCGCAGCATCGGCAGTTCACGCGGCTGCGCCAATTGCGTCGGCAGCGTCGGCGAAAGACCAAGTTCGTCCTGATAGGCATTCACGAGCCGGTGCAAACGGTTCGGCTGCGTCAGCAGCGCCCAGTCGGCCCGCAGGAGATCGATCGTATCTTTCTCAAGCTTGATTTCGGCCTCCAGCTTGCGGACCTCTTCAAGCTTCAGATCGGCCTTGTGCTTGATCGAATAGGTCACGACCGCCGCAGCGACCATGACCCCCATCAAGATGACATCGAAAGTGCGCAGCATATCAGCCTCCCATCTTTTCAAGGCTGGCGAGATCGGGAAGCTCGAAAATCGAGAAATCTGCAGCACGCGCCGGTGCCGTGGTGCGCAGGCCAGCGCGAAGCTTGGCCGAACGGGCCCGCGGATTAAGCTCCGCCTCCTCGTCGCTGGCAGCGATCATCGGCTTCCCGATATTCTCGAAAATGGCGGGCTTGTCCTCCACCATCGGCAGATGCCGGGAGCCGGCGGCCTTGCCCGAACGGTCGGAGAAGAATTTTTTGACTATACGGTCTTCCAAAGAATGGAAGGTGACGACGACCAGCCGGCCGCCGGGCTTCAGAACCTGCTCGGCGGCAAACAAGGCCTGCGCCAGCTCGCCCAGCTCGTCATTGACGAAGACGCGCAGCGCCTGGAACACCCGCGTTGCCGGGTGAATCTTGTCTTTGGCTTTCCGTGGCGTGACGATCTCGATCAGGCCCGCCAGATCGCGGGTGGTGCGGAACGGCTCTTCCGCCCGCTTCTTCTCGATGGCGCGGGCAATGCGACCCGGCTGCTTTTCCTCACCGAGAAAACCGAAGATGCGAATGAGATCGCCAACCTTCGCACGGTTGACGACATCGGCCGCCGAAACGCCGGAAGCGGACATGCGCATGTCGAGAGGGCCGTTCTTCTGGAACGAAAAACCGCGCTCTGCTTCGTCGATCTGCATGGAGGACACGCCGATATCGAGAACGACGCCATCAAGCCCACCCTCCGGCGCATGTTTTGCGAGATCGGAAAATTGCGATTGGATGAGCGAAAGCCTGCCGCCATTGACTGCAACCATCGCCTGGCCGCCGGCGATAGCCGTTGGATCGCGGTCCAGCGCGATGACATTTGCACCCTGATCGAGAATGGCCTGGGTGTAGCCGCCGGCACCGAAAGTGCCATCCAGAATGACCTTGCCGGGGGCGGGCTCAAGCGCGGTGATGACTTCGCGAAGCAGCACAGGAATATGGCGCTGAGGTCCGCCATCGGCATCAGAAGATCGTCCGCCAGAATTCGCCGCCATTGACTGTCCCCGTCCTAGGCGGGGCGAGCAGCCGAAAAACCGCGCCCCGCTCTTGCTTCCGCCTGCGCCGCCAAAAACGCATCCGGTTGCCAAAGCTGAAAATGATCCGCCCGCCCGACGAAGGTGACCTCGGTAGAGATGCCGGTAAATTCCCGCACAAAATCCGTCACCATCAATCGACCTTCCTGGTCGAGCTTCATGAAAACACCGCCGCCGTGAACCAGCAGCGACATCGCGTTTGCCTGCGGCGAGAAGGCATCCATGGACGCGATCTGCCGCTCGTAGCGCTCCAGCAGATCCGGACCGCCGACGCTGATTGCCGGAAAGGCGAAATCCTGGAGACAATAAAGCTCCTGAATGCCGCGCTTCACCAGCACCGAACGAAACGGAGACGGAACCGAAACGCGCCCCTTGGCGTCGATCCTGTTCGTCACGTTCGATAAAAAGCGGTCCATTACTCAACTCGCCAAAACCGCATGCCCCAAAGCGATCCATCCGCTCCGCAGCCGACACCGGTACGCACGACACATCGCCAAGCGCCAGGGCGACATGTCCTGCAGCAGCCCCTTGTAGGCTCCTCAAACGTTTCAGCGATTGCGGGTCAAAAACACGACCCAATGTGGTGTGCATTTGGGATACCATGGGACACTATGGGCGTCAATGGGATGAAGCCGGCACGATACCGACTTCGCATCGGAAATTCATAAGCCGTTAAGTTTAACGAATGGTTTACTTTGTGCGCGAAGACGGCAGTTTACCGTCACAAAAGTTGCCTTAAACCGATAATTTTCCGATTGAAAAACAATATGATGATGAGATTTTTTAGAAGCTTCACGTCGAAGACGGAAAAGGAAAATTCGCCAGTTGGCCTGTAAGCCGGGTTCTGTATGGCCCCGGTTTGACCCGGAACGTGGCAGCCATTCATCTGGGACGGCATTTGCATGCCGCCTCGCGCAACCCACCCGGATGACGGGCCCGGAAACCGGCTGTGAACGGGCTTTCACCCATCCCGTGTCATCCCTATTCGGTCTTGCTCCCGGTGGGGTTTACCTTGCCGCCGCTGTTACCAGAAGCGCGGTGGGCTCTTACCCCACCCTTTCACCCTTACCATGCGGGTGCATGGCGGTTTGCTCTCTGTGGCACTTTCCCTGGGGTCGCCCCCGCCGGACGTTATCCGGCACCGTATTTCCGTGGAGCCCGGACTTTCCTCACCTTACCGTCTTTCGACATTGGTAAAGCGCGGCTGCCCAGCCAACTGGCTTGGGCTGCATAACCATGTTCCGCAGCGAAAGCCACCGAAAAGCGACGGTCAGGATCAAAGAAATGCGGGTTTGAAATCCGTCGAGAAGGCGCCGTCGTCGATTTGGCCATTCCGCAGCAGCAGAGCACCGAGCCGCCCGATCTCATCGGAACTTTTTGCCGCCGTGCCGTTACCGCCGGTCAGAACCGCAATCTTCGGCGAGGCGGCAAAGCCAATGGCCGGATAACCGCTTTGCGTTTTGGAGACCACGCAGGCGGCCATCGAGACACGCGAGAGATCGATGGAAGGCACAAGCGACCCGACAATCGCCGATAGATGATCACGCACGCTTTCGCGTCCGCCGGAGCGGAACCATTCCCGGATTTCCGGGTCGCTGCCGACCCTCTTATCGTCGGGATCGCCGCCGATCTTCAGATAGAATTTGCCATCGGGATAACGCACCGGCGGCAGCAGGTAGATATGTTTTGTGGTGTCGCGCGGCTCATAGATCAGCGACGGCATGTCCGCATACTGCTCCAGATCGCTCTCATTAATCTCGAAGAAAGCGACGGTACGGGCATAGACATCAAGCCCGACCGGCTGAGGCAGCAAATCCCTGGTAATCGAGAAGCCACCGGCCGCCACCAGCACCCGGTCTGCAGTATAAACCGCGCCCGAAGCCGTCTGAACCGATGCCCGGCCACCCTCTTCCCGCGTCGAAACGACGATATCGTCGATAAGCGTGACACCTGCCTTTTCCGCGAGAATAGTTTGCGCCTTCACCAACGCCCGTGGATTGACGTATCCGGCATTGTTGCTCTCGAACACGCCTTCGCAACCCTGTTCGAAAGAGAAATAGGAAAAGCGGCTTTTCAGGCTCTGGTCATCCAGCAGTTCCGTGGAAACCCCGAGCCGAGCCGCCGCCTTGAGAACATCATCGACAAAGGTATTGGCGCCGCCCCGTTCAGGTCCCACCATAAGGCAACCGACCGGCGCGTAAAACTCGACACCGCTGCGTGTGGCAATATCGGCATAACGTGCGATGGAACGGTTAGCGAGCAACGCCCAGTCGGCATCGCCATCGATGGTACGGGTAATCCGCGCTTCATCGTAATGGCTGGCGAAGACGCCTTGATGCGATTTTATATCGGCAGGCTCACCGGGACCGATCAGCGCCACGCCGTCCACCGTTTCCGCCAGATGACGGGCGGCGGCCGCACCCATCATGCCGCGACCGACGACGATGTAATTGAAATGTCCCGACATACCACCCTCTTTACCCGTTCCGCTCAGCCGCATTCTTTTAGCGGCTTCCCGGTGGATTGTCAGACAAAAACCGGCGACATTTCGGCAGCAAATTCATCCTCCGTGAGCTGACCATTGAGCAGCAGCTGTGCACCCAGCCGTCCGATCTCGTCCGAAGACTTGGCGGAGACGAAATTGCCGCCGGTCAGAACCGCGATATTGGAGGATTGCGTATAGCCTATATAGGGATAGCCGCTACGGGTAATGGAGGCGACACAGGAGCCGGAGGTCACGGGGCAGCCGGCAAGCTCCGGCATCAGGGACAGCGCCCGCTTTTTCAGAAACTCCACCTCACCTGGCGTACCGTCCGAGTGGAACCAGTCTACCGCTTCGGTGAGCGTTTCAAGCCTGCCCTTCTCGCTCTCCCGGCCGATCTTCAGATAGACCTTGCCATCGGGATAACGCACCGGCGGCAGGATATAGACGATGTCGTCCTCTGTTTCCGCGAGCACGATGGTGGAGGGCATCGCGCCGAACAGCGCATGCCGCGCCTCATCCAGTTCGAAAAAGACGATGGTGCGGCCCGTGGCCGCCATATCGACGGGAGAAGGCAGAAGTTCCGCCATGTTGGTGAAACCACCGGCCGCCACGATGACCTTTTCAGCGGTATGGACGGCCCCGTCGCGGGTCGAAACCTCCACGCCATGGGAAGTATCGCGAATATGCGCCGCCGTGTGGCGCACAAGCCGCGCGCCCTGTGCGGCGGCAATCGTGCATTGCGCCTTCACCAGAGCGCGCGGATTGATGTGGCCGGCGGATTGCGCCTCGAAATAACCGCTGTGATCGACCGGCAGGGAGAACATCGGAAACCGGCCAGCCAGCGCATCAGTGCCGAGTGTCTCTACGCCGAGACCGAGACGGTCGGCCGAGATGAGCGCGCGCGACACATAGTCCCCCGCAAGCCCCTTGCCGTTTCCGGTGAACAGGCAGCCCGCTTCCGTGAAAAAGCGGATTCCGCTTTTCGCCTCGATCTCCGCATAACGGCGGATGGAGCGCTGCGCGAGTTCCGCCCAGACCGGATCGCCATCAAAACCACGCGTGATTCGTGCTTCATCGTAATGACTTGAAAACACACCCTGATGCGTCTTGCGATCAGCAGGTTCGCCCGGTCCGATCAGCGCCACGCCATCCACCTGCGCCGAAAGATGCCGCGCCGCGGCCGCTCCCATCATCCCGGCCCCGACCACGATATATTTGAAATCCGGCATGTCATGCTCCGTATCAGCTTTGCTTCTGACTACAGCATGCCGGGCCGAACCGGAATCGCTTTTCGCAATTTAACAAGCAATGCAAACCGGCCTCAGCCGGCCAGCAACGCCTGCACCTTGCCGCAATAACGCTTGGAGACCGGGTTCATGCGGGTGGCGCCATGGCCGGCATTGTAACGCAGGATCGTGCCGCACACCTGACCGCCGCCAAGCTGATGCGCCGTCGCCAGATATTGCATGCCCCAGCGAATATTGGTCTCGGGATCGTAGAGCGCTTTGGTCGTGCCGCGATAGCCCATCATCCGCGCCGTTGCCGGCTTGATCTGCATCAGCCCGACCTCGCCTGCGCTACCGCGGGCCTTGGGGTTGAACTTGCTTTCCACCGAAACCACGGCATGCGCCAGGTTGGTGGGAACGCCGTAACGCTTGGCATATTTGACGATCAGATCGGAATAGCCGTTCTTGAGAGAGGAAGGTAGGTTTTTTTCCGGAATGGGATAACCGGGCTTGCGGAAGAAGGTCTCCAGCGTCACGGTTTTGGTCTTGACGTCCTCGTCTTTGGCAAAAGCAATCCCCCCCTGCGAAGCAAGCATAACAACGCTCGCCACGACAGCAACAACAACCCTGTTCATATGTAGAAAAAGTCTCCAGATCGGATGACCGGACCAATGAAGCGACACAAATAGTCTGTGCCCGGGAAGTCGATCTCGACCTTCCGCTGTCCGGTCTCCTTGATTGATATTGACGGTAAGTTCCCCTGAAGAACGACACCGCATACAGTGACGTTCTTAAACTTCCTCAATGCGGATTAACTGTGGCACAAGAAAAAAAGCGACTTGAACACGCTGGAAAAGTGGGAATGCTTTTCCAGAATTGGCGATTACGCGCCCGAAAATCTCCGCAGGCTGGCGATCAGCCGGTGCAGCGTGTCGATGGTGGAGAAATCCGCGATACCATCCACCAAAGCGGGGCGGAAATGCCGCTGGAAAGCAGCCACGGCGCCTTCGGTTTTTTCGCAATAAGCGCCTGTGATTTCAACGCCGTAACCATAAATAGACAGCATCGACTGCAGCGCTTCGACCGGTTGGCCATGGTCGCCGCGCTGAAAAAAGCGACCGCCACGGATCGGAGCAGGCTCCACCCAATGGCCGACACCGTGCTGCGACAGGATGTCCCACGGAAATTTTTCACCCGGATCGACCTTGCGGATCGGTGCAACATCCGAATGCGCCAGCACCCTTTCAGGGGCGATAGACCAGCGCTGGCCGCAATCGCGACACAATTCGATGACGGCTTCCACCTGTTTTTCCGGAAATTCCGGCAGGCCACCTGGATGGCCCTGATTGGCAATCTCGATACCGATGGAGCGGGAATTGATGTCTTCATCCCCCGCCCAGGTGCTTTTGCCCGCATGCCAGGCACGGCGTGTTTCCGGCACGAGCTGGATAACGCGCCCATCCTCGAAGACAAAATAATGGCTTGAGACCTGGCTTTCGGGATTGCAGAGCCACGACAGTGCGCCGTCGGCCGTCGTCATGCCGGTATAATGCAACAGGATAATATCGGGACCGGCCACACCCAGCCTTTCGCCATGGTTAGGCGAAGGCGCAACGGTTGCGCCCCCGAAATCCGGGGTAAAATCCGGCAGACATTCACTCATGCGACGCGGCGTTCTTTCTCGATGGCCGCATAAGCGGCGTTGAGAGCCGCCATACGCTCATTCGCGGCCGCGTGCAATTCCATGGGAACGCCGCGGGCGATGAGCTTGTCGGGATGGTGCTCGGCAACCAGCGTTCGGTACCGCTTGCGGATATCCAGAAAATCGTCCGAAGGCGAAACGCCGAGCACGCGGTAGGGATCGCGCCCATCCATATGCACATGCCGCGCCATGATCGTTTCGAAGTGATCTTCGGTGATACGGAAGATTTCCGCGATCCGGCCGAGGAAGGCCAGCTCCCGCTCGTGTATCAGCCCATCGGCCTTGGCGATGTGGAACAGGCCGTCGATGACGCTTTCCAGCATCTCGCAATTGGCGTGCCCGGAGCCGCAAAGACCAGCAAGCCGCTCCGCATAGGCCTCGTAACCGGCAACGTCCTGGCGGGCGAGATTATAAAGACGGGCGACGTTCTTGGCTTCTTCTTCCGGAAAATCGAAGATTTGCCGGAAGGCGCGCACTTCCGCGTCGTTGACGACACCGTCGGCCTTCGCCATCTTGGCGGAGAGCGCGATGATGGCCACGGAAAAGGAAACCTTGCGGCGGGTTTCCGGATCACCTTCGAAAAGGGTGCGGATGGCTTCCACCACGCGCCCGAGCGCACCGCCTGCCGCGTCGCCGATTGCGCCGAGCAGCCGTTCCCACAGGGATGAAATTTGCAGACAGGCGAAATCGAACATCATGCAACAAGCATGACGGGATATTGCCGCGAATGCAATATGTCTAGCGGGCCGGCGGCATTAACTTTTATTCATCTTTGCGACAGTTTTGCTTCAGGAACAAGAGTACGGCAGACGACGGAACCATAGTTTTCCACAGAGGGCGGATAGCCGTCCGCCGGCGATGCCGATTGAAACGATTATATTACGCCACTTTGCTCAAGCTGCTGAAAAACCGCGAGAAATCGGCGTTCTTCTTCATAAATTCACTTTACACCAACACGCGGCTGTCGCATCCATTTGCCAGACATGTCTTTGGGTATATGTGAAAAGGAGAGCCATGATGGCCAAACAGAAAGTCGCAATGCTGACCGCGGGTGGCCTTGCGCCCTGTCTCTCTTCGGCCGTGGGCGGCCTGATCGAGCGTTACAGCGACATCGCGCCCGAGATCGACATCATCGCTTACCGCTCCGGTTATCAGGGCGTGCTTCTGCGTGACCGCATCGAGATCACCAAGGATATGCGGGAAAAGGCGCATCTGCTCCACCGCTACGGCGGCTCGCCGATCGGCAACAGCCGTGTGAAACTCACCAATGCCGCCGATTGCGCCAAGCGCGGTCTGGTCAAGGAAGGCGACAATCCGCTGCGCGTCGCCGCTGACCGGCTGGCGGCTGACGGTGTCACCATTCTCCACACGATCGGCGGCGACGACACCAACACGACAGCGGCCGATCTCGCCGCCTATCTTGGCGCTAACGGCTATGACCTCACCGTTGTCGGCCTGCCGAAGACGGTGGATAACGACGTGGTGCCGATCAAGCAGTCGCTCGGCGCCTGGACGGCTGCCGAAGTCGGCGCTTCCTTCTTCGACAATGTCAGCAACGAACAGAGCGCTGCGCCGAAGACATTTGTCATCCACGAAGTCATGGGCCGCCATTGCGGCTGGCTGACGGCCGCCACCGCCCGCGCTTATATCCAGAAGACCCGCGGCAATGAGTATGTCGAAGGCCTGATGATGAACACGCAGATGAAGAACATCGACGGCATCTACCTGCCGGAAATGGCCTTCGACATCGAGGCGGAAGCCGAGCGACTGAAGGAAATCATGGACAGGAACGGTTATGTCACGCTGTTCGTTTCCGAAGGTGCGGGCCTCGATTCCATCGTCGCCGAACGCGAAGCCTCCGGCGAGGCTGTCAAGCGCGACGCTTTCGGCCATGTGAAGATCGACACCATCAATGTCGGCGGCTGGTTCCAGAAGCAGTTCGCCAGCCTCATCGGTGCGGAACGCTCCATGGTGCAGAAATCGGGCTATTTCGCCCGCTCCGCCGCCGCCAATGGCGACGACCTGCGCCTCATTCAGGGCATGGTCGATCTCGCAGTCGAAAGCGCGCTCAACAAGGTCTCCGGCGTCACCGGCCATGATGAAGACAAGAATGGCAAATTGCGGACCATCGAGTTTCCGCGTATCAAGGGCGGAAAGCATTTCGACCTCTCTGCAAAATGGTTTACCGAAGTGATGGAACACGTCGGTCAGCCGTTCACAGCGGCCTGATTTTACGATAGGCTAAAATAATACGGCGACAGGGAGGGCAAGGAGGAAGAGAATGTCTGGACAGGCCTGGCTGATTTTTTGTGCAGCATGTGCCGTTGTGTTCGCACTCCCCTCTCCCCTTGTATTCTCTGTCGCCTCCTATTCCGCCACTCGCGGCAAAAAGACGGTCTTCGCCTCCGTCAGCGGCGGCGCGCTCGGCATCGTCACGGCCATGACGATTTCCGCCATTCCGGTGGCCGGTCTCGTCTATCTGCCGCAATCATTCGTGGAAATCGTGCAATGGGCCGGTATCGGCTGGCTGATGTTGTTTCTCCTGTGGACCTTCGCCACGCCTGCCGCCCAGGCCGCCAATGCCGATAATGACAATCTGCCCGGCAAATCCTGGAGCGGCATTTTCCGCGATTGTTACGCCATTGCCGCCCTGCGCCCGCGCTACTTCGCTTTCTTTCTGGCGCTGTTGCCGCAATTCGTGTCCACTTCCAGCAATACAATTGAAACGCTCGCCATGGCGCAGGCCGCCATTCTTCTTCAGGCGTTGGTGATTCTGACCGCGCAGGCGCTGTTTGCCGGGCCTACTCTGGCGATGGTGCGCCGTATGTCGGGCGATAAAAAAATCCGGACGAAATACCGTACCCACTTTATTTCCGGCCGCGCCGTCAGCGCCGGATACAGGCGCATCGCCGCCTGAAAAACCGCCCGAAAGCCGGGAGCGGCCTCCCGGCTTGCCGCTATCCTTACAATAGGTTAATGAAGGCTCGACGGGACACTGCCTGCTTCGCTCGACGCGGGGGTATCGAAAGACAGGCATAACGAAGGCGGCAACATGCGAAATTCGGGAAAATTCCGCGGAAGAAGTGCACTTCTTCTCTCTTCCACCGTGGGACTGGCACTGGCATTGAGCGCATGCACCAGCGTCGAATATACCGCAAAGGAAGGGCCGAACGGCCCGAAGATCGCGACAGTCAATCCCGCGACCACTCCTGCGCAAACATCGGCGCAGCCGGCAACGGCCGAAGCAGCAACGGTGAAGACCGCCGAAACCCCAACCTCTTCCCAGTCTGCAGCACTTCCCACCGCCGTCGCCGTCAAGGGCGGACGCGTGGCGCTGCCGCCGGCTTCTGAAATCGCCGCAGCCATCGCCGGCCAGACGCAACCGATGCAGAACGACGTCGCCCAAGCGAGTGTGACGACATCTGCGCCGACCACGGCCACGGCACTCGCACCGACAAACGCCAATCCGGCGGCCGCAGCCATCGAAACGGCTGACATGGCGGCGAAACCGGCCGTCCACGATGCCGCCGCCGATCTGCCGCAGGTGGTTGCCGTCAAGGGCAGCTTCCCGCCCGCGCCGCCGCCACCCGGCTCACCCTCCATTGGCACCGAACTGACGGCCGAACGCAAAGTCATTCCGCTGCCAAAGCCGGACAGCACGGTTCTGGCCTATGCCGCCGGCCCGACCAACGCCGCGCTTGCCGCTATCCGTCAGAACGAATCGATGGCGGCCCCGGTCGGACGCGAAAAGCTCAGCGGCCTTATTACCAAATACGCCACCATGTATGATGTGCCGGAAGATCTGGTTCACCGCGTGGTGCGGCGTGAAAGCATGTATAATCCCGGCGCCTATAGCAGCGGCAATTTCGGCCTGATGCAGATCAGGCATGCCACGGCCCGCTCCATGGGCTTCGATGGCCCCGCCTCTGGCCTGTTCGATGCCGAAACCAACCTCAAATACGCCGTCAAATATCTGCGCGGCGCATGGGTTGTGGCGGGCAACGACCGCGATAACGCGGTCCGGCTTTATGCGCGCGGTTATTACTACGACGCCAAGCGCAAGGGCATGCTGCACGTTCTGCGCAAGTGATGGCCTCCGGCTGCATTGGGAATGCAGTCTGGATTCGTGGCAGCTTAGACGCCGATAGTTTCACAGCGTCTTTTCGTCTCATTGTTTTCACCCACAGCCCCTGTCATCAAACTGTAGTGTGACGGCTGTAGACGCCTCTCAATCGACTGAGAGGTGAACATATGACGAGTGCGGCACCCAAGACCGGCTTCAGCAAGAACACGAAACTGAAGTCTGCATTGCTCCAGCACAAGGCACTCTCCAAAAGCGGTCTGTCCGAGCGGTTCTTCGGCGTCCTCTTTTCCGGCCTCGTCTATCCGCAGATATGGGAAGACCCGGAAATCGACATGGAGGCGATGGAGCTTGGCGAAGGCCACCGCATCGTCACCATCGGCTCGGGCGGCTGCAACATGCTGGCCTACCTCTCCCGCAATCCGGCCAGCATCGATGTCGTGGATCTCAACCCGCACCACATTGCGCTGAACAAGCTGAAGCTCGCCGCCTTCCGCCATCTGCCCGCCCATCAGGACGTGGTGCGCCACTTCGGCCGCGCCAACCACCGCAGCAACAGCATCGGTTACGACCGTTTCATAGCCGAGCATCTCGACGCCACGACCAAGGCATACTGGTCGAAGCGCACCCTTTCCGGCCGCCGACGCATCTCGGTGTTCGACAGGAACATCTATCGCACCGGCCTGCTCGGCCGCTTCATCGGCGCCGGCCATCTCATGGCCCGGCTGCACGGCGTGAAACTCACCGAGATGGCCAAGACCCGCACACTGGACGAACAGCGCCAGTTTTTCGACAGCAAGGTCGCGCCCCTTTTCGACAAGCCGGTGGTGCGCTGGCTGACGAAGCGCAAAAGCTCGCTGTTCGGCCTTGGCATTCCGCCGCGCCAATATGACGAGCTGGCCAGCCTTTCCGCCGATGGCACGGTTGCCTCCGTGCTCAAGGAGCGGCTGGAAAAGCTCGCCTGCAACTTCCCGCTCAGCGACAATTATTTCGCCTGGCAAGCCTTCGCGCGCCGTTATCCCGAACCGCATGAGGGTGCCCTGCCCGCCTATCTCAAGTCGGAATATTACGAAACGATCCGCAACAACACCGCACGAGTCGCCGTGCACCACGCCACCTATACCGAGCTTCTCTCCAAAAAGCCGGCAAGCGCCGTCGACCGCTATATTCTCCTCGATGCGCAGGACTGGATGACGGACACACAGCTCAACGAACTATGGTCGCAGATCAGCCGCACCGCGGCATCCGGCGCGCGCGTCATCTTCCGCACCGCCGCCGAAAAGAGCGTCATCGAAGGCCGGCTTTCGCCTGACATCCGCAACCAGTGGGTCTATCTCGAAGAGCGTTCCACCGCGCTCAACGCCATGGACCGCTCGGCCATCTACGGCGGCTTCCATATCTACCAGAGGGCTATGGCATGAAAACCATCGGCGAGAATGTGGGCCTTGCAGACAGCGCGCATGCGAGCCTGATGGACCGCATGTATCGCCACCAGCGGCATATCTACGATATCACCCGCAAATATTACCTCCTCGGCCGCGACAGAACCATTTCGGGCCTCGACGTGCCGAAAGGTGGCACCTTGCTGGAAGTTGGCTGCGGCACCGGCCGCAACCTGTTGCTGGCCAGCCGCAAATTTCCACAGGCGAAACTGTTCGGCCTCGACATTTCCGCCGAAATGCTGCTGACCGCAGCCGAAAATTTCGCCGGCAAGGCGGAACGCCCCATTCTGCGCGTGGCAGATGCCACTGCCTTCCGCGCCTCGGAATTCGGCCAACCCGACGGCTTCGACCGCGTCATGATCCCCTATGCGCTGTCGATGATACCGGATTGGGAAAAGGCGATCGAACAGGCGCTCACGGCGCTGAAACCCGGCGGCTCACTGCATATCGTCGATTTCGGCCAGCAGGAACAATTGCCGAAGTGGTTCCGCACCCTTCTGCAAGCCTGGCTCACCCGCTTTCACGTCACACCCCGCGCCAATCTCCGTTACGTCCTCGCCAATATGGCCGGCCGTTTTGACGGCAATCTCGAATTCGAGGAAATCGCCCGGGGTTATGCGTGGCGGGCCGTCATCACGCTTCCGGTCGCCGAAGCGCAGCAGCCGAAAATCCACCGCATCCTGGCCGACGCCTGATTCACGGCGGATTGCGAAACCCGCCTGCGCGCATGCGACGTCGCCTTCAAGGCTTCGCCGGGCGAGGTTTCAGCAGTAAAAATCGCAAATCGCTTCAAATCCAGCGGCTTGCGAGATGCAAAAAGCACCTTGCCCCTTGCCATAACCGCTTGTTTACCATGTTATGCGTAAATTGGGAGATACGGCGCGCCGTTTTGCGGCCGCGGGATGGGCAACACTTTCATCAGGGTTTCAATGCGGCTGCGTTTATCGGCACTATTGTCGGCTTTACTGTTGATCGGCGGCTGCACCTCCACCAGCTATGACCTGCTGGAAACCGCATCCGTTTCCAGGCCAAAATTTTCCGATACCGATCCGCAGGATTTCGGCACGAACAACCCTCACCGCCATGAGGTGCACGGCATCGACGTGTCCAAATGGAATGGCGACGTTGACTGGCAAACCGTGCGCAAATCCGGCGTCTCCTTCGTTTTCATCAAGGCGACGGAGGGATCGGATCGCATCGATCCGAAATTCGGCGACCATTGGCGCAACGCGGCGGCTGCAGATGTTCTGCACGCGCCCTACCACTTCTATTATTTCTGCTCCACAGCGGACGCCCAGGCCGACTGGTTCATTCGCAACGTTCCGAAGGATGCCGTCACCCTGCCGCCGGTTCTCGACGTGGAGTGGAACCCCTCCTCACCCACCTGCAAGACACGCCCGGCGCCCGGCATCGTGCGCGCTGAGATGCAACGTTTCCTCGACCGCATCGAAGCCCATTACGGCAAGCGTCCGATCATCTACACCTCGGTGGACTTCCACCGCGACAATCTCGTCGGCCAGTTCAAGGACTACCATTTCTGGGTCCGCTCCGTTGCCGCCCATCCGGCCAAGATCTACGAAGATCGCAAATGGGCCTTCTGGCAATATACCGCAACCGGCGTCGTGCCCGGCGTAAACGGTCCCACCGACATCAATGTCTTCGCCGGAAGTGAGAAAAACTGGCGGAAATGGATTGCTTCCGCCAAATAAGACGGCCAAGAAGCAACACTTTTGAAAAATCGGCGTTGTTCAGCCACGTCAGATCATTCGGTCCGTTTTTTTGTCGCAAACATATGGGTAAAGCGGGCTAACAACCTATCGAGGAAATTCCCATGCCCACGTTCCGGTCGCGCAGCATTTTTTTTGCCGCCGCTTTGTCGCTTCTTTCTACCGGCTCCGCACTCGCAACGCCGCCTGTCGCCTCGCCTGACGATCCCAAGCAGGTTGCCTGCGGCGGCGATCTCGGTGCATTCCTCGAAGGCGTGAAAGCCGACGCGCTTGCCAAGGGCATTCCGGCCGATGCGATCCAGAAGGCGCTTGCCGGCGCGCAGATCGACCCGAAGGTGCTCTCGCGTGACCGTGCACAGGGCGTCTTCCGCCAGACCTTCCTGGAATTTTCCCAGCGCACCGTCAGCCAGGCCCGTCTGGATATCGGCCGCAAGAAGCTGCAGGAGCTCTCCTCCACCTTCGCCCGCGCGGAAAATGAATATGGCGTGCCGGCCGGCGTCATCGCCGCCTTCTGGGCCATGGAGACGGATTTCGGCGCCGTTCAGGGCGATTTCAACACCCGCAACGCGCTGGTGACCCTCTCGCATGATTGCCGCCGGCCGGAACTCTTCCGCCCGCAGCTGCTGGCGCTGATCGAAATGGTCCAGCACGGCGACCTCGATCCAGCCACCAATACGGGCGCATGGGCCGGTGAAATCGGTCAGGTGCAGATGCTGCCCAAGGACATCATCGCTTTCGGGGTCGATGGCGATGGCGACGGCCACATCAACGTTAAGAGCAGCGCCCCGGACGCGATCCTGACGGCGGCCAAATTCATCCAGCATCTCGGTTTCAAGAAGGGCGAACCCTGGATTCAGGAAGTTTCCCTGCCGGAAAACCTGCCTTGGGAAAAATCCGGCCTCGGCGGCGCGCTGACCGCTGGTGAGTGGTTCGCGCTCGGCGTCACCCCGCGCGACGGCAACAAGAACTTCGCTTCCCTTCCCGCCGCGCTCATCATGCCGCAGGGCCGCAAGGGGCCTACCTTCATTACCTATCCTAATTTCAACATCTATCTGGAATGGAACCAGTCGTTCATCTACACGACTTCGGCCGCCTATTTCGCCACACGCTTGATGGGTTCTCCCGTCTATAACAAGGGCAACCCGGAGCCCGGTTTCGATGATGCGACCATGAAGCAGCTTCAGACCAAGCTCGAAGCGCGTGGACACAATGTCGGCAAGGTGGACGGCATTCTCGGTTCCGGCACCCGCGTCGCCATCCAGAAAGAACAGCAGCGTCTCGGGCTGCCCGCCGATGGCTGGCCTTCTGCCGCACTTCTGCAGGCGCTTTAATCAATCTTAACGAGGCCTTCCGGCCCTTAATCTGTCGGACGGAATCAAGGCATAAAGTGTTAATCTCGACCTGATGACTGGGGATAACACCCCGGTCATTTACTTTTTTTAAACATATGAAGCACTGCGTGATAAGAAAATAACCTTTTATTTTCAATGTATTAAAGAAATCAGCTTTTTACGCCGCGCCAAGCCTTGCTGCACTGCATCACAAAAACCGCTTTCCAACCGCCACAAAACGGTCATATTATCGACCCTGTCAACAACAGGAGGCACCCATGGGACTTACAAAATCTCTCAATGCCTTGGCAGTCGGTTTGGCGTTTTTGTTCGTAGCGGTGATGCTTTTCATCTGACGAGACGTGAAGACCAAACGCAGATAAAAACCGTAGATGACACGAGTTTAAAAAGCGCAGGCCCTAAGGGACCTGCGCTTTTTTCATGTCGGTAATCTGCTGTGTAAAATCACGCGGCGCTGCGGCGCAGACGCTCCAGCCCGAGATTCTCCAGCACCGCGTCAACCAGCGGCGCGCGGTTCATGGTGTAGAGATGGAACTCATTGACGCCACGACGCTGAAGATCGGCGATCTGTTCGGCGGCAACCTCCGCGGCCACGCGGGCGCGACCTTCCAGATCGTCGTCATAGCCTTCGAAACGCTCATCCAGAAAACCGGGAATGCTGGTGCCGCAGCGGCCGGCGAAACGCTTGAGCTGGGTGAGATTCTGGATCGGCATAATGCCCGGAACCACCGGAATGGTGATGCCCGCCGCCGTGACCCGCTCCATGTAACGTTCGAACACGTCATTATCGAAGAAGAACTGCGTCAGCGCCCGCGTCGCACCATTGTCGGCCTTGCGCTTCAACATGTCGATATCGATAGCCTCGCTTGCGCTTTCCGGATGTTTTTCCGGATAGGCCGAAACGGAAATCTCGAAATCGGCGATGTCGCGCAGCCCCTTCACCAGAGCGGCAGCATTCTCATACCCTTCCGGATGCGGCTGGTAAGCCGTGCCGATGCCGGTGGAGGGATCGCCGCGAAGCGCCACGAAATGGCGAACGCCAGCATTGCGGAACTCTTCTACGACCTGATGCACCTCATCCCGGCTCGCATCCACGCAGGTCAGATGCGCGGCAGTCGGCAGATGGCCGTCGGCGATCATACGGCGTACCGCGTCCAGCGTCGGCGCTTTTGTGGAGCCGCCGGCACCATAGGTGACGGAAACGAAATCCGGATTCCACTTCTTCAGCTCGTCGACTGTTTCCCAAAGCTGGGATTCCATCTCGGCGTTCTTGGGAGGGAAAAATTCGAAAGACAACCGGATGTCGCCATCACGGCGTGCGGTTTCTGACCTCAACATATCATGCCCTCCCGGAGCGAAGTAAAACCGCCTCTTGCGCCACATCGTCTGCCATCAGCAGCCGCTGGTCGCGGGCAACCCATATCGTAACATCCAGAGCCTCGTCGGACGCTTTTTCAGAATGAAGATCGACGGCGCGCTCCAGAGAAAGCCCGGCCTTCTTCAACCATTCTTCCATCAGCGGATGCGAGAAGCCGAGCCGCACATGCGCATGCTCATCGCGCAGATATTCGAAGGAATGCGGCGCAAGGTCGATGACGATCAGCCGACCGCCGGGACGCAGCATGCGCGCAGCTTCCGAAAGCGCGATTTCCGGCTGGTCGAGGAAATGCAGGACCTGATGAATAACGATCAGATCGAAATCCTGTCCCTCGAGCGGCAGATTGAGAATGTCGCCATGGCGAACGGATGCATTGACCACGCCCGCCTTGTCGAGATTGGCACGCGCCACCGAGAGCATGTCACGGCTGGCATCCACACCGATCGCGCGGCGATAGATACCGCTCAGAAGCTGCAGAATGCGGCCGGTGCCGGTGCCGAGATCGAGAAGCGAATCGATCGGCGTGGTGCCCACCAGCTTCAGGAGCGCGCCTTCCACGGCCTCGTCGCTTACATGCAGGCGGCGCAACTCGTCCCAGGCGGATGCGTTGCGGCTGAAATAATCCTGCGCACGTTCAGCCCGCACCCGCTTGACGGTGGCAAGCCGTTCGCTGTCGCGCTGGAGAACCGCGTCGGAGGGCGACGCGGCGCCAAGCAGCTGCCGCACAACGCCCGCAGGCTCGCCATCCTGCCGCAAGCGGAAATAGGCCCATGCGCCTTCCTGATAACGCTCGATAAGCCCCTCTTCCGTCAAAAGCTTGAGGTGACGGGAGATGCGCGGCTGCGACTGGCCGAGGATTTCGGTAAGGTCGGTAACCGTCAGATCGCCGGCCGAAAGAAGCGCCAGCAAGCGAAAACGCGTCGTCTCACCCGCCGCCTTCAGGAGATCCACCAATTTGTCCAGACCGAACGCCACTCTGCCGCGCCTCGCAAGCTAATCAAGATATAAAGATATCTTTATGTCGATGTGGTGCGAGATGCAAGCGTAAAGTGTCTCGGGACGAGATCATGTCCACTTATTACACGAAAAAAGGCCCGCTTTGCGGCGGGCCTTTCTGAAGCGATGCGGAAAAGGATCAGCGCGTCAGGCGCTTGTAGCTCACGCGGCCGGGCTTGATGCTTTCCGGGCCGAGGCGGCGGACCTTGTCCTTTTCGTAGTCCTCGAAGTTGCCTTCGAACCATTCCACGTGGCTGTCACCCTCGAAAGCGAGGATGTGGGTGGCCAGGCGGTCGAGGAACATGCGGTCGTGGCTGATGATAACGGCACAGCCGGCGAAAGCTTCCAGCGCTTCTTCAAGCGCTGCCAGCGTTTCCGTATCAAGGTCGTTGGTCGGTTCGTCGAGCAGCAACACGTTGCCGCCGGCCTTCAGCATCTTGGCAAGGTGCACGCGGTTGCGCTGACCACCCGAGAGATTGCCGACCTTCTGCTGCTGATCGCCGCCCTTGAAGTTGAAGGCGCCGCAATAGGCGCGCGAGTTCACTTCGAACTTGCCGAGCTTGATGATGTCGTTGCCGCCTGAGATTTCTTCCCACACGGTCTTATCGCCCGCCAGCGCGTCGCGGCTCTGGTCGACATAACCGAGCTGAACGGTGTCACCAACGGTCACGGAACCGCTATCAGGCTTTTCCTGACCGGTGATCATCTTGAACAGCGTCGTCTTACCCGCACCGTTCGGACCGATGACGCCGACGATGCCACCGGGCGGCAGCTTGAAGGACAGGTTTTCAATCAGTACGCGGTCGCCATAGGACTTGGTGAGGTTGTCGGCTTCGATAACGACGCGACCAAGACGTTCCGCAACGGGAATGACGATCTGCGCATCACCGGGACGACGGTTTTCCGCCGCTTCCACCAGCTCGTCATAGGCCTTGATACGGGCCTTGGATTTCGTCTGGCGGGCCTTGGGGCTGGATGCGATCCATTCCTGTTCACGGCTGATTGCCTTCTGACGCGAGGCATCTTCACGGGCTTCCTGCTGCATGCGCTTGGCTTTCGCCTGCAGGTAAGCGGAGTAGTTGCCTTCGTAAGGAATGCCGCGGCCGCGGTCGAGCTCGAGAATCCAGCCCGTGACGTTGTCGAGGAAGTAGCGGTCGTGGGTGATCATCATCACGGCGCCGGGATAGTCGCGCAGGTGCTTTTCAAGCCAGGCGATGGTTTCAGCGTCCAGATGGTTGGTCGGTTCGTCGAGCAGCAGCAGGTCCGGCTGCGACAGCAGCAGACGGCACAGTGCCACGCGGCGGCGCTCACCACCGGAAAGGCCGGTTACGGCCGAATCGCCGGGCGGGCAACGCAGCGCGTCCATGGCCATCTCGACCTGGTTTTCGAGATCCCAGAGATTCTGGCTGTCGATGATGTCCTGAAGCTTTGCGCCCTCATCCGCCGTTTCGTCGGAATAGTTCATCATCAGTTCGTTGTAGCGGTCGACGATGGCCGTCTTGCTGGCAACACCTTCCATGACGTTTTCCATCACGGTCTTGTTTTCGTCGAGCTTCGGCTCCTGCTCGAGATAACCGAGCGTCGCGCCTTCGGCGAGCCAGGCTTCACCGGTATATTCCTTGTCGAGACCGGCCATGATCTTCAAAACAGTCGACTTACCGGCGCCGTTCGGGCCGAGGATACCGATCTTGGCGTCGGGGTAGAAGGAGAGATGAACGTTCTCCAGAACCTTCTTCGCGCCATAGGCCTTGTTCAGCCCGGCCATGTGATAGATGAATTGACGTGCCATTGTAGCGAATGCTCCACATCGGATTTTTGAGAGTACGTATCGGGAAATTTGCCGCTATGTAGGGTAAATAGGACCTTGGGGCAACCTCTGGCACGATTATGACCCCATGATTATGACAAGGGATGTTATGGCAGGACAGGCGCGATCATGAATGAAACGACCGACGACTTGGCCTTCAGCCGTATTGAGAGACTGGAAGCCCCCTCCGGCGCATCCATCGCCTTTCGCCACCAGCCCTCCGCTCTTGCCCCGGCGCGCGGCGTGCTGATGATCTGCCACGGGCTGGTTGACCACGCGGGCCGTTATCGCCGGCTCGCGGATGTGATGTCGAAGCAGGGGTTCGAAGTCTATGCCCACGACCATCGCGGCCATGGCCGCACGAGAGCGGCGGATGCGCCTCTCGGCCGTTTTGGCTGGAAGGACGGTGCGGAAAAGGTCGTTGCCGATGTCATGGCGATGCGCCGGATGGTCGGCGAAAGGCATCCCGGCCTGGCCACGATCCTGTTCGGTCATTCCATGGGCGGCCTCGTGGCGCTTAACGCTGCCGTCAGCCATCCGGATGCCTTCGACGGCCTGTCCATCTGGAATTCCAACCTCAATCCCGGCCTCATGGGCCGTGTCGCACAGGTTCTGCTGCGACTGGAAAAAATGCTGAAAGGCTCGGATGTGCCGAGCGCCATTCTGCCGAAGGCAACCTTCCGTGTGTGGAATGCCCGAATGCCGGAAAGGCGCACCCATGCCGACTGGCTGAGCCACGACAGGGCGGCTGTGGACGCCTATGTGGAAGACCCGCTCTGCAAGTTCGAGGCGAGCGTTTCCCTGTGGCAGGATGTCTTCGAACTCTCCTATCGTGGGCCAAAACTCTTGGAGCGGCTGCCGAAAACCCTGCCGCTTCTGCTTGTCAGCGGCGATCAGGACAAAGCCACCAATGACGGCAAAGAAATCGCCTGGCTCGCCGAACGTTTCCGCGAGGCAGGTTTCAGCCATGTCGAGCACACGATCTACAAGGGCATGCGGCACGAGACCTTGAACGAAATCGGCTGGCAGCCCGTCGCGGCGGATTTTGCCGCCTGGTGCGGCCGGGTTGTGGGTGACTGAAAACCCTTTTGCCGAAACGGAATAAGTCCATGAGATAAAATCACATGCGGCGCGGCAGGCAGCGGTCTATAAACCGGCAAGCAGAAAATCCCGGGGGACAGATGACCGACATGCCGAACAGGAAACCGCCGCTCGCAGGCATCCGTGTCATTGAACTCGCGCGTGTTCTGGCAGGTCCCTGGGCGGGGCAGATGCTGGCCGACATGGGCGCTGACGTCATCAAGGTCGAGAACCCCGAGGGTGGCGACGACACGCGCGCATGGGGACCGCCCTTCGTCGAAAGCGATGATGGGGAAAATCTCTCCGCTGCCTATTACCACGCCACCAATCGCGGCAAACGCTCCATCGTCGCCGATCTGAAGACACCTGAGGGCTGCGAACTGGTGCGCCGGCTGGTGCGCACCGCCGATGTCGTCATCGAAAACTTCAAGCGCGGCGGGCTTGCCAAATATGACCTCGACTACGAGAGCCTGAGGATTCTCAATCCGAAGCTGATCTATTGCTCCATCACCGGCTTCGGCCAGACCGGGCCTTACGCCGATCTCGCCGGATACGACTATATCGTGCAGGGCATGTCCGGTTTCATGTCGATAACGGGCGAAGCTGACGGCCAGCCGATGAAAGCGGGCGTTGCGGTTGCCGATATCTTCACCGGCATTTATTCCGTAACAGCCATTCAGGCCGCTCTCATCCACGCCATGCGATCAGGCGAAGGCCAGCATATCGACATGGCACTTCTGGATGTGCAGTCGGCCGTGCTCGCCAACCAGAATATGAATTACCTGATCTCAGGCAAACCGCCCGTCAGGCTCGGCAACGCCCATCCGAATATTTCCCCCTATGAGGTGGTGCCGACGGCCGATGGCTTTCTGATCCTCGCGGTCGGCAATGACGGCCAGTTCCGCCGCCTCTGCACCATTCTCGGTATCGCCGAGGTTGCCGATGACGAGCGTTACGCGACAAACAAGGCCCGCGTGGCGCACAAGGTCGAAGTCCGGCAGATCGTTTCCACCGAAACGCTGAAATGGAACAAGCGCGATCTTCTGACCGCTTGCGAGAACAACGCCGTGCCGGCCGGGCCAATCAATTCCATCGAGGAAATGTTCGCCGATCCGCAAATTAAGGCACGTGGCCTCCGCGCCGATCTGGAAGCGGAAGACGGCACCGTCATCCCCGGTGTCCGCACACCCATTATCATGTCGCAAACGCCGCTGCGTTATGAACGCCCGAGCCCGAAGCTCGGCGAACATCAGGCGCAGGTGCTGGCCGAACTGGAAAACATCGAAAGGACCACGACGCCATGACTGCAGCCGGAATGAAAAGAACAGGCGGGCAATTGATCGTCGAAGCGCTGAAGGCCAATGGCGTCTCCCGCGTTTCCTGCGTTCCGGGCGAAAGCTATCTCGCCGTGCTGGATGCGCTTTATGAAAGCGGCATCGAAACCGTGGTCTGCCGCCAGGAAGGCGGCGCCGCAATGATGGCCGATACCTGGGGCCGGCTGACGGGCGAACCCGGCATCTGCATGGTGACACGCGGCCCGGGTGCCACCAATGCCTCGGCCGGCCTGCACATCGCAAGGCAGGATTCCATTCCGATGATCCTCTTCATCGGCCAGGTGCAGCGTGAAGCCCGCGAGCGCGAAGCCTTTCAGGAAGTGGAATATCGCCGCGCCTTTACCGAATTCGCAAAATGGGTAGGCGAGATTGACGATGCGCGCCGCATTCCAGAATTCGTCACCCGCGCCTTTGCCGTCGCCACCTCCGGCCGCCCTGGCCCGGTGGTGCTGACGCTGCCCGAAGACATGCTGGTCGAAGAGGTAGAAGCGCCTGAGGCAAAGGCCTACACACCTGTCGAAGCGCATCCCGGCCCGTCACAGATGGCCACCTTCGCAAAAATGCTGGGCGAGGCGAAGCGCCCGGTCTTCATCATCGGCGGTACGCGCTGGTCCGAGGAAAGCGTCGCAGGCTTCAAGGCTTTTGCCGAAAGCAACAAGCTGCCTGTCGGCTGTTCTTTCCGCCGCCAGATGCTGTTCGATCACCTCAGCCCCTCCTATGCGGGCGATGTCGGCATCGGCATCAATCCGGCGCTGGCCAAGGAGATCAAGGAGGCCGATCTCGTCGTTCTGCTCGGCGGCCGCCTCTCCGAAATGCCGTCTTCCGGCTATACGCTGCTCGATATCCCCTACCCGTCGCAGAAACTCGTCCATATCTATCCTGAAGCAGAAGAGCTTGGCCGCGTTTACCGTCCTGATCTCGCGATCTGCGCCGCACCGGACGATTTTATCGCCGCCCTCTCCTCCATCGCACTTACCGGCAGCGCCGCATGGGCGGCTCGCACCGCCGCCATGCATGCCACCTATCTCAATTGGTCCACCCCGCCACAGTCCGGCCCCGGCGCGGTGCAGATGGGTCCGATCATGGACTGGATCGAGGCCAATGTGCCCGAGGACGCAATCTTCACCAATGGTGCCGGCAACTATGCCACATGGGTCCATCGCTTCCACCGCTTCCGCCGCTACAACACGCAATCGGCCCCGACATCAGGCTCGATGGGTTACGGCCTGCCGGCGGCGGTTGCCGCCAAACACCTTTTCCCGGAGCGTGAGGTGATCTGCTTTGCCGGAGACGGCTGTTTCATGATGCATGGGCAGGAATTCATCACCGCCGTGCGGTACGGCTTGGCCGTCATCACCGTGCTGGTCAATAATGGCACATACGGCACGATCCGCATGCATCAGGAGCGGGAATATCCCGGCCGTGTCAGCGGCACCGATCTTGTCAATCCGGATTTCAACGCCTTTGCCAAGGCCTATGGCGGCCACGGCGAAACGGTGGAAAAAACGCAAGACTTCGCCGCCGCCTTCGAACGTGCGCGGGCAAGCGGCAAGCCGGCCATCATCGAGGTGAAGCTGGATGCGGAAGCGATCACGCCGACGCGTACCCTGACACAGATCAGGACCGGAAGCTGATATTACGCATGGACACGGCTCCGGCATGGTGTAAATCCTGACTGAAACTTACAGCTTAGGAAACGACATGCCGGATGCAGCCCCTCTCGTCATCACCCCGCGCGGCGCAAAAATCGAGCCCTCGGCCGGTGCGCCTTTCGAGGCCGTGCGCGTGGCCCGGGATGTGCTGCACACATCGCGAACGGCAGCGCTTGCCACGCTCGATCCCGTCAGCGGTTATCCCTATACGACCGCCACCAATATCGGCATCGAGCCGGATGGTACGCCGTTCTTCTTCGCGGCGGGGCTGACGCTGCACGCCCGCAACATGGAGGCGGACCCACGCATCTCGCTGACGCTCGCTCCCTTTGGCAAGGGCGACGCGCTGACGCTGCCGCGGCTGACACTGGTGGGCAGGGCGGACCAAATCAGCCCGGACGAAGTGCCGCTCGCCATCGCGCGCTACATTGCCCGTTATCCCAAAGCAAAACTTTATCTCTCCCTTCCCGACACGAGGCTTTACAGACTGCGGACGGAAGGCGTGCAGATCAATGGCGGCCCGGCCCGCAATGCCAGCAACATCACCCCGGCCGATCTGCGCACAGATCTGTCAGGTGCAGACGCACTGATGGCGGCAGCGGAAAGCGAAGCGATCCGCCTCAATGCCATCAAGGGCGAAGCGGCCCGGCTCGCCGTTCTGGCAGGCGCAAAGACTGGCCGCTGGACGATCACCTCCATCGACCCGGATGGTATCGACCTTGCCTCGGCCAGCGATCTGGCCCGGCTTTGGTTTGCGGAGCGGGTGACGACGTTGAAGCAGTTTGAGAAACAATTGACTCAACCCGCAAGCTGAATCCGCCAAGGGCTTCAAAACAAACGAATACAGGCGATTCGCCGCAGGTTCGGCCTCGACCGGCATCATATACATGGCGTCTCGAACGCCCCCGTCGCCGCGCCATCGCACGCCATGTGAAAGAAAACGATAAACAGGTTGACCTCTTCTTTCACAAATAATATGCATGCACATGCAAATAAATAGTCGGCACGTCGAGACGACCATTTGCAAGCCTGGCATGCTCAATCGACCACTCATCGGTCGGGAGACAGGGCCAATCCTTCAAACAATCATCCTAACGGAGAACGACAATGCATTGGATGTATCTGGCAATCGCAGTGATCTTTGAAATCGCGGTCGCAATATCGGCAGGAAATGCCAAGGGTTTCTCTCATCCCTGGTGGACTGCCGCGACTTTGGCCAGCGGCGCAATCGCGACAGTTTTCCTTAGTTTTGCGCTTCTCACTTTCGACGTTGGCGTTGGCTACGCCATTTGGACCTCTACAGCAGGCGTCGGCATTGTCGTTCTGGGAGCGATTTTTTTCGAACAAAGATTGGACTGGAGGAAAATCGCTGGGATCGCCCTGGTGATCGGCGGGGTCATCGGACTCCGGCTCAGCGGCGCGGCATAAAAATAGAGCGACAACATCTCACGTCAGAAAACCAGATCAGAAAGGATATGGAAATGACAACGAACACGAATACGGGGCGCGCGTGGTTCATGCTGCTGCTCGCCGGTCTCTTCGAAATCGGCTACGCGCTCAGCGTGAGCGGCAGCAGGGCTTTCACGATACCGAGTTGGTCCATCGCCGCCGCAATCTTCTTCCTGCTGACACTTTATTTTCTCAGCGTGTCCCTCAAGACCATCGACGTCGGGCTTGGCTACGCGGTTTGGGCAGGCATTGGCGCGGTCGGGGCGGCCGTCTGCGGCAGTCTCTTGCTGGATCAGCCGTTGACTTTCACCCAGTCGTTCTGGCTGGCGATTATCATCGCCGGGGTCGTGTGGCTGAAGCTCGCCGACAGCGCCAAACTCCCCAAGGGAGAACCCGGCCTGTCATAGCGCCGTCCGCTTGAAGATGTTATTGTATGAGCATACATATGGGTTAGGATTTCCTTCCTTCAGGAGCTTGCCCATATGTCCTCCAAACACGATGCGTGGCTGAAACTTGCCCAAGCCGTCGGCAACGTCGAAGTCGACCTCGGAAAAACGATGCAAACCGCCTGCGGACTTGGCTTATCGGAATATCGTGCGCTGGAGGCACTTTCCCGCTCACCCACCGGTGAATTGCGGATGCAGGATCTTGCCTCGCATCTTTGCCTCAACCAGAGTTCGGTTTCCAGGCTGGTGGAACGTCTGGAACGGACAGGTCTCACGGTCCGGGACCTTTGTCCGGACGACAAACGCGGTGTGTATACCGTTTTGACCGATAATGGGCGTACGCGCATCGATAGCGCGCGCACCTTTTATGAAACAGCACTGGCTGCTGCAATAAAACAGCATGGCTGCGAAGAGGCGCTGGCAGCGCAATTCACTCCTTCAGCCCAAGCATAGACGACCACCCGGCTCCGACATCAAATGGCTTTGCTTCCGACAGCATCGCCTCGACAAAAAAGGCCGGGCCGCATTCCGCGACCCGGCCTTTCCTTAAAAAATCAAACCATTGCTCAGAGAGCAGCGGTCACGATGAACTCAACCTTGTAATCCGGCGTTGCCAATGGTGCGCCGCTGGTGGCGCGGGCTGGCGGGTTTGCCGGGTCGATCCAGCCTTCCCAGACAGCGTTCATTTCGCCGAAAGTGGACATGTCGGAGAGATAGATGATCGTCTGCAGGATCTTCGACTTGTCGGAACCGGCAGCGGCCAGCAGGCGGTCGACTTCAGCGAGAGCGGACTTGCTCTGTTCCGTAACGCTCGTGCCTTCGCCAACCTGGCCGGCGAGGTAAACGGTGTTGCCGTGAACGACGGCGCCGCTCATGCGCTTGCCCGGTTCGATACGCTTGATGGTCATGGAAAACTCCTGTTGATTGGCATTTAAAATAGAATGATGCGCGGAAAATCAGCCGCGCAGGTGATGGGTCTTTTCGTAAATCGCCGTCGAGCGCGCGCCGGAGCGGCAATAGCCGAGCATCGGGCGCTGCAATTCGTCCAGCGCATCCACCATGCCGGCAACGGCATCGGCATCGACGCCATAGCGGCCGACCGGCACATGCATGATGGTGAGGCCAAGCTGCTCGGCACGCTCGGCAATATCGGCGAAAAGCGGCTGGCCTTCTTCTTCGCCGTCAGGGCGGTGGCAGACGAGCGACTTGAAGCCGAGCGCCTTGATCTCGTCGAGATCGGCGACGCTGATCTGTCCCGTTACTGAATATTCGTCGTCTATGCGCCTGATATCCATCTTCGTGCCTCCGCTGGCCATCACCCTTGAAATCCGCATCCGATGTAAGCGGTCAAAACCGCGGCGTCAATGACGGGCGATCTTCATTCGGTACGGCTCAGAGGATGGAAAAGCGCAGGCCGAAGGAACGACTTTCGCCCGGCTGGAGAATATTGAACTCGCCGGCAGCCTCAAGCTCGCTCCGCCCGACCCAGCGATGCGAAACCGGCTCGATACCGAGCACATTGGCCGGCGCCTGCTGATTGCGCCACATCTGCAGATAGGGCAGCGTTTCCGTACGGAAACGCACGGTCAGCGTCTTCCCGCCGATGGCCGCAATCGGACCGAGCGAGAGCGACGCCCACTCGTCATCATCGCCGGCAGAAACGCAGAAAACGCTGCCCGGCTCTTCGCCGAAACGCCAGCCATGGCCGCCGCCATGCAGCATCGCGCCCTCAAGCCGCACGGCATCGTCGAAGAGACGGGCGCCGACATTCATGTGATACATCAGGAACACCGGGATGGGCCGCCCGGACGTGTTGACGATCCGGTCGTCGAGGCTGACTTCACCGCTTTCGCCGTCGATACGCCACGTCCGTTCGAGAAGTGCGGTGCCGCCATCGGCAAGCTTCACGGGAACCTCAACGCGCGCCAGCGCATTGGACTCATGGACATCGAACGCGATGATCGTCGCGGGATGGGAAGAAAAGGATCCATGCAGCGGATATCGGCGCCCCTCCCCGTCCCCATAGATCGGCTCGGGATGGCGAATATGATCGGGACCGCAGGTAAAGAGAAAGCCTTCCAGCGAGTGGTCGATGCGTGCGTCGCCATCATCAGGAATGGCGCGGCCTGGCGCGATATCGATACCATCAACGATGCAGGCGCCGATATCGAAAACGGAGGTTTCATCGAGGAAAATGCGTGGCGATTTGCCAGCCTGAAACGAACGCAAGACAACCTCCCTGTGGCAGCAAAAACGCATGGTTCACGGAAACGCTACTAACCGTGACGGAAATTAAGATTGCATTAACCGCGAATTCATCTTTTTCACAATAGGGTCAAGATTGCGGTGTGTTTATCGGTGAACAAGCAAGGGATAGCAGAATCGTGAAACAGTTTCTTAACGCAGCTCTGGGTTTGACGGTCGCCGTGGCGTCGGTTTTCACCCCGCTACAGGCTGGCGCGCAGCAGCGTTATGGTTATGAGCAGCCGGTTCTGGTGACGCCGGACGGTCGCGTGCTCGATTTCGTTCCCGAACGCGGCGATATCGTCATCAGCCGCGACGCGATGGGACGCACGGTGTTTTACGACCAGTATGGCAATCTCCTCGCCACCGAAATGCCCTCCGGCTACCAGCAGCGTCAGCAGGCGCGCCAGCGCGACACCACCTATTATCCGCCAGCCCCCGGCGGCCGGTATCGTGAGCCGCAACGCGACTACGGCTATCAGGACAATGGCAGCGTGCGCGATTACCGCGAATATCGCGGCGACGGCTCCGACGAGAATTTCTACACCGGCTCCGTTCCCGCACCCGGTGCGGTTGAAAGCGGCCCGCTCGGCCAGCCGATGCCGGGCGAAAGCACCACGGCCGCGGTTCCGCAGCCGGAGCAACTGATCGAGCGCCATACGCCGGTGACAACGCCGGTCAATCGCTCGCGCCAGGAAATCGTTGCACTCCAGACATTCCTCGACCGTGAAGGTATCTCGCCCGGCGTTATCGACGGCAAGATGGGCGACAACGTCAACAAGGCGATTGCCGCCTGGCAGGACATGACCGGCGAGAAGCTCGACCCCAACAATTCCGATGACATTCTGGAGCGTCTGCGCGCTTCCGGCGGTATGCCTATTGTCGACTACACCATTACCGCCGCCGACGCCGCCGGCCCCTATGTCGCCTCCATCCCGGACGACTATGCCGAAAAATCGCAGCTGCCTGCCCTCTCCTTCACCTCGACTTCGGAAGCGCTCGCCGAACGCTTCCATATGGATGAGAACTACCTGAAAGAACTGAACCCCGGCATCGATTTCTCCGTACCCGGCACCATTATCAAGGTCGTCAATCCGGGCGAGACGAAAAAGGGACAGGTTGCCCGCATCGTCGCCCATAAGGGCATCAAGCAGGTCTTCGCCTATGGTCAGGACGGTAATCTGATCGCAGCCTATCCCGCCACCATCGGCTCCACGGACACGCCCTCGCCAAGCGGCACGCACACGGTGGAGCGCATCGCGCTCAATCCTGGCTACACCTATAATCCGAAGATCAACTTCAAGCAGGGCCAGAACGACAAGATCCTGCAGATCCCGCCGGGTCCGAACGGCCCGGTCGGCACGGTCTGGATTGCGCTGTCGAAGCCGACCTATGGCATTCACGGCACGCCGGAACCCTCGAAGATCGGCAAGACCAACAGCCACGGCTGTATCCGCCTGACCAACTGGGATGCGACCGAACTGGCAAAAATGGTCCGCCCCGGTGTGGTGGTCGAATTCGCGGAATAGGATCGACCGGAAGAAAAAATAAAAAGCCCGGCGGTTTGGTCCGCCGGGCTTTTTTCATTGAATGGCGTTTCAATCGCGTTGTTCCGTGAAGAAATAAAGCAGGGCTGCCACAGGTAAGGCAAAGCCGATCCACGAGGCGGCTTGCCATTCGCCGACGGCATAGGCCCAGCCGCCGACTGCGGAACCGATTGCGCCGCCCATGAAGAACGTCGCCATATAGATGCCGTTCAGGCGGCTGCGGAATTCCGCTCCGAGCGTGAAGATAGCGCGCTGGCCAAGCACCAGATTGGTGGTGACGCCGAAATCCAGAACGATGGCTGCGACGACCAGAATGGCGAGCGCCAGATGTGAGCCTTCGGGCGCAAGATGCGTGACAGCGAAAGAGAGCGCCACCGCCGCCAAGGCAAAGAAGGTGGCCGCACGCGTCCAGCCACGATCCGCCATCCGCCCGGCAATCGGCGCGGCCACGGTGCCCGCCGCACCGGCCAGCGCGAAGAGCGCAATCTCACCCTGGCTGAGATTAAAATGCGGCCCGCTCAGATAAAGCGGCGTCGTGGTCCAGAACAGGCTGAAAGCCGCAAACAGAAAGGCGTGATAGATCGCCCGCCGCCGCAGGATCGGCGTGTGAAGCGCCAGCCTGCCCATCGAAGCCATCAATGCGCCGTAGCTCAGGCGCGCATCGGGCATACGGGCGGGCAGAAGCCGGAAAAGCACCACAGCAAGGAGCGCCATGACGGCCGCCGAGGTCAGAAACACACCACGCCAGGACACCACTTCCGACAGAAGGCTGGAGACCGGTCGCGCCAGCATGATGCCGGCCATCAGCCCGCTCATGACATTGCCGACCACCCGGCCGCGAATGGCGTGCGGCGCCATGTGGGCGGCATAGGGAACGATGACCTGCACCGCCACGGAACTGACGCCGACCAGAAAGGCAGCAATCAGAAACGGGGCCGCATGCGGCGCGAATGCCGCCGCCACAAGGGAAAGCACCGCCATCGCGACAGCGCAGACCACCAGCTTGCGGTTTTCAACAAGATCGCCAAGCGGCACGACAAACAACAGACCGATACCGTAACCGATCTGGGTCAGGGTCACGATCAACCCCGTCGCACCGGCAGAAAGACCAAGCTCCGCCCCGATAATGCCGGCCAGCGGCTGGCCGTAATAAAGATTGGCGGCAATCAGTCCACAGGCTGTCGCCAGGAGGAACGTCAAGGCCGGGGAAATGGATGTCCCCTCGACATCATCCCCTTCAATTACACGCGTCGTCATCATTTTCTCCAATATGGAAACAATCATTTCCTAAATAGTCACAAAATCAATCGGCAAGCTTCATGGCGATATCCACCACGGCCACCATGTCTTTCAGGCTGCGTCCCGTCTTTCCCACCACGCGCATTCCATACATCATGCACAGCATCGCCCGGGCGAGATCGTCCGGATCGGCCTTCGAACGCACGGAACCATCCTGCTGCCCTTCGGCAACGAGGCGGGCGACAATTCGCTCTCTCGCCTTCACCGCCCGCTCGACCACGAGTGCAATATCGTCGTCCAGCGCCGCCAGATCGGCAGCAGCACCAACCACCAGACACCCGTCCGACCCGACACCGCCATGGGAACGTTCGGCATAGAACATCAGACCGGCCCTTAGACGCTCATAACCGGTTTCGAAACCAGCCACCGCCGCCTCGAAACGTTCGGTCTGCACGATCCTGTAGCGTTCCATCGTGGCGATGAAGATGGCTTTCTTGTCCTTGAAAGCCTTGTAAAGACTGCCCTGCGCCAGTTCCATCGCATCGGTGAGATCACCGACGGAAGTGGCATGATAACCGCGTCGCGAAAAAACGCGGATCGCCCCGTCGAGCGCACGGTCGACGTCAAACTCGCGCGGCCTGCCGCGATGGCGCTGTTCCGGTGAATTGGTGTGATTGATATTGCTCATGGCCGGAATATAGGAAACGATCGTTTCCAAATCAAGCGAATAATTTTATCATCTGTTCGAACTAGCGCGATAAAGCCAGGCGTCTGGCTATTTCCCGATACAACGCCTCGGGAGAAACGCCTATTTCAGCAGCGAGGTTCTTCCATTGCCCCTTGGGCGGAAGCAGACCTTCATTGACGGTGATCCAGGCATCGAGCCGCGCGCCAACCGAGCGCAACGCCAATATTTCCGCCCGCGTCCTGATCTTTTTTAGCTCGCCGGAGATATGATTTATCCATTCAAGTGCGAATGCGGGTTCGCGTTCCAGCAATTGCCGCAGCGTGCCGATAGGCACGAACAAGGCACGTCCGGCTGTCATGGCGATGGCGTCGCAGTGATATTTCTCCGAAAACACCGAGGCTTCGGCAAGAACCGTCATCGGCCCCGCCCGCTGCAACACGGCACTATGCCCATCCTCCTGAAACCGCATCAGATGGACATAGCCCTCGACCACCAGCGCCAACACGTGAATGGAATCGCCTTGATGAAAAAGGTATTCGCCTTTTTCAAAGGATCTGAACACGGACGCCTTCGGGCGAAGCTGGTCAAAAATCGAACTCGACATGATTTCTATCATGTCCGGCAAACGGGCCAGCTGACAAGCTCAGGGGATCGCAACAATCCGAGTAGCCCCATGAAATCCACGGTTCTTGTCTTCCTCACCGCTCTTCTCCCCCTCTCAGCCGCCGGGGAAGAGCAGCATCTCCACCAATCTCCCTATGCGGGCCAGCAGAGCCGAACCATCAAGAGCCTGTCGGCTGAAGATATTGCCGAACTGGAACAGGGAGGCGGATGGGGCTTTGCGAAAGCCGCCGATCTCAACGGTATGCCGGGTCCCTCACATGTCAGCAAGATGGCGACAGAACTGGCGCTGACGACCGAGCAGGCCGCCGCCGTCCAACAGCTGTTTCAAACCATGCGGAAAGATGCTGCGACAGAAGGCAGGCAAATGATCGCCGGCGAAGCGGCACTGGATGCAGGCTTCCGTAATGGCTCAATCGATGCGGATCAACTGCGAGCGCAACTCGACCGTATTGAAGAAAGCCGCGCCAGACTGAGATACATCCACCTTGCCGCTCATCTCGAAACGGCAAAGCTGCTGACCAAGGAGCAGGTCGCACGTTACAACAGGCTGCGCGGCTATGCGCCTTAACGAGCGCGCGGACGGAGCCGGTTCCTGCCCTGGCGGCAGCTCCGGCTCTCAGGCGGCCTTGCGGGTGAAGAGGCGTGCGGGCTGCGTGCCGAGCCGCGAAAGACGTTTTGGCAATAGGCCGACGACTTCGGTGGCGAAGGCTTTCGCGTTCTCCACCGCCTTGTCGATATTGCTGACCTTGTCCTTGTCGAGACAGAGAAGCGTGCCGCCATAATCGAAAATATCGCGATAGGCCGCTCTCTCGACAATCGGCGTATTGAGCACCGAGACGTTCTTTTCCGCCAGCAGCATTTTGACGAGCAGCAGCGAGCGCGTCGCCACCATGGCGTTGACCCGCGTCAGTACGATGGAATGGGCGATCTCCTTGCCCATCTTGCGGTTCAGGAATTCGATGTGGTCCAGAACCTCGGCAGCACCGCGCGCATCCATGGCTGAGCCTTGAACCGGGATCAGCACATGATCGGAAATACCGAGCGCCATGGTCAGAAGCGGGGTTTTCGCACCCGGCAGGTCGATGATGAAACAGTCGGTGTTGGCTTTGTTTTCGCGAATATGGCCTTCCAGCGAAGCCATCGTCACATGCGAAATCACCGAGAGATTCTCGATCTCGCCGGACAGTTCATGCCAGCGGGAAATCCACAATTGCGGATCGGCATCGAGAACCGTCACGCGGTGGCCGCTACGGGCGAGTTCGGTTGCCAGAAGCAGCACAGCGGTCGTTTTTCCGGCGCCGCCCTTGGTGTTGGCAAAAGTAATGACAGGCATGATATCCCCGATTGATCAGAGCCATTTCATGCTCACTCACGCACCGAGCCGATCATGGTGCTTTCCATAACCTTAACGAACATGGTTAAGAAAAGACTAAGAACGGTTATGCGCCGCAACAAAAAGCCCGCGGCTGGACCATCGCGGGCTTTATGGATTAGAGATCGTACGTGGCTCGCTCCCCGTGCAGGGCACAACGTCGCCACTCGTTTCTTCTCCCCGCCGGGGAGAAGGTGGCCCGAAGGGTCGGATAAAGGGGCAACGGTAGCGATTAACCGAGAGCTTGCCCCCCCTCATCCCGCTGCCGCGACCTTCTCCCCGGCGGGGAGAAGAAACAAGCGGCACCCTCTCAACCTCTCACAAACCTGACGAATAAAGGTCACTCCTTAGAAGCAGTCCTCGAACAACTTCCTCGTATTTTCGAGCGTCATCGGCACCGGATTACCCCCGCAGCTCGGATCCTTGATCGCTTCCGCCGCCAGTTCGTCGATACGATCCGGCTTGATGCCCATGGCGGTGAGATTCTCCGGCACGCCGAGTTCCCTGCGAAGCTCCAGCACATAATCATAAAAGCCGTCGAAGCCGCCGGAAATGCCAAGATAGGCGGCCGCGCGGGCGATCTTGTCCTCGATGGCCGGACGGTTGAAGCGCAGCACCGCTGGCATGACGACGGCGTTGGTCATGCCGTGATGGGTGTTGTAGACCGCACCGATCGGGTGCGAGAGCGAGTGAATGGCGCCGAGACCCTTCTGAAAGGCAACCGCCCCCATCGCTGCCGCTGCCATCATGTTAGTGCGGGCTTCGATATCCGTGCCGTCCTTATAGGCGCGCGGCAGGAATTCCTTGACGAGCCGCAGCCCCTCCAGCGCCACGCCGGCGCTCATCGGATGATAGAAGGGCGAGGAATAGGCTTCCAGGCAATGGGCGAAAGCATCCATGCCCGTGCCCGCCGTGATGACCTTCGGCATGCCGACCGTCAGCTCCGGATCGCATATGACGACGCCGGGCAGGAGCTTCGGATGGAAGATAATCTTCTTCACATGCGTCTGCGAATTGGTGATGACGCTGGCGCGGCCGACTTCCGACCCCGTGCCTGCCGTCGTCGGCACGGCGACGATGGGCGCGATCTTGGAAGCGTCCGCCCGTGTCCACCAGTCGCCGATATCTTCGAAATCCCAGACCGGGCGCGTCTGCCCGGCCATGAAGGCGATGGTCTTGCCGAGATCGAGGCCCGAACCGCCGCCGAAAGCGACGACGCCGTCGTGACCGCCATCGCGATAGGCTTTCACGCCGGCTTCCATGTTGATCTCATTGGGATTGGGATCGACCTCGGCGAAGATCGCCCGGCCGAGACCCGCCTCTTCCAGCACATCCAGCGCATGCGCGGTAATCGCCATATTGGCAAGGCCGCGATCCGTAACGAGAAGCGGCTTCTTGATACCAAGCGTCTTGCAGGCTTCCGCCAGTTCCTTGATCCGGCCACGGCCAAGCTTGACAGCGGTGGGGTAGCTCCAGTTGGCGACGATATTCATTTCGTGACTTTCTTCAGATGGTAGGATTTCGGGCGGGTCAGGTTCTGGAAACCGAGAACGGAAAGCGAGCCGCCACGGCCCGTTTCCTTCACCCCGGTCCAGCAAAGGGCCGGGTCGAGATAATCCGCGCGGTTCATGAACACGGTGCCGGTTTCGATTTCGCGGCCGATGCGCCCGGCGCGGGCGGCATCCTGGGTCCAGAGCGAGGCGGTCAATCCGTATTTGCTGTCATTCATCAGCGCGATGGCTTCGTCGTCGTTCTTCACCTTCATGATCCCGACGGCCGGGCCGAAGGTTTCTTCGGTCATAAATTCCATGGAATGATCGACATTGACGAGCACTTGCGGCGCGACATAAGCGCTTTCGCCGTCATCGACGGGAAACAGCTTCGGATCGACCAGAGCCTTCGCACCCTTCGAAACGGCATCGGCAATCTGCGCGCGAACCACCTTGGCAAAACGCTTGTTGGCCATCGGCCCGAGCGTCGTTTCCTCAATCAGCGGATTGCCGAGCTTGTAGTTGGACACCCACGCCACCGACTTCTCGACAAAGGCGTCATAGAGGTTTTCGTTGACGTAGATACGCTCGATACCGCAGCAGCATTGACCGGAATTATAAGTCGCGCCGTCCATCAGCGTATCGACGGCGGCGTCGAGATCGGCATCCTCCATCACATAACCGGGGTCCTTGCCGCCGAGTTCAAGCCCGAGACCGGTAAAAGTGCCGGCAGCGGCACGTTCGATGGCACGACCGCCTTCCACCGAACCGGTGAAATTGACGAAATTGAACAGGCCCTCGGAAATCAGCGCCGAAGTCGTGCCATGGTCGAGGAAGACATTGATGAAAACGTCTTCGGGCACGCCGGCCTCTACGAAGGCCCGCACCATGCGCTCGCCGACGAGAAGCGTCTGCGCCGCATGTTTGATGACGACCGTATTGCCGGCCATCAAAGCGGGCGCAACGGTGTTGATCGCCGTCATGTAAGGATAGTTCCACGGCGCGATGACGAAGACCACGCCATGTGCCTCGCGTTCAATGCGGCGTTCGAAATTGCCGCTTTCCTCGATGACGAGCGGCGCCAGCGCATCGGCGGCGATGGAGGCAACATAGTTGGAACGCTCGTTGAAGCCCTTGAACTCGCCGCCATAGCGCACCGGCCGGCCCATCATATGGGCAAGTTCCGGCACGACCTCATCCACCATTTCGTTAAGGCGTGCGACACCTTTGAGAACCAGCTGAACGCGGTCCTCCAGCGGGCGTCGAGCCCAGTCCTTCTGCGCCTTGCGCGCTTTCGAAACGGCGGCCCGCGCCGCCTCCAGCGACATCGCCTCGCGCTCGGCATAAACCGAGCCGTCGATGGGCGAGATATTCTGGATCATGGTCATGATGTTTTCCCGTAATGATTAGGCTCGTTCGAAACCGCGCGCCACTTCCCAGTCGGTCACGCGGCGGTCGTATTCTTCCTGTTCCCAAGCTCCGGCGCGGACGTAATGATCGATCACATCGTCGCCAAAGGCGTTGCGCAGCATTTTCGATCCGTCGAGAAACGCAGTGGCGTCACGCAGGGTCTTGGGTATCTCGCGCACATCCTTGCCGCCATAGGCGTCGCCGACAAAAGCGGGCTCAAGTTCAAGTTTATTTTCGATGCCGTCAATGCCCGCCGCAAGCAAAGCCGCCATGGCGAGATAGGGATTGAGATCGGAGCCGCCGACACGGCACTCGATGCGGATGCCCTTGGTGCCCTCCCCGCAGAGGCGATATCCGGCCGTGCGGTTGTCGAGGCTCCAGATCGCCTTGGTGGGCGCAAACGTGCCGGCCATGAAGCGCTTGTAGGAATTGATGTAGGGCGCGAGAAAATAGGTGATCTCGCTGGCATGGGCCAGAAGTCCGGCAACATAATGCCGCATCAGTTCCGACATGCCATGCTTGGCGTCCTTGTCCAGAAACGCTGGGGTCTTGCCGTCGAGGCTCCACAGCGACTGGTGGATGTGTGAAGAACTGCCGGCGGCATTGTAGTTCCACTTGGCGAGGAACGTCACCGCCTTGCCCTTGGACCAGGCGATCTCCTTGGTGGCGTTCTTGATGATGGCGTGCCGGTCGGCCATGGTCAGCGCCTCGGCATAACGAACGTTGATTTCCGCCTGCCCTGCAGACGCCTCACCCTTGGAATTTTCGACCGGAATACCCGCCCCCTGCAGGCCCTTGCGCAGCGCCCGCATCACATCCTCTTCCTTGGTCGTCTGGAAGATATGGTAATCCTCATTATAACCGCTGGCGAGGTTCAGATCCTTGTAGCCACTGGCGCGGGCTGCGTCGAAGGTCTGGTCGAACAGGAAAAATTCGAGCTCGGTCGCCATATAGGCCTTCAGCCCCATGGCCTCCAGCCGCGCCACCTGCTTTTTCAACAGAGCGCGCGGGGAATGGGGCACCTCTTCGTGTGTGTGATGATCGAGCACGTCGCAAAGCACCAGCGCCGTGCCTTCCAGCCACGGCACCCGCCGCAGCGTTGAAAGATCGGGCTTAAGGACATAGTCGCCGTAACCCTTCTCCCAGCTGGAGGATTTGTAACCGGGAACGGTTTCCATCTCCATGTCGGTGGCGAGCACGTAATTGCAGCTATGGGTTTCCTCAAAGGCGCTTTCAACAAAGAATTCCGCCTGAAACCGTTTGCCCATCAGACGCCCCTGCATGTCGACAAGGCAGGCGAGAACCGTGTCGATGCGCCCCTCGGCGACATCCATTTTTAGCGCGTCGAATGTGTAGCTCGTCATTTTTGTCCGTTCCCTTTATTGTATTGACCGGGCGGCCGGAATGCGGCCGCCCGTTTGTTTAAGCATCAGGCCTTTGCACCCGCCGCTGCCATGGCAGCCTGCTTGTGCTCCAGCGCGAATTCCTCCTCCGGCGACAGGATGAGGCGATGACGACCGACGAGGCCGAAATAGGCAATCGCCACGGCAAACCAGACGGCAACCCAGAGCACGCCCTTCGTGAAGTTCGGATCCTGGATCTGGTAAAGCAGCGTTACGATGGCGATGATGATCGTCAGCACCGCACCGGGAATACCGAAGGGCGACCGGAACGGCCGCTCGATATGCGGCAGGTTCTTGCGCAGAAGAATGAAGGAAATCGCCTGCATGATATAGGAGAACATCGCACCGAAAACGGCCATGTTCAGAAGCACGCTGCCAATGATGCTGCCGCCCTGCTCCGCACCCAGCGAGAACCAGATGACCAACATGACCGCGAGCCCGACTATGGCACCGGTGATATTGGCCACGTATGGCGTGCGGTATTTCGAGTGGGTGATGGACAGCACGGTCGGGAAGTAACCCGCACGCGACAACGAATAGATCTGGCGGCCCTGCGCATAAAGGATCGTATGAAAACTTGCGATCAGGCCCGTCAGAGCAACGAGACCGAGCACCACCACGCCACCATCGCCATAGATCGCCTTGAAACCGTCCAAAAGCGGCTCAAGCGACGAGCTGAGATGGAAGGCGCCGACGCCCGGCAGCGACGGGTTGAGCAGCACGATCATGAAGGCCGAAACCATCAGCGTGACCATGCCAAGGATGATTCCCTTCGGCATGTCGCGTTTCGGATCGACGGATTCCTCAGCCGCCAGCGGCAACTGCTCGATGGCGAGAAACAGCCAGACCGCGAAAGGCAGCGTGGCGAGAACGCCCGAGAAACCGAAGGGGAAGAAGGAGCCGCCGCCCTCCGGCAGTTCCACCGCCTTGCCGTCAGGTCCGACACCGATGTTGAGCGCAAAACGCGAAAAATCGATGTTGGGAATGGCGCTGATCCAGAAGAACACCAGAACGGCAAGCGAAATCAGCGTGATGACGAGCGTAACCTTGAACGAAAGCTCAAGCCCGAAGACGTTGAGTCCCAGGAAAATCGCATAAAACACGATCCACACAAAAGGTGAATAAGCCGGATCTAGGCCGAGAATGGAGTTCACATAGGCTGTGATGAAGGTGACGACGACCGCCGGCGTCAGCACATATTCGACATTCTCGCAAAGCCCGGTGATGAAGCCGCCCCATGGCCCCATGGCCGTGCGGGCGAAGGAATAGGCCGCACCCGTATGCGGCAGGGCCGGGCTCATTTCGGCAATCGAAAATGTCAGCCCGAGATACATGATGGCGATGATGATGCCTGCCACCAGCATGCCGCCCCAGCCGCCGGTGGAAAAGCCGAAATTCCATCCGGAAAAATGCCCGGAAATGACCGCGCCGACGCCAAGCGCCCAGAGCGACCATACGCCCGCATAACGGGATAGTCCGCGTTTTTCGAAATAGGATGCATCAGCCTTCTTGTAGCTGACGCCTGACGATGAACTGTCCATGCCCTTCTCTCCTGAATAAGAAAAAAACAAGCCAGTCAGCCATTATTGGCCGATTGTGCCCCAGTTTCCGGCTTCACCCGGGAGGATCCCGCGATTGGCCGCACGCACTTGCTGTTCCCTTGCCGCTTTGTTTTTTCGGCTGCATGGCCGGTTTTTATAAAATCGCGGCAATCTTATCTGTCGGCCGACCCCGGTGTTTTCACCATCGGCCGGCCATAGCTCCCTCACTCATCGATCGATGAGAGCGCCTTCCCCATAAGCTCATGGAGAAACCCGGCGATTTCCGCTTGTTCTCCTTCGCTGCTGATGAGATCGTTGCGGATCTCGATCATGACGTTCAAAAGCCCGTCCGGCAGCGCATGCAGTCGCAGCGTATGCGTCACGCCGTCTTCCGGGCCATAGGGATCGTTGCGACTGACTGTGAGCGAGCAGCCTTCCGCGCCCGCCAGCATCGCATCCGCAAGACGGCTGTCGGCATCGTGCAGGATGCCGATCTCAACCTTTCGGAACCGACCGTGATAAACCGGCGTGAAACTGTGGATGGTCACGACCACCACTTTACGGCCGTCCGCCTGCCGCGCGGCGATGATCTCGCTCACCCGGTCATGGAACGGCACATAAAGCGCGGAGGTGCGGGCGAACCGCTCCGCTTCGCTGAGATCGAAATTGCCTGGAATATCGTAAATCTCGCTTTTCACCGGCATGGCGGAAGGCGATTCTGGCGGCCGGTTGCAATCATAGACGAGACGCGAAAAACGCTGGTAGACGAGCGTGGCGTCAAACTTTTTCGAAAGCAGCCGGGCGACGGCCAGAGCACCCGGATCCCAGGCCACATGGCTCGAAAGCACCTCCGGCGAAAGGCCCAATGTTCCGTATTTTTGCGGCATGGCAGCGGACGCATGTTCGCAGACGAGAAGGACGTCGCCCATCGCCGCCGCATTCTCGACGCCGACGGCCTGCCCTTCTGCTTCTGTGAAAAACCGTGACCGCACCGTCATGCACGAACCCCGCCCGGAAACCCCGTCGCTCCGTCAATGTCGAAAAGAATTCTTCACATTATCGCGAGTGTCAAATGGAATTTTGAAATTTTCTCTTCATTTCCCCATTGACTCGATAGCTGGCACAGATGTTTATTTTAGCTATTCACCGGCAGAAGACCGGAAGGGGAAAAATTTGCGCAGCACGACGGCCACCGTGTCGGATGTCATCCATGCCCATTACGACACACTGACCCGTTCGGAAAAACGGCTGGCAGAGAGCCTGCTCGGCAACTACCCCGTCTCCGGCCTCGGCAGCATCACCACCATTGCGGAAAACGCCGGTGTTTCCACACCGACGGTGGCGCGCATGGTGCAGAAGCTCGGATATAAGGGCTATCCGGAATTTCAGGCGCATCTGCATCAGGAGCTGGAGGCGACGATCTCCGGCCCCGTCGCCAAACATGACCGCTGGGCAACCAATGCGCCCGGCCTGCACATTCTCAACCGCTTCGCAGACGCCATTACGGGCAATCTGCGCGATACGCTGAGCGATCTCGATACCGCCGTTTTCGACAATGCCGCAGCGCTGCTTTCCGACCGCAAGCGCAGCATCTATTTCGTCGGCGGGCGCATTACCGGTGCGATCGCCGAATATTTCTTCACCCACATGCAGGTGATCCGGCCGAAGACGACGCTGATGTCGTCCAATTCCAGCGCCTGGCCGCAATATATGTTGAACATGAGCGCCGGCGATGTGCTGGTTATTTTCGACATCCGCCGCTACGAGCACGACATGACGACGCTGGCCGAAGTGGCCAAGGCGAACGGTGTGCAGATCATTCTCTTCACCGATCAATGGACATCGCCGGTGGCGCGCCACGCGCTGCACATTTTCCGCGTCAGGATCGAAGCGCCCTCAGCATGGGATTCCTCGGTCGTCACGCTGTTCGTGGTCGAAGCGCTGATCGAAGCGGTCCAGAACGGCGCCTGGGATGAAACCAGGGAGCGCATGAATGCACTGGAAGGCCTGTTCGAGCAGACACGGTTGTTCCGCAGGCCGGACAAAACATGAAACTATATAGCCGGCAACTTGCTTGACGCGGATGCCGCACGCTGATTGGATACCTGTCATCGCTGCCAGCACGATAAAACAGGATAAAAACCAAGCTGGGGAACACATTGGGCCACCACGGACAACGAGGGGGAACTCCCGCAATTGCAGGCAAAAAGCCGGGTGATGGCGGAAAAGGGGCGTAAAGTGACGGAATCCGGATAAAAAGATTGCAATCCAGCCGTCACATTAGCTTCATCGAGTATCCGTATCAGCGTCCGCAATATGAGACACGAAGAGGAGAAAAAAGTGATCTCTCACTGCCGCCGACTGCTCGCTACGACCACTGCTCTGGTCATCGCCTCCACCGCAATTGCCGCCGCTGAACCGAGCGCCGAGCTGATCGCCGCCGCCAAGAAGGAAGGCATGCTGACAACGATCGCGCTGCCGCACGACTGGTGCGGTTACGGCGACGTGATTGCCGCCTTCAAGGCGAAATATCCGGAAATCACCGTTAACGAACTGAACCCCGACGCCGGCTCCGCCGATGAAGTGGAAGCGGTGAAGGCCAACAAAGACAATAAGGGCCCGCAGGCGCCTGACGTCATCGACGTTGGCCTCGCCTTCGGCCCGCAGATGAAGGCCGAAGGCCTGCTGCAGCCCTACAAGGTCTCCACCTGGGACGAAATTCCCGACAACGTCAAGGATCCGGAAGGTTACTGGTACGGCGACTATTACGGCGTGATGTCCTTCTTCGTGAACAAGGACCTCGTCAAGAACACGCCGAAAGACTGGGCCGACCTGCAGAAGCCGGAATATTCCGGTCAGGTCGCACTTGCCGGCCCCCCGCTGACATCCAACCAGGCAATTCTCGGCGTTCTCGCCGCCGGTCTTGGCCAGGGCGCAAAGTCCGGCAAGGAAGCCGGTGAAGCCGGTCTGAAGTATTTTGCCGACCTCAACAAGGCAGGCAACTTCGTTCCGACCGTCGGCAAGGCCGGCACGCTCGCACAGGGTTCGACACCAATCATCATCGCCTGGGATTACAACGCGCTTTCCTGGAAAAAGACGTTGAACGACAACCCGCCGACAGAAGTCGTCGTGCCTGAAAAAGGTGTTCTGGCCGGCGTTTACGTGCAGGGCATTTCTGCCTATGCACCGCACCCGAACGCAGCGAAGCTCTGGATGGAGCATCTCTATTCCGACGACGGTCAGCTCGGCTGGCTGAAGGGCTATTGCCACCCGATCCGCTTCAACGCCATGGTCAAGGCCGGCAAGGTTCCGCAGGAATTGATCGACAGCCTGCCGCCGGCAGCAGCCTATGAAAAGGCAATCTTCCCGACGCTTGAGGAAGTTGATGCCAACAAGGCTGCCGTTACCGGCGGCTGGGACAAGACCGTTGGCGCGAACGTCAAGTAAGTTGTTGAAAACGCACCCCGGCTGAAGAACGGCCGGGGTGTTTCTTTCGTGATAACCGCAATATATAGACCGTTTTAAAACGGCGTGTGGGGACAAGGCATGCCATCAACCAACACCGGCGGACCATCCGACGCGGGCAGAAAGCTGCCGCTTCATTGGATGGGTGTGCTGCCATTCGTCGTCTTTGTTGCGATGTTTTTGATTTTGCCGACGATGAAGATCGTCATCGGTGCTTTTCAGGACGCCAGCGGCAGTTTTACGCTTGCCAATATCGCAGGGCTTTTCACGCCCTCGATCATGGGCGCGTTTACGATATCGATAAAAATCAGCCTTGCGTCGTCATTATTGGGATGTCTGATCGGCTTTTCAGTTGCTGCGGCCGTCATACTTGGCGGTCTTCCAAGCCTGTTGCGCGGGCCGCTGATGACGTTTTCAGGGGTGGCATCGCAATTTGCCGGGGTTCCGCTAGCCTTTGCGTTTCTCGCAACCCTCGGCCCGGTTGGCATACTCACGGTGTTCCTGAAATCGCAACTGGGAATAGACCTCAGATTGATGGGCTTCAACCTCATCTCCTTCTGGGGTCTGACGATTACCTATCTCTTCTTCCAAATCCCGCTTATGATCCTGATCATTGCTCCTGCTTTGGACGGGCTGAAGCGCGAATGGCGTGAGGCTGCGGAAGTTCTTGGCGCAACGGGCATGCAATATTGGCGGTTTATAGCTTTTCCGATCCTGTTGCCGTCGCTGCTCGGCACATTCGCCCTGCTGTTCGCAAATGCCTTTGGTGCGGTCGCCACGGCAATAGCGCTGACCGGTTCCTCCCTGAACATCGCACCCATCCTGCTTTTTGCCCAGATACGCGGTGACGTTCTCGGCGACCCCCATCTCGGTTACGCGCTCGCCTTTGGCATGATCGTCGTGACCGGCATTGCCAATGCGCTTTATATCTGGCTGCGCGCCCGCAGTGAAAGGTGGCTGAAATGAAGCGTTTCTTCGCTTGGGGCGCGCTGGTCTTCGGCCTGCTCTATTTCGCCCTGCCGCTGATCGGCATGACCAACTTCTCGCTAAAAATGCGGCGCGCCGAATATTCCTTCGACGCCTATGCAAAAGTGCTGGGCGATCCGCGCTTTCAGGAGACTTTCAGCTATTCGGTGGTGATGGCGCTGTTCACCATCGTCTTCGGGGTTCTGCTGGTGGTGCCCACCGCCTATTGGGTGCGCCTGAAACTGCCAGGTCTGCGGCCCTATATTGAATTCATCACGCTTCTGCCGCTGGTCATCCCGGCCATCGTCATCGTCTTTGGTTATATCAGGCTTTACAACACCTCGAGCTGGCTACCGCTGACGGGCACGAGCTTCGGCACCAACCTGCTTTTGATGTTCGGTTATGCGACGCTTGCTCTGCCCTATATGTACCGCGCCGTCGATACCGGTCTCAGGACCATCGATGTGGCGACGCTGACGGAAGCCGCCCAAAGCCTCGGCGCGGGCTGGGCGACCATCCTGTCCCGCATCATCCTGCCAAATGTTCTGGTTGCGGTGCTGTCAGGTGCTTTTTTGACCTTCGCCATCGTCATCGGTGAATTCACCATGGCGGCCCTTTTGAACCGCCCGGCCTTCGGCCCCTACATGCAGCTGCTCGGTGCCAACCGCGCCTATGAACCGGCCGCGCTTGCCGTGATTTCCTTCGGCATCACCTGGGGTTGCCTGGGCCTGATCCAACTCGTTTCACGCTATCAGAAGGGCGCGCCTCCCAAGGCCTGAGGACACTATTTCATGAGCTTTTTGACACTTAGCAACATCAAGAAATCCTTCGGCTCCGTACAGGTCGTGCATGATTTCAACATGGCCATCGAAAAGGGCGAGTTCGTCTCCTTCCTCGGGCCATCGGGCTGCGGCAAGACAACCGTTTTGCGCATGATCGCCGGTTTCGAAACGCCGAGTGGCGGATCGATCATCATCAACGGCAAGGACCAAACGGCGCTGCGCCCCAACCAGCGCAATATCGGCATGGTGTTCCAGGCCTATGCGCTGTTCCCGAACATGAATGTCTTCGAAAACGTCGCCTTCGGGCTCAAAGTCGCTGGCAAACCGAAAGCCGAGATCGATGCGCGCGTGAAGGAAATGCTCCAGCTCATCCATCTGGAGCATCTGGCGGACCGTTATCCCTATCAGATGTCGGGCGGCCAGCAGCAGCGCGTGGCGCTCGCACGCGCGCTCGCCCCGAAGCCGGAAGTGCTTCTGCTGGACGAACCACTCTCCGCGCTCGACGCCAAGATCCGCGTGTCGCTGCGCGAAGAAATCCGCCAGATCCAGCAGAAACTTGGCATCACCACCATTTTCGTCACCCACGATCAGGAAGAGGCTCTTTCCATTTCCGACCGCATCGTCGTCATGAATGGCGGCCGCGCCGACCAGATCGGCTCCCCCTTCGATATCTACAACAAGCCAGCGACCCGCTTCGTCGCCTCTTTCGTCGGCACGTTGAACCTCATCGACGCCACCGTCTTGGATGCCTCTGCCAACGTCATCCGCGTCGGTGATCAGCAGATCACCCTGCCCCAGCCGGTGGAAGCGACCAATGGCGAAAAGATCACGCTGGCATTGCGCCCCGAAGCCGGGGCACTCGGCGCGAACGCCAAGGGTGATGTCGCGATATCAGGCAACGTCACCTCCAGCCAGTTCCTCGGCTCCGTCATCCGCACCCGTCTCGATCTCGGCGGTTCAACCCTGTCTTTCGACATGTTCAACGATCCCGGCACGGCGCCCCCGGCGATTGGCGAGCAAGTAACGCTGAAATTTGCGGCCAATGATCTGATGGTGATCAAAGATTAAATCGCTTTCCTCCGTCAGGGGAAAACGTTAAGCAGGCCTCATATCGATCGGAAATGAAGATGTGAGGCTGCTATGCGTGCGCTGTTCTATGAACGTTTTGGCGAACCCCCTGTTGTTGCCTCGCTTCCCGATCCCGAGCCGACAGAAAACGGCGTTGTCATCGCCGTGAAGGCGACCGGCCTCTGCCGCAGCGACTGGCACGGCTGGATGGGACATGACCCGGATATCCGCCTGCCGCATGTTCCCGGCCACGAATTCGCAGGTGTGATAGCCGCCGTCGGCAGACACGTCACCCGCTTCAAGACCGGCGACCGCGTCACCGTGCCCTTCGTCTCCGGCTGCGGCCATTGCCATGAGTGCCGCTCCGGCAACCAGCAGGTCTGCGAAGCGCAGTTCCAGCCGGGCTTCACCCATTGGGGTTCCTTCGCCGAATATGTCGCCATCGACTATGCCGATCAGAACCTCGTCCACCTCCCGGAATCGATGAGTTACGCCACTGCCGCGGGCCTTGGCTGTCGTTTCGCCACCTCCTTCCGAGCCGTGACCGATCAGGGACGCCTGAAGGGTGGTGAGTGGCTGGCCGTGCACGGCTGCGGCGGCGTCGGCCTTTCCGCCATCATGATCGGCGCGGGCCTCGGCGCACAGGTTGTCGCCATCGATATTGCCGAAGACAAACTCGAACTTGCCCGCCAGCTTGGAGCAACCGCCACCATCAACAGCCGCGCGGTTGCCGATGTTGCCGAGGCGGTTCGCGAGGTGACGGGCGGCGGTGCACATGTCTCTGTCGATGCGCTTGGCCACCCGCAGACGTGCTGCAACTCCATCAGCAACCTGCGTCGGCGCGGCCGCCATGTGCAGGTGGGGCTCATGCTCGCCGAGCATGCCATGCCCGCCATCCCCATGGCCCGGGTGATCGCGCATGAGCTGGAGATCTATGGTAGCCACGGCATGCAGGCATGGCGTTACCAGGACATGCTGGCGATGATCGAAAACGGCAGGCTCGCGCCGGAAAAACTGATCGGCCGCCACATCACGCTTTCCGAGGCAGCAACCGCCCTGCCCGCCATGGACAGTTTCAGGGAAAGCGGCATCAGCATCATCGACCGGTTCGAATAGTGCAGGCTCCTGAGACCGTCTGAGGTTTAGGGATTTTGCACCGCTCAGGCGCTCCTGCGTCCGAATGTCCGGACCGCCGTGGTTCCTCGGGCAGACGCATGGGCCGGCGATGCTGCCGGGATACGCGCCGCGTGATCCGTCTGGCTATCGCTCCATTGACGGTTTACCAGCTGTTTCTTGCGGACCTCCAGCGGGTCGGGGGTGTCCTCCTCCTCCCGCTTACTTCCCGCAACTGTGGAGATCGTCGCCAGTCGCGAAATCCATCGCACGAGCTGCATGCCCTTGTGGACAAGCACAAAGATACCAACAATTGCGACCGCTATGATAATCACGAGGTTCCAGGGCGCGTCGCTGCCCCTCGCCGCCCGCTCCATGCGGTCTTTTGTCGTCGGATCAAAACCAAGCGTCGCCTTCAGCCTGGCTATATCCGCATCGCTAAGCCTGCTGTACCGCTCGCCACGATACAGCACATAACCGCTCCTATCCCCGCTGTTGAGATAACCGATGTCGAATGCTTCCCCATCGCGAAGAAAAGGCTCGTTATCCGGCAGATCATAAACGAGATCGATTGTCTCGCCGCCGCCGAATCCGGGGGTGGCAAAAAACCGGGACTTCCGCGCCTCAGCTTCGCTCACAAATATCGCGAAAAATAGAGCCCAAATCGAAAAAAGCGCAAGATGCTTCATTCACCCTCTCCAACAACAACGAGAATGAAAACAACTGGCATTACTGAATTAATTTGAAGTTTATACTTGTGATAACATCTTAAATTTAAGATATATATTGTATATATCTAATATTTATCGATTTTTTCCAAGAATGAACTGTACTAAATTATAATAAACTGAACTTCGAACGATGCGACGTGACGTATCTCCGCCGACGCTGCAAACCATTTGCGCGAACAGCGCCCCACGTTAAGCCGCAATCACACGCAATTGCTTTGAGCATAGGGCCGCGATGATGCGACAGAGCGCAACGTCGGCGAACATGACGGATTAGATACAAGGAACGCGACATGCTGTTTCTCGATAGCGTAACCATGAAAGAGACCCCGGACGGAAGAGACGACTATCCCTTCTCCGTTCCAGCGCTGCGCCATCTGGAACGCCTCGAATTCAAAACGCCGATCACCTTTTTTGCCGGCAATAACGGCTCAGGCAAATCGACGCTGCTGGAAGGGCTGGCAGCGGGAATGACGGCCTATGCCATCGGCAATCACGGCCAGGTTGCCGGCGACCTCTATCTTCAGCATGCCGAGACCGTGGCGAAGTCCTTCTATTTCGCCCGCAAGAAATATCCGAAAATCCGCATGTTCATGCGCGCGGAAGACGTGCTTGGTTATATCCGCCGGCAGAACGAGGACGCGCTGGACGATTTTCGCTGGGAGCGAGAAAAGGCGCTCAAGAAGGGCGAAGACTTTCCGGAAGAAACCCCGGATACATTTCGCAGGATCGTCAGGAACAATATCATTGACCGGCGTTCGCATGGCGAAGGATTTCTCGATATCATGCAACAGCGGCTGCATGGCGCCGGCCTCTATTTTCTCGACGAACCGGAAAGTCCGCTTTCGCCGCAAAAGCAGCTGGAACTGGCGGCGATCATCCGCAACGCGGCCGATAGCGGCGGACAATTGATCATCGCCACCCATTCGCCCGTGCTGTTGGCTATTCCCGAAGCCACGATCTATCATTTCGACGCAGACGGCATCACCGAGCGCCTTTATGACGAGCTGGAAAACATCAGTTTCCTGCGCCGCTTTCTTGATCGTCCCTCGAAATACCTGAGCGATTGAGCATCGATAAGGCTTGAAATCCCGCCGCGCTTGCCGCATGCCCATAAGTACTACGTAATTTAGAAAAGAAGCAGGCTTATGTCTCCCACCACCACACCGGCGGCAGCCCGCCCCCTCAACAGCCAGGATTTCAAGACACTCGGACTTTCGGCCCTGGGCGGCGCGCTCGAATTTTACGATTTCATCATTTTCGTGTTTTTCGCGACCGTCATCGGCCATCTGTTCTTTCCACCAGAGATGCCGGACTGGCTGGTGATGATCCAGACTTTCGGCATCTTCGCCGCCGGTTATCTGGTGCGGCCGCTGGGTGGCATCGTGCTGGCCCATTATGGCGACCGTTACGGCCGCAAGCGCGTCTTTGCCTTCTCCATCCTGCTGATGGCGCTCTCGACGCTGGGCATGGCGCTGATGCCGACCTATGCCACCATCGGCGTTGCCGCCCCCATCCTGCTCATCATTCTGCGCATGCTGCAGGGCGCTGCCATTGGCGGTGAAGTGCCGGGGGCCTGGACCTTCGTTGCCGAACATGTGCCCTTCCGCCGCGTCGGGCTTGCCTGCGGTTTCCTCACATCGGGCCTTTCCTTCGGCATCATGCTGGGATCCTTGATCGCCTTTGCCATCAACTCGCTCTTCACGCCGGAGGATGTGGCCGGTTACGCCTGGCGCATTCCCTTCCTGCTTGGCGGCATTTTCGGCCTTATCGCCGTTTATCTGCGTCGCTGGCTGGAAGAAACGCCGATCTTCATGGAAATGAAGAAGTCGAAATCGCTGACGGATAAGCTGCCGCTCGGGCTGGTGCTGAAACACCATATGCGCGGCGTGATCATCTCCGCCCTGCTGACCTGGGTTCTGTCGGCGGCCATCGTCGTCACCACGCTGATGACGGCCACCTTCCTGCAGAAGCTTTACGGTTATACCCCGACACAGGCGCTGGCCGGCACCAGCTTCGGCACGCTGTTCCTGATCTTCGGCGTCATCATCGCCGGCGCGCTGATCGACCGTATCGGCTCCGGCCTCTTCTTCATGGGAGCCAGTATTTTCTTCGGCATCGCCACCTTCACCTTCTACAGCTATGCTGGCACATCGCTTCAAACCATGTTCGTGCTTTACGGCGTCATGGGTCTTTCGGTCGGTATGGCGGGTGCGGTGCCATACGTCATGGTCCGTGCCTTCCCGGCCTCGGTTCGCTTCTCCGGCCTCTCCTTCGCCTACAACGTCTCCTATGCCGTCTTCGGCGGGCTGACCCCGATTGGCGTAACGACGGCGCTTGCGATCAACCCCATGGCCCATGCCTGGTATCTGGTGTTCATCGCCGTCCTCGCCTTTGCGATCGGCCTCTATCTTTACCTGCGCGGCAGCGAGGTCGAGAGCCATGTCGGCATCGAGGAACTGGCGGCTTTACGGTCTTAAACACCGACTGAATGCAAAAAGCGCGGGCAAGACCCGCGCTTTTTTATTGAATGGCAGCACACCGGAACATCAGGCCGCGCTGTCGATTTCCTCCGCGCCGTTCGTCGGCACGTAGTTGAGGACCGGTCCCAGCCAGCGCTCCACTTCCTCAACCGGCATATCCTTGCGGCGCGCATAATCCAGAACCTGGTCACGCTCCACCTTGGCGACACCGAAATAATAGCTCTCGGGGTGGCCGATATAGATGCCCGACACCGACGAGCCGGGCCACATGGCATAGCTCTCCGTCAGTTCCACGCCCGCCGCATTGGTGGCGTCGAGCAGGGCAAACAGCGTCTTCTTTTCGGTATGATCGGGCTGGGCCGGATAACCGGGTGCCGGTCGGATACCGGCATAGGCCTCGCCGATCAGCTCGTCGCCGGCAAAAGCCTCGTCTGGTGCATAACCCCAGAACTCCTTGCGCACCCTCTCATGCATGCGCTCTGCAAAAGCTTCCGCAAAACGGTCGGCCAGCGCCTTGACGAGAATGGACGAATAATCGTCATTCGCCCGCTCGAAACGCTCGGCAATCGCCACTTCCTCGATACCCGCCGTCACCACAAAGCCGCCGACATAGTCGGCAACACCGCTATCGACCGGCGCCACGAAATCCGACAGCGCCACATTGGGGCGACCATCGCGCTTGGAAAGCTGCTGGCGCAGCGTGAAGAAGGTCGCAAGCTCTTCGCCGCGGCTTTCATCCGTGAACAGGCGGATATCGTCACCCACGGCGTTGGCCGGCCAAAAACCAATCACCGCCCTTGGCCGGAACCAGTTTTCCTCGATGATCTTCTTCAGCATCGCCTGCGCATCGCTGTAAAGCTGCCGCGCCGCCTCGCCCTGCTTTTCGTCATCGAGAATGGCGGGGAAACGACCCTTCAATTCCCAGGTCTGGAAAAAGGGCGTCCAGTCGATGTAACGGGAAAGCTCTTCAAGGTCATAGGTTTCGAATACCCTTGTGCCGAAGAATTGCGGCTTGACGGCGCTATAGGCCGACCAGTCAATCTTGTGCGCATTCTCGCGGGCGCGGGAAAGCGGCAAGCGCTGCTTTTCGCGCTCATTGCGGGCGTGTGCCTCCGCCACCTTGGCATATTCGCTGCGAATACCGTCGATATAGGCGGGCTTCTGCTCGGCGGAGAGAAGGGCCGACACGACGCCCACCGCACGCGAGGCGTCGGTGACATAGATCGCCTGACCCGCCTCGTAACGCGGATGGATTTTCACCGCCGTATGCACGCGGCTCGTTGTCGCGCCGCCGATCAGCAGCGGAATGTCGAAACCCTGCCGCTCCATTTCGGCGGCCACATGCACCATCTCGTCCAGCGACGGGGTAATCAGGCCGGAAAGGCCGATCACGTCAACCTTTTCGGCAATCGCCGTTTCGAGGATTTTCGTTGTGGGCACCATCACGCCGAGATCGATGATCTCGTAATTGTTGCAGGCGAGAACGACGCCGACGATATTCTTGCCGATATCGTGCACATCGCCCTTCACGGTCGCCATCAGCACCTTGCCGGCGGCACTGCGCTCGGCCCCACCATTCAGGCGTTTTTCCTCTTCCATATAAGGAAGCAGCACGGCCACCGCCTGCTTCATCACGCGGGCGGATTTCACCACCTGCGGCAGGAACATCTTGCCTGAACCGAACAGGTCACCGACCACATTCATGCCGGCCATCAGCGGCCCCTCGATGACATGCAGCGGACGCTCCGCCTTCTGACGTGCCTCTTCCGTATCGGCCTCGATATAGTCGGTGATGCCGTTGACCAGCGCATGTTCCAGCCGCTTTTCGACGGGGAGTTCACGCCAGGAGAGGTCCTGCACCTTGGTATCCTTGGCGCCTGTGCCACGGAAACGTTCCGCGACCTCCAGCAGCCGTTCCGTCGCATCGTCGCGGCGGTTCAGCACCACATCCTCGCAGGCCTCGCGCAGTTCGGCATCGATATTGTCGTAAACCGCAAGCTGACCGGCATTCACGATGCCCATATCCATGCCGACCTGAATGGCGTGGTAGAGGAATACGGCATGCATCGCCTCACGCACCGGCTCATTGCCGCGGAAGGAGAAGGACAGGTTGGAGACGCCGCCGGAAATATGCGTGAGCGGCATGGTTTCGCGGATGGTCTTGGTGGCCTCGATGAAATCGACCCCGTAATTATTGTGCTCCTCGATACCCGTCGCCACCGCAAAGACGTTCGGATCGAAGATGATGTCTTCCGGCGAGAGGCCCGCCTTCTCGGTCAGCAGCTTGTAGGCGCGCGAGCAGATTTCCACCTTGCGCTGATAGGTATCCGCCTGCCCGACCTCGTCAAAGGCCATGACGACAACCGCCGCACCGTAATTGTGGACGAGCCGCGCCTGCTGGAGAAACTTCTCCTCGCCTTCTTTCAGCGAAATCGAGTTAACGATCGACTTGCCCTGAACGCATTTCAGGCCGGCCTCGATGATCTCGAATTTCGAGCTGTCGATCATGATAGGCACGCGGGCGATATCCGGTTCGGCGGCGATGAGGTTGAGAAACTCCACCATCGCCTTTTCGGAATCGATCAGGCCTTCATCCATGTTGATGTCGATGATCTGCGCGCCGTTCTCCACCTGGTCGCGGGCGACGGCCAGCGCTGCCGTATAATCGCCGGCGGTGATTAGCTTGCGGAAGCGGGCCGAGCCGGTGACGTTGGTGCGCTCGCCGACATTGACGAAGGGAATGTCCTTGGTGAGCACGAAGGACTCAAGGCCCGAAAGCGACATGAAGGGCTTGTGCTCGGGGATCGGGCGCGGCTTGTAATCCTTGACGGCTTCGGCAATCGCGCGGATGTGCTCCGGCGTCGAGCCACAGCAACCGCCGACGATGTTGACGAGACCGTCGCGGGCAAAACCCTGCACCTGCCGCGCCATCATTTCAGGCGTTTCGTCATATTGGCCGAATTCATTCGGCAGGCCTGCATTCGGATAGGCGCAGACGAAGGTATCGGCCACATCAGACAGTTCCTGCAAATGCGGACGCATGGCGTCAGCACCCAGCGCGCAGTTGAGACCGATGGTGAAGGGATTGGCGTGGCGCACCGAATTCCAGAAAGCAGACGGCGTCTGGCCAGACAGCGTGCGGCCGGAAAGGTCGGTGATGGTGCCCGAGATCATGACCGGCAGGCGGATGCCCTTGGCCTCGAAACGCTCCTCGCAGGCAAAGATCGCCGCCTTGGCGTTCAGCGTATCGAAGATCGTCTCGATCAGGATAATATCGGCGCCGCCGTCGATCAGGCCATCGATCTGCTCGCCATAGGCGATACGCAGGTCGTCAAAGCTGACGGCGCGGTAACCGGGATTGTTGACGTCAGGCGAAATCGAGGCCGTGCGGTTGGTCGGGCCGATGGCGCCAGCCACGAAACGGCGACGGCCATCTTCCCGCTCGGCGCGCAGGGCGGCACGTCGCACGATCGCCGCACCTTCGCGGTTGAGATCGTAGACGGCATTTTCCATCTCGTAATCGGCCTGCGCGATGCGCGTCGACGAAAACGTGTTGGTTTCGAGAATATCCGCACCCGCCATGGCATAACGATAATGGATGTCCTCGATGGCGTCCGGCTGGGTCAGGATCAGAAGGTCGTTATTGCCCTTCTGGTGACAGGCGCAGCCGATAAAGCGGTCGCCGCGAAAATGGTCTTCGTCAAAACCCAGACCCTGGATCTGCGTGCCCATGGCGCCGTCGAGAATGAGGATGCGTTCGCTGGCAGCTTCGCGCAACGCCTTGAAAATTTCCGCGCCGTCGCGCTTTGCCCCTTCAGGGCCAAACAGATCGTCAAACACGGGCACACTCCTCATTTCGATTTGCAAGATCGCAAGTCGTCAAGTCACATAAAGATATGTTTATGTCAATATATCTTCAAGGGACAGACATGGCTTTGCGTCGTTGCGTCACGTTACGAAATATCGCTGACAGATGACAGGTTTATACGGCAAGGATATAAGCCGAAGCAGCAAACGCATGGAGGACGCAATGCCCGAGGACGATCACAACAGCCGCAACTGGAACACCCTGCCCTGGCACCGCCAGTGGCTGGTGAAGCAGGCCGATGGACTTTTCGACTTCTTCCAGCACCGCGCCCTCAACCGCGCCGGCGGTTTCTTCGATCTGGATGCCAAGGGCGCGCCGCTGCAGGCAAATGATCCCGTGCGCGGCATCCATGCCTCTGCGCGCATGGTGCATTGCTTCTCCATCGGCCATCTGCTTGGCCGTCCGGGCTGCGGTGATATCGTCGACCACGGCATGACCTATCTCTGGAACAGCCATCGCGACAGCGAGCATGGCGGTTATTTCTGGCAGGTGAATGACGCCGGCCCAGTGGACGCCACCAAGCAGGGTTACGGCCATGCCTTCGTGCTTCTGGCCGCATCCTCCGCCAAGACCGTCGGCCACCCGCTCGCCGACCAGATGCTGGCCGATATTACCGAAGTGCTGGAAACCCGTTTCTGGGAAGAAAAGCACGGCGCTATCGCCGAGGAATTCCATCGCGACTGGTCGCCCATCGAGAATTATCGCGGCCAGAACTCCAACATGCATCTGACCGAAGCGTTGATGGCCGCCTATGAGGTGACCGGCGACAATAACTATCTCAGCAAGGCCGAACGCATCGCCGATCTCGTCATCCGCCGTCGCGCCGGCGAGCTGGATTTCCGCGTGCCGGAGCATTTCGACGAGAACTGGACGCTCGACAAGGAGTATCGCGGCAATGAAATGTTCCGCCCCTCCGGCTCCACCCCTGGCCACTGGCTGGAATGGGCGCGTCTCATCCTGCAATTATGGGTGCTGGGAGAACGCCGCCATGACTGGATGCCGGTGGCCGCAAAATCGCTGTTCGTGCAATCCATGGCGCTTGGCTGGGACCGGGAAAAGGGCGGCTTCTTTTATACGCTCGACTGGAACGACAATCCCGACAAACGAGCCAAGCTCTGGTGGCCCATGTCCGAGGCGGCGGGCGCTGCCCACTTCCTCAACGAGAACCTGCCGGCGGACGACTTCTATGAAGACAGCTACCGCCGCATCTGGAGTACGATCGCCAACAACTTCATCGACCATGAGAATGGCGGCTGGCATGAGGAACTGACTGAAGATCTGGTTCCCGCCCACACGCTGTTCCCCGGCAAGGGCGATATCTACCACGCGCTCCAAGCCTGCCTCATCCCGCTTTTCCCGGCGACGGGAAGCCTGACGAAGGTGATCAGGGAAAGCGGCGGGGATTATTGAGAACTTGGTTGTAGGCGGATAGCGACGGAGGTCTAGAACCACTCTCCGTCATGCTCGGGCTTGTCCCGAGCATCTGCAACCTACCGACTTGGCGAGACGTGAATAGATCCTCGGCACAAGGCCGAGGATGACGTCGAGTGTGGAACAGAGGTGTCGGCTACAAAGCTCTTTTGGGATATCAAAAGCCCCTGAACAATTTCAAAACCCGATGGTTTCCTCGAAATCATCCCACGACTGATACATTTCATAGCGACCGACACCGGGGATCGGCACATGCCCGTAATAGGGTGAAAGCTGAAACTCGGCGGTCGCCTCGCTCTTGCCGGCGACGGCCGCCACGTAAATGGCAGAGGCAAGCCCGGTACGGTTCGCGCCATGCTCACAATGGATGAGAACGGGCTTTTCCGCATTGCGCAGCACCGCCGCCAGCGTTTCCGAATCCTCCACCGAGACTTTTTCGCTTGAACTCAGCGGATAATCGACAAGCCGGATACCGTTGTTTTTCGCCGCAAGGCTTTCGGCCTCGTACCAACCCTCACGCTTTTCATCGCGCAGGTTGATGATCGTCTTGATGCCATAAGCCTTGGCATAGGCAGCGATGTCCTTGCCGCTCGGCTGGGCCGAACGGTAAAGCTCTCCGGGAATGACTTCGTGAAAATTTCCGGTGAGCTGGCCGATGCCGATATGTGCGCCCGTCAGAACCGGCAGGGCGACAAGGCCAATGGCGGTTATTTTCAGAAACTTCAGAACAATACGCAAACCATCAACCCGCGATATTCATCGAACGGAGGGGAGATGGCATCGCAAGTGGACGAAAACAAGTCAGCGGCTGTTCCAGCCGGTTTCGGTGCGGAGGAGGAGAATTCGCCTGTCCGCCCGAATCTGCCGTGATGCCCGGATTTTCCGCCTTCGCTCATCCGGCGAGACAATTTTCAAAATGCCGTGATAACCGCAGCCGCCTGAGCCGCTCATTCGAATTCTGCGGAAATGACGGTAACGCGCCACTCCAGGCTTTGCGGTTCTACGCTTTCATTGTTGCGCATACGAAACGCCCGGCAGGCCGAAAAAGTCTCCCCGGCCTCGATGCGCCTTTCGCTAACCTGATAGGGATCGAAGGAAACGGAGGCGCGGAAGGCCGGTTCGAACCCTTCAAGCGTATAGGTGAGCCGTTGCACCGCGACGTCATTGTCATTGCGGAAGCTGACACGGATCGGCAATGCCGCATCCGGGCAGACCGAATCGAATGCCGCGCTCGCGACGATATGGTCGAGCCGCTGGTTGCCGCGCCGCCAGTCATAAATCACAAAGGCGGCTGTGGCCGTCCAGATCAGCAGCAGGCAGATGACAACGGATTTGAGATGTCGCGGAAACGCAATGAGGGTGAGAAGAAGAATGGCGCTGAGAACGGCTCCGACAATCACGTCGCCCCTCCTCCGCTAAAATAAAGCCTCATGTGATCTCACCCTCCCATGCCCTTCCCGTCCGCAACGATCTCCCTCACCAGGAGGTCGCGACGGCGTCGTATCAACCGCAGCTTATGCCGCCGGCAATCCAACGCAAATCGACAGCGTCGTCTACCACAACTCTATGGTCGCCCCCCCCGCTGTCAAGACAACCAAGCGTGACATCGACCGTCCACCGTACCGGACCTTTGTCCAAACGGTGAAGGGAACCAAACTCGGCTGAGGACGTTCGCCGCATCAGAACAACATGGCGGGGCGATAAAAAGCCGCGATCCAGGGCAGGACGGCCAGCAACGCCGGGGGACACGAGCGCCTCCTGGCACCGCTGAACCTCGGCCCATATTAAAAGCAGCTAATCTATGCTATGGATGTCAGTCAGCTCAGGGAGAAAAACGATGAAAACGCTGATCGTAACGTCACTCCTGGCCCTGTCGGCCAGCACCGCGATGGCCGCGGATGCCGTCTACGAAACGCCCGCACCTCCGGTCGCACAGGAAACCCTGCCGGTCTTTACCTGGTCTGGCCCCTATCTTGGTATTCAAGGCGGCGCGGGCTGGGCGAATGGCGATTTTTCGGCGGGCGGCCCGGTCGCCTCGGATAATTTCGACGGCGGCATTCTCGGCGCCTTCGTGGGTTACAACTACCAGTTCGACAATAATATGGTCCTCGGCATCGAAGGCGATGTCGATTATAACTGGAACGACAATGACTATGCTGGCGTCAAGATCGGCACCGACTGGCAGGGTTCCGTTCGCGGCCGCGTCGGTTATGCCTTCGACCATGCCCTGCTCTATGCCACCGCGGGCTGGACCGCGACACGCGGCTTCATCGAAACGCCCGGCGCCGGTAAGGACAGCACCACGTTCAACGGCTATACCGTCGGCGCGGGTCTGGACTATGCCTTCACAGACAATGTGTTCGGCAGGCTGGAATATCGGTATAACGACTATAGCGACAAGGACATCTTCGGTATCAACACCGATGTCGACCAGCACACCGTGAAAGTCGGTCTCGGCGTGAAGTTCTGACCGCGATCGGTTTCGACAAAAAAGCCCGGCCATCCACCGGGCTTTTTATTGCTGAAAGCCTGCATCGGTCGCGATCTCCGTCGCCTGGGTTCAGGGAAATATGAACCGTGCAGAAATGAAATGTTCACAGGCCGTTCACGCGTGCCGTGCCATCATCCGGGCATAATGAGCCTCTATCTCCGCAGGCAGGCTTATGGAGTAGCCCCGATGAAAAAGATAATTCTTTCCACTGTTGCCGCGCTGGTCGCCACCGGCAGCATTTTTGCATCCTATGGCACCGCTGCCGCGCAGGACTATCCCTATCGCCCGCGCTATGACCGGGGTTACGACCGCGGCGGTCCCCCCCCGCCGCCCTACCGCGAACACCGCCGCCACAATGACGGCGCAGCGATTGCCGGCGGCCTCGCCGCAGGCGTCATCGGCGGCCTGATCGGCGGCGCCATCGCCAACAGCAACAACGGTCCGCGCTACTACGAGCCGCCACCGCCGCCCCGCCCCCGCTGCTGGTTCGAAGACCGGCGCGTGCCCAATTCCTATGATGGCGGCTGGCATACGGAAAGTATGCGGGTTTGTAACTGACATTGAAGCTTTTCTCGATCCGGCTTGCCCCATCGGCATACCGGATCGACTTAGATGCATTCATTCCACTTCCGGAATTTGCCACCTGCATAGCAGAGATCACGCCTCAGACGTGACAGAAGCGCGCGCTCGAAAGTCGCGAAACATCCCAAGCAATTGGTCTTGAAAGAAAATGGTGGGCCCGGAGGGACTCGAACCCCCAACCAAGCGGTTATGAGCCGCCGGCTCTAACCATTGAGCTACAGGCCCCTTTCGGAAAAACCAGTCCGAAGCACCGGTTTCGCAATGGCTCGAATCCGGTGGGTCACGCTCTAACGTAATTTTTTGAGCCCGACAAGCCAATGATGCTTTCGCAAAGCAGCGCCGCCGTATTAGCTACACAATCTAAGGCAATACCCTTCAAAGGGACTCAATCAACGAGGAAACACCATGAAGACAAAAACGGCCCGCCTTTTCGCACTCACCGCAATGACCGCAGCCGCCATGATGCCGCTCGCCGCCCAGGTGTCTGCGCAGGAAGCTTCCCCGCGCGAAGCCACCATAAGTGTTTCCGGTGAAGGCCAGTCGGCCATTGCCCCCGACATGGCGATCCTGTCCTTCAGCGTCGTCAAGCAGGCGGAGACTGCGGCTGCGGCGCTGACCGAAAACTCCAAGGCGCTTGCCGATGTTATGAAGGCGTTGAAAGAGGCCGCCATCGAGGACCGCGATCTGCAGACCAGCAATTTTTCGGTGCAGCCGCTCTACAAGCACTATGAACCCAAGGATGGTGTTTATGTCGCGCCCGAGATCACCGGCTATCAGGTGTCCAACGGCCTGACCGTGCGGGTGCGCGACCTGAAGAAGCTCGGCACGATCCTCGATACGTCCGTCAAGCTCGGCATCAATCAGGGCGGCGACATCACCTTCACCAATGACAAGCCGGAAGCGACTGTGACCGAGGCCCGCAAGCAGGCCGTCGCCGATGCTCTCGCCAAGGCGAAGACGCTGACGGAAGCAGCGGGCGTGAAGCTTGGCCGTGTCATTCAGATCAGCGAAAACTCGCAGCGCCCGATGCCGGTACCGGCGGGCATGATGCGTGCGTCGATGATGAAGGAAGCCGACAGCGTGCCGATCGCTTCGGGTGAGAACAGCTACAGCGTGGTGGTCAACGTCACCTTCGCTCTTGAGCAGTAAGATCGGCGGCGGGCGGCACTCCTGTGCCGCTCTCCCCCATCCTGAATTCAGCCATTGGCATGATAGAAAACGAAATGCCCCTCGCCTGCCTTTCCGGACAAGCGAGGGGCATTTTTAATCGTTCCGCCGGACGGGGATATCAGCAGATCGATAGAGCTGGACAGCTGTTAGCGACGGATCACCGGGCAACCGCGCTCATTGGCGAAAACGATGCGATCACGGCCGCGACGGTCAAAGCCTGCCACCACGACACGGCGCGGCGAGACATCAACCACGCGGGCGCGGCGAAGACCCATGCGGCCTGCCTTTTCTTCCGCAAGCCAGGGCGAGCAGCCACGGCGCGGGCGATCCGGACGACCCCAGCCGGGGCGATGACCATAACCATCCTGAACCTGAACCCTGAACTGAACGTCCGAGCCTGCGGAAGCCGCTGGCGCAGTAAAGGAAATTCCACCGAGGGCGATGAGGGCAGCCAGGCCGGCTTTTGCGAAGGTGCTGAACATGAACTCACTCCGTTTGTTGCTTTGCCGACAGGGGAACATCCCCCGGCGATTGACGAGACCCTATACCCGCCCGCCTGAATATCAGCAGAACCGAATGTTCAGCAGGCGTTCAGGGAGGTTAACGCGGAACGCCTCGATCCTGATCCGGATATCACGGCGAGATATGCAGCACGATTTCGCGCCGCTGCGGCTCATCGCGGTGTTCGAAAAGATAAAGACCCTGCCAGGTGCCGAGCACGAGCCTGCCGTCGCTCATCGGTACGCCGATGGAAACCATGGTGAGCGCTGATTTGATATGGGCGGGCATATCGTCGGGGCCTTCGAGCGTATGGATGATCCAGCGCATGGACGGATCGTCGGAAGGCGGGACGAGGCGGGAGAAAAACGCCGTGAGATCGCGCCGCACATCGGGATCGGCATTTTCCTGAATAAGCAGCGAGCAGGATGTATGCCGGACGAAGATCGTCAGCAAGCCTTCTTCCACGCCGGCGTGGCTGACAAACGCCTTGGCCTCGGATGTGAATTCATAAAGACCCTGCCCCCGGGTGGCGACGATGATTTTTCTCTGCGGCACATTTTTTCCTTCACTGAGCTGGAACAAAATCGGCAATGCCAACGTTTCAGCATGTCAATTTGTATCCGATGACCTAAGGGATACGACAATAGCGTGACGACGGCCCATAAAGCAGAACGGAAGACCGGTGTCACAGTTGCAAAAAACGGGGAAGGGTTGGCACTGTCAGAATGAATTATCCAGGCTTACCCTTTTCTCTACGAACACCATGTTCCCCGTCCAAGACAAACACAGGGTGCGAAAGACTGATTCATGGCGCCCAGTGATTATCATGTCGATCTGACCAATTGCGACCGCGAACCCATCCACATCCCAGGCTATATTCAACCGCATGGCTGCCTTATCGCCTGCGACAACGCCATGCGCATGGTGCTGCGGCATTCTGAAAACTACCGCGAAATGCTGGGCGTCGAAGGTGATATCAATGGCAGAACCGCTGAGGAGGTGCTCGGCAAAAAACTCGTCCACGATCTCCGCAATGCGCTCACCGTCACCGGCAGAACCACGCGTCCCGCCATGCTGCCCGCCGTGGAAATGAGCGACGGTCGCGGCTTCGATATTTCGCTCCACCGCTACAAATCCACCACGATCATCGAATTCGAACCCTCCCGCAACGAGACGCAGCCGCTCGGCACCGCGCGCAAGATGGTGGACCGCATCCGCGAGGCGGACAGCGTCGAAAGCCTGATCTCCAGAACAACGCGGCTGATAAAGGCGACGCTCGGCTATGACCGGGTGATGATCTACCGTTTCGAGGAGGACGGCGCCGGCAAGGTCGTGTCGGAAGCAAAGCAGCCGGAGCTGGAAAGCTTTCTCGGGCAATATTTTCCCGCCAGCGACATTCCGCAGCAGGCCCGCGCGCTTTATCTCAAGAACACGCTGCGCATTATCTCCGATGCCAGCGGCGCCCGTGTTCCCGTCCTGCCGGTTGTCGATGCCTCCGGCGAGCCGCTCGATATGTCCTTCGCGCATCTGCGCAGCGTCTCGCCCATCCATTGCGAATATCTTCGCAATATGGGTGTTGCGGCCTCCATGTCGATTTCAGTGATTGTCGACGGTGCGCTATGGGGCCTGATCGCCTGCCATCATTATTCCCCGCGCGTGCTGACGATGCCAGTCCGGATCGCCGCTGAAATGTTCGGAGAGTTTTTCTCCATGCATTTGCAGGTTCTAAAGCAGAAGCGCAGGCTCGATACCGTCAACCATGCCCATGCCGCTCTTGACCGCTTCCTTCAGCTTGCCGCCCATCACGCCAACATCGAAGAACTGCTGGTCGACAGCTTTCAGGATTTTGCCGATCTGATGCCCTGCGATGGCGTCGGCCTGTGGGTGGGAAACAACTGGCACGGCCATGGCGCAACGCCGCCGCATGATGCCATTCCAAGGCTGGCGCGTTTTGTCGCTTCGGCTTCGGAAGGCAAGGTCTGGGCGACGCATGCGCTATCGCAGGCCATACCGGAGGCGGAAATCTATGCCGGCACGGCAGCTGGAATGCTCGCCATTCCGCTGTCGCAGGTGAAAAACGACTATCTGCTGTTTTTCCGCAAGGAGATCGTGCAAAATCTGAACTGGGCCGGCAATCCGGAAAAATCCTATGAGACCGGCCCGATGGGCGACCGCCTTACCCCGCGCAAGAGCTTTGCGATCTGGAAAGAGACGGTGCGTCTGCAGGCGCAGCCCTGGTCGGAAGCCGACCGGGAGATCGCGGAAGCGGCGAGAATTGCGCTGGTCGAGGTCGCATTCCATCACAGCGAGCTGATGGCGGGCGAGAGGGAACGCGCTGAAGTGCGGCAGCGCATGCTGAACGAGGAGCTCAACCACCGCGTCAAGAATGTTCTCGCCATCATCAAATCGCTGGTCGGCAATCCCTCGCAGGAGGGCAAGACCTTGCAGGAATATGTGACCGCCCTGAAGGGCCGCATTCAGGCATTGTCCTTTGCCCATGACCAGATCATTCGTGGTGAAGGCGGTGGCGCGCTACGCGACCTGCTGGATGCCGAACTCTCGCCCCATCGCTCGCCGGAAACGACGGTAAAGCTTGAAGGACCCCAGATCACACTCGATTCCCGCGCTTTCTCGGTGATGGCGCTGGTTCTGCACGAACTGGCGACGAATGCCGCCAAATACGGCGCGCTTTCGCAAAATGGCGGGCAATTGCATGTGCGCTGGCAGATCAATGAAAACCGCGATTGCGAAATCGAATGGCGCGAAATCCTGCCCACCACACTGCCGCCGCCCTCGCGCGCCGGTTTCGGCACGGCGCTCATCAGCCGCAGCATTCCTTATGATCTCGGCGGGCGCAGCACGTTGCGCTATCTGCCCGATGGGCTGGAGGCGGAAATTTTCCTGCCTTCCCGTCACGTCTCATCGGCCACGGCAAGTACCGACACGCGAACCGAACTCGAAATTGCGCCGCAGCCCAGACGCTATAACCGGGAGGAGCCATTGAAAGTCTTACTCGTCGAAGACCAGATGCTCATCGCCATGGATGTCGAGAATATGCTGGAAGACAACGGCATCAAGGCGATCGAAACCGCAACCTCGTCGGCGATGGCCATTGAAAAATTGAAGACCTATGTGCCTGACGTGGCTATTCTCGACATTAATCTCGGCTCGGACACCTCCATTCCCGTCGCCCGCGAGCTTCACCGCCGCGGCATTCCGTTCATGTTCGCCACAGGTTACGCCGATGGCAGCATGGTGCCGGATGAATTTGGCACTGTGCCAGTCATCCGCAAGCCTTATGATGAGGATGCGTTGATGGCCGGGATTGGGGTTTTGGTGGGGGATACGGAGCGGGTTTGAGCGCTAGGAAACGGGACGCATCGCGTATGGCACGAAGTTGTCGGGCTGGTGTGTCGGCAGGCGGCCGATTTTTCCGATATGCCTCCCTCATCTCTGTGCTTGTCACAGAGATCTAGCCAGCCCAAGTCTTTGGGCTGAAGGGACTATCTCCGCTGCGCAGACGCGCATCGGCTAGATTCCTGTGACAAGCACAGGAATTGTCTGTCGAAAATGTGCTTTATTGTTCGGGACGCTGGATGACCTCCGAGGCGGCCACCTCGGAGGCCATGCGGTTGTACGCCCGAACAGGAATGGGTCTTCTCGACCGGCCTCATCCTGGGCTGCAATCGCACCAGCTTCGCATCGCTTGTTGACTTGAATGGGCCGGCTTTCACCGCGCCCGCAGACAATGCCAAGCATGGAGCCCCATCATGGACCCGAACACCGCACAAATCCAGTTCGCTTTGGGATTTGACGTCTCCAAAGCAACAATCACATTCTTCGATACCCGTACCGGAAAGATCGGCACCGTCGAAAACAGCAAGGTCGCGCTCAGGGCCGCCTTGAAGCCATATGCCGGACGTGGCGATATGCTCGCCATCTGCGAAGCCACCGGTGGCTACGAGGACGATCTGCTGGATGTCCTTGAAGACCTTGCCATCCCCGCCCACCGCGCAGACGCGGTCAGGGTCAAAGCCTTCATCCGCGCCTGCGGCGCAAATGCCAAGACAGACCCCATCGATGCACGCCATATCGCACAATATGGTCTGTCACGGGCGCAATCCCTCCCACGCTGGCGGCCAAGCCCTCCACATGAAGCCAAGGTCAAACTGCTGGTCTTGCGCCGCACCGATCTCGTGTCCATGCGCGTGCAAGAGGAAAACCGGTTGAAGGCGCCGCGCAATAAGCCGATCGCTCGCGAGATTGCCGGCCATATTGCCGAAATCAAGCGCCGTATCGAGGCCATCGACAAACAGATCGAAACGATCATCAGCCTCGATAAACGCCTGAAAGATCGCAAGGCCATCCTGCAAACCGTTCCGGGCATTGGCAAGGTGATCGCGCCGATGCTGTTGGCGCTCATGCCGGAACTCGGACACATCGATCGCAAGCAGGCAGCAAGCCTCGCCGGATGCGCCCCTCACCCCCGGGACAGCGGCGCGCACAAAGGCCGTCGCTTTACCACGGGCGGACGACGGCAGTTACGACCGCTGCTCTTTACCGCAGCTATGGCTGCAAGCCACAGCAAGAGCCACCTTGCTGCGACGTATAGGCGATTACTCCATGCCGGAAAGTCAAAGCTAACAGCTCTTGGTGCAATCATGCGACACATAATCGTCATCGCAAACGCAAGATTGAAAGAATATCAAAACGAGAAAATACGACTGACTTGATGAGGTCCGGGGCGTGCCGGCGAACGACCTGCTACCGCCCCGTGAAACCCCGTTTCGTTGCTTCAGCCGGCGTAATAACATCCCCCATCTTAATTCTGAAGGCGGTCACTGCGTAGTTTTCGACATCCACCTCGCATTGAAACGTCACATCGCGCCAGGTGTCACCGACGTTGAATGCGCCGCCAGTAGCGTCAAGTACATTGCCAGATATGCGTCCTCCCGTATCAGAAAAGCCGTACATGCCACGGGTATCAGCATAAACTTCCCTTATTTGAGCCAATGCCTCCGCTTGGCAAAGTTGCACGATACGACGACGTGGGGGTAAATCGCCGAACATCTGCCGTCTCTGTGCCGGTGTCAGTAGAGCTGATGACAGCAAACTCTTAGCCGCCGGAAGTTTTTCGGCCTTCTTTTCCGTGACCTCGGAAGGCTTCTCCTCAGCCGGTTTAGCCTGCGGCACCGGCGGCTGCTCCGGTGGCATTTCTTCCTTGACCGGCGAAACGGCGATCTCCCCCTGCTCGGCGGAAGCCTTGAGATCGCTGTTGGCAGCGGCGGGTGCGGGCTTTTCCTCGACAGTTTTCTCCGGCTGGCTCGCTGGTTCCGCTGGTGGCTGCGTCTTTTCCGCTTCCTCCATCTTGCCCGGCTTATCCTCAGGGTCTGCCTGAGCCTCTTCCGGCCGCATGGCAATGGACGGTAGCGTCGCCTGCGGTTGCGGCGTCGGTTTTGCTTCTTCAGCCGGCGGAGCGGGAGGTGGCGGCGGAGGTTGTGGCTTTTCCTCTTTCGCCTTCTCTTCACCCGGCGGCGGAGCCTCTTCCGTCTTTTTTTCCTCGGGCGGCGGCACGAGTTCGACGCTGACGCTCTCCGGCTCCTGCGGCTCGGCTATCCGCTCCGGCAATTCAAAAAAGAACAGTGCGACAACGGCCAGATGCAGCAGCACGGAGATGGGCACTGCCCATCCCTTCCCTTTCCACCTGCCTGCCGAAACCTGTTGCATCAATCGAACCAAATCGAAACCGAGCATTTCCGGCAAAGCGGAAAGCGTTATTTTTCACACATAGGGCTTGTCGCAGAGTTCGCCAGTGCACGAAACAAAAAACCCGGCCAGAGGTGACTGGCCGGGTTCAATTTTAAAGAAAGCAAAAACCTTAGCTGTCGAGGAAGCTGCGAAGCTTTCTAGAGCGGCTCGGATGCTTCAGCTTGCGCAGCGCCTTCGCCTCGATCTGGCGGATACGTTCGCGGGTAACCGAGAACTGCTGGCCCACCTCTTCGAGCGTGTGGTCGGTGTTCATGCCGATGCCGAAACGCATGCGCAGAACACGTTCTTCACGCGGCGTCAGCGAGGCGAGAACGCGGGTGGTCGTCTCGCGCAGGTTCGCCTGAATGGCGGCGTCGATCGGCAGCAGCGCATTCTTGTCCTCGATGAAGTCACCCAGATGCGAATCCTCTTCGTCACCTACGGGGGTCTCGAGCGAGATCGGCTCCTTGGCGATCTTCAGGACCTTGCGCACCTTTTCAAGCGGCATGGCGAGCTTCTCGGCCAGCTCTTCCGGGGTCGGCTCGCGGCCAATCTCGTGCAGCATCTGGCGCGAGGTGCGAACGATCTTGTTGATCGTCTCGATCATGTGCACCGGAATACGGATCGTGCGGGCCTGGTCGGCGATCGAACGGGTGATCGCCTGCCTGATCCACCATGTGGCATAGGTCGAGAACTTGTAACCACGGCGATATTCGAACTTGTCCACCGCCTTCATCAGGCCGATATTGCCTTCCTGAATGAGATCGAGGAACTGCAGACCACGGTTGGTGTATTTCTTCGCAATCGAGATCACGAGACGCAGGTTGGCCTCGACCATCTCCTTCTTGGCGATCCGCGCTTCGCGCTCGCCCTTCTGCACCATCGAAACGATGCGGCGGAATTCAGCAATGGAAATGCCGGTTTCCGTGGAGAGGTTCTGGATTTCCTGACGAATTTCCCGGATCGTGTTGCTTTCCTCGCGCGCGAATTCCTTCCAGCCGCGAGCGGCCAGATTGGCAATCGACTTCATCCAGTTCGGATCGAGTTCCGCACCGTGATACTGCTCAAGGAAGCTGTCGCGTTTGACACCATAGGATTCGGCAAGGCGCAGCAGCCGGCCTTCGTTCTGCATCAGACGCTTGGAAATATCGTAGAGCTGCTCGACAAGGCTGTCGATACGGTTCTGGTTCAGCGACAGCGACTTGACGGCCGTGATCAGCTGATCCTTCAGTTCCTTGTAACGACGCTCCTGACCGGAAGACAGCGTGCCCGTGCAGGCAAGGCGCGCTTCAACCTGCTGGTCCTGAAGCTTGCGCAGCTTCTTGTAGGTGTCAGCAATGGTATCGAGCGTTTCCATGACCTGCGGGCGCAGTTCGGCTTCCATCGCGGCAAGCGAAAGATTGGACTCGTCGTCGTCCTCTTCTTCCTCTTCCGGCGGCAGGCCGTCACCACCCACATCCGTCACGTCATCGTCACCGGAAGGTGCACGCAGCTTGCGGGTCTTTTCCTTCTCTTCGGCGGCCTTGCGGTCGGCCTCGATCTTTTCCGGGCTCTGGAACTGGGGAGCCGCCTTGGCTTCCGGACCGGAATAGGTGGTCTCGAGATCGATGATCTCACGCAGCAGCGTCGTGCCTTCGTTGAGTTCGTCGCGCCAGATGATCAGCGCCTGAAACGTCAGCGGGCTTTCGCACAGGCCGGAAATCATCGTTTCACGGCCGGCCTCGATGCGCTTGGCAATGGCGATTTCGCCTTCGCGCGACAGAAGCTCGACGGAACCCATCTCACGCAGATACATGCGCACCGGGTCGTCAGTACGATCGGTCGGTTCTTTCTTCTTGGCGGTCGCAAGCGCGGTGCCGCCGGAAGGAGCGAGTTCACCGCCCTCGGATTCCTCACCATCGGAATCGCCGTCGTCATCACCGCCGGCTGCTTCCTCGGCGTCCTCGTCCTCGATGACGTTGATGCCCATGTCGGACAGCATCGCCATCGTGTCCTCGATCTGCTCGGAGGTCACCTCTTCGGACGGCAGGACGGAATTCAACTCGTCCATCGTTACATAGCCGCGCTTCTTGGCGGCCTTGATCATTTTCTTGACCGCGTCATCCGAAAGGTCGAGAAGCGGGCCGTCCGTCGCACCGTCGCGTTCGTTTTCTGCTTCTTCGTTTTCTTTGACTTTGGTTGCCATCTATCTCGTCGCTTTCCCTGACGCTAACACCTGTTCCGCCGCATCGCCGTTCGCCCCTTGAGCATCCAGCGTTTGCCGCGAATCACTGTCAGACACCTAACGGAGTGATCTTTAATTGCCGATTAACCACGGCAGCCTCAGGCAGAATGCAAAGACAGTGCACCCGGAAATGCTTGCTCATGCAATTTCTATCCGCCAAGGCTCATTCCACTTTACTATTCATGAAATGGTGATTCCCGCTATTTCCCGCCCCGTCAAGCCTTTAAGGGCGAGACAGCCAAGGAAATTCTTAAAAAGAGCCGCATTTTGCGGGTTATCACCAGACTAACCCCTATTTAGGACGCCTGCCGCAAAAGGCAACCCCACCCGCCTTTCAATTCTTGGCCCGCCGCTTCAGCCATGACCGAAGGCCGGCCCCTTCACCCGGCCGGACATGACCCCGAAACCATCGATGATAGCCTCCTGATTTTCCATACGACCGATTTCAAGCTGAACTTCGGCCAGCGCCCGCACCAGAAGTGTGCCGCGCTCGTCGTCTGTCGCTTCTGCGATTTCGCGCTCCAGTTCCTTTTTCTGCCAGAGCAGGGATTTCGTCCTCTTATGCAGGGAAAGAGCCTGCACGTATCCCTCGCGCGCATCCTCCATCGCCGCCTGCTCCGTCGCCGTCCACAGGCGGGCATTGCGCACCTGCTGATCCATGGCCTTCAGAAGCACCTCGAAACCCTGTTGCGACACACGCTCGATCAACCCGGCTCGCGAAATATCCGCCGCACTTTCCGCCGCATATGTCAGCACCGTTGACCACAGGCGCTGCAGATCACGGTTCTCGTAATCGATGGCGGCGATCTCGTCATATTCCTCGAGCAGCAATTCGGGATGATTGACGATGGTGATGGCGAGAACGCTTTCCCGGAGCGAAGGCTTGGTCTGGTAACCCCTGACGAGACCCGATTGCGCCAGCCGGTCTGAAATGCTGCTGGCCGGTGCAGCCATCGCCCCACCCCGCCCCGGCGCATTGCGCTGGAAACCGCGTCCCGCCGGCTGAGCGCCATTGCGACGGAAATTGCCGCCCTGCGCTCCGCCCTGCTGAAAACGCGGCTGGAAAAAGCCGTTCAGCCTCTCGCGCATATCCTGTTGGTAAAAGCGGCGCACGGTCTCGTCGCCGATCACGGCCACGATCTGCCGCAGTCGGCTTTCGAGCTGGGCGCGCTTTTCCGGCGTATCGAAAGTGACGCCGGAGGTCTCACGGCTCCAGATCATCGCGGCCAGCGGCTTGGCTTCAGACAGCACCCGGTCGAAAGGCCCGCGCCCCTCCAGCCGCACGAGATCGTCCGGATCCTTGCCATCGGGTAGAAGCGCGAAGCTGACGGAACGATCCGGCTTGATATGCGGCAAAGCGAGATCGGCCGCACGGTTGGCGGCACGAATGCCCGCGCCATCGCCATCGAAGCAGAGGATCGGCTGCGGCGACATTTTCCAGAGAAGATCGAGCTGGCTTTCTGTCAGCGCCGTGCCGAGCGGCGCGACCGCGTTTTCCACACCCGCCTGATAGAGCGCGATGACATCCATATAACCTTCGACAGCGATAACCGAACCGCCTGCAGCCTGCGAGGCGCGCCGTGCGCGGGCAAAATTATAGAGAACATTGCCCTTGTGAAAGAGCTCGGTCTCGTTGGAGTTCAGATATTTCGCCACCGCATCCGCCGCCATGGCGCGCCCGCCGAAAGCGATCACCTTTTCCCGCGACGACAGGATCGGGAACATGATCCGGTCGCGGAAGCGGTCATAGGAGACCGGCACATTCTCATGCACCACCAGTCCGCAGGCTTCCATCTGCTCCTTAGACACACCCTTGCTTGCCAGGTGCTCCTTCAGTGCATTGCGGCTATCGGGCGCATAACCCAGCCGGAAAGTCTCGATGGTGCGCCCGGTCAACCCGCGATCGCGCAGATAAGCCCGCGCCCGAGCACCGAGCGCCGTCTGTAGCTGATCCTGAAAGAACAGCGTCGCCATTTCCATGACGTCCTGCAGCGTCGTCCGCTCGCGTTCCCGCTTTTCCGCCTGCAGATCGGGCTGCGGCATGGAAATGCCGGCCATATCGGCAATCTGCTGGACGGCTTCCGGAAAACTTAAGCCCTCAAGCTCGGTCAGAAAGCGGAAATGATCGCCGGAAACGCCGCAACCAAAGCAATGATACCGCCCCTTGCGGTCCTCACAATGAAAGCTCGGACTTTTTTCGCCATGGAACGGGCAGCAGGCCCAATAATCGCCGCGCGACGTGTTGGTCTTCTTCTTGTCCCAGGACACACGTCGGCCGATCACATCGGAGATGCTCACGCGGTCGCGTATCTCATCAAGGAAAGAATTGGAAAAGCGCATGGGTTACCTGTTCGAGGCCAGTCTTTCATATAAGCGCATAAGAGCCGCAATACAAAATGGAGAGATAAACAATACCCACTATTCACAGGCGGCATTGACATTGGAGTATATACAGAAGAATTCAGGCCCGCATGAATGCCGTCCTGCGCCACTATGTACATGAGCAAAAAACGGCCGGGTTGACGACGGCAAGCCGCCATTGCGCCAGCTTCCGGCAAATTTATGGCAGCGCAACATCACCAAAAATTATGTTTTTGTAATTTGAGCGTTCAGTTGCGGCGATGTAAAAACAAGGCGCAGTCAAAGGCAGTGATTGAACATTCCCATAAATCTGTCGACGCCCCGCGGGCACGTCCCCCCCCGAAAAAGCCAGCGCGGGAGAGCATTTTGATCCGCCGAAATGCATTTTCGTCGGCAGAAAAATGGCAGGGTAGCCACGGCTACCCTGCCTTTACTTTTTTCAGAAGTGGCAAGCCTACTTCAGCAAATCCTTGACGACGCCGGAAGCCTTCGCGAAATCGATCTGGCCGGGATAACGCTCCTTCAGCGTGTTCATGCACTTTCCCATGTCGCGCAGGCCGGCGGCGCCGGTCTCGGTGATGACCGCCTGGCAGAGTTCGCGCACCTTCTCGGCCGGGATTTCCTCCGGCATGAATTCCTTGATGATGACGATTTCCTCGCGCTCCTGAGCGGCAAGCTCGGGACGGCCGGCACCCTCATAGATATTGGCGGATTCTTCCCGCTGCTTCACCATCTTGGTCAGAATCTGCATGATATCTTCGTCGCTGACGGGGTCCTTGCCCACGCCGCGATTGGCGATATCGCGATCCTTGATGGCCGTCTGGATGAGACGCACGGTCGAGGTGCGGCGTGCATCACGACCCTTCAATGCGTCCTTCAAAGCGTTTGCGAACGTGTCGCGCATCATTTTTCTTCTCCTTGGGAAAGCGCTTTCCGCAGCGTCTTGATACGGAAACTTTCCACCTCATTTTGCGAAACGACATAAACGAGCAGACACGCTCAAGCAAATCAAATGCATAAGACCTTGAAAATACGGTGGTTTAATTCCGCGTAAATCTTGGCCCTGCGGTTGACCGCTTGGGCTGCTTTCGTTATTTTCCGGCACCTGCACGAGATTTTAACGAAGGGTCGGAACGCGAGCTTTATCGCGCGCCCCTTTATGTCACGAAGCCTGCGACAAAAATGGCCCCTTACCCCCTGCCTTTCAAGAGGCGGGGTGCGAAGCGGCAGAAACGGAACGAGATGACCGAAACAGCGCCCTGGACTACCCGCAAACCGACCGCAATGCTTGTTCTTGCCGATGGCACGGTGATTGAAGGAACGGGCATCGGCGCAACCGGCAAGGTTCAGGCTGAAGTCTGCTTCAACACGGCGCTGACGGGTTACGAGGAAATCCTCACCGACCCTTCCTATCTCGGCCAGATCGTCACCTTCACCTTCCCGCATATCGGCAACGTCGGCACCAATGAAGAAGACATCGAAGACCTGACGCCCGCTGCCCGCTGCGGCGCTGTCGGCGTCATCTTCAAGGCCGACATCACCGACCCTTCGAATTTCCGCGCCGTCAAGCATCTGGATGCCTGGCTGAAGGCCCGCGGCGTCATCGGCCTCTGCGGCATCGACACCCGCGCGCTCACCGCATGGATCCGCGAAAACGGTGCGCCGAACGCCGTCATCGCCCATGATCCGAACGGCGTCTTCGACATCGAGGCGCTGAAGGCGGAAGCCAAGGCGTGGAGCGGCCTGGTCGGCCTCGATCTCGCCATCGAAGCCACCTCCGGCCAGTCCTCCACCTGGGCTGAAACGCCGTGGGTGTGGAACAAGGGTTATGGTACGCTCGGCGAAGCCGACGCCAAGTACCACGTCGTCTGCGTCGATTTCGGCGTCAAGCGCAATATCCTGCGCCTCTTTGCCGGTCTGGATTGCAAGGTCACGGTCGTTCCGGCACAGACCTCGGCCGAAGACATTGTGGCGCTGAAGCCGGATGGCGTGTTCCTGTCCAACGGCCCGGGAGACCCGGCAGCGACAGGCGAATATGCCGTGCCGGTCATCCAGAACCTCATCAAGACTGACCTGCCGATCTTCGGCATTTGCCTCGGCCACCAGATGCTCGGCCTTGCCGTCGGCGCCAAGACCGAAAAGATGCATCAGGGCCACCATGGCGCGAACCATCCGGTCAAGGACTTCACGACCGGCAAGGTTGAAATCGTTTCGATGAACCACGGCTTTGCAGTGGATACCAAGTCGCTGCCAGAAGGCGTCGAAGAGACCCACATCTCGCTGTTCGATGGCACAAATTGCGGCCTGCGCATCACCGGCAAGCCGGTCTTCTCCGTCCAGCACCACCCGGAAGCATCGCCAGGCCCGCAGGACAGCCACTATCTCTTCCGCCGCTTCGTCAACCTGCTTCGTGAAAAGAAGGGCGAGGCAGCGCTCGCCGAGCGCTGATACTTTTCCAATCCGGAAGTTACATACGGCCCGCTTCTCAGCGGGCCGTTTTCATTTCACGCTTCACAAGCAACACGAAGCGGATGGTGAGAAGAACGGCGGCTGTCGAAAGACCGATCACAAAGCCGAACCAGACACCGCGCCCGCCGAAACCGAGCGGAAAAGCCATGGTCCAGGCAAGCGCCAGGCCGATCGGCCAATAGGAGATCAGCGCCAGCATCGCCGGTATGCGGGCGTCCTTCAGTCCGCGCAGCAGGCCTGCGGTGACCGCCTGAATGCCATCCACCAGCTGGAAGATACCGGCAATCACCACGAGGCTGCTGGCATAGGCAAGCACTTCCGTCGCCTCGGGCAATTTCGCATCCAGGAACCATTTCGCCAGGAATTCCGGCACGGCCGCAAACAGGATGCCGCCGCAAATGGCGATGCCGCAGGCAATGGCGTAAATCATGATCGAGGCGCGGATGAGGTTCTTGAAATCCCCCTGCCCCCGCGCCACGCCTACACGAACCGTTGCCGCCTGGGAAAGACCGAGCGGGATCATGAAGGCGATGGAGGCGAGCTGCAGGGCAATGCCGTGCGCCGCAAGCTGCACGGTGCCGATCTGCCCCATCAAAATGGAGGCCGCGGCAAACAGCGTCACTTCGGCAAGAATGGTGATGCTGATCGGCAAACCAAGGCGCAGCACTTCGAAAAGCGCATGCCAGTCCGGTCTCCAGAAGCGAACGAAGAGCTCGTATTTCTTCGTTTCCTCACGCGTCTGCACATAAGCGACGATGAAGATGAAGCTGAAAGCGTTGACGATGACGGCAACGACGGCCGCGCCATTCATGCCCATGGCCGGCAGGCCGAAATGGCCGAACACGAGCGCGTAAGCCAATATACCATTCATGACGAGCATGATGATGGTTACATAAAGAATGACGCCAGCTCGGCCGATAGCGCTGACAAGCCCGCGGAGCACATAAAACAGCAACGCCGGTAGCAGGCCGAATTTGGCGATGGCAAGATAATGACCTGTCAATGCGGCCACATCAGGGTTTTGCCCAAGCGCGAGCAAAATGCGCTCGGCATTCATGAAGATCGGGAGAGCCAGCAGCCAATAGGCGATCGCCACCCACATGCCCATGCGCAGCGATCGGCGCGCGGACGTTGCATCGCCCTGCCCGTAAGCCTGCGCCACCATCGGCACGACGGCGACGGAAAAGCCGGAGCCGAAAATGAAGACGACGAAGAAGAACTGCCCGGCCAACACCATGGCCGCCAGCTTCTCGGCACCAAGCTGGCCGACGATGACCATATCCGTTGTATGGATGCCAAGCTGTGCGAGCTGCGCACCGATGAGCGGAATTCCGAGCGCAAGCGTAGCCTTAAAATGCGAAAACCACGACCCCGATCCGGAAGGAACGGTTCCTGCAACAACCGACGAAGACATTGTAATTCACCTGAACTTTGGCCGTTGCCCGCGAATTGCGCAACGGCAGCACAAGGATGAATAAAATAATCGCTGTCTGCATGCAACCGGCAGCAGTGCATGATTAAAAATTACGCAGATCGGCAGCCAGGCGAAATCCGACCGTATTGCGCCCTGACGAAAGACAAATTTAGTCCAATTTTACCATTCGCCTCTATCTATTAGAACATCGGATAGTTCTTTAAAATCATAAGCTGCATGACGCAGAATATTCCCGCCTTTGAGGCATGTTTCCCCCATCAATGTTGAAGATGACCTCGACGGTACATCCGGCTTCAAGGATCTGTAGCTTGCCGAAGAAAACAAATCTCATGACGCGCATTCTGGTTGCGGCGTCATCCCTCGTCGTCGCTGCCTTTGCAGGCTTCTCCTTTTACATCGACAGCCTTCAGCACCGCGTCACCACGGAAGCGGTAGCGGAAAATATCGATTCTTCCGGCAAACAGGCCGCGCAAAGCATCGCCAACTGGCTTAACGGCCGCATCATGCTGACGGAAACAGTGGCAAAGACGCTCGCCAAGCTTCCGGATGAAGAGGCAAAGCTGCACTTTCTGGAAAACGACGTGCTAACCGCGCAGTTCATGTCGACCTATTTCGGCAACGCCGACACCGGCAGCTTCACCACCTTCCCGAAAACGCCGCTGCCTGAAGGTTACGATCCGCGCAAACGCCCGTGGTATCTGGATGCCGTGAAAGCCGGCAAGACGGTTCTGACCGAACCCTACAATGATGCATCGACCGGCGGCCTCATCATCACCGCCGCCATTCCCGTTTCCATCGACGGCAAGCTTGCTGGTGTGACAGGCAGTGACTTCTCGCTGGACTCGCTGGTGAAGATGATCAAGTCAGTGGATGCTGGCACGGATGGATATGCTTTCCTCGTCAGCAAGGAGGGCAAGATCCTCATCCATCCCGACCCAAAATTCGTCGACAAGCCGATGGCCGACCTCTTCAAGGTCAATGCGCCAGCGATTTCCTCTGCGATTTCCCAGACCGAGATCGACGGCAAGGGCAAGATCACCAGCTTTATCCCGGTTGCCGGCCTGCCCTCGGTCGACTGGTATCTCGGTTTCGTCGTCGATTCCAATGTCGCCTACAGCGCAATCGGCCAGTTCCGGCTGGCGGCAACCATCGCCACGATCCTCGCAGCCACGATCATGATAGGACTTCTCGCAACCGTCCTTTCCCGCTTCATCGTCCGCCCCGTCACGCAGATGACGTTCGCCATGGAAGGCCTTGCCGCCGGCAATCTCGAGGTCGCCATTCCCGGTCAGGAACGCACCGACCAGATCGGCTCGATGGCCGCAGCCGTTGCCGTGTTCCGCTCGAACGCCATGGAACGCCTGCGCCTCGAAGGCGATGCCGAAGAAAACCGGACGCTCTCGGAACAGGAGCGCAGCGACCGCGAGAGACTGGCGGCAAAAGATGCGGCGGACATCCAGTTCGCGGTCGATTCGCTTGCCAAGGGACTAGCTCATCTTTCGAACGGCGATCTCAACTATCGCATCGACACGCCCTTCGTGACCCGCATCGACCGTCTGCGCGATGATTTCAACAATTCCGTTGCCAAGCTGAATGCAGCGCTCAGCACCGTCGGCCAGAACGCCCGCGCCATCGACGCCGGCGCCGGCGAAATCCGCCAGTCCGCCGACGATCTCGCACGGCGCACCGAACAGCAGGCGGCCTCCGTGGAAGAGACTGCGGCGGCGCTTGAAGAAATCACCACCACCGTCAAGGATTCCGCCCGCCGCGCGGAAGAAGTGGGACGTCTGGTCGACCGCGCCCGCACCAACGCCGAACAGTCCGGCGTCATTGTCGAAGATGCGGTTCGCGCCATGGAGGGCATCGAAAAATCATCGTCCGAGATCAGCAACATCATCGGCGTGATCGACGAAATTGCCTTCCAGACGAACCTGCTCGCGCTGAATGCCGGTGTTGAAGCCGCTCGCGCCGGTGAGGCCGGCAAGGGTTTTGCCGTCGTCGCCCAGGAAGTGCGCGAGCTTGCCCAGCGCTCGGCCAATGCGGCAAAGGAGATCAAGACGCTGATCAACGCCTCGACATCGCAGGTGCAGTCCGGCGTGGATCTCGTCGGCAATGCCGGCAAGGCGCTGGAAACCATCGTCCGCGAAGTGCAGGAGATCAATCGCCACATCGACGCTATCGTGACCTCATCGCGCGAACAGTCGACCGGCCTTCAGGAAATCAACACGGCCATCAACACCATCGATCAGGGTACGCAGCAGAATGCCGCCATGGTCGAGGAACAGACGGCCGCAAGCCATGGGCTCGCCTCTGAAGCGGCAGCGCTCAACGAGCTGCTCGCACAGTTCCAGCTAGCCGCAGCCGCCCGGCGGCAAGCGGAATATGGGCGGGCTGCGTGATGGCAAAAACGGAAATGGCCGGAGCGATCCGGCCATTTTCTTGTCCGTCCCGGCAATAGCCGGTTTCCGCCACCGGCGCGATCCGCTAGAGCTTGATCGATCATGATCATGCGGAGGGATTCATGCTGGAACTGATTTGGCGCGGCATTGCCATGGGCATTGGCGGCACCGTGTTTATGGATATATGGGCAATCGTGCTGCACCGGTTCTTCGGCCAGTCCGCGCCGAACTGGGCGCCGGTCGGCCGCTGGTTCTGGCATGTGCCGAAGGGCCGGATATTTCACGACAGCATCGCCACGGCTGAACCCTATGAGCACGAACTGGCGCTCGGTTGGATTTCGCATTACGCCGTCGGCATTCTTTATGGCATCGTTCTTGCTCTGGTGGTCCCGGCCGCGTGGTTTGCCAATCCTTCCTTCATTGAGCCGTGGATCGTCGGCATCATAACGGTCGGCGCGGGCTGGTTCCTGTTGCAGCCGGGGCTCGGCATTGGCTGGGCGGCGTCGAAGACCCCCGACCCGAACAAGGTCCGCTTCCTCAACCTTGTGGCCCATACGGTTTTCGCCCTCGGCATGTATGCCGTGGCGCTTTTGATGCGCTAAATGAAAAGGGGGCTGAAAAGCCCCCTCTCCTGTTGATTGTTAGATATTCGCCGAGAACGTATCGCAATCCTCGACACGGCCGCTCTGGAAACCGCGCTTGAACCATTCCATGCGCTGCGCGGAGGTACCGTGGTTAAAGCTGTCAGGCACGACATAACCCTGTGTCTGCTTCTGCAGCGTATCGTCGCCGATCTGGTGGGCGGCGTTCAGCGCTTCCTCGAGGTCACCCGTTTCGAGAATGCCCTTCTGCTCGGTGAATCTGCCCCAGATGCCAGCATAACAATCGGCCTGAAGCTCGACACGCACCGACATCTTGTTGGCATCCACCTGGCTCATCGACTGGCGGCGGCGATTGAACTCCGGCAGGACGCCGGTCAGGTTCTGAATGTGGTGGCCCACCTCATGTGCAATCACATAAGCCTGCGCGAAATCGCCGGCCGCGCCGAAACGCTGGTCCAGTTCCTTGAAGAAGCTGGTATCGAGATAGACCTTGCGGTCGCCCGGGCAATAGAACGGGCCGCTGGCGGCGGCAGCATAACCGCAGGCGGAAGACACCTGACCGGAGAACAGAACCAGCGTCGGCTTCTGATAGGTTTCGCCGGCGGACTGGAAGATGCCGCTCCACGTATCCTCAGTCTCGGCCAGCACGGTGCGCACGAAGGCGGTCGTCTCATCCGACGAATCACCCTGCGGGCGCGTACCGGATTGCTGCGTACCCGATTGCGTCGAGCCGCCGCCATCCATCGAAATATCGCCGCCGGAAAGCAGCGTCAACGGATTGATGCCAAGCACCCAGCTGATGAGCAGAATGACGAGAAGACCGCCAATCCCTATACCGCCGCCGCGACGCCCGACAGGTATGCGCATCCCGCCTCGGGAAAAGGGATCGTTGCCCGACCGCCCCGACCCGGCCGACATCCCACGCCGGTCCTCGATATTGTCCGACTGGCGACGCCCTCTCCATTCCATGCTCTTCTCCCGGCGGATATCGCCTCAACAGACTGCCTTATAACGGCACTATAATACATCTTGTTCCGGAAGAAAGCAGAGGGGGCAAACGGAGTCTCTCACGCGGTCCTGCGTCTTTGTTTCAGCACGATCAGAAACAGGAAGGTAAACAGGACAGCGCCGGCCAAAAGCGCCACAAATCCGGCTCTGCCATCACCAAAAGCAACCTCGTGCATGATGCGCCCCGGAACGAAGGTGAAACCTCCAGCAATCACGATGCCGCCGAGATAAACGCTCTGCATGATCCGCATGTGACGTGCGATATCGCCGCGGCGCGCAAAATGGACCGATTGCAAACATCCATAAAGGGTGGCGACGGAGAGCAGGTGGATGGGGCTGAAACCATAAAACATCTTCAGCTCGTGGATGAAGAAGGTTGAAATGGAAGTCGTCACCATCAGCATCACCCAGACCTTGCCGAGCAGCCGGTGAATGGCGGTTCCCTTCGGGCGCAGGAAAATGAAGGCGCCGAGAATGGCCGCGGGAACGACAGTGGCGACATGGAATTGCACGGCAAGCGGTGCGTTTAACAATGGCTGAAGTGACATGGGTGCTGTTTCGGCTCGGTTGAAATCCCCGGCAATTTCGGCAAAACATGCGCTCAGGAAAAACGGATTGACGCCAACCGCAGGAAAACTTCGTGGATCACCCGTATCTGCAATCCACGCTTCGTGAAATGCACGCCGTCCTGCAATCGCCCAGGCTATGGCTGACATTTTTCGCGGTGCTGGCGATCTTCATCGTGACCGGGCCTTTCGGCACGAGCGAAACCATGAGCTTCGCCGAGCGGCTGCTTTACTGGACAATCGTACAGGCCGGCGCCTGGATACTTGCCATATCCTTTTCCATCATCGCCAACCGCGTCTTCGCCGATAATATCAGGAATATGCTGGCGCGCATGATGATCGGCTCGCTGACGGCCGCCCTGCCGATAGGGCTCCTGCTTACCATCACCAACCGGATCTTTTCGGGCACGGAAATGGGTTTCGGCCCATTTCTACAAAGCAGCCTGTCATCCCTGCCTCTTTGCGCCATCTTCTGCCTGCTGAGCTATCTCACCGCCAGCCAGTCGCTTGCAACAGCGCCAATCGCCGTAATGGGCACAGGCAAAAACACCGGATGCGAGGTGAAGAGCACCGCGCCGCTGCTGGAGCGCCTGCCGCCGCAAAAGCGCGGAGAATTGCTGCGACTGTCAGTGCAGGACCACTATACTGAAATCGTCACCACGCGCGGGCATCATCTCGTTCTGCTGCGTTTCTCCGACGCGCTGAAGGAAATAGGCCATACGGAAGGCTTGCAGGTGCACCGGTCGCACTGGATTGCCGATGCCGACGTCACCTTGCTGCGCAAACGAGCCGGTCGCCTGCACGTGATCACGAAAGACGGCACGGAAATCCCCGTCAGCCGCTCCTATAGTGCAGCGGTCCAAGCCCGTTTCACCGCACATGCCCCTGCCCGTTAAGAGTTTCTGTCGATTCCGGAATTTATGGGGTTCCGTTCTCAAAAACATTTGCCTATAAGCCGCTTCTAGCCTGAAAACATTTGAATTGCGCTCCCCGGCCGGTGATCCTCCACCCTGGCCGGTGTTTTGCGCAACCAAAAAGCGGAACGAGAGAGCCCATGCCGAAGCGCCAAGATATCAAGTCCATCCTCATCATCGGCGCGGGACCGATCGTCATCGGTCAGGCATGTGAATTCGACTATTCCGGCACGCAGGCCTGCAAGGCGCTGAAGGAAGAAGGTTACCGGGTCATTCTGGTCAACTCCAACCCGGCGACGATCATGACCGATCCGGGCCTTGCCGACGCAACCTATGTCGAGCCGATCACGCCTGAAGTCGTCGCCAAGATCATCGCGAAGGAACGCCCGGACGCGCTTCTGCCGACCATGGGCGGCCAGACCGCGCTCAACACCGCGCTTTCTCTCAAGCGCATGGGCGTTCTCGATCGCTACAACGTCGAAATGATCGGCGCGAAGCCCGAAGCCATCGACATGGCGGAAGATCGCGCGCTCTTCCGCGAGGCCATGGCCCGCATCGGCCTTGAAACCCCGCGCTCCATGCTGGCCAACGCCACCGAAATCAAGGATGCCGACCGCAAGAAGCACGAGGCAGCGCGCACCGAGCTGAAGGGCAAGCTTTCCGGTCCCGATCTCGACAAGGCGCTGGACAATCTCGAAAACCAGTGGAATCTCGGCGAAACCGACCGCAAGCAGCGCTACATGGCCCATGCCATGGCCATTGCCGCTCAGGCCATCGATCATGTCGGCCTGCCCGCCATCATCCGCCCATCCTTCACGCTCGGCGGCACCGGCGGCGGCATTGCCTATAACCGCTCGGAATTCTTCGACATCGTCTCCGGCGGTCTCGACGCCTCGCCGACGACGGAAGTTCTGGTCGAAGAATCGGTGCTCGGCTGGAAGGAATATGAGATGGAAGTGGTCCGCGACAAGGCGGACAATTGCATCATCATCTGCTCCATCGAAAACATCGATCCGATGGGTGTCCACACGGGTGACTCGATCACCGTTGCGCCAGCGCTGACCTTGACCGACAAGGAATACCAGATCATGCGCAACGCCTCGATTGCGGTGCTGCGCGAGATCGGCGTCGAAACCGGCGGCTCGAACGTGCAGTTCGCCGTCAATCCGAAGGATGGCCGCCTCGTCGTCATCGAAATGAACCCCCGCGTCTCGCGCTCGTCTGCTCTCGCATCGAAGGCAACCGGCTTCCCGATTGCCAAGATCGCCGCCAAACTCGCTATCGGCTATACGCTGGACGAACTCGAAAACGACATTACCGGCGGCGCGACCCCTGCTTCGTTCGAACCGTCGATCGATTACGTCGTCACCAAAATCCCGCGTTTCGCCTTCGAAAAGTTCCCGGGCGCCTCTCCGATCCTCACCACCGCCATGAAGTCGGTCGGTGAAGTCATGGCCATCGGCCGTACCTTTGCGGAATCGCTGCAGAAAGCGCTGCGTGGCCTCGAAACCGGCCTCACCGGTCTCGATGAAATCGAAATCCCCGGTTACGAAGAGGGCGAAGGCTCCAAGAACGCGATCCGCGCCGCCATCGGCACGCCGACGCCAGACCGCCTGCGCATGGTCGCCCAGGCGCTGCGCATGGGCATGACCGAAGAGGAAGTCCACGAAAACTCGAAGATCGACCCTTGGTTTATCGCCCAGTTCAAGGCCATCGTGGATACGGAAGCCCGTATCCGCGAGCACGGCCTGCCGCAGGATGCTGAGAACCTGCGCATGCTGAAAGCCATGGGCTTCTCCGATGCCCGCCTCGCCAGCCTGACCTCCAAGCGCCCGAAGGAAGTGGCCGAGCTGCGCAACAGCCTGAACGTCCGCCCGGTCTTCAAGCGTATCGACACCTGTGCGGCCGAATTCGCGTCGCCGACCGCTTACATGTATTCGACCTATGAAATTCCCTTCGTCGGCGCCGCCCGCTCGGAAGCGCAGGTTTCCGACCGTAAGAAGGTCGTCATCCTCGGCGGCGGTCCGAACCGTATCGGCCAGGGCATCGAGTTCGACTACTGCTGCTGCCATGCCGCCTTCGCGCTGAAGGATGCCGGCTTCGAAGCGATCATGATCAACTGCAACCCGGAAACCGTTTCCACCGACTACGACACCTCCGACCGTCTCTATTTCGAACCGCTGACAGCCGAAGACGTGATCGAGATCATGCGCGCTGAACAGGAAAAGGGCGAACTCGTCGGCGTCATCGTGCAGTTCGGCGGCCAGACCCCGCTGAAGCTCGCCGAAGCGCTGGAAAAGAACGGTATCCCGATCCTCGGCACAGCGCCCGATATGATCGACCTTGCCGAAGACCGCGACCGCTTCCAGAAGCTCCTGATGAAGCTCGATCTTGCCCAGCCGAACAACGGCATCGCCTATTCGGTCGAGCAGGCCCGCCTCGTCGCCTCTGAAATCGGCTTCCCGCTGGTGGTTCGCCCGTCCTACGTTCTGGGTGGCCGCGCCATGCAGATCATCCATTCGGAAGGCCAGCTCCAGACCTATCTGCTAGACACGGTTCCGGGCCTCGTACCCGAGGATATCAAGCAGCGTTACCCGAATGACAAGACCGGTCAGATCAACACCCTACTCGGCAAAAACCCGCTGCTGTTCGACAGCTACCTGACCAACGCCGTGGAAGTGGACGTCGATGCTTTGTGCGACGGCGAAAGCGTCTTCGTCTCCGGCATCATGGAGCACATCGAAGAAGCCGGTATCCATTCGGGCGACTCGGCCTGCTCGCTGCCGGTCCGTTCGCTGTCGAAGGAAATCGTCGACGAGCTGGAGCGTCAGACAACGGCGCTCGCCAAGGCTCTCAATGTCGGCGGCCTGATGAACGTGCAATATGCCATCAAGGACGGCACGATCTACGTTCTCGAAGTCAATCCGCGCGCCTCGCGCACCGTGCCTTTCGTGGCCAAGACCATCGGCGCGCCGATCGCCAAGATCGCCGCCCGCGTCATGGCCGGCGAGAAGCTCGATCCGGCGATTGCCGCCTATGGCGAAAAGCCCGACCCGCGCAACCTCAAGCATATCGCCGTCAAGGAAGCCGTCTTCCCCTTCGCGCGCTTCCCCGGCGTCGACATCCTGCTCGGACCGGAAATGCGCTCGACCGGTGAAGTCATCGGCCTCGACACGGATTTCGCGCTCGCCTTCGCCAAGAGCCAGCTCGGCGCCGGCGTCGACCTGCCCCGCTCCGGCGCGGTCTTCGTCTCGGTGCGTGATGAGGACAAGGAAGGCGTTCTGCCGGCCATCCGCATTCTTGTGGAAAGCGGCTTCAAGGTGCTGGCCACCGGCGGCACCCAGCGTTTCCTCGCCGAAAAGGGCATCAACGCCGAAAAGATCAACAAGGTGCAGGAAGGCCGTCCGCATATCGAAGACGCCATCCGCAACCGTCAGGTCCAGCTCGTCATCAACACCACTGACAGCAACAAGGCGATTTCGGACTCGAAGTCACTGCGCCGCGCCACGCTGATGCAGAAGGTGCCTTACTACACGACGATGGCCGGTGCGGAAGCGGCAGCGCTTGCCATCCAGGCGCTGAAGGCCGGCAATCTGGAAGTGAAGCCGCTGCAGAGCTACTTCCAGTAAGCTGCGGGAACCGCAGGTTCCAACGTTGAATGAAAACAAAGCGCCGCGGGTCACCATGCCCGCGGCGTTTTGCATTGCGTAATCCTGCTGCAATTCATTGCCGGTATCAAAACATCAGTTCGAACGAGGCCCATGATGTCCCTATTCCGCCATGACGGATCGCCCGCAGCCATTCGCCGCGCCGTTGCCAAAGCTCAGGTCAAACGCTCCATGAAGATGCTGAAGCGCCTCGCCACAGGGTCCCAGCGATGGGAACACCTGGCCCTGATGGGCCAAAGCACTGCCTTGAGGACCTGATCATGGCTGGACGTCCACCGGGACCGGAGCGGGTGGCTTTTCCGCTGCGGATCGAACCCGCAATATTGAATATGATCCGGCACACCGCGAGCGGCGAATTGCGCAGCGTCAATGCCCAGATCGAGGTTCTTCTGAAAGAGGCCCTGTCCCGCCGCGCCGCGACGGATAAAGCAGACAAGCCGCCCTTTTAGACCGAAGGGTGACAACAACGCTACAAGACACAAAGATGCGGGGTAGTCCTGCGGAAAGATCGCCGGCCCGCAGCCCCGCCTACGCCGCCTGCGCTTCCCGAACGCAATTGCGCCCTTCCATCTTCGCGCGGTAAAGTGCGCGATCCGCCATTTCCGCGAGCGTCTGGAGGTCGCAGCGCATCTCGCCAGTAGCGGCAACACCGATGCTGATGGTGACGCCGACACGCAGACCGCCGCAATCGACCTCGGTTACCGCAATTGCATCGCGAATGCGTTCGCCGATCATGCAGGCCTTGCGAACGCCGGCGCCCGGCAGGTAGATGATGAATTCCTCTCCGCCATAACGCGCCAGCACGTCCCCGCCGCGGATGCTGCCGCCGATGCGCTTCGCCACTTCCTGCAGCACGCTATCGCCAACGGCGTGGCCGAAACGGTCGTTGATCGACTTGAAGTGATCGATATCCAGCAACATGGCCGCATCGGCGGGATCGGGCGTCGCAGGCATGGTCTGAAAAAAGAAACGTCGGTTCTTGACCCCCGTCAGCGGATCGGTATTCGCAAGAACCAGCAGTTTCCGTTCTGACCGTTCGGCCACGAACATCAATACGAACAGGGCAATGGCGAAGTTCAGCATGATGATGAAGAAAAACGCATTGACCAGATTGATGGTGGCAATATCGGGAAAAAACACGCTTTTCACCACCGATAGCGAAATGAGACCGGAGACGCCGGTAATAGCGCCCAGCGCCAGGCGGGACAACAGCGGCTCCCTGCGCCATCCGGCGAAAAGCACAGATGCCCCACCGAGATAGGCCAGCGATGCACAGCCGTTGAAGAGCGCCGCACGATACGCATTATTGTCCGCCACCTGCTGCGCGACCGCTATCGCCAGCACGGAGATGAGGCAGATAATGGATACGGTCCGTCGGTCGACAGAACGCCCATCACTCAACACCTTCAAACCGAGCCATATCAGCGCGTAACCCACAATACCGAAAACGACGCTGCCGAGCCGCCACAAAGCCGGCGACAGTATTCCCCATTCTCCGTAACCGGCGAGCGTGGAGCCAATCGCCATCGACGCGAAACCCGCCGCAAGGGGGGTGGGACCACGCAAGCCGCGATTGGTCATTTTCAGATAGCTGAAACTCAAAAGCCCAACGATGTAAGAACATTTTTGCATCAGTATGACTGTCGCAAGGTCGAGTTCACCCAACATGATTTGTCCATACGGTAAATAAAATTGAGGAAATTGATTATAATATTAAGTATAAAATTTCAATAAGAACAACATATAAATAATCAATAAATAAAAGAAATGCAATTTATGAATCGTAAAACAAATAAATCCCTAATATACAAATGGATATTCATTCGAATATTCTAATATAACTAATATCTTTTTTGAACCGCTCCATTTCCACCTCTTTCACCCGCCCTTCGGCAAGACGAAGGAGGTAGGACGGGTGCATGGTGATAAAAAGCGTTCGGTCCCCGTCCATCGGCAAAGGACGGCTCCGAACCTCCGAGAGCTTTTCCTTGCTCCCCGTCAGCGCGTAAAGCGCCGTTGCGCCCATGGCAATGATCAATTTCGGACGGACGAGCGCGATTTCCTGATTGAGCCACCAGCGGCATTGCTCCACTTCTCCCGTATTCGGCCGTTGATGGATGCGCCGTTTGCCGCGCGTTTCATATTTGAAGTGTTTGACGGCATTGGTGACGTAAAGCTTTTTACGCTCGATACCGACATCGGTAAGAGTCCGGTCGAAAAGCTGGCCAGCCGGGCCGACAAAAGGCTTTCCGGCGAGATCTTCATGATCGCCCGGCTGTTCGCCAACGATCATGATTTCCGCATCCTCCGGCCCAGAACCGAAAACCGTTTGCGTGGCGCTGCAATGCAGGGGACAGCGGGTACAGTGGCCAGCCTCCCGCGCCAGCGACGCAAGCGTTCCGTCTGGCGCCAGTTGCGGCATCTCCCGTGCAGCGGCCGCAGCCTGCAGGCGATGATGAAAGGGCTGCGGCTGGCTCGCCGTTCTGGCGGCCATTTCCAGCACTCGCGCCTCCGCACCGAGAATGAGGTCGGGAATGAGATCGGCTTCCGGCAGGTTCTTCCAGTATTTCTTTGGCATCTCCGCCGTCATGGCCTTAATCTTCAAGCGGGCCGGATTGAATATATTGGCATAATAGGTTCGCCAGAGCTCATCCGTTTCGTCCGTCAGATCGGGCTTCGCCGCCGACCCCCGTGAGGTTTGCAGCTCGCTTCCATCCCATCGGGCAGACCCTTTCGGCGTGGCGATCAGCCAGTCCATGTCGGTAAACCGTCGCTGGAAAAACGCTGCCGTTCGCTCGACGATAAAATGATCCGGCTCGAACCAGGCCACGAACCGCCGTCGCCCGCCCTGCCCCTGCGGCAAGCATAACTCCTTGAAACGGACGAAGGCCGTCATCTTGTGACAATCCCGACGCACCGATTTCTCGAGCAAGCGGGCCTCTGCAACATCCGGATCGGATTTGAACTGCAACAGGGCGCGATCCCGCTTCAGCCGCCACAACAATCGGTAAAGCAGCGCAAACCGGCCGGGATTGCCATGGCAGATGACGGCCTGCGCCAGCGCCAAGAACGAGGCAGGAACGGAAACCTGCCCCTTGCCGGCATCGACCGTCGGTAATGGCTCACCGGCGAAATCCAGCAGCCCTGCCCCGTCATCCTGCAACCGCCAATCAATCATCTCCGGTCGAATATCGGCGGCAAGGGCCGCACGCGCGACATCGCGCCACTCGCCGAAATCGCCCCGTCCTTCCAGAACCGGACCATACATCACAACAGCGACAATTGTTCAGGCTGCGGTGCAAACATCGCCCGCAAATCCGGCCGCTCAGTCAACTTGCCCGGCGTCCAGCCCTCTGCGACGATAAAAGCCTTCACCTTTTTCAGGGAAACACCGAAACGCGCGATATCCTCCAGCCGCAGCCGCCGGAACCGCCGTGACGAGAGAACGGAGGCCACCGTCTTGGTGCCGAAACCGGGCACCCGCAGAAGCATTTCCCGATCCGCCGCATTGACGTCCACCGGGAAACGGTCGCGATGTTTCAGCGCCCAGGCCAGTTTCGGATCGATATCGAGATCGAGCATGCCGTCACCCCCGGTCGCCGTTATCTCGCCAATGTCGAAGCCGTAAAAGCGGTAAAGCCAATCCGCCTGATAAAGCCGGTGCTCCCGTATCAGCGGCGGTTTGATGAGCGGCAGGTTTTTCGATGAATCCGGAATGGGGCTGAAGGCCGAATAATAGACGCGCCGCAAACCGTAGCTGCCATAAAGCCGGGCACTGGTGGAGAGAATGGTGTTATCGTCAGCGCCATCCGCCCCCACGATCATCTGCGTGCTCTGCCCGGCCGGCGCAAAGCGCTTGGTCTTTTTCGTCCTGACGGTCGGCTCCCCCGCCTCCTCAATCTTCAGGCGGATATCGGCCATGGAGCGGCGAATATTGGCGGGCTGCTTTTCCGGCGCGAAACGACCAATGCCGCTATCGGTCGGCAATTCGATATTGATCGAGAGACGATCCGCGTAAAGCCCCGCCTCCTCGATGAGCCTGGGCGACGCCTCCGGAATCGACTTCAGATGGATATAGCCGCGAAAACCATGGGTAACGCGCAGCTCGCGTGCAACCCGCACCATCTCTTCCATTGTATGATCCGACGACCGGATGATGCCCGACGACAGGAAGAGCCCTTCAATATAGTTGCGCCGATAGAACTCGAGCGTCAGCCAGACCACTTCTTCGGGCGTGAAACGCGCCCGCTCCACATTGCTTGACGATCGGTTGATGCAATAGGCACAATCATAGATGCAGAAGTTGGTGAGCAGAATCTTCAGGAGCGAAATGCAGCGTCCATCGGGAGCGTAAGCGTGGCAAATGCCCGACCCCTCGGTGGAGCCCAGACCGCCTGATGCTGCAGAGTTTCGTTTGGTCGTGCCGCTCGATGCGCAGGACGCATCATATTTCGCCGCGTCGGAGAGAATGGCCAGCCGTTGCCTGATCGACTTCTTCATAGAATTGTTCACTATATGTTCCGTCGACGAATGTCAATGAAATAGATTAAGGCGTTGATTATCATGGGAAATATTCGCGCCTCAAATTTGCTGGCATTTCGCTGTCGTCTTCTGATATAGTCGGCTTAGTTTTGATTTTGGCATGGTTCCGGAGTTCCTCTCCGGAACCTGTTTCTTTTTGTGTCTGCAAGTATAGCGACCGGAATGCGAAGGATAAAAAAATGGTAGAAAAAGTACCGATGACTCAGGGTGGATTCGTAAAGCTTCAGGAGGAGCTGCGCTGGCGCCAGCAGGAGGAACGCCCCCGTATCATCGAGGCGATTGCGGAAGCGCGCGCCCATGGCGACCTTTCGGAAAACGCCGAGTACCATGCTGCCAAGGAAGCACAGAGCCACAATGAAGGCCGCATCACCGAACTCGAAGACCTGACCGCGCGCGCGGAAGTCATCGATCTCTCCAAGATGTCGGGTTCGAAGATCAAGTTCGGCGCCACCGTCAAGCTGGTGGACGAGGATAGCGATGAGGAAAAGACCTACCAGATCGTTGGCGACCAGGAAGCCGATGTGAAGGCCGGTCGCATCTCCATTTCTTCGCCCATCGCCCGCGCGCTCATCGGCAAGGAAGTCGGCGACAGCATCGAAGTCAACGCTCCGGGCGGCGCCAAGGGCTATGAGATTCTCGCGGTTCAGTGGGGCTGACGCTCCCCCCACGTGCAATGCGCCCCACGCAGGCGCATTGCCTCTTATTGTCATACCCCCCCCAAATTAGCCGCAAAGACGGAAGCCCATCTTGTCCCACGTCAGTCTGAAAGATGTGCAGGTGCTTGCGCCGAACTTCAAACGCAGGCTCTCCGGCGTCACCTCAACCATCGTTCAGTTGATACCGGTGCAGAACCGGCTGGGACAGCAGGTCGCCGTCATCGGCCCCGGCCTGCCGCCGCATCTGCCGCGTGTGCGTTTTCGTGATCTGTGGCGGCTCTGGCAGGACGGTCCGCAGGGCGGCCCGCGCATCTGGCATGCCCGTCGCAACCTCGAAATGTTGCCGGGTCTTCTCATGCGTGACGTGCTGCGCATGAAGGTGAAGCTTCTGTTCACCTCCGCAGCGCAGAGACGGCATTCCGCCTATACACGCTTTCTGATTTCGAAGATGGACGCCGTGGTTGCGACCAGCACCCGTTCCGGCTCGTTTCTGGAAGTACCCCATCGCGTTATCATGCATGGCGTCGATACCGACCTGTTCCACCCGGCGACCGGACCCGAGGACGCCATCGCCGCGACCGGTCTGCCGGGACAATATCTCATCGGCTGCTTTGGACGGGTGCGTCACCAGAAGGGCACCGACCTCTTCGTGCGCGCCATGATAGAGCTTTTGCCCCACCACCTGGAATGGACCGCTGTAGTTTCCGGCCGCGTTACAGCAGAACACAAGGCCTTTGGTGATGCGCTCAAGGCCGATGTCGCCGCGGCCGGCCTTTCGGACCGCATCGTGTTTCAGGGTGAGGTGGACGACATCAAGCCCTGGTACCGGAGGCTGACGCTTTATGTCGCCCCATCCCGCAATGAAGGTTTTGGCCTGACGCCGCTCGAAGCCATGGCCTCGGAAACGGCCGTTGTCGCCAGCAATGCCGGCGCCTACGAGGAAATGATTGTCACCGGCAAGACCGGGGCGGTAGTTGATGCGGGTGACTATGTCGCGCTGAGAGATGCGATAAAGATCTATCTCGCCGATCCTGCTCTGGCCAAAGCCCACGCAGGTGCCGGACTTGCGCACATGCGCAGCACTTTTCCGCTGGAAAAGGAAGCGACAAGTCTCGGCGAAGTCTACGAGGCGTTGCGGCGGAGGTAATGCCCCCCTCCGAAGTCAACGAAAAGCCGGCCGATCAGATTTCCACCAGACCGACGCGCTTCACCTGACGGATGGTGAGCATGGTGCGCACCGTATCGACATTTTCGTCCGCCGTCAGAACCTCAATGACGAAATCCTGAAATTCCGTCAGGTTTTTGGCCACGCAATGCAGCAGAAAGTCGCTTTCGCCCGACACCATCCACGCCTGCCGCACCAGCGACCAGCCAGCGGTTGCCGCCGCAAAAGCCTTCAGATTGCTGTCCGACTGGCGTTTGAGACCGATCATGCAGAAGGCGACGAGATCGAAACCGAGCTTCGGCGCGTTCAACATGGCGTGATAGCCCTCGATCACACCCGCCTCTTCCAGCTTGCGGACGCGCCTGAGGCATGGCGGCGCGGATATACCGACCCTTTCGGCCAGCTCCACATTGGTCATGCGCCCGTCGCGCTGCAATTCGCGCAGGATTTTCAGATCGATGGCATCGAGTTCGACGCTGGTCACGGAGGAGTACCTCGTTAAGCTGTAGAACTTCCTTGTACTATTCGGCACGGGATTCGCAACATTATGCCACCGCCCGGTCACAAAATTGCGCGCGCATCCACAACTGCCTTGTTGGTAACGCAAGGCTGCCCTTGAATAAAGACAGTAGACAACCTTAAATACCGGGCAACGAAGGGGTTGCGGCCTGTCCGCCGTCTTGCGGCTGGAAGGCCCTCGAGCGCAGACCCCGTTATTGAGAAGGAATATTTCCATGTCTGTCCGCCATACGAAGGTATTGATCATAGGCTCTGGTCCCGCTGGCTATACGGCAGCGATCTACGCGGCCCGCGCCATGCTGAAACCCGTGCTGATTGCCGGCATGGAACAGGGCGGGCAATTGATGATCACCACGGACGTGGAAAACTATCCGGGTTTCGCCGATCCGATCCAAGGCCCATGGCTGATGGACCAGATGCTGAAGCAGGCGACGCATGTGGGCGCGGAAATCGTCAGCGACCTCGTCACCGAAGTTGACACCACCGTACGGCCTTTCGTTGTCAAGACCGATTCCGGTCAGGTCTGGACGGCCGATACGCTGATCATCGCCACCGGCGCCAAGGCCAAATGGCTCGGCATCGAAAGCGAACAGCAATTTCAGGGCTTCGGTGTTTCCGCCTGCGCTACCTGCGACGGTTTCTTCTATCGCAACAAGGATGTGATCGTGGTCGGCGGCGGCAATTCCGCCGTGGAAGAAGCGCTCTATCTCGCCCATATCGCCAAATCCGTGACAGTGGTGCACCGCCGCGACAGCTTCCGCTCGGAAAAAATCCTGCAGGAGCGCCTGTTCGCCAAGGAAAACGTCAAGATCCTGTGGAACACGGAAATCGCCGAAATCACCGGCGCACCGGCCAAGCCGCCCATGCCGCCCTCCGTTTCGGGTGTGCGACTGCGTGACACCAAGACCGGAGTCATCAGCGACACCCCCATCGACGGTGTCTTCGTCGCCATCGGACACGCCCCGGCAGTCGAGTTGTTCAAGGGCAAGGTGAAGCTGAAAGACAACGGCTACATGTGGACCGCCCCCGATTCCACCGCTACCGACGTGGAAGGCATCTTCGCAGCCGGCGACGTCACCGACGACATTTACCGTCAGGCGATCACCGCCGCCGGCATGGGCTGCATGGCGGCGCTCGAAGCGGAACGTTATCTCACCGCGCATCAACCGCTTGCTGTCGCAGCGGAATAACCGAAAGGCAGGATAGGCATGGCAATGCCATTGGACTGGGATAAACTGCGCATTTTTCATGCCGCAGCCGAAGCGGGGTCTTTCACCCATGCTGCCGACAAGCTGCATTTGTCCCAGTCGGCCATCAGCCGTCAGGTCAGCGCGCTGGAACAGGATGTCGGCGTCAAGCTGTTCCATCGCCACGCTCGCGGCCTCATCCTCACCGAACAGGGCGAACTACTGTATCGCACCGCCCACGACGTGCTGCTGAAGCTTGAAACGGTGAAGATGCAACTCACCGAAACGACGGAGAAGCCGAGCGGCAAGCTGCGCGTGACGACGACCGTCGGTCTCGGCCAGGGCTGGCTGACGGACAAGGTGCAGGAATTCCTGCAGCTCTACCCGGAAATGTCGATCCAGCTCATCCTCGACAATGAGGAGCTGGACGTGAACATGCGCCACGCCGATTGCGCCATCCGCCTGCGCCAGCCGCAGCAGTCGGACCTCATTCAGCGCAAGCTGTTCACGGTGCATATGCACGTCTATGCCGCGCCGTCCTATATCAACCGTCACGGAGAGCCGCAGTCGATCGAGGATCTCGACAATCACCGCATCATCTCCTTCGGCGAGCCGGCACCCAACTATCTGCTTGATGTCAACTGGCTGGAAAATGCCGGACGGTCTTCCGACAACACGCGCACGCCGCATCTGCAGATCAACAGCCAGACATCGATCAAGCGCGCCTGCCTGCTGGGGATAGGCATCGCCTGTTTGCCTGATTATATCGTCGGTCGCGATCCCGGCCTCATACAGCTTTCGCTTGCGGCAGATATTCCGTCATTCGATACCTATTTCTGCTATCCGGACGAAATGAAAAACGCTGCAAAGCTGAAGGCTTTCCGCGACTTCATCGTCGCCAAGGCCCGGAACTGGAACTTCTGACGTTAAAATAATCGGCGTCAAAGAATAACCTTTAAAATTCAAAACCTTACAAAGATAAAAGCAAGAGGGGCGCACAGGCGCCCCTTTTCAGCTTTGCACATAAAATATACCGGAAATATCGAGGGGTGCGTGGTGCGCATGCCTGACCTGCACAAAAAAGAGTTGTTTCGTGCACAAATAAGCATCATATCGCACTCAGCTGATGCACACGGTGGCTTTTCCTCCCAGTTCCACCGCATCAGCTGTTCCCCTCTGGAGGTTTTTGACCTTCACACTTAAAGGGCCCTGGATCTATCCGGCGGCCCTCTTTTTTTACCCGCAAGAATTTTCTCCGAATTGGCGAAATATCGCACGATGCAACCTTGTTTTGCATTATTCCCACACCCATATCTTAGTTGGCTGTCACGTTCGCCCAAGGCACGCGACAGCTGTTCCCCTCTGGAGGTTTCTGACCTTCAAACTTGTCAGGCCGCGGAGAGATCCAGCGGCCTTCTTTTTTGGGGAACGTTCAAGCCCGGGGGGCCTCACAGAGACGTGACTTGTATATCGATAAAGACCGATATAAATATCGGACATGGCAGATATTGAAGAAACATCGATGAACCCGGAGGAAATCCTCAAAGCCCTCTCGCACCCCGCAAGGCTGAAATTTCTGGAATGGCTGAAGCGGCCGGAGAGTCACTTCTGTCAGGAGCATCCGCTTAGCATGGGCGTGTGCGCCAACCAGTTTCAGATCAGCGGCCTGTCGCAATCCACCGTCTCGTCGCATCTGGCGGTATTGCAGGCGGCTGGCCTCATCAGGTCGAAAAAGGTTGGGCAATGGGTGTTTTTCGAACGGAACGAAGAAACCATCGACGCTTTCCGCAATTATCTGCAAGCCAATCTCTGAGCCTCCCAAGCTTTGAGCCTCGAGGCGCCGGGCTGGAAACCGAAGCGTGGTTTTCACTCCGGCGCCCAGACAGAAAGACAGCGCGTCCACCGCGCAATTTCGCCAACCGACCAGAAAGTGAAGTCGCATGACCAGTCTTTTCGAACCGGCACAGGCCGGGGATATCGTGCTCGCCAACCGTATCGTCATGGCCCCCCTCACCCGCAACCGTTCGCCGGGCGCAATTCCCAACAATCTCAACGCCACCTATTACGAACAGCGCGCCACGGCCGGGCTGATCGTCACCGAAGGCACGCCGATTTCCCAGCAGGGTCAGGGCTACGCAGACGTTCCAGGCCTCTACAAGCGGGAAGCGATCGAGGGCTGGAAGAAGATCACCGACGGCGTGCATTCGGCCGGCGGCAAGATCGTTGCGCAGATCTGGCATGTGGGCCGCATTTCCCACGTCTCACTACAGCCGCATGGCGGCCAGCCGGTTGCTCCTTCCGCCATTCCGGCGAAGTCGAAGACCTATATCATCAATGATGACGGCACCGGGGCCTTTGCCGAAACCTCCGAGCCCCGCGCGCTCACCATCGACGATATCGGTCTCATCCTCGAGGATTACCGCAGCGGCGCACGCGCAGCGCTGGAAGCCGGTTTCGACGGTGTCGAAATCCATGCCGCCAATGGTTACCTGATCGAGCAGTTCCTGAAATCCAGCACCAACCAGCGCACGGATGATTATGGCGGCTCTATCGAAAACCGCGCCCGCTTCCTGCTGGAAGTCGTTGATGCGGTTGCGGAGGAGATCGGCGCCGGTCGCACCGGCATCCGTCTTTCCCCCGTTACCCCGGCCAACGATATTTTCGAAGCCGACCCGCAGCCGCTCTACAATTACGTGGTGGAACAGCTCGGCAAGCGCAATCTCGCCTTCATCCATGTCGTCGAGGGCGCAACTGGCGGCCCGCGCGATTTCAAGCAGGGCGACAAGCCTTTCGATTACGCCGCCTTCAAGGCCGCCTATCGCAATGCCGGCGGCAAGGGCCTGTGGATCGCCAATAATGGCTATGACCGCGAGAGCGCCATCGAAGCCGTGGAAAGTGGCAAGGTCGATGCCGTCGCCTTCGGCAAGGCCTTCATCGCCAATCCGGATCTGGTCCGCCGCTTCAAGGACAACGCGCCTTTGAATGAACCGAACCAGCCTACCTTCTATGGCGGCGGGGCCGAGGGTTACACTGACTATCCGGCGCTCGCCTGATCGAGGATAAAACAAAGACGCCGCATTGCCTGAAAGCGATGCGGCGTTTTTCTCTCAGCGCGGGCTTCGCGCCTGCCGCGCGACGAAGTCCGAAAACGCGCCCATGACAAAAGCGTTGGGCACATGCAGCGCCTGCAGAAAACCATTGCCCGTTTCCCTGCCAATGCTCATCAGCGCCACCTGAAGACAATAGAGACCGAGCAGGACCAGCGCGCGGCCAAGATTGGGCCGCAACTCGTCGTATCGCAGAGCGAGGATTACCAGTGACAGGATCGGAACCGAGATCAGAAGACCGAGCCCCTTGTGCAGCAAAATCAGCGATCCGTCATAATAGATAGATAGCCCGGCCAGCAGCACCTGCGCGAAAATCAGTAACGGCACACTTGCCGAGATCACGACAAACAGGCGACGCCAAACCGACACCCCAATCACGACCGTCGCCATCACACCCTGCCCCCGGCATCGGCCGGTTGAGCAAGGCTCGCCGCGCGCCGCCTTTGCTCGAGGCAGCCGAGGCTCGCCAATGTCGTCGATATCGCGACATCGATCGGTGTTCTGGGTTCCGCTCCAAGGAAATCCGTCAGCTTGCGGTTGCTCATCCGGATCGGCATCTGCCAGAGATATTGCATTTCCAGCACTTCGCGGAACAGGGGAACGAAGGGCGCAGCCAATTTGATGCCCGCCCAGGACAGCCGCCGCCGCTTGACCGGGTGACCGACAACCCGCTCGATGGCTTCAACCAATTGCAGCCCGTCGAAATCCCAGAAACCCTCCATGTGATAGACGGCAAAAGCCGGAAGCTCATCTGCCCGGTCCAGCAGCCGACCGATCGTCTCCGCCACGTCAGGCAGATAGGCCCATTGGTGTCCCGCACGAGGGGCGGCGGGATTCTGGACGCTGCGAACCGGCTTTCCGGGCTTCACCAGCATCTGCGAAAACCAGTTGTTTCTGGCGTCCGGCCCAAAAAAATCCCCCGCCCGAACAATCAGCATAGGCACGCCACGCGTCGACGCCATTTTCAGCCGCCGCTCCATCTCCGCACGCAACGCGCCCTTGCGCGTAAACGGCGTTTGGGGGCTCTCTTCGGTCAGCAACGGAAAGGCGTCCGAACCAAAATTATAGACCGTACCGGGAAAGACTATCCTGGCGCCGCAGCTTTCGGCGGCGGCGATCGTGTTGTCCAGCATCGGCACGACCTGCTTTTCCCAATCGCTATAGCCGGGAGGATTAACGGCATGGACGATGAGCTGAGCGCCCTGCGCCGCGTTGAGAACATCCTGCCGGTTCATCGCATCGCCTGTCACGAATTCGATGTCGCCAGCGACTTCAGACGCTGGCCTTCGGCGAGTCATCGCCCTTAGCCGCCAGCCCCTTTGCAGCAGCATTCGCGAAACCTGACCACCGACACCGCCGTTCACTCCCAAGACGAGAGCCAGAGGCCGCCCATCCTGCACTGCACTTGCATCGTTCTCGATTGACATTGTCATACTCCTTTGTGTGTCTGGAGTATCGACCCGATGTGCGATATACGAAATTGTCGAAATCAGTGGAGCGGCTATACAAAATATTATGACGAAGAACCGCGATATCAGCTGGGATTTCTACCGCACCTTCCTCAGCGTGCTGAGCGACGGTTCATTGTCTGCCGCCGCGCGCGAGCTTGGCATCACCCAACCGACGGCAGGACGCCATATCGGGGCACTGGAGGAGGCCGTTGGTTTTCCGCTGTTCATCCGCTCGCCCCATGGGTTGATGCCGACGGAAGCAGCACTTGCGCTTCGTCCCTATGCGGAAAATCTGGCAGCGACGACCGCCGCCCTCATGCGCGCGGCCTCCGGCGAAGTCGGCAAGATCGAAGGCACGGTGCGCATCAGCGCCTCTGACATCATCGGCGTGGAAATGCTGCCGCCAATCATTACCGCCATGCAGGAGGTTCACCCCCGGCTTGAGATCGAGCTTTCGCTGTCCGATACACTTGAAGATCTTTTGAGGCGTGAAGCCGATATCGCCATCCGCATGACCGAGCCGCTGCAGGATGCAATCGTCATGCGTTACATCGGCAATTTCCGCCTGGGATTTCACGCGACGCGCGACTATCTGGCAAGAGCCGGCACCCCGACGAGCATGGAAGATCTGAACCGCCACCGGATGGTCGGTTTCGACCGCAAAACGCCTTTTATCCGGGCAGCTATCCAACGGATGCGCTCACTCGATCCGGACATACCCGATATTGAGGAAATTTCCTTTGAAATCCGCGCCGACAGCAATCTCGCCCAGCTTGCCATGATCCGCGCCAGCGCGGGCATCGGTGTCTGTCAGATTGGCTTGGCCCGCAAGGACCCACGGCTGGTTCAGGTTCTCCCAAACATCGACATCCCGCTCCATACCTGGGTCGCGATGCACGAGAACCTCAAGACCTCGCCGCGATGCCGTGCCGCGTTCAGCGCCCTCGTCGAAGGCCTCAAGGGTCATCTTAAGGAAACCGACCCGAGTGCTCCGCCCAAACGGCGTTAATGCCGACTTGGCATCGATGTCGCACGTAAGGCTCGTCTCACCGGGTATCCCGCGCACGCTCATCAAAACGGTCTAGCCTGCTGCGTCGTCTTGTCGACCACCTCGGCTTCCGGCCGGTCGCCACCCTGGCTGTATTCCTCATGCCAGTGGCCGCTTTCATCCTGATAGCTGATTTCCTCGTCATCGCCGCCCACCTGCTGTTCTGCAGCGACAATACGCGCAGCCTCACGGGCATCGGCATAGGTGGGAAATGTTTCGGAATAAGCGCCGTTCATGCGGTAGGCGAAGCCTCCGTCATGTTCGACGATCTCGTACACCACTTTGGTCATGCATGGTCCTCCTGTATCGGTAGGCGACATGGCAACCACAACCGCGTTTCAAGCATTGCACCCGATGGGACAGCGCGGCATGAGCAGCATGTCCTGCGACACCACTATCCTACCAAAAGCATTCAAGCGCAAATCCTGCTTGAACTGAGGGACGATACGTCACAGCCTGCGACGACAAGGGGAAGGGAAATCAATGGTGGGTTCTATTTTGAAACGGGAGCGGATGCTCTTGCTGGCGATACCGGCGGCAATCCTCGCCTATCTGGCCGAACATGCAATATTCGAAGCTGGAAAGACGGCGGCGCTGATTGCCGCGATAGCGCTGATCGGGCTCATCGTCCTCATCTCGATGCGGGTTGCCCATCACGCCGAAATCCTCGCGGCCAAAGTCGGAGATCCCTACGGCACGATGATCCTGACGCTGTCGGCGGTTGCCGTCGAAGTGCTGATCCTCGCCATCATCATGAGCGAGTCCAGTTCACCCACTCTGGTTCGGGATACGATTTACTCCGCCGTGATGATCGACATCAACGGTATTCTTGGTCTCGCGGCGCTGCTCGGCGGTCTTCGCCACGGCGAGCAGCCCTACAATGACGATTCCGGCAAGACCTATGGCGTAATGATCCTCACGGCCATGGGTATTTCGATGATCGTGCCGGAATTCATTCCCAAGGAAAGCTGGCATGTCTACTCCGCCTTCACCATCGTCGCGATGATCGCGCTTTATGCCCTTTTCCTCAAAATGCAGGTCGGCCCGCACAGCTATTTCTTCAGCTACGCCTATCCCCGGAAGTCACATCCGGCCGGCCAGGCATCTGACGGCCATGCGGAAGAGGAGGACGAGGGCAGCGTACCGCTCTCCATCGGCCTTATCATCGCCGGCGTGGTGTTGATCGGTGTGCTGGCGGAATTCATGGCGGCCTTCTTAAGCGAAAGCCTCGAGGGCACAAGCGCGCCGCCGGCGCTGATGGCGGTCGTGGTGGCCACGATCTCGGCATCGCCGGAAATCCTCACCGCGCTCCGGTCCGCCTTGCGCAACCGCATGCAGGCCGTGGTCAATATCGCCATGGGCGCATCGCTGTCGACGGTCATCCTGACCGTGCCTGTGATGGAGGGCATCGCGCTTTACACCGGTCAGCCCTTCATTATGGCCATGACGCCGGTTCAGACCGTCATGGTTTTCATCACCCTCATCGCCGCCGCCATCAACCTCAATGACGGTGAAACCAATGCGATCGAGGGGATGACGCACTTCATTCTCTTCGCCACCTTCATCATGCTTCTGTTTCTGGGGCTTTGACCGAAACGAAAAAAGCCCGGCATCGCTGCCGGGCTTCTTCAGTTAAGATCACAACCGATCAGCGGCAATCGGCGCAGAAGCGCTGGATGCGCTTGCAGGCTTCTTCCAGCAGCGCTTCCGACGTGGCGTAGGAGATGCGGAAGTTCGGGCCGAGGCCGAAAGCCGATCCCTGCACGACGGCGACGCCTTCGGCTTCCAGAAGCTCGGACACGAAATCCGTATCCGTCTCAATGACCTTGCCCGACGGCGCGGTCTTGCCGATCAGGCCGGCGCAGGACGGATAAACGTAGAATGCGCCTTCAGGAGCCGGGCAGCTGATGCCCTTGGCCTGGTTGAGCATGGAGACAACGAGGTCACGACGGCCTTCGAAGATTTTCTTGTTCGCCGGAATGAAATCCTGCGTGCCGTTCAAGGCTTCGACAGCGGCCCACTGTGCAATCGAGCTCGCGCCCGAGGTCTGCTGGCCCTGGATCATGTCCATGGCCTTGATCAGCGGCAGCGGGCCGGCAGCGTAACCGATACGCCAGCCCGTCATGGCATAGGCCTTGGAGACACCGTTCATCGTCAGCGTGCGGTCATAGAGCGAAGGCTCGACTTCGACAGGGGTGACGAATTTGAAATCGCCATAGGTCAGGTGCTCGTACATGTCATCCGTCAGCACCCAGACATGCGGATGCTTGACCAGCACGTCCGTCAGCGCCTTCAGCTCATCATGCGAATAGGCCGCACCCGACGGGTTGGAGGGCGAGTTGAAGACGAACCACTTGGTCTTCGGCGTGATCGCCTTTTCCAACGCTTCCGGCTTCAGTTTGAAATTGTCTTCCAGCGTGGCGTTGACGAAAACCGGCGTACCGCCGCAGATCGCCACCATTTCCGGATAGCTGACCCAGTAGGGCGCCGGAATGACGACTTCATCACCCGGGTTCAGCGTGGCCATGAAGGCGTTGAAGAGAATCTGCTTGCCGCCGGTGCCGACAATCGTCTGCTCCGGCTTGTAGTCCAGGCCGTTTTCACGCTTGAACTTGTCGGCAATGGCCTTGCGCAGTTCCGGAATACCCGAAACCGGCGTGTATTTCGTTTCGCCGCGCTTGATGGCGTCGATGGCCGCTTCCTTGATGTTTTCGGGCGTATCGAAATCCGGCTCGCCGGCGCCAAGGCTGATCACATCGCGGCCCTTCGCTTTCAGCTCACGGGCTTTCTGGGTAACGGCGATAGTGGCGGATGGCTTTACGCGGGAGAGAATGTCGGCAAGGAAGGCCATTTTTAATCGGTCCTATTGGGGTTGACATCAGCAGAGGTTGGAAAACTTGTCATCTGCGGCATTTTCTATGTCGAAAGACAGGCCTTCTTTCAAGGTCAAAAGCCGGCTTATGTGCCGCAGCGGAGAATTTAAACCTTCCTTAACCCGGAAGTAACGCTTGATACGCTACATTGGCGAGCCTAGGGGTCGTGTCTCTATAGCTGGTTGAAAAATGGCGCCCAAAAGCATCTTTTCCAGTCTTGTCCGCGAGGTCGATGGCACATGGTCCACGGTCTATCGCACCTTCAACCTGAAATCGGCCCTGCAGCCGATTTTCCGCCGCACGGCAAGCGGCGTCCTCGACATCGATTCCTTCGAAGGTCTGGTGCGGCCGCACCGCAACGGCGAGCCGGTGACGCCAGGTGAATTCTTCTCGCTTGTGGCGTCTGAAGACATCGAAAATATCGACAGCATCCTGCGCACGATCCACATTCTCAACACCGGCAGGCTCAACCGGTCCCGCGCCCGCATCTTCGTCAATTTCCATCCGGGCCTGTTCCAGACGCCGGCCAAGATGCGCCAGGAAGTGGAGCGCATGCGTCTTGCCGCTCACGAGGCCGGCATGACGGCGGACCGCATCGTATGCGAAATCTCCGAGAAAAAAGCCTCCGACACGCAGATGGTCGCTGACTTCGCCTATCACATGCACGATATCGGTTTTCGCGTCGCGCTCGATGACTATGGCGCCGGCGATTCCGACATTGACCGGGTAAAGCTCATCAAGCCGGACTATGTGAAATTCGAAGCCGGCTGGGTGCGCGATTTCATGCAGAATTCAGCGGGCGCCGCCCTTCTACGCGTCATCGTCAGCCAGTTTCGCGCCGATGGCATAGAACCGGTCTTCGAGGGACTGGAAGCCGCATGGCAGGTCGATCTGTGCGAGGAACTCGGCGTCCTGCTGATGCAGGGCTACGTGCTGGCAAAGCCCGAACTTGCCCCCACCAGTTTCGACGCGCGTTTCCCGGAACTCGGCAGTGAATATCTCACCTCGCCAAGGGCGGAGAGGGGTGCTGCGCCACCGGCATTTTTCGGGGAAGAACGCCCGGCCGATCCGCACCCGCTGCGCCAGACCCGCACCTTCGGAAAACGCCGCCTCTGACGCCATGGGCGACCAAACGGCTTCCATATCAGGCTTGGCCACAATATTGCCGCAATAAATACCCCAGAACGCCAGAATTCCGTCTCCAAGCCGTCCATTTCGAAGCCTCTCTTATCCTTTAAGAACAGGGACAAGAGGCGATAGCCATGTTTACCAACGATCGGACTTCCGTTGAAAGGTTAAGGGCGCAGAGAACGCTGTTTTCCCTCTGGATGGCCGTTGCGGCTTTTCTCGTCATCGTCACCATGGCCGCCGGCATAGCAACCTCGGCCAACGCCGCCACGCAGGCGGTCGATACCCTGCATACGTCCGCCATTCCGCAGGTAGCGGCGACCATGCAGGCGGGGCCTCATATCCTGCTCATCGTCCTTTCGGCCGCAGCCTTCATCGGCCTTGGCGTCGGCGGCCTGATGCTCACCCGGCGCAGTCTGAAGGATGAGGCCCGTCGCTATAAATAAGCGGCCCTCCCCTCGACTTGCGGCCTCGGCATGTTGCTGCTAAAGCAGCCGGAAACAATCATCCGCTTCGCGGATCGATATTTCAAAACTCCCCTGTTTGCCACGGCCGCGACTGAGTGATCTTCCGGCCCTGCTGTGCTGGTGCCAAATAATGACGCGTATTCAGGCCAATATGCTGCTTCTGCTCGCCGCAGCAATCTGGGGCGGCGGCTTTGTCGCGCAATCCTCCGCCATGGCCTCGATCGGCCCTTTCTGGTTCGTCGGCCTGCGTTTCGCCATCGCCGCCATCGCCGTACTGCCCTTCGCGCTCATGGAAACACGATCGCTGAAATCGCCGCCGCGCCGGCGCGAAATCGGCAGCTTCATCCTCGTGGGACTTGCCCTGTTCGGCGGGGCCACCACCCAGCAGGTCGGGCTTCTGACCACGACCGTCACCAATTCCAGCTTCCTGACCGGTCTGTACGTCATCTTCGTACCCGTGATCGCCGTCGTGCTTTACCGCCGCCATCCCCACTGGATCGTCTGGCCGGGCGCGCTGATGATGTTGGGCGGCATATTCCTGCTCTCCGGAGGCGCTTTCGAGGCGCTGACCACGGGCGATATTCTCAGCATCATCTGCGCCTTTTTCTGGGCGATCCAGATCACGCTGGCCGGGCGCTTCGTCTCCGAAAGCGGAAGGCCGCTCGTGCTTTCCTGCACCCAGTTCGCCGTTTGCTCCCTTCTTAGTTGCATGATCGGTGTCGTGTTCGAACCGATCAGCCTGGCCTCCATCGAAGCGTCGCTGGCGGAAATCCTCTATGTCGGCCTCGTCTCATCCGGCCTCGCCTTCGTGCTGCAGGTCATCGGCCAACGTTACACCACCGCCCCTCAGGCCGCGATATTCCTGTCATCGGAGGCGCTTTTCGGCGCTTTGCTGGCCTCGATTTTCCTGAATGAAACCATTTCCGGCGCCGGCTATGTCGGCTGCCTGATCATATTCGTCGCGATCCTGATCGTCGAACTGGTGCCGGAACTGACGCGAAAACGGCAAAAATCCATGGCCGGAGCGGCCTGACGCAAAAAGAACTCATTTTTCTCATCCCGTCCTAAATCCGGGCGCTGCACTCAAATTTTGCCGCAAAATCCTGCGGAGAACGGCAATTATTTCATCGATTATCACTTCTGCGGAAAAATTATGCGATTACGCGCCGTTATTCTACCGCAGGTTTTTTATCTGACAAAAAGCCCGTGAAAACTTTTGCTTGCCAATTTTCGATAAACGCATCACTCTACCGCGGTTCGGGCAATTTGCGAGCATGGGAAGGCCTATAAATTTGCGCACTGGGGACGCTATAAACCTCGGGCGGTGGGACGAAAAACGTTGGATGAGAACGCCATTACTTCCCGCTGCGAAGGTCCTTTTTCTCAATAGTCAAAAACTGCCTGCCAACGCCCACGCGGGGCAAAACTGTAATGCTGCCTGTAGCTGAACGCGGGCAGAGCGAAAAGGACCTAATGCATGGCCGAAACTGGCACCGTAAAATTCTTCAATACAGACAAAGGCTTCGGCTTCATCAAGCCAGATAATGGTGGCGCTGATATCTTTGTTCACATCTCTGCCGTACAGGCTTCCGGCCTGTCCGGACTTTCAGAAAATCAGAAAGTGAGCTTCGACACGGAACCGGATCGTCGCGGCAAGGGGCCGAAGGCAGTCAATCTGCAGATTGCTGGCTGACCCTAAAACGGCTTTCTTTTCTAGTTGAAGCCCGGCAGGAATGCCGGGTTTTTTTGTGCGGTCCCGCGGGTCTTAGAGCATTTCCAGGAAAAGTGGAATCCGGTTTTCCGTCCGGAAATGCGCCAAAACAAAGAGTTCTAGTAGGCCGGCGCTCAGAGCCCTTTAAGATAGGGGTTGGTGAGCCGTTCCTCACCCAGCCGTCCACCCGGGCCGTGGCCGCAGATGAAACCGACATCGTCGCCCAGCGGCAGGAGCTTGTCGCGAATGGACGCCATCAATTGCTCGTGGTTTCCGCCCGGCAGGTCTGTCCGCCCCACCGATCCCGAAAACAGCACGTCCCCGACATGGGCGAAGTTCTGGTCGCGGTTATAATATATGACATGGCCGGGCGCATGGCCCGGACAATGATAGACTTCGAAGACGTTGTCCCCGAAGGATACCCTGTCGCCGTCCTTGAGCCATTTGTCGGGCGCGACATTCCGAAGACCGCCAACGCCGTATTTTTCGGCCTGCGCCTCAATCCTTTCTAGCAAAGGACGGTCGTCCTCATGCGGCCCGATGACCGGTAGCGACAGCTTTTCACGCAGTTCGTCAGCACCGCCGGCATGGTCAAGATGCCCATGCGTCAGCCAGATCTCCTTCAGCGTGACGCCATTTTCAGCGACGACCTGAAGAATGACGTCCACATCCCCACCGGGATCGACAACGACGCCCTCCTTGGTGTCCTGATCAAACAGGATAGTGCAATTCTGCTCGAATGGCGTAACCGGAATAATGCCCGCCTGCAACTTTCCCATATCCTGCGTCTCCTGCCTGAAAGCTCCCGCCTCCTATAGCCCGCGACCGGTTGCGGCACAATGGCGACAGGTGACGCCCATTTTCAGCCCACGAATTCGTTAAGAAAATCCCTATGCCATACAGGCAGATAGCACGAACACGCCCTGTCTGTAGGCATCATCTCGCCGAAAAATGTGGAACGCCCGGATGGTTGCGACGTTGTAGCACCAGTCTTGAAAGGAGTGAGACACATGGACAAGACGCTTAAAATGCTGATCGCTGGTGGCGCCTTTGCCTTGATGGCAGGCTATGCAAATGCCGCCATGGTCGCAACAACCGCCTCGGATATTTCTGTTCGTTCCGGCCCCGGTGAGGATTATCCCGAAATCGGCCTTGCCACGCGCGGCAGCAACGCCGTGCTTGATGGCTGCATGGATGGCAGCAGTTGGTGCCGCATTGAGGTGAACGGCCTGCGCGGCTGGGCTCATGCGGACTACCTGAACGTCATGTATGAAGGTTCGCCCGTCATTCTGAAGGAACGCCGCGCGGAACTGAGCGTGCCGGTCGTAACCTATGAAAAGACCTCAAGCGTTCAGGCGGAGCCTAACCCCGGTGACCCGAACCTTGGCCGTGTCGGTGAAGTCGATCCGCCGCAGTCGGTCATTACCTATATTGATGAACACCCTGCCGATACCGTCACCTATGACGGCGATATTGCCATAGGTAGCGTCCTGCCGGCCGATACCCGCCTTGTGGAGGTCCCTGACTATCAGTACCGCTATGTCCGGGTGAATGACGTGCCTGTTCTCGTAGAGCCTTCAACCCGCCGTATTGTCTACGTTTACCAGTAACATCGTCATTACGACAAAAAATGAAGGAGAGCGCGGAGTTTCCGCGCTCTTTTCTATTTCAGGTAAGTGTCACTCAGGATTCCAGTTGCACCCGCACCCGCGCCATATTATCCACCGCAACAGAAAATGATCGGCGGCATTCTCCCGAGCGGACGCATTTTCGGCTATGTTTACAGAATATTGGCGCATCGACGCCTGTCAGCCTATGATCAGACAGCCGCAGGATATGAAGGAACCGCAGTGCCACCGCAATCGCTCAAAACCGCCGCCTCCAGGCAAACACCGGCACTCCCGAAGGTTGACGACGGCAAGATCGACTTCGACACGATCGAGGCGCTGTTTTTCGCCTATCGCGATTTCGTCTCCGATCCCGATGTCATTTTATCGAAACTGGAATATGGGCGGGCGCATCACCGGGTGGTCTATTTCGTCAGCCGGCAGCCGGGCATGACGGTGGCGGATTTGCTCGATACGTTGCAGATCACCAAGCAGAGCCTTGCCCGTGTGCTGAAGCAATTGATCGATGACGGTTACATTCGCCAGATGGCGGGCCCGGAAGACCGTCGCCAGCGCAGGCTTTACCCCACGCTGACGGGCCGCGAACTGGCGCTGGCGCTAAGCGAGCCGCAATCGCGCCGCATCGACCGCGCGCTGGAAGGTCTCGGGCCGGACGCCCGCGCCTGCGTGCGCAAGTTTCTGGCGCAGATGCGCAGCCCGACGACGACCGTGGAGGACGAGTGACGATGGCGCAAGCACCGACAAAACGTCCACCGGCGGATGACGATGCGGCGCATCTCCTGATCGTCGACGATGACGCCCGCATTCGCGATCTCCTGCAGCGCTTTCTGGGCGACAAGGGCTATCGTATCTCCGTGGCGGCCGATGCGGCCGAAGCCCGGCGCAAAATGATGGGCATCCGTTTCGACCTGCTCATCCTCGACGTGATGATGCCGGGCGAGAACGGGCTTTCGCTGACCCGCTCGCTGAACGAGAACAAATCCGTGCCGGTCATCCTTCTGACCGCCCGTTCGGAAGCGGATTCGCGCATCGCCGGGCTGGAAGCGGGAGCGGACGATTATCTCGCGAAACCCTTCGACCCGCGCGAACTCGTCCTGCGCATCAACAATATCCTGCGGCGCAATACCTCGCCCGATACGCCCAAGATCGAACAGATCATGTTTGGCCCCTACAGCTTCTCCATCCCCAAGAAGGAATTGCGGCGCGGCCCCGAAACAATCCGCCTGACGGATCGCGAGCAGGAGATCATGCTGCTTTTTGCGCTGCGCGCCGGCGATACCATTCCCCGCCACGAACTGGTGGAAGCGGAATCGGAAGTGGGCGAAAGAACCATTGACGTGCAGATCAACCGTCTTCGCCGCAAGATCGAGGACGACCCTGCCAATCCTGTCTATCTGCAAACGGTACGCGGCATCGGTTACCGCCTGAGCGTGGACTGACGAGCAACCAACGAAGGGCGGACGCACGGTCATGGCGAGCCTCGATTTTCTGAGCACGGTCAAAAAAAGCGGCGTGGCCAGGGCCTGGCGCCTTTCCGGCAGGTGGTTGCGCCACTGGCTGCCAACCGGCCTTTACACACGCTCTCTGCTCATCATCATCCTGCCGATGATCTTGCTTCAGGGCGTGGTCGCTGCGGTCTTCATGGAACGGCATTGGCAGCTGGTGACGGAACGCCTCTCCTCCGCCGTGACGCGCGATATCGCCGCGCTCATCGAGCTCCTGCAGACGGACCCGGAGGAAGACGACTATCAGCGCGTCATCCGCATTGCCCGCGACAAGCTGGGGCTGAGCGTCTATATCGAACCGAAGACGGATCTGCCTGCTCCGAGACCGGAGCCGCTGTTTTCCATTCTTGACAGAATCCTGGCAGATCAACTCACCCAGCAGATCGGCAGGCCTTTCTGGATCGACACTTATGGCAACGGTTCACTCGTGGAAATCCGCGTACAGCTGGAAGACAAGACACTGCGCGTCTTTACCAGCCGCAGCGCGGCCTATGCCTCGAACACACATATCTTCCTTGTCTGGATGGTCGGCGCATCGCTGGTGCTGATCGCCATTTCGATCCTGTTCCTCCGCGGCCAGATCAAGCCGATCGAAGCCCTTGCCAAGGCGGCCGAAAACTTTGGCAGGGGTCAGAAGATCAGCGGTTATTCCCCGCGCGGCGCGGACGAGGTGCGGCGCGCCGGCCTCGCCTTCATCCTGATGCGCGAGCGTATCGAGCGGCAGATGGAGCAGCGCACCGCCATGCTGAACGGCGTCAGCCACGATCTGCGCACCATTCTCACCCGTTTCAAGCTGCAACTGGCGCTCGCAGGCGAAAATCCCGATCTCGAGGGGCTCGACAAGGATGTCGAGGACATGCAGTCGATGCTGGAGGCCTATCTGACCTTCGCCCGCACCGATGTCGAAGAGGATGTCGGCACGCTGGAGCTTCCAGCCCTTCTTGAAAAAATCGGCCATGATTTCGAGCTGCACGGCAAGAAATTCAGCTACGAACTCTATAATATCGAGAGGATCATCGCGCGGCCCAATGCACTGTCCCGGCTCGTCGCCAATCTGGCGGAAAATGCAAGGCGCTACGCCAGTAATCTCCACATCGATATCCGCAAGGCGCCACGCTCCATCATCATGACCTTTGACGATGACGGGCCGGGCATACCGGAGAATTCACGCGAGGATGTGTTCAAGCCGTTCTTCCGGCTGGACGAAGCGCGCAACCTCAATGCCTCGGGCACGGGCCTTGGCCTCTCCATCGTTCGCGACATCGCTCGCAGCCATGGCGGCGACGTATCGTTGGATGAAAGCCCGATGGGCGGATTGCGGGTAATCGTCAAAATTCCGGCTTAGCAGCAAACGCGCCGGTCAGCACATTTTCTCGCCGTTCGGCACCGACCGCTCAACGGCGGCAAGCACGATATCGCCATTCGCATCGGCAAAACCGAGCGTCAGGACCTCAGACCGAAAGGGCCCGATCTGGCGCGGCGGAAAATTCACCACACCCAGAACCTGCCGGCCGACAAGGCTTTCCAGCGTATAATGCACCGTGATCTGCGCCGACGACTTCTTGACGCCGATCTCCGGCCCGAAATCGATCTTCACCTTGAAGGCAGCCTTGCGCGCTTCGGGAAAAGGCTCGGCTTCGATGATGGTGCCGACGCGGATATCGACCTTCTCGAAATCGGCGTAGGAAATTTCACCGCTCATGGCCTTGCCCCTTCAGCCCGCCAGCTCTTCGGCGCGGGCTTTCGCGGCAGCGACCGCCCTGTCGAACAGAGGCTGCATGCCGTCTTCGGCCATCAATACGGAAAGCGCCGCAGCCGTGGTGCCGCCCGGTGAGGTCACATTCTGGCGCAGGCGCGCCGCCTCGTCGGAGGACTGATGCAGCAGCTCGCCAGCGCCGGCCACAGTCTCGCGCGCCAGACGCATTGCCACATCCGCGGGCAGACCGGCCTTGCGGCCGGCTTCGGCCATGCATTCCACCAGATAAAAGACATAGGCCGGGCCGCTACCCGAAACCGCAGTCACCGCGTCGATATCGCTTTCGGCATCCACCCATTCGACCGGGCCGCTGACTTTCAGCAGCCCGTCCACCACCGTTTTAAGCTCCGGCGTCACCAGCTCGTTGGCATAGGCACCCGTGACGCCACGGCCGACCATGGCCGGTGTGTTGGGCATGGCCCGCACGGCGGCAACCTTGCCGAAATGCGAAACGAACGTCCCGATGGTCGTACCCGCCGCAATCGAAACAACGACAGTATCCGCGCCGAGCAGGGGTTTCAGCGAGGGCAGCACGGCTTCCATCATCTGCGGCTTCACCGCCACGAAAAGAATACCGGCTTTCACGCCCTCGGGCACGCTTTCGCTGTGGGCGGCTCCGGCTTCCGCAATCGTCGTCCGCATGGCGTCGGAAGGGCGCGGATCGATGACTATGACCTGCGATCCCGGCACACCCTTTTTCAGCCAGCCTGAAAGCAGGGCGCCGCCCATATTGCCGGCGCCCACCAGGACGAGCGGCCCGGATGCCTTATACGCCATCTTACGCTTCTCCGACGGTCTCGAACATCACCGCTTCGATTGCACTTTTTGCATCCAGCCCAGACCAGACGACGAACTGGAATGCCTGATAATATTGTTCGCAGGCCTCCAGCGCGCTGGAAAGCAGCACTTCCACCTGCTGGTTGTTCGGCTCGGCGCCGCCCGCCAGAAGCAGGGATTGGCGGAAGATCACCACATCTTCCTGGCGCCACAGATCGAAATGCCCCATCAGCACCTGACCGTTGACCTGAGAAAGCAGGCGAATGACTTCGTTGACCCGCTGGTCCGGCACCTTGATGTCGAAGGCGCAGGCAAGATGCAGCGCTTCGAAATCCTCCATCCACGCAAAGGAAACATGGTAGTCGGCCCAGTGGCCCGCCACAGTCATGGCAATCTCGTCCTCGCCCGACCGCTCGAACGACCAGTCATTCGAGGCAGCGACAATCTCGATCATATCGACTGGATTGGACTGACGCTCAATTTCAAATTCTATCAGACTCATGCGGCACCTTCTCAGCCGGTAGGGATGTCCTGTTTTGAACGCCGGGCACAAAACGCACATACAAACCGGGATAAACATTTGAGACGATTGCCCGACACCACCAGAATTACGCATTGACCCTGTCTGGAGCTTACCGGTCTTTTCGAATCATCATTTAAAATCAGTGTATAATGGCCGAGTCCTGCTGCCACCCCTTCCCCGCCATTTTTGCCTTTTGAACAGTGGATATCTCCTCCCCCATCACCTCAGGCGAGAGTCTTAAGCGACTCTGCCGATTGTGTTTTTTGGAAGTGTCCACAGGCCCAAAAAATTCGCGTCCGGGCACGACTTTCGGCAACCGGAGGTCAAGTCGGCCAAAGGGAGCCGAAAAACAAAAAGCCCCGGAATCGCCTGCGATCCGGGGCTTTTTGGAAAAGTTACGAGGAATCAGTCCTTCGCTGCCGAAAGCTTCGCTTCCAGAGCCTCGATGCGGGCGCGCAGCGCGTCGTTTTCATCCCGCGCCTGAATGGCCATTTCGCGAACAGCGTCGAATTCCTCACGGCGGACGACATCCAGACTGTTGAGCCAGCGATCTGCCTGCGCGTGAAACGCCGCTTCGGCTTCCTTGCGCACACCCTGCGCGGCACCTGCCGCATCGGTCATCAGCTTGGCGAATTCATCCAGAAAACGGTTGGTGCCTGTCGTGCTCATGGCGCTCATCCTTCGTCGGTTCAGAGGCATCGTCTTGCCCGCTGTTGCTAGCCTTCAGGTAGGCGCTCCACCGTCGCCTTGCAAGCGAAATCGAAAAATCCCGAGGCTTGCGTGACCTACGGTATCTTGAGCCGGAGCTTGAAGAATCACCTTGACCGCCGCCATCGCAATCGCCATTTTCCTTGGCGTCAGGGAGACCGGTGAGCATCATCGCCCGGCCCCTTGAGACAATGGCTCGTTCCGTTGTCCTCCCAACAACGATGACGGAATATATACGGATTGATAGCCGCTCCCACCCAACTCGCCATCATGCCCTTCCCCGATATCGATCCGGTGGCGCTGTCCCTCGGCCCGCTCTCGATCCACTGGTACGGCATCGCCTATGTCGCCGGCATCATGCTCGGCTGGTTCTACGCCCGCCGCCTCGCCCGTACGGATCGGCTGTGGCCGAACGAAACGTCGCCGATCTCGGCGCAGCATCTTGACGATTTCATCCTCTGGGCGGCCGGCGGCATCGTGCTTGGCGGCCGCATCGGTTACATCCTGTTTTACGATCTCGCCGCTGTCGCTGCCAATCCCATCAGGGCGTTCGAGATCTGGAACGGCGGCATGTCGTTCCATGGCGGCCTGATCGGCACCACCATCGCCATGATCCTTTTCGCCCGCAAGAACGGCATTCCGGTCTGGAGCATGTTCGACGTCGTCGCGGCCGTAGCCCCCATCGGTCTGCTGTTCGGCCGCATCGCCAATTTCATCAATGGCGAACTGTGGGGCCGCATTGCCGATGTGCCATGGGCGGTCGTCTTCCCGACCGGCGGCCCCTTTGCGCGGCACCCGAGCCAGCTTTATGAAGCGGGCCTCGAAGGGCTCGTGCTCGTCATCGTTCTTGCAATCGCCATCTATGCCTTCAGGGCGCTGAAGACGCCCGGCACCGTCACCGGCATCTTCGTCTGCGGTTATGCGCTATCGCGCATCTTCGTGGAATTTTTCCGCGAACCAGACGCCCAGATCGGTTATCTCGCCGGCAACTGGCTGACCATGGGCATGGTGCTGTCCACGCCGATGTTCCTTCTGGGCCTCTGGGCGGTCCTGCGGGCTCGCAGCGCGACAAAAAGCGCCTAAGCGGTATGATTGCCCATGACGACACCGCTTGCGCAACGTATCAAATCACTTATCCGGCTCAACGGTCCGCTCAGCGTTACCGACTATTTTTCGCTCTGCCTCGCCGATCCTGAACACGGTTATTACAAGAGTCGCGAACCCTTCGGTCGTTCGGGTGATTTCATCACCGCGCCAGAGGTCAGCCAGCTTTTCGGCGAAATGCTCGGGGTCTTCGTGGTGCATGCCTGGCAACGGCATGGCGCTCCCGCACAAACGCAGCTGGTGGAAATCGGCCCCGGTCGCGGCACCATGATGTCGGATATGCTGCGCGTCATCCGCCGCATCGCGCCGCCGCTTTACGAGTCGATGCGCGTGCATCTGGTCGAAACCAGCCCTCGCCTTTCCACCATCCAGAAGGAAACGCTGGCCGAACATTCAGGTCGGCTGACATGGCATGACAGTTTCGATGATGTGCCGGAAGGTTTCCTCCTGCTTGTCGCCAACGAACTCTTTGACGCCATCCCCATCCGTCAATTCGTCAGGACACCGCAGGGTTTCCGCGAACGGGTCGTAAGCCTCGACGCCAATGACGAACTTGTGTTCTCGACCGGGCTTGCCGGCATAGACCCGTCCCTGCTGCCGCCGCTGCCCGAACGGCAGCCGCTTGGCACCATATTCGAGATTTCGCCGGCCCGCGAGGCCGTGATGACGGCGATCTGCCAGCGCCTCTCCGCCCATGGCGGCACTGCGCTTGCGATCGACTACGGCCATCTGGTCGCCGGTTATGGCGATACGCTGCAGGCCATGCGCAACCATGCCTTCGACCCGGCGCTTGCGCATCCCGGCGAGGCCGATCTTACCAGCCATGTCGATTTCGAAAGCCTCGTGAAAACAGCCGAAGCGACCGGCGTACATGTCAATGGCGCGCTACGACAGGGCGATTTCCTATATGGCCTCGGCCTCAAGGAAAGAGCCGGCGCGCTTGCCGCCAAGGCGACGCACGACCAGACGCTTGAAATTGCCGAAGCGGTCAATCGCCTCGCCGGCGAAGGTGCAGGCAAGATGGGGGAACTTTTCAAGGTCATCGCCGTTTCAAGTCCCGCGCTTCATCTTTTGCCGTTTCGAGCGGTGGATTGACAGCGCAATAGCCTCTGGGCCAACATCGCCGCGACACACGAAGCAGGCACACTGCATCACACCGCCGCGCAATGCCGCGGCAACAGGAAACATCTCGCTTAACCCTATTCCACTGGCCAACAGCGACATTCTCCAAGGAATTCCCACACCATGCAGAACGCAACGCTGCCGCTCCCGCTCCAGTCCCCCCTGCTCGCCGCGTCAGGCGAAAACCGTGTCCGCCACGGTTTCTTCACCCGGCAGGGTGGCGTCTCGGAAGGGCTTTATCAGGGCCTCAATGTCGGCCTCGGCTCCCATGACGAACCCGAAAAAGTGCAGGAAAACCGCCGGCGCGTAACGCAATGGTTCGGCCTGCCGCCGGGGCGCCTCGCCACCGTGCATCAGGTCCACTCCCCCGACGTCGTCGTTGTCGATGACAATTACGACGGCAACCGTCCGCAGGCCGACGCGATGGTCACGGCAACCCCCGGTTTCGTGCTGGGCGTGCTGAGCGCCGATTGCGGGCCCATCCTGTTTGCAGATGCGGAAGCAGGCGTCGTGGGTGCGGCCCATGCGGGCTGGAAGGGCGCGCTCTTCGGCGTGCTCGAAAACACCATCGAGGCCATGACGAAGCTCGGCGCCAGCCGCGAGCGCATTGCCGCCTCGCTTGGTCCTTCTATCAGCCAGGATAATTATGAGGTCGGACCGGAATATGTGGCGCGCTTCACCGATATCGATCCGGCCTATGCGGATTATTTCGCCGGGACGGAAAGGCAAGGCCACGCATTGTTCGACCTCAAGCAATTCACCGTCGACCGCCTGACGAAAGCCGGCGTGAAAGCGGAGAATCTCGGCCTCTGCACCTATCCCGACGAACATCGCTTCTATTCCTACCGCCGCACCACCCACCGCGCCGAACCCGATTACGGCCGGCAGATTTCCGCAATCGCAATTCTGGAGGACTGACATGGCCCTGCATTTCGAGCTTTCGGAATTCGATGCCCGCCGCGAGCGGCTACTCGCAAAAATGGCCGAGGAGAAGCTGGACGCCCTTCTGCTTTTCGCACAGGAAAGCATGTATTGGCTGACCGGTTACGATACGTTCGGCTACTGCTTCTTCCAGACGCTGGTGGTCAAATCGGACGGCTCCATGACGCTTCTGACCCGCTCGGCGGATCTGCGCCAGGCCCGCAATACCTCCATCATCGAGAATATCCAGATCTGGGCCGACCGGCCTAATGCCGACCCGACGCTCGATCTCAAGAACCTGCTGAGCGATCTTGACCTTTTGGGTGCAAAGATCGGCGTCGAATACGACACACACGGCATGACCGGCCGCGTCGCCCGCCTGCTGGACAACCAGCTCGCCAGCTTTTGCCAGATGAGCGACGCTTCCTATCTGGTCAGCACCCTGCGGTTGGTCAAAAGCCCCGCCGAGATCGCCCATGCGCGCAAGGCGGGCCAACTCGCCGATGCCGCGCTCGACGCGGCGCTTCCGCTCATAAGGCCCGGCGCGGACGAGGCCGCGATCCTGGCAGCGATGCAGGGCGCGGTTCTGGCCGGCGGCGGCGATTACCCCGCCAATGAATTCATCGTCGGTTCCGGCGCGGATGCGCTGCTGTGCCGCTACAAGGCCGGCCGCCGCAGGCTCGACGCCAAAGACCAGCTGACGCTGGAATGGGCCGGTGTCAGCGCCCATTACCATGCCGCCATGATGCGCACGCTGGTAATCGGCGAACAGGATTTCCGCCAGAAGGAGCTTTACAGCGCCTGCCTGCAAAACCTCACCGCCATCGAAGAGGTGCTGCGACCGGGCAAAACCTTCGGCGATGTCTTCGACGTCCATGCCCGCGTGATGGATGAACGCGGATTGACGCGTCATCGGCTGAACTCCTGCGGTTATTCGCTGGGCGCGCGCTTCTCGCCATCCTGGATGGAGCATCAGATGTTCCATACCGGCAATCCGCAGGAGATCACCGCCGACATGACGCTCTTCGTGCATATGATCGTGATGGATTCCGATTCCGGTACGGCCATGACGCTCGGCCAGACCTATCTTACCACCGATGGCGCGCCGGAGCCGCTCTCGCGCCACAACCTCGATCTTCTCACAGCTTAAATCGCCGCCGGGTTTGACAGAGCGGGAAGACCGCCCTTACATTGCGCCACCTTGGGCAAGAAGGAGCGGAACATGAGAGGGAAAATCGCATGAGCCGGACGGGGTTTCCCCCCCTTTTTCCGGCCATCATTGTTCCAGCGATGATGCTGGCCCTGTCAGGCTGCAACACGACGGAAGCGCTGACACCGCAGGTCGATGTCGGCCATAACACGTCGCAATCGACGCCGGTAACGCAGGGCGACCTCGACCAGTTGGCAGCTGCCGCCGACCGCGCGCCCGCTGGCGCTCCGGCAACCGCGACATCCGTTCCTGCCTACGCACCGCAGAACTCGTTGCAGGCGCAGGCGCAAGCCCTGTCCAATGGCAGCCAATATGGCGAACCGCTTCGCCAGAGCCAGACCGCCGCCGCTCAACCCGCACCCGCACAGCAGACGGCGTCACTTGCGCCTGCGGCCTCCGGTAATTCCATCCGCTTCCTGCCGATCATCGGTGCACCGGTTCAGGCGGTCACGCCGCTGTCGCGCCAGCTCGGGGCCGAAGCGCGGGCGAAGGGGCTGACCATCCGGGCCTCCAACGACAATTCGGCTGAAAACATCCTGAAGGGATATTTCTCCGCCTTTGCCGATGGCGGCAAGGTCAACATCGTTTACGTCTGGGACATTCTGGACGCCAATGGTGTGCGGCTGCACCGCCTGCAGGGACAGGAAAGCGTCATAGCAAAAGGCAGCGATCCATGGGCCGCCGTAACCGACAGGGTCATGCAGGATATCGCCGCAAAAACGCTGGGCGAGTATACGTCATGGAAGCAGTCTCAACGCGGATGAGGTGAAACGGCGGGAGAAGTCACAGAGATTTCACGAAAATCATTGCGAAAGCGCGGAGTCCTCTTGCAATCGGAAGCAACAGCGCTATTAAGGCGCGCATGGCAACAAGGCGTATCCGGCAAAGGCTTTTCAGCCGGATGTTCCTCCCCTTGAACGACGCTTGGTTACGGTGGATTGAGCCCCGTGGCGCAAGGCGATGGCATGGAAACAGGCGGCCGCAATGAAGGTTTTCGCAGGCAATTCGAACCGGCACCTTGCCGAAGCGATCTGCAAGTATCTGAACGTTCCTCTCGGAAATGCCACTGTAAAGCGGTTTGCTGACCAGGAAATATTCGTAGAAATCAGCGAGAACGTGCGCGGCGAGGACGTTTTCATCGTCCAGTCCACCTCCTTCCCGGCAAATGATCATCTGATGGAACTGCTCATCATGATCGATGCCATGCGCCGCTCCTCGGCAAAACGTATCACCGCGGTGCTGCCCTATTTCGGTTATGCCCGCCAGGATCGCAAGGCTGGCCCCCGCACCCCGATTTCCGCCAAGCTCGTCGCCAATCTGATCACCGAAGCCGGCGCCGACCGCGTTCTCACCCTCGATCTCCATGCCGGCCAGATCCAGGGCTTTTTCGACATCCCCACCGACAATCTCTTCGCAGCGCCCATTCTCGCCCGCGACGTGAAGGACCATTACGACACCAACAATGTCATGGTGGTTTCACCTGACGTCGGCGGCGTGGTGCGCGCCCGTGCCCTTTCGAAGCGTCTCGACTGTCTTCTGGCCATCGTCGACAAGCGCCGTGACCGTCCCGGCGAATCCGAGGTCATGAACGTCATCGGGGACGTCTCCGGCAAGGATTGCATCCTCATCGACGACATCATCGATTCCGGCGGCACGCTCTGCAATGCCGCGGAAGCCCTGTTGAAAAAGGGCGCCACCAGCGTCACGGCCTATATCACCCACGGTGTACTTTCCGGCGGCGCGGTTGCCCGCGTGGCCTCCTCGAAGCTGCGCGAACTCGTGATCACCGACAGCATCCAGCCGACCACCGGTGTCCAGTCCGCGCACAATATCCGCGTGGTCAGCACCGCCGGCTTGCTCGGCGAGGCGATCAACCGCACCGCGCAGGAACAGTCGGTATCCGGCCTGTTCGACTGAAGGGCTCCGGAAAACCTCGGCAATTATTCTGGGGCCTGCCGAATTGCCGCCCGGTTTGAATTTCCGGGCAGGTTGCTGTCCAATTTAAAATCGCTGGTTCCCTCGACTTTGTCCTCGGCCCTGTGCCGAGGATCTAGTCGCGGTGAATAAAATCAATAGGCCGCGGATCCCCGGGACAAGCACGAGGGTGGCGCAGGAGTATCTGGCGCGCTCGCCGTTCACCTCATTAAAGCGAACTCCGAAGTTCCTCTTAAGACGATGCCGCACCCGCGTCCGGCGGCCGCTGCAGACGTGAGGCTGCAGCCTTGATTTTCGGCCACCAGCGCCGAAGCCGCATGAGGACAGCATGGCGACCATTACGCCAGATGCTGACCGTATCGGCTCTGACCGCATTGACGGTGAACAGGTGACGGTGACGGTTTACTGCCAGCAGCCGATAGAGGAACAGGGTCGTCAAGGCGGAAAACAGGATCGACATCACCACATCGCTGAGGAAATGTCCGCCGGCCGCAATGCGCAAGCCGGACATAAGGACGATCATGCCGGCGGCGATGCTTCCCATCGCCAAGCGTCCGCGCCGTTGCAGCCGGGGCCAGACGAGCACGCAGAGCGGCAGGAAGAAACTGGCGATCAGCGCGGTTTCGCCGGAAGAAAACGAGCAGTTAGAATAACATTGCGCACTGTACTGGAAAGGCGGCGTGAAAAGCTGCTGCCCGCCGAATTCGGTGACGCTGAATGGGCGGGCGCGACCGATAGTCGCCTTCAGCACACCATTGACGAGAAGCCCGGCACAAAGGATCACCGGCCCGCACAGGAAGGCCCACACCCGCCAGCCGGTTCTTTGCAGCGTACCCAGCCGAAGATTGCCGACAAGGATCACAAAGACCAAAAGAGTGGCAAGCTCCGTGCCTTCGCGCAGTGTATCCCGCAACCATTCGGGAAACGGCTCACGGCCGGACCATGGCTGCTCGACGGGCGAGAAAAACAGGGCAGAGAAGCTGAGATCGATCGAGGGAAAGGTCGCGAACAGGATGACGAGCGCCAATGTCGCGAGTGTCACCCAGATCGTGATCCGCATATGCGAAAGATCATTGTCCATTGCTGCCCTCCGGCATGCATCGCGGCAGCAGGCGCCAGAGGCCGATTTCCCTGCCCTCGAGGAAGCCCGGCCCGGCGGTCCAACGGGCGACCGGCGCCTCGCCGGCAAGGCAGGCCGGCAGGCCATCCGCACTTGCCAGAAACAGGGGGTTTTTCGCCTCGCCGGGTTTCAGCGGGTAAAGAAGCGCATAATGACTGGAAGGCACACCGGTTTCGGGCAGTGCGCGCGTCTTCACCTGTTTTTCGTCCCGAAGCTGATAAAAAAGCTCGGCGAGTATCGAACGGTCCGTAGCGACAATGGCGTCCGCCCCCGCCTCGCGCGCCCGTAACAGACCGGTCGACACCAGGTCGGCGCGCCCCAGATACCGCTTCATCGCCAGTTCACCTTTCGGCAGGCGCAATTGCGTTCCGGCAATGGTCATCAGCGGCAGTGCCACGGCCACGATGCTACCAAGCACAAGCGTGGACACGATGAGCCAGCGCCGCGACGCCAGGACCGGCACCGCCAGAAGCACGCCGGCCGCATAGGCCCCGACCGCCCAGTTGGCGAGCGCCCGCGACATCAAACCCTGCGCGGTGATCAGCAGAATGATCGGCACCGAAAGAGCGACCAGCGCCCGGGTTTCAGCATTCTTCGCACGAATTGTTGCGACGATCATGCCGACAAAAACGAATGGTCCGACCACGCCCGCCTGGGAGAAGAAGAATTCCAGCGCGGAACCGATCTTCAGACGGACACCATGCCAGTTCGCATTATCCGCCGTATGACGTGCGGTCATGAAATCATGCGCCGCGTTCCACCACAGATTGGGTGCGATGACGACAACGCAGATGAGCGCGGCAAATACCGCGTCACGCAGCCGGATGCGCCATGCCTCGCAGAGCCAGCCAGCGGCGATGAAGCAGGGCAGAAAATAGATCATCGCATATTTCGACATCAGCCCGAGGCCGAAGCACAGACCGAGGGCGATGCTCCAGCCCAACGCCGCCCTGCCCTCGCTGCGGGCCAGCGCAAGCTTGCGCACGGAGATCATCGACAGCACGATGAACAGCATCATCGGCGTATCGGTCGAGATAAGCAGGCTGCCGAGCGTTACGGCCGGCAAGGTTAGATAGATAAGGGCGGCCAGGGATGCCAGCCTCACATCATAGATCATGCGGCCGAGCGCAAGAATGGCCGCCGCCGCCACGCCATGCACCACGGGCGCGTTCAGCCGAACCTGAAAAGTACCCTCGCCGCCGCCGAGAACGGTTGCCGCGCGAATGAGCCAGCCGATCAGGGGCGGCTTGGAATAGGCGCCGAGCGCCATCTCCCTGCCCCATAGCCAATATTGCGCCTCGTCGACGAAAAGGTCGGTGCGGTTAAAGGCCAGCCCAAGGACGCGCAACGCGGTTACGAGGACAATCGCTGAAAACGCGAAGGTCAGCCATCGGCGCTCATCGCCTGCCTGCGCGTAAGGCAGGGTCGCCGCCTCATGCATGCTGGCGGCGTTCTGCATGAATCAACCAGAGATTTCGGGCATAGATGAAAAGGCCGGACGCCTGGCCCAAAATGAAGACCGGATCGCGCCGCCAGATGGCGTAGGAAAGCAGCACCAGACCGCCGAGAACGGAAAAATACCAGAAAGCCACCGGAATGACCGAGCGGTTTGCCCGTTCCGAAGAAATCCATTGAACCAGAAAACGCATGGTGAACAGCATCTGGCCCATGAAGCCGGTGCAAACCCACAGAAATTCCTTCCAGCTGTTCACATGCAGCATGGACCATAAAGCCGGTGCGTTCACGGCGATGTCTCCGTTTTGAAAGTTTCAGCCCAGCTTGACCGCTTTCGCCGGCGCAGCAGCCAGGCGACGCCGATCAGATCGTGGATACCGACAAGCGCTCGGCCGATATTGGTGTAATGGGAATTTCCGTGCAGCCGCGCCCGGTGCGTAACGTCGACATGGGCGACCTGCCAGCCGTCGCGATTAAACAGCGCCGGGAAATAGCGATGGTGATGATCGAAATAGGGCAAGGCGAGATAGGCGTCGCGGCGGAAGGCCTTTAGCCCGCAGCCGGTGTCGCGCGTGCCGTCCTTCAATATCCGCGCCCGAAGCCCGTTGGCAAAGCGGGAGGAAAGGCGTTTTCCAAGCGTATCGCGCCGGCCGACGCGCTGGCCGGCCACGAGACCTAGCCGGCTGGAGGCGCCTGCGGAGAGAAGCGGCGCGAGAAGAGCCGGCAGATTGTCCGGCGGGTTCTGCCCGTCTCCATCCAGCATGCAGATGACCGGCGCACGCGCCGCCTGCACGCCGCTGTGGATCGCCGCAGACTGGCCGCCCTGGCGGTCGTGCCGGACGAGCCGCAGCATCGGATAACGGTCCCCGAGCGCAAGCACCGCATCGACCGTGCCGTCGGAAGACGCGTCGTCCACAACCACGATCTCGAAGGCGCCAACCGGCTGACAGGCGACGAAAATCTCCGCCACGAGCGTTTCCACACTCGCTTGCTCATTGTGCATGGGCACGACAACGGCGAAATCCGGCCTCGGTTTCACGCTGGCTCCGTCATAACCGTCCGCATTTAGTCCGCAGACATCATTGATAGTGGCAAGAGAAGGAGCGCGGAAAGCTTGCATGAACATGAACAGCCGTTGAACTTCACTCGATATGCGCCCGTTCTATTGCAGTTTTATTACGGCACGTTTCGGTGGAACCTCGATTGCTGTCGAAGTTTTTTCTCACGGCATGCGGGAAATAATCCTACAATTCGCAACCCTTTAACGCGACCGTAAGCAATTTTTGCCACCGTGCGGCTACGTTTTTTTGGGGGAGGGAACAGGATGCCGGGTGCAAATCCGACTGCTGTCAAAGCTAAATCATTGTCGATAAAGGCCAAATTCGCAGCGCTCGTCACGGGCGCGACGCTGGTCTCCTGCCTGTCCGTGGGGCTGTTATCCTATGAGATGGGCAAGTCGGGTCTTATAGACGCCAGCGAAATCAGGCTCGAAACGGTTGCAAGCAACCAGTCCAAGCAGCTTGATGCCTATACTCTGCGTGTCGAACAGAGCATCTCCGAACTGTCGCAGAATGCTGCAATCGCACAGGCGCTGGAAACGATGACCACGGTTGTGTCGACGGAAAAAGACGCCATCATCCAGGCTTTCCGCCGCGAGGGCGTTTCCGAGGAGGAGCGCGCCTCCTTCAACGGCGAAGGCCTGCGACTGCTTTACGCCATTCGCCACGCCACCATCAACGCCGCCATCGCCAGCGTCTGGCGCAACACCCGTGTCAGCGACATCTACGTGATCGACAAGACCGGCCTCATTATTTACACCGTGACCAAGGGGAAGAACTTCCTCACCAGCGTGACGGAACCGCAGAACGCCGCGATCAAGGAGTTGTTCGACCGCATCGAGGCCGGCAAGGACGGTGTCGTCAGCACCACCGGCTTCACCGGTGGGGACAATGATTCGGCCATGATCGGCATGCCGCTCGCCGTTTCCAACTGGGGCCAGATTCAGCGCAAGGGCGCCGTCATCATGCGCATCGCCGCCGACCGTATCGGCGCCGTTGTCACGCCCGAAGAAACCGGCAAGACAATCGATGACGCCGTTCTTCTGAGCGCGGATGGCAAACGCCGCGCCGGGGTCCTCTCGGGCGGTGCGGATGCCGCCATTTCCGAAAATCTCGCGGCCCTGTCGGGCGCAAGCGATGCCGGAATGGTGATGGCGCAGACGCCTGCCGGTAACATCTTCTATGCCTATCGCCCGGTCTCCGTTTTCGGACAGAAACATCTTCTGGCCATCGGCCAGCAGGAGAGCAAGGTGCTGGCCGCCGCCAACGATCTCGCCTTCTGGGCAACCATCGCAACACTGGCGGTACTCGCGATCATGACGCTGATCGGCATTTTCGTTTCCGCGAGCCTGACCAAGCCGCTCACCGGCCTTGCCGCATTGATGGAACGCCTGAACGGCGGTGATAGCAATATCGAGATCAAGGCCGTTTCCCGCGGCGACGAGATCGGCACCATGGCGCGCGCGCTGGAATCCTTCCGCCAGGGCATTCTGGACAAGCAGCGCATGGAAGAAGAAGCCCATCGCAAGGGCGAGGAACTGGACGAGGAACGCGCCCAGCGGGAGATGGAAAAGGCAAGAAGCGCCAAGGAACTGGAAGAGGCTGTCGACGCACTCGCCACCGGTCTTGCCAATCTTGCGGCCGGCAGGCTCGATCTCCGCATCGACAAATCCTTCGTGCCGTCGCTCGATCACCTGCGCGTCGACTTCAACAACTCCATGGCGAGCCTGGAAGCGACCATCTCCAACATCGGCGAAAGCGCCAATGCCATCCGCTCCGGCTCCGGCGAATTAAAAAGCGCATCGGAAGACCTGTCGCGTCGCACCGAACGCCAGGCCGCAGCCCTTGAGGAAGCGGCAGCAGCGCTCGGAGACATGACGCAGGCCGTCAATCTCTCGCTGTCGCGCTGCAATGTCGCCGTCGAGGCGACGGCCGGCACGATGCAGGACGCCCATAAATCCACCGCTGTCGTGAAAGAAGCGATTGTCGCGATGGAACGTATCGAGACCTCGTCGGCCAAGATCCGCCAGATCATCGACGTCATCGACCAGATCGCCTTCCAGACCAATCTTCTGGCGCTGAATGCCGGTGTGGAAGCCGCGCGCGCCGGGGAGGCCGGAAAGGGCTTTGCCGTTGTGGCGCAGGAGGTTCGTGAACTGGCCCAGAAATCGGCAGCCGCCGCGCGTGACATCACAACGCTGATCGCTACCTCGGCGGGCGATGTGGAAAGCGGCGTGGCGCTGGTGCTGAAGACCGGTGAAAGCCTCGAGCAGATCCAGAAACGCATCCAGTCGGTCAACGACCAGATCGGCGAGATCGCCACCGCATCGCGCGATCAGTCTGGCCGTCTCAGCGAAATCAACGCCTCCGTCAACGAACTCGACCATGTGACGCAGCAGAATGCGGCCATGGTGGAGGAAACGACGGCCGCTGCCTTCTCGCTGTCCAGCGAGGCCGACGGCCTGACCGAACAGGTGGGGCAGTTCTCGGTCGGCAGCCTCCGCCAACAAGACCAGCGTTACGCGGCATAAACCGCAACGAAAAAAGGCCGGAGGCAGAACCTCCGGCCTTTCTGTTTGAAGCCGGGCTCCCAGGGGCCGAAGCCCCTGGGAACACGCCGGCGATCTGGCGCCACAGCCCCTCGCCGGCTTCCGGGGAGGACCTCAGAAGAAACCAACCTTGTTCGGGCTGTAGGACACGAGCAGGTTCTTGGTCTGCTGGTAGTGATCGAGCATCATCTTGTGGGTCTCGCGACCGATGCCCGACTGCTTGTAGCCGCCAAAGGCAGCGCCCGCCGGATAGACGTGATAGCAGTTCGTCCACACACGGCCCGCTTCGATGCCACGCCCGGCCCGATAAGCGATGTTCGTGTCGCGGCTCCACACACCTGCGCCCAGACCGTAAACCGTGTCATTGGCGATTTCGAGCGCTTCTTCCACCGTCTTGAAGGTGGTGACGGAGACAACCGGCCCGAAGATTTCCTCCTGGAAAATCCGCATCTTGTTATTGCCCTCGAAGACGGTCGGCTGGATGTAATAGCCATCCTTCAGATCGCCCGTGAGCGTCTTGCGGTCGCCGCCGGTCAAAACCCTGGCGCCTTCCTTCTTGCCGATTTCGAGATAGCTCATGATCTTGTCGAACTGTTCCTGCGAGGCCTGTGCGCCCAGCATGGTCGACGGGTTGAGCGGATCGTCCTGGCTGATTGCCTGAACGCGCTTGATCGCCTTTTCCATGAAGCGGTCATAGATCGATTCATGCACCAGCGCGCGAGAGGGGCATGTGCAAACTTCGCCCTGGTTCAGCGCGAAGAAGGCGAAACCTTCGAGCGCCTTGTCGAGGAAGGCATCGTCCTCATTCATCACATCGGCGAAGAAGATGTTCGGCGACTTGCCGCCAAGCTCCAGCGTGATGTTGGTGACGTTGTCGGCCGCATAACGCATGATTTCCTTGCCGACCGAGGTGGAGCCGGTAAAAGCGATCTTGGCGATGCGGTTGCTCTGCGCCAGCGGCTTGCCGGCTTCAAGGCCCGTGCCGTTGACGATGTTGAGAACGCCGGGCGGCAACAGATCTTCGATCAGTTCCATCACGACAAGAATGGAGGCGGGCGTCTGTTCCGCAGGCTTCAGCACCACGCAATTGCCGGCGGCAAGCGCCGGCGCAAGCTTCCACGCGGCCATCAGGATCGGGAAGTTCCACGGAATGATCTGACCGACAACACCGAGCGGCTCATGGAAATGATAGGCGACGGTATCGTTGTCGATCTCGCCAATCGTGCCTTCCTGAGCGCGGATGCAGCCCGCGAAATAACGGAAGTGGTCAACGGCGAGCGGAATATCCGCATTGGTGGTTTCACGCAGCGGCTTGCCGTTGTCCCAGGTCTCAGCCCGGGCGATGAGATCGAGATTGTCTTCGATCCGCTGGGCGATCTTGAGCAGGATGTTGGAGCGCTCGGTTATGCTGGTCTTACCCCATTTGTCGCGGGCCTTGTGCGCTGCGTCGAGCGCGAACTCGATGTCGGACGCATCCGAGCGCGGCACTTCGCAGATCTTGTGGCCGGTGACCGGCGAAAGATTATCCATGTAGCGACCGGACTTTGGCTCCACCCACTTGCCGCCAATGTAATTGCCGTATTTCAGCTTGAAGGGCGCTTCGCCCGCTTTCTGCTGAACCTGAATGTTCATGATTTCATCCTCCCTGATGAAAACGATCCGCAGCGGACCGCATGGGAAGAAGGTGGGCCTAGATGATACGGTTCGGTAGAGGGGCGGCGCTGTTCCGCAGCGCACATTGTCTCACATCTGCGACAAAGACGCCGCGATCCGGCATGATTGGCCGGATCGCAACCGCGTGGACCTTAGTGCACGTCGAATTTCTTCATCTTGCGGTGAAGCGTGGCGCGGCTGATGCCGAGCAGTGAGGCCGCCTGCGTGACGTTGCCGTTGGTGCGCGACAAGACGCGGCGAAGCGCCGAACGTTCTGCTTCCGCAAGGTCTGAACCGCTGTCGTGGCGCTGTTCCTGAAGAACATCCGCGGCGGGCAGTCCCTGCGCGATCCGGGCGTCGTCCAGCTTCAGCGCAAGGCGTGCGGCGCGGGTCGCACCCAGCACGAGATCATCCTGATCCACGGCCAGCAGCGAAAGCGCCGCCCCGAAACCGCTCGGCACAACGACGATGCGCGCACCCGGAAAGGCGCGGCGGAAAAGATTGCCTTCGATTCGCTGCGCCGCATCCTTCACCGCCTGCGTGACAAAGGAAAAGGTCATCTCGTTGATGTCGTCGCGGCAGGTGGAAATATCGAGTGCGCCGGTCACCCGGCCGGTATGGTCACGGATGGGCGCTGTCGTGCAGCAGAGTTCGGTATTCGACGTGAAGAAATGCTGATCGCGGTAGACCACCACCGAGCGCTCATCAACGAGCGCCGTGCCGATGCCATTGGTGCCGACGCTCGCTTCGCTCCAGACCGCCCCGGACCAGAGACCAAGCGCCCGGAAATCACGATCATCGCCCGAGGCGCCGCGCCGCTCCAGCGCAACGCCCTGCGCGTCGGTCAAAAGCAGGCAGCAGCCGGATTTGCCGACGCTTTGGAAAATGCGGTCGAGTTCATCCGTACTTTCGGCAATCAGGCCAGCCGCACTTTCACGGGCGCGACGGAATTCAACCTCGCTGAGAAAGATCGGCTTGCGGTTTTCCTCCGGTGCAAGACGATGCTTGACCATGCACCGCTGCCACGAGGCGACAATCGGAGAACTTGCGGCGGCGGAACGGTGGCGCGCGGTCTCATACACGCGTTCCGCATGGGCGATGTCTGTCGGCATACGCTCCTCCCAAAGCTTTTGTGCGATGGTGCGCTGGAAGCGGACATGTTTCAACAAAAAATTTCGAGACTGGCCTTGCCGGGCGCAAGCGTGGCTGCGCCAGACTGTCAGACGGCCTTGAAATAACGCCGGCCGGCAGTCACTTCCGTTTCATCCTCGGACGAGAGGAACGTATCGTCCACGAGATTGGCGATGGAGGTCAGCGGTCCGGGCTTTCCGAAAAAGAAGCCCTGAACCTGCAGGCAGCCTTCACGCCGCAGGAACTCGATATGGGCCTTGGTTTCGACCCCTTCCGCAAGCACCGGAATATTGAGGCTGTGCGCCAGGATGAGCGTCGAGCGAACGATCGCCTCCGACTGCACGTTGGTCGAGAGGCCGTCAATGAAGGCGCGGTCGATCTTGATCTTATCGAAGGGGAAGCTCTGCAGGGTCGAAAGCGAGGAGTAACCCGTGCCGTAATCGTCCATGGCGATCTTGACGCCGAGCGCCTTGAGTTTGCGGATGGTGACGAGCGCGTGGCGATGATCGGCTATGATGCTGCCTTCGGTGATTTCAAGCTCCAGCCTTTCCGGCGCAAGCCCCGTTTCGGCAAGAATTCTCTCAACCTTGTCGGGGAAATCATTGTCAGCAAGCTGCTGCGGCGCGACGTTGACGGCAATGGCGAGCGACTTCTTCCACCGCGCGGCCTGCGCGCAGGCTTCTCTGAGTACCCATTCACCCAGTTCGACGATGAAGCCGGTCTGTTCGGCAATCGGAATGAATTCGACGGGAGAGATCATGCCGCGTTCCGGATGCTTCCAGCGCAAGAGCGCCTCGAAACCCACAATGCTGCCACTCTTGGTGTCGTTCTGCTGCTGGTAATAAAGCTCGAACTCGTTATTGGCGAGGCCGCTGCGCATGGCGATGGCAAGCGCATTGCGCTCACGCGCGGCCTCATCCATGGATTTGTCGTAGAAGCAGATCCTGTCCGAAATGCCGCTTTTTGCCCGGTACATGGCAACATCCGCCTGCGCCATCAGGGTATCGGCATCGATGGAGCCGGTATTGCGAACCGATATGCCGACACTTGCGCCGACCGAAAATGTCTGCCCGTTCCATTCAACCGGCCTGCTGATTTGCTCGATCAATCGCTGGGCGAATTCCGCGCCGTCGGCGCGGGTGTAATAGGAATGGGTCATCGCCACGAATTCATCGCCGCCCATGCGCGCCAGGAACTCTCCGGTCTTCAACACGGAACTCGCGCGGTCGGCGATGGCGCGCAGCACAGCGTCACCCGCCGCATGGCCATGCACGTCATTGATTTCCTTGAAACGGTCGAGATCGATCGACAGAAGCGCGGTATGCGCGCCCAGCGAGATATGGCGCGTGCGGCGGTTGAGATGTTCGATGAATGCCGCGCGGTTGGGAATACCCGTCAGCGGATCGTGCAATGAAAGATGACGATAACGCGCGACCGCCTGCTGGGTTGACTGGGCGTCGATGACATAGGTGGAAAGCCCGAGCGCCAGAAGCAGCAGCGTCACGGCGATTGCGCCCCCGCCCATGATGGCTGGCGGCAGCAGATTTTCCGGAATGACGATGCGCGGATCGAAGGCGAAAGACATCGAGGCCATGCCGGTATAGTGCATCGAGGCAATGGCCAGGATGAGAAACGCCACCGCACCATACTGGCAGAAGCGGTTGAGAGGCCGGGCAATGCGATTAACCGCAATGGCGCCCAGCACCGCCCCCAATATCAATGAGGCGATGACATAGGCCTGATTCCAGAAGATTATGCCCTGAACATTATAGGCCGCCATGCCGGTGTAATGCATGGCCGCGATGCCGAGGCCGAGGATGATTCCACCGGCTTCCACCAGCACGCTGCGCCCGCCATAGGCGGAAATGCCGAAGCCGGCAGTCGTTGTGGTAATGGCGATCAGAAGCGACAGCCCGGTCAGATAAGGATCATACCCCACGTCACCGGCCGCGACGTAGCCCAGCATCGCCACGAAATGGGTGGTCCATATCGCCGCCCCGCCATTGACGCCCGCCAGGAACAGCCAGTTGACCTTCTGCACGCCCGTCGCCAGACGCGCTTTCGAAAAAAGGCGCATCGAAACGAAACTGCCCAGCATGCAGACGAAGACTGCTGCGGCAGTGTATCGATAGTCGTGATCTATGGTGAGGCACTCGAGAACTTTGAGCATTGTCATCTACGCAATTGGAATTTTGCATAGCCTTATCATTCGCCAAGTTTTCACCGGGTTTATGTGCATGGATAAGTATATATTAAAGGTTGCAACAAGCGGGTGAATTAGTAAATACTAATAAAATTATTAAGCGACGCCCGTGAAAAATGCGCGCTCTTGTCTTTATGTCCCGTTTGTATTATAGCGCCCGCACCCGTGTAGACACCCTTGGAGGCAACGCGGGTGGGATGGTGCTTGTACCTCCCCAGTTCAGGCCGCTTCGTTCGGCATGAACTCTCCATATAACCTCGAAAGGAATTGCCATGAGCAAAGAATCGTATGAGCTCAAGGCCGAGGCGCGCGAACGAGTTGGTAAGGGGTCCTCTCGTGAACTTCGCCGCAACGGTTTGATTCCCGCTGTCATCTACGGTGACAAGCAGGCCCCCATTTCTATCGCGCTCTCGACCAACGAAGTCACCAAGCGTATCCACGCTGGCGGTTTCATGACGACGGTTGCGACGATCGACGTCGACGGCAAGAAGATCAAGGTTCTCCCGAAGGATTACCAGCTTGATCCGGTCCGCGACTTCACCATGCATGTCGACTTCCTGCGCGTTTCGGGCAACACGCTCGTCAACGTTGAAGTTCCGGTTCACTTCGAAAACGAAGAAAAGTCGGACATCAAGATCGGCGGCGTTCTGAACATCGTTCGCCACACCGTGGAATTCCACTGCCCGGCCAACGACATTCCGGAATTCATCACGGTCGATCTCGCTGGTCTGAAGATCGGCGACAGCGTCCACATTTCGAATGTGAAGCTGCCGAAGAACATCACGCCGGTCATCGCCGACCGTGACTTCACGATCGCAACGATCGTTGCTCCGGCTGCTGGCGTCGCTGAAGAAACGACCGAAGAAGCTTCCGAGGAATAATCGGCGGCCGCAAGGCCGGACGACCTTGAAGACAGCTTTGAAAAATTAGGCCCGTTCCGTATTCGGAACGGGCCTTTTAGTTTTCATGAACTTTAAAACCAGAAAGCTCGCCATCCTCACCTGATACGGAATCCGTTTCAGTGTCGATTAACACTTCCATGAAACGATACCCTCGCGCTGTCGTGGAACACCGGTCGGCCTGAGGAAATGCGTGGTGAAACGGGCTTTCGCCGGAAACCCTGCAAAACCCTCCCGGCGGACGAAACGCGGCGCAGCAAGTTTGGGGCAAAGGGTAGCTGCAATTTAACATGGCTCATTCCGTCGAAAGCCGCTTTATCGCGATAGTTTCCGGCGCACTTCTTACAGTGGTCGCCCCGCTCTTCACGCTTTTGCTGACGCTGTCCTATCACGAAGCCATTCGCAGCCAGCGTAACCACCTTGAGATTCTGCTATCGACCAATGCGCAGGCACTTGGACGACCACTGTGGGACCTTGATGACGACACCATAAACCAGATTACCGGAACGCTCATTTCCGACCCCGTGATCAGGATGGTCGAGGTCAGGGATACGTCCGGCCAACTCGATGTCATCCAGACAGCCGGCAGCGACATCATTCAGGATGCTGCCTCGACGACGCGCGAAGTAACCTACAAGACCACAAAGGGCTCCGTCACCGTCGGGCAACTGACGATCTATTACGACAATGTCAGCCTTATGACCTCTTTGAGCCGCATCGAACTGGCTTTCATCACGATTTTCATCCTCGCCGTCCTCACTATCGTTCTCGCCGCCATCGCCGGCAACCGCTTCATGGTCATCCGTCCGCTGATGCGGCTTGCGGCGGCAATAGAGGCGACGCGGCGTCTCGGCTCGCGCCATCACGTCGACTGGCGTTCGAAGGACGAAATCGGCAGGCTGGCGAAAAGCTTCAACGAAATGCAGTCCCAGCTCGAAAAGGAAGAGCTGGAGATCAAGAACGCACACGAGCGCAAGACGGAGATCTACAACCGCACGCCCGCCATGCTGTTTTCGCTCGACAGGCACAACCGCATTGCCGCCGTCAGCGACTATTGGGTGCAGGCGACGGGCTACGATCGTTCCCGGATACTCGGCCTGAACTTCGCCGATCTCATCCATCCCGATGACAGGATTCTGTTCCAGCAGCGCAAGACGGCGCATCCCTTGCCCGATGCCTCGCATAGCGGCATTACCGTGCGTTTCCATTGCATGGATGACGGCGTCATGGACGCTCTCATCCTCGAAAAGTCTCTTGATTCCGGTGATGCGGCCCATCAGAGCATCTGCCTCTGCGTCATGACCGACGTAACCGAACTGCGCCAGTCGGAAAAGCGTAACCGACAGCAGGCCATTTCAGACCACCTGACCGGCCTTTTCAACCGGCAGGGCTTCGAGGCGATTCTCGACGTGCAGATCCGCGATGCGGATCGCAATGGCAGCGAGTTGGCCTGCCTGTTCATCGACCTCGACCGGTTCAAGGCGATCAACGACAATCTCGGCCATGCCGCGGGCGACGCCGTACTCAAACAATTCACGCTGAAGCTCGAGCCCATGCTGACGCCGCTGGACAGCGCATCGCGGCTTGGCGGCGACGAATTCGCCATTCTTCTGGCCGGCGACAAGGTGGAAGAGCGCGCCCTGCAATTCTGCGAGCGCATCTGCGCCATGCTGGACACGCCTTTCGAGATTGAAAGCAACAGCATCCGCCTCAGCGCCAGTATCGGTATGGCGGTCTATCCCCTGCACGCCGCCAGCGCCTCCGAGCTTCTGCAGAATGCCGACATGGCGATGTATACCCGCAAGCGCACGGGCAAGAACGGGTCGCAGGTCTTCGACAGTTCGATCATGGACCGGGCGCGCGAACATGCGGAGCTGGAGCGGGATATCGCGCAGGCGCTTTCCGAAGACTGGTTCGAGGCCTATTTCCAGCCGATAGAAAACCTCGCCACCGGCCAGACGGCGGGTTTCGAGGCGCTGCTGCGTCTCAACCACCCGGACAAGGGCCTGCTTTCCCCGGCCGCGATCGTCAGCCTTGCGGAAGAAAACGGCACTATCCATCGTATCGGCAATGTCATTCTCGATCAGTCGATCGCCAATCTCGCCAGACTGTCGCGCCTGCCGGGCATGGAACAGACCTATGTGGCGGTGAATTTCTCACCGCTGCAATTCGAACCGGGATTGCCGACCCGCATCGCCGGCGTTCTGCACCGCCACGGCATTCTTCCGAAACGGCTGGTCATCGAGATCACCGAAGCCGTTATCATGAAGGACGATCCGCAAATCCGGGCGATCCTCAACGCCATCCACCAGCTGGGCTGCCGCATCGCGCTGGATGATTTCGGCACGGGTTATTCCTCGCTCAGCTATCTCAGCCGCTTTCCGGTCGATATCGTCAAAATTGACCAGTCCTTCACCCGCTCGATCTGCGATGACACGGTGGAAATCAGCCAGCGAAACCGCATGCTTGTCGAAGGCATCGCCGCCATCTCGCACAAGATGAACTGCACCGTCATTGCCGAGGGCGTGGAGACGGAGGAGCAGAAGGACCTGCTTACCGATATGGGCGCGGACTTCGGGCAGGGTTATCACTTTGCGCGCCCGCAGCCGGTCCAAAAGCTGATCGTCGCACTCGATGCGGCGGCCGGGCAAAGCCGCATAGCGGCACGACAAGCGTGAACCCGGTGGAGGCAGCGATGCGATGGATCCGCCTTTGTCTGATCTTTCTTGCTCTTGCCACGCCGGCCAGCGCAGCCAAGCTGTTCCTGACCACCGAGATCTATCCGCCCTATAATCTGCAGGCCAGCGACGGCAGCGTGCGGGGTGTCTATTTCGACCAGCTCAGAACCGTGCTCGAGGACACCGGCACCAGCTACGAAGTCGCCGTCATGCCCTGGGCAAGGGCCATCGCACTGGCCAGAACGCAGGCCATGCACTGCGTCTTCGCCGCTGCGAGAACGCCGGAGCGGGAGAAGCAGTTCAAATGGGTCACGCCGATCCATATCGACCGCAACATTCTCGTGGCGCGCCGCGACGCGAATATCGAAGCCTCCAGCCTCGAGGACGCGAGGAAATATCGGGTGGGAACCCAGCGTGGAGACTACACCGAAGCGCTTCTCGAAAAGCTCGGTTTCCCGCAGGTGGATGTCGGCGCGGATTTCGAGATCACGCTTCACAAGCTGAAAGCCGGCCGCATCGACCTGATGCCCATGTCGGAGAGCACCTTCAAAAGCCTGCCCGCCGACACGTTCCGGGAAGTGATAACGCTCAGCCGACAACAGCTTGGCCTGGCCTGCAACAAAAGCGTACCCGACGAGGTGATCGCAAAATTGCAGGCCCGGCTGGACAGGTTGATCGCCGATGGAACACAGCAGCGAATATTCGACCGCTACAATCTCGTCAGCCCCTGAACCCATCCGAAACTCCATAAAAAGATTGACAGCCGGCGGTTTTCGGGGTGGTGACAACAGCATCATCAGGCAAAACGCGGACATGCCCCATGAAGATCATCGCAGGACTTGGTAATCCCGGCGCGCAATATGCGGGAAACCGTCACAATATCGGCTTCATGGCCGTCGATGCGCTGCAGCGCCTGCCGTCCTTTGCGCCCTGGTCGAAAAAATTCAAGGCGGAGATTTCCGAAGGCGAGATCGGCGGTGAAAAGGTTCTGCTCATGAAGCCGCTGACCTATATGAACCTTTCGGGTGAGTCCGTCGGCGAGGCCATGCGCTTCTTCAAGCTTGCGCCGGCGGACATCATCGCCATCCATGATGAGCTGGACTTGCCGGCCGGCCGCGCCCGTATCAAGACGGGCGGCGGCCATGGCGGTCATAACGGCCTGAAATCGCTCGACGCCCATTGCGGCAAGGACTATCGCCGCCTGCGCCTCGGCATCGGCCATCCCGGTGACAAGGAGCGGGTGCACAGCCATGTGCTCGGCGATTTCGCCAAGGCAGACCGGGTCTGGCTCGATCCGCTTCTGGACGCCATTGCCGACAATGCCGCCATGCTGGTGAAAGCCGAGGATTCGCAGCTGATGAACAAGCTGGCGCTGGCTACAGGCAGCAAGCCGGAGTCCGAAAAACCGGCCAAGGCAGCCAAACCCGCCGCACAGTCCCATATCCATCAGGCACGCAACAGCGCCCAGCCGAAAAAGCTGCCCGAAACCGGCCCGATGGCCGAAATGCTGAAGCGTATGTTCAGCAAGAAGGACTAGATCGCGAATGTCTTCGAAGCCCATCGTCCTGCGCGCAGCCGGAGCCGGCGATCTAGCCGGTTTGCTTGAACTGTACCGGGCGCTCAATCCGTCCGACCCTGAAATGACGGCTGAAGAAGCGAGCACGGCTTTCGCGGCCATGCTCGCCCAGCCCGGCCTGACCGTGTTTCTTGCGACCGAAGGCGAAGAAGCGGTCGCCACCGCCACGCTCCAGATCGTGCCGAACCTGACGCGCGCCGCCCGCTCCTATGCCCTTATTGAAAACGTGGTGACGCTGGAAAACCGTCGCGGCCATGGATATGGTCGCGCGGTGGTGTGCCATGCCGTCGAGGCCGCTTTTGCAGCGAACTGCTACAAGGTGATGCTACTGACCGGGCGACAACGCCCGGAGGTCCATGCATTTTACGAAAGCTGTGGCTTCGTGCAGAACAAGACGGGTTTCCAGAAAAGGCAGGATTAACGCTCACTCCTCCGGCTCGGTGGTGAACATCAGCGGAAATCCCGCCTCCTTGCCGAGATCAGTCGCTTCCTTGGCCTTGGTCTCGGCGATATCGCGCTCGCAGACAACGACGACCGCACTTCCGAAGCGGTGCGCCGTCATCATCACCCGGTGGCCGGCTTCCTCGCTCATGCGGAAAACAGATTTCAACACCACGGTAACGAACTCACGCGGCGTATAGTCGTCATTCAGCAGAATGACCTTGTAGAGCTTCGGCCGCTCCAGCTTCGGTTTGACTTTCGGTTTCGGTTTGAGATCGACAGGACTGTCACTCATCATGGTCGCTCGTGCCTGTCGCTCATCGCGGTTGTTCATGGGAAAACCCCGTTGATGACGAAAGATCGGTCGCTTGACCCGCTTATATTGCGCCGCAACCGCGGCATCGGCAACCCTGCCCGAAATTCCGCACCATTAAAGGGGCTTTGCCCGCACAAATCCGCCCGCGGGCTTGACCTTGCCCTGCCGTTTCCGCAAAAGGCTCCTCAACGAATTCTTTCAAACGGACAGGTTTCAAGCCATGGGCTTCAAATGCGGTATCGTTGGATTGCCAAATGTCGGCAAGTCCACTCTCTTCAACGCGCTGACGAAAACGGCAGCGGCGCAGGCGGCCAACTATCCCTTCTGCACCATCGAGCCGAATACCGGCGAAGTGGCGGTTCCGGATGCGCGCATGAAAATCCTCGCCGACATTGCCGGCTCGAAGGAAATCATCCCCACCCGTATCTCCTTCGTGGATATTGCCGGCCTGGTGCGCGGTGCATCGAAGGGCGAAGGCCTCGGCAACCAGTTCCTCGCCAATATCCGCGAAGTGGACGCCGTGGTTCACGTTCTGCGCTGCTTCGAGGATGATGACATCACCCACGTCGAAGGCCGCATCAACCCCGTGGCCGACGCCGAAACCATCGAGACCGAGCTGATGCTCTCCGATCTCGAAAGCCTTGAGCGCCGCACGGAACAGACCCGCAAGCGCGCCACCGGCAAGGACAAGGAATCCGTGGCGCAGCTGCCGCTGATGGAAGCTTCGCTGAAGCTTCTGAACAAAGGCAAACCGGTCCGCACCCTGCTCTCCACGCTGGATGCCGAGGAGCTGCGCATCCTTCAGGGCCTCAACCTCCTGACCGCGCATCCGGTCCTCTACGTCTGCAACGTTGCCGAAAGCGACGCCGTCGACGGCAACGAACACACGAAAGCCGTTGCCGAAATGGCGAAGGCCCAGGGAGCCGAATCCGTCGTCATCTCCGCGGCGATCGAATCCGAAGTCGCGCAGCTTCCCGATGAAGAAGCGAAGGAGTTCCTTTCGGCCCTCGGCCTCGAAGAAGCAGGCCTCGACCGCCTGATCCGCGCTGGCTACAAGCTGCTCGATCTCATCACCTATTTCACCGTCGGCCCGAAGGAATGCCGCGCCTGGACGATTGAGCGGGGCACCAAGGCCCCGCAGGCCGCCGGCGTCATCCACTCCGATTTCGAACGCGGCTTCATCCGCGCCAACACCATCGCTTACAACGACTATGTCGCCTTCAAGGGCGAAGTCGGTGCGAAGGAAGCCGGCAAGGCTCGCGACGAAGGCAAGGAATATGTGGTTCAGGACGGCGACGTCATCCACTTCCGTTTCAATACCTGATCTGGGTTCAGGTGAGGACGGTCGGGGCGTAGTCGCCCGGACATCGCGGCACGGTTTCTTCTCCCCGCCAGGGAGAAGAAACAAGTAGTACCCGCTCGCCCCATTACTCCGCAGCGCATCCCCGATTTGACCTTTACGTAAAGGGAAAAATCATTTTAGATGCAGCCGATATTGACTGTGCGAAGGGAGGACGCCATGACGCCGGTCGCGACTTATGCCTATGAGGATTTTCCCGTCGGACAGGAATTTCCCCTTGGACCGCAATCGATTTCCGCAGAGCAGATCGTTGCTTTTGCGAGTGAATTCGACCCCCAACCCATGCACCTGTCCGAAGAGGCCGGACGCCAGAGCATTCTCGGCGGGCTAGCGGCTTCCGGCTGGCACACTTGCAGCCTGCTGATGCGGATGATGGCCGACAGCTACATTTCGAACTCGACCTCGGAGGGCAGCCCCGGCATCGATTTCGTTGACTGGAAAAAACCGGTTTTGGCGGGCGATACGCTTGCGGGAAAATCCATTGTGCTGGAACAGCGGCCCTCCGCGTCCCGCCCCGGCATCGGCCTCGTGAAACTACGCCACGAGCTTTATAACCAACACGGCGTTCTGGTATCGCACGGCGAAAACACCGTCATGTTCCGCATGCGCGACAATGGGGGCGCGGCAGCATGAAACTGGCAGAACTTTCTCCGATCGGCGAACGCGTCACCCTCGATACGCTGCATTTCTCCGCCGAAGACATCATCCGTTTCGCCCGCAATTTCGATCCGCAGCCCTTTCATCTCGACGCGGAAGCCGCAAAGAACAGCGTTTTCGGCGGTCTCTGCGCTTCCGGATGGCACACAGGTGCCGGCTGGATGAAAAGCTTCCTCTCCCACTGGGCCAAGGAGGTGAAGAGGCTGAAACTGCAGGGCCTTGAGCCGCCCAAACTCGGCCCCTCGCCCGGCTTTCGAGAACTGAAATGGAAAAAACCGGTCTTTGCCGGAGACGATGTCACCTATTTCGTGACCCTGCTCGACACCCGAGCGCTGGAATCCAGAGCCGGCGTCTGGCTGAACACTACATTTAACGAGGGCGTCAACCAGTCGGGAGAAACGGTGCTGACCTTCCGGAGCGGGGTTCTGGAGTTCGAATAGAATGAGCGCCGGGGCAATAGCGTCACCATTGCCCCGTTACCATCTCAATGGCCGGAAAATTCCACCAGCGTCCGCACCTCGACACCAAGGTTTTCCAGCTTCTTGCGGCCGCCGAGATCGGGTAGATCGATGACGAAGCAGGCGGAAACGATCTCCGCGCCCATCTGCCGCAACAGCTTGACCGCACCTTCAGCGGTGCCGCCCGTGGCAATCAGGTCGTCGACCAGAATGACCTTTTCACCCGGCTGTACCGCATCCACATGCATTTCCATTTCGTCCACGCCGTATTCAAGGCTGTAGGCGACGCGGACAGTGGTGTGCGGCAGCTTGCCCTTCTTGCGAATGGGCACGAAACCGGCCGATAGCTGATGCGCCACCGCCCCTCCCAGAATGAAGCCGCGTGCTTCCATGCCGGCGATCTTGTCGATCTTCGTACCCGCATAGGGCTGCACGAGTTCATCGACGGCGCGGCGAAAGGCGCGCGGGTTGCCGAGCAATGTCGTGATGTCGCGGAAGATGATGCCCGGCTTCGGATAGTCGGGAATGGAACGGATGGCAGCGGAAAGCTCCGAAGCGATAACGGTCATGGTATTTCCAATTGAGATAAGGGAAATGGATCAGAAGGTTCAGGCCACCCTATCAACTTGGCGGCTGCGGACCAACTAAAAAGGACCCGCGCTCATTCCCTGGCATTGCTGTGACCGGGCTCCGGCCCTGCGGCATCTCTCAGCCGGGCAACCGATGCTTGCGGTTATCACCAGCACCCATGAAAAGGCCCCCACGAAAGATCGTGGGGGCCAATGACTGACAGGCACCTGGATATCGATCAATATTCCTTGTTGGCGTAGACCGATTTCTTGGTGAGATAGATCAGCGCCGTAAAGATGAACAGGAACACCATGACCATGAAGCCGGTGCGCTTGCGCTCTTCCAGATGTGGTTCTGCGGTCCACATCAGGAACGCCGCAACATCCTTGGAATATTGGTCCACGGTCTGCGGCGCGCCGTCGTCATACGTCACCTGATCGGCGCTGATTGGCGGCGCCATCTTCAAGGAGGTGGCGCCGACGAAATACGGGTTGAAGTGGGTGCCTTCAGGCACCGTGTAGTCCGAACCATCCGTGTTTTTAATGCCGGCCGGCGCGTCCTGATAACCAGTCAGCAGCGCGTGGATGTAATCCGGTCCGCCTTCCTGATAACCGCCGATGATCGGGATCATGTCGATGATGAATTGCGGGAAACCGCGCTCTACGCCGCGCGCCTTGGCGAGCAGCGACATGTCCGGCGGGGCCGCCCCGCCATTTGCGGCCGCCGCCGCCTCATGGTTCGGGAAAGGCGAAGGGAAATGATCGGAAGGTACGGCCTTGCGATTATACATTTCACCATCGGCGTTCGGCCCGTCCTGCACTTCGTACTCAGCCGCGAAAGCCTTCACCTGGTCTTCCGAATAACCGAGGTCACCCAGCGTGCGGAAGGAAACCAGGTTCATGGAATGGCAGGCGGAGCAGACTTCCTTGTAGACCTTCAGACCGCGCTGCAGCTGGCCCTTGTCATATTTCCCGAAGGGACCGGCAAAAGACCAGCTCTGTTCCTCGGGCTTGATGATCGGGAAGTGGTTGCCGGCGATAGCATGCGTGGCCTGTGCGGCGAGATCATGGCTCTCTTCCGCCGCCGAAACGACGGTGACGGAACAGCCGATGGCGGCGAAAAGCGCGATGCTTGTTACAAGCTTCTTCATTGTCGTCATCCTTCCTTCGCGCTCAGACTTCGGCAGCCGCAGATGCGGCACCCGTCTTGGCGGCGTTCTTTTCGAGAACGGCCTCGGTAATCGAATTCGGAATACGCCGGGGCGTTTCGACCAGACCGAGGATCGGCATGATGACGAGGAAGAAACCGAAGTAATAAAGCGTGCCGAGCTGAGAATAGCCGACATAATTGCCTTTCAGATCGCCGGTGAGCAGGCCGATCAGGCCCGTTCCTTCCGCCGGGCGCGAACCCAGCCAGCCGAGCATGATGGCATTCACCACGAAGACCCAGAAGAACATCTTGTACCAGGGACGATAGACGGCGGAGCGAACCTTCGACGTATCGAGCCAGGGCAGGAAGAACAGCACGACGATCGCGCCGAACATCACGAGAACGCCGCCAAGCTTGGAATCGATGACCCAGATGTTGAAGGTGATGGCGCGCAGCATGGCGTAGAACGGCAGGAAGTACCATTCCGGAACGATATGCGCCGGCGTCTTCAGCGGATCTGCCATGATGTAGTTGTCGGGGTGGCCGAGGAAGTTCGGCATATAGAAGACGAACCAGGCATAACCGATCAGGAACACGGAAACGCCGAGCGCATCCTTCAGCGTCGCATAAGGCGTGAAGGGAACCGTGTCGGTCTTGCTCTTGACTTCAACGCCGGTCGGGTTGGTCTGACCGGTGACGTGCAGCGCCCAGATGTGCAGGATAACGACGCCTGCGATCATGAAGGGCAGCAGATAATGAAGCGCAAAGAAGCGGTTCAGCGTCGGCTGGTCAACGGCAAAGCCGCCAAGCAGGAACTGCTGGATCCATTCGCCGATGGCGGGGAATGCCGTGAAGAAGCCGGTGATGACGGTCGCGCCCCAGAAGGACATCTGGCCCCAGGGCAGAACGTAACCCATGAAGCCCGTCGCCATCATCAGCAGGAAGATCACGCAGCCGAGAATCCAGAGGATTTCGCGCGGCGCCTTGTAGGAGCCGTAATACAGGCCACGGGCAATGTGCAGGTAAACCGCGATGAAGAAGAACGACGCACCGTTGGCATGCATGTAGCGCAGCAGCCAGCCATGGTTGACGTCGCGCATGATCTTTTCGACGGAATTAAACGCGACCGTCGTTTCGGCCGCGTAATGCATGGCCAGCACGACGCCGGTGAGGATCTGCACGATGAGCATGACGGAAAGCATCGCGCCGAACGTATAGGCGTAGTTCAGGTTACGCGGGACAGGGTAGGCAACGAAGCTGTCATAGATCATGCGCGGCAAGGGAAGCCGCGAATCGATCCACCTCTCGATGCCGGTGGACGGCTGATAACTGGAATGACCACTCATGAATATCTGTCCCCTTATCCGATCTTGATCACGGTATCGGATGTGAATGCAAATGTCGGGATGGCGAGGTTCTGCGGCGCCGGACCCTTACGTATGCGGCCCGCCGTATCGTAGTGCGAGCCATGGCAGGGACAGAACCACCCGCCGAAATCGCCGGCCTGGCCAAGCGGAACACAACCGAGATGGGTACAGGAACCGACCATGACGATCCAGTTTTCCTTGCCCTGGCCGGCGGAGCGGTCGATATCCGTCGCCTGTGCATCGGCAGCAATGTTGGCGTTGCGCGCCACGGGATCCTTCAGATCGCCGAGAGCGACAGCCTTGGCTTCCTCGATTTCCTTCTCCGTGCGGTTGCGGATGAAAATCGGCTTGCCGCGCCACTTCACGGTGAGCGACATGCCCGGCTCGACGGCCGCGACATCCACCTCGATCGAGGCAAGCGCCAGTGTCGATGCATCGGGACGCATCTGGTCAATAAAAGGCCATGCTACTGCGGCGGCACCAACGGCGCCCGCCATTCCCGTCACTAGATAAAGAAAATCGCGACGGGTCGGTTCACCCGAAGCGTCGTGATTGGTTACGTGCTCGCTCACCGCTACACCATCCTCTGCGCTGTTTTTGCCGTAAATCGCATGAGTCCTCCCGCTAAGATTTGATCCAGGACAAACTCCGTCCCATCGTCCTGGACACAACTGCGGCATCAAGAAACCGCTTCACTCTGTGTGATCGCAAAATATTGACCGACTTGGCAAGAGCAAAGCACACAAAGCTGCCGTAATTCTGCCCGAAGCGCCCGATTTGCTTCTCATTTTTTCGCCGCCTCTGGCAGTCGGGCAACATTGTGCACCCAATGGCGCCATGTTAGGAGACTTCAAGGGAGAGCACGGAAAGCAGGGATTCGGATGACGGCGAAGCTCTCTTGCATGGTCTCCACGGCAGTGGCTGCCGTTCTAGTCATCGCCAGCCTGCGCTACCTCACCGATTTCTGGCTTCTCGCCTTCGTCACCAGCTTTCAGCTCCATATCGCCATCGTCTGTATCTTGCTGTCATGCCTCATGTTCTGGCTGACGCGCGATGCGGTTTCGGCGCTCCTCGTGGTCTGGTCGCTTGCGCTCGCCATCCATGCCATTGCCATGCTTCTGGAATTCTCCACATCCGCCGCCCCCGCGCCGGGCGCCAAGCCCTTCCGGCTGCTGTCCTTCAACGTGCTGATGGACAATGCCGCCAATGCCGATGCAATCGCCGACAAAATTCTCGAATCGGGCGCGGATGCAGTCTATCTCTTCGAAGCGGCGGCGCTTGAATCGGCCCTGCCGCGACTGCAGCAAACCTATCCGCACAGGCTTGGCTGTTACGCCGGCACGCCCGGATGCGATCTGGTCATCCTGTCAAAAAGACCATTGCTGGAAGGTCGTTTCCACAGCCTCAGCGATCTTCGGCGGGATCGGTTCGCCATAGCCCATATCGACCTCGACGGCACGGAACTGACGCTCGCCGCCGGGCATATCACCAAGCCCTATTTCGACGATTATCATCGCGACGAACTCGACGAAGTGAGCGAAATTCTCTTTCGTGTCACCGGGCCGCTCATTCTGGCCGGAGATTTCAATTCGGCCAGCATCGCGCCTGACATGCGCGCTTTCCTCGCCGCCAACGATCTGAAGAAAGCGACCTTCGAACCCGCCACATGGCCGACGGAGGCCGGTCGCTTCGGCATCGCCATCGACCACATCTTCGCCCGCGAACCGGCGACGCTGATGAAAACCACCCGTCTGCCCGACAGCCTCGGCTCCAATCACTTTGGACTGGTGGCGGATTTCATGATCGGGAAATAGCCGAAGGCCCTATTGTGCCGCTTCGTCCGCGGCAAGAAAACCGCCCGACTGCCGCGCCCAGAGTTCCGAATAAAGACCGCCCTGCATGACCAGATCGGAATGGCTGCCCTCCTCCACGATGCGCCCCTGATCCATCACGATCAGCCGGTCAAGAGCAGCAATCGTCGACAGGCGGTGGGCAATGGCCAGCACCGTCTTGCCCTGCATCAGCTCATTCAGATTGCTCTGGATCGCCGCCTCCACCTCCGAATCGAGCGCCGACGTCGCCTCATCGAGCACGAGGATCGGTGCGTCCTTCAGCATCACGCGGGCGATTGCAATGCGCTGGCGCTGGCCGCCGGACAATTTCACGCCGCGTTCGCCCACATGTGCATCGAACCCCTTGCGACCGCGCTGATCCTCTAGCCTGGCGATGAAATCATCCGCCTTGGCGCGCCGCGTCGCCTCCTGCAATTGTGCTTCGGTGGCGTCGGTGCGGCCGAACAGGATGTTGTCGCGAATGGAGCGATGCAGCAGCGACGTATCCTGCGTGACCATGCCGATATGGGCGCGCAGCGATTCCTGCGTCACCCTGGCGATATCCTGCCCGTCGATCAGGATACGGCCTTTTTCGACATCGTAAAAACGCAAAAGCAGATTGACGAGGGTGGATTTTCCCGCCCCGGAGCGTCCGACGATGCCCACCTTCTCGCCCGCCCGGATATCGAGATTGAGATGGTCGATGACGCCGTTCGCGCGCCCGTAGTGGAAACTGACATTCTCGAAACGGATGCCCGGCTTCTTCACCTCCAGCACCGTCGCCTCCGGCGCATCGACGAGACCGATCGGCTGCGAAATCAACTCGGCGGCATTCTGCACCGTGCCGAAATTGCGCATGATGCCGTTAAACTGCGTCATCAGCCGCCCGAGCAGGAAGTTGAGGCGCAGCACCAGCGCCAGCGTGAAGGCGACAGCGCCGGAACTGATCTTGCCGGAAAGCCACAGATCGGTGCAGAGCGCGGCCATGGAAGTGATCATCACGCCGGACAGAAGCGCCATGGAGGCGCGCACGCCGGTGATGAAGCGCGTGAACGTCATGGTCGCATGCTGGAAAATGTCGAAGCCCTGCCGCATATAGCGGTCATTGGCGTCGTCGCGCCCGAACAGCCGCAGCGTCTGGATATTGCTATAGGCGTCCACCATGCGGCCGGAAAGCATCGAGGCGGCTTCCGCCGTTTCCTTGGAGTGGTGACGGATGCGCGGCACGAAATACCGCGCCAGCAGCGAGAATATCCCCACCCAGACAATGACGATGACCGCAAGCCGCCAGTCGAGCCCGCCAATCAGGAACAGCATGGACACGGAATAAATGCCGACGAACCACACGCTTTCCATCAGCGACGTGACGAGATCGCCCGCCGCCTGCCCGCCTGACCAGACCTTCGTGACGATGCGGCCGGAAAAATCGTTCTGGAAAAAGGTCAGCGATTGCCGCGCCACATGCATATAGGATTGCCAGCGCACCAGATTGTAAAAACCGGGCGTGATGATCTGCTGATCCACCAGCGCGGTCACCATGGTGACGACAAAACGCACGACGCCGATCAGCACCAGCATGCCCACCAGTTCGCCGCCATGGGCCGCAAGCAGCCCCGCCCAGCCCTCTTCCGGCTTCACCGTCGAGAGAATATCAACGAGCCGGCCGACGAACCAGAACAGTGCCGCCTCGATGGCCGCCGTCAAACCGCCCAGCACCAGCATGGCGAAAAACGGTGCCTTGGCCTGCGAGATATAAAACCAGATGAAGGCGAACGTGCTTTCGGGCGGCCGCAAATCGTCCTTGCGGGCGAAGGGCTTTATCCAGTTCTCGAAATACTCGAAGATGCGGGTAATGACCATGGTCCGGATATAGGCGGATTCCCGGAACGGGAACAGCCGCGAAGGCTTCGGGAAGAGATTATATTTCGGTAACATTCGAGGAATGAAAAAGGGCGGGGAATGTTCCTCGCCCTTTCGCTTTTGCTTACTCCGCGGCCACTTCCGCCTCGTGGTCGGCGATGAAACCGCCGGACTGGCGCCGCCACAGATCGGCATAGATGCCGCCCATTGCCGCCAGTTCCGCATGGCTGCCCGCTTCCACGATCCGGCCCTTGTCGAGGATGATGAGCCGGTCCATTTCAGTCAGCGTCGAAAGGCGGTGGGCAATCGCGATCACCGTCTTGCCTTCCATCAGCGAGAAGAGGTTTTCCTGAATTGCCGCCTCGACTTCGGAGTCGAGCGCCGAAGTCGCCTCGTCCAGCACCAGAATCGGCGCGTTCTTCAGGAAGACGCGGGCGATTGCGATACGCTGGCGCTGGCCGCCGGATAGCTTCACGCCGCGTTCGCCCACCTGCGCATCGAGGCCCTGACGACCATGCATGTCGACAAGCGTTGCGATGAAGTCCCAGGCATTCGCCCGCTTCGCCGCCGCGATCACCTGCTCGTCCGTGGCTTCGGGATGACCGTAAGCGATGTTGTCGCGGATCGAGCGGTGCAGCAGCGAGGTATCCTGCGTCACGACGCCGATCAGTTCGCGCAGGCTGTCCTGCGAGACCTTGGAGATGTCCTGCCCGTCGATGGTTATCCGGCCGCCCTCCAGATCATAGAAGCGCAGAAGCAGGTTCATCAGCGTCGTCTTGCCCGCGCCCGAACGCCCGACCAGACCGACCTTTTCGCCCGGCTTGATGTCGAGCGTCAGCCCGTCGATCACGCCCTTGTTCTTGCCATAGTGGAAGCGGACGTTGTCGTAACGGATGGCGCCCTGCGGTGCGGCAAGCTCAGGTGCCTTCGGAACGTCGACAATGTCATGCGGCTTCGTCATCATCGACATGCCGTCATAGACCGTGCCGATATTCTCGAACAGCGAGGTGACTTCCCACATGATCCACTGCGACATGCCGTTGACGCGCATGGCAAGGCTGATGGCAATGGCGACCGAGCCGGCCGTCACCGAACCCTGCATCCAGAAATAGAGACCGAGTGTGGCCGTGGAAAACAGCACGACCGCATTGTTAAGGTCGATCAGGATATTGAAGCCGGAAATCTTGCGCATCTGGCGGTGAACGGTTCCGAGAAACACGTTCATGCCCTCACGCGCATATCTTTCCTCGCGGCCCGCATGGGAAAACAGCTTGATCGTCGAGATATTGGTGTAGCTGTCGACGATCCGCCCCGTCATCATGGAGCGCGCATCGGCCTGCTCCTGCGCAAGCCGGCCAAGCTTCGGCACGAAATAGGCAAGAATGCACATATAGATGCCGAGCCAGACCAGCAGGGGAATGACCAGCCGCCAGTCTGCCGCCGCGACCATGAACAGCATCGAAACGACGAAGCTGATGGCGTAGACGAACACGTCGATCACCTTCAACGCCACTTCGCGGATCGCCAGCGCCGTCTGCATCACCTTGGTCGAAACCCGGCCGGCAAACTCGTTGGCGAAAAAGTTCATCGAGTGGCGCAGCAGGAAACGATGCATTTTCCAGCGTGCGATCATGCCGAAATTGCCGGCAAGCGTCTGGTGCATCGTCATGGTGTGAACCGCGCCCATCAGCGGCAGCACGATAAGCACCAGCCCGGCCATGCCGATCAGATGCCAGCCCTCATCGGCAAAAAACGTCTCGCGATTGGCCGTGGACAACCAGTCGACGATATTGCCGAGGAATTTGTAAAGCATGGCTTCGGCAATGGCGATGCCCATGGACATCAGGCCGAGCAGCAGCAACCACGGCCAGGCGGGCTTCACATAATGCCACAGGAACGGCAAAAGCTTCTGTGGCGCCACTGACGGCGCCGAAGCGGGAAAAGGATCAAGGCGTTTTTCAAACCAGCCAAACATAGGCCAAGCTCCGGCAATCAATCGCTCCATCGTGACATGGTGAGCGGACACAAATATGGCTCACGACGGAACGGAAAAGTCTTTCGATATGGCCGCAACAGCCACATGGTGAATCAAACTATGGGAAACGCGGCCAAGCCGCGGAGGTATCACCTAAGCCAGCAGACGAACCGCTGGAGCCTGGAGGCGAATACGAATGTCATTTGGCATGAGAACCTCCCTTGGCTGGTGTTGAAGATATGGCCTTGTAGCGCAAAAATTAAGCAATGACCAGCCGGAAAGACAGCGACGCGCGCGAAAACTCAAGATTGTGGCAAGTAGCGCAAATGGGGCGGATTTACCCGCAAAGGTTTCCACCCGCGGTCCGCCGTGGAGCGTCGCCTTATTCGGCTGCGTCCTGCGCCTGGCCACTCTCATATTCCGTGATCAGTTCGGCCATGCCCGCCTGAGTATGGCGTTTCAATTCCCGGCGATCGCTGGGCTGTGGCGCGAAAGTGACGGTGAGGCCCGTGTCCCTTATCGTGCCGATGGCGAAAGATGCACCTGACAACATGCGCACGCCCTCATGCAGCCACAGCGGATCGGTGGCGAAATGCTGACCGATGCCGACGACCACGGGAATGCCCTGCCATTGCGACACGCGGTCGTAATGGATATGGCCCGCCAGAATACCGATAACATCGTGTTCGAACAGCACCTCGTCCAGCGCCTCGGTATCGTCAAAGGACAACGATTCCCATTCCGCCTCAGGACGGTCGAAATCGAGTGCAGGCGCATGGTGCATCACCAGCAGCTTCGGCAGGTCTGGATGGTTTTCAAGTTCCTCCTCCAGCCATTCGATCTGGCCGGGTTCGAAAGCGCCACCGACCTTGCCCGAAACGCTGGTGTCCAGGACGATGATGTGGATACCGGCTATCACCTCAGCATGGTCATAGGGCTCGTCCAGACCCTCATGGCGGTCGAACATGACAGGGTAAAACCCGTCGCGGCGGTCATGATTGCCGAGTGCGAAGAGCACCGGCACATCCAACTCGGCTTCGTCCATCAGGCGCTTGAGTTCTTCATAGCTGCCGGCATCGCCCCGGTTGGTCAGATCGCCGCTGACGACGATGAATTCCGGCGGCGGCACCAGCGCCTTGATCTGTGCGAGTGTGGCAGACAGGGTGGCCGAGGTTTCGGAATAAAGATCATCATCCTGCACCTGCGGATTGCCCACATGCAGATCGGTCAGATGGACGAAATTCACCCGGTCGGACATGGCTTTTTTCCCGTTTTGCTGCGCACAGAAATCCGAAGAGAAACCGCCCTTAGGCGCTTCCAGATCTTTTGATTTATCTGACGACAGGTTGGTTATTGGGTAACCTGCCTATGTGTCATGCGAATGAACATCCGCCGGGCAATGACCCTAAAAGGGGACTTTTCACTGCCGCATCTGTCACAGGCCATTCACCCGTGATAATCGGTCCGACATTGCCGAATGCGAAGAGAAAACCATGCCCGACACTTTGCCCAAAACAGGGCCCGAAATCAGGATCGCCCTCTACCAGCCCGATATTCCCGGCAATACCGGCACGATCCTGCGGCTGGCCGCCTGTCTTGGCCTTAGTGTCGACATCATCGAGCCGGCCGGCTTTGATATTTCCGACCGTAATCTGAAACGGGCGGGCATGGACTACATTGCGGCGGCGGCGCTGACGCGCCATGTCAGCTGGGACCGTTTCGAGGAATGGCGGGCAACCACCGGCCGCCGCCTCGTTCTTGCCTCCACCAAAGCCGCCCTGCCCTATACGAACATCGTGTATCACGCCGATGACATCCTGCTTTTCGGCCGTGAAAGCGCTGGCGTGCCTGATCATGTTCATGACAGGGCGGATGCGCGAATCATCATCCCGATGATGGCCGGACAACGCTCCATCAACGTCGCCATGTCGGTGGCAATGGTCGCCGGCGAGGCCTTGCGCCAGACGGCGTGGTCCTGACCTGCCATCTTTGCAGCCAATTTTTCAGGCAAACATGAAAATTGACCGTTTTTACTGCGGAACTGTCGCAACCCGGCCTATACCGAACGCGTTCACGCTCCTATACTGATTAGCCGGACAATAAAAAATCGCTCTCGCCGGAACCATCCGCCGGCGGGTGTGAGGAGACGTCGCATGCAATCCACCATTGTCATCGTCAACCTTCTCGGCGCCGTCGCACTGTTGCTCTTCGGCCTTGCCCAGGTGAAGGACGGCGTAACCCGTGCTTTCGGCATGAAACTGCGAAGCGTGCTGGCCACCGGCACCCAGAATGGTCCCCGTTCCTTCTTTTCCGGCTTCTTCGCCACAGTCGCTCTGCAAAGCTCGACGGCGACCGCACTCACCGTGGCCTCCTTTGCAGAGCGTGACCTCATCAAGCCACGCATGGCGCAGGTGGTATTGCTCGGCGCCAATGTCGGTACCGCCGTTACCGCATGGATCGTCGCGGCGGGGGTGGAATGGCTGTCGCCGCTGCTGATCCTTGCCGGCATTATTCTGAAAAAGGGCAGTTCGAATGCCCGGCAGGGCGGCGGAACAGCGGTTATCGGCATCGGCCTGATGCTTCTGTCGCTGCATCTTCTGAGCGGCGCGACCGAACCGATGCGCGCTTCGCCGGCGCTTGGCGTTTTCATCGGCCTGCTGGATGGCGCATGGCCCGTTGCGCTGATCTTTTCCGCGGTGCTGGCCTTCGTCTCTTCGTCCAGCCTCGCCGTCGTGGTGCTCATTCTGTCATTGGCCGCCACCGGCACGCTATCCACCGGCCTGATCATCGTTCTCATTCTCGGCGCTAACCTCGGCGGCGCCATTCCACCAGTCATCGCCACGCTTTCCGGCCCCGCCTCGGCACGGCGCATCACCATCGGCAATCTTGTCGTGCGCACCATCGGCTGCCTGATTGCGATGCCGCTCGCCTCCTATGGCGCAACCTATCTACAGCAATTGCCGCTTTCGCCCGCCAAATTGCCCGTCGACGCCCACCTGATCTTCAATGTCATCCTTGCGGCGCTGGCCTGGCCCTTCTCCGGCCTGATTTCCGACCTGATGACAAAGCTGGTGCCGGGCGATCCGAAAGCCGAGGACGGCCCGAATTTTCTCGACCAGCAGGCGCTGGATATGCCGGTCGTTGCGCTTGCCAATGCCACCCGTGAGGTCTTAAGCGTCGGCGACAGCATCGAGCGGATGCTGATCCGCGCCGAAAACGCCTTCAAGCACAATGATCTGGCCCCACTTCAGGAAGTGTCCCTGCTTGAAAGCAAGGTCGACCGCCGCCAGCAGGAGGTGAAGGTCTATCTTTCCCAGCTGGGCCGCAAAGGGTTGACCGACGAGGAAGCGCGTCGTTCGATCGCCATCATCGATTATGCCATCAACCTCGAACATATCGGCGATATCATCGAAAAGGGCATCTGCGAGCAGATCCGCAAGAAGGTGCTGAACAGCTTCAAATTTTCCGATGACGGTTATGAGGAGCTGAAGACCCTGTTCGACATGACCATCGAGAACCTGCGCGCCGCCCAGAGCATTCTGGTAACCGGCGATTTCGAGCTCGCCCGCCGGCTGATGGAAAGCAAGGTGGATATACGCCGCCTCGAAAAACAATCCTCCAACCGCCATCTGGAGCGGCTGCGCGACGGGCTGGCGGAAAGCATGCAGACCAGCTCGCTGCATCTCGACATGCTGCGCGACCTCAAACGCATCAACGCCCATATCGTGACGGTGGCGCATCCCATTCTCGATGAAAGCGGCGTGCTGACCGAAAGCCGCCTGCGTTACGCCGAACCGCGCGCCTGAGAATTTCTAAAATTCAATCGGCCGAAGGCAAACGCCGCATGGTGAATTCGATGCGGTCGCCTTCCAGCTGCCGCCAGCTTTCCACTTCCGTCCAATAGGCGGCCTTGGGAAAGCTGTCGAACCATTCGCGAGCCTTGGCGCGGGCCTCCTCGCGCCCAAGACAGAAGGTCTGGCGCACGAACATGCCGTCACGCTTTTGCTCACCGCCGGCGCTTTCGCGTTCCCTGCGGTGATTGGCGATCCTGCGCTTCAGCCCATCAAGGGGCGGCGGTCCGGCAAATTTCGTCATGATATTCACCTCTGGCACCTACATCGATAAAGATAGTGTCCGCATGTGAACTTGGCGAGTCGAATTTGTGCATGAAGCCGGCACCTGCTAGACGCGACAGGGAATCGACTTCATCGCAGGAGATAAGACATGGAACGGCCAATCTTGCCGAAGGGCTTGCCCGAGGACATTGAAGACAAGAAGGCCGTTGCCCAGGCGTGGTTCCAGCACCTGCGCGACACCATCGTCACCTCCTTCGAAACGCTCGAAAACGACCTCGCCGGCCCCTTGTCCGATCAGGAGCCTGGCCGCTTCGTGCAGAAGGACTGGCTGCGCGACAATGGTGAAGGCGGCGGCGGCAAGATGTCGATGATGGAAGGCCGCGTCTTCGAAAAGGTCGGCGTCCACACCTCCACCGTCTATGGCGAATTCTCGCCGGAATTCCGCAAGCAGATACCGGGTGCGGAAGAAGACCCGCAGTTCTGGGCGTCGGGTATTTCGCTCATCGCCCATCCGGTCAACCCTCATGTGCCGGCCGTGCACATGAACACCCGCATGGTCGTCACCACCAGCCACTGGTTCGGCGGCGGCGCCGATCTGACGCCGGTGCTGGGACGCAGACGGACGCAGGAAGATCCGGACAGTCAGCTTTTCCATCGCGCCTTCGAAATCACCTGCAATCGCCATCCGGTCGCCGATTATCCACGCTACAAAACGTGGTGCGACGAGTATTTTTTCCTGAAGCACCGCAATGAAGCCCGCGGCATCGGCGGCATCTTTTTCGACTGGCTGCACGCGCAGGAGGAAAATGGCGGCTGGGACGCCAATTTCGCCTTCGTGCAGGATGTCGGCCGCGCCTTCAATCTGGTCTATCCGAAAATCGTCCGCGCCAATTTCAACCAGAACTGGACGGAAGCGGACCGCGACGAGCAGCTTATCCGTCGGGGCCGTTATGTGGAATTCAACCTGCTTTACGATCGCGGCACGATCTTTGGCCTCAAGACCGGAGGCAACGTCGAATCGATCCTGTCCTCCCTGCCGCCGGTGGTGCGCTGGCCCTAAAGAACCTCACATAAATTTGACGCTCATCAACCATTTCGTCGCAAATAGCGCAAATTAGGACTTATGGAAAAATCAAGGCAATGATAGTCTCCTCCTCGCAGACGTACTGGAGGAGCTATCGTCATGATTACTTCGAACAGCATGCCTATCTCTGCTTCCCCCGAGGGAGGCCAGCAATCCATCGATACCCCGGAATTGATCGACCGTCTGGCAGCGGAAATGCGCGCCACGGGTGATCGCGAACTGCCGCATTCCTTTTATGTCGAACAGGTAAAACGCTCCCTTGCCGGACAAAACACGGCGCGGCGGGCGGACAATGACGAAATGCCTCGTACAAAAATTCCGGCAGCTGGCACATCCTCTGTTTTCCAGTGCTGGGCGATGCCCGAATAGGGGCTTGAATAAGGTCGAGGGACACCGCTGTGGAACATAAGCGGTGAACTTTCGTTTCTTGTTGGAGGGACAGCAGGCAATTGAATTGCTGTCCCTCACTCTCGCACATTCTCCCTGTCGAAAATCGATTCCGGTTTTCGACAGGGAGAATGTGCAGACTCAAGATGTTAGAGCGTCCTTTATGCGTTCGAACGGACGCATGGCGCTCTAAAACAGGGAGGCAAGACCATGAGACTGTTTGAATGTGGAACGCTCGTGCCCGGCTGCGCCTGGCACACCCGCGCAGACGACGATGCCGAAGTCGTGCGCCGAACCGTTGAACATATGCGCTCGGCCCATGGCGAAACCGTTATCCGCGAAAATATGATCGAAAACATCAAGGCGCGCATCCGCGACGAAGCGAATGCGGCGTAAGCCGAAACGCCGCCACTATTGCGGCTTCAATTCTCCAGCATATCTTTCAGCCGGGCGGTCAGCGCTGCCCGGTCCAGCGAGAAATTGACGTCGATCCACTTTTCCTCGAGGCTTTTCAGCACTTCGCCCACCTTCGGGCCGGCCTCGACGCCCGCTGCCATCACATCCGCGCCGCTCAGCGGAAAGCCCGGTTTGTGGAATTTTTCCGCCCGCGCCAGCAAAGTCGAAAGCCGCGCCACTTTCCGCATGGCCGTGTCGCCAGCCGAAAGATCGGCGCGGGCCGAAGCAAGCGCCAGTTTCAGCCGCGTCTTCACGCCCTCCACACCCTGGCGATATAGCAGCCGGTCGAGCGCCGTCTCCTTCAACTCAGGGTCAGCCGCCGGAGCCGAGGCCCAGTGGTTAAGATAAGCCGCTTCGGCTTTCGACAGCCGGAGGCGCGCGGCAAGGGCAGCCAGCCTGTCCCTGTCCGGCGGCACGATGGCGGCAAGCCGCAGCATCGGGTCCACCGCCCAGCCGAGAGCCTGCTCCGTTGCCACCAGTCCATGAATGGCGTCGATGCCCCATTTTTCCGTTTCGGGAAGAATTTCCGCCAGAACGCCCGATTGCCGCATCCACAAAAGGGCGCGGGACGGATCGCGGGCGGAAAGCAGCTTTTTCATTTCGCTCCACACCCGCTCGGCCGAAAGGGTGCCCAGCTTGTCCTTGGCCCGCGCGCTTGCCCGCAAGCCGTCCGCATCCGGGCGGCCGGAACCGTAATGGGCAAAAAAGCGGAAAAACCGGAGAATCCGCAGATAATCTTCCGAAATCCGCATCGCCGCATCGCCGATGAAACGCACTGTGCCGGTCTCGATATCGGGAAGACCATCGACAAGGTCGATAATCTCGCCCTTTTCATCGGCATAGAGGGCATTGATGGTGAGGTCGCGCCGCTCGGCGTCGGTCTGCCAGTCGGTGCCGAAGGCCACCTGTGCGTGGCGGCCATTGGTTTCGACATCGCGGCGCAACGTCGTCACCTCGAAACCTTCGCCATCGATCACCAGCGTTACGGTGCCGTGCTCGATGCCGGTCGGCACCGCCTTGATGCCCACAGCCTTCGCCCGCTCCACCACCACGTCCGGAGTGAGCGTCGTCGCCATGTCGACATCGACCACCGGCAGGTCCATCAGCGCATTGCGCACTGCACCGCCGACGATCCGCACCTCGCCGCCATCGGCATTCAGAAGTGTAAAGATGCGCTTCAGCGCCGGTTTTTGAAACCAGTCCCGCCCGGCAAGGCTGCTCATGAATAAAACCTCTCGTAAATCGTCCTGACGATGCCCGCCGTAATGCCCCAAATGTAGCGTTCGCCATAGGGCATTTCATAGAAAAACCGCTCCTTCCCCTGAAACATGCGGCTGCCGCGCCCATGGTTCGCCGGGTCCATCAGGAATGACAGCGGCACCTCGAACACCTCGTCCACTTCCGCTGGATTGAGCGTCAGGTCGAAGCCGGGGCGGACGATCGACAGCACCGGCTTGATGCGGAAACCCGTGCCTGAAATATAATCCGGCAGGCGCCCGACCGTTTCCACGAACGACCGCGACAGGCCGATTTCCTCTTCCGTCTCGCGTAGCGCCGCCTCTTCCGGTGTGCGGTCCTCGGCATCGATGCCGCCGCCCGGAAATGAAATCTGGCCGGAATGTTTGCGCAGGGTGGCCGTGCGCTGGGTGAAGATCACCCGCGCATCGTTGCCATCGTCAATGACCGGAACCAGCACGGCGGCATCCTTCAGCCTGATGCCATTTCCAGACAGCACCACGCCGGGATTGAGCACATGGTCGCCATGCTCCCGTTCCGCCACGCCCTCGCCTTCCTGCAGCACCCGGCAGCGGAAATCGGCGGCGGTAAAAGTCCTGAATGCCATTGTCGTCATTGCGAAAGCCGTTCCAGTTCCTTGGCGGGCGTCATGGCAAAAGTCACCCCGCCCGAGCGTACCGCAAACATGTCGACGCCATCCACGTCGATCACCTCGCCAAGTGCGACGAGATCATACATCACCGCCCGCGACACCAGCGCTTCAAGCCGGCCACGCACCAGAAGATAGGGCTTCAATTCCCGGTTTTCACCGAAAACCTCGAACCGCAGCGGATGCTCCGGCCCCGCCTCCACCACGTCGCCGACATTGGTGCGGAAGGTCAGCAACGGCCCGCCGCTGTCCCCACCCGCCGTCACCTTCATTTCCACGGCGACGAAGGGAGCATCCACCACCCGGATGCCGACTTTTTCCACAGGAGTTACGAGGTAAGTCTTGCCGTCCTCGTCCTTGCGCAAAACCGTGGAAAACAGCCGCACCAGCGGCGCTCTGCCAATGGGCGTGCCGAGGTAGAACCAGGTGCCGTCGGCGCGGATTTCCATGTCGAGATCGCCGCAAAAGGGCGGATTCCAGCGCTCCACCGGGGCCGGCCCGCGCTTCGCATCGCCGGTTTGCTCAGAGGCACGCGAAATCATCGCCGCCAGTCCCGCCGCATCGCCTGCCGAATTTATCGTCTCCGCTGCCATATTCGAGTCTCGCTTTGCCGATAAGGAAATACTAAGTCACGACATAGTCATTCGAATGGCGCTTGTCAGCGGCCAAGAGAGCAATAAGCTGTAAGCGGGCCGATATAGGCCCGGTGGCGAAGGTATGAGGAGAGCGACATGGGCGTGATGAATACCGGCGAAACCCTTGATGAAAAGGCCATCGTCGCTGCGGCCGAAAAGGCGCTTTCCGACATTGCGGCCATCCGCACGGAGGTCTCCAAAGTCATTTTCGGCCAGGAAAAAGTGGTGCAGAACACGCTTCTCGCCATCCTCTCGGGCGGCCACGCGCTGCTCGTCGGCGTTCCCGGCCTCGCCAAGACCAAGCTCGTCACCACGCTCGGCACCGTAATCGGCCTCGATGCCAATCGCATCCAGTTCACACCGGACCTGATGCCGTCAGATATTCTCGGCTCCGAAGTCATGGATCAGGACGAGAACGGTCGCCGTTCATTCCGCTTCATCAAGGGTCCGATTTTCGGCCAGTTGCTGATGGCCGACGAAATCAACCGCGCCAGCCCGCGCACGCAGTCCGCCCTTTTGCAGGCCATGCAGGAATATCACATCACCATGGCCGGCCAGACCTATGAGCTGCCGAAGCCGTTCCACGTTCTCGCCACACAGAACCCGCTGGAACAGGAAGGCACCTATCCGCTGCCCGAAGCCCAGCTCGACCGCTTCCTGCTTCAGGTCGATGTCGGTTATCCCGAACTGGCAGCCGAACGCCAGATCCTGCTCGACACGACAGGCGCCGCCTCGGGCGAAGCGCGCGGCGTGATCGATGCCGGGCGTCTGATGGAAATCCAGTCCCTGATCCGCCAGATGCCGGTCAGCGACAAGGTGGTGGATGCGATCCTTTCGCTCGTCCGCTCCGCCCGCCCCGGCCATGGCAACAAATTGACCGACAAGCACGTTGCCTGGGGACCGGGTCCGCGCGCCGGCCAATCGCTGATGCTGACGGCCCGCGCCCGTGCTCTTTACGAAGGCCGGCTCGCGCCGTCGCTGGACGATATCCATGCGCTGGCTGAACCGGTGCTGGAACACCGCATGGCGCTGACCTTTGCGGCCCGCGCCGAAGGCATGTCGGTACGCGATGTCATCGCGGCGCTTGTGGAGCAGGCGAAAAACTGAACGCATCCCAGGCCTAAATTTTCGCGAAAGGACGGCATGTGGCATCCATCGGCCAGATCGTAGACAAGACGCCGGGTAGCGAAGTTCTGGCGCGTGCACGCCAGCGCGCGGCCCTGGTGCCGGACTGCATGGTCGAGGCAAAGCGCATCGCCAACACCGTCATCGCCGGCTGGCACGGCCGCCGCAAGCGCGGCATCGGCGAAAATTTCTGGCAGTTCCGCCCCTATGCCGAAGGCGAGAGCCTGTCACGCATCGACTGGCGGCGCTCGGCCCGCGACGACCACACCTATGTGCGCGACCGGGAATGGGAAGCGGCCCACACCATCTGGCTTTGGGCCGACATGTCGCCGTCTATGATGTTCAAATCCACCCTCGGCTCTGTCTCAAAGGAAAGCCGGGCGCTGGTGCTGATGCTGGCGCTTGCGGAAATCCTTGCGCGCTCGGGTGAGCGCATCGGTTGCCCTGGCATCATGGAACCTGTGTCGGCCAGAAACGCCGCTGAACGGCTGGCCGCCGCCATCATGCACGCGCCGCTGACCACTGGCATGCCGGAAACGGGCATGATCCGCGGCGCGAGCGACATCGTGCTGATCGGTGATTTTCTCGATGATGCACAGACCGTGATGGAGCGTATTTCGCCGCTCGCGCGGCGTGGCCTGCGCGGTCACGTGGTGGAAATTGCCGATCCGGCCGAAGAGACTTTTCCCTATTCCGGCCGCACCGAATTCACCGATCCGGAAACCGGTGAAAAACTGGTTTCCGGCCGTGCCGAAACCATTCGCGAGGATTACACCCGCGCCTATCTCGCAAGACGTGAGGCTCTGTCCTCCTCGTTGCGCCGTCTCGGCTGGAACTTCGTGTTCCACCGCACCGATCATCTCGCCTCCGAGGCGCTCGTCGCCGTTCACATGTATCTTTCCGGCGCGCCGGCACAGGGCGGTGGCCGTCGATGAGCGCATTGCCTTTCGTCTTCACCAGCCCCTATATCCTCTTCGGCCTGTTGGCGCTGCCCGCCATCTGGTGGCTGCTGCGACTCACGCCGCCGCGCCCCAAGGCGGAAGTGTTTCCGCCGCTGAAGATATTAGCGACAGTGCTGAAACGCGAAGAAACGCCCTCGAAAAGCCCGTGGTGGCTGACCCTCTTGCGCATGGCGCTCGCCGCCGCCGTGATTTTCGCGCTCGCCGATCCGGTGGTGAACCCGCGCAACAACAGCATTGCCGGCAGCGGCCCGCTGGTGCTGGTGGTCGACAACAGCTGGGCCTCCGCGCCAGACTGGGAAAGACGCGTTGCAACCGCTGAGGCCCTGATCGGCGATGCGGAACGGGCCGACCGCCCCGTCTCCATCAGCTTGACTGCCGATGCAGAACATGACGCCGTACCGGGAACGGCAGGCGTTGCTCTGGAGAAACTCGCCGCAGCGAAGCCGAAGCCGCTCGTGCCGGACCGCGTGCGCACGGCAGAAGCCATCACAGAGGCGCTGAATGGCATGACCCCCGGCACGCTCGCTTATATCGCCGATGGCGTTCAAACCGCGCAGGATGAAAGCGCACTGAGGACGCTCGCCAGCCTCTCACCCGCCGAATTCCGCATTGTGAAGGGCGACGGCAAGGCGATCACCGCCATTACCGGCGCCAGCAACAATGCCGATGCCATGAGCGTCATACTGTCACGGCTCGACACGGCCGAAGCCGCCCGGCTGACCGTCAATGCGCAGGACAGCCAGGGCCGCATTCTCGCCAACGGCATCGCGAACTTCGCGCCCGGCGCGGCCGAAACCACGGCGACGGTGGAAGCGCCCTTCGAACTGCGCAACGATTTCGCCCGCCTCTCCCTCGAAGGTGTTTCGACGGCAGGTGCCGTGCATCTTCTGGATGACGGTTTCCGCCGCCGTCGCGTGGCGCTGCTGGCCGGCGAAACCGGCAATGATTTCCAGCCGCTGCTACAACCGCTTTATTATATCAGCCGCGCGCTTCAGCCGTTTGCCGATCTCATCCCCCAGCGGCAGGCCGATCTGGCGCAGGCGATCCCGGAAATCCTGCAATCCAACCCCTCCGTCATCGTCATGGCCGATATCGGCCGCCTGCCGCAGGAAACCTATGAGCCGATGCAGAAATGGCTTGCGGGCGGCGGCACGCTGATCCGCTTCGCCGGGCCGCGCCTTGCCGCAGCCCCGGCCGACGATCCGCTGGTGCCTGTAACACTCAGACAGGGCGAACGCGCGCTTGGCGGCGCGCTCTCCTGGGCCGAGCCGCAGCCGCTGGCCGATTTCCCGAATTTCGGCGCCTTTGCCGGCATGCCGAAGGCCGATGGCGTTCTCGTCAAGCGTCAGGTTCTGGCCGAACCGACACCGGATCTGGCTGAGCGCACATGGGCAAGCCTTGGCGATGGCACGCCGCTCGTCACTACGCGCAATGTCGAGGCCGGCCGCATCGTGCTCTTCCATGTCAGCGCCGAGGCAAGCTGGTCCGACCTGCCGATCTCAGGCCATTTCGTCGATATGCTGCGCCGTATCGTGCAATTGTCGAAGGCGGGCGGCGCTTCCGCCAACGCAAACGCCCCAGCCGCGGCCCTACCCCCGTTCCGGCTGCTGACGGCCGAAGGCGCGCTATCCGCCGAAATCGGCACTGCCCGGCCGCTGGAAATGCGCGCGGGCCAGCCTCCGCGTACCGGTTTTGACAATCCCCCCGGCCTTTACGGTACAGAGGATGGTTTCGTGGCTCTCAATCTTTTAGCCGCAGGCGCCACGCTTCGCCCGCTCGATACGGCGGTCGCCGGTGTCAACACCACCAGCGAAGCCCTGATCGGCGAAACGGCGAAATCCCTGCGCCCGGCCCTCTTCATCGCCGCCTTCCTGATGTTGATCGCCGATAGCCTGATCGTGCTCTTCATGAACGGCGCCTTCGCCCGCCTGCCGAAAGCCCGCAGCGCGACAGTTGCCACAATGCTGCTGGCGCTCGGCACCTTTGCCGCCATGGCGCCAAACGATGCCCGCGCCGACGACCCCAAACCCGGCGACGAGCAGATATTCGAGCGGTTGGACACCACCCATCTCGCTTATGTCCGCACCGGCGAAGACGATGTCGACCGCATTTCCGAACAGGGTTTGCAGGGTTTGAGCGAATTCCTGACCTGGCGCACGACGCTGGAACCCGGCCAGCCTGTTGGACTCGACATCTCCAAGGATGAATTGTCCTTTTATCCCATCATCTACTGGCCGGTTTCGGCCTCCGCCCCGATGCCGTCTAGCGCTGCTATATCGCGCATCGATGCGTATATGCGTGCCGGTGGCACTGTTCTGTTCGATACGCGCGACCAGTTTTCTTCGCTCGACACCGGCGCTACCAGCCCTAACGGCGAACGCCTGCAGGCAATCCTCGCCAATATCGACATTCCGCCGCTGGAGCCAGTGCCGGAAGACCATGTTCTGACGCGCTCCTTCTACCTGCTCACCAATTTCCCCGGCCGTTACAACGGCTCGCCGCTCTGGGTGGAATCGCGACAGGGAGCGGCGAAGACCACCTCCGGTCTCTCCTCCTCCGGCGATGGCGTGACGCCGATCATGATAACGGGCAATGATTTCGCTGGCGCCTGGGCCGTCGACGCGCAGGGCGCTCCGGTTCTGCCCACTGTGCCGCCAGACGAATTGCAGCGCGAACATGCCTTCCGCTCCGGCGTCAACATCATGATGTATATGCTGACCGGCAACTACAAGGCCGATCAGGTCCATGTTCCGGCACTTCTCGAACGGTTGGGGCAGTGACATGACATTGACCTTCGCCCCCTTCCTGCCGTGGATCGTGATTGCCGTTCTGGCGGTCGTCGCCCTTCTCCTCTCCTTCATCGGCCTGTGGCGTGGCGTGCGCGGCGCATGGCTGCGCGGGCTGGCGCTCGCCGCTTTGCTTGCGGCCATCGCCAATCCGCTTCTGACGCAGGAGGAGCGCGAGCCGCTCTCCACCATCGTCCCCGTTATCGTCGACCGCTCACAGAGTCAGGATGTGCAGGACCGGCCGCAAATGACGGACACCGCCCTGAATGCGCTGAAAGACCGCCTGTCCCGTTTCCCGCGCATCGAGCCGCGCATCGTGGAAGTGCGTGACAATGGTGAGAGCGATTCACCCTCGACGCAGCTATTCTCCGCACTTTCCTCCGCCGTTTCGGATGTCTCGCCATCCCGCGTCGGTGGCGCAATCTTCCTCAGCGACGGCCAGATTCACGATATTCCGAATGCCCTGCCCAATGCCGAACAGGCGCTGGGATTCCGCGCTCCCGTGCATGGGCTGATCACCGGCAAGGCCGATGAGTTCGACCGCCGTATCGAGATCGTCCGCGCCCCGCGCTTCGGCATCGTCAACGAGGAACAACAGCTGACCTTGCGCGTCTTCGATGACGGACGCCCCGCCGGCGGCGGCGCTGCGGAAGTGACGGTGAAGATGAACGGTGAGGAAATCGCGACGCTTCAGGCGACACCCGGCCAGCCGACACCATTCAGTTTCAAGGTTCCGCGCGGCGGCAACAATGTCATGGAATTTTCCGTCGCCGAGCTTCCCGGCGAAGTGACGGCCGCGAATAACCGCGCCGTTCACCTGATCGAAGGCATCCGCCAGAACCTGCGCGTGCTGCTCGTCTCCGGCGAACCGCATGCCGGCGAACGGGCGTGGCGCAACCTCCTGAAATCCGACGCCTCGGTCGATCTGGTGCATTTCACCATTTTGCGCCCGCCGGAAAAGCAGGACGGCACGCCGATCAACGAACTCTCGCTGATCGCCTTCCCCACCCGCGAGCTGTTCGTCGAAAAGATCGAGGATTTCGACCTCATCATCTTCGACCGTTACCAGCATCGCGGTGTGCTACCGATCCTCTATTACGATTACATCGCCCAATATGTCGAAAAGGGCGGCGCGCTGCTGATCGCCGCCGGTCCGGAACATGCCGGGCAGGATTCGATCGCCATGACACCGCTCGCCTCCGTGCTGCCGGCGCAGCCGACCGGGCAGGTGCATCAGGCCGCCTTTTATCCGCGCCTTTCGGAAGCGGGCAAGAAACACCCCGTCACCCGTGGGCTGGATGGATCTGGCGCCGAGCCGCCGCAATGGGGCCGCTGGTTCCGCACCATCAGCGTCGACCCGCCGCAGGGCCAGACGGTAATGCTGGGCGACGGGCAGGACCCGCTCTTGGTGCTGAACCGCCAGGGCGAAGGCCGTGTTGCGATGCTGCTGTCGGATCAGGGCTGGCTCTGGGCGCGTGGTTACGAAGGCGGCGGCCCGCATGTGGCGCTTTACCGCCGCATAGCCCACTGGCTGATGAAGGAGCCCGAGCTTGAGGAAGAGGCTCTGACGGCGCGTGCCAATGGCCGCACCTTGCAGATCACCCGCCAGACCATCGGCGACGATCCCGGTCAGGCAAGCGTGCGTTTCCCTTCCGGCAAGACGGAGAACATGGCCTTCACCAGCACCGAGCCCGGTCTTTACAAAATCGAGCGCCGCATGGATGAAACCGGCCTGTTCGAGATCAAGAACGGCGATTTCACCACCCTTGTCCATGTCGGTGCAGTGGACGCGCCCGAATTCAAGGCAATGATTTCAACGACCGAAACGCTGAAACCGCTGGCCGACGCCACGAAGGGCAGCGTACACCGTGTGGCCGATAATTCCGGCCGCATCGCCCTTCCCGATATATTGCCCGTCCGGGGTGATATCAGGGTTGCCGATGAGGATCGCATGCTGATACGCATGACGGATGAGACGGTGCTGAAAGGCGTCAACACCCTGCCGCTCTTTGCCGGTTTTGCCGGGCTTGGCGCGTTGCTGCTTGCCTTCTCCGCGTTGTGGTGGCGTGAGGGCCGGTAAGGGCGTTTCCAGCGCAGAGCTTAAGACGATTCACGTCTCGGAACGGAAAAGGGAAACGGCTGCCGCCCGGCGGCTCGGGAAGATGAACATGAATTTCGTTTTGAGCGATGTCGCGGATGCAGAGGCCGAAAAGGCCATTCGCGATCCGCTGGTGGCCTATAATCTCGCCCGTTTCGGTGAAAGCGACAAACGCGAACTCAACATCACCATTCGCGACGACGAAAACATCGTCACCGGCGGTCTGGTGGGCCACACCGCTCGCGGCTGGCTTTACGTCCAGCTTCTTTTCGTGCCGGAAACCATGCGCGGCCAGGGCATAGGCCCGAAGCTTCTTGAGATGGCGGAGGCGGAAGCCAGAAAACGCGGCTGCATAGGCGCCTATATCGACACGATGAACCCGGATGCCCTGAGAACCTACGAACGCTACGGTTTTATCAGGATCGGCTCGCTCGGCCCCCTTTCCAGCGGCCAGTCGATCATCTGGCTGGAGAAGCGCTTCTAGAGTATCCGCTAAGCGCCTTTAGGCGGCGATCCCCGATACCCCACCGTCGACCGTTCGGCCCATGGCCTCGCGGATTTGCTGGCGAAGCCACACGGCTCCGGCATCCGCGTCAGTCTGCAATGTCCAGACCATGGCGACGGGAGGGAAACTGAGCGTCACCGGCACGGGGCTTATTTCCAGCCCCAGCATTGGCGCATAACGAAGGGCGATGCGTGAAGAGACGGTCGCCAGCACCGCCGAGGATCGCGCCGTCGCCAGAACCGAGAGGAAATCCGGCGCAGCCGCAACGACATCGATTTCCAAGCCGCTCAGTTCCAGTGCATCCTTGATGCAGCCATGCAGACTGTCCGTCTGCGATATGACCGCATGTTTGGCCTCGATATAGGCGTCCAGTCTCACGGGATTGGGCAGATCGAGCAAAGCCGGGTTGAAGCAACAGAGCACGCTGGAGGAATAAAGCGGCTCGCAATGGTGGCGCTGCTCCTTCGAATAGGTGCATCCGACAGCCATGTCGATCACGCCCGTATCCAGCATCGCCGTGATCTCCTGCTCCTGCCCGCTGCGGGCCAGAATGCGGATGCCGGGCGCGATTTCGCGCAGCCGCGCCGTCAGATCCGGCAAAAGCAACAGTTCCACCTCGCTCGACATGCCGAGCCGGAAGGTACGGCGCTCGGTGGCCGGATCGAACACATCCGCCGTCAGCACCGCGGCCTGCGCCTGCCTGAGCGCCTGCCGCACCGGGCCGGCCAGATTGAGCGCCCGCGCCGTCGGCTTCATCTCCTGCCCCACGCGGATGAAAAGCTCGTCCTGAAACAGCGTCCGCAGGGTGGAGAGATTATGGCTCATCGCCGGCTGCTGGATTTTCAGCCGCCGCGCGGCGCGCGTAACGTTCATTTCCTCCATTATCGCATCGAAAGCGATGAGAAGGTTGAGGTCGAAGGAACGGAGATTGAAATGATCGATAGTTTGCATAAGTCACATCGATTTGATTGCTGACCTGTCTACACTTAGCTGGAGTGCGGAAAGTTTCAAGACATTCCCTCAACCTAGGAGCCCCCAATGCCGTCACGTCGCTCACTTCTAAAAGGCGCCGCCAGCGCCATCTTCGCCGCGCCTTTTGTTGCACCCGCCGTCGCATTCGCCAAGGCGCCCCTTGCCGCCACACAGGCCCCCGGCTTTCATCGGCTGATGGTCGGCAAGGCGGAAGTCACCGCCCTCTCGGACGGAGTCATCGCGCTGCCACTCGCCAAGATTTACACAAACACCACACCGGAACACGCCTCGAAGGTCTTAAAGGACGCCTTCCTGCCGGAAGAGACGCCTACCTCAGTCAATGCATTTCTCGTCAACACCGGAGAAAGGCTGGTGCTGATTGACGCCGGTACCGGCGCTTATCTCGGCCCGTCGCTCGGAAGGCTCGTCGCCAATATCGAGGCCTCCGGTTATAAAACCGCGGATATAGATGACGTTGTCCTCACCCACATCCATACCGACCACTCCGGCGGGCTATCGGCCGATGGCAAACGTGTCTTTGCCAATGCGACCCTGCACGTCAACGAGCGCGAAGCCGCCTTCTGGCTCGATGCGGCAAAGGCCAAGGCGGCCCCCGAAGCGCTGAAGAAGGGTTATGCCGAAGCGAAGGAGAGCATCCAGCCCTATATCGATGCCGGCAAGTTCGAGACATTCGGTGACAATGCCGCACCGGTTCCGGGCCTTGGTTCTATCCTTTACGCCGGCCACACGCCCGGTCACAGCGCTATTGTTCTCGAAAGCGACGGCGAGAAGATCGTTTTCTGGGGCGATATCACCCATGGCGATATCCTCCAGTTCGATGAGCCAGATGTGGCGATCGAGTTTGACGTCGACCAGAAGGCCGCCGTCGCGGCGCGTGATCTGGCGTTCCGGCAGGCGGTGGAAGGCAGATATCTGGTAGCTGGCGCGCATATCGCCTTCCCCGGTATCGGCCATGTGCGCACCGACAGCACCAATTACGATTGGCTGCCGGTCAATTATACGGCGCTCTAAGGGGCGAAACAGCCTGGCCTGATCCTCAACGGGTCAGGCCTTTGCGCGGGAACGACGCGTCAGGTCAGCGCCACCTGCCGCGTTTCCGCATTGATCATCGTCGCTGCAATGGCGGCAAGCACCAGCAGGCCGGCAAAAATGCCGATTGCGACCCCAAAACCCTGAGCAATTGCATAACCGAGCAGAGACGGCGCCAGCAGACCGCCGAGCCTTGCCATGGCGCCGGCAGCCCCCATGCCGGTCGCCCGCGATTCCGTCGGGTAAAGCTCCGGTGTAAAGGCATAAAGCGCACCCCAGGTGCCGAGAAGGGCAAAACTCATGATCAGCAACGAAGCGGCGATCATCGCGCTGCCGGTGGCAAGCGTGAAGAGAAGGCAACCGAGGGCGGAAAGCAGGCAGAAGCCGATCAGTGTCGGCTTTCGGCCCCATTTTTCAACGCCATAGGCGGCAAGGGCATAACCGGGAATCTGCGCCAGCGCCACCAGCACCAGAAACCCGTAACCGCGCACGAAACCGAAACCGTCACCCGCCAGTTTCGCCGGCATCCAGGTGAAGACGCCGTAATAGGAAACAGAGACGAGGAACCAGATCGCAAGGATCATGAGGCTGCGCTGCCTGAGCGCCGGTGAAAATATCCCCTGGCCCTTAGCCACATCAGGCTGGAAAAGCGCCGTCCCGGCATCGAGCGGCGCGCGCCCATTCGTGACTAGCATGCGGTTGACGACGGCCTTGGCTTCCTCCAATCGCCCGCTGCGCAACAGGTAAAGCGGCGATTCCGGCACCAGAAAACGTAAGCTCAGACCCAGAACGGCGGGGAACGCCGTCACGGCAAAAATGTAACGCCAGGCGTCGGCGACACCGGCAAGGCTCGCGCCCCAGGCCGCCAGCGCCACGATCAGCGTGCCGACAGCCCAGAAACCCTCCAGAAAGACCAGCCAGCGTCCCCGGTTCTTCGCGGGCAGGAACTCGGCCATCATTGCATAATCCACCGGCAGCGTGCCGCCCACGGCAGCGCCGGTGAGAAAACGCAGGATGAGCAGAATAGTGAAATCGGGAGCGAACACCGAAAGCACACCGAACAGCGCATCGCAGGCCACGGTGACGATCAGCACACGGCGACGCCCGTAACGATCCGCCAGCCGCCCGAAACCGGCAGCACCAAGCAGCATGCCGAAAAAGAACGCCGTGCCGGTCTGCAGCGCCTGCGGCACCGTCAGCCCGAAGGTTGCGGCAATCGAGGCGGCGGTGAAGCCGACGGCGAGAACCTGCATGGCGTCCGCGGCCCAGACGAGGCCGAATATGCCCATCAGCCGCTGCTGATAGGCGCCTGCGCCCGCGCGCTCCAGCGCATCGTTCATGGTGATAGCCGTCATGCCCCGCCCCTTTTGCAGAAATCGACTTTGACTTGCTATCGTATAGGGGAAAGAAACGGAATTGAATTCTGTGGAGGGTTTGCACGGTTGGAACGAAATGCACGCCGCAACTTAGGCGAGCCCCTGCGCTCCACCCTCATCCCTGTGCTTGTCACAGGGATCCAGCCAGCCCAAGTCCTTGGGCTTAAAAGACTTCTCCTGCCGCGCAGACGCACGCCGACTAGATTCCCGTGACAAGCACCGGAATGCGGGAAGACAGAAGCACTGGCTAGAAAAGGCAAAACTGCTTTGCAGAAAACCCCCTCAGCCGTAAACCCTGAGCGGCTCCTCAAAACCCTCATCTGCCGCCATGGCGGCCGGCATAACGGCCTGGCAATTGCGCCAGCCGATCTTGCCCTTCAGCCGCTGGTGCACGTCGTCGCCAACCGGCACGACCAGCACCCGGCTCGGGTCCACCGGTCCCGGAAAATCGAGCGCCGCATAAGCGACCTTCTCGAAACCGAGCGGCATGTAATAGGGCGGATCGCCGATTAGGATCACGGCTTCGGAGCCCTTGCGCCGGGCAGCGGCAATGGCGATCCGGACGAGTTCCCGGCCGATGCCCTTGTTCTTGTGCGAGGGCCGAACGGCAAGGGGTCCGAGCATATGGCCCTTCACTCCACCGGCCAGAACCGGTGTCATGCGCACCGAAGCAATGGTTTCGCCATCATCGGCACAGACGAAGGACAGCGACCGGTCATGCGGACCCTGCTCGCGAATGCGGGCCGCGGCGCGTGTATGCCGACCGGGACCGAATGCTTCTTCGTTGATGACGTCGATGATGGCGTCGTGCGACGCGTCCTCGGTGAGGTAGACAAGATCGTGCTTGGACATGAAGAGACCGAAACTTCCAGAATACGGATGCGACAATAGATGACGGCTGCGCCGGTAAGGGCGTTCAGGAGCGTCAGCGTCGTCGGAGCATCCGTAGTTCGATCATAGTCAGCAATTTCCTCAGAATTGTGAAAATTGCAGTTATCAGGAAAATAACGGCCCGTCCAGAACAAATCGCTACGCCGTGCCATTCCCGCTATGCGAGGCGGAAACGCATTGTTCAATACCTTGCGGGTTCGCGCCTGCCCGTGAAACGGGTAGGATCGGCCACAAGGAAACAACCAAGGAGATCATCATGGGTATGCTCGTGGAAGGCGTATGGAAAGACGTCTGGTACGACACCAAGGAAACCAAGGGGCACTTTAAGCGCAGTGCCTCGCAATTCCGCAACTGGATCACAGCGGACGGCGCACCCGGCCCTTCCGGAGAAGGCGGGTTCGAGGCGGGGAAGGACCGTTACCACCTCTATGTCTCCCTCGCCTGCCCCTGGGCGCACCGCACCCTGATCTTCCGCAAGCTGAAAAAGCTGGAGGACCTGATTTCCGTCTCCGTCGTCGATCCGCTGATGCTGGAAAACGGCTGGGAATTCAAGCCTGAGGGCGAGCGCACACCGAGCGCGACCGAGGATCACCTCTTCGGCTCCTCGGCGCTCTGGCAGGTCTACACCAAAGCAGACCCCAAATATTCGGGGCGTGTCACCGTGCCAGTGCTGTGGGATAAAAAACGCGGTACCATCGTCTCCAATGAATCGGCGGAGATCATCCGCATGTTCAACGAGGCCTTCAACGATCTCACCGGCTCGCAGGCCGATTATTATCCCGAAGCACTGCGCTCGGAAATCGACGCACTGAACGAGGTAATCTACGACACCGTCAATAACGGTGTTTACAAAGCCGGTTTCGCCACCACGCAGGATGCCTATCAGCAGAACGCCGTGAAGGTATTCGAAACGCTGGATATGCTGGAGGACCGCCTGAAGGATCGACGTTTCCTGTTCGGTGCGGAGCAGACGGAAGCGGACTGGCGGCTATTTACCACGCTGGTGCGGTTCGATCCTGTCTATGTCGGCCATTTCAAATGCAACATCCGCCGCATCCACGACTATACGCACCTGACGGCTTATCTGCGCGATCTCTACCAGACGCCGGGCGTGCCCGAGACGGTCGATATGCGCCACATCAAGGAACATTATTACCGCAGCCACCGCACCATCAATCCGACCGGCATCGTGCCCGTTGGCCCGGAGCTGGACCTGACCATGGCGCATGGACGTGAGACACTCTCCTGACGGCAGCGATAGCCGTTACCAGTGATCGGCAACCGCCGCTTCGCCGGAAAGTTCGGCAAGGCGGCGGCGGGTGGCGGCTGTCACCCCTTCCGGCAGGTTTGAAAGGTCGAAAAAGCCGCTTTCCGCTATTTCGTGATCCGGCTTTTTCGGCCGGGTCTGGGTGACATCGAGCCGGTAAAGCGCGACGTGGTCGCGATTGCTGCCTTCCAGATTGAGATAGACATGGAAAAGCTCCGGCTTCGAGGAAGCCTCAAGATTGCCTTCCTCGCGAATTTCCTTGTGTAATGCCGCGAGCAGGGTTTCGCCGCGCTCCACCCCGCCGCCCGGCAGATACCAGCCGGGCAGATAGGTGTGCCGCACGAGAAAAATCCTGCCCTTTTCATCGTAGCAAGCGGCGCGCACGCCAAGGGTTGCACCGCGCGTGAACAGGAAGACGAAATGCAGAATGCGGATCAGCAGGCGCGTGTGGAACGGGCGGGCGTCCCGCCGCATTGTCTCATCACTCACTCTGGTTTCTCCCCGTCGGCAGGCTTTTGTTGGACGTGTGGCATATCATAGGTTATCTCTCCCCCCATGTTCAAACTTGCGCATATTTCAGACGTCCATTTGGGGCCTTTGCCGAAACTCACTTTCCGGGAACTTGCATCGAAACGGATCACCGGTTTCGTCAACTGGCATCGCAACCGCCGCAAGCATCTCTTCACCGATACGCTGGAAAAGCTGCTCGACGATCTCGAGACAAAATCGCCGGATCATCTGGCTATCACCGGCGATCTCGTCAATCTTGCGACCGGCATCGAAATCCGCGCAGCCGCCGACTGGCTGGAGGAGGTGGGCGATCCCGAAAGGACCTCCGTCGTCCCCGGCAATCATGACGCCTATGTGTCCGGCGCGCACGACAAGGCCATGCACGCCTGGTATCCTTACGTCCGCGGTGATGGCGATCCGCCGGAATGGGACGATGACCGCAAGATTTTTCCCTATATGCGCGTGCGCGGCCCCGTGGCGCTGATCGGCTGCTCCACCTCGATTGCGACACCGCCCTTTTCAGCCACCGGTTATTTCGGCAATCGCCAGGCCCGCGCCACCGCGGAACTTTTGAAAAAAGCCGGGGAACAGGGGCTGTTTCGCGTGGTAATGATCCATCACCCGCCGATCCGGGGAGCCACTGCCGCTCACAAACGCATGTTCGGCGTCCGCCGTTTTGCAGCGGCGCTGGGCGTCGGCGGCGCGGAACTTGTGCTGCATGGGCATACGCATTTGAATACGGTTTATTGGCTGAATACGCATCACGGGGAAGACCACATCCCGGTCGTCGGCATTTCCTCCGCCAGCCAGGGACCGGGCGGGGAAAAACCGCGCGCGGCCTATAATCTCTTCCACATTTCCGGGGGGGCCGGCGCGTGGAACGTTACCTGCGAACGGCATAGTCTTGATGAGACCGGGACGGGTGTGGCGCTGGAGGATGTGCGGGTGTTTTATGAGAATGGTAGGCCGTTGGGCTTTTCGCGTCCTGCGGAGCAGAGTCCGAAGGAGTAAAGCGACGTAGGGTGGGTTTACCCCCCTCTGCCCTGCCGGGCATCTCCCCCTCAAGGGGGGAGATCGGCAAGGAGCGCTACCACCGCTTCATTTTCAAATGTGGAGATGGCCGAGACCTGACCGCGAGTCGATCTCCCCCCTTGTGGGGGAGATGCCCGGCAGGACAGAGGGGGGTGCCTCGCCCCACCCTCCAAGCAAGCTCACTTCGCCCGCTCTTCCAACACCCGGTTGGCCGCAGAAACAATCGCCTCCAGCGAAGCCGCCACGATATTCGTATTCACCCCGGCCCCGAACAGCTTCCCACCCGGATGCTCCATCTCGACATAAGCGATGGCAGATGCGTTAGAGCCGTGCTGCAATGAATGCTCCGAATAATCATTCACCGACAGATCAACCCCGAGATAGACCGACAGCGCATTGATGAACCCGTCGATCGGACCCGTTCCCTTGCCCTCGATGCGCTTCACCTCGCCATTGTCGGTGATCTCGGCGGCGACGATGCGCACGCCCTTGAAATCGCCGGCCGGATAGGTGTGGTGATCCACAAACTTGATACGTGCATTCGGCTGTGTCACGTAGCGCTCGATAAAACGCTCATAGATGCGCTTGGCCGGCAGCTCGACACCCTCTTCATCGGTGATGCGCTGGATGTCCTCACGGAACTCCACCTGCAGATTGCGCGGCAGGTTGATGCCGTAATCCTGCTGGAGAATATAGGCGATGCCGCCCTTGCCGGATTGTGAGTTGATGCGAATGATCGCCTCATAGGAGCGGCCGACATCCTTCGGATCGATCGGCAGATAGGGCACTTCCCAAACGGGATGGTTAGCGACCTTGATCGCCTTCATGCCCTTGTTGATCGCATCCTGATGCGAGCCGGAGAAGGCGGTGTAAACCAGTTCGCCCACATAAGGATGGCGCTCGGGGATCGTCATCTCGTTGGAATATTCATAGACGTCCTTGATGCGCTCGATATCACGGCAATCCAGCTCAGGGTCCACACCCTGCGTATACATGTTCAGCGCCAGCGTCACGACGTCGACATTGCCGGTGCGCTCGCCATTGCCGAACAGCGTGCCTTCGACGCGGTCCGCACCTGCCATCAGGCCCAGTTCGGTCGCGGCGATGCCGGTGCCACGGTCATTATGCGGATGCAGCGAGATGATGACGTTTTCGCGATTGTCGATATTGCGGCACATCCATTCGATCTGGTCGGCATAGATGTTCGGCGTCGCCATTTCGACGGTCGAGGGCAGGTTCAGGATCAGCTTGTTGTCCGCCGTCGGCTTCACCACCTCGACCACGGCGTTGCAGATTTCCAGCGCCACTTCCAGCTCTGTGCCGGTAAAGCTCTCGGGCGAATATTCGAAACGATAACCGCCGCCGGCCTTGGCCGCCATATCGGTGATCATCTTGGCGGCATCGACGGCGATCTGCTTGATGCCATGCACATCCTTGCCGAACACCACGCGCCGCTGCAATTCCGACGTGGAATTGTAGAAATGGATGATCGGCTTGTTGGCGCCTTCCAACGCCTCGAACGTGCGGCTAATCAGCTCCGGGCGGCACTGCACCAGCACCTGCAGGGAGACATCGTCGGGCACGTTGCCCTCTTCCACGCACCAGCGGGCGAAATCGAAATCCGTCTGCGAGGCGGAAGGAAAACCGATCTCGATTTCCTTGAAACCCATTTCGAGCAGCAGCTTGAACATGCGCGCCTTGCGGTCGTGACCCATGGGGTTGACCAGCGACTGGTTGCCGTCGCGCAGGTCCACCGAACACCAGATCGGCGCCTTGTCGATGGTCTTGCCCGGCCATGTACGGTCGGGGATATTGATGGTCGGATAAGGGCGATACTTCACGCTAGCGTCAGCCATGCCCTTGGAAATATTGGTGATCTTGCCGTCCATTTCGCTTCCTCCTTGCGCAGTCCGCGGGCGTCTTTAGCCATCGGCGGATGCGCGGCCCTTCAGGGCCTAAATCCAGTATAAAATGAGATTTCGAGATGAGGAGCGTTTGCGCCAGCGGGCTTTCGGCCGCCGGGCGCTCCTCACTGGACCCGGCAACCGCGTGTAAGGTCGAGGCTAAGAAGCGAGAGTGCACCGCACGGCGAGGCCTTCGCAGAAATCTGCGCGCTCATGCCAAAAATGGTTGCGATGCTGTTGCTCATGGCGATGTGTATAAACAGCGGCTGGCGGTCTGACAAGTGATCTTGTGCCGTGCGCCAGTTATTTTCCCTGCCTGCCGCTCTCCAGCCTTTCGGCCTGACCACGCTTCACAACCCGCTGCAACGCCATCATCAGCCCGCCACCGATCAGCCCCCAGAAGGCGCCGGAAACACCGCCGAAGGAAAGCCCGGACGCCGTGATGAGGAAAGTGATGGCCGCCGCCTCGCGGGTTTCCGGCTCCCTGAACGCCGCGACAGCGGAACCGGAAAAGGCGCCGACCAGCGCCAGTCCCGCCACCGCCTGAACGAGGATGGGCGGCGCCAGCGCCACGAAGGCGGTGACCACGCCCGCCAGCAGGCCGAAAATGATATAGCCGACACCGCCGATCATCGCCGCCCAGTAACGTCGCTTTGGATCGGGATGGGCGTCCTCGCCCGCGCACATGGCCGCCGTAATCGCCGCGAGATTGACCGCATGGCCACCAAACGGCGCAGAGAGCAGCGAGAAAAAGCCGGTCGAGGCGAAAAGCGGTCCGGGCTGCGGATTGTAATGATTGACCTTGAGCACCGCAATGCCGGGAATATTCTGCGAGGCCATGGTGACGATGAAGAGCGGCAGCGCGATGGAAACAACCGCATGGAGACTGAAGACAGGCGTTACCCACTCCATCGGCGGCGTCAGCGATTGCGCCACGCTGTCCAGCGCACCCGCCGGAATGTCGACGCCGAAAATCATCACCAGCACGAAGGCGGCAAGGGCGGCGGGCACGGCGAACAGCCGTTTGAAGGCTCCCACCACGATCCAGGCAAGGATGATGGGCAATCCAAGCGCCGGGTTGAAACCGATCGCCTTGATGGGCGCGAAACACAGACCGATGATGACACCCGAGAGCATGGCGTTGGCAAGCGGCGCAGGAATGGAGGCGACAGCCTTTCCCAGCGGCCTGAATAGGCCCGCGATGATGATCAGGATGGCGCAGATGATGAAACCGCCGACGGCCGCCGGAAAGCCGCCCTCAATGACGCCGGTGGTCGCAAGCAGCGCAGCGCCCGGCGTCGACCAGGCGATGCTGATGGGAAGCCGGGTGGTGGCGGAAAGGATAATGGCGCAAAGCCCCATTGCTACCGAAAGCGCCATCAGCCCCGACGCCGCCTCGAAATCCGTCGCACCGACAGCTTTCAGGCCCTGCAGCACGACGGCGAAGGAGCTGGCGAAACCGACAAAGGCGGTGAGGCAGCCCATGAACAGGCTCTGGACGGAAAATTCTTTCAGCATGAAGCACTCTGCGGCCTGCTGCCTGTCACAAACAACCGAAACGGTCCGCACTACAGGCATAAACAAAACTGAAGCGTGACACGCGAATCCGGGGAAGGCGACACGCTTTGGGTGAAACGTGATTATATTCAGGATCAAAAAAGACGCCGCTTGGCAAGATGAACCGCCAGACTTCAGGTACGGCGGAGCGGAAAACGTCATCAAAGTTTAGCGGCGCGGCGCTAATCCTGCCTGCATCACAACCGGTCATCCGCCACAAGAGGGACCCTTGCCATGCTCCGCACCGTCACCATCGTCGCCTGCTGTTTTGCAGCTCTGCCGGCCGTAGCCCAGACCCCGCCGCCGCCGGCGTTTCTGGGCCAGATCGTCGTTCCATCGGGTCTTTCCATCGATGGCGTTACCTTCGGCGGCATTTCCGATCTCGCCTTTGACAGCGAAACCGGACGTTATCTCGCAATTTCCGATGACCGCGTGGAAAAGGGTCCGGCCCGTTATTACGAGCTGGAGCTGGCCGTGACGGAAGGCGCCGCCACGCTCAACATCGCCGCCACGCGCGAACTGAAGGATGAGACTGGCGCCGCTTTTGCGCCGAAGGGCATCGATGCGGAGGGCGTCGCGCTGGACCGCAAGGGCGGCAAGCTCTACTGGTCGTCCGAACGCGACCTGAAGAACCAGCCGGCTCTCTACGTCTCGGACCTCGACGGCAGCAATGTGAAGCGGCTGGAACTGCCGGACGCCTATCTCGTCGACGACGCAAAGACCAAGGGCGTTCAGAACAACCTCGCCTTTTAAGGCCTGACCCTGATGCCCGGCCGGCTGATCGCCGCCACCGAAAATGCTCTCATCCAGGACGGCCCCAAGGCGACGCCGCAGGCGGGCAGCCCGGCCCGTATCCTCGTCATCGACACGGCGACGCTGAAACCGGTCGCCGAGCACGTCTATGTCACCGAGGCAATCTCGAAAACGCCGACGGCCGCCGAGCCGAAATATAACGACAACGGCCTTTCCGCCATCGCTGCACTGCCGGATGGTCGTTTTGTCGCCGTCGAGCGCAATTTTGCCTCCGGCGTCGGCAACCACATCCGCTTCTTCATCGCCGACATGTCCCGCGCCGACAATATTCTCGGCAAGGACAAGATCGATCCGGCATCCGTGGCCGCCGTGTCCAAATCACCCTGGTTTGAAATCAACGAAGGCGATTTCGGCCTCGATATCGACAATATCGAAAGCTTCGCCTTCGGCCCGGTGGTGGATGGCAAGCAGCTCTTCGTCATCGCCTCCGATGACAATTTCAACACCGGCAAACAGTTCACCCAGTTCGCGGCATTCGCAATTCCCGCCAACCTCAGTCAGTGAAATCCGCCAGAAGCGGAATGCCGGCTCTGAACCAGCTCAGGGCCGGCATCGGCAATTATTCCGAGAGGCGTCTTCACCAGCGAAGCAGACGTGAGCCGGCAAAAGCACCGGCGATGCCGGTCACCAAAATGCCCAGCGAATACCAGATCAACACGAAAGCCATGCCGTTTTCGGTGCAGAACCACGAATAGACCCAAGCTCCGGCCGCACCCGCGGCAATGCCTGCGGCAAATCCCGCAAGCGTGGGATCAGCGGGAGCCGAACGTTTGAGAACCGCAAAATTCGCCATAAACAGCGGCAGTGCAAAAGCAACAATGAACAACGGGCAATGCAGCGCCGACGACCCGATAATAAGGGTGCTGTAGGTGCCGGGCACGGCAAATCCTAGCTGAACGAGCGCGATAAGCGCCATGGCGACAAAAATCAGCGCAAGCCACACAAACAGAAAACCCCGCTCGCCTTCCGGCCGCGCAAGCCGCGTGACGGCGAAAAAGGCAACCGTGGCCAGAACGGCGTTATAGGTGGATTTGACCCAGAAACCCGGTTCGGTCATGGCGTCGCTCATGTCGACGCGAAGCCCCAGGATGGCGAGCATCAGCACCAGCGAAAGGCCGAGCGCCGGCAAGACGGTGAACGCCAACCTCCGCTCCAGCGCGAAAGCGGGAACAGGTTTCAGATCGCCCGCCAGTTGTTCGATGATGTCTTCCGTCTTCTTCACGTGTCCCCCCGCAACTTTGCCGCCAGGACTTTCAGCGTTCTGTGAATACCGACCCTCGCCGCAAGCTCGGTCTGGCCGGACTGTTGCGCCGCTTCGGCAATTGAGTGACCTTCTAGCTTCACCCTTCGAATGAGATCCCGTTGCCGTTCCGGCAGTTCGTCGAGCAGTCGCTCCACATCCATGCGGGCTGTGACCGCGTCAACAGACGGTTCCGCCTCCAGCGTTTCATCAAGCTCGACTTCCGCCAACAGGCGCGCACCCCGGCCCCGATAATGATCGATGAGCTTGTAGCGCGCTATCGAAAAGAACCAGGCCGTGAAAGGTCGCGCACGATCATAGGTCTCTCGTTTGGCGTGAAGCGACAACAGGGTTTCCTGCACAATATCTTCGACATCGCCTCTGGCGGCGGCGGCCATGCGCCTGCCGTAATAGGCGATCAGCAGCCGTCTCAGGGCATGAAGCAAATGTCTGTAGGCGCCTTCGTCCCCATCGAGGGAACGCAGCATCAGCATTTTCAGTGTCTCTTCCGAAGGGCTGCCTGTCATCGTCACTATCGGGTTATTCGCGCTCGGGAGGATATTGTTACATGGTGACTCAAAAAAAATCTCGCTCGAACTTGCCCTCACAAGCAGGTGAAGATGTAACGGCCGGCCCAAGGCCTGCGACATGATGAAATAACACCGACCTTAAACGAAAAGCCCGCACCGGCTTCCACCGATACGGACTTTCTCAACTGAAAAATCGAAAGCTCAGAGTTCCGACTGGCTCTCGACGATCTTGCCGACGAGGCCGTAATCCTTGGCCTCTTCCGCACCGAGCCAGTAATCGCGATCGATATCCTTGGCGATCTTTTCTTCGCTCTGGCCGGTGGCCTTGGAGAAGATCTTGATCAGGCGCTGGTTCATCTTGATGATTTCGCGGGCCTGGATTTCGATGTCGGACGCCATGCCGCGCGTACCACCGGAGGGTTGGTGCAGCAGGAAGCGGGTGTTCGGCAGGCACAGGCGACGTTCCTTCGGCACCGAAACGTAAATCAGCGCACCGGCCGAAGCGACCCAGCCCGTACCGATAATATAGACCTTCGGCTTGATGAACTTGATCATGTCATGGATGGAATCACCCGATTCGACATGGCCGCCCGGCGAATTGACATATACGCGAATGTCGTCGTCGCTGGCGGCGGCAAGGGCCACGAGCTGCGTGCAAACCTTCTGCGCCAGTTCCTGCGTGATGCCACCATAGATGAAGATCGAACGCGACTTGAAAAGATTCGCTTCCGTTTCCTTGCCGATCGGCAGTTCCTTGCTCTTGTCGTCTTCGTCTTCGTTCATCAACGGCTCTCTCCAGCAAAATTCGTGCATGCCCTTCGGACATAGTGCGACTTGTTACGTAAGGCAATGAGCGAAAAAGGCAAGGTTTGCCCGCCAACAATAAACAGCACCCCCGGCAGATGACGCATGGACAGCCTGTCTGCCTTCGCGATATCGTTGACGCCTCATTACAGCGCCGTCGGCTGCGGGAAGCCCGAGATCCCGTTGCGGACTGCCATAATTTCAAGAGGGAACCATGCTGAAAAGACTAAGCCTCGCAGCCGCCGCACTGGGCGTTACCGCCCTGCCCGCTTTCGCCCATTTGAACCCGGAAGAACACGGCTCCTTCATGGCCGGCGTCTCCCACCCCTTCTTTGGTGCGGATCACATTCTGGCGATGGTGGCCGTCGGCATCTGGGCCTCGCAGATCGCCGCGGCGCAGGGCGACCGCAAGGCGCTGTGGATCGTGCCTTCCGCCTTCGTCGGCACCATGGCCGCCGGCTTCCTGATGGCGGTTTATGGCATCGGGCTTCCCTTCGTCGAACCGGCCATTCTCGCCTCCGTCATCGGTCTCGGCCTTCTCGTCGCCATGGCGGCAAGGCTTCCCACGGCAGCGGCGGCGGCCGTCGTCGGCGCTTTCGCGCTTTTCCATGGCCATGCCCATGGCGGTGAACTCGGCAGCGCCGGCGCGCTTCAATTCGGCATCGGCTTCATGATCGCCACCGCCATCCTGCATGCGGCCGGCATTGCGCTTGGCCTTGGCATTGCCCGTTTCGGCTCAGTAGCCAGCCGTACGGTCGGCGCCCTGACGGCGATCGCGGGTCTCTCGCTCGCCTTCGGCGGCTGACGATCATTACCGAAATTTAAAATTCGGGCCGCTTTGAAAAGCCGGAGTTGAGGCCTACCTCCTTATCGTGGATTTTCGCTTCACGGTAAGGAGGCAGCATATGTCACCGGAAGAAAGTCAGCTTCTCAAGGCCCTGTTCGACAGGACCAGAACCGCATCCTCCACCCCGCGTGACCGCGAGGCGGAAACATTGATCGCAGACGCCGTGCGCGATCAGCCCTCGGCCCCCTATTATCTCGCGCAGGCGGTCATCGTTCAGGAAAAGGGACTGGAAGCGGCCGCAGCCCATATCAAGCAGCTCGAAGACCGTATCCACGCGCTGGAAAGCGGCAATAGCGCCCCACAGGCCGCAGCGCAGGGTGGCTTTCTGAGTTCCATCTTCGGAACCGGCCAGTCACAGCCGCCAGCACCGACACCCGTCCCTGCCCCGCAAGCCTCATGGCGCAACGATACCGCCGGCCAGACGGCGGGTCCCTGGGGATCGCCCGCAGGCCAGCAACCCGGCGGCCCCCGGAGCCAGCAGCCCGCCGCATTCGGGCGCACATCAGGCGGTGGTTTTCTACAGGGGGCGCTCGGAACCGCCGCGGGTGTCGCCGGCGGCATGCTGCTCGCCAATTCGTTGAGCGGCATTTTCGGCGGCCACATGTCGTCGCTCGGCCTTGGCTCGCCCTTCGGCGCCAATAGCGGCATCGGCAACGCGCCAGTCGAGGAAACCGTTATCAACAATTATTATGGCGACAGCGCAAACCAGCGGGATAACGACGATGACGATATCCAGCAGGCCGATTACGACGACAACGCCGACGATGCGGATTTCGATTCAGGCGACGACGGTTCGTTCGCCTGAATCATCAATCCCGACAAAGCCGGATCAGCCGCGACCGCGATAGGTGGGAACGCCCTGATCCGGCAGCCACACGCCTTCAGGCGCCGGTCCGGTCTGCCAGAAGACGTCGATCGGAATGCCGCCACGAGGATACCAGTAAGCGCCGATGCGCAGCCATTTCGGCTGCAGCAGCTCCACCAGCCGCTTGGCAATAAAGACGGAGCAATCCTCATGAAATGCGCCGTGGTTGCGGAAGGACTGCAAAAACAGCTTCAGCGACTTGGATTCCACCAGGAAATCACCCGGAATATAGTCGATGACGATATGGGCGAAATCCGGCTGGCCCGTCATCGGGCAAAGCGATGTGAATTCGGGCGCAGTGAAGCGCACGACATAATCGGTGCCGGCATTACCGTTCGGCACTTTTTCGAGAACGGCCTTTTCCGGGCTCTCTGGCGTATCGACCTTCGTGCCCAGCTGCGACAGGCCGGAAACATCCGTCACGGACATGGAAAACTCCTGTTTTTCAAACAATCACTTTGACGCCATGCGCCTTTTCGCCTTCCGGCTCGACGTGAATGGCGAGGCTGGCGCCCGGTATGACGTCCCTTATGGCATCTTCAAGGCGGTCGCAAATATCATGCGCCTCCCGCACCGTCATGATGGCGGGAACGACGACGTGAAAATCGATGAAGGCGGCCGAGCCGGCGCGACGTGTCCGCAGATCGTGTACGCCAATCACACCGCCGGAATGTTCGGCGATGGCCTTCTTGATCGCCTCGTCCTCTTCCGGCTCCACGGCCCGATCCATCAGCCCGCCAAGCGAATGCAGAATGACCTTCGATCCCTGGAACAGGATGTTTATGGCCACCAGAATGGCAAGCAGCGGATCGAGAATGGCGTAGCCCGTCAGCAATGCAAGGACAAGGCCGACGAGAACACCCGCCGAGGTAACGACATCTGACATGATGTGGTGGCCATCGGCCGCAAGCGCCGGCGAGGCATATTTTCGGCCGACGCGGATCAGCGTCGTCGCCCAGACGGCATTGATGACGGCTGCAAATGCGTTGATGGCCAGACCGAGGATCGGCGCTTCCGGCAGCCTGGGATTGAAAAGAGCACCCCAGGCCTCCTGCACGATCAACAGCGCGGCAACGACGATCAATACGCCTTCCACGACGGCGGAAATATATTCCGCCTTGTGGTGGCCGAACTGGTGGTCGTCATCGGCCGGCTTCTGGGCGTAGCGAATGACGAAATAGGCGATGAAGGCCGCAACCACGTTGACGGTCGATTCCAGACCATCAGACAGAAGCGCCACCGATCCGGTGACCCACCATGCCAGAAGCTTGAGGCCCAGCACGCCGAAAGAAAGTGGAATGCCCCAGAATGCGAGCTTCCTTACCAGCGCATTGCCTTCACTGTTCATTTTTGCCCCCGTGCGGATGCGAACGAATTGCATGACCGACTGCCAAAACGCACGAACCGCGCGCACGGGGTCTCCGTGCGCGCGGTTCGCAATTTGAGCGTTCTATCGTTCAAACCGCGGGCAAGGTCAAGAGCCAGACGGTGACGTCCTGGACCTCAATCCCCGTCTTTTTGCTCGCAGAGACGAATGCGGTTGCCAAACGGATCGGTCACTTCCATCACATTGCCCCATGGCAGTTCTTCAACGCCCGGCTTCATGAAGCGATAGTCCTTCGTCGCCAGTTCCTGCTGATAGGCGTGAACGCCGTGCATGGTGACGAAGATGTTGGAACCCGGCGTCGCATCCCCATGATGGCCGCTGAGGTGAAGCCCCATTCCGGCTCGTGAAACCTGCATGTATAGCGGGAAATTATCGCCGAATCGGTGTTCCCAGTCGACCCCGAAACCGAGAAAATCGACATAGAACTCCCGCGCCTTGGCCTCGTCGAAGATCCGGACAATCGGGAACATCCGTCCGAAGCCGATGTCTCCAACAGTCTGTTTCCTGGCGTCGCCCATGCTGCGTTGACCCTTTTTCGGCCGCAAAATGAAACCGGCCGCACAAGGCGCGGCCGGTAGGATCAGCTTATTCGGCTGCGACGATCTTGCCGTCCTGCCACTTGAACAGCGAGAAGGCCTGCGAGGTCAGGTCGCCGTTTTCGCCGTAGGTCACCTTGCCGATTGCGGTCGGGAAAGCATCACCGCTTTTCAGGGCCGTGGCGACGGCTTCGGAATCCTTGGCGCTTCCGGCCTTCTCGATGCCGGCCTTCAGCACTTCAACAGCGGCATAGGCGTTGAGCGTGAAGGCTTCCGCCGGAATGTTGGCAGCCTTCAGCGCTTCGGCAGCGGCCTTGGAATCGTCGTTCTTCAGCGCGTCGGAAGCGTTGGTGAAGATCGTGCCTTCGCCAGCCTGCGAGCCGATGTTCCAGAACTCGCTGTTCGACAGGCCGTCACCGCCGATAACGGCAGCTTTGGAGCCGATATCCTTCAACTGACGCACCAGAAGACCCGCTTCCGGATGGTAACCGCCGAAATAGACGATATCGACATTGTCGGACTTCAGACGGGCCGTCAGCGCGCCGAGATCCTTTTCGCCGGGCGTCAGCGCGTCGTAGAGCACTTCTGTCACGCCGCCGGCGTTCAGCGTGGTCTTGAAGGCGTCCGCCAGACCTTTGCCGTAAGCGCCCTTGTCGTGAATGATGGCGATCTTCTTGTCCTTTAGGTTGGCGAGAACATATTTCGCCGCAACCTCGGCCTGCTGGTCGTCACGACCGCAGGTGCGGAAAACGTTGGAAAGGCCGCGGTTGGTCAGGCCCGGCGCGGTCGCCGTCGGCGTCACCATCAGCACGCCGTTTTCGGCAAAGACATCCGATGCCGGAATGGCGACGCCGGACGTCACAGGACCCACGACGAAGTGGATGCCCTCGGCAACAAGCTGGTTGGCCGCGGAAACGCCCTGCTTCGGCTCACCGCCGTCATCGGCAAGCTTCAGCACGACCTGTTCGCCGAGGATGCCGCCCTTCTTGTTGATTTCATTGACTGCCGTCTGGGCGCCGTTCTTCACCTGGTCGCCATAGGCGGCGACAGGACCGGTGAGCGGCGCAATCAGGCCGATGACGATCTCGGCATGAGCAAGGGGTGCGAATGCGAAGGACGCTGCAAGCGTCACGCTGGTCAATGTCTTCAGTTTCATCCTGGTGTCTCCTTAAAGGGGGTCGCGGGACCCGGTGAGCGCCATGGGCGCCGACCGAATGAAACTATCGGACGCCTCCCGGCGAAAACTCGTTCCATTTTTGAATTCCGAGCCTTCCACTCAACTCATACGGAAGGTTTGATGATTTATGCAAGTCACCTTTGCTGGATTAGCTCTATTAGCGGTAAATCAATCGCCGGATCGACCGTGATTGCGCCATCAGAAAGGACGCATCGGCCTTCCGTAAACGCTTGGCGTTTGGTCGCCGCTGGAGGATAATACGCCATGATCGCAGCAGATGAAGAATTTCTGACGGGCCTGCCCGTCTTCCGGCATTTTGAAGATGTGGCCGACCCGACGCTTTATCGCGCCCTGCCGCCGGGATGGGGACTGGCCATCGCCGATATCGTCGATTCGACTTCGGCCATCGGCACCGGCCGCTACAAGGCCGTCAATATGGCGGGTGCGGCGGTTATATCGGGCGTATCGAACAGTCTCGGGCGTCACGACCTGCCCTTCGTTTTCGGCGGTGATGGCGCCGCCGTCACGGTGCCGCCCCAGGGGCTGCCTGTCGCACGAACAGCACTTTCGAATGTGCAGCGTTGGGTAAAGGACGATCTCGATCTTGCCATGCGCGTGGCGCTGGTTCCCATCGAGGATATTCGTGAGAATGGCTTCGATATTCGCGTCGCGCGCTTTCAGGCAAGCGAGGATGTTTCCTACGCCATGTTCTCAGGCGGCGGCAACAGCTGGGCGGAAGCGCGGATGAAGGACGGGCAATATGCCCTGCCCGCCGCGGAAACGGGCGAACGCCCCGATCTCACCGGTCTTTCCTGCCGCTGGAACCCCATTCAGGCAACCCATGGCAAGGTGGTGTCGATTATCGCCGTGCCGGGGCCGTCGCGGGACATGCCGGCATTCCGTCAGCTGGTCATCGATCTCGTTGATCTCGCCGAGCAGGATGCAAGACACGGCCACCCCGTGCCGGAGGATGGGCCGAAACTCGGTTTCGTGCGCGAGGGTCTTAGCCTCGAAGCCCGCGCCGGCGCTGCCTATCACGATGCCTGGGGCAGGATGCGCCGCTCGTTTCGCATCCTGGGTGAAAGCTTCCTCGTCAATCTCCTCGGTTTGACCAAACTGTCGCTTGGGCAATTTAATGCGGATCGCTACAGACGCTCGGTCGCCAGCAACACCGATTTCAGGAAATTCGACGACGGTCTGAAGATGACCGTTGATATCGACGCCGCCCGACTCGAAAAAATCCGCGCGCGGCTGGAACAGGGGCACCTGTCGGGAAGCTGTTATTACGGCCTGCACGAACAGGATGCCGCATTGATGACCTGTATTGTTCCATCTCCGCTTTCGAGAGACCACATGCATTTCGTGGATGGCGCCGACGGTGGATATGCCGCTGCAGCAACCCGCCTCAAGCAACAGATACAGGCTGCTGCGTCGGTATGAAAACCGCGCCAATACGCAGTCCCGATCCCTGTGGCGGATGCAGCCGCGCAAAGGCCGCTGAAAAGAAAAACCGGCGCCGGGCGCCGGTTTCAATTGGGTGATGCTGCCGGGCCTTAACAGGACCGTGGGATCAAGCCGCAGTCTTGCTGCTTTTCTGCGCCTGGCAGTAGATGTCCTCGAGTGAAGCAAGGATCTTCTTCACGGATTCGGAGTTGCTGGAGTAATAGATGGTCTGCGCATCCCGTCGTGTCTTCACCAGTCGCTGCGCACGCAATTTCGACAAATGCTGCGAGAGAGCGGACTGACTGAGGCCAACCTGAGAAGCGAGAACACCAACAGGCACTTCCGTATCCACCAGCGTGCACAAGATCATCAGGCGCTTTGGGTTCGCCATCGCTGAGAGCAAGTCTGCAGCGGCGATGCTGTGTTCCGACAGAGATTGATTATCCATACGCTCAAGTCTCCTGATGACAGTCCGAGAGACGGTCATGGTGGCTATAATAGGTGTTCTAAAGGTGTTTTTATAATTCGGTCGATACGTTGTATATACCTAAATCTTGCTTATATCGCGCCCCTTCCAAAGACTATTCTTGACCGATTATTTACTTAATAAATTGTGATTAATTTATCGGCGCTTCGCCTGATTTTATGAAAAATATAATAAAAGTATGTATTAGAAATAGCATCCATAAGAAATACGAGATTAAAAATTGAGCATTTCAATACCAGCGCTCGATGCCGGATTTTGACGCCACAATCTATTACCACCTTAAATTTAATAGCGAACAAAAGAATCTAGATTAACATTGCGCAATTTTTGCCGAATTTGCAATATGATTTTTATTAGTAATTATTTTAATGCATAACTTGTGAGGTCAAAAAATATTCTTTGCTGCCGTGGGAAGGTATAATTTGCGCCGCAGAGACCTCCCGGAAAAGACGAAGGGCCCTCCACGACGGAAGGCCCTTTCTTTTTTGGGGGAGAGGCGAATCGCTATTTCTTGCGGTGACGCGTCAGCCCCGCCACGACTTCATCGGCGGAAATCGTGCCGACGATCGCACCATTGTCGACAACGCCGATCGCGCCGGAATGTTTTGACAGCGCATCGAGAATATCGATCAGCGGCGATGACGGACGGGCGGTGGCGGCGACTGTCATCTGCCCATTGCGTTCGTCCACGCCCCTTTTCATCACATCGGCGGCGGTCAGCATGGAGATCGGGTTCATGTTCTGCACAAAATCCGCGACATAGGGCGTGGCCGGCTGCTTAACGATCTGCTGCGGCGTTCCGCACTGGATGATGTGTCCGCCTTCCATCATGGCGATACGGTTACCGATGCGGAAGGCCTCGTCCAGATCGTGGCTGACGAAGAGAATCGTTTTCTTCAGCCGGCTCTGGAATTCCAGAAGCTCGTCCTGCAGGCGGCTTCTGATAAGAGGATCGAGCGCCGAGAACGGCTCGTCCATCAACAGGATCGGCGCGCCAGTGGCAAAGGCCCGGGCCAGCCCCACGCGCTGTTGCATGCCGCCGGAAAGCTCCCCCACCTTGCGGTCGGCCCAGGCGGAAAGATTGACCAGTTCGAGCTGCTCGGCGACCATGCGCTTGCGCTCGGCTTCCGGCACGCCGGAAAGCTCAAGCCCGAAGCCGACATTGTCGGCCACATTGCGCCAGGGCAGCAGGCCGAATTGCTGGAAAACCATGGAGACCGTGTGCATGCGCAGGTCACGCAACGTTTTCGCAGGGCAGCGATAGGGATCGACATAACCCGAACTGGTTTTCACGCCGACATTGCCGCGCACCACGGGCGCAAGCCCGTTGACGGCCCGCAGCAGCGTCGATTTGCCGGATCCGGAAAGCCCCATGAGGACGAGAATCTCGCCTTCCTTGACGGACAGCGAGGCATTGGCGACACCGAGCACCAGCCCGGTTTCGGCATTGATCTCCTCACGCGTACTACCCTTGTCGATCAGCGGCAGAGCCGCATCGGGCCGGTTGCCGAAAACGATATCGACATTTCCGAAGATGATGGCATCACTCATAGATCATCCTCCGCGCCGGGAAGTCGGAAAAGTCGGTCGAGAACGATCGCCAGTATGACGATGCACAATCCCGCTTCGAAGCCCATGGCTATATTGACGGTATTGAGCGCGCGCACCACCGGCACCCCCAGGCCATTGGCGCCCACAAGCGCGGAAATGACCACCATCGACAGCGACAGCATGATCGTCTGGGTGAGACCAGCCATGATCTGCGGCGCGGCGAAGGGAAGCTCCACCTTGCGCAGAACCTGCGATGGCGTGGCGCCAAAGGCGACGGCCGCCTCCACCAGCGCCGGCGGCGTCGAGACGATACCGAGACGGGTAAGCCGCACGGGAGCCGGGATGGCGAAGATGACGGTGGCGATGAGCCCCGGAACCATGCCGAGACCGAACAGCACCAGCGCCGGGATGAGATAAACGAAGGTGGGGATGGTCTGCATCAGGTCCAGCACCGGGCGCATACCGGCATAAATCCATTTGCGCCTTGCCGCCAATATGCCGAGGGGTATGCCGATGATCATACACACGGTGCTGGCGGCGATGACAAGCGCCAACGTCTCCGTCGTCGCCTTCCAGTAGCCCAGATTGATGATGAGCAGCAAGCCGAGCGCGGTGAAGACGGGCATCCCGACGGAGCGACGCGTCCAGGCCGAAAGCGCCGTCAGGATCGCCACGATGATAAGCGGATGCGGCGCCTGCAGCACATAAAGCAGGGCGTTGATGACACCTTGGAAAATGAAGGAAAGCCAATCGAAGAAAAAAGCGAGATTGCCGGTCAGCCAGTCGATGGCCTCCTTGGCATATCGGCCGACGGGCAGGCGGTTTTCAGAAGCGCTGAGCCATTCCACGGTAAGAAAATACCTTTCGTGAACTAAAACAATTCCGGCAAAACTGCAGAGCGGTTTTGCCTCCGGAATTGCGCAGACAACAAAGAAATAGAGCATCGTCATCCCGTTTTACCGGGATTGCTCCAATGCAGAAATGACGGCCGGCAACAAAACTGCCGGACGCAGTGCTGGCGCATGACCTTCAATGTCTGAAAATTCACAGGCAAGGTCATGCATGGGCATCGTTATTTCCCGCTGATCCGGCCTGCCGCGCAGGCCGGATACAGTCATGCATCGTCTTGCGGCTTAGAGGCCGAGAGCCTTCTTGGCGGCAGGCAGGGCGTCGGCGCTGCCATCCTTGGTCTTGACATTGGCGAGCCAGGGCTCGATCGCCGTCGGATTGGCCTTCAGCCAGGCGGTTGCAGCCGCCTCACCCTCAAGGCCGTCATTCAGGATCTTGCCCATGATCTCGTTTTCCATGGGCAGGGAAAATTGCAGGTTCTTGAGGAAGGCGCCCACATTCGGGCATTCCTCGACGTAGCCCTTGCGGACATTGGTATGGATCGTCGCGCCGCCGAGATTGGGGCCGAAGACATCGTCGCCGCCGGTCAGATAGGTCAGTTTGAAATTCGCATTCATGGGATGCGGTTCCCAGCCGAGGAAGACGATGGGCTCGCCGGATTTTTCAGCGCGGGCCACCTGGGAGAGCATACCCTGTTCGGACGACTCGACCACCTCGAACGACTTCAGACCGAAACTGTCCTTGGCCACCATGTCGAGAATCAGGCGATTGCCGTCATTGCCCGGCTCGATGCCATAGATCTTGCCGCCGAGTTCGGCGCTGTGGGTGGCGATGTCCTTGAAGTCCTTGATACCGAGTTCGGCACCCTTGGCGTTGGTCGCCAGCGTGTATTTCGCGCCGGTCAGGTTTTCCCGCAGCGTCTCGACGGATTTGTCTTCGCGATAGGGCGCGATATCGCCTTCCATGGTCGGCATCCAGTTGCCGAGGAAGACGTCGATGTCCTTGTTTTTCAGGGATGTGTAGGTAACGGGTACGGAGAGAAGCTTGACGTCGGTTTCATAGCCAAGGCTTTTCAGAAGCACGGTGGCGGTCGCCGTCGTGGCGGTGATGTCGGTCCAGCCGACATCGGAAAAGCGCACTGTGCCACAGCTTGCCGGTTCCGCAGCACCGGCCGCACTGAACGTCATGGAGGAGATTGCTGCGGCCAGGGCCAGACAGCGGCTTCTATTTGCAAACATATGGCTTGCTCCCTGTTTTTCGTTCCCTTGCCATTATCAATATCTGCCGGACACAATCAACTCGCGCGCATTTGCGTGCTTTGGCGCACCGTTTGCGACAAAATCGTGAAAATGTCGGTATCCAGCGGTGCAATGTCGAAAAAGGACAGACCGTAGAAATCTGTGTTTTTCCCATGGCCATACTTTTCAATCCGCCTCTTCGCCGTCAAAAGACGCTTGATGCAGCATCGGCTGGAAATCCGGGAGTGGATAATGGCAAAACTCTATTTCAATTATTCGACGATGAATGCCGGCAAATCGACCATGCTGCTGCAGGCCTCCTATAATTATCAGGAGCGCGGCATGCGCACGCTGATTTTCACCGCTGCCTTTGACGACCGGGCCGGTGTCGGCCGTGTTGCCTCGCGCATCGGCCTGTCCTCCGACGCCCTGACCTTCGATGACAAAACCGACCTGTTCGCCGAAGTATCGGCCCTCACCGCCGAAACGCCGGTCGCCTGCGTTTTTGTCGATGAAGCCAACTTTCTCTCCGAACACCATGTCTGGCAGCTTGCCGACATTGTTGACCAACTGAACATTCCGGTGATGACCTACGGCCTTCGCACTGACTTTCAGGGCAAGCTCTTCCCCGCCTCGAAAGAACTGCTCGCCATTGCCGACGAGCTTCGCGAAATCCGCACCATCTGCCATTGCGGCCGCAAGGCGACGATGGTGGCCCGCTTCGACAGTGAAGGAAAGGTCGTGACGGAAGGCGCGCAGATCGATGTCGGCGGCAACGAGAAATATGTTTCCTTCTGCCGCCGCCACTGGGTGGAGACCTTCAAGGGCGAGTGAACATCTGCGTCCGGTTGCCGCATTTGATTTTCCGCAAAGATGGACGCCCTGCTCCCGGGCTAAGACGACGGCGACACATTCGCGTGGATGTGCTTTCTCTCAGGAGCAAAACTATGCAGAACAGAACTGCCAAATTCGCCGGCCTCGCCATTCTCGCAGGTCTTTTCGCCTTTCCCACCCTTGCTGCCGAAATCGAAGTGAAGATGCTCAACAAGGGCAGCGACGGCCAGGCGATGGTCTTCGAACCCGCAACCGTCAAGGCCGCCGTCGGCGACATCATCACCTTCGTCGCGGTCGACAAGGGCCATGATGCGGCCGCCGTGAAGGACATGATCCCCGAGGGCGTCGCAGACTTCAAGGGCAAGATGAACGAGACGGTGAAGGTGACCGTCGAGAAGGAAGGCGCCTACGTCGTCAAATGCACACCGCATCTCGGCATGGGCATGATCGCCCTCGTCGTCGTCGGCGACGCGGCTCCGGCCAATCTTGACGCCGTCAAGAACGGCAAACTGCCGAAAAAGGCGCGCGACCGCCTGAATGACGAGATCGCCAAGCTCGGCCTCTAACCACATATGCCTTCGGTTCCGCGGCGGCCGCTGTTCCACAATCCGTGTGGAAAGCCATGACGGCCGGCGCGGACCGCAGGTTGAGAAAAGTTTCGCAATCATGTTGTATCCCGGTTGACCGGGACATATCTGGAAGACAGTAAATGACCGCGGCTTATATCAAGCGCCGAAGGGCGCGGGCGGACCGAGGTCTTTCTTCCGGCGTCCAGCCCCACGGGCAGAGGAGACTATGACGATATGATCGACCGGATCACCGCCTGGATTCAGGCAGCCTTCAGCGCCATCGGCCGGGCCGCCGGTCTTCTCGTCGCCTGGCTTCTGTGGCCCTTCATGGCCGCCCACGGCTGGTACAGCGGCCGCAACTGGCTCATCAAGGGCCCGATCGCCCTCATCGTCATTCTTCTTGCCGGCTTTTACGGATATTTCATCTGGCAAACCCAGGTCTGGACGAATTTCGACCCGGACTACGTCGCGCGCTACAAGCTTGAGGAGCGCACCGTGCCTGCCGGGCAGGAATTGCCGGCCGCCGCCCCTGCGGGCGACGCAACGGGCGCCGCCGCCAACACATCCGCGCCGGTCTGCCAGCGTTCGGCCATCGTTGACGCGGCCGCCGATCTCACCGATTTCAACGTCAACCAGAACGCCTGGATTTCGTCCATGCTGCTCTATCGTCTCGGCCTTTTCGGCATGGACTGGGACAGCACGCCGTTTCTGGACAACAAGGCGTCGTTCCAGCGCGGCGTAAACCAGGCCGTGCGCCGCACCTCGGTTGAACTGGTGGATACGCTCGGCCGCGTGCGCGGAACATCCGGCATCAACAACAATCTCCAGGAAGCACGCGGGAACATGCAGTTCAGCGAATATTCCTGGTATTTCGGTCTCGATCCCTTCGGCCCGAAGACGCCGACGCCGGCCTATTATCGCGCCGCCATCCGCAGCTTCCAGGCCTTCAACGGCGAACTCGCCGCCTGCAAGGCCGTCTTCGATACCCGCGCCGACAACCTCATCCAGTTCATCGACCGTATCGCCGGCGATATCGGCTCCACGTCTGCAATTCTGCGCGAACGTTCGGAAAATTATAATGGCGGCTGGTTCGATACCCGCGCCGACGACCGCTTCTGGTTCGCCTATGGCCAGCTTTACGGTTATTACGGCGTGCTTTCCGCGGCCGGATCGGACTTCGCGCAGGTCATCCGCGAACGCAACCTGACCAACCTGTGGAACGACACACTGTCGCAGACCCGCGCAGCTCTGCGCATACAGCCGGCGATCATTTCCAATGGTGAGGAAAGCGGCTGGATCATGCCCTCGCACCTCGCCACCATGGGATTTTACGTTTTACGGGTGCGCTCGAATCTCGTCGAGCTTCGTTCGGTTCTCGACCGGTAAGGCGAGGCCTGCCGGAAACGACAGGATCGATCAGTCTATCAGGCCAAGGCGTATGGTCTTGGCCACCAGCTGGGTGCGGTTGACGCAGTCGAGCTTGCGGATGGCGTTGTTCATATAGGCATTGACGGTATGTTCCGAGATGGACAGAAGCTCGGCTATCTCCACGGAGGTCTTTCCCTGCGCCGTCCAGCGCACCACATCGAGTTCCCGCTTCGTCAGCGGCGACGGACCTTTTGAGTTGGTGCGGCAAAGCCGGTCATAAACCTCCAGCGCATGCAGCACGATCATACCCAGCTCGTTAAGCGCGGCTTGCGGCAGGAGATCGCGATCGCCCGCGAAATTCATCAGATGCCGGTTGCCGTACATGCCGTGTACCGGCACCATCAGACCGGACGTAATGCCCATGCTGCTCAGCGAGTCCGCCGCATCCACCAGCGGTCCACAGGCAATATCCGGATCCTGCAGCGACCAATATTGCGGCATCATCGACGACGCGCCGCGCTTGATGACGGGACAGTCCCCAAGCGCGCCATCCCTGGTCATTGCATTCACGACCCAGATGGGCAGGCTGCTTTCGACAACCGTCGGCAAGGCATAGGCATTCTGGCCGCCGGGCAACCGCAACAGGGTCACATAGGCGTAACCGAAGGCGCGCATCACTTCCCGCAGTGCCTCCAGCCATTGGGATTTGTCGGCGGCAGCCGACAGATCGCTGCAAAGCCTGGCCTGACGCTCCGTCTTCACCATTCACACACCCCCGCCACCCCGGGACGTAACGCCCGGAGCGAGAAACATGCGGCATGGCCAGGACAGGGTTGCGACCTTCATATCGGCTCGACCATCCTGATCAAAGCACCAGCTTTTCGGATTTGCCTTTCGGCTTGGCCATCAGTTTTTCCAGGAAACCGAGCATGACCGCCGAGACGACAAAAGCCAGATGAATGATGGTGAACCACATCAGCTTGCTGTCCGAATATTGACTGGCGTTGAGAAAGATTTGCAGCAGGTGGATCGACGAGATCGCCACGATCGACGACGCGACCTTGATCTTCAGACTGCCGGAATCGAGCTTACCCAGAAAGGAAACCTCGGCATCGGCGTCATCGAAGCGGCTGACGAAGTTCTCGTAACCGGAAATCATCACCATGACGATCAGGCTGGCGACCAGCGCCGCATCGATCAGACCCAGCATGGCGAGGATCATGTCCGCTTCGTCATAGGTGAAAACGTTCTTGGCAACTTTCAGAAACTTGAGCGCGAAGGAAAACGCATAAACCGCCAGCGCCGCGACGAGCCCGAGATAAAAAACGACGAGCAGCCAGCGGCTGGAGAGGATGATCCGCTCAACGAGCAGTTCAAGAGACTTCATTTCCGTATCCGATTAATAGTCCATTTATTGTACCGCCATGTAAACTGGCTGCAAATATCCTAGCAAGCCGCCATGTCCGGACTTTGACCATACCATGGCGTTTTCGCACCTATTCACCGATCAGGTCCGAGAACGGATAAGCGTCATATTTTTGCAACATGCCGTTATGCTTTAAAACATGATTAGAAAAGTCATATATAATATGTTGACAGTTATCATCATGTTTTTTAGTCCTCGCTTATCGGCTCGCCCGTAACAATCAAAACAGTTTCAGCCGCAGCGGCAAGCGCGGCGTGCCTTCGCACGCCGCGGCCCGTTCGCGCGCCTACCTGGGGGTAATTAATGTCCATTTCGCGCACGCATTCCGCGCTGCTTTTGTGCACTGCCATCTCTCTTCTGCCGCTTGCCGGCCCCGCCCTGGCACAGAATGCCGCGTCGCAGGCGGACGGCGCCACTACGCTTGAAAGGATCGTCGTCAAGGGCAAGCGAGTCAAAAGCGTCAATGCCGCCGCCGACACGCCGCTGGCGAGCCAGACGACAGCGGAAGACATCCGCAAAAAAGACATCGGCAGCATCAAGGACCTCGGCAACAGCACGGAACCGGGCGTCGATTACGTCGACGCCAAGCCTGGCCGGCCCGGCGGCCTGTTCATTCGCGGCCTCGGCGGCGCGCGTGTCGTCACCTTGATCGACAATATTCCCGTTCCTTATTTCAACAATTTCGCCCGTCAGGGTCAGGCAACCACCACCCTTAGCGATACGAGTTCAAGCTTCGATTTTTCCTCGCTCTCGACGGTCGATGTGGTGCGCGGTGCAGATTCCAGCCGTATCGGCTCTGGTGCTCTCGGCGGCGCGCTGGTGCTGCGCACGCTCGAGCCGGAAGACCTGATCAGCGAAGGCAAGGACTGGGGCGGTGTGGCAAAGACCACCTATGACAGCGAAGACAGAAGCGTTGGCGGATCGCTCGCTGTCGCCAAGAAGATCGAGAACACGTCAGTTCTGTTCCAGGGTTCCTACAAGCGCGGCAACGAGACGGACAACAAGGGCACGGCCGATATCTACGGAACACGCCGCACCAAGCCAAACCCCGCCGACACCTACGAAAGCAACCTGATGTTCAAGATCCGGCAGGATCTGGAGGGCGGTCACAGCATCGGGCTGACGGCCGAGCGTTATTCGCTGAGGAACCGCAGCGACATGAAAACGTTGCAAGGCGTGAGCGTTTCAGGCTCGACCTACCGGATCGGCGACTACCGGGGCTACGAGGATACGGAGCGCGATCGCGTATCGCTCGATTACGAATACGAAGCGCCCTCGACCGACGGCTTCATCGACGCCGCCAATCTCTCGCTCTACTGGACGCGTCTTTCCAAGGAGTCCGGCGCTGGCGACCGCCTGACCAATAATTCGCTCTATATTCGCGAAGACAGCATGCGCAACAGCGCCTTCGGCATCGTCGGCGGCCTTGAATCCGGCTTCGAGCTTGGCGGCGTGCAGCACACGGTCCGTTTCGGCGGCAACGCCATGACGACCGATTTCAGCCAGGAACTTTACGCCAACACGGCCGGCGTGACCTCTTCTTCCCAGTCCGACATGCCTGACGTGAGCGGCAAGAGCCTCGGCCTTTATCTCGATGACGAGATCGCTTTCGGCAACGGCTTCCGCCTGACCCCAGGCCTGCGCTTCGATTCCTATGACTACGACCCGGACGGCTCGGTTTCGAGCAACAGCGGCTACAGAACCTTCGGCCTGCCGACCGGCAACAGCGGCTCGCGCTTCTCGCCGAAGCTTCTCGCGACCTATGACGTCACGCCGGAACTGCAACTCTTCGCCCAATGGTCGATGGCCTATCGCGCCCCGACGATCAACGAACTCTACCTGAACTTCTCCAACGTCAGCTCCGGTTACGCGGTGGTCGGCAATTCCGCCCTCAATCCCGAGACCAGCAACGGTTTCGAAATCGGCGCGAACTACGCCTCCGGCGACCTCAGGGGAAGCCTGACGCTGTTCCACAACAAGTACAAGAACTTCATCGAGCAGTACACGACCTCCACAACGCTCTTCCCCGGCTTCGGCGGCAGGGGCAACGGATCGCTCTTCACCTATCGCAACCGTAACAACGTCGAAATATCCGGCGTAGAAGCCAAGGTCCGCAAGGATCTCGCAAACGGCTTCTTCGCCCATGCCTCGCTCGCTTACGCCTATGGCAAGGACACCGACACCAACGAATTCATTCGCACGGTCGCGCCCTTCAAATCCGTCGTCGGCATCGGCTACGAGCAGGACGTCTGGGGCACGGAATTTACCGGTATCTTCTCCTCCGGCATGCGTGACGACAGGGTGGCCAACACCTTCGACGCCCCCGGCTACGGCGTCTTCAACCTGACCGGCTGGTGGGAACCGGAACAGACCAAGGGCCTGCGCATCCAGGCCGGCATCTACAATCTGTTCGACAGGAAATACTGGAATGCCGTCGGCGTTCGCGACGTGAACCCGAATTCCGTCAGCACCGTCAACCAGCCGGTGGACTTCTATACGGAAGCCGGACGCACCTTCAAAATCTCGCTGACCCAGAAATTCTAAAACCGGGTAGAAACATCATCTCCAGTCGGGGCGGCCTTCGGGTCGCCCCTTTTTTATCAGCGGCAATAGAGATAACCGCCTTTTCGCTCCAGCACGTCGAGATGCAGGTGATCCTGATGGGTGGCGTCGCTGCCGGGCGAAAGAACCGTGCGGAAGAACAGGCAGGCGGCGGCGGTAATCGTGCGCTGGAAAGCACCCTCAGGCGTTCCGTCCTCGCCGCGCGGTTTCATCACCAGCGGCTCGCCCTTATCGAAGGCGATCGTGGAAATATCGACGGCGTTGCCCTTGGCATGTTCGGAAATCTTGCCGTTTTCCGCGCTGTTGCGGTTGCGGCAGATATAGGTCGAGGCATTGGCGATGGCCGTCACCTTTTTCTCCGGCAAAGCGAGAGCCGCCGCCGGCAACATCATCTCCTTGGTCCAGCGGGAAAGCGCAAGCGCGGTTTCGCAGCGCATGGTGCCCGAGGGTTCCAGCTTGATGCCGGGCAGAACCACGGAAAGCTCGACAGGCGCTTCGATACCGCACCCCTGCTCCGCATCGCGGATCGGCTCAAGCTGCCTGAACTCCGCGCCGATATCCTTCAACGCGCCAAGGCACGCCTGAAGCGCGGCCGGATCTTCCGGTTTCACCGGCTCGGGCGGCTTCTCCTCCGGTTTTGCGGCGTCACCATCCGGTTTCCGTGGTTCGCCCTCCTCTTTGCCCTCACCCACCTTGCCTTCGACGCCTGTCTTGCTGTCATCGGATCCCTTGTCTGCCGGCATCTTGCCGTCATCCGGTTTCCGCTCTTCCGGGACCTGCGGTTTCGGGGCCGGTTTCGGCGCTTCCACCGGGCTTTGCGGCGGCTCGTCCGATGGCTTTTCCGAGGGAGTGGCGGGTTGCCCCTCACCCGGTTTCGGTTGCGGCACCGGCACCTGCGCGGGTGGTTCCGAGGCGGAAATCAAGGCGAGCGGGATTAGCAGAAGACACAGGCGATGAAACATTTTTCGGGGCACTCCTGACCATTTCGGCAGGGAAGCAACGCGGCGGTGGCCCGTAAGGTTCATTCATCTGCCGAAATCCGCTTGCCAAGGCGGATTGCGCAGGCTAACAATTTTCCCATGAACATCGTGTCTATGAACATTGCTAACTGGTGGTGGAGCAGCTTTACGCGGCCTTGACCAGTCATGTCTTCAGACAAAGTCCAAGCCGCCCGAATTTTCAGGCGGCTTTTTTGTTATTTTGCCGCCTGTCATCGGGCTTGAACAACAGAAAGCATGCGCGCAAAAGTGCTTGGCGGTTTTGCGATAACGACATGCGACAAAATGAGTACGAGAGAAATGGTAACGATCATTCAGGATGACGGAGCGGAAACCTACGAGACGAAAGGCGGCATCAAGGTCAGCCGAAAGCGTCGCGCCGCCGACTATGCCAGCGCCATCGACAATTACATCGAAAAGCTCGATTCCCACCGCGGCGCGGTCTTCTCGTCCAACTATGAATATCCGGGTCGTTACACCCGCTGGGATACGGCCATCATCGATCCGCCGCTCGGCATTTCCTGTTTCGGCCGCAAAATGTGGATCGAGGCCTATAATGGCCGTGGCGAAGTGCTGCTCGATTTCATCACCGAAAAGCTGAAGGCGACGCCCGATCTCACGCTTGGCGCTTCCACCACACGCCGTCTCGATCTCACCGTCAACGAGCCGGACCGCGTCTTCACCGAGGAAGAGCGCTCGAAGATACCGACCGTCTTCACCGCACTGCGCGCCATCGTCGACCTCTTCTATTCGGATGCGGATTCGGCCATCGGCCTGTTCGGCGCCTTCGGTTACGATCTTGCTTTCCAGTTCGACGCCATCAAGCTGTCGCTGGCGCGGCCGGAAGACCAGCGCGACATGGTGCTGTTCCTGCCGGATGAAATCCTCGTCGTTGACCACTATTCCGCCAAGGCCTGGATCGACCGCTACGATTTCGAAAAGGCCGGCGTGACGACGGACGGCAAGTCCTCCGAAATCACACCTGAGCCCTTCAAGACCACTGATACGATCCCGCCCAAGGGCGATCACCGTCCAGGCGAATATTCCGAACTGGTGGTGAAGGCCAAGGAAAGCTTCCGCCGCGGCGATCTTTTCGAGGTCGTTCCCGGACAGAAGTTCATGGAGCGCTGCGAAAGCAATCCGTCGGCGATTTCGCGCCGCCTGAAGGCGATCAACCCCTCGCCCTATTCCTTCTTCATCAATCTCGGCCATCAGGAATATCTGGTCGGCGCTTCGCCGGAAATGTTCGTGCGCGTCTCCGGCCGCCGCATCGAGACCTGCCCGATTTCCGGCACCATCAAGCGTGGCGACGATCCGATTGCCGATAGCGAGCAGATCCTGAAACTGCTCAACTCGAAGAAGGATGAGTCCGAACTCACCATGTGCTCGGATGTGGACCGCAACGACAAGAGCCGTGTCTGCGAGCCGGGTTCGGTGAAGGTCATCGGCCGCCGCCAGATCGAGATGTATTCGCGCCTTATCCACACGGTTGACCACATCGAAGGCCGCCTGCGTGACGACATGGACGCCTTTGACGGTTTCCTCAGCCACGCCTGGGCCGTCACCGTCACCGGTGCGCCGAAACTCTGGGCCATGCGCTTCATCGAAGGCCATGAAAAGAGCCCGCGCGCCTGGTATGGCGGCGCAATCGGCATGGTCGGCTTCAACGGCGACATGAATACGGGGCTCACGCTGCGCACCATCCGCATCAAGGACGGCATCGCCGAGGTGCGCGCCGGCGCGACGCTGCTCAACGATTCCAATCCGCAGGAAGAAGAAGCCGAAACCGAACTGAAGGCGTCGGCCATGATATCGGCCATTCGCGATGCAAAAGGCGCAAACTCCGCCGCCACCAAGCGCGACGCCGCCAAGGTGGGCACCGGTGTTAAGATCCTGCTCGTCGACCACGAAGACAGCTTCGTGCACACGCTGGCGAATTATTTCCGCCAGACCGGCGCAACCGTCTCCACCGTCAGAACGCCGGTTGCGGCAGAAGTGTTCGATCGCTTCCAGCCCGATCTCGTCGTGCTCTCTCCCGGACCGGGCAGCCCGACGGATTTCGACTGCAAGGCGACGATCAAGGCCGCCCGCGCCCGTGACCTGCCGATCTTCGGCGTCTGCCTCGGCCTTCAGGCTCTGGCGGAAGCCTATGGTGGCGAGCTGCGCCAGCTGGCCGTGCCGATGCATGGCAAACCCTCTCGCATCCGCGTGCTTGAACCGGGCCTCGTTTTCTCCGGCCTCGGCAAGGAAGTAACCGTCGGTCGTTACCACTCGATCTTCGCCGACCCCTCCACCCTTCTGCGTGATTTCATCATCACCGCGGAAAGCGAGGACGGCACGATCATGGGTATCGAACATGCCAAGGAGCCGGTGGCTGCGGTTCAGTTCCACCCGGAATCGATCATGACGCTCGGCCAGGACGCCGGCATGCGGATGATCGAAAACGTGGTGGTGCATCTCACCCGCAAGGCGAAGACGAAAGCCGCGTAATGGCTGCTGCCGACGCCATCAGCATCGAACCCATCCGGGCAGAGCACGTTGAAAGCTTTCACCGTGCTCTCGATGCGGTGTCGCGCGAGCGGAAGTATCTGAGCTTCCTGGAGGCGCCGCCGCTCGAAGCGGTGCGCGCCTTCGTTCTCGACATGATCGAAAACGACCATCCACAATTCGTGGCGATTGCCGATGGCGAAGTGATCGGCTGGTGCGATATTCGCCGCCAGGATAGAGCAACCCGCGCCCATTGCGGCACACTCGGCATGGGTATCCTACCAGCCTACCGTGACAAGGGACTTGGCGCGCAGCTGATGCGGCGGGCGCTCGATGCCGCCCGTCAACGCGGGCTTCATCGTATCGAGCTGAGCGTGCATGCGGACAACGCCAGAGCCATTGCGCTGTACGAAAAAATCGGCTTTGTGCATGAAGGCCGGGGCCGTGACGCCGTTCTGATCGACGGGCGTTACATCGACAGCCTCAACATGGCAATCATCTTCGGCAGCTAACCCCTCGGCAGCGAGGCGGAAATGCACAGCGCGAATTTCTTCAGCAGCTGCATGTCGAAATGCCCTTCCCGCCGCAGCATCCAGGTTAACGCGTCATTCGCCGTCCACGGCTTCTTGTAGGGCCTGACCGAGGTGATGGCGTCATAAACGTCGCAAATCGCCGCGATACGCGCATAGAGGCTGATCTGGCTGCCCGCACGGCCGCTCGGATAACCGCCGCCATCCATCCGCTCATGATGATTGAAGCAGACATCGAGCACCATCTCCGGCATCTGCGCGTTGCGCGACAATATATCTCGGCCGAATGCGGGGTGGAGATTGATGATTTCCCGCTCGCTTGCGCTCAACCCTTCCGCCTTGTTGAGGATCGATGAGGGGATTTCCACCTTGCCGATATCATGTAGCAACCCGCTGATACCGAGCAGATTGACAGTTGCCCTGTCGAGCCCGAGATAATTTCCGAAAAGGATCATCAGCCCGCTGACGGAGACGGAGTGCACAAACGTTGTTTCGTCTTTGGATTTCAACCGGGTGACCCCGATGAAGATCGCCGGGTTCGACTGCACCGCTTCGGCAATCTTGCCCGTTGCCGCCGCCATGCTTGTCAACGAGACACCGCCACCGGTTTCCGCAACCGCAAAGGTTTCCGCAACCGCATCGGCCGCCGAGCGCACGGCATGGCTTACCGCAGTGGTAGTCTCCGAAGAACTGTCCGTTTTCATTGACGCTGGTCCGCCAACGCCCGACCTTGCCTCGACATCGTTTCCCCTGGCGGTATTGATGACGATGCTTTCCGCACCGCTTGCTTTCAGCTGGCGCACCCCATCCTCATGCCGCAGGAGAAAACGATGTCGCTGCGTAACCTGCCGATTCGACAGGGTTCCCTCGACCGCCTCGATAAACATGCCAACAGTTAATTGCCGGGTGGAAATTCGCTTCAACATCAGACGCTTTTATTTTCCTTCCCGGGAATGTTAACGTGGCCCGCTATTGATAATAGGCCGACATAAACCAGCCTCCAGATGGGCAAATATAAGCCCGTTAAAATATTCAAATATGCAACACTGAACATAAGATAGCACGAATATGAAAATTATTTACTCAGGATATATTTAAAACACGAAGAATCAATACGAATACATCAAGAAACAACCTAAGAATGTAAATACTGAAAATTCTCGCATATGACGCAAACCAGAAGCCGAAGAAGAGCCGCATGAATTCGAAACTTGAAACGCGCATTGATCAGGGTACGGGCCGCGAACCGGCAGATATGGTTCTCAAAGGCGGGCGATTCTTCGACCTAGTGACCGGGGAACTTGTTGCTTCGGACATTGCTATTTGCGGCGATACTGTCGTTGGCACATGTGGAGACTACAAGGGTCGGCGGGAAATCGATATTTCCGGCAAAATCGTCGTTCCCGGCTTCATCGATACGCATCTCCATATCGAATCGTCGCTCGTTACACCGCATGAATTCGACCGCTGCGTTTTACCCTATGGCGTTACCACCGCCATTTGCGACCCGCATGAGATTGCCAATGTTCTGGGCGTTGAGGGGCTTCAGTTCTTCCTCGACAGCGCCATGGAAACCATCATGGACATCCGGGTGCAGCTCTCCTCCTGTGTGCCCGCCACCCACCTTGAAACCGCTGGCGCCGATCTGCCCATCGAAAAACTGCTACCGTTCCGAAATCATCCGAAGGTCATCGGGCTTGCCGAATTCATGAATTTTCCGGGCGTCATCCACAAGGATCCGGTATGCATGGCGAAGCTGGAGGCTTTTCAGGGCCAGCATATTGATGGGCATGCGCCGCTTCTCTCCGGCACGGCGCTGAACGGCTATCTCGCCGCCGGCATCCGCACTGAACATGAATGCACGAGCGCGGCTGAGGCGTTGGAGAAAATCCGCAAGGGCATGCATATTCTGGTGCGCGAAGGCTCGGTCTCGAAGGACCTGCACGCCCTGATGCCGATCATCACCGAGCGCCTCTCGCCCTATCTGGCGCTGTGCACGGATGACCGCAACCCGCTCGACATCGCCGAACAGGGCCATCTCGACTATATGATCCGCACCGCGATCGCCAGCGGCGTGGAACCGCTCGCCATCTACCGCGCCGCCTCGATTTCCGCCGCGAAAGCCTTTGGCCTGCGCGACCGCGGCCTTGTCGCACCGGGGTGGCGCGCCGATCTCGTGGTCATCGACAGCCTGCAGAACTGCAAGGCCAGCATGGTGCTTTCCGGCGGCCGGATCGTCGATGACGCTCTTTTTGCCACGCGCAAACCGGTCGCACCCGTCGGCCTCGACAGCGTCAAGGCAAGACCCGTGCTCGCCTCGCATTTTGGCGTGCCGGTCACCGAGGGCGAAAGCCCTGTCATGGGTGTGCTTCCCGGCAAGATCATTACCGAGCACCGCCGCTACAGGCTACCGACGGATGGCAACCAGACCACCGTCGATCTTGAAAACGACATCATCAAGGTCGCCGTCATCGAACGTCACGGCAAGAACGGCAATCACGCCAATGGTTTCGTTCAGGGTTTCGGCCTGAAGAAAGGCGCCATCGCCTCCACCGTCGGCCATGACAGCCACAATATCTGCGTCGTCGGCGTGAGCGAAGACGACATGGCGCTGGCCGCCAACCGGCTCGGCGAAATCAAGGGTGGCTTCGTGGTGGTGGAAGACGGCCGGGTGACGGGCGAGATCGCTTTGCCCGTCGCCGGGCTGATGAGCCTCGAACCCTACGAGACGGTACGCGACACGCTGCACACCCTGCGCAAGGCCGCCTACGCGCTCGGCACAACGCTGGAAGAACCTTTCCTGCAGGTCGCCTTCCTGCCCCTGCCCGTCATCCCGCATCTCAAGATTTCCGACATGGGCATGGTGGATGTGGACCGGTTTGCGCTGATCTGATTGGCGGAAAATGCCTCGGCGAAAGTCGGTAAACGGGCATAAGACGCGACGCGCCCCTTATTCCTGTGCTTGTCACAGGAATGAGGGAAGCGGGATGCGTAATCAGCAGAGATCGCTGCATCTGCTGCTGCACCTATACCCTCAATCCAAAGGCAGAGACTTGCGAAAATAAACCACCCGCTGCGTTTCCTCAAATCCCAGCGCCGCATGCATGCGGTGGGAATCGACATTGGAAATGTCGGCATCGGAAGCAAGTTCGCTCACACCCTTGCTGGTCGCCCAACGGGTTACTTCGGCAATCAAAGCAGCCGCAACGCCCTGTTTGCGAAAGGACTCCTCCACATAAACGCCTTCGAGAAACGCCACGGGTGAGGTGTCGCATCCGTTGACATAATCATGCCGCAGGCTGGCTTCGGCAAAACCGATGGCCATGCCCGCCGAATCATAGGCAATAAATCCAACTTCATTGTCGGAGACATCCTGCAATTCCGCCCGGTGTTCGGCGGGTGAAGCATTCGGCCACAAGCGGTGCCGCAGAAGCGACCACTCATCGAGCGATGCGTCACCAGCCGTCTCGATGACAAATTGCCCGCTCATGCAACGACCCCGCAAAACACATCCAGCCCATCGAGCGTCACGATCCCTGCATCGAATAACGGTGCGAAACCCGGCATCGGCAGTATATCGGTGACCCGCATGGCCTTCGGTATCGGAAACTCCACCGGTTCGCGGGTCAGGTTGAAAACGAACAGCAGTTTTTCATCGCCCTTCTGGCGCGTGAAGGCCAGCACATCGAGATTGGTCTTGATAAAATGCATATCACCATCGCGCAGCGCGCCGTGACCTTTGCGGAAGGACAAAACCGCGCGGTAATGGTTCAGAACCGAGTCCGGCTTGCGCTCCTGCGCATCCACGGCCTGCATGGCATGCACATAGGGCACGGGCAGCCAGGGTTTTTCAGCGTTCGAGAACCCGGCATTCGGCTTGCCTGTCTCCCACACCATCGGCGTGCGGCATCCGTCCCGCCCCTTGAAGGCGGGCCAGAAGCGGATGCCGTAGGGATCGCGCAGATCCTCGAAAGCAAGTTCCGCCTCGGTCAGACCCAGCTCCTCGCCCTGATAAAGACATATGGAACCCCGCAGGCTGGCGAGAACACAGATGGCAAGCTTCGCCACGCGCACCTGCTCCTCCGCACTTTCGGAAAAACGGCTGAGGTGGCGCACCACATCATGGTTGGAAAAGGCCCAGCACACCCAGCCATCCGTCACCACCTTGCCGAAGGTCTCGACCGAGGCGCGCAGATGCTTTGCGCTGAAATCCGGCCCCAGCAGGTCGAAAGTGTAGCACATGTTGAGCTTGTCATTGCCGGACGTATAGGCCGCCACCGTCTTCAGCGACCGCGCCCCGTCTCCCACCTCGCCCACCGTGGCGCGGCCCTCATAGTCGTCGAGCAGCGCGCGAAAACGCTTCAGGAAGGCCACGTTTTCCGGCCGCGTCTTGTCGTAGAGATGGTCCTGCATGCCATAGGGATTGACGTCGGAAGCATCGAGACCGAAACTTTCCTCATCGAAAAGCGGCGGGTTGTCGCGCAAAAGCCTGTCATGGAAATAATGGTTGACGGTATCGAGCCGGAAACCGTCAACCCCGCGATCCAGCCAGAAACGCACGGTTTCGAGAAGCGCATCCTGCACATCCGGATTGTGGAAATTGAGATCCGGCTGCGAGGCGAGGAAGCTGTGCATGTAATATTGCTTGCGCACGCCGTCCCATTCCCAGGCCGGCCCGCCGAAGACGGAAAGCCAGTTGGTGGGTGCCGTGCCATCCGGCTTGGGATTGGCCCAGACATACCAGTCGGACTTGCTGTTGGTGCGGCTCGCGCGGCTGTCAACGAACCAGGGATGCTTGTCGGAAGTGTGCGAAATCACCTGATCGATAATGACCTTCAGCCCCAGCCGGTGCGCCTCGGCCATCAGCGCGTCGAAATCGGCTAGCGTGCCGAACATCGGATCGACATTGCAATAATCGGAAACGTCATAACCCATATCGGCCATGGGCGAGGTGAAGAAGGGCGAGAGCCAGATGCCGTCAACGCCGAGAGAGGCGATATAGGGCAGACGTTTTGTTACCCCGGCAAGATCGCCATAGCCGTCGCCGGTCGTATCCTGAAAGGAGCGCGGATAGACCTGATAGATCACCGCTCCCTTCCACCAGTCCGATTGCGCTTGAGGTTTGTGGACCGGGGCATGGGGCAGCGTCATCGGCGATCTCCTGAGGGCGTCTCACCGGAGAATATAAAGCTGTCGCCGCCGCGTAAACCGGAACTTCGCACATGCACAAACGGCCACAACCGCCCTTGTCAGCGGCGCGCACTCGTCGTAAGCCGCATGGCTGGAAAAAACGGGAGGATGACGGCGTGGGCGGACGGTTTCTGTCGATTGGCGAATGCATGGTGGAACTCTCGCAGGCCGGCAACGGGCTGCTGCGCAAGGGTTTTGCCGGCGATACGTTCAATACCGCCTGGTATGCCCGGGCCTGCCTGCCGGGCGACTGGTCGGTCGATTATTTCACCGCGCTTGGCGACGATCCTCTCTCTGAAGACATGCTCACCTTCATCGCGGATGCCGGCATCGGCACGGAAAAAATCCGCCGCATCAAGGGCGGCACACCCGGTCTTTACCTCATCAACCTGAAGGATGGCGAGCGCACCTTCAGCTACTGGCGCAATGCCGCCGCCGCAAGGCAGCTGGCCACTGACGCGGACCACCTGCGCAAAACGGTTGAGAGTGCCGATGTGGTCTATTTCTCCGGTATCACGCTCGCCGTTCTCGCCTCCGCCCGTGATGTCGATACGTTCCTCGCCGAACTGCGCCGCGCCAAGGCGGCGGGCAAGCTGGTGGTCTTCGACCCCAACATCCGCCCGCGCCTGTGGGCGGACAGGGATACGATGCTCGAAACCATCTCCAACGGTGCGCGCGCCGCAACGCTCGTCATGCCGAGCTTCGATGATGAGGCGAGCCATTTCGGCGACGCCTCCGTGGAAGCGACCATCGACCGATACCGTTCGCTTGGCGTTGAAAACATCGTCGTGAAGGACGGCGCCAAGGGTGCGACCCTCGATTTCGGCGGCAGCCGCACTCACGCTCCGGCAGTGAAGGCCGTGGACGTGGTGGATACGACAAGCGCCGGCGACAGCTTCAACGGCGCTTTCCTCGCCCGTTATGTGACCGGAAGCTCTCCGGAAGAGGCCGCCAACTTTGCCGCAAGGGCGGCGGCAACCGTCATCGGTCACCACGGCGCGCTGATCAGCCCCGAGCTGCTGCCGCTGGTGGGATAGGCCCGCACACTGGGCGAACATGGATTTCCGCATGCAGCCCCAGCCTCCCTCATTCCTGTGCTTGTCACAGGAATCCAGCCGACGCGCGTCTGTGCGGCGAGAACAACCGTAAAATTTTGAACGCAAACCACGATACCCCGGCGTCACAGACCCTGACATGATCCTGTAACACGCGCACCCCATATACGGGCAGAAGCCGGACAATGGGGATTCGCCCGCGCGCAGATGAGCAGGATCAGTGTTTCATGACGAGAATCACGATTGTCACAGATGCCTGGCACCCGCAGGTCAACGGCGTGGTTCGCTCCATCGAAAACACCAATACCGAACTCGCGCGGCTCGGCGTCGATGTGCACATGGTCACGCCGCAGAGTTTTTACAGCATCCCCTGCCCCACCTATCCGGAAATCCGCCTGTCGGTCGCCGGTTATCGCCGCGTGGCGGCGGAGATTGAAAAAAGCCAGCCCTCCTTTGTGCATATCGCCACGGAAGGACCGCTGGGTTTCATGGCGCGGCGGTGGTGCGTAAAGAACCGCATGCGGTTTTCCACCAGCTACCACACCCGCTTTCCCGAATATGTGGCGGCACGTTTCCCCGTCCCGGAAAGCTGGCTCTACGCCTTCGTGCGCTGGTTCCACAATGGCGGCAACACCTGCATGGTGGCCACGCCGAGCCTTGAGACCGAACTGGAAGCCCGCGGCGTGCGCAATCTGAAACGCTGGAGCCGCGGCATCGATGCCGAACTTTTCCATCCCCGCCCGAAAACCAAGTTGCCTTTCGATCTGCCAAGACCGATCTTCATGACCGTGGGACGTGTGGCGGTGGAGAAGAACCTGCCGGAATTTCTCGACCTCGACCTGCCGGGTTCGAAGGTCGTCATCGGCGACGGCCCCGCCCGTCATGAATTGCAGGAGAAATATCCAGACGTTTTGTTCACCGGCGTCAAGACCGGCGAGGAGCTGGCCGACGCCTATGCGCAGGCAGATGTCTTCGTTTTCCCCTCCAAGACCGATACGTTCGGCAACACCATTCTGGAAGCGCTCGCAAGCGGCGTGCCCGTGGCCGCCTTCCCCGTCACCGGGCCGATCGACATTCTCGGCGGCAACCCGGCCGCCGGCGCACTGGACAATAATCTTCGCGATGCCTGTCTCGCGGCGCTTCATTGTTCGCCGCAGGAGGCGCTGGCGCTTTCCAAAAGCTACAGCTGGGAAAAGGCCTCCAAACAATTCCTCGACAACGTCATCCACGCCGCCGGAAAATCTCTGCCGCTTCTGTCCCGTTCGCAGCTTGCCTGAAGGCAGGGCATCCCCGGTTTTTTTGCGCAGGGCCAGTGGACGAAACATGACGGGAATGTCACAAGGCGATCAGGACGCGACTGCCGTTATCTTTAGAACGGGGTCGGGCTGCTGATTGACGTCAGGTGGCTGCCGCGAGATTACGCTGGCCGTCCTGTTTCCCGAAACGCCAACTATTTACCACGCACCAGCGAGTGGTTGCCCGGAAAGCGGCACAGTCCGTGGTTTGCCGTCCTTATCCGTCACCGAAAGCGATGCGGACATCTGCTTGGGGGATTTGCGGAACCAGCTGGCGGCAACGCTCGCCATATCGCCGATCATTGCCTGTTTGTGCCAGTCGGCAAAACGTCTGGCCGTGGCCTCCGGCTCGGAACGATAGAAGAAATCGCCGGATTGGCCGAGATCATTGATGGATGCCGCCATGGCAGACAGCGGCCGCTGGAACATCTTTGCCGGCACCGCAAGCGCATCGGGACCCTCGGAAAAGGCAGGCGCCATGAAATCGATCGCCCAGCCGTCAGCCTCGACCCAGCAATGGAAATTCTCACCCGCACCAGTCACATAACCATCTTCGCGATGATCTGCGAACAGGAGAACCGTTCCGCCGAGATTATAGGCGGCAAGCCCGCCCTTCGGCACCGCTTTAACCTTGTAATGCTGCTTGAGGATGAATGCGCCGAAAGTGCGAAAATACATCGAAGCCGAAGCGGGATCGGCATTTTGGCTGATGAGCAGGCTGTTGATGACGCGGTAAATCCGGTGATAGTCGGTCTGCTTGATCAGCATGGTCTTTTACTCTTCAAAACAAGGCGTTGGATGAGCGTCCGCCGCTTGTTTCTTCTCCCCGAGGGGGGAGAAGAAAGTTGCCGCGACGCCCAGCGTCAGATCATCGCCTCTTCTTCGCCTTGCTCTCGAACGGATTATCCGAACCCCGATAATGCACCCGGATCGGCACACCCGGCATGTCGAAATCCTTGCGCAGACCATTCACCAGATAACGCGTATAACTTTCCGGAATAGATTCCGGTCGGGTGCAGGAAATCATGAAGGCCGGCGGGCGGGCCTTTACCTGCGTCATATATTTCAGTTTCAGGCGGCGGCCGGAGACGGCCGGCGGCGGATGCTGCGTGGTCTGCGCATCCAGCCAGCGGTTGAGACGGGCCGTGGAAATGCGGCGGTTCCAGATTTTGTCGGTATCGATGATGTTCTGCATCAGCCGGTCGAGGCCATAACCCGTCTGGCCGGAAATCGGCACGGCGCGAATGCCGCGCGCCTGCGGCAGAAGCCGCTCGGTCTTTTCGCGCAGATCGGCCAGATAGGCCTGCGGGTCTTCGACCAGATCCCACTTGTTGAAGGCGAGCACAGCGGCGCGGCCTTCGCGGATGACGAGGTCAACCAGCTGCAAATCCTGCTTTTCGAAGGGAATGGTGCTGTCGAACACGATCACCACGGTTTCCGCAAAACGGATCGAGCGCAGCGAATCCGCCACCGAGAGCTTTTCCAGCTTCTCCGTCACCTTGGCCTTGCGGCGCATGCCGGCCGTGTCGAACATCTTGATGGTACGGCCGCGCCAGTCCCATTCGACCGAGATGCTGTCGCGGGTGATGCCGGCTTCCGGGCCGGTCAACAGGCGGTCTTCACCGAGGAAACGGTTGATCAGCGTCGACTTACCCGCATTCGGCCGGCCAATGATGGCGACGCGCAGCGGCTTGGTCTCATCGTAAACCGGCTCTTCGTCTTCTTCGTCCTCGCTGCCCGGTTCGCTGCGCGGCAGAACGATATCCGTCTCCGCCTCATCCACCTCAGGCGGGAAAGCGGCGTATTCGCCGATTGCCTCGACAATGGCGTCACGCAGGTCGATCATGCCCTGACCGTGTTCGGCCGAAATCGGGCAAGGGTCGCCGAGACCGAGCGTGAAGGCATCGTAGAAACCGGCATCGGAACCGCGCGCCTCGGACTTGTTGGCCACCAGCACCACCGGCTTGCCGCGACGGCGCAACATTTCCGCCAACGTTTCGTCGGCCGGCGTCAGGCCCGCCTTGGCGTCCACAACGAACAGCGTCACATCGGCATCGTCAATCGCCGCTTCGGTCTGCGCCCACATGCGGCCCTGAAGCGTTTCCGGCCCGGATTGCTCCAGACCGGCGGTATCGATGATGGTGAAACGCAGGTCGACCAGCTTCGCCTCGCCGGGGCGACGGTCACGGGTCACGCCCGGCGTATCGTCCACCAGCGCCAGCTTCTTTCCAACCAGACGGTTGAAAAGCGTGGACTTGCCGACATTGGGGCGCCCGACTATGGCGACGGTGAAGCTCATTGATCCTGGTTCCTTGAAGCAAGTCTGCCCAAAACACTACCTGTTTTGGGCAAAGGACATGCGTAAAATAATGAGTTGGATCGCTTTGGCAATGCGAAGATATGCCGAGGCGATCTGGCTCGGAAAATCGGCTTTAAGCAGCCTTGCCCGAAGCGGTGATATTGTCGAGCATGATCTGCGCCCGGTTCGTCACGTTGCGCGGCGCCTGCGCGTCGCTCACGATCTGCTCGAACCATTGTTTGGCCCTGGCGAAATCGCCGGCCTTGTAGGCGGCGAGACCCAGAGCTTCGCGGGCGGAAGCGCGCATTGTCTGGCCCTCAGCGCTGAGCGGCTCCGCCAGCGCCGCGACCTGGTCATAAGTGCCATTGTCCACCAGCAGCCAGGCCGCGCGCACCTTGGCGGTATCGCGGAAGACCTGCGGCGCGGAGGTGTCGTTGCCGATGGCGGTGAAAGCGGCGATGGCGCCGGCCGCGTCACCCTTCTGCGACAGCAGCGTGGCCGAACGAAACTTCGCCAGAACCGGATAATTGCCGTGACCGGAGGTTTCCAGATCGGCAAGGGCCTTCAGCGCATCATCCGTCTTGTTTTCCGAAGCGAGCTTCAGCGCCGCAAGGAACTGATCGCCCGAATTGGAAGCGCGGCTGGTGTTCCAGTATTCGTAGATACCGGCACCGGCGGCGCCGAGAACCACCAGAACGGCCGCACCCACGACCACGATACCGTAACGGCCCCAGAAGCGCGACAGCTGCTCGGAACGGATCTGCTCGTTCACTTCGCGGATAAAGGTATCATTTTCGTTTGCCATCAAATTCTCCGTTACCCGCGCGGAGATCGTCACCGATCCATCCGTTCGCGGACATACCAAGCCGCTTACCCGGGTCAGCAAACATCAGGCCAACCGGGTCATGGTCGGCCTTCTAGCCTATTTTGCCTGATATGTAAGGGGGAAACGTTGATTTCCTACATGGCGATAGGCTGAACGCCGATCAACCATTCGTGCAGTTTCAGGATGAAAGCACCCCACAGAACGATGCCGCCGACAACGGCCACCAGATCGTAGCGGCTTGAAACGAAGTCCCGGACCACTTTGTCACCCGCTCGCTCCCGGCGCTTCAACGAAATCCGCATCACCACGCCCCAGGCGAGAAACGATGCGAAAAGAAGAATGGACGACGTCTCGCCATTGGCCAGAAGGTGCGCCAGCGCCCAGATTTTGACCGAGAGGATGAGCGGATGTTTCGTCTTCGTTGCGATATGGCCAGCCGGGATGAGGCTGGCGACAAGACAGATCATCGCGAGCAGCATCAGGGTGACGGCGATATGGCTCATCCAGACCGGCGGATACCACAACATGCCGGTCTCCTGCCTTGCTTCACCGAAGGCATAGATGACGAGGCCGAGCGTGACGAGGCTGACAACGGAATAGACGCCCTTGAAGGGGCCTTCGCCCATCGTCGCGATCATGCGGGCGCGAAATTGCGGCGCGACCACCTTCAAAAGGTGGGTCAGCAGGAACAAGGCAAGACAGAGTACGAGAAAAAGCATGGAACACGGTCCCCCGGTGGAACGAAGCGGCCCTATCACCGCGGTTAAGAACAGGAATTAGGCCGAAAGCCATGAAAACGCCAGCCACTTCAAAGCTTCGCCTTATTCCACCCGCAAAAGGCCACGGTGTTTCATATGACGGATAACTGATGTTTCGCCCATTTACCGCTTTTTCCCTGTCGCTTCTCGCCGCCCTTCCCGCTTTAGCGCAGGAGACGCAGAAGCCGAAGCAGCTCGTCATCGTCTCCTTCGACGGTGCGGGCGACAATACGCTGTGGGAAAGAAGCCGGGCGACGGGCAAGCAAGTCGGCGCGCATTTCACCTATTTCCTCGCCTGCACGCTGGTGATGGATAGGAAGACCAGCGCCAAGACCTATCAGGGACCTGGCCAAAAGGCCGGCCGCTCCAACGTCGGTTTCGGCCAATCGCCGGAAGAGGTGGAGGCAAGGCTCAGAAACATCTGGGCGGCCTATCGCGAGGGTCACGAGATTGGCAACCACACCTGCGGCCATTTCGATGGCGGCCAGTGGACTGCGGAACAATGGGACGGCGAATTCACCACCTTCACCAGCACCCTGGAAAATGCCTGGCAGATGATCGGCAAGAAAGGCGAGGAGCCCGAAGGCTGGCGCGAGATGGTCAAAAACATCAACGGTTTCCGTGCGCCCTATCTCTCACAGGGTCCGGCGCTGACCGAAGCGCAGAAAAAGCACCGTTTCGTTTATGACGCCACCAGCATCACCAAGGGGCCGGAATGGCCGGTGGAGCGCGACGGCATAGAGCATTTCGGCCTGCCGCTCATTCCGGAAGGTCCGGGCAACCGCCCGATCATCGCCATGGACTACAATCTCTTCATCCGCCACTCCATCGGCGTCGAAACGCCGGATCGCGCGAAAGAATTCGAGGAGCGCGCCTATGCCGCCTTCCGCAATGCATTCGACAGGCAATATAATGGCGAGCGCATTCCGCTACAGATGGGCTTTCACTTCGTGAAGATGAACGGCGGCGCCTATTGGAACGCCTATGAGCGGCTGCTGCGCGAAGTCTGCGGCAGGCAGGATGTCGCCTGCGTGAGCTATGCCGAGGCGATGCCGATGATCGAGGCGCGCAGGAAGCAGAAGACCGAGGGGTGAAACCTCTGAACTTATGAAAAAGGCGGCCAATTGGCCGCCTTTTTGTTTGCTCAGGGGCGGTTGGCATTCAATTCGCCGCCTTTGGCTTCCCGCAGTAGATATCGCTGGTCAATTTCGGGAAGCTCCTGCCCCTCGATCGCCGCTTCGAAGGCTTTCAGACGTTTGTAGATCGACAGGAGTTCGACAATGGTCGTCCAAGAGTTCACGAGATACTGGAATGAGCCGCGCACCTGTTCGAAAACATTCAGGACCTGATTCATAAGTCCGAGCGTGACCTTGCCGGCGACGATCGACGGGATGAGAACCAGCGTGCCAAAGATGTTGTCCGCCTGCAGATAAAAAATGCGGGCGACGTTGAAGTACAGATAGTGGAAATAGAGGCGGAAATAATTCTTCCGCACATTGGCAAACAACTCGCCGATCGTCAGAGGATCCGCGCGCTCTTCATGGTCTTCGCCATAGACCAACTCCTTACGATACGCAGCCTCCACGCGCTGATTGCGGAACTCCAGCCCGGGTAGCTTGATACCCACGAGCGCGAGAAAAACCGTGCCGAACACTGACCAGACGATGGCGGCCCACACGAGAGCATGGGGCACGGCACCGAAAAGCGGCAGATCCGTAATCGTTTCCGAGAATGTGAACAGCACCGGCAGAAACGCGATCAGCGTCATGATCGCCCGCACAAACCCCACCCCCAGTCCTTCGACGGTGGAAGAGAAACGCATGGTGTCTTCCTGCACACGCTGCGAGGCGCCCTCGATGTGGCGAAGCCGATCCCAGTTCGACATATAGAATTCGTTCATCGCCGTGCGCCAGCGGAAGATATAATGGCTGACGAAAAACAGATTGAGCACACCGACGAAGATGGCGACGAAGGCGATACCAGCAAAACCGAGCGACCCCATGTAGAGTTGTTCGGCCGTCACAGGCGCCGTCCGCGCCAGAGCCTGCTGGATAAGGTCATAAAACGGCCCATACCAAGCATTCACCGCAACACTCACCTGCACGGAAAAATAGGTCGCGAAGATGATCAGCGCCGATCCAAGAACCGACCAGTTCTGCCAGCGATGCGGATGATACCAGAACCAGAACGCGGAAAAGATCAGCGCGGCAACGGCATAATAAATATAGAACCACAAGAACGGGGTGGACCAGAAAACCGAAACGCCGATGACCGGCTCTTGTCCGGCAGGCAGAGGCGGCAGACCAATTATGGCACCCCAATTGCGGCCGCCGGCGTACCACACGCCGATCATGGCCATCGCCCAGACGAAGGCCGACGTGAAGAACAATTTCGGTTTGGGAAAGAAGCAATGAAACACGTTTCGAACTCACGCGCGTTTGAAATCAGCCATTATTGGCGAAGCACTAGATGGCCCGAACCTAGGGCAGAAATTTGTGCACAGCAATGAAGAAGCACTGACCTTAACAAGATGTAAGGCGCAGACGGCGGGCGACGCCCCCGGAAACAGCGGATGAAAGGCGGAAGAGACGGCCAGCGGCCTAGCGCCGCCGCTCCGTGGCGAGCACCGGCAACATCAGTAAAATGCTGACAACGAGCACGGCGGAAGCGAGAATGCTGGGCGCGGTAAAACTTCCCGTCACCTCGGCAATCCAGCCGGCGGCAAGCGGCCCGACGATCTGGCCCGTGCCGAAAGCAGCCGTCATCAGCGCAAAGGCTCGGCGCGGGCTCGGGCCTGCAAATTCCCGGCCGAGCTGCAGGCCATAAGCGGTGATGACCATGAAGGTCAGCCCGAGAAGCAGGCCGCCGCCGAGAACGCCCGGCACCGGCGGCAGCATCACCGAAGCGAAAACACCGACAGCTTCCAGCGCCAGCACGATAACGAAAGCGCGCTTTAGCCCCTGCGATTTCAACACCGGTTTCCACAGGAACAGCGAAATGGCGGCGGCGCAGCCGGTGATGAACCAAGCCAGAAACTCCACGAAAGCACCGGCAGAGGCCATGCGGGCAATCGCCACGATAAAAGTGGCGGTGATGACGTAACCGAAGCCGAAAAGCCCGTAGGCGAGTGTCGTCAGAAATAGCGGCCTTGTCCAGACAAGCGGCGGTTCCGCCGCCGAAGATGCATACCTCGGCGGGCCAGCGGGAAGCACACGAAAGACAAGGAGAAAGGTGACGAAGGAAAAGACCGCGCCGGCAATCCATTCCTCTCTCCACGAGGAGCCGCCGCCGTCAAAAACGACGCCGATCAGATAGACCGCAAGCGAGGAGATCGCGATACCGGCCCCGACACCGCCATAATGCAGCGCCTGAACGCTGTCCCTGCCCGCCTTGACGGCATGGCCGATAACGATCTGCGAGGTGAAGATCATGGTCAGCGCACTGGCGACACCGGCCAGAAACCGGATGACGGTAAAGGCCGCGACGGAATTGAAAGCAGCCATGGCAAGCAGCAGCGCAGCCGTGGAAAACAGGCCGCAAAGCGCCACCAGCCGTTCCCGCCCCGATCCCCACGAATAGGCCGCCAGAACCGCACCCGCCAGATAACCGGCGAAATTCCCGGCCGCCACGATCCCCGCATCCCCCGCCGAAAGCGGAACGTCGGCCATCATGCCAGGCAGGATGGGGGTGAAGGAAAAACGGCCGAAACCCATAGCGGAGGCCATCATCAGCGCCCCGGAAAGTCCGAGTGCGGTCAGATGTCTGGCGGAAAGTGGCTTGTCGATGCTCATGCATGGCTTATCGCAACGGGGCAGATGACGGACAAACGAGTTATTTTGATCGGCGTTATAAGCAGTCGTTATCGGTCATGAATGTTCGGATATTGCCGCTTGTTTCTTCGCCCCGCCGGGGAGAAGGTGGCCCGAAGGGTCGGATGAGGGGGCAAGCTATCCGCATATCTCTGCCCCCGCCCCTCACTCAACAAGCGTCAACACCAGCGGCCCGTTCTTTGTCGCCACCACCGTATGTTCATACTGCACCGTCGGCGCGCTCGGGTCGCTGTAGAGCGTCCAAGGATCGTCATCGCCATCCTCGGCCCAATAGGCGCCCGTCGAGAGAAACGGCTCGACGGTGAACACCATGCCTTCCTGCATGATGCGCCGCTCATCCTTGTCCGGCCAGGTCGCCAGTTCCTTCGGCTCCTCATGCAGCGAGCGGCCGATACCGTGGCTGGCGAGATTGGTGATCAGCGTATAGCGGTTCTTTTTGGCGAAAGCCCCGATGGCGTTGCCGATATCGGCGAAAGGCCGGCCGGTTTTCACCTGCTGCAAGCCTGTCCACATGGCGCGCTTGCCATCGCGGCAAAGCCGCTCGATTTCCTTCTTCACCGGCGGCACGGCGAAAGACGAACCTGTATCGCCGAAAAAACCGTTCTTCACCGCCGAGACATCGATATTGACGAGGTCACCCGCCTTGATGATGCGCGGTCCCGGAATACCGTGGGCCACTTCCTCATTGACGCTGATGCAGGTCGCGCCGGGAAACTGGTAGCAAAACTCCGGCGCCGATTGCGCACCGTTATCTTCCAGCACCTTGCGGCCGATAGCATCCAGCTCGGCCGTGGTGATGCCGGGTTCCAGCGCGTCCGCCATTGTCTGCATCGCAACGGCGCACAAGCGGCCGATATCCTTCAGCAGATCAAGTTCTTCTTCGGTGGAAATGACCATGTCTCTGTCCGTTACTCTGTCCGGCGGGTCTGAGAGCGCCCGCCTTGGTAATTATCAGGCCGTGGCTTTCACCGGATCGGCGCTCCCCGTCAATTCTTTTCTGACAATAGGGGCGACTTTCGTACCATAAAGCTCGATGCCGCGCATGATCTGGTCATGCGGCATCAGGCCGATGGCCATTTGCAACAGGAAGCGATCATTCTTGAAGACTCCATGCGCCTTGATGATCTTTTCCGCCACCAGTTCCGGCTCGCCAAGGAAGAGATTGCCCTCCGGCCCGCGTGCGGCGTCGAAATGCGCCCGGTTCGTCGGCCCCCAGCCGCGCTCGCGGCCTATACGGTTCATCACTTCCGCCTGCGGGCCGTAAAACTGGTCGGCCGCCATGTCGGTGGTGTCGGCAATGAAGCCGTGTACGTTGATGCTGGTGCGCTGCTTGGTTTTTTCCTGCCCTGCCCGGCGCGCGGCCTCATGGTAGAGGTCGAACAGCGGCGCGAAACGGCGATATTCGCCGCCGATAATGGCAAGCGCCACCGGCAGGCCCATGGCGCCCGCCCGCGCCACCGATTGCGGCGTGCCGCCCACGGCGATCCACACCGGCAGACGCTCCTGCAACGGACGCGGATAAACACCGCGACCATTGATGGCTGGATGTTTGGTGCCGGACCAGGTGACGATTTCCTGTTCGCGCAGCGCCAGAAGCAGATCGAGCTTTTCGGCGAAGAGCACGTCGTAATCCTCGAGATCGTAACCGAAGAGCGGGTAGGATTCGATGAAAGAACCGCGCCCGGCCATGATCTCGGCCCGGCCGTTCGACAGGAGATCGACGGTCGAGAACTGCTGGAACACCCGCACTGGATCATCCGAACTCAGCACCGAGACGGCGCTCGTCAGGCGAATATTCTTCGTCTTCACTGCCGCCGCCGCCAGCACGGTGGAGGGAGAGGAAACGACATAATCCGGACGGTGATGCTCACCCAGGCCAAAAACATCGAGCCCGACCTGATCGGCAAGTTCGATCTCTTCGATGAGTTCCCGCAGCCGGCGTGCGCCCTCCGGCCCACGGCCATCGGCGGGGTTGGGATTGACATCCGCGAATGTGTAAAGACCGAGTTCCATAGACGATACCTCTGTTTGCTTGCCTCAGAGATAGGGACGGAAGCCCCCGCAGGCAAATGCAAAATCTGGCGCAAAATCTGGATGTTTAGCGTCGAAAAAATCGATGGCCCCGGCCGCACGAACCGCCTTGCACGCTCAATCCTAAATGGCGATTGCCAGCCCGCCCCCTTTGGGCATACCTTGCTTAAATATGTGCGAAGTAATGCAAAAAGGGGAAAGCATGCATCGGACAGTTATCGTGACAGGTTCTACAAGCGGCATCGGCCTTGGCATTGCCCAGAGATTTGCAAGGGAAGGCGCCAATATCGTGCTGAATGGTTTCGGCGACGAGGACGAGATTGAAAAACTGCGCCTTCTGCTGGAAGCCGAAAGTGGCGGGCGCGTGCTTTACCACCCCGCCGATATGACGAAACCGGACGAGATTGCCGACCTCATCAATTCCTCCCATGAAAAGCTCGGCTCTGTGGATGTGCTCATCAACAATGCCGGCATTCAGCATATAGCGCCCATCGAGGAGTTCCCGACGGAAAAATGGGACTGGATCATCGCCATCAATCTGACTAGTTCCTTCCATACCATGCGTGCCGCGATACCGCTGATGAAGAAGGCTGGCAAAGGCCGCATCATCAACATTTCCTCGGCCCATGGCCTCGTCGCCTCGCCGTTTAAATCGGCCTATGTGGCGGCCAAACACGGCATCATGGGCCTGACGAAAACGGCGGCGCTGGAGCTTGCGCAGACCGGCGTCACTGTCAACGCCATTTGTCCCGGTTATGTGCTGACCCCGCTGGTTGAAAAGCAGATACCTGAAATGGCCAAGGTGCGCGGCATCAGCGAAGAGGCGGTGAAGAACGACGTGATGCTGGAATTGCAGGCAACCAAGCAATTCGTCACCGTCGACGATGTGGCCGCCGCGGCAGTATTTCTGGCAAGCGATGCCGCAAGCAACATTACCGGCACGCATATTTCCGTGGATGGCGGCTGGACGGCGCAATAATTGCGGAATTTTCTTTCCGGTTTGGAAATAATGAATTGCCAAAACGGAAATCGATATGCGCGCGGCGGCGTGCATATGATGCGCAGGGATAATGACAAGAAACCGGCTCGGCAGCCGGTCAAAAAAAGCAGGGCATTGCATGAACGACGCGATCAGTTTCATCCTCAACAGCGAAACCATCTCGCTGAAGGGTTTCGGACCGACAGACACGCTTCTCGATTATCTCCGCATCAACAAGCGGTTGACCGGGACCAAGGAAGGCTGCGCCGAAGGCGACTGCGGCGCCTGCACGGTGCTGGTCGGGCGGCTGCTGGACGGTTCGCTGCGTTATGAAAGCGTCAATGCCTGCATCCGCTTTTTAGGTTCGCTGCACGGCGCCCATATCGTCACGGTGGAGCATCTGGCCGCGCGCGATGGCACGCTGCACCCCGTGCAGCAGGCGATGGTGGACTTCCACGGCTCGCAATGCGGTTTCTGCACGCCGGGCTTCATCATGTCGCTCTACGGCCTGTGGCTTTCCAGTGAAAACCCCGGCGGCGCCGACATCGAAAAGGCGCTGCAAGGCAATCTCTGTCGATGCACGGGCTATGAGCCGATAGTCCGCGCCGCCGAAAAGATCGCCGCCGCGCGCCCGAGCGCCCTCTTCGACCCGCTGCAACGCGACCGCACCGATATCATGGCAAGGCTCTGGGCCATTCGCGCCAATGAAACGATCACAGTCACCCACGGAGAGGGCCGCACCATCATTCCAGCGACGCTGGTCGAGCTGACCGAGATTTACGCTGCCGAACCGAAGGCGACCATCGTGGCCGGCTCCACCGATGTCGGCCTATGGGTGACTAAGCAGATGCGGGCGCTGAACCCAGTCATCTTCATCAATAATCTCGGGGATCTGCAAACCATCACCGTGGGTGAAGAGGGCGTGACACTGGGCGCTGGCGTCACCTACAGTCAGGCCTTCAAGACCATCGCGGAGCACTTCCCGCCGCTTGCCCGGTTGTTTGATCGGCTTGGCGGCGAACAGGTGCGCAATATGGGCACCATCGGCGGCAATATCGCCAACGGCTCGCCCATCGGCGACACGCCGCCGGCGCTGATCGCGCTCGGGGCCACGCTCACCCTGCGTTCGTCTTCCGGCGGCCGCACCGTGCCGCTTGAAAGCTATTTCATCGATTACGGCAAACAGGACCGGCTGAGCGGCGAATTCGTCGAAAAGCTCTTCATTCCGTTCCGAAAGCCGGAAAGCCTCTACGCCGTCTACAAGATTTCCAAGCGCCGTGACGAAGATATTTCCGCGCTCTGCGGCGCCTTCAACCTGACGCTCGATGCCGACGGCGCTGTCGAAGACATCCGCATCGCCTTCGGCGGCATGGCCGGCACGCCGAAACGCGCTGCACATCTGGAGGCCGCGCTTCTCGGTAAAGCCTGGCGCCAAGAAACGATCGATGCCGCACGCGATGCGCTGGACGAGGATTTTACACCGCTGACCGACTGGCGTGCGAGCGCCGAATATCGGCAACTCACGGCCAAGAATTTGCTGACACGGTTTTTCCTCGAGACATCAGGGGAGAAGCAGGTACTCAGCCGGTTCTCGCTGGAGGAGGTGTGATGATGGCGATGGCGACCCGCTCAACCTCCCTCATTCCTGTGCTTGTCACAGGAATCCAGCCGACGCGCGTCGGCGCGGCGAAAGACTCTTTTCAGCCCAAGGACTTGGGCTGGCTGGATTCCTGTGACAAGCACAGGAATGAGGGAATATTATCGCTGCCATACGCCGTAGTTCACGAAGGAGGAGCTTGAACCATGGACACCACAAGCTTCGACAAGACCAAGACCGAAATCGACGGCTCGATGCACACCTCGCTCCGGCACGATTCCGCCCACAAGCACGTAACCGGCAGCGCCGAATATATCGATGATATTCCCGAACCCGCCGGCCTCGTCCACGGTGCACTCGGCCTTGCAGACCGCGCCCATGCGGAAATCCTCTCGATGAACCTTTCCGAGGTCGAGGCCACACCGGGCGTGCTCTGGGTCATGACCGGTAAGGACGTACCCGGCGAAAACGACGTCTCGTCAGGCGGCCGTCACGACGAACCCTTGTTGGCCGAGACAAAGGTCGAATTCCACGGCCAGCCGATCTTCGCGGTCTTCGCCGAAACCCGCGATATCGCCAGAAAGGCGGCCCGCAAGGCGAAGATCACCTACAAGGATCTGGCGCATTTCACCGATATCGATACGGCGATTGAAAATGGCGGCGCGCTCGTCATCGACCCGATGACGTTGAAGCGGGGCGATGCCAAAATCGAGATGGATGTCGCGCCACGCCGCCTCACCGGAACGATGCGCATTGGCGGACAGGAGCATTTCTACCTCGAAGGTCACATCGCCATGGCGGTGCCGGGCGAGGATGACGAGGTGACGGTGTGGAGCTCCACCCAGCATCCGAGCGAAATCCAGCATATTGTCAGCCACATCCTGCAGGTGCCGTCCAATGCCGTCACGGTAAAGGTGCGCCGCATGGGCGGCGGTTTCGGCGGCAAGGAAACGCAGGGCAACCAGTTTGCCGCGCTCTGCGCCATCGCCGCCAAGAAGCTGAACCGGGCCGTCAAAATCCGCCCGGACCGCGACGAGGACATGACGGCCACCGGCAAACGCCATGATTTCCGCGTCGATTACGAGCTTGGCTTCGATGACGAAGGCCGCATCCACGCCGTTGATGCAACCTATGCCGCCCGGTGTGGTTTTTCCTCCGACCTTTCCGGCCCGGTTACGGACCGCGCGCTGTTCCATGCGGATTCCAGCTATTTCTACCCGCATGTGCACCTCACCTCGCGGCCGCTGAAAACCCACACGGTCTCCAACACCGCCTTTCGCGGTTTCGGCGGCCCGCAGGGCATGCTGGGCGCGGAACGGTTCATCGAGGAAATCGCCTATGCGGTGGGCAAGGACCCGCTCGACATCCGCAAGCTGAATTTCTATGGCGAGACCGGCTCCGGCCGCACCACGACCCCCTATCATCAGGAAGTCGAAGACAACATCATCGCCCGCATCGTCGAGGAACTGGAAACCTCCAGTGACTACCGCACACGACGCGATGCAATCATCGCATTCAACAAAACCAGCCCGATCATCCGCAAGGGCATCGCGCTCACCCCCGTCAAATTCGGTATCTCCTTCACCATGACCGCCTTCAATCAGGCCGGCGCGCTGGTACATATCTATAATGACGGCTCGATCCACCTGAACCATGGCGGCACCGAAATGGGGCAGGGCCTTTACACCAAGGTGGCGCAGGTGGTGGCCGATGCCTTCCAGGTGGATATCAGCCGGGTGAAAATCACCGCAACGACGACGGGTAAGGTGCCGAATACCTCGGCCACCGCCGCCTCTTCCGGCACCGACCTTAACGGCATGGCCGCTTATGACGCCGCCCGCCAGATTCGTGAAAGGCTGGTCAAATTCGCCGCCGAAAACTGGAACGTGCCGGAAGAGGAAGTCGTCTTCCTGCCGAACCGCGTGCGCATCGGCCTCGAAGAAATCGCCTTCAACGATTTCATCAAAAAGGCCTATTTCGCACGCGTGCAGCTTTCCGCCGCCGGCTTTTACAAGACGCCGAAAATCCACTGGGACCGTGCCGCCGGCCGTGGCACGCCGTTTTATTATTTCGCTTATGGCGCGGCCTGTTCGGAAGTGTCGATCGACACGCTGACTGGCGAATACCTGATGGAACGCACCGATATCCTCCACGATGTCGGCAAGTCGCTGAACCCGGCCATCGATATTGGCCAGATTGAGGGCGCCTTCGTGCAGGGCATGGGCTGGCTGACCACGGAGGAATTATGGTGGGACGGCAAGGGGCGGCTGCGCACCCACGCGCCGTCCACCTACAAAATCCCGCTCGCCTCCGACCGGCCGAAGAGCTTTAACGTCAGGCTGGCGGAATGGGCGGAAAATGCCGAACCCACCATTGGCCGCTCAAAAGCCGTGGGCGAACCGCCCTTCATGCTGGCGATCTCGGTTCTCGAAGCGCTTTCCATGGCCGTCGCCTCCGTGGCAGATTACAAGGTCTGCCCGCGGCTTGACGCGCCGGCAACGCCCGAGCGGGTGCTGATGGCGGTGGAACGGCTGAAGAAGGTTTGAGGGAGGACGTATCCATGCGGCCGAGCCCCCTCATCCGACCCTTCGGGCCACCTTCTCCCCGGCGGGGAGAAGAAACCCGGAGCAACGGTTGCGACCACCATACATGCTTTCAGGAGTTGCGAGGCAACGCGGCAAATTTCTTCTCCCCGCCGGGGAGAAGGTGGCGCGCAGCGCCGGATGAGGGGGCCAGCCCCAATGCCTGACACCTCCTTATCCACCTTCCTCGCCCGCTCCCAAACCATCCTCGTGGAAATCGAATCCGTCAAAGGCTCATCCCCACGCGAGGCCGGCACCTTCATGCTGGTCTCCCAGAATGCGCTGTGGGAAACCATCGGCGGCGGCCAGTTTGAATATATGGCGATAGACCACGCCCGCGCCATGCTGCGAACAGGTGCTGCCGAAGACCGCATGGATATTCCGTTGGGCCCCGAAATCGGCCAATGCTGCGGCGGCCGCACCCTCATTCGCTTCCGACGCGTGACGGCGGAGATCGCGACGGCGATCGTAGCGAGGCTAAAGGGCGAAGCCGAACAGCAGCCGGCCGTGTTCATTTTCGGAGCAGGCCATGTCGGCAAGGCGCTGGCCGAGGCCCTGTCGCTCCTGCCTTTGACATTGACCGTGGTGGAAACGCGGGAGAGCGAATTGCGCGCCCTTCCCGCGGGCAGCGCATCCATCCTCACCCCCATGCCGGAAGCACTCGCCCAGAAAATCCCGGCAAACGGGGCCGCCATCATCGTCACCCACGATCACGCACTCGATTTCCTCATTGCGAAGGAAGCGCTCGCCCGCGACGATCTCGCCTATGTCGGCATGATCGGCTCCAAGACCAAACGCGCCACCTTCGCCCATTGGCTGGAGCGGGATGGAGAGCTCCCTTCCCGCCTTGAAAAACTCATCCTGCCCATCGGCGGCAACAGCGTCCGCGACAAGCGGCCTGCGATCATAGCGGCCCTTGTGGCAGCCGAGTTGCTGCAAGCATTTTCCGCTGCCGAAACCCGTCGCAGCGAAAATCGATACGGCCATCCTCAAGGCCAAGATCACGCCTGAGCCCATCCGGCAGGCTTTCATCCGCTAGATTGTCTCGCTGAAGGCTCTCAAGGGTAAACCGTTCTGCTGCCCGCAGGCCCGCACGCAGGCGGGACCACGCGCGCAAGAGTGCTGTGCGCATGTTCGTCTCCATTCAAAAATGTCAGAAGCTCAGTTGATGAATTGAGCTAAAAATGCTCTGTTTTCCGGAGAAAAACCAATGAAACCTTCGGCAATTGGCATAAAGAGAACTTATTCATGAAAATGTCGCGCCAGTTCCCGCTGAACGCCCTGCGGGTGTTCGAAGCCGCCGCAAGGCATCTCAGTTTCACCAAGGCCGGTGAGGAACTGGGCATGACGCAGACGGCGGTGAGCTATCAGGTGAAACTGCTGGAAGAGAATATCGGCGAGCCGCTCTTCATCAGAAAGGCACGGCAGGTTTCGCTGACCGAGGCCGGGCAGAAACTTGCGCCGAAAGTCGCCGAAGCTTTTAATATGTTACAGGAGGCTGTCGATAGTGTGCGTGACACGCCTGACGCCACCTTGACCATCCATTCCACGGCCACCTTTGCCTCGCGCTGGCTCTCGCGGCATCTGGGAGCTTTCCAGCTCGAACATCCTTCCATCGCCGTGCGGTTGGAAACGTCGGGGACATTGATCGATTTTTCCCAATCCGATTGCGATGTCGCCATTCGCTGGAGCAAAGATAACGGCAAAGGGCTTATCTATCATCAATTGCTGCGCGGCGTTTATACGCCGATGCTGCATCCGAGCCTTGCCGAAAGCATCGGCGGATTGCACAAACCGGAAGACCTGCTGCGCCTGCGCATCATCGATCCCGGCGATATCTGGTGGAGCCAATGGTTCCAGGAAGTCGGCGTCGAAAATCCCGGCCTAGACCGTTATCCCCGCAGCCGCCTCAATGTGCAGGCCTTCGAAGCCGCCGCCGCGATCGCCAGCCAAGGGGTGGCCATGCTCACCCCGGAACTCTATGCCGACGAGATCGCGCTCGGTCGACTTTATCAACCCTTCGAGCACCTCAGCAGCGAAGGCAAGAACTATTGGCTGGTCTACCCCGAAAACCGCAGGAACATCCGCAAGATCAAACTGTTTCGCGACTGGATATTGAAACGGATCGAAGAAAGCCATCCGCAGCAACCGTCTCAAAACCCCATGTCCGGCGCGTAAAAACAGCGCGGCGTATCCTCGTCCGGAAACAGGCAGAGATGATATTCGCCATCTTCGGATCGTCTTGCCTCGCGCTGTGACCAGTTGAAGACGTGACGCCGCGTTACCATGCGGTGATCGCCGGGCGCGAGCGAGACCTCGTAACCGTCAGGCGTGACACGAACACTGCGCGTGGGGATCATCTGGCAGTCGCCGGTTTCGGCGTCGCCATTGCAGCAATAGCTTTCATATTTAAACCCCTTGTGGGATTCATGGGCAAGCGCGGTGGCGCTGAACGCCAGAGATAGGAAGAGGACCGTCAGAACAAGGCGCATCGGCATGGTCTCCGTTGAAAACAACGGCGGCTGCCGGAAGATCATTGCGTCCCTTTATTCAAATTTCACATCAACACTCACCCGGACACAACGGCGCCGGGAACTGCGATACCTGCCCCCTGATCTGCCCCCACCCAGGGTTCGCAGCGCCCGCTTTCGGAAGAACCGCCAGCGAAACATGTCATGGAAGCCCTGCGTGTCGCGCATAAAACCGGAATGGATTTCCGGCAAGACGCCCCACAGGACTCCGCAGCCTTACATTTTAACACATCAGCAGACTGCACAAAGGATAATAGCTGAGTCGCGTTACCCAGCTAAGCACAAACGATGCGACAGGAATGAGCTAATGCAACTTTACCGGGCCAACCCATGTTAAAGTTACGCCAAACTGATATTGCAGACACAAAAGCATCGGATTGTGAACAATCGCGCCCCAAGCTTTGCTTTCCCCTTCCCTAAAGGCCAAATTTCTCGCAAGGTGCGCTGCACAAGGATCAGGGGAACCGCATGTACGAATACGCCATTGCGTGGGAATGGATGGCCTTTGCCGTCCGCTGGCTCCACGTCATCACCGCCATCGCCTGGATCGGCTCGTCCTTTTATTTCATCGCGCTCGATCTCGGGCTGGTCAAACGCCCGGATATGCCGCCAGGCGCCTATGGCGAGGAGTGGCAGGTGCATGGCGGCGGCTTTTACCACATCCAGAAATATCTGGTCGCCCCTGCGCAGATGCCCGAGCACCTGACATGGTTCAAATGGGAAAGCTACGTCACCTGGCTTTCCGGCTTCGCCATGCTCTGCATCGTTTATTATGGCGGCGCCGATCTCTTCCTCATCGATCATTCGGTGCTGGCGCTCACCCAGTTCCAGGCCATCGGCCTGTCGCTTGCATCGCTTGCCATTGGCTGGCTGTTTTACGATTTCCTCTGCAAATCGCCGCTCGGCAACAATACCTGGGGCTTGATGGTGGTGCTCTACGTCGCGCTGGTGGCGATGGCATGGGGTTATACGCAGGTTTTCACCGGCCGCGCCGCCTTCCTGCATCTCGGCGCGTTTACCGCCACCATCATGTCAGCGAATGTGTTTTTCATCATCATCCCCAACCAGAAGATCGTCGTCGCAGACCTGATTGCCGGGCGCACGCCGGACCCGAAATATGGGCGCATCGCCAAACAGCGCTCATTGCATAACAACTACCTGACGCTGCCCGTTATCTTCTTCATGTTGTCGAACCATTATCCGCTGGCCTTTGCCACGCAGTTTAACTGGATCATCGCAGCACTCGTCTTCCTGATGGGCGTCACCATCCGCCACTGGTTCAACACCACCCATGCCCGCAAGGGCAAGCCGACATGGACCTGGCTCGCGACCGCGCTCATCTTCATCGTCATCATGTGGCTTTCCACCGTGCCGAAGGTGCTGACCGGCGAAGAAGAGCAGAAGGCAGCGAGGCTTTCGCCGATGCAGCAGCAATTCGTCAGCGACGCCCATTTTACCAAGGCGCGTGATGTGGTTCAGGGCCGCTGTTCCATGTGCCATGCGGCCGAACCGGTGTGGGAAGGCGTGCCCTTCACGCCGAAATCCGTAAAGCTCGAAACCGACGAACAGATCGCCGCCCATGCGCGTGAAATCTATTTGCAAGCCGGCCGAAGCCATGCCATGCCTCCCGGCAACATCACCGCCATCACCCCGGATGAGCGCAAGCTGCTGACCGCCTGGTATGAAAGTGCGGTTTCCGGGGCTGGAAAAGCCGAAGGAAAAACCGAATGAGCATGGTTCTGCTGCGTGGCCGCCTGCTGAGCTTCCGCCGCGCGCCGCTCTCGATCGACGATACCCAAAGCTACCTCTACATCGAAGACGGCGGCCTGCTGATCGAAAACGGCAGGATCGCCGCCATTGGCGAATACGCCGATATTCGCAAGGCGGCACCGGAAGACGTCGAGGAAAAGGACCACCGCCCGCATCTCATCGTGCCGGGCCTCATCGACATGCACCTGCATTTCCCGCAGATGCAGGTCATCGGCTCCTATGCCGCCAACCTTCTGGAATGGCTGAACACCTATACCTTCCCGGAAGAATGCCGTTTCGTTGAAACCGCGCATGCCCAGCGCATCGCCACGCATTTTTACGACGAGCTGCTGCGCCACGGCACCACCACGGCGGCTGCCTATTGCTCCGTACACAAGACCTCCGCCGACGCCTTTTTCGCGGAAGCGATGAAGCGCAACATGCTGATGGTCGGCGGCAAGGTGATGATGGACCGCAACGCCCCGCAGGGTCTGCTGGACACGCCGGAAACCTCATACGACGAGACCCGGCAAGTGATCGCCGACTGGCACGGCAAGGGACGCAACCACGTCGCCATCACCCCCCGCTTCGCCATCACCTCCACCCCGAAGCAGATGGAAGCGGCCCAGGCGCTGGCGCAGGAATTTCCCGATCTCTTCATCCAGACGCATCTGTCTGAAAATCTGGACGAGATCAAATATACCTGCGAGCTTTACCCGGAAGCGACGGACTATACCGACATCTATGTGCGCTACGGTCTGATGGGCAACAAGACTCTGCTCGGCCACGCCATTCATTTGTCCGATCGCGAGGCGGATGTGCTGTCAGAAACCGGCGCAGTGGCGGTGCATTGCCCCACCTCGAACCTCTTCATCGGCTCCGGCCTGTTCCCGATGAAAAAGCTGCAACGGCGCGAAAAGCCGGTGCGGATCGCTGTCGCCACCGATATCGGCGGCGGCTCGAGCTATTCCATGCTGCGCACCATGGATGAGGCCTACAAAATCCAGCAATTGCTGGGCGAGCGCCTCAACCCGCTGGAAAGCTGGTATCTGATGACGCGCGGCAATGCCGAAGCACTCTCCATGGTCGACCGCATCGGCACGCTGGAAGCCGGCACGGATGCCGACATCACGGTGCTCAACGCTTCCTCCACACCTGCCATGGCGCTGAAGATGGAAGTGGTGAAAAGCTTGACGGAAGAGCTGTTCCTGATGCTGACCATGGGCGACGACCGCACCGTGGTGGAGACCTACGTGGCCGGCCGGGCGATGAAGAGCGTGCTGGCATAGTTCGGCTGGGGCCGAAACATTCGGCTGCGATCTCGTTTAAGCAGGCCCATATTGAAGCAAGCGGTTGCCGCTTGTTTCTTCTCCCCGTCCGGGGAGAAGGTGGCCCGAAGGGTCGGATGAGGGGGCAACGTCGCCGGATTTCGGAGAGCTTGCCCCCTCATCCCGCTGCCGCGACCTTCTCCCCGGCGGGGAGAAGAAACCCGTGGCACCCACTCGCTCTACATGATTGCCTGACGCCATCTCGGCCGAGTGCGAAAACGCTCTGGAGCAGACCGTGCCCGACTTAGACACAACCACCCTGCTCATGATCCTCGCGACCTTCATCGTTGCCGGCATCGTCAAGGGGGTGACCGGCATGGGACTGCCCACCGTCGCCATGGGCGTGCTCGGCCTCTTCATGCCGCCGGTCGTCGCCGCCGGCCTGCTCATCCTGCCCTCCTTCATCACCAATATCGGGCAATTGCTGGCTGGGCCTGATTTCCGGGCCATTGTGAAGCGGCTGTGGCCGATGATGATCGCCATCGCGCTTGGCACCATCATCGGCATCCGGCTCATGACATCGGGCACCGGCGTCTGGACCACCTCGGCGCTCGGCCTGTGCCTTGCGGTTTACGCAGCCTATAGTCTGCTTGCGAGACCGGTCTCGATTCCGGCAAGGCTGGAACCAAAACTCTCGCCCGTCATGGGGCTGGTGACGGGCCTTCTGACCGGCGGCACCGGAATTTTCGTCGTGCCCGCCGTGCCCTATATCCAGTCGCTCGGTTTTAACCGCGACGATCTCGTGCAGGCGCTCGGCCTTTCCTTCACCGTTTCCACCCTTGCACTGGCTGCCGGGCTTGCCTCGCAGAATGCCTTTCACGTCGAGCATCTGTCACTTTCCGCGCTGGCCGTCATGCCGGCCCTTGCCGGCATGTGGCTCGGTCAGAAGGTTCGCCACATCGTCAGCCCGGCGACGTTCCGGCGCTGGTTTCTCATCTGCCTGCTTCTGCTCGGCTGCGAACTGTTCCTGCGCGCATTTTGGTAACAGTACGGCGACGATTTTAATGTCGCCACCACGCCATCCATGCTATGCGAAGCAATCATTCAAATGTGAAGGCTTTATCCATGGGCAAAATCCTGACCATAGCGGACCTGAAACAGCAGGCGCAGCGCCGTGTGCCAAAGATGTTTTTCGACTACGCCGATAGCGGCGCGTGGACGGAAAGCACCTACCGCGCCAATGAGGATGATTTCGCGAAGATAAAGCTGCGCCAGCGCGTGCTGGTGGATATGACCGACCGGTCGCTGGCCACCGAAATGGTCGGCCAGAAGGTATCCATGCCGGTCGCACTCTCCCCCACCGGCCTCACCGGCATGCAGCATGCCGATGGCGAAATGCTGGCCGCAAAAGCAGCCGAAGAATTCGGCGTACCCTTCACGCTGTCAACAATGAGCATCTGCTCCATCGAGGATGTCGCTTCCGTCACCTCGAAACCCTTCTGGTTCCAGCTCTACGTGATGAAGGACCGCGACTTCGTCAACAATCTGATCGACCGGGCGAAGGCCGCCGGATGCTCGGCGCTGGTGCTGACGCTCGACCTGCAAATCCTCGGACAAAGACACAAGGATTTGCGCAACGGCCTCTCGGCCCCGCCGAAATTCACCCCGAAACATATCTGGCAGATGGCCACGCGGCCCAAATGGTGCCTGGACATGGCGCGCACCAAGCGGCGCAGCTTCGGCAACATCGTCGGCCACGCCAAAAATGTCTCCGACCTCTCCTCGCTCTCCTCCTGGACGGCCGAGCAGTTCGATCCGCGCCTGTCGTGGAAAGACGTCGAATGGATCAAGCAGCGTTGGGGGGGCAAACTGATCCTCAAGGGCATCCTTGATGAAGAAGACGCCCGCGCCTCCCTCGATACCGGCGCAGACGCCATCATCGTTTCCAACCATGGCGGCCGGCAGCTCGACGGCGCACACTCCTCCATCGCCATGTTGCCGAAGATCGTCGATGCTGTCGGCGACAGGGTCGAGGTGCATATGGATGGCGGCATCCGCTCCGGCCAGGATGTGCTGAAAGCCGTCGCGCTCGGCGCCAAAGGTGCCTATATCGGCCGGCCCTTCCTCTATGGCCTCGGCGCCGATGGCAAGCGGGGCGTAACCACGGCGCTGGAGATTATCCGCAAGGAGATGGATGTCAGCATGGCGCTTTGCGGCAAGCGGCTGATTACGGATGTGGATCGCAGCATTCTGGCGTGATGGTGACGTCGAGTAGATGGGCAGGGCCTCGGAGCCGATGCGCCATAAAGTCCCGCCCTACGCTGCCTCCCTCATCCCTGTGCCTGTCACAGGGATCCAGCCAGCCCAAGTCCTTGGGCTGAAAGGAGTGTTTCCGTCGCGCAGACGCGCGCCGGCTGGATTCCTGTGACAAGCACAGGATGAGGACAAGAGGGCCTAGTGCCCCACCGTCTTCGAAAACACATTCACGATCACCACCCCGGTGACGATAAATCCAAGGCCCACGACGGCGGCGGTATCCAGCGTCTGGCGGAAGACGACATAGCCGATCCCGGAAATCAGAACGATGCCCAGCCCGCTCCAAATGGCATAGGCCACGCCCACCGGCAGCGCCCGCAGGGTGAATGACAGCAGATAAAAGGCCGCGCCGTAAAACAGCGCCATCAGCACCGTCGGCAAAAGCCGTGTAAATTGCTGCGACTGCTGCAGAAAAGAGGTCGCGATGACTTCGCAGACGATGGCGGCGACGAGCGCTCCATAGGTCAAGACAGCTGCATTCATCACCCTGCATCCTTCTTCGTCTGCGCGATCATGCGCTTTTTGAGCGCCACCCTGTCGCCACCTGCCCTGCCATCATCGGCCAGAAGATCGGCGAACCAGATGCCGTCAGCGGCAAGCCGTACCAGCTCCAGTACCACCCCATCATCCGTTTCCTTATGACGGGCAAGCCGCCCCTCGATCCAGCTGTTCCACATGCGCCGAAGCGACGGTTCACCGACCATGGAAACCGAAATCGCGGCCCACTGTTTCCCCGAATCCCTGCCCCGATCCGAGAAAACTGCGTTCACATAGGCCCTCGTAAAGCGCCCGAAAGCTTCACAATCCTGTGAGACGAGGTCATCGATTTCACAGTCCAGGGCCGCCAGAAGGTCCGCCATGACCGCTTCCAGCAGCGCCTGCTTGGATGGGAAATGATGGAACAACCCGCCTTTCGTCACCCCGGCCGCATCCGCAACCGCCTGCACCGAGAGCGCCGCAACACCCTGTGCAGCAGCAAGTCTGGCCGCGCAATCGAGAAGATTGCGGCGCACGAGTTCGGGTTGCTTCTTGCGTTCGTATGCATTTGCCATGACACGAAACATACCGGATGGTTGGTTTCTTTTCAAGGAAATTGTAGGGCCGCCCGTCCGCTTGAAATTCATACTTAATTAAGCATGAAAGCGATCTCTAAAGTTTTAGCGGTTTTGTTGCCGGAAAGTGTCAGTAAAACTTCGCCCATCGCGGCGATCGAACAAAAGGGGTGAATTATGTCGGGAACGGTCAAACGGGGAATGGCGGGTGCATGGGTCTTCGCGCTCGCCTTCTTTTGCGCGATCCTCTCATTGCAGGCGTCGCCTGCGCAGGCGGGTTATGCCCATTTCATCATGGACGCCAATACCGGCAAGGTTCTGGCCGCTCGCAACGCCGATGTGCTCAACCACCCCGCATCGCTCACCAAGATGATGACGCTTTACATGACCTTCGAGGCCTTGCATTCCGGGAAACTGCGCTGGGACCAGAAGATAAAGATGTCAAAGAACGGCGCGTCGGTCATCCCCTCGAAGCTCTATGTGCGCCAGGGCCAGACCTTCACCGTGCGCGAGGCCGTCTATGGCATGATCGTCAAATCCGCCAACGACATGGCGGAAGGCATGGGCGACTATCTCGGCGGCTCGGAGGCGCGCTTTGCCCAAATGATGACCCGCAAGGCCCGCCAGCTAGGCATGACGAAAACGGTGTTCCGCAACGCCTCCGGCCTGCCCAGCAAATCGCAGGTGACGACCGCGCGCGACATGGCGAAACTCGGCCTGGCGCTGCAGCGTGACTTTCCCAAGGAATACCGCCTCTTCGCCATGGAAACCTTCCGCTTTCGGGGAAAACGCATCCGTGGCCACAACAATCTGATGTATCGCTACAAGGGCATGGACGGCATCAAGACCGGTTACACCAACGCTTCCGGTTTCAACCTCGTCAGCGCCGTCAACCATAATGGCCGCCGTGTCGTTGGCGTCGTGTTGGGCGGCAAGACCGCCCGCAGCCGCGATGCCCAGATGGCCGCCCTTCTCGACAAGGCCGTGCCGCAGGCATCGAGAAGCCGCAATACCGAACAGCTCGTCGCCAGCGCGAGTGTCAGCCGTACCTTCGATCTGCCGCCCGCGGCCGTGCCGCTGCCCATGTTTGCCGAACGCCGCCGCGCAGATCCGGTCGCCATGCAGATCGCCACAGCAAACGATCAGGTGGCCGACATGATGCAGGTTTCAGCCATTCCGCGGCCGGCACCCGCTGCGGCCTCCGCCGGCCAGCGCAGCCGCTGGGAAGTGCAGATCGCCGCCACCGACAGCGAAGCCGCCGCCCGCTCGCTGCTCGCCAATGCCCGCTCCAACATCGCCAGAAACCATGCCGGGATCGCTCCCTATACCGAAGCGGTGCAAAGCGGATCGGCAACGCTTTACCGCGCCCGGTTCACCGGCTTCGAAGACCAGTCTTCGGCGGTTGCCGCCTGCAAGGCGCTCAAGGCGCAGTCCTATGCATGCGTGGTGATGACCAGTGAGGGGTGATCCCTACCGCTTCAGCCAACCGTTCTCCAATGCATCAGCCAGATAGGGAATGCCGTTGACCCTCGCCATTTCCGACATGGCCAGATTGTCGTAACGGATATTTCGGAAATAGACCTGCCAGCCGCGCCCGGTCTCTTCCAGCACGGCATAGGTGGCGAGCGCATGGCCCGCTTCCACGCGATGATCGAAAGGCGTGTCGTCCTTCCAGCCGGGGCAGCCGACGCTACCGGGATTGACGATCAACCGGCCGTTGGAAAGCTGCACCGCACGGGGAATATGCGTGTGGCCGCACAGCATCAGCGGCTGGGTGATACCTTCCGCCCGCTCCTCTATTTCGGCAAGCGGCCGCAGTTTCAGCACGCCTTCCGGCGACAGCGTTTCCAGCCAGTAGTCGAGATCACCAAGTGGCGAGCCATGGCAGCAATAGGCGACATCCTTGAACACCATGCTGAAGGGTAAGGTTTGCAGCCAATCCAGATGGGCGGCGCTCAGCTGCGCATGCGCCGGTCTTTCCCAGCTTCCCATCTCCTCCGGCGCGCGCTCGATCAGTTCCCGGTCATGATTGCCGCGAATGCCGGGAATCCAGTTGCTAACAAGCACATCACCGGTAAAGCCCGCTTCCAGCGGGCCGCTGAAACAATCGCCGAGATTGACGATGTCCTTGATGCCAAGACGGGCGATATCCTCCAGCACGGCTTCGAGTGCTGCGCAGTTTCCGTGAATATCGGCAATGGCGGCAAAGATCATGGCAATCAGCTTCCTCGATAGGTGGAATAACTATAGGGCGAAAGCAGAAGCGGCACGTGGTAGTGGCCGCTCTCGTCGGCAATGCCGAAACGGATCGGGATAATGTCGAGAAAGGCCGGCTCCGGCAGCACCACGCCCTTGCCGCGCAGATAATCGCCGGCATGGAAAACCAGCTCGTATTCGCCGGCCTTGAAACTGTCGCCGACAAGCAGCGGCCCCCCATCGACACGGCCGTCGCTATTGGTCTGCACCGTCTTCACCTTTTCGCGGCGATCATCGGAGAGCCGGTAAAGCTCGATCGTCAGCCCCTCTGCGGGTGTGCCGTGGGCAGCGTCGAGGACATGGGTTGTCAAACCGGTCATAGGCTGGGCTCCGCGATCATGAAGGACTCATCGAAAAAATACTCTTCCAGATTGTTACCCGGCCCATCGCGGTCGGCAACCAGAAAATCCGAAACCGCCTGCAACGGCATCAGCGGATAGTGCCAGACATTGCGGCGATAGTTCACGCCCTGATCGCCCCGCGCCAGAAACACCTGCGGCCGGCCGGGCCGGCCGCCATCGTCATCGGCGACAACCACGAGGAAAGGCCGGCCGGAGAGCGGCGAAAAACTCTGGCTGCCGAGTGGATGCCGTTCCATCATCTCTATTTGATGCGGAAAGGCGCGCGGCTGCCCGCGGAAAATATTGAGGATGACACGAGCGCCCTCACCCGCCGCCTCCGGCGCTGCGAGCGCATGGTGCCGCTCGGTCTGGCCACCATTGATATGCCGCATGGAAGAGGGTGTCGTTTCGATCACATCACCGAAGGATGCGAAAGCCTCTTTGGTGAGAGGTTTTATGTCGAGAAAATCAGTCAAATGTCATTCACCTTGGGCATGCCAGTTTCGGAGAAGGGAGAGACGCGCCTGCAAATCCGGAATGCTCTGCGTTACCGTTTTCCAGATGACCGAGAGTTCCGCCCGGAAATAATCATGCACGATTAGATTGCGCATACCCTTCATTTTGATCCAGGGGATCTCCGGATGCTGCTGTAAAAACGCGGGGTATTGCTTATCCAGCTTGGCGACCGCCTCGCCAATCAGGGCAAGACCCATCATGACCGCCATCTGCGTCCGCGTGTCGGAAGAAAAAGCGGCCTCATCCATATCGTGAACGAAATCACCTATTCTGGAGGCGGCAACATCCATCTCCTTCAGATAGAGCAGAAGCCGATCCGTACTCATACCGCTTTGGCTTCCTTCAGAACCCGCGCCCGTATGTCCGAATGCAGGCCGCCTGAGGTGACGACGTCGACCTCCACACCAAGCAGCGCCTTCAATTCCTCCAGCAACCCCCCGAGATCAAACAGCGTCGTGCCCGGCAGCGCATCCACCAGAATATCGAGATCGCTGTCCGGCCGGTCCTCACCACGGGCGACGGAGCCGAACACGCGCGGGTTCGCCGCGTTGAAGCGTTTCGTCGCTTCGCGGATCGCTTCCCTGTTCTTTTCCAGCACCTCGGAAGGTCTCATGATCTTCATCTCCAGACGGCGCGATTCTAGCAGAACGGCTACCGCTCGCCAATTCAGCCTTCCGGCAGCATCGAGGAAAGGCGCAGCCAGGCGATCTTTTCCACCTGCGCCGTCGCCGTCTCAAATTCTTCGGCTGCACCGTTGCCGATGCGCGTCTCGAAGGCGGAAAGAATATCGTGCCGGTTCAGCCCCTTGACCGCGATGATGAAGGGAAAGCCGAATTTTTCGGTATAGGCACCGTTTAACGCGGTAAAACGGGCGTGCTCTTCGGGGGTAAGCCGGTCCAGCCCCGCACCGGCCTGCTCGTTGCGGCTGTCGGCCGTCAACTCGCCCGCAATCGCCAGCTTGCCGGCAAGATCGGGATGCGCCCGCAATACGCCGAGCCTTTCCGCCTCGGAAGCGGCGCGAAACTGCGCGCTAAGCACGGCGTGAACAGCCTTCGCCGTCAGTTCCAAACCCGCTCCGCCGGCGTCATAGGCCCGTTCGGCTATGAAGGGCGAATGTTCGAACACGCCCCCGAAACGGCTGACAAATTCTTCACGCGTCACCATCAAAGCACCTCCGGCCTGTGATGTTCATGCCAGTGACGGGCGATCTCGATGCGCTGCGGGATCCACACTTTCTCGTGGCTAAGCACGTATTCGATGAAACGGCGAAGTGCCGCCGCACGCCCGGGACGGCCGACAAGACGGCAATGCAGGCCGACGCTCATCATCTTTGGCGCGCCTTCGACGCCCTCCTGATAAAGCACGTCGAACGCGTCCTTCAGATAGGTGAAGAACTGGTCGCCGGAATTGAAGCCCTGCGGCGTGGCGAACCGCATATCGTTGGTTTCGAGCGTATAGGGAATGATCAGAAAAGGCTCGTCCTTCGGACCTTTCACCCAATAGGGTAGATCGTCGGCATAGGAATCCGACGAATAAAGGAAACCGCCCTCTTCCATGACAAGGCGCAGCGTATTGTCGGAAGGCTTACCCTGATACATGCCGTAAGGACGCTCGCCCGTCACTTCCGTGTGCAGACGCACGGCTTCGACTATATGTTTGCGCTCTTCCTCTTCGGAAAAATCCTTATATTCCAGCCAGCGATAACCATGGCTGGCGATTTCCCATCCCGCTTCCTTCATCGCCGCTACGGCCTCGGGGTTACGGGCCATGGCGGCGGTCACACCGTAAACGGTGGTGGTGACGCCAAGCCCGGTGAACATGCGCCACAGCCGCCAGAAACCGGCACGCGAGCCATATTCGTAGATCGATTCCATGTTGAGGTTGCGCTGGCCCGGCCACGGCTGCGCGCCGACGATTTCCGACAGCAGCGATTCCGACGCCTTGTCATTGTCGAGAATGCAGCTTTCGCCGCCCTCCTCGTAGTTGATGACGAATTGCACGGCGATGCGTGCGCCGCCCGGCCATTTCGGATCCGGAACATTGCGGCCATAGCCCACCAGATTGCGGGAGTAATTCTCGGAAATCATTCAGCCACCCAGACCATCTCTCCCAAGGCGGAAACCGATTTTGGGAGACATAAAACAGATCTCCGAAGCGCGATGACCCCCAACGGGCACAACATACGCTTCAGATATGCGATATCCGAACGGTAGCATCCGCTTCCGGAATGTCGAGATCAATTTTGCCGACATTCCGATGCTTTTTTGTATACGATTGCGACAACGTGGTCTTCAGGCAATTTTCCGGGCGGAAACACGGCCCATGGGATGAAGCGAGTGCACCCGGAAAGGCGCGCCCGGTTCGTCCTCAATGAATAGCGCAAGGCTGGAGAATTGCAGCGACCGGGTCAGTAGCGGCTCGAAGACCTTACGTACGGCCCGCTCTATCCTCTGGCTGCTGGAAGCCTCCACACCGCCCGTCAGCGACATCTGAAACCGGAACTCGTCCATCACATGCGGACTGCCCCAGCGATGCAGATTGGTGAGCTGCGAGGCCGAAAGCCGGTCCGGATCCGCGCGCTCGATTTCCGCGTCGGAGAGCGGCGCACGATAACGGTCGAATTCCTGCACCACGCGGGCGGCGAAAAAATGCAGCACTTCACAGGGACGCTCGGGAACGAGACTGAAGACATTCTCCTGTCTCGCCACCACAAGTTGCGGCAGCATGAAGGGCTCATGCTTGCCGGAGAAATACATCAGGTCGCGCAAAAGCGCGGCCTCGGAATGGCCTTCGGCAAGGCGGAAGGGAGCCTTGATCGTGCCATGGAAACCATACCGGCGCGGCAGGGCCGTATGGTAGGAAATCTCCTGCATGCCGAGGTCGATCGTGCCGGGAGGTTCCACGGCCTGACCTGAATAGACATCGCGCCCCAACCACGCGGCCGCCGCCTGCGTCAGGGGGTCATTGGGGGAAGGCGTGAAATGAATGGCGTATCGCATGCGCTGTCACCTCGCCGCAAATGCGGACAAACCGGCCTCTTTGCAGGCCAGCAAATAAGTGATTTGCGTGACAGATTAACGACGTGGGCGGCCTGGTCAGAACTTTCTAAAAGCCGCGACGGCAATACTCACATGTTGTTGAAGGTGAAAGCCCGAGGGGATGACAGGCGTGTGACCGCACACGGTTTGCAACGCCGCATCGGCAAGAAAATGCGCCAGCCCGAAGCTGACCTTGAAGCCGCCGGTCAGCGCAACGAGCCTCGGATGGCCGGGGATCGCGCCCACCATCGGGTCCCTCCCCACCGCTTTCGGGCGCAGCCCCGCCCAGCGTTCCAGCACCGGCGCGCGGACAAGCGAGGGAACAACGGCTGACGCATCCGCAAGCAGTTTTTCGAGCTTTTCATCGGTATTTAAGGGATCGGAAAAACAATCTTCGCTGGTACTGCCGATTGCGACTGTGCCGTCTTCATGCGGCACGATATAAAGTCCGTTCAGGAACACGACCGGCATCGCCGCGTCGGCCGCCGCATCGAGAAGCGCCGCCTGCCCCTTCACCGCCTGCCCGAGCGTCACGCCAGCCTCCAGACCGAGAGCATCGCGGATCAGAGGAAAGGAATCATGGCCGCTGGCAACAATCACTTGACCGAAAGAAACCTCCTCGCCCGACGACAGCACCGCCCGCCCGGCATCCGCATCGAGCAAAAGAACGCGGCGACCTTCCGCCAGCCGCACATGCCGCGCCTTACCGAGAAAAGCCGAAAGAAGGGCGATCAGCGCACGCGGCGAAACCCGCGCCGCCAGCGTATCGAACACGAAACCCGCCTCACCCGCCGCATCATCCACCCAGCCCGCGACCGAAGGGCTGTCGCCGACATGCCAATGGAACCGGCGCTCACCCGAAACCCAGTTCTCCAGCGCATCCCGTTCGTGCCGTTCGGCAATGGCGCGCAGATGCGGCTTCGGCAGCGGAATGATCCGGCCGGAGCGGCGGTAGCCGGCGGAAAGCCCGGTTTCCGCCTCCAGCCCGGCAATCTCTTGTTCAAGCGCAACAAGGGCGTCGAATTGGAACTGCTTCTTGTCCGACCAGCGGTCCGGCATGTGCGGCATCAACGCGCCCAGCAGCCCGCCGCTGGCGCCGCCGCCGGTGCGATCCGCCTCCACCAGCAATGTCTCGATGCCGAGCCGTTCCGCCTTAACGGCGGCCCACAGCCCCATGATGCCGCCGCCGACGATGAGGAGCGGCACGGAAGCCGGCAATCTTGGAGATTGACCCTGTTCGAAAGCGGGATTATCGGCTTTAGCCATGAAACATTCCAACAAAAATATCACCGAGACCGGCGCAGCGGCCGGTTCATCGGTCGGGGAAGCCCCAACCGCGCTCGACTGGCGTGGAGGGGATATGCCCTATTCACTGGCCTTTGACGACCATTTTTATTGCCAGACGGATGGCCGGCTGGAATGCGGCCATGTCTTCCTCTCCGGAAACGGACTGCCGGAGCGCTGGCTCGAACGCGAGGGCGTCTTCCGCATTGGCGAACTGGGCTTCGGCACCGGGCTTAACCTCTGCGAGACATGGCGCCAATGGAAAGAGATGCGGAAAGAGATGCGCAACGGCCGCTCCAGCCTGCATTTCATCTCCTTCGAACTCTACCCGATGAAGGCGGAGGAAATCGACCGGGCGCTTTCCCGTTGGCCGGAAGTGGATGCCGAACGCAAGGCGCTCACCGCCCTCTGGCCCGCCGAGCCGAAAGGGCGGGTCGAAATCCAGCTCGATGACGAAACGCGCCTGACAGTGGTTTGCGGCGAGGCGCTCGCCGGCATTTCCGCAAGCGAGGAAAGTTTCGACGCCTGGTTTCTCGATGGCTTCGCACCCGCGCGCAATCCGGACATGTGGTCGCTGGAGATCATGCAGGCGCTTTTCGCAAAGACGGCGCCGGACGGCACATTCGCCACCTATGCCGCCGCCGGCTTCGTGCGCCGCAACCTCATCGCCGCCGGTTTTGAGCTGGAGCGTCGGAAAGGATTTGCCGGAAAGCGGGAGATGCTCTGCGGCATCAAACCATTTGGCTGACGCCAGCACAGCACTGGTCTGGTCGAAAAGTCAGACGCGCGGCGCATCGCGGCGCGACATGTTTTCGCCCAGCCATTGCGCGATCTTGTCTTCCAGCGTTTCGGGGCTAATGGGCTTCGACAGATAGTCATCCATGCCCGCCTCCAGGCATAGTTCACGGTCCGCCTCCTGCGTATGGGCGGTTACGCCGATGATCGGCACATGTCGGCCGTCGGCGGCGGTCCGTTCCGCGGCGCGTATGGCCTGCGTCGCCTGATGCCCGTTCATGACCGGCATCGAGACATCCATCAGGATGAGAGCGGGATTATTCTCCTGCCACGCCTGCACGGCTTTCTTGCCATTGCCGACAATCAGAAAGCGCAGACCCGCCTGCTGCAATATCTGGGTGAAGACTATCTGGTTGACGTCATTGTCTTCCGCCACCAGCACATCGACCAGATTGGACCGATGCCATAAAGGCACTGCCGTGGCTGTGTCAGCCCGCTGTTTCCTCACCACGGGGCCGTTTTCCGGCCGGACGGCGCGCTCATCGCGGCCTGCCTCAAGCAGCGCCGGAGCTTGGCGAGCGCGTTTCAGCCGCACATCCCGCACCACATCGAACAGGGTGGAACGGAGCAGCCGCGCCCGCGCCGGCTTCATCAGATGCGCCTGCACGTTGAGATCGGTGAACAGCGTCTCGTCACCGACGACATCCATGGAGGTCAGGAAAACAATGGCGATATCGTCAAAACGCGCATCCGCACGGATCCGCTCCACCACATCCAGCCCGTTCATGACGGGCATGTGATAATCGAGAATGACGGCGTCAATGGCAAATCCAAGTGCCACCGCCTCCTCCAGCACCGCAATGCCAGTAGGTCCGTCACTCACCGCGTGGCCGTCTATGCCCCAGCTTCTCAACTGCTCCGTCAAAATACGGCGATTGACGTCGTTATCGTCAATGACGAGCACGCGAATATCGTCGATCGCCACGGAAAGAAGCGGGAGGTCGCGCTGTCTCTCGGTCACCTGAAACGGAATATTGACCTCGAAAGTCGATCCCTTTCCAACGTCGCTGACGACATTGATCGCGCCATCGAACAAACCGACGAGCCCGACCGTGATCGCCAGCCCCAGCCCGGTTCCCTCGTGCCGGCGCGTGGCGGAGCCGTCAACCTGGCTGAACTTGTCGAAGATGGTTTCAAGCTTGTCGGCCGGAATGCCGATCCCGCTGTCTTCGACGCGCAGCGACAGGATGGCCTCGGAAGCTTCCGCCGAACGCGCCGAAAGCTCGACCAGCACATGCCCTATTTCGGTGAACTTGACCGCGTTTCCAACGATATTGGTGACGATCTGCCGAAAGCGGCCGGCATCGCCGATAACCTTGCCGAAGACAGAAGCATCGATCCGGACGATCAGCTCGATGTCCTTTTCAAGCGCCGCCGAGGACAGCAGCGACACCACATCCTCGACCGCCTCCGCCGGATCGAAGGGCACGCTGCGCAGCCTCATCTGCCCGGCCTCGATCTTCGAGAAATCGAGAATGTCGTTGATGATCGTCAGAAGCGCATTGCCGGATTTGACAATGATATCGGTAAAGGTTTTCTGCCGCGTATCGAGATTGGATTTGGCCAGAAGCTCCGCCATGCCGAGAACGCCATTCATGGGCGTGCGGATTTCATGGCTCATATTGGCCAGGAATTCCGATTTGGCCCGATCCGCCGCTTCCGCGCGTGACAGAAGCCGCTGCAATTCCTCTTCACGCAGCTTCATCTCGGTCACATCGGTGACGATGATGAGCCAGTAATTGCCGGAACTGTTGGTGGCTTCCAGATTGAGCCAGCTCTTTCCGGCGACATTGATGAGCCAGGAAAACGGCCGGTTGGCGGCGATATTCTCCCTCCAGGCGCGCAGCGTCTCGGCAGCCTCCTCGGCCGTGCCGAAATCGCCACGGCCGGCGCAATGGGCGAAGAAACCCGACCAGTTGCAGCCCTTTTCCAGGAGATGCGGCGGCACGTCGAACATGCGCGCCATCGCCTCGTTGGACATGATGATCGTGCCCTGTTCGACCAGCACCAGCCCCTGCGCCATGGCCCGCGTGGCTCCCTGCATATATTCGCCGACGCGTTCCAGTTCCGCCTTCGCCTTGCTGATCTCTACATCGCGCATACGCACATCGGTGACATCGGCATAGGTGCTGAGAATTTTCCCGCCTTCGAGCCGGGTTTTCGAAATGACCGTGACCTTGCCGCTTTTGCTTCGCACCTCACGGGGCGCAAAGACCTCCTCCTTTAAAAGCCGCTGCACCCGCTCGCCATAGACCTCATCGAAAGGCCTGTCGCCATAGTCATAAAGGCCGCTGTCGAAATTCATCTCCATGAATTCGCGATAACTTTTGCCGACAAGCGACTTTTCGCCGCCGATCTCTCCCCAGACCTCATAAAAGAACGGATTGACATATTCGATGACGAGATCGGCGTCGAGCAGCAGCACGCCCACCGGCAGGGCATGAAGAACCGCTTCAAGCTGGCGGTGCAGCTTCTCGGCTTCGGCCTGGGCGGCGATCAGCGCCTTTTCCCGCTCCTGCAAAAGGCTGACATCGGTAACGGAACCCACCAGATAATATTCGTCATCCGGCGTCGCAACCCGGCCGAGCCGGGTGATGACGGGAATGGCCTGTCCGTTGCGCTGAGGCATGTTTCCCGTGCGTTCGAGCGCCTCTCCGGTCTGCAAAATCCGTTCGTTTTCCTGCTGGAACTGGGAGCCGTTCTGCGGGAACATTTCGGATTCGGTCTTGCCCATATAGTCGGCGAGATTACCGCCGAGGAATGTATCGTAGGCGGCATTGGCGTAGGTCAGCCGCCTGTCCTGATCCCTCAGGAACACGCCGACCGGCAATTGTTCAAGCGCAGCACGCAGCAGCCATGTCTCGCGGATTTGTGTGCTCAGAAGAGTCTCATGCGCCTTGAACTCGGTCACATCTACCCTGAGCCCGACAAGCATGCCGTTTTCCAGCCGCTTGTTGATCATACGCACCCAGCGGCCGTCGGCAAACTGCTCGACCCTTTCGAGATAGGGGAGGGAAAAATCGCGCAGCTGCTTCTGCATCCAGTCATCGAAAGACGGCGCGTCACTTTCCAGAAAACGATATCCGCTCGAAAAATAGAGCGTTTTCATCAATGCTTCGAGCCGGATGCCGGGTTTCAGCTCGATGTCGAGATCACCGTAAAACTCTGCGAATCGCGCGTTACAATAGACCAGCCGATTATCCCGGTCATAAACGACGATGCCAGCATCGATGAAATCCATGACGCCGCTGCTGAACAAAATATCCGACGCACCGCCCACGGCCGCGGACTTGCGCGAAACAGCCGACGGCGTCTCCTCGAACATTTCGAACAGGAAAAGATTGCCGTCTTCGCCGACGAAGCGTTCGCAGCGAAGCAGGGACGATTCCACGCCGGTCGGGGCATGACAGGCTATCGTCTCGTCGGTCGCAAAGACCAGCGAACGGCGCTCACGATCCTCCCGCTCTGCATCGCGAATGTCGGCGGAGAGGGAAAGAGTGGTATGACCTTCAAATGCTGAAGGCTCTCGCCCCATGACCCGGGCATAGGCGGCATTGACCACGACATAGCGCAGCTCGCTGTCCTTGATGCACGCGGGCAGGTCGAGGGCGGCAACAGCCCTGCAAGCCTTTTCCAGCAACCCGCAGCCTTCGGTCAATCGATACTCCACATCTTGCAGTCCATTCCTGTCGAATCAAATATTTCCGGACGCCGTCTCAGAAAACGTTATGTGAGAAAATCGATCTTTGCTATGTATTCGAGGGTGCCGTTACCCCTTTTTAACCATAATTCTTCGGCATCACCTGCGTCGTTGCGGCAATCGCCGGCCACCGATGCGCATGGCTGCCATGCGCCCGCCTGCGGCCATGTTACAAAACTATCGCTTGACTTTGATGCGCAAAACGCCCACATCCCCGTCAAGCTTTCACCTTCGGCAGCCGCGTGAGCTGCAGCGTATGACCGGAAAACACCCTTAAGGTATCCGGCACGCATGAAGGAAAAGCGCAGAGAATACAGAAGACGGCATGTGCCGCACTGATGCGCAGAAAGTTATTCCAACCCACAAGTTCCCAATTCACGCGGGGTTCTTGACGCCGAAACCGCCGGACAGCTGCACTGTTCCGGACGACTGGTTTTTGGCGCCCCGAAAGGCATTATATTGACCAGTTTTAGCGAACTCGGCCTCTCCGAAAAGATCGTGGCCAGCGTTACCCAGCTTGGCTATACCGCTCCCACCCCTATTCAGGCAAAGGCCATTCCGCTGCTGCTTGAAGGCCGTGACCTGATCGGCCTCGCACAGACCGGCACCGGCAAGACCGCCGCTTTCGGCCTGCCGATCATCGAAACGCTGATGAAGCAGGCCGACCGCCCGGCAAACCGCACCTGCCGCACCCTCATCCTCGCCCCGACGCGCGAACTGGTGAACCAGATCGGCGAAAACCTGCGCTCCTTCGTGAAGAAGACGCCGTTGCGCATCAACCAGGTTGTCGGTGGCGCATCGATCAACAAGCAGCAGCTCCAGCTCGAAAAGGGCACGGACATTCTGGTGGCCACCCCCGGCCGTCTGCTGGACCTCATCGCCCGCAACGCCATCTCGCTCTCCAAGGTCACCTATCTTGTGCTCGATGAAGCGGACCAGATGCTCGATCTCGGCTTCATCCACGATCTGCGCAAGATTTCCAGAATGGTTCCGGCCAAGCGCCAGACGCTTTTGTTTTCGGCCACCATGCCGAAGGCGATTGCCGATCTGTCGCACAGCTACCTGACCGATCCGGTCAAGGTCGAAGTCACGCCTCCGGGCAAGGCTGCCGACAAGGTCGAGCAATATGTGCATTTCGTTGCCGGCAAGAACGACAAGACCGATCTCCTGAAAAAGTCGCTGAACGAAAACCCGGATGGCCGCGCCATCGTTTTCCTGCGCACCAAGCATGGCGCGGAAAAGCTCTACAAGCATCTCGAACATATCGGCTTCAAGGTCGCTTCCATCCATGGCAACAAGAGCCAGGGCCAGCGTGAGCGGGCACTGAAGGGCTTCAAGGACGGTGATATCAAGGTTCTGGTTGCAACCGACGTTGCCGCCCGCGGCATCGACATTCCGGCTGTGACGCACGTCTTCAACTACGACCTGCCGGAAGTGCCTGACGCCTATGTTCACCGCATCGGCCGTACCGCCCGCGCCGGCCGTGACGGCATCGCCATCGCTTTCTGCGCACCGGACGAAACCCGCCTGCTGCACGACATCGAAAAGCTGATGAAGATCGATATTCCGGTTGCCTCGGGTGAACGCCCATCCGTGCTTGCCAGCCCGACGCGCCCCAACAACAACCGTGGCGGCCGCAACAACAATGGCGGCCAGCAGCGCGGCCCGCGTGAAGGCGGACGTCACAACGGCGAATCCCGCCCGTCACGCCACCATGCGCCGCGCGATGCCGACAACGATCTGGAAGTCACCTCCGACTTCAAGCGCGTGAAGCAGGCAGAAGGCGATGCAGGCCGCCCGGCCGGCCCGCGCAAGCACCGCCGCCCGGCCCGCAAGCCCGGCGGCAGCGGCGCCAACCGCCACGCCCCTGCTGGCGGCAACGGCCAGGAAAAGCGCGCTTCCGGCAACGGCAATCGCGGCCGCAACCGTTAAGACCATCTAAATGGATTGAGGGCACCGCGGCCTTTTTCTTCTCCCCGCCGGGGAGAAGGTGGCCCGAAGGGCCGGATGAGGGGGCAAACTCTCCGAAATCCGGCAAGGGCGCCCCCTCATCCCGCTGCCGCGGACTTCTCCCCCTCGTGGAGAAGAAACAAGCGGCACGCGCTCGCCAATAATCAAGCCCCGCAGCCACAGCCGGCCAGCGGGGCTTTTCTTTGCTGTCACCCGCCCTCAACCGCGGATCGACGCCGGGACGGCAAGGTCATCGCCAGCACGCCGACGATCACGCAGACAAGCCCCACCAACATGGCCGATGTCGGCACCTCCCCCAGAAATGCCATGCCGATGGCGACGCCAACAGGCACCCGGAGATAGGCCTGAGACGTGGTGCCGACGGAGCCCAGCGTCTGCATCAGCCGGAAATAGATCATGAAGGCAAGCGCGGTGGAAAAGACGCTGAGGCTCACAAGTGCCATCAGTGAAGCCGCCGAAGGTGACAATGTCCAGGGCCGGTCAACGATCAGGCTCACGGGCAACAGCAGGACAGCACCGCAGATGAGCGAGCCGGCGGCCGGCATGATCGGATCGAGCCCTTTGAAATTTTTACTGAAAATGGCCGCGCAGGCATAGGAAAACGCCGCCGTCAGCACGGCGAGCTGACTCCATATCGCCTCGCCCGCTCCATCAAGTGCTTCCATACCGATGATGAGGCAAACGCCCGTCATGCCGGCAATGGTGCCGAACAGCTTGCGCCCGCTGACCGCCTCGTGCCGGATGACCAGCGCGGTGAGAAGAAAGGTGAAGATCGGCGTCGTTGCATTGAGAATGACGGCAAGTCCGGCATCGATGCTCTGTTCCGCCCAGGCGATCAACGTGAAGGGCAGAACGCTGTTAATGCAGGCCTGAATGAAAAACAGCCGCCACGTCGCCAAATCCGTGGGCAGACGTAGCCCGCGCACGCGGATCACCGCAAAAAGCAGCAGACCGGCTATCATCGTACGCGACGCGATGAAGGTGATCGGCGGTATCGTCTCCACCCCGATCTTGATGAAAGTATAGGATGCGGCCCACAGCGTGGACAGCAAGGCGAGAAACAGCAATTCACGGGCTATGGTGTTCTGAGGGGTCACGGATCGATCTTCCAACGTCATTCAGGATGAACCGTTGCTAACCGAAAACACGCGCCAATGCTTCGGCGATGGCCGAAGTTTCCGCCACTTCAAGACACAAGGCCCTGCATGGTTCCAGCCATGCGGGGCCTCGATAAAGATCAGTGACCATCTCGGCCAATCAGGCGCGGCGCTCGTCCACAGAGAAAGCGCCTGGACCGGCAACGAACAGATAGAGGAAGATGAAGCAGAACAGAATGGCGGCGTCGCCACCGTTCAGGGCCGGGAAGAAGCTCTTCGGTCCATGCGCGATGAAATAGGCAACGGCCATCTGACCGGACAGGATAAAGGCGACCGGACGCGTGAACAGGCCGATCAGCACGAGAACGCCGCCGACGAATTCCAGAAGCGCCGCCACGAGCAGCATTGTCGGCAGGGAGCCTTCCATCTGCGATGCCGGAAAACCGAACAGCTTCTGCGTTCCATGCGAAATGAAAAGCAGCGCCGTCATGATGCGCAGCGCCCCGAGCGCCTGCGGGCGATAGCGGGAGAGTGTGTCGAAAGTTGCCATGGTCATGTGTCCCCGTTGAAGTGGTGCCGCGCTCGATACAGTGCATTTAATCCTTAATGGATACACGTCTCTAACACCGGAAATCACGTTTCCGATATAGCAGAACTCCCTTAAATACAGAAAGGGAGGCATGCTACACATGGTTGATTTTCAAGCGCAAAATTGACCTTCTGCCGAAAAAATCAACCCAAGGATACAGGTATTTTCCGGTGTGGCAAAGACGGAAAAATCCGCCTCTTCCTCACGCCTGCAAGACGACGACCTTCGAACCCACCGGCACGCGGCTGTAAAGATCGATGATGTCGTGGTTCAGCATGCGGATGCAGCCGCTCGACATGGCGTGGCCGATGGATTGCGGCTGGTTGGTGCCGTGCAGACGGAACATGGTGTCGTTGCCGCCGCGATAGAGATAGAGCGCGCGTGCGCCGAGCGGATTATTCGGGCCGCCCGCCATACCGCCGGCGAATTTCAGATTGCGCGGATCGCGGCGCATCATGTTCGCTGTCGGCGTCCAGGACGGCCATTCCGCCTTGCGGCCGATATAGGCATCGCCCTTCAGCGCAAGACCCTGCCGGCCGACACCGACGCCATAACGCATGGCGCGGCCATCGCCCATAACGTAATAAAGCCGCCGCGCCGGCGTATCCACCACAACCGTTCCGGCCGGGTGTCTGGTGTCGTAGCTGACTTCCTGCCGGCGAAGCTCCGGCTTGACCTTGTCGAGATGCATGGCGGGAAGCGGGAATTTCTCCTCCGGCTTTGCCGCATAATTCAGCCTCTGCTGGCCAATACCGGTATTCGCGCAGCCAGCCAGAAACAACGGCAATCCGAACAGAACACCACGACGTGAAATAGACATGTAACCCCCGCCAATCTTTGGATTAACGAGAGGTATAATTTTATGGTTAACAAACCCCTAATATGAGGTTGCAGCAATTAACGCGTCGCAACCGCTGCGGCAGGCTTGCGATTGGCGAGATAAACCCCCGTTACCGCCAGAACGGTGCCGGCAATCATGGCGGGTGTCAGCGTTTCGCCGAAAAGCAGCGCGGCTTCCACGGCGGCAAGCGGCGGCACGAGATAGATCAGCGAGGCGGCCCGCGAGACCTGCCCGCGCCGGATCAGATAAAGAAGCAACGCCACGGCCCCGATGGAGATCGCACCCACGGACCAGGCGAGCGTGGCGGCAAGGCCGAGGCTCCAGTCCACATGCCCGTCCTCCAGCAGAAGCGCGAAAGGAACAGTCACCAGCAACGCACCGACATATTGCAGCGTGGCCACCGCCATGATGTTTCCGCCATGGACATATTTCTTCTGGTAGAGCGTGCCGTAGGTGACCGAAGTCATGCCCAGCACATTCACCGCCACGGCGTAGAGCGGCACCGACAGGCCGACAGCACCGGTGGCCATGACCTTCGGCAGCACGGCAATGGCGATGCCCGCAAAGCCGAGCAGGAGACCGGCGCGCTGCAGCGGCGAAATTCTCTCGCCAATCATGAAACGGGCGGCGACCGCCGTCATCAGCGGCTGCAGACCGGCGATGATGCCGCCGATCGCGGCCGGCACGCCCTGCCCTATCGCCCACCAGATCATGCCGAGATAAAGACCGTGGAGGAAGACGCCGGACATGATCGCCCGGAAGAGATCGACGCGTCGCTGAGGCCACTGAATGGAGGAAACGCGGCAGATCGCCCACAGCAGCGCTCCCGCCAGAAGATAGCGCAGGCAGAGAAAGGTGAGCGGCCCGGTATAATAGACCGCATATTTGGCGGTGACCCAGCCGGTCGACCAGAGAAAGACGAAGATGGCCGGAGCCAGACGGTCGAGCGACATGGGAACATCCCCTGTGCCGCACGATGCCCGTAACCGGACACGGTGCGGGAAAGGCGGCGAATTGATATTTCTGCGGCTTCACGCTAACCGGCGAAGGATCGAACCGGATATTCAGCAAGGCGGTATCCGCATCCCGACGAAAGGTCAAAGGCGTTTTCGTGATCGCATCTTTCAGATTTTCTGATGCGACGCCCGATATTCATCAATCGAAAGCGACTGACTAAAATTTATGCATTCGCCCACGACGCACACAGCACCGTCACACCGATACGCGCCTCATCCCCACGCAACCAATTTGCCAATGCCGCATTTATAGGCTGAAACCCAAAAAACGCTTCTTTTTTAAAACCCTAAGGCGACAAAAAATCTTCTTGTGGAGGCCTGCATAGTTCTTGCATTGCATTTCTCGTTGTATTCAAATGGCAAAAAAGGGGACATCGAAGTTGGCATTTGACGAAATGATAAATGCGGACGACACGCCGCGAAGCCCATATGAAAACTATAACGAGTGGTACAGCCGACAGGACAGGGCGCACCTGATCCAGAAATCAAAAGACGCGGAAAACATCTTTCGAAAAACCGGTATTACTTTCGCAGTCTATGGCCATGCCGACAGTTCAGAAAAACTGATCCCCTTCGATATAATCCCGCGCATCATCTCCGGCCGCGAGTGGCGCAAACTGGCCCAGGGCATCGAACAGCGCGTTCTCGCCCTCAATGCTTTCCTCGACGATATCTATCACAAGCAGGAAATCATCCGCGCCGGGCGCATTCCCCGCGAAATCATCGAGAAGAACGAAGCCTTCCTGCCGGAAATGATCGGCTTTACCCCGCCCGGCGGTGTCTACACCCATATTGTCGGCACTGATATCGTCCGCACCGGCGAAGACCAGTTCTACGTTCTGGAAGACAATGCCCGCACGCCTTCCGGTGTCAGCTACATGCTGGAAAACCGCGAGACGATGATGCAGATGTTCCCGGAACTCTTCCATGAAAACCGCGTGCGCCGGGTGGAGGATTACCCCTATCTGCTGCGCCAGTCGCTCGCCTCGCTCGCCCCGCCCGGCTGCACCGGCAAGCCGCGCGTCGCGGTGCTGACCCCCGGCATCTACAATTCCGCCTATTACGAACATTCCTTCCTCGCCGACATGATGGGCGTGGAACTGGTGGAAGGATCCGACCTGCGTGTCATGGACGGCAAGGTCAAGATGCGCACGACGCGTGGTTATGAGGCAATCGACGTTCTCTACCGCCGCGTCGACGACGACTTCCTCGATCCGCTGACCTTCCGGCCGGACTCGGCGCTCGGCGTGCCCGGCATTATGGATGTCTACCGCGCCGGCAACATCACCATCGCCAATGCTCCCGGCACCGGTATTTCCGACGACAAGGCAATCTATTCCTACATGCCCGAGATCGTCGAGTTCTATACCGGCCGCAAGCCGCTCCTGGAAAACGTGCCGACCTGGCGCTGTTCCGAGCCCGACAGCCTGAAATATGTGCTCGACAACCTCGCCGAACTGGTTGTCAAGGAAGTCCACGGTTCGGGCGGTTACGGCATGCTGGTCGGCCCCACGGCGACGAAACGCGAACGCGCGCTGTTTGCCGATAAGCTGCGGGCGCGCCCCTCGAATTACATCGCGCAGCCGACGCTGTCGCTCTCCACCGTGCCGATCATGGTAAAGAACGGCATCGCGCCGCGCCATGTCGATCTGCGCCCCTACGTACTCGTCTCGGACAAGGTGCAGATCATTCCCGGCGGCCTGACCCGCGTGGCGCTGAAAAAGGGCTCGCTGGTGGTCAATTCCAGCCAGGGCGGCGGCACCAAGGATACCTGGGTACTGGAGGATTAAGCCATGCTGGGCAGAACGGCAAACGGGCTCTACTGGATGTTCCGGTACATCGAGCGCGCTGAAAACATCGCCCGGCTGATCGATGCGGGCCTGCGCGTTTCATTGACGCGCAGCGGCAGCGGCGATGAGGACTGGGATGGCGTGCTGCAAAGTGCGGGCGTGCGCGAAGCCTTTCTCGAAAAGCAAGAGAAGGTGACGACGGCGGATGCGATCGATTATCTGCTTCGGGAAAAATCGAACCCTTCCAGCGTCATGTCCTGCATAGAGGCGGGCCGCAACAACGCCCGCATGGTGCGCACGGCACTCACGCGCGAGACATGGGAAGCCACCAACGAATTCTGGATCGAGCTGAAGAATATCCTCGGCCGCAAGCTCAACCATGCCGAACTGCCGCAGACAATCGATGTCATCAAACATCGCGCCGGTCTGGTGCGTGGCGCCTTTCACGGCTCGATGCTGCGCAACGATCTGTACAATTTCTCCCGCATTGGTACCTTCATCGAGCGCGCCGACAACACGGCCCGCATTCTCGATGTCAAATATTACGTGCTGCTGCCGGCGGTCGCCCATGTGGGGTCGTCGCTGGACAATGCGCAGTGGGAATCCATCCTGCGTTCGGTCTCGGCGCACCGTTCCTATGGCTGGGTTTACGATGCGGAATACAAGCCGGCCAATATTGCCGACTTCCTCATTCTCAATGGCCGCATGCCGCGCTCGCTGGCCTATTGTTATGAAAAGATCGCCAGCAACCTCAACCACATAGCCGAGGATTACAGCGAGAGGCACAAGGCGCATGACACGGCGGAAAGCATTCGCGACAGCCTGCGCGCGACCACCATCGCCCGGGTCATGGACGAGGGCCTGCACGAGTTTCTGGAAAGATTCGTCCATCGCAACGGGCAACTGGGACAGGAAATCACGGAAGGCTACCGCTTCTATCAATAAGCGCGTGGACGGGGACAGCTTATGCGTCTGAAAATCACCCATACGACGGAATATGTCTATGACGAGCCGATGCCCTATGCGTTGCAGCGGCTGCGCCTGACACCGCAGACCGGCCCGGGCCAGACGGTGGAAAACTGGGATGTCTCGGTCGATGGCGCCACCGTCGAAGTGACCTATGACGACCATTTCGGCAACCGCGTTGCGCTGGTGGAAACCGAAGGCCCGCAAAAGCGGGTGAAGGTGGTGGCGAACGGCACTGTCAGCACGCAGGACAAGGCGGGCGTGTTCGGACACCACATCGGCAACGCACCGCTCTGGCTGTTCCTGCGGGAAACACCGCGCACCAAACCGGGAAAGCTGGTACGCGAACTGGTGAAGGTGAGCGTGGGCGAAACCGAGCTTGCCCGCCTGCATAACCTCATGGAGAATATTCACGGCAAGGTGGACTATGTTCCCGGCTCGACCGACATCGAAACCACTGCGGAAACGGCGCTGGAAGCGGGCAAGGGTGTGTGCCAGGATCATGCCCATATCCTGATTTCCGCCGCCCGGCTGATGGGCCTGCCCGCGCGTTATATTTCCGGTTATCTGATGATGGAAGAGGTGGAAGAACAGACCGCCACCCACGCCTGGGCCGAGGTTCATCTTCAGGGGCTGGGCTGGGTGGGCTTCGACGCCGCCAACAATATCTGCCCCGATGACCGTTACGTCCGCATCGCATCCGGCCTCTGCTACCGCGATTGCGCGCCTATATCCGGTATGCGCATCGGCCCTGCCGGTGAGACCCTGAATGTGTCGGTCACCGTCCAGCAATCGCAGGGCCAGAGCCAGTCGCAAAGCTGAGACCATGGTTGCCAAGGACGACAATACGATCGGTTTCTATACCGACAACGCCACCGCCTACACCTCGCGCGGACAGGCGGTGGACCGCCCGCATCTGGAGAAATTCCTGGCGCGGCTTCACGAGGGTGCAAGCATTCTCGAACTGGGATGCGGCGGCGGGCAGGACAGCGAATTCATGCTGGCCGCCGGTTACGATGTCCACCCCACCGATGGAACGCCTGAAATCGCCAAAGCGGCGCAGGCCCGGCTCGGCATTCCTGTCCGGACATTGCTGTTCGAGGACATCCACGAGCGTGAGCGATATGACGGCGTCTGGGCCAATGCCTGCCTGCTGCATGTGCCTCGCCCTGCCCTGCCGGGCATTATCGGCCGCATCCACATCGCGCTGAGGAAGGGCGGCGTTTTTTATGCCAGCTTCAAGGCGGGAGAAGCGGAAGGCCGCGACATGTTCGGCCGTTATTACAATTACCCTTCGAAGCCCTGGCTTGAAGACGTTTACGGCCAGTTTGGCTGGGCGACAGTGGAGATCGAGGCAAGGCAGGGCAGCGGTTACGACCAGCTCCCGACCGCATGGCTGCATGTGACGGCAACAAAACCCTGATCCGACGCGACAAGTTGGCGGTTGCGAAACGCCGTCCCACCCGGTTTAATCCCCGCATTGATTTGAAAGCATGATCCGGCTTCCGCCTGCGGGAGGAAAGTCGGCCGGGAGACGGCCTTGTACAGTATTTCCGATTATCGCGATTGCCAGTCGCATGGACCCATCATAGCAGAAAGGGTCTGGACGGCCTGGTGGCAGGATAGCGGCCTTCAGGTGGGCGACGTCGCCGAGCACCTGAAGGACATGACCAACCCCCATGCGCTGCCCACCGGCTTTGTCGCCCATGACGGCGGAAATTATGTCGGCTCCGCCTTCCTCATTCATTCCGATCTTGAGGAGCGCCCGCAATATTTGCCCTGGGTCGCAGCCTTGTGGGTGGAAGAAAACCGCCGGCGCTCGGGCGTGGCGCGAGCCTTGATGCAGGCCGCGACGCAAAGGGCGGCCGAACTTGGCCACGAGACCAGCTATCTCTGCTGCCGGCGGGCTCTTGAAACCTATTATGTCAACTGCGGCTGGACCGTTCTGGAACGTGGCGTCGGCAAACACGATCTGACGGTACTGACCTACAAAACGTGACGCCGCTTGCCATTTAGCCATCACGTCTGAACCATCGGAGGGACCATGCGACCGCCAGCAGCCATCATGGAAACCGCAATCTATGTGGATGATCTCGATGCCGCCGAGGCCTTTTACCGGGATGTCTTCGAGCTGGAGATCATCCGCAAACTGCCCGGGCAATTCGTGTTTTTCAGATGTGGGCAGCAGATGTTGCTGGTTTTCGATCCCGAGAAGTCGCGCAAGGCTGATCCAGAAAATCCCATTCCTCGCCATGGCGCGGCAGGCGAAGGCCACTTCTGCTTTTATGCGAAAGACAAACAGGGCGTGGATAGCTGGAAGACGCGTTTTGAAGCATTCGGAATCCCCATCGAACATTACCATCGCTGGCCGAATGACAGCTATTCCGTTTATATCCGCGACCCTGCGGGCAACTCCGTAGAAGTTGGCGAAGGCAAGCTATGGGGAATTGAACAGGCCTGACGACAACAGGAGACAATCGTGAAGAACATTTTTGTGGTGACGCACGCGCAATCCTTTCACCACATCGAAAACAAGGTTGGCGGCTGGTATGACACCGGTCTGACACCGGTGGGCAGGGATGATGCGAGTGCTGTGGCCAGCAGGCTCGGGGCTCTCGTTGGCGACGAGCCTGTGGAGATTTTCAGCTCCGACCTGCTTCGGGCTTCACAGACGGCCGAGATCATCGCTGAAGGCTTTGGCCAGCCGATCGAGCTCACGCGGGACTTGCGGGAAATGAGCTACGGCGAAGCCGAGGGCATGCCGCAGCAATGGCTGGACGACCGCCAAATCCCGGCACCGCACCATAATCGTCTGGATCACCGCGGCGGCATAGCCGATGGCGAGACCCGGCGCGAATTCGCCGAAAGGGTATATCGGGCCGTAAACATGATCATCACGCGGCCATGCGCCACGCTGATCATCGTGACCCATGGCTTCGCTCTAACATTCGTCATCGCGGCATGGATCAAGATGCCGATCGAAAGCGCCGGCTATGTCAGCTTTCCGGCGCGCCCCGGAAGCATCACGCATTTGAAGGAAGACGATTACTGGCAGAACCGCGCCGTTGTCTCATTGGCGGATGTTTCGCATCTGGAGGATTTTGCCTCACGGTAACCTGACGCAGACAATATGACTTGCGTCATTCCGGCCTTGTGTGGACGAATGGAGGGAGCAATAGCTCCCTCCATCATTCGCAAAGATGGCCTGCAGATCATATCTGCCGAACGCTGATCTCTTCTTCCACGTCAACGGCCAGCGGGTTCTTCAGCGGCAGGCCGAAACCGGCGGCCTCGATTTCGAACACGTCGCCCGCTTCCGGTTTGATGCCGTCTGCGAAGGAGAGCGTCGCGGTGCCGAACATATGCACATGAACGTCACCGGGAGCACGGAACAGGCCGTATTTGAAGTGGTGATATTCGAGGTTCGCGAAGGTGTGGGACATGTTGTCCTCACCCGAAACGAAGGGCTTTTCGAAGATGACCTTGTCGCCGCGACGGATGCGCGAAGTGCCGCGAATGTCCGACGGCGGGGCGCCGACGCGGATTTCCGGGCCGAAGCTTGCGGGACGCAGCTTGGAATGAGCGAGATAGAGATAGTTGATCCGCTCGGTAACGTGATCGGAAAACTCGTTCGACACGGCAAAGCCGATACGAACCGCTTCACCCTTGTCGGAAATCACGTAGATGCCGGCCATTTCCGGCTCTTCGCCACCATCGAGCGCGAAGGATGGAGAGGTGAGCGCAGCACCGGGTGCCGCCGCCACATGGCCGTTGCCCTTGTAGAACCATTCGGGCTGAACGCCTTTTTCGCCGGCCTTCGGCTTGCCGTTTTCCAGACCCATGCGGAACATCTTCATGGAGTCCGTCAGGCTTTCTTCTGCCGCTTCCGTGGTTTTCTTGTGCATGCTGTCGCGGGTCGCGGCCGACCCCAGATGGGTGAGGCCGGTGCCGGTCAGATGCAGATGCGCCGGATCGGGATGGGTGATCGGCGGCAGGAAACGACCTTCGGCATAAGCCTTTTCGAGATCGACGGCATCGCCGAGACCATGGGCGGAAATGACGTCGGCAAGGCTCTTGCCGCCATTGGCGGCTTCCATGGCAAGCGCGTAAACCGACGCCGCACCCTTGACGGCGTGCGCCTGCCCACCTTCTTCGCGAACCGCTACGGTGATGTTGCCGCTGGCATCTTTGATCTGTGAAATGAGCACGGGATTTCCTTCCTCCGGCGCTAGGCGCCTTTATCTCTTCTAAGCGGCGCCTTGCGCCTGCATCTTATGAAAGTGGCCGGAAACCGGCCACTTTTCGGACTGCGATAGGGGTGAGCCGATCAGCCCTTGTTCTTGTTGTAGACGTCGAAGAACACGGCGGCGAGCAGCACGAGGCCCTTGACCATCTGCTGGAAGTCGATGCCGAGGCCGACGATCGACATGCCGTTGTTCATCACACCCATGATGAAGGCGCCGATGACCGCACCGGTAATCTTGCCAACGCCGCCGGATGCCGAAGCACCGCCGATGAAGCAGGCCGCGATGACGTCAAGCTCGAAGCCCACGCCGGCCTTCGGCGTCGCCGAATTGAGGCGGGTCGCGATGATCATGCCGGCAAGACCGGCCAGCACGCCCATGTTGACGAAGGTGAGGAAGCTCAGGCGTTCGGTGTTGATACCCGAAAGCTTGGTCGCCTTCTCATTGCCGCCCATGGCGTAGACGCGGCGACCGATGGTGGTGCGACGTGTTACGAAGCTATAAAGCGCGATCAGAACCAGCATCACGATCAGCACGTTGGGCAGGCCGCGATAGGTGGAAAGCTGGTAGCCGAGGAACAGGATGGCGGCCGCAATCAAAAGGTTTTCGGCGATGAAGAAACCGAAAGGCTCGACATTGATGCCGTGCTTCACGTTCACAACGCGGCGACGCCATGCGAGATAGAACATGACGACCGTAATCAGTATCGTCAGGATCATCGAGGTGGTGTTGAGACCTTCAATGCCGCCGATGTCAGGCAGGAAGCCGGTGCTGATGATCTGGAAATCGGCAGGGAACGGGCCGATATTCTTGCCGCCAAGCACGAACAGTGTCAGGCCGCGAAACACCAGCATGCCCGCCAGCGTCACGATGAACGACGGAATACGGTGATAGGCGATCCAGTAACCTTGGGCAGCACCGATGATGCCGCCGATGACAAGACAAATCAGCGCCGCCAGAAACGGGTTCATGCCCCATTGCACGGTCAATATGGCGGCTATCGCGCCGACAAAGGCGACGATGGAGCCGACCGAAAGGTCGATATGCCCCGCCACGATGACGAGCAGCATGCCCAGCGCCATGATGACGATGAACGAATTCTGCAGGATGAGGTTGGTCAGGTTCACAGGGCGGAACAGGATGCCGCCGGTGTAGAACTGGAAGAAAACCATGATGGCGACGAGCGCGATCAGCATGCCGTATTCGCGGATATTGGAGCGAATATAGGACGTGACCGAGATGACGTTACTTTCTTCGTTTGTTGTGTTTGCCGAACTCATGAGTTCTTCTCCCCTGAGCGCATGATAGCGCGCATGATGCTTTCCTGGCTCGCCTCTCCCTTCGGCAATTCAGCGACGATGCGGCCTTCGTTCATGACGTAGATGCGGTCGCAATTGCCGAGCAGTTCGGGCATTTCCGATGAGATCATCAGAACGCCTTTGCCGTCGGCAGCGAGCTGGTTGATGATGGTGTAAATTTCGTATTTCGCGCCGACATCGATACCGCGGGTCGGTTCATCGAGGATCAGGACATCGGGATCGGAGAACAGCCACTTGGAGAGCACGACCTTCTGCTGGTTGCCGCCCGAAAGGTTGACCGTTTCCTGGAAAATGCCTGAAGACCGGATGCGAAGACGCGTGCGAAAATCGCTCGCCACCTTCATTTCCTTGATGTCGTCGATGATGCTGGCATTCGACACACCGGCCAGATTGGCAAGCGTGGTATTGTGCAGGATGTTGTCGTTGAGCACGAGACCGAGATGCTTGCGGTCTTCCGTCACATAGGCAAGACCGGCATCGATCGCCTTGCGCACGGTGCTGACGTCAACGGGCTTGCCGTCGATCAGCACCTCGCCGCTGATCTTGTGACCATAGGACTTGCCGAACACGCTCATGGCGAATTCGGTGCGCCCGGCACCCATCAGACCGGCTATGCCGACGACTTCGCCCTTGCGCACGGTCACGTTGATATCATGCAGAACCTGACGGTCGCGGTGCTGCTGGTGATAGGCGTTCCAGTTCTTCACTTCGAAAATGGTCTCGCCGATCGGCACGTCGCGCGGCGGATAACGATCTTCGAGATCGCGCCCCACCATGTTGCGGATGATGACATCCTCGCTGATTTCTTCCTGATGGCAGTCAAGCGTCTTCACCGTCATGCCGTCGCGCAGCACGGTGATCTGGTCGGCCACCTTGCGCACTTCGTTGAGCTTGTGGGTGATGATGATCGAGGTCATGCCCTGCTTGCGGAATTCCATCAGCAGGTTCAGCAGCGCCTCGGAATCGCTTTCGTTAAGCGACGCCGTCGGCTCGTCTAAGATAAGCAGCTTCACGCTCTTCGACAGCGCCTTGGCGATTTCGACCAGCTGTTGCTTGCCGACGCCGATATCGGTGATCAGCGTCTCCGGCGATTCCTTCAGGCCCACCTTCTTTAAAAGTTCGCGGGTGCGGTTGAAGGTCTGCTGCCAGCTGATGACGCCATTCGTGGCGACTTCGTTGCCGAGGAAGATGTTTTCTGCAATCGACAGGAGCGGTACGAGCGCCAGCTCCTGGTGAATGATGATGATACCAATATCTTCGCTGTCGTTGATGGCGCGAAAGTTTCGCACTGCGCCTTCATAGTGAATTTCGCCCTCATAGGTACCGGCGGGGTAAACACCGGAAAGGACCTTCATCAAGGTCGACTTCCCTGCGCCGTTCTCACCGACGAGTGCGTGGATCTCACCCTCTTTAACCTTGAGGTTGACGTTCTCAAGCGCTTTCACGCCCGGAAACGTCTTGGTGATGTTCCGCATTTCGAGAATGGTATTGGCCATATCGCAATCCAGCGCCCGATTAATTCAGGCGTTTTTATTTTTATGGAAAAACGGGGATGACGCCAAGCCATCCCCGCATGTGTGTCGAGCTTATTTCAGCTGATCTTCGGTGTAATAACCACCATCGACGAGAACCTGCTTGTAGTTCTCCTTGGTCACGGCAACCGGCTTCAGCAGGTAGGACGGAACAACCTTGACGCCATTTTCATAGGTCTTGGTGTCGTTTACCTCAGGTTCCTTGCCTTCCATGACAGCGTTGACCATGTTCACGGTCACCTTGGCGAGTTCGCGGGTGTCCTTGAAGATAGTGGAATACTGTTCGCCGGCGATGATCGACTTGACGGAAGGAACTTCAGCGTCCTGACCGGAAACGACCGGCAGCGGCTGGTCCTTCGTGCCATAACCAACGCCCTTCAGCGAGGAGATGATGCCGATGGAAAGACCGTCGTAAGGCGACAGGACGGCGTCAACCTTGGCGTCGGTGTAATAAGCGGAAAGCAGGTTGTCCATGCGGGCCTGGGCCGTCGCCGGGTCCCAACGCAACGTACCGACCTTGTCCATGCCCATCTGGCCGGACTTCACGACAAGCTTGCCGCTGTCGATATACGGCTGGAGAACCGACATCGCGCCGTCATAGAAGAAGAAGGCGTTGTTGTCGTCCGGAGAGCCGCCGAAGAGTTCGATGTTGAACGGACCCTTGCCGTCCTTCAGACCGAGCTTGTCGACGATCGAAGTCGCCTGCAGAACGCCGACCTGGAAGTTGTCGAAGGTCGCGTAGTAGCTGACGTCGCCGCTGTTGCGGATAAGGCGGTCATAAGCGATGACCTTGATACCCTGCTCGCCGGCCTGCTTGAGGACGTCCGACAGCGTCGTGCCGTCGATCGATGCGATCACGAGGACCTTGACGCCCTTGGTAACCATGTTTTCGATCTGGGAAAGCTGGTTCGGAATATCGTCATCGGCATATTGCAGATCGGTCGTGTAACCGGCTTCCTGCAGCTGCTTTACGATGTTGTTGCCGTCGTCGATCCAGCGTGCGGACGACTTGGTCGGCATGGCGATACCAACGGAACCCTTGTCCTGCGCGAAAGCCGGCGCTGCGAAAGAAGCAGCACCGATGGCACAAGCCGCCATCAGCGAAATAATGGACTTCATAAACTCTCTCCCTTGAGCCCTTCTCTGGAGCCCGCATGCTGCGGTGCACCATGAAATTCATGCCGTCAGAGGAAGAAGCCGCATAGCGCTCACTCCGATTTCGCAATTGCGAAATGGAACAGCTGCCGCTCCTCCCCGGCATTCCGCAAATTGTTCTGAATCCATATAACTGTCAAATAGAATAAATCAGTTTCCATATATCAATTATGATATATTAAATCGATACAAAAAACCGATGAGGGGTATAAAACGACGAATGAACAACCTAAAAGTGTATGAGCAGGCGCAAACAACAGAGGCCCTTTTCGTCTTTGAAGACAACCCATTGCTGCGGGCCGGATTGAAGATGAGCCACCTGCGCATGCTGGTCATGATCGAGGAACACGGACAGGTGAGCGCGGCCGCCGCGGCCATGAACATGACGCAGCCCGCAGCCTCGCGCATGCTTTCGGAAATGGAGGCGATCGTCAAATCACCCCTTTGTCAGCGGGCCTCGCGCGGCGTGGTGTTGACGAAATTCGGCGAGGCGCTGGCGCGCCGGGCGCGCACCATATTGCTGGAGCTGCGCGAGGCGAGCCGCGAACTGAACCAGATGAAATCCGGCAGCGGCGGTTCGGTCTATATCGGCGCCGTCACCGCGCCAGCCATCAGCCTCGTGGTTCCTGCCATAAAACGCGCCATGGACACCTATCCCGGCATCGAAATCAACGTGCAGGTGGAAAGCAGCAACGTGCTGGCCCGCGAACTGCTGGCGGCCCGCCACGATTTCATCATCGGCCGCATTCCCGATGATTTCGATCCCGGCCTCTTTTCCATCCATGAAATCGGCATAGAACGCGCCTGTCTGGTGGTGCGTGAAGGTCACCCGCTGCTTCAGGGCGCGCCCGTGACCTTGCAAGACCTTTCCGGCTACGACTGGGTCTTCCAGCCGCCCGGCGCGCTTTTGCGCAGAACCATGGAAGATGTATTCCTCACCCACGGCGTCGCCATGCCGCGCAACGTCATCAACACGCCATCCGTGGTGCTCACCCTTGCGCTTGTCTGCAACACGGACGCCATCGCCCCGATCGCCCAGGACATGGCCGAATTCGTTACCGGCCAGCAGGCGGATATCGGCCGAACCCGGATATTGCCGACGGATTTCGAGCTCGTTGTAAAGCCCTACAGCATCATCACCACCAAGGGCCGTGTTTTGCCGCCCAGCGCCCGCCTGCTTTACGATCTGGTTCTGGATGAAAGCCGCAAACTGACCACCACATGACGGGATGGCAAGCCCGACTCCACCTTCATCCTCTATGAAGGCCGGATCATTGAGGCCGGCGCAGGGAACAGCCGCATGCTCTTCGGACAATCCGTCTTCCAATCGGTCATCGAAAGACTGAAACAGGAGGAAGAAGAAGAAGGCGCGGAGCCTTCACCACCCGCCGGCCACCGTATTGCCGGTTTCAGCTCGGGTTTCGTTGTCGATACCCATATAGAAGCGCCGCCGCCCGCGAACGGCAATCTCGATGCCTATCTCGCCTTCCTCGCCGACCCCGCGCCACCGCCGGAACAGGAGCAGGAACCCGAACCGGAACCGATGCCGGCTCATCTCGAAAAGACGTCGCTTGCCGATGTTTCGGTGGAACTGGCGATCCACGACGCGGACACGGCCGCAACGCTTGCGGAGAAGCGTCGCGCCTTTGCCCGCCTCAATCATCCCGACCGGGTGAAACCGCAGTTCCGGCACAATGCGACGCTGCGCATGACGGCTGCCAATCTCCTGATTGACCAGGCGATACGGATGCTGCGGGCGCGGGAGCATTTCCGGTAAAAGTGCCGCGCCGGCCTATTCAGGCAAAACCGAAGAGAGGGGGCGCGTCAGCGCGCATCGTTCTTGTCGGCGGGTGCGCTTTCGACGGCAGGCTCATCCGGGGTGCTCCCGCTTTTGGCGGCGGCGCTTGCGGGTTTGAACTTCAGCAGCAATTCATAAGCTGCATAAGCCCCGATGCCGGCAACGATGGTTCCCCAGAAAAACTCGCGATTGACGAATTCGATGACGGCCCATGCGGCGCAAAAGCCGACAATGAGCAACCGGACCCACAGGGGACGATAAAGCGGATGACTCGTATCGATATTCAGCATGGCGTTCCCGTCCCGGGCCTTTCCAGTCGATCGCATGATTGCGGTTCCACGCCCAGCGACGTGAAGATGCTGACGCGTCTTGGCGGTTTCATAGGAAAATTGCAACGCAATTCAGCCCCGCTGCCGATCAGGCTCGTGTGAAAGACCAGCGCAGCAAGATCGTCACCGGCGCCGCAGGCAATGGGAAGACAGGAATATCTGCAAACCAGGCCGTACCTTGCGGCTGCCTGCGCCATTGTTGCCCAGCGCTCTCCTCGAAGGTCAGTCGCGCAGGCGTCCGAGCAGCGCCAGAAGCTGATCGCGGGCCTTCTTGCCGCCGATCCTGTCGATCAGCTTGTCCTCACGATCCCGCCAGGTGTTGGAAAGCCGGTCGAGAAGGTTGCTGCCCTCCTCCGTCATGTCGAGGAAATGAACGCGCCTGTCCTCTTCCGATTTGCGGCGGACGAGCAGCCCCTTCTCTTCCATGCTGTCGACGATGGCGACGAAATTGGCGCGCTGTATGCCGAGCGCTTCGGCCACATCGCTCTGCTTGAGACCCGGATTGCCGCCGACGATGACGAGAACGGAAAAATCGGCCGGCCGCAATCCCTGCTCCGCCAGCACATCTGCAAAACCGTTTGCCACGGCAAGTTGCGAGTGCCGCAAATGATAGCTGATCGCAGTCGTCAGCAACCCATAGTCGATAGCCGTGATATGCGCCGCTTCCGCGCTTCCGCTTTCGGCCTTTTCCGTCCGCGGCCCGTTGCTGTGTGCCAATCGCAAAGCCATCCGATCCCCCGCCTGATTCGTTCCTTTACCTTGCCGAAATCATAACCGACAACGTCACGAAACTGTATCCCAAATAAATGTAGATGATACTAATATTGTATAATAATTTGACAGTTAATCGCCGACAACGCAAACCCTGACGCCGGATCGCTCCCCGGCGAGAAAAATAAGTATGACTATTTACCCGCCAATTTTGAGGGGATAAAATCGCTTCCCGAGCCGCTTTTGAAAGGCGTTGCCCTCATCCGAGCACCTCTTCATGAAGGCGGCAAAACAGCGTTTCGACCCGGCAATAACATACTACTTATAAGAGAACTCCCGTTCCAACAAAAAAACAATACGTCAAACGACGCATCGCCCGCCACCGCGCAAAGGCCGGCGGCCGCCGCGAAACACGCCCCACAACGGGTTCCGCCCAAAAACAGACAACGTTTCGCGAAACTCTGATTTTTAGACATTGATGCGCAAACAAAGCTGGGGTATGAACCAACCGCTGCACGCGATTCAAGCGTGACCGCTGCACCCGTAGCTCAGCTGGATAGAGTGTTGGATTCCGATTCCAAAGGTCACAGGTTCGAATCCTGTCGGGTGCGCCATTAAAATCAACTATTTATTGATTTTCGAGTAACCAAGCGCGAAGCCTTGAGCAGCTTGCTCGTCAATACGCTTGGAAGCCAACGCTTCTGAGACCATGGCACAAGCAATTTCAGACATCGTCATATGGCTTCAGGCAACATCGCTGATCGCACATTTACTGTACGCGCTCGCGCTCGAAACAGCCGATGGGTCGCATCTGCCCGAAGCCCGCCGCGTGCTCCAGGCGACATTGAGAACATTCTTCGCTTTTGTGGGGATCAGGTTTTTAATTACATAATCGCGTCGCTGCCGGTCAGGACAGGTTTTGCCTCCACCTCGTCTTCGGCAAGGCTGGCGTTCGCCTGCAGATGCAGTCCCATGACCGCCACGAGGAGAAAAAACCAGACGAAGCCCGAACTGAGCAAGAACAGCGTTTCCAGAAAGCCGTAGAGCAGGACATAAAGCCAGACGCCGACATAAAGCCGCGTCAGCGGGCTGTTGCGCGTGGTGTCATCCATTTTGCCGAGATAGTGAAGCGGCAGCAGGCAAATCCACATCAGCACCAGCCCAAGGCCTGGGATGCCGCCTGCAAGCAGCAGGTCGAAATAGCCACTGTGGGAAGCCGGCGCGGTCGTCGCCCAGGTATTGTTTTCGGTGAAGCTCGACATCAGGGCGTCGCTGCGCCAAAAGGCCTGATAGCCATATCCGAGGATCGGACTTTTGCGGATGTACTCGATGGCGACGACCCAGATATCGGTTCTGCCCGTAAAGCTGGCATCGACACCCATCCTCGTCAGCATCTGCGAAAACACCGGGTCGACCGTGGTGCCGACGGTCACGACGGTGAAGACCAACAGAAGCAGGGCCAAGACAACATAACGCCACTGGGGCCAGTGCACGATGAACCAGCCTGCCGCGGCGACGATCGGCATCAGGCCGAGCACCGTCTTGCCGCCTGACTTGATCAGGAAGAACAGCGACAACAGCAGCACCAGCAGGCCGCCGACGAAGGACCAGCGCCGGCAGAGATAAATCGCCGCGATGATCAGCACCGCCATGACCGAGGCAGCCTCGTTCTTGTGCTGGAAGACTCCGCGCCAGTTACCTGCCAGAAGCGGCTCCAGCGCGTCGCTTGCCTGATGGATAGATCGCGATGGCAGGACGATGACGCCGAAGTAACACAGAAACAGGATAATCATCACGCACCCCGCAAGCAGCGTGGTGAAATGCCGCTCCGTGCGTGGCAATTGCAGAAAGCCGCCGGCAAGCACACAGATGATGGCGCACATGGCAAGCCGCCGCAGCGAAAACGCCGGCGCCTCGCCCACCAGCGAGGTGAAGACAAACCAGCAGAAAATCGCCGCCATCAGCAGACGCGGTGTGAAGACGAGGGAAAGCGAACGTTCCCTCGCCATGAATACCATGAAACTGAAAAGCAGAATGATCGCGGTGAGCTGGTTCAGCAGGTTGGACCCAGCGGCCATGGCGGAGCCCTGATAGGTCGAGGAAAGCGAGATATAGGGCGAGAAGCCGACCGTGAAATAAAGGAACGTCACATAAAACAGTGTATTCCGCCAATATCCACGCGCCTGTTCTTCGTGCGCTGCAACCATAAGGGGGGCTTCTCTGTTTTTTTTCATGCGTGCCACATCGCACCCGATGCTTCATTCCGGTAACATGAATATCCCGCCAAAATCCTATTTTTTAGTTATTCCGAATTCACTTATAAATAGCAATTCCTTCATGAAAAAAAGGAGCGTAAGCGGAGAAGCAGGCGCTTTTTTGCAATCAAACAGTGCGCAGATCAGGAGTCGAGTTAGCCCTTTTTGGCCTCTAAATAAAAAGTGGCGCCTTTGAACTCCCAACTCATCACTTGACTGGAAGATATCAGTTCGGGCTTATTGGGTTTCAACTAGAGGATGTTTTTATTCGGGGGTATCGTGAAGGGCTCATTATTAGCCTGGCTGCTTGCCACCGAATGCCCACTCGGCATCGCTTATGTGAATTATTGGGTGCGCACCCAAACGGGTGGCGCTCGTATTTATACAAAGCTCGTTGATCAGGTGACCGACGCTGTCCTCTACGATTCGGTCAACGCCGGACTGACCGTTGTGGGGGCGACTTGGACAAGGATTTCGATTCCCGTCATGATCACCAATGAGACGCTCATTGGCATTACCGCCGAGCCGGTTTCGCCGGTAACCAATACAACAGTTTATATTGATGATGTCGTCGTTGCGAACGATGCCTGCGCTTTTTAGGTATTTTTTGAACGTATACATCATAAATTCTTGTGAGCATCGTAACTACGATAATCCGGTGACTTTTTCGACATGATGCGCCGCGTTGCCTCTGTCTGCATTTGAGGCGAAGGACGTGAACGGTTGAGTACTTCAGGAGTGGCAATGCAAAAGGTTTATTCCATCCAGTCTCTGAGGGCGCTCGCGGCGTTTTCGGTCTTGCTGTTTCATATAATCGGCGAACCGTTTACGATTGGAGCGGCAGGTGTGGATGTCTTTTTTGTCATCTCCGGCCTCATCATGGGATCTTTCGCGGCGACAGCGGGGCCGGGAGCGTTTTTATATCACAGGCTGGTCCGTATTGTGCCCCTATACTGGGCCGTGACCCTGGTAATGTGCGTCGGTGCGATGGCGGGCGTTTTCTCAACCTTCACCTTCACGCTCGAACATCTATGGAAATCGCTGTTTTTTGTTCCATATGCAGGCGACAACGGCGAGGTGGTTCCCCTGTTGGTCGTGGGGTGGACCCTCAATCTGGAAATGTTCTTCTATATTGTCTTTGCGCTTGGACTTGCTTTGCGCGCGCCGCTGGCTGTGACGGTCGGCATCCTGTCCATCATGGCTTTGGCAGGACAGGTTTTCAACTGGCAATCCCCCTTCATGCAGACCTGGACATCGCCGCTTTTGCTGGAATTTCTTGGCGGCCTCCTGCTGTCGCGCTTCATGTTCCAGGGAATACAAGCGGGTATCGCTGCGCTTGTCGTATCATTGACGGGTTTTGTTGCCGCAGCCCTGATAAGCGAGCAATCCGGAATGCTGCGCCTGATGACGTGGGGCGTGCCTGCCTTTTTCCTTGTGGCCGGATGCGTGTGGCTTGAGAATGCCGGATTGTGGCCAAAACGCCTGTTTAAACCCATCGAGATTGTCGGGGATTCGTCCTACGCCCTTTATCTTCTGCATGGTCTGGTGATTTCAATCGTCCATAAGATACTGGCGCCCGGACTTCTCGCTGGGGTCGTCATCATCGTCGTTGCGCTGACGGTGTCGGTCTTTGCGCATTTCCTGTTCGAACGGCCGCTGATCAAGCTTTTCAGACGCAGGTATGGCGGCGGACCGCGCCGGCAAGACCAAGCCGTACCGGTGCGCTGACGCGAGGATTGGCCTCCGGACTTTTGGAGCCTCGCAAATATGATGTTTTGCGAGGCTCCCTCAGCCACTATGCCGCAATCCATCAAGAGTGCATGACAAATCATTTGACCTCTATTATCCCTGCCGAGGGCATCCATCCGCCGCCTTCAGCCTGTTTGTCGAGACCCTGCGGTTTCGCGGGTAAGATTGGAGAGCTCCGGATGAAACAATCCGGCTGGGGCTGCGTCAAAAGGCCCCTGCCCGAGTGCCTGAATTGGCGTTGTTGAAGCCGCCGTTTTAAGGTAGCCCTATCCTTGATAGATTGTGTCAAGTAACAGACTGGAATACGCAAATGATGGATTGGGATTGGGTAGATTTGTTTCCCTTAGTCTTCTTTCCGTTCAAGATTATCGTGTTGGGCACGGGCATGTTCTTCGCCATCAAGTGGCATCACGATCAGGCGAAGAAGGAAAAAGGCCCCAGCGGACCGTGAGTGTCCGCCGGTCGGGTTCGGACTTCACCAATTGAATGTTTTCCCGCGTGAGCCGGCGCGGCCCCCCATGGCGATAGTTGCGGATGCGGATGATCTGGCCGTCGCGAAAATGTTGCGTTCCACACGGTGGACATCGATTTCGCCAGAACGGCTTTCCCTTGCACCGCATCGTCGTTGAACGCCGGCGGGGATGTCTCCCCGCCGAAACGCATGCTGGAAACGGACCGCCGCTCAGAACTCCTGCCAGTCACCTTTTGTATCGACGGCGGCATTGCCCGAAAACGCCGAGGCGATCTTGCGACCCAGCGCGCGGACCGGGGATGCCACATATCTGTCGTTATCGCCTGCGCTGCGAACCGGCGCAGGCTGGTTTTTTGGTTGCTGGGCGCCGTCGGCGAGCCGGAACTGGGAGAGCAGCTGGTTGAGCGACGCCACTTCCTTGGCGAGGCTGTGGCTTGCGGCATTGGTTTCTTCCACCATGGCAGCATTTTTCTGCGTGTCCTGATCCATCTGGTTGACGGCCGTATTGATCTGCTGCAGGCCGGAAGACTGTTCCTGCGCGGCCTCCACAATGGAGACGACGTGCCGGTTGATTTCCTGCACTTCCGAAACGATGGTTTCCAGCGCCTTGCCGGTGTCGCCCACCAGTTGAACACCCTGCTGTACCTGATCGTTCGAGGTGGTGATCAGCGCCTTGATCTCTTTCGCCGCGTTGGCGGAGCGCTGGGCAAGCTCGCGCACTTCCTGTGCGACGACGGCGAAACCCTTGCCGGCCTCACCCGCGCGGGCTGCTTCCACGCCGGCATTCAGCGCCAGAAGGTTGGTCTGGAAGGCGATCTCATCGATAACGCCGATGATATTGCTGATCTCATTGGCGGATTTCGCAATCTGCTCCATGGCGACCACGGCGCGGCGCACCACCTCACCGGATTGTTCGGCGCCCGTCTTGGCGCGACTGACGATCAGGCCCGCCTCCTGCGCGCGCTTGGTGGAATCCCTGACCGTCGTGGTGATTTCCTCCAGAGCGGCGGCGGTTTCCTCCACGGCCGCGGCCTGCTGCTCGGTGCGCTTGGCCAGATCGTCGGCGGCAGACTTGATCTCGTCCGCACCAGCGCCGATGCCGCTGGCGTTCTGAGCTACCTTGGTCAGCGCCGCCTGCAGCTTTTCGGCGGACATGTTGAAATCGTTACGAACGGCGTCAAGCGTCGCGGTGAACGGCTGGCCGATGCGATAGGAAACATCGCCTTCCGAAAGCTTCGAGAGTCCAGCTGCAAGATTGTCGACGGCGAATTTGACGTCGGCGGCTTCCCTTGCCTTCTGCTGTTCGCGTTCGATACGGTCTTTCTCCGAGAGGGTGCGATTGGCATCTGTTTCCTGTTCGAGACGAATGCGCTCAATAGCGTTTTCCCGGAAGACCTGCACGGCTTTCGCCATCTGGCCCACTTCATCCCGACGCGCCATGCCCTCGATCTCCGTGGCCGTCTCGCCGCCGGCAAGCGATACCATGCGCTCGCGCAGGCGGGCGATCGGGGTGGTGATGCCACGGGACGCCACGAACAGCGCCAGAATGATACCGACCGCAAAAGCGATGCCGACAACCACCAGCGAGGTCATGATGGTCGAATTGGTCTTATCGGTCAGTTCGCCGCTTCCCTTGACGACACCCTTGGCAAGCTTGTCCAAGAGGGCGGCGATGTCACTTCCGACCGAGCGAATTGCAACATCCGCCTTTAGAAGTTCCGCGGTCGATTCCTGATTGCGGTTGGCGGAGCCAAATTCCGTCGCCTTGTCGGTCATCGCAATGATGCCCTGGATCTGACTCAACAGCCTGTCCACCGCCGCGGCCTCTTCCGGGAAAATGGCTTTGACATTGTTCAGGCGCGATATCAAATCTCCCTTGTCTCTCTGATATTCCCGCATGACGATCTTGAAGTCGGGAGTCTTCGCATCGTAGGCCATGACCTGATAGGCGCCATAGGCCATCGCCTCCAGATTGCGATTTGCGCGGGAAAGCTCCACCAGCGCGGCATTGTCATTGGCGATAAAAAACGAATAAGCCGTGTCCGCTTGCTTGTAATGGGTGGACATGTAAGCCGTGGCGCCAAGGCCGACGATGCAGAGCGGGAGAATGAGTGACAGGATTTTGGTGCGGATACTGGCGTTTTGAAGAAAAGACACGGAAAGCCTCACGTCATTAAAAACCGCTCCTTCCCCGTGCCGGAGGTGTTCGGCAAGACTGACATTGCACGTCAAGCGCCCCGATCATCGAGGCTTCGCTAGCCGCATCATAGGCTCTGGCCGCATCTGCATCATGCATGCGCCGCAGAAAGCAGCCCGTCCCCTCAAATGCGGGGAGGCCGCTTCCCGCGTTGGCACGGCGACCCGCCAGCAGGCGGAAACGCCGGGCCGAATTTCCGGGAAAAAGCGAAAGCATGCGAGTTTTCAGCCGTCGCCATCGATTTATTTTCCAGTAAAATGATTATAATCAAAAACTTTACAATTCCTTCATGCCGTGGCGGGCAAAACCCGCGTGTTTTTTGCCCGTTGAAGACCGGTCGTCAGTCGCCCGGCGGGAAGGGTCGCGCCCTTCGCATGGGCGTCCATCGTTGCAAAATGGCGGCCATGACGGCAAGTCCTGCCATGGCGGCGAATATCGAAGCGATGTCGCGATAGGCGGCGGCAAAACCGAAGCGGGCAATCCATGGCTGGCTTGCCAGCGGCGAGATGAAATGCCCGAGAAACATCGAGGCGGTAACGATGCCGGCAATGCGCCCGCGCAGTCTGAGCGGTGCCAGCAATATGGTGGTGGACATGATGCCCGGCATCACCAGGCCGAGGCCAAACCCCACCACCGCAAGCGATGAAAGCAAGGCAACCAGCCCTTCGGCCATGGCAAGCAGCGCAAAACCCGCCGCCATCGACACCAGCCCGACGGCAATGATGGCGGTGACGCTGACCCTTGCCCGCAATCGCCCGAAATTGAGCGCCGCCAGCGCCCCGGCCAAATTGAAGATGCCGATGGCGTATCCCGCAATGCTGCCGGAAAACACCCCAAGCTCCCGCAGGAAAAACGGCAGCTGCGAGGGAATGGTGTAGAACAAGGCATTGACGAGAAACACCGCCAGCGCCAGCACGCCCACCAGCAGCCAGTTGACCGCAAAATCCCGTTCGCCTCCGGCTTTGATAGCGCCATCGTTCCTCACCGGCTCCGTCAGAAAGAACAGGGCTGCCGGCAGAATGAGCAGGGCGACGGCATAGACCGCGAAGGGCGCGCGCCAATGCAGATCCGCCAGCAAACCGCCCGCCACCACAAAAACCACGCCGCCGATCTGGGTAAAGGCCTGTTGCAGGCCAAGATAGCGCTCCCGCGCCGAACCTTCGAAATAATCGCCCACCAGCGCCGTGCCGATCGTCATGATGGCGCCGATCGCCAGCCCCAGAAAAGCGCGCCCGACGAGCAGGCCGACAAGACTTTCGGCAAAAAGGCCGGACATGCCGGAAAGGCTGTAAAGCAGGATCGCGCCGAGCAGCAGTCGCTTGCGGCCGAAGCGATCCGCCAACACGCCGGCCACGGGCGCGCAGAGCGCGACAAACGCCGATGGCAATGTCAGCACCATGCGGCTCATGATCTCAACATCAGGCGTCGACAGAAAGCTCTGTTCGATGGCGGGCAACGAGGGCGCAACCGTGGTTCCGGCCATGATGGTGAGTGTGGCAACGAATAGCAGCGTGAGCTTCAACGCCTTGGAATTCTCGATCATGGAACGTCCTTATTATAGTGTTCCATGCTCTGATAGTTCCTCAACTATGGTTGAGGTCAATAGCCGCGGACAAAAAAGCGGCAGGCCTTTCAGCCCGCCGCATTCATTCCCGATAGTGCGTTAAAAGCCGCCGACCGCGTCAGGCGGCCGCGCGCCGCAGCGCTGTCGCAACCTTGTGGATATGGGCCGCACCAATGCCGCAGCAGCCGCCGATCATGGTCGCGCCCGCATCCGCCCAGGAGCAGGCAAAACGGGAGTAAACATCGTCGGTCAGGTCGGCGCGGGTGCCATGCAGGCCTTCATTGGCGGCGGAATCGCCCTGTTCGCCTTCGAAAGCGTTGGCATAAACGCCGATTTCGAGCGAAACGCCTCTTTCCGCAAAGACGGCGGAGGCCGTTTCGACGGCGGCCTTCATGACCTCGGGCTTGCTGCAATTGAACAGCAGCGCGGCGGCGCCCGATTGCGCCGCCCATTCGGCGGCCGCCTTGACCGTTTCGCCGGAGCGAAGCGCAGGCTCCCCGCCGGCCGCAGCCGCGTCGTCGTTCAGCGTGAAGGAAATCCAGAACGGTTTGCCGGTCGCGGCAACGGCTTCGCGCACCGCCTCGCCCTCGGCGATCAGGCTGAGCGTCTCGCCGAGCCAGACATCGATATGAGGCGCGAGATTGTCGACCAGTACCTTCAGATAGTCCTGCACCCGCGTGGCATCGAAATTCTGCGGCTCATAGGAGCCGAAGATCGGCGGCAGCGAACCCGCCACCAGCACCTTGCGACCGGAAGCATCCGCCGCCTCGCGGGCCAGCTTGCCAGAAAGGGCGATCAGCGATGCGCCATCCTTCTGGAAACGCTCTTCGCCGATGTGGAAGGGCACCAGCGCATAGGAATTGGTGGTGACGACATCGGCACCGGCCTCAATGAATTCCTGATGCACCTGCCGCACGATCTCGGGCGCGTCGATAAGCGCCAGCGCCGACCATTCCGGCTGTTTCAGCTCGGCGCCGAGCCGCTGCAATTCGCGGCTCATGCCGCCGTCGAGGATACGGATAGTGCCCATGGTGATACTCCTTGAATGTTTACCGACGGACCGGCACCTGCCGTTCGACAAGGCCGAAACAGCGGGCGATGATGGCGGTGAGAATGAGATAAAAGACGGTGACGACAATCAGCGGCTCATAGACCAGAAGCGTATCCTGCCGCACCTTGTAGGCGACGGCGTAAAGGTCCATGACCGTCACGGTGAAAGCAAGCGGCGTGGCTTTCAACTGCATCACCACCTCGCCAGCGATGGTCGGCAGCGCAATGCGGATCGCACGCGGCAGCCAGATGCGTCGAATGAGGGTGAAACGGCCCATGCCGAAAGCCCTGCCCGCCTCCAGCTCGCCTTTCGGCACCGCCAGCAGCGCGCCGCGCAGAACTTCCGCTTCATAGGCCGCATAATTCAGCGTGAAGCTGACGGCCGCAAAGAAGAATCCTTCGCGCAGCACCGGCCACATGAAACTTTGCCGGAGGCCGGGGACCATCGGCAGAAGCGAGCCGACGCCGTAATAAAGCAGCCAGAGCTGGATGAGCAGCGGCGTTCCGCGAAAGAAGGTGCAATAGCCCTGCGCCAGAATTTTCGTCACCCGCCCGCCGCTGACCTGCGCAAAGGCAAGTCCGATGGCCAGCACGAAACCGATGCTGACGGAAATGACGAGCAGCGCCAGCGTCTGCCAGGCACCGGAGAGAAGCAGCGGCCAATATTTGGCGACCCATGAAAAATCCATGCCGTTCCCCCTTACGCCAAAGCCGGCTGGCCGCGCCGCACCCGGCGTTCCAGCAGCGAAAAGACGACATTGGAGACAAGCGTGATGGCGAGATAAAGAAACGCCGCCGCAAGGAAGAACAGGAAATATTGCTTGGTGCTGGCCCCTGCCAACCGCGTCGCGAGCGCCAGTTCCTGGTAACCGACAACAGCTACCAGCGCGCTGTCCTTCGTCACCGCAAGCCAGAGATTGGCAAGGCCCGGCAGCGCGTTCGGCAGCAATGCCGGCAGGACCACACGACGAAAACGCAGGAACGGCGACATGCCGAAGGCGCGTGCCGCCTCGATCTGGCCGTTCGGCACGGCAAGGATCGCGCCGCGCAGCACCTCGGTCATATAGGCGCCCTGCACGAAACCGAGAACCGCAACGGCGGCAACAAAACCATTGACTTCCAGCGGCGGCAGGCCGGCGAGCAACAGCAGCCGGTTGAGCCCATCCGTCCCGGCATAATAAAGCCCGACGATGAGAATGAGTTCAGGAACAGCGCGGATGGCCGTGGTGTAGAGATTGAGCAGCAGGCCGAGCGGCCTGTTGCCCGAGAGCTTGCCGAGTGCGCCGGCAAGCCCGATGACGATACCGATGAGGTAAGCACCGGAGGAAATGGCAAGAGTCGACGCCGCCCCCTTCAAAAGGGTGCCGCCCCATCCCGGAGGATAGGGTGACAGTAGCTGCAGCGTGGTTTCAAGGCTTGCCATCGATGTGACCGATCAGGGCTTGCTGCCGTAGATGTCGAAGCTGAAGTACTTCTTGGTGATCTCGTCGTATTTCCCGCTGGCGCGGACGGCGGCGAGAGCGGCGTTCAGCCTGGTCTTCAGTTCCGTATCGTCCTTGCGCAGGCCGCCGGAAACGCCAAGACCAAGGATTTGCTTGTCATCGGCCACATTGCCCATGTCGGCGCAGCAATCCTTGCCGGCATCGCTCTTCACGAAGGCATCGAGAACCAGCGAGTCACCGAAGACGTAGTCGATACGGCCGGCGGCCAGATCCTGAAACGCCTCGTCCAGCGTCTGGTAGGTCTTTTCGTCAGCAACAGCAGCGAAATATTTCTTGTAATATTCGGACTGGATGGTCGCCACCTGAATGCCGATGGTTTTGCCCTTGACGTCTTCCGCCGCCGCACCGGGCTTTTCGCCCTTGGCGCCAATCAGCTTGCTCGGCGTGTTGTAATATTTGTCAGTGAAATCGATCACCTTCTGGCGCTCTTCCGTGTTCGACATGGACGACCAGATGACGTCGAACTTCTTGGTCTGCAGCGCCGGGATCAGGCCATCCCAGGACAGTTCCACGATCGAGCATTTTTCCTTCATTTCGGCGCAGACGGCGTCCATGAGATCGATTTCCCACCCCTGCCACTTGCCGCTGGCATCCTTGGCGAAGAAAGGTGGGTAGGATTCGTTCATGATGCCGAAACGCACATCGGCGCTGGCCGTGAAGGCGGAAAACGCAAATGCCGTTCCGGCAAGCAGCGTGGCGAAGAATTTCATTTAAAGTCTCTCCTGTTAAATACGGATTGTCTGCTAAAGATCACTTGGTCAGCGCGCCGGTAAATTCCCGGCAGCGCGCGCTTGTGGGGTTGCCGAACACCTGCGCCGGCGGTCCCGCTTCCTCCACCCTACCCTGATGCAGAAACAGCACTTCCGAGGAAACATCCCGCGCAAAGCGCATTTCGTGGGTGACAAGCAGCATGGTGCGGCCTTCCTCGGCCAGATCGCGAATGACCTTCAGCACTTCGCCCACCAGTTCCGGGTCAAGCGCCGAGGTGGGTTCGTCGAACAGCATCACAGCCGGTTCCATGCACAGCGCGCGCGCAATGGCGGCGCGCTGCTGCTGCCCGCCGGAAAGGAACGCCGGATAGGCGTTTTTCTTGTCATAGAGCCCGACCTTGTTCAGCAGGGCCTCGGCTTTTTCGACCGCCTCCTGCCGCCTGACGCCGAGAACATGAACCGGCGCCTCGATGAGGTTTTCCAGAACCGTGCGATGGGCCCAGAGATTGAAATTCTGGAACACCATGCCAAGCCCGGTGCGCAGTTTCTCCACCTGTCGCCAGTTTTTCGGCACGGCCTTGCCGTCACGGCCGGTTTTTGTGGCGATTTCCTCGCCATTGACGATGACGCGGCCCCGATCCGGCGTTTCGAGGAAGTTGATACAGCGCAGAAAGGTGCTTTTGCCGGAACCGGAGGACCCGATAATGGAGATCACATCGCCCTTGTGGGCCTGCAGCGAAACGCCCTTCAAAACTTCATGCGTGCCGAAGCTCTTGTGGATATCATCCGCCTCGAGCGCGCAGGCGCCTGTATCTGTCATCGATTGACCTTGCCGATCCGTTTTTAGTGCCGCCTCGCCAATAGCCGGGGTTTCGCGGTGCGACGTGCACAATAACAAAGACTTGAGCCGCGCATGTTTAGCGAAAATAGCCGCAGACGCGCGCAACAATCGGCTCTTTTACATATTTGCAACGAAAAATCATTTCAAAATATCACCTTGGACGAACAACAGCGGAAACCTGTGCGCCTGGGGGTGTCGGAGCGACGCCCGCTTCTGCCCTGTCCGGTTTCCTCCGTCTTTCTCCACAATGGCCGGCCCGCCAATGCGATTTTTTGGTTATCCGCGATGCACGAGGAGATAGCATCGTGAACGCACGCTTTGCCCTCGGGAAATCAAAAGCGGGCGAAAAAATCAAGACAGTCATTTCCAAAAGTTAAACTTCGAAACCCAAAAAAGCATCCGCAAAAAATGATCCATATTTCATCCACCGGTTGCTTATGTGAGTATATTTTGTTAACCTCAAATAGCGCAGGATTATAAGTCCAACTTATTGATATAAATATTATTTATCTTCAATTCGATATTTCACACCCGAGCGGATCGCAGGTTTTATATCTATATTAATACATTAAAATATACGCTGCCTATGGTTGATTTCATCTATGCGCAAAAGCTTGGGGGCCGACGGTGGACGTTCCGATACACACCAAAATGGACGACGGCGATAGTGGTCAGTCGCCACAACGCCCGGTTCAGCCAGGTGTCTCCGGCGTTCGCCCCATGCGCAGGGATGACATGCCCGCCGTCGAAGCCGTCCTCAACAGCGCTTTCAGGAAGACCGGGCAGGAGCGCAATTTTGACTTCCGCTCCTATATAGAAAAACTGTTTTTCGGCAGTCCCGCCTTCAGCCCGGAAAACGGCAGCGTTGTCTACGACGCCGGTGACAGGGTCACCAGCGTCATTCTCGCCGTACCCATGGGTTTTATCGTCCATGGAAAACCCGTCACCGCAAGGCTGCTGTGCGCCTTCGCATCGGATGGAAAAATCGGTGCGCTCGGCGCTGCACGGCTGTCACGCGGCATGCGGGCATCGAAACACGACATGTTGTTCTCGGATACGGCCTCGCCCGTCAGCGCCGATCACTGGGTGGCAATCGGCGGCAACATGCTGCCGATTGAAAGCCTGCAATGGCACAAGGCGCTCAAACCCTTCTGCACCATCGCGCTGCGTATGCCGCGCCGTTCCAAACTGGCCAAGACCACACTTGCACTGACGGCGCTCGGGTTCGTGGATGGAATTCTGCGACGCTGGAAGAAGGGTTTAAGACCGCCGGAGGTCGCCGGCGCCAGGGTGAGAGCCGTGGATTACGAAACCTTCCGCCGCGAGGCCCTCGCAAAGATCGAGCGGTTTTCCATTCGTCCGGAATGGTCTCACGAGGAGTTTCACTGGCTGATAGAGATGAGCAAAACCAATGAAAGCCTCGGTGAACTGAAAAGCGTGGTGATCGAGAATGCCGAAGGCCATGTCATGGGCGCCGCACTGTTTTTCGGTCAGCGGGGGCGGACGGCCTATGTGCTAAACCTCGTCTGCGACGCCGGTCGCGAAAACGATGTGCTCAACACCCTGTTCCGCCACTTCGATGATGAAAACTATGCCCATGTCACCGGCATGGCGCAGCCCTTTCTCATCAACGCGCTTTACCGCCAGAACCACATGAGCTTCCGCCATGACGGCTATTTCTGCATGGCGACGCGCGATGACGCGCTGAGGGAAAAGGCGCTGGCCGGCGATATCTATATTGGCGGGTTGTGCTCGGAAAGCTGGAGCAAACTCATCACGGACTATTGAGGGCCCTGCCCGACCCCGGAGCGGAACACGGGCGCGACGCCCTCAAGCCTTGCTGAACCGCCCGACATTCGCCGAGATGAGATGGCGCAGCGCTTTCGCATAACGTTTGGATCGCGTCTTGGCCGCAAGCGCGCTTCCCCAGTCCACCATCGACCCGTTGATATCGAAATCGCCGAGCTGGCCTTCGGGAATATCGCCCTTCTCAATGCGCTCGACGATCGAGGGTAGAGCCGCATAGAATTCCGGCGAACGATAGGGCGGATGCAGCGAATACATGCCCTTGCCCGTGCCGAGAAAATCGAGCCGGTGAACGCCGGTGCGCATCATGTTGGTGCTCAGCACCTCCTCGGCAGGCATGGAGACCGGCTGCTGGTTATAGGCATAGGAGCGGAGGCGCCGTTTGACATCGGGCCTGAGCAGTTCCAGCGAGCCGATCCTTTTCGCAAGACGGTCCATGTCGATCATGAAAAGCCGGGTGGACACGGTGGCGAAACGCCAGGTGGGAATGCGCGACGGCAGCTTGCGCGGCTCGGGGATGTTCTTCACGCCCGGCATGCCGACATGGCGGGAAATATCCAGATCGCCGCGAACCGTCGGCGGCCCGGAAAAGGGCGTGATGCACAGCGCATCCGGATTGGCCTTCTGGAGCGCGATGGCCTCCCCGAACCAGCTCTGGCTGCCGCCGCCGAACATCATGTCGCTGTCCATGTGCATCACGTAACGGGCATTGGCGCGTTTCAGACCGTAGAAATAGACATGGAAAGGCCCGCCATCGAAAGCCTTGGCGGGATAGGGGATCGGCGAGCGGGCAAAAAAGGCTTCGGTCACGGCGCTACGCGCCGCATCGCTGTAATCGACGATATCCACAGAGAGATGCGGATAATTGGTCTGCATTTCCTCCAGCATGTCGAAGAGACGCTGGCGCGCCGCATCGAAACCATTGCCCTTGTACCGCCCCGCCCCCACCTGGCCCGTATCGACCGTGAGCAAAATGCGGTCCACCTGCCCGCCCCAGACCCTGAGCTGATGCGGCAGCGTCAGGGCCGCATGCGGGGCATCGAAGGGGTGCAGGTTGATTTGCAGCGCCTTTTGCACGGGAGGAAGCGGCATTTCAGCATTCATAGTCATGCACCACGGTTGCGGAATTCATTGATGATGGCCATCATGGGTTTTTCGTTGAAACTCCAGTCCAGCGGCAGCGGCCGGTTGGCGGTGCCGTCCCGGCGCGGATAGGCCCAGCGGATCCAGGTATATTGATCCGAGATGCCCCATGTGGTGATGGAGGAAAGCGCGCCGCCCGCGGAAGCCGCCTCCAGAAACTCGCGGACCTGGCCGTTGATCAGCATATCCCGTTCGGCCTCCGGCGCGGGCAGCGTCTGGTCCATCACGTCAAGCTCCGTCACCAGAACGGCAAGACCGTAGCTGCGCATTTCCGTCGTGAAGGCGGCAAGCTCGTCCTTGGCGATCGGCCAGCCGCCGCGCAAATGCCCCTGCAGGCCGACGGCGTTGATCGGCGCGCCCTTTTCCAGCAGTTCGAGGATGAGATTGCGGAAAGCGGCGCGTTTGGCCGGCGATTTCTCGGCGGCAAATTCGACATCATATTCGTTGAGCACGAGCTGCGCCTTCGGATCGACCGCATGGGCGATCTCGAAAGCTTTCTTGATGGCGTCAGGCCCCGCGCCATAATACCAGGCATCGCGCCGCGCGCGCACATTGCCGGGCACGTCGGGGATCGGTTCGTTGACCACGTCCCAGCTGTGGATCACGTCCTTGTATCGCTCCATGACGGTGACGATATGGGTTTCCATCAGCTTCTCGACCTTCATGCCACCGCCAATGCTCGCAAGCCAGGGCGCGTTGGAAGCGTACCAGATCAGCGGATGGCCGTGCATGGAAAGCTTGTGCTGACGGGCGAAATTGGCGAGTGCATCGGCGGCGGCGAAATCGAACACTTCCGCCGAAGGCCGCAGGACCTCCCATTTCATTTCGGTGACCGGGGTGATGCGCGAACAATATTTCACCACCGCTTCGCCGATGCGACTATCGGCGGTAAGGTCAGGCAGGTAGACGGCCGCGCCATAGGGGGCGGTTTTGATCGTGGCTTTCTTCTGCGCGGCAAAGGCCGGGCCGGCCACAGCATGCAGCAGGCCAGCGCTTGCCGCACCACTCAGAAAATTCCGCCGCCCGATCCGCATTCACCCGCCTCCACGACCTTTATTCCCAAAACATAACATTCCGATCATAGGAAAAGGATATTAAAGATTTGCAAGGTTAACCGACGCTATACCACGTCATATTTGGTGAGCGCCGCTTAATGCGGTAGTAACTTCACTGTGAGAATGCTTGGCCCACGCCGCATGGAGTTTGAAGTCTTGGTCTCCGTTTCGATTGTCATTCCCGTTCGCAATGGCGAGCGTTACATCGTGGAAGCGATCGAAAGCGTGTTGCTTCAGGGCGGGACCATCCGCGAGGTTCTGGTGGTCGATGACGGCTCCACCGACGCCACTGCGCAAAGGGTGGAAGGTTTTTCCGATCCGCGCGTAAAACTTCTCGCCCGGCCGCAGGGAAGGCAGGGCGTTTCCGCCGTGCGCAATTTCGGCCTGTCGCAGGCCCGCGGCGAATGGACGATGTTTCTCGATGCCGACGACCGTTTGAAACCGGGCGCCATCGCAGCCCTTTGCGCCGGCATCTCCGGACCCGATGTCGTCGCCGTCTATGGCGATTATGAGCGCATCGATGAAGATGGCGTCAAGACCGGTCGGCGCAACCTCATCCGCCGCCGGGAAAAACCCGATGGTTTCATTCTCCAGCCGCTGCTCGGCGGCAACTTCATCGTCAATGGCGGCATCATGCTGGTCAGGACCCGCATCTTTCAGGAATTCGGCGGTTTCGACGAGACGTTGCGTTATGCCGAAGACTGGTATGGCTGGTGCAGGCTGGCCGCCGCCGGCCGTTTCGTTTACCTGCCCGGCTGCCATGTGCTGGATTACCGCGTGCACAGGACAAGCGTGATGATGAACCGGCTTTTGACGTTCCGCGATTGCGAACCGGCCATCGAAGCCGTGTTTTCCGACCCGGCCATCGTCGCCGCCATTTCGCCGCCGGAACTGCGACGGCTTCGCCGCCGGTCGGAGAACCATATGAACGCCTATACCGTGGCGCAGGCCTTCCGCGCCCGCCGTTACCGCGAGGCTTTTTCGGCACTGGCCGACACCTTCCTCAACCGCCCGCGCCAGAGCCTCAGGGCCGTCGTTTTTTCCGCCGCAGCGCTTGCCGGAATTTAGGAGTTTCCATGTCCGAGATCATGCCGGAAGCGGTGGTCTGCATCCCGAGTTTCCGCCGGCCGGAAGGCTTGAAGAAGACGCTCGCATCGCTCGCAGCCCAGAAGGTCGATTTTCCCTTTGCCGTCGTCGTGGTCGATAATGATGGCGCAGGCCAGCAGGGCCTTGCCGTCGCACGCGCCTTTTTCGCCGAGAGCGGCATGGCCGGCGAGGCATTGGTCGAACCGACACAGGGCAATTGTTACGCCATCAACACGGCCTTCCGCATCGCCCGACAGAGCTATACTTCGGCCGAGTGGTTCCTGATGATCGATGACGACGAGGCCGCCTCCCCCCAATGGCTTGCCGAAATGGTTTCAGCGGCGAAATCCTTCGGCGTCGATATCGTTGGCGGACCGGTCAACCGGGAATTCAACGCCCCGGCTTCGAAGGCGGTTCTCTCGCATCCGCTGTTCGGCTCCATCGAAGCGCCGACCGGCCCCGTCGAGCAAATCCACGGATCGGGCAATTGCCTGATCTCACGGCGGGTTTTCGAGACGCTTGCGAAACCGGAATTCGACGTGCAGTTCAACTTCCTCGGCGGCGGCGACATGGATTTCTTCACCCGCTGTCGCAAGGCAGGTTTCAAATTCGCCTGGAATGCGCAGGCCCTCATCATCGAATATGTGCCGGAAAACCGCATGGCGCCGCGCTGGATCATGGAGCGCTCGCTCCGAACCGGCATCATCAATTACAGCATCGACCGCGCCCGTCGTCCCGGATTGAACGGCGGTCTGCTGCTTGCCGCCAAAAATGTCGCTAGCCTCTGCCTGTCGCCGCTGCGCGCCGTTTCCGCAGGACTGAAGACCGGCGCATTGTTGCCCGCCACCCATCCGCCGCTGATGTCCATCGGCCGGGTCATGGCAAGCCTCGGCATCACGCTTACGCCCTACAAGGCGCCGGCGAAGAAGACCTGACGCAGAATCGCTCCAGCCATGATCAGTTCAGGGTCTTTTCCCTGCCGAGCGAGATTGTATTGATGAGCCGCTTCTGCAAACCGAACGACGAAAAGGCTGTCGCCAGCACGAGGAGCGGCACGAGCACCGGCCAGAAAAAACAAAGGACAATGCCGGTTACCCGATAAAAATCCCAATTCTTGTCGCGGCGGGCGCCTTCGATATAGGTCATGGCGAGAGAGGTAACGGTGCCAATTCCATATATGAAAAGAGAAATGGACGTAATCACCATTGGTGGCCTCAATATATTTCTGATTCGAATAAATTTGTAATATCGAGACAGTGTAGCGCGGTCCTTCGCAGTTGCAACGAAATTCAACGGCAAAGCCCGTGGGCTCAATTGGTTAGGGAGGCCTGATGTAATGATGCAATGCAATATGCAGGCCGCTAAGAAAGGCCCGCAGCAGCTTTATCGGTCCTGACCCGAAGCCCTAAAACGATACTTCAGCAGCGAATATATGGCGATCGGATTGGTCAGCAGATAGCGTTTTCCAAGACGCTTCGGCTCAAGCATCGCGCGGTAGAGCCATTCCAGCCCCATATCCTGCATCCATTGCGGCGCCCGGCTGTTCTTGCCGGCGAGGAAATCGAAAAGGCCGCCGCAGGTCTTGATCACGGCGACGCCGGAGAGCCTGTCCAGATTGCGAGAAACGAAACGCTGTTCCAGCGGTATACCGAAGCCGACCCACAGAATATCGGTCTTCGAGGCGACGATATCGGCAATGATTTCATCCCCGCGACCAGGACCGAAATAACCATTATGCCGCCCGGAAAAGACGAGACGCGGATAAAGCCTCTGCATTTCTTCGACCGCCGCGCGGTTCACCTCTTCGGAACCGCCGAGGAAATAAAACCGGCTGCCCGTCTCTTCGGCGCGCTTCGCCACCGCATGAACGAGATCCGTGGTCGCAACCCGTTCCCTCAATGCCTTCGGGCAGAATTTGCGGGAGAAAATCACCAGCGACATGCCATCGGCATGAATCTGGTCCGCCTGCCGCAGCATGGCGTCAAACTCCCGGTCGTGATGGCAGAGCGCGATGACCTGGCCGTTAGCCGATGTCGAATAAAATGGCCGTGCACCGGCGACGCGCGCCGACGTCGCACGCAGGATGAAGTCCCGCGCCGTTTCATCGATGGTCGCGTCAGTGATGGGTAATGCCGCAAGCGGAATAACCGGCCAGACCTGGCCAGTCCCCTCCGCATCCGGCATCTCTCTCCCTGTCATGATCTGTCCGGTGTCCAAGATAGGCATCGTTTCATTGTTATAGTCACGCTTATTCATAGGGTGTAAGGCTTCAAACACTACGAAGAACTATCATTAATATTTTTATAAATCCTCGTATGCAGGGGGCATTTTACACGCCTGAAGGTTGTACGCCACGTTTTCTGACTATTCCGGATTTCCATCCGATGGGTTAAGGGACGCGTAAATCAAACCACGGAAGGGCTCCGGCCATGGAAACAATCTCGATCGACAATCGCGGCGATTTCGGCCTCTGGGCGATAGAACGGGCGAAAGAAATCGTCGCCAACGAGGCGTCCGACCTTGCCATTTCGGTTCGCGATGGAGACGAGGCCGGTATTCGCGATGCCGGCAATGCGCTGGGTGCGGCCATCGCCGCCGCCCTGCTCGAAGTTTATGATGGTCTGATTTCGGAAGAATAAGGCGACACGCAGCCGCCTCGTCTTACCGCGCCGCGACATCCGCGTGATCGTCCCGACGCAGATAACCCCAGAGGCCGAGCGCTACGGCAATGCCAAGACCGAGGAACAGTCCGCCCATGCCGCCAGCGATCAGGAAGGTCAGCTTGCCCGGCGGCCAGCTTCTGGAATTGGGCGCAACCGGCTGCGAAATCACCCGCACATTGGTGGAATCGATCGACTGTTGTTCGGCAAGCTGGCGCGAGCGAGTGAGGTAAGTCTCATAGATCGCCGCCGCCGAGCGGGCGTCACGCTCCAGATCGCGCAGCCGCACCTGCGCCTCGTTGTCGGTAAAGACATTGGCGCGTTCCGCCACGGCCTTCAATCTCAGGGCATCAAGCGAGGAACGGGCTTCGGCAACGTTGATCTTCGCCGCTTGCAGGATGCGCCGCGCCTCGTCCGCCATGCCGCGTTCCAGCATTGCCCGCTCCGCACCCGCCGTCGCCAGACGCGGATGGCGGGCGCCATAGGTCAACGTCATCGCGCCGATCTGCTGCTGCAGGGTACTATATTGCGCGCGGATGGTGTTCATCGTCTGGCTGTCAAAGATGGCGTCGCTTTGCGTGCGGTTCTGGGCAATCGCCGCCTCCATCTGCTTCAGGCGGGATTCCTCCTGAATCAGCCGCTGCTGGGTGGCAAGAACCTGCGCATTCAGCTCGCCGGAGGCGAGATTGCTGACGAGCTGGCCATTATTTTCCTGCAGCCCGTTCTCACGCCGAAAATCGGCCACGCGCTTTTCAGCGATGGTTACATTTTCGCGCATTTCCTCGAGCCGCTTCCTGAGATCGTCGACGACACGCTGGCTGCTGTCGGAGGTCGTCTGGAACAGCTCGCTTTCAAAGGCCTTGACGATGGCCTTGGAGACAGTCACCGATTTTTCGGCATCATTGGTCCAAACCGAAAGCGTGACCACGAAGGAGCGCGGGTCGCGTTCCGCCGCCACCCGATCACCCAGTGAACGAAGCGCGCCGACGCGGTTGTCATCATCTTCCGGCTTCGATGAGAACATTGCCTTCAGCCGCGCAAGCGGCGGCGGGCTGATGAATTCAGGGTCCTGATCGAGCTTCAGCTCGTCCACCACCCGCGCCAGCACGTTGCGCGAGGTGATGGTGCGCAGCTTGCTTTCCACCTCGAGTATCTGTGTGTCACGCTGCTGGTTGGGCGAAAACACCCCGTCATTGACGACGTTCAGATTGGAGGGATTAACGACGATATCCGTATAGGCCTTGTAGCGCGGCGGCGTCATAGAGGCGTAGGTGAGTGCGCCGGCGACGCAGAGAATGATCGCCAGCACGATCCAGACGATGCCTTTCCGGAGCCAGAGGATGACGTCATCCACTCCGATCCTGTCGATATGTTTCAGGCCCGGCAGCGCAGCCGCCAGATTGCCGCTCGGCGAAGCAGCCTTTACCGGCGTCTCGGCAACAGCCGGCTCGGCGGCGGTCTTCGGCGGTTTCGGCTCAAGATGCTCCTTCAGCACCGTGCGCTCGAAAACCTCGTCCTCATCAACCAGATCATCCAACAGGGAACCATGGGTTCTCGCGGCAGGCGCCGTTTTTTCATCGAGCGGACGTGCCTGCTTATGTCCCGCCTTTTGAAGCCTGTACATCAGCCAATCCAACTCGAACGAACCAAAAAAAGGCCGGCAACAGAGGGTTCCCACCGTCGCCAGAGCCGCCATCGACGGACAAGTTTAAATATAACGGGTGAATTTTAGGTTACCCGCATCGGTCCCGCCATCATCGCCTATTCGCGGCCACGTTGAAAGGGATGATTGACTTGGATGGATCGATACGGTTCTTTCAACCGTTATATTTTTGCATTATCCATTTGACCCTCAAAGATTTTATCGAAACGGAGTTTGGCATGAGCCTGAAATTTGGAACGAGCGGCCTTCGCGGCCTCTCTGTCGATCTGAAAGGAAAAGCCTCGGCCGTCTATGCCACGGCATTTGCGAGGCACCTTCTCATATCGGGCCAGGCAAAGGCGGGCGACCCCATTCTCGTCGGCCGCGATTTCCGCGATTCGAGCCCGGAAGTTTCCGCCACCTGCATCGCCGCGCTGAAAAAGGCCGGCCTCACCCCGCTCGATTGCGGCGCCGTGCCGACACCGGCGCTGGCGCTTTACGGCCTGTCGCTGAAGGCCGGCGCGCTGATGATCACTGGCTCGCATATCCCGGCCGACCGCAACGGCATCAAGTTCTACCGCCCGGACGGCGAAATCGACAAGCAGGACGAGACGGCGATCGCAGCCCTTGCCGCCGAAATCGAGGCGGAGGGCATAAGCGCCGAGGCGACGACCGCCGAAGACCATTCCGCCACCGCAGCCGAACTTTTCTATGAGCGCAACATTGCGCTGCTGCCGGAAAAGGCACTTTCCGGCCTCAAGATCGGCGTTTATCAACACAGTACGGTGGCGCGCGATCTCTTTGTCGACGTGCTTGCCCATTATGGGGCGGAGGTCGTTCCGCTCGGCCGCTCTGAAACCTTCATTCCCGTCGATACCGAAGCGGTCTCCCCGGAAACGCTGGCCCTTCTCAAAAAATGGTCGCCGGAGCACGGTCTCGACGCCATTGTTTCCGCAGACGGCGATGGTGATCGTCCGCTGCTGACCGATGAAAACGGCGTGCCGCTGCGCGGCGACCTCATCGGCCTGATCACCGCAAATTTCCTCGGCGCCGGCGTGGTCGTCACCCCCGTCACCTCCAATTCGGGTATCGAGGCCAACGGTTCGTTCGACGTCATCCGCACCAAGGTCGGCTCCCCCTTCGTGATCGCGGGCATGTCTGAGGCGCTCACCGCCGGCAAAAACGGCGTCATGGGCTTCGAGGCTAATGGCGGCCTGCTGACGGCCTCCGCCTTCACACTTAACGGCAGGGCGCTTTCGCCGCTGCCGACGCGTGACAGCTTCCTGCCGGTTCTCGCCGTGCTGCTGCTCTCGGCGGAACAGAAAAAGCCGCTCTCGCAGATCGCCGCCGCCTATAATTTGCCGGTCGCCGCCGCCGACCGCCTGGAAAATTTCGCCCAGGAAAAGAGCGCCGCCCTGATGACACATCTGCGCGCCTCCCGCGACAATCTCGAAACCTTCCTCGCCCCGGTCGGCACGGTAAAGGCGCTGAGCGACATCGACGGCCTGCGCGTGGCGCTTACCGATGGCAGCACCATCCATTTCCGTCCTTCCGGCAATGCTCCCGAAATGCGCTGCTACGTCGAAGCCGCCAATCAGGACGAGGCCGAAACGCTGCTGAACAAGGGGCTCGATCTCATCCGTAATTTCGGGTGATGTTCGCAGGATGCCGGGCTTGCCCGGCATCTTTCCTCTTTGACCTGTCCCAAATGTCGCACCCCGCCCGCGCCCTGTTGCTCTTCCGGCTCCATGGAGCGATAAGGACCGGAGGGCCACGAGAGGCGGATTATGAGCGGCGAGACCATTACCCTTTATGAAGCGATAGGTGGCGATGCGACTGTCAGGGCGCTGACCCGGCGCTTCTATGAATTGATGGATACCCTGCCGGAAGCGGCGCGCTGCCGCGCCATCCATCCCGCCGATCTTTCCGGCAGCGAGGCGAAGTTTTACGATTATCTGACGGGATATCTTGGCGGACCGCCCGTTTATGTCGAGAAACACGGCCATCCGATGTTGCGGCGACGCCATTTCGTCGCCCCCATCGGCCCCGCCGAGCGGGATGAATGGCTGCTCTGCTTCCGACGCGCAATGGACGAGACCATCGAAAATCCGAAGCTGCGCGAGATCATCTGGACGCCGGTGGAACGACTGGCCTTTCACATGCAGAACCAGGAGGCGGACAGCCAATGACCACGCAGAGCGCGACCATCGCAAGCCTGCCGCGCGAAAGATTGCGGGCCTTCCTTCTGTTGTTGGGCGGCCTCACGGGCGCGGCCGGTGTGATGCTCGCAGCCGCCGCCACGCATACGGGCGAAACCTATATGCTCGGCAATGCTTCGGCCATGGCGCTGGCGCATGCGCCGGTGCTGGTGGCGCTCCATATCGGCGCGGATCGCATCAGAACCGCCATCCCGGCAGGCCTGATCCTCGGTCTAGGCACGGCCATCTTTGTCGGCGATCTCGTTACCAGGCATTTTTCCGGCCACAGCCTGTTTCCCTACGCCGCGCCAGCGGGCGGCCTCGGTATGATCGCGGGATGGCTGGTGCTGTGCGCGGGAGCGTTTATCAGACCGAGACAGGCATAAGACGTTGTATAATTGTCCCGACGGTTGTTTGTTGCCCTGTTACCGCTAAGATCGTGATCATTGCTGGATGAATTTTATTTCAAATGATCGAATATCGGCCAGTGGGCCATGGTAAAGCCAGAGCGTATAGGACGGCCTCCTGCGTCGAGGCCGAACCCCCTGCACATCTTCGAAACATTGTCGATCGATACATCAGCATAAAATCTGATGCCCCGCTCCAGAGCGATCTCAAATTTCACGCCTTGCCGGATGCATGCTGCTACCTGATCTTCGACCAGCACAACCCGCAGATAGCAGGCGTATCGATGCTTGCCACCAGTTCCGAAGAGCTCGATCTCGGGCGGGAGTTTCATTTCGTCAATGTCCGGCTTTTTCCGGGCGTTTGGCAAAGTGAAAGAGAGATGCCGTCATACGGTCAGATAAAGACCTCCTACACGGGTCAGCTGCCCCTTCTTGCCTGTAACAGACGCCTTATAGGGCAGGATTTTTTCATCCAGCAGACCATATTATCGGAACTGATGGACACATTGATGAATCAGCGCGTTGTCGCGCCAAACCCCGTGGTCAATGTCATCCTGTCGCGCCTCGACGCCATCCATTCCGTCGTTGACATGGCCTCGGCACTTTCCGTCTCAACCCGTCAGCTCCAGCGGATACTGAAGCGTGCGACGGGATTCGCGCCGCACGATCTGCTCAAGATTTTAAAGCTACAAAAAGCGCTCAGGGGTGAGCACTACGGCGATTATTATGTCGATCAATCGCATTTCATCCATTCCTTCCGCAAAGCGACTGGCTACACGCCGGGGCGTTACGCAAAGAAATTCGATGTCTGAATTATACAATATCCACCACGCTATTTGACCTAGAAATCGCCTGTCCAAATTAACAGGAGCAGGTGATTGCCATGAGTAAAATGAACGCTGTGGGATGGTTCGATATCTATGTGGGTGATATGGAGCGCGCTGTCCTCTTTTATGAGCGCGTCTTGAACGTCAAACTCGAGCCAATGATCGATCCGACTGGGGAAACCGAAATGATGAGTTTTCCGGCCGACATGGCATCTTACGGAGCAGCCGGGGCGCTTGTGAAAACGGCCAACGCAACCTCAGGTCGAGGCGGAACGACGCTCTATTTCTCGGTCGATGATTGCGCCGCTCAGCAAGCCGCCATCGCAGAAGCTGGCGGGCTATTGATCAGACCGAAATTTTCAATCGGTCACTTTGGGTTCGTGTGCCTCGCGCAGGACACCGAGGGCAATCTGATTGGTTTCAATTCGATGAACTGAGCCGCCTTCGTCCTGTCGCAACGTTAGCGCCCTTTCCTGCGAAACGGCAGGACGTTGCGGCCGCACTTGCCCGGTGCACCTTCTATAAAAGAAGGCGTCCGGCCCGGCTGGCGGGCGTTCAAATGAGGGAAAACAACGACATTTGCAGCACGGGCGCGTTCTTCCCGCTCCCCAACCATCTCGTAAATATCCGTCAGGGCGGAATCCGCTGCCTGCTCGGCCATCTTGTGCAGTTCCGCGCGGCAGGCTTCCACTGCCGCCGGATAGTCTTCAGTCACTTCATTGCGCTCGTCGCTCATCGCTGGAGGTCCGTTCATTCATCGTCTGCAGCGCCCGCTCCAGACTGGATTTGCTGCCGTTGCGCAACGGAACGAAGGTCTTGCCGAATTTCTTGCAACCGGACTTCACCCGCAGACACGCATCGTGGCTGATACAGTCGATCGGGCAGAAAACGCAGTCGACTGAGGGAAGAACGGTATCGATGCGGGAGACGGCTTCACGCAGGCCGCCGTCGTGATGAATGAGCTCCGCGCCAAAATTGCTGGCGATCTGGCGAAGATGGGCAACCTGACAGTCACGGCCGCCGACATAAAGAAAGCTTTTCGGACCGGAAAGCTGCTCTTCGGCCACGGCCTTTTCGGTCTGCGGCGCGGCCTTGCCCTGCTTGCCGCCGCGTTCGGCCTTCTTCTTTTCCTTGCGTGCCATTCCCTCACCTGCCGGTTGGTTTTTGATACCCCGATATTGGGCCCCGACATTCGGGATGCCGGCACCATAATAAAGATGAGTTTTCTAGTAAAGTATAAAGGTGATAATTTTCATCATGTTTTTCGCAGCGCGCTCAGGCGCTGAGAATCCGGCGATGCTCAGCCGGTTATCCGCAATCCACCCATGAAAAGCTGCTCGAGATGGCGGGCCGCATCTTCGAAACGCCCGTCGCCGCCGTGTCTGTCCCCCAGCACCGCCCGCACCTGCACATCGAAATCCGCATAGTGCTGAGTGGTCGACCAGATAGAGAAAATCAGGTGGTAGGGGTCGCATTTGGCCATCCGCCCGGCCTTCACCCAAGCGCGGATCACCTCTGCCTTCTCATCCACCAGCTGTTTCAGCGGGCCTTTCAGTTCGTCCTCGATATGGGGCGCGCCCTGCAGGATCTCATTGGCGAACAGGCGGCTTTCACGCGGAAAATCCCGCGACATTTCCAGCTTGCGGCGAATGTAGGAGCGGATTTCGCTTTCGGGATTACCCTCGGCGTCAAAGGCGCGCAGCGGGTCGAGCCAGGTATCCAGCACTCGCTCGATCAGCGCGCGATGCATCGCCTCCTTGGTGCGAAAATAATAAAGCACGTTCGGTTTCGACATGCCGGCCGCTTCCGCAATCTGGTCGATGGTGGAGCCGCGGAACCCATTCGTGGAAAAAACACTGAGCGCCGCTTCAAGAATCGCCTCCTGCTTTTCTTCCTGAATGCGGGTCCGCTTCTGTGTTTTCGCTGCGCGCGGTATGGCCATTCTCAGCTCTCTGTTTCTTTTCAATGCAATTGCCGCTACAGTATGCTTAAAAAATAATCGCCGTTCATAGCTTAGGCAAAATTACTGTGATTCGTCACAAAATCCCTTGCTGACGCCAGTGCGAATTTGCAATGTTTACCAGCCGGTCAATTTATCCACCATCGCCGCCACAAGGCAATGGCTGTTATCTTAACCGGCAAAAAAGGGAACGGCACAAGCTTTGCTTTGATAAAAACAAAACAGGTGAGGACGACACTGCATGGCGGCGGGTAAGAACTTGACGGTCAATGGCGACCGTCTGTGGGATAGTCTGATGGAGATGGCGAAGATCGGCCCCGGCGTTGCCGGCGGCAATAATCGCCGCACACTAACGGATGAGGATGCGGAAGGCCGCCACCTGTTCCAGCGCTGGTGCGAGGCGGCGGGCCTGACGATGGGCGTCGACCGCATGGGCACCATGTTCGCCACCCGCGCCGGCGAAGACCCGGACGCGCTGCCGGTCTATATCGGCAGCCATCTCGACACCCAGCCGACCGGCGGCAAATACGACGGCGTGCTTGGCGTGCTGGCCGGGCTGGAAGTGGTGCGCAGCCTGAACGACCTCAATATCAAAACCAGACATCCGATCGTTGTCACCAACTGGGCGAATGAAGAAGGCGCGCGCTTTGCTCCCGCCATGCTGGCATCCGGCGTTTTTGCCGGTGTTCATGATCTCGACTACGCCTATAGCCGCACCGATACCGACGGCAAGACCTATGGCGAGGAGCTGAAACGCATCGGCTGGCTGGGCGAGGAAGAGGTCGGCGCGCGCAAAATGCACGCCTATTTCGAATATCACATCGAACAGGGCCCGATTCTGGAGGCCGAAAACAAGCAGATCGGCGTCGTCACCCATTGCCAGGGCCTCTGGTGGCTGGAAGTGACGTTGACTGGCAAGGAAGCCCATACCGGCTCCACCCCCATGGCCATGCGCGTCAATGCCGGCCTTGCTAGCGCCCGCATTCTCGAAAAGGTGCAGGAAGTGGCGATGGCCCACCAGCCGGGCGCGGTGGCCGGCGTCGGCCAGATGATCTTCACCCCCAATTCCCGCAACGTGCTGCCCGGCAAAGTGGTCTTCACCATCGACCTCAGAACCCCCTCGCAGGCAAAACTCGACAGCATGCGCGCCATCTTCGAGCGCGAGGTGCCAGCAATCGCCGAAGAACTCGGGGTCGGTTGTTCCATCGAGGCCATCGGCCATTTCGACCCCGTCACCTTCGATCCCGTGCTGGTCGGCCGCGTGCGCTCCGCTGCCGAAAGACTGGGCTACAGCCACATGGACATCATCTCCGGCGCCGGCCACGATGCCTGCTGGACGGCACGGGTCGCTCCCTCCACCATGATCTTCTGCCCCTGCGTCGGCGGGCTTTCCCACAACGAGGCCGAGGAAATTTCACCGGAATGGGCAAAGGCCGGCTGCGATGTGCTGCTGCATGCGGTGCTGGAGACGGCGGAGATCGTGGAATGATCGTGCCCACGAGGGCAGGCCCCCTCATCCGACCCTTCGGGCCACCTTCTCCCCGGCGGGGAGAAGAAACTTGCGGCGATGTTTTTGCCACTCTCACCAGCGTCGTAGAAACCTGCGACGGTGCCTCTCATTTCTTCTCCCCGCCGGGGAGAAGGTGGCCCGAAGGGCCGGATGAGGGGGCAAGGGTCATGATCGATCACACCGGTAAAAAACCATCGAAACGCCGTCCCGGCAAAACCGCGCAGGCGAGAAAACTCCGCCGCGATGAGACCGACGCCGAATATCGCCTGTGGTATGAACTCAAGGGCCGTAGACTGAACGGTTTCAAATTCAGCCGGCAAGTCCCTCTGGGCGCTTACATCGCCGATTTCGTCTGCCGGGAAAAAATGCTGGTCGTCGAACTCGACGGATCGCAGCACGCCTCTTCCCCACACGACCGGCAACGGACGCTTTGGCTAAACGGGCAGGGTTATGCGGTGCTCCGGTTCTGGAACCAAGAGATTTCCGAAGAACTCTCCTCTACGCTGAACACCATCCTCGCCGTCCTGAACGCCGAGACTTTCGCGCCCGATCATCCCGACCGTTATTCGCCTGCCCTTGCCACCGGGAGCACAGTCCAATGACCGCCACCATCATCAAGAACGGCGCCATCGTCACCGCCGACCTCACCTACAAGGCCGATGTGAAGATAGAAGACGGCAGGATCACCGAGATCGGACCTGACCTCACCGGCGGCACCGTGCTGGATGCCACCGGATGTTACGTCATGCCCGGCGGCATCGATCCGCACGTGCATCTGGAAATGCCCTTCATGGGCACCTATTCCGCCGATGATTTCGAGAGCGGCACGCGGGCGGCGCTGGCTGGCGGCACGACCATGGTGGTGGATTTCTGCCTGCCGGAGCCGGGGCAATCGCTTCTCGATGCCCTGCAACGCTGGGACAACAAGGCGACACGCGCCAATTGCGATTATTCCTTCCACATGGCCGTCACCTGGTGGGGCGAGCAGGTCTTCGATGAGATGAAGACGGTGGTTCAGGAAAAGGGCATCAACTCCTTCAAGCACTTCATGGCCTATAAAGGCGCGCTGATGGTGAATGACGACGAGATGTTCGCCTCCTTCTCGCGCTGCGCCGAACTGGGCGCCATTCCCTTCGTGCATGCGGAAAACGGCGATATCGTCGCGCAGATGCAGGAAAAGCTGATGGCGGAAGGCAATGTCGGGCCGGAGGCGCATGCCTATTCCCGACCGCCTTCCGTGGAAGGCGAGGCCACCAACCGCGCCATCATCATCGCCGATATGGCCGGCGCTCCGCTCTATGTCGTCCACACCTCCTGTGAGCAGGCCCATGAAGCCATCCGCCGCGCCCGGCAAAACGGCATGCGGGTCTATGGCGAACCGCTGATCCAGCACCTGATCCTCGATGAAAGCGAATATGCCAATCCCGACTGGGATCACGCCGCCCGCCGGGTGATGTCGCCGCCCTTCCGCAACCGCCAGCATCAGGACAGCCTCTGGGCCGGTCTCGCCTCCGGCTCGCTGCAATGCGTGGCGACCGACCATTGCGCCTTCACGACCGAGCAGAAACGCTTCGGCCTCGGCGATTTTCGCAAGATACCGAACGGCACCGGTGGGCTTGAAGACCGCATGCCGTTGCTGTGGACCCATGGCGTGGCGACCGGCCGACTGACGATGAACGAATTCGTCGCCGTCACCTCCGCCAACATCGCCAAGATCCTCAATATCTATCCGAGAAAAGGCGCGATCCTCGTCGGCAGCGATGCCGATATCGTCGTCTGGGACCCGGCGCTCACAAAGACCATCAGTGCGGCGAGCCAGCAATCGGCCATCGATTACAACGTCTTCGAAGGGCAGAGAGTGAAGGGCCTGCCGCGCTATACCCTCTCGCGCGGTCTTGTCAGCGTCGAGGAAGGGACCATCGAGACCCAGGCCGGCCACGGCCAGTTCGTCGCCCGCGACCCCTACCCCGCCGTCAGCCGGGCGCTTTCCACCTGGAAGGAACTCGTGTCGCCGCGCAAGGTGGAACGCAGCGGCATTCCGGCATCGGGCGTATGACCATGAGCGATGCGCCAAAACGCGAAATCCTCATCGCCGCCGCCATCCTGCTCAACGAGAAGCGGCAGATGCTTGTGGTGCGCAAGCGCGGCACCACGCAGTTCATGCAGCCGGGCGGCAAGATCGATCCGGGTGAAACGCCGGAGCAGGCGCTTCACCGCGAACTGGCCGAGGAAATCGGCCTGAGGCTGCCCGAAAACGCCGCGCGTTATGAGGGCGTCTTTCGCGAGGAGGCGGCCAATGAACCGGGCGCCGATGTCGTCGCCCATGCCTTCACCGCCCGGCTTCATACCGAGGTCACACCGCAGGCGGAAATCGAGGAAGTCCGCTGGCTCGATCTCGACCGCACCCCCGGCGTCACCATCGCCAGACTGACGGAAACCCAGATGCTGCCGCTGGCGCGCGCCGCACTTACGGAAAGTGAAACCAAGCCCCGATGAACCAGGCCTCTTCCTATTCCGTCGTTTCCGCCAGAAAACTGGGCCTCACTTTCGAAACGGGGGATGGCCCGGTCCACGCGCTGTCCAATGTCGATCTCGACGTGAAAAAGGGCGACTTCGTCTCCTTCATCGGCCCTTCCGGCTGCGGCAAGACCACCTTTCTGCGGGTCATCGCCGATCTGGAAAAACACACGTCAGGCGACATCACCGTCAACGGCACGACCCCGGAAAATGCCCGCAAGGACCGGTCATACGGGTATGTTTTCCAGGCAGCCGCCCTTTATCCCTGGCGCAGCATCGAAAAGAACATCGCCCTGCCGCTTGAAATCATGGGTTACAGCAAGGCCGAACAGCGCGAGCGCATCGACCGCACGATGGACCTCGTCAACCTCAACGGTTTCGGCAAGAAATACCCCTGGCAGCTTTCCGGCGGTATGCAGCAGCGCGCCTCCATCGCCCGCGCACTCGCCTTTGATGCCGACCTGCTTTTGATGGACGAACCCTTCGGCGCGCTGGACGAGATCGTCCGCGATCATCTCAACGAACAGCTGCTGAAACTCTGGGATACGACCGGCAAGACCATCTGTTTCGTCACCCACTCCATACCGGAGGCGGTTTATCTCTCGACGAAAATCGTCGTCATGTCGCCGCGGCCGGGGAGAGTGACTGATGTGATTACATCCACGTTGCCGCGGGAAAGGCCGCTGGAGATCAGGGAGACGCCGGAGTTTCTGGCCATTGCCCATCGGGTGCGTGAGGGGTTGAAGACGGGGCATGGCTATGAGGGGTGAGGTCAGCGCCGGCATTGGCTCATTTGGCGGGAGGTTGCCCCACGTTTCTTCTCCCCGCCGGGGAGAAGGTGGCCCGAAGGGTCGGATGAGGGGGCAAGGTTGTGGCCTACCGCTACCCTCGCCCCCTCATCCCGCTGCCGCGACCTTCTCCCCCTCGGGGAGAAGAAGGCAGGCGGCCCTACCTCCATTCCATTCCCAAGCTTTGAGATGGGCGAGACCCAACCGCGAGTCGATCTCCCCCCTTGAGGGGGAGATGCCCGGCAGGGCAGAGGGGGGTAAGCCGCACCCTCGGAGCAAACGTAACCCCCACCCACCGAGGGCGCTGCAATGACCCTCCTCCGCCACCGCATCCTCCCCATCCTCACCGTCCTCCTCGCCATCCTCATCCTATGGCACCTCGCCGTCATCTACCTCAACATGCCCTTCGCCCGCGACCAGGCCACGCGCGCCGGGCAGACACCGGGCTTCCTCGAGCTCCTGCCGCAAACCTTCGCACAGGAGCGCCCGGTCCTCCCCGCCCCGCATCAGATCGCCGCCGAACTTTGGGACACGACCGTCAACAAGGCCATCACCTCCAAGCGCAGCCTCGTCTACCACGCCGGCGTCACGCTTTCGGCCACCCTGCTCGGTTTTGCCATCGGCGCGGTGCTGGGCATCCTGCTCGCGGTCGCAATCATCCATAACCGCGCCATGGATCGCTCCGTCATGCCGTGGATCATTGCCAGCCAGACGATCCCCATTCTCGCCATCGCGCCGATGATCATCGTGGTGCTGAACTCCATCGGCATTTCCGGGCTGCTGCCGAAGGCGCTGATCTCGACTTATCTATCCTTCTTCCCCATCGTCGTCGGCATGGTGAAGGGCCTGAGAAGCCCCGAAACGCTGCAGCTTGACCTGATGCACACCTATAATGCCTCACCGGCCCAGATCTTCTGGAAGCTGCGCTGGCCCTCCGCACTGCCTTATCTTTTCACATCGCTGAAGATCGCCATTGCGATTGCGCTGGTCGGTGCCATCGTCGGGGAACTGCCGACGGGCGCGGTGGCCGGCCTCGGCGCGCGCCTGCTCTCTGGCTCCTATTATGGCCAGACGGTGCAGATATGGGCGGCGCTGTTCATGGCAGCCGGGGTGGCGGCGCTTCTGGTGTCCATCATCGGCATCGCCCACGCTGCCGTCCTCAAGAGAATGGGAGCACGGCCATGACAAATCCCGGCTGGTTTATCGGCGCGATCCTGTTCTGGCTTGCCGCCTGGGCCTTTAACGAATGGCTGGTGCGCCATGCCTTTATTTCTCCGACAGCGAAACACATAAGCCGCCTTGCCGTACCAATCCTCTTTGGCCTTGCCATTATCGTGCTCTGGGAAGGAGTTGTGCGCGGCTTTTCCGTGCCGCCCATCCTGCTGCCGGCCCCAAGCGCCATTCTCGCCCGTCTTCTCAGCTCGCTACCGATCCTCTGGGCGGATTTCCGCCAGACCTTCCTCAAATCCGTGCTGACGGGTTATGTGCTCGGCTGCGGCCTCGGCTTTCTCGTCGCCATCCTCATCGACCGCTCGCCTTTCCTGCAACGCGGACTTTTACCCATCGGCAATTTCGTCTCCGCCCTGCCGGTCGTCGGCGTGGCACCCATCATGGTCATGTGGTTCGGTTTCGACTGGCAGTCGAAAGTCGCCGTCGTCGTCATCATGACGTTCTTCCCGATGCTGGTGAACACGGTGCAGGGGCTTGCCGCCGCCAGCCACATGGAGCGCGACCTGATGCGCACCTATGCCGCCGGCTGGTGGCAGACGCTGATAAAGCTGCGCCTGCCCGCCGCTTGGCCCTTCATCTTCAACGCACTGAAGATCAATTCCACGCTCGCCTTGATCGGCGCCATCGTCGCGGAATTCTTCGGCACGCCTATCGTCGGCATGGGGTTCCGCATCTCGGCGGAAATGGGCCGCAGCAATGTCGATATGGTCTGGGCCGAAATCGCGGTCGCCGCGCTCGCCGGCTCGGGCTTTTACGGTCTTGTGGCGCTCGCCGAGCGGGCCGTCACCTTCTGGCATCCGTCCGTCCGTGGGGGACGAACGTAAATAACGAAAAAGGGAACAGCGATGAAAATGAAACTTGCATCCATGCTTCTTGCCGGCGCGTCACTTCTGACCGCATTTAGCGCCCAGGCCGCCGACAAGATCACCCTGCAGCTGAAATGGGTCACCCAGGCGCAGTTCGCCGGTTATTATGTCGCCAAGGACAAGGGCTTTTATGAAGCCGAAGGTCTCGATGTCGATATCAAGCCGGGCGGCCCGGATATCGCACCGGCGCAAGTGCTGGCCGGCGGCGGTGCGGATGTCATCGTCGACTGGATGCCGTCAGCACTCGCCACCCGTGAAAAGGGCGTTCCGCTCGTCAACATCGCGCAGCCGTTCAAATCGTCAGGAATGATGCTGACCTGCCTGAAAGAAACCGGCATCACCAAGCCCGAGGACTTCAAGGGCAAGACGCTGGGCGTCTGGTTCTTCGGCAATGAATATCCGTTCCTGTCGTGGATGGCGCATCTGAAAATCCCGACCACCGGCGGCGCGGATGGCGTTACCGTGCTGAAACAGGGCTTCAACGTCGATCCGCTTTTGCAGAAACAGGCCGCCTGCATTTCCATCATGACATATAATGAATATTGGCAGGTGATTGACGCCGGCATCAAGCCGGAAGAACTCGTCACCTTCAAATATGAAGACGAAGGCGTGGCGACGCTGGAAGACGGGCTTTACGTTCTCGAAGACAAGCTGAATGACGCCAAGTTCAAGGAGGACATGGTCAAATTCGTCCGCGCCTCCATGAAAGGCTGGAAATGGGCCGAAGAAAACCCTGACGACGCCGCCGATATCGTTCTCGAAAACGACGCCTCCGGCGCGCAGACGGAAAAGCACCAGAAACGCATGATGGGCGAGGTTGCCAAACTCACCGCCGGCTCAAAGGGTGCGCTTGACAAGGCGGACTACGAGCGAACGGTAAAAACCCTGCTCGGCGGCGGCTCCGATCCGGTCATTACCAAGGAACCGACAGGCGCCTACACCACTGAAATCACCGATGCGGCGCTGAAATAGTCTGGGGCGGGAAGATAAGATCGCGCGGCGATGACCGCGCGATCTTGGTGAACGGCAACCTCTCCTCCGTCATCCCCGGGCTTGACCCGAGGATCTACCGACGTTTTGATTGTGGTGATGTGCTTGGATCCTCGGGTCAAGCCCGAGGATGACGGCGTATTGGGCGTTCTCAAAATTCCAGACCGCCCAACGTCGTGGTAACCCATTTGAAGAATTACAATATCCAGACCCATACAAAAATGTATATCAACCATCGCGGCTATGCGGATTGATTTGCACGGCAACAGGAATTACAGTCCCGCCTACAAGACTGCCAACTTTGATCTTGTAAAATAAGCACAGGGCAAAGGTGCTTAAGATTCGCGTTGAGGGGCGTTTGAATCGGGAGGATCGAAAAGGAAGTATTGTGATCCCTTGTTTCACATTCGCTATCGCATGACCTTTTAAGACACGCCCTAGGCTGCAGGACATGCGATCGGATATTGCGCGAGCCAAGACACATGCAGCATAAAGTCACGTTTAACCGCTTTGTATTCCTTCTTCTTTCGGCAGCGGCGCTTCCCCTCTCCGCCACCGCCGAGGGAGAGACGCAGGCGCCGGCCAAACAGCAGAACCTGCCCTCGATCATCGTCGCGCATGCGGCAAAACGCGATCTCGTGGACCGCATCATCGCTACCGGCACGATCCGCCCCGTGGACGAGATTTACGTCCAGCCGCTGGTCGACGGTCTGTCGATCGACACGCTGAACGCCGATATCGGCGACCGGGTGGAAGCGAATGCGGTTCTCGCGGTCCTTTCATCGGACAGTCTGATCCTCCAGAAAAGCCAGCTTGAGGCCAATAAGGCCAAGGCACAGGCCGCTGTTGCGCAGGCCAAGGCACAGGTTCTGGAAGCGGAGGCGAGCGCCAACGACGCGAACCGCCAGCGTGACCGCGCCGCAAAGCTCGGCCAGAGCGGTTCCGGCTCCGTGTCACAGGTGGAGCAGACGCAGGCGCAGGCGGAAGTCGCCGCCGCCAAGCTGAACGCCGCCCGCCAGGCCGTTTTCGCCGGCGAAGCCGATATCAAGGTTGTGGATGCGCAGATTGCCGATATCGACCTGAAATTGACGCGCACCGGCGTGAAAACCCCGGTCGCCGGTATTGTTTCGGCCAAGAATGCCAAGGTCGGCGCGATTGCCAGCGGTGCCGGTGATCCGCTGTTCACCGTCATCAAGGATGGCGCGATCGAACTTGTCGCCGATCTGTCCGAGACGGATATCCTTAAGGTGAAACCCGGTCAGAAAGCCTATTTGACGGTTGCCGGCGGAGCTGAGAAAATAGAGGGCAAGGTGCGCCTCGTGTCGCCCACCGTCGATCCCACCACGCGCCTCGGTTCCGTGCATGTGGTGTTGCCCGAAGGTAGCCCGGCGCGATCCGGCATGTATGCCAGCGCGGCGATTATCGTCGAGGAGACGAATGCGCTCGCCTTGCCGCTGTCGGCCGTCACCTCCGGGCGTGAAGGTTCGACCACCCGCAAGGTGGAAGGCGACGTCGTCAAACAGGTGAAGATCGAGACCGGCATCGAAGACGGCGGTTTTATCGAGATTGTCAGCGGTCTCGCCGCTGGAGACAAGGTTGTCGAGAAAGCTGGGGCATTCGTGCGTGATGGGGACCGGATCAGACCGGTGGAAGCCCAGACGGCTGCGTCCAACTGACTGAGGGAATGAGATGAACTTTTCCGCATGGTCAATCCGTAACCCGATTGCGCCGCTGCTCGGCTTCGCGCTTTTGATGATCCTCGGCATGCAGGCGTTCAACACCCTGCCCATCACCCGTTTTCCGAACATCGACGTTCCCGTCGTGGCCGTCACGGTCACCCAGAGCGGCGCTTCGCCGTCCGAGCTGGAAATGCAGGTGACGAAGGAAATAGAGGATGCCGTCGCCGCCATCAGCGGCGTCGACGAAATCCAGTCCACCGTGGTCGATGGCCAGTCCACCACCACGGTCGTCTTCCGCATCGAAAAGCCGACGGAAGAGGCGGTTCAGGATACGAAGGACGCCATCGACAAGATCCGCAGCGATCTTCCCGCCGATATCGAGGAGCCGATTGTCAGCAAGATCGACGTCGAGGGTCAGGCGATCCAGACCTTCGCCGTCTCCTCGCCCAACATGACGCTGGAAGAACTGTCCTGGTTTGTGGATGACACGATCAAGCGTTCGCTCCAGGGCCAGTCGGGCATCGGCAAGGTGGACCGTTATGGCGGCGCTGACCGCGAAGTGCGCGTTTCGCTGAACCCCGAAAAGCTCGATGCCTATGGCATTACCGCAACCGAGGTGAACAGCCAGCTGCGCGGCACGAACGTCGATCTCGGCTCGGGCCGAGGCCAGGTGGGCGGCAACGAACAGACCATCCGCACGCTCGGCGATACGCGCGATGTGAGCCAGCTTGCCAATACCACGATAGCGCTGTCCAACGGTCGTTTCGTCAAGCTTTCCGAACTCGGCACGGTCACCGACACCTATGAGGAGCAGAAATCCTTCTCGCGCTTCAACGGCAATCCCGCCGTCACCTTCGCGGTGTTCCGCTCCAAGGGCGCGAGCGAGGTCTCGGTCGCCGAAACCGTGGCGGCAAGCCTCGATCAGGTGCGCAAGGATCATCCCGACGTCTCGATCGAAATGGTCGATGACGCCGTCTATTTCACCTATGGCAATTACGAGGCGGCGCTGCATACGCTGATCGAAGGCGCTATCCTCGCCGTTATCGTCGTCCTGCTCTTCCTGCGCAACTGGCGTGCAACGCTGATTGCCGCCGTGGCGCTGCCGCTTTCCGCGATCCCGACCTTCTGGATCATGGATATCATGGGCTTCTCGCTCAACCTCGTCAGCTTCCTGGCCTTGACCCTCGCCACGGGTATTCTCGTGGATGACGCCATCGTGGAAATCGAGAACATCGCCCGCCATATCAAGATGGGCAAGACGCCCTATCGGGCAGCGCTGGAAGCGGCGGATGAAATCGGCCTCGCCGTCATCGCCACCAGCTTCACCATCATCGCCGTTTTCGTGCCCGTCTCGTTCATGCCTGGTATTCCGGGCCAGTACTTCATCCAGTTCGGCCTCACCGTCGCCTTCTCGGTGTTCTTCTCGCTCGCCGTCGCCCGCCTCATCACACCGTTGATGGCGGCCTATCTGATGCGCGCCGAAGATGCGATGGACGATCACCACGACAATGACAGCCGGCTGATGAAGGCCTATACGCGTATGGTCACCGCCACCACCCGCAAGTGGTGGGCGCGATATCTGACGCTGCTCGGCGCCATCGGCTTCCTCGTCGCTTCCGTCATTCTGCTCGCCGGCGTTCCGGGGAGCTTCCTGCCGCCGGACGACGCCTCGCGCGTGACGCTTTCGGTGGAACTGCCGCCCAATGCGACGCTCGACGAAACCGACCGCACGACAACGCAGATTTATCACGCCATCCGCGACATCAATGGCGTGGAAAGCGTCTTCATCCTCGGCGGCGCTTCGCCCAAGGGAGACCTGGAACTGCGCCGCGCCACGGTCAACGTCATCCTGCAGCATATCGACCATTCGCTGCTGAAAACCCTTGTCAACAAGGGCCTCGGCTCCATTCCGCTCATCGGTCAATATCTGCCGAAGGTGGAGGAGAAGGGCCGCACGCGTCCGCAATGGGATGTGGAGCAGGATATTTTCGCGCAGGTGCGCGGCATTCCCGATGTGCGCATCATCAAGCTTAACGACCGCGCGGAACGCGAGCTCTCCTTCAACTTCCTCTCCTCAAACGAGAAGGACCTGAACGACGCCGTCGGCATTCTCGAGAGCCGCCTGCGGGCCTCGCCGATCCTTGCCAATGTCAGCTCGGAAGGCGCCCTGCCCCGGCCGGAATTGCAGATTCGCCCGCGCAAGGATGAAATCGCCCGCCTCGGCATCACCCCGCAGCAGATTTCGCAGACCGTGCGTGTCGCCACCATCGGCGATACCGATGCGCAGCTGACGAAGATTTCACTGGATGACCGGCAGATTCCGATCCGCGTGCAGGCCTCGCTCGATACCCGCCGCGACCTCGCCACCATCCGCGCGCTGAAGATCAAGACCGCCTCCGGATCGCTGGTGCCGCTCTATAGCGTTGCCGATATCGATTACTCGGAAGGTCCAAGCTCGATCAAGCGCAACGACCGCAACCGGGTGGTCTCCATCGGCTCGGACGTTCCCTTCGGCACGGCGCTCGATACGTCGACGGCCGAATTCAAGCGCATCGTGTCGGAAACCGAACTGCCGGCGAGCGTTCGCCTTGCCGAAAGCGGCGACGCCAAGGTGCAGGGCGAAATGCAGCAGGGCTTCGTCAACGCCATGCTGCTTGGCCTGATGCTGGTGCTGGTCGTGCTCATCCTGCTGTTCAAGGATGTCATCCAGCCCTTCACCATCCTGTTCTCGCTGCCCCTTGCCATTGGCGGCGTGGCCGTCGCGCTCATCATCACGCAGAACGCGCTCTCGATGCCGGTTCTCATCGGCATCCTGATGCTGATGGGCATCGTGACGAAAAACGCCATTCTGCTGGTGGATTTCGCCATCGAAATGCGCCGGCACGGCATGGAACGGGTGCATGCCATGGTGGAGGCCGGCCGCAAGCGCGCCCGCCCGATCATCATGACCTCCATCGCCATGTCGGCGGGCATGTTGCCCTCCGCGCTCGGCGTCGGCGAAGGCGGCTCGTTCCGCGCGCCGATGGCGATCGCGGTGATCGGCGGCATCATCGTCTCGACCGTACTGTCGCTAATCGTGGTGCCGGCCTTCTTCCTCATCATGGACGACCTGTCGCGCCTGCTCGCCCACCTCTTCGGCCGCTTCGTCGGCAAGAAAGAAGAGGAGGAAGAGGCCCTCTCCAACGAGAAACTCTCGGAGATCGCCCGCGAAAACAGCCTGGCGCTTTCCTCCCTGGAGGCGCGTGTCGCCGGCATGGAAAAGGGCACCGGCGACAAGGCCGGAGACAAGGGCAGCAATATATTACGACTGCCGCCGCTTGCTGCGGAGTGAAGTTTGCAGCGTAACGATTGAGACGCCGGGCCATCTGCCCGGCGTTTCTTTTTAGGCGGACGTTTAGGCGCAAAGCGTCGCCGCTGGTTTCTTCTCCCCGCCGGGGGAGAAGGTGGCCCGAAGGGTCGGATGAGGGGGCAAGCTCTCCGGACATCGCTACCCTTGCCCCCTCATCCCGCTGCCGCGGACTTCTCCCCGGCGGGGAGAAGAAATATGTGGCACTCGGCTGCTCCATATTCCTCCTCACATTCTCGAGCAAGAATGGTCTCGCCGCATTCCCGCTGTCCCAAATGACAACTCAAATCCCATTTGATCGAAATCAATTCGCTTTCCAGATGAACTGCTAGTCTCCCTCGCATCGGGAATTGCCGGTTGAGGGTTAATGCTATGGGTTCTTTGCAGATAGGCATGAGGGAGAAGGAACTTCCCCGGTTTCGTATCGCTTCGGACAGCCCGGCAAAAGGTTTAAGCGGGAGCCGGATGGACGTGAACAAGACCGTAAAGCTGAGCAACAGGGACAGGAACATTCTGCTGCGTGCACCCTTGATTGGGATAGCGGATGACGCAGCGGCGCTGAAGCTGATGGAGGCGGCGACCATCACCAATGTGAGCGCCCGCCACGTCCTCTTCAAGGAAGGTGAAGCGGCGCAGCATTTTTACTGCGTGCTGTCGGGTTATATCAGGCTTTACCGGCTGGACCGGCACGGACGCGAAGCGGATGTGCGCGTCAGCGGCCCCGGCGATACTTTCAATGAGTGCCTGATCTTCGGCAGCGATACCTATCGTTACAACGCGCAGGCAGCCGAAGCCTGCACCGTGGCGCGGTTTGAACTCACGAGAATCCGCAGCCTGATCGACCAGGAGCCGGCAATCGCCAGGGCCGTCATGCGCTGCCTGTCCAACAGCCTGCTGGCCACCATGGAATGCATCGCCAACGACCGGCTGCAGACGGCGCCGCAACGTGTCGCCAATTACCTCATCAATCAGGGCCCGCGTGACGCGACATCCTTTTCACTGCGGCTGCCATTCCAGAAAAGCCTGCTCGCCGGCAAGCTCGGCCTCGCGCCGGAAGCGCTGTCACGCGCCTTTTCCACCCTGAAAAAGGCCGGCGTCACCGTGCGCGGCCGCATCGTGCAGGTCAACGACGTGGCCGCATTAAAGCAAATCTGACATACGGGGAGAGGATGGAGGGCGGGATGCCTCAGGGCGTTCCGCCTTTCTCTTACAAACCGCCCTGCTCTTTCAGGAAACCAACGATGCGATCCACGCCGTCGCCGCGCTTCATGTCGGTAAAGACGAAGGGCATGGCGTTGCGCATGCGGGTCGCATCGCTGTCCATGACGGTCAGATCGGCGCCGACATAGGGCGCAAGGTCCTTCTTGTTGATGACCAGCAGGTCCGAGCGGGTGATGCCCGGCCCGCCCTTGCGCGGAATTTCCTCGCCCTGGCAGACGGAAATGACATAGATGGTGATATCGGCGAGATCGGGCGAAAAGGTCGCGGCGAGATTGTCGCCGCCGGATTCGATGAAGACCACATCGAGATCGGGAAACCGCGCATTGAGCCCGGCAATCGCTTGCAGATTGATCGTGGCGTCCTCACGAATGGCGGTATGCGGGCAACCGCCCGTCTCCACCCCGACGATACGCTCGGACGGCAGCGCCTGCATGCGCACCAGCGCCTCGGCGTCTTCCTTGGTATAGATATCATTGGTGACGACGGCGACGGAATAATCCCCGCTCATCGCCTTGCAGAGTTTCTCCGTCAGCGCCGTCTTGCCGGAACCCACCGGCCCGCCAATGCCGACGCGCAGAGGCCCGTTACCCGATTTCATCACTCTGTTCCCTTCAATATGCTTTGGTATTTCCACCATAGTCCCTGAACGGGACGCTTCAAGATATGCAAGGATCGTGCCGCGCCTTTCTTTTCCCGCCGGGAAAGAGAAACTCGTGGCCCCCGCTCGCTCTTCAGGACCGGAAAAGCCGCGTGCCCTGTGTTTCATGACGCATCGCCGCCGTATCGGCGATGATCGTGGCGCTGCCGAGGTCATCGAGCGTGGATTGGACGGCCCGTGCCGCCACCTCGACAATCCCCGCCTCGCTTGCGGCCAGAATGGCGACGCCATCCTTCTGTCCCGCGACCCCGAGACGGATGCCCGCTGAAACGATCTGCGAAGCGCCGGCATGCAAAAAGGCGGCAATCGTTTCCCTGAGCGGCACCGCATGGCCGGAAGCAACCGCCCCGACGGCGATGGGATAGGGAACGTCTTTCGGCAACAGCTCCAGAACCGCATGCGGCCATGCGCCAGCGGCGGCAACGAAAGCATCGCCCAGAAGCACCGTCTCGCGGTATCGCTCCGCCGAACCGGCCAGCGCCCGCGCCAGATCGGCCGTTTCGCTCAAGATGGCCGCATCCCCGGCGCTGCGCCAGGCATGCGCCAGAAAAACCGCATCGTTCCACAGGCTGCCGTGGCGCAGCAGCGTTTCGAGCCAGTCGCGCAGGGCCGCCGCATCGCCGACGCGCCGATCCTCCACCGCCTTTTCAAGCCCGCCGGAATAGGAAAAACCACCGACGGGAAAAGCCGGCGACATCCAGGCCATCAACCGCAGCAGCGCGGCGACGCCGCGGTCTTCACTCACGGCTCAACCGTGATCGTGACGGTGATGCCCGTGGTCATGACCATGGGAATGGCCGCCATGGGCGTGGTAAGCGCCGCGTGCCGGCTGGAACGGTTCTTCGACCTCCCGCACGGTAGCGCCCAGACCTTCCAGCATGGCGCGAATGACGTGGTCGCGCAGGATGAGGATTCGCTCTTCCTCGATCTGCGCCGAAAGATGCCGGTTACCCAGATGCCAGGCAAGCTCGATCAGGTGAAGACGATCCTTCGCTTTGATTTCGAACAGCTTTTCATCCGCCGCACGGACCTCGATCAGGTCGCCGTTTTCCACCACCAGAAGATCGCCATGGGCAAACAGCACGGCTTCCTTCAGGTCCAGCATCACCATTTCGTCATTTTGCAGATGCAGCAGCTTGCGGCGCAGATGCCGCTGATCATGCGCCAGAGTGACATAGCCGGAAGCTTCGTCGGCAGGGGTTCCGGCCGGATGATAGGAGGTGACGCGCAGCATGAAATGATCCGTTTCAGAAACAGTCTCGGGAGCCTGATTTTTGCCGGATAGGCGGGGTGATTTCAAGGCGCGATTCCGGGCATGCGCACAGCCGAAGCGAAAAAAGCCCGGCAATGCCGCCGGGCCTTCACAAAATCGTAAAACCGGGATCAGGCCGCAGCGCGCGCCTTCAGGTTTTCCAGAATGTTCTGCGGCGCGGAAACGCCATAGGGGTCGGATTCGCAATTATCCGAATAACCCTCTTCCTCGAACCACTGCTCGACGACGCCATCGTTGACAACGGCGGCGTAACGCCAGGAGCGCATGCCGAAACCGAGATTGTCCTTGGCGACCAGCATGCCCATCTTGCGGGTGAACTCACCCGAACCGTCCGGAATGACCTTGACGTTTTCGAGGTTCTGGCCCTTTGCCCAGGCGTTCATGACGAAGGCGTCATTGACCGACAGGCAATAGATTTCGTCGACGCCAAGCGCGCGGAACTCGCCCGCCAGCTTTTCGAAATCGGGAAGCTGGTAGGTCGAGCAGGTCGGCGTGAAGGCGCCGGGCAGCGAAAACAGAACGACCTTCTTGCCCTTGAAATAATCGTCGGAGGTCATGTCCTGCCAACGGAACGGGTTGGGGCCACCAACGGCCTCATCGCGAACGCGCGTGCGGAAGGTTACGGCGGGCACTTTTTTGCCGAGCATGTCTTGTCTCCTGTTCTGGCGTTTTGCGAGGATCGCCTGGGATCGATCCGCGCGGAATTCTTTTGCCGTTTCCATAGCGCAAGATGCGCTGCGGTGCAGCATAAAAATAGGCTTTGCCGGAGGAAAACCGCGACTTGCGACGATCAATTATGCAGCGCCACCGACCAGCGCAAAAATGGCGGCAACGGTGTCCACCAGCCGGTGCGAACGCCGGCTTCCCGAAGCATCGCCGCCGACCATGTGTTGCAGCCGGCAAGGGCGTTGAACCGGCCGTGCGCCTCGAAAAACGCATCCGTCAGACCATAAGAAACGCCAGGTATCGGCCGCACCCTGTCCCCGATTCCGCCCCCGTCATCGTCCCGCAGGAAGCTTGCGCGAATGACGGCCACGAGGCGCTGATAGCCCGCTTCGGAAATGCGAAGGCGCTCTACCCCGGCAAGATCGACGGAAAAATCCCCCGTCACATCCACATGCATCACCGACCGGTCGAGCGTCAGCGAACGCAGGACCGGCATGGGTTTCAGATCGGCCCAGGTGGGCGTCTCGGTATAAAACGACCGGCCGCCCCAGCCGAACACCAGATAGGCGGCCGCCGGATGGTTGACGGCAATGCCGCCCTCCAGGAACTCGGAAAAGTCCCGCCGCAGATCGTCGTCAACCAAAAGGGCGATATCGGTATGGATCGGGTTGGATAAGAGCAGGATTTCCCTGCTCTTTTCTCCATCGCCCCCATACCGGGCAAAAAAACGGGCGCGGCACGACCGTACCCAGCAGAAGCAGGAGAAGGATCAGCAGCATGCCGCCGCCGATCCACCGTGCGAGACGTCTCAAGACCGGCTGCCGTTAGAACAGGAAGTATCGCTGCGCCATCGGCAGCACCGTTGCCGGTTCACAGGTCAGAAGCTCGCCATCCGCCCGCACCTCGTAGGTCTCCGGATCGACCTCGATATGCGGCGTCAGCGAATTGTGGATCATCGACGCTTTCGAGATACCGCCGCGCACGTTCTTAACCGCCAAAAGCTTCTTGGCGACGCCAAGGCGCTGGGCAAGGCCACCGTCGAGCGACGCCTGCGAGACGAAGGTAACCGAGGAATTGGTGCGCAGCTTGCCGTAAGCCGCAAACATCGGCCGGTAATGCATCGGCTGCGGTGTGGGAATGGAGGCGTTCGGATCGCCCATCGGTGCCGCGGCGATGGAACCGCCGAGCAAGACCATTTCCGGCTTCACGCCGAAAAACGCCGGGTTCCACAACACCAGATCGGCGCGCTTGCCGACTTCGACGGAGCCGATCTCGTGGCTTACACCCTGGGCGATGGCCGGGTTGATGGTATATTTGGCGATGTAACGACGAACACGGAAATTGTCGTTCTCGCCGGTCTCTTCCTTCAGGCGGCCGCGCTGGCGCTTCATCTTGTCGGCGGTCTGCCAGGTGCGGATCGCCACCTCGCCGACGCGGCCCATGGCTTGGCTGTCGGAAGAGATGATCGAAAAAGCACCGATATCGTGGAGAATATCCTCCGCCGCGATGGTTTCCTTGCGGATGCGGCTTTCGGCGAAGGCGATATCCTCGGGAATGGACGGCGACAGGTGGTGGCACACCATCAGCATGTCGAGATGTTCCGCCAGCGTATTGACGGTGTAGGGCCGCGTCGGATTGGTTGAGGACGGAATGACGTTCGGGTTGCCGCAGACCTTGATGATGTCAGGCGCGTGCCCGCCGCCTGCGCCTTCGGTGTGGAAAGCATGGATGGTTCGGCCTCTGATCGCGGCGACCGTGTCTTCCACGAAACCGCTTTCGTTCAGCGTATCGGTGTGGATCATCACCTGCACGTCGTATTCGTCGGCGACTGTCAGGCAATTGTCGATGGCGGCGGGCGTCGTGCCCCAGTCTTCATGCAGCTTCAGGGACGATGCGCCGGCGAGGATCATCTCTTCCAGCGGCGCAGGCAGCGAGGCATTGCCCTTGCCGGCCAGCGCGAGGTTCATGGGAAAAGCATCGAAGCTCTCGATCATCCGCTCGATATGCCATGCGCCGGTGCAGGTGGTGGCGAGCGTGCCGTGCGCCGGGCCGGAACCGCCGCCCAGCATGCAGGTCACACCACTCATCAGCGCTTCCTCGATCTGCTGCGGGCAGATGTAGTGGATATGCGCATCCATGCCGCCGGCCGTCAGGATCTTGCCTTCGCCGGCAATCGCCTCCGTCGAAGGGCCGACGATGATGGTCACACCAGGTTGCGTGTCGGGGTTACCGGCCTTGCCGATGGCATGAATGCGGCCGTTCTTCAGGCCCACATCCGCCTTGTAGATGCCGCTATGGTCAACGATGACGGCATTGGTGATGACGGTATCGACCGCGCCTTCGGCCCGCGTCGCCTGGCTTTGGCCCATGCCGTCGCGAATGACCTTGCCGCCACCGAATTTCACTTCCTCGCCATAGGTGGTGTGGTCCTTCTCGATCTCGATGAAGAGTTCGGTATCGGCCAGACGCACCTTGTCGCCGACAGTCGGGCCGAACATGCCGGCATAAGCGGCGCGGGAAATCTTGTAAGGCATGGGCTCAGGCTCCTTGGAAACACGGCAACGGGCGCAGAAGCGGCTCAGGCAACTTCATGCGTTTCAGTGACATCGTTTTTTATTGGTAAATCGACCACGCACCCCCGCAAAGCTCTGATGAGCGCGCGCGTCATGCTGGCAAAGTCGTTGGCAAGAAAAAGGCGTTCGCTGGCATTCACCAGAAAATCATCCGGCAGAGTTTTAAACAATCGGAGCTGAGCCGAGACGCTTCCATGAGCGGTATCATGAACATCTTCATATTTGTAACTATAGCCTGCCGCTTCTGCCGCTCCCACGACGTACGTCAATCTATGCTGTATACTGGCCGGGCCGGCATCCAGAAAATACGATACGACGAAGCGCTTTACATTCACCTGAACATATATTTTCTGCTCCACGCCGTAAGCAAGCACGCGGTACTGGCAATAATGATTGCCGTGGTCGTAACTCGCCATTATCCGCGTCTTGGTCACAAGTGGATTCGGCCGATAGGATCGAGTGAGCTCCGTAAAGAGATTGTCCTTGTAGTCAACGATGCGCAAGGCGTCAGGGATTTCCCGGATAAGAAAATCTTCGGTTCTTTTTTTCAAAAAGGACACGTTTACGTTAAATCGCGTATAAAAAACAATCGCGATGACGCCCAGTCCGGCGGCGCACGTCTGCGCAAGCGTCAACCCGGTGGTCACCACCCCCGCATCGGCTTTTTCATTCAAAAGAACTAAAACGACCGCTATCGAAAGCAGGAAAAAAAATATCGCGAGCACCGTTATGACGATCTTGGCGCGGCGCGGAATATATAAAATATGTTCGTTGGTCATGGGCTCGGACTGTACTCAAAATTGGTCAGTTAGCGCTTTTAGTTCTTCCGCCCGCTTACGGCTCATGTCGGCAAGGCAAGACGAAATCAGCATCGGCTCCATCGAACCGCCGCGCGCCTGAAAGCCTGAAAGCGCGCAATTGGCGTCACGAAACGCCACCCAGGCGCGCTGGGCAGTCACCAGAGCATCGGCCGCACCCTTGCCGTCGGCATCCGCCGTTCTGTCGCGCTCGGTCACGAGCTTGCGCAGCTTCTGATATTCAGCGTTGAGTTTCTTGTCGGCTTTTTCGTAATCCTTGCCGGCACAGATGGTCATATCCGCCTGCGTCTGCGGGGCCTTGCAATCCGGCTCGCTTTGCGCGGCGGCCGGCAGGGACAGGCCGACGGTCGCGCAGAGAAGCACGGCCGCCATAAGAACGTTTTTCCGGCTCATCTCCATCGCTCAGGCCGCCGCGCCATCGAAAGCCTGCGGCTTCAGCGCCCGGGGGTCGACCCCATCGAGACAATTGGCGTTTACAGCCACCATCGGCGTTCCATCCGGCCCATCGGCATAAGCAAAGCTCTCGATGCCGCAGGTGGAGCAGAAAAGATGATGGATCTTGTGTTTGTTGAAGAGATATTCGCTGAGCTTGTCCTCGCCGGAAAGCAGCGTGAATTTCTCACGCGGCGCAAAAGCGAGCGTGGAACCGAGACGCTTGCAGCGCGAGCAATTGCAGACGACGGTGTGATCAAGATCGGCATCGACCTCGAAGCTCACATCACCGCACTGGCAGCTTCCATGATAATGCGCCGTCGCCATTTCATAACCTCCCCATGACCTGTTGACGGAAACCATAAACCTCGCGCTTGCCGCAAAGCGGCACCAGCGTCACTTCCCGCTTCTGGCCGGGCTCGAAACGCACCGCCGTGCCGGCTGGAATATCGAGGCGCATGCCGCGCGCCTTGTCGCGGTCGAACAGGAGACCCGCATTGGTCTCGAAAAAATGGTAATGACTGCCCACCTGCACAGGCCGGTCGCCCGAATTGGCCACCTCGATCGTCACGGTCGGCTGGCCGGCATTGAGTTCGATGGTACCTTCTGCGGCAATGATTTCGCCTGGTTTCATGGAATTTCTCCTTTTGTCTCAGGCAACGTTGGCCGCCATGCAGCCTTTGCCCCTCACCTGATCGGTTCGTGAACGGTCACCAGCTTGGTGCCATCGGGAAAGGTCGCTTCCACCTGCACATCATGGATCATCTCGGCGATACCATCCATCACCTGATCGCGGGAAATGACATGCGCGCCCGCCTCCATCAGCTCGGCCACGGCGCGACCGTCGCGGGCGCCCTCGACCACGAAATCGGTAATCAGCGCAATCGCTTCGGGATAGTTCAGCTTCACGCCGCGTTCCAGCCGGCGGCGCGCCACCATGGCGGCCATGGAAATCAGCAGCTTGTCTTTTTCTCTTGGGCTAAGGTTCATCGTGGTCCCGCAGCTTGGAATCTGTTCCGCAGGCATGGTTGCGGCAAGCAGATCCGACGTGTTGACAGACCCCGAGGGACGCCTGTTACGAAGCGATCCGAAGGGTTTACAGATTCCAGACTTTCGGCACTGGCGCGCCGTTTCGCAAGAGCGAAATGATCGGAAAAAGCAATTTTCTGAGCGAGAAACCGTCTGCGGCGGATACGCGCACCACAAGCTTGCCCTGCCATTCGCTGGCGCCGCCGCTTTCCCCGGCAATCGCCCGGATTTTAGGCAGAAGCGCCTCGGAGAGAGGCCCGATATAAAGCAGCGTGGCAAACGCCACCTGGCCGGCGAGAACCGCCGGTTTCGCCGTCAGCGCCGCCACCTCGCCCGAAAGCAGAAGCTCTTCGGCATGCACAAGCTTGCCCCCGTGGCGAATGCGCCAGCGGTCACGGAAAAGGCCATTCGTCATCGCCTCGCCCATGGCCTGCCGACCGAGCAACACGGCTTCGACGGCGATGAATTCGGAGGATTTGTCGAGATCGGCTTCCAGCCGGCGGGTCAGCGAGGCCCGGTCGAAGAGAATGGTTTCCTGCGGCAGCCAGTGCAGCCTCGCCCCCGACCCGGCGGAAACACGCGCGGTCACGGTGGCGGTGCCCGATGACGCCTTGTAGACCTTTTCGCAGGCCTGCGTGGTGACCACGAGCGAAGTGCCGGCACCGGCGACCGCCTGCCATTCGAGTTCGTCCCCGCCGGTCAGGCCGCCGGAGGAATTGATGAGGATGGCCTCGGCCTCATTGGAAAAAGTGTCCGGCAGGCGGATTTTGGCGCAGCCTTCCTGGAACAGCTCCTCCAGCCGGCTGCGCCCCTCAACCGCTTTGGTTACAATGCGCCCTCTGCCACGGGCGCGCTGCTGCCGGACAGGTTGAGCGTCTTTACGACCGGAAGGGCCGATGGCTTGCTGTTGATGCTGCACGCGGTCTCCGAAACGGTTGCGGAAGCGGACGAGGCTTTTGCGCCGCAATCCTTCTTGACGACGGCGTCCACCACCAGCTGCCCTTCCGTATTGCGGAAGAAATCCCACATTCTTTCGGCCGCATCAACCGTGCGCATCACTTCGCCTGTGGGCATCTTGCGCTCCACGGCCGGTTCCGCCTTCGGCGTCTGTTCGCCGCCCGGCTTGCGGGTGACGACGGCGGCCGCGGCCAGCACTTCCGCCTTCATGGTGGCGCGCGGCCAGGCGTGGTCCCAATCGTTGATGACATAGGACTGGATGCGTGCGCCAGCCTTACAGACATCATAGGAATTGACGGTGAAGCTCTCGCCCACCTTGCTTTTTGCGGCGCCTTTGCAGCCGTCCATTTCGGCCCAGCGCTTCAGCGCCGTCTCGCCGCCATATTGCCAATAGGACTTGCCGCCGCCCTGATAGGGGTTGGCGGGATCCTTCAACCCGGCAAAGGCGATGATCGACATCGGCCGCACAGGCTGGCAGCTTGCCGCATCCGGTCCCCATTTGCCTTCGGTCTCCAGCGGATAACCCGCACGCAGCGAGGCCACAAAACCGGCAGCGGTGAAATCCGCGCCGCCATTGCAGATGAATTGCGACAGCATGCGCCCGCCGCCGGAATAACCGGAGCCGTAAAAACGCTCCTCATCCACGCAGAACCTGCCCTTCACCATGGTGATGGCATCGCGGATGAAACCGACCTCGTCCAGCCCGCCCGGGCGCTTGGTGACGCCGGGAACATTCCAGGCATGGGTGCCGGGCAATTCGCCATTGAGGCTACCCGCCAGCGCCACCACCACCACACCGTCACGCTCGGCAAGCTTGTCCCAGCCGCTGCGGTTCAACTGGCCGTGCGGATTGCTGTTGGAGCCATGAAAATCGAACACCACGGGCAGCGGCTTTTTTCCATCATAAGCGGATGGAACAAAATAGACGCCGTCGCGTTTCTGGCCGTTAGAGAGAATGGAAAAATCATGCCTGCCCGGTTCCATGCCGGGTCCGGGCAATTGACCGCAGGTCGATGCCGACGCTGCGACACCGGCGCTCGCGCACATCGCCAGACCCAGAAAGAGGGTGCGTGCGGAGCGGAACAGCCGGGCGGCCCGGCCAATGGCAAAATCTTGATGCATTGACACGCCTTTATTGGGCACGGTTTTCCCGACGATACGTCGGACGTGCGTGGAATGTAAGGGATCAACTGTCGCGGCGTGCGAATAGACTTTTCCTGTGTCCCGCATGCAGCATTTGCGCTGCCAATATCACAGGCTTTTATTCAACGAAATGCTAAGATTGCGCATAAAAGCCATGCAGGCACGCATAGACTTTCAAAATATTAATCGGCCGTTTGCACATCGTGATCGGCGCGCAAAGGTTTTAGTCTCGATTTATACTGTCAGGTGACGCCGCGCTTCCGGCGTATCCAGCGTCTCGGCCAGGCCCTGATGCACGATCTCGCCGCGATCCATGATGTAGACGTAATCGGCGAGCTCGCGGCAGAAATCCAGATATTGCTCGACCAGCAGGATCGCCATGCCGGTGGAATCGCGCAGATATTTAATCGCCCTGCCGATATCCTTGATGATCGACGGCTGAATGCCCTCGGTCGGCTCGTCGAGAACGAGGATCTTCGGCCGCGTCACCAGCGCCCGGCCAATGGCGAGCTGCTGCTGCTGGCCGCCGGAAAGATCGCCGCCGCGCCTTCCCAGCATGGATTGCAGCACGGGAAACAGGCTGAAAATATCGTCCGGAATGAACCGTTCCCTGCGCGGCAGCGGCGCATAACCGCTCTCCAGGTTTTCCTGAACGCTGAGCAGCGGAAAGATTTCCCGCCCCTGCGGCACGTAACCGACGCCGCGCTTGGCCCGGTGGTAAGGCGCCAGCCCATCCAGCGTCGCCCCTTCAAAGCTGATCGAACCGCCACTGATGGCATGCTGGCCTGTGACCGCGCGCAAAAGCGAACTTTTGCCGACGCCGTTGCGGCCGAGAACGCAGGTGATCTTGCCCATTTCAGCATTCAGCGAAACGCCGCGGAGCGCCTGGGCTGCGCCGTAGTGGAGGTTGATGTTTTCGACGTTCAGCATGGTGAAGCTCCAATGATGGTTTCGTGGGCGGCGGCCCCCCCCTCTGCCCTGCCGGGCATCTCCCCCTCAAGGGGGGAGATCGGCAAGCGGCGAACACCCTGCTCCACAACAGCTTGGAGTTGGAACGAGTGGGTGCGGCATCTGATTTCCCCCCTTGAGGGGGAGATGCCCGGCAGGGCAGAGGGGGGTATCACGAGCGCAAACACCACCATCACCGCCCCAAATAATTCTCAATCACCTTCGGATCGCTCGACACAAAATCGATCGACCCTTCGGCCAGCACCGAGCCTTCGGCAAGACACGTCACCTTCACCCCCAACTCGCGGATAAAGCCCATGTCGTGCTCCACCACCACGACCGAACGGGTCTTGGCGATTTCCTTCAGGAGCACGGCGGTTTCGGCGGTTTCCGCGTCCGTCATGCCCGCCACCGGCTCGTCCACCAACAGCAGCTTCGGCTCCTGCGCGAGCAGCATGCCGATCTCCAGCCACTGTTTCTGCCCATGGGAGAGATTGGCGGCGAGATCGCCGCAGCGGTGGGAAAGGCGCACGGTGGCGAGGATTTCCTCGATGCGCGCCTTGTCCTCATCCGTCAGCCGGTAGAACAGCGTGGCGAACACGCCGCGCTTGCGGTTCAGCGCCAGTTCCAGATTGTCCCAGACGGTATGGCTTTCGAACACGGTCGGTTTCTGGAACTTTCGGCCTATGCCGAGCTGGGCGATGTCCGCCTCGTCCTTTTTGGTGAGGTCGATGCTGTCTTCGAACAGCACCGTGCCCGTGTCCGGCCGCGTCTTGCCGGTGATGATGTCCATCATCGTCGTCTTGCCAGCTCCGTTCGGGCCGATGATGGCGCGAAGCTCGCCCGGCTCCACCACGAAGGAGAGAGAGTTCAGCGCCCTGAACCCATCGAAGGAAACGGAAACACCGTCGAGGTAAAGCAGGCTTTTCGTTCTGTTTTCGGCAATCGTATTCATGGGCTTACTCCGCCGCCTGTTGCGCCACTGCGCTGTCGTTGCCAGCATCACGCGCCGCGCCCGCCGCCCGCTTTTCGCGACGCCCGGCCAGATAATGCTGCACCGTGCCGACGATGCCCTTGGGGAAGAACAGGGTTACAGCGATGAAGAGGCCGCCGAGCGCAAACAGCCAGAATTCGGGGAAAGCGCCGGTGAAATAGCTTTTTCCGCCGTTGACGAGCAGCGCCCCGATGATCGGCCCGATCAGCGTGCCGCGCCCGCCTACCGCCGTCCACACCACCACTTCGATGGAGTTGGCCGGGGAAAATTCGCCCGGATTGATGATGCCCACCTGCGGCACAAAAAGGGCGCCGGCAATGCCCGCCATCATGGCAGACACGACGAAGGTGAAGAGCTTGATGTTTTCCACCCGGAAGCCGAGAAAGCGCACCCGGCTTTCGGCATCGCGCACGCCCACCAGCACCTTGCCGAATTTGGAATTGACGATGCCCGACGCAATCAAAAGCGAGATAGCCAGCATCACCGCCGTCATGGCAAAAAGCACGGCGCGGGTGCCATCAGCCTGCACGGAATACCCAAGAATATCCTTGAAATCGGTCAGCCCGTTATTGCCACCAAAGCCCATATCGTTGCGGAAGAAGGCAAGCAGCAGCGCATAGGTCATGGCCTGCGTAATGATCGAGAGATAAACGCCATTGACGCGCGAGCGGAAGGCAAACCAGCCGAAGACGAAGGCGAGCAGCCCCGGCACGACAAGCACCATCACCGCTGCAAACCAGAACATGTCGAAGCCCTGCCAGAACCACGGCAGTTCCTTCCAGTTGAGGAACACCATGAAATCGGGCAGCACCGGATGGCCATAGACCCCGCGCGTGCCGATCTGCCGCATCAGATACATGCCCATGGCATAACCGCCGAGCGCGAAAAAGGCGGCATGGCCGAGCGAGAGAATGCCGCAGTAACCCCAGACCAGATCAAGCGCGAGCGCCAGCAGCGCATAGGCCAGATATTTGCCGAGCATCGACATGATGTAGGTCGGGATGCGGAAGGCGCTGTCTTCAGGCAAAAGCAGGTTGGAGGCAGGCACCAGCACGGCGATGGCGAGGATGATGCCGATGGCGATGGAAATGCGGCGATCGAGCGCGCGCAGGAGGAAGCCGGTAATCATGCTTCGATCGCCCTTCCCTTGAGTGCGAAGAGACCACGCGGCCGCTTCTGGATGAACAGGATGATGAGGACGAGCACGAGGATCTTGCCGAGCACGGCGCCCACCGTCGGCTCAAGGAACTTGTTGAGCACGCCAAGCGACAGGGCGCCAACCAGCGTTCCCCAGAGATTGCCAACACCGCCGAACACCACCACCATGAAACTGTCGATGATGTAGCTCTGGCCGAGATTGGGCGAGACATTATCGATCTGCGACAGCGCCACCCCGGCAAGACCCGCAACGCCGGAACCGAGCGCAAAGGTGAAGGCATCCACCCAAGGCGTGCGGATGCCCATGGAAGACGCCATGCGGCGGTTCTGGGTGACGGCGCGCATCTGCAGGCCGAAAGCGGAGCGCTTCAGGAGAACCAGCAGCGCGAAGAAGACAGAGAGCGAGAAACAGACGATCCACACCCGGTTCCAGGTGAAATTGAGATAACCGACGCTGAAGGAGCCGGACATCCAGCTCGGGCTGCCGACCTCCCGGTTGGTGGGGCCGAAGATGGAGCGCACGCCCTGTTGCAGGATCAGCGAGATGCCCCAGGTGGCGAGCAGCGTTTCCAGCGGTCGCCCGTAGAGATAGCGGATGACGCCGCGCTCCATGATGAGGCCGACGCAGGCCGTGACGAGAAAGGCGGCTGGCAGGGCAATCGCCAGCGACCAATCGAAAAGTCCGGGGAAATGGCTGCGGATTAATTCCTGCACCATGAAGGTGGAGTAAGCGCCGATCATCACCATCTCGCCATGCGCCATGTTGATGATGCCCATGACGCCGAAGGTGATGGCAAGGCCGATGGCAGCGAGCAGCAGCACGGAACCAAGCGATAGGCCGTACCAGACATTCTGCGCGTAATCCCAGAAGGCAAGCGCGCTTTCGATGCTGGAAATGGCCTCGTCCACATCCGGCTTCAGGCTCGGATCGACCGATGGCGTCGCGGCCATCAGAATGCTGATCGCATCGCGCCCGCCAAGCGCCTTGATGGTGGCGATCGCGTCCTTCTTCTCGGCTAGGGGGCGGTCGGAGGAGAGCAGCGAGACAGCCCGCGCCTCCTCCATCCGGGTCCGCACCTCACTGTCGGTTTCCTTTGAAATGGCCGCTTCCAGCAATTCGAGATTTTCAGCGCTCGGGGCTTTCAGGACGGCGTCAGCCGCTGCAAGCCGCACGGATTTTTCCGGGCTGAGCAGCGTCAGCCCGCCCATCGCGGCGCGGATGACACGGCGAAGATTATTGTTGACCCTGATCTTGGAAACCGCCGCCTTCGGCGCTTCGCCGGCGCTTTCACCCGTCAGCGGGTCGATCAGCGTGAAATCGGAACCGGCGGGCTTGGTCATGAAAACGAGATTGTCGGATTTGCGCACGTAGAGATCGCCCGCCGCAAATGCCTCCAGCGCCGGAACCACGCGCGCATCGCCAGTGGCAGCGATCTGGCCGATCAGCACTTCGGCCTGCTTGAAATCAGCCGTGCCAAGCTGGTCGATCAATGCCTTTGGATCGCTTTGCGCCAGAGACTGGGCTGCGATCCCCATGGTGAGCCAGAGGAAGATGGCTCCGAGAAAAGATCGGATCGTCATGTGGGTTCCCTTGGAGCGGCGGTGTATTTTATCTGGCGATGAGTATGCGGCCCACCCCCTCTGCCCTGCCGGGCATCTCCCCCTCAAGGGGGGAGATCGACCCGTGGCGAGGTCTCGGCCACCTCAACGTTTGAGAATGAAGTGGCGAAACAGCGCCTTGCTGATCTCCCCCCTTGAGGGGGAGATGCCCGGCAGGGCAGAGGGGGGTAATGCTGGCTCAGTTTTCAACTATTAAAGCACCACCCCCACCAAAGAGGGCGGCGCCCAACTCCACTAATCAGCTACCCTTACCGCCGCACTTGCCCGTGGCCACGTTGAAGTTGCCGCAGGACATCGGCTTGCGCCAATCCGAAATCAGATCCTTCGAGTCCGGCAGGTAATCCGACCATTCGTCACCCACCACCTGTGGTGTCTGCTGCACGATCTCAAACTGGCCGTCTGACTGGATTTCACCGATCAGCACCGGCTTGGTGATGTGGTGGTTCGGCATCACAGTCGAATAGCCGCCCGACAGGTTAGGCACGGAGACGCCGATGATACTGTCCAGAACCTGGTCCGTATCGGTGGTGCCGGCGGCCTCGACAGCCTTAACCCAGGCGTTGAAGCCGATATAGGCGGCTTCCATCGGGTCGTTGGTCACGCGCTTGTCGTTTTTGGTAAAGGCATGCCAGGTCTTGATGAACTCGGCATTGACGGGCGCATCCACGGACTGGAAATAGTTCCAGGCGGCAAGGTGGCCGACCAGCGGCGCGGTATCGAGACCGGCAAGCTCTTCTTCGCCCACGGAGAAAGCGACGACCGGAATGTCCTCGGCCTTGATGCCCTGGTTCGCCAGTTCCTTGTAGAAGGGCACGTTGGCGTCACCATTGATGGTGGAGACAACGGCGGTCTTCTTGCCGGCCGAGCCGAATTTCTTGATGTCGGACACAATCGTCTGCCAGTCGGAATGACCGAACGGCGTGTAGTTGATCATGATGTCCTCTTCCTTGACGCCCTTCGACATCAGGTAGGCCTTCAGGATCTTGTTGGTGGTCTGCGGATAGACATAGTCCGTGCCGGCCAGAACCCAGCGCTCGACGCCTTCGGTATTGGCGAGGTAATCGACGGCCGGAATGGCCTGCTGGTTGGGTGCTGCACCCGTGTAGAAAATGTTGCGCGAGGATTCTTCACCCTCGTACTGAACCGGATAGAACAGGATCGAGTTCAGCTCTTCGAAAACAGGCAGAACGGATTTGCGCGACGACGAGGTCCAGCAGCCGAAAACGGCGGCGACCTTGTCCTGCGAAATCAGCTGACGAGCCTTTTCGGCGAAAAGCGGCCAGTCGGAGGCCGGATCGACCACCACGGCTTCGAGTTTCTTGCCGAGAACGCCACCCTTCTTGTTCTGCTCATCGATGAGCATCAGCATGGCGTCTTTCAGCGTGGTTTCTGAAATGGCCATGGTGCCGGAAAGAGAATGCAGCACGCCGACCTTGATCGTGTCATCGGCGGCAAAAGCGCCGTGGAAGGCGGTGGTGGACAGGATTGCGCCAAGCAGCGCGGCACTAAGCGTCTTGCGGAATATCATCGGAAGAACCCCTCTCCTTGTTGGCCTCTCGTGGAGGCTCAGCGGCATCTCCGGCCGCTGCTGGGAGGGACTATCGATCTCGCGAGCGCGAAACCGTATACGTCAATTGACGTAGGCGGGGTGGCGAAAGGTGCAGGGGGAACTTTGAAAAGTTGAAGCTCCGGGCGAAACTGCCTCTATGGAGGCGGACGTCTCAGCTTGTTTCTTCTCCCCGCCGGGGAGAAGTCCGCGGCAGCGGGATGAGGGGGTGACGCCAGAGATATACGGAGCACTAGCCCCCTCATCCGACCCTTCGGGCCACCTTCTCCCCGGCGGGGAGAAGAAAGGCGCGGCACCGTCTCAGATAAGGGATGCAACTATCAAGAATGCGGCTTGCCGTCCCGCTCTTCGTCACGGATCGCCTCGTCATGATACCACGAGCCGAAATCCACATGCGGCTCCCGCGCCTCGCGCTCGAGGTCACTCAGCCCGCTGTTGCGGAACTTGGACACGCCAGCGCGCCCGCCATTCGGGAATTGATAGATCGTCGCCGTCTCACGATGAAAGCCAGTCGCCATTTCGGTCATCTCACTCTGTTTGCATCGAAGCACTTTGGTATCAGGAGCAAACCCTTAAAACCCGGATTCGCTCCGTTTGATTAAAAAAAAATCACCCTGCGAAAAATATAGGCATTAATCGCCTCTTCTACAAGAAAAACCATTCCGAAAGCGCCGGTTTTTGGGGCAATTGCCAATCCCTCGCGCGCAATCGAAATCATTGCACCGCAGCAAGGCATTTCCCCAGAGCATGCCGGCTATCTATCAGGATTCAATGATGAAACATGAGGGGTGAATTTGCCTGCCGCAGCGCAGCAGAAGCACGCGTGGGCGATATCGCAGCCCCTGAGCGACATGGGCCTTGAAAGATTTTTCGAAAAAATCGTCTGATATCGCCAATCTGGCACGCGGCATGCATCTAAGGGGTCAGCCCTTGAACGCGAATGCGCTTCCGGTGGTGAAAGCCACGGGAGGCCTCAAGGCTTCGCATTGTTACCTATGAGAGGTTCGTAATGACTAAGTTCAAACTCGAGTACATCTGGCTGGACGGATACAAGCCGGTCCCCAACCTGCGCGGCAAAACCCAGATCAAGGAATTCGATGAATTCCCGACACTCGAGCAGCTGCCGCTTTGGGGCTTTGACGGCTCTTCCACGCAGCAGGCCGAAGGCCACTCCTCCGATTGCGTGCTGAAGCCCGTCGCGATCTACCCGGATCCGGCCCGCTCCAACGGCGCGCTCGTCATGTGCGAAGTCATGATGCCCGATGGCGTCACCCCGCATCCGTCGAACAGCCGCGCCACCATCCTCGACGACGAAGATGCATGGTTCGGCTTCGAGCAGGAATATTTCTTCTACCAGGACGGCCGCCCGCTCGGCTTCCCGGAACAGGGTTACCCGGCTCCGCAGGGTCCTTACTACACGGGCGTCGGCTTCAAGAACGTCGGTTCGGTTGCCCGCGAAATCGTTGAAGAGCACCTTGATCTCTGCCTCGAAGCCGGCATCAACCACGAAGGCATCAACGCCGAGGTGGCCAAGGGCCAGTGGGAATTCCAGGTATTCGGCAAGGGCTCCAAGCGCGCCGCCGACCAGATCTGGATCGCCCGTTACCTGCTGCTGCGCCTTTGCGAACAGTATGGCATCGACGTCGAATTCCATTGCAAGCCGCTCGGCGACACCGACTGGAACGGTTCGGGCATGCACTGCAACTTCTCCACCAAGTTCATGCGCGAAGTTGGCGGCAAGGAGTATTTCGAAGCCCTCATGGCCGCTTTTGCCAAGAACTGGAAAGAGCACATCGACGTTTACGGTCCGGACAACCACATGCGCCTGACCGGCAAGCACGAAACCGCTCCGTGGAACAAGTTCTCCTACGGCGTTGCCGACCGTGGTGCCTCGATCCGCGTTCCGCATTCCTTCGTCAACAACGGTTACAAGGGTTACCTCGAAGACCGTCGTCCGAACTCGCAGGGCTGCCCCTACCAGATCGCTTCCGTCGTTCTGAAGACGATCGCGGAAGTGCCGCTCGCAAAGTCGGCTGCTGCCTGATAAGCCAAGACATGGCGTCGCCCGCAACCGGGCGACGCCATTTTTCTGTCCACCGAACGCCCAAGCGGACAGGTGACCTTTCGCCCGTCACCATATGCGACATAGTCATTGAGGCGCAGAGAGTTGCGCATCCTTGAGCGAGGGTATCGCCGTTTAATTGACCCGGACAGGGTTCGCCCCGGTGCTCAAGGCAGGCCGTGTGCTTTCGAGCAGAAAGGTGAACGATGGGCATTCTCGACAAATTTTCCCTCAAGAACCGCACCGCCATCATCACCGGCAGCGGCCGCGGTCTCGGTTTTGAAATCGCCAAAGCCTTTGCCGAAGCGGGCGCCCATGTCTGGCTGACCGGCCGCAACACCGAAACGCTGCAACGGGCGGTCGGCACGCTGCGAGAAGCGGGCGGAAAGGCGGATTATGCCGCCTTCGATATTGCTGATACCAAAGCAGGGGCAGCGCTGGTCCGCCGCATCATGAGCGAACCCGGCCATCTCGATATCCTCGTCAACAATGTCGGCGCACGCGACCGCCGCCCGCTTGCCGAATTCAGCGACGAGGACGTGCTGGAACTCATCCGCACCGATCTCACCTCCTCCGTCTCGCTGTCGCGCGATGCCGCGGAGGCCATGAACATCAATGGCTACGGCCGCATCATCACCATCACCTCCATTCTCGGCCATATCGTCCGGCCGGGGGATGCGATCTATCCCGTCGCCAAACAGGGGCTGACCGGGCTGATGCGCGCCATTGCCGTGGAATATGGCGCACGCGGCATCACCAGCAACGCCATCGCACCCGGCATGTTCGCCACCGAAACCAACGCCCCCCTTGCCGAAAATCCTGAGATGGTTGCCTTCGCCAAACTGCGTGTGCCGCTGGAGCGCTGGGGTAGGCCGGACGAGATCGCCGGCGCCGCCCTGTTTCTGGCCAGCGACGCGGCCTCCTTCGTCAACGGCCATGTGCTGACGGTGGATGGCGGCATGTCGGTGCGGCTGTGAGCGGCCCCTTGCGGAAAGGCGCTCGATAGGCATGGCGGCACGGCAACGCATCATCCCCGTCAGGCGCGAATATAACCGCTGGGTCGCCAACCAGACGCTGGAAGATTATGCGCTGCGTTTTACCGCCAAGAGCGCCCGGCAATTTTCCTCCAACCGCATTTCCCACACCGCCATCGGCGCGATCTCCTTCCTGGCTTTGGAAGCCATCGGCGGGGCAATCACGCTTTCCTACGGCACCACCAACGCCTTTTACGCCATCCTCGTCGCTGCCGTCGCCATGCTCGCCGTCGGCCTGCCGATCAGCCGTTACGCCATCCGCCACGGGGTCGATATCGATCTCCTGACGCGCGGCGCGAGCTTCGGTTATATCGGCTCCACCATCACTTCGCTCATCTATGCCGCTTTCACCTTCATGCTCTTTGCCATCGAGGCGTCGATCATGTCCGGCGCGCTGGAGCTGGCGCTCGGCATACCGCTCTGGATCGGCTACATCATCTCCGCCGTCATGGTCATTCCGCTCGTCACCCATGGCGTGCGCCTCATCAGTCGTTTCCAGATCATCACCCAGCCTTTCTGGATCGTGCTGAACATCCTGCCCTTCATCTTCATCGCCCTGATGGACTGGGAAAAATACGATCTCTGGCGCGCCTTTGCCGGCATTCACCACGCCTCCGGCCCGCCCGGCACCGTGGCGGATTTCAACCTCGTGGAATTCGGCGCAGCCTCGGCCGTCATTCTGGCTTTGATGTCGCAGATCGGCGAACAGGTGGATTTCCTGCGCTTCCTGCCCGCCGAAGGCCAGAGCCGCCTGCGCCACCGCATCGCCGTCTTCCTCGCGGGTGCCGGCTGGGTCGTCGTCGGCGTGCCGAAGCTGCTCGCCGGCTCCTTCCTCGTGGTCTTGACCTTCAGCTCCGGCGTCTCGGTGGACCGTGCCGCCGATCCGGCACAGATGTATCTCACCGCCTTCGGTTACATGATCCCCAATCAGACGGCCGCAATGCTGCTGATGGTCGCTTTCGTGGTCGTGTCGCAGCTGAAGATCAACGTCATGAACGCCTATGCGGGCTCCCTCGCCTGGTCGAATTTCTTCTCGCGCCTCACCCATAGCCACCCCGGCCGCGTCGTCTGGCTGGTCTTCAATGTGGCGATCGCCCTGCTTCTGATGGAACTTGGCATCTACCGGCTGCTCGAAGAAACGCTCGGCATCTTCTCGATCATCGCCATGGCGTGGCTCTGCACCATCTCGGCCGATCTCTTCATCAACAAGCCGCTCGGCCTTGCCCCGCCGGGCATCGAGTTCAAGCGCGCCCATCTCTATGATATCAATCCCGTCGGCGTCGGCTCCATGACGCTTTCGGCGACCATCGCGCTGATGGCGCATTTCGGCGCCTTCGGGCCGCTCGCCGCATCGCTCGCGCCCTATCTGACGCTCATCGTCGCTTTCATCGCCTCACCGCTCATCGCATGGGGCACCAAGGGCAAATTCTATCTCGCCCGCAAACCGCGCCAGAAATGGCGCGAAGAAAGCAGCATTACCTGCTCCATCTGCGAGCACCCTTTCGAGCCTGAGGACATGGCCTGGTGCCCGGCCTATGCCGCGCCGATCTGTTCGCTCTGCTGCTCGCTGGACAGCCGCTGCCACGATATGTGCAAGCCCAAGGCAAAGCTCAACTATCAGGTAGCGACCGTCGCGAAATCCTTCCTGCCGGATCAACTGGTAGCCAAACTCGCCACCCGGCTCGGCCGCTATTGCATGGCGGCGGCGATTGCTGTCACCGCCATCGGCGGTATCCTTGCCATGATCGCCCATCAGGTCGGCACCGCCTCGCCGGCAACGGCCGATGTGGTCAACCGCACCATCCTCATCGTGTTTTTCGTCTTCGCCGTCATTGCCGGCATCGTCTGCTGGTTCCTCGTCCTTGCCCATGACAGCCGGGTGGTGGCGGAAGAGGAATCCTCCCGCCAGAACACGCTGCTGCTGAAGGAAATCGCCGCCCACAAAAAGACCGACGCCGCCCTTCAGGACGCCAAGGAAACGGCGGAAGCCGCCAACCGCGCCAAGAGCCGGTATGTCGTTGGTCTCAGTCACGAATTGCGCACGCCGCTCAACGCCGTTCTCGGTTATGCCCAGATCCTCGAGCGCGACGAGACCATCCCCCCTCCCCGCCAATCGGCGATCAAGGTCATCCGCCGCTCCGCCGACCACCTCTCGGGCCTGATCGATGGGCTTCTCGATATTTCCAAGATCGAGGCGGGCCGCCTGCAGGTCTATTCCAACGAGATCAACATTCAGGATTTCCTCGATCAGATCGTCGACATGTTCCGCCCGCAGGCGCAGGCCAAGGGGCTGGAATTCCGCCATGACCGCTCCCCCGCTTTGCCGCAATATGTCCGCACCGATGAAAAGCGGCTGCGCCAGATCCTCGTCAACCTGCTTTCCAACGCCATTAAATTCACCGATGAGGGCGCGGTCACCTTCGATGTCGGTTATCGAAGCCAGGTGGCAAGCTTCACCGTGTCCGATACCGGCCGCGGCATTGCACAAAAAGACCTCGCCCGCATCTACGAACCCTTCCAGCGCGGCGAGGCAGAAAGCGTGCGCCCGATGCCCGGCCTTGGCCTGGGGCTCACCATTACAAGGCTTCTCACCAATACGCTCGGTGGCGAGATTTCCGCTTCCAGCGAAAAGGACAAAGGGTCCACCTTCCGCGTGCGCCTCATGCTGTCTGCCGTGCACCGGCCAAGCACAACGCCAGCGGCGGAAAAGACCATCCGCTCCTATTCCGGGCCGCGCCGCACCATCGTCGTGGTCGATGACAATGAAGATCACCGCGAGCTGATGCGGCAGGTGCTATCGCCGCTCGATTTTGTGGTGCTGACGGCGCAATCCGGCCCCGAATGCCTAACCCTCATCGAAGGGGTGAAGCCAGACCTTTTCCTCATCGATATTTCCATGCCCGGCATGACCGGCTGGCAGCTGGTGACGAAGCTTCGCGAGGCAGGGCAGACGGCCCCGCTCATCATGCTCTCGGCCAATATAGGCGACGGCGCCGTCGCGGGTGCGGGGGAGGACAACCACAATGACGCCATCGCCAAGCCGGTCGATATCCGCCACCTTTGCGACCGGCTCGCCGTGCATCTCGGCCTGAAATGGATTTACGAGGCGGACCTGCCCCCGGCACCTGCCCCGCAGCCAACACCGCAGATCATCCACCCCGGCGTAATCCACATCAAGGATTTGCAGCAACTCGGCGAAATCGGCTACATACGCGGCATTGAGGCGAAACTCGCCGATCTCGCCCGCAACACGGATAATGTACCCTTCACGCAGGAACTCGGCGCCTATGTGCAGGCCTTCGATCTCACGGGTTATGCCAAATTTCTCGAGCGATTTTCCGACAATGAAAACAGAGGAGACGGCACGGCATGAGCGGTCAGGCGACAGCGGCTCCAAGAGACATCGTCCTGCTGGTGGATGACAGCCCGGAAGCGCTGGGGTTTTTGACCGACGCGCTGGAACAGTCCGGCTTTTCCGCCCTCATTGCCACGTCAGGTCAGGCAGCGCTCAACATCGCCGAGCGCATCACCCCCGATATCATCCTGCTCGACGCCGTCATGCCCACCATGGACGGTTTCGAGACCTGCCGTCGTCTGAAGGCCAACGCGGCAGTGGCGCAGGTGCCCGTCATCTTTATGACCGGGCTGACAGAGACCGAACATGTGGTGCGGGCGCTGGAGTCCGGCGGTGTCGATTATCTGACCAAGCCGATCAATATCGACGAGCTGCGCGCCCGCATCCGCGTGCATCTCTCCAACGCCCGTTCGGCCCAGAGCGCCCGCGTCGCGCTGGATGCCGCCGGCCGCCACCTGCTTGCCGTGCGCGCCAATGGCGCCATCCACTGGTCAACACCGCAGGCGACAAGGCTGGTCAATGCCGCCACCGGTCGCGATGACGGGCTGGAAATCGTCGTCTCCCATATTGCCGGCTGGCTGACGGAGCGCGCAACGGTGGATGCCGCCCGCGACGCGCCGCTGACGATTACCGAGGCGGGGCGACCTGCCCTGCAACTTTCCTTCCTTGGCGCGATGGGACCGGACGAATTTCTTTTCCGCCTGACTGCCGCCAACGAGAAATCCGACGACCATCTGCTCAAGGACCACTTCGCCCTGACCACCCGCGAATCCGAAGTGCTGCTCTGGATCGCCAAGGGCAAATCCAACCGCGATATCGGCGAAATCCTCGGCCTTTCCGCCAGAACCGTGAACAAACATCTGGAACAGATTTATGTGAAGCTGGGCGTCGAAAATCGCGCCTCCGCTGCGGTCAAGGCGGCGCATATTCTGCATCAGGGGTGAATTTCCGCGCGTGATGCGCTAGCTTGCACCGATATCCCCTCCGAACCACAATTATGTGCGAGCGATCGCCTCCTGCTTCTTCTCCCCGCCGGGGAGAAGTCCGCGGCAGCGGGATGAGGGGGCAAGGGTAGAGATATGCGGCAAGGTTGCCCCCTCATCCGGCCCTTCGGGCCACCTTCTCCCCGGCGGGGAGAAGAAACTTGGCCGCAACGCCGAACCCTAAAAATCCCCGTCCAACCCACCGGAACCCCAACACAGGAAATCCAATGGACCGTTTCATCATCTTGTCCGGCTGTTCCGGTGGCGGCAAGTCCACCCTGCTTGCCGAGCTTGCGCGGCGCGGTTTCGCAACCGTCGAGGAACCGGGCCGCCGCATCGTCATCGAAGAAACCGCAACTGGCGGCACCGCCCTGCCATGGATCGATATCGAAGCCTTTGCCCGCCGGGCGATCGCCATGGCGCTCGAAGACCGGCAAAAAGCCCCATCAGAAGGGCTCGTCTTCTTCGATCGCGGCCTGATCGACGCCGCCTCAGCTTTATGCCACGTCAGCGGTGGCACTTTCATTGATATACTGCACCAAACGCATCGTTATAACCGAGTGGTTTTCCTCACCCCGCCCTGGCCGGAAATCTACCGTAACGACGATGAGCGCAAGCATGGTTTTGATGCGGCAGTCGAGGAGTATGAGCGCCTGCTCGCGGACTATGCACGGCTGGATTATGAAACAGTGATATTACCGAAGGTGCCGGTATCGAAGCGCGCCGAAATGGTGCTGGAGCGGCTGGCGAAAGCCGTTTGAAAAGATGATCACAGTCTTTTCACCGCAAAAACAAAAAGCCCGGCATCGCTGCCGGGCCTCCGTATTACCGTCCAGTCAGAATCACGTTCCCTGCTGGATATAGGTGAACTTGCCGTCCGGACCCTTCTTCCACTCGTACATGACGTAACCGGGAAGCTTCGGGTCGCCCTTCTCATCGAAGGAGATTTCGCCAAGCGCGGTCGGGAAAGTGCCGGACTTCAGGGCCTCGGCAACCTTTTCCGGATCCACGGAACCGGCTGCCTTCGCCGCACCGGCAATCGCCTGCATCGCGGCATAGGAATAGAGCGTGTAGGCTTCCGGGTTGAAGCCGGCGGCCTTGAACTTCTCTACCAGTTCCTTGTTTTCCGGGCGCAGCGTCGGATCGGGGCCGAAGGTGTTGAGCGTGCCTTCGACGGCGTCGCCGGCAATGGAAGCAAGTTCGTTCGAGACGATACCGTCGCCCGAAACGAGCTTGGCCTTCAGGCCCTGGTCAGCCGCCTGGCGGATGATCAGGCCGGCTTCGGTGTGCAGGCCGCCCCAGTAGATGATGGAAACGCCGGCTTCCTTCATCTTGGAGATCAGCGCGGAGAAGTCCTTGTCGCCGACATTGACGCCTTCATACATGACTTCCGTCACGCCGGCGGCATTGGCAGCCTTTTTGGTTTCATCGGCAAGGCCCTGACCGTAAGGCGTCTTGTCGTGAATGATGGCGACCTTGGCATCCTTGAAATGATCGGCGAGGTACTTGCCGGCAATGCCGCCCTGCTGGTCATCACGGCCGCAGGTGCGGAAGGTGTTCCACAGGCCGCGTTCGGTGAAAACCGGGTTGGTTGCAGCAGGCGTGATTTCGAGAATGCCGTTTTCGGCGTAAACTTCAGAGGCCGGAATGGAAACGCCCGAGTTGAAGTGACCGACAACGAATTTCACGCCGTCAGCGACGAACTTGTTGGCAACCGAAATACCCTGCTTGGGGTCGGATACGTCGTCGCCCAGCACGATCTTGATCTGCTCGCCATTGATGCCGCCGGCGGCATTGATGTCTTTCGCAGCCTGTTCGGCGCCCTTCTGGATCTGAGCGCCGAAAGCAGCGTTCGGGCCGGTCAGCGGTGCGCCGACTGCGATCACGACATCGGCCCAGGCCGAACCGCCAAACGCGACCATGGCGGTCAGCGCAACAGCGGAAAGAAGAGACTTCTTCATTACTTTACTCCCAGTTCCTTGGATGGGTTGATTGCAAGGACCTGTTCGACACCCACCTTAACCGAACAGAAACCGTTCCACTCTGACGAGCATTGTGCAGCCGGAAAAATCCGCCTGTCAATCTTTCTTCTTGTAGGAAAATGCCGACGTCCGGTCGTAAAGCCAATAGTAGTTATTGACCATCTGGCTCGTCCGGCGCATGCGGAAACCGACGCTGGAAAAAGCCAGAAGAAGAACGACGTCAAACACGTAATAGAAACCGTTGATGAACGGCCCGGCAAAGAGCGCGTAATGCAGAAACCGCATCACTACACCCAGAGCGAGCGTATAGATCACCACCCGCGTATAACCGCCCCAGCCGTCGGCCACGGATTTGCCCGTGCGCCATGCCGTCCAGAAACCCAGAAGAACAACCAGCGCGCGCAGAACATACCGCACGCCGTTATCCGTTTCGAAAAAAAGGCCCTGCATCTCTTTCCCCATCAGCGCCGGGCTGAAACGCCCTGACCCTGCCTTGTCTGTCGTCCCGTCGTTTTCCCGCCGGGCATTTTATTGTTTGCACCCCGCCATGGATCCTTAAGGTTTGGCCGAAAGGACGACAGGCCACCGTTTGCAGTCTTGCGCCGCAAAATTTCCGGCGCAAGTAAAATCTTTCAGTGCCGTCCGCCTTCGAGATAGGCGGCGCGCACCTGCGGATCGGCGAGCAGCTCCCTGCCCGAACCGCTCATGGTCACCTTGCCGTTGACCATGACATAGGCGCGGTCAGAAAGCTTGAGCGCGGCAAAGGCGTTCTGCTCCACGAGGAAGACGGTCAGCCCTTCTTCCTGATTGAGTTTCTTGATCGCCTCGAAGATGCCCTTGACGATCAGCGGTGCGAGACCGAGGGACGGCTCGTCCAGCAGCAAAAGCTTCGGCCGCGCCATCAGCGCACGACCGATGGAGAGCATCTGCTGCTCGCCGCCGGAAAGCGTGCCGCCGCGCTGGCTTTGACGTTCTTTCAGGCGCGGGAACATCACGAAAATCTTCTCGACGTCTTCCTTGAAATATTTCAGATTATCGAGATTGGCGCCCATCTGCAGGTTTTCCAGCACCGTCATGCGCGGGAAAATCCTGCGGCCTTCCGGCGACTGGGCAATACGCTTGCGGGCGATGAGATGGGTCGGCAGCCGGGTGATATCCTCGCCGTCGAAGATCACCTGACCGGCGCGCGCCTGCGGGCTGCCGCAGATGGTCATCATCAGCGTCGACTTGCCGGCGCCGTTGGCGCCGATCAGGCTGACGATCTCACCCTTTTTGACCTCGACATCGACACCGGCCAGAGCGCGGATATTGCCATAATAGGTTTCGACACCCTGGACTTTAAGAAGCGGTTCACCAGACATCAGGCCGCTCCTCCGTCGAGTTCTTCCGCAATCACGTCTTCCACTTCATCATCCTCGACACCCAGATAGGCGGCGATGACCTTCGGGTCGTTCTTCACATGGTCCGGCGTGCCGTCGGAAATCTTCTGGCCATATTCCAGAACCACCACATGGTCGGAAATCTGCATCACCACGGACATGTCGTGCTCGATCAGGAGCAACGACGTGCCTTCATCGCGGATACCGCGCAACAGCGTGTTGAGCGCCAGCGATTCCTTCGGGTTGAGGCCGGCGGCCGGCTCGTCGAGGCAAAGAAGCTCCGGCCCGGTGCACATGGCGCGGGCGATTTCCAGACGGCGCTGCGCGCCATAGGGCAGATCGCCGGCCGGATCGTCGGCGCGGTCGATCAGATCCGCCTTTTCCAGCCAATACTTAGCTTTTTCGATCGAAGCATCCACCGCCCGCCGGTAAGCGGGCAGGCCGAGAAGACCGAGGATCGTGTAACCCGAGGCCTTCATCAGCACGTTGTGCTGGGCCACCAGCAGGTTTTCCAGAACGGTCAGGCCCGAAAACAGGCGAATGTTCTGGAAGGTGCGCGCCACCTTCGCCTTCTTGGTGATTTCGAAATCCGGCAGGCGCTCGAGAAGATGCGCCTCGCCATTCTGCTGGCGCAGGGTGATCATGCCCATGGTCGGCTTGTAAAAGCCGGTGATGCAGTTGAAGACCGTGGTCTTGCCCGCACCGTTGGGGCCGATCAGCGCCGTGATCTCGCCGCGCTTCGCCTCGAAGGAGAAATCGTTGATGGCCATCAGGCCGCCGAAGCGCATCGAGAGATGTTCGACCTTGAGGATCGTGTCATTTGTCATTGTTGTCGTTCCGGAAGCCATCAACCGTGACCTTCCTTGGTAAAGCTGCCGGAGACGGCCTTGCGTTCTTTAAGGAAAGCCGTGGGTTCACGCGAGCCGACGAAGCCGCGCGGCTTGAACAGCATGACGATGACCATGCCAAGACCGAAGAGCAGCATGCGGTAGAGTTCCGGTGTGAAATCAGGCCCGAAGACATGCTTCAGGAACTCCATTTCACGTAACGCCTCGGTGCCGCCGACCATGACCAACGCCGCAATGGCGATGCCCGTGAGCGAACCCATGCCACCGAGCACGACGATGGCGAGAATGACGGCGGATTCCAGGAACACGAAGCTTTCCGGCGAAACGAACCCCTGGCGCGCGGCAAAGAAGGAACCGGCAAAACCGCCGAACATCGCGCCCGTTGCAAAGGCGGTGAGCTTGGTGATGACGGTATCGATGCCGAGCGAACGGCAGGCGATTTCGTCCTCGCGCAGCGCTTCCCATGCCCGGCCGACCGGCATGCGGCGCAGGCGGATGGTGACATAGGCCGTCAGCATGCAAAGCAGCAGAATCACGTAGAACAGGAAAATCTTGTAATAGGCCGAAGACATGGACAGGCCGAAAACCTTGGCGAAATTGTTCGGCGCGCCGATATCGAAGGACCAGATGCCGAAAACCGACGCCTTGGCGATGCCCGAAATACCGAAGGTGCCCTTGGTCACATCCGTCCAGTTCAAAAGTACGAGGCGGATGATTTCACCGAAGGCGAGCGTCACGATCGCCAGATAGTCGCCGCGAAGACGAAGAACCGGGAAACCGAGAATGATGCCCCAGAAACCGGCGAGAATGCCCGCGACCGGCAAAAGCACCCAGAAGGACAGGCCGAACTGGCTGGAGAGCAGCGCATAGGAATAGGCGCCCACCGCATAAAAGGCCACATAACCGAGATCGAGCAGGCCGGCGAGGCCGACGACGATGTTGAGGCCCCAGGCCAGCATCACATAGATCAGGATCTGGATCCCGAAATTGTCGACGAATTTCAGCGAGCCCTGAAAGCCGAAGAGCTGCACGGCGATAACCGGATAAAGCAGCAGAAGGACCAGCGCCAGCTTCAGGAAGTGCTTGTGGAAAAAGCCCTTTTCCTCGGAAATTTCCGGCACGCCGCTTTTGGCCTTTGCCAGCTTGCGGCGGTCCAGCGACGGTTTGATGAAACCGACCATCAGGAACCGGCCGACGGCGGCAACGGCGACGAAAATTGCCAGAAGGCCCCAGCGCGTACCCCAGATCAGCTGGTTGTTGATATCCTGATAGGTGATGATGCCGACATAAAGAATGAACATGCCGAGCGATACGAGGCCCGCAATCAGGCCCTCCTTCACAGCCGTCGCCATCAGGCTCGGGCTGGAAGCAGCATTGTCGGAAGCGATATTGGTCATGGGATCACACCTTCTCGACTTCCGGACGACCGAGAATGCCGGTCGGCTTGAAGATCAGTACGAAAGCCAGGATGCCGAACGCCGCGACATCCTTGTAGGCGATGGAGAAATAGGCCGACCACAGCGATTCGATGAGGCCTATCAGCAGACCGCCGAGCACGGCGCCCGGCAGAGAGCCGATGCCGCCGAGAACGGCTGCGGTAAACGCCTTGACGCCGGGGATGAAGCCGTCGCTGAAAGACGCAACGCCGTAATACATCAGATACATGGTGCCCGCGACAGCGGCGAGCGCCGCGCCCATGATAAAGGTGATCGAAATCGTCTTGTCGACATCGACGCCAAGCAGCGCGGCCATCTTGCGGTCCTGTTCCGTGGCGCGCTGCGCCCGTCCAAGCGGGGTCTTGTTGACGATATACCAGAAGGCGAAGAGCAGCACCGAGGTAACGACCATGATGATGAGCTGCTTAAGCGACACGGTGATGTCGCCGAAATGATAGCTCTCCGTCACCAGCGACGGGATCGGCTTGTTGCGCGGACCCTGCGTCACCTGAATGAAGTTGGACAGTACGATCGACATACCGATGGCCGTGATCAGCGGCGCGAGACGGAACGACCCTCTGAGCGGGCGGTAGGCGACGCGCTCGATCACCCAGTTCCACAAGCCGGTCATCAACATGGCGACGACCATCATCAAAAGCAGAAGAAGCGCCACCGGAATGCCGGCGACAAAGGATGTCACGATCAGGAAAACGATCAGCGCGGCGAAGCCGCCAAGCATGAAAATATCACCATGGGCGAAGTTGATCATGCCGATGATGCCGTAAACCATCGTATAGCCGATAGCGATGAGGCCATAGATCGATCCAAGAGTCAGCCCGTTTATGAGCTGCTGGATAAAATACTCCATGTCTTTCCCCCGGGTATGGCCTCAAATGGGCCACGCCTCGTTATGTTAATTATAGGGGAAACCTTTCAGGCAGACCCCCACCCTCAAAATGCATATCGTGTTCGTTAAAAATGTGAAGTCAAAAACGGGCGATCCTGCACAAAATTTGGAATTTCCACATGGACTGCCGCTTTCCCGGTCAAAAGAGCCATGATTTTGGCAGGAAGTGCTGAAAAAATGACGGTCGAATACTTATTTTAGCAATGTTCGATGTCGTTATTTGACGGCTGACGGGCAAAAGAGTAGCCAAGAACGTAATGACAGAACCCCATGACGGGATGGCCCCGTCGCCGGCTGGCTGTGGCAAAGAGATGATCGACATATTGACGAAAGCGGCGCTGGACGCCGGGCAGGCCATCATGGCGGTCCACCGTGCCGGCCCGCATGTGTCGTACAAGGACGACAGCTCGCCGGTGACCGAGGCCGATCAGCGGGCCGAGGCGATCATCCTTGCGGCGCTGGCCGCCCATTTTCCCGATATCCCCGTGGTTGCCGAAGAAGCGGTGTCGAGCGGCATCCTGCCGGAAACCGGTGCGGAGTTCTTCCTCGTCGATCCGCTGGACGGCACCAAGGAATTCATTTCCGGCAAGGACGATTTCACCGTCAACATCGCGCTCATCCGCAACGGCGTACCCGTGGTCGGCGTGGTCTACGCCCCCTGCCGCGGGCAGGCATGGACGGGCGAGGACAATGCTGCCGAAAAGCTCGCTATTTCCGTTGAAGGCGTCATCCTTTCGCGCCGCCCCATCCGCGCGCGCCAGCGCGGCGCTTCCCCCGTGGCGCTGATCAGCCGCTCCCACTGTACGGCAAAAACGGAAGCCTTCGTGGCCGAACACGGGCTGAAGGACTGTATCTCCGTCGGCTCCTCACTGAAATTCTGCATGCTGGCGGAGGGCGCCGCCGATATCTATCCCCGCTTCAGCCGCACCATGATGTGGGACACGGCCGCCGGCGACGCCGTGCTGCGCGCCGCAGGCGGCAGGACGCTCGATTGCGAGGGTAAGCCGCTTGCCTATGCGGTGCGGGGTGACGGCGAGGATGCGCTGGCCAATCCGGATTTCATTGCCGAAGGGGCGATGGCGGTGGAACACGCGGGGTAACGGGCGGTCGAGGTTTCCTGCGGTTATTGTGACGTGCGGACCGATCTTTGCTTCGGCGTGTGTGGCTTACCCCCCTCTGCCCTGCCGGGCATCCCCCATCACCACCCCCAAAAAAATAATCCCATCCCCGCTCATCCCCACCCCACGCCATCACCCCACAATGCCCCGCAACGAAACACCACAGCGCGGAAGGCACATCATGACGGAACAGACGGCGAGACTTCGGCTTCCCTATATCCTGCCTTCGCAGGCCCAGAAACACGTCACCCATAACGAAGCCCTGCAAAGGCTGGATGCGATCGTGCAACTGGTCATAAAGGCCATCGTCGCGACACCGCCCGATAACGCCGCGGAAGGGGATTGTTTCCTCCTCTCCGCCGATGCCGCGGGCGACTGGGCCGGCAAGGGCGGCAGGCTCGCCTTCCGCCAGGATGGCGCCTGGCTCTCTGTCAACCCGCAGCCTGGCTGGACGGCGTGGTTTGCGGCCGAGAGCCAATATCGCATCCTTAACGACGGCAGCTGGCGCGACATGCCGCTGCCGGCCGCCGGCCGGCTGCAAAGGCTGGGCATTGGCGCCGATGCCGATGCCGCCAACCGGCTGGCGCTTGCCTCCCCCGCCAGCCTCTTCACCCATGCCGAAGAAGGTGGCAGCCACCGCATGACGATCAACAAGGCGGGCAAGGCCGATACCGCCTCACTGCTGTTCCAGTCCGGCTGGAGCGGCCGGGCGGAAATGGGCCTTGCCGGCCATGACGGGTTTTCGATCAAGACCAGCAAGGATGGCGCCTCCTGGCACACGGCGCTTTTGTGCAGCGGCGATGGCCGGGTCTCGATGCCGAACCGCGCACTCGCCGTCGCCGGGCTGCCGGCGGGCACGACGAAACCCGCCAATGGCTCGGCGGCAGGTTTTTCCGTGCTCTCCATCGCCGAGGGCGGCTTTGCGCTCGGTGATGCGGTGAGCGGCGGCGGACGTGAACTCGTGGTTCCGGCAAAGGGCCTTTATCTGGCGGCGCTGACGCTCGCCGTGGTTTCTTCCTCCGGCCACCGGGTGACGCTTTTCATCAATGGCGCGGCGGCCAGCTTCGATATCGCCGGCAATGCATCGACGTCAGGCACATCGCAATCGGCAACCTCCATCCTTTCGCTCGATGCCGGCGACCGCCTGCGGCTGCAGCACGAGGGAACGGCGGAATTTACCCAGGGCAATGGGAAAACGTGCCTTTCGCTTGCGGCACTTTGACGGAAACAACCGATGAGAGAGAAAAATTGCGATTTTTGGAAAAATTTTTTCCCGGCAAAATAAGGCGACTCGAACAAATCAGGCGAAACCGTTCAAATTCTTAATAAATTGTCACGAGCTGCTTAGTCAATTTTTAAAGGTACCGGGCTAGAGTTCCCGTCATATGGTCTTGAGTTTGTATAGAGTGTCCAATGACCGAAATGATACGCCCACGAGTTAAATATGTCATCGGCCCCGATGGCAGCCCTCTGACGATTGCGGATCTTCCGCCTGCCAATACCCGTCGCTGGGTCATTCGCAGAAAGGCGGAGGTGGTTGCCGCCGTACGCGGAGGACTGCTGAGCCTCGAGGAAGCCTGCGAGCGTTATACGCTCACCGTTGAAGAATTCCTGTCCTGGCAGTCCTCGATCTCCGATCATGGCCTCGCCGGCCTGCGCACCACGCGCATTCAGCAATATCGCCACTAAAACAGTGCGCCGGCGCGAAAACGCGCCCAGACCGAGTGTAGAGAACGCCCCGCCGGATCATCGACGGGGCTTTCGGTCTGATTTCGGATTTCCATCTGAGAACTGCCCCACAGAGCCGGTGATTGTCGCCGGTTTGTGTCCGCTGCGTTCGCTATCGTGCTGTTTCAATTCAGGCTGAAGCCGTTACAGTGACGACTACGAACAGCAATGCGGAAGGCGCTCAGCATGGACATCAAGACAACCGAAACCGGATCGCACGGTGAATATTCAGCGACCATCGACGGCCACAAGGCGGAGATGACCTATTCGCGCACCTCCCCTTCCCTCATCATTATCGACCATACCGGCGTGCCCGATGCGCTACGCGGCAAAGGCGTGGGCCAGACGCTTGCCGCCCATGCGATCGATGAAGCCCGCAAGGGCGGCTGGAAGATCATTCCGCTCTGCCCCTTCTTCAAGGCCCAGACGTTGCGCCATGCCGAATGGGCGGATGTCATCCAGGGGTAAGACGCTTAATTCTGTAAAAGAGCAGAATATTCGCAAACGTCGCGGCATATTTCTTCTCCCCGAGGGGGAGAAGGTGGCCCGAAGGGTCGGATGAGGGGGCTACGGTAGCGATTGACCGAGAGCTCGCCCCCTCATCCCGCTGCCGCGACCTTCTCCCCGGCGGGGAGAAGAAACAAGTAGCTTACGCCCGATCTCTCACAACCGTTCCAAATATCGCGTCATTCATAAACTCTCTCGCCCGTCACGCCACCTTCAGCGGCGGCGTCCCTGCATGCATGCTGTGGCGGATTTCGTCGCGAAATTCGGGCGTATCCTTGGCCCCGTGCACCGTCACGGCATGGTGCACCGCTGCCTCCATCAACTCCTCCGGAGAATCGGCGGAGATGGCGATCGTGCATTTGCTGTCACTGGGGAATTCGCGGCAATCAATATATTGGCGGGCCATTTTTCCCTCCCTGCCATAGCCGTCCGCGCCCGCTTGAGGCGCGCACGTAAAGCCCTCCGGCTCATGGTCGGAACCCGCTTAAAATACGCCCTTTCCCAACCCCGGACAATAAGAATCAGGGAAACGCCGTCCCGCCGGAAGACCCGGACACCACCCCAAAACAAAAGGCCGCCCTTGAGGAGCGGCCTTTTAAAAAAAATGCATGGGCGTCCCGTCATTGAAAGCCGCCTCCTGATCCACCGGCAGCCGTCAATGAGGACGATCATTCGTCAGCTTTTGCGCCACATGTCAGGCGCGGGCGCGGATGGCTCCGTCGCGGTTTTCGAGGGCAGCGGCCTTTTCATATTCGGCCTGCACCTCTTCCAGCGAAGCTTCAGCGGCTTCCTGCTGGGCCTTCAGCTCACGGATCGAGACCTGAAGATTATCCGCCCGCTGGCGCGCGGCCTTGGCGAAGGTCGGATAGGCGAAATGCGTCGGATCGGTAATGCCCGACTTGCTTTCTTCCAGAGATATCTGATGCACCAGTTCCTTTGCCATCCGCTCGAACTCGGACATCATCTGCTGCAGCTGGTTAAGCTGCCGGCGTTTTTCATTGACCTGAAATTCCTTCAGGCGAACCAGGCTGTCACGCGACTTCATACGCAATACTCCATGGATAGCGAGACCCGGATCAAAAAGGCACTATGCCACCCTGATCGGCCCGTTTAACCCGCCCGTTTTTCCGTAAGGGTTGCCCCCTGTCCCGGAATGATTCCCAAAAGTTACCCGGCGTTAATAAAAAACCGCCGCCGTTAACCTTTCGTTTACGGGCATCGTTAATGATAAACACGATCATTTAAGGGTCGGTAAATGCCAGGTCCAAAAAAATGGACCCGACGATGTAAGAGTCGATTGAATCACTTAACGGGATTTCCTCACGTTAAGCTTCAATTTTGGCGATGGTGGATTCACGTGCAAAAACAGCGAAATGCCTACTTTGCTTAATAAATTCGATACACCTTGCCAAAGGCAATTAGAATTTGTTAACCATTTGGTGGCAGCCTGCAAATCAGGCAACGTCTGGATCCGCATCGCGCGAGGCAATGATTTACCGGTTCGCGGGCGGCAAAGGGGATAATTATGCGGGTTCTACTTATTGAAGACGACAGCGCGACAGCGCAGAGCATTGAACTGATGCTCAAGTCGGAGAGCTTTAACGTTTACACGACCGACCTCGGTGAGGAAGGCGTGGACCTCGGCAAGCTCTATGATTACGACATTATTCTTCTCGACCTCAACCTGCCCGACATGTCGGGTTACGAGGTACTGAGAACGCTTCGGCTCTCCAAGGTCAAGACGCCGATCCTCATCCTGTCCGGCATGGCCGGCATTGAGGACAAGGTTCGCGGTCTCGGCTTCGGCGCAGACGACTACATGACAAAGCCGTTCCACAAGGATGAGCTTGTTGCCCGCATTCACGCCATTGTCCGTCGTTCCAAGGGCCATGCGCAATCGGTCATCTCCACCGGCGAACTCATCGTCAATCTCGATGCCAAGACGGTTGAAGTGGGTGGCCAGCGCGTGCACCTGACCGGCAAGGAATATCAGATGCTTGAGCTGCTTTCGCTGCGCAAGGGCACAACGCTGACCAAGGAAATGTTCCTGAACCACCTCTATGGCGGCATGGACGAGCCGGAACTGAAGATCATCGACGTCTTCATCTGCAAGCTGCGCAAGAAGCTCGCAAACGCCGCCGGCGGCGCGAACTACATCGAAACCGTCTGGGGCCGCGGCTATGTTCTGCGCGAGCCAGATGGCGCGACGGAATTCCTCGAAACCGCCTGATCCATTTCAGGGTATGGCAGTTTTTAAAAGACCCGCTGGAAACGGCGGGTTTTTTGTTGTGATGTCAAAGATCGTATGTCACCGCCTCAATGGTAAAAACCTGAACTCCCCAAACGCTCAAGGCTGGCAGGAGCTAATTTACAACTCACGCATATTCAACTTATGATTTATTAACAGACATTCAGTATCTTTAAAGTGGAAATCAGCTTAAGATACGTTGTCAGAGCATGATGCTAAGACCTCGGATGACTTCCCGACACGATGAATGCTGTCGCGGAGCAAGTGAGGAATAACGCAGATGTCGATTTCTTCCATAAATACTACAGCTTTGCTGATACTGCAGCGCGCAGTACCAGCGAATAACGCATCGCCCGCAGATGCGGCCGAAACAGACATTGTCAAAATAGCGAACGGCGTATCCAGTCAACCGTCACAAGGCCTGAAGAGCGGAGAATCCGTCGCAGCAAAATTCGCCACCGATATGGCCCCTTCCACCGGAAAAATCGTGATTGGCGGACTGGGATCGGCGGATTCCTGGGACGAAATGATCGAGTTGGTTAAAACCCATAAAGAACTCAGCAATTCCGAAAAAACAGCATGGTTGGAAAAAATCAATGAATTCCAATCACTCGAAGCATCATTTGCAGCCTTTAAGACTGGAGAATTCTACCAGTCAATGATGTCTGGCGAATTTGGTGAACATCTGGCAGCAATAAAGGCAGACGCACTTGCGAATGGCCCGTCTCAAGCCGAAATGTCGAAACAGTTCAAAGCAATGGATGCTTTGCTGATCGCCCACGGACGGACATCCTTGAGCGAAAGTTTCAAAGCTTCCCTCTAACACGGTTGTGTCTATGAGACCTCTTTACTAAATCGGTTTCAAGAAGCGGCCGCTATTGCGGCCGCTTCCCGTGGCTTATGCCCACAAAAAATCCGTGCCATCTATGCTCGACGCCGCAACGCCCTGCAATATGGCATATGCGGCGCCTCCGTTAAATTCGATCAAAGTCGAGGTACTCTGATAATTGTACAAATTTATGTTGGAGAGCGACGAACCAACAATGAGTTTGTCAGCACCATCAACATAGTCGGTGATCGTATCTACGCCACCGGAAGTTTCGAACCAAAACCAATCTGCGCCTGATCCCCCTGTGAGGGTGTCGTTCCCAACACCGCCAGCAAGAACATCCGCGCCGTCCCCGCCAAGAAGCGTGTCTGCGCCAGCATAACCAATCAAAGTGTCATCGCCCTCACCGCCATCGATGATGTCATTGAGAACGGAACCCTTGATTTCGTCGTTACCGGCATAACCCCACATCGTCATGCCAGTCGTTGTGCCGCTGGAAGTGTTATAGACAACCTCCGCAGTCATATAGTCGTTACCAACAGAACCTCTAAAGCCGTTAATATTGGCCATCTGAATACCGGTCAGATCAAGAACACCTTCGGTTTTGAGGTACACCGGTTTTGAGCCATCGCTGACGATAGCCTCGACGGACGTCAGCGAACCTATTCCCACTTCAACGGAATTGAATATGTGGCTGACGTTAGCGATCCCTATAGTGTCGACGCCGTCACCACCGTCGAAGTAGTCCTTCCCGGCAGAGCCATTGAACAGGAAAGTGTCATCCCCAGCGCCGCCATACATGCTGTCGTTTCCAGATCCACCCAGAAGAGTATCGTCGCCTTCGTAGCCATAGATAAGATCAGGGCCAGAGGTACCGAGAAGATTGTCAGAATAGGATGTGCCTTTAATAACTGCCATGCCCATTCTCCTTCAAACGCCGACGACCCCTTCGTCAGCTTGCGGACGCGGCGGGGAGCAGGGTGCCGCGTTCGCACCCCGAATTATCGCTCAGTCGAGTAATACACTTATTACAGATCAGAGATTATATTTACCTACGTTGAATATAAATTGGAATATTTATTCTGAATTACTTTTAGTTTCAATTTATTCTAAATTATATACTTCATAAATCACAAATTTCCACCTTGAATAACAATCGGATAGCAAATTTACCTACCGCATTTCCACTTTCAGGAAGCGCAAACGCCGCCGGCGGCGCGAACTACATCGAAACCGTCTGGGGCCGCGGCTATGTTCTGCGCGAGCCAGATGGCGCCACGGAATTCCTCGAAACCGCCTGACCCCTTTGAGGACAGGACAGTTTTTAAAAGACCCGCTGGAAACGGCGGGTTTTTTGTTGTGATTTGAAGATTTATTCTCCCTAATTCCTGTGCTTGTCACAGGAATGAGGGGGAGAGAAAGACCTAGCTACGCACCGCAAAAGGATGATGGCACATGAACCACCCTATCCCCACCCTCAGGACCGAACGCCTGACGCTGCGCCCGCTGATGATCACAGACTTTCCGGCCTATCGGGATTTCATGATGTCATTGCGCTCCATCGGTGTCGGCGGGCCTTACGACCTACCCTCGACATGGGGCGTGTTCTGCCACGATCAGGCCAACTGGTACTTTTTCGGCCATGGCGCGCTGATGATCGAACTTGGCGAAACAGGGGAATGTATCGGCCAGGTCGGCATCAATCACGGTCCGCTGTTTCCGGAAAAGGAACTGGGCTGGCTGCTTTACGAAGGCCATGAAGGATACGGCTATGCTGCGGAAGCCGCCTCGGCGCTGCGCGACTGGGCCTTCAAGACCCTGAGCCTGCCTTCGCTTGTCAGCTACGTCTCGCCGCAGAATCGGAAATCTGCAGCCGTCGCCGAGCGAATCGGCGGCAGGCTCGACCCGGCAGCGCCCCGTTCCGATCCCGAAGACCTCGTTTATCGGCATCATCAGGTCAACGCCGTTTGAAAGTGAGACACCTCAAGACCATCCCGGTCACGACGTGTCCCGAAACATATGGCAACGCTTAGCAGACCTCGAACCCGATCGAGGCCGCCATGGCGGCCGCCTCGATCAGGCGGCGAATCAGACCGCTGCAAGCTGCTGGAGATGGTTTGACATGCCGGCACCCTCCCCGCCCGCATTCACGGTGTCGAAATAGTCATGCCATCCACTGTCAGCGATTGCCTCCACCAGAAGAGAAAGGGCCTGTCGGTCGCGGCAACGCCACAGCGCGAAGAATTCATGGGCGGACGCGTGGCCCAGCGAGGTATCGACCGCGCCCGTTGTGATTACCTCGATACCCGCCCGAGAAAGCGCGTTCATGCCCGCGCCGATCCGGGCAAAAAACGCTGCCCGCGCCTCGCCGCTCAAGGCCTTCCAGCTTGGTTTGGCCGAATAAAGTTCAGCGAGAAAATAAGACATGTCATCAGTCTCCATATTTGGAATTAATTGTCGGGACGGCGGGCAGGAACAGTGGCCGCGCCCGTCTTTGTCCGCACCTTCAAAAGAAGCTTGCTCAACAAACAGCGCTCGCTTTGGTCGAGACCGGAAAGCAGCGAGGATATCCATTCGGCATGTTCAACAAACAATGTCTCCACCAGCTTCTTGCCGCTGACAGTCAGGGAGACCAGAAGCTTGCGGCGGTCGTCATAAGCGGGTCGGCGTGCCACGAGCCCATCCTTCTCCAGCCCGTCAAGCAGGCCGGTAATGGTGGCGCGCGTGACGCCGGAAGCGTCGGCAAGTTCATGCGGCGAAAGGCCCTCCGCCCTGTCTCGCAAGAGTACAAGAAGCAGAAATTTCCCTTCCGACAGACGGTGCGGCGAGAGCCGCGCGGCGCAATCCCGGTCAATAGCCGCAGCAAGCGACAGAAGCTCGAAACAAAGCCTGATCCCGCCGGGCTCTGCGGTGATTTCGTTTGTCAGGGGCTTTCCCGCTTCAGGAACGCCCGATTGCGATGTGCGCGCCAACAGCGCTTCATATTTCTTTTCCAGCATCATAAGCCGGCATATAGTATGCCACCTTACTATCCGTCAACCCGTTTTATCCCTTGGCTCCCGCCCTCGCAGATTTATGTTCCCATAAGTCTTTCAAAAAGCCGCACCGGGCTTTCCCGGAACGTCGTCTCCCGGAAAGGACGGAAGCCGAAGCGGGCGGCGATTGCGAGAGAGGGCGTATTCAGCGGGTCGATCATGCAGACGACACGGCTCGATATGCCCGCGGCGTCAAACCAGCCGAGCGCGGCTTGCACGGCCTCGCTGGCCGCGCCTTTGCCTGTCAAATCCCTGTCGATCTTCCACATGGCCTCCGGAGCGGTGTCGAAATCCGCGCCATGTCCACGGCGCATATGGGCAAGACCGACCTCGCCGACGATTCGTCCCGTGGCGGCCTCCTCAACCACGAAGGGGCCGAAACCGAAGACGGACCAGTGACCGATGAAGCGCAGGAGCCGCGCAAAGGCGAGTTCGGGATCGAGCGGCGCGATCGAGCTCACCCCTGGTATCGGACGAACATCCGCGCCCCAGAAGGAGCAATAAAGTGCTTCGTCCTCAATGGCGTGAGGCCGCAGCACAAGACGCGCGGTTTCGACACGGATCATGAGACCTTCTCCTCGGAAAAGAAAAAGGCCGGGCGCAGGCTAAAGCCGCACCCAACCCTGATGGCATCCTTGTCGCATTGAAACGATCACGCCGTAATCGTCGTGGCGGTAAACACGATGCGGTCGTCATGCACCTTGTATTCCACCGCCATATTGGCCTCTTCGGCCAGAAGCAGCGTGTAGTAGGGCTGCACGGAATGGGCGTCGACCGCCTCTTCCAGCCTGCCCTCGTAAATTTCCACGAACTTGGCCGGCACCCGCATCATCCGGCCCTTGACGGTGATTTCGAACCGGGCGTCTCCGTCGGGGTTTTCCAGCAGCACATCCACATTGCCGCCGCGCGGGATGGCGCCGTAAGCAACGAGAAAGAGGTTGAGCAAAAGTTTGACACGATTTTTCGGAACGATGGCGCGCGGGCCATTCCAGCTCACCTCAGCCTTCTTTTCGGCGGCGGCGAAATCCTGGGCGGCTTTCTCGGCCTCGCCGGTGTCGATGGAAGCGCCGGCCGAACCGGAAGCGCCGAAAGCAAGGCGGGCGAACTTCAGCCGCACGGATGCGTTAAGGGCTGACGTGCGGATGAGATCGAGCGCATCGTCATCCGTGCCGCCCTCGTCCAGGAGTTCGAGGCCGTTATTGATGGCGCCGACAGGAGAAATCACATCATGGCACACACGGCTGCACAGAAGAGCCGCCAGATCGGGACCGGACAGCGTGATATTGAGTTTGCTGGTCATAAAATTCTCTCCTGCGCAAGGGCGGCGCGGACGGTGTGGAAATTGTTAAGCCATAATGACACCATATTTGGTAAACCGATTGTTAATAGGATGGTTTCAAAATGCCAAATGGCTTAACAGGCCACACTGGAGCCACGTGTATCCGCAAGGATGCGCGAAATATGCTGTAGAATTTTTTCTGCACGCCAGTCCTCAAGAAAACCGATTCGGATTTCGGGCTGGTGCGCTAACGAAACAGACGGACGGACATGACGATGCGCCTTACGAAAACCCGCACCATTGCACGCCTGGGACTGGGAAAGATTGTCGCGCTCCTTGCGAGCCTCCTGATATGGGCCGCACCGGCCGCAGCCCAGAACAGCGATCAATATTCTTTTCAGGAAGTCATTGATGCGGGCCACGGATTCTTCGGTGAAACCACCGGCGGCCTTGCCAAGGTGGTGGAGCGCGCCTTCCAGCAATACGGTCTTCCGAACGGTTACATTCTCGGCCAGGAAGGCTCCGGCGCCTTCGTCGCGGGCCTCACCTATGGCGAAGGCACGCTTTACACCAAGAACGCCGGCCAGCACCCCGTCTTCTGGCAGGGTCCCTCCCTCGGCCTCGATTACGGCGGCCAGGGAACCCGCGCCATGATGCTGGTCTACAACCTGCCTTCGGTCGATGCTCTTTACCGCCGTTACGGTGGTGTGAGCGGCTCCGCCTTCATCGTCGCCGGCGTCGGCATGACCTATCTGAAGAGCAGCGACGTGACGCTTGCCCCGATCCGCACCGGCATCGGCGCGCGTCTCGGCATCAACGTCGGTTATCTGAAGCTCACCCAGCAGCCGACCTGGAACCCCTTCTGATGATATGAGGGGCCTGCTGATATGAGGGGCCTGCAGGTTTCTTCTCCCCGAGGGGGAGAAGGTGGCCCGAAGGGCCGGATGAGGGGGCTAGCTCTCCTTATATCTCAACCCTCGCCCCCTCATCCCGCTGCCGCGGACTTCTCCCCGGCGGGGAGAAGAAATACGCGGCACCCTCGCCGCTCTGCAATTGCCGGGAGCCCCCTCCCCACGGTTGCAATAATAGCGTAACGTGCTTTCGCGCCCCTCTTTCCGAATGCGCGCGTATCTGAGTTTCGGAGACTGTCCCGCGTGATCGAATATGCCATTCTTTTCGGATTGGGTTTTCTCACCGCAACCCTGCTGGCCCTGTTGATCGCACCCGCGATCCACCGCCGCATCGTCGCCTATACGGAAAATCGCATACGCGCGACGATGCCCATCAGCCCGCAGGAAGTTCGCGCCCAGAAGGACATGGCGCGTGCGCTTTACGCCGCAGAGAACGCCAAGATCCGCCAGGAGCTGGATACGGAACGGGAAAAAAACACCTCCCTGCGCCTCGCCAACGAGGCCGCCTCCAGCGATGCCTACCGCCTTGGCGAGCAGAACCGCGGTTTCTCCCTGAAAATCGAGGAGCTGACGCTGGAAATCGGTGAACTGCGCGCGGCCCTCGATGCCGCCGAAGAACACGCCGGCGCCCTACAGGCGAACCTCGCGCAACAGGAGCAGGCCGCCAACGAGCGCGCCGGCCAGATGTCCGATCTCACCGCCCGCCTCACCCATCTGACGCGCGAGCTGGATGATTCGAAAATCCTCGCCGCCACCCGCGATCTGGAAGCCGAACAGGCCAAGCAGAGCGCCACGCGTTTCCGCAAGGAGGGCGAGACCGCCACCCGCGAATTGCAGGATGTGGCCGCCCGCAACAAGGAGGCGATGACGGCAGTTGCGCGCGAAAGCCGCAAGGTCACACGGCTCGAGGAGCAGGTCGCGACCGTCATGGCGAAAAACGCCGATCTCGACACGATGCTGACGCTGCGCAACCAGGAAGTCGCCCGGCTTAAGGAACAACTTGCGGCAACCGGCGGCCGCAGCAACGACATGATCATCCGCCTGCCGAACCCCGCCGTCTCGGACGACAAAACGGTCAGCCCATCGCAACCGACGGCCCCTGCCCCAGCCGCCGCGCTTGAAACCGCACCCGCCGCCGAAGAAGAGGCGGCACCGGCTGCGGCCGCAGAGGAACCAACCGCCCCGGTATCGACCGAGCCAGCGGCGCCGCAAGGCCTGGAGCAGGAAATCGAGGATATCCGTAATCAGGGCGCCGCGCTCACCGAACGCCTGCTGAATGTGCGCGGCGCCGGCAATGACGAACCCATCCGCCGCGAAATCGCAAGGATCGCCGCCGAGATGATCGCGCTGACGGCAGCACGCGAAGGTGAGGCCTCGCCTATTCCGGGGTTGCTGGCCAAGGCCTCCGGTTCGTCAGGGCGGGAGAGCCTTGCGACGCGGGCGAAAGTGGTGATGGAGAAGCGGAAACACTGAGGGTGTGGTTTACCCCCCTCTGCCCTGCCGGGCATCTCCCCCTCAAGGGGGGAGATCAGCAGGAGGCGCTAGCACCGCTCCGTTCGCAAACATTGAGATGGACGAGAGCCAACCGCGAGTCGATCTCCCCCCTTGAGGGGGAGATGCCCGGCAGGGCAGAGGGGGGTAAACCACACCCACCGATGGCCTAAACCCGCCCCACAACCCCCGCCATCTGATAAAGCGCCAGCCCCGAAGCCGTCCCTGCATTCAAGCTATCCAGCTGCGGCGACTGCGCGATCCGTGCCGTATGAAACCGCGAGAGCACCGATTGCGGCAACCCCTCGCCTTCCGTGCCGATGACAAGCGCCATGCGCTCGGATCGGGGAATATCGCGGATCTCGGTCTCGCCGCCAGGCGAAAGGCTCCAGATCGCAAAACCGGCCTCGGAAAGCTGTTCCAGCATCTCCACCGCCCCGCCACCGCGATGATAGGGCACTGACAGCACCGAGCCCACGGAAACCCTAAGCGCCTTGCGATAGAGCGGGTCACAGCACGTCTCGTCCAGCAGCACCGCATCGGCATAAAAGGCCGCCGCATTGCGGAACATCGCCCCGAGATTATCGTGATTGGAAATGCCGCAGCTCACGAGCACCAGCGAAGACGGAGGAAGCGCCGCCATCATTTCGGTGAGCCCGCGATCCTGAACCCGCCGCCCGAGCGCCAGAATGCCGCGATGCAGGTGAAAACCGACGATGCCGTCCAGCACGGGTGCTTCCGCCACATAAACCGGCACATCCGGCGGGAAATCGGCGAGGATATCCGCAACGCCGGAAAGTCGATTGCGCAGGATCAGGATGCTCTCCGCTGCAAAGGCACCCCCCGCTTTATGGGCGGCGGCCAGCATGCGCAGCACCACCGTGCCTTCCGCAATGAAGCGGCCCTGACGCCCGGTCATGTCCCGCTCGCGAATATCGCGAAAGGCGGCGATGCGCGGATCGGCGGGATCCTCGACCGGGATCAGCGGTCGCCCATCCAGCAGGTTATTGGCCTCACTGGCCATCGACCGTCACATCGGCGAGGAACCGGCCGGTCGCGACGTTGAAGACCAGCGCCTTGCGGGTGCCGTTGGCAAGCCTGCCGTAAAACAGCATGTCGCCGCCGGAATAGCTGACATTGTCGATCGTGAAGCCCTGTGGCAGGCTGGCGGTGACGGCCATCGGGCCATTGCCGGTGGGAACGGCAAGGTTCGGCGCTTCGCTCTGTGTCTGAACAGTTTTCGACGGCCCCATCGCCTTGTAGACAACCGCACCGAAGACAGCCATAAGGCTGATAAACATCACGGACCCCGACACGATCTGCAAACGGATCATCTTGCGGCGAACTTTTTCCATGGCCGGATCAAGCGGCTTGTCTTCCTGTTCGTCTTGCTCGATCTGCGTCATCGGGTTCCCTGAAATGCTGATGGATCGGAAAAATAAGAATGAACGACCCCTTTAAACAAGGCGGAGACGCAAGGAAAGTCCTGATTGCCGGGGAAGATGCCGAAGGCCGCCTCGATTCGTGGCTGGCAGGCGAGGTGGGCGGCGACTTCTCCCGCAGCCGCCTGAAGGCGCTGATCGAACAGGGCGCGGTTTCCCTCAACGGCCAGCCGGTGACGGAGCCGAAAAAGAAGGTGCATCCCGGCGACCGTATCGAAATCGTCATGCCCGAGCCGGAAGACCCGGAACCCAAGGGCGAGGACATTCCGCTCGACGTGGAATATGAGGATGAAGACCTGATCGTGCTCGTCAAGCCCGCCGGTCTCGTCGTGCATCCGGGCGCCGGCAACTGGACGGGAACGCTGGTCAACGCCCTCATCCACCATTGCGGCGACAGCCTCTCCGGCATCGGCGGCGTCAGGCGACCGGGCATCGTGCACCGGCTGGACAAGGAAACCTCCGGTGTCATGGTCGTGGCCAAGAACGACAATGCCCACCGCCACCTCGCCGCGCAATTTGCCGATCATGGCCGCACCGGGCCGCTGGAGCGCGCCTACAAGGCCGTCGTCTGGGGCCGCCCGCGCACCCTGCGCGGCACCATCGACGCAGCGCTCGGCCGCAGCGCCGACCGCACCAAACGCGCCGTCAAGCATGAGGATTCGGACGATGCCCGCGAGGCGATCACCCATTACGAGGTGATGGAACGCTACCATGAGCGGCCGGACGCCACCTGCCTCGCCTCGATGGTGGAATGCCGGCTGGAAACCGGCCGCACCCACCAGATCCGCGTTCACATGGCCCATATCGGCCATCCGCTGATCGGCGATCCCGAATATGGCGCGGCCTTCCGTACCAAAGCTAACCTGCTGGAAGAACCGGCAAAAAGCACCGTCCGCGGCTTTCCGCGCCAGGCGCTGCATGCCTATCTGCTCGCTTTCGAACACCCCCGCACCGGTGAGGTGATGGAATTCGAAACCGACCTGCCCGATGACATGGAAGCGCTGCTTACGGCATTGCGCGGTTGAAAAACCTGCATGGCGCGGTCAAAAAACTGCGCCATGCATTTCGCCGGAAGCCCCGGATAATAAAAAAAGATTAGCGGATAGCGATATTCCGTAGTCGGTCCTTTTTATAGACCGCCCCAATTTCGCTTCAATCGTCGCACCTCCTCGGCCCCGCAAAGCCTGAAATCGCGGCCATTAAACCGTGACGATTTCAAGCCTGCCAAATAAAGCGCAGAGACGCCATTCGTTCGATCCGCCCCGAACGGAACCGGCATGGTGACGGGATTTATCGCATATGAACATCGAAGACCGCCGGTTTATATTTCAGGATCTGCGTAGCGTCGAAGGTTATATCGACCCGCCCGATGCGCTTGTCTTCAAGGCTTTGCTACAGGCCCAGACCAAGGGCGGCCTTGGAGGCGGCATGGCGGAAATCGGCGTTTATTATGGCCGATCCTATTTCCTGCTGCGCAAATTCGCGCAGCCGCAGGAAAAGGTGCTGGGCGTCGATCTCTTCGATCTCGACCCGCCGGAAGACGGCAGCCTCGACCAATATGAGCGCCTGATGGAAAACGGCCGCCGGCTGGGCTTTCCAATGAACGAGAACCTCATCATCAAGGGCGACAGCACCCGGCTGGCGCCCGCCGATATCACCTCCCGCATCGGCCCCGCCCGTTTCTTCAGCATCGACGGCGGCCACACCCTGCACCATGTGCTGGCCGATGCGAAACTGGCCATGGAGGTGATCGCGCCGCATGGCGTCATCGTCTTCGACGACACTTTCAACCCCGCCTGGCCGGAAGTGACGGTGGGCGTCGCCGATTTCCTGCGCACCCATGGCCACAGCCTCGTCTGTTTCGGCATGACGAAGTACAAGACCTATGTCTGTCACCGGGAATTTCACGCCACCTATGCTGCTGCCATCGCCGCCGATCACGATCTGCAGGCGCTTTCCCATGTCGAAACGCAGTTCCTCGGCTCGAAGGTTGTGCGCCTGCACAATCCCATGCGCAGACGGGTAATGTATGAGCTGATGGTGCGCTCCGGCCTTGGCGGCTTCTCGGAACGAATCTACCGTTCGAAAGTTAAACAGATCAAGGAAGGTGTGACTGGAATATAACGCATGTGTGAACGCAGCGTTCGCTTGAAACGCGGCGGGCGCGTACATATCTGTCACATGGGTTCGTGCGGGGTCGGTAACGACCCGCAGCTTACGGTGCGCCTCCGGCGGGTTGATCGCCGATCAAAGAGGGTGCCGTTCCAGACCATAGATAAGGGGGTGCTTTATGGCCCGCAATAGTTTGCCTACGATTACAGCCGGCGAAGCCGGCCTCAATAGATATCTCGACGAAATCCGTAAATTTCCGATGCTGGAGCCGCAGGAAGAATACATGCTTGGCAAGCGCTACGCCGAGCATGGCGACCGCGACGCCGCGCATAAACTCGTCACCAGCCACCTGCGTCTCGTCGCCAAGATCGCCATGGGTTACCGCGGTTACGGCCTGCCGATCGGCGAAGTCGTCTCTGAAGGCAATGTCGGCCTGATGCAGGCGGTCAAGAAGTTCGATCCGGAGCGCGGTTTCCGTCTGGCCACCTATGCCATGTGGTGGATCAAGGCCTCGATCCAGGAATATATCCTGCGCTCGTGGTCGCTGGTGAAGATGGGTACAACCGCCAACCAGAAGCGCCTGTTCTTCAACCTGCGCCGGCTGAAGGGCCGCATCCAGGCAATCGACGATGGCGATCTGAAGCCGGAACACGTCAAGGAAATCGCGACGAAGCTTCAGGTGTCGGAAGAAGAAGTCATCTCGATGAACCGCCGCCTGCATGGCGACGCATCGCTGAATGCGCCGATCAAGGCGTCCGAAGGCGAGTCCGGCCAATGGCAGGACTGGCTGGTGGATGACCATGACAGCCAGGAAGACGTGCTGATCGAGCAGGACGAGCTGGAAACCCGCCGCCGCATGCTGGCGAAAGCCATGGGCGTGCTGAACGAGCGCGAACGCCGCATCTTCGAGGCCCGCCGCCTCGCCGAAGATCCGGTAACGCTGGAAGAACTCTCATCCGAGTTCGACATCAGCCGCGAACGCGTGCGCCAGATCGAGGTTCGCGCCTTCGAGAAGGTTCAGGAAGCGGTACAGAAGGAAGCGCTCGAAGCCGCCCGTGCATTGCGCGTGGTGGATGCGTAAGCGCTCCTTAAAACACTAGGGCGCGGACTCGTTAAATGATGCAATCCATATCCTTATTGCTGCGAGCTTGAGTGCTGCCAGATAGTTGTCGGCCCGGCGGTCATATCTTGTGGCAAGTCCGCGCATCTGTTTGATACGATTGAAAAAACGCTCGACGTGGTTGCGCTGACGATAGACCCAGCGGCTGAAGCTGAAGGTCTGTTTGCGGTTGGCCTTGGCGGGAATGTTTGCCCAGCATTTCCGTTGCTTGGCAAAGCGACGGATCGCGTCGGTGTCATAAGCCTTGTCCGCAAGAAGCGTCGCACCGGGCCGCAATCCGCTCAGCAACTTTTCCGCCATGGGAGCGTCGGCAGCCTGACCTGCGGTCAGCTCCATACGAACAGGCCGCCCATCGGCATCCACGAGCGCATGGATTTTGGTGGTCAGGCCGCCACGGGAACGTCCCATGCAAGGATCGGCAGAGCCCCCTTTTTAGCGTTGGCACCGTGCTGGTGAACGCGAACGCACGAGCTGTCGATCATCACGATGTCACCCGCATAACGCTTTGACACGGCATCAAGAAGTTGATCCCAGACACCTGCCTTTCGCCAGCGAGAGAAGCGATTGTAGAGCGTCGTTCGCGGGCCATAGCGCTCGGGCACATCGCGCCAGGACGAACCCGTCCTAAACCGCCAAAGGATACCATTGATCACCCGGCGGTCATCAACGCGTTTCACTCCACGGCTCTTGGTGGGAAGCAGCGGCTCGATGACGGCCCATTCTTCGTCGCTCAGTTCGTGACGGCGCATGACGATCTCCCTTCAAGGGGAGTGAATCATAATCCGCTCGCCACATGAACCCCGTTTATGGGGACGCGTCCTAGTCAATAAAAAGCCCGCGGATCGCAAGATCTGCGGGCTTTTTGTTTGAAACTAGCGTTATTCAAGACGGTGGGCGGAGCCCCCTCATCGCCTCGCTGCGCTCCGGCACTTCTCCCCGGCGGGGAGAAGAAGCAGGGGCACCGTCTCATTCCACAGGGGACTTCAGATCGATGCTGTGAGAGGCGATAAGGCGCGGCAAATTCTTCTCCCCGCCGGGGAGAAGTGCCGGAGCGTAGCGAGGCAATGAGGGGGCCAGCTCTCGGCACGCCCCCGGATCATCACTGACCGCCAGCGGCCGGCGTTGCCGCCGCCCATTCGCTGAGCGCCTTGTCGAAGGCGGCGATGCCGTCATTGCCCTTTTGCAAGGTCAGCAGAGCACGCCGGCCGTTGCGATAGGAGACCGGAATGTCGATCCAGTTGCGGCTCTTCAGAAGCTCCAGATTGGTCTTCATCGCATCCGGGAAGTCGTTGAGCGCGATCATGTGGAAATCGTCAGTGATCTTGGCCGGAACCGCGATCAGAGCATTGCCACGATCCTGCTCGGTGCTCTTCATCGCGATGCGCTGGACGCTGTCGATAGCACCGCCTTCAAAGCCGGGCGACACCGAGAAGACGATCTCGATCAGATGGCTGGCCGGCAGCGACGGATCGGTATTGCGCTTGAAGGTGATCAGCGCGCTGAGGCCACGGCCGGGAACGTTGATCTGACCCTGCACGGTGGGTGAAGGTTTGCCATCCCCGTCATTTTCCTGCTGCAGCGACCAAGAAACGCTGCCTTGAATGGCGGTCGGCACCGTCTGGCCCAGCACTTCCTCATAAAGGAACATGCGGTCGCCGGCAGCGGCGGCAGGCTGCTGCGTCGGCGGCGTGCCGGCAGGCGTTCCGGCGGGCGCACCGGCATTATTGGCCGGAGCCTCGCCCGCAGGCGGCGGCGCGACATTCTGCTCATAGACCGACTGGCCTTCGGCGGTAACGGGCTGGCCGTTCGCGCCCGGCGCAGGTCCCTCGTCACGCTCTGTGCCGTCGGCCAGAAGCCGCTGGGTGAACTTGGCGCCGGTGACGGAGCCGTCATCGCCATTGGTCGGGGTCGTCGGCTGCTGCCCCGTGGCGGGCGGCTGCTGGGTCGCCGGCGGTGTCGAGGTCTGCGCCTCCTCACCCGTCCCGTTCGAAGCCGTCTCGCTTGAGCCGCCGTTCTGTGCGGAGCTGACCAGCCCGCCGACCATATCGTTCAGCACATCGCGGTTCATCCACACGGCATAACCGCCGCCGGCTAGCAGCGCCACGCCGGCAAGGGCAAGCACCACCGACGCATAATTGCGGCGCGGCTTCTTCTTGACCATATAGGCGGGCGTCGCGGCGGCAGCGCCCACGCCATTCGTTTCGCCCGGAGCCTGACGGGTGGAGGACGACGACGCGCCATCATAACCGATCAGCTCGTCCAGATCGTCCCAGGGCGTGCGTTCCTTATCGTCCTTTGCCGCTGCCTGATCGCCGAAGAGATCGTTATCCGCGCGCGGCAGCGCCGGCGCGTCCTTCGGCGGAATGGCGATATCAGCATCCTGGAAATAGGACGAGAAATCCTCGACCACGGCTGCCTTTTTAGGGGCCTGCTCTTCCGTCTGGCGATGTTCGTCGAAATCATGCCGGCCACCAAAGGCGGGCGCGTGCTCCACGGCGGCGGGACCGAAATGGTCGTCCGCCTCGCGACGCTCATGCTCGTCGTAAGGGGCCGGCTCGAAACTTACCTCCGGTTCCTGGTAATGCTGCGCGGCATAACCGGCAACGAGGGGACCTTCGTTGGTCTCGTTACGAACCTCTTCATATTCCTCTCCGGCCGCACGCACATCGTCGTCCTGCGCTTCATCGAGCTTGCGCCAGTCATCCTCATCAACCGGCTGCGCCCAATGGGAGGGAACGGAATCATCAGCGGCATCGAGCGCCGTTTCAGGCTCCGGCTGCTGAGCCGGCTCTTCATCCGCCCGTGTGAAATAGGTGCCGACGGCTTCGTCGGAAGCCTGTGCCGTGGCGGGAGCGGCATGAACCGTTTCCGGCGCATCATAAAGCTCTTCCGGCTCGTGTTCGTCGTGATGCTGTTCGTCATTGGCGACGGTGTCAGTGTGCCGGGGCTCTTCCTCTTCGGGCGCTTCTTCGTAAGCCGGCTCCGATTGCGCGGGTTCAGCGGCTGCCGGCTCTTCATAGACCGGCTCGTGCCGTTCCTCTTCCCGCTCGGCCTGCTCCATAGGTTCAGCGGCGCGGGCCTCGTCTTCGTCGGCGACATCCTGCTGGTAATAGGACGCAGCAGTCTCTTCCGCAACGGGAGAGACAGCGTCATCTTCCTCCAGCGCCGGAAGCGCCTCGGCATATTCGCTGTCCACCTCGGCAATGGCGGCGTCCAACTTGGCGATCTGCCGGCGCAACAATTCTTCCGGCGGACGTGGCTTCATATTCTCGAGCTGGCGCACAACAGCACTGCGCGCCTTGTCGTAAACCTTCGCCCGGTTTTCGGGAGTATTGTTCGCCAAGCCATCCACGGCCTTGCGAATGACTGCTACAAAATCCGCCATAAGCACTTTCTCGTCGTGACCGGCGACGTACCGGCCCGATATGGTTTATGAATCTAGATCGCCGAGGACATTAATCCTCAAACGGATCAGTCACAAGTATGGTGTCGTCACGCTCCGGACTTGTCGACAGAAGCGCGACAGGCGCCCCGATCAATTCCTCGACCTGACGGACATATTTGATTGCCTGAGCAGGCAAATCCGCCCATTTTCGGGCACCGACGGTAGATTCCTTCCAGCCTTCCAGTGTGACGTAGATCGGCTCGACCCGCGCCTGCGCGCCCTGGCTTGCCGGAAGATGATCGATTTCCTGCCCGTCCAGCTTGTAGCCGACGCAGATTTTCAGCTCGTCGAGACCATCCAGAACATCGAGCTTGGTGAGCGCGATGCCGGTAATACCGTTGGTGGCGACCGACTGGCGCACCAGCGCGGCATCGAACCAGCCGCAGCGGCGCTTGCGGCCGGTGACGGTGCCAAATTCATGACCCTTTTCGCCCAGGAACTGGCCGATCTCGTCGTTCAGTTCGGTCGGGAATGGGCCTTCGCCAACACGGGTCGTGTAAGCCTTGGTGATGCCGAGAATGTAACCGAGCGAACCCGGACCCATGCCCGAACCGGCAGCGGCCTGGCCAGCAACCGTGTTGGACGAGGTTACATAGGGATAGGTGCCGTGGTCGATATCGAGCAGCGACCCTTGAGCGCCTTCAAACAGGATGCGCGCACCGGCGCGGCGCTTCTTGTCGAGCAGCAGCCACACGGTTTCGCTGAACGGCAGGATGCGCTCGGCGATAGAGCCCAGCTCCTCCATGATGGTTTCATGCGCAACTTCGGCCGCGCCGAAACCGCGACGAAGCGCGTTGTGATGCGTCAGGATGCGATCGACCTTGGCGGAAAGCGCCTCCATGTCGGCGAGATCCATGACGCGGATGGCGCGGCGGCCGACCTTGTCTTCATAGGCCGGGCCGATGCCGCGGCGCGTGGTGCCGATCTTGGTGCCGCTGTTGGAGGCCGCGTCTTCGCGCATGCCGTCCAGCTCGCGGTGAAGCGAAAGAATGAGGGTGGCATTGTCGGCGATACGCAGGTTTTCCGGGGTAACCTTCACGCCCTGCGCTTCCAGACGGCCGATTTCGGCGATCAGCGCATGCGGATCGACCACGACGCCATTGCCGATAACGGCGAGCTTGCCGGGACGCACGACGCCGGACGGCAGAAGCGAAAGCTTGTAGCTGACACCGTCGATGACAAGCGTATGGCCGGCATTATGGCCGCCCTGATACCGCACGACGACATCTGCCCGCTCGGACAGCCAGTCGACAATCTTGCCTTTGCCTTCGTCGCCCCATTGCGAGCCGACCACCACAACATTCGTCATTTCTTGCTTTCCTGCTCATGGCGCTTGCGCGCCCGATAACCCGATTGGAAACCCAAACCCGCGAATGTATACTGTGTTGTTTTACGGAAAGCGACCCTGTTTCTTATGGAGAATTTTGCTTTTTCCGTGACAAGGCGCGGATTTCCCGCATTATCTCGCCCCGTGGGGGCCAAGCGCAGACGCAAGGCCGCCATTCACCCCCTAGCCGTTTTCCCACCCATTGAAGAAGCGAAACATCAGCGTGCCTTCGAAAGCCTATATCGCCCTCATCATCGCCACGCTCTGCTGGGGCGGCAATACCGTTGCCGGCAAGCTGGCCGTCGGCCACATCAGCCCCATGGCCTTCACCTTCCTGCGCTGGGTCTTCGCCGTCGCCATCATCTTCGCCATTTCCGTGCCGCAGCTCATCAAGGACTGGCCGGTGGTGAAAAAACGCCTGCCCTATTTCCTTGTGCTCGGCAGCGTCGGCTATACCGCCTTCAACGTGTTTCTCTACACGGCCCTGCAACACACCTCAGCCATCAACGCCGCCGTCATCCAGGCCGGCATTCCCATGGTCATCTTCGTCCTGAACTTCATACTGTTCCGCACCCGCGTGCTGTTCGGCCAGATCGCCGGCTTCTGCCTCACCATCGCCGGTGTGGCGCTGCTCGCCTCGCATGGCGATCCGGTCTCGCTGCTGCAACTGGAAATGAATGTCGGCGACGCGATCATGCTCCTTGCCGTGCTGGTCTATGCCATCTACACCGTCATCCTGCGCTGGAAACCGGCGGTTGACTGGCGCACGCTGATGGCCATCCCTGCCTTCTTCGCCCTCGTGACCTCCGTGCCGCTGATCTTCTGGGAAATTTCGCGCGAGAGCGTCGTCTGGCCGGATCAGAAGGGTTGGGTGCTGGTGGTCTATGCCGGCATTTTTGCCTCACTCGTCGCGCAGATCCTGTACATCAAGGGCGTGGAACAGATCGGCGCCAACCGCGCCGGCCTCTTCATCAACCTCGTGCCTGTCTTCGGCACGCTGCTGTCCGTCTTCGTGCTCAGCGAGACACTACATACCTATCAGATAGCCGCTCTCATCATGGCGCTGGCGGGCATTGCCGTCGCGGAACGAAAAAAATCGCCGGCTTCCTGAACCAACAGGGTCAGGAAAACCGGCGCAGTCTGGCAGGCATGAAAGAATGGAGCATCGGATCGCAAACTGTTTCCGATGCTCGAACGAAAGGTCAAAGCGCGGTTTCGCGCTCTGCCGGAGAAAAGACGGCGTTGCCAAGGACGATATCGCCCTTGTCTGTGGTAACGATCAGCACTTTTTCGAGCGATCCGTCATTGTTCAGCGAAAAGGCGAGGCGCAGCGCGCTGGAGGACCAGCCGGCGCCGGCAAGGGCCGCGCGCTTGATGGCGGCGCAGTCACCGCAATCGCCAAGGCTCAAAGACGGCGTTGCCGGGACATCGGTTGCAAAACCGGAGAAATAATCGTCGAGCGCGCCCATTGTGGCGTTCACATCGCGGTTGACGCGCAGCAGTTCCTCACGGCGCTCGACCGTCAGCGGCGCAGCGATGGTGGAGACGCACTGACCCGCGGAAAGAACGCAGCCGAAACCGCCCGGAGCGGAAACATCGATCTGCGCTACCGCAGACTTCTCCACGGCGGCGAAACCGCGGGCAAAACCGGCAGCGCCAGCAGCATCGGCATGGTTGGACATGGAAGCAACGGCAATGCCGCAGATGGCGGCAGCGATAATCTTCTTCAGCATTTCATACCCCGTTTGCGATCCGCCGGCTTGTGCCGGTCTCGATTTCTGTTTCGTGGAAGCGTCTCCTTCAAAGGCCGCTCCCCGTCTGTGATCCCACAATGGCACAGCACTGTTTTCAGGCGCTTTAAGCCGATTGCTACAATTTTATCGGTTTTCATTTTTGTACAGCGGACGCTTTTTTTCGAATATGCGCCGATACCGTCACCGCGAATTCCGCGGCAACGTTGGAAAGCGATATAGGGGGCCGCATCGCTGCGGGGGTATCAAAAGGGTATTGCAGGGTTTGCAAACGATGCGGCCCCGGCTTCAAACATATGACCCGCCCGCCAAACCGGTTCATGTTTGGAGGATGGGCATATGCCGGCTGCCTGAACCGTGACATCGGGAAACTCCCCGGTTTCGGCCGCCTGCCCCGTCCATCTTGCGCCGCGCGCACGCCTGATGGCCGGAATGAGCCAAGTATAGCCGGGCCGGCGGGACCGTGGACGCGCGGGGATGAACGCGTCTTGAAAAAGGCGCCCGGAAGGCGGTTTCGCCCCATCCCCGCCACAGGAATTTTCAGCGGGTTAACAGCCGCACGATCGGCGGCATTTGAATTAACCTTGTCTTAAAACCCGACGTTAATGGTTAGCAATTTAAGAATAACGGAACGAAAGGGTTCCGTTATGCGTGGCGTATCTGTCGTTTTTTTCCTGATGCTCGTCCTGGCCGGCTGCGCCACCGCACCGTCGCAGGTGACCAATGCCTGTGCGATTTTCGAGCAGCGGAACGGCATCTTCAACAACTGGCGGCGCGATGCCAAGGCGGCCGAGCGCGAATTCGGCGTGCCCGTGCCGGTCATGATGGCGACGATCTACACCGAATCCGCCTTCCGCCCCTATGCACGGCCGCCGCGCACCAAACTCTTGGGCTTCATTCCCTGGAAACGCCAGTCGAGCGCCTATGGTTATGCACAGGCGCTGGACGGCACATGGAGCGTTTACCAGCGTGAAACCGGCCGCTGGTCGGCAAGCCGCACCGATTTCACCGATGCCATCCATTTCGTCGGCTGGTATCATGCCAAGAGCCGCCGCGAAAACGGCATTTCGCTGAACGACCCCTATAATCTCTACCTCGCCTATTATTCCGGCCATGCCGGGTATGCGAGGGGCAGCTGGCGCAACAATTCCGCGGTCCAGAAAGCCGCCCGCCGCTCCGCCAACATGGCGCTGCGTTACGAGGCGCAGTTGCAGAAATGCGGATATCGCTGAGGCGAGACTGGACAAGTTCACTTGAGAACAAGGGACGGAGTAGCAACCTCCTCCGTCATCCTCGGGCTTGACCCGAGGATCCATGGTCACGGCGGGCGGTGGATCCTCGGGTCAGCCCGAGGATGACGTTTTGTCGGGAGCGGCATGGTGCCGGAATGGTCGCGCCAGACGGAGAACGCCTGTGCAGCCACACGCCTATTCCCCATAAGTCGCCAGAAAACCCCTGACCGCATCGATCTCGCCAGCGCGGATTTCATGCCCGCCCGGGTGCCACACCGTTTCCACCGTGCCACCCTGCGCCTTGAGGCTCTGTTCCAGCGCCTTCGTCAGCGGCACCGGGCAGATCGGATCGCGCTCGCCGGCCGTAATCAGCACCCGGCGCGAGGCCTTGGCGGGAGAAATCTTCGGCTCGAACGGGATGAGCGGATGCATCAGCACCGCAGCGTCGAAAAGCTCGGGCTGTTCGATCAGTACATTGGCAAGAATATTCGCGCCATTGGAAAAACCGAGGCCGATGACCGGACCCGCCTGATAATGCTCCCGGTTCGCCTTGATGAAATCCGCCATCTTGACGGTCGCCCGTTGAAGGTCGGCCATGTCGTAGACGCCCTCTCCCGTGCGCCGGAAAAACCGCGCCGCGCCATGTTCGGAGACATCGCCGACGGGTGAGAGAATGGTCGCCTCAGGCAGCAGGCGCGAGCCGAAATCGAAGAACTGGTTTTCATCACCGCCGGTGCCGTGCAGCAAAACGAAAAGCGGTGCACCGGCAGCGCCGGCGCGGGATTTGTGGAAATAGCTGTCCCTGGTCATGGGAGAATCCTTTCTGAAAGGAAGAAGGTTCAACGATACACGCGGCTTCTTCAGCCAAGCGGAGCAATCATGGGGAGCGAGCGGGTGGCGCCCGTTTCTTCTCCCCGCCGGGGAGAAGTCCGCGGCAGCGGGATGAGGGGGCAAGGGCGGTGAGATACGGCAACGGTGCCCCCTCATCCGACCCTTCGGGCCACCTTCTCCCCGGCGGGGAGAAGAAACGGGCGGCCAAGTCCCTGACAATTAAACCGCCTTCTCATCCCCCAACGGTTCCAGCTGCTCTTCCAGCACGGAGCGCAGATGGGCGTGCTGGGTCGGCAACTTCAGCGCCTCGCCGAGATGGGCGGTATCCTCGTCGCGGTCGAAACCGGGTTCGTTGGTGGCCACTTCAAACAGCACACCGCCCGGCGTGCGGAAATAGATCGCCCAGAAATAATCGCGGTCGATCACCGGTGTCACCTGATAGCCGGTATCCATCAGCGCCTTGCGCACCTCCAGCTGCTTTTCACGGTTTTCGACCGCAAAGGCGATGTGGTGCACAGACCCCGCACCCAGCCGCGCGCCAGAAATATTCGGCATGGTTTCGATGTCGATGAAGTCGGCGCCGTTGCCGCCGGGAATACCGAGGCGCAGTACGCCATCCTGACGATCCACTTCCTGATAGCCCATGAATTTCAAAAGCTCGGCCGTCGCACCTTCATCACGAAGACGCAGCGACGCACCCTGAAAACCATGGATCGCCTGATCCGCGCCGACACCGTTGCCGATCCATTGCGCACGGTTGTCGTCCCTGACCTCGACCAGCGCAAAACCGTCGCCATCGGGACCTGCGAAATGCAGGCGTTTGTTGCCAAAGACTTCATCCGCCTTCAGGCCATCCACGCCGGCTTTCGAAAGACGGTCCTGCCAGTAGCCGAGCGATCCTTCCGGAACGGAAAACAGCGTCGTGCCCACCTCACCGGTGCCGGGACGGCCACGAGCGATATGCGGGAACGGGAAATAGGTCATGACGGAGCCGGGCGTGCCGACCTCATCGCCATAATAGAGATGATAGACGTCAGGCGCGTCGAAATTGACCGTCTTCTTCACCCGGCGCAGGCCGAGCGTATCGGTGAAAAAATTGTTGTTCTGGCGCGCGCTCGCCGCCATGGACGTGACGTGGTGAAGGCCCTTGATCTGGTTGAGCATGATAAACCCCTTTTGCCTGGCGGGCCTCACGGTTGGGGCCTGCCCTGTTCATGGCGTAAAGATGGGGTAACAGCGCTCTTGCGCATAGAGTGGGCAACGGGAACGGATTGTTCCCGAATGATGAACGATAAATTCGACTGTTCAACGAGCCCGATAAGGCAGCCTCAATGATCGTCGGCAGCGCCCAAAGTCCAGTAGCCGACGGCGCGCAGCGATGCCTTCGGGAAGGCAATCTCATCAGTGAGGAAAGATTTTGCCGCCCTCGCCTCGGATTTTTCGCAGGCGACAAAGACATGCAGGCCGTCATGATCCGCACTCCAGCCATGATCACGCAGCGCCTTTTCGATGAGGCCGGCGGTGCCGGCGGGCTTGCCGCGGCGATAAAGCCACGTCCATGCGACATCGGCCGCGCAGACGATCTCCTGCCGTTCGGCTTCGTCATCGATTTCGGCATAGACGCTAAGCTTTTTCCCGGCCGGCATTTCGGCCGCCATGCGCAGCATCACCGGCAACGCCGTCTCGTCACCGGCAAAGACATAACGCTCGGCTTCCGGGCAAACACCGCTCGGGCCGATGATGCCGAGAACATCGCCGGGCTTCGCCGTCGCGCCGAAGGTCGCCCCCGGCATGTTCTCACCCTCATGCATGACGAAGTCGATATCGACTTCACCGCGCGCGATATCCCCGGAACGGATGGTGTAGACACGCCGTGTGAGAAGATCGTCGCCCGCCGGCCAGACGATCGCCCCCGTGGGCGCAAGATAAGGCCAGACCGGCGCGCGGGCCTGATCCGGCACCAGAAGCAGGCGCACATGCATGCCGCCGGTCAGCAGCCTTTCGATGCCGTTTTCGACGGAAACCACCAGCCGGCGCATATGCGGCGTCAGATTATAGGCGCGGGCGACCTTGCCGACGAAGAGATTGGGCAATTCACGCTGCTCGGCGCCATGGCCGCTCCAGCGGAAATCCAGCCCCGTCTCTCCGGAGAATTCGACGATATGCTCGGCCACCATCGCCTTTACCGACATCAATATATGTTCGGAAATGCAGCTGACCCTTGCGGCGAAACGGCCGCTCTCGGCGCTGAAGCTGCCATGGCCATATTCGGTCTTGAACCGCACCGTCGCACCTTCGCGTTCCATCTCCATATGCTCGGAAAAATGATCCTCGAAAGCATCGACGATCGACAGCGGATCGGACAGCGAGACGGAGGTTTCGGCAGACAGGAGAGACACGGGCATAATCCTTCACTTTGTAGTCCGGTTATCTTTAATCCCGACAACCGCAAAGCGTAAAGGTATTTTATGAGTGTCTAGAGAAGGTTTTTGTCGCTGCCCGCCGTTTCCGGCAACTGCCAGTCGATGGGAGCACGGCCATGGGAGACGAGAAAGGCGTTTGCCTTGGAAAAATGGCCATTGCCGAAAAAGCCGTTATGGGCCGAAAGCGGAGACGGATGCGGCGAGCGCAGCACGAGATGCTTGCGCTGGTCCACGAAGGCCGCCTTCTTCTGGGCATAGGAACCCCAGAGCAGAAAGACGACAGGGTCGCATTCATCGTTGACGGCGCGGATGACGGCGTCGGTGAATTTTTCCCAGCCCTGCCCCTGATGCGAGGCGGCGCGGGACTCTTCCACCGTCAGCACGCTGTTGAGCAGAAGCACACCCTGTTTCGCCCAGCTTTCCAGAAAACCGTGACCGACCGGGCGAATGCCGAGATCGCTCTGCAGCTCCTTGTAGATATTGACGAGCGAGGGGGGAATGCGCACGCCGGGCTGAACGGAAAAGCACAGCCCATGCGCCTGGCCGAGCCCGTGATAGGGGTCCTGGCCTAAAATGACGACCTTGACCTCATCGAGAGGCGTGAGATCCAGCGCCCGGAAATAGTCCGCGCCCTTGGGGAAGATGCGCTTGCCGGCGGTCTTTTCGGCAAGCAGGAACTCCTTCAGCTTGAGCATATAGGGGCTGGCGAATTCACCGGAAAGAACGCGTTTCCAGCTATCCTCGAGTTTCACGCCTGCCTCCGCCATGCCCGCCTCTCCTGTAGTCGCGCTTATTTGAACCGGTTGCCGCGCTGCAGCACTTCGATCTTGTAACCGTCCGGATCGCAGATGAAAAAGTATTTCGCGAAGGGCTGGCCCTTATAATCGGCTTCGATGATCTTGCCCGGAGAAAGCCCCAAGTCGATGAAACGTTGGTGTTCGGCGTCCACATCGGCAACGCTGACGGCAAGGTGGCCGTAACCGTCCCCCAGCGCATAGGGCACTTCGCGACCCCGGTTGACGGTCAGTTCCAGCTCGAAATCGCCCTCGGCATTGCTGAGATAGATCAACGTGAAATTCTCGAACTCGGCGCGTTCCGCGATCTCAAGGTCGAAAGCCTGCCTGTAAAATTCCACCGAACGCTTTTCGTCCAGCACCCGGACCATCGAGTGGATCAGCTTGGCCATGGTGTTTTCCTTCTTCTTCCTGTTGACGGCCCGGTTATGCTCCGTGCATCGCGGCCCAAGGGAATAAGGATTGAGCGTCACGCTTTCAACCCTAAAGGCGGTCTGCGACAGGACCTAGCGGCCATATCACGGCAAATGTGATGACGGAAACCCCTGATTTTTTGTGGTGTGGCCGGGGCATGCGGCAACGGGACCGCATGGTTTTGAGCCCGCCGCTCTATCCTGAGTGACGAACTCATGATACCGGCTAGGCATGCGCCTTTTATACCTCTGTCTTGGCTGGGTGATGGTCGCGACCGGCATTGTCGGCGCGTTTCTTCCCGTTTTACCCACCACGCCGTTCCTGCTTCTGGCGCTCTGGTGTTTTTCGCGCTCCTCGCCAAAACTCGAGGCGTGGCTGCTGGCCCACCCCCGATTCGGCCCTTCGCTGCGGCGCTGGCGTGAACGCGGCGCAATTGCCCGCAATGCCAAGGTCGCAGCACTTTCTGCCATGTCCGTCAGTTACGCCGCTTTCTGGTTTCTAAGCGAGCCGCCGCCGCTGCGGGCGACAATCGTCGCCGTCATCATGCTGGGTTCCGCGCTCTTCATCGCCACCCGTCCGGAAAGCTGAGGCGAAGGACAGGTCCTTAACGGTGCCGCGACTGCGGCAGCACGTAAGGGATATGCCGCGCCGGCAACCGGCCGACGACACCGCCGATGCCATAGACACGCGCAATCGTCTCGTCGCTGATCGTTTCCAGCGAGGGGCCGCTCGCCGTCACCCGGCCGCCATGCATGACGATGAGTTGATCGGCAAATTCCGCCGCAAGATTGAGGTCGTGCAGAATGGCGAGCACCAGCCCGCCGCCGCTTGCAAAGTCACGCGCCGTTTCCAGCACGGCGATCTGGTGGCCGATATCGAGACTGGCCGTAGGCTCGTCGAGAAAGAGCGCCCGCGCCTCGCCGTTTTCCATCGGGTTCGGCACCTGTGCCAGCGCCCGGGCAAACTGCACCCGCTGCTGCTCGCCGCCGGAGAGCATGTTGTAGGACCGCTGCTCAAAACCGCGCAACCCGGCCTTGGCAAGCGCCCGGCGGGCCTGTTCTTCCGGCGTACGAGCCCCCTGTGCAACCGCTCCCATGCGCACGATTTCGAGCGCCGTGAAAGGAAACGCCAGCTGGGTGCTCTGCGGCAGAACGGCCCTGAGATGGGCGAGCTGGACCGGCGTGAAGGCCGGCAGGTCGACATCGTTATAGGTCACCGACCCGGCCTCAGGGCGCATCTCACCCGAGAGAACCTTCATCAGCGTGGATTTGCCAGCACCGTTGGGGCCGATGATGACATTGACCTTGCCGGGCTTCAGATCGACGCTGACCGCATCGAGAAGCCTGCGGCCGGAGCGGATGAGGGTGATGTTTTCGGCCCGGATCATGACATGTTCCGCATGGAAAACCCGCCGCGTCCCAAGAGCAGGAACAGGAAGACCGGCGCGCCGATGAGCGCCGTGACGACGCCGATGGGCAGTTCCGCCGGTGACGCAACGGTGCGGGCGAAACTATCGGCCAGAAGCAGAAGTGCTGCGCCGCCAAGCGCGGAGGCCGGCAGCAGGAAACGATGCGACGGGCCAATGGCGAGGCGAAGCAGATGCGGCACGACGATGCCGACAAAACCGATGGAACCGGCCGCCGCCACGCTTGCGCCGCAGGCGGCGGCAACGGCGAGAATGACGATCCGTTTCAGCCGCTGCACCGGAATGCCCATGTGAAAGGCGGCAGCATCGCCGAGGATCAGCGCATCAAGCCCGCGGGCAACGAAGGGAATGATGGCAAGCACGACGATGATGAAAGGCAGGGTGGCGAGCACCTTGGCAGGCGTGGCCCCGCCGAGCGAACCGAGCGACCAGAAAGTGATGTCGCGCAGCGCCCGGTCATCGGCGACGAAGATCATCAGCCCGGTCAGCGCGCCGCTGATTGCCGCCACCGCGATGCCCGCCAGAATGAGCGTGGTGGTGGAGGTTGCGCCGTCCTTGGTGGCGATCAGATACAGCACCCAGGTGTTCAGCAGTCCGCCGAAGAATGCCATGACCGGCAGGAAATGCGGTCCGAAAAACACGGCCACCGTAGCAAGCGCGCCTTCCCCAAGAGATATGGCGGCAACCGCAAACAGCGCCGCACCCGAGGTGACGCCGACAATGCCCGGATCGGCCAGCGGATTGCGGAACAGGCCCTGCATCATCGCCCCCGAAACGGCAAGCCCCGCGCCGATCAACATGCCGAGCGCCGTGCGCGGCAGGCGCACCGCCTCGAGAATGATCCTGTCGCGCGCATCGAGCTGATCCGCGCCGCCGGTAAAATAAGCCCAGAGTTCAGACATGCCGACACCCGTGGGTCCGCTGACCAGCGATACGCCACAGGCAAACAGCAGGATGGCGACAAGCACGGCAAGGGTGACAGCCCCCTGGCGGGATCTGTCGCCCGCGACCCTGCCTTCAGCGGAACTCAATGCCGCAAGGCTCACGGCTTCACCACGTCGGGATAGAGCTTATTTGCCAGCTCACGACCGGCAGCCGGCGTGCGCGGGCCGAAACCGATGAGATAAAGCCCGTCCATGCTGATGAGGGCCTTGCTGGCGGCGGCAGGCGTGGACTGGAAGGCCGGCAGCGCGAAAATCTCTTCTGCCTTGGCGGCATGGTCGCCGCGCGCCATGGTCAGCACCACATCGGGTGCTGCGGCAATGACCGCCTCATCCGTCAGCGGCTTGTAACCATTGATCTCCTGAGCCGCATTGATGCCGCCTGCCATTTCGATGATCGCGGCCGCTTCGGTATCCTTGCCCGCCGCCATGATGCGGCCGCCGGCGGTGGAAAGCACGAAGAGAACGCGCTTTCTGCCCTTCTCCGGTATGGCGGAGACATCCTTGGCGAGTGCATCGAGCCCTGCTCTGGTTTCTGCCGCCAGCGCCTTCGCCTTGTCGGAGAGGCCCACAGCCGCGCCGACATCCTCGATCTTTTTGGGAATGGCGTCGCCGCTCGGCGGCGTGTCGACGGTGACGAAAGGCACCGCGCTTGCCTTCAGGATGGCGATGACATCGGCCGGGCCGGAACCGTCTTCGGAGAGGATGAGATCGGGCTTCTGCGACAGGATGCCTTCGGACGAGAGCGCCCGCATGTAACCGATATCCGGCTTCGCAAGCGCATCAGCCGGATAGCTGCTGGTGCTGTCGCGCGCAACGATGCGGTCCTGCGCACCCAGCACATAAAGGATTTCCGTCACCGTGCCGCCCACCGCGACGATGCGTTTCGCCTCCGGATTACCCTTGTCCGAAGCCATGGCAGCCGGCGCGGCAAAAGTGATTCCAGCGGGCACGAGGGCGGCGAAAACGAAGGAACGAAGGCGGGAATTCAACATGGCGTTATCCTGAAACACGACCCGGCGCCGGTTTGCCCGCGCCACTAATCTTGAGTTATTTACACATGTTTATACACCGCGCAATCGATAAGTGGAGTATTTTTGTTAGCTTTGTCGCGCCCCCCTTCCCAACCTCCCTGCGGCTGGATATCCTGACTCAAACTGGAAACTTAAAGGGAGACTTTCATGTTTATCGCAATGAACCGCTTTCGCGTGGTGCCGGGCTATGAGGAAACCTTCGAATCCATCTGGCGCGAGCGCAAATCGCACCTGAGCGAACTGCCGGGCTATATCGAATTTCACATGCTGAAAGGCCCGAAGGCGGACGACCACACGCTTTATGCCTCGCACACCGTCTGGGCCACCAAGGACGACTTCCTTGCCTGGACGAAATCCGAACAGTTCCGCGCCGCCCACGCCAAGGCCGGCGAAAACCGCGGCAAGGTGGAATATCTTTCCGGCCCGCATTTCGAAGGTTTCGACGTCATCATCCATGAAGACAAGAATGGCGAACGCCGTTCGATTGCGGCCTGAGACCGCCCGATGAGCATTGCAGCCCAAAAGATCGACGACGACAGGCGGGCCCGCGCCGCCGCTGCGCTTGCCGAAAAGCCTGACGGCGTCGTGGAGGCCATTGCCGCCAAGGCAGAAGTGACGCCTGCCGAAATTCTGGCGATTCTGCCTGAGGGTGCGGCCGTTTCCGCTGCCGCCGACCAGTTCGACGCAATCTGGAACGAGATGCGCGGCTGGGGAGAAGTCCTGATGATCGTGCAGACCGGCGATATCGTGCTGGAAGTGCCCGGCCACCTGCCGGAAGGCACGGAAAGCCATGGCTGGTTCAACATCCATGGGGACAGCCCCATAGGCGGTCACATCAAGAAGGACAATTGCGCCGGCATCACCTTCGTCGATCGCGGCTTCCACGGCCGCCGCTCCTGTTCCGTCTGGTTCATGAACGCCGCCGGCAGCGCCATGTTCAAGATTTTCGTCCGCCGCGACGAGAAGAAGGAGTTGCGCCCGGAGCAGCTGGCGAGGTTCGAAGCGCTGCGGGACGGTTTCCGCGGCTGATACCCTGGGAGGAGAGGCTGCCCGGCCTCTCCCATCCTCATTCCCGTGCTTGTCGCAGGAATGAGGGCAATGGGGACGCGCGGACACAACTCTCACAATCGCGCCCGCCACCATCCGCGCTGATCTCGGCCTCTGCACACGACTGAAATATCGACGGTTCATCGCCCGTTCAGTGCCGTTTTCTATCATCCGCTGAAATTTGATCGGCACCAGCACGGAGCAAGCACCATGACCGACCGCCAACCTCTTCTTTCGCGCCGCAGTTTTGCCGGGCTTGTTGCGCTTGTGCCGCTTTTTGCAGCGGGCGGCGCGGCTGCCGCACCGGCAAGCCTGCGCGGCAGCGTTTCCTATCGCGAGCGCATCGCCCTGCCGCCGGGCGCAACCGTCACCGTGCGCCTGATCGACGTTTCGCTGGCGGATGCGCCGTCGCAGACGATTACCGAAATCACAGTCCGCCCGCGCGGTCAGGTGCCGGTGCCCTTTGTGCTGCGTTACGATGACCGCGACATCCGTGGCCGCCGCTCCTATGCGCTGAGCGCCGAAATCCGTGACCGCGACCGGCTGCTCTTCACCACCACGCAGCGTTACTCCGTGCTGACCGGCGGCCGCGACGATACCGACCTCGTGCTGGAGCGTGTGGGCGCTGGTCCCGGCAGACCCGAGCCGGAAGCCGGCATCGACGGGCGCTGGCTGGTGCAGGACATCCGCGGCGAACGGGTTCGCGGCCGCCGTCAGGCGACGCTGGAAATTACCCGCGAGGGTCGCGTTTCGGGCAATGCCGGCTGCAACGGCATCGGCGGCGAGGTGAAGATCCGCCGCAACCGTGTCGATTTCGGCCGGATGATTTCCACCCAGATGGCCTGCGCGCCGGACATCATGCGCCAGGAACGACAGTTCATTGAAGCCCTGGAAGAGGCCCGCTCCTTCAGGCTTGAGCCGCGTCGCGGTACGCTGGAGCTGCTCGACCGCCGCGGCCGCACGGCGATGCGTCTGCGCCGCGCCTGAGGCCGGCAACCTGCCGAAACACCCTGCGTCGCCGTGCTGGCCCAAACTGTGCTGGCCCAACTGTGCTGGCCATGGAACATTCCATGTCGCTTCCGGCACGGCGCGCCGCCCTTTCCCGCCCTATGACTTTGGCTGCGTTCGTCTTGACGCTTTGCACCGCCGCAGAGCTGCGCTATGGAACGCGCCGAACTGCGCTGGCTGATGCCGACGCCAAGTCTGTGAGGGAAAACGAATGACATCCTATGTTCTGACCGTAGCCTGCAAATCGACCCGTGGCATTGTGGCCGCGATTTCCGGTTATCTGGCGGAAAAAGGCTGCAACATCGTCGATAGTTCGCAGTTCGACGACCTCGAGACCGGCAAGTTCTTCATGCGCGTCTCCTTCATCTCCGAAGAGGGCGCCTCGCTCGAGGCCATTACCGAAGGCTTTCAGCCGGTGGCGAAAAAGTTCGGCATGGAGGCGGATATCTACCCGGACGGCCAGCGCATGAAAGCGATGCTGATGGTGTCGCGTTTCGGCCATTGCCTCAACGACCTGCTCTACCGCTGGAAGATCGGCGCGCTGCCAATCGATATCGTCGGCGTCGTCTCCAACCACTTCGATTATCAGAAGGTCGTCGTCAACCACGACATTCCCTTCCACCACATCAAGGTGACGAAGGAGAATAAACCAAAGGCCGAAGCGCAGCTGATGGAGCTGATCGAGACCAGCGGAACCGAACTGGTGGTATTGGCGCGTTACATGCAGGTGCTCTCGGATGACCTGTGCCGGAAGATGTCTGGCAAAATCATCAACATCCACCACTCCTTCCTGCCGAGCTTCAAGGGTGCGAACCCCTACAAGCAGGCCTATGAGCGTGGCGTGAAGCTGATCGGCGCAACGGCGCACTACGTCACCGCCGATCTGGACGAAGGCCCGATCATCGAGCAGGACACGGTGCGCATCACCCATGCGCAATCGGCCGACGATTATGTCTCGCTTGGTCGCGATGTCGAAAGCCAGGTGCTGGCCCGCGCCATCCACGCCCATATCCACCACCGCACCTTCATCAACGGCAACCGCACGGTCGTCTTCCCGCCGAGCCCGGGAAGTTATGCTTCCGAGCGGATGGGGTGATAACGGCTGCCTGACAAGCCGCCCTGCTACGCCGCTCTTTCCGGACCACCAAACACCACCCGCGCCCTCAGCCCACGCCCGTCCGTGCCATCCTCTAGCGTCAGCCGCCCGCCGAACAGCCCGGCAATCTCCTCGATGATGGCGAGGCCGAGACCGGCGCCGGGGGCGGCGTTGGCTTCGCCGCGTGCAAAACGCTGGCGCACCATGGCGCGCTTTTCGGGTGGGATGCCGGGGCCGTTATCTTCCACTTCCAGCCAGACGGCGCCCGCTTGCCCGCCAACGCGCACGGTAACTTCCGCGCCGCGCCCGGCATAATTGATGGCATTGGACACAAGATTGCCAATCAGTTCACCGATGAGCAGCGGCTCAGCCAGAATTGTCGCCTCGCCTTCGCCTTCGAAACCGAGATCGATACCCGCCTCTGCGGCGCGCGGCACGAAATCGGCCGTCACGTTCTGCGCCACAGCCGCGAGATCGATCGCTGAAAAATCATGTTTTTCGCTGGAGCCCGCGGCGTCGATATTGGCCATGCGCAGCAGCTGGGCGAGGATATGTTCGGCATGGGCCACCGATGCCCCGCCCTTCCGTGCCGCGGCCTGCGCTTCTTCAAGACTGGCGGCGCGGGCGGAAAGAGCCAGCTGGGTGCTGATGATGGCAAGCGGCGTGCGCAGCTGGTGGCTGGCATTGCCGGTGAAATGCCGGAGCGCGTCAAGCGCCGATTGCAGCCGCACCATGAAGGAATTGACCGTTTCCACCAGATTTTCCACCTCCACCGGCACGGATTGACGGATGGGGTGCAGATCGTTCGGGCTGCGCTCGGCAATGGCTTCGCTCAGCCGGTAAAGCGGCCGGAGCGAAATCGTCACCGCGATCCAGACAATGATCGCCGCCCCCACGATCATCAGCAGCAGGCGCAGTGCAGATCGCAGGATGATCGCCTGCGCCAGCTGGCTGCGGGCAATGGTGGTTTCGGCAACCGTTACGGAAAAGGGCACGGAATTGATGCCGGTGGAAGCGAAACGGCGGATGGCGGCGACGCGGATCGGCTCGTCGCGGAACACCGCATCACGATAGGCGGGCGTATCGCCATTTTTGTTCTCCACCGTCGGCAGGTTCTGGTAACCGGTGAGGAATTGCCCGTTCGGCCCGTCGACACGGTAAAACACCCGGTCCTGCGCGGCCGATGTCAGCATTTCCAGCGCGACATAGGGAATGTCCACTTCCAGCGAACCGTCCTCGGCCACCACCACCCGCTCGGCGATGGCAAGTGCGGAACCGGAAAGCACGCGGTCGGAAACGACATTGGCGGTGTTGATCGCCTCCCGCCATGTATCGGTCAGCGCGACGCAACCGATGATGGCGGTGGAAATGAGAAGCCAGCCTAAAAGTCGCCGCCTGAGCGAATAGCCGGCCTGTCTCATTCAGCCATCTCCGGCAGCTTTTCGAGATAATAACCGATACCGCGTGCCGTCTTCACCGTCAGCCCGTGGGGGGCGAGCCGCTTGCGCAGGCGACTGACATATTGCTCGATGGCATTGGCGGAAATATCGTCGTCGAAGCCGGTCAGCGACTGCACGATGGCCTCCTTGGCGACGACCTTGCCGGCCCGCATGAACAGCACTTCGAGCAGCGCCACCTCGCGCGCCGGAATATCGAGCGGGCGCCCATCGGCCGAAAAGGTGCGGGAATTGAGATCGAACAGCACCTTGCCGAAACTTAGCGCCGAGGAACGCAGCCCGGCGTTGCGGCGCAGCAGCACCCGTACCCGCGCCTCGAATTCGGTGATATCGAAGGGCTTGATCATGTAGTCGTCAGCGCCGAGATCGAGCCCCTTGACCTTTTCTTCCGGCGTGCCGCGCGCCGTCAGGATCAGCACCGCCGCCTTGTCCTGGCGCGAACGCATGGAGCGCAGCACCTCGATGCCGTCCATTTCCGGCAGGTTGAGATCGAGAATGACCAGATCGAAACTTTCCGCCGCAATCGCCGCATCGGCGGAAGCGCCGTCGGATACCACATCCACGGCATAGCCGCTGCCGCGCAGAAGCGCCGACAACCCTTCCGACAGCACCTGATTGTCCTCGACCAGCAAAATGCGCAAATCTTCCTCCCACAGCATTGCCGAGTTTAACCAGACCCTTAGCGCTTGTGAATGGCCACCGCCTGCGGCATGATCTTTTCATGCGTATCCGCCTTCCTCTCTGCCTCTGTCTTTGCATGGCCTCGCCGGCACTTGCCCAGGTCGCCATCTTTCCGGCGCCGTCTGGCAAGGCGGATGCCGAAACGCTGGTCGTCTATTCCTCGCTGGACGAGCCGCTGGCGACGCCGATGATCGAGGGTTTCCAGAAGGCCAATCCGGATATTGCCGTCCATTATGAGGATATGCTGACCGGCGAAATCTATGATCGCATCGTCAAGGAAACCGACGCCGGTAAAAAAACCGCCGATTTCGCTTTTTCTTCTGCCATGGACCTGCAGGTGAAGCTCAGCAATGACGGTTACGCCCAGCGCTCGGATCTGGCCATGAGCGCCCGCTGGCCCGCCTGGGCCAACTGGCGCAACACCGCCTATGCGCTGACCTTCGAGCCGGCGGTTTTCGTTTATCACAAGCCGAGCTTCACCACCGAAAAACCGCCTGCAACCCGCGCGGAATTCGTCGATTATCTGGAAGGCCACGCCAAAGAGGTGCATGGCCGCATCGCCACCTACGACATCGAGCGCTCGGGCGTTGGCTTCCTGTTCATGTCGCGCGACCAAGAGCAGTTCGGCGATATCTGGAGCGTCATCAAGGCCATGGGCGCGGCGGGCGTAAAAGTCTATTCCACCTCGTCCGCCATTCTGGAGCGTGTCTCGGACGGTCGCTTCGTGATGGGTTACAACATTCTCGGCTCCTATGCAGCGGACTGGGCCTCGCGCCACCCGGATGTCGGCATCATGCTGCCGAAAGACTATACCGTGGTCATGTCGCGCATCGGGCTCGTGCCGGAAGCCGCCGCCAACCCGGCGCTCGGTCGCCGTTATCTGGAATTCTTCATGTCGAAGGAAGGCCAGACGATCATGGCCCGGCAGTTGCAGATCCCCGCCGTCAGCCCGGAAGTGGCGGGCGAAAACACCGCCAACACCATGCAGGCCATCCACGGCGCACAATTGCGCCCCGTGCCCGTCAGCCCCGGCCTGATGGTCTATCTGGATCAGGTTAAGCGCAGCCGCCTGATCGAGCGCTGGAACGAGGCCTTGCGGTCGCAGTAGGTTTGCTCCCGCAAACCAATGCGGGCGCCGTAACTCTCCTTCATCCCTGTTCCCCGGAACAAGCATCGAAAGCACAAAGCAAAGCCATCCCACACGCCACAGTAGACGTCCGATACAAATTAATAGAGAGTAAATGCGCAAGGACTTGCGTAGCGTCAGTTAGATGACAGCTTTTTGTGATGCTCTGCAATCCTTCTTCATTCCGTGGAGGCGGAAGAGGATGCGGGAGGAAATTCAGGACGGTTGCCAGGTCACCACGCTGAGCATTCAGCGCTGGCGCACGCGTGTCTAAAAAGCCCCCCGCATAAACGAAAAACGACGCCCAAAAGGGCATCCTGAGGAGGGTTTTCAAGTGAAGCATTTTCTTATCGGCACATTTCTGGCGGGCGTGATCGCCCTTCCGGCGGCGGCAGCGGATTACACCATCATCGCGCCGGCCAACCCCGGCGGCGGCTGGGACCAGACCGCGCGCTCCATGCAGACCGTGCTGCAGGAAGAAGGCATTTCCAAGAGCGTGCAGGTGCAGAACGTACCGGGCGCCGGCGGTACCATCGGTCTCGCGCAGTTCGCCAGCCAGCAGAAGGGCAACCCTAACGCCCTCATCGTCGGCGGTTACGTGATGGTCGGCGCTATTCTCACCAACAACGCGCCCGTCACCCTCAAGGAAGTAACGCCGATCGCCCGTCTGACCGGCGAATATGAAGCCATCGTCGTTCCGGCGTCCTCGCCGCTGAAGACCATTGGCGACCTCGTCGACCAGCTCAAGAAGGACCCCGGCAGCGTGTCCTGGGGCGGCGGCTCCGCCGGCGGCACCGACCATATCGCCGTCGGCCTGATCGCCAAGGCGGCGGGCGTCGATCCGACCAAGATCAACTACATCGCCTATTCCGGCGGCGGCGAAGCGCTTGCTTCGATCCTCGGCTCGCAGGTGACGGCCGGCGTTTCCGGCTACGGCGAATTCGAAGGCCAGATCAAGGCCGGCACGCTGCGTCTGCTCGCGGTCACCAGCGAAAACCGTCTGGAAGGCGTGGACGCGCCGACGCTGAAGGAAAGCGGCCTCGACGTGGTCGTGCAGAACTGGCGCATGGTGGCGGCTCCTGCCGGCCTTTCCGCCGATCAGGAAAAGGCGGTGAATGCCGACATCGAGAAACTGGCAAAATCCGAAAAATGGCAGGAAACCCTGAAGACCAAGGGCTGGATGGACACCTATCTTGCCGGTGACGCCTTCAAGGAACAGCTCGCCAAGGATACCGCCGCCACCGAAACCATTCTCAAAGACATCGGACTGGTAAAATGAGTCAGGGTTCCAACCCTTCGCAGCATCAAAAGCGCCGCCCTGACTGGGCGGCGCTGGCGATCGCCGTTTTCCTCGTCATCATCGCCTGCGTGATCTTCTGGGACAGCGCCCGTCTCGCCAGCGTCACCGGTTATTCGCCGGTCGGCCCGGCGACGGTGCCTTACGCCATCGGTTTCTGTCTTGTCGGCCTGGCGCTGTGGACAGCCATCGAGGCCTGGCGCGGTGATTTTCCCGCACGCGACAAACAGGAAATCGCCCCGGTTATCTGGGTCGTCGCCGGCCTTGCCGCGCAGATGTTGTTGCTCAACGTCGCGGGGTTCTCCATTGCCACCGGCCTGCTTTTTGCCTTTACGGCGCGTGCCTTCGGCAAACGCAAGCTCTGGTATTCGATCCCCATCGGCATCGCGCTCAGCTTCTTCATCTGGTTCATCTTCGCGCGGCTGCTGCAGCTTTCGCTGCCTGCCGGGCCTCTGGAACGGCTGTTCTTCTGACAGCCATTCCGACCAAAATTCGAGATCACGGGAACAGCCGGCGCGCAATGACGCAAAAGCCAGCCGTTCCGCCCGCTCATTTGCTCGACTTGGGGGACATCTGCCCATGAGTACCTTTGAATTCCTGCTGCACGGTCTTGAGGTTGCCGCCCAACCCATGAACCTGCTCTATGCGCTGATCGGCGTCACGCTCGGCACCGCCGTCGGCGTTCTGCCCGGCATCGGCCCTGCGCTGACCGTGGCGCTGCTTCTGCCCGTTACCTATAGGCTCGATCCCGCCGGTTCGCTCATCATGTTCGCCGGCATCTATTACGGCGGCATGTATGGCGGCTCGACCACCTCGATCCTGCTCAACACACCGGGCGAGAGCGCCTCGATCGTGACCGCGCTCGAAGGCAACAAGATGGCCCGCAAGGGCAGAGGCGGTCCGGCGCTGGCCACCGCCGCCATCGGTTCCTTCGTCGCCGGCCTCATCGCCACCATCGCGCTCGCCTTTATCGCGCCCTATATCGTCAAGTTGGCGCTGGTTTTCGGCCCGCGTGAATATTTTGCACTGATGGTGCTCGCCTTCGTCACCGTTTCCTCCGCTTTCGGAGATTCGGCGCTACGCGGCCTCACCTCGCTATTCATCGGCTTTGCCCTTGCCATCGTCGGCATCGACCAGCTGACCGGCCAGACCCGCATGAGCTTTGGCATTCCCGACCTGCTCGACGGCGTGGAAGTGACGACGCTTGCGGTTGCGATGTTCGCCATCGGCGAAACACTGTTCATCGTGGCGCAGGGTCAGAGCGGCCCCGACAAGGTCGAGGCCGTCAAGGGCTCGGTCTGGATGAGCGCGCAGGACTGGGCGCGTTCCTGGAAAGCCTGGCTGCGCGGCACGCTGATCGGCTTCCCCATCGGCGCCATGCCGGCGGGCGGTGCCGAAATCGGCACTTTCCTCTCCTATGCCACCGAAAAGAAGCTGACCAAATATCCGGAAGAATTCGGTGAAGGCGCCATCGAAGGCGTGGCCGGTCCGGAAGCCGCCAACAATGCCTCCGCCGCCGGTACGCTGGTGCCGCTTTTGACGCTCGGCCTGCCGACCACGGCAACCGCCGCCATCATGCTCGCCGGCTTCCAGCAATATGGCCTGCAGCCCGGTCCGCTGCTGTTCGCCACCAATCCGCAGCTCGTCTGGGGCCTGATCGCCAGCCTGTTCATCGCCAACCTGATGCTGCTGGTTCTGAACCTGCCGCTCGTCGGTCTCTGGGTGAAGCTGCTGACCATCCCGAAGCCATGGCTTTACGCCGGCATCCTGCTGTTTGCGACGCTCGGCACCATCGGCGCCAACCCATCGGTCTTCGAACTCGGCATGCTGCTCGCCTTCGGCATCCTCGGTTACATTATGCGCATCTTCGGTTATCCGATTGCGCCTGCGGTCGTCGGCCTCATCCTCGGTCCGCTCGCCGAACAGCAGCTGCGCCGCGCGCTCGCCATCGGCCAAGGCGACCCGACGGTGCTGTTCACCTCGCCGATCGCCATTGGCCTCTTCATCGTGGCGGCAGCAGCCTTCATCATCCCGCTCATCATGCGTATCCGCGGCCGTGGCGACGTGCTGACGCAGCTTGCCGCCAACGAGGACTGAGAACCAACGAGCCTCCAAAGTAACTGGCCCCGTATCTTCGGATGCGGGGCTTTTTATTCACGCCAAAGGGATGTGTGATGCATGCACAGCCATGATAGACTTGCGCCAACCGCAGGAGAAAGACATGCGCACGATCGCGATTACGATGGTTCTGGCGCTTGCCGGCTGCACCACCGCCCCTGATGTCGAGCCCATTCCCGGCAGCATCACCTATGGCGGACAGCCGCACACCAAACTGACCAAGTCCCCCATCGGCAGTACGCTCAGCAATGAATTCGTGATGGGCGACGGGCGGCTGGCGATCGAAACCTACCGCGTGCAACCGGACCGGTCGCTGAAACTGGAAAGGCGCGCAATCGTCGGCGACTGGCCGCCGGATTGAGGTGTGCGGACACAGCCCGGGTAATGACGTCCGCAGAGATCGCAACCCATCTCTCCCGCTCACACATTTCCCGCTCACGGCAATTCAGAACCATTCTAAAACATAATTTTGATTTCCGCCGACCTTGCCAATAAAGCTGACAGCGAACATCAAGTTAACCCTGCGGAAAAATCTTCCTCACGGTTCAGAACTATATTGCAAGGGACATATAAGTGGCCATCAACTTCACCTTCCCCGTTCGGCTGCTGGCGGCAGCGGCCTTCAGCCTCAGCGCGATGACGGCAAATGCCGAAGACATGACGATCAAGCACGCCCAGGGCGAGACCGTGCTGAAAGCGGCCCCGGAGAAAGTTCTGGTTCTCGATATTCCCTCGCTCGACAATCTCGATGCGCTTGGGGTTGAGCCAACAGGTGTCGTCGGCTCCAACCTGCCTGTCTATCTGCAGAAATATGCCGACGGAAAATATCTGAAGGTCGGCACGCTGTTTGAGCCCGATTATGAGGCGATCAATGCGGCCGAGGCCGATCTCGTCATTGTCGGCGGCCGTTCGCGGGCGAAATACCCGGACGTTGCGAAGATCACGCCCGCTATCGACATGTCGGTGGATTCCAAGGAATTCATCGGCAGCGTGAAAGCCAACATCACCAAGCTCGGCGATATCTTCGGCAAGCAGGAAGAAGCCAAGAAGCTCGATGCCGCCATTGATGAAAAAGTGGCGAAGCTGAAGGAGATCGCGCCCAATTCCGGCACGGCGATGATCCTCGTCACCAATGCCGGCAAGGTCGGCGTTTACGGCCCGAGTTCGCGCACCGGCTGGCTGCACACCGAAATCGGCTTCAAGCCGGTTGCGGCCGACATCGACGACCGTTTTGACCGCGGCGATGTCGTCTCCTTCGAATATCTGGCCGAGGTCAATCCCGAATGGCTGTTCGTGATCGACCGCGACGCCGGTATCGGCCGTGCGACCGACCCCGGCAAGGCGGCCGCACAGGTGCTGGACAACGAACTGGTGCACCAGACCAATGCCTGGAAGAAAAAACAGATCGTTTATCTCGACCCGCAGGCCGCCTATATCGTCAGCAGTGGTTATACGGCGCTCTCTACCCTGCTCGATCAGGTCTACAAGGCCGTCTCCGAGAAGAAATCGTAAAAGCCTCTAGGCATCCGCTTCTGAAGGCCGCTCCATACTCGACGTCATCCTCGGGCTTGACCCGAGGATCCATCACGCGTCAGGTTGTGGATCCTCGGGCCAAGCCCGAGGATGACCAAGGAGAGGTCGGACACCTGTTTCGGCAACCTGCCAAACCACGGGGAGCTCTCACCATTTTCGAAAAACCGCCAACTTGAAATCCCTGTCTCTCATCCTTGCCCTGTTGCTAGCTCTGACGCTCGCCATCACCAGCCTGTTCGTCGGCGTCAGCAATGTCTCGCTCGCGACGCTCTTTTCGCCCGATACCAGCGCGGACGCGCTGCGCGTGCTGCTCGTCAGCCGCATCCCCCGCACGCTGGCGCTGATACTGGCCGGAAGCTCGATGGCGATTGCCGGGCTCATCATGCAGATGCTGGTGCGCAACCGCTTCGTGGAGCCTTCGACGGCGGGCACCACCGAATCCGCCGGCCTCGGCCTGCTCACCGTCACCCTGCTGGCCCCGGACACGCCGATCTTCGGCAAGATGCTGGTGGCCGCCGTTTTCGCGCTCGCCGGCACCGCGCTGTTTCTGCGTATCCTGAGAGAGGTGCCTTTGCGCGACGTGCTGCTGGTGCCGCTGATCGGCATCATGCTGGGCGGCGTCATTGCCGCCGTCACCACCTTCTTTGCCTATCGTTTCGATCTCCTGCAATCGCTGGGCGCATGGATGACAGGGGATTTTTCCGGCGTGCTGCGCGGCCGTTATGAATTGCTCTGGGTCGGCTTCCTTTTCGCCATCGCCGCCTATCTCGCCGCAGACCGTTTCACCGTGGCCGGCATGGGCCGCGATTTCACCACCAATCTCGGTCTGAACTACCGCCGCGTCATGGCGCTCGGCCTCACCATCGTCTCGCTGGTGAGCGCCGTGGTCGTCGTCACGGTCGGCATGATCCCCTTTTTAGGCCTGATCGTGCCGAATGTCGTCAGCCTGATGATCGGCGACAATATGCGCCGCTCCGTGCCCTGGGTGGCAACGCTCGGCGCGGTCTTCGTACTTTCCTGCGACATCATCGGCCGAACCATACGAGCGCCTTACGAAATACCCATCGGAACCGTGGTCGGCGTCATCGGCAGCGCGCTCTTCCTCTATCTCCTGCTGCGGAAACGCCACCATGCGTGAGAGACATCCCGACCGGCGTGCAAAAACCGTTCTCATCGTGCTTACGGCATTCGCACTCATCTCCATGGCCGCCTTCATGACGCTGGGCGCCAAGGGAAGCTGGAGCTTCGTGCTGCCGTTTCGCGGCATCAAGCTTCTGTCGCTGCTGCTGGTGGCCTATGCCATCGCGGTCTCCACCGTGCTGTTCCAGACGGTCACCAACAACCGCATCCTCACCCCTTCGGTGATGGGTTTCGATTCGCTTTACGTGCTGATGCAGACCGGGCTGATCTTCGTCTTCGGCTCCGCAACCGTCGTCATGATCGATCCGCAACTGAAGTTTCTCGCCGAAACCAGCCTGCTCGTCGCCTTTTCCGCCCTGCTCTATCGCTGGCTTTTCGTCGGCGCGGAACGCAGCCTGCATCTTCTGGTGCTGGTCGGCATCGTTTTCGGCGTTTTCTTCCGCAGCCTCTCGGGTTTCATGCAGCGCGTGCTCGACCCCAATGAATATACCGTGCTGCAGGATGTACTGTTTGCCAGCTTCAACTCCATCGATCCGACGCTTCTTGCCGTCTCCACCGTCATCATCGGCGTGGTGACCATCATCGGGCTCAGGCTAACGCACACGCTCGACGTCCTCTCGCTCGGCCGCGCGACGGCCATCAGCCTCGGCCTCGAATACAAGCGAACGGTGACAATCATCCTCGTGCTGGTCTCCGTGCTCGTCGCCGTCTCCACAGCGCTGGTCGGTCCCGTCATGTTCTTCGGCCTGCTGGTCGCGGCCCTTGCCCATTATCTTACCGGCAACGGCAAACACGCCTATGTGCTGCCAGCGGCAATCCTCATCGCCGTGATCTGCCTGGTCGGCGGCCAGGTGGTGCTGGAGCGGGTTTTCGCCTTCGATACGGCGCTCTCGATCATCATCGAATTTCTCGGCGGCATCGTCTTTATCGGTCTTATTCTGAAACGAGGTGCGCGATGATCATCGCCAGTCAGATCAGCAAATCCTATGGCGACAGCCTCGTCGTCGATGGCGTCTCCGTCTCCATTCCGGCAGGCGGCGTCACCTCCATCATCGGGCCGAACGGTGCTGGAAAATCGACCCTGCTTTCCATCGTCGCGAGGCTGATGTCGATGGATGCCGGAACGGTGACGGTGGACGGGCTGGATGTGACCAAAACCCCGTCCGATACCCTGGCGAAGCGGCTCTCCATATTGCGGCAGGACAACCACATCTCCTCACGCCTGACGGTGCGAGACCTCGTCGGTTTCGGCCGTTACCCCTATTCCAAGGGCCGCCCCACCATCGAGGACAAGGCCCATATCGACCGGGCGCTGGAATATCTGCATCTCGAAGCCCTTGCCGGCCGGTTTCTGGACGAGCTTTCCGGCGGTCAGCGCCAGCGCGCCTTCGTGGCCATGGTTCTGTGCCAGGATACAGATTACGTGCTGCTCGACGAACCGCTCAACAATCTCGACATGAAACACGCCTCCAGCATGATGAAGATCATGCGCAAGGCGGCTGACGAGCTGAAGAAGACCGTGGTTCTGGTGCTGCACGACATCAACTTCGCCTCCTGGTATTCCGACACCATCATCGCCATGCGCGAAGGCCGCATCCGCCATCAGGGGCCGGTGGAAGAGATCATCCGCCCGGACGTCCTCAAGGACATCTACGACATGCCCATCCGCGTCAATGAGATAGACGGCCGGCGCATCTGCCTGTTTTACGAATGACACGATGATTGTTCGGGATTTTTGCTGTCCCAGCGCCTGGCATGGAACAGGGTCGCAGGCCCGGACGTTAAACGACGGACTTTTCCAAAGCGGCATTCCGTCCGCAACTTCAGGAGACATCGATGAAGACGCACAAGACGAAGAACGACCTGCCTTCCAACGCCAAGTCGACCGTGATCGGCATTCTCAATGAATCGCTCGCTTCCGTCATCGACCTTGCGCTCGTCACCAAGCAGGCGCACTGGAACCTCAAGGGCCCGCAATTCATCGCCGTGCACGAGCTTCTCGACACTTTCCGCGCCCAGCTCGACAATCACGGCGACACGATTGCCGAGCGTGTGGTCCAGCTTGGCGGCACGGCGCTCGGCAGCCTGCAATCGGTCTCCTCGACGACCAAGCTCAAGGCCTATCCGACCGATATCTACAAAATCCATGACCATCTGGACGCCCTGATCGAGCGTTATGGCGAGGTCGCAAATATGATCCGCAAGGCGATCGACGATTCCGACGAGGCCGGTGATCCGACGACGGCCGACATCTTCACCGCCGCCTCGCGCGATCTCGACAAGTCGCTCTGGTTTCTCGAAGCGCATGTGCAGGAAAAAAGCTGAGCGGAAAACGGCTCTCGCCTGCCCAAACAGCAAAGCGCCCGAGATACCCGGGCGCTTTTTTAACGGAATGGCGCAATCAATGCCGACGTAAGACCGCAAGCCCTATATCGCGCAACATTTCATGGTCCAAAATGCCGCGCTGGGCGCTTCGGATCAAAACCGCTGCGCACTCATTGGCAACATGGCTGCTGCGATCTTGAAGGCACTCGAAACATACGCCATCGAAAATATTCTGTAGATCGGTGATCTGCTCTGGCGACAATTGTGCGCCAACTCTTTCAAAAGCTGCGTACGACAAGGCTCATCCTCCCGATGATGATATGCCAAGTATCGTTCCCAATATCGTTTCGATTTTTTCGTGGACAGGCAATTTGTACACCCGAACGAATCACTTGTCGAATCAGATTTTAACCAAATGTAAATAGGTTATTTTCTGGCCTTCCCGCCGGCCGCCACCCCCGTGACAGGGAGATAAAAACCAGCTGAAACAACATCTTCAGCGGAAATTCCCTGCGCTTGCCCCCGTAATGGCCGCCAGATTTCGGATAAATCCGCACACAGGCGGATTTCCACCGAAACCGCAAAAGAAACTATTGCATTCCAAAAACGATTGAGCGATATAGCACCCGTCGCCGCTTGGCGGGCCACGGTTCAGCGAACTACCCCGGACCGGTGGATTTGAGCGGGTGTAGCTCAGGGGTAGAGCACAACCTTGCCAAGGTTGGGGTCGAGGGTTCAAATCCCTTCGCCCGCTCCAAATTTCCAGAATAGCAGATAAATCTTCACTGCACCCGATGTGAGACGCGTCGTTTCCATGGGCTGTGACGCGCATCGCCGTGCGAAATGCGCAAGGATTTTTCACGCATGGGCAAACCGGGAAGGGCGTTCCCTCCCCGGCTCTTATTATCAGGCGGCCTTGTCCCAGACGGGTGCAAGCCCTTCCGGTGAAACGATGCGGCCATCCGGTCTGGCAAGCGCGCGGATCGCCGCCATTTCATCGGCGGAAAGCTCGAAATCGAAGATGGCGAGATTCTCATCGACGCGGGCTTCGCTGACCGTTTTCGACAATGCGACGGCACCCTGCTGCTGCACGAGCCAGCGCAGCACCACCTGCGCCACTGACTTGTCACGGCCTGCGGCGATTTCCTTCAGTACCGGATCGTTAAACACCTTGCCATCGGCCATCCCGTAATACCCCGTTACCGACATGCCGGCGGCCTTTGCCGCGGCGATAACCACGTCCTGATCGATATAGGGGTGGTATTCGATCTGGTTGGTCACGATTGGAGCCCTGGACAGCTTCACCGCCTCGGCCATCAGCGCCGTGCTGAAATTGGAAACGCCGATATGGCGAACCTTGCCGGCTTGCCTCACCGCGTTCAGCGCGCCGATCTGTTCGGCAAGCGAAACCGCCTCATTCGGCCAATGCAGCAGCAGAAGGTCGACATAATCGGTTTTCAGCTTCTTCAGGCTCTCATTGACGGAGGCGAGGAAGGCATCGTGCCTATAGTTCTCGACCCAGACCTTGGTGGTGAGAAACACTTCGCCACGCGCCACATCCGAAGCAGCGATGGCTTCACCGACTTCCGCTTCGTTGCCGTAAATCTGGGCGGTATCGATATGGCGGAAACCGGCTTTCAGCGCATGGGGAACGATGCGCAGCACATCCTCACCGGGAATACGAAACGTGCCGAAACCCAGTGCCGGGATCGAAGCGCCATTTGCAGTGACATCAAACATATATTTTCTCCTTTGAAGCGGCCCGGCCGACTTGGGAGCGGCCGGGAATTTTATGGAAAGTTCAGGCGGTTTTCAGGGTCAGCGCGGCGCGGCGGTCGAGCGCGCTGCTCCAGAGGGTGAGTAGCAGGGCCACGGCGACGAGAATGGCGCCGACCCACGGGGTTGCGGCAAGACCCATCGGCGATTCCACCACCAGACCGCCGAGCCATGCGCCGATGGCGATGCCGAGGTTGAAGGCGGCGATGTTGAGCGCCGAGGCGACATCGACGGCGCCAGGGCGATGTTCCTTGGCAAGCTGCACCACATAAAGCTGCAGGCCGGGAACATTGGCGAAGGACAGGAAGCCGAGCGCGGCAAGCGTGAAAAGCGTCAGCACCGGCGAGAAGGCGGTGAAGGAAAAGACGAGCAGCACGATGGCCTGCGCCAGGAAAAGACCGATCAGCGCCTTGGCCGGGTTATGGTTGGCGATCCTGCCGCCGCCGATATTGCCGGCTGCAATGGCGACGCCATAAAGCACGAGGATCAGGCTGACGCTCTTTTCCGAAAAGCCGGTGACATCCTGCAGGATCGGCGCAAGGAAGGTGAAGGCGACGAAGGTGCCGCCGTAGCCGAGCGCAGTCATCGCGAAAACGATGAGCAGGCGACCGGAGCCGAGAACCCGGACCTGATCGAGAAGGCTCGCCGGCGGAGCCTTTTTTAGCGTGTTCGGCAGAAGCGTCGCGATGCCCAGAAAGGCGACGATACCGAGTGCGACAACCGCCCAGAAGGTGGCGCGCCAGCCGAAGACCTGCCCGATATAGGTGCCGAGCGGAACCCCGGTGACGATAGCGACCGTGAGCCCCATGAACATCATCGCAATGGCCGATGCACGGCGGTTTTCCGGCACGAGATCGGCGGCGATGGTCGCTCCGACCGAGAAGAAAACGCCATGGGCGAAAGCGGCAATGACGCGGGCAACAAGCAGCATCTCATAGCTGGGTGACAGGGCCGCCGCGCTGTTACCGATGATGAACAGGGCCATGAGGCCGAGCAGTAGCGGCTTTCTTTCGATCCTGCCGGTTAGCGCTGTCAGGATCGGCGCGCCGAAGGTGACGCCCAGCGCGTAGACACTGACGATGAGACCAGCAAGCGGCAGGGTGATGTGAAGATCGGTCGCAACTGTCGGCAGAAGGCCGACAATCACGAACTCCGTGGTGCCGATCGCATAGGCCGCGATCGTCAGGGCAAATATGGCCAATGGCATGACGAATACCTCTTCGCCCGGAGCGGGATCGCGGGCGTTCTGGACAGCAACGCTGTCCGGTTGGATCATTTGGACAGCGGTGCCGTCCGGTTGGATCAAATCTATGCACGCAATATGGGCGAAGGGGACTTGCATGATAATCGGCAAGATCGGATAAATACCTTTGAATTGATTTCACAGGTGATGCGGCGATGGACAACAGGGCCGGAGAAATGGAAGTCTTCATGGCGGCGGCGGAGCTCGGCAGCTTTTCCGCCGCCGGGCGCAGGCTGAAGCTTTCACCCTCGGCGGTGAGCAAGCTTGTCACACGTATCGAAGACCGCCTCGGCACCCGCCTTCTCGCCCGCTCCACCCGGCTTGTCACGCTCACACAGGAGGGCGAGGTCTATCTTGCGCGGGCAAGGCGGATTCTCGCCGACATAGCCGAGACCGAGCAGATCGTGGCGAGCGGCGGCAAGGTGGTGCCGCGTGGCCTTTTGCGCGTCAACGCCACTCTGGGCTTCGGCGAACGTTATCTCCTTCCGCTTGCGCCGGAATTTTTGTCGCTTTATCCGGAAATCGAGCTGGATATCTCGCTGACCGACGGCGTCATCAGGCTGATCGAGGAACGCACGGATATCGCCATCCGCTCGGGCGCCATGGGAGATTCATCGCTGAAGGCGCGAAAGCTGAAGGAAGTCCGTCGCGTCATCGTCGCCTCCCCCGCCTATATCGAACGACACGGCATGCCAGAAAAACCGCAGGATCTGGCGCGGCACAATTGCTTCAGCTTCAATTTCAGCCGCAGCCTCAACGAATGGCCGTTTCGCAACCCCGGCTCTGCGCAAGTCTACCGCCTGCCTGTCAAGGGCAACGTCTCGGTCAACAGCGGCATGGCCATGCGCAGACTCTGCCTGACGGGCCTGGGGCTGGGAAGGGTCGGCGAATTTCATATCGAGCCGGATATTGAGGCCGGCCTGCTCGTGCCGGTGCTGGAAGACTACAATGCCGAGGAGATGGAAGTGATCCACGCGGTTTATGCCGGTCATGAACACCTGGCCGCCCGCGTTCGCGCCTTCATCGATTTTGTCGCAGCAAGGGTCGGCCGGTGACTGGCGGCCTCACACCAGGCCGTGCACCAGCTTGGCCAGCCAGTCGACAAAAACGCGCACTTTGTTGGTTACATGCCGGGTCTGGGGATAGACCACATAGATCGGCATGGCCTCGCGCCGCCATTCGGAAAGCACCGGCACCAGTTCTCCCCGCGAAAGCGCATCCTTCACCATGAAGACGGGAAGCTGCACGATGCCCATGCCGGCCAGCGCGGCGTTGAGATAGGTGCGACTGTCATTGACCGAAACGACATAATTCGGGGTCAGTTCGACGCTGCGCACGCCGTTGTCGAAGGAGGCCGGCATGATCTGACCGGTGGTGGCATTGAGGTAGCCCACCGAATAATGCTCCTTCTCCAGATCCTCCGGCTCTTGCGGCATGCCGAAATTTTCGATGTAGGAAGGTGACGCGAATGTCTCGAACCGGAGTTCACCCACTTTACGGGCAATCAGCGACTGATCGCGCAGCACGCCGACGCGCAGCGCACAGTCGACATTCTCCGCGATATAATCGACCAGACGGTCACCGACACCGAGGTCGAGACGGATTTGCGGGTAACGCTGGTAAAATTCGCAAAGATGTGGGATAACCACCAGGTCCGCGAAGACACCGGCCATCTCCACGCGCAAACGCCCGGATGGCTGCACCTGCGCGCTGGACATGCTGCCGTCAAGTTCTTCGATTTCCGATAAAATCTGTGAGGCCCGCTCATAATAGAGAGCGCCGTCCGTTGTCAGCATCACCCGGCGCGTGGTGCGGTTGAGAAGTGTGGTGTGCAAATGCGCCTCGAGCGCCTGCACCATGTTGGTGACGGTGGTCTTCGGCATATTCAGCGCTGTGGCGGCGCGGCTGAAATTGCCGGTTTCCACGACCCGCGTAAAAACCCGCATGGCGGAGAGCTGATCCATGATGAGATTATCCGTCTTTATGGAATAGTGTTTTCATTTTAGAGTACTTGATCGTTTTTCTCCGAACAATAATATGAATTTCAGATTTTGCAAATATGGTGCACCGCCGAGCGTGGCGCACGGGACCGGATCAGATGAACGCGCACTGGGAAAACATCAAAAGCTGCGGGGGCCTCGCATCCCAGCTTTCCGTGCGCCGATATGAGGGTGCAAAGCTTTGCAGCCAGCCGCCCGTGGTGCTTTACCTGCGCGGCGGATCGTTTCTGCAACCCGGTCTTGAGCCGGGCGGCAATTGCCCCGAGCTTCCGGTGGCCCGCGCGCTTGCGGAAAGCGGCGCGGTGGTCGTGGAAGCCGATTACAGCCAGCCGTCCGGCAACGAGTTTCCGATGGTCATCGATTGTGCCTATGAAGCGCTCGATCATCTGAGCCGGGATCGCAAGCATTATGGCGGCGCGAAATCGCTGCTATTCGTGGCCGGCGAAGAGGCAGGCGGCAATGTGGCGGCGGGGCTTGCCTTGAAGGCCCGTGACCGCATGCCGGGCAAACTCGCAGGCCAGATTCTTCTGTCGCCCATGATCGACCCGATGATGACGACGGAATCCTTCCGCAACGCGGACAGGATCGGCATGCGCCAGCGCTGGGCCGATGGCTGGAGCCATTACCTTGCCAAGGCGTGCGGGTTTTTCCACCCCTATGCCGCGCCCTGCCAGTGCACGCGGCTGAACCGGGTGGCGCCGGCGCTGATCTTTACCGCCGAGGACGACCCTCTGCGCGACGAAACGGTCGGTTATGCCGACAGGCTCATCGCCTCCGGTGTCAGCGTCCGGAGCCATGTTTTCCCCGCCGGCATCGGCTGGACGGGGCTTTATCAAGGAGAGGGCGGCGGATGGGTCTCATCCGTCTGTTCGGAGTTCAAGACCTTCGTTGACCAGTTAAAACACTGAAAATTCGCATTTTGAGCATGTCCAGTAAAAGTGCGTAGCGGTTTTACGTCCGGATCATGCGACGAAGTAAAGATAGATGAACGACCTGCTCCCGATCGGGGGCCAAGGAGATACCCATGACGCTGAACACAAAGCGCCGGGCCCTGACGGGTGCCGGCATCGGGCTTGCCATGTCCGTTGCAGCCGCAGCACTGTTTTTCGACCTCCCCACCAGCCGTGACGCGACGGCCGCTTCCACGCCGGCTGAAACACCGGCAATCCCGGTCACCGTCGCCAAGGTGGAAAGCCGTGACGTGATGCGCTGGGAGGAATTTTCCGGCCGTCTCGAAGCCGTCGACCGGGTGCAGATCCGCTCCCGCGTCGCAGGCCAGATCAAGGCCGTGCATTTCCGCGAAGGTGCGCTGGTGAAGGAAGGCGACCCGCTCTTCACCATCGACCCCGCCCCCTATCAGGCCGCTGTTGCCGGTGCTGAAGGACAGGTCGCTTCCGCCGAAGCCAAGGTCAGCCTGGCAAAAACCGAACTCGAGCGTGGCCGCCGGCTTTCCGACAATCGCACCATCTCGCAGAGCGATCTCGACCAGCGGCAAAGCTCGTTTGCGGATGCCGAAGCCCAGCTTCGCGCCGCCCGCGCAGCGCTCACCACGGCGCAACTCGATCTCGGTTACACCGAAATCCGCGCTCCGGTTTCCGGCCGTGTCGGCAGGATCGAAATCACCGCCGGCAACCTCGTCGCCGCCGGCTCGACCTCGCCGGCGCTCACGACGCTGGTATCGGTCAACCCGATCTATGCCAGCTTCAACGCCAGCGAAGGCGTTGTAGCCAGGGCGCTTGCCGAACTGCCGAAAACCGATGACGCCCTGCCCGCTCTCGAACAGATCCCGGTGGAAATCGGCACGCTTTCGGATGAGGGTACGCCGATCAAGGGTACGCTGCACCTGATCGACAACCAGGTGGATTCGGCAAGCGGCACCATCGGTGTCCGCGCCGTCTTTGAAAATCCGGACGGCAGGCTGATCCCCGGCCAGTTCGTGCGGGTGCGCATGGGCGAACCGAAGCCGGAAAACCGCATCGTCATCAGCGACCGGGCCATCGGCACGGATCAGGACAAGCGCTTCGTCTTCGTGGTCGACGCCGAAAACAAGGTGAGCTATCGCCAGATCAAGCCGGGCGCACCGGCCGACGGTCAGCGTATCATCGAAAGCGGCCTTGCCGCCGGTGATACGATCGTCGTCAACGGCCTGCAGCGCATTCGCCCCGGCGCAACCATCGCACCGCAGACGGAAGACAAGGTTGCTGCTTCGCAGTAACCCGCCCCTTTGATCAGCAGGCGTCCCGCGCTGTCACGAGACGCCCCTTCAGACAGAACCGGCCTTCACCGGCGGCAGGATTGCCGCCGGAACGGCCTTCGCATTCCCAAAGACCCGGAGAGGGACTGGATATGAATATTTCCAGATTTTTTGTCGACCGGCCGGTATTCGCCGGCGTGTTGTCTATCCTGATTGTGGTGGCAGGCCTTCTTGGCATGCGCGCCCTGCCGATTTCGGAATATCCCGAAGTCGTTCCGCCATCCGTCGTCGTGCGCGCCACCTATCCCGGTGCGAACCCGACCGTTATTGCCGAAACCGTCGCGACACCGCTGGAAGAACAGATCAACGGCGTCGAGGACATGCTCTATATGGGCAGCCAGGCGACATCGGACGGCGTGCTGACGCTGACCGTGACCTTCAAGCTCGGCACCGACCCGGACAAGGCCCAACAGCTGGTGCAGAACCGCGTGTCGCAGGCCGAACCGCGCCTACCGGCGGAAGTGCGCGCACTCGGCATCACCACCGTCAAAAGTTCGCCAGACTTCATCATGGTCGTCAACCTCGTCTCGAAGACCGACGACTATGACATCACCTATCTGCGCAACTATGCGACGCTGAACGTCAAGGATCGCCTCGCCCGCATCGAAGGTGTCGGCCAGGTGCAGGTCTTCGGCGCAGGCGACTATTCCATGCGCGTCTGGCTCGACCCGCAGAAGGTTGCCGAGCATGATCTGGCCGCAAGCGATGTTTCCGACGCCATCCGCCAGCAGAACGTGCAGGCCGCAGCCGGCGTCATCGGCGCTTCGCCAAGCCCGAACGGCGTCGACTTGCAGCTCAACGTCAATGCCCAGGGCCGTCTGACGACGCCGGAAGAATTCGGCAATATCATCGTCAAGAGCGGCGCGAACGGCGAAATCACCCGTCTGCGCGATGTCGCCCGCATCGAGCTTGGCGCTGCCGATTACACGCTGCGTTCGCTGCTCGACGGCGAACCGGCAGTGGCTGTCGCTGTCCTTCAGGCCCCCGGCTCCAACGCCATCGAAATCGCCGATAATGTCCGCGCGACCATGGATAATCTGCAATTGGCAATGCCCGATGGCGTGAAATACGAGATCGTCTACGACACGACGAAATTCGTGCGCTCCTCCATCGAGAAGGTTGTCGATACACTCCTCGAGGCCGTTGGCCTCGTGGTGCTTGTGGTCATCCTCTTCCTCCAGACCTGGCGCGCCTCGATCATTCCGCTGATCGCCGTTCCGGTCTCGATCATCGGCACCTTCGCCGTGATGTATGCCTTCGGCTTCTCTATCAACGCCTTGACGCTGTTCGGCCTTGTGCTTGCCATCGGCATCGTGGTGGATGACGCCATCGTGGTCGTCGAAAACGTCGAACGAAACATCGAAAACGGGCTCTCACCGCGAGATGCCACCTATAAGGCGATGCGCGAAGTCTCCGGCCCGATCATCGCCATTGCACTGGTTCTGGTCGCCGTCTTCGTGCCGCTTGCCTTCATCTCCGGCCTGTCCGGCCAGTTCTACCGGCAGTTCGCACTGACCATCGCCATCTCCACCGTCATTTCGGCCATCAATTCGCTGACGCTGTCACCCGCTCTCGCAGCCCTGCTGTTAAAGGAACACGGTGCACCGAAAGACTGGCTCACCCGCTTCATGGACAAAATCTTCGGCTGGTTCTTCCGTGGCTTCAACCGTGCCTTCGGCGCGGCCTCGAACGGCTACGGCAAGACGGTTGGCGGGCTGGTGACACGCAAGAGCCTCGTGATGATCGTCTATATGGCATTGGTGGCTGCCACCTATGGCATGTTCACGACTGTCCCAAGCGGCTTCGTGCCAGCACAGGACAAGCAGTATCTGATCGGTTTTGCCCAGCTTCCTGATGGCGCAACGCTCGACCGTACCGAGAGCGTCATCAAGCGGATGAGCGCGATCGCCATGGAAACACCCGGTGTCAGCCACGCCATTGCCTTCCCCGGCCTGTCGATCAACGGCTTCACCATCGGCTCCAATTCCGGCATCGTCTTTGCGGTTCTTGACGACTTCGAAAAGCGCAAGACACCGGAACTCTCCGGCGGCGCCATCGCCATGCAGCTAAACCAGAAGTTCGCCGGCATTCAGGATGCCTTCATCGCCATGTTCCCGCCACCGCCGGTCAACGGTCTCGGCCAGACAGGCGGCTTCAAGCTGCAGATCGAAGACCGCGCCGGTTACGGCTACCAGACGCTGGACGAAGCCGCGAAGGCCGTGATCGCCAAGGCATATCAGACCCCGGAGCTGGCAGGCATCTTCTCCAGCTACCAGATCAACGTGCCGCAGCTCTTCGCCGATCTCGACCGCGCCAAGGCCGAACAGCTGGGCGTTTCGGTCAGCGACGTCTTCCAGACGCTGCAGATTTATCTGGGCTCGCTCTATGTTAACGACTTCAATGCTTTCGGTCGCACATACAGCGTGCGTGTACAGGCCGATGCGCAATTCCGCGCCCACGCCGAAGATATTGGCCGCCTGAAGGTTCGCTCCGCAACGGGTCAGATGATCCCGCTGTCGACGCTGCTCAAGGTGGATGCAACGACGGGACCGGAGCGCACCAACCGTTACAACGGCTTCCTCGCGGCCGATATCAACGGCGGCCCGGCGCCGGGCTTCTCCTCGGGACAGGCGCAAGCCGCGATCGAGAAGATCCTCGCCGAAACTCTGCCTGCGGGCGTCGATTACGAATGGACGGATCTGACCTACCAGCAGATTCTGGCCGGCAACTCCAGCATCGTGGTTTTCCCGCTGGCACTGCTGCTCGTCTATCTCGTGCTCGCCGCGCAATATGAAAGCCTCACCTTGCCGATCGCGATCATCCTGATCGTCCCGCTCGGTGTGCTTGCGGCCCTCACCGGCGTCTGGCTGACGGGAGGGGACAACAACATCTTTACGCAGATCGGCCTTGTCGTCCTTGTGGGTCTCTCGGCGAAGAACGCGATCCTGATCGTGGAATTCGCCCGGGAGCTGGAATTCGAGGGGCGAACGCCACTTCAGGCGGCCATCGAGGCAAGCCGGCTTCGTCTGCGCCCGATCCTGATGACCTCGCTCGCCTTCATCATGGGCGTGGTGCCGCTGGTCGTCTCGACAGGTGCCGGTGCGGAAATGCGCGCCGCCATGGGTGTCGCCGTCTTCTCCGGCATGATCGGCGTGACGTTCTTCGGCATCTTCATGACACCGGTTTTCTACGTGCTGGTGCGCAAGCTGTCGGGCAACCGCCCGCTCATCCAGCACAGCCGAGAAGAACCGGCCAATTCGGACTACAAGCTCGAAAAGGCCGGCTGAGACAGTACTCCCATCCACCGCCACCTTCGACGCAAGCCCGCCGCGCATCATCAGATGCGCGGCGTTTTTTATGGGTGGAAATGTTTATGCGATCCCGCTGAAATAGAATCAATTTCAAATACTTAAGCAAGAAATTTCCCGTATTCACCGAATTTAACCTGTCAAAAATCAATATATCCGCACCGAAATGACGGAGCAGCAAGAAACGATTCTATTTTATGCTTTGAATTTTGTGGTAAATTCTCAGGACAGGGTGATTCGGACTAAATGATTTAGTTCAGGGGCTGCATGATGGAGCAGGAATACGAAAACTGGGCAACGACCGTTGCCTATTCGATCGTGATGCATGAAGGTCTGGATCTGGCGCTTTCCGCGCAGAACCTGGACAGAAGCAAGACCAGAAACAACCGTGAGCGGCTGATGGAAGCCATTCGCACATCGCTGCTGGAAGCCCGTTCGCGCAGCCATCTGACGGCAGCGTAACGGTTTCCCACTTCTCAGGTCTGCCCTCATGCTTGCGGCGTATCATCCGCAGTGGAATCAGGCCGGAAGCAGGTCTGTCCGCACCGCCGCCTTCAACGGCAGATGGTCGGAGGCGATGCGCGCCAGCACGCTGTCATGCGCCTCCACCTGCTCGATCAATCCTTCACGATTGGCGATGATCCTGTCGAGCGCCAGCACCGGCAGGTTGGACGGAAAGCTCGGCACAGCCGGCGGCAGGGTTCCAAAAGCATCACGAAACGTATTGAGCGACGACCCATTGCCGAGACGCCATTCGTTCAGGTCTCCCATGAGGATGGTCGCGCATTCGTTGCGTGCTTCCAGAAGGCCGATCAGTGCTTTTGCCTGCTGGGCGCGGGAATGTCTGAGAAGCCCGAAATGGGCGGCGATGACCCTCAGCGTGCCGCCGCTTTTCAGATCCAGCTCCACGACGAGCGCACCGCGCGGCTCCAGCCCCGGCAATTTCAGCGTATGCACATCCCTCACCGCCCCCTCCTTGAACAGCACGACATTGCCGTGCCAGCCATGGGCCTTCACGCCGGCCTGAATAGGCACGGGAATGAGGCCGCTTTCCCGCTCCAGCCGGGCGAGATCGAGCAGGCCCGTGCGCTCGCCGAAACGGCTGTCCGCTTCCTGAAGGGCGATGATGTCAGCGCCGATTTCCTGAATGACGCGGCTGGTGCGGTCGGGATCGAACTTGCGGTCGCGGCCGACGCATTTATGCACATTGTAGGAGGCGATGACGGGGAAGGAATGATCTTTGGTCGCTGGCGCCGCATTCTGGCGCTGGCGGCGGTCACGCAGGGACTGCATGACGAAGGCGGACAGGCTGGTGTTTTTCGCCAAAGCCGCTTTTTCATCATCCAGCAAACCTTTCTTTTTCACGCGTTTATGCCTCCGGTCTCGCGCAGCGCCCTGCCGGACGCATCGCACACTAAAGATAAGGCGAAGCGAGCCACAGGACACGCTCCACAAAACGGACAACGAATGGCCGCGCATTCAGTTCGCTGAGCCGCACGGGCAAGGCGGTTGCCCGTGCATCCCGGATACGCTCGCCAATTGTCGCGGCGAATTCCTCATCCATAACTTCGAGATCGATCTCAAAGTTCAATCGCAACGAACGCGGATCGAGATTGGAAGAGCCAATGTAGCTCCAGCGCCCGTCAATCACCAGAAGCTTGGAGTGATTGAAAGTCCCCGTCGCCCGCCAGATGCGGCAATAGTTCCTCAGCATCTGGTCGAACTGCGCCGTCATCGCCCTGTCCACAAGCACCAGATTGTTGCTTTTCGGCACGATGATATCCACCACCACTCCCCGCCTTGCTGCGGTTATGAGCGCTGAAATAAGCTCCCTATCGGGGAGAAAATAGGGCGACATGATCAGAATGGAGGAACGGGCGACGGAAAACGCGCCCATCAGCATCTTGTGACTGGTCTCGATGCTTTTGTCCGGCCCCGAGGAGCAGACGCGGGCGACGATTTGCGACCCCGGCACGCCATCGGGAATGGCGATATCCCAGACCGGCGCATCCAGAAGCTCCCTTGTCGTGAACCGCCAGTCCTCCGCCGCGATGGAGAAAAAATCCGATACAACCGGCCCGGTGATCTTGAAATGCGTGTCGTGCGACCGGTTTTCACCGCCGAATTCCTCTGTGAAACCCTCGCGAATATTCATGCCGCCGCTGAATGCGATGCGCCCGTCCACCACGAGGATCTTGCGGTGGGTACGCAGATTGGCATAGGGCAGCCGCAGCCCCATGATGACGTTGCCGTTGAAGACATCGCAGACGATGTCCTTTTCCCTGAGCGTCGGCAGGATGCTCGGCACGGAATAACGCGCACCCACCGCATCCACCAGCACCCGCACCTCCACGCCGCGAAACTTCGCGCTTTCCAGTGCGGCGACAAAGCGGGCACCGATCCTGTCATTGTCGAAAATATATGTTTCGAGAATGATCGACCGCTTCGCCTCCCCGATCGCCTCCAGCATGGCGGCATAGGCGGCATCCCCCGTGACCAGCGGCTCGATGCCGTTACCGGTCGTCAGCGCATGGCGCGTCACCCGGTCACCCAGCGTCTTCATCGCCTCGAAACGGCGTCCGAAGCGCGCGGCTATCGTCTCGCCGTCGGCGTCCAGACGCGCCACGCGATCCATGATCTCGTCCTGCATGAAGGACCGCTGCTGCGTGATGTTGGACCGGCGAATGCGGTTGATGCCGGCAATGGCATAGATGACCGCGCCGACGATGGGCGACAGCACGATAACGCCGACCCAACCGAGCGCGGAGCGGACCTCCTCCTTCGTCATCGTGGCATGCACGGCCGCCACGGTTCCCATCAAAATCGAGAGAACGGCAAGGATATGCGGCCAATAGGCAATGACGAGATCGAGCATAGTACAACTATAGAGTACTTCGGCAATCTCGCAATGACAGCCAGGCGGCGCTGGCAGAGACAAGAACCCGACAGCGCCATGCTTTTGCGGGACAGACCCTTGCGGGAATAACGGTGGAAACCGGCCTTGCGATATGTCATGAGAGCGCATCTTGATCTTTGGGCAGTGGCAAGGCGGGGTGCACTTGCGGGCTTTCTGCCTCGTTTGAAAGCAAGAAGGCCGTGATGCAGGAAAATACACAAGGCGCCGTCATCGTCATTTCCAGCCATGTCATGCGTGGCTCCGTCGGCAATCGTGCCGCTGTCTTTGCGCTGGAGACACTCGGTTATCCGGTTTGGGCGGTGCCCACCATCGTCATGCCCTGGCATCCCGGCCACGGCCCTTCCACCCGCATGCGCTTTCAGGACGACGATTTCGACAAGGCGATGACCGACCTCGAAAACGCCAAATGGATCGGCGAGGTCAAGGCTGTCCTGACCGGTTATTTCGGCAGCGCGGCGCAGGTGCGCTCCGTCGCAAGGCTGATCCGCAATCTGAAGGAAAAGAACCCGTCGCTGATTTATGCCTGTGACCCGGTCATGGGCGATCTTGGCGGGCTTTACATTCCGCTTGAGACTGCCGAAGCCATCCGCGATCACCTCATCCCGCTTGCCACCGTCGCCACGCCAAACCGTTATGAACTGGCGTGGATGAGCGGCGCGGAACTTGAGACCAACAATGCCATCATGGATGCCGCGCTCGCACTCGGCCCCCCGAAAATGCTGGTCACCTCAGCCGTCCCGATGATGACGGGCGGCACCGGAAATCTTTATCTGAGCGGCCGCCACGCGCTGCTTGCCGAACATCGCGCCATCGAGAATGCGCCGAACGGCCTCGGCGACCTGATGTCGGCGCTATTCCTCGCCCGTCTGCTGGAAGGCGTGGATGACGAAAAGGCGCTGCAGCTCGCAACCGCCAGCGTCTTCGAAATTCTGGCCCGCACCAAAAAACGCGACATGAACGAACTGACGCTGGAAACGGATTCTTCAAGCCTCTCCACACCCATGGCCATGGTGCAGATGCGTCATCTCTTGCATCCTTCGCGCAGCAAGCGCAAATAGCGGCTAGAGCATTTCCCTGGTGGACCTCGGTTTTCCGTCAGGAAATGCGGCAAAAAAGGAGTTGGAGCAATATCGCGGTTCGAAGAACAGCGAGAATGCTCCAAAGGATTGGTCTTCAACGCACCGAGTTCCTCTCTTGATCTCGGTCCAACCACAACGGTAATGCGATAGATGAAAGATTTTCCGGAAAACCTTCTCAACGGCTACAAGAGCTTCATGAGCGGCCGCTACGCCGACGAGCGCGAAAGATACCGCGTTCTGGCAGATACCGGACAGAAACCGCAGACCCTGTTCATTGCCTGTTGTGACTCCCGCTCCGCGCCGGAAACCATTTTCGACTGCGGACCGGGAGAGCTTTTTGTCGTCCGCAACGTCGCAAACATGGTGCCGCCTTTCGAGCCCGATGGCCAGTACCACGCCACCTCGGCGGCCATCGAATACGCCGTTCAGGTTCTGAAGGTGAAGGATATCGTCGTCATGGGTCACGGCCGCTGCGGCGGCATTCAGGCGGCGCTCGATCCCAATCTCGAGCCGCTGTCTCCCGGCGACTTCATCGGCAAATGGATGAACATGGTCAAATCGGCCGCCTCGCAAATCCAGAGCAACGACGTCATGACCGCTTCCGAGCGGCAGACAGCGCTGGAACGGGTCTCGATCCGTAATTCCATCGCAAACCTGCGCGGGTTCCCCTTCGTCAAGACGCAGGAAACCGCCGGCAAGGTGAAACTGCATGGCGCATGGTTCGATATTTCAACCGGCGAATTGTGGGTGATGGACGGCAAAACGGGCGACTTTCGCCGCCCGGATCTGTGAAAACAGGTTTCTGACTGGAAGAGCGAGACGGCCTTATTGGCCGTCGATCGCCTTGCCGATGAAGGCGATGGCCTGCTGGTAGACGCTTGCGGCGTTCCAGCCCTGGATGGCCGCGTAATTGGCCTGTCCCTGCTGATAGCCGGCGCCGCGCTGCCAGCCATGGCCGACGAGGAAGTTCGCGGTGGAAGCCAGCGCGTCGGCGCGCGAGCCGACGAGATCGATCCGGCCGTCGCGGTCGAAATCCACGCCGTAACGCACGACGTTCAGCGGCAGGAACTGCGTCTGGCCGATTTCACCATGGGCAGCACCCTTGGCATTGACGTTCAGCGAACCGCTGCCGACGAGCTTGAGGGCCGCATAAAGCTGCTCGGTGAAATAATCCGAACGACGGCAATCGAAGGACAGCGTCGCCACGGCGGAAAGTGTGTGCTGGTTGCCCATGAAGCCGCCAAAGCCGGTTTCCATGCCCCAGATGGCGAGCAGCGGACCGGCCGGCACGCCATAGGCGCGCTCGATGGACGCAAAGAGAGAAGCATTGTTCTTCTTCATCGTCTTGCCGCGCGAAATGATCGTCTGACCGCCGCGCTTCTGCATAAACTGTTCGAAGGACAGCTTGAAGCTGTGCTGGCCGCGGTCAGCGCGGATCGTCGCCTGGTTGTAGGAGACGCCGGAGAACGCACGGTCGAGCACCGAGGCGCTGACGCCGCGGCCCGTCGCTTCCTGCTTGAAGGCTCTGACCCAGGCATCGAAGCCCGCTGAAGTGTTGCCGCATTGCGCAGCCATAACCGGCGCCGCTGCCAGAACCGAAACCATGGCCGCACCAGCCAGAATTACCTTCATTGCCCGCATCAAAATCTGCCTTCGATATACTTTGGGAAGTTTTTCCCGAGAACCAAACCGTCAATACTGTATGGATTCAGGTGCCAAAACTGTCTTTTGGCGGCCTAAATTGCCTTTCGGCAGCAAGGCCTGCAAATAAACTGGCCGTGATCGTCGCCAATTATGAAACCCGCCTGCCCCACACAGAACAGACGGGTTATACTTAACGAAAATTAAAAAATCGTATCAGGCAGCCGCCTTGCGGGGCTTGATGAGACCACGATTAACCAGAAGCTCGGCAATCTGGATCGCGTTGAGGGCAGCACCCTTGCGCAGATTGTCCGAAACGACCCAGATATTGAGGCCATTTTCAACGGTCGCATCTTCACGGATACGGGAAATATAGGTCGCATCTTCACCGGCGGATTCGACCGGGGTGATGTAACCGCCGTTTTCGTGCTTGTCGATGACGAGGCAACCCGGCGCTTCGCGCAGGATGTCGCGCGCCTGATCCGCGGTGATCTCGTTTTCGAACTCGATGTTGACCGATTCCGAATGGCCGATGAAAACAGGAACGCGCACGGCCGTGCAGGTTACCTTGATCTTCGGATCGAGCATCTTCTTGGTTTCGGCCAGAACCTTCCACTCTTCCTTGGTGTAGCCGTCTTCCATGAAGACGTCGATATGCGGAATGACGTTGAAGGCGATGCGCTTGGTGAACTTCTTGGCTTCCACAGGATCGGCCACGAACACGGCGCGGGTCTGCTGGAACAGCTCGTCCATGCCTTCCTTGCCAGCGCCGGAAACCGACTGATAGGTGGAGACGACGACGCGCTTGATCTTGGCAAAATCATGCAGCGGCTTCAGCGCGACAACGAGCTGTGCCGTGGAGCAATTGGGGTTGGCGATGATGTTCTTCTTGGTAAAGCCCTCAACCGCATCCGGATTGACTTCCGGAACGATCAACGGAACGTCCTGATCGTAGCGCCACGCAGACGAGTTATCGATGACAACGCAGCCCTGCTGGCCGATCTTCGGCGACCACTTCTTCGACACATCGCCGCCGGCCGACATCAGGCAGATATCCGTGTCGGAAAAGTCGTAGTTTTCGAGGTTGGCAACCTTCAGCGTGCGGTCGCCATAGGAAACTTCCGTGCCCTGCGAGCGGGAGGAAGCGAGCGGCACGACTTCATCGGCGGGGAAACCGCGTTCGGCCAGGATATTGAGCATTTCGCGACCGACGTTGCCGGTGGCGCCTGCAATTGCAACTTTGAAACCCATGATCAAGCTCTCTTTCTGTCTCTCCTCTTTTTGGTGAGGTGGGAACCCGCATCAGATCGCGGTTTCCTCGATCCCCAGCCAAACCGGGGAGAGAGCGGTGGCCAGAGACGTCAGACGGTTTTAATCGTCGTTTTGGCCGTAATTCGGGTAGAATGAGAAAGGCGCGGATCATCGCCGGCGGATTGTGCCGGTCCTGCCATGACGAACATGTCTGCAACATGCATGCGCAAGGTGATGCTCCTTCTTCGCGAGAAGCTATTAGAAGGTTTCTCGGTTGTGTCAAGAAAAAAGGCGCTTGCGCAAACAAGCTGTAACCAGCCCCGCGACATTTTCGGGACGCTTTATATTAGACTAAAGTCATAATCCGAAAGCATCGCTCTTACTGGGGTTAATTTTCTGTCACTCTCATGGTCCGCGTATTGCAGCCGAAAGGTTGAGTCCAGAGGAGAGAGCTGGGCTCCGCAATGCGTCGATTGGGACATCTGTGGAGGACAGACAATGGCAAATGTTGCAGCCGTGAGCGGCGCTGCCCGTCCAATGACGGGCGAAGAGAAGAAGGTGATTTTCGCCTCTTCTCTCGGAACAGTCTTCGAATGGTATGATTTTTATCTATACGGCTCGCTCGCGATCTATATTGGCGCGAACTTCTTCAGCCAATATCCGGAAACGACGCGTAACATCTTTGCGCTGCTCGCCTTTGCCGCCGGCTTCCTCGTGCGCCCCTTCGGCGCGCTGGTGTTCGGCCGTCTCGGCGATATCGTCGGGCGTAAGTATACCTTCCTCATCACCATCCTGATCATGGGTGTGTCCACCTTCCTCGTTGGCGTCCTGCCCGGCGCATCGCAGATCGGCATCGCCGCTCCGATCATTCTGATCGCGCTGCGCATGCTTCAGGGTCTGGCGCTCGGCGGTGAATATGGCGGTGCGGCAACTTACGTCGCCGAACACGCGCCGAACGGCCGCAGGGGCTATTACACCTCGTGGATCCAGACGACGGCGACGCTCGGCCTGTTCCTGTCGCTGGTGGTCATTCTCGGCGTGCAGTTCGCGCTCGGCAAGGAAGCCTTCGCCGCCTGGGGCTGGCGCATTCCCTTCCTCGTTTCCGTTCTGCTGCTTGGTGTCTCGGTCTGGATTCGTCTGAAAATGAATGAATCGCCCGCTTTCAAGAAGATGAAGGAAGAGGGCAAGACCTCCAAGGCGCCGCTGAGCGAAGCCTTCGGCCAATGGAAGAACGCCAAGATCGCGATCATCGCACTTGTCGGCGCCGTCATCGGTCAGGCCGTTGTCTGGTACACTGGCCAGTTCTATGCGCTCTTCTTCCTGCAGAGCATTCTGAAGGTGGACGGCCAGTCGGCCAATATCATGGTTGCCGTCGCACTCGTCCTCGGCACCAGCTTCTTCGTGATCTTCGGCTGGCTTTCCGACAAGGTCGGCCGCAAACCAATCATCATGGCCGGCCTCATCCTCGCCATGCTGACCTACTTCCCGCTGTTCAAGGCGCTCACCTGGGCGGGCAACCCGGCGCTCGCCGAGGCCCAGTCCACCGTACGCGCCACCGTGACTGCGGCTCCCGGCGACTGCAAGTTCCAGTTCAACCCGACGGGCACTGCGAAATTCACCACGTCCTGCGATATCGCCACCTCGTTCCTGACGCGCAATTCCGTGCCCTATGATGTGGTTGCGGGGGCCGCCGGCGAACCGGCAAGCGTGAAGATCGGCAACGCCACCATCGCCAGCTACGATGCGATTGCGGCCGGCGCGGATGCTTCCGCGAAGGACAAGGCCTTCCAGAAGCAAGTCAATATCGCAATGCATGACAGCGGTTATCCGCTGGCACGCGGTGCAGCACAGGTGCCGGATGCGAAACTGGACGCCTTCATCGCCGCAAACCCGGAACTCGGCCTCAATGCCGATGCGGTCCGCGCCACCGACAAGAAGATGGTGGCGACCGACAAGCTGGTGGCTGACAAGCTGCTGACGCCTGCCGAGACCGGCGGTGCGGCGGAAATGGCGGTCTATACCATTGCCGGCGGCGGCGCGTTCTCCATGGTGGCCGACCCGGCTGCCGTGAACTGGGTCGTCATCATCGCGGTTCTCACCGTCCTTGTCATCTACGTGACGATGGTCTACGGCCCGATTGCGGCCCTGCTGGTCGAACTGTTCCCGACCCGCATCCGCTACTCCGGCATGTCGCTGCCATACCACATCGGCAACGGCTGGTTCGGCGGCCTTCTGCCGGCCACCGCCTTTGCGATGAGCGCGGCGAAGGGCGACATCTACTACGGCCTCTGGTATCCGATCATCTTCGCCGGCATCACGCTGGTCGTCGGTCTTCTGTTCCTGCCGGAAACCAAGGATCGCGATATCCACGCCATGGATTGAGTGAAACCGGATAGAATGCAGAAATCACCCGGCGCTTCGGCGCCGGGTTTTTTGTTGCCTCCGTACCGCCATCGCCCAAACTGGGCTTTTCCGACCTGTCAATCCGCCGCAGGTAGAAAACAGCAATAACAAGACAAAAATACTCGAAATGGGCTATGACGGCTTATCAGGACGGGAATGGGAGAGCAGTTTTGAGAATCGGAACACCTAAGGAACTCTATGAGGGCGAAGCGCGTGTCGCCATGACGCCGGACAGCGCGCTGGCTTTGCAAAAACTCGGATATGATTGCGTCATCGAAGCCGGCGCCGGCAAGGCGGCCGGTTTTTCCGACGACGCCTATCGCACCGCAGGCGTGACGGTGGTCGAAAGCGCTGAGGCGCTTTACACCGGCTCAGACATCATCGCCAAGGTTCGCCCGCCGGAAACATCGGAGATTGATCGCCTGTCTTCCGACAAGACGCTGATCTCGTTTTTCTATCCCGCCCAGAACAAGGACCTTCTGGAGCAAGCCAAGGAAAAGGGCGCAAACGTCATCGCCATGGACATGGTGCCGCGTATTTCCCGTGCGCAGAAAATGGACGCCCTGTCTTCCATGGCCAATATCGCCGGCTATCGCGCCGTGATCGAGGCCGGCAATAATTTTGGCCGTTTCTTCACCGGTCAGGTCACCGCCGCCGGCAAGGTGCCGCCCGCCAAGGTGCTGGTGATCGGCGCCGGCGTCGCCGGTCTAGCGGCGATCGGTACGGCCACTTCACTCGGCGCCATCACCTATGCCTTCGACGTTCGCCCTGAGGTGGCCGAACAGATCGAATCCATGGGCGCTGAGTTCGTCTATCTCGATTTCGCCGAACAGCAGGATGGCGCAGCCACCGGTGGTTATGCCGCTCCCTCCTCGCCGGAATTCCGCGAGAAGCAGCTGGAGAAATTCCGCGAGCTCGCACCGCAGATCGATATCGTCATCACCACCGCGCTGATCCCGGGCCGCGACGCCCCGAAACTCTGGCTTGCCGACATGGTGGCGATGATGAAGACGGGTTCGGTCATCATCGACCTCGCCGCCGAGCGCGGCGGCAATTGCGACCTCACGGTTCCCGACCAGCGCGTCGTATCCGAGAATGGCGTCATCGTTATCGGCTACACCGATTTCCCGAGCCGCATGGCCACGCAGGCCTCGACGCTCTATTCCACCAACATCCGTCACATGATGACCGATCTGACGCCCGGAAAGAACGGCAAGCCGGTTCACAACATGGAAGACGACGTCATCCGTGGCGCGACCGTCACCTATCAGGGCGAGATCACCTTCCCGCCGCCACCGCCGAAGATCCAGGCCATTGCCGCGCAGAAGCCGAAGGAAAAAGCAAAAGAGCTGACCCCGGAGGAAAAGCACGCCAAGGAAAAGGCCGAGTTCAAGGCGCAGACCAGGAATCAGGTGGGACTTCTGGTCGCCGGCACGGCCATCCTGTTGCTCGTCGGCCTTTATGCGCCGGCAAGCTTCATGAGCCACTTCATCGTTTTCGTGCTTGCCTGCTTCGTCGGTTTCCAGGTCATCTGGAATGTCAGCCACTCGCTGCACACGCCGCTGATGGCCGTCACCAACGCGATTTCCGGCATCGTCATCATCGGCGCATTGCTGCAGATCGGTTCCGGCAACTGGCTGGTGGTGATCCTTGCCTCGCTTTCCGTCCTGATCGCGACGATCAACATCGTCGGCGGTTTCCTCGTGACACGGCGCATGCTCGCCATGTTCCAGAAGTCGTAAGCCAAGCGAGGATTTAATAAATGACCATTGGTATCGTTTCCGCGGCCTATGTTGCCGCAGCCGTTCTTTTCATCCTCTCGCTCGGCGGCCTCTCCGGACAGGAAAGCGCCAAACGCGCCGTCTGGTACGGCATTGTCGGCATGGGCCTCGCCATTATTGCCACCGTCTTCGGCCCTGAGATCAGCAAGGGTGTCGGGCAGTGGCTCGTCGTGCTGCTGATGCTGGCAGGCGGCTCCGTTCTCGGCTACTTCGTCGCAAGCCGTGTGCAGATGACCGAAATGCCGCAGCTTGTGGCGGCCCTTCACTCCTTCGTCGGTCTCGCCGCCGTCTTCATCGGCTTCAACGCCCATATCGAGGAAGCGCATGTCGCCTCGCTCGATGAGACCGCACGGTCGTTGCTGACGGGCTTTTCCGCCATCCTGGCGCACAAGACGCCGGTGGAACTGGCGATCATGAAGGTTGAGGTTTTCCTCGGCGTCTTCATCGGCGCGGTCACCTTCACCGGCTCCGTCGTCGCCTTCGGCAAGCTTGCCGGCAAGGTGGACGGCAAGGCGAAGAAGCTTCCGGGCGGACATCTGCTGAACGCGAGTGCTGCGATCCTGTCGCTGGTGCTGCTCATCATGTATTGCAACGGCGCCGGCGCATGGACGCTCGTCCTGATGACGCTTGCCGCCTTCTTCATCGGTTATCATCTGATCATGGGCATCGGCGGCGCAGACATGCCGGTCGTCGTTTCGATGCTGAACAGCTATTCCGGCTGGGCGGCAGCGGCCATCGGTTTCACGCTCGGCAACGATCTGCTGATCGTCACCGGCGCGCTGGTCGGCTCCTCGGGCGCGATCCTCTCCTACATCATGTGCAAGGCGATGAACCGCTCCTTCATCTCGGTCATCCTCGGCGGCTTCGGCGGCACGACGGGTCCGGCGATGGAAATCGAAGGCGAGCAGGTCGAGATCGACGCCGAGGGGGTCGCAGCGGCGTTGAATGATGCCGACAGCGTCATCATCGTGCCCGGCTACGGCATGGCAGTGGCGCAGGCACAGAGCGCGGTTTCGGAACTGACCCGCAAGCTGCGCGCCGACGGCAAGACCGTGCGTTTCGCCATCCACCCCGTCGCAGGCCGTCTTCCCGGTCACATGAACGTGCTGCTGGCCGAAGCAAAGGTGCCTTACGACATTGTGCTGGAAATGGACGAGATCAACGACGACTTCCCCAATACCGACGTCGTCATCGTCATCGGCTCCAACGACATCGTCAACCCGGCAGCACAGGACGATCCGAACTCGCCCATCGCGGGCATGCCGGTTCTGGAAGTGTGGAAGTCGAAGCTTGTCATCGTCTCCAAGCGCGGCCAGGGCACTGGTTACTCCGGTATCGAGAACCCGCTGTTCTACAAGGACAATACGCGCATGTTCTACGGTGATGCCAAGAAGTCGATCAACGATCTTCTGCCGCTGATCAAATAAATGAAAAGGGCGTTTCCGGCAGACCGGGAACGCCCATTGATTTTTCAGAACGCTATACCCCCTCGACGTCATCCTCGGGCCTGACCCGAGGATCCATCGCGCGTCAGGTTGTGGATCCTCGGGTCAAGCCCGAGGATGACGGAGGAGAAGCCCCGCCGTCGGCTCGAAGGAGCGCCCTCAAAGCACCCGGTAACGCCGGTTGAAATACATCAGCGCTTCATCGCCCGCATTGATCTTCATATCGACGACCTCGCAGATCAGAATGTCATGCGTGCCGCCGTCATGCGCCTCGCGGATGCGGCAGTCGAAAGAGACGAGTGCGTCTTCCAGAACAGGCGCGCCGGTTTCGAGCACGCCCCAGGTGCCGGCAGCGAAACGCTCTTCCGCCGGCGTCTTGCCGCCGAAAAGCGTGCTTAGCACCTCGTGATGGGCGGCGAGCGTGTTGACGCAGACGACGCCATTGGCCTTCACCACCCTGTAGGCGGAAGAATTGCGGTTGAGGCAGATAAGAAGCGTGGGCGGATTGTCAGAAACGCTGCAAACCGCCGTCGCGGCAAACCCCGCGCGGCCTGCCGCACCGTTGGTGGTAACGATATTGACCGCCGCACCCAGCCGCGCCATGGCGTTTCTATAATCGAGGCTGCGCTGCTGTGCAGTCTTCGTCTCCATTTCCGCTTCCTTTTCAAGAGACATCATCTGCATCTAACCCATCCTTCCTTAACAGGCCATCAAGCCAGCACGCAGGCGTCTTCAAAGGCAAGACGCGGCAGGCGTCCAAACAGCTTCGACGGATCGCCATAACCGAGATTGATCAGGAAGTTGGACTTCCACGTCGTGCCGGCAAAAAACGCCGCATCCACCTTGGCCTTGTCGAAACCCGACATCGCCCCGGTATCCAGCCCCAGCGCACGGGCAGCAAGGATCAGATATCCGGCCTGAAGCGTGGCGTTGCGAAAGGCCGTTTCCTCGGCCACGGCAGGGCTGGAAGTGAACCACGAACGCGCATCGGCGTGCGGGAACAGTTCCGGCAACTTCTCGTAAAACTCGCCGTCGATGGCGGCAATGACAGTCACCGGTGCGGCCATGGTCTTTTCGAGATTGCCCGAAGAGAGTGCCGGCCGAAGCTTTTCCTTGGCTTCCGGACTGCGCACGAAGACGAAACGAGCCGGCGAGCAATTGGCCGAAGTCGGTCCCATCTTCGTCAGATCGTAAAGCGCGTGTAGCTTTTCATCGCTTATCAGCTTGTCCGTCCAGCCATTGTGGGTGCGGGCCTCTGTAAAAAGCGTTGCCAGTGCCGCGTCATCAAGTGCTCTCGTCATCGTGCTCTAAAATCCTGTCAGAATGTTTGTTAAACCGGCAGCAGAAACCGCAAAAGCCGGGCGTTGAAAAGGTCAGGCTCGGTGATGTTGACCGCGTGAGCCCCAAAATCGAGAAGGCATAGTTCGCTCTGCGGCAAACCGTCGGCAAGACGCACCGAGCGCGTATAGGGCACCAGAAGATCGTCCTTCGTTGCCATCACCAGCACCGGATTGCCTATCTCGCCAAGCCGTGTGTCCACATCGAAGGCCCGCAGCGCAGCGATACGCCGGAGCACATTGTCCTTGCCCTGAAAATGCGCCACGCCATGGGCATCGTCGCGTGCCAGTCGTTCCTGATTGTCAGACATCCACGCCGCCGGATAAAGGAACAGCGGCTGCGCTTTGACAAAAGCATCGACGCCCGACTTTTCCAGAAGCTCGATCCGCACGTCGAAGCAGCGCCCGGAATGCGGATCGGCCTTGCTCCACGCGTTGACAAGCACCAGCCGGTCGATAAGGCAGGGCCGCCGCAGCGCGATATCGAGGCCGATCAGACCGCCGAGAGCATGTCCCATGAAGTGAAATTTCTCGAGGTTCAGGGCCGAGACAATCTCCAGCACATCATCGGCCATCGCCGATATGCCGCCATCCAGCGGCACCTCGCCGCCGGTCCTGCCGGTTCCGCGATGATCGTAGGTGACGATGCGGAAATGATCGGAAAGGGCTTCGATCTGCGGCGCCCAATAGGCGCCGGCCCCACCCAGCCCCGAAGATAGCAGGATGATAGGTGCCTCAGGATCGGTCCTGCCATGAACCTCGAAATGCATCATCTGCCGCTTCGCCCTATTTGCCGATATGGGCGACGGTGGCGATTTCCACCAGCGCATCGGGCTTTACCAGACCGCACTGGATGCAATAACGCGCGGGCTTGTCGCCGGGAAAATATTCGGCATAGACCGCGTTGACGGCCTGATAATTCGCCCAGTCGGTAAGGAAGATGTGGTTCATCGTCACGTCTTCCATTGTGCCGCCCGCGGTTTCGATGACCGACTTGATGGTTTCGAGAACATGGCGGGTCTGGGCGCTCGCATCGCCCACATGCACGACATTATTGTCCTTGTCGAAAGGCAGCGTGCCGGAAACGTAAACCACGCCATCGGCAAGGGTTCCCGGCGAAAAGGGAGCGATGGGTTTGCTGGTGCCGGCGGGCACGACGATCTTCTTCGGCATTTCGTTCTCCTCTTGTGGTTGGATATCAAGCGCTGGCGGGTGCGGCCTGCGAAATCACGCCGCAGAAATCATTGACGGTGGCGACCCAGCCGAAAAATTTCTCGACATTGTAGACCGTCGCCTGCTGAATATAGTCCGGCCCCAGATGATGCGTGGCATCCTCCAGCATCACCCCGAAATATTCGAGATGGAAGGCATCGCGCAGCGAGCTTTCGACGCAGACATTGGTGGCGATGCCGACGAACACCAGATTGCGGATGCCACGGGCGCGCAGCACGCTGTCCATATTGGTGTTGAAGAAACCGCTATAACGCGTCTTCGGCACCAGAATATCGCCCGGCTGCGGTTGCAGCTCATCGACAATGGCGTAATCCCAGGTGCCCTTGGCCAGCAGCTGTCCCTGCAATTCCGGCCTCTTGCGCATGGTCTTCAGCGCATTGGACTTGTGCCAGTTGGGCGATCCCGGTCCGCCCGCCTCGACGTAATCCTTGTCCCAGCCATTCTGGAAATAGATGACCTGAACGCCTGCCGCCCGCGCCGCATCCAGCGTCTTCTTGATGTTGGCGATGGTGCCCTTGGCCCCTGCTATGTCGAAACCGGCCAGATCGACATAACCGCCCTCGGTGGAATAGGCATTCTGCATGTCGACCACGACAACGGCGGTCTCGCTGGGTTTCAGGGTAATCGGCTCCGGCCTTGCGGGAAGCGTCACGCTTTCCGAACGGCTTTCCGGCCCCATGTAACCCGCCACGACGGCTTCACTCATTCCGCTGCCTCCAGTGCGGCCTGAACATGCGCCCGGCTCTTCATCAGCGGCTGCACATATTTGCCGAATTTTTCGACACCTTCGAGGAAGTCGTCAAAGGTCAGCATCACGCCGCCGGTTCCTGGCACTTCACTCATTTCATCCAGCATCGCCGCCACCTCCTCATAGGAGCCGATCAGCGTTCCCATGTTGATGTTGACGGCCGAGACAGGGTTGGACATGTGCCGCACATTGGTGTCGGAGCCGGATTTGGTATCGACGGCACTTTGCAGACCAAGCCATTTGATGGCGTCTTCGTCGGCACCAGCCTTGTAGTGTTCCCACTTCGCCCAGGCATCCTCGGATTTTTCCTCGGCAAGAACCATGGTCAGCACGACGGATTTAACCTCACGGCCGCTCTTTTCCGTGGCCGCCAGCAGGCGCTCATTGGTGGGGGCAAAGGCCTTGGGCGTATTGACGCCGACGCCGAAGCAGAAGCTGTAATCGGCAAACTTGGCCGAAAACGCCATGCCGGAATTGGAAGACCCGGCGCAGATGAGCTTCACGTCGCCCTGCGGCACCGGCTTCATGCGGCAATCATCCATCTGGAAGAACTTGCCCTTGAAATCCGACTGGCCTTCGGTCAGCAGCTCTTTCAGAACAGAAGTATATTCGCCGAGATATTCGTAGCGATCACCGAAATAATCATCGCCTGGCCACAGCCCCATCTGGCTATATTCCGGACGCTGCCAGCCGGTAATCAGGTTGATGCCGAAACGGCCACCGGAAATGGAATCGATTGTCGTCGCCATGCGTGCAACGATGGCCGGCGGCATGACCAGCGTCGCGGCCGTGCCGAACAGCTTGATCTTGGAGGTGACGGCGGCGAGGCCCGCCATCAGCGTGAAGGATTCCAGATTGTAGTCCCAGAATTCAGTCTTGCCGCCAAAGCCGCGCAGCTTGATCATCGACAGCGCGAAGTCAAAGCCATATTGTTCCGCCTTCAGCGTAATCGCCTTGTTCAGATCGAAACTCGGCTTGTATTGCGGCGCGTTTTCTGAAAGCAGCCAACCATTGTTCCCGATCGGTATAAAAACACCAACTTCCATCTTGCTGTTCCCTTTTTTGCATCAGGTGTCTCCTGACTTGACAAAAGAGTAGCAGGTTCTGTGCCAGACCAAATAAAATAATTTTATCAAATGGATAAAATTTGGGGCCGCGCCAAGCATTGACCAAAAGACAAAATTTTTATCATTTGGTAAAAATATTTGCCTGTTTATTCGGCAGAAAGGCATGCCGGAGTCGTATGATTGGAAGCTGTAGAAATAGTCGTGAAAGTGCGGAGAGGCGCGCTTCACACTCCTCGTCATCCTCGGGCTTGTCCAGAGGATCTATCCACGTTCAGTAAAATCAATTGGTTGCAGATCCTCGGGACAAGCCCGAGGATGACGGCGGTGGATTGTCGAAGTTGTGATCAATCGCGGATAGCTCCCTTAGGAGCTATGTCAAAACCTCAACTCATCCGCTGCTGCGCATAGGCATGCACGGCCCGGAACGCAGCCTCGGCGCCCGCGACGACCCGCTCTTCCTCTTCAACGGTCAGAGAAATTTCATCAAGCGCTGCCGTGAAAGTACGCCAGTGCAGGCCGCGACCTTCCGGCGCGCCGGCCAGATGGCGTGCGCCGAATTCTTCCGTGAGCCCGAGCTTGGCCGCATCTTTCAGAAGGAAAGCGGCACCGAGATTGGAGCCTTCCACCACGTAAAGCCACCCCATGGCTTCCGGCAGATCGAAAGGCGTCTCGGCGGTGAAGCGCGGCGCTTCAGTTTCGGGAATCGCATGACCGAGATCGGCAAGGTCCTGCTCGATCATCGCCAGACGGCGGCGGCCTTTCAGATCGGGAAGCAGGCCGTCAAGCGTTTCATTGGCGAAGAAGACATCGAGATCGCGGTGGAAAAGATACTGCGTTTCCACGAATTTGCCAAAGTTCTCCCGGCTCTCGAACGGCTTGGCTGCCATGATGAAGGTATCAAGACCACCATGCGCGTCCCGCGTCGCCGCCTTCAGACGCTTGACGCGGCTCTGTTCGATCTGTTCCACAGGCGCTGTCGGCTCCGCAATGGTCATGATGATAGTCCCTTCATCCCTATATTCAAACTGCCTGATAAAAATCTTTCCTTAAACAGTCAAATTTTATTTTCGCATATCTCCTGACCTCGCGCAAAGGCAACGGAAGGAACAGACGCGGCAAAAAGCGACGATTGTGTAAACCACAAAAATCCTTCCGGACACGCCGGGCCCAAAGCAAAGCTCCAGATCTTCATAGCAAATTGCAGCGCCCACCAAATCCGAACAGTCGCCCTGCAATTACCACTTTACAACTAACATGTCAGTATGCCATCAATTCGCAGTCACCTTGGAGGAGCATCTTAATTGTCCCAGAAATTCGGCCTTTCGGCAGCCCTGACAACCCCTTTCAAAACGGACGGAACGGTCGATATCGATGCCATGATCGCCCATGCCCGCCGTTGCCTGTCGAACGGCTGCGACAGCGTGACACTCTTCGGCACCACTGGTGAGGGATGCTCCGTCGGCAGCCGCGAGCGGCAAGTCATTCTCTCTCGCTTTGTCGAAGCAGGCATTGCGCCATCGCGCATCGTCACCGGCGTTCTGGTGGATTCCATCGAGGACGCGGCCGACCAGTCGGCCGAAGCCCTGAAAGCTGGCGCCCGCAATATTCTTCTCGCGCCCCCCTCCTATTTCAAGAATGTCAGCGATGACGGCCTGTTTGCCTGGTTCTCGGCGGTATTCGCCAAGATCGGCAAGGATGCGCGCGACATTCTCGTCTACAACATCCCTTCCGTGACCATGGTGACACTGTCCGTCGAGCTTGTCGGACGGCTGAAAGCGGCGTTTCCCGGCATCGTTACCGGCGTCAAGGATTCCTCCGGCAACTGGAGCCATACCGAGCGCCTGCTGAAAGAGCACGGCGATATCGCCATCCTGATCGGCGATGAGCGTGATCTCGCCAGAGGCGTCCGCCTTGGCGGTCAGGGTGCCATCTCCGGTGTCGCCAATTTCCTGACGCAGGAAGTGCGCGCCATGGCCGTCGACGGCAAGGACGACCCACGCATCGTCGATCTTGTTGTGGAACTTCTGAAATTCCCGGTTACACCAGCCGTCAAGGTGCTGGTATCACACACGACAGGGGAAAATATCTGGTCTGACGTGCGCGCACCGCTCGTCGCCATTTCACCTGAGGATCGGCGGCAGATCGAAGGCGCATTCGACGCGCTGTTTCGCAAACAGGCCGCCTGAACAAAGCTTGAAAGGTTGAGCATGGACGATACCGGCGAACAGACATTGCGGGAACGGGCGTATGAGAGCTTTACGCATCACCTCCTCTCGCGTGATGTTCGTCCGGGACAATTCATCTCGCAGCGCCGCCTCGTGGAATTGACAGGTCTACCGCTCGGCGCAATCCGGGAGGCCATTCCGCGGCTGGAGGCGGAGGGTCTGATCAAGACGGTACCGCAGCGTGGATTGCAGGTCGCCCATATCGACATCAACCTCATCCGCGAAGCATTCCAGTTCCGTATCTTCCTCGAAAAGGAGGCCGTGGCGCTGTTTACCCGTTCTGCCTCAGACACGGCTATTGCCAAACTCTTGAAACAGCACCGCGATATCGCCGAAGCGGCTGAAAATGGCGGGGAATCGCCGGAACTGGAACAGCACGCACAGCAGGTGGACTGGGGCATGCATGACGCCTTTATCGATGCGCTCGGCAATTCGATCATCTCGAATGCCTACCGCGTCAATTCCATCAAGATGCGCCTCATCAATCAGGAGCGCTTTCGCATTGCCGGCCATGTGAAGTCGGTGATGAAGGAACATCTCGCCATTCTCGAAGCCATCGAGAGGCGATCCGTCGAAGACGCCGTGGAACGGCTGACCGCCCATATCCGCAACGCAAGGGACAGGGCGCTGGCGGTTTAAGGCAACTCCGGCGGGACAAAGAGGGTCTGCGCCGGACTTGCAGCAAATAAGCAACAAGCCGGGGTGAGGAGAATTTCCGGCTAACTGGAGGAGAACAGACATGACGCATTCATTGCTCAACCCCACGCGCCGCGCCTTTCTGGCAGGCACGGCCGCGCTTGGCGGCAGCGCGGCACTCGGCATTCGTCCGGCATCGGCGGCGGTGAACTGGAAAAAACACGCCGGCACGACGCTTGAAGTCAACCTCGTCAAAAGCCCGCGCAGCGAAACGCTGATCAAATATCTCGGCGAATTCGAAGAACTGACCGGCATCAAGGTCAATGCCGAGGCAACGCCGGAACAGCAGCAGCGCCAGAAAGTGGTGATCGAGCTTTCCTCCGGCAAGCCCAGCTTCGACGTCGTGCATCTGAGCTACCATGTTCAGAAGCGTCAGTTCGAAAAGGGCAAGTGGCTGGCCGATATCAGCGGCTTCCTGAAGGATCCGTCGCTGACCGATCCGTCGCTTACTGAAAAGGACTTTGCCGAGGCCGGCATGCTGTTTGCCAAGGATAGCGACGGTGTGCTGCGCTCGCTGCCCTTCTCGGTGGATTACTGGATCGTCTACTGGAACAAGGAACTCTTTGAAGCCAAGGGCCTGAAATACCCGGAGACCTTCGAGGAACTGGTGACGGCGGCGGAAAAGATCACCGACCCCGCAACCAACACCTATGGTTTCGTGGCGCGTGGCCTGAAGAACGCCAATACGCCTGTCTGGACCTCGCTGATGCTGGGTTACGGCGCAAAACCAATCGTGGACGGCAAGATCAATACCGAATCCAACGAAGCGGTGGAAGCCGCCAAGCTCTATCAGCGCCTGATGACCAAAGCCGCCCCTCCCGGCGTCTCCGGCTTCAACTGGGCGGAAGCGCAGTCGGCCTTCCTTCAGGGCAAGATCGGCATGTGGTTCGATGGCGTCGGTTTTGCGCCGCCGATCGAGAACCCGGAAAAATCCCGCGTGGTCGGTAAGGTCGGTTACGGCGTCATGCCGAAGGGCCCGGCAGCGCAGGCCGCCGGCACCTTTGGCGATGGTCTCGGCGTCGTCGAAGCCAGCAGCAAGAAGGAAGCCGCTTATCTCTTCTGCCAATGGGCGATTTCGCATGAAATGGGCGCGCGTCTCTTGCAGGCCGGTGCGGGCGTTCCGTTCCGCCAGTCCATTCTCGAAGATCAGAAGGTCCGCGAAGGCGTCAAGATGCCGGCCACCTGGCTGGATGCGGTCGTCAGTTCCGGCAAGGTCTCGCAGCTGGCGCTCCCCGTCATCATTCCGGTGACGGAATTCCGCGACATCTACGGCGTCGGCCTCACCAACATGATCGGCGGCGCGGACCCGGCAGCCGAGCTGAAAAAGGCGACGGAACAGTTCGCGCCCGTTCTGGCGCGTAGCGAGGGATAATGGCCTCCGTGAGCATCGAAAACAGCAAGACAGGCGCGAGCCAAAGAGAAGGGAGCAAGCCGGCAAGGCTTGCTCCCAACTACTGGCCCTTCGTCATACCGGCACTGGTCGTCATTTCGGCTGTCATCGTTTTTCCATGGGTGTTCACACTCTGGATGAGCGTGCACCGCTGGACGCTCGGGCAGGAGCAGAGCTTTATCGGTTTTGATAACTATATCAGGCTCGCCAGCGATCTCAGGTTCTGGGAATCGCTTTGGCATACGCTCATCTATACCGTGCTGTCGGTCGTCGCTCCGCTTATCCTCGGAACATTGGCGGCGCTGGTTTTCGATGCGCAGTTTCCGCTGCGCGGTTTTCTGCGCGGCGTCTTCGTGATGCCGATGATGGCGACCCCGGTCGCCATCGCGCTGGTCTGGACCATGATGTTCCACCCGCAACTCGGCGTCTTGAACTATCTCCTGTCCTTCATAGGCATCGGTCCACTGGAATGGATCTACAACCAGTCCACCGTCATCCCGTCGCTGGTGCTGGTGGAAACCTGGCAATGGACGCCACTCGTCATGCTGATCGTGCTCGGCGGCCTCGCCGCCGTGCCGCGCGAGCCCTATGAAAGTGCTGAAATCGACGGCGCCAATGCCTGGCAGAAGTTCCGTTACCTGACCATGCCGATGATTGCGCCGTTCCTGATGATCGCCGTCATCATCCGCTCCATCGATGCCGTCAAAAGCTTCGACATCATCTATGCGATGACGCAGGGCGGACCCGGCACCGCATCGGAAACCATCAACATCTACCTCTACAATACGGCGTTCGCCTATTACGACATCGGCTACGGCTCGGCCATGGCCGTCGTCTTCTTCATCATCATCGTGGCGCTTTCCTTCGTGCTTCTGATGGTGCGCCAGCGCTCGCAATGGAACGAGATGGAGGATCGCTGATGTCCGCAAAAATCCTGAAACGCAGAAATCTCGACCGGCTCGGCCTGTTCTTCGTGGCGCTGGTGATGATCTCGCCGGTCATCCTGTTCTTCATCTGGATGATCTCGCTGTCGCTGAAATATGAAATCGACAACGGCGCCTATCCGCCGATCCTCATTCCCGAACGCTTTGCCTGGTCGAACTATGTGAAGGTGTTCGAGGAGAATAATTTCTTTCTCTATTTCTGGAATTCGGTCCTCGTCACCGGTGCGGCCACCATTCTGGCGCTCGTCATCGGCGTGCCCGCCGGTTACGGCATTGCGCGGCTGAAGGCGGAAAAATCCGCCGTCGTCATCATGATCGCCCGCATGACGCCCGGCCTTTCTTTCCTCATTCCGCTGTTCCTGCTGTTCCAATGGCTGAACCTGCTCGGCACGCTCTGGCCGCAGATCATCATCCATCTGGTGGTGACGGTGCCGATCGTCGTCTGGATCATGATCGGTTATTTCGAGACCACGCCGAAGGAGCTGGAAGAGGCCGCAAGCATAGACGGCGCATCCTCCTGGCAGGTGTTCCGGCTGGTGGCGCTGCCGATTGCCAAGCCCGGCATCGTCGTTTCCTTTATCCTCGCAGTCATCTTCTCGTGGAACAACTTCGTCTTCGGCATCGTGCTGGCCAGCCGTGAAACGCGCACCCTGCCGGTCGCGGTCTACAACATGCTGTCCTTCGAACAGGTCAGCTGGGGACCGCTGGCCGCAGCCGCGCTCATCGTCACGCTGCCGGTGCTGCTGCTCACCATGTTCGCACAGAAACAGATCGTGGCAGGACTTACCGCCGGCGCCGTCAAGGGCGGCTGAACCATCAAACAAAGAAATACGGGAACCTCCATATGGCACCGGTCAATATTCAAAATGTCCAGAAGCGCTTCGGCTCCGTCAACGTCATCCACGGCATCGATATCGACATCAAGGATGGTGAATTCGTTGTGCTCGTCGGCCCCTCCGGCTGCGGCAAATCCACCCTGCTGCGCATGATCGCCGGGCTGGAAGAGCTGAGCGACGGCGAAATCCACATCGGCCCGCGCGAGGTGAGCCACCTGCCCGCCCGCGACCGCGATATCGCCATGGTCTTCCAGAACTACGCGCTTTATCCGCACATGACGGTCAAGGACAATATGGGCTTCGCGCTGAAGCTGAAGAAGGTGAGCGCGGAGGAAACCAAGACCAAGGTGGACCGGGCCGCCGCCATTCTCGGGCTGGAAAAACTGCTCGACCGTTATCCGCGCCAGCTCTCCGGTGGCCAGCGCCAGCGTGTCGCCATGGGCCGCGCGCTGGTGCGCGATCCGCAGGTCTTCCTGTTCGATGAGCCGCTCTCCAACCTCGACGCCAAGCTGCGCGTGCAGATGCGCGGCGAGATCAAGGCCATGCACCAGCGCATCGGCACGACGACCATCTACGTCACCCACGACCAGGTGGAGGCCATGACCATGGCAGACAAGATCGTGGTGCTGCATGACGGCGTGATCGAGCAGATCGGCGCGCCGCTCGAACTTTACGACAATCCCGCCAATCTCTTCGTTGCCGGCTTCATCGGCTCGCCCGCCATGAATTTCATTCGCGGCCGGGTCGAGGAAGGCGTGTTTCGAACCGCCAAAGGCCTCAGCCTGCCGCTGCCCGTCCATGCCGATATCGGCAAGCTCGGCGGCCGCGATCTCGTCTACGGCGTGCGGCCGGAACACATCCGCGCCGCCGAGACCGGTATCGAAGGCCGGGTAGAACTGGTCGAAGGCACCGGCTCGGAAATCTACGCCAAACTCGATTGCAAGGGCGACGACATCGCCTGCCTGTTCCGCGAACGCCTCAATGTTCGCTTCGGCGATACGATCCACATTGCCATCGATCCGGCAACCGTGCATCTGTTCGACAAGGACAGCGGCAAACGCATCTGAACACGGCAGGAGCGGAGAGAATGGTAAAGGAAGCGGGCGGCAAGCATGTGCTCTGCGTGGGTGCCGCCGTGCTCGACACCCTGTTTCGCGTGGCAGACATGCCGAAGGGCGAAGGCAAGGTCTTGCCCTATGAAATGTTGCAGATCACCGAAGGCATGGCGTCCAGTGCCGCCTATGCCGTGCATCGCATGGGCGGCCGCGCCGGCCTCTGGGGCGCGGTAGGGGATGACGAAACCGGCTCCCGCATCCTGCGCGATCTCAGTGAAAGCGGTATAGACACGAGCGGCATGACCATCGCAGCCGGTGCGCGCTCGGCGCTGTCGACGATCATCATCGATAACAGGGGAGAGCGGCTGATCGTGCCATTCTACGATCATCGGCTGCACGAAAAGAAGCGGCCTTGCACGCCGCAAGACATTGCGCCGTTCGACGCCGTTCTGGTGGATGTGCGCTGGCCGGAACTGGCGCTGGATGTGCTCACCGTGGCGCGCACGCTTGGAAAACCGGCCATTCTCGACGGGGACGTTGCACCCGTTGAAATCCTTGAGAAGCTTGCGCCAGCCGCGAGCCATATCGTCTTTTCCGAACCCGCCGCCGCCCGGCTGACGGGGCTTGAAACGGTGAAAGACATGCTGCCGGTGCTGCATGCCCGCTACCCTGAAACCTTCATCGCCGTCACCGCCGGACCCGCAGGTTGCTGGTGGACGGAAGCCGGCGATCCCACGGTGCATTTTCAGGAGACGATGCGGGTCGAAGCAGTGGACACACTGGCGGCGGGCGATATCTTCCACGGCACGTTTGCGCTGGCGATGGCCGAAGGCATGGAAAGCCGCGCCGCCATTCGCCTCTCCTCCGTTGCCGCCGCGCTCAAATGCACGGTCTTCGGCGGCCGCATCGGCGCACCGACGCGCGAAGAAACGGAAAAGGCGATGCAGCGATGGCTGGAGCGTCAAGGCGAAGCCACGATGCGCGCCTCCTGAACGCATCCATTGCCCGCATAAAACTATTCCATTTTTGCGATGCCGTTTCCCGGCGAACTAGGCTAACGTTCGGACAAGCAAAGCTTTTCACAAGCCGCACACGTCCCGAATTCAGCCCGCATTCCGCAAAAGTGATCGCCCGATGCATCAGACGACCCGCCCGAGACTGCGCGATATCGGTTTCCGGCCCGGCCATTTCGAAACCGGCCCGCTCAACGCCATCACCGATGTCGAAGGCGTGACCATCGGCCATTCAACCGTCATCGAAGGCGAGACGATCCGCACCGGCGCAACCGCGATCTTTGCGCATGGCGGCAATCTCTTTCAGGACAAGGTGCCCGCCGCCTTCGCAGTCTATAACGGCTTCGGCAAATTTGTCGGCTCCACCCAGATCGAGGAATTGGGCGAACTCGAAACACCCGTCATCCTCACCAACACGCTGGCAACCGGCCGGGCCGTAGAGGCGATCAACCGCCATACGCTTTCGCAGCCGGGCAACGAGAAGGTCGTCTCGATCAACGCCGTTGTCGGCGAAACCAACGATTCCCGCCTGAACGACATCCGCGCCGGCCGCCCGAGCATCGAGGAAATCTCGGCCGCGCTGAAAAACGCTGCCGGAGGCCCGGTTACGGAGGGCGGTGTGGGAGCCGGAACCGGTACGGTAGCCTTCGGCATGAAAGGCGGCATCGGCACCGCATCCCGCCGCGTTACGATTGCCGGAGAAACCTATACGATCGGCATCCTTGTGCAGTCCAATTACGGCGGCCATCTGCTGGTCTGCGGCAAGCCCTATGTCAGCCCTGATCACAAGGACAAGGATGGCTCCATCGTCATCATCGTCGCCACCGACGCGCCGCTTTCCTCCCGCAATCTGAAGCGCCTCGCTGCCAGAAGCTTCGGTGGACTGGCACGCACGGGTGCCGCGCTCAGCAATGGCTCCGGTGATTATGCGCTGGCATTTTCCACCGATGAGCGGCTACGCCGCACGCCGGCGCGCCGCAAGGCCGTAACGGAATACCCTGAGCTTTCCAACGATGCGATTTCGCCGCTTTTCGAAGCCGCGATAGAGGCAACGGAGGAAGCAATCCTCAATTCGCTCTGCGCAGCGGCCACGACCACGGGCTTCAATGCCGCAACGGCCAAAGCCTCCACGGTCGAGGCCATTTCCATCGACACCCTTAAAACCCTTCTTTCAGCCTGACATTTCCAGACGGAGTTTTCATGACCAGCCCATCCGGCCGCATCGTTTACGTCAACGGCGAATTCCTGCCCGAGGCAGACGCCCGCCTTTCCATCTTCGACCGCGGTTTCCTGTTCGGCGACGGAATTTACGAAGTCACGTCAGTTCTGGAAGGGAAGCTGATCGACAGCGACCTGCACATGGCCCGGTTGGAGCGCAGCGCCCGTGAGATCGATGTGCCCCTGCCGGTCACCACGAAGGAGATCGTTGAAGCCGAGCGCCGCCTGATCGCCGACAACAATCTCGTTGAAGGCATGATCTATCTGCAGCTGACGCGTGGCGCCGAGGACCGCAACTTCCTGTTCTCCGCCGATCTGAAGCCGACGCTGGTCATGTTCACCCAGGCCAAGAAGCTCATCGGCACACCGGTCGAAGAAGCCGGCATCGCCGTCAAATCGGTTCCCGACCAGCGCTGGGAACGCCGCGATATCAAGACCGTCTGCCTGCTGCCGCAGGTCATGGCGAAGCGCATCGCCAAGGCCGAAGGCTGCGACGAGGCGTGGATGATCGAAGACGGGTTCGTGACCGAAGGCGCGTCCTCCACCGCTTACATCGTCACTTCCGATAAGAAGATCATCACCCGCGGCAACAGCAACAAGACCCTGCCCGGCTGCACCCGTCTCGCCGCCCTGCAGTTGGCCAAGGAAGCCGGTTTCACGCTGGAAGAACGACCCTTCACGCTGGAAGAGGCGTTGAATGCTGACGAGGCCTGCCTCACCAGCGCCTCCAACTTCGTGGTTTCGGTGACGAAGATCGACGGCAAGCCGGTGGGCAACGGCAAGCCCGGCCCGATGGTGAGCCGCCTGCGCGCGCTCTACCTCGAAAACGCCCGCCGCACGGCCATCTAAACAGGCTCTAGTCTTCGAGAACCGCCCATATGCGCTCGACAACGGGCCGGCGGTTCTCCTTTGAACGATAAAGCCTGATATCGACGGCAATGTCGAAACTCGGATCGGCGGCGCGTACCAGAGCGCCGCTATCCAGCTCGTGGCGCATCAGGCTTTCCGGCACCCAGGCGACCCCCCATCCGGCCATCGCCATCGCCTTCAGCCCCACCGACATGCTGCCCTCATGAACCCGCTCGAATTGCGGCAGCCTTGCGCTTAAGAGATCGCGCAGCAGCGGCCCGAAGAACGATGCTTTCTCGTAATCCAGATAGGCGAACGGTTTTTTCGCATTTTCGACCAGCGCATGCAGCGGCGTGCCATCCTTGGTCGGGGCTGAGACCGGAATTATATTCTCTGCACCCAGCACACGAAATTCGAATAGCTGCGCATCAAGCAGCATCGGTACTTCATGGTGGGCATAGGTCAGAAGGAAATCGCTCTGCCCGTCCACCAGCGAGTTGAGGTTTTCCTCCATGCTGCCGGAGTCAGGCCGCAGCACGGAAAACAGGGGGCCAGCTGTGTCATTCACCCGTTTCAACCAGTCAGGAAAAAAGGTGAAGGACAGGGTATGGAGGGCGGTCAGCCGTACGGTCTTCGCATCCTCGCCATCTTCCTGCAACAGGGTGCGCCGCGCATGGTAGAGCTGTTTCAGCGTCTCCTGCGCCACTGGCACGAACTTCGCTCCTGCCTCCGTCAGTCGTGACGGATAGGATGCGCGGTCAACCAGCGTCGCGCCCACCCAGGCTTCCAGCTGCTTGATGCGCCGGCTGAAGGCGGATTGCGTCACATGCCGCTCATCCGCCGCCTTCGAAAAATTGAGCGTTCCGGCCAGCGCCAGGAAATCCTCGAGCCATTTGACTTCCACGGCTCATACTCCCAACAAAAAATCTTTCCGGTTATTCAGAAGCGTCTTTATTAGGTGCAATGAGGCGTGAATGAAACCCTCTTGTAAGGCGCAGGGCTGCGGCCAAATCGCCGGATCGGCCGGACGACCTAACGGCTGCGATAATATTCGATCATCCGCGCCCGGCTGGAGACGAGTTCGATCCGGTTGTTGCTGAGCCGGTTGAGGCAGACCCGCTTCGTCCAGGGCCCATCGGTGAGCGTAAAGAGAAAACGGCCATTGCCGAGCGCCTTGAGCGGCATGCTGCGGCGGGTCGGGCCGATGCCCATATTCAGTGAGGAACCGCCGATCGAAAATTCCGCGCCCTCATCCGAATGCCATGCGCCCGAAAGATCATCCGGGACGCCGTGATCGGTAACAGGCAGGAAGCGGCGCGCGGCATGACCGGCCTCGCCCACAATCGCATCGCCGTCTAACCTGAGACGCATGGGAGATGAAGCGGAACGGGAAGAAACCCAACCATCGACATCTTCATAAAGCGTGTCGTCGCCATCGATGAAGGTGGCGGTGCTGCCCTTGATCTCCAGCCACCACGGCCCGCTTTCGGTCACATAAAGACCATCAGGCAGGCTGGCGGCAGGTTTGGGCAAAGGCAGACCGGTCAAAGTCGCCATGCTTTCCAGCGCGATCTTGAAACCGTTGGTATCCTCGCGATTGGATACCACGACGAATCCCGTGCCGTTTTCAGGGTCGAGCAGGAAGTAAGTCTTGTAGCCGGGATGCGAACCGCCGTGTCCGACAAACCGGCGCTCGCCCAAATGCGACCAGCGCAGGCCGAGGCCATAGTCGCTCATCCGTCCGTCGGCGAGCGGCCGCTCAGACGAAAGCCTGTCGAGAACACCCGCAAAGCTGCCCTCGCCCCGCATCAAACCCTGCAACCAACGAGTAAGTGCTTCGGCGCTGCCCGCAAGGCTACCCGAAGCGGAAATATGCAGGCCAGCCGCCGAAAGCTGCCAGTTGTCTTCGGCTTTCCAGTAGCCCGGCACCAGCCCGTCGACTGGATCGTTCCAGACATCCGGCGCCTTCAGAAACACGCCGAAGGGGCCGGAAATCTGTTTCTGCACGAAATCATCGAAACGGAAACCCCGGCGCTCCAGCGCCGCTTCCACCAGACGATAACCGGTATTGGAATAGGAAACCTCGGTGCCGGCATTAAAATTCAGCCTCGTCAGTCGAGAGAGATAGTCGAGGAGAGGTCCGGCTTTCGTTTCGGTATAGACAGAAAGGCCAAGCAAAGAGAGGCACTCGCGCGTATCCGGCAGGCCGCCGCTCATATCCAGCGCCTGCCCGACCGTAACATCGCGCAGAGGCGATTGCAGGTCCGGCAGGTGTTTGCCAAGTGGATCGTCCAGCCCGATGAGATCGGCATGGGCGAGCACCATGGCGCAGAAGGCATGTTTGGTGACGGAGGCATAACGTACCACGCTCTGCGGCGTGAAAGGCGCAAAGGTCGAAAGGCTTTCGACGCCGCCCGCATGGGCAAAACGGATGCCATCAAGATCAAAACCGATGACCGCCCCGCCCGGCTCGTCGCCCGCCCATTGCGAGACGAAGCTCTCGGCAAGCGTTGATGCGGCGTTCCAGTCGAGTTTCTGTGACATTGTTCGGTCTCGTGTCTGTGGTGGTTGCGGAAAGCCCCGCCATCGCCGCTTGTTTCTTCTCCTCGCCGGGGAGAAGGTGGCCCGAAGGGTCGGATGAGGGGGCAAGGTTGCCGGATTTCGGAGAGCTTGCCCCCTCATCCCGCTGCCGCGGACTTCTCCCCCTCGGGGAGAAGAAGCGAGCGGCACCCGCTCGATCCATATGTAACGTAAGCTAGGTAACCGGCCGTCAGGCCGGTTCTTCCAGCCGGATACTCAGGCTGCGCAATTCTTCCGTATGCGGATGTTTCGTCCGTCCCTCGCGCAGATCACCCGCGCTCAGTTGCTCCACCATTTCCCCGTTCAGCATCACGCCCACCTGCGGGCACAGATGCGCAATGACAGCCAGATTGTGGCTGACGAGAATATAGGTGAGATTGCGCGCGGAACGCAGGTCCTGCAACAGGTTCAGGATTTCCGCCTGCACCGAAACATCGAGCGCCGACGTCGGCTCATCGAGCAGCAGCACCTGCGGGTCGGCAATCAGTGCACGGGCAATCGCCACGCGCTGGCGCTGGCCGCCGGAAAGCTGGTGCGGGAAACGGAACCGCACCGCCTGCGGCAGCGCGACATCGGACAAAGCCTGCTGGATGCGCTTTTCGATATTGTCCATGCCGTGCACCAGCGGCAATTCGCTGAGAATACGGTCGATGGTCTGGCGCGGATGCAGCGACCCGTAGGGGTCCTGAAACACCATCTGCACCTGCCGGAAGAATTCCGGCGTACGACGCAGCGGTGCATCCTTGCCGGCAAAGGCGATGCGGCCTTCCCAGCTTTCATTGAGGCCGGCCATGGCGCGCAGGATGGTGGACTTGCCCGAGCCGCTTTCGCCAACAATGCCGAAACTGCCGCCCTTTTCCACCGAAAAGGAAACGCCCTTCACCACTTCGCGGTCACCGAACTTGATACGGAGGTTTTCGACATCGATCATTGGCTGGACCACGCTGCATCACGGTTGAGGACAGGAAGACGCTCGCGCGGATGCGTCAGCGAGGGAATGCAGTTCAGAAGTCCCTTTGTATAGGGATGTTCGGCTTTCAGAAGTTCGGAAGCCTTCAGTTCCTCCATCACCCGGCCGGAATACATGACGGCAACACGATCGCAGAAATGCGAAACGAGCGGCAGGTCGTGGCTGATGAGGATGAGGCCCATGCCGCGTTCCGACACCAGCTCCTCGATCAGCCGCAGGATTTCCGCCTGCACCGTGGCGTCGAGCGCGCTGGTCGGCTCGTCGGCAATCAGCAATTCCGGATCGGGCGCGAGCATCATGGCGATCATCACGCGCTGGCCCATCCCGCCGGAAACCTCATGCGCATAGGATGAGGCGACCTGACGCGGATTGCGGATTTTCACCTGATCGAGCAGCGCGATGGCCGCTTCCATGGCCGCACGCTTGCTGCCGCCCTTATGGGCGCGCCAGGCTTCCGCGATCTGCGCACCCATGGTCTTGACCGGGTTCAGCGAATATTTCGGGTCCTGCAGAATGAAACCGGCCCGCTTGCCACGGATCTGGCGCATCTGCCTTTCGCTGGCGGAGAGTATGTCGATACCATCGAAAGCGAGCCTGTCGGCGCGGATATCCGCATTGGAGGGCAGGAGCTTCATCAGCGCACGCGCCGTCAGGCTCTTGCCGGAACCGGATTCGCCGACAATGCCGAGCTTTTCAGTGCCGAGCTTCATGGAGACACCACGCACCGCCTCGAAACGGCTGGTGCGGGTCTGGAAGGCGATCTTCAGATTGTCGATTTCGACCAGCATGGCTCAATGTCCCTTCGGGTCGAGAACGTCGCGCAGGCCATCGCCAAGGAAGTTGAAGGCGAGCGAAACGAGGAAGATGGCGATGCCGGGAATGGTGGCGACCCACCATTGTTCGAAGATGAAGCGCTTGGCGGTGGCGATCATCGCACCCCATTCCGGCGACGGCGGCTGCGCACCCATGCCGAGGAAGCCGAGGCTTGCCGCGGTGATGATGATCGAACTCATATCGAGCGTGATGCGCACGATAAGACTCGGCACGCAGAGCGGTGCAATATGCCGCGCAATGATGCGCCAGGCGGAAGCACCGGTCAGCCGATAGGCCGCGACGAAATCGCTGCCGCGAACCGTCATGGTTTCGGCGCGGGCAAGACGCGCATAGGGTGGCCATGCGGTGAGCGCGATGGCGAGAATGGCGCTTTCGACACCCGGCTTCAGCGCCGCGACAAAGGCCAGCGCCAGAATGAGGCGGGGGAAGGCCAGGAACACATCCGTCACCCGCATCAGCACCGTGTCGACGATGCCGCCGAAATAACCGGCGATGCAGCCGATGGCGAGACCGATGGGTGCCACGAGAACGACGACGGCAATGACCATGCCGAGCGTGACGCGGCCGCCATAGAGAATGCGCGAAAGAATGTCGCGACCAAGCTCATCCGTGCCGAACCAGTGTTCGGCGCTCGGAAACGCCAGACGGTTGCCGAGGTTCTGCGTCGCCGGATCGTAAGGGGCAAGCAGTGGCGCCAGCAGCGACAGCGCGATGAAGAGAACGATGATCGTCAGACCGATCACCGCCAGCGGGTTGGACTTGAGGTTGAGCCAGATGCGATACCGGTTGCCCCAGGCAGCCTGTGTTCGCGAATGCGGCGTCTCATCCAGCGCCCAGTTTCTGAAATTAGCTAACATCATCGAACGCGAGGATCCATAACTCTGTAAAGCACGTCTGCGAGCAGGTTGAGGGCGACATAGATGAAGCCGATCAACAGGGTTGCTCCGACGACGGGGTTCATGTCCGCGTTCATGAGCGAGACAGTGAGATATTGGCCAAGGCCCGGCCAGCTGAAGACGGTTTCCGTCACCACGGCGCCTTCGAGAAGGCCGGCATAGGTGAGCGCGAGAACCGTGACGAGCTGCACGGCGACCGTCGGGAAGGCGTGTCCCCAGATGACGGTCCTGGCCGAAAGCCCCTTGGCGCGGGCGGTGATGACATATTCACCCTTCAGTGCGTCGATCATGAAGGCACGCGTCATGCGGGTGATATAGGCCATGCTGAAATAGGCGAGAATGCAGACAGGCTGCACCATGTGGGCGATGGCGTCGTAAAAGGCGTCCCAGTCGCCCGCAAGCAGCGTGTCGACCGTCATCAGGCCGGTGACCTGCGTGATCATGCCGTCATAGATGATGTCCTGCCGGCCCGGTCCCGGCGCGACGCCAAGGGTGGCGTAAAACACGAGCAGCGAAATCAGCGCCAGCATGAAAACAGGCACGGAATGGCCGGCAAGGCAGACGACGCGGATAACCTGATCGGTGATCTTGCCCTGCTTCACGGCGGCCCAGACACCGAGCGGAATGCCGATGAGAGCGGCAAGGATGAGGGCTGCGGTAGCAAGTTCGAACGTAGCGGGGAAAACACGCTTGATATCGATCCAGACCGGATTGCGGGTCAGTATCGAATTGCCGAAATCGCCATGCAGAACCTGCGAGACATAATGGAAGAACTGCACGACCAGCGGTTGGTCGAGACCCATTTCGGCCCGCACCCGCACGATGACGTCTTCGGGCGCGTTATCGCCGACCGCCGCGATGACGGGATCGACGGGCATTACCCGCCCGATCATGAAGGTGATGATCATCAAACCGAACAGCGTCAGGAGGACGCTGCTCAGTATAGACGATATGCTTTTAACGCGCTTGTTCAATGTCACGCTTTCTTCGCATCGTGGTAGGAATTGCCTTCGGAAAGAACGCCGAGTTCGAAACCGGAAACGCCCTTGCGGAAGGCAGCCGTCTTGGTGGTCTGGAACATGAACACGAAGGGGCTGTTCTCCATGTGCTCGCGCTGCAGGGCTTCATAAAGCTCCACGCGCTTTGCCGGATCCTTCTCGTCACGCGCGGCTTCGGCCTTGGCGGCGAAGTCGTCGTTCTTGAAACGCGAACGCCACAGGAAGGGCTTCGACTTGGCGTCGTCGCCATTGTCCTTGTTGATGTTGAAGACATCGGCGTTGGAATGCGGATCGAAATAATCCGTGCCCCAGGCCGAAAGCGCCATCTGGTGTTCGCGGGCGCGCATCTTGGTCAGAACCTGGCGGTTCTCTGCCGATTGCAGACGCACCTTGATGCCGATATCGGCAAGGTTCGCCTGGATCGCCTGTGCCAGATCCGGGTAAGGCTGGGCGGAATAGTGATCCATGGTGATCTCGAAACCATCGGCAAGGCCGGCTTCGGCCATCAATGCCTTGGCCTTTTCGACATCGCGCTGGAACGGCGTGTCGTTGACGGCGCCGGGGAAGCCCTTCGGCTCGAAGCTCTGGTGGATTTCGTGCGTCAGCGGCACGATGTTTTCCTGCATGCCCTTATAGTCCAGCGCCCACTTGATGGCCTGCCAGACCTGCGGCTTGGCAAGGTTTTCATTGCCCTGGTTGAGAGAGATCAGCACCAGCGAGGCGATGGACTTGCGCTGCAGCTCAATATTGGCGTCGTCCTTGACGGTCCGCAGCTGCTCCGACGTCAGGTCACGGGCAATGTCGATATCGCCCTTCTGCAACATCAAAAGCTGAGAAGACGGATCGGTAACATGGCGCAGCACGATGCGCTTGATATTGCCCTTGTAGGGACCATTCGGGTTGACCGTCAGCGCGACGCTTTCGCTGGGCTTCCAGGCCTGCAGCATGAAATCGCCGGAACCGGCGCTGTTCTTCTGCAGCCAGCCATTGCCGAGGTCTTCGCCGGACGCATTGGCAAGGACAGCCTTCTTCTCAACGATCGCGCCGATATTGGCGGAGAGGCAATAGAGCAGGAAGGAGATGGCGGTCGGCTTGGCCGTCGTCAGCTTTACCGTCTTGTCGTCGGCGGCAACGATGGTCGTCTCGGCATTTTCAGGCGTGAAGCCGAACTGGCCGATGATGAAGGCCGGGCTCTTGTTCATCTTGATGGCGCGCTGCAGCGAGAAGGCAACGTCTTCCGCCGTGACTTTCGCACCGCTGGAGAAAGTCGCATCGTCACCGATCGTGAAGGTAAAAACCTTGCCGTCCGCATCGGCTTCCCAGGATTTCGCGATAACCGGATCGACCTTGGTGGAATCCTCACGGTTTGCACGCACCAGCTTCTGATACATGTTGGAGATGATTTCACCGCCGACGGCTTCGAAACCTTCATGCGGGTCAAGGCTCGTCATATTGTCCAGCTGCTGGGCGACCACCAGAATATCCTTGGGCGTCGCGGCAAAGGCCGGAATGCGCGCATAGGACAGGAACGGAACGGCAGCGCCGGCGATCAGCAGGTTGCGTCTTGAAATCATCGAAAATCCCCTTTCGGACCTTATTTTTCGGAAAACATTGGGTTTGCCCCAATCCAGTCATTTTTTTTATGTTTTCCCGCGATTACCACGAGCAAACGAGGCCCGACCAATTCCAAATTTGGCAGAGCCTATGCACGGATTGCATTTGCCCCCGCCTTGACCTTTCCTCTACCAATTCACAAAAGTCTGATGGACGCGCGTCCGCGCCCTCCCCCTATCCGAAGGTGAATGACCATGACCGATCAAAAAACCGTACCCGTCTTCGACGGCCACAACGACGTGCTTCTGCGGTTATGGCGATCGGGCAAGGCTTCCCCCGAAACGCTTCTCATCGAAGGCGATACCGTCGGCCACATCGACCTGCCGCGCGCCAAGAAAGGCGGGCTGGCCGGTGGCCTCTGCGCCGCCTATGTGCCTTCGCCCAGCATGGACAAGGACGCCAACGGCGATTACCCGACGCCTGCCGAGGCGGATGCGCTGAAGGCGACGCTCGCCATGGCCGGCCTTCTGCTGCGGGCCGAGACGCAGTCGAAGGGAGCACTGAAGGTGTGCCGCACGGCCGCCGATATCCGCGACGCCATGACGAAAGGCGCTTTCGCCTCCGTCTTTCATATCGAAGGTGCGGAGGCGATCGGCGCCGATCTGGATGCGCTCTACGTTCTCTATGAAGCGGGCCTGCGCACGCTTGGGCCGGTCTGGAGCCGCCCGAACATCTTCGCTTACGGCGTTCCGTTCCGTTTCCCCTCGACGCCGGATATCGGCCCCGGTCTGACCGATGCCGGCAAGCGGCTGATAAAGACATGCAACGAGCTGAAGATCATGGTCGACCTGTCGCACATGAACGAGCAGGGTTTCTGGGACATTGCCGGGATTTCCGACGCGCCGCTGGTGGCGTCGCACTCCAACGCCTATGCGCTTTGCAATCACAGCCGCAACCTGACGGATCGCCAGCTTGATGCCATCCGCGACACGGGCGGCCTTGCCGGCATCAATTTCGGCGTTCTGTTCCTGCGCCAGGACGGCGTGAAGAACCCGGATACCGATCTCAACGAACTCGTCCGCCATGTGGACTATATCGTCAACCGCATCGGCATCGACCACGTCGCGCTCGGTTCGGATTTCGATGGCACCACCATTCCCGCCGCCATGAAGGATGCGGCCGACCTGCAATTGCTGGTCGAAGCCCTGCGCAAGGGTGGTTATGACGACGAGGCGCTTGCCAAAATCTGCCACGGCAACTGGATTCGCATGCTGGAAAAGACCTGGGGCGCGTAAGACCTCCCATCAAGTGCATCTCCGGCGCAGGACGCCGGAGACATCAAGCGGCAGGCCGTTAAGCCTTTGCCGCTTTTTTCCTGCCGCTTGCCCGGAAGGCCAGAAGCCCGGCGACGACACCGATCATCGCCCATTTCATCGGCAGTACATCCGCCGTCTCGCTGCGGATCGGCAACACGGTCACGGTACCCGGACGGGATTCATAACCCATCTGCCCTTTCGCCTTGGCCTCCGCAATCTGCTGCGGCGAAACGACCCATTCGGCGCCGCGCATCTTGTCCACCGCCATGTATCCGCCGCCCGCCACGAGGGCGACAACCAGCGAAAGCGCTATTCTTGATGGCGTATTCATCTGCATCTCCTTCAATCAAAAGGAGCGTGTAATGGCATCAAACACCGCCACCAGGCAACCGCCGCGGTCAATTTTGTCCCTTTGGGAACGATCTCCAAAATATTGCATTCTTCAGTTGTATTTGCGCGATTAAACTGCCGGTTATTCCCGAATAACCGGCGACAAAGTTCACATCGACACTTCATGCTTTTCTGCTAATCACATTTCCTCAACCGCAACGAATTAGCGACACAATCCTGTGGTTCGCCAACAGGAACTGGCGCTGGGCAAAATAAATGGCAGACAAGAGCGAAATTACACAAACCGATGTTACGGAATCTGCGGTTGAAAGCTTTTTTGCCAGAAACCGCCCCTATCTGACCGCGATCGCCATCACGCTGGTTTTCGTGATGATGACGTTCGCCATCTATCACCTGACCTCCGAAGTCCGTTATGACGACGTCATCGATGCGCTGACGCAGACCTCGGCGTCGGCGGTGCTGCTTGCCATCGTCTTCACCGGGCTCAGCTTTCTGGCGCTGATATTCTACGACGCCAATGCCATCGAATATATCGGGCGCAAGCTGCCCTTTCCGCCCATGGCGGCAACAGCGTTTGCGGCCTATGCCATTGGCAATACCGCCGGTTTCGGCCCCTTGAGCGGTGGTGCGATCCGCTTTCGCGCCTATTCCCGGCTAGGTCTTTCACCGGGTGAAATCGCCCGCGTCATCGCCTTCATCACGCTGTCCTTCGGGCTTGGGCTGCTTTCGGTCAGCGCCATCTCCACCTTCATCGTCGCGCCGCGCATCGCCGCCATCATCGACGTCGATGCCGCTATCCTCAGAGGTGCGGCGCTTGCCATAATCGCGGTTCTCGTGGCGGCGGCCTTTGTCGGGCGCAACGGGCGCGTCATCCGGCTCGGCGCATGGCGTCTGCGCCTTCCGGACAGCCGGACATCATCGCGGCAATTCCTCGTCTCCGCCTTCGATATCGCCGCTTCCGCTTCCGTGCTTTATGTCCTCCTGCCCGACACACATCTCGGCTGGCCGACATTTTTCGCCATCTACGCCACCGCCGTCGGCCTTGGCGTCCTCAGCCATGTGCCCGCCGGCCTCGGCGTCTTCGAAACCGTCATGGTTGCGGGGCTTGGCAACGCCATCAGCGTCGATCAGCTGCTCGGCAGCCTCGTTCTCTACCGCGTGATCTATCACGTGCTGCCGCTGGTAGTGGCCATTCTGGTCATGCTCGTCTCGGAGATGAAGCAGTTCGCGGCAAAGCCTGTTGTCTCCGATATCAGCCAGCTTGCCGTCAGGCTCGCGCCGCCGCTGTTATCGACCTTCGCGATGATCCTCGGTGCCATGCTGATCTTTTCGAGCGTGACGCCGACACCGGACAGCAATCTGGATTTCCTCTCCAATTTCGTGCCGCTTCCCATCGTCGAGGCCGCGCATTTTCTGACAAGCATTCTCGGCCTCGTACTTGTCGTCGCCTCGCGCGGCCTCGGGCAGCGGCTGGACGGCGCGTGGTGGATTGCGCTGGTAGCCGCCTCGCTGGCGCTGGTCCTCTCGCTCGTCAAGGCCATCGCCGTGTTCGAAGCCGCCATCCTCGGCGTCTTCATCGTGGCCCTTTCCGTCAATATGCGCAGCTTCAACCGCCATGCCTCGCTGGTGAAGCAGGCGTTGGGGCCAAGCTGGCTCGCCGCCATGGCCGTGATCATTGCGGGCGCGGCGACAATCCTGCTCTTCGTCTATCGCGATACGGATTACAGCCAGACATTATGGTGGCAGTTCGAATTCTCCGAGGAAGCGCCGCGCGGATTGCGCGCCCTTTTAGGCCTCGTGCTCGCCTCCTCCACCATAGCCATCTTCAGCCTGATGCGGCCGGTGGCCTTCAGGCCGGAGGCCATCAAGGCCGACGACGTCACGAGAGCGACCGGTATCGTCATGACGCAGGATGCGGCCGACGCCAATCTGGTGCGCATGGGCGACAAACACGTAATGTTTTCGGAAAACGGCAACGCCTTCATCATGTATGGGATTCAGGGCCGCTCATGGATCGCTTTCGCTGATCCGGTCGGTGACGAGAATGATTTCCCCGATCTGGTCTGGCAATTCGTGGAAGCCGCCCGTGGTGCCGGCGCGCGCGCCGCCTTCTACCAGATTTCGCCTTTTCTCCTCTCCCATTGCGCCGATGCGGGCCTGCGCGCCTTCAAGCTCGGCGAACTGGCATTGGTCGATCTCACCGCATTCGAACTGAAGGGCGGAAAGCTCGCCAATCTTCGCCAGTCGCTGAGCCGCGGCGCGCGCGACGGACTGACCTTCGAGGTGGTCGAGCAAGCGCAGGTGGCGGATATTATGGATGAGTTGAAACAGGTCTCCGACGGCTGGCTTGCCCACCACAATACCCGGGAAAAGCGCTTCTCGCTTGGTGCTTTCGAGCCGGAATACATCCTGTCTCAACCCGTCGCCGTGCTGCGCAAGGATGGAAAGATCACCGCCTTCGCCAATCTCATGGTGACGGACACGAAAAAGGAAGCCACCGTCGACCTCATGCGTTTTTCGCCGGATGCGCCGCGTGGCTCGATGGATTTTCTCTTCGTCAGCATCATGCAATATCTGCGCGAGGCAGGCTATGCGAGCTTCAATCTCGGCATGGCCCCCATGTCCGGCATGTCGAAACGCGACGCCGCCCCCGTCTGGGACCGCATCGGCAGCACGCTGTTCGAACACGGCGAACGTTTCTACAACTTCAAGGGACTTCGCGCCTTCAAGGCAAAGTTCCACCCGAAATGGGAACCGCGTTACCTCGCCGTGCAGAATGGCGCAGACGCCGCTCTGGCGCTGATGGACGCGACGGTTCTGATTAGCGGCGGCGTCAGAGGAGTAATCGGAAAATGAGAAAATCCAGCGTGTTGAAAGCGGTCCTTGCCGCCTCCGCCCTGTTTGCCTCCACCGCAGTTTTTGCTGAGGACAAGCCCGCTTACGAGACCGGCATGATCCCCGCCGAGCACATCATGGTGCCGGATGGCGAAATTCTCGCCAGCGTCTTCCTGATTTCCGACGCGGACGGATGGACGGCCGCCGATGAGACCCGCGCCAAGGCGCTGGTGGAAAAGGGCGCCGCCGTGGTCGGCGTCGACTTCAAGGAATATCTGAAGGCGCTCGAGGCCGATGACGACGAGTGCATCTATATGATCTCGGACATCGAGTCGCTCTCGCAGCAAATTCAACGCACAGCCGGCACGAGCAGCTATCGCCAGCCCATCCTCACCGGCATCGGCAAGGGCGGAACGCTGGCGCTGGCGATGATTGCGCAGAGCCCCGTCTCCACCGTCCGCGAAGCCATCGCCGTTGACCCCAAGGCCGGCCTGCCGCTTGAGAAAATCCTCTGCACCCCCGCCACCAAGGACAAGGCGGATGGCGAAACGGTCTATGGCCTGACCGACGGCCCGCTGCCCGCCCCCGTCAGCGTGCTGTTCACGCCTGCCGCGGATCAGAAGGGCCGCGACCACGTCAATGCGCTCGTCAAGCTGCATCCCGATATCGACGTGACGGATGTGGAAGACAAGGCGGACGAGGTTCTGACCCAGACGCTATCCGACCAGATCGACGCCGCAGGCGACACCGACAGCCCGCTCGGTCTGCCGATCAAGGTTCTGGAAACCAGCCCGGTGATGGACACCATGGCGGTGATCTATTCCGGCGACGGCGGCTGGCGCGATCTCGATGAGGAAGTGGGCGGCGCCTTCCAGAAGGAAGGCATACCCGTCATCGGCGTCGATTCGCTCCGCTATTTCTGGAAGGAAAAGAAACCGCAGGAAGTCGCCACAGATCTCGGGCGCATCATCGACACCTATCGCAAGGAATGGAAAGTCCGCAATGTGGTGTTGATCGGCTATTCCTTCGGCGCCGATATTCTTCCCGCCACCTATAATCTGCTGCCTGACCGCGACAAGTCGCATGTCGTGCAACTGACCCTGATGGGACTTTCGACCGAAGTGGATTTCGAGATTTCCGTCGAAGGCTGGCTTGGCGTTGCCGGTGAAGGCAAGGGCGGCAAGACGGTGGACGACATCGCCAAGATCGATCCGAAGCTGGTGCAATGCATCTATGGCACGGAAGAAGAAGATGAAGACCCCTGCCCCGGCCTGAAAACCAAGGGCGTGGAAGCGGTCGGCATCGAGGGCGGCCACCATTTTGACGAGGACTATGAGGGGCTGGCCAAGCGTATCGTGACATCGCTGAAGACCCGGCTGCCGAAATAGCCTGCATCACCACAGGCCGATATTCCACATCTCGGATAATCTTTGACGGCGAACGCATCGACGACGCGTCTTCGCGTCGCGGCCGTGCTTGCGGAATCGCCTAAACTATTATTCAAAAGAAACCGGCCTGCAGTGGATGTTCATCACATTTCCGCAACCGTGCTGCTGTTGATCGCCAACCATGGATTTTGTATTTCCGGACGGGTTCAGGGAGCCGCCGCATGCCCGCTTTAAAGCGAAAGACGAAAACACCAGTCCTCGTGGAACGCATCGATCATTTCGTCGGCCAGGTCAAAGAGGCGATGAAAAGCGATGAGACCCTGCGCAACAGAAAAATCCGCGACCTGTGGGATGCCGAGGTCCGCTACCATTTCGACAATGGCCGCACCGAAAAGACGCTCGAACTCTACATCATGAAATATCGCAATGCGCTAAAGGCCGAGTTCGGGCCGAAGAGCACGCCGCTTGCCATCTGCAACATGAAGAAGCTGCGCGAGCGGCTGAACACCTATATTGCGCGGGCCGACTATACGAAGACCGGTGTGGCGACGTCCATCGTCGAGAAAATCGAACGGGCGGAGTTCAATACCGCCGGTCGCAAGCCGACCGTTCTGCTGCGCATCGCGGATTTCATTTCGGCGATGAACGGCATGGGAACGAAAGAAGAGATGCAGACCCTGTGGAACGCTGAAATCAGCACCATGAAGGGCAGGGCCCAGACAACGATCATCTCCTACATCACCAAATATCGCAACGCCATCCGCGAGGCCTTCGGCGACGACCATCCAATGCTGAAGATCGCCACCGGCGACGCGGCGATGTATGACGATGCACGGCGGGTGAAGATGGAAAAGATCGCCAGGAAGCACGGCGCGCTGATCACCTTCGAGAACTACCGGCAGGTTTTGAAAATCTGCGCCGACAAGCTGCTGTCGGCCGATCCCCTGATGATCGGCATCGGCCTGATCGGCATGACCGGACGTCGCCCCTACGAAGTCTTTACCCAGGCGGAGTTTTCGCCTGCCCCCTATGGCAAGGGCGTCTCCAAATGGAGCCTCCTGTTCAACGGCCAGGCCAAGACGAAACAGGGCGAAGGAACGAAATACGGTATTACCTATGAAATCCCGGTGCTTGCCCGCTCGCAAACCATTCTTGCCGCCTATAAGCGCCTGCGCGAAAGCGGGCAGGGAAAAATGTGGCGCGGCATGTCGATTGACGATTTCTCATCGGAAACCCGCCTGCTGCTCCGGGACACGGTTTTTAACCTGTTCGAGGATCTCTGGCCGAAGGAAGAGCTTCCCAAGCCCTATGGCCTGCGGCATCTCTATGCCGAGGTGGCCTTTCACAATTTTGCGCCGCCGCACGTCACCAAGAACAGCTATTTCGCCGCCATTCTCGGACATAACAACAACGACCTCGAAACCTCGCTGTCCTATATGACCTATACACTGCCGGAAGATCGCCACGATGCGCTGGCGCGGGCCAAACGCATCAACGAGCGGACGTTGCAGCAGATGGCGACAATAGCGCCGGTGTCCCGTAAGGCATGATGCTTCCGGGCGTAAAATCGCTCGGTAGCGTTACCGGAAATGGTCCGGCCGCAGAGTTCAGTCCTCCGTGGCCGGCCGTTTCATTCATCAAGCCCGCGCATCACCGGAGGTGCGGTAAAGCAGGGTCAATACCGTCAGCATCAGCCCCACAAGTGCGACGGAGCCGAAAATATAGAAGTTCCACTCCGGCGCCAGACCCCGCTGCAGCACAAGGCCGCCGATCATCGGGCCGGCAATGCCGCCAAGCCGCCCGACCGCCAGCGAAAAGCCGAGACCCGTACCGCGAATATGGACGGGATAAAGCCGCCCGACCAGAACATTGGCGAGGATCTGCGTTCCGATGGTGCCCGCACCCGCAAGGGCGACGAAGGCATAAAGAAGCGGACCCTTGTTCACCGTCAGGGCAAAGATCGAGGCGGCGCCGATGGCAAACAGGATCGCCACGACCACCTTGACGTTCCCCTTATCCGCAAATCGCCCGCCGATGAGGATACCGACCGCGGCCCCGACATTGAGCATGACGGAAAAGCTGAGCGCGGAACTGATGTCATAACCCATCCTGTTCATGATGGTGGGCAGCCAGTTGACCATGCCGAAGGTGAGAAGCAGCGAGCAGAAGTGGATGCCCCAGGCATTCAGCGTCGAGAGCATCCGGCCTTCCGAAAACAATGCGCCGACGCCGCCCTTTTGAATTTTCGCATGCGGCACGATGCGTTGCAGGCCATAGCTGTCGCAAATGCCATCAGCCTCCGCCTGCCGGCCCTTGCTTGCCAGCCATTCCGGCGATTCCGGCAGAAACCGCATGAAAATCGGCAGAAGAATAAGCGGCAGGCCGCCGATCAACATCAGGGGCCGCCAGCCGTAGGTCTCCAGAAGAAGGATGCCCATGACGCCGGAAATGATGCCGCCAATAAGATAACCGAGGAAAGACAGGGAGTTGGCTTGCGCCCTGCGATGCGGCGGCGAAAACTCCAGCACCAGCGCGGTGACCGTCGGCAACAGCGCGCCAAGCCCGAGACCGGCGAAGAAGCGCGTGATTTCGAAGGCGAGAAAATTCGGCGTCATGGCCGAGGCGATCATCATCGCCGAAAAGCCGGCGAGGCTGAGAAGAACCACCTTGCGGCGGCCGATGCGGTCGGCCATGGTGCCGGCAAAAAGCGCGCCGAGCAACATGCCCACCAGCGTCAACGCGGCAGCCCGCCCGACCATCGCCGGATTGAGCGCCCACGCGCTTTCTTTCAACAGCGCCGGTGCGACGGCGCCATAAACGACAAGATCGTAACCATCAAACATGATCATCAGGCCGCATGTCGCGATAACGCCGGCCGGGTTCTTCGTCCGCACTGACGCGGCGCTCAGATAATTCGTGGACATCTTCCTCCCTTTCACGCATGAACGCGCCACCCGGAATGGATAAGCGTATTGCCGTTCCTGCGATATCCTCCGTGAGTGCCCGGCTTGCTCCACCCTGATATGTATCTCGCTCCCGTCAAGCCACATATCGCCAGTATCACCCGCCTTCGATTAAATGTTGCATTTGCAAAAATTGCAAATGAAATATTATCCGCTGCCAAGCGCACCGCGCCGACGAAATTTTAGCCGGCCTCCAGCCCGGAAATCGTCGACAGCGTCGGCGTCCAGTTCAAAATACGAATCCGGTTATAGACACCGTGAATGACGAAGGGGTCGGCCTCGCTGAAAGCGATGAAGTCTTCGATCGAGAGAGCTTCGGCAATGACAAGCGCGGCCGATGAGACGCCGGAAACGGCGCTCATTGGGCCGGAAGCGAGAATTCTAAAACCGTCAGCCATCGCGTCGCCATTGCGCAGGTGGGCCTTGTGGGCGTCCAGATGGGCTGCACGTTGCGAAGCCATAGCGGGATCGCTTTCGGCGAAACGCACGTAAAGCCGTGTTGGGTTTCTCGGGCCGCTCATCGGGCAAGTACGAAATCATGGTTCACCGACCAGAACCAATCGTTGGTAAAACCCAGTTCTTTCGCCTTCCGCGCATCGTCAACCCGCTGGAAATCGGCAAGCAGGCTTTCTTTTACGCCGAAGACCGCATCCGAACGGATATAGGGGTCATCGGGATCGAAGATATGCGTGACGAGCGTGGTAAAGCCTTCCGCCGAGACGATATAATGCAAGTGCGCCGGCCGGTAGGGATGCCGCCCCATGGCGCGCAACAACTGCCCGACCGGACCGTCATCCGGGATCGGATAATATTTCGGCTTGGCGGCCCGGAACCAGTAGCGCCCGTCCTCGCCGGTGATGAAGACGCCGCGCAGGTTGAAATCGGGCTGGATGCCCTTCTGCTGCACATCGTAAAAACCTTCGTCATTGGCTTGCCAGACATCGATGCGCGCGTCGGCGACCGGCGAGCCCTCGATATCGAGGATGCGGCCGGTGACCACCATATCCTCGCCCTTGCCATCGAGGCAGATGTTTGCACCCATCGGCATTTCCGGCGCATCGGCCACATGGAAGGGGCCGAGAACGGTCGATTCCGACGCACCGCTCGGCTTGCGATGGTTGATGGCGTCAACCAGCATGGAGACGCCGAGAATATCGGAGAAAAGGATCCATTCCTGCCGCCATTCATTGCAGATCTGGCCGACCTCGGTGAGGAAATGAATGGCCTTCATCCACTCCTCCTCGGTCGGTTCGATTTCCTTCACCGCCTCATGCAGCTTGCGTGTTACGACCGCCATGATTTCCTTCAGGCGCGGATCGTCACAATCGCGCATCCGCGCGATCACGGTTTCAGCCGAGCGCTCCTCGATGAAGTAGCCGTCATCATTGCTCATCTTCATATCCATCGTCTCCTCCTCCCGTTACTCCGGCCGCGCGCCCTCGAAGGCGCGTTGCAAAAGGTCGCGGATCGCAGTTTTTTCGATTGGCCGCGGGCACCAGTAGGGGTTGGCAGTGGCCAGCTCCGCCATGGGGTCGAGATTGTCCGACCGAACCCCCAGAGCCGTAAGGCTTGCCGGCGCGCCAAGCCGGGCGGCAAAATCATAAAGTCCAGCCCCTGCCCTTCCGCCGACAAGAGCGGCGAGCGGCGCGAGCAGATCCGGCACCGCCTGTTCCACATAGGCGATGGTATGCGGCAGAAGCACCGCATGGGTTTCCGCATGTGGCAGATCGAGACTGCCGCCCAGCGTGTGGCAAAGCTTGTGATGCAACGACATGCCGACGGCGCCAAGCACCGAGCCGCACAGCCACGCACCATAAAGCGCGGTCTCGCGTGCCTCGATATCCCGCGGCCCAGCCTTCACGCCGGGAAGCGCCTCAATCATCGCCCGCAACCCCTCGACCGCCATCAGGCTGGCGATGGGATTGCGGTCCTGCGCATAAAGCGCCTCCGCCGCATGCGCCATGGCGTTCAGCCCGCTCGTCATGCTGATGGCGACAGGCAGTCCGAGCGTCAGTTCAGCATCGTAAACCACCACCTCCGGCAGGATTTCCGGTCCGCGCATTGTGGTCTTCACGCCGTTTTCCGTCTGGCCGAGAATGGGCGTCACCTCGGAGCCGGCATAGGTGGTCGGAATGACGATCTGCGGCGCGTCCGTGCGCAGCGCAATCGCCTTGCCGAGACCCGTGGTGGAACCGCCACCCAAAGAGACCACGCAATCCGCCCCGGCATCGCGATACGCCTCGACCGCATTTTTCGTCACCTCGACCGGCGTATGCATGGTCGCACCGGAAAAGACACCGGCCGCAAACGGGCCGAGGCGGGCGGCAAGCGCCTCAGCGTCACCCTTCTGCTGCGGTGTGGAAAGCACCAGCGCCCGCGACAGGCCAAGGCGGCGGATTTCCTCCGCCACGGCCGCCGAGCTGCCCGCGCCGAAAACGATGCGGGCGGGCGCGGCCGTGTAGACGAACGGCTGCATGGATCAGTTCCCGTCGAGTTTGAACAGGCGGCGCGCATTGGTGCGGCCGATCTTCACGCGGTCGGCCTCGGCAATGGTCGTCGCGTTGAACCAGTCGGAGGCGTGGTCGATATTCTCGAAGGGCCAGTCCGTGGAAAATAGAATGCGGTCGGCGCCGATTTCCAGAATGGCGTCGATCAGCGTCTGGGTGCGGAAGTTGCCCGAGGTGGTGATGTGGAAATTCTCGTTGAAATAATCCACGAAACGGCGCTTGGCCGGATAACGCGGCGGCAGCTTCACCCAGGCATTACGATGGTCGATGCGCCACATCATGTAAGGCAGGCCCTCGCCCATATGGCCGAGAATGATGTTGAGACGCGGATATTCGTCAAACAGGCCTGAGGCCATGAGACGCAGCGCATGGACCGCCGTTTCCTGCGCGAAAGCCCAGGTGGGGCCGAGCAGCCAGGGATGGCCGTCATAGATGCGAGAGTCCTGCGGCAGCGGATTGCGCGGATGCAGGTAGAAAGGCACGTCGAGCTTTTCGACTTCACCCCAGAACGGGCGATATTGCGGCAGATCGTAATAAAGCGGCGTCTGCCCGTCACCCTCCTGGCTGAAACCGTTGACGAGCGCGCCGACGAAACCGAGATCGTTGACGCAACGCTGCAATTCCTCCGTTGCCGCATCCGGGTCCTGCAAAGGCAAAGCTGCGAAAGCGAGAAAGCGGTCCGGCCGCTTGGCGCATTCTTCGGCGAGCACATCATTGGCGCGTCGCGCGATCTCGATCGCCTTCTTGCGGTCTGGAATAGCCTGCACCGCAGGGGCATTGAGCGACAGTATCATGGTTTCGATGCCATGAGCATCCATCAGCTTCAGGCGCGTATCCTGAATGTCGAGCAGGCGATGCTGCAATTCCTTCCAGTAGTCCCCGGGTACGAACCCGGCCGAGTCCTGAAGTGTTTCCGGGATTGCGAAATGCTCCTCGAGAGCGACCTTGCCTTGCATGTTATTTCCTCCGAATTCACTGTATGATTTGCCGCCTGCGAAGCGATCAATATTGGCCCTTGGGTTCCAGCCCGAGCATGCCCTGACCGATCATGGTGCCGACGGCGTCCCAGTTCATGCTGATATGGCGGCCGACCGCATTGGCATCGCGCCACGCCCGCTGCACCGGGTTGGAAAGATCGAGCCCGACGCCGCCGGTGGAGTCGTTGAGCGCCTGCACGGCGCGCAGGGCGAGAGACACCGCAAAGGACTGGCCGCGGCGGCTGAGAAGGCGGTCGTCCACGGTAAACTCCGCCCGACCTCCGATCCTCGCCTGCGAAAGCGCCTGCGCCCGGGCGACATCGCGCAGCAATATTTCGCACGCCGCATCGACGCTCGCCGCTGCTTCCGCGACACGCAGCTGGATGGTTGGAAATTCGGCCATGCGATTATTGCCGCCCGCCACCGCACCGCGCGTCACCCGGCCGCCGACGTGATCGACATAGGCGGCAAGCGCGCCCCTGGCAGCACCGACGCCTGCCGCCGCGAGACAGGAGGGAATGCCGGTCAGAAGCGGCATGTTGAACAGGCCTTCCTCCGCATAATAATGCCCGCCGGGCGTCTTGCCACTGGTGGCGTCGGGGAAGGTCAGAACCCGGTGTTTGGGAATAAAGACATCATCGAGAACGAGCGTCTTGGAACCCGTGCCGGCCAGGCCCACCACGTGCCAGGTGTCCTCAATCACATATTGCCCGGCGGGAACGAGCAGGAAGGCCGGAACCGGCTTTCCCTCGCCCTGCGGCGGCAGGATGGCGGCGCAGAGGGACCATTGCGCGTTCTCACAGCCTGAAGCGAAGGCCCATTTGCCGCTCAGGCGGTAACCGCCATCGGCAAGCTCCGCCATCTTCACCGGCGCATAGGAACCGCACAGCAGTGCATCGGGGTTTTCACCCCAGACATCGGCCTGCGCCTCTTCCGGAAACATCGCCAACAGCCATTGATGGGCCGACAGCAGGCCGGCAACCCAGCCGGTCGACGCACAGGCGGCCGAAAGCTCGATATTAGCCTCGACCAGCTCGGCGAAATCTCCGCCCTTGCCGCCGAAGGCGCGGGGCTTGACGATATCGAAATAACCGATGCCGCGCAGCGCCTCGATGTGGCTGGCCGGAACGCGCCGGGCTTCTTCCGTCTGCCTGGCGCTCGCCCGGAAAAGATCGGCTATGCCGGTAACGCGGCCTGCGAGGCGGGCACGCGGGTTCGTTTGCGCCGGCAGCGGCGCATGGCTCATATCGTTCATGATTGTCTCCTTGCGGGAATGCTCTGATCGCGGAAAATCAGGCGGGTTCGTGCGAGGGGCTTGCCGCGCAATATTGGGCATTTTCGTAAAGCAGCGGCCGTGTCGCCTCGCTGACATCGGCCGAAACAACCTGCCCGATGAAGACGGTATGGGTTCCATAAGGCATGGCCGCGACCCGGCGGCAGGCGATCGCGGCATGGGCCGTGGGCAGATAGAGAACGCCATTGTCGTGGCGCTGCCATTGACCGTCGCGGAAGCGCTCTTCCGGCGACACCTTGCCGCTAAAGGCATCCGATAAGGCAATCTGATCCTGCGTCAGCACATTGACGATGAAATCGGGCCGGCACAGCAGCAGTTCATGCAGCAGGGTGCGATTGTTCAGGCAGACCAGCAGGGATGGCGGCTCCATCGAGACCGAAGTGACGGCCGTGACCGTCATGCCGTGATCGCGCTGCTCACCCGAAGCACAGGCCGTGATAACAGTCACAGTTGCCGGAAAACGACGCATCGTTGAACGGAAATTCTGACCGACGCCTTCGGGTGCAAGACTGCTCAGGCCAAACAATGCTGATGTCATGAGATCCTCCCAAATCCTGCATTTCTATTTACTTGCATTTGCAACGTTTGTCAATGCAAATGTTTTTCGTCATTTTTTGTAAAAGGAAGAACGCCGCATTCCCCGTCTTATGGGGCGAAGCTATTGAAACGGATGGATTGTGCCGGTACAGCCGATAGGCGCGCATCAGCATCTGCGCAGATGGCTCTCAAACGGGGATTTGCTCGTGTCCTATCAATTCACCGACTCGGTACCCTACCTGCTCAACTGGGTGGGCGTTCGGCTTGGCGAGCGCTTTTCCGTGAGACTGGCCTCCTATGACATCACCCTGCCGATGTACCGGGTGCTGGCGACGCTGCGGCAGCAGGAGAGCAAGACGCTGACCGAGCTTTCGGACATGGTGTCGGTGGAGATTTCCACGCTGTCTAGGCTTGTGGGGCTGATGGTCCGGCGTAACCTCGTCAGCCGCGAACGACCGCTCGACAATGCACGCATCGTGCGCATCACCCTCACCCCGAAGGGTGAGGAACTGGCCGACGAACTTATGCCCATCGCCGCCATGTTCGAAAAAACAGCCATTGAAGGCCTCGACCCGGCCGAAGTGAAACTCTTCAAAAGCATCCTGCGCCATATCGGTCGCAACATCGCCGGCCTCTGACGCAGATAGCCGGCGAACTAGCTGAGACCAATCGGCAGTCACGGCCCGCCCAGCGATCTTGCCGTGCAATGTACTTGCAACAAGCTGTTCCTATCCCTGCGGTATGTCCCCGCAGCTGAAAGGAATTCCCATGTCCAGCAGAGCCTCACTCGCAGTGCCGACAGCAATCATCCTTATCGCCGGCGCGTCCATGCTGCTCACGGCCTGCGCCTCAACCGTCATGAAAAACTATATTGGCGCGCCCATTACCAGCGTGATGCTGGACTATGGGCCGCCGGACAATATTTATAACCTGGGTCCCGGCCAGCAGGCCTTTCAATGGCGGAAGAAAAAGACACAGGTTGTTTCCGGGTCATCGAGTGGCGAGGTGCGGACAACGCGGCGCGGTGAGCGATATGAAGTGTCGGAAACGCCAGGTTATGTCGAACGCATCGATTGCTATTATACGTTCTACACGCGCAGCTCCGGCAACGAGTGGTACGTAACAGGTTTCCGGCAGCCGTCGCTTGAATGCGAATGATCATTTCCGGATTTCATCCGGCGCCGCATGTTTTGCGGTCCATGTTATTGTACCGCCACCTTCACCTTGAAAGCGGCGGTTTTCTTTTGAAAATTCTCCCTGAGCCTGTCATGGGGCGGGCCGATCAGAAACGATAGTTCAGGCCGGCCTTGATGACATGATCGCTGATATCGGTCTTCGACCTGCCGCTTGAAGTCGTCGTGGCCACATTTCCCGTGCTCACATAATTATATTCGAACTTTGCCGACAGGCCGCCGCCGAAGCTCTGTTCAACGCCTGCCCCGACCAGATAACCCTGTTTCCAGCCATCGGGACCCGTCACGCCATTGCCGTCCTTGAACTTCGTCGTGGTCAGGCCGGCAGTGCCGTAAATGAGCGTCTGGTCGAGCGCCACGCCGGCCTTCATCTTGGCCGCGCCACGGAAACGCTCCCGCAACCGGCCGTTCGGCACACGCGCCTCGTTCCCGAGATAGGACCCTTCGAGTTCCGCACCGACCACGCCCGAACCGAACTGGAAGTTATAACCGGCCTGAACACCGCCCGTCAGGCCGCGGCCGCTGGCCAGTGGGTTGAATTTCGGGGAGGAGACGCCACCATGCACACCCACATAGGCCCCGCCCCAGGAGAAGGCTGGCGGACTGCCATAATCGAAGGATTGCTGCGTATTGTAGTTGGTGAGATCAGCGGAGTAGGCATTGCCTGCAACGGCGACGGCGATGGTCACGGCGACAAGCGATTTCTTGATGATCGACATGAATGACTCCAGACGAAACCGATGCGCCATCTTGTGGCGCAGCCAAGTTTCAGTTCGCGTTGAAGAACCGGAAACCGGCTCCCGTTAGTCTGCTGCGCCGGCCGACATGACATGCGGATGCGTTCAGCAGATAAGGGGATTTTCCCCACGAGAATTGCGTCTGCATTACATGGGCGAATTTTATTAGAAATTATTTATTTATTTAAATGGGTTGGACCTGTTTTCTTAACCGAATCGTAAGAAATTTCATTATCAGAGCGCGGTCGCAGCGCCTTTCAAAACTATCGATCGAATTTCAAGCCGGACACAAAAGCCGGGGTTGAGATCGAGGAACAGAACACGACCGCAATGAAGCTCCGCCGCCTTCTGGATCAGATTTAACCCAAGGCCTGCTCCGGGCGAGTTCGTGTTGATACGGTAAAACGGCTCGAATACCTGCCCGTGCTCCGGAACAGGTATGCCCGGTCCTTCATCGCAGACCTCGATGGCTCCGGCCGGATCGATCCGGATCGTAATTGCGCCTTTGCCCCCGGCATGGTCTATCGCGTTGCGCACAAGATTGACGACCGCCATCTCGATAATCGAAGTCTGCACCGTGAAAACGACTTCGCCCACGCCTGGCTCGAAATCGAATTCGTAACCGGCATCCATCGCAATCGGGGCGAGATCGGTCGCGATGCGCTCGACAAGCCTATTGAGATCGCGCGGCTCAGCCGGCAGTTTCACCGCACCCACCGCCTGCATTTCCAGCAGCTGGTGCGCAACGCGGGTCAAGCGGTCGATATCGGCCCTGATCTGACGGCTCAGTGCATCATCGGGCAAGAGGTCGGCTCTGGTGCGTACGATTGCGATCGGCGTCCGCAGTTCATGCGCCGCATCGGCAAGAAAGCGGTTGCGGCGATTATACCCGTCATCGAGCCTCGACAGCGCGACGTTGAAGGCATCTACCAGCGGGATGATTTCAAGGGGAACTTTCGAACGATCGATACGCTCGGACCGGTTCTCGAAATTGATGGACTGCGCCTGCTTCACGGTTTCCATCAGCCCGCTCAAAGAGCGGCCGACCGCCCGCGGGGTCACGAGCAGTGTCGCGATGCCCGTCAGGATCAGCATGGGCACGACGGCGATGAGGATGATGAAACCCAGCGCTGGCAGCACCGTCAGCCAACGGATGGCTCCCTCGGCATCCTTTTCCAGATCCAGCTGAACATTGATCCAGATACTCAGCCCGTCATTGGGAATTCCTTCCTCCGTTCCGGCAATGAACTGAAGCCGCCCGGCGGCTGTATCGCGATTTTCCACGGTGGCGCGAAGCGTGCCGTCCGCCTCCAGACGCGCACGGTCAAAACTCCAGGGAAATACGGCCGACAGGGCAGGCCCCGGGACAACGCCGTATTGCAAGATGATGTCATTGGCGTCCCGCACCACAAACCAGAGATTCGGATAGCGCCGTTTCAGCTCCGCCAGCTCCGGCGTCGCCGAAAGTTGCGGCCTGCCCTGTCCATCTTTTCTCACACTCTCCGCGACGATGCGGGCAGCCTCTTCATTCGCACCTTCGAGCCGCGGATCGATGATCCATATCCAGCCGATGAGAAGGATGACAAAAAGGACAAGCAGAAACGCCTGCAATGCGAAAAGGCGCTTCATCAGCCCCCATCGCAGGGATCGATTGCGCTCCTGTGTCATGTCTTCAACCGGACGAGATAACCGATATTCCGCACGGCCCTTATCTCCACCGAGGCTTCCGCCTGCGCCAGCTTCTTCCTGATCCGGGAAATGTGCGCGTCGAGAGCGTTGGACTCGATCTCGTCATCGAGCGTATAGACCGCCTCAATCAGGTTCGACCGCGTGACGATGCGGTTCGGACGCCGCATCAGCGCCTCCAGCACCAGATATTCCCGACGCCGCAACTCGATGATGGAGCCGGCAATGCTGACCTCATTGCTGCGCGGATCGATGCTCAGATTTCCGAAATGCGTATATCTGTCGGAAAGAGAAGGGCCGCGTCTATGCAGAGCCCTGAGGCGAGCGAGCAGCTCCTCGATTGCAAAGGGCTTGGCAAGATAATCATCCGCTCCGGCATCGAGCCCGTCGACACGGTGATCGACACTTCCAAGCGCCGTCAGAACAAGGATAGGCACGGAATGCCTGCTCCGGCGAAGCGAAGCCACCAGATTCAGCCCCTCGCCATCGGGAAGGCGGCGATCCAGAACCAGAACATCGTAAGACCCGTCCCGCGCAAGGGCTTCAGCATCGCTGATGGTGCGGACATGATCGGCAAGCACATCGCGCCGACGCAGGGCTTCAAGAAGCGCGCGCGCCATTTCGGGTTCATCCTCAAGAAGCAAGATACGCAATGACGTTCCCCAGATGAATCCTTGCCACCCTCACCACTGTTCGCTGAATGTTGCAGCTACATTGCACGAGGGCGCACGGACAGTTCATCTTCTACCACCTTGCCTGCCAAAATCCGACGACATTGCGTGTGTTTTCGCAAAAGGGAGGTCTTATGGACGTGTCGCCTAAGGTTTATGAACCCGGTCTGTACCCGTGTCTCGCATAAAACCGGTCAAGCTCGCGCTGCTGCGGCATCTCACCGGTATAGATGGCGATATAGTCCGGAATCCTCTGCATCCGCACTGCCACATCTTCCTCGGACTGCATGGAAATGTAGCCGATCTGCACCAGATAGGTGGTCCGGGCACGCACATCCGCCGTGTTTTCATTGTGACCGAACCGCACGAACATGCGTGAAAGCGCCGCCATTCTCATCTCGTCAGCCTTGCGAACTTCCGCAAGAATCTCATCGGACTGAAGGGCCCAGCTTCGAACGGCGAACTCAAATCTGCTGTCGAAAAGCGAGGAATCCAGCCAGCAATCGAAAACATTCAGCATGGCTTCGGCCAGCGTCTCGGCGTAGGCTTCGGATTGCCTGACGATGTTTCCGGTGTTCTTTTCCCGCCAGCGGGCGACGAGCGCGGCCAGCAACTCCTCCCGGTCCTTGAAGAACCAGTAGAAACTCGTGCGCGACAGATTGAGCTTTTTCGCCAACGGCAGGATTTTGACGGAATCCACGCCCGATTCCAGCAAAGCCTGATAGGCGGCCTCAAGCCACCCCTCCTGCGATCCACGCCAGCCGGTGTCGTTCAATGTCGTTTCCATGACGCGTTCGTAGCAAATCGGCCTCTTCGCGACAAGCGGATGTACACCTATGTCGAGAAAAAAGACAATGGCGTTTTGTAAATTGACACAAGTGTACATTCTCGCTTAGCCTTGGGACAGAAACCCTTTTGGAGCAGGCTATGTCGAGCGATCCCCTTCTTCAGCCCTACCAGCTAAAACACCTCACGCTGCGCAACCGCATCATCGTCACCTCGCACGAGCCCGCCTATCCCGAAGACGGCATGCCCAAGGGGCGTTACCGCGCCTATACGGTCGAGCGGGCGAAGGGTGGCGTTGCGCTGACAATGACGGCCGGCTCCGCTGCCGTCTCGAGGGACAGCCCGCCCGTCTTTAACAATCTGCTCGCCTACAAGGATGAGATCGTCCCGTGGATTAGGGAAATGACCGACGCCGTGCATGAACAGGGTGCTGCGATCATGATCCAGCTCACGCATCTCGGCCGCCGCACCCGCTGGGACAAGGGGGACTGGCTGCCGATCCTTGCGCCGTCCCATCATCGCGAAGCGGCGCATCGGGCTTTTCCGAAGAAGATCGAGGACTGGGATATCGAGCGTATCATCAAGGACTTCGCCGACGCCGCCGAACGCATGAAGGCGGGCGGAATGGACGGTGTTGAACTGGAAGCCTATGGCCATCTGATCGACCAGTTCGTCTCGCCGCTGACCAACGAACTGGATGGCCCCTATGGCGGTCCGCTCGAGAACCGCATGCGCTTCTGTCTCGATGTTTTCAGGGCGATGCGCGAACGCGTGGGCGAGGATTTCATCCTCGGTGTCCGTTATACCGCCGACGAATGTCTTGAGGGCGGCACCGGAAAGGCAGAGGGTATCGAAATCGCCAGACGCCTGAAGGATAGCGGCCTGATCGATTATCTCAATGTCATCAGGGGCCATATCGACACCGACCCGGGCCTGACCGACGTCATCCCAATCCAAGGTATGGCCAACGCGCCGCATCTCGATTTCGCCGGTGAAATCCGCGCCGCGACCAGTTTCCCGACATTCCACGCCGCCAAGATCCCCGATGTCGCCACCGCCCGCCACGCCATCGCCGCCGGCAAGGTGGACATGGTGGGCATGACCCGCGCCCACATGACCGATCCGCATATCGTGCGCAAGATCATGGAAAAACGCGAGGACGATATTCGCCCCTGCGTGGGCGCCAATTATTGTCTCGACCGCATCTATCAGGGCGGTCTCGCCTTCTGCATTCACAATGCGGCAACGGGCCGTGAGGAAACCATGCCGCACGAGATACCCAAAGCGGCGGAGCGCCGGAAGGTGGTGATCGTCGGCGCCGGTCCGGCCGGGCTCGAGGCCGCGCGCGTTTGTGCCGAACGCGGCCATGAGGTCGTTGTGTTCGAGGCCGCCAACAATCCCGGCGGCCAGATCCGGCTAACCGCGCAAAGCGAACGCCGCCGGGAAATGATCAGCATCATCGACTGGCGCATGAGCCAGTGTCAAAGGCTGGGCGTCACCTTCCACTTCAACAACTGGGCCGAAGCGGACACGGTTCTTTCGGAAAACCCTGACGTCGTTATCATCGCCACCGGCGGTCTGCCGCACACCGATGTGCTTTCCAGCGGCGCCGATCTCGTCGTCTCGGCATGGGATATCATTTCCGGGGACGTCAAACCGGGAACGAATGTGCTGGTTTTTGACGATGCCGGCGACCATGCAGGTCTGCAGGCCGCCGAATTTCTGGCAAAGGCAGGCGCAAGGGTTGAGATCATGACACCCGACCGCGCCTTCGCCCCGGAAGTTATGGCCATGAACCTCGTTCCCTATATGCGCTCGCTGCAAAAACACGATGTCACCTTCACCGTTACCTACCGGCTGGAAGCGGCGGAAAGAAATGGCAACCAGCTTATCGCCCATGTCGGCAGCGACTATGGCGGCGTGGCGAAATCGAGAACCGTCGACCAGATCGTCGTCAACCACGGCACAATCCCGCTGGATGACCTTTATTTCGAACTCAAGCCCGGTTCGAAGAACCTTGGCGAAATCTCCTATGACGCCCTGCTTGCGGGAACGGCCCAGACGGTTGAGCGCAACCCGGAAGGCGCCTACCGGCTCTTCCGGATCGGCGATGCGGTCGCCGCGCGCAATACCCATGCGGCGATCTACGACGCGCTGCGTCTGGCAAAGGATATTTGAGACCGGCGCTTCCCGACAGACAGAGGCAGAATAAATCTGCCTCTGTCGCGACAGGAATGCGGGATCGGCGGCGGCTTCAAGCCTGAATCAAGGCAATACCCCGGCTCTTGAAACCCAGCGTCACGTCGCTCGCCGCCGGCAGGCTGGTCTCCACGGCATGATCGACAATGAAAAGCGTACCGATATCGGTTTCCACCTCATATTCGACGTGACCGCCGAGATAAGCGCTGTGCAGCACCCGTCCGGCAAGCCCCTGTCCGCCCGGTTGCCCAATGGAAATCGAGCCGGGACGAACCGCAAGCTCGGCGGGACCCGGCCGGGCATTGCGAGCTGCGACCCGATGATCGATCCCCCCGACGCGGATCAGCGCATCGGCACCCTCAACGCTAATGACCTCGCAGCCGACAACATTCGCCTCACCCATGAAATCGGCGATGAAGGCGGAGGCCGGGGCTTCGTAAAGATCGCGTGGCGCACCCGACTGGGCGATTTCGCCCTCCTTCATCACGATGATCCGGTCGGAAACAGCCAGCGCCTCATCCTGATCATGCGTCACATAGACGGCAGTAAAGCCAAGCCGCTGCTGCAATTCGCGGATTTCGGTGCGGACCCGGCGGCGAAGGCGGGCATCGAGGTTGGAAAGCGGCTCGTCCAGCAGCAGCACCTGCGGCTCCAGCACCAGAGCGCGGGCGACCGCAACGCGCTGCTGCTGGCCGCCGGAAAGTTCAGCAGGCAGACGATGGCCCATGCCGGCGAGGCCGACGAGTTTTAGGCCCTCTTCCGCCTTTTCCCGCGCTTCCGCCTTGCGCAGCCCGGAAGATTGCAGGCCGTAGGCAACATTGTCGAGCGCCGTCATATGCGGGAAAAGCGCATAGGACTGGAACACCATCGAGACATCGCGCTCATTGGCGGGCAGCATGGTCACATCCTTGTCGCCGATGAGGATGCGGCCCGAGGTGGGGTGTTCAAGACCCGCCAGCATGCGCAGCGTTGTTGTCTTGCCGCAGCCGGAGGGACCGAGCAGCGTCACCAGCGTGCCGGGCTCGATGGTCAGCGACAGATCAGGGATGGCGGCGAAGGCGCCGAAGGTCTTGCGGACATTTTGAAAGGTAACGGAGCCGGGTTTGACGGAAATCATGCGGTTTTCTCCTGAGCGAGAGGAACGGAGGAAGCGGACGGCAGGCCGGCGACGCGGTTTTCACGCCGCAGTCGACGCTCGCCGACAATGAGCTGGAAGCCTGTGATGACGGTGATCATCACCACGATCAGCATGGAGGAATAGGCGATCGCCACCCCATATTCGCCGTTCTCGACAAGGCCGACGATATAGGAGGTCGCCATGTTGTATTCGGCGCTGACGAGGAAGATGACGGCGCTGATGGAGGTGATGGCGCGCACGAAGGAATAGACCAACGCCGCCGTGATTGCGGGCCTTAAGAGCGGCAGGATGACCTTGCGGATAGTGCGGAAACTATTGGCCCGCAGTGTCAGCGAGGCCTCGTCGAGGCTCTTGTCGAGCTGGCTCATCGCCGCGATGCCGCCCCGCACGCCCACCGGCATGTTGCGGAACACGAAGCAGGCGATGAGGATGAGTGCCGATCCTGTCATTTCCACCGGCGGCAGGTTGAAGGCCATGATGTAGCTGACGCCGATGACCGTGCCGGGAATGGCAAAGCTCATCATCAGCGCGAATTCGAAGAGGTTCCGCCCGGCAAATTTCTGCCGCACGATGATATAGGCGGTCAGCAGGCCGACGGCGGCGGTCAGCGGTGCGGAAACCAATGCGATCTTCATGGTCGTCCAGAACGAATTCCAGGCCACGCCGGTCCAGGCAATCGAGCCATTGGAGAAGCTGACGGAAAAGGCGCGGATGTAGTGGTCGAGCGTCAGCGAATTGTCGAGACCCCAGGTCTTCACGAAACCACCGACAAGGATCATGCCATAAATGACGATGGTGAAGATCATCCACGGCACGACGATGGCGTGAACACCGATGGACAGGCCGCGCGGAAGCGCGATATGCGCGCCGCTGTCGCCCTTACCCGTCACCGTCGCAAAATTCTTGCCCGCCAGCCAGAAGCGCTGGGCAAGGAAGGCCGAAAGCGTGAAGCACAGCAGGATGATCGCCAGAACCGCAGCGCGGGACGGATCGTTCTGCGAGCCGACGACGGCGAAGAAGATTTCCGTCGACAGCACGCCATGGGTGCCGCCAAGCACCAGCGGATTGCCGAAATCCGCCATGCTCTCGATGAAGCCGATGAGAAAAGCATTGGCGAGACCGGGCTTCATCAGCGGCAGCGACACGCGCCAGAAGGTGCGCCAGCGGTCGGCGCGCAGCGTCTGCGACGCTTCTTCCATTGACGGGCTGACGCCTTCGACCACACCGATCAGCACCAGAAACGAGATGGGCGTGAAGGACAGAACCTGTGCGATCCAGATGCCAGTCATGCCATAAAGCCAGCGGCCCGGTTCAATGCCGAAGAGGTAAGAAAGCCATTCGGTGACGACACCGGCGCGGCCGAAAAGCAGCGTCAAAGCAAGACCGATGACGAAAGGCGGCGTGATGATCGGCAGAACCGTCAGAAGGCGCAGGCCCTTCTTGAAAGGAAAGCGCGTGCGGGTGGCGATCAGAGCAAAGCCGAGACCGAGCACGGTCGAACCGAAGGCCGTCATCAGGGCAAGAAACAGCGTGCGCCAGGCAACGCCGCAACGCTCTTCCCCCGTAACGCAGCCAAGGCTCCAGATGCCGGGATCCTGAATATTGCGAATAAAACCATCGGCATTAAAGGAGCCGTCGAAATCCTGAACGGACGCGACCAACATGCTGCCGATCGGATAGAAGACAAAAACCGCGACGAGGAAGACCAGAACAGAAATGGCGGCGACGACAAAGGCGTCGCCTTTCATGACACCGCGTTCGGCAAGACCGAAGGCGAAAAGCAGCACGAAGACGAACGAGATGACGACGGCACCGGCACCCATGGAGGGTTGGCCGTCGGCAAGCATGCCGAAGAGGTTTTCGCTCGCCGTCCAGGTCCAGCCGCTAAAGCCGATCGCCAGCCCCTGCAAGGCGAGGAAAAAGAGACCGGCGGCGCCGATGAAGGCAAGCAGCCCGCCGCGCCGCATCGGATCACGGATGAACCGGACAAGACACGCGGCGAGGAAAAAGACAACGACGCCGACGAGCCATGGTTTTCCATAGGACAATATTTGCAGCACACCGGGCGCATCGCTGGCGGAAGAGAGAAATCCGGACAGCCAGCGGAAGCTGAAAAAGCCGCCTTCGATGCGATACCAGGGGAGAAGAATGAGGGCAAAAGCCCCGAGCGCCAGGACGATGTCCAGCCTGCGATTGCCACGTGTCATGGCCGACCTCGCTTGTTTCATGCCGATGAAAGAGTGGCGGACACCCCGGCTTAAAAAGCCGGGATGCCTGTCGCCTGAGTTCAGATCAGTGGTTCAGATCAGTTTGCGATCGCACCGACTTCGCGGTCCCAACGCTCCAGCAGCGACTTGCGCTTGGCCGGATCGCCATAGGTCGTGAAGTCATAGTCGATGAGCTTGATATCCTCGAACTTCGGCGCTTCCTTCGGCACTTCCGCCGTCTTGTTGGAGGGAAGCTGGAAGGACTTGGCGTCCTTCATGCGCGACTGGACTTCAGGCTTCAGCGCCCAGTCGTACCAGATTTTCGCATTGTCGAGATTGCGGGCGCCCTTGATGATCGACATGGAGCCGATCTCGTAGCCCGTGCCTTCGCACGGCGCGATGGACTTGATCGGAAAGCCTTCCGCCGTCTGCGCCACCGCATCATGCATGAAGACGATGCCGAGCGCGGTTTCGCCGCGCGCCGCCGCCTTGACCGGTGCAGAACCCGACTTGGTATATTGCGAGATATTGGCGTTGAGCTTCTTCAGATAATCAATCGCCTGATCCTCGCCCATGATCTGCACCAGCGAGGCAAGAGCTGTATAGGCGGTGCCGGACGAATTCGGATTGGCGATCTGGATTTCGCCCTTCAGCTCCGGCGCCAGCAGGTCGGCCCAGCATTTCGGCTCCTTGTAACCCTTGGACGTGAAGATTTCGGTATTGTAGCCCCAGCCAAGTGCACCGGCATAAACGCCGACAGTCTTGTAACCGGTGCTTTCCGCCTGCTTCACGGCCCAGTCCTGCAACTGGTCCAGCATCGGCGACTTGTATTCGAGCGTCAGGTTTTCGGATGCCGCCTGCATATGCGGATCGCCGGTACCAGCCCACCAGATGTCTGTCTTCGGGTTGCGGGCTTCCGCGCGAACCTTGGCGTAGGTCTCGCCCGAAGACAGGCGCACCATATTGACCTTGATGTCGTGCGACTTTTCGAAATCGCCCTTCATCTGCTCGCAGATGACGACATCGGCCGAGCAGATCAGGTTGAGTTCGCCCGCGGCCTGCGCGGAAACGGAGCTGAGTGCCGTGCCGGCAAAAAGCAGGGTGGAAAAGATCGTCAGTCGCATGGTTATCCTCCTGTAGCTTGCGTCTGAATTCTTGGCCGCGCACAGACATGGCGCTGCCGGTCGCGGCACCTTGCAGCGCGCGCTGTCTCTTCGGGATGTTGGTTTTGGCCCTACTGGGTCTGTGTGGGGTGGATTTCGCTGTCGAAGCGGCTCAATAACCGACTTCGCTCTTCCGGCTGTCCGAAGGTGGCGAAGTCGTAATCCACCATCTTGATCATCGATATGTCAGGCGCCGTGAGCGGCAATGTCGCCCGGGCATTGGAAGGCACCTGGTTCTGGCCGGCCTGGGCCCCGGTCGCCTGCCCTTCCGGGCTCAGCGCAAATTCCACGAAATCCTGTGCAAGGGCCGCATTGCGATTGCCCTTGACGATGCTGACAGCCCCGATTTCATAACCGGTGCCCTCGCACGGCGCGACGATGACCAGCGGAAAACCTTCGATCTTCTGGGTCACGGCATCGTGCATGAAGGAAATCCCGATCATGATCTCGCCCCGCGCCGCCGCCTTGACGGGCGCAGCGCCCACCTTGGTATAGCTCACGACATTCTGGTTGAGTTTCGCCATGAAACCGAAAGCCTCCTCCTCGCCAAACAGCTGAACGAGGGTGGCCAGCATGGTGAAGGCCGTGCCGGAATAGTTCGGATTGCCGGTCAGGATATGGCCGCGATAGACATCCTTCGCCAGGTCCTTCCAGCAGGTCGGCGCTGGCAGATTGTTCTTCGCAAGCAGTTCCGAATTATAGGCAAACCCCAGCGCGCCGGCATAAATCCCCGCAGACCGCGATCCCGACATTACCGAGAAATTCTGCGCCCAGGGCAACAAATCCTGCTGGTGGACGGGCCGGTATTCATCCAGCAACCCTTCCGAGCCGGCCTGCAAATGGGTGTCGCCGGTACCGCCCCACCAGACATCGACAGCGGGATGGGATCGTTCGGCTCGAATCTGGTCGAGGATTTCACCGGTGCTCTTTCGCACCATCGAAATCTCGAGACCGGCCCTGGCTTCGAAAGCCTGCTTCATGGTCAAACACCAGGCCTCGTCGACGCCGCACAGGACGTTCAACTTCGGCTCGGCCATGCCATGCCCTGCGCCGCACAGCCATAGGACCATGCTCACCGCAAGTGCGGTCAATGCTTTCAATTAAGCCTCCCTGCCCGGAACCTCCCCGTTCCAGTCTCCACCAACAGCATGTCACATCCTGTCCGCACCGCAATCGAAGAATGGTTACCAATCTTTCACCGCACCGCCGGACAAGATTACAGATATTACATTTATGACAGGGGAGATAACCAGCGAGCCTTTGAAGATCGCCGCTGCCATGCCTATGATGGTGATGGGAGGAAAGTGCAGTGCTTAATCAGAAGGTTCGCATTCTGATCGTCGAGGACGATCCGGATATGGCCGAGCTCATCTCGGACCTCATCGAGGCGGAGGGCTGGCTGCCCACCTGCGCGCGCTCCGCCGAGGAGGCGGACGAGATATTGGCGCGCGAAAGGATGCAGCTTGTGCTCGTCGATCACAATCTGCCGGGCACGTCCGGACGCACCTTCGCCCAGCGGCTGCGCAGCCAGATCGACATCGGTATCGTCATGGTCACCGCCGCCGGCAGCGCCGCTGACCGGGTTCTCGGTCTGGAAACAGCCGCCGACGATTATGTTGTCAAACCCTTCGAACCGATCGAACTCACGGCCCGGATCAAGGCCGTCCTGCGGCGAACGATCCCTTCGCTGAAACAGGACAAGGACAGCGATCAAGGGCGCGGGGCGCTGTGCCTTGGCGACTGGGCGATCGATCTCGACGCCCGCCGGGCGGTCTGCCTGAGCGATCACAGCCGAACGCTGACGACTGCGGAATTCGCGCTGCTGGAAATACTGGCGGAAACACCCAACCAGCCCGTCAGCCGCTCCCAGATCCTCGACAGGCTGGGTTCGGAGAGCGACCGTTATATCGACCGAAATGTCGACGTGCTGGTGCTGCGGCTCAGGCGCAAGATCGAGATAAACCCCGACCTGCCGCGCCACATCAAGACGCGGCGCGGCAGGGGTTATGTCCTGCATACCGACGAGGGCGAGCTTTCCCCGTGATCAGCCGCTCCTTTCTGTCCTCCATCGCCTTCCGCCTGCCCTTTGCGATCGTCTTTACCTGCCTCCTCGTCTTCAGCCTTTCCGCCATCGCCATTTATGGTCTGCAGCGCGCCCGCGATGAAATGGCGGCTTATGGGTTGCAGGCCTTTTCCAGTCTCGCCAAGGCGTCGCTGGTCTCGCGGCAGGTCTCCGATCTTGTCTCGAGCGCACCGTTCCTGATGAACGCCGCCTCGCCCTACCGCGTTTCCAGCGAAAGCCGCTCGGTGGTCCAGCAGGTCGATATCTTGCTCGAAATGACAGGATCGGGCGGCGGCGAACGGATTACCCGCGGCTTTGCCAGCGAACGCATCGTTGAACTCCTCCAGATTATCCGGGAACAGACGCTCGATCTTGCGAGGGATGCCGATGCGGCACAGGGCCATAAAGCGGAAGCGGCAGCAGCGCTCGGCGAAATCGCCACCGGTCAGGGCATCCTCGATCCGGAACTGCGCCGGCGAATGAACGGCATCGTGCAGGCCGCATCCGCATCCGACAGCCTCTTCCAGCTTGGTGAACTGCGCCGCCGTTACGTGGCGGAAACAACGGCGCGCCAACAGGGCTATCCCGGCGAACGCCTGCCCGTGTCCGAGCTTCAGCCCTATGAGCGGGTCTTCGAAGCCCAGAGCCGTTACCTTCTGGAAATGTTCGCCATCCGCGCCTCGGTCTCCCGCCTTCACACCGTCTCGCGGGATCTTTCCCACGCAACCGAGACCCAGGGCGATGCGGTTGCGCGCAGCCTGAACGAAGACCTGATTTCGACCTCCGATGCTCTCAACCGGCTGCTGATCATTGTCGCCGTCGCCTCGCTTCTGGTTCTCATCGTGGCGATCTTCTCGATCCGCTCAGTGATGCGTGTCTCGCGCGGGATCGTGACGCTCTCCAACGGCATGAATGCCCTTGCGAAGGGAAATAAGGATGTCGGCCCGCCCTCCTATACCGGTCCCGAGACGGAGTTGATCCGGCTGCTCGATGCGTTTCGCGCCTTCCATGACAGCGTCGACCGCGTCTCGCGCCTCAGGCGCACGGCGGAGGCGGCAGCCCGCACCATCCGCTCGACATTCCGCACCATGAATGAGGGAATAGCACTCTTCGATCGGACCGGCCGGCCCATCACCATGAACCGCCGCATCATCGAACTCGTCGGACGCTCCGGCTCATCGCGAAAACTGTCGCTTCGCCGGTTTGTCGAACCGATCCCGGAAATCGACCCGGCCCTGCTTCCCTCCGACACGGGGTCGGGGGAATTGCTGGACCGCGCAGTCGTGCGCCATCGCACGGGCAATCAGCAGCAGGTGATCGAAGTCTCGATGTCACGCCAGCCGGATGGCGGCATCGTATTGCTCGCCCGCGATGTGACCGCTCTCGATCGTCAGGAAGCGGAAGCGGTCAAAGCCCAGCGCCTTGATGGCATCATGCGCATGACCCATCAGGTCAGCCATGAGGTGGGCAACATGATCGGCATCATCACCGGCAGTCTTGGACTTCTGGAGCGGGAAGCCGGTTTCAACGACCGCCAGAAGCGGCACATCGCCCGCATCCGCAAGGCGGCGGATCGCGGCCGCTCTCTGGCCAGCAGCATGCTTACCATCGGCAGCCAGCAGCCGATTCATCCAAGCGTCATCAATGTCGCCAGCCTGCTGCGCGGCATGGCCGACATTCTGGAAATCGCCGTCGGCCCCAAATGCCGGATCGCGCTCGATATCGATGACGATCTTCCCTCTATACCGCTGGACCCGGCCCTTTTCGAACAATCCATCCTCAATCTCTGCCTGAATGCCGCAGCCGCCATGCCCGATGGCGGCCTGATTTCAATCGAGGCCGCTTCGGGCAAAGATACGCTGGTGATCGCCGTCACCGACGAGGGCATCGGCATGACGCCGGAGGCCGTGGACAAGGCCTTCGAGCCCTATTTCACCACGCGGGGCGACCATGGCGGCGCAGGTCTCGGCCTCGCCATGGTCTACGGTTTCGTGCGCCAGAGCGGCGGCGAAGCGCATATCACTTCCAGACCCGGCGAAGGCGCAAGGGTTGAACTGACCTTCCCGGCAAATGCCGGCCACACCTAACGGGCAAGCTGTGCGGATTCGATCGAATCCGCCAGTATCTCCAGCCCAAGGTCGATTTCCGGCTCCGATACCGTCAACGCCGGCGCAATGCGGAAGACGCCGCCCATGCCGGGCAGCTTGACGATGTTCATGCTGAGGCCGCGCAACATCGCCTCCTGCATGATGCGCGCACCGAGTTCGAAACCCGGGGCTTTCGTATGCCGGTCGGCGACGACTTCAAGTCCGAGCAAAAGCCCGCGCCCGCGCACGTCACCAACGCATTCGAAGCGCTGCTGTAGCGAGAGCAACCCCTCCTTCAAACGGTTTCCGCGGGCAATCGCCTGTTCCACCAGCCCATCGCGTGCCACCACATCGAGAACCGTAACGCCGACAGCCGCCGGCAGGGGATCGGAAACATGGGTCGTATAGAACAGGAAACCCCTCTCGAAGGCCTTCTGTTCGACCTCCGCGCTCGTCATCACCGCCGCAAGCGGCAGGCCGGCGCCGAGTGTCTTCGACAGCGTCATGATATCGGGGGTCACACCATCGCGCTGGAAGGCGAACATATGCCCGGTTCGGCCAACACCGGTCTGGGCTTCATCGAGGATGAGCAGCATGCCGCGCTTCTCGCACTTTTTCTTTAGCGCAGCGAGATAGCCGACCGGCAGTTCGAGGATACCGCCGCTCGAGAGGATCGGTTCGGCAATGAAGGCGGCAAGATTGCCGGTCGACTGGCGGTCGATCAGTTCGAAGGCATCGTCGAGTTCCGCCTGCCAGTCATTCGATCCATCGGGATTCTTGAAGCGCGGACGATAGGCGTTCGGCGCGGGAATAACGAGTGAGCCGGCCGTGGCAGGGCCATAGCCCCTGCGGCCGGCGCTATAGGTAGCGGAGGCCGCAGCGCCCGTCATGCCGTGCCAACTCTGCGCGAAAGCGACGATTTCGTGCCCGCCGGTGACGAGCTTCGCCATGCGGATCGCCGCCTCGTTGGATTCAGCCCCGGTGGTCAGCAATTGCACGCGATCAAGACCCGGCGCGAGCGCCGCCAGCCGCGCCGCCAAGTCAACGACCGGGCGAGACAACATGCCCGAGAATAGATGCGCGACTGACGCCATCTGCCGGTTGACGGTGGCGACGATATCCGGATGGGTATGCCCGAGCAACGCGCTCATCTGGCCGGAGGTGAAATCGAGAATGGCGCGCCCATCCGCATCATAGACGAAACTTCCCTCAGCCCGTTCGACGATGATCTCCTCGAAGGCCGGTCCGTAGCGGGTCAGATGTTTATTGGCGGCCTCCCAGAAAGCCGGTTCGTCATTGAGCGAGGCGAAGGTCTTCGCAAGCTTGTCCATGGCACATTCCCCAAAAGTTTATCTTGCGGAAACATAACAACCCATTGCCCTCGCAGTCTAATTGATAGTACTGTACTCCGATATCGATAATCTTGATATCGCCATGCTCGATCTCACCCTGCTGAAGAACTTCATCATCGTCGCTCGCGCCGGCTCCATCAGTGTCGCCGCAATGCAGATCGGCCGCACCCAATCTGCGCTCAGCACGCAGATGCAGCGGCTGGAAGGGCTGGTAGGCTATACCCTGCTGCAGCGAACGGGTTCTGGAGTGCGTGTAACCGCAGCGGGAGAGAGACTGCTTGCCCATGCCAGCGCCCTGCTTGCCCGGCATGATGAGATTCTTGCCGATATGGGCGAGGCGACGCTGCAGGGAACCGTCAGCCTTGGCTGCCCTGAAGATTATTCCATCGCCTTCCTGCCGGAACTGCTAAGAGGCTTCTTCGGCACCTACCCCAAAATCGACCTGCGCATGGTCTGTGCGCCCACGACGGAATTGCGTCCCCTCCTGCAGCGCCGCCAGATCGACATGGCGCTGGTTTCGCAATCCGATCCGGATCACCGCGATGTGCTCCGCAGGGAAAGTTTCGTCTGGGTGGCGGACAGGCCGGAGCCGGATCTCATCACCAAGGATGTGCTGCCGCTCGCGCTCTCGGGCCCCGTGACGCTGGATCACCGCGCAGCGTGCGACGCCATGGAAACCGCCAATCGCCGCTACCGCGTCGCCTTCGCCAGCAACAGCCTTTCCGGCCTCATCGCAATCGCGCGCTCCGGCCACGCCATCAGCGTGCTGACAAGGAAAGCCGTTCCAGCCGACCTTCATATCGTCAAAAACGGGCTACCACCCCTGCCGACGATCGGCATTGCCATCGAGTTTGCCGACGCGCAGACATCTTCAGCGGCCAGGGCGCTGGGTAACCACATCCGCACCGTTCTTCCGGGTCTCGGCCTTTAGCTTGGAGCGTTCCCGCAACCCGCATATCCGGCTTTTCCACCATCGCAGGTGACAAGAGGCTGGAAATCTGGCCGATCATTGCAGGCGCAGACCTGAAGTGTTTTCATCAGTCCAAAAACGCAAAAAGCCCCTTGAAGGGGCTTTTGGTGATTTCAGTTATTTGGTTGCGGGGGCCTGAACGCGTAGAGACTTGTAAATTCGGCTAGATAGCCCCGCATTAGCGGCAATTATTTCTGCCTCCAACATATCCAGCAGCAGGCGGACAGCCGCACCGGCGATGCCCGATGATGCGGCTTAGTTAAATATGCACTCTCCATCACGCTGCTCAAAGACCGAGCTAGTCCTTAAAGCGATCGATGAAGCCCTTCCTCTTTTCCGGCACCTTGGGTGGGGCAGAAGAAGTGGCAGGTGGCGCGGTATTGATCTAGCCATGGCACCTCTGCTTCTCGCCACGGTCACAACGACGCTTCGCCTAGATCTGTTCATCGTTCCACGCCCCGGCTTCGATGACCTCATCGCGCCGTATGCTGCAGCGCGAGTGGCACTGCAACGTCCAGCTACCCACCTACCCACGGAAAGGCTGAGCGAAATGGTTCTCCATCGAAGTCCATTCGCCGGTTAGTCGGAGTGAACGGTGTGATTACCTCTTCGCCACACCCGCAGCAGCCGCTATGCCCGTATGGATCAGCGACATTGATCGCGATCAACAAACGGACGCGTCAAGCCGCATCGACCGATGACCAAATGACGCAGCGCTGTTTCGTAAAATCTTTGACTCTCATCAATGCGCGCGTTCATCGCCCGGTATGTAGTGTTCTGAGGTCAAAGGTTTGTGGACGCATTCTGAGCGACGATTTTCGCGTCTTTTTTTGCGCGGAAGCAAGGCGGGTTCAAACACAGGGGAATTGCAATGGCCCTCGACACGCAAAAGGACGTTATCGCCTTTCTCAGCAATCCTGCCTCCTTTGGAGCGGCAGAACGCGTCGAGACGATTGAAACGCATATTTCCATCGTCTTTTTGACGGGCACCAAAGCCTACAAACTCAAAAAATCCGTAAAGCTGCCCTATCTCGATTTTTCGAGCCCCGATCTTCGGCTGGATGCGTGCCTTAAAGAAGTGTCCCTCAATTCTCCGGCGGCACCCGGCCTCTATCTTGGCGTCAAGGTCATTTCCAGAGGCGTAGACGGGGAGATCCGCTTCGCGGATGACGGTACACTTCTCGATGCCGTCATAGAAATGACGAGGTTCGATCAGAACCAGCTTTTCGATCATCTTGCCGCCGCGAACAAACTTGCTGATGCGTTGATGACCTCAACGGCACGAATGATCGTCCACTTTCACGAGCGGGCAACCATTGCACATGACCTCGACGGTCGTCGCCAGATGGAACGGGTTCTCGATATTAACGAGGCCGCCCTCAAAACGAGTTCCGTCTTTAGATTGGAGGAGATCAATCACCTCGGCCATTCCTTCCGCCAAACCCTGACGCGTCATTCGGAACGGCTGCGTGAACGAGCGGGCAACGATAAGATCAGGCGCTGCCATGGCGACCTGCACCTGCGCAACATCTGCCTTTTTCAAGGCGAACCACGATTGTTCGATTGTATCGAATTCAATGATGACATCGCCACCATCGACGTTCTCTATGACTTGGCATTTCTTCTCATGGACCTTTGGCACGAGGGACACTACCATTACGCAAACCTGGTGATGAACCGGTACTTCGACGAATCCGACAACGAGGACGGCTTCGTTCTGCTGCCGTTTTTTCTGGCCGTGCGGGCCGCCGTGAGAGCCCATGTGATCGCGACGCAAGCTGACGCGACAAAGCGCGACAGAGCGGCGCTTTCCCTTCAAGCCAGATCCTATTTCGTGTTGGCGCAAAGCTTGCTGGACATTTGGTCACCCGAGTTGGTCGCCATAGGCGGCTTGAGCGGCTCTGGAAAAACGACCGTCGCGGAAAGTATCGCCCCTTTGCTCGGCCCGGCACCGGGCGCGCGCATCGTTGAAAGTGATCGTATCCGCAAGGCCTTGCACGGCGTTCCGGCCGAAACGCGGCTCCCCGAAGCGGCATATGGCAAGGAGGTATCCGAGCGAGTCTACGCAGAAATGGTTTTAAGAACGCATGTCATTCTGGCGGACGGCAGTTGCGTGGTGGCAGATGCAGTCTTTGATCGCGCCGATCATCGTAGCGCCATAGAAGCCGCTGCGCGAGCACACCGAGCCGACTTTCGCGGATTTTGGCTGGATACGGACCCCGCAATCCTTTGGAGACGTATTCAAGACCGGATCGGTGGACCATCGGATGCCACCGTCGACATATTACAAATGCAACTTGCCCGACGAATAGGCGATATGAAGTGGCGAAGGATCGACACGTCCAGGAGCCTAAAAGCCTGTTGCGACGAGATTGCAAATATCTTGAAGCTGACTTCTCCACCGACACGCAAGACAGCAGGATTGTAGAAAACGATCAACGTTTTGAACGCAGGGAAGCCCTCCTCGACAAGGCGCTTGCGGCTATGGGACGCTTTGATGGGTACCGGGAAAAGCAAAACGAGACGCTATTCAAAGGCCAATATGATCACCATCGTGATCGTCATGGCACACTGCCTCCTAGTCGAGGAGTTCGCGTAGTCTGACGGCCAGTTCACGGGCGGTATAGGGTTTTTTAAGCCAGCTTCCCTTCATGGCCAACTGCCGTTCCGCGACCGCGGGCTCCGCATAACCCGACGTAAACAGAACCTTGAGATCGGGCCGCAAACCGCGCGCGAGGTCAGCAAGCTCATCGCCCGCGATACCACCCGGCATCACGATGTCGGAAAAAAGAAGCGCGATGTCAAAATGGCGTTCAAGCTGCTGGAGCGCCTCGGCGCCGTTGGACGCCTCCACGACACTGTAACCGAGCGCGACGAGCCGAGCGACAGCCACACGGCGTACGCGGGCGTCATCCTCCACGACGAGAATTCGTTCACCGCCGCCAGGAGCAATCGGGGCTGAGACATCCTTGATATCACCCTCCGGTGGCATAGCGGCATCTTCGGCCGCGGGGAGGAAAATACGCACACTTGTCCCATGCCCCTGCTCACTATAGAGCTGAACGTTGCCACCGGATTGTCTGGCGAAGCCATAAACCATGCTCAGACCCAAGCCGGTACCGGCTCCGACGTCTTTGGTTGTGAAAAAGGGTTCGAACGCCTTTTCCTGAACCTCCGCCGTCATGCCTGTCCCCGTATCTGTGACCGACATCTGCACATAGTTGCCTGGTTTTAAGTTCGGATACATACGCGCGTAGTCCACATCCAGCTTGACACGCGATATTTCGATCGTCAGCTTTCCGCCTTTCGGCATGGCATCGCGGGCATTGATGACCAGGTTGAGAAGAGCATTTTGCAATTGCGAGCCATCGACGAATGCCTCGTTGCGAAAACCCGTCACGACCGTTTTGAATTCGATCGCCTCACCGAGTGTCCGCCGCAACAAATCAGAGATCGCGCCGACGAGTTCGGCGATGTCCGACTGCCGTGGGTTGAGCGACTGTCGGCGACCAAAGGCCAGAAGCTGGTTCGTTAGTTTTGCGCCGTCCTGCGCAGCATCCTGAGCTTCACGAAGCAGATGCCGGACACCCTCATCGCTGAGCCTGCTCTCAGCCATTTCAAGATTGCCGCTGATAACCGTGAGAAGGTTGTTGAAGTCGTGCGCCAGTCCTCCGGTCAGCTGCCCGATCGCCTCCATTTTTTGCGATTGGCGCAGCTCCTCCTCTATTTTTCGCCTGCTGGTCAAGTCGCGGACAAAACCGGTAAAAATGCGATTACCATTGGCGATCGCCTCGCCCACCGACAGCTCCATCGGGAAGCGTGACCCATCCTTGCGCTGCCCGGTCACCACACGTCCGTAGCCGATGATGCGTCTTTCACCCGTGGACAGATAACGCGCGATGTATCCATCATGCGCCTTCCGATCGGGGTTCGGCATCAGCATCTTCACATTCTGCCCGATAACCTCGCCCGCGTCGTAACCGAAGAGCCTTTCCGCAGCGGCACTGAAAGACGAGACAATACCGCCGGCGTCGATGACAACCATCGCGTCAGGCACCGTCTCCAGGATAGAAAGAAGATGCGCCTCGCGCCGGGCCAACTCATCCTGCATTCTTTTCATGTCCGTTACATCATTGTTCGTCTGGACGATAACGGGTGAACGGTCGCCGCCAAAATCAACGAACACCCATCGCGTTGCAATCAGAAGCCTGTGACCGTCCTTGTGAAGGTGAACGACCTCGCCACTCCATGCCCCATTTTTGGAAACCTGCCTTCGAAGCTCTGGCAACGGCAATGGAAACTGCGTTGAAAGAAGCTGGTGAACGATTTTTCCGGCCGCCTCCTCTTTGCTCCAGCCGTAAAGATGTTCGCAACCCCTGGTCCATCTCGTAATCGTCCCGTCCATTTCGTGGACGATGATGCTGGCATCATCCAGAAGTGTGGTAACGGCCTGAAGTTGTAGCCTGCCACGCTCTTCCATTTCCGAAGTTTCAGGCATTTTTGTCCTATCGAGCAGCGTTCACTGATAGCGGTGTCGTCCACCATGAACGACCATCTGCCGAACGCCGAAACGATCATCGTCGTCGCCTGCCAATTGTGCAAGCAGAAGCGGCTTCTCGATCAGGATAGTCTGACGTGCAACGGCATTCTCAATCCGTACAACGCCCTTGCTGATTAGCCTCGTGAAAGTACGCGAAACGGTTTCGATCGTCATTCCAAGATAGTCGGCTATGTCCTGTCGGCACATAGGAAGTTCCACCCTTCTCGCATCTTCTCCAGGCAGCCCGTTGCGCACCGGGAACTTCATGAGAAACGTGCAAAGCCTCTCTTCGGCGTTCTTGGTGGACAGCAGAACCATCTGCTCCTGGGCTGCGGCTATCTCGTCGGAGACAACGGAAAGAACTTCTGGCTGGAGTCGGTGATTTTCGCTTATGGCATATTCGAACTGCTTGCGTGTGACACGCCGCAAGGTCGTGCGAGACACTGTTTCCACACTATAGAGATAGCGTCCTCTTGCAGATATGCCAAGAATGTCGCCGGCATAAAGAAACCCGGTGATGATGCGACGGCCATCTGCTATAATTTTAAACAGACGCAGTACACCTTCTGTAATCTGGAAAACATGATTTGCTTCGTCACCTTCAAGAAACACCGAACGCCCGGCCATTAGATGTTCTGCTGGCTGATGACGGAAAACGTCCCGCAGCCAATATATCCCATCGACAGGCGCCGGAATTTCACGAGCAGGTGGGCAAAGCTCATCCAGAATATGCATGATGTCCTCCATCTGGCTTTCAGTGGAGTAAGCAGGACAAAAATAACGGAGTGATGCCGGAAAGAAGACGACAGGTTTCGGTCTGTGACAAATTGTAACGCGGGATTGTGAAAATGCCTGGAGACCAACACCATCTGCTTGTTGTCGATGACGATGCGCGGGTTCGCGATATGCTCACCCGTTTTTTTGAAGGAGAGGGATACAGAGTGAGCGCTGCGGCTGATGGCGTCCAGATGAAGTCGCATCTGAGGCACAACCAGGTCGACGCCATTCTGCTCGATCTCACGCTCCCCGGAGGACAGGACGGCCTCGATCTTGTTCGAGAAATCCGACCGGCTTCGGATGTTCCGATTATCATGCTGACAGGTCGTGACGACGTGGTCGATAGAATTCTGGGTATCGAGCTCGGAGCTGATGACTATATTGCCAAACCGTTCCATCTTCGCGAGGTGCATGCAAGACTGAAGTCCGTTCTGCGCCGTCGTATATCAGGAAGTCCTCAGCAGCGACATGAGATATTTCGCTTCGAAGGCATGTCGCTGGATGTGTCCTGTCGCACACTTCTCGCCAGAGACGGTCGTGAGCTCGATCTCACCACCGGTGAGTTCGACATGCTCGTCACTTTTGCCAGGCATCCGGGACGGGTTTTAACGCGTGAGTTTCTCATGGAAGAAACACGAGCACGCCGCCTTGATACATTCGACCGGTCGATCGACACTCAAGTCGCACGTCTCCGCCGCAAGATAGAAATCGACAGCAAGCATCCGGGTATCATCAAATCAGTTCGTGGTGTTGGTTACGTTTTCGCTGCATTATTGGAAGTTACGCCGTCATCAGCGGTCCGAAGATCATAGACCAGACCCACAGTCGGGGGCCGCCTGTTGGGGTTCGTGACAATCGACCAGCCTTTGGGTCCAGCAGGCCAGAAATGAATGCGCCTGCATTTCAATTCCCGGGCTTTTTCCCTGGTTTCATCAAACAGCATTCGCGCAACGTTCCTCTCGTCGAACAGACTGAAGGAAGCAAAAACCGGAACCTCCATCTGAAGGGATGACGGATGGCCGGTGACGAACATATAGCAGAGGCCGCGCACTGCTCCCGCACTATCGGTGACAGTCAACCAATCGCGCCGTTTGCGATCAGTGTCCGTGGCGGCCTGCCATTCCTGGAAGGATACTGCAGAAAAAAGATGCTGGATGACGGCATAAGCACGGGCTACATTAGCGATAGTGAGCGCGCCGACCTCGTAATCTCCCGACATTTCGAATCTCCCGAGTAACCGTCCTGATCATCGGGTGTCGAAGAGCTTTTTACATTGACAGCGATCAATGGCCTCCGATGGAACATCGGTCTGTCTCCAAAGGACGAACGAAAAAAGGGTTGGAGATTGCGCTATGTCAAGGCGCAAGCCTCGGCAGTCACCGATAGATAAACAGTAGAGTTCCCAACAAGGACGTCACTATCACGCCATTCCGAGCGCCATGGCGCGGACGACATACCCGCCGCACACGGAGAGTTCACATGAACGATGCCATCCTGCTGACGTTTAATGCCGGTTCCTCAACAGTAAAAATCGGTGTTTTCCGTCTGATCGGGCAGATGCCGGAACGTGTTGGCAAGGCTGTCGTGGATTTTTCGGCTCTGCCGTTAACGCTGCATCTGGTGGAGGGACCGACCACGTTCGACCTGCCCTTGAAAAGGGCTGCGAGTGATAATCTCGCGGGCCTGATGGAGGAGGTCTTTGGCGCATTGGCTACCCATTTTGATCTCGATCGTGTTGTTGCTGCAAGCCACAGGATTGTTCACGGTGGCGATATCTTCGATGGGCCGGTCCGGATCGGCGATGAGGCGCTGGAACAGATCCGTTCGCTGGTCGACATGGCGCCACTGCATCAGCCGCAGGCGTTGCGTCTTGTCAGGGCGCTCAAACACCTACGCCCGAAGCTCGTTCAGACCGCTTCCTTTGACACGACATTCCACACGACGCAGCCCGATCTCGTCCGTCGCCTTGCCATTCCTCGGGTTTGGCACGACCGGGGTGTCAAACGTTATGGCTTTCACGGGCTGTCCTATCGCTACGTGGCGGGCGCTCTCGCCAGCAGGGCTCCGGCCATCGCTAACAAGAAAGTCATCATCGCTCATCTCGGCAGCGGCGCGAGCCTCTGCGCGATTGACGATGGCAAGAGCCGCGATACCAGCATGGGATTTTCCACCCTCGACGGCATTCCAATGGCCACCCGCCCGGGCGCGGTCGATCCGGGTGTGCTGCTGCACTTTCTCGGACCACTCGGGAAAACACGCGAGGAACTGGAGGACATGCTTTATCACAGGTCCGGTCTACTCGGCGTATCGGGCCTCAGCGGCGACACACGCGAACTGATCGGGGACAGCAGCGCGCACGCCCGGGAGGCCATCGAGCTTTTTACCCTCAGGATCGCGGGCGAGATCGGCCGCCTTGCCACAACGCTCGGCGGACTGGACGGGCTGGTCTTCACGGCCGGCATTGGCGAAAACCAACCGGATATTCGCGCCATGGTCGCCAGCCGGTTGCTCTGGATGGGTGCCGAGCTTGACGAGCAGGCCAACCGGCGCAACGCGCTCACGATCAGCACCCCGGCAAGCCGCATATCCATGCATGTCATTCCGACAGATGAAGAGCAGATGATCGCGGAGGAATGCCTTTCCCTTATCGCCCCTGTCGGATGAAACCTGCCGCACATCACGACCCGAACCGAATTCCAAGGAGCCGAACATGCAGGCCACAGATGTTTCGACGAGAGCGAGCCACGTCAGCGATCAGGAGCTGTTGCTTATGGACCGGTACTGGCGCGCTGCCAATTACCTTTCCATCGGCCAGATCTATCTGCTCGACAATCCACTCCTGCGCGAACCGCTAGAGGCAGAACATATCAAGCCTCGTCTGCTTGGCCATTGGGGAACGACGCCCGGCCTAAACTTCATCTACACTCATCTCAACCGTATCATCCGTCACCGCGATGTCGATATGATCTATGTCTGCGGTCCCGGCCATGGCGGGCCTGGAATGGTAGCGAGTACCTATCTCGAAGGAACTTACAGCGAAATCTACCCCGAGATTTCCGAGGACGCCGAAGGGATGAGGAAGCTTTTCAGGCAGTTCTCGTTTCCCGGCGGCATACCCAGTCATGCCGCACCCGAGACACCCGGCTCCATTCACGAAGGCGGCGAACTCGGTTATGCGCTGGTGCATGCTTATGGGGCGGCCTTCGACAATCCGGACCTGATCGTCACCTGCGTTGTCGGCGATGGAGAAGCCGAGACCGGACCGCTCGCCGCCAGCTGGCATTCCAACAAGTTCCTGAACCCTGTACGCGACGGAGCTGTGCTACCCATCCTGCATTTGAACGGCTACAAGATCGCCAATCCAACACTGCTGGCGCGCATCGACGACACGGATCTCGACCATCTTTTCCGGGGCTACGGCTACGAGCCTTTCTTTGTCGAAGGCCATGACCCTGAAAAGATGCACCTGCAAATGGCAACGGTTCTCGATCATGCCTTCGACCGCATCCGCGCCATCCAGATTGAGGCCCGTCGCGGCAGGCTGGAGGGTCTGCCGCGCTGGCCGATGATCGTGTTGCGCAGCCCAAAGGGTTGGACAGGGCCTAAAGAGGTGGACGGCAAGAGGGTCGAGGATTTCTGGCGGGCGCATCAGGTGCCGGTCGCCAATTGCCGCGAAAACGAAGGCCATCGCAGGATCCTAGAGGAATGGATGCGCAGTTACGACCCCGAAGACCTGTTCGACGCGAACGGCTGCCTGAAGGAAGAATTGCGCACCCTTTCTCCACGCGGCGCGCGGCGCATGGGCGCCAATCCCCATGCCAATGGCGGCCTTTTGCGTAAGGAGCTACAGGTGCCGGATATCCGCGACTATGCGATCCCGGTTGGAAAGCGCGGCGCGCTCATGATCCAGACGACCGAAATCCTCGGTAAATACCTGCGCGACGTCCTCAAGCTCAACGCCATCAATGCCAATTTCCGCATCTTCGGGCCGGACGAAACGGAATCGAACCGCCTCGGTGCGGTCTTCGAAGTCACCGACCGCGTGTGGATGCAGGACATCAGGCCATATGATGTGCATCTGTCACCCGAAGGCCGGGTGATGGAGGTGTTGTCCGAACATCTGTGCCAGGGTTGGCTGGAAGGCTATCTGCTGACGGGACGGCACGGCTTCTTTTCCTGCTACGAGGCTTTCATTCATATCGTCGATTCCATGTTCAACCAGCATGCCAAGTGGCTGAAGGTCTCCCGGGAGCTCCCCTGGCGCAAGCCCGTCTCCTCGCTCAACTATCTGCTGACCTCGCACGTCTGGCGGCAGGACCACAACGGCTTCTCCCATCAGGATCCGGGATTTGTCGATCTCGTCGCCAACAAGAAAGCCGATATCGTTCGCATCTACCTGCCGCCGGACGCCAACACGCTGCTGTGGGTCGGCGACCATTGCCTGAAGACCTGGAACCGCATCAACGTCATCGTCGCGGGAAAACAGCCGGAACCGCAATGGCTGACCATCGACGAGGCGGTGAAGCATTGCGAGGCTGGTATCGGCATCTGGGAATGGGCCGGCAACGAGGAGGAAGCGATAGCACCCGATATCGTCATGGCCTGTGCAGGCGACGTCCCCACCCTGGAGACTCTTGCTGCTGTAAGCCTGCTGCGCGAGGCGATCCCTGAGTTGAAAATCCGTGTCGTCAACGTCGTCGATCTGATGACGCTGCAATCGAAAGAGCATCACCCACACGGTCTGGCCGACGAGGAGTTTGACCGCATATTTACTCCTGACCGACCCGTGATCTTTGCGTATCACGGCTATCCCTACCTTATCCACCGCCTGACCTATAAACGCACTAACCATCGCAACATTCACGTGCGCGGCTTCATCGAAGAAGGCACGACGACGACGCCGTTCGATATGACGGTTCTGAACGAACTTGACCGGTTTCACCTCGCTCTGTCAGCAATCGACAGGGTGCCGGGATTGAAAGACAGGGTTCCTGGCATCATTCGCATGCTGAGAGAAAAACTCACCGAACATGATCGTTACGTCCGGCAACATGGCGAGGACATGCCTGAGGTCCGCGACTGGAAATGGTCGAACTCTCCTCAGTCGGCAGATCAAACGTAGATCCCGCTGTCTGGAATTGACCGCGATCAATGCCAGATATTACGCGGCAGGCAAAATGCTCCCCAAAGGCATCTTCCGATCTTCCGGCGACAACGAACCTCAGGACGCTACATGAGAGACGTGCTCCTGCATGTATCGGGCAGGTTCTGAATATCTCACCGTGGAAGCAGTCAAAGGGAGCGCAGATGGTCGTTACGACCGCATCGTTGGGACAGTCCGTGGTCTGGGCAAAAGGCCTTTCAGAGGCAGATGCACAGGCCCGTCTCAGTCTCTACGGACCAAACGTCTTACCGGGAGGTGATGCTCCCTCGCCATTTACGACGTTCGTGCGGCAGTTCCGCAGCCCGCTGATCTACATCCTGTTACTAGCCGCAGCCGTTTCATTTTTCGCCGGCGAGGTGCAGGATGCCGCCTTTATTGGCGCAGTGTTGTTATTGAACGGGATAATCGGAACTCTGCAGGAATACACCGCAGGCCGGGAAGCCTCGACGCTCCGTAAACTTGAGCAGCCATATGCAACGATCATTCGCGACGGTGAGATGCGTGAGGTTGAGGCGCGATGTCTGGTGCCTGGAGATCTGGTCGTACTTGATGCCGGCCAGCGGGTTCCCGCCGATATTGATCTGATCGAAACCACAAACCTCGTTTGTGACGAATCTCTCCTGACGGGCGAGTCTGCCCCGATCAAAAAGACAGCGAGGCCTTTCGGCATACGCGATACAGAGGACGGATCGTGCGTTGTCTTTGCCGGCACTCTGATCACGCGTGGTCGCGGCAGGGGAATTGTCACCGGCACCGGCCAAGCCACTGAAGTCGGCAAGATCGCCGTAGAGATTGGCAAGGCAGATACCGCCCAGCCGCCGTTGATGATCCGGCTTTCACATTTCTCGAACCTTATCGCCTGGACGGTCGGCGTAACATCCGTGATATTGGTCGCAATCGGCTTCTTTCAGGATTTGCCTTGGAACGAGCTTTTCCTGATGTCGGTGGGACTGGCTGTCAGCGCTATACCCGAAGGACTACCGATCGCCATCTCCATTGCACTGGCCGTCGCCATGCGTCACATGGCAAATCAGAATGTCATCGTGCGCCGCATGCCGGCGGTTGAAGCACTGGGTTCGTGCACGATGATCGCGACTGACAAAACCGGCACTCTGACACTCAACGAACTGACCGTTGTCGAAATCCGCCTTCCGGGTGGCAACCGCTTCGAGCTTGACGCCGTCGGGAATCTTTATACGAGCGACCTTGCTGGAACTGACAACGCTCCTTCAGCCGTTCGAGCGCGAACCGCAGCTCTTTTGCGCGCTGCATCCTTACCTAACGAAGGTTCACTGACAGAAAGTGCTTCCGGCATGGATGGCGTTGGTGATCGCGTCGACGTCGCGCTGCTGGTAGCGGCGTCCAGAATTGGTCTCGATCAGGCCCGGTTATCGACAGATTTTCCATTAATCAGTCGCATCCCCTATGAGCCGGACCTCAAATATGCCGCCTCGTTCCATCGCGACGGCGAGCATGTTCGCGTTTTCGCCAAGGGGTCTCCCGAGACACTGATCGAGATGGCAGACCGGATGAAGGTGGATGACAGCGCAGTCCCCATCGACCGCAGTTCGTTGATCGCCCAGAAGGATGCAATGGCGAGCTGCGGCCTGAAGGTGCTGGCATTTGCGGAAGGTGAGATTCGTAGCGAAGTTGACCTGAACTTTGGCCCGCATCATCTTGTCGACCTCGTGTTCCTGGGTCTTGTCGGCATGCGGGATCCGATAAGGCCGGAAGTACCCATGGCGATCAAGGAGTGCAGGACGGCAGGGGTTGAACTGGCAATGGTGACGGGCGACGATCCCAGGACGGCTCTGGCCATCGCGAGGCAGGCAGGATTCAAGGTTGGGCCGGGAGAAATTACCACTGGTGAAGCCGTCGACCGGGCACAGGCGGCTGGAACGACCCAGTTGGACGAACTCACCGGAAAGGCCCGGATTTATGCTCGGGTTGACCCCTCACAAAAACTCGCAATTGTTCAATCTATGGCCCGTAACGGCCACTTTGTCGCCGTCACCGGCGATGGAGTAAACGATGCGCCAGCGCTGAAGCACGCCCATGTGGGGGTTGCAATGGGACTCAAGGGCACAGATGTCGCGAAGGAAAGCGCCGATATCATTGTGACCGATGACAATTTCGCATCGATCGTAAGCGGCATCCGCGAAGGACGGACAGCCTACTCAAACATTCGCAAGGTGATTTTGATGTCCGTGGCGACGGGCGCAGCAGAGATCTTTCTCTTTCTTGTTGCAATCCCGGTGGGTTTTCCGATGCCCTTGTTGCCCGTCCAGCTTCTCTGGCTCAATCTTGTCACCAATGGCATTCAGGATGTGGCGCTTGCGAGCGAAAAACCGGAGGGTGACGAGCTATCTCAACCGCCCAGACATCCCCGGGAGCCAATCTTCGATCGCGTGATGATCCGCCGCATTGCCCAGTCCACTCTTGTCATCGGCGGTGGCGGCTTCGTCGTCTTCTACTGGCTTCTGGCGACCGGTTATACGGTAGAACAAGCCCGCAACCTGCTACTCTTGCTCTTCGTGCTGTTCGAGAATGTTCAGACTGTGGCATGCCGTTCGGAACGACGGTCTGTTTTCGCGACACCCCTCTTTGGGAATCCGGTCTTGATGGTCTCCGTCGGGCTATCCCAGCTTGTTCACATCGGCGCCATGCATAGCGCCTGGCTCCAGGATGCCCTGTCGCTAACGCCCATCTCCCTTTTCGAATGGACATTGATGCTGATAGTCTCGGCAACACTCCTTGTCGTGACGGAAGTCGAGAAATTCGTCAGCGGCCGGTCACGCAGCGCGGATGCCACCACGACCAGCTACACCGGATGATGCGGCATGCCATCGCAAGGAGGATTTGCTTTTATGCTCGCTCCGGAAACAAGCGGGCCCAGAACCTGGTCTGGCACAGTCCGGGTGTTATCGACCTCACCTTTTTCTCCGGGAAAAACCGCTGTGCGACATCTGTCTTTTGCCGATCTTCTGAAGCGATTCAGACCAATCCTCGTCATTACCTCGCTTGGCGGGATTTCCGTTGCCCTCCTGGGCTTGCTGGCCGGTTTCGATGGAGTCTACGACGGCGCGCTGACAGTTGCCACACTCGTCGTAATTCTGGCGCTTGCGGCTCAGATTGTCATTAGCCTGCGCCAACGGGAATTCGGCCTCGATACGATTGCGCTGCTGTCGATGAGTTCTGCTCTATTTTTCGGGGAGAATCTTGCTGCTGCCGTCGTCGCCTTGATGTATTCCGGCGGGCAATATCTCGAAAGTATCGCGGAGGGTCGCGCCCGACGTGAGATGACAGCGCTGTTGACGCGGGCACCTCGAATCGTGACCCGCCGTCAGGGGAAAATTCTGGACGAGATCGCTATCGAACTCGTTGAACCCGGCGACCAGCTTGTCGTGCGCAGGGGCGACATCATTCCAGCCGACGGCATACTTATCCAGGACGCCGTTCTGAACGAGGCGGCGCTCACCGGGGAGGCGTTTCCGGTTGACAGAAAAAGAGGGCAGCCGATCATGAGCGGTTCCGCCAATGCAGGCGACCTCTTTGAAATGACAGCGACAAAATCGGCCAGGGAAAGTACATATGCCGGGATCGTCAAGCTGGTGGAGGCCGCACATGCCAGTAAGGCCCGCATGTCACGGCTGGCCGACCGTTATGCTTTCGCTTTCCTGTGCGTCACTTTGTCGATAGCCGGCCTCGCATGGCTGTTGACGGACGATCCCGTTCGCGCCGTGGCCGTGCTTGTCGTTGCGACCCCCTGTCCTCTCATCCTGGCCGTTCCGGTTGCATGGACAGCTGGCATGTCGCGGGCCGCTGGCGTTGGACTTATTGTCAAAGGCGCCGACATTCTCGAAAAGCTCGGCCAGATACAAACGCTGGTTCTGGACAAGACCGGGACACTTACCGATGGCAAACCACATCTCGTGGCCATTAATGCAGTAAAGGACGAGAACGAACTGCTGCGGCTGATCGCCTCGCTGGATCAGGGCTCAAACCACGTTGCAGCACGTGCGGTGGTCTCCGCAGCGCTCGAGCGCGACCTCGTCCTGACGCCGCCAACCAATGTATCGGAGAAGCCCGGCGAAGGTATCTCGGGATACGTCGGAAGCACCGAGGTCGCCATTGGCGGCCTGGAGTACATCGCCTCGAAGGTTGCCGATACGCCCTCCCCCGATCGGGCTGAAATCATGAGCGCGGCCGTTGCCCTCGACGGCAGGTTTGCCGGCACCCTGCATTTCAGCGACGCGCTTCGCGAGGGCGCCAGAGAAACCCTGACTGAGTTGAAGCGACTAGGGCTCAACCGTCTTATCCTCGCGACCGGCGACCGCGCCGAAGTGGCTCGTGCCATCACCAGCGGTTTGCCTTTGTCCGAAATCCGCGCTGGGCTGACACCGGCACAGAAGATCGAACTTGTTCGGAAGGAGGCACATCTGGCGCAAACCATGATGGTCGGGGATGGCGTGAACGATGCGCCGGCGCTCGCCGCAGCCGATGTTGGGATTGCCATGGGCTTACACGGATCGGCGGCCGCAGCCGAAGCAGCCGACGCGGTTCTGCTCTCCGAGCGGCTCGAACGCATCAGCGACGGCATCAAAATCGCAAGGGATTGCCGGCGGATCGCGATGCAGAGCGTCATAGCCGGAATAGGCTTATCGGTGGGCGCGATGATCTTTGCATCGCTCGGCTTTCTTAAACCGGTCGAGGGCGCACTTCTTCAGGAGGCAATTGACGTCGCGGTCGTACTTAATGCGCTACGGGCGCTCCGCATGAAAGCTGGCTGGCGCCACCGGCGCCAGCCATGATGATCGCACCTGATCGCTATCGGGCAAGAAAGACCGGTATCTGGCACTCCTCCAAGATCGAAGCCGTGACGCCCCCGAATATCCGCTCCCTCAGACGCGAATGCCCATAGGCGCCCATGACGATCATATCGCAGCCGATTTCGCGTGCACGCTGCCTCAGAACCGCTTCTATACGTCTGTCGGCGCTTGCTATTTGCTCGACGACTGCTTTGACGCCATGGCGGGAAAGAAAGGCAGCCACATCTGCCCCCGGTTCCCCGCCATTCGAATAGTAGGAGGCGTCCGGATCGACGAGAACGATATGAACCGCATCCGCTTGTACCAGAAGCGGAAGGGCCTCCTTGGCCGCCCGAGCCGCTTCAGGTCGAGAATTCCAGGCAAGCAGCACCTTTTTTGGCCTGAGGGTCGCTTTTAATTCCGGCGCCAGAAAAACCAGCGGGCTACGAGCATCGAACACTGTTGCCGCGATGACCGTTTTGCGAAGATCGCCATCGTTTCGAATGCCGCTACCTGCGAGCACGATATCGGTATAAAGCGACCGCATGCGGAGATTGTTTTCAAGGATGAAGCGATCATCGTAAATCTGATCAGCATCGTAGGACACGCCGTTTTTCTGACAAAGGGCCTCGGCCTCGACCCGGGCGCTTATGAGTTCATCGACTTCTTTCTGTCTCTCTTCCAGCCAGGCGGTGGTGAGAGGATAATCAGCCGTCACGGGCGACAGGGCCGCGCCGAGAACCAGGATAGACAAGTGGCTGCCCGACTCGCGGGCGAGTTCGACAGCCTGACTAGCATCCGCCGCAGCATGCTTTGCGCCGAGGACAGCAAGTATGGTTTTGATTGACATTTACATGGCTCCTTCCCGTGGATCGTCCAACCAATAAACCAAGCCTGAACCGAACATCGCAGCCCCGCGATGATCTTCGTCAATCGGTTGTCGAATCCCGTGCACAAGAAGCCACGCCTGTTGGCCGCGAATTGCAGAGCAGGTGACATGCGGCATTGATCCCCATCAATGCCGGACCCGTTGCATTACGGTTGAATCGGCATGCTCACTGAAGAGCCGCAAGTGGTTGAAATGGCTTTCAACTGCTTTTTCGACCGATATCTTTCTTGGAGAACAGGAGAATTATCATGGCTGAGGCCCCAACCAAACTTCCAGTGAAAAACAAGGAAAAGCCGGTGACGCCCGCTGGAAATTTCTGGTCGCCGTTCGAAACCCTTCGGGCGGAAGTCGATCGTCTTTTCGATGATTTCATGCCCACATCCTGGCACGCGCCCGATCTTTTCTCCTCCGGCCACCTGCCGAACGGATGGAACACCGCGCCAGCCGTCGATCTGGTCGAAAAAGACGATGTATACGAAGTAACCGCGGAATGCCCCGGACTCGATGCGAAAAATATCGAGGTCAAGTTTTCAAATGGACTGCTGACGATCCGTGGGGAAAAACGCGAAGAAAAGGAAGACAAGCAAAAAGAATATCACCTTTCGGAACGGCGATATGGCTCCTTCCAGCGCAGCTTCTCCCTGCCGGATCACGTCGACGCTGACAAAGTAACCGCAATGTTCGAAAAAGGCGTCCTGACGGTCAAGCTCCCCAAGAGCCAGGAGGCAAAGAAGAATGAAAGAAAAATCGAGGTCAGAGCGGCCTGATTTCAAGTAGGGTGGGATGGCGAAGGTTGCAGGCAACCCACGCCGCTCCACCCCTTTTTTGTGATTGGCCCATCTTTGCCGATTCACCTAGCAACCAGCCCGATCTGGCGCAGGATACGATATCTGCGAGGAGGAACGCCTTCTCGCCAAACGCGGTTACCGGTGCCGCGCCCAATCCTGGTCAGCATCCCGTCGGGCGCACGGACTTATGACACAAAATACTTCTCTATCTCGTTTACCGGAAGATTGACGATATCCTTGTCGTGTTCGGCAACTATGATTTTTCTGAGCGTGTCCGGCATGGCGCTACGCAAGTCTGCAAGCGCCTTGGGCGGCGCCACGACGTAGAGCTTGTGAACGTCCCTGTCGGTACAGGCAGACTGGAGTTTTTCGACAACGTTGGAAAAGAAGCGTTCTTCCTCCAGTCGGTGCAGGTCGGCATTGCCAAGACTACTACGATGACTGCCAGATGTGGTTCGACCGGGCCTATCTGTGCCGTGGTCACGCGTTGGTCCATTCGGGGGTGCCTGGATAACTTCTTCGACTTTCAACATGATATTCGCGGCATTTCCCGCGTTTCGCAGGAGCAGCGCCCTTTTGGCATCTGCCACAAGTATCCAGGCGTTGTAAGGAATGATTTCGCTCATCATTGATCCCTCCTTTTGTTGCTCAGGCCATTATAGAGCTGCCGGAACAACACCCCTTGACCGGCGTCAATCCTTTTCCAAGCGAATTCGGGGATCATCACGTCGTTGACGCCGGTCAAACGCTTCCTCTGCCGACACCTCCATTGTGATTGAATTGATGGGCGGAGGTCATGTGTCGCCTCGGTCGCAGCAAAGTAACGAGAGTTCCATGTCCCATAAGAATGTTCTCTTCAGCTCGGAGGCCAGAGGCAATAGGCAAGAGGCGCCGGCGCGGCAGATTGCCGAGAACTCGGCCACAGATGCGGGTGTCGTTATCGCGCGATTGCTTGACGACGACGGGACCGTGGGCTTCGACGCGGCGCAAAATCGCTATGTCGATCTGCTGAAGGAGGGCATTATAGATCCGACAAAGGTGGTTCGAGTGGCTTTGGAGAATGCCGTATCGGCGGCAAGCGTCCTTCTGTTCACGGAGGCCGCCATGACCGAGATCCCGGACCCTAACGTTCCGCAGTTGCCCGCTCCAACCATTTAGGCAAAGGCACGCGATCGGAGGCGAAATGTCATACAGCCCGTCAATCACCTTTCATGGCGCAGCCGGCGCGGTAACCGGTTCATGCTTTCTCATCGAATACGGCGACGAACGCGTATTGATCGATTGCGGTTTGTTTCAGGGATCCAAAACCGAAAAGGAACTGAATTACCGTCCCTTTCCTTTCGCTCCCACCAAATTGAACGCCGTCATCCTTACCCATGCGCATATCGACCATACGGGTCTTGTACCGAAGCTTGTTAAAGATGGTTATTCCGGCCCCATTTTCTGCACCGCTGCAACGCGTGATCTTTGCGCTGTCATGTTGCCCGACTCCGGCCATATCCAGGAAATGGAAGTCGAACAACTCAATCGCCGCAATGAGCATCGGGGGCGAAAGCCCGTCGTCCCGATCTATACGGCCATGGATGCATCTGCGGCCCTGACCCAGATGCGCGCTCATCCCATGAAGAAATGGATGGTGATTTCACCCGCCTTTCGGTTCCGCTTCTGGAATGCAGGGCATCTCCTTGGCTCCGCATCTGTCGAGGTTGAGGTTGGAAACGGCCCGGAGCGCCGGCACCTGCTTTTTTCCGGCGATATTGGACCGCAGCACAAACTGTTCCACTCAGTACCGGAAGGACCTTCTGGTCTGGATTATCTTGTCTGTGAAAGTACCTATGGTGATGTCGATCGCAATGACCCATCAGCGGAGCAACGGCGAAGGATGCTGAAAGATGAGGTTCAACTCGCTGCCCGTTATCAAAACGGAGCGCTCCTCATTCCCTCCTTCGCGGTCGAACGGACGCAGGAGCTTCTTGCGGATCTGGTCAGCCTGCTTGATGCGGGCGCCATCAGAAGTTGCCCAATCATTATCGATTCCCCACTGGCAACGCGGGCGACAGAAGTTTTTAGCCGTCACGCCCGGGAACTCGAAAATGGCGAGCTTCTCTTACGTGCACTCCGCTCGCGGCAAATTCGCTTCACCGAGACCGCCGAACAATCCAGATCCATAGACAATCTCAGGGGTTTTCACATCGTGATTGCGGCGAGTGGGATGTGCGAGGCAGGTCGTATTCGCCATCGTCTGAAGAACTGGTTGTGGAGAGAAGAAGCAACAGTCCTGCTGGTAGGTTATCAGGCCTCCGGCACGCTCGGCCGCATATTGGAGGACGGAGCGTCTACCGTTCGTATCCAGGGCGATGAAATTGTCGTGCGGGCCAATATTCGCAAACTCGACGTTTATAGCGGTCATGCCGACGGGCCAGAACTTGCGGCATGGGTTGCCGCCAGATTTCCCGTCAAACATGCGGTTTTTCTGGTGCACGGCGAACGTCCGGCAATCGCCGGTTTGAACGCCAGCCTCGCCGCAATGAACTCTGCATTTGCGATCATCGAACCGGCATTGGACTCAACTTATCGCCTCACGCGCGAGGGCGCCCTTGCTGTTTCAACGCAGCGGGAACTGCCGCGACTTGAACCGCTGCACGTCGGACACCGGGATTGGCATAATGATTTCCAATCCCTGATCATCGACCTGCAGGAGAGGATGGAGAAAGCAGCCGATGAAAAACAACGCGCCGTGCTACTGCGAAAGATGAGACGGGCGCTTGACGACGCTGAAACCTGAAACAATCCGCTTCGACTGATTGTTTCTGCTGCATCGGGATTGGATGCAAATCGCCCGATACTTATCGACGCTTCACCGGAGATTTTTTTCGATCAGGACCAGAGTCGCATCGCCCTCAAACGATCTTGCGACAAATCCCTGTTCCTCTTCAAGCTTAACAGCGTCATGATGATCTCGACTTTCTATCGATTGTAACGTCCGAACGCCTTTTTCACGCGCCTTGTCCGACAAGAAGCCTAGCAATTCCCACGCAACGCCCCTGTTTTTGTAGTCGGCATGCACGGCGATGGCGATCTCGGCTTTCTCTCCGGAAACGTCGCAGGCCAACATGGCCGACGCAATGAGGATATCCGTGCCTGCCACGAAAGCTAGATAATTCTCGGTCAACCGATGATCTACTTTGGTCATTGCGACCAGACGTTCATGACTGACCTCTCCGATACCGCCAAGGAAGCGGAAGCGAAGATCCTGCGGTGTGACGTGTTTGAAAAGCTCCGCAAGGCGCGGCTCGTCGTCACTCCTTACGGCTCGCACATCAATTGACAAGCCGGATCGCGTCGCAAGGTGAGCGTCGTGGTGTCCCGCAATGCCACCGGGGGCGGACTGGCTGTCTTCCGTTTGCAAACCGGGGTGCTGTTTCGCTGGCATCTCGATAATGACCTTGAGCGCATGTGTGCTGGCCGCCCGGCTGAAGGTGTCATAGGCTTCGAGAATATCGTCCAGTTTGAAGCGGTGAGTGATCAACTTCCCGGCGTCGATGAGGCCGGATTTCACCGTGCGCAGCAACATGGGCGTGCTTATTGTATCGACCAGCCGTGTCGTGATGGCAATATTCCGCGACCACAGCTTTTCAAGGTGCAGGTCTGCCTTGAGGCCGTGAACTCCGATATTGGCGATCACGCCGCCAGCAGCGATAATCTCCTCGCAGAATTCGAACGTGGATGGCACACCGACCGCCTCGATCGCCGTGTCGACGCCCTTGCCATCTGTGAGCTCGAAAATACGCGCCGCCAAATCAGGTTCATCGGCGCGAATAGTGTGCGTCGCGCCGAATTGACGGGCTATCGCCAGACGATGATCGTCAAGGTCAACCATGATTATCTCAGCGGGCGAGTAGAATTGCGCTGTCAAAAGCGCCGCCAGTCCAACGGGACCAGCACCGACGATCGCGATTGTATTGCCGGGCTGGACCTTGCCATTGAGGACGCCGCACTCAAAGCCCGTTGGTAGGATGTCACTCAGCATGACCAGAGCTTCTTCATCGACATCCGCCGGAATGGGATAAAGGCTGGTATCGGCGTGCGGGATGCGCACAAATTCCGCTTGCGTACCGTCAATGGTGTTGCCCAGAATCCAGCCCCCGGTTTCGCAATGCGAATACATTCCACGGCGACAATAATCACACCTACCACATGAGGAAATGCAGGAAACAAGAACGCGATACCCCCTCCTGAAGCGGGACACCGCAGCGCCCACCTCCTCAATGACGCCAACGCCCTCATGCCCGAGAATGCGTCCACGCGCGCAAGAGGCAACATCGCCTTTGAGTATGTGAAGGTCCGTCCCGCAAATGGTTGTCCTGGTAATCCTCACCACTGCGTCCGTCACTCCCTGGATGACGGGTTTGGGTCGTTCCAGAAGCGCTTTTTGGCCCGGTCCTTGAAAAACGAGAGCTTTCATCTTTTTCACCTTTCGACGTGAAGCCATGTGGCTTGCGCCCTCTGCACCTGCCGGGCTGTCGGGTTCATCCAAGTGTTTATCGTGCCAGAAAGAGCGGCCGCCTGATCTGTTCAATCAGGCTACGCGTGACGCCACCGAAAATCCGTTCGCGTAGCCGCGAATGACCATAGGCCCCCATGACGATCAGCCCTGACTGGATGCGTTCAGCGTAGACTTCGACGGTCTCGGCGACGGTCCGGCCCTGGCTCATCAGACTGTCCATCGACGGCGTGATGTGATGATGAGCCAGATAGGAGCGCAGTTCGGCCGCGAGTTCCCGTTCGCCATCCGGATCGACAACGAGGATCTGTACAGACCTCGCGCGTTTCAGAACCGGAATGCTTGCCCTGACCGCAGCGGCTGTTTCAGGTGTGTCAGACCACGCGATGAGAACCGAGTTTTGGTCCCAGGAGAAGTTTCTGAGGGGATCTATCAGCACGGGTACACGCGCGTGAAAAAGGCTTCCGTCAAGGACTGCATCGCGTAACGACGGATCACCCAGAATATCCGGCCCCAGGGCCACGGCATCCGCAAATCGTGCGCGATAACCGACGACGTTGTCCATATTGAATATCTCGGTATAGGCTTCTTCTATATCGTATGAAGAAATCCTGTCCTTGAAATAGGTGTTCAGAGCAAGAGAGCGTCTGGCCAACCTGTCCTGATCGGCCTGTCGCTCGCCAAGCCACGCGGTGGAGACACTTTCCATATGTGCACCGACCGGCGGAGGCGACGCGACACTCGTCAACAAAACGGAAAGATGACTGCCCACCTCATCTGCCAGTCTGAGAGCCGTATCGCCCTCCAGCTCAGTCGATTTACCTTTGGTGATATACAGTAGCGTAGAGAACATCATACACTCCTCCCCGACCATGCTCGAAACGAGCAGTCCGTGTGCTGCGTGCTTGGCCGCGCTGCGGCTCTCCAGGAGCCGCGGCGCGCAAGGATCAGTAAATTCGCAAGTGATCCGCATCGACGGCAACGCCGATGTTCGCCGCATCAATACTGGGTTCGAAGTGGAGCGCATCGATAATGTTCTGCCACAGAGTATTGTCGTCCATGACCATTCTCCCTTTGCTCGTTATAAACGCGGTCATGATCGAAGAACTTGCGGGAACTGCCATTGACCACGGTCAACCGGGCCACAGATTCTGGCCATCCACGGGCTCCGGTTCGGCGAGTTTTCTCCTTTGCCAAAGCGGGCGCGAAACGACGAGTCCGGCAGCATATATCAGGCAAGGCGTGTGGAGACGGCGCAACGATTGGGATAAAGCACAGGGCCCGTCAGCAGCGTAAAACGAACGCGACAGTCAACGGTTTTAGGCCTGCTGCGTCCGCGTGGTGCAACATGCGAGTGCTGGCGGATCCGGCGAGTCCATGTGTCGTCGTCACGGCCACCGGCACCTGTGCTATTGCCCGATCGACCCTTCGACCTCGCGCAGGGCATCGGCGAGATATTTATGCATTTTTTCCCGTATCAGATCATGCGCGTCCGACAGTCCCAGAACGCCGATATCGTGCTCCAGTTTTTTTAGGATACCTTCCTCACCCCGTGAAAAATCAGCTTCAACTATCTCTTCAAGGCAACGCTCAACATCCCGGCCAAGCAGCGTTGCCATCCAGTTCGCCAGCAATCTGTCGCGCCGGGCACGAACCCTGAACGGCTTTTCTATTTGCATGACATATTGTTGTTCTGCCATTTTTTCGCGTTCGTCGTAGATCGTCACAATGCAGTCCTCCCGAGGTAATCTTTCGACATTCTCCCGTCAGTCTCGCCTTGGACTGAGTTGGCATTCACAGCATCCATATCATTGCGGCGAAACCCGCTCAGGCTCACCCAGCCTCGCCTCTCTTCCACTTACGGCGTTGATATCCAGGGCGAAGAATATATGCCGGGAAGCAGTGCGAAGAGGTTGCGGTTGCGGTTTCAACCCACCCGGTTCCCACCAGTCAAAGTGGTGCGAGAGAAGCGACCAGGCATGGAGCCGCTCCTCACCGGGCGGATCTTCCTGGGGCAGTTCGCGGAACGCCGCATCAACTATAACGCTCACCCACTGATGATCTCCGCGGCTTTTGTCGACCTGTAAACAGGCACGCGGGTTCGACCGAAGGAAATCCAGTTTTTTTCCTGGCATTGAAAAGGCGTAGAGACTATTTCCGGAGTAAGCGTAGTATAGCGGGACGACATAAGGGGTGCTGTCCTTCGCACATGCCATCCGCGCCAGTCTCCCATCCGTGAGTACCGCCAGGCATTCATTGTGTGTCATTTCTCGCACAAGCATTTTTCCACCTCCCTGATTAAGAAATTAAACCCTTCCTTCTTGCGAAACAAAAAAGCGGAAACCACGGTACCATGATTAAACTTCGGCGGCCCGTCCCAAGCCGATCTTGACAGAGATATGTCAGAGTATGGTCTTGCCGTTCAGACGTTTGTAACTCGTGCAAAGAGAAAATTTCCTCGCCTCACGCAGAAATTTGTTCGCTTCCTGCAAGGTGAGCAACGTCTCACCACTGCTCCACTCGCTAAAATTCGCTGCGATCCAATGGATATCCCGGTCGGAAACAGCAAAAATCTTCCAGCCATCGTCTCCGTGTTTATGGAGTTCGAAATCGGGCACCTGAAACGACAGCTTTTGCTCAAGATGCCTATCGCTCTTTTGCTGATGGGTTGGCCTGCCCTGTTCCTCACTTTGACGTTCTCGCATTGGGCTTCCTCGCTGTTTAACTGATCGAAAACGATGCCATCTGGACGAATGCCCGCGTTGACGCGCGTCAATGGCCAACCGTATTTTTCCGAAAATCTGCCTTAGGTTATGAACCAAGGGAAGGCATCCGCCTTGTTTTGCCAGTACACTTGGCTGAAGAACCCGCTGAGCAGGCGAACCAGCGAGGATAAGCAACAGACCGATCTGCTCCTGGAGGCATGGAAAGAGAGCGACAAGGTTTACGGCTATTGGCCTGCTGCCGGTTTCTTGGACACCGAGTTAAGGTGCTTCCAATGAAACTGGAGTGCATGAATGCAACTGAACTGCACCCCATTTCGACCGGACAGTCGGCATAAGCAGAAAGGCTCAAGCACAGGCTTGAGGACAGGCTTATGTCTAACGAGTATCGACATGTTGAATTGCTGACGGGTGATGTGCGCCGCAGGCGGTGGACAACCGAGCAAAAGCTGACGATCATTGAGCAGAGTTTCGAACCAGGCGAGACGGTATCGTCCACCGCTCGCCGCCATGGCGTCGCGCCCAATCTGCTTTACCGGTGGCGCAGGCTCTTGAGCGAGGGAGGTGCTGCAGCTGTGGATTCTGACGAGCCGGTGGTCGGCAATTCGGAAGTGAAGAAGCTGGAAGATCGCGTCCGCGAGCTGGAGCGCATGCTTGGCCGCAAGACGATGGAGGTCGAAATCCTCCGCGAAGCCCTTTCCAAAGCGGACTCAAAAAAACGGATATCGCGGCCGATCTTGTTGCCGAAGGACGGTTCGCGATGAAGGCCGTCGCAGATACGCTGGGCGTATCCCGTTCCAACCTCATCGAGCGGCTGAAAGGCAGATCGAAGCCGCGCGGCTCCTATCATAAGGCCGAGGATGCAGAGCTTTTACCCATCATCCGCAGACTGGTAGATCAAAGGCCAACCTATGGCTATCGGCGGATCGCCGCGCTCCTCAATCGCGAAAGGCGAGCCGCCGATAAGCCCGTCGTTAACGCCAAGCGGGTTCACCGCATCATGGGCAACCACGCCATGTTGCTGGAGAAGCATACGGCCGTTCGCAAGGGCCGCATCCATGACGGCAAGGTCATGGTCATGCGCTCCAATCTGCGCTGGTGCTCCGAAGGTCTGGCGGTAACTTGCTGGAACGGCGAGGTGATCCGTCTCGCCTTCATCATCGACGCTTTCGACCGGGCGATCATCGCATGGACGGCGGTTGCCAATGCAGGCATTTCCGGCTCGGACGTGCGTGACATGATGCTGGAGGCGGTCGAGAAACGCTTCCATGCAACCCGAGCCCCGCACGCTATCGAGCATCTCTCCGACAATGGCTCTGCTTACACCGCGAGGGACACGAGGCTGTTTGCACAAGCACTCAATCTCACACCTTGCTTCACGCCGGTCGCCAGCCCTCAGTCGAACGGCATGTCGGAGGCATTCGTCAAAACCCTGAAACGGGATTACGTGCGCATATCACCTCTGCCGGACGCCGAAACAGCGCTCCGGCTCATCGACGGATGGATCGAGGATTATAATGAAATCCATCCCCATTCTGCCCTCAAGATGGCTTCCCCTCGGCAGTTCATCAGGGCTAAATCAACCTAGCCGACTTGTCCGGTCAAACGGGGTGCACTCCAGCAACGAAGGAAGTTCAGGGGCTCAGCTCATTACCGACGACTGGTATGAGGGCCAGAACGCAAAAAGCCCTTGCGTGGCAAGGGCTTGATGCAAAAGCAGGGATCGTTGGTTGCGGGGGCAGGATCTAATCATCACTTGCGCCCCGAGCAAGTAAAGATGGTTGCGGGGACCGGCGTCGATCATAACTTGCAATCGACGCCAGCAAAGATGGTTGCGGGAGCATGCACCCACCTTAACTTACTTTTCCGGACAGCAGCGTAAGTTCCGATCGCGAGTTCGCCAGAGCGGGCCATGAGGCCGATTGGGCTCCTTGCCGCCGAAATAGATGGAGACAGTCGCGAAAGCGAGATCCGGTTGCTCGTTTGACGCCTTTCGGACGGCCTCTAGGCCGAGCTTTTCAGGGCCATCATGATCTGGTCAACTAGCCGGGTGACGATTCCTTGCCGCGTAGCGGACGATGCGGCAATTCCGGCGTCCGTCCCTCCCAGCTTTGCAGCGCGTTGCGAGAGGTGCAGAGCGAGCTCCTCTGCTATACCGGGACGCTCCTCCAGGAGCTGAGCCATGGTCTCACGATCGACCTCGTACATCACGACATTGGTGAGCGCGCGAAACGTTGCGGTCTCGGCCGCCTTCATAAGCATTCCCGATTCGCCAATATAGTCGCCGGGCGCGAGCCTCAATTCGATGCCGCTTGCGTCCTCGACGGAGACAATTCCGCTGCGGAGAATCAAAAGGGAGGACAGGATGTCTCCGCGAGCTGCGACAATTTCACCTTTGCGGTAGGCCCGGCGTGTCATGCTGCTGGCGATTCGCTCCTTCTCGTCGCCGGACAGGGAGGAGAATAGCGGCAGGGTCTCCGTGAGCCGGAGCGGGGTCGGCCGGGCAGCCTCCAGCGTACCACCACCTGTGCCACCAGATCCTTCATGGGACGCGAGTCTGAGATCCCCCGCTTTGGCGTGGCGGTAAACCAAATCGAACAGTTCCGACTTGGTTCTTGCGATGCGCGAAAACTCGGCAACCCGAAACGAGAGTTCGAGGGTGACGGCGTCTGCATCCAGCGCCGTGATCTGCACCCCGGGCGGCGGGGTCTGAAGGATCGCCGTGGAATTTAGGAGCGCGTTTTGCATCGCCTCGGCGATTAAAGTCGGGCGGCGGGTGGGAACGAAACGCAATGTCAAAGTCGCGCCGTGGCTGCGTTCGGAACTGCTGCGGTTCGTCACCATCAGCTTGGCGAGTTGAGCGTTCGGCAGGACGACGAGATCGTTGGTGCCGTTGAGCAAATGAGTCGCCCGCCAGTTCATTTCAGTCACGCGCCCCTGCGTGCCGTCAGGCAGCGCAATCCAATCACCGATCGCGTAGGGCTGGCCAATATTGAGCGCAATGCCCGAGAACAAATCGTTCAGCGTGCTTTGCAGAGCGAGACCGAGGATAATCGCTACTACGCCCGACGTCGCGAGGAGCGTCCCGACCGGGGCTCCAAACACGTAGGCAATGATCGAGAGGACGGCGCCGACATAGATGATTCCCACAATGAGGTCTTGGATCACACGCGATTCTCGCGCCTGACCCTCAAAGCGCAGAAAAACCCGGACGCACGCAGCCATGAACCATGCGGCCGTGGTCCACCAGACCAGCTTCGTCGCACCAATAAACGCACGATGAAGAGGCGACACTCCCGTTGGCGCCGGCTCATACGGCGCATTTCCGCTTTTGATCGCGATGACCGTGACAGCGATAAGGAACCCTAGACGGAGCATGACACCATGAGCTGGGTGGCCTCGTAGAAACCAACGCAGAGCGATGCCACCCGCTATAGCGACAAGTCCCGCCAGGATCACGGGATCAAGCAATACAGATGTGAAGTCGGCCTTCTCCTGGAGCATGATCTTTCATCCCGGTCTGCCGGTCAGTTTGGGCTCGGAAGCCAGACCGCCATGCCAGGAGCTAGTCCGGTCGTCGGCTCCAGCGGCTCGAAGCGGACGCGGAAGCTGTTGAGGTCGTGATCGCCCACCGCTCGCGCCGCGCGCCAGGTGGCGAATTCGCCGAGCGGGCGCATTTCAGTGACGTGGGCGGGGATTTTCTTGCCAGAATCGTCCACGAGCTCACGCCTGGAGCCCATGCCGACCCCATTGAGGCGATCCTCGCGGATCGAGAATGCGAAAAAGAGGTCCGCGTTGAGGTCGAGGGTCACGACCGTACGACCAGCCGGTAATATCTCGCCTGTCTCGCTGGAGATCGTCCCGACAGTTGCATCTTGAGGCGCGACGAGCCGCAGCTTTGCGACACGGGCCTCGACATCGCGGAGCGACGCTATTGCCACGGCGACCTTGGCCTCTGCCAAAGCCCGTTCCTCCGCGGTTGGACCGGCCGTCGCGGCGGCGTGCTCAGCTTTGCGGCTATCGAGGTCGGCCTGTGCTTTCTCAAGCTGAGCTGTCGCCTCATCGAGTCGCTGCCGGCTTGTTGTACCTCTCCCGACGAGTGCTGCCGCCCGATCGTACATCTGACGGGCCAGCAATAGATTGGCCTCCGCCGTTTCGACAGCGCGCGCTGCGATGGCCACCTCTTCCTGACGCACGCCGGAGCGAATGCGGTCGCGTTCGGCGGCGGCACTCGTCACGGCGGCGCGCGCTTCCTCGATCGATGCGGAAAGTTCAGGATTGTCGAGAACCGCGAGCGTATCGCCGGCCCGAACGCTATCGCCCGGCACCACAAGAACCTTCACGAGGCGACCGGTCACTTCAGGCGAGACCCTGAGCCGAATGCGCTGGACCATGCCGATCGTGCTCGCCGCTGGCTCCTGGGGCAGAACTGAATAGGCGACAAAGCCGCCCAGGGCGCAGACAATACCGACGATTGAGAGTAGCCGACCCTTCTTCATGACGCCTTCTCCCTGCCGAAAGCACGAGCAGCCAGCATTGCGAGAAGCGCGTAGATTGCAGCAAGGAGCCAAAGCTGTTTCCAGGCCGGCACGACATCGCCGAACGACGCGCCCATCTGGTCGAGCCGGACCAGCCCGCTGATGCCGCTGGTGGACGGGATAGCGAGTGACATTTTCTGCAAGATCGGTGGGATCGCTTCAGGCGGCCACGCAATTCCGACAAGGAAAAAGAGCGGCAGCCCGAGCGCAATCAAGAGGAGTGTCGCCGTCTCTCGGTGTCGAAAGCCAGCCCCGATGAACTGCCCAAGGAAACTGATCGACAATATGAAAGGAATGGCAAAGACCGCGAGGTCGGCGAACCGCGCGCTGTAGGAAAATCCGTAGATCCGCGGGAGCAGGACGAGGTAAAGCACATAGACGGGTGCAACGAGCACGAGATGCGCAAGGCCCTGCCCCAACACCGCTGCCGGGGTCCCACGCTGAAGCGTGGCAGCTTTTCCGCCGCGCTCGTGGGCCGCGCCGCCGAGCATCGCCGCGCCCATCATCAGCGTTTGCTGCAGGATCAACAAGAAGGCGGCCGGCACGACATAGCTCGCATAGCCGCCTGTCGGATTGAACAATGGCTGATTCAGTATTTCAACCGGCGAGAGGCGATTGAGGGACGCGCGCGCCAGGCTGCCGTCGGAGCGCGCGCCGCCAGAAGCCAGTTCGTTCGTCACGGTGGCAGATGCCTCGGCGAACCCTTGGACGGTGCGATTATAGAGAAGGAAGTAGGAGGCATCGACATATGCGGAAAGGCGCGCCGGGTTGCCTTTGAGCAATTCGCGCTCCGTACCTTGTGGAATACCCAGGATGCCGAAGACTTCGCGCCTTTCGAGTGCCTCACGCGCTTCGGCGAGCGTCGTCGGGCGTAATGCGACGCGGATCGCTTCGTCGGCGTCGAGTTCCATGAGTAGCCGTCTGCTGATATCCGTTCGATCGGCATCAACGACCGCAACCGGCACCTTGCGGATCAACTGGCCGAGATACGGTTGCGGATAGAGGACGGCATAGACGACCGGAGCCAGGACAAGCAGGCCGAGGGCACCGCTGTCGCGCAGCACGCGATGTATCTCGCCTGTGAACGCGCCAGCTACGCCACGGCGGCGCGGCTCGGACATGGCCGGGATTTCGGTCTTGGCCCAGCCGCTCCGCGTTCGTTTCCGCAAAAGCAATAGAGCGAAACCGAAATAGGCGAACGCCAGAGCACATAGTACGAGCAAGGGCGGTGCCGAATATGCGACCGCCACGCCACGCGCGGCCTGATCTACGAGAATTTGCACATACCATCGCAGCGGCAGCATCGCGCCCCACGCGAGAGAGAAGTCGTTCATTGCAAGAAGTGGAAAGCCAAGACCGGCGAAGCCGAAAGCAGGCGAGCAAATCAGTCCCACGAGAGCAAGCCCGATGGCGAGATTGCGGACAAGCAGTTGCAGCATCGCCCCCAGCGCGAGATAAGCTGAGACCATCAAAAAGGCGGCTAGCCCGAGCAGGCCGGAATCGCCACGGAATGGAATGTCGAAGTATCCGTGGATGATGGCGCTACCTACGGTCATTTGCACGGCAAAGATCATGAGATAGGGTGCTAGTTTGCCTGTGAGCGCCACAAGCGCGCTGCCCCCGGCCGCTTTCATCCAACTCTCGGGGCCTCGACCCCGCCCAAACTCGGAACCTACCGCGTATCCGCCCGCAATTGCGACGATGACGTGGAGTACGGTCGGAAGGATCGCTCGAAGCAAGAACTGGACATAGTTCAGCGCCGGATTGGTCAGAACGTAGGATTCCACGACCAGTTTCCCCGGACCGGCAGACGCCACCGGTGACGATGCCGGCGTGATATCCGCGACAGCGGCATTGAGTGCAGACTGTAGCGCGCTGGATGCAATATTGCCTGGCGTGTAGAACTGCTTATTGTGAAAGATTACGATCTGAGGACGTTTCTGTCCCAGTAGGTCACGCTCGAAACTTCTGGGTATGTAGACTACCGCGATCGCTTCACCGGAGCGTATTGTGTGCATTGCGCCATTGAGGTCGTTCGAGCGTGACACAATCCGTACTCCGGGCGCGGCATCGACGGCTTGTACGAAAAGCTGCGACGTCCGGGAATGATCCTGGTCGACAATATCAACGCCAAGATCTCGCACCACTGCATTGCGGAAGGTGAGCGAGAGAACGCCGAATGCGAAGAGCGGGAGCATGAGAACGATAAGGATGGCGACCCGATCGCGCAGCAGCCACCGTGCTTCTCGCAGGACAACCGCGACGAAACCTCCGTTCATCGGCCGCCCCCCCAGTCACTGTAGGCGCTCATCCCTGGTCGCAGGCCCGCTACCGGCTCGAGAGGGTAGACACGGACCTCGAAGGTTCTCAGATCAAAATCGCCCGTTGCGCGGGTCGCGCGCCAGCCGGCATATTCGCCTCGCGTCGCGATTGTCCGCACAACGACGGTGACTGGCTTATCGCCAAGCGCCGGGATGCGAACATCGAAATGGTCACCGGTCTTCAGGTTTCGAGCGAGGTCTTCACGCAGATCAAAGCGGAGCCAGACGTTGCCGAGATCGACGAGCGAGAGCAGCGGCACGCCCGGTGAGACGTACTCACCAAGTTCCGCGCTGATTTGATAGACTTCGGCCGCGACCGGAGCCGAGACCTTCAGCTCGGCCACCTGAGAACGCAGAGTGGCGACCGCCGCTTGCGCCTTGGCGACTGCTGCCCTGGCGACGGCGCGCTCCTCGACGGTGTAACCGTTGATCGCCTCCTGGTAGGACAATCTTGCCTGCTCCGCGCTTCGGCGTGCGACGTCGAGCGATGCCGTGACCTCGTCCAGACGCTGAACGGAAGCAATTTGCTGCGCCGTCAGCTGGCTGGTGCGGTCATAGTTTTGTTGAGCCAGTTTGAGATTTGCATCGGCAACCGCTACTGCCGCCTTGCGCGTTGAGACGGTTTCCGGGCGTGTGCCGGTCTCGATCCGCGCGAGATCAGCCTCGGCGACCTTCACGGCGGCCTCGGCTTCCGCGAGCTTGGTCAGCAGCTGCGGATTTTCGATTTCAAGGAGCGTCTGTCCTGCCATAACGGCCGCGCCGCGCTGTGCAGGTCGAATCGCGACGCGCCCGTCGACGCGCGCGGCGATGTCGATGCGGGTCGCGTCTGCTTCGCCTTGAACCAGGAGGGGCTGAGGTTGAACCAGATACCACAGCGACAAACCGACAATGCAAGCGACGAGCGCAGTGACGACAATCGTTCCTACAACCCCGCTCTGCGCGGCCGGCGTTTTTGCCGCCGTGTGTCCGACAGGTTCCGACCTCTCCAGGTCGGTGACCTCTGCGAATTCCGACGTGCTTTCATCTGTGGCGCTCATTTTGGAAACTCAACATGCCAGTCATCGAAATGAGGCACAGTTCCACGAGGCGAAGGTTCACCACCCCCTTTGAGGACAGGATTCGATGCCTCATATATGCGCCAACCTGATTGCTCAGGATAAGCATGTCCGATGGTCGCGGTAGTGAGCCAGACGCGCTCACCGTGAGTCACGGCACCGGCCGCCCCGTTGGCGAAATCCACTCTCGCGCCAACATCTGGGCGATCGGCGCTCGCGCCGGGTTCCTATCGGTCCATCAGGATTGGCAGACGCATACCAGTGACCAGATCAGTTCCAGAGATGTCCTGCCCTTCAATCAGGCGCTTGCCGATCAAGCGCACAATCTCGGGGCTTTCCGCGAATTTGCCATGATGGAACCTGTCGCCAGAGGACACCTTGGTGAGATCGACGACCGAAAGATCGGCATTTTGCAGCTTTGAGCGATAGGGCTCCACATCGGGATCTATGCTCCCGAGACGATCCTTTTCGCCCGAAAGAAAGCGGGAGATTGAGAGGGCGCTGTCGTCTTTCGAGAGGAACAACGTCACCTTTGGCTTCGGCCCGCGGAACTGCTCATACTCAAGTCGGAAGACGTCCACGTCGACGTCCGGGGAAGCCATGATGACATTGCGAACCTTCTCGGGAAGATGACCTCGCCGAATTGCCAATTGCCTCAACGCCTCGAGCGCGAGCCAGTTGCCCATTGAATGCGCGAGGATTGTGATATCGGTGACGTTTCGGTCTTTCGCTGCCCTGTCGATGAGATATTCCAGCGCGTTGCGCGAATACGTAGCGCTTTCCTTGTCGTAGAGGTAGGCGAAGGGGCCGCCGCGGGAAGGCCAGGTGAACAGGATTGGGGCGGCGTCGGTGCCGGAATCGGTCTTGACCTGCGCAAGCCGGTAAAGCGCCTCTGCGAAGCTGTTATTGAATCCGTGGACGAAGATCAGAACTTTTCTCCTGCGACCGGCCACCGACAGGAACCAGTCGTCGACCTGCGCGCCGGAGACACTCGCGGCCGACAAGGTCGCAAACTCGGTCGCGGCATTTGGCGGGTATCGGCGAGGCCATTGCACTTTGCCGATCTTGCGTGCCTTGGAGGGCGGGACGGACACGACGACTCGCGACAGCGACCAATCTCGTGCCCTCTCGCCACCGTAAATTTGCCCGGGCGTCGGGCTCTTCTCGCGGGTAGACATAACCAAAATGTCGACCGGAGTTCCACCGCCGTCAGCGGACGGAATCAGGACATTTTCTGAGTGTCCCGCACAGCCCGATGTAACGAGAGCCAGCAACAAAGATGGGATGCCAATCCATCGCATAGTTGCCCGGCGAATATTGCTGGCGCCAAGCATGACCAAGAAGACCGCTCCGAACCTGTCAACGTCGAGGACACAAGATGCCGCAGCGTAGTGCCCGCACGACCGTCAGCGACGTGAGTCTACGTTAGCTCGGGGCCGGTTAGGTGCGCGAACTGCTACCACAAGGGCGAGTGTTGGCTTTGGTACGTTGAGATCGTGGAGAGAAAGACTTATTTCGGCATGTGGCGTGCCTCCAGCAAGTCGAGTTCTCCGACGAGCCTTCTCGCTAAATCGTCCGGAAGCTGGCCCGTTCGTGCCAGGCGAAACATCGTGTCCCGCTCGGCTCGTAGCGCCAGCAGCCGCAGTTCACGATCGAGATGATCCATCCGTCGGACGCGCTGCGCGTCATCATCGATCCTGGACCATCCCTCGATGCGGGATCGATAGAGCGTCACGATCTCGGCCTGAGCGTCAGCGAGGACCTCGGGCTCTGTCTCGTCGGCAAACGGCAGATCACGGGCGCGACCGATCGCCTCGATTGCTGCCTCCGCCGCGAGGGTGCGGGCACGATTTTCTCGCTCATCCACGAGCGGACTCTCGGGCATCTTCATCCCGCGCAGCAGAAGCGGCAAACCCAAGCTCGACGAGATCAGCGATATCACTATCGTCCCCGCCGCGAGGCTACAGGCGAGATCCCGCATCGGGAAGGGTGTACCGTCGTTCAGCGACAAAGGCAGCGTCAGTACGCCAGCCAGGGTGACCGCGCCACGCACGCCTGCAAGCGATGCGACCGCAGTCAGGCGCCACCCTGGCCGGGAAGCGTCGTGCGTGCTGCGCCGGGAGCGCAACATCGTAAAGCTCAGCGACAACCACACCCAGAGATAGCGCAAGAATGCCAAAGTCAGGCAGATCGCCACGACGTAGGCGAACAGAAGCGGTAAGCCCACCCCATCGGTCCCGGACGACCAGGTGGCTGGCGCTACGATCGTCGGCAATTGGGCGCCGAGCAGCACAAAGATGATCCCGTTCACAGTGAACTGGAGAGCATCCCAAACGGCGGTACGGCGAATGCGCGTACTGGCGGTCGCCTGCCCCGATTGCTCCAAATAGCTCATCGTCAGTCCTGCGCTAACAGCAGCGAGAATCCCGGAACAGCCTAGATGCTCGGCGAGGATGTAGGCCGCGAAAGGAAGGATGAGGCTGATCACGATCTGGGAGCCCGGCTCCTCACCGACGCGCCGGGCAACCCAGTTTTTCGCAATCGTTGCCGTCCAGACCACGGCGACGCCGCTGGCAAGCCCTCCGCCCGCCAGCCACAGGAAAGTTGCAACAGCGTCCAGCGGAGAAAATGCGCCGCTCAACACAGCGGCGACCGCGAACCGCATGCAGACCAGGCCCGCGGCATCGTTGAGGAGCGACTCTCCCTCCAGAATGTGCATAAGACGGCTCGGGATCGGTATGCGAGCACCTATCGCGGAAACCGCAACCGGGTCAGTTGGCGACAGCACCGCCGCCAGCGCAAAGGCGACTGCCAGCGGCATCGCTGGGATCATCCAATGAATGAACAGGCCGAGACCAAGCACCGTGAGCAGTACGAGGCCTAGTGCAAGCTCCAGGACTGCTCGTTTCTCCTGCAGCAGAGCCTGCTTGGGAATGCGCCAACCATCGAGAAACAACAATGGCGGCAAGAATAGGAGGAAGAAGACGTCTGGATTGAGGTCGAACGCGAGGTCGACGGAGAGTGTAAGGACGACGCCGAGCCCGATCTGGACAAGCGGCAAGGGAATTGAGAGAGGCAACGCCCTCGCGACCGCGCCACTAACAACGACCGTGAGAAGGAGGGCGAGCGCAGAGCTCACCATGCCCATAAGAACCAAACTGACACCGCCCTTCTCCGGCGCCTGACTTGACCCCGGTAGTGGCAATGTGCTGGACGATCGTGGAAAACGGCAGTGGCGCGAAACTAGCTCACGGTAAGCTGTGATAGTTAGGTGCCGGGTTGAGATGACGGACCGTAGTGATGATTTGTGCCGGTTTCGGCACGCTCACGACGTGCACTGGCGCTCGTGCTGCCGACGCATGTCGCTAACGCCGGCAAACCCCCGCTCACTGCAAATAGTGCGCTGTCGATTCTAGGCTTAGCTGATTTCACGCAAACACATCGCCGTGGCTGGGGCGTTCCTGCCCAAAGCCGTTTCGCGGATGACCGGGGCGGACTGGGCGCACGGAGACACTGTGAAGAATCAAGCTCCGAAAGGAACCCGTCATGAGTCTCGGACTGCCAATTGAAGTGATTCTGGCAATTCATGTCGGGATAAGCCTGATCGGGATTGTTTCGGGGCTGGTCGCCATAGCAGGCTTGGCGGCGCGCCATTGGTCCCAAAGGTGGCAATTCGTCTTTCTCGTCACCACCGCATTGACCAGCCTCACTGGATTTCTCTTTCCCTTCGCAGGCGTCACGCCTGCGTTCGTCTTCGGCCTGGTCTCTCTCTTTCTCCTGCTGGTCGCCGCGCTAACGGTATCGTCCAAAACGCAACGTCGAAGCAGCACCATCTACGTTCTCGCCGCGACGGTAGCCCTCTATTTGAACGTGGTCGTCCTGATCGTCCAAGCGTTTCAGAAAATTGCAATATTGCAGGCTCTTGCACCGACGGGCACCGAGTGGCCGTTCCTGGTCGTGCAGCTCGTATCGCTGGCTGGAATCGTCCTGCTCGGCTTCTTCGCCGTACGTGGCGTCCGCGCCGAGAGGGTTGCCTAGCCACTCGCTGAGGCCGCGCGCCGACTAACGCAAGACAATCTCGCGCTCACTGCACTTGGTTCGATACCGATCGTAGCGTGCAGAAATCGCGGCCAGATGGGATTCCTCATGACATCTACATCGTCCCAGGTAGATCGAAGCCAATCGGATCGCCACGCATTTATCGTTGCATGGGGATTGGCACTGATCTTCTATGTCATTCAGTACGCGACCCGCTCTGCACCGGGCGTGATGCTGGAAGACATGGAGCGAGCGTTCGGCCTCTCCGCTGCTGGCGTTAGCGCGATTGTCGGAAGTTACTACTATACTTATGCGATCGTAAGCCTAATCGCTGGCGTCGCTCTTGATCGTGTCGGAGCGAAGTCGGTCATCCCGGTCGGGGCTGGCCTCTTTGGTCTCGGTTGCGTCCTTTTCGTCGCCGGCGGACCGTCGCTTGCCTATCTGGCACGCATGCTTCAAGGCGCCGGCTCTGCCTTCGCGTTCACCGGCGCCGTTTATCTCGCTGCGAGAGGTTTCGTGCCGGGGGTTCTCGCCACCGCTGTTGGGGTTACGCAGTCCATGGGCATGCTGGGTGGCTCGGCCGGCCAGTTCCTGGTCGGTCCGCTCATTCATGGCGGGCTGAATTGGCAAGTCTTCTGGGTTCTGCTCGGCCTGGCCGGGATGGCGATAGCGATAGGTCTGTTCTGGATGACGCCTTCCGTTTCCAGGACGGAGCCAGCTTCTGGAGGATGGCTTCACCTCTTCGCACCGTATCGAACGGTGCTCAGCAATCCACAATCGTATCTGTGTGGCATTGTCGCCGGGCTGATGTTTGCTCCGACGACGATCGGGATGATGACGTGGGGTGTGGCATTCTTCCAGACAGATCGCGGCTTCCCCTATCAAAGCGCCGTTCTGGCCGCCTCCCTCGTACCACTCGGATGGGCAGTCGGATGCCCACTTACTGGCTGGCTTGCTGATCGACTGGGCCGGCGCAAGCCGGTGGTTATCGGAGGGGCAGTGGTCCTGCTGATCGGAATTGGTCAGTTGACCTTTACGCCTGATCTATTCCCGTCCCCGCCGATCCTCTTCCTCCTGGGCGTCGCTTCCGGATCAGCGATGATACCCTACACAATGATCAAGGAGGTAAACCCCGATGAGGTGAAAGGCAGCGCGACAGGTGCGATCAACTTCATCAACTTCGGGGTGACCTCGCTCATCGGACCGGTCTTCGCCGCCCGCTATGGACGCACGCTCGCCAGCACCGATGATCCACTCGGCCACTTTCAGCATGCCGGTCTGTTCTGGCTGGCAACAGTCGTGGCGGCGCTGCTCCTGGCAGTTCTCCTGCGCGAAACCGGCCAGCGTCAAGCACCCACGCGATGACGCCATCTAGCATTTCAAACGTTGGAGATTGTCATGGCAGAAACGGCAGCCTACTTCATGGCCCTGAGCCTCGAAAAGGCAGGGGTCGAACGCGTTTACGGCGTCGTCGGCGATTCGCTGAACGGTCTGACCGATGCGCTGCGAAAGCGTGGCAAGATTGAGTGGATCCACGTTCGTCATGAGGAGGCCGGCGCCTTCGCGGCGGGAGCCGAGGCGCAGATCACCGGCAACCTCGCGGTTTGCGTCGGCAGTTGCGGTCCGGGAAACCTCCACCTCATCAACGGTCTGTTCGATTGCCACCGTAGCGGTGTTCCGGTTCTCGCCATTGCCGCCCATATCCCAAGCACCGAACTCGGCATTGACTATTTCCAGGCCACCCATCCCGAGATTCTTTTCAAGGAATGCAGCCACTACGCAGAGCTGGTCTCACATCCGGAGCAGCTGCCGCAGGTCCTCGAGCGGGCCATGCGGGTTGCGATTGCCCGCAAGGGAGTTGCCGTGGTCGTCATTCCCGGTGACGTGGCGCTGAAGCCCTTGGCGGTGCCCGTTCCCAATTGGATCGCGCCGCGTTCGCCCGTTATCCGCCCAAGCGCCGAGGATGTTGAGGATCTGGCGAACATCCTGAATGCCGCGGGTGACGTTACGCTTCTCTGCGGTGCCGGCTGCGCGGGCGCCCGCGAGGAGGTGCTGGCGCTGGCTGAGAAACTGAAAGCGCCGATCGTCCATGCCCTGCGCGGCAAGGAATGGATCGAATACGACAATCCGTTTGATGTCGGCATGACCGGCTTCATAGGGTTTGCGTCCGGATATGCAGCAATGAAGGCGTGCGACACACTGGTCATGCTCGGCACCAGCTTCCCCTATCGCCAGTTCTATCCCGACAATGCCAAGGTCGTGCAAATCGACATCAGCCCGGAAGCGCTGGGGAACCGTCATCCGTTGGACCTCGGTATCCTGGCGGACATTCGCGAGACGTTACGGGCAGCGCTGCCGTCGATCGACACAAAGTCGGACGCGTCACACCTGAACCGGGCAATCGCGCACTATCAAACGTCGCGCCGCAAACTCGACGAACTCGCCGAAAGCGACGAGACCAGCAAGATCGTCCACCCGCAATACCTCAACCGACTGGTTAGCGAGCTCGCCGCGGAAGACGCGATTTTCACATGCGACGTCGGCACGCCGACTGTCTGGGCCGCGCGCTATCTTGCGCTCAACGGAAAGCGGCGCTTGCTCGGATCGTTCAATCACGGTTCGATGGCGAACGCGTTGCCGCAGGCGATCGGTGCCCAGGCCGCATTTCCGGAACGGCAGGTGGTCTCCCTGTGCGGAGATGGTGGCTTCACGATGATGATGGGCGATTTCATCACGCTCAGCCAGGTCGGGCTGCCTGTGAAGGTGATCGTTCTCAACAACGGGACGTTGGGCTTCGTCGAGATGGAAATGAAGGCATCCGGTTTTCTCGATACCGGCTGCGATCTCAAGAACCCCAACTTCGCCGCCATGTCGGAGGCCATGGGCATCCGTGGATTCCGCGTGGAGAAGCCGCAGGATTTGCGCGGAGCCCTCTCAGAAGCCTTCGCACATAACGGACCTGCCCTTGTTGATGTCGTCAGTGCACGTCAAGAGCTTGTGATGCCGCCGAAGGCCTCCTGGGGCCAAGCCCATGACTTCGGTGTTTTCCTGCTCAAGGCGGTACTCGGTGGGCGGACCGGCGAGGTGATCGATCTGGCGAACGTCAATCTACTGAGGTGATGACCTGGGGCGGGACGAAAAGCCCCTTTTTGCATCAGGAGCCCGCGTTAAGCGGGCTCAATCTTTTCAAGAGCACCTGAAATTTTTCAGACGGACGAAATCTGTCGAAACGAGGATCCGAGCGCATCCACGCTGTCGATAGTTCCCCACGATCCAGAGCCTTCTCCAGCCAGTCCAGTGTCGCCGTCTCGTCAGAAAGGGCGGCAGAAAGCGAGGCCCGCGCAAAGCACGTCGAGCGCTCAAAAACGTGGGAGGCGATAGAGTCAGCACGACCGCGCTCGCCAAGCCACGCCTCGATCTCAGCGACGGCGAAAACGTAATCCGGCGTCGTGTCGCATCGCCGCCCGATAAGCGCGGCGCATGAGCGGGCGCCTTCGACGCTTCCCTCGAATACGTGCGCCAGAGCTTTGAAGAACAAGACTTCGCCAGAACGGCTGTGGGACGAAATAGAACCCCTCTGGCCGGTGAGGTTGATGTAGCGACGCGCCTGGTAGTGACTGATGGTCTCGGCAATGTCTTGCTGCGTTGAAAACGGCTCGATCTCGCGGGCTTCACGGAACAGGAGGTCGGCCTTCTCGTGAAGTCCAAAAATCGTGAGGAATACTCCGAAGACCCGATTTGCTCTCGCGCTGACTCCGAGTGAGCGCACATGCTCGAAGGCTGCCTCCGCTTTTGGTGGATCCCGTTCGAGCCATGCATAGAGCGTCGCCAGCGCGGCATTGGCCTCAATCGAGCGCCCGTCGATGGCAAGCGCCCGGTCAACGGAGTATCGTATTTCCTTTATCGCCTCCTCGCGATCCACGACACCGAGCCGAAACAGGTCGCAAGCGCAATCGGCTAATCCCGAAAACCCGCGAGCATAGTCGGGGGCCGATTCCGCGACCTGCCTGAATAGGCGCTGTGCTTCGGCAATGGACTCCGGCGTCTGGCCATCAAGGAGCAGCCTGGCGCGGTAAACTTTCGCGTTGGCGCGCATGGCTTGCGGGCTGGGCTCAATGGAAAGGTCTCGCATGCGCGAGCTGTCCAGCCTTGCGCGGCTGAGCAAGGTCCGAGCGACTTTGTCTTGGAAATCCCCGAGAGGTCCCGAGTTCGGGCTTTCGAAACGATCTGACCACAGGACGAATCCGTCCGAGTCCGAGACCTCGACCGTCACCCGCATCGCGCCGTCGACTTCACGTACGCTGCCAAGCACTACCGCGTTTACGCCTAGCGCCTTTGCTAGGTCCGCGGCAGAGCGATTGTCGTCGTGGCCGGCGGCCGCGCGCGAAGCCACCCAGAGCCCTTCGGCTTGGCCCATGGTGAAAATGAGCTCGTCCGCCAGGCCGTCGGCGAACGTGTCGAGATCTGGCCGGCGAGGGATGGCACGGAACGGCATAATCGCCAACGTCGCCCCTCTTCCGGCTCTGAAGATCCTGTTGCCTTCAATCGAATCCGGCACGGCCCGCGACCCGACCGCACGAAGAGAGAAGCTCGGGACATACCCGCCGGTCGGCAAAGTGATGATGACAGGATCATCGATTCCCGTGCCCCGATAGAATTCAACAAGCTTTCGACGAAGGCGGCGTGCTTCGACGCGCACGGTTGAGTCAATCCGAGAGTCGTAGGGAGGATTGCGCCCGTAAATGGCGTTGCCGATAACGACCTCCTTGAGGCCGATACCTCCGTCCGCCATGGTTTCTTCGACAACAAACTGGAGAAATGCGAAGAGCCTGTTAGATCCGGCAAACTCCGCGCTCTTCTCCAGCCGGGAAAGCTGGAGCTTGATTGCCTCTGGGGTCGGTACTCCGAGCAAGTGTTCGCGGCTCCTATCACATAGCTTGCGCTGATGATACGCCACGAACCGCCTGCTAAGCGAGTAACGACGGTCCCCTTACCGTGAGCTCGATGGCCGCTTACTCGTCCTCACGTAGCCTTACGTCGCGTTCCAGCTCCTTATACCATATTCTGAGCTGAGGCCGCTCTTCCCATTTTTGGGTTATCCGCCCAACGACAATGTCCGTACGGGGGCGCGGCGGCGCAGTTATCCAGGTTTGACCAGCATGGACCTCCCTGATGAGCGACACGATCCTCTCTCTCTTCGGTGGACTTGAGCCTTGCGACGCGCCGATCGATCTCGGCGCCATCCCTCTTTATCCCTCTCGATTGCAGCGCAAGCCGATCTGGGAGGTTCGGGATGGAGATCGATGGATTCGCAATGTGGTTGAGCCGGCGCTCATACCCATCATGCCGGAAACCGGCGACGATCCCTCGATGGCTGTAATAGTCGCGCCTGGCGGCGCATTCCGTGCGCTTTCTGTCGACAACGAGGGCCTAGCTGTCGGAAAGTGGCTGGCGAAGCAGGGGATCGCGGCATTCGTTCTGATCTATCGCCTGATCCAGACGCCGCGAAGCACCAAGGCTTTCTATCGCTCGCTGTCATCGCTCGAGGAGCAGATCGACGCCGGGACGGTTGACTATGGTTTGGTGTCTGCTCCGCCGGAGGCGCTGGCCGATTCCGTCGCGGCGGTCGCCGCGGTTCGAGATCAGGTCGTCGGGACTGAGCAGAAGCGGGCAAAAGTCGGCATCATCGGCTTTTCGGCCGGGGGCATTCTTGGTATCAGCCATGGCGCATCGGACGAATCTAGCCGTCCCGATTTCGTCGGTGCGCTATATCCAAGCCTAGACGTCATCCCGGTCATGCCCGGTCCTCCGCCGCTATTCATTGCGGCGTGCTGCGATGATCCATTGTTTGGTCGGCAAGGCTTCGGGATTGTCGAGGCATGGAACGAGGCCGGTGGCGATGTAAGTCTGCACTCCTACTCTCAGGGAGGACACGGCTTCGGGATGAAACGCCAGGGCCTCCCGTGTGACGAGTGGCCGGATCGCTTTGTCGAATGGCTCCGAGCCATTGAGCGGCAACCTGAATAGGTGTTGCCTCTCTGGAACAGATGCGCCTTTGGCAGCTCGGTCGAGTGCTGATTGGGCTTTTCTCGCACGCGTTCGCTGACACAGCGGCTCGAACAGAAGCGCTGCGCAAGCGATCAAGCGAAAAAATGTGCCGCCAAAGAATCGCGTTCGCCGTGTGTGGTTCGGCTAACGCAAGCGGCACCTGCGCTTACTGCACAGCCGGCAGAAAGCCCTAGTAACGTTAGCGCGCGGATAGCAGACGCCAAAAACCCGTGAATGGGGGCAGCAACCGAATTGCGGTGGACCGTCGTTTCAGCCTCGCGCGCGGCGGTCTCAGTCAATAGGCAGAGGGCAACGGGATGAAAGACGACGCGGAGAAACCTACGAGCCCTCCAACCTCCGGCGAAGCGCCGACGACATGGAGGGAGCTGGTGCCTCCCGCTGCCCATCCCAGCCGCCGTTTGGTGCTGAAGGCCGCTGTGGCCGCCGGCACAATGCTGACGCCCCTTGGCTCGGCGCGGGCGGCGACGCCGCAGGTTATGTTCGATGCTTACGAGCCGGCGTACTTCACCGCGGATGAATGGGCGTTTGTCCGTGCCGCCTGCGCACGGCTGATTCCATCAGACGGCGACGGTCCGGGCGCAATCGAAGCGCATGTTCCGATCTTCATCGACAAGCAGATGACAGCGGAGTTCGGAACTGGCGCGGACTGGTTCATGGAAGGCCCGCACGACCCCGGCGCAGACCCCTTCCTCGGATTTCAGTCCCCGCTCACACCAGCGCAGATCTACCGAGAGGCCATCGCTGCGATCGACGCATGGTGCAAGGCTGAAAAGGGTAGCCGATTTGCCGCCCTTGACGCGCCAACGCAGGACAATGTGCTTCAGAATCTGCAAGGCGGAAAGGTTCCGCTTTCACCAGAATTGCGCGACTTCTTCGCGTTTCTTCTCCAGAATTCAAAGGAAGGCTACTTCGCCGATCCGATGTACGGCGGGAACTTCAAGATGGCCGGCTGGAAGCATATCGGCTTCCCTGGCGCGCGCGGCGCTTTCCGCGAATGGGCACACGACAAAGGCGACGCCTATCCGCTTGGCCCCGTTTCCATCTCCGGCGAGAGGGGATGACCATGGCTCGTCAGGAAAAGAAGGTTGATGCGGTGGTCGTCGGGCTCGGCTGGACCGGCGCAATTCTGAGCATGGAATTGGCGCAGGCCGGGCTTGAGGTGCTCGCGCTGGAACGGGGTGAGGATCGCGAGACCGTACCCGATTTCGCCTATCCGAAGATGGTCGACGAGCTGAAATACGGCGTGCGACTCGGACTTATGCAACGTCCCGCCGACTCGACCATGACCATCCGCCGTTCGCTCCAGGAGACGGCGTTGCCATACCGATGTCTTGGTAGCTTCCTGCCGGGGAACGGTGTCGGTGGCGCGGGCGTACACTGGAACGGTCACACATGGCGAGCGTTGCCAGAAGAACTGCGGCTCCGTTCGTATGCCGTGGAACATTTCGGTTCCGATGTCATCCCTGAAGGCATGACGATCGAGGATTGGGGCGTCACCTACGACGAACTCGAACCGTTCTTCGACCGCTTCGAATATATCTGCGGCATCTCCGGCCAGGCCGGGAACCTCGGTGGTCAGCGTCAGGATGGTGGCAATCCTTTTGAAGGCCCGCGCAGCCGCCCTTATCCATTGCCGCCACTGCCGACCTTGCTCAATGGCACGATGTTCAGCGATGCAGCGAGAGCAATGGGCTATCACCCCTTCCCGTTGCCATCAGCAAACCTGTCCGACGTCTATACGAATGAATACGGGATGCAGCTTGGCCCGTGCAATTTTTGTGGATTCTGCGAGCGCTTCGGCTGCATCAACTATTCGAAGTCTTCTCCGCAAACTTGCATTCTCGGCGCCCTGAAGCAAAAGACGAATTTCCGTTACCGCACGCGTTCGGAGGTGTTGCGGGTCGATCTTGCGCCGGATCGCAAGACAGCGACAGGCGTAACCTATGTCGATGACACAGGAGGCGAGGTCTTCCAGCCGGCTGATCTGGTGATTTTGGCCGCCTATCAGTTTCACAACGTGCATCTGATGCTGCTGTCGGGCATCGGCAAACCCTACTCTCCTGAGACCGGCGAGGGCGTGGTTGGACGAAACTACGCCTACCAGATGTCCGGCGGCACGAGCCTTTTCTTCAAGGACAAGCATTTCAACCCGTTCGTCGGTGCGGGAGCCAGCGCAATGGTGATCGACGACTTTGCGGTCAATCAGATTGATTTCGCAAAGGAGGGGTTCATCGGCGGCAGCTACATCTACAGCGGCCAGTTCAACGGACAGCCGATCCGCTCGATGGCCCTGCCGAAAGGCACTCCTGCGTGGGGCGCTGCCTGGAAGGAAGGCGTCAAAGACTGGTACGGCCGCTCGATGACCGTCAGTTCGCACGGCTCGAACATGGCTTATCGGGACTGTTGTCTCGATCTCGATCCGACGTATCGAAACAAGCACGGGCAACCCATACTGCGGATGACGTTCGACTGGAAGCCGAACGATATCCGCATGACGCAGTTTATGCGCTCCAAGATCGAACCTCTCGTGACGTCGTTGAACCCGACCAGTTGGACCTCGTCCTTCAGGGACGACGGATCGCACTACGATGTGCGTCCCTACCAGACAACGCACAACACGGGCGGCGCGATCATGGGGGTCGATCCGACGAGGAGCGCGATCAACCGCTATCTGCAAAGTTGGGACGTCCACAATGTCTTCGTAATGGGCGCAAGCGCCTTCCCGCAGAACCTCCAATACAACCCGACGGGTACAGTCGGGGCGCTTGCCTACTGGTCAGCCCGCGCAATCCGGGATGACTACCTGAAGAACCCCCGTCCGCTGATGTGAAATCGGGAGCAGAGAATGAGAACGCTTCTTCGCATCGCATGCGGGCTTGCCCTGGTTGGAACACTCGGCCTTCTCGCTCTGATCTATGTTCCCATCCAGCGCACCAGAGCACTCACAGACCTGCCCACAGATCACCTGCCGGCAAGCGGCGCCGGAAAACAGGTCGCGGTCGCGGCCGATTGCATGGCTTGTCACACTGCCCCGGGCGGGAGACCGTTTGCGGGCGGGCGGGTAATAGAATCTCCCTTCGGGCCGATCTATTCGAGCAATATCACACCCGACAGGAAGACCGGCATCGGCGATTACACCCTCGACGACTTTCGCGCAGCTCTCTATGACGGCGTGCGCAAGGATGGTGTGCATCTCTATCCGGCGATGCCCTATCCGAGCTACCGCAAGATGACGGAAGAGGACGTTCGCGCACTCTATCTCTATATGATGCGCGAGGTCGCAGCGGTGGAATCAGCTGCACCCGTCACGAGCCTGTCTTTCCCCTTCAATCAGCGCTGGGGTATCCGGCTTTGGGACTGGGTATCTCTGCCGAGAGCGGGGTTCACGCCCTACATGGGCGATCCACAACTCGATCGCGGCGCTTATCTGGTCGAGGCGCTTGCCCATTGCGGCTCATGTCACACGCCGCGGAACGCGCTCACTTTCGCAGAGAAGGGGTATGATGCGCGGTCTGCCGACTTCCTGACGGGCGCGACGGTTGGCGGCTGGCCCGCGCCTGATCTGCGCGCCCGTGACAGCGCCGCCCAGCAATGGAGCTTCGCCGAGCTCGCCGCACTGTTGGCGAGCGGGCGCAACGAGACTGCGGGCGTATCGGGAGAGATGGCGGTTGCGGTAGAGCACTCCCTGCAATTTCTGCCGAAGGCGGACCTCGAGGCGATCGTCGCCTATCTCAAGGCTGCCCGGCAGGAGCAAGTAGCCACCGGCATCGGCATCGGTACATCTCCCGGATCGACCACCCGCGATCTGGAGCAGGCCTCGCCTGAGCTGGAACTAGGCGCGAGGCTCTATCTGGACAACTGCAATGCGTGCCATTTTACGGATGGCAAAGGAGCAAAGAACGTCTTCCCTCGGCTCGACGGCAACGCTCTCGTGACATCCATCGAACCGGGCGGGCTCGTGTCCGTGATTTTGAACGGGGACGCGGCGCCATCGACGATTTCGCGACCGGAGCGACTTGCCATGCCCGGCTTCGGATGGCGATTGAGCGACGACGAGGTCGCGGCCCTCGCTACTTTCGTGAGGAAAAGCTGGTCGAATGACGCATCTGCCGTGACGGCTGAGACGGTGGCCAAGTTCCGCCGCACTGCAGCGGCCGCTCCCTGAGTGCGTTTGGCCAACCCAATCGCTCTCCGTCGCGACACTCCAATCCCGTTCAGCCGGCGCGCGAGCCGCTCAGACCGCGACTTTGCCCTTCGGGCCTGGACGCAAGACGCTAGCCGCGCCAACAAACTTTTTCCGGTCGGCGACGGCAGCATCGAATGCCTCGTCGCCAAAAGCGCGTCGAGACGGTTAGCGAGACGCAATAACCGTAAGACCGCTCACGCTCACTGCAACGCATCGCAAGATGTAGGCACAGTCGCGATCACTGAGAATGCTTCGCTGCGGGACAGGACTTTTCACTGCCCGCTGCCGATCGGGGAGCGGGCTTCGTGGCAAAGGGCAAGTTGAACAGAACTCTCGTTGCCGTTTTGGGCCTGAGTTTCCTTGCCGGATGCAATTCCGTTGTTCTGCGGCCGGCAGGCGATGTTGCCACCCAGCAGCGTGACCTCCTCGTTTTTGCAACGGCGCTCATCCTCGTGATCATCGTTCCACTCATCGCGGCTGTGCTGATTTTCGTCTGGCGATATCGGGCGTCAGGCAATGGGCCTTATGACCCGGAAACAAAGGACTCTGCTCGCCTGACGGCATTGGTTTGGTCAGGCCCGCTCGTCATCATCGTCGTACTCGCGATCACGACGTGGTTCTCGACACATCGGTTAGATCCCTATCGTCCGCTCGATCGCATCGGACCGGGCAGGCATTTGGCTGCAAGCGACAAGCCGATGGTCGTACAGGTGATCGCTCTCGATTGGAAATGGCTGTTTATCTATCCGGAGCACGGGATCGCCGTGGTCAACGAGGTCGCTGCTCCCGTCGACGTTCCGATCCGGTTCGAGATAACCGCGTCCTCTGTCATGAATTCCTTCTTCGTCCCAGCATTGGCGGGGCAAATCTACGCCATGCCGGGGATGGAGACCAGGCTGAACGCGGTCTTCAATAGGCCTGGGAGCTACGAGGGTTTTTCCGCCAACTACAGCGGCGCCGGCTTTTCCAAGATGCGGTTCAAAGCGCTCGGTCTCGATCGCGCGGAGTTCCAGGCCTGGATCGACAGGGTAAAGGCAGGGACGTCACGTCTGGATTCGGCTGGATATCTTGCGCTCAGCAAACCCAGCGAAGCGGAGCCCGTTCGATACTACGCCGCGGTCGATGAGGCTCTCTACCCTGCGATACTGAACATGTGCGTTGGTGATCCCGGCGCATGTTCGGTTCGAACAATGCATCACGCTCGTGCGGGACACGCTGACGTCGTGCCCGCAACGATCGCGCGCTCGGATGCAGATCGCCGGCGCAGCCAAAGTGCCGCGGCGATCGCCGCAGAAATAGGGAATGCCCCAATTTGTCGAGCGTCGCCCGAGCGCGACGCAATGAATGACGTCGACCGTATCCGGCTGAATACGGGTTTGTGATGAGCAACCGGGGTGAGCGCGAAAGGCACGTCGGGGAAATGGTTGGATCGACTACACGCGGCGTCGCGCCTCTAAATGAACCAAAGGCCACCTGATGGAAACGGAGCTTGAGCACAGAAGTCTAGTCCTCGGACGTCTATCATGGGACGCGTTGCCGCTCCACGAGCCGATTCTGATCGGAACCTTCGTAGGCGTAGTAACCATCGGCGTTATCATCCTCGCTGCGATCACCCGATACGGGCTGTGGGGTGTTCTTTGGCGCGAGTGGCTCACAAGCGTTGATCATAAGCGTGTCGGCATCATGTACGTCATTCTTGCGCTGGTCATGCTGCTGCGAGGGTTCTCCGACGCGATCATGATGCGAGCCCAACAGGCCATCGCCTTTGCCGGCTCTGGCGGCTATCTCCCGCCGCATCACTACGATCAGGTCTTTACCGCGCATGGCGTGATCATGATCTTCTTCATGGCCATGCCATTCATCACCGGCGTGATGAACTATGTCGTCCCATTGCAGATCGGCGCCCGCGACGTCGCCTTTCCGTTTCTGAACAATCTCAGTTTCTGGATGACCACGGCGGGCGCGGTCCTTGTGATGATGTCGCTGTTTGTCGGCGACTTTGCACGCACGGGCTGGCTCGCCTATCCGCCGCTATCCGGAAGCGCGTATTCGCCCGGCGTCGGGGTGGACTACTACACCTGGAGCCTGCAGGTGGCCGGAATCGGAACGTTGCTCTCGGGGATCAACCTGCTTGTGACGATTATCAAGATGCGGGCGCCGGGCATGACGATGATGCGCATGCCGATCTTCGTATGGACGGCCTTCTGCTCGAATATCCTCATTGTCGCCGCATTCCCGGTTCTGACGGCGACCCTCGCATTGCTGATGTTCGACCGGTATCTCGGCACGCATTTCTTCACGAACGACCTCGGCGGCAACGCCATGATGTACGTCAACCTGATCTGGATCTGGGGTCATCCGGAAGTCTACATCCTCGTTCTGCCGGCATTCGGGATTTTCTCCGAAATCGTCGCCACCTTCTCGGGAAGGCGCCTGTTCGGTTACCGGTCGATGGTGCTGGCCACACTGACCATCACAGTGCTCGCCTATCTGGTCTGGTTGCATCACTTCTTCACCATGGGCTCGGGAGCGAGCGTCAATGCCTTCTTCGGCATTACGACGATGATCATTTCGATCCCGACCGGTGCAAAGATGTTCAATTGGCTCTTCACCATGTATCGCGGCCAAATCCGGCTCGAAGTCCCGATGTTGTGGGCTGTCGGCTTCATGGTCACGTTCGTCATCGGCGGAATGACCGGGGTTTTGCTTGCGATTCCGCCCGTGGACTTCTCGCTTCACAACAGCCTGTTCCTAGTCGCACACTTTCACAACACGATCATCGGTGGTGTCGTATTTGGGCTGCTGGCGGGTTTGGTTTACTGGTTCCCCAAGGCGTTCGGATTTCGCTTGGATCCGTTCTGGGGGAAGCTTTCCTTCTGGTTCTGGCTGACGGGCTTCTATTTTGCTTTCATGCCGCTTTACGTGCTGGGCCTCATGGGCGTCACGCGCCGGATGAATCGGTTCGAGGACCCGGCGCTCCAGATCTACTTCGTCGTGGCTGCCTTTGGTGTTTGCCTGATCGCAATCGGCATCGCCTGCTATTTCATGCAATTCGTTGCCGGTTTCCGGAAACGACAAACGCTGGCGGACGTCACGGGCGATCCGTGGGATGGCAGGACGCTGGAATGGTCAACGACGTCGCCCCCTCCCGCGTACAACTTCGCGGTCCTGCCCATGGTTCGTGGTGTCGACGAATGGTGGTCGATAAAGCGCGACGGGCGTCGCCGTCCGGTGGGCACGCTTGAATCCATCCATATGCCCAGGAACACCGGCACAGGCGTTTTCCTTGGCGCTCTCGGCGTCGTGATCGCGTTCTGTGCTATCTGGTATGTCTGGTGGCTCTGCGCGCTCTCGGCGGTCGTGGCCGTTGTCGTCGTTATCGCCCACACCTTCGACTATCAAAGAGCGTTCCATATCCCCGTGGAAACCGTCCGCAGGATCGAGTCCGACGCTAACGGGCGGCTCGAGACGGGAGCGTCGGTATGACCGAGACGGATTACAAGGGGACCTCCTTAGCTCACGGCAGCGACGTCGACAGCTCTCGGAGGGAAGGCGACGAAGGCACTTTCATCGGCTTCTGGTTTTACCTGATGAGCGACTGCCTCATCTTCGCCGTCCTGTTCGCAGTCTACGCCGTTCTCGGCCGGAGCTTCGCGGGCGGTCCGGAGCCAACCCACATCTTCGACCTTCGCTTGCTGGCCGCCAATACAGCGATCCTGTTGCTGTCGTCGCTCGCCTACGGCATGGGGATGCTGAGGGTGGAGGCGGATCAGGCTGGCCGCGCGGTAATCTGGCTTGTTGCCGCGGGCATCCTCGGGCTCGCGTTTCTCACTCTCGAAGTGAGTGAGTTCGCAGGCCTGATCGCGGCCGGTGCTGGCCCGGAGCGGAGCGCCTTCCTGTCATCGTTTTTTGTGCTGGTGGGAACCCATGGCCTCCACGTTCTTGTGGGTCTGTTGTGGCTCGTCACGCTCCTGGCGCAGGTCGCGCGGCATGGGCTGATCTCAGCCAACAAACGGCGGCTGCAGTGCCTCGGCATGTTCTGGCATTTCCTGGACGTGATATGGGTTGGTGTCTTCTCGTTCGTTTATCTCTCGGGGATGGTCCAATGAGCGAGACGATCAACCGTGCCGGCGGCGCCACCGCGAAGGGCTATGTTGTCGGCTTCATACTGTCCGTAGCCCTGACCGGCGCGGCCTTCCTTGTTGTCGCTATTCCCGTCATAGAGAGTGCTGTCGTGGCGACGGGGCTAATCATGCTCCTCGGCGCCATGCAGATCGTGGTCCATATGATCTGCTTCCTTCACCTGACGACACGCGCCCACGGCGGCTGGATGTTCATGGCGCTATGCTTCACGGCCCTCATCCTTGCCATCATGTTCGCCGGCTCGCTTTGGGTTATGTATAACCTTTCCACGAATATGATGCCGGTATCTCCTGATATGGCCAAGGGCCTCCCCTGAGATTCGATGAGCGGGCAATCAAGCCGGCCGATCGATGTGTCCACGCCAGCGGGGAGCCAAGACGAACCGGGACTCGGCCTGCCGTCGCGGTCGCAGCGTGCAGTGGTCATCGGCGCCGCTTTGATCTGCACCGCTGGTCTCATTGCTCTCGGCAACTGGCAACTCGAACGCAGGATATGGAAGCACGAGCTCATCAACCGGGTCGAGGCGAGGATCCACGCTAACCCGGTGGCGCCGCCAAGACTGTCGCACTGGAATCAGCGAGCGGCGGAGCAATTCGACTATCTGCGCGTCCGGGTCTCGGGAAGGTTTGACGTCACGCGCCAGGTGCTGGTCGAGTCGTCCACCGATCTTGGTGCCGGTTACTGGGTGATGACACCCCTGCTTCTCGACGATGGCGCATCCCTTCTCGTCAACCGCGGCTTCGCTCCACTCGCAATGAAGCATAAGCTTAAGAGGGATCGGCATCTGGACGCCGCGACGGTCACGGGACTGGTTCGCGCTCCCGAACCGCGATGCTCGTTGTTGCGAGAGAACGCTCCCGCCGAAGGCCGCTGGTGTTCGCGTGACGTCGCCGGCATTGCTATTGCGCGTGACCTGCGCCGCCCCGCGCCGTACTTCATCGACGCTGAGGTCAAGGACGGCGATGCGGCCTACCCGGTCGCGCTGACCCGCGTCAGGTTCAGCGACAACCATCTGATCTACGCGCTTACTTGGTATGGGTTGGCGGTATTCGGGCTATGTTTCGCGATTCTGGCGGGATTCCCGAGATTGTTGCAGCGCGCCCGTTCCGAATAGGATCGATCCTGTGATCGAGAAGCACAAGTCTATTACTTTGCATCTTCGTCGCCGACGCCGCCCGTCAGCTCGGTCATCCAGCGCAAGGCAGACAGGCTCGGCAGAAAGAGATGTTCGCCGCCTCGCACCACCGTGAAGTCCGGCATGGTCTTGAGATGCTTCCGGACGGGACGGGCGGGATAGGTGTAGTCGTCGGCGCGATCTCGGCGGCCCACGATCGGATCCGATCGTGAGCCCTCGCCAACGAAGTCGCCATCGTTCACCCATTGCGACTGGACGAATTCGAACTGGCGCGCCGGGTCGGCATTGACGATAGCAAGGACGATGCCGCGGTCTTCGCCGTCCTCGTCGAGCAATCCTTCAGCCAACAGGGGACCATAAGCCGAACCCCGGCGCAGCAGACGGTGCGTGCGCGCGTCGGAGATAGTGCCGTCTAGCGCGTCTCGCGGATTGACTCGGCGGATATGGCTTCCGACCGGCGTCTTGCGCCCGTCGGGATCGTCCTCGCGATACCGGAAGGCATTGCGCCGGAGAGGATCCTGCACAATGCTCGGGTCATCGTGGTCGGGAGCAAGCGCCAAGGGCGCGCCACTTCGCCAGCGGCCCATCATCTTCGCGGCGACGAGCTCCTGTCCTTCGGGCGTGTCGGCGCTGTCGTGGAGGTAGCGGCGGAATGCTGCCACATGCTGGCGGATCTTCCGGACGGAGATGAAGGTCCCGTTCCGCCACAGCACCTCGGGGCCAGACGCCACTGCCATCCGTCCCAGTTCATTCTCGTAGCCGAGTACGAATTCCCCGGCTTTGGTGACATCCTGACCCGGCATCGGTTCGCCGCCTTCGCCTTCGATGAAGGGACGGCTCAGACCATCCACGTAGCCGAAATGCTCTCGCATCGTCGGCGGAATACCAACGTTGAGTTGCGAGATCAGGCGAACGCCGGAAAGGCCGCGCAGCGCATCCCTGCCGACCGCCAGCTTTGCATCGCGACCGGCCTCGCTCTGAGCCATCAGGAAGAGGCCGAGGTGGAACCCGTTGCCACCATGCGGCAAATCCCAGTTTATCGGATCGCTGTCTCCAACGTCGCCGAGGAAGGTGCGCCGAGCGGCCATGCCCTGCACGAAAGGCAGTGGAAAGCCCTCGACGATCGCTGGGGGGACGCCGATGCGCCGCAATCCCTCTGCGCTGAAGACGACATTGATCCACGCCTGGTCAGACGGAGCAGACCAGTCCTTTGCGGACGTGATATGCGGCAACAGTCTGGCAACGCCCCTGCGTGCTGCCTCGCCGCTATCGATCCGGAAGACAAGATAGGCGCCGAAATACGGCATGGGACGGTTGCGAAGCACCGTACCCTGAATGTCCTCCAGCTCCAGAGACGTCGCCATTGGCTAACTCGCTGCGTCAAGAAGCTCGGTGAGCGCACTGCTCAACCGCTTCAGCCGGCTCACGTCCTTCACCGAGAGATCATGGTGGCAGACATAGAACATTTCCGCGGTGACCAGGCTTTCGAGGATGAGCTGCCGCGTTTCCGGTTCCGTCGACTTGCCGTAACCCTCCCAGATTCCGGGGAAGAGCATGTCGAACCACGGGCCGCCCTCGCGCAGAATGTCTTCCAGATAGGGCTTGAAGTCACCGTCGTAGGTGACGGTCACCAGGATTTGGGTTTGGTCGTTGATAAGCACGATCCGGAGCTCGTGGACGGTGCCAATTCGCGCCTCGTAGTAGCGCGCCTCGGCCTGGAATTGAGCCATGCGCTGCCGGAGCAGGTCGACGGCGCCGGGAATGATCCTCGCTACGGCCGTGACCTCACCGCGCTTGCCATATCGCAGGCCCGGTCCGTCGGGCTGGTTCCTGACGTCGACCACGTCGGCGGTGCGTTCGTTCGGCGTGTAGTTGGCGTTCATGGTTATCTCCTTCTCACGATTTCGTGCCAGTTGGATGCGTTGCCGCGTTGGGCGCGAGAGCGCTGCCGCGACGCCAGCCACCACTGCGCTGTGCCGCCGATGCCTCGTAAACACCCCGTCTGATCTGGAGGATCGGATCGTCGGTAGGCTCGATGCCGTCGACCAGTTGACTCGGGTCGTGGTTCATGACGGGATCGCCGATCTCGGCTTCGGTCGTCGGCGCGACTAAAGTCAGACGGCCGATCCGCACGCGCCGTCGATCGTCCGGCCACAGGTGCGTGGGATCGTCCAGAATGTCTCCCGGCTCGGCCAACTCCAGTTCGAGATCGAACTCGACCTGCCCGCCACGCAACCGCTCTTCCAACTCACCGAATAGAATTCCGACATCCTGCGCGGACAGATCTGACACCGGCTGCCCCTTCACGCCGGCGACCGGTGCCCAATGGAGCCGCGCCGGTGTGACAGTCTGCTCGGTATTGACGAGATTGAACGCATGGACGGAGTGGAAAGCCGTGTGAGCGAAGCTCACGGGAGCCGGCGACTCCGCGCGCATCTTGAGAACCGCGGCTGCATTCGGATGCTGTGGCAAGATCGCCTTCAGGCCGTCGAGGTTGGGGCGCCCGCCCGGGCTGGTCGGGGCGGCCGCTTCCACCAGCGCAATGAATTGATCGATCGAACGCGCGATAAACAGCTTCTGGCTCAACATCACCAGGTTGGTGACCCTCCCGTCCGGCAGGTAGAATCGTGTGGCCATGCCGACTGTCGCGCTGAAGTGCGCGAACGGATCTCCTCCGCCTTTGGAGAAGCGGACGGTGACCGGCACTTCTGCGCCTTGCAGATGGATCGCGCGACTGAATTCGGGCGCCTGCGGGTTGGCTTTGAAGGTGCCGCGATAGAAATGCCCGTCCGCGTGAAGGGTCCGATAGCCTTCGAACTTGCCAAGTACCGCGTGGATCTTCTCCACGATCTCGCCTGCAAGCCGGTATTGGCTGTTCTGGGTCATTGTAGGCGCTCCGAATAAGACACGTATCGGAGCAAGTGATAGGGAGGAACGCGGGGGTCCTGTAGTGAGCACCTGCTAGAGACGCGTTAGATGAAGGAGCTAACGCCTCGCTACCTTTCAGAGCTCCAGCCATCGTCTAGGGTCCTTGCGAACACTGGCAAGGAGGCGCCGCAATGCAGCAAATCGTTCAGAGCAATCTCAAAGGGCGCACGGCCGTGATCACCGGCGCCGGAGGCGGCATTGGCCTCGCGCTGGCCTTGGAAGCGGCGCAGCGCGGCATGGATGTCGCTCTTGCCGATATCGGTGCCGACGCGCTGGAGGCTGCCAAAGCTCGTGTCGAAGAACTCGGGGTGAAGGCGATCGCCGTGCGTACCGATGTCAGAAACCTCGCAGAGCTCGAATCGCTGCGCGACACGACTGCCGCCCAACTGGGTGATCCGTGGCTCGTCATCAACAATGCCGGGGTTGCCAAGATCGCCCTTGCCTGGGAGACAAGCGAAGCCGATTGGCGTCGTATGCTCGACATCAATGTCTGGGGCGTCGTGAACGGCCTTCTCGCCTTCCTCCCTGGACTGCGCGAACGGAAATCAGGCTATATACTCAACACTGCCTCGGTCGGCGGACTGCTGAGCATGCCGGCCAACGCCGCCTACGTCGCGAGCAAGCATGCCGTGGTCGGCCTGTCGGAAACGCTCTATCGCGAGCTGGAGGCAGACGGCGGAACGGTCGGGATCTCGGTCCTGTGCCCTGCCCTCGTGAAGACGGCGATCGCCGGGACAAGAGAAGTCGACGGAAAGCAGGTGTCGGCAATCGACTCGCCCCATGCCATGGAGCCCGCCGATGTGGCGCGATTGGCCCTGGATGCGGTCGAGGCGCGACAATTCTGGATCCTGACGCACGGCGAAGGCATCGCGCCTTACATGCGCGCGCGGCTCGATCAGATGATTTCGCAGCGCAACCCTGACCACGCTAGCGTCGATCGCGCCATTCTCGAAACAGCGACAGCGGCCACAGGCGTCGACTTTCTTCGCGAGTGACGAAGGCTTCGCTTTCCACCCATCATCACTTTTTGGAGGCTTCACGGAGTGCTAGGATCGGCACGACAGAGGAGTGCCGATGGCCGTATCGCTTGCTGAGGAGTTCAGATTTGGGTCGTTCAAGCTTCTGCCGGGCCAGGCGGTCCTGCTGAAGAATGACGAACCAGTACGTCTTGGCAGTCGAGCCACGGAAATCCTCATACTACTCGTCCGCCATGCTGGTGTACTTGTTACGAAGCAGCAGATCATGGAGGTGGTGTGGCCCGACATTGTTGTTGTCGAGGCTAATCTTTCGGTTCATATGAGCGCGCTGCGGCGCGCCCTCGAAGACGACGACGCTGCCTCTCCGTATGTCGTTACCGTTCCAGGCCGGGGCTATCGGTTTGCAGCGCCGGTCATCGTCGCGGAGCAAGAGCGACCCTATGATCCCAGCGGCGCGGAGGGCAGGAGCAATTTGCCCCTGCTGCTGACCCGGTTGATCGGGCGGACTGAAATTCTCGATTCCCTCACTCGCCAGCTCCCGCGTCAGCGCCTCACCACGATCGTAGGGACCGGGGGTGTCGGAAAGACGGCGCTCGCGCTGCATGCCGCCGAGCGGCAACTCCCGTTCTGGCGCGATGGCGTCTGGGTCGCGGATTTCGCCTCGCTCGCAGACGCGGATCTGGTTCCGACCACGCTGGCCACGGTACTGGGGCTTGAGGTTCGCTCGAAGAATCCGGTTCCAGCGATCATCAGTGCGCTCGCCGACAAGCAAACGCTGCTGCTCTTCGACAATTGCGAGCATGTCATCGAGGCAGTGACCATGCTCGCCAACGCAATATTGCAGTCGGCGCGTTCGGTCGCGATCCTCGCAACGAGCCGCGAGACGCTGACGATCCCGGGAGAGACGGTGTTACGCCTGGAGCCGCTCGGGGTGCCCCCGGAAACGGAACTCGTCGGAACCCGCGAAGCTCTGCACTACGCCGCTGTACAGCTTCTGCGGGAGCGAGTGCAGGCCGTGGATGCAGAGTTTGAGCTTGGAGACGAGGACGCTCTGGCGGCCTCACTGATCTGCCGCAAGTTGGGCGGCGTCCCGCTGGCGATAGAATTCGCGTCCGCCCTCGTGCCGATTTTCGGCCTGCGCGGCCTTTCCACGCGGCTCGATGACCGGCTGCGCTTGCTGGCCGGGGGCCAACGCACCGCCCTTCCGCGGCATCGCACCCTCAATGCCGCGCTCGACTGGAGCTATCAGCTGCTGGATTCGTCTGAACAACTCGCGTTGCGCCGGCTGGCCGTCTTTACGGGCGGCTTCACCATCGACGCGGCATGTGCGGTCATCGGCGAAGCATGGGAAGAGGTCACCGTCGCGGAGACAATCGCCCGGCTCGTGCGGAAGTCGCTGATCTCGCCGGACATGCGCGACTCGACGCTGCGTTTCCGGCTGCTGGAGACGACACGCGCCTTCGCCCTGGATGCGCTTGAAGCTGCAAATGAGGCGCGCGAGACAGAACGTCGCCACGCTGAGTATTTTGCACGAGCGCTCCTGGGTGAAGGACGGCTCCCCCCTGCAAGCCAGGACTATCGCGCGTTTACGCCCGACCTCGACAATGTTCGCGCCGCGCTTCGTTGGGCGATGTCGGAAAATGGGGACCAGAAACTGGCGCTTGCGATCGGCGCGGGCGCGCTGCCGATATGGTTCGGCCTGTCACTGTTGACCGAGTGCGGAGCACGCGCAAAGGACCTCATGGCGTGGGTGGATCCTGCCCTGCAGCAGTCGCCGAATGCCGCCGCCATCAATGTCGCGATCGCTGCGACAGAAATTTTCACCTTCGGTGCTCCGGACGAAAGCTATCACGAGTGGACCGAGCGGGAGCGTGTGGCTGCAGACCAAAACGACCTTATTGAAAGGGTCCGGCTGTTGCTCGGGCGATGGACCTACAATATCCGCATGCCCGACTATGGCCTTGCCGACGAACAATCCCTCACTCTGGTTCGGATTGCCGAGCTTGCGGCTAGATCCACCGAGGAATCCGCCCAGGACGCGCCGCTCGCATTCCTCGTTGAGCCAAGGCATTTGCGCGCCACCGGTTTCTGGGCTCGCGGCACGACGCTTCATCATCTCGGAGAGCTGGAAAGCGCCCAGGCAAGTTTCGAAGAGTTTCTTGCGGAAGAGACTCCAGCGATGCGCGAGTTCTTCATGGCGATCACCGGCTATGAAAGGCGTTCGGCGTCTCTCGCCCTGCTCGGAAGCCTGAAGTGTTTGCAAGGTGATGTCGACGGTGGCCTCGCGGACGTGCGAATGGCGGTTGCGGAGGCAAGATCGACGGGAAAGGCCCTGCCGCTTTGCGAGGCACTTCAATGGGCATGCTTCACGATGCTGATCGTCGCCGAGCCTGTCGATAGCCTGGAGCCCGCGATCGACGAACTGCTGCGAACCTCGAAGAACCATTCCCTGCTCAGTCACTATGGTGTCGCTCTTTGCTTGAAGGGGCACCACGCGGCAGCTCGCGGATCACATGAGAGGGCGACAGAATTCCTGGAGCGGGGGCTGAGGCAACTCCAGGAGGCCCACTACGGTCCATTCGATCCGTTCTTCACGGGCGCACTTGCAGCAGCCAAGGCGGCGATGGGTCAGGTTCGAGAGGCTTGGGAGTGCATCGAGCAATTCGAGCACACGCGGCGGACGCACAACGGCTTTTGCGAGCCGGAGCTGCTACGGAGAAAGGCACTCTTGTTTGCGCTCGCGGGGAATGCAGATCGCGCCGAGGATGCTTTGCGCGCGGCGCGAGATGTGGCCGGCGACCAGAACGCACAGCTTTGGCGGTTCCGTGCCGGGTCTGATTTGATCGCCCTGCTGTACGCCCGCGAGCGCGCTTCCGACGCCGAAGCGGAGCGAAATTTCCTGGCGGGTTCTGTTCCAGAACCACTTCAGCGGCTGGATCAAGCGTCTCTTTGGTGATCAGGACAAGAGCGAGGCTGATCGTGAGGCGCGCCTCGATGGCGTTGTTATCCATCCTGGAAGATGGGCGATGATCGTCTCGGCCAGCACTTCTTCACCCATCGTCGTGTCTTCAACGACAGCATCGAGACGGTCTGACCACACAAGGCCTCCCCCGGCATCCGATATTTCCAGGCTGAGTCTTATGTGGGTGGGCAGCGCGCGAAGGGTGCCGTGCAGCATAGCACGGGTATTAAGCGTGTGCGCGGCATCGCGAAGGCTGTAGTTGCCGCCGGTATACTGAAAAACGGCGAGGCGCGGTGCGAGGCGGAGCGAGGATGCGCGATCGAGGAGGTAGATGAGCTCGTCGGTCAGACCGTCGGCGAATTGTCCGTCGAGACGAGATGACGACAACGCGCGAAACGGCATTATAGCCAGATCGACGATACCATCGTGACCATTCGAACCGAAGTGGCAGGACGCAGATGGATGCTCGTTTTGCTCGAAAGTCGGTCGGTATCCGCCGCCTGGAAGTACAATACGAAATGGAGCATCGTAGCCCGGCCCCTCGTAGTATTCCACCAGCTTTCGTCGCAGACGCCGCGCCTCGACGCGTACCGTCGAATCAATGCACGGGTCGTAGGGAGCGTTTCGGGCGTAGATTGCTTCGCCGACCACCAGCTCCTTCAGCGTATGACCGCGCCCGTCGATAGTCTCTTCCACGAGGAATTCCAGCAATTCGCATAACCGCGCGCTGCGACTGAAGACGGCGCTCGATCGCAAGCTTTCAAGCTGGCTACGAACTTCGGCTGCATCAGGCTGTGTGTCCATTTCCATGCAACCTCCGGCAAGATAGCGGACCAGAGCGTCCACGCTCCGAAAGTCGCATTTCCGGCGGTTATTGGCGATTTAAGAGTTCCAAAGGATTCCAAAGGCGGTGTCCGGCTGCGACCGCGGCAGCTGCGATACGGGCCAATCGCCCATCATCGCGACGGCAGACCGCATGTACCAGGATGCAGGAAGGGCAACGAATTCAACTCACCTGACGCGAGCCGGTTACCTTGTCGGGATCGACAGGACCGTATGGTTCCTCGTCGATAATGCGCGCGGTGGGTTGGCCTCTCAGATAAGTCCAAAACCAACTGACGGCTACCGCAATGCGGCTTCTCGCGCCAATTAGAAAGAAGATGTGGACGATCCCCCACACCCACCACGCGGGATAGCCCGTGAGCTTGATCCAGCCGAGGTCGGCGACGGCGGCACGGTGTCCGATCGTCGCCAGACTCCCCTGATGTTTGTACCGAAACACGGCAGCTGGCGCGCGCCCCAGAAGACGGCCGCGGATCACCTTGGCGACATAGGCGCCCTGCTGTTTGGCAGCGGGCGCAAGACCCGGCACGATCGAGCCGTCTGGTTGCCGGACGGACGCCGTATCTCCAATGACAAAAATGTTTGGGTCTCCATCGATAGTGAGATCAGCTTCCACGCTGGCACGTCCTGCGCGATCACTGGCGGAATCGATCCATCTCGATGCCGGCGACGCTGTGACACCGGCGGCCCAGACAACGGTTCGGGACGGAAGCAGTTGTCCTCCGACCACCACTCCCTCCGCGCTGCATGCGGTTACCGGCGCTCCAAGGAGCAGCTCGACGCCGCGTCTTTCGAGCGCGTGTCGCGCTGCCTCGGATAGGCCCGGCCCGAAAGTTGGCAGTATCCGCGATCCGGCCTCGACCAGGACGACGCGTGCCTCGCGAATGTTGGCTCGCCGAAACTCTCTCGGCAATGCGCGCTTCGCCAGGTCTGCGATTATGCCGGCGAGTTCCACGCCTGTGGGGCCGCCACCGACGACGACAAATGTCGTCTGGGCTACGTGGTCCGGCGCGTCAGGTGATCGCTCAGCACGTTCAAAGGCGGTAAGAATCTGATTTCGAATTGCAGTTGCGTCAGCGCAGGTTTTCAGTCCAGAAGCGAATTGTTGCCATTCGTCATGCCCGAAGTATGCGTGGCGTACACCCGTCGCGAGCACCAGGGTGTCGAAACCAATCGTTTCCCCATCCCTCAGCAAAACTTGACGCTTGTCCTCGTCTACCGCTTCAACCTCGCCAAGGAGGACCTCGACATCGCTGCGATCGCGAAAGATCTGGCGGATCGGCCAGGCAATCTCTGCTGGAGACAGGATCGACGACGCCACTTGATAAAGTAGCGGCTGGAACAGGTGATGATTGCGTCGGTCGATCAACGTGATGGAAGCCGGCACGCCCTTTAGCTTCTTGACAAGTTCGACGCCCGCAAAACCGGCGCCAACAACAACAATGCGATGCTCAGCCATACCGTTCTCCTGCTCGCTCGGCGCAAGGTAGAACAATGGCGCGAGGGCGTGAGGTGACTTCCAGTTAGGTGAACGCGTCTAATCCGCTGCCGGCAAATCCCGGGATCGAGCCCTGAGTGTGTCCATTTGCTGAGACTCAGAGCACCCGGTCGCTGAAAAGCTAACCGTTAACTGATTTCGGCTCACGCACGGTAACGACTGCAAGGGATGGGATTCGTGCAAGCTGTTCGCGTCCGACAAGCGGCTGCCTGACATATTCCCGTGCTTCGAGGCGGGAGCCTCGGGCAACGAAAATAGCAACGACCAAGGAGGCGGCATCCGATGAGCTACATCACAGTCAATGACGGCACAAAAATCTTCTTCAAGGACTGGGGACCGAAGGACGCACCGCCCATCGTGTTCCACCATGGCTGGCCGCTGAGCGCGGATGATTGGGACGCGCAGATGATGTTCTTCCTTGGCCACGGCTATCGCGTGATCGCCCATGACCGCAGGGGTCACGGACGGTCGAGCCAAACCTCCGAAGGAAATGAGATGGACACGTACGCCGCTGACGTGGCGGCGCTCACTGATCATCTCGATTTGCAGGGCGCTGCGCACGTTGGGCATTCGACTGGCGGTGGCGAGGTCGCTCGGTACGTTGCCCGGGCAAAGCCCGGTCGCGTCAGCAAGGCCGTGCTGATCGGAGCAGTCCCTCCGATCATGGTCAAGACGGACGCGAATCCCGGCGGTCTCCCTATCGAGGTCTTTGACGGATTCCGCTCGGCCCTCACAGCGAACCGGGCGCAATTCTTTCTCGATGTTCCGAGCGGCCCGTTTTACGGCTTCAATCGCCCGTCAGCGCAAGTCAGCGAAGGAGCCATTCGAAATTGGTGGCGCCAAGGCATGATGGGCGGTGCAAAGGCCCACTACGACTGCATCAAGGCTTTCTCAGAGACTGATTTTACGGAAGATCTGAAGGCCATCGAGGTGCCAACGCTCGTGATGCACGGTGAGGACGATCAAATCGTACCGATCGAAGATTCCGCGTTGCTTTCTATCAAGCTACTTCGGAACGGAGTGCTCAAGACCTATCCGGGGCTGCCGCACGGCATGTGTACCACGCACCCCGATAAGATAAACGCCGATCTTCTGGCTTTCTTGCAGCAGGGAATCTCCTGAATTGCGCCCCCTGGAGCGGCGTTGGTGTCGGAATCAGTGCTGACAGAAATGATGCTCCAGGGTCCGATCGGATCGCAATCACCATAGTTGCCATTCTGACAGCCAGGTTCCGAGCCACTCGAGACGTCCAGACACCTCGGTGCGGAGGGTGCGCACATTGAATGCCTTCTGGGAATAGGGATTCAACGGACCAATGACGTGTCGAGGCCGAATTGCAATAGCAGTTGCCGCAAAACGACCTCTTCCCCTATGGAACTCCGCCACCTTCGCTATGTCATCTCTGCCGCTGAGAAAGGTAGTTTTCGCCGAGCGGCGAAAGCTCTTCAGGTCTCCGAGTCGGCAGTGAGCCGATGCGTTCGCGACCTTGAGGATGAGATCGGGGTCGCGCTGTTCATTCGATACAATGGTGGCGTTCGACTTACCCATGCCGGACAGCGATTTGTAGAGCGCACGCAAAGGGCGCTTAGCCAGATCGGCCATGCCACTCGCGACGCCGGACAATTTGGGAGGGGCGAAGCCGGGGCCGTACGGATAGGCATCTTCTCGTCGCTGGCGTCCGGGTTCATATGGGAGCTTCTCAACGCATATTTGAGCGCAAATCCAACGGTCCGACCCGAAATCGTGGAAGGTGGCCCGTCATCCCATATCGCCGCGGTTCAACGCCATCATCTTGATATTGCTTTTCTTACCGGGCGCCCAAAGGCCGACGAATGTGAAATGGCGCATCTCTGGAATGAGCGGGTTTTGGTGGCGCTTCCAAGCCGGCATGAACTTGCCCTGAAGCGAGAAATTGATTGGGCTGATCTGTGCGAGCGCCGCTTCATAGTGAGCGAGGGAGATCCTGGTCCCGAGATCTACGACTATATTATCAAGCATCTCGCCGATCTTGGACGGCATCCACTTGTCGAACGCTATGGAGTGGGGCGGGATAACCTGATGACGCTTGTCGCCATGGGGCAAGGTTTGACACTGGTGAGCGAAGCCGCGCGCGGCGCTCGGTTTCTCGGAGTCGTCTATCGACCTCTTCGTGGAGCGGTACTCCCGTTCTGCGCAATTTGGTCTCCCTCTAACGACAACCCAGCGCTCCGGCGGCTGGTCAGTCTCGCGAAAAAGATGTCGCGGTTGGCCCTGTTGTGCCTCGTTACGATCTACTTCCCGCCGATAGAGGGCGTGTAGTACGCTTCACGGCGATGGAAGTTTTCTGAGGCGGTGCCTGCAACTGTTGCAGTAAAATCTACGTTGAGCGAGCACCGCCCCCCTCTGAGCCGTGAGCCGGCGCCCGGCGAGCCTTTGCAAAGGCGCGATCAGTGAGAATGAACCGCTCCAACATTGGTACAATCAGCTTCACAGGGTCGGAAACCGCGTGTCCCGTCTCGCGGGCCAGTACCTCGGCATAGGCCGCAAGGTCACGGTGGAGTGAGGCGGGCAGTTCCATAGTGACTTTGACAGGTTTGTCGTCGGCAATCGGTCCGAGCTTCAGCTTAGCCATGGTCAACCCCTATAAGGTTCGAGCACAAGGTCGCGGGTGACGATGACGCGGACGGGAAAGCCCGGCCGGATCGTCAGCGTCGGTGCCACTTGTAACTGACGGCGGATTATTTGTTGTCCAGCATCGTTGATCGTGTCCTGCGCGCCGTCGCGGATCGCCGCGACCAGGCGATCCTCGTCGCTGACGGCGAGCTCGGTGCCGACGGCGAGCAAAGTGGACAGGCCGGCCGCCTTGGCGAGATCCCACCAGTGATAATCGACACCATCCTCGAGACCGGCATATCCCTGCGTGTCGGCGCCCGGTTGACGTTCGAGGACGATAGACCGGCCGTTCGGGAATATCAGTCGGTTCCAGACCAATAGAACCCGCCTTTGGCCGAACTGCACGTTGTTGTCGTACTGACCGATGATTCTCGTCCCCTGCGGAACGAGCAGGCTGCGACCGGTCGGACTGTCGTAGATGTTTTCCGTCACCTGCGCAGTGATTTGCCCCGGAAGGTCGGAGCGTATGCCGGTGATGAGTGCTGCCGGTATAACCGCTCCGGCCTGGAGCACGAAGGGCGAGGCGGGAGCCATGACGCGATCCGACGAGGTCGTGCGGCGATCGACCGGTCCATTGAGGAAAGCGTTCTGTCGATCCTGCGCGGTTTGCTGGCCGGCTTGACCCGCGAGGCCGGCGAGATCGACACCGGCAATGCCGGTTGTGGTTGAACCTCCCGGCGCCGCCGGGGTCGTGCCCGGCTGGGTCTGGAAGAAGACGCGCGACGTGCGCGCGGCCTCTTCCTCCGCGATACGGCGTTGTTCGGCTTCGTCGACAGCCGGCGTCGTGATCGTCGGAGGAACGACGGGCTGGCCTCGGTTCTGCGCGTCCAGAATGGGTCGTCCGAGATCGCCTGGTAAGGGCGGGCCGAGAACAGGGCCGGTGTAGTCTCGCGGCAATCCGGCGAGACCATCCGCGGTCTGGCGGTTGGCTGTCGAGTAAAGCTCCTCTCCGTCGCGGCCGGCGTTCCGGGTCTGGAGTGCGTAAATCAGCGCGCCTCCTATGCCGACCAGAGCGACGGCCGTGACGCTCGCAAGCACCTTGCGCGACAGCCGGGTTACGCGCGGCGGCTCCGCCCGCAGGCGCATCGGAGCGCTCGTATTGCTGTTTTCCTCGCTCATGACGCGGGCCTCCCGTCGGTACGGACAATCCTCACCGTTTGCTGCTTATCACCGCTGCCGAGGCGCAATTCGGCAGCGCCGAACAGACGATCGACGATCAGGATGTGTCGGTGGACCCGGGTGTTGGCGATCTGGGCCTCACCCTCTGGCCCGATCACGAAGATCGGTGGCATCTCGCCCTGGACGATGCCGCGCGGAAACTCGATATAAACGCGCCGGCCATCGTCATAGACGGAGACGGGCTTCCAGGGTGGGTTGCCGCCGGTCAGGCCATAGCGGTAGTTGCGCGCGGCGACCGCCGGAATGACCGGCGTCGCGGGGATGGTCTGGCCCTGTCCGCCTCTTGGCTGGGGGTACGCCCATGCCACTGAAGGCATATAAGGTTTCGCGCCGGAGCGCAGCTCGATCATGTAGACGCGCCGATCGGTCGTCACGACAAGGTTCGTCGATATGTCGGCGCGGCTCGGTTTCACGAGGATGTGGACGCGTCGGGTCGTGCCGCTGCCGCTCTCGGTGTCGCCGATGATCCAGCGCGCGGTATCGCCGGCAGCGATGGGGCCGGCTCCAGTCAGGCTCTCACCCGGCTCCAGCGCGATGTTTGTGATCTGTCCTGGCGCAGCATAGACCTGATAGAGAGCGCCTTCTGACCACGGGTAGACCTGGATGGCGTTGAAATAGCCCTCCCGGCGCGGCTGCACGCGAGCAGCGGCATTGGCGTTTTCGACGCGGGCTGTGGGCGTGGCAGCGGCCGTACCGCCTTTCGCCGGTGTCCAGCCCGGAGGGATATGGATCGGGCGCGGCCGATCGTCAGTGACAGCCACGGGCACGGCCGGCAACGCCGGCACATCGCGATCGTAGCTGATCTCCGGCGGCTTCTGTGGCGTCGCGCAGCCGGCCAACGTAGTGGCGGAAAGCAGCAGAACCGGAAGCACGGATTTACGGAAAGCCGGAATGGCGTGGTTGCGGAAAGCCGGCTTCATTGGCTCATCTCCCGCGACCAGTTAATGGCGTTGACGTAGATCCCCAGCGGATTGACCTTGATCCGTTCGGCGTCGCGCGGCGGCTGGATCACGATGGTCAGGATCGCAGTCCATCGCTGGGTGGAGGAGAGCTGGCCATTCTCGAAATGCCGCTCCGTCCAGGCGACACGGAAGCTGTCGGGCGACGCCCGAATGACGCTGGAGACCTCGACGGCGATCTGCTGCTTGCCGACTTTGGTGAACGGGTCGTTGGCGCGGGCGTAGTCATTTAGTGCCGCGGCACCGCGATCCGTCGTCCATTCGTAAGCTCGGAGCCAGTTCTGCCGGACGATGATCGGGTCGGCCGGAATGCTCCGCGTCTGCTCGATGAAACGCGCAAGGTGCCAGGCGACTTGCGGATCGGTCGGGCGGAAATCGGCGGTAGCGGGCGCGACCGCCTGCGCCTGGCCGAGATTGTCCACCTGAACAACCCATGGCACGACGGTTCCTCGCGCCGACTGATAGACCAGGGCGGCGGCAAAACCGGCCGACAGGATCAGGGAGCCGAACGCCATGTAGCGCCAGTTCTTCGCCTGCACGCGAGCCGAGCCGATACGCTCGTCCCAGACTTGGCTCGCCCTCTGGTACGGCGTTTCGGGTTGGGGTGTCTTGCCGAAATGAACGGCGGGCCTTTTGAAGAGATTCATGAGCGGTCGCTTTCAGAGAGATTGACGGATGCGCCGGACCCGTGGCTGTCGCCGGAACGGACGGCATGCGCGGCGGCGCTGACGCCGTGGGAGACATGGCGGCCGCGCTTCATGCGCTGAGCCCATGCGGGGGGCTGATCAGTCGTCGTTGCGGGCGCGACGGAGGAAGGCTCCGCCTCGCCGCCGACCGACCCCATCGTGGACGCGCCGCCGGTGGCGCCGAAGCCGGCGCGGGCGCCGTCAGAGAAGCTGGATTTCATGCTCTCGGACGCGCGCGAAGCCGCTCGACGTAAAGGCGACGTGGCGGCCGATCCGGCAGCGCGCGCGACGCCGCCGACGCCGGACGCCACACCCGAAGCGCCGGACTGTCCCATGGAGCCGACCGTGTAAGCCGACGATGCCGCTCCGGCCGCCGCAGCTCCGCCACGGGCCACCGCGGCTCCCCCGGAGAGAAGCGCTGCGCCGCCTCGCGCGGCGAGCATAGCGCCGCCGCCGGCGGCAAGCGCCGCGCCGCCCACGGCGAGACCGGTGCCGACCGCGGCGCCAGCACCGAGCTGGGGACCGCCGCTGACCAAGCCAGACGCGATTCCGGGACCGAAGATGCCGAGCCCAACGAGGGACAGCGCCGCAAGCACGATGGCCATGGCGTCGTCGATGCTGGGCGTTTGCCCGCCGAAGCCCTGCGTGAACTGACTGAAGAGAGTCGAACCAATGCCGACGATGACGGCGAGCACCAAAACCTTGATGCCGGACGAAATGACGTTCCCCAAAACCCGTTCGGCCATGAAGGCGGTCTTACCGAACAGGCCGAAGGGGATCAGCACAAATCCCGCTAACGTGCTCAGTTTGAACTCGATCAGCGTCACGAAGAGCTGCACGGCCAAAATGAAGAAGGCGAGGATGACGAGCGCCCATGCGAAAAGCAGGCACGCGATCTGGATCAGGTTCTCGAAGACCGCGATCCAACCCATCAGCGGCGAGATTGCCTCAAGCAGCGGGCGGGCCGCGTCGAGGCCGGTCTGCGCCACCTTGCCGGGGCGGAGGAGATCCTGTGCGGTGAAGCCGGTCCCGGAGGCTTTCAGGCCGAGACCCGAAAAGCTGTCGAAGACGATCTTCGCGAGATTGTTCCAGTTGGAAATCAAATAGGCGAAGACGCCGACGAACAGCGTCTTCTTGACGAGGCGTGCGATGATGTCGTCATCGGCGCCCCAGCTCCAGAACAGCGCCGCGAGCGTCACGTCGATCACGATGAGCGTGCTCGCGATAAACGCCACCTCGCCGCTGAGAAGGCCGAAGCCGCTGTCGATGTATTGGGTGAATGTCCCAAGAAAGCTGTCGATTACCCCCGAGCCGCCCATGGATCACCGCCTGTCGCTTGAGGACGGCGATGCCGGAGCAATCGGACGGCCGAGGAATCGATTGCGGGTCTCGGCCCAGACGCGCAGGCATTCGGCGTCGCTCGCGGCCTGCTGACCAAGCTGCTGGCACCGGCGCTGGCCCTCGCGCAGCGGATCGCGCGCGGGCTCGAGGATGCGCGCCGGCGCTCCCGCCGGCGCCTCGCCCTTGCGAGTCATCTCCACAACCGCCGCCGTGATGGCGACGGCGACGAATACGACAGCGCCCAGCCGGGCCAGCATCATGCTGTCCATGACAGTGCTCCTTTCTGGCCCTCAGTTGCCGTTGAACATCCGTGCGCTGCCGGGCTGATAGCCGGAGCCGGGCGTCAGAAAGCGGCGGCGCTGTTCGCGCCCCTGCTCGGCCGCGGCGGTGCGCTCTGCTTCGGTCAGCGCGCCCGATCGACCATTGGCGGCGAGCAGCGCGACCAGATCGGAAAGCTGCTGCGACTGGAGGGCGAGGAGCTGGTTGCCGGCCTGCGTCGCCTGAAGCGCGCCGGTCGCGCCCTGGCTCTGGCTCACCAGTTCGCTCATCTGCGTACGGTTGGTGTCGATGTTACCAACGACGCCGGCCTGCACGCGCATCGCGTCCTGCAAGCTGCCGACGGTGTTCTGCCAGCGGCTACGCGCGGCGGTGACCAGCTGCTGGTCGCTCGCCGACATCGAGACGCTGCCGTATTGCTGCTGGAACACCTGATCGATGTTCTGCACGTCGAAGGCAATGTTCTGCGCCTGCTTCAGGAGCTGCTGGGTTTTTTGAACATTCTGCTGAAGGGTCTGGAGCGAGGAGAACGGCAGGTTTGCCAGATTCCTCGCCTGGTTGATGAGCATGGTCGCTTCGTTCTGAAGCGAGGTGATCTGGTGGTTGATCTGCTCCAGCGTACGCGCGGCTGTTAGGACATTTTGCGCGTAGTTGCTGGGGTCATAGACAATTTTCCACGCATAAGCGGGCACGGTCGCCAACGGCGAAACTGCAATCGGGACGGCCAGCATGGCGGCAGCAAGAACGGCGGAGGATTTGCGAAGTCGATAGATGCTCATGGCTGAAGCTCCTTTTCGGACTGGTGGTTGAGCGTTGGGAAATTCGGGAGCAGGTCGATCGCCCAGCCGACTTCGCGGGCTTCGAGCCAAGCGGCGAGGAAGCCCTCGTGGCCGTGCTCGGCCACAAGGCTGGCGATCAGGGTCTGGTCGGATTTCGAGGATGCGGCGCAGAGCGCTAGTCCGACTTCGGACAGGCCAAGCTCGAACAGCCGATTGCCTCTGCGGCTTTGGCAGTAGTAATCGCGCTTGGGCGTCGCCCGCGCAAGGATTTCTATCTGCCGGTCATTGAGGCCGAAGCGGCGATAGATTGCCGTGATCTGCGGTTCGATGGCGCGTTCGTTCGGCAAGAGCAGCCGCGTCGGGCAGCTCTCGATGATAGCCGGCGCTATCGGCGAATTGTCGATGTCGGACAGGCTTTGGGTTGCGAAGATGACGCTGGCGTTTTTCTTGCGCAGTGTTTTGAGCCATTCGCGGAGCTGACCGGCGAAACCCTCGTCGTCCAGCGCAAGCCAGCCTTCATCTATGATGAGAAGCGTCGGCCGCCCGTCCAGCCTGTCGCCGATGCGATGGAACAGGTAAGCCAGCACGGCCGGGGCTGCACCCGTCCCGATCAAGCCTTCGACTTCAAATGCCTGCACATCTGCCGAGCCAAGGTGTTCGGTCTCCGCGTCGAGCAGCCGCCCATAGGGGCCGCCGACGCAATAGGGACGAAGCGCCTGCTTCAGATCGTTCGACTGGAGCAAAACGTTCAGGCCCGTTATCGTCCGCTCCTCGACCGGCGCGGAGGCGAGCGAGGTGAGCGCGGTCCAGATATGCTCCTTCGCCTCGGGCGTGATCGTGATGCCCTCGCGGGAGAGGATCGCGACGATCCAGTCGGCGGCCCATGCGCGCTCATAGGTGTCGTGAATGAGGGCGAGCGGCTGAAGCGATACGGAAACATCCGAACCTTCGGTGAGACCGCCGCCGAGGTCATGCCAATCGCCGCCCATGGCGAGTGCGGCGGCCCGGATCGAGCCACCGAAATCGAAAGCGAAGACCTGGCTGCGGGCGTAGCGACGGAACTGCAAGGCCATAAGGGCGAGCAGCACAGACTTACCCGCCCCGGTGGGGCCGACGACCAGGGTATGGCCGACGTCGCCCACATGCAGAGCCAACCGGAACGGGGTCGAGCCTTCGGTCTTGCCATAGAGCAAGGGGGGCGCATCGAAGTGCTCGTCCCGTTCCGGCCCCGCCCACACGGCGCTCAGGGGGATCATGTGGGCGAGATTGAGTGTCGAGATCGGCGGCTGGCGGACGTTGGCGTAGGCATGGCCGGGCAAGCTGCCGAGCCATGCGTCCACGGCGTTCACGGTCTCGATCATGGCGGTGAAGTCGCGACCCTGGATGACCTTCTCGACCAGCCGCAATTTCTCGTCGGCAAGGCGTGGGTCGGCGTCCCAGACGGTGATGGTCGCGGTGACGTAGGCCAGCCCCGCCACGTCGGCGCCGAGCTCCTGAAGGGCGAGATCGGCATCCGCCGCCTTGTTCGCCGCGTCGGTATCCACGAGCACCGACTGCTCGTTGGTCATCACCTCCTTGAGGATTGCGGCGATCGACTTTCGCTTGGCGAACCACTGCCGACGAATCTTCGTTAGGAGTTTCGTCGCGTCGGTCTTGTCGAGGAGGATCGCCCGCGTCGACCAGCGATATGGGAAGGCCAGCCGGTTAAGGTCGTCCAGCAATCCAGGCGTCGTTGCCGTCGGGAATCCGATGATGGTCAGCACGCGCAGATTCTGCTCACCAAGACGCGGCTCCAGCCCCCCGGTCAGCGGCTGGTCGGCCAGAAGCGCGTCGAGGTAGACCGGCGTTTCGGGGACGCGGACGCGATGGCGCTTCGTCGAGATCGTCGAATGCAAGTAGGTCAGCGTCTCGCCGTCATCGAGCCAGCGGCAGGACGGCATGAAGCCGTCGAGAAGCGCCAGCACGCGGTCGGTGCGGTCGGTAAAGGCCCGCAGAATCTCATGCGGGTCGATGCCCGAACGTTCGCGGCCTTCGTACAGCCATGCCTCGGTGCGCGCGGCTTCCTCCGCGGGCGGAAGAAATAGGAAGGTCAGGAAGTAGCTCGAAACGAAATGAGCGCCCGCTTCCTCGAAATCGGCCTTTCGCTCGGCGTCGAGCAGGCCGGATGCCTGATCGGGAAAGCTACTGTCCGGATAAGTGCCGGCCTCGTGGCGCTGCGCCTCGACGAAGATGCTCCAGCCCAATCCAAGTCGACGGAAGGCGTTGTTGATGCGGCTGGCGACGGCGACCAGCTCGGCCGCGACGGCGGAATCGAGATCGGGACCGCGAAAACGCGCAGTGCGCTGGAACGAGCCGTCCTTGTTGAGTACGACGCCGGGAGCAACGAGGGCGACCCAGGGCAGATAGTCGGCAAGACGCGAGGCTGAGCGGCGATATTCGGCAAGGTTCATCATCGGCGGCGCCTCCCTCAAACCGCAAGATGGCCGGGGATGCGAAGGTGCCTGCGGCCGACCTCGACGAAGAGCGGATCGCGGCGGGCGGCCCACACGGCAATGAAGTGGCCGATCGCCCAGATAGCGAGCCCGACCAGCCAGAGTCGCAGGCCGAGGCCGACCGCCCCGGCCAGCGTGCCGTTCATGATGGCGATAGACCGCGGGGCGCCGCCGAGCAGAATGTGCTCGGTAAGGGCGCGGTGGACGGGGACCGTGTAACCCGGCACGGCGTCCAGTTGCTCGAACGCGGCCGGCATCAGAGGAGCGCCCCGCCGCCGAACGAGAAGAACGACAGGAAGAAGCTCGACGCGGCAAACGCGATGCTCAAGCCAAAGACGATCTGGATCAGCCGGCGAAATCCGCCGCTCGTATCGCCGAAGGCGAGCGCGAGGCCGGTGGCGATGATGATGATCACGGCGACAATTTTGGCGACCGGCCCCTCGATCGACTGGAGGATCTGTTGAAGCGGCTGCTCCCACGGCATGGACGAACCGGAGGCGTAAGCCGGCGGCGTGGCGGCCAGCATCATGATGGTGATGAGCGCGGTCGACGCGGCGAGGCGTTTCCGGTGGCCGCGCAGGATGGTGCCGGACGGCGTGTCTGCCGGACGCCGTAAGATCGACAGGATCGGCAGCTTGAACACATTCGGAATGACAGGCGACATCATTCTGTTTCTCCATTCGGGGTGGTTGCGGGGGTGATACGGTAGTCGCCGTCCGGGCCGAGCCCTTCGACGCGGGCGAGTTCGGCCAGCCGCCGCGACGAGCCGCGCCCAGCGAGGACGGCAACGATGTCGATGGTCTCTGCGATCAGCGCTCGGGGAACGGTGACGACGGCTTCCTGGATGAGCTGCTCAAGGCGGCGCAACGCGCCGATGCCGGAGCCGGCGTGGATCGTACCGATGCCGCCGGGATGGCCAGTGCCCCATGCCTTCAGGAGGTCGAGGGCTTCGGAACCGCGTACCTCGCCGATCGGAATACGGTCGGGCCGCAGGCGCAGCGAGGACCGGACGAGATCCGAGAGCGTCGCCACGCCGTCCTTCGTCCGCATCGAGACGAGGTTTGGCGCGGCGCATTGCAGCTCGCGCGTGTCCTCGATGATGACGACGCGATCCGCGCCCTTGGCGACTTCGGCAAGAAGCGCGTTCGTCAATGTGGTCTTGCCAGTGCTGGTGCCGCCGGCGACGAGGATATTGGCGCGTGATGCGACAGCCGTTCGCAGCATTGCGGCGTGGTCGGCCGTCATGATCTCGGCCGCCACGTAGTCATCGAGCGTGAAAACAGCGACGGCGGGCTTGCGGATGGCGAAAGCGGGCGACGCGACGACGGGAGGGAGCAAGCCTTCAAACCGTTCGCCGGTTTCGGGCAGTTCCGCCGATACACGCGGGGAGCGAGCATGCACTTCGGCGCCGACATGGTGAGCGACCAGGCGCACGATGCGTTCGCCATCGGCGGGCGTCATCGTCTCACCGGTATCGGCCAGCCCTTCGGAAAGCCGATCCACCCAGATGCGGCCGTCGGGGTTCAGCATGACCTCGACCACGGCCGGTTCCTCCAGAAACCGGGCGATGGCGGGTCCGAGCGCGGTGCGCAGCATGCGAGCGCCGCGCTGAATCGCTTCCTGTCTCTGGTGAGTGGATGGCATATCGTCCCCATTTCTCGTGGGGACGCGAAAGATGACCCCCGGATCGGGGATGATTAAAAGAGCCCGGAATCAGGCTGATTCAACAAGTTTCGGTCGTAGTAGTAGCGTGGCGTGCAAATACAGGAGAACGGCGGCGCGGCCCTATTCTTGAACTTGTCGATCCCGCCCCCAGATGCCGCGCGTGAGGAGGTCAGGCATCCGATTCGGGCTTATCCTCCGAAATCTCCTGACGAAGCTTCGGCCCCTGCGCCAGACGCCGACCGAGGGCGGTGATGAACGCTTCATAACGCTCGCTGGATTTGGCCCGCGCCGCCTGCGCCGCGGGCTCCGGTAATGCGGGCGTCGTGGTGATCCAGAAGCGGATGAACACCGCCAGTGTCTCGACAGCGATGCCGACATCGCGTTCGAGGCGGGTCATGCGACGATCAAGCTGGTCGAGGCGTTTCGAAATGATCGCCTCTCGCCGTTCGGCATCGTCCGGCGAGAGAAATGACGCGATCGCGGCTTCGGCGATCATGGATTGTGACTGATCCCGACGCGCGGCGAAATCCGCCAGGGTCTTCTCGACGTCGGGGTCCAGATAGATCGTGGTCTTTTTCTTCTTTCGGCGACCGATCATGGCGACTACAGCTCCATGCCGTCGTTGGGATCAAGCGAGACCTGTCGGGCGATGCCCTGCATCTGCCGGATCATGCGCCGGTTGCGGACGGCCTCCTCCTCAGCGTCATCCGGAAGATCGATCTCGAATTCGTTTTCGATGGGCGCCTTCTTCTCGACCGGCTTTGCACGACTGAGTTCGGGTTGCAGCCGGCGTTCGGAATTGGTGGTGTCCTCATCGTCCGAGGAGGCTACGCTCGCTGCGATCTCTTCCGGGCGGGCCGGTATCGGCAGACTGCTCCAGTCGTCCGGGCCAGGGTGGGCAGGTCGCTTCAACTCGGGCGGCGACAGCACCCGCTCCTTGAACCGGACATCCTCGTAATAACGCGCCTTCTTTGCCCGGATCGGCGGTATGCCCGCGACCATGACGATTTCGTCGGCTGGCGGGAGTTGCATGATCTCGCCGGGCGTGAGCAACTGGCGAGCGGTCTCGGAGCGCGACACCATGAGGTGGCCAAGCCAGGGCGACAAGCGGTGTCCGGCATAGTTCTTCATCGCTTTCATCTCGGTCGCGGTGCCGAGCGCATCGCTCACTCTCTTGGCCGTTCTTTCGTCGTTGGTGGCGAAACTTACGCGCACATGGCAGTTGTCGAGGATCGAGTTGTTCGGCCCATATGCCTTCTCGATCTGGTTGAGGCTCTGCGCGATCAGGAATGATTTGAGGCCGTACCCAGCCATGAAGGCCAAGGCGCTCTCAAAGAAGTCGAGCCTACCCAGGGCCGGAAACTCGTCGAGCATCAGCAAGAGACGGTGCCGCCCCGCTTTGGCATGCAGGTCCTCGGTCAGGCGACGGCCGATCTGGTTGAGAAGCAAGCGGATCAGCGGCTTGGTGCGATTGATGTCCGAGGGCGGTACGACGAGATAAAGCGTCGTCGGACGTTCGCCGCCGACGATATCGCTGATCCGCCAGTCGCAGCGGCGCGTCACCTCGGCGACCACCGGGTCGCGATAGAGGCCCAGGAAGGACATTGCGGTGGACAAGACGCCGGAACGCTCGTTGTCGGATTTGTTCAGCAGCTCGCGCGCCGCGCTGGCGACGACGGGATGTGGACCGGCTTCGCCCAGATGAGCGGTTTTCATCATCGCGCGCAGCGTCGACTCGACTGGTCGCTTCGGGTCGGACAGAAAGTTGGCGACGCCTGCGAGGGTCTTTTCCGGCTCGGCGTAGAGGACGTGCAGGATAGCGCCGACCAGAAGCGAATGGCTGGTCTTCTCCCAGTGGTTCCGCTTGTCCAGGCTTCCCTCGGGGTCGACGAGGATGTCGGCGATGTTCTGCACGTCGCGCACCTCCCATTCGCCGCGCCTCACCTCGAGCAGCGGGTTGTATGCCGATGACTTCGGGTTGGTTGGGTCGAAAAGCAGCACCCGGCCGTGCCGGGATCGGAATCCGGCGGTGAGCGTCCAGTTCTCTCCCTTGATGTCGTGCACGATGGCCGAGCCCGGCCAGGTCAGCAGCGAAGGGACGACAAGGCCGACGCCCTTGCCGGATCGCGTCGGCGCGAAGCACAGGACATGCTCGGCCCCGTCGTGCCGTAGATAGTCGCGCTCATATCGGCCGAGCACGACGCCATCCGGACCGAGCAGGCCGGCGTCACGGATCTCCTGATCCTGAGCCCAGCGCGCCGAACCGTAGGTGGCGACGTTCTTCGCCTCGCGCGCTCGCCAGACCGACATGCCGATGGCGACGGCGATCGCAATGAAGCCGCCCGACGCGGCGATCATGCCGCCGACCGCGAAGATGCCCGGCGCATAGGCATCGTAGAAATACCACCACCACATGATTGCTGCCGGAAAGTAGACCGGGACGCCGAAGAGCGTGAACCACGGCTCGCCGAGCTGCGCCTGAAAGCCGAGGCTCCACGCGACATACTGCGTCGCGCCCCAGGTGGTGGTGAGGACGATGAGGAACACGATCAGGATCTGTCCCCAGAGGATTTTAGTGGCGGACATGGCAATGATCCTTTCTGATTGAGGTTAGAGGCCGAGCCCGCGTTTCCGGCCGAAATTCCAATCGACGCCGCCGTCGTCGCGGGCGACGCCGGAGACGTGGCGGCCGACCTGCTTTTCGAGAGAGGGCGACCAGGGTACGAGCTGGAAGCCGAGGCCGTCATCGATCATGGCGAAGCGTCCGGAGGCGAGCGCGAAGCGCTGGCGATAAGAGCCGGCGACGTATTCGCCGGAGCCGGCGCGGGCGAACGGCAGCCCGGTCTCGGCGGCGAGCTGATCGCCGAGCGCATTGACCTCCCGGTCACGCAGCGTATTGAGCAGCCGTCGCGCGAAGACAACGCGCCCGCCCTGGCGATCGGCAAGCCCTTCGCCGATGAGACGTTCAGCTCGATCCTCCATCGCCTGCCGGACTTCCGACCCGAACCCGCCTTCCGATAGGGCGATGGGCTCGCGGGCAACCGCCTGCCGGTCGAGCCAGGTCGCGCCTGTGGCGTTGACCTGTGCGCCGAGATCGAGATCGGAACGGACCGCCAGCGCCACACGGCGCTGACCCTGCGCATCCTCATAGGTGCGCAGCTCGACGATCGAGCCAGGTGGGCTGTCGCCGGCGGCGTCGAGATGCGGCAGCCGGATGTGATGGGTGCGGCCATCCACGCCGTCGACCACGGCGTAGGCTGTCCCCTTGAGCTCGTCGTCAAGACCGCGCTCGACCAGGCGGCCGATGACAGGCACGTCGAGGCTTTCGCCGGCCAGCACATAGCTCGCGGAACCGCGCTCGATGCCGCGCTCGGTCAGCGCGCGGTGCATGCGCTTGATGATATCGCCGCGCTCGCCGAGCTCGCGCAGCACCGTTTCGGCCTCGGGCTTGATGAACCATTGCGAGTGGCCGACCTGCCCGGCGACGCCAAGGATTTCGAGCGTGCGCAGGCGGCCGACCTTCAGCGCATGAAACTCGTCAGGCTGGCGATCTGGGAGCGGGGCGAGATCGATGATGCCGGATTTGCCGGCGTCGCGGACAAGCTGCCGATCGAGCTGGGTCCAGCGCTCCGCCTCGATCTGGCTTTCGAGGCTCCGGCGGATATCCAGGTCCGTTCGCGGTCCAAGCTCATGGGTGATGAGATCACGCGCGCGGTCACGCATCCCCTCCTTGATGTAGTCGCGAGAGATCACGAGGTCCTGGCCATCGTCGCGCACGCCGCGCACGATCAGATGGATATGCGGATGCTGCGTGTTCCAATGATCGACGGCCACCCAGTCGAGCCGCGTGCCGAGATCCTTTTCCATCTGGCCGACGAGATCGCGGGTGAAGGATCGAAGGTCGGACATTTCGGGAGCGTCATCCGGCGATACGATGAACCGGAAATGATGCCGGTCGTCCCCGCATCGCTCTGCGAAGCCGCGCGCATCCGCATTCTCCGTTCCCGGCCCGAACAGCCGCGCCTTCTCCCCGTCACGGGTCACGCCGTCGCGGCGCAGATAGTCCAGATGCGTTCCGAGTGGCGCTGATCGAGCGGTATGGCGGACCACACGCGCCTTGACGACGGCGCCGCGCGTGCGCGACGTGATGAGGCGATTGGCCTGGATGCTGGCGCGCTGGCCGCGCCCGAAGCGCGAACGGTTGCCGGAGATGACGCGGCCGGATCGCGAGACGCCACCGCCTGCCTTCTTCGCTGCGGCGAGCGCCTGCGCAACGAAAGGCCGGGCCTGCTGCGCGCGGGTCGATCGGATGCGGCCTGGACGTATGCGGAACTCGTGGTCATCGGACATGACGTGACCCCGCACGGTGCAAAAAGGACAAGAAAATCATGAAGATGGGCGCGGGGCGCACGGTGCGCGAAAGCGCTGCACAGTGCGGAACGCGCCAAAAACATGAACAAAAACAACCGCCCGACCGAAGCGCACCGTGCGCCCTTTTATCCTGCCATCGTCCGGTTGTTGCGCCTGCCGCCACCCCCCGCGCTCTCCACGACACGCCAGCGCACGATGGGATGCGAAGTGCCGCCGAGCCGCTCATGGCCGGCCTCCGTTGGCATTCCGAGCGACGAACAGCCCGTCCGGCTGCGCGGTGACGAGCATCTGCGGTGTCGCCGTGACGGGTGAAAGGGCGTCGCCCGGCGCGCGATCCGGAGACGCGGAATTGACGGGTGAAGCGCCGTTATCGCGCCCGACGAAGATTGCCGCCTCGCGCCAGTCGAGCGGCCGGGCGATCGCCGAACCGCTCTTCGAAGGGCGCTCGCCGCGTAGCGCGGGCGCGAGCGAAGCGACGTAAGCCCGCGTCTCGGCGGGCAGCGGACGGCCCTTCGAGCGATGTTCGTCATAGCGCGCAGGCCCCGCGTTGTAGGCCGCGAGCATGGCGGCGATGTCGCCATAGCGATCCCACATCTCGCGCAGGTACGCCGTGCCCGCGAGGATGTTATCGCGCGGATCATAAGGATTGCGGCCGAGGCGGTAGCGGACGCGAAGCTCGGCCCATGTGTCCGGCATGACCTGCATCAAACCCATCGCGCCCGCCGAGGAGACGGCGCGCACATCGCCCGCGCTCTCGGCGCGCGTGACGGCGATGATCCATTCAGGCGGAATGCCGAAGCGGCGCGATGCCTCGGTGATATGCGCGGCATGTGGATGCGCAGCCGCGGCACGCACCGGCGACGAGACTTGCGCCAGAACCGTCGGCGGTGCGGCTGCGGCGAAGATCAGGCCGGAAAGAAGAAAGAGGAGCGCTGAGCGCCGGACGGCGGAAGTGCGTCCGGCGGGCGCGCGGTCTCGGGGCGCCGCCATTCAGTCCTCCTGCCGCTTCTTGGGAGGCTGGACGGTGTTCAACACCCAGGCGGAACCGTCGTCGCCGGTGCGGAAGAGATTTGCGCGAAACGTGCCGCCGAGAAGCGGGCTGTAGATCGTGATCGAGACAAACTCGCCGGCGCGCTCGCCGACATGCGTCCAGCCCGCACCGATGTCGATGCCGTCTTCGTCACCGAGCAGGACGCGGTATTTCGGCGCGTTCTCGGTGTCAGAGGGTTCGGCGGGGACGAGGGTCATTTCCTCCCTGATACCGAGCGTCCGGAACTCGCCTTCAAAGCCGGTTTCCGTGCGCGTGAACTGTCCGATCTGGGCCATGATCGTGGTCTCCTGTGCTGCGGTGGAGTGGCGAACGGCGCGCGCTCACCGCGTCGGCGCGCGCCAGACGAAGTGGCGGTCGCCGTCCTCGTCGGTGAAAAGCGGGGTGGCCCGGCCGATCACCGCCGCGGCGGGAAACGGGCCGAAGTAGCGCCCGTCGAGGCTGTCGGCGGCTTCGAGGTTCATGAGGAAAAGTTCGCCGTCGGCGATCACCCGGCAGCCCTGCCAGGCCGGCAGGTCGCGGCCACGGCTGTCGCGGTCGCGGGCCTCACCGAGCGGTACATCGTCGATCGTGATGGCGCGGCCGACGCGGCAAACGCGCTGACCCGGCAGACCGACGACGTGCTTGAGGATCGGGACGTCGCGGCCGACATAACCGCGTTCGACCATGAAGGACGCGAACGGCTCGGGCGGCATGACGGCGACGAGATCCGGCACTTCGATCCGCCCGGTCGGCGATACCGTGTAGAAGCCGATCGGCGCGCTCGCCGTCGCGTTCCAGATGAGTTTCAGCGGCATCGGCATGGCGCTGGCTGCGGCGATGCCGAGCACGGCGACGGATGTCGCCGCGAGGTAGACGAGCCGCCTCATCGCCCGATCTCCCGCCGCCGGAGCCAGGCTTGGTGGCGCTCGGCCGTGTACGGGCGCGGCGTCTCGCCGGCATTCATCCAGTGCGCGACGTGCCGCCAGTGATCGGGATCGGCATCCGCGGGATCGATGCCGAGGGCCTCGATACCGTCGACATGGCGAAGCACGTCCTCGACCTTCGGCCAGCTTTCGATCTTCAGCAGGATGTCGCCGCCAGGACGCACGAAGGGCAGCGTCTGGAACGGCTCGCCACGGTCGACCGCGCGCACGATGTCCAGGCGCGAGATGATCGTTCCGTACTCGTTCGCAGCCCAGCGGACGAGGCAGAATATCGTGCCGGGCGCGAAGCCGACCACCCTGTGACGGCGGTCGAGTTTCTGTTCGTAGCTTTCGCGGCCGAACCTGATCCAGTTCTCGATGCGCTTTTCGATCCAGGTGAGTTCGACGAGCGTGGTGAACGCGGCGGGACCGTCCGGCAACGGACGGCCGCCGATGCGGAGCGCCGCATTGCCGGTCATGGTGTGTCTCCTTGGGTGTCGGGGAATTCGCGCTCAAACAGCTCGCGCAGCATTTCCGAAGCGGTGACGCCGCGCCGGAAGGCCGCGATCTTGATCCGGCCGCGCAGCTCCGGCGTGATGTCGATGGTGAGGCGGGCCGTGAAGGTCACAGCTGCGCCATTGCGTGGCGGAGGCGTGTCCCCCGCCTTGATCCATCCGTCCGCATCGGCGGGACGCTGCGCGAAGCCGCGCTTTTCGGCGGGGACCGTCATGACGCGCCTCCGTCATGGAACGGCAGCACGGTGGCGATGCGGTCGCGGGCGCGGTCGGCCATCGTGGGGTCGATCTCGCAGCCGATATAGCGCCGGCCGGAGAGCCGGCAGGCTTCGCCGCCGGAACCCGAGCCTGCGAACCAATCGCCAACTAGGCCGCCTTCCGGGCAGCTCGTGCGGATAAGGATTTCGAGAAGGGCGGATGGCTTCTCGGTCGGGTGGATGGCGCGACCGTGGCAGTTGCGAAGGTAGATAACCGAGCGCATCAGACGCGGCCCGCCGTCGTGGCTGACATAGTGGCCAGCGTCGATCTGGCCGGTATGGGGCGGACGCTGCTTGCGCCGCACGGTGCGGGCCGTCGCGTCGGGCGTGGTTTGTGGGTCGTTGTAGACCGCGCGCCATGGTGTCTCGGCCGGATAGAATTGAACGGCCAGTTCATGCACGCGCTTGAAGCGGTCCGCATGGAAGCCGGTGCCGTTCTGCTTCTCCCAGACGATCTCCTGGGCGAGCCGCAGGCCAGCGTCGGCGAAGCGGTCGGCGGTTGCCATGAAGCTGCGCAGCGAACCGAAGACCCACATCGAGCCGGTCGGGGCAAGCGCGCCGCGCGCGAGCGCCAGCCAGCCCTCGACACGGCGATCCCAGGCGAGTGATGTGTCGCCGTAAGGTGGATCGGCGAGGATCATGTCGTAGGGACCGCGCGCCGGCATGCGATCGCGGCAGTCTCCGGACAATATGATTTCGGGGCGAACCGTCATGGCGCGGTCCACCGGATACCGAGACGCTCGACCTCAGCCGCCAGCGCCGCGATCTCGCGCGCGGCGGGCGAACGCGGATCGATGTCCAAGGCGAGCCGCCCGGTCTGCGCGGCGTCGGCGAAGACGACGCGCTGGCCGATGGTGCTGGCGAGCACCGGCGGATCGTGGTCGGCCAGGGTCTCGGCCGTCTCGCGAGCGATGACAGTGCGGGCGCCGCAGCGGTTCAGCACGAAACGGGCGGCGAGCTGGGGCCGATAGATGCGCGCCTCCGTCAGGAGCGCCAGCATCTCGGCGGAGGCCCAACCGTCGAGCGGCGACGGCTGTACCGGGATCAGCACGAGGTCGGCCGCGAGCAGCGCGGAGCGCATGAGTCCGGCGACACGCGGTGGCCCGTCTATGACCACGTGATCGACGTCGCGGGCAAGTTCAGGGGCTTCACGGTACAGCGTGTCGCGCGCGAGGCCGACAACGCCAAAACGGCGCGGCAGGCCCTCGCGAGAGCGTTGCTGCGACCAGTCGAGCGCCGAGCCCTGTGGATCGGCGTCGATAAGCGTGACGCGCTTTCCGCGCAAAGCCAGCTCGCCGGCGAGATGCAGCGCAAGCGTCGTCTTGCCGACGCCGCCCTTCTGGTTGAGGAGCGCGACGATCATCGGCGTCCTCCCGGTGGGTCGAGAGGAACACGGGGCATCGTGGGATTGGCGGATGCGGAAGAGCCAGCGCGGTCCTGCACTGCCGTCGACACCGGCTCGGCGGGCGCGATCGATACGCTCTTCTTCGCGGTAACGCTGAGGCTTCTGGCGGCATCGCGGATGAGGTTTTCCACATCACGCGCGCGCTCTTCAAGGTTAGAGTCTATGTTAGACTCTAAGTTAAGGGCGCGATTTCGTGTGGAGTTTCCGTGGCTTACACTCTGTTTGGGTTCCTGATAGCACGAGCCTCGGGTTCCCGATAGCACGATAGATCGGGTTCCCGATAGCACGAGGCTATCCACAGCTTGTCCACAGGCGGGCAGCGGCTCGAATGCGAGCAGCAGGCGCCCACCGATCTCGGCTTCGAGAAAGAGCCTGTAGCCGGGCAGCGGCTGGCGCCGGATGATGTCGCGCAGTTCGAAGGCGAAGCGTTTGAACGGCGACAGGCTGCCGGATTTCTGGTGAAGGTGACGGAAGTCGAAGCGCCAGCCATCGCGCTGGCGGCCGCCATGCTTGCGCACCAGGCGGTAGAGCCAGCGGTCGAGGCCCCCCGTCAGGTCGAAATAAGTCCGGTCGATGGTCAGCACGAGCGCATCGTCGAGGACGGCCTGATAGAACCAGTCCGGCACGATCAGCTCGATGCCCTCGGGGCGGCCGTTGCGATCGGTGCGTTCCTGCCACTCATTGATCCACGAGAAGCGATGACGGCGGCCTTCGGCAGGCTGTCGGATCGAGGTGGAAACGGTGGTCGATTGCAGGCGGTCGAGGGCGGCTTTGAGGCGCTGATAGTCGCGCGAGCTGGTGCCCCGGCCGACATAGGTGAGGATTTCGTAGGGCGTGGCGGCCATCAGCCGCGAGGTACGAAGCCCGTTATCGCGGGCTTCGACGATCTGGCTCGCCGCCCAGATCAGGATGTCGGCGTCCCAGATCGTGGCCATGCCATGATCCGGGACCGCCTCGACCCGGATCGTCACGTTGCCCGCAACGAAATCAATCGGGGCGACGCGATGGGTTTTGGAAAGGGAGAAGAAGGGATAGGCCATGAGATCCTGCGCGTCTCGTGGCGCGAAGTCGCCGGGAAGCGCCCGGAACAGATCGAGCTGTCCGCGCTCCGAAAGGGATCGACGCCGCACCGCCATGAACGGAACCGGCCGCGGTCAGCGTGCGTAGCGGCCGAGCTGCGGCCCGGAGGGAATGACGTGGCGCTTCGCCGGCAGCACGGAGCCGCGAGGATCGGACGTCGACGTCACCGCGCCGCGAGCGGCCCACGTTTCGAGATCGTCGATGGCGTAGACGACGCGGCCACCGAGCTTGCGATAGGCCGGGCCGGTTCCATACGTCCGGTGCTTTTCGAGAGTACGGGCCGAAAGGCTGAGAAACTCGGCGGCTTCCTTGGTGCGCAGGAAGCGCGGCGGGAGAACGACGGGTTCATGTGGCATGGATCGGGCCTCCGTGGTGTTGGGGACGACCGTCGCGGATCAGCGGCGGGCAATGACCACGGTGGCGGAGGAGAGCCGGCGAGTTGCAGGGCAAAGTTGGGGGGTATCGAATTCGCCCACCATCAGCGGGCGAGACCGCGCTAGGATTGGCGGCGATGACGAAGGAGTTTTCGATAGCCGCCCGCTATCATGGCGCGGGCATCGCGCAGGAGCGTCTTGATGGCGTGGCGTATGGAAGACGCCTGCCAAGCGTCACGGTCGAGATGGTCGATGTGAAAAATGATCTCGGCGATTTCCTGCTGCGTGGCGCCGGCGCGATAGCCGTCGAAGGCGCGCAGCATCCGGCGCTGGCGGGCGCGCTGCTGATGCGTCAGGCGCGTGTCCGGGGGAATGGCGCGGCCATGCAAGGCTGAGAGGAATCGATAGACAGCTTCGATCCGGTCGAAGCCGTCTATGCCGAGAGGAATGACCGCAACGGCATTTTCTTTTCCGTCGATGGCGTGGTCAATGATCTGGAGGGACTGACCGTTCGCGAGGGCTAAGCGAAATGTAGCGTCATCATCGCCCATCGGCGACCCATGCCGCCACAGCGCGGAAGCATCGCTTGTGATACCGGAGCCGAGGTCAACGGGCGCCTCGGCGAGCATTACAACGCTTGTGTCCTCCTGCGGAAGCCAGAAGACCGGCGCTTCCGGCGGAGGTGTCAGGGGATCGACTGGGAAATCGCAACCCCCACTGCTGTCGAATTCGCACGGTCAGTGGTTCATGCATTCCGCGAGCGGAGGCCGAAGCCTCAAAATCCGCGTCATAGGCGTCGTTGCGGCGGAGCCATTCCCAGGCCAGATCGGACGCGGTCAGGCCGTCCAGATGATCATATTCCGAGGAACGCCAGATCGATGCGTCGGGTGTCATCGCTGATCCTCCCAAGTATTTGTCTAAGTCTTTGGGAGAATCACGATTCCCGTTTGGGTTGATCTGCGGAAGTCAGTTGCGCCTCAACAGGTGATGCGTCCGACGCATCACGATGGCGACCCGCGCTGGCTCTCACGAACCAGTTGGCGATAGCCGCGCTCCATCATCCACCGGGCCCGCGCCAGATGCGCATCGTGGATAGAGCGGCAGCGTCTGGGGTCTTGATCGGGATCGAGGCCAAACAGGATATGCACCGCCTCGCGCCAGTCTGCGCCGTCGCGGTTGGCGTCGACCAGCCGCATGTAGAGCTTCATATGTTTGCGGTCATAAGACGTGATCGTTTCGCTGAACGGTGGTTCGTCCAGAAATGTTTGCGTCTCCTGTGCCATCGAGCCACCATATTCACGCGCGCTAAGTCCGTTAACCATCTCGCTCAGGAGATAGCCCCTTTTTTTGACAAGGGTTTGGTAGCTCGGTGCCCGGCGTGACTACCGGGACGAATCCCTCCTGTCATGCAGGAGCAAAACTCCTTCGCCCTTGTCTGTCGAAAGGAGAACAATCCCGGCCGATTCGAAAGCTCGGCGCACCTGATCGCGCGTCGATTCGAACACTTCGAGACCGCTTTCGGATTCGAGGCGTTTCAGTGCGGTCAGTGCTACTCGGGCCTTGTCAGCGAGCGTCTCCTGTGTCCAACCCAGCAACGCGCGTGCGGCCCGTGATTGTCGGGCGGTGATCATGCATGATCACCTCCACTCGGACCTGTGCGCACTCCAGAACTACGACTAAATTAGTCGTTCTTGGCTCACTTCGCCAGCATGAAATGCCTGATCAACACTGCAATCAGCTTTCCTTTGACGACTGATTCGGTCGTTTCGGCGCATGGCCTGCCATGAGAGAACCCGGCGGCTTGCGCCGCCGGGCTTCGCGGTTCCCGCTCAGAACGGGATGTCATCGTCGTCGATGAACTTGCCGTCCTCGCTTTCGGTCTGCTTCGCCCGGCTCAGGAAGTCGACCGTCTCGGCGATGATCTCGCATCCGTAGCGGTCGTTGCCCTGCTGATCCGTCCACTTCGTGTAGTGGATGCGGCCGCGAACCAGAACCTTCATTCCCTTCTCGCAATACTCCTGGATCGTCTTGCCGAGGCCGTTGAAGGCGGTGATGCGGTGCCATTCCGTATCCTGGACCCGGTAGCCCTTTTCGTCCCGGACAACCTTGCCGTCCGAGTAGCGGGGGCGCGAGGTGGCCAGCGTGAAGTGGGTGATCCGGGTGCCGCCTTGGGTGGTGCGGGTTTCGGGGGCCTGACCGATGTTGCCGGCGAGAATGACGATGTTCTGCATTGTAAGTCTCCGTTGCTTCTCGGAGGGACCATCCCTCCGACGAGACCCGGCCAAGGCCGTCGGGAGACTCCCGCAGCTGCCGAACCTTTCGGCAGCTTGCCCCTAAGGCCCCAGGTGGGGCGGGCAGCCGCGCTTGCGCGGCAACACGGCTGGGAGCCGCCGGGGTTGCTGGAGGAAACAGAACGGACTTAGGGGATCAGTCAGTCGGAGGGATTGGTGCCTTTCAAAGCACGAATACGGGGACGCGCAGCCGAACCATCGTCCTCACCGGTAACGCCGACCAGGCAGGCTCACGGACCTGCGCACTTCGGGGCGACTCCCGACCTTCTCCGCTTCCGGCCATTTCGCGTCTTCGCCGATTTGACGGACACATGGGCTGGAGAAGAACGAGCAGGCTATCGGGCTTTCAGAGCACGGACCAGCAGCGCATACCGTGTTTCACGACGGATGGTCCGATTCAGCCGAATAGCGAGAAGGGAATGAAGGTTCTGATTCGCCCTCGCGTTCTCACTACGAATGGATGGACGGGTAGGCACCGATTGTCCACGGCATACGGATATCAATCCCATGACCGACTTCCGAAGCCGGGTGAAGCGGACCGAAAGCAACAACGACAAAGGCAGCGCTGACGCGACAGTTTCGACTGCGCGGAAAACGTGAAGCCCGGCGGCGTAAGCCGCCGGGTTTTTAACGGTCGCGCCGGATTGCGACCGACTAATCAGCGCGAGAAGAACGACACGCCGAGGGCGTTCAGATTGATGATGGCCGCGATGCCGATGAACAAGCCGGCGCTGCCGGAAAGCAAATTGAGCATCAAGCCGGGGTCGATGGCGTTCTTCGCCACGCCGTGGACGAGTGCATATCCGGCGATGACTGCTGGTACGGCAAAGACGGCGAGAGCGATCAGCCGCAGAGCCGGATTCCTGGCGAAGCCGAGAACTGCGATGACCAGGCCGATCGAAACCAACGCCGCGCCGATGGCGGCCAATCCCGACAGGAGGATGCCGCCTCCGGCGCCCCAGGTATATTGCGCAGCGGACAGCCCAACCATGAAAGGCAAAGCGTAGATCGCAAGGTGGTAGGCAAAGATGCAGAACGCGATCCCCAAGGAGATTGCGAGCAGGATGAGCGACATGGAAACCTCCACATGATCGGTTGAGGATCACGACAGGCTGCCTGTAGATACGCTCCGCCTGCGACTATACTACTGTTCCGGTTCTGCAAGGATTTTTCATTCGACGACGAAGATGGAATCGCGTCAAGTATGAGCGTGAATCAGCCCCTTAATTGAATGTCCATAATGGGATGCAAAGCCGACCGGCCGCTTTTCGCGCGAAGAGCGAAACCCGGCCTTCCGCCACTGCGGAGCCCGATCAGCCTCTAGTAATTCAGGCTAGGCACTGCTCTCAGCCGCTTCCTGTACCAAAGCCTCCGGCTGATCGTCACCATTTTCGTCCGTGTCTTCGACAATGACACCTTCCAAAAACTGGCTGTGCTTTTGCTGCAGATATTTGATGGCCGTGTTCTCGTCTGCGGAATGCTGAAGATGCTCCTGGAAGAACTGAAGCCGAGCTCGATTTTCCTCAATCAGTTCGCCCCACGTCTTTATACCGACAATATGCCGCGGCCCCCGCGCGATCAGGCGGCGCTCGCGATCCGGACCACTTTCGATCTCATGCTTTGCGAAGTCGTCATAGGCGTTGGAGACCAGCCAGAAGTGCCAGCGCACGCCGTCGACGGTCGAGAAGCGCTCGTCTGACGTGACGGCGATCGCGTATTTCTTTGCCTGCGTGATCTCATCGGCGCCGATCTTCACTTTCGGCGCCTTGAGCTCGACGATCATGTGCTCGATGTCGTTCGCACGATGCCGGCGCGTCGAGCGCGAGAACATCAAGTCGATGATGCCGCGCGCCTTGCCGATCACTTTCACCGGCTCATCGATCGCGATGCTCGGGTCGAGATGGTCGCGATGCTTTTCGAGGACGCGACGGAGATCTTTGTCGCTCACCCAGAGATTATACTCTTCGCCGAACACCCAGGTGTTTTCAGCGAGGATTTTGTGAAGTTGGGTGCGTTCCTTCAATCGGCCTTTGGTTCCCGGATCGAAGACGATCGATTCGAGTGCGGATATGAACTTCAGCCGATCGGCGACGGTCTTTGCCGCGGTGATGATCGCGGACAGGGTCGTTTCTTGCAGGAGATTGGCAAGCTCCTTCTGCTTGCGCGCCGGCAGTTCCAGCACCTCCTTTAGGATGAGCTGCAATTCCTCCGGTCCGCGCTCGATGGCGTTGCGCAGCATGCGAAGGTGAAGCGCCTTCGCCTTTGCCGAGCTGATGCCGAGATCGGGCGCGAGCTCCTGAACCTGGACCGCGACGATGTCGAACACCTGACGCTCAACCTTCTCGACGGCGTTCTGCGGCGTGCCGCGATAGGGATAGACGTCTTCGGCAATCCACTCGTCGACCAGGGATCGCGCCTTTTCCGCCGATTTGTCGCGGAAATAGTCTTTAATCGCCGAGCGCGCACTTTCGACAGCTGCGCTCAGCAGCGGATCCATCTCCGACAGCGCAACGCGCTCTTCATTGTGCAATTCCTCGACATAGGTGGATTTCAGATAGGCTGAGAAAGAGAAACCAGGAATGTGGAAGCGCGTTTCGACCTGATCGAAAGGAAAGCCGCTCGCGGAGCAGAGATACAGGACACGCCGCGCATCCGTTCGCCATTCGATGATTTCGAGCTCGACGTCGTGCCCAGCGCCATCCTCCTTTTCGATCGGCGGCAGTGACGCTTTGTGGTGACTGGCGATGACCTTCTCGGGGTCGAGCCTCTGGCCGGCGACTGATATCGACACGCTTCGATAGTTCATCAGGTAGAGCGCGAAAATCTCGTTCAGGTCCTGAATGCCGCCTTCGCTCTCGAAGGTCTTGAAATCCCGCCGGAGGTCGCCAATTTCGACGATGACGCCCGTTAAGCGGTCGGGCGCAAGCACCTCCTCAGTGATGGTGACGTCGGTGAGATCGGCCTCGAGAAGGCGAACCTCGAACGCCTTGCGTCCGGCCGGATCGTCGTAGCAGACCTTCCAGGTGACCGACTGGCCGAGGGCGAACGCCTTGTAGCGGCCGCGCCCTTCCTGGCCGTGGATCATGCGGTGGTTGCGTTTGGTCTGTCGGACATGGCGCTTCCAAGAGCCACCGAGATTACCGAACAGCGCACGGGCGTCGCTGCGGGAAAATCCATCACCATTGTCGTAGACGACGATTTTCGACATGCCGCCTGCGAGATCGTTATGCGCGAACTCGACCGATACCTCGGTGGCGTCGCCATCGAGGCTGTTCCACAGCAGCTCGGCAAGGGCAGGCACCGGCTTCGCCTTGGTCTGCCGCGCGACGAAATCATCTCTTACCGCGACGGATACATGTTCCTCGCCGGCCATTTGCCCTCCCGGCCCTTCGCTAGGCCATGTTCCACGCCGACCGCGCCGAGCGACGACGTTCAGCGTTCGTTGTTGTCATCCTCATATCCGGAATAGTCATCTTCCGGCGCGTAATATTCGGCAGCGTCGTAAACTTGCGTTTTCTTGTATCGATCGCTCAAGCCAACCACCGCGAGACGCGACAGGCCGCTTATTTTAAGCCCGCATGCGACACACTCGAACCAGTTCGGCAGGAATTCCTGCGTTTGGGTGATCTCGCCGTCGCTCAGCCGTTGCTGTGGCGCAGAAACCGGTTCGCCCCAGATAAGCGCCTGGGAGGCGCAAGCGAGGCAATCGACGCGATGGCCGGCATGGCGCGTGGCCCAGACCGCTGCCTGTTTGGTCAGTGTGTCTCGCTCATCGTCGGCCTTGGCGAGCCAGACTTTCTTGTGGGCCTCGACCTCGCCCTTTACCACCTTCGCGCTTTCGTCGACCGCAGCGGCGATCAGTTTCGTTGCGACCTTCGCCTCATCCTCGCCGAGGAAATCCTTGAGCGTCGCCCCCATCGAGGCGAGGAGAATCTCACAGGTTTGATAGAAGCGCGGCTGCCAGGACGATCCCTTGACCCCGTCGAAGGCAAGCTCACCGGAATGAAGCTCGGCGTTGCGGCGGCCCGTATGCTGGACGCCAAAATTTTCATGCTCCTTGGCGAAATCCGGGAGGATCGCGGTGAGCCGCTTGAAGACCTCGGTGACGGCGATCGATTTTGGCGCGAACCGCTCCTCCGTGGGCGTGAAACCCAGCGCGTGATATAAGCTCGACCAGCTCTTATCGGTGTCCGCGATCAGGGCGGGACTGACATTGGCGAGCGCGGCGCGGGCGAGAAATTCGAGCGCGAGGCTGGACCACAGGGCATATTCCCAGTCGTCGCTGTCGAATGCGCTCATATGCTGGATGTACCGCTCTGCCTTGAGATAGAGCGCATCCGGATCGCATGATGCCGGCGTTGCGCCGGGTGAAATCGATTTCTTCAATGAAGCCCCTCCAGATAGACACGCTCGATCGCCCGGTTCTCGCGCCCAGGTAAGATCGGGGAGCGGGCATGCAGCATCCGCCAATTGTCGATCAGCAGCGTGTCGTGCGTTTCGGCCAGGGACACCGCGGTCGGCATGCATGTCGAAAGCCATTCGCGAACACGCAGGTCGGCGACTTCACCAACCCTGCTCGCCGGCTTCAGGAAGACCTCGTCCCAGCGGACCCGCACGACATCGTCAGCAGGCTCGCAAAGGCGCAAGAGCGAGACGCTCCCGTCACGCGGTCGTCGCGGTTTGAAGATGGCGCGCCGCAAAATGTCAAGGGTAACGGCATCGATAAGGTCGTGCCCGTCTATCACCATTGTCGGCACATCGGCGTAGCCGACGACGCAGCGCAGAAGGAGGTAGCGTGGTGGAGTGCGCCAGTGAGCGAGATCCGAATGAAAAGGGAAATGATTGAGGCCGAAAATGCCGCCATAGCTGTTCGGCGCAGCCTGGCTACGCGGCACGAGCGTCTGGACGGGTCCATCTTTCCATGGGTCCAAAGGCTTGCCCAGATCCTCCGCGATCTCGATGATGCTATCGTTCGGCCGATGGCTGCTGAAAAATATGTAACCGCTCTTACGAATCTTGTCTCTGATTTCTAATGACATTCTAACAAGCAGTGCTTGGCGCGACGCACAGCACCCTCCTACTTGGTCAACTTTTACTGGGAGTGTACAGCGCGTTTTCGTGCAGGATCAATGTCCGCTATGTGGCGGGAACATTTTTCGTCGCAACGACAGACGTTAAGGTCGCAAGCGGAAATTCAAGTTTGCGCGACTGGAACAGCCACCAAACGGCGGCGCTACGCGCCGCCGTCGAACTTCATGACCGGGATGCCGAGCTTGCGGGCCTTGTCCGCAAGGTTCTCCTGGATGCCGGTGCCGGGGAAGACGAGGACACCGACCGGCAGGACGTCGAGCATCGCGTCGTTGCGCTTGAAGGGCGCGGCCTTGCCGTGCTTCGTCCAGTCGGGCCGGAAGGCGACCTGAGCCACCTTGCGGGTATCTGCCCAGCGGGAGGCGATCAGTTCAGCGCCCTTCGGCGTGCCGCCGTGCATCAGCACCATGTCGGGGTGCTTCGCATGGACCTGATCGAGCTTTGCCCAGATCAGGCGGTGATCATTGAAGTCGGCGCCTCCGGTCAAGGCAACCTTGGGACCGGCGGGCAGCATCACCTCGGTCTCGGCCCGGTGTTTCGCGGCGAGGAAATCCCGGCTGTCGATCATCGCGGCGGTGAGATTGCGATGGTTGACCATCGAGCCGGTACGGGGCCGCCAAGCGCTGCCGGTGTAGTGCTCGAAGGCTTCCGAGGCGACGTCGCGGAAGAGTTCCATGCTGTTGCGCCGCTCGATCAGGGTCTGACCTTCTGCCGTGAGGCGCTCAAGCTCGACCGACTTCACCTCGCTGCCGTCCTGTTCACGCTGAAGGCGGCGCTGCGCCTGCTCGTTGTCGTCGAGATCGCGTTCGACCCGGCCCGCGGCGCGGTGGAAGAGATTGACGGTTCCCCAGAGCAACTCGTCAAGGTCGGGTTCGAGGCGGGTGTCGCCGAGCGTCGCGACGAGGGCGTCGAAGATATCTGCGACGGCTGCGGCGACGGCGCTACCCTCCGGGAGCGGCCTCGGATCAGGTTCGTCCTGATACGGCCGCCAGCCGTAGAGCTGGAGTTCGGTGAGGATATGATCGGTTGGGGACGAGGTGTGGTTCGGCTCGAAGCTCAAGTTTTCGTCTTCGTTCATCATCGGAAGCGTCCTTTGTCTGGAGACCGCGCCCGTCGCGGCCTTCGCAGGCGTCGGAAGCCCACGGGCGGACTGGACTGGCACCCTCGCGCCCTCGCGAGGGCTCCGATGGCCGGGTTCGGGCTATTTTGTCTTTCGCGATGCAAAGGCGGGGCTCGCCCCCGCCGACGGAAAATAGCCCGAACGCGGCCATTGCCTGTCAGGGCCGTTTGTGGGCCGATCGCCCTCTCAGAAGGCCGTGGGCACGGGACTCTCAGGAAAACGAAGGATGCTTCCGATGATGAACAGAGACGGCAGGTGGAGACGCCTCGACCGCGCCTTGTCCTCCGCCGATCTCCTCACCCTTCCCCGAAACGGTGGACGTCATCAGGATGAAGCTGCTCCATCAACGTCGTCCGGAGGGCGTCGATGCCGCGCCAGCGCAGATCTTCGTTGAAGTCCTCACGCGTCGGCGACACCGAAATCGCTTCGATCCCGACGCTCCTTGCTCTGGCGACCAGGCTGTCTCTTGCGCCGTCACCGGCCGGGTCGCGATCTCTGAGGACATAGAGCCTGCGCAGCGTCGCCGGGAACAGCATGGCAGCGAGGTGAGCCGCTGAGAGCGCCGCCATCATCGGCATCTGGGGCAGAACCTGACGGGGCGACAGCACGGTCTCGATGCCTTCGCCGGCTGCGAGCACCTCACCGGCGACGCCGAAGCGGACCCCGTGCCCGAGAAGGTCGCCCATCGCGCGCCGCGGTGACTCGACCGGCGCCTTGCCCGAACCGTCCGGAGCGAGCCAGGTGCGGTGTGCGCCGGTCTGGTTGCCGTGAAAATCGGTGACGGAAGCGATGATCGCCGGCCAGATCTCTGTGGGCGAATGCTCGTCCGGTTTATAGTAGCATCGCGGATGGTAGCGCAGCGCGGAGGTTCCCGCGAGGGAGGTGATCGCCCGCCCGTTGAGGTAGATTTCCGCCAGTGTGCCGCCGATCGGCTGCGACATGGCGAAAAGCCGCCGCGACGCTTCGGGCGAGCCGATAGCGATGCTCGACGTCCTACCGGTCGGAGTCCTCGTCTTCTTCGGTTCGGGATGCGGGAGAGCGAGGAAGCGGCGCGCTTCCTCGGCCACGTCCTTGAAGTCGATGAGGCCGAGCGCTTCGCGGATGACGTCGAGCAGATCGCCATGTTCCCCCGTTGATGCATCGGTCCATTTGCCGGCAGCACCCTTGCCGGATTCCGGCCCGGTCAGCCGCACGAACATCGAGCGGCCGGGGCTGTTCTGAACGTCTCCGACCACCCAGTGTCGTCCGGCGCGGTGGCCGGACGACAGGTAGTGGCGGCAAACCGCCTCGGCATTGCGGCCGAGACGGGATGCCAGTTCGGAAGCATCGTGACGGGCCATCACGCTGCCTCCTTCTCGCCGATGCGCTCGATCGGCCAGCGGTCGAGCAGCTTGGCGAGAACCGCGGGGCCATTGGCATCGGTCGGTACGAACATGCGCAGCTTCCACGAGATGATCTCGTGGAACAGGCCGTAGGCCGTGAGGCGCTCGCGCATCGTGTCGTCGAAGCCGGACAGCTCGATCCGGTTCGCGCCCATGACGCGGACGCGGCGAAGCTGAAGACCTTCGGCCAGATCGAGGATGGTGCGGCCGTCCATCAGGGCGGTGAACGCATCATCCGGCGTGATCGCGGCTGCGCCGGTTGCGGTTGCATTCGCGGCCCAGGCAGGCGAGACCTTGCGGCCGATGATGCGCTCGCCGTCGTCGGTCTGGAGCCGGTAGACGCGGGTCGAATCGTTCGGCAGCCGCTTCCAGATGGGCAGAAGCAGGCCCGTGACCATGTGAAGCGTCGCGTCGGTGAATTCCGGCACGTCGGCGATCTCAGCCTGCCAGGCCGACGCGAAGGTCTCCCGGTCAGCTTCGACCCAATGGGTCTCACCCATGAAACGTATCGGGATGTTATGCGCCTCGGTCGGGCGGACCAGCCGGACACGGCGCTCGACCTCGCCATCGTCGAGCATGATGCTGCTGGCCGGGATCTGAACAGCAGCGCGGCCGGAACGCTCGTTGACGAGCAGCTTCGCGCGCGGATCGCCGAGTTCGGCGAGAGCGGCATCGAGTATCACCGGACGGTTGCGCCTGCGTTCGTTGATCGTGAGCAGGCTGGTTTCAGCGCCGGTGCGCGGATGCGTATAGATCGTCCGGCGACCGACGATGACGAAGCTCTCGGCGCGCAGCGTCTCCAGCCCGGCGTCATAGGTGCCTGACGCGATCGCGCCCTCAATGCGGGCGGTCAGAAGCTGTTCGAAGGCCGTGAAGAGGATGCCCTGAAGCTCGATGGTGAGCGCGAGCAGCCGGTTGAGGAACGTCGTGATCGGCGGCAACTCATCCTTGATGCCGTTCGAGTCCATCAGCTTCAGGCCGGTGGCGGACTCGAAGCGGTCGAGCGAGCAGCCCTCGACCCTGCCGCGCACCAGCAGCAAATAGAGCTGGCGGAGGGCGTCGCGGGCGTAGTGGCTCTCCAGATTGTCCTCGGGGCGGAACAGCCCCTGGCCGCCGGTCTGGCGCTGGCCGCGCGTGATCGCGCCCAGCGTGTCGAGGCGGCGGGCAATGGTGCTGAGAAAGCGTTTCTCAGCCTTCACATTGGTCGAGATCGGCCGGAAGAGGGGCGGCTGCGCCTGATTGGTGCGGTGCGTGCGGCCGAGGCCCTGAATGGCGGTGTCGGCTTTCCAGCCCGCCTCGAGCAGGTAATGGACGCGGAGCCGCGTGTTCTTCGCCGACTTCTCCGCATGGTAGCTGCGGCCGGTGCCGCCGGCGTCCGAGAAGATGAGGACGCGCTTCTGGTCGTCCATGAAGGCTTGCGTCTCGGAAAGATTGGCGGCGCTGGCGCGCGTCTCGACGACAAGCCGGTCGATGGTGATGCTGCCGCCGCGCTTGCGGACGATGCGGCGAGACCGGCCCGTCACCTCGGCCACCGTGTCGGTGCCAAAATGCTGGATGAGCTGGTCCAGCGCGCCAGGAACCGGCGGCAGGCTGGCGAGCTTGGCGATCAGCGCATCGCGGCGGGCGACGGCCTCGCGGCTCTCGACCGGCTGGCCGTCGCGATAGACCGGCCGTGACGACAGATTGCCCTCGGAATCCGTGAACGGCTCGTAGAGCTGCACTGGAAACGAGTGGGCGAGATAGTCGAGGACGTATTCGCGCGGGGTGATGTCCACGCGGACGTCGTTCCACTCCTCCGTCGGCAGCTCCGCCAGCCGCCGTTCCATCAGCGCTTCGCCGGTCGAGACGATCTGGATGACGGCCGAATGGCCCGACTCCAGATCGGTGGCGATCGAACGCAGCAGGGTCGGCGTCTTCATGCTGGTCAGCAGATGGCCGAAGAAGCGCTGCTTGGCGCTCTCGAAGGCAGAGCGCGCAGCGGATTTCGCCTGCCTGTTCAGCGTACCGGAGCCGCCTTCACCACCGCCGGTGATATTGGCGGCCTGCATCGCCGCATCCAGATTGTTATGGATGATGGCGAAGGCCGCAGCATAGGCGTCATAGATGCGGACCTGCTCGGGCGTCAGCTCGTGCTCGACCAGCTCGTATTCGACGCCGGCGAAGGAGAGCGAGCGGGCGGTGTAGAGGCCGAGCGCGCGCAGGTCGCGGGCAAGCACTTCCATCGCCGCCACGCCGCCGGCCTCGATCGCCTCGACGAACTCGGCGCGCGTGGCGAACGGGAAATCCTCGCCGCCCCACAGCCCGAGCCGCTGCGCATAGGCGAGGTTGTGGACGGTGGTTGCGCCGGTGGCGGAGACATAGACGACGCGGGCGTTCGGAAGCGCATGCTGAAGGCGCAGGCCGGCGCGGCCCTGCTGCGAGGCGGCGACATCACCGCGTTCTCCCTTGCCGCCAGCGGCGTTCTGCATCTGGTGCGCCTCGTCGAAAATGATCACTCCATCGAAGTCGGAGCCCAACCATTCGACGATTTGCTTGACCCGCGAAACCCTCTCTCCGCGGTCGTCGGAGCGCAGCGTGGCGTAGGTTAAAAATAGGATGCCCTCGCTCAGCGTGATCGGCTTGCCCTGCGGGAACCGCGACAGTGGCGTGACCAGCAGGCGCTCCATGCCGAGTGCGCCCCAGTCGCGCTGTGCGTCCTCGATCAGCTTGTCCGATTTAGAGATCCAGACGGCCCTGCGCCGTCCCTGAAGCCAGTTGTCGAGGATGATCGCAGCCGATTCGCGACCCTTGCCGACGCCGGTGCCGTCGCCGATCATGAAGCCCTGGCGCAGCCGGACGGCGCCCTTGGCGTCCTCAGACGCAGCGGTCAGCTTGTCGAAGGTGTCGTCCACCGTCCACGCACCGGCAAGGAAATCCGAATGCGCCTCTCCGGCATAGATCACCGTTTCGAGCTGCGCATCGGACAGGAGATCGACGACGTTCGCCGGCAGCGTCGGGCGATAGCTCGGCTTCGGCGGGGCGACGCTCGCCATGGCTGCCGACTGCACGAGCCGGGTCGGATGCGCCTGAGAACCGGAAATCCGGACGGTCTGGAGACCGTATTCCTCATAGATCGCATCGGAAAGGCGACCGGCATCCGCCGGCTTCCAGTCGACGGTTTCGTAGTCGAGCGGAACGCCCTCCGGCTCGGCATGCGCCACGGCAGGCGCGTCTCTGGCCGCCCGGTTGACATAGGCGCGAACCGTGCGAGGTGCGGCCGCAGGCACGGCGACAGCCGGATCAACCGGCAGGCGTGGCGGGAGATGCTCGGCTAGCCATCCGAGCAGCGTGGCCACATCCGGCGCGACGCCCGGCGCGGTCGGGAATACGGACGGGTCGTCCGCCGGCATCTTGTCGATGACGGTCAGGCGCGTCGGAAAGGTCGTGCCGTGCTTCGCGTAGACCGAACCGTCGATCGCGGCGGAGAAGACAATGCGACCGCGTTCCTGCAGCCGGCCATAGGCTGCGGACCAGGCCGGCGCGACGGGCGCGAAGTTCGCGCCGGTGATGGTGACGAGACGGCCGGCGGGCGCGAGACGCGCAAGCGCCGAGGCGACGTGGCGGAAGGCGGCGTCGGCCATCCGGCCCTCGACATTGGCCATGACGGAGAACGGCGGGTTCATCAACACGACGGATGGCAGAATGCCAGTGTCGAGATGATCGTCGATCTGCGCCGCGTCGAAGCGGGAGACGGACAGGGCCGGAAAGAGAAGAGACAGGAGACCGGCGCGGGTCTCGGCGAGTTCGTTGAGAACGAGCGAGCCTCCGGCGATCTCGGCCAGGATGGCGAGAAGCCCGGTGCCGGCCGAGGGCTCCAGCACGCGGTCGGCCGGAGTGATCGCCGCCGCCGTCACGGCCGCGAGGCCGAGCGGGATCGGTGTTGAGAATTGCTGGAAGGACTGAGCCTCCTCCGAGCGGCGCGTATGCGTCGGCAGGAGGCCGGCGATCTTGGCGAGCTGCGGCAGGACTGCTGCCGGAGAAGCGGATTTACGGAAAAGCGCCTTGCCGTATTTGCGCAGGAAAAGCACGGTCGCCGCCTCGCAGGCGTTATAGGCCGTTTTCCAGTTCCAGGCGCCAGTCGCGTCGGAAGCGCCGAAGGTAGCCTCCATCGCGCCGCGCAGCGTAGCGGCGTCGACGCGCTGGCCGCGTTCGAGGTGAGGCAGGAGAAGCTCCGCTGCGGCGAAGACGGCGGCAGGAATGTCGGTGTCAGGGACAAGCGAAAGCGGCGCGGTGGCGGATGCCGCCGCGGATGCGGAGATCATGTTCATGGAAGGAGCCTCGGGAGAGCGGGACAGAATCGAGCCCGCGCAGCGCTCTCTCTTGACCGCGCAGGCTCGCATCCGTCCCGGCCTCGCTCTCACTCTCATCCATCGGCCAAATCGCCGAAAACCGCCGATCGCGGCCCCTGGCGGCCGAAGGGTGAGTGGCAACATGGTCGCCCTACTTGCCGACCAGATCATGGCAGACACAAAAAGAGCGCCCCGCCTTTAGAGGGGGCGCTCAAATGGCGTCAGCCGAACCGGCGACCTGTTTCGGTAAAGGTGTATTCGTTGGCGATGATCGTCTCATCGACCGCCTCGTCCGAGGACAGGTATTCGTATTCGCGCTCTAACTGGCGATAGAGCCAGCGGGCAAGATCGCGGAGCGCCTCGATGACGATCTCCTCTGCGTCGGCGGTCATGTCCTGATAAGTGGGGCCGTCACGCTCGACCGAAATAGACATGCAATACTCGTGATAGTAGTGCCCACGATGGCTGGTCTCGGCGCGAAGCTGGTAGAAGTTGCGGCGCTGGATCGCCAGCAACGCATCGGCGACCTCATGCACCTTCTTGTCCCGCGGCGCATAGGATCGGATCTCGGTCGGGGCATTGCTCCGATACGAATAATAGCATTCGAACGATGCGCCATCGCCCTGGGACCAGAACCCTGTAAAGGCGATACGAGGCTCCTAACGTGTGCCGCCGCCCATGAGGCGGACGGCGCGGGTCTTGAAGCGGGTTCCGAGGATTTCCGCGATCTGCTGGAAATCCTCATAGACGGAATCGTACTAGTCATAGTCGAAGCCGCCTTCACGATACCAGGCGCGTGCCTTGTCCTTTGCCGCATCGGAAAGCTCGTCGAGCCGATAGACCGTAGTTTCGATGATCTCAGGCATCCGGATCACCTCCATCCAGCACCTCGGCAAGCCAGCCGTCGGTATAGGTCCAGGCGAAGGTTTCCCCGGTGGCGAGATCGAGCACATGAGCGCCGCCGCCGAAGCCGTTGACGAGCGGCTTCGAGCAGGTGGTGGCATACTGAAACCCCCAGCGGCCGGTCAGTCCGAATTCGGCGGCGCAACGCTTCACAAACTGAATCAGGCGCTCCGGGTCGCCCGTGACGTCATCGCGCATCCAGAGTTTGGTGCCGCCATGCTCGGGCTGGATCGACAGGAGGAATCCGTCGGATCGCGGCTCTTCCGAAGCGCCTTCCGCGGAAAGTTGATTGTAGAGATCGAGGGCGCGGGAAGCGTTGTCGGGCGTTCCCACATCGAGCAGGCAGGAAAAATGGGTGAAGTAGTCGGCCATGTCAGGCTCCTGAAACGACAAAGCCCGGCGCGAGGCCGGGCTGATTGAAGGAAGGAAATGGGATCAGGCCGCTTGCGGCAGCCGGAGCAGCTCGGCGGCGGTCTCGCGCCAAAGCGGAGCGACCAGCCGCGCTTCCAGCAACGCCGCTCCGAATCGCAGGACGCGGGCCGACGCATGATCGCCCCGGCCGGAGGCAGCGAAGGCCATGCCGCGCTGTCGGCTGGCTTCGATGATGATGCGGCGGGCCTCGCCGTTGCTGGTAACCGGCTGCCGCCAGAGGATGACCCCGGCACGGATCTCGCCGGCGAGCACAAGGCCAAGCGCGCTGTCCTGAATGACGATCAGGCGCTGCTCGAAGCGCAATGCGGTGTCGTCGCCGGGGCCGAGATCGCCGCGTGAAACGCGGAGCGCGGCAAGAGCGATGGCGTCTTCCGGCGAAGCAGCCTCGCCAAGCGAGACGCTGCGGTCCCAATAATCGGCATCGGCGGCTCCGGCATAGCTGACAGTGCCGAGGCAGGAAATGCGCAGCGGCAGCTTCTGCGTCCGCTGAAATTCGGGCAGCACCCGGTCGGCGAGAATCCGCCCGATCGGGGCGAAGGTGGATTGGCTGGCATGGGTCATCGGGATCACTCCGCGACGGGCGCAGAGAGCCTTTCTCTCAGCATCCAACCCGTCACGGCCAAAGGCCCGACCTCTTCCTCTCATCTGCCGAAGGCGTCCGCCTCGGCGATGCTGCCGGCGATGGGCAGCCCCATCGCAAGGCAGGAGGCCCGGACGCCTCCTGAGCGTTCCGGGCCGCCGGGAATGAGGCGCTTGCGCGCCTCAGCTCCATGGGTCGAGTTCCAGTTTCACCATCTCGTCGTCGCCGTCGAATTCGTCGGCGGGCATGGCGCCGTGGGTTCCGTCTCCGGCCTGGAACACGACGATCGAGACCATGAGCGTGGTGGCGAGGCTGGCGGCGAAGGCGGTGGCATCTGCGTAGGACATGGGTTCCGGCTCCTGTCTCTGGAGGCGGGGGACCATCCCCCGCGCGACAGGCGCCCGAAGTGTCTGAACGGGTCTGCAATCACCCTCGCGCGTTCGGCTCGTCCGAATCCGCGAGGGCGGCACGCTCGCGTAAGCCGACCCCCCTCGTGGGTTGATTGACAAGGAAACGGCTCAGACCAAGGTCAGCGAATGGAAGCGGGGGTGGTGTTCTGCCTCTGACAGGATGCCGAAATCCCGTCGCAGGTGCCGCGCCCCGCCAGCCTTTCCCCCATGCCGGTCTCACCGGATCGACGTGTTCCAGGCCGGAGACGGAATCCAACTCCACACGGCATGGCAAGGACGGCGGATGCTGGTGAAACTGAAACGCGACCGGGATAATGGTCAGCTCCAATGCCCCTCGGCAATCTCGCGGACGATCAGGGCGCGGGCCTTCAGCAGCAGGTCATCGCCACCGGTATCGATATGGTCATAGAACCGGGCGCGCGCACCGCATCGGCTCCAGTCGGCATAGTAGCAATATTCGCGGGCACCGAGGCGGAAGGCCCGCAAATCGTCGGCCCAATGCGGCTTGGGCTCGACGACGACGGTGATGCCGTCGCGCGTCTCCTCCCAGGGCAGTGACCGCTCGGCCGGGGGATTTTCGCGGTCGGCCTGAAAGATGAAGTCGATGTCGATATGGTCAGCCATGACGACCTCCATAAAAAATGCCCGGCGCGATGGCCGGGCGAGTTGAAGAACGATACGGGGCGGCCTGCGCCGCCCCGTATGCGGTCATTCCGCAGCGACGAGGTGCTGCCGGTCTTCGTCTTCTTCAGCCGCTGCTTCCTCGTCGTCACCGTCGCCGGCGAGGAAGTCGGGCAAAGCCTCGACCTCGCCATCGGTGTCGGCGGCCGCATCACCATCGAGATCGACCAGGCGCATCGGTTCGGGCAGCCAGCCGGTATCGGCCAGCAGGCGCTCGGCTTCCTTGGCCATGTCGCCCTTTTTCAGATGGTCGATAAGCTGGGCCGCGCGTTCGCCCGCACCATCGCGCACCGCCGCGAGAATCTGGGTCTTGGTCACGCGACCGAGATAGTTCTCGACCGTGGGCCGCCATCCGGCATCGAGCACCATGTCGAGGCCGGTGGCGCGGGCGATCCGGTCGGCCCCGGCAAGGCGACGATCAAGGCCATGCTGCGAGATACCGGAGGCACTATGAGGGTTCGGACGCTCGTAAAGCGCATTCACGCCATAGCTGATGCAATGGGCGAGAAGCGCCATGCGGCTCGCCTCGTCGAGCGCGGCGATCCAGTCCCAGAGCGCCGCTTCGTCGGAAGGCATGTCGGCCTTCCAGGCATCGAAGCGCTCGCCGATCGCCTTGACCGACGGGCTGTCGGCGAGATCGGAGCCCTGCGAAGACAAATACCTGTGGCGAACGGAAACCTCCAGGCACCCGGTCGGCGCCGAGTAATGATAGCGCTCCATCACCATGCGGTGGAGCAGCGCCGTCATCGCGACGTGCGGGTTGCTGGCGAGCGCTTCCTGAAGCGCGACGGTGCGATGTGCAGTCAGCTCGATGACGAGCCGCTCCGGCAGCGGCTTGATCCCGTCGTCGTCATCGTCCTCTTCGGGTTCGGCCGGCTGGCCGCCGATGGTGATGACGGCACGCTGCACGTCGCCGTCATTTCCGCCCGCGACGATGGTGTTTTCGCTCTCGCCGTTCCCGGCATCGGCCACCGGCTCGTCCTCGGCCCGGACATAGCCGCGCTCGATGACAGGCTCGCCGTCGCGGTCGATGCTGATGAAGACACCGGCGCGGGCGGTCTCGGCAGGATCATAGATGACGGGGCGCTTCTCGAAGCCTTCCAGAGCGGCCTCGATCTCGCCCAGCCGCCGATCGATCTCGTCGGGCAGTTCGTCGTGCTCGGAATATTCCGATTCGAGATCGCCGTACTCGTTGCGCAATGCCTCGCGCGCGGCGCGCTCCTCGTCGGTGAGATCGGCGAAGCTGCCGGTGATCTCGCGAAGGCCGTTGTCGTAACCGTAGGGATGGCTGGTATCGACAGCGATCCACTTCCAGCCCTCGGCCGCCACTTCATCGGCAATGGCCTTCAGCTTCTCCGAAACCAGGCGGTCGAGAAGCGCAACGTCTTCGAGCCAGCCGCCATCGTCTTCGGAAAAAAGGTCGCGCAGCATCGCGCCGCCGGCCTGCTCATAGGCGTCCACGCCGACGAAGCGCACGCGCTTGTCGTCGGTTGGAACGGTGGTCTCGGTCAGGAGCTGGCGGACCTGCCAGGGCTGGACATTGTAGGAGCGCTGGACAGCCTCCCAGACCTGCTCCTGGCGGGCATGGTCGGGATTGACGGTGAACGCTTCCAGCATCGCCAGCGGCATGCCGTTACGCGCATAGACCTCCAGTAGAGTTGGCGAGACCGAAGCTAGGCGCATACGCTGCGTGATGTAGCGCGGCGTGGTGCGATAGGCGTCGGCGATTTCCTCTTTCGTCATGCCGTCGTCGAACATGCGCTTGAACGCCCGGAACTGGTCGAGCGGATGCAGGCCGAGGCGGAGCATGTTTTCCGCGAGCGAGTCGTCGACGGCCGAGGTCTTGGCGTCGGACTTCTTGACGAGGCAGGGAACGAGGCCATCGGCGGGAAAGCGTCCGGCCGCGACCAGCCGCGCGATCGCCCGGAACCGGCGGCCGCCGGCCGGGGTCTCGAAATCGCCGGTCTCGTTGCCGTCGGCATCGAGGATGGCGCGGACATTAATGCCTTGCACGATGTCCTCGCGACGGTCGATGTCGTGAGTGAGATCGTCGAGACCGGCCTCGACGTCGGTTTCGCGGACGTTGCTGTCCGAGAGGCGGATGCGATTGAAGGGAATATCACGCGAGCGCGAGAAGACGATCATCGCGACGGCAGGCTTCTTCGACTTCCTGGCAACTTTGGCCATGGTGGTTCTCCGCGACGGGCGGCCGAGACCCTCTCTCGACCTTCCAACCCGTCACGAAATCCACAGCCCTTCTCTCACTCTCGACCGTGGAGCGGGCGCGGCGCTACAAGTCGAAGCGCTGCGGTCGCTCCGCATTCACCCGGTATTTCCGACGCAACGCCAGGATCGCCGCCTCCTGCCGGTCGATCTTGCGCCGGAGCCGGTCGAGATCCGGCCCCGCAACCACCAGGAGCCGATCGAGCACCCGCCGGTTTTCCGCCTCGTCCGCGCCGGTCCACCGGCTCATGCGCCGGTGGTAGTGCCGGGATTTCGGGCGGAGACGGACCGTCTCGTCCTCGGCGCGATTGCTGAGTGCGCGTTCGGCAAGTCCGAGATTGCGCCGCGCATCCGCAAGCGCGTCCTCTATGCGTGCCAGCAGCAAGCGCAGACGATCAGGAGGCATCATCACGCTGTCCTCCGTCATCAGGCGGGCCGGGATCGAGCACGTCCTGAAGGAAGCGCGGCGGGACGTTCTCCTCCGGTCCCTGCCAGGCGATGCGGCCGTTCCACCGAATCGTAACGAAGCCGCCCCCGGTCGAGCGGACGGGGAACGGCTTCGCCTCGAAGTTGAGGCATCCAAACACGGCCGAGGTAGCCGAGAATACGGTGCTTTTGCGACCCGGCAGAAGCACGCGATCACAGGGGCCGGACGGGCGCTTTATGCGGCGGCGCGAAAGGCCGAGCCGGAACCATTCATAAGCGCGCTGTTCGCTTTCCGGCGGCGCGTCCCAATGGATGCAGTGCTTGCACTGGCCGGAGCGCCGGTCGACGGGCTCGTCAAGCGGCGGTCCGCCATTGTGTCCGCGTTTCGTCGGCCCGATCATGACGGGCCTCCCATGACGACACGCTGGACCACGACGGGCCGCGTTTCGGTCGCCTGCGCCAGGCGCTCGATCAGAGCCAGCTCAGTATCCGAGCACGCGCCGCGCACCTCGATTTCGAGCCGCTGGGCGGCGTTGGCGTGATGGCACGCGGCGATGTGGACATTGCCGCCGGTATCGACCGGGCGCAGCCTCGACCGAAGAAACAGGATGCCGGAGCCGAGATTGCCGCAGTAAAGCAATTCGTCCACGTCCGGCGCGCTCGGACCGATGCCGGCCTTGCGACCGCCGATCCTGCGGAAGGCTTCGTTGAAGGTTGACGGATCGCGGGTGATCCGCGCAGTCCGCTCGGGATGGAACTGCCACGGCGGGCGCCAGGGATCGAGCTTTCCAACCGCGATCTGGTGCAGGAAATCGACGAAGCTCGCCGGGTCGGCCGGATATGGGCAGGTCCGCCAGATCTCGCGGACACGGGCGCGCAGCCTGTCGGGCAGCGCGAAGAGCCGGGCGCGGCCCTTCCGCCACCACACCGCTCGCTGGTCGCGGCGTTCGCGTTCCGCCTCGTCCCACCACACGGCGCGGCGGGCCATTTCATCGTCGACGCCGTGCTGGCCGGCGGCGATCTCTTCGGCGAAGAGCGGCAGCGCCTCGCGTTCGAGGCGCTGCTTGCGGAGAAACGCCGCACGCTTGCGCGACGTATCTCCATAGGGTTCGGGTCTATGCCAGCGGCGGAAGCGCATCAGATGCTCCCCCGCCGCGCACGCGCCGCGGCATAGATGATCCGTTCGGCGCGGCGGATGCTGCCGGCTTCCCGTGCAGCCTCGGCCCAGACCGAAATCGGAAAGTCGCCGGAAAAGAGAACGTCGCGCTCGATGCCGAGTCCGAAAGGCAGCCGCACCGAAGCCATCTCCTCGAGCGAGAAATAGCCAAGCTCCGGCTCGCCGAGATCGGCAAGCCCAAAGAGGATATCGCCGTCGGCATCGAGTTCGGTCGCCAGCCAGACGCCGGCGCCGAGCGGGTTGAAGAATTTGACGACCGGCACATGATCGGTATCGCGCTGGCGGCCATTGGCGAGAAGCTGCGCGCGCAACTCGTCGGTCAGGAGGATCATGCTGCCCTCCTGTCGATAGCCGTCTCGGGTGTGGCAGGCCGCTGCTCGTCTTCCGGCAGGAACGACAGCAGCCAGTCGGCCGCCTTGCTCGCCTGCGAGGCCGCGCGCACGATAGCGCGGGAATCCTCGCGCATGACCTCCAGCCAACTGCCGATGTAATCGGCATGGCGCACCGTCGGCACGATGCCGAGCGCGGCGCAGCTAAAGGCCGAAATCTGCTCGGCGATCAGTTCTTCGAAGGCGTATTTCTTCGAGCCGAACGAGCCCGTCAGGTCACGGTTCAATCGGCTGTGATGGCCGCTGGCGTGACCCTTATGCCGATATCGGCATAAAACCCATTATGCCGTAAGCTGGATTATGCCGCATGGCCGAGTTCGGCGGCCGTTGCGTCTGCTGTCGGCCATGCGGCAGTTCGGCATAATCAGAGCGTTTCGAGGAAAGCGAGCAGCTCATCGCTTGGGCGATAACGCCCGGTATGCGTTTCTGGGCTGGCAACCTGCGCGAGCGCCTTTTCCTTCAGCCGCATGTCGGCGTGGATATAGATCTGGGTTGTTTCCACGGATTCGTGCCCAAGCCATAGAGCGATCACGGATTGGTCGACACCATGATGCAGCAATTCCATCGCCGTGCTGTGCCGCAACGTGTGCGGCGTGACGCGCTTGCCTGCGAGGCTCGGGCAAACTCGTGATGCTGCTAGGCAATGCTTGCGCACCAGGTGTTCCAACGCATCGCGACTGAGCCGCTCGCCCCGGATCGACGGGAACAATGGCCCATCGCTGTTACGGCGTTCGCCTATCCAGCCCTGAATCAGCTTAGCTGTATCGCGACGAAGAGGAGTGCTGCGTTCTTTCCGCCCCTTTCCGATGCAGCGGATGTAGGCGCCAGTCCCAAGAACCACGTCCTTGCAGCGCAGATTGATCAGTTCTGACGCTCGCAATCCGGTCTGAAGCGCAAGCAGCAACAGAGCGTGATCACGGCGTCCCACCCATATCGTTCGATTTGGTGCTGCGAGCAGCGCCGCGATCTCTTGAGCGTCAAGGAACGTCACGCTTCGCTTCACATACCGCTTGTTCGGCATCGAGAGAATACGCTGGCAATGAAGAAGCCAGCTCGGATCGGTCATTGCGACGTAGCGGAAGAATGATCGGATCGCGGCAAGGCGTGTATTGCGGGTGCGCGCCGTGTTGCCGCGCGCCGTTTCCACATGGGTCAGGAAGTCGGCAACGAGATCGGCGTCGAGATCCTCGATCGTGAGCTTCGTCGGCGGCTTCCCGCACCTGGAACTCGCATACCGGATCAGCAACCGGAATGTGTCCCGGTAGCCAGCGACGGTGTGGCGGCTCGCCTCCATTTGCGTAGAGAGCCGGTCGGTGAAGAAGCGTTGGATCAGCGCGGGGAAGTTGGTCGCCTTCATCGGATTCCCGCCTCCGCCGCCACGCCAGTCATTCGGGACGAAGCCAGTTCCAGCAGTTCCGGGACCGCTTCCAGATACCAATAGGTATTGGCAGGGCTTGCATGACCCAGCCATGTCGTGAGCTTGATCATCTCGCGGCTGACATCTTTGCCCGACCGGTACCAGTTCAGCATGGTCCGCACCGCGAAGGTGTGGCGAAGATCGTGAATGCGCGGCCCACGGCCATGTCGAAGATAAAGCTGCGGCTCTCGTAGCCCAATCTGCTGGCACACATGCGCGAAGTTGTAGCGGGCGCTGCAATCGCCAAGACGATGCCCCTCGCAGGTCACGAAGAATGCTCCCGGCCTGCGCCCGAGCAGCCGGTCCCGCTCGCGGCCGTAGCTTTCGAGCCGTTGCACGACGCTATGATCCAGCGGCAGCAATCGCTCCTTGCCGAGTTTGCCCTGCCGGACGTGAAGAATGCCGGATTCAACCTCCAGGTCAGCAGGATCGAGACCGAGAGCTTCGCTGATCCGAAGTCCGGTCACGGCGATCAGCCCGAAGAGCGTCGAGCAGGTCAGGCCACGCAGGCCGTAGACCGATGGTAACGTCCGCGCCTGATCGATGATCGCAACGATTTCAGCTTCGCTATAAATATATGGATGCACGCGTTGAAGGCGGCCAGGCACCAATCCTCGGGGTGGAGCCTCGTGCCTCGGATCAATGCCATGCAACCATTCCGCAAATTGACGGGCCACCCTGAAGCGTGTTGCCCGGGTTCCGGGACTGGCGGATGGCAGGCTCTCGAGCCAGCGCATGACCAGATTGGTGTTCACGTGCTGCGCGCCATCGCGGTCGGCGAAGGTGGCGAAGCGACGGAGTATCCGTGCATCGGTACTCAGATCGGCGCCGAGGACTCTTCTGAGAGTCACGTAGCGGTCAAGTTCGGCAAGGAAGCTCATCGTGCCTCCTCCGCGACGGGCCAAGATTGGGCGATGGAGCGTAGGCCATCCGTGTCGAGTTTCGCGTAGATCATCGTCGTCGCCCGCGACCGATGCCGTAGCAGATCGCCGATTTCCTCAAGCGATGCGCCGGAGCGCACCATATTCGTCGCTAGGCTGTGGCGCAGAACATGCGAGCCCACATAGGGCGTCGGCGGCTTCACGCCCGTCGCCGCGAACGCTTCCTTCAAGATGTCGTTTATGACCTGGCTGTCCTTGAATGGGCGGTTTGGCGCTCGGTGCGTCACGAACAGCGTGCGCGTGGTCGTTGACGTTCGCTCCTGCTGCAAATAGCCGATGATGGCTTCGCCGACGTCGGGCGGGATTGGCAACCGATCATGACGCTGGCCTTTTCCACGGACCAGCAACTCGCCGGCCCGCCAGTCCACGTCATCAAGCTGCATCGCGATGACCTCCGGTGCGCGCAAGCCGAGGCGGGCCATCAGCATCAGCATTGCGTAGTCGCGGGCGCCGCGCCGCGGATTGACCCGTACCGAGGCCAGAACTGCCTCCACCTCATCGGGAGACAGATGACGCGGAAGCCTGGCGCCCCAGGGCTTATGCGTCCTAGGCACGCTGAGCGACAGGTTGGTCGTCGTCAGGCCCTGTGCGAACAGATACTGGAAGAAGCTGCGCAGATGCGTGGCCGGCGTCTTGTCGCGGAACGGGTGCTTGCGCGCGAGCAGGTGCTCCATGAACGCCACGACATCCCGGATGTTCATCGCCGGAAGATCGAGCATATTGTCACCAAAGCGATGATCGAGGAAGCGATCCGCGAACCGCAGCACATGATAAATCGTTCGCGGGCTGAGGCCGCGCTGCTGCAGAAGATAGGTTTCAAAATTGCTCAGCAACTCTGCACGTTCGGCCTGCGCAGGTGTCAACGGTGGCCGTGTCGCCACCCCGATCTCAATCAGATGCGCGACAAACAGCCTGGCAAGATTGGGAACCTTGATCTGGCTTTTTGGTGTGACCGGCAACCGTCGCCCTAGTTCGACGGCAAGTTCTGGCGTCAACGCCGAGGGTGCAATGCCCTCGGTTTCGAGCAATCGCCCGAAGCGGCGAAGCAGGTATCGGTAATTCGCCAGGGTATCGGGTTTGTAGTTCTTTGCAGAAAGACTGTCCTCGAACGACGCGAAGTAGGGATCAAGGGAGGTAGTCTGATCTGATATTTCCATTTCTTGCGCTCCATGTTGTTGGAGCGACAACCTTCACGACAAAGACATATCTTTCGACCATATTTTGCGACAGCTTCCGACCCCATTGTCGCCGTTCGGAGCGCCGCGTTCGGCGCCCGAAACCTGCCGTTCATTCACTTCCACCCGACGGCAAAGTCGGGGCCGTCTGCTGAAGAGGTCATCAGGGAAATCAAGCGGCTCTTCAAGATTGAAAAGAACCCACCCACTGTTACCCGCGCCGAAGGTCGCCTCACGCGGCGCGGTGGCTTCTTGAAGAGTACGGCCTCGTCACCGACGACTATCACCGCACACAATGGGTGTGGTTCGCTGTGACCTTCACCGCAATCTGGCGCAATTTCTCCAGCGCTAAGTGGCGGATTGCGGGCGAGATCTCGAAGAAAAGTAGAACGGACGTTCGAGCGTGATGCCGCGAAAGTCTGGTCTGAGCCCAAAGTGACGAATGCTGCACGATGGGCGAATGTCGATTACCGACCTCACTACGCCAGCGTGCGCGTCATCTCACGGATCAGATCATTTGTCTCTGGTCTCGTCGTTTGGTGCCGATATCGAAGGGCCAAAACAGTTCTTGATATTTCAAGGCCATCGATGGGTTTCGACACCAGGCCCATGTCCGAAGGAATAGCGGTGGCTGGCAGGATCACCGCACCTGACCCTTGCCGAGCAAGTTCAACTAACCAATCCACGCGATTTGACCGATAGGCCGCGTAGAGTTCGTGACCATGATCCGCGCAGGCCCCATGCAAAACATCCCGCATTTCGCAATTTAGGCGGTCAAGCATGTCAGTTTTAGCAAGAGCCGAAAGAGAGATCGCATTTAGTTCAGACAACGGATGCGACTTTGACACCACGACCTTGTAGTCCTCTTCATAGAGATGGTCTATACGATAGAGGTCTTCACTGACCTTCTCTGCGGTGACTACAACGTCAAATTCACCATCTCGTAACCCGGCAAGAAGCTCGGAGGTTGACGCAACGATCAATTCGATTTCGGCTTGCGGCAATCGCGTACGAGTACGCTCCATAGCTGCCGAAATCCTGTTGTGGCCAATCGTTTCGCCGACACCGACAGAGATTGGAACCCGCTCCAAGCGCATATGACGGACCGCCTCTGCCTTAGCCTGTCGCGTCTCATCGTGAACCTTCTGCAACCTTGGCTGCATGAGTTTACCGAGGGACGTAGGCCTGCATCCCGCACGGTCCCTGACAAACAGGTCACCTCCAAGCTCGTCTTCAAGTTTCTTGATCGCAGTCGTCAAGGAAGGTTGGGAGACATTGGAGGCACTGGCTGCGTGGGTGAAGTTTCGGTGCTCGCAGACGGCAAGAAAATACCTGATCTGGTTCATTTCCATCGCCACATTCTCCGTCACATCTCATTTCAGGCCATCAAAACAAGTTCGATAGTCCACGTCTATCAAAGAATAGAATTTCGGAATTGGAGCCCGGCGCACCCAGCATGGGACAAGAGTGCATCGAAACCAAACACGATGCACTTTAAATCAGGAGACGACCATGAAAGCGCAAATCCTTCAGACATTCGCCGCACTGGCTCTGTTCACAACTTCTGCAACTGCACAGGACAACGCAATGGAAAATCATACTGCCAGCTACATCGCCATGCCCGCCGCCGAAGGCCAGACCGGAGCCTTCGCGGAGTTTCTGGCAGGTGCCGCACCTATCGTGCGGGAAACAGAGACGGGAACTGTACTTTGGTTTGCTCTGCAAGCCGACGATATGCTCGCAATCTTTGACATCTTCGCAGATGAAGAAGCACGCGACGCTCACTTCTCAGGAGCGGTTGCTGCGGCTTTGAAGCAAAACGCCGACGCGCTGGTCGACGGAGGATGGGACGACGGTGTTGTCGCGAATATCAACAACTCCGATGTCCTGTCGGTAAAGGCGCCGGTTGATCTCTACACGGCAACGACCGCAACTTACATCAAGCTCGAAGCTGCTCCAGGTAAAGGCCCCGAATTGGCAGCCTTGCTGACCGCCGCCGGCCCCATCGTCGCAGAAACTGAACCCAAGACATTGTTCTGGGCGGCGCTGCAGATTGACGGGAACAACTTCGCCATCTTCGACATCTTTGCCGACAACTCTGGCCGCGAAGCGCACTTTGCCGGACAAGTCGCCGGACTCCTGAATGAAAAGGCTTCAGAATTGATCTCAGGTGGATGGGACGACGGTGTGGTGGCAAACGTCCACAATTTCGAAATCCTCGCTACCAAGTAATCTCGAGGTGACTTGAGAAAGAAGTGCCCGGTGCAATCCATCGGGCGCTTTGCTGTTTGAATTTAGATTCACGCCAAAGCGGCCGTGCCGGAACTGGCAAGCGAAGCTCGCACTCGCCTCCGGCTTGGAAAGGGCGGCTATCGGCGGGAACATGTCCGCGCCTTCGCCCAACACGCCGAGATCGCGGACGACGCGATCTACATCGAGGGCAGCAAAAAACACCCTATTGAGGACGCCGGTAGCCACCAAAGGAGGAAAGTCGGCGGGAATCGGCGTTCCCGGTTTTTACCAAAGTGGCGGACCGGGTGGGATTCGAACATATACGCCGAAGTAATCGGCTTGCGCTTGGCTACGCCGTGAGCAATGTCGGCTTTCGGGACGCCGCAAGCGGCAGTCGAACGGCCGGAAAGGGGGCGCATTGCGGTCAAAGTACAGTAGCCTGCTGAACGGCCGCTTTCCCGGCTTGGGCGCCCAGAAGCGGTCGGGCAGCTTGCCACCCCATACTCGCCTTCTTCAAAGCGCTCTGATTATGCCGAACTGCCGCATGGCCGACAGCAGACGCAGCAGCCGCCGAACTCGGCCATGCGGCATAATCCAGCTTACGGCATAATGACC